>NZ_CP195193.1:0-2923863 GCF_054696575.1 Ructibacterium sp. SJQ-7
CTCTATCTGATTATATCCGTTCATAATAAATTCAGTTATTTCCTTACTTCTGACACGCATCCCGACTGATTTTATAACTTTTAAAATAATTTCTTCTGTCAGAGGCGGAATATATTTTTTCAATCTGTTATCAAATTCAAGCAGTTCATTAAATAAACTTACCAATATATCATTTTTTCTCTTAATATTTTTAGGATAACCTCTTGATATAAGTGCCATATTATTATCAAAATTCGGTGCTAAACCCAAAACATCACCTGTATCAATATCACGCAGAATACCGAAATTAAATGTATGCCTATCGGGATTGGCACATATTGTATCAAGAAACAACATTTTCACATAATCGCCTATGCAATTAGGGCAAAGGTCTTTTAATGTCTCAAGAGTTTGTATATAGTCCTCGCAGTCATTCATAAAATTAAATGCAGGCTCAAAATTAACCATGGCATTATCGGTAAAATCCTTTGTTTTAATAACACCATTGCCACGTTTGTATTCAGCCATATTAAAGCCTAATTCCATTCCGAGTTGATATATGAAAAATTCTGAAAACATTTCATCGTGATTAGCCTTTTTGTACATCCACCATTCGCCGTTAATCAGCTTCCAACACTTTTCAAAGCTACCTATATTGGTAAGTTCGGGAGTTTTTGTACTTTTGCTATGCACAGCTCGATTAAAACTGTCGTAACTGCCGGTTAAAGCAAGTGTGGCAAAATAGTCGTTGTCAAAACGAACATCGGCATAGCAAAGGTCGCTGTTAATCGGTTTTATCCAATAATTATCCGTAATGGAGACTGCATTTACCGATAAAACAGAGCCTATATCGTCACGTTCGGTAAGACGCAAAGCCTTTTTAAGAAGTCTTGAATTTGCTCTGTGTGAGTCGATAGCTCTTGTTTCAAGCCACTTCGGAACATTGCTTGTAAGTTCCAAATACATTGGAGCAAGTGACGGCTTAATCAGATTTAATTTGTTATCTATCCATTCTGCCACAACGGTATCTCTATTCATTATTAAAAAGTCCATGAATCTCACCTCTTTTGAAAATATTATAGCATATCGACAACACAAACGCAATATATAAAAATACCTATATATCCCATTTGCTGACTTTGTTTTCTTCTTTCCGATTTTTAGCAGAATATTGACAAAATAGATATGCTTGTGATATGCTTTTTTCAGTGTGTTTTTGGAAAAGATATTTAGGAGTAAAACCAATGATAGAAAAAATACTTATTCGTGGAGCAAAAGTCCACAATCTTAAAAATATAGATGTAGATATTCCGTTGGGAAAAATTGTAGGTATTGCAGGAGTGTCAGGCTCGGGTAAGTCCTCTCTTGCAATGGGTGTATTATATGCAGAGGGTTCTCGGCGCTATTTGGAAGCGCTGTCTACTTACACTCGCCGCCGAATGACACAGGCAGCGAAAGCAAGTGTAGATGAGGTGCTTTATGTACCCGCCGCACTTGCATTACATCAGCGTCCCGGTATACCGGGAATACGCAGTACATTCGGAACGGGAACGGAGTTGCTAAACAGTTTGCGACTTATGTATTCACGTTTATCAAACCACCGTTGCCCAAACGGACATTACTTAAAACCGTCACTGGCTGTTGCCGCAGGGAAGGAATTAGTCTGCTCGGAATGTGGCGTTCACTTTTATGCACCGTCGGCAGAGGAGTTGGCATTCAATTCGCAAGGTGCTTGTCAAAAATGTGGCGGTACAGGAATTGTTCACACCGTTGATATGGCATCACTTGTGCCTGATGACTCTCTTACGATTGATGATGGTGCAGTTGCTCCGTGGAACAGCTTGATGTGGTCATTAATGACGGACGTTTGCCGTGAGATGGGGGTGCGTACAGATGTACCGTTCCGTGACTTGACGGAACAGGAAAAAGATATTGTCTATCACGGTCCGGCGGTTAAAAAACACCTTTTTTACAAATCCAAAAATACGGAAAATGCAGGTGAATTGGATTTTACATATTTTAATGCCGTTTACACGGTGGAGAATGCTCTTGCAAAAGTCAAAGATGAAAAAGGCATGAAGCGAGTAGAGAAATTTTTAAAAGAGGATATTTGTCCCGAATGTCACGGAACACGTCTTTCCGCCGCCGCCCGTGCACCGAAATTAAGAGGAATATCGCTTGATGAAGTTTGCAATATGACACTTTCCGAACTTGTGGATTGGGTGCGTGGTGTTCCGACAAGCCTGCCTGATGAGATGAAACCTATGGCTGAAAGTATCTGTGAAACTTTTGAAAGTATGGCGAAAAGGTTAATTGATTTAGGTCTTGGCTATCTGACTCTTGACCGTTCGGCAGCCACACTTTCGACAGGCGAACGTCAGCGTATGCAGCTTGCCCGTGCCGTGCGTAACCGCACCACAGGTGTTCTCTATGTGTTGGATGAGCCGTCAATCGGTTTGCACCCATCTAATATTGTCGGACTTACAGGTGTTATGCACGATCTTGTATCGGACGGCAATTCGGTTATTTTGGTGGATCACGACACACAGATTTTGAAAGAAGCAGACTGGATTGTGGAAATGGGACCGGAAGCCGGTGCAAATGGCGGTCATGTGATTGCACAAGGTACAATCGCAGATGTGGAAGCATACCCCGCTTCTCAAATAGGACCTTTTATATCGGGTAAAGCCGAAACAAAACTAAGGTCATGTGCCGCAAAGGAAGAAATGTTCGTAAACGGAAATATTCATTTGTTCACATCTCAAATACATACGGTCAAGCCGTTGGAAGTTGACATTCCCAAAGGCAGACTTACCGTTGTTACAGGAGTGTCGGGTTCTGGTAAGACGACTTTGGTGCTGGAAAGCCTTATTCCCGCACTTGACGCGAATATCAGCGGTCATGCGTTGCCGGAGCATATCAGAGATGTTAGCACTGAGGGTATACGACGTATCAAGCTGATTGACGCAACACCTATCGGAATTAATGTTCGCTCTACGGTGGCTACATATGCAGGTGTTCACGATGAATTGCGAAAACTTTACGCAAAATCCGAGGACGCAAAAAATAAAGGCTATAAGGCAAGGGATTTTTCGTACAATACAGGCTCATTACGTTGTTCGGGTTGTGACGGTACAGGTGTTGTCAGTCTTGACGTACAATTTCTCCCGGATGTAAATATCCAATGCCCTGATTGTCACGGCTCTCGTTACTCAAGTATTGCTTATGACGTGAAGCTTACAAATAAAGTGGGTGAAAGTGCTTCTCTACCCGAACTTATGGATATGGATGTAAACACAGCTGTTGAATTTTGCAAGGATATAAAAACCGTCAGCCAAAAGCTGAACACACTAAAACAGTTGGGACTTGGTTATCTGACATTGGGCGAGGAAACACCGAGCCTGTCAGGTGGCGAAGCACAACGTCTGAAGTTGGCAAGTGAGATTGGAAAGATACAGAGTGATTCTGTTTTTGTGTTTGATGAGCCGTCAATAGGTTTGCACCCGTTAGATGTGCAAGTGTTACTCAGAGTTTTTCAGGCACTTTTGGATAACGGTGCAACCGTAATTGTCATTGAACACGACCTTGACGTAATTCGCAATGCAGATTATGTTATAGATATGGGACCCGGAGGCGGTGAAAATGGCGGTAAAATCATTGCAAGCGGAACACCGCATGAAATAAAATTGAACAAAAAAAGTATTACAGGCAGATATTTATAAAATTAAGCACCTATTTTCATAATCGAAAATAGGTGCTGTTTATTATATATTCCATACTACTTCACAGGTGCCGTCCTCACATATGAATATTTTATGTATAAGCACATTGCAAACGGCTTTGCGTTCGTCTGCGTTTGCACTTTTCTATTTGGTGTAATTAAGAATTAAGGGGATAAGCGTTACGGCGCTTATCCCTTTTTTGTATTATGAAAACCCCCAGATAGTCTGGGGGTTCAGTATAGCTTTAGCGATGAAAAATAAAACTCCTTTTGATATAATATTATTGCGACTGCCAGAAGCAATAATATTTATATAAAAGGAGAATTAAGCGATATGAAAAATAATGATATACACAGTTTATCACATACAAAATGGAATTGCAAGTATCATATAGTATTTGCACCGAAGTATAGAAGAAAGGTGTTTTATGGTGAAAAAAGAGCAGAAATAGGAAAAATATTAAGAGAATTATGTAATTGGAAGAAAGTAAATATAATTAATGCAGAAGTATGCCCAGATCATGTACATATGTTGGTAGAAATACCACCGAAATATAGCGTATCAAGCTTCATGGGATTTCTGAAAGGAAAGAGTAGCATAATGATATATGAAAAATGGGGAAACATGAAATACAAATATAGAAACAGAGAATTTTGGTGTAGAGGATATTATGTGGATACAGTAGGGAAAAACACTAAAGCGATAGACGCATATATAAGTAATCAGTTGAAAGAGGACAGACTGAATGGTCAATTAACATTTGAAGATGTAGAACCGTTCAAGAAATAAAGCCAAGTTTACTGGCAGCGAGTAACAAGCCCTTAGCAAGAGGCAGTCGTACTAACGCGCTTTCGCGCGTGGCTAGTAGAGTAGGGCTATGCCCGTTGATGAAAAGCCCCCGGCTATGCCGGGGGATATTTACTATGATGTATTAACGCTTGGAAGATTGTCGTAAACAATTCGTGAGAGTACAATATCTCGGAGTGTATGCCACAACCTAAGATGTTGCAAAATTTACTAAATTGTGATATAATGTTCTCATAATTATGTATTATCGGAAGTTTTGGCATGAGAACTTGTTGCGATAAGGTGTTATATGACAAGGAGGAGTGAAGCATGAAATCGAATTTTGATTTTTTAAGCAGGGATTTTCCTGTATTAGCGAATTTCGGAAAACTGGCTGAACAGTATTGTTTTTCTGATGCTAATTCATGCTTGATTAAGTTGGGAATGATTGGAGAGAACATTGTTAATCTGATATTCACATATGATGGTATTGACCTGCCGTATGACAATACTGCTGTTACTCGAATTGATACACTTATGAGAGAAGGCTTGCTTACTCGGGACCTTTGTGACATTCTTCATGCAATAAGAAAAGCTCGCAATAAGGCAACTCATGAAAACTATGGCTCGACAGACGAAGCAAAGACACTTCTGCAAATGACATACAGTCTATGTGAATGGTTTATGCAGACTTACGGAGATTGGAATTATCAGAATCAACCGTTTGTTATGCCATCTGAAACAGAGATGTCAAATTATGTTGTGGCCGATAAAGAACAGGAAAAGAAATTTGAAGATGAACTGACAAAAGAAGCAGAAAAAACAGCTTTATCTGCACCTAAGGTTTCTCAGGAAGAACGTAGAAAGCAATCAGCCTTAGCTGCAGGAAAACGTCAGCCGTCCGAAGCGGAAACACGTTATCTTATTGATGAACAGCTTCGCAAGGTTGGGTGGAAAGCCGATACGGAACAGCTTAGATATTCTAAAGGTACGCGTCCTGAAAAGGGTAGAAATATGGCAATTGCCGAATGGCCTACCGATTCTCAGGTGGGCAACAGAGGTTATGCCGATTATGCACTGTTTGTTGGAACAGAATTAATTGCCACAATCGAAGCAAAGGCAAGTCATAAGGATATTCCTTCGGTTATCGATTATCAGTGCAAGGAATATTCTCAAAATATTCGTGAAAAGGACAGTCAGTATCAGATTGGCACTTGGGGTAAGTATAAAGTTCCGTTTACTTTTGCTACGAATGGCAAACCGTATCTGGAACAGTATAAGACAAAATCAGGTATTTGGTTCTTGGATTTACGTCAATCCTATAATGCTCCGAGAGCATTGCAAGGCTGGATGAGCCCTGACGGAATTAAAGAGCTTTTAGCACTGGATACGGAAAGTAAGAATGAAAATTTAAAACAAATGTCGTTCGATTTTCTGACTGACAAAGATGGTCTGAACCTAAGAACGTATCAGCTCAATGCCATAAAAGCAGCAGAAAATGCGGTTATTGGCGGAAAACAAAACGTTTTGCTTGCTATGGCGACAGGAACCGGTAAGACAAGAACAGTTCTCGGAATGATATATCGTTTCTTAAAGACAGAACGTTTCCGCAGAATTTTGTTCCTTGTTGACAGAACATCTCTCGGCGAACAGGCTCAAGATGTATTTAAAGAAGTTAAGCTTGAGGACCTTATGACGCTTGATGAGATTTATAATATCAAGGGGCTTGAAGATAAGGAAATTGATAAAGAAACCCGTATACATATTGCAACTGTTCAAAGTATGGTAAAGCGTATTTTGTACAACACAGAAGATACAATGCCGGCAGTTTCTGATTATGACTTGATTATTGTCGATGAAGCACATCGCGGATACATTTTGGATAAAGAGATGGGAGAAGATGAACTGCTTTATCGTAATCAAACAGATTATCAGAGTAAATATCGCTCCGTCATTGAATACTTTGATGCTGTAAAAATTGCACTTACCGCAACTCCTGCATTGCAAACTACCAAGATTTTTGGTGAGCCTGTATTTAAGTACACATATCGTGAAGCTGTTATCGAAGGTTATCTTGTAGACCACGATGCACCTCACGAGCTAAAAACAAAGCTCAGCAGTGAGGGAATACACTATAAATCCGGCGATACAGTTACAATCTATGACACTGTAACAGGAGAAATCACCAACAGTGAGCTTTTGGATGATGAACTGGATTTTGATATTGAATCCTTTAACCGACAGGTAATTACTGAGAATTTTAACAGAACAGTGCTTGCAGAAATTGCCCGTGATATTGATCCGGAATCTCCTGAAGAACAGGGAAAAACGCTTATCTATGCGGTAGATGACCAACACGCAGATATGATTGTATCAATTTTAAAGGAAATATATTCCGAGACCGGTGTAGATAATGATGCAATTATGAAGATTACAGGAAGCGTTGGCGGCGGAAACAAGAAAAAAGTTCAGGAAGCTATCAAACGCTTTAAAAATGAACGTTATCCAAGTATAGTTGTCACCGTTGATTTGCTAACAACAGGAATTGACGTACCGGAAATTACTACTTTGGTATTTATGCGCCGAGTAAAGTCGCGTATTCTTTTTGAGCAGATGCTCGGTCGTGCAACAAGACTTTGCCCTGAAATTCATAAGACGCACTTTGAAATTTATGATCCGGTTGGCGTCTATGATTCTCTTGAGCCTGTTAATACTATGAAACCGGTTGTCACTGATCCGAACACAACATTTATGCAACTTATTGACGGATTGGAAGTTATAGATAACGAAGAAAAGGTCAGAAATCAAATCAACCAAATAATCGCAAAGCTCCAGCGTAAAAAACGAAAAATGAGTAGTGAGATGATGTCACATTTTACTGATATGACCGGCGGTCTTGAACCTACTCAATATATTGACAAATTGGAGAATGAGCCTATTGATGTAGCAAAGAACAGAATTCTTGCAAACAAGGAACTTTTCAGAATGTTGCAGGAAACGAAATCAAATGGTGGCAGACCTGTTGTAATCTCGGATAAGGAAGATGAGATGGTTAGTCATACTCGCGGTTACGGCGATAATGAAAGACCGGAGGATTATCTTGATGCATTCTCTGTATTTGTAAAAACAAATATGAATGAGATTGCCGCTATAAACATTGTTTGTACAAGACCGAAAGACCTCACGCGAGAAGAATTAAAATCTCTCCGTTTAACATTGGACAGAGAAGGATTTACAACACAACAGCTTAATACTGCAATTTCTCAAATGACGAATGAGGAGATTGCTGCTGATATTATCAGCTTAATTCGTCGATATGCTATCGGCTCGGTGCTTATCAGCCATGAAGCACGAATCCGAAAGGCGGTTGAGAAGCTTGTGAAAGCTCATAAGTTTTCTAAGCAAGAAATGAACTGGATTAAGCGAATGGAAACTTACTTAATGAATGAATCAGTTCTGAATGTCAAGATATTTGATGAAGATGTTAGATTCAAAGAACAAGGCGGTTTCAAAAAAATTGATAAAGTGTTCCAAAATCAGCTTGAAAACATTGTTTTGGAATTAAACACATATCTATATGATGACGGAGGAAAAACAGCATGAATACACAAGAAATCGTATCAAAACTCTGGAATCTCTGCAATGTGCTGAGAGATGACGGTATCACTTATCACGAGTATGTTACAGAGCTTACATATATTTTATTTTTAAAAATGGCAAAAGAAACCGATGCCGAAAACAGATTTGCGGAAGGTATTACTCTTGCACAAGGAGATAATCTGACACCGGAAGAGGAAACACAGAATAGCGAAAAGAAAATTGTTCAGGAATACGATTGGGACAATTTAGTCAGCAAATCAGGTTTGGAACTTCATAACTACTATAAAACAATACTTCGTCTATTTGGAACTTACTGTATAGGACGAGTGCGTGAAATTTATCAGGGAGCGGCTACTAAGATTGATGAGCCTAAGAATCTTGAAAAGATTATCACTACAATTGACGGTTTGGATTGGTATTCTGCCCGTGAGGAGGGGTTAGGAAATCTTTACGAAGGATTGTTAGAAAAGAATGCTAACGAAAAGAAGTCTGGAGCCGGACAGTATTTTACACCACGTGTGCTGATTGATGTAATGACTCGCCTTATGAAACCGCAGCCTGGTGAACGATGCAATGAGAAAGCAGTAGCGTGATTGATACAAGATAACCATTGGGTGCAAGCGTGAAAACACCATAGAATAAGGCTTTTTAAGAATGACCCGTAAGAGAGGGTCTTATTTTTTTGTCTGGAAACAGGAAAATGCCAGCATCGCTAGCAGTGAAAACAGGCAGTTTTTGCATACGGTATTAACGATAGCAAAGAGGTATCGTTGCAAGGTTTAATGTTATAACGATTGTAATTTGTGTAGACCTACCAGTCTTTGCACATACCCCTTGACTTTTCTGCCTTTCAGAGTGATGTATGTTACAAACTCGGAATAGGAGGTCTTTTCGATGCTTGAAAATGAAGTTGATTACCGTCTGGCAAAGATGCTGCTTGGCTGTCTTTACCACGATGGCTTACTTACAGAAAAACAAATGCAGAAGGTCTGGGATAAATTACTGGATTACTACCACCCACCGTTTCAGTCGGTTGAGGTCAGAAAAGAAATCGGAGATGGGGTGACGGTTGGTGAACGATAAGATTGTTAAGAAGGTAGAGAACCTGCCACAGCTTACGGCTGTTAAAAGAACGGATAAACTCATCCAGAGAGTTGCTGCCTATGCCCGTGTTTCTACGGACAAGGAAGAACAGCAGACCAGTATTGTGGCACAGAAGGAATATTACACAGATTACATCAAGAGCCATGCCGGATGGCAGTTCGTAGGTGTTTATGCAGACGAAGGCATCAGCGGTTGCAGCACCAAAAGACGAGAGCAGTTCAAACAACTGATGAGTGATTGTATGGCGGGTAAGATTGATATGGTGCTGACCAAGTCCATATCACGCTTTGGCAGGAATACAGTAGATACGCTGACAGCAATCCGCGAGTTAAAGAGTAAAGGCATAGGAGTGTATTTTGAGAAGGAGCAGGTCTGGACTATGGACTCCAAGGGCGAATTCATCATAACACTTATGTCCTCACTGGCACAGGAAGAATCACGCTCCATGTCGGAGAACATACTGTGGGCAGTCAGAAAACGATATGCCCAGGGCAAAGGTAGCTTTGCCTACTCGAGAGTTCTCGGTTTGGATAAGGGAAAAGAGAAATTTGAGATAGTTGTCAATCGTGAAGAAGCAGTTATCGTGAGCAAGATATTTCGAATGTTCCTCCAGGGATTAACACCGCACACAATTGCAATTGCCTTAACAGCGGCAGGAATACCTTCTCCCGGTGGCTGTGAAGTGTGGAGTGCAGCAACTGTTCGCAGGATGCTTTCAAATGAGAAATACAAAGGCGATATGCTTTTACAAAAGGAATTTACGGTAGATTTTCTAACGAAGAAGGTCAAGAAAAATGAAGGCGAACTGCCACAATATTATGTTTCCAACAACCACGAGCCGATTATCGACCCGTGGCTTTTTGATTTTGTGCAGGAAAACTTTAAGAACAGGAAAAGGGAGAATAAACGCAGATACAGCGGTATTGGTTTCTTTAGTAGCAAAATTATATGCGCCAAGTGCGGTGCGACATTTGGCCCCAGACCGTGGCATTCCACTTCCTACAATAATTCAGTATGGCAGTGCCGTAACCGCTATTCGGCTGTGAAATGCAAGACCACGAATATCTATGACAAGCTGCTATTTTATGTCCTGCACGATGTGGCAAGAAAAAAGATTGTGGCAAAGGACATACGGACAGCAATAGTGGAACTTGCAGCAGATGTGGTCAGTGCTGACAGGCTGGCAGCCATTGAACGCTACATAGAGAACTTTGAAAGCATGAGTGCCTGGAAGATGCTTTCCGATGCAGATGACCTTTCATTCGTGATTGACAGAGTTCTGGTCAAGCCGGATAGGGGCATTGAGGTGCTGTGGCTGGACGGCAGCGTGGATGGATACGAGATTCCGAGGTATACACCGAAGGGTGGGATAGAATAATTAGGTGTCTTTTTAGCATTGTAAAAGTAATTACATTTACAATGCTAAAAAGATGTAGAGAATATTTTGTAATAGGGATTGTAATTACAACTTAAATATGCTAAAATATAAGGTGTAAGACTATATGGAAATGGAGGAGCTACAGTTGAGCGAAATGAAAAGAAAAATGCCTATGGAACATTTGAATATTGGTGAGTTCAACCGTGGGCAATCTTCAAAACTAATCCGTAACTTGGTGGAAAAAGATAATGCTGCATTTATACAAAAAAATGGGAAGCCAATAGCCGTTGTTATCTCCTATGAACGATACGAGAGACTGCTTAAGTCTGGCATTGACATCAATGAGTTCTGAGTATTCAAAACATGATTAAGGAGGTAACGGAGATGGTTGCGAAAAATTATGGTGTTGTTTACACCCCGAATAGACTGGCTGAGTTCGCAGCAGAACTTTTATATAGAGAGGCAGCAGAAACTAATACAGAAATAAAGTCGGTATTGGATCCTGCGTGTGGCGAATGCGCATTGCTATGTGCTGCAAAGAAATATTTTAATGGTAATGTGAAATATTTGGGAATTGATGTCGATAAAGAAGCAATAATGAATGTTGAGGATGATTTTGAAATTCTTTATAATGATTCAATTCTTCCGCGAAATGTAAAAAAACAGACGGCAGAATATTGGAAGAGCAAGATGCCAGTAATATCTGCTATAATTGCAAATCCGCCGTGGAGTTCCGAAAAAATATATGTGCGAGAAGAATTGCAGAGTGCCGGTTTCTCGTTGACCACAGGACAATATGATAGCTTTGTGCTATTTATTGAGTTGGCATATAATCTGCTTGATGAGGGAGGATACTTTTCGTTTATTATCCCCGATTCGTTATTTGATGCACAAAACGAAAAACTAAGAAGATTTTTGACTGAAAAGATGCAAATCAAAGTGATTGCCAGACTTGGAGAGAAGATTTTTGAAGAAGTGAATAGAGCAACTACTGTTATTGTTTGCAGAAAAAAAAAGCCAGTCAAAGATTCTGTCACACACTGTTTCAGACTTACTACGGAAGAAAGAAGAAAGTTTTTGAATTCGAATCAGAGTCTGTTAAACTTTTACAACGAAGATGTGCATGATGTGTTGCAGGGGCGATTTGCTGAAAACGCTGCCTGTAACTTTGACGTTGATACACGCACTGATGAAGAGGCATTGTTGGCTAAAATTAAGAAGCAGTCTATAAGTTGGGATGATACATTCATTTTTGGTCGAGGTGTTGAGATATCCAAAACAGGAAAGGTCGTATTTTGTCCTTCATGTGGTTATGCCCAAGGGTATAAAAAATCACAAATGGCTGAAGGAAAAAAAGAATGTACGAACTGTGGCAGTGAGATATCGGTTACTACGGCAAGTGTTCAAAATGTTATTTCAAAAAGTCAAACGCCACAGACTGTTCAGATATATGTTGGAGAGAATGTTCGGAGATATGGAATAACAGGAGAATGCTATATCAAACCCAACATTCCAGGAATCAATTATAAAAATCGTGCGATGTACAACCCACCGAAACTGTTGGTGAGAAAGACTGGACTTGGAATATATGCATCGATTGATTATACGGGAAGCATGACAAGTCAGACTGTATATATTTTGAAATTTAAAAACAGTCAACATAAGGCTCCGTTGGAATATTATCTGGCATTGCTTAACTCACGAGTGGTCTACTATTTTTATTTGAAAGTATATGGAGAAAATGAATGGAAGTCCCATCCGTACTTTACGAAACAGATTATTTATTCTCTGCCCATTAGAGAATATGAGGATAGTGAGTTAGATAAACAGATCATTAAAGTGGCATCGGAATTGGCGCATAAATATGAATATGTCAAGGATGTTCAGCTTGAGAAGTTGGTAATGAAAAAGTATGGTCTGTCAGAGATCGAAAGCAATATGGTTTATGGTGAGATGAATCGTCTGCCTGACTTGAGTGCGATTAACAATATGAAAGTTGAGGTGGAAGCGAATGTATAGATATATAGGAAACAAATCAAAGCTGACTCCATACATTCTTGATAGGGTGGAACAGCTTATTGGAAAAACAGGAACTGTTGCTGACATTATGGCTGGAACAGGAACTGTGGCATTAGAATTGAGAAAAGCAGGTTATTCGGTTATCGCATCTGATGTAATGACCTATTCGTACCATCATTTGATGGTTAATCTTTGCTTAGATTCAGCTCCTTCTTTTTCTGGGCTTGTGAATCATGGAGCAATAGGCAAGAATGAGGTGGATGCATATGGTGCAGTCCTGACTTATTTAAATTGCATTGAACCCAAAGAAGGTTTTTTCTTCAAGGAATTTTCTCCGGGTGGAACACCACAGAATGGTTGCGACCCGAGAAAATATTTCACTACGGAAAATGCAAAGAAAATTGATGCGATTAGAGAAAAAATAAATGAGTGGATTGATAATGGATATGTGAGCAAAGCTGAAGAATCGCTTTTAAAACATACTCTTATTATGGCAGTAAACGAGGTTGCCAATATATCTGGAACTTACGGATATTTTTTGGCTGATTTCAAAAAGAATGCCAATGCACAGATTGATTTAAAACCTGTGGAATTTTGTTCTGTGAATTCAACTGGTCACATGGTAAAATTGGGATTTGCTGAAAATTTAGCTGCAACAATTACAGCTGATTTGTGCTACATCGACCCTCCGTATATGAAGAGACAGTATGCTGCGAATTATCATATTCTGGAAACCATTGCACGAGGAGATTTCCCAGATGCTGTTGGCAAAAGTGGCTTGCGTGACTGGTGGGAGCAGCACTCTAAATTGTGTACCAAAACACGAGGATTACAATCGTTTGAAAAGATATTAGGTGATATGCATTGCCCGAAATTTCTGATTAGCTACAGCGAGGATGGTTTGTTTACGCTGGGACAATTAGAAGAATGTTTTAGCAAGTTTGGAACTGTTGAAGTTCAAGAAATTGATTACAATCGATTTAGAAGCAATGATAGCAAGTTGCCTAAAAAACTGAAGGAATATTTGATTTCTATAGAAAGGCAGGTATAAGTGAATGGAGTGCATTGAAAGAATATTTTACAGAAAGATTAATCCTTCTGATTTCAAAAAGTTGTATGATATTGACAAACCAGAAGGTGGCGGTGGTCAGACATACTTGGAAGCCGCTGGTATTTCAAATGAAAAAATCGTTGATTTCCTTTCCTATGCGGAGATTACAAACAGTCCTTTGCCAGATGAAACAAGGTCTGTTTATACATTCAATGCCTATGTTTTGGGCGATTCAAAGGGTAAATGTTCGTTTGTAGAATTTGCACCTCGCAAAGGAAGAAATAACTATCGTATAAGCCGCCAGAACATGAAATATAAACATCCGGCATGGAGTTTGGATAATGGATTTCCCGAACCATTAAAAGGTGATGATGGCGAATACACATCTGCAGGCGATTTTGTGGGAATCATTGATAATCTTGTTATTCTTATCATAAGAACTACAAATCGGCGTTATTATGCAGGTTTTGTAAATACAGCGACAATGCCAGAGAACTGGCCGCACAATATTGGCTTAGAGGGCATTTTTAGTGGTGAACGCAGAGATGTACTAAATATGGATGCGTATAAACTACAGTTTGTTAATGATGCCTGTAATCCATTCGGTGATTATGTCCCAACAATCGAAGAATGTAATCGAGCGACTACTGGCTGCAATGTGCTTTTGTACGGAGTTCCCGGAGCAGGCAAGAGTTGGACAATTGAACACGAATATTGTGCCGATGAAGGGTGTATGGAGCGATTGGTTTTCCATCCGGATTATATGTATTCGGATTTCGTTGGACAAATTTTGCCTGTAGTAAGGGACGATGACAAGGTTCGTTATGAGTTTACGCCGGGTCCGTTTACCAAATTATTGAAAAAAGCATATTGGAATCCAGAACAGTCTTTTTACCTTATAGTTGAAGAAATAAATCGTGGTAATGCACCAGCGATATTCGGTGAAATATTTCAGCTTTTGGATAGAAAAGATGAAGACGAAATAGATGAAAATGGGGAGATTCTCTACAAAAAAGGCACAAGTGAGTATGGAATAACAAATGCCAATATTGCACGAATCGTTTATGGTGATGAAAACCATAAGGTTCGAATTCCTGCAAATATGTCTATTTTGGGCACGATGAACACTTCTGACCAGAATGTATTTACATTGGATACGGCTTTCCAGAGAAGATGGATTATGAGAATGATTCCAAATTCATTCAAAAACCATAGGTTCGCAGATAATAAAATTCTGGATACAACAGTGTCATGGAAACAGTTTTGTGAGACTATAAATGATGAGATATTGAGACGAAACAATATTACTTCTTCCGAAGATAAGCGTCTTGGCGCTTATTTTGTTACGGCATCTGATTTAGAGATGGTATATGTTGATGCAGGTGCAAGCGAATCAGAAAAAATACAAGCAGAGCATCACAATAATCGTTTTGCGGAGAAAGTTCTGAAGTATTTATGGGATGATGCGTTCAAGTTTGCACATCAAGATACCTTTAATACAAGGCAGTTTGTTAGCCTTGAGAGAATAATTGAAGCCTTTATGGATTCAGCTAAACCAAAGAATGAGCGCTTTCGTGTATTCAATGAGAACCTTCGTAAAATGATTTTGGATGGAGTAACAGCAGAATCAAACGAGGTTTCTGATGATGACAGCGAAGGCTCACAGGAATCGTAAAGCGAGGTGAACAACATTGGATTTAGGCTTAAACTTAAAAGTTAAATGCCATGTGAATAAAAATGGTGACGGCGATAGGTTTGTTGGGATTAAGGCTGATGCTAATCAGGCAATGGTCTATTTTCCAATGGGTTATCGCCTTCCAGACAATGAAGAGGATATTCGGGATGATATTCTAAAATTGATTTCTGTATTAGCAGAGTTTACTGATTCAAAAGATAAAGTGTTGGCTATGCAGAAGTTTGAAGCTCCGCAGTCAGTAAATTTTCCAATTAATGCATATATGAATATCATCCGCTATTACTTGGAGCAGCGTTCGTATTACACAGAAAAGGATCCTATTCGTAAGACCAGCGACAGAGGAAAAATAGACTTCGCAGCATCTCTTCGAAGAAATGTTAGTTTTTTTCAAGAGGATGGTACACCTTTTTTTGACAAGTATACAGTAAAAGGGTCAACCCCTAATGAAAAAAATCTGATAACCATGATTCACAAATACTGTGTGCATGAAAGTTTTGTTCAGATGGGATGGTTGTTTATGCCAGATGTTCCGCCTGATCCGCACATCGAAAAGAATATTCCGCTTTTTCTCAGTGTGCTGAAGAAAAAATTGGCAGTCACACATCTTGAAAAGGATATTCTGCTATTTGAAGCAATGATTTCTATGTTGGAATATTTGGATGAGAAAAGTGACGATAAACAATACTATTTTGGAACAGATAGATTTGAGTATGTATGGGAAAAACTCATAGATGCAGTATTTGGCATAAAAGAAAAAAATGATTATTTCCCACGAACCTCTTGGAAATTAAAGTATGGTGATCAACGAAGGAATTATGCATTAGAGCCGGACACCATAATGCTTTGTAATGGAAAAATCTATGTTATTGATGCGAAATATTATAGATACGGTGTAACTGGTATCCCTTCGCATTTGCCGGAATCCTCATCTATCAACAAGCAGATTACATATGGTGAGTACATCTATAATCATCAGAAATTTAAGGATAAGTATGGTGATGATGTTCCTGTGTATAATGCATTTCTTATGCCGTACAACAAGCAGGATAATCCATTTCATATCAATGAGTATTTTGCCAATATTGGTGAAGCTGACAGTGATTGGAAATATGGCAATCATAATTATGAACGGGTGCAAGGAATTGTAGTTGATATTCGTTTCTTGATGAATAATTACTACGGTTCGCACAAGAGCAAGATTATAAAGATGGCGAAGCTCATCGAGGAAGCACTGCAGGAAAATGCAGGTGCACTACTGGAAGAGAAAGCTGAATAAAAAATCCGCAAACAGTGATTATACTGTTTGCGGATTTTTTATTTACTCTTTTGTACCTTAATTCGGTGGGAACGTTGATTATTTGCGTTCCTACAGTTACAGCAGCAATATTTCTTTCTACTATTAGAAGTCTTTACTAAGAAATATTTATGGCAAGAAGGATTGGCACACTTTCTATATATTTCAGAGCCGGGTTTCATGTAGAAAATGGAAAAATATAAAGCAGCAAGCAGTGATGGTGCTTTCCATGATGGCTCCAGTGAATTGGGACTGTAGAAAGGTTTTATACTTCTGGTATTATGATTTATTTCCCCACTTAAAACGAGTCGTGCGATAATAACAGTAGCAGATTTCAAGTGACTGTCAAATTTGCCGAAATCTGGACTGCCATAGTATTCAATGCCGCCATCGAAAGTTACAGCTTTTATAACACCAACGGAATGCATATAGTGAAATAGGAATTCAACCATTAGCCGGAGATTCCTGGACTGAATATTGTTGTTCTTGTAAGCAATGGTGACCTGGCGATACAGCGTATCATTAATTCCAGGATAATCGTATGTAAATGTTTCTCCGTTTGAAATATCATCATATTCATCAGGATTCAATTCATATGAAGGAGCATAAATCATGTCTTTTACGGTAATAGATTCTGTTTCAGAGGATTGCTGTAGTGAATCGATAGCGGCTTGGTTTCTGATGCTATCATGAAATGGATGCCGATAGGTTGAATAAGTAATTCGTGCAGTGCCATTAAGCGTGACTTGTGTTCCAAGAAGCAAATACAAAGTTAAATGTAGAATCTGCTCATAATCGAGAGAAGGTTTTTCCAATGCAGTCATAAGGAGAACTGTGGCTTTGATTCGGTTCAAGACTTCTACAAGTGCTGTTACATCAATTTCCGTTCCTTCAGGCGAAATAGGAAGTAGATAGCCATGTTCCTCAAAAAAACCAAGCACCTTTTTTACATTGGTTGCCGGAAGTGATATCAGAGAACCGAGAACATTTTTATTTTGAAGTGAACCGTGTGGAGTCGTTAAACATAAACCTCGGCTTCCACTAAAGGCATAATTTATAATTTCATCATTCACGGGATAGACTGTTAATATTTTATGTGCCTGCCCGTCCGTCTTTAAGACTTCTTCTATTCTAAATGTACATTTTTTGCAACTCAAAGAAAAATTATCGTTGCTAATATTGAAAAAATTGTCTAACTCAGCCATAAAAAGCTACTCCATATTTCCTGACCCCATATTGAGGGGTCTTTTTTTATGTCAAAAAGTAAGTGATTACATAAGCGATAATGTAATTATAACACTTATTATTGTTTGTTTCAAGTTGGTATAGTGATGAAATACAAAGAAAGTAAGTGATTATGTCAGAAATTTACTTACTATACTGAAATCCTTATACTTAAAGACAGTGAAGAACAACCCAACCTTATATACAGCAGAGGTGTTTTTCATATCCCCGTTTCAATGTTCATCGCCTGATTAGCGATGCCCAGAGCGGCGAAACGGACACAAGTAAATATCAGTCAACCCACTGGGACGGTTGGCCAGTTAAGAAGTGAGGATTCATTCTTATTTATGGCCAGTTATTTATGGGATGTCCTGCGTGGATTCTCACTTCGGTATGAGACCGAAGGAGGGTCTACACGATGGACAAATTTGAAAATCTACAGACAAACAACGAGAAACAGCACTACATCCCTATGGAAGTAACCGCAGAAACCATTAAGGATTTCGGTATCAACCCTGCGGATGTGGTATGGACGAGAATCGGTAACCGCAAAGCACGTGTCATTATGATTCCGGCAACGGAAGAGCAGTACAAAGCATATATGCGTCCTCTTTGGCGTGAGGACAAGCGTCAGCAGAGGCAGGAGCCTCCAGTTTCCCTGGACAAGCTGTACGAGGAAACCGAGTACGAAGTCGCTGATACCGACTCCGACCTTGAAGCGGATGTTATGAAGAAAATACTGATTGATGAGCTTCACAAGGCACTGGATGAACTGGAAGAAATCGACCGCACCATCATGGAACTGTATAGCCGAGGCTGTTCCGAAGTGGAAATCGGAAAAGCTGTCGGCATGTCCCAGCGTGGCGCGGGAAAGCGCAAACAGCGTATTTTACTGAAGCTCCGCACTAGACTGAAGGATTTCAGATAAGGAAGATGCCTGCTGTGGTACATATCATTGCACCACAGCAGGTTTTTTATATTTCTAATTCAGTTTTTCCTAATTTTCTATAATGCATATTGTATTTCTCCTTGTTAAGCAGTTCAAGCATTTCAATTATGTAAGGTATGTAAGGAAGCATTCCAATCGCTATAATTACAAAGTAATCCTTAACGGTTATACAGACTACGATTCGACCTTTCTCATCGCTTTCCTAAACTGGAAATAGAACAAAATTGCAGTAAAGGTTACTGCCATGAAATCTGCTACCGGCTCTGCAAGGTAAACACCCATGGTTTTGTCTGAAACCATATGCGGCATAATATAAATCATTGGTAACAGCAAAATAAATTTTCTTGTGACTGCCACAATAATGGAACTTTTCGCATTGCCGAGGGCTGTAAAGGTCATCTGGCAGGCAATCTGAATACCAAATAAAAACATGACTGCCATATAGATACGCAGAGCTTTTGACGCAAATTCGATCATCGCTGTCTCCGGGGTAAAAATGCTCACAAAGAATTGTGGCATAAGCATTACAGCTAGCCAAAGTGTGACAGAATAAATCAGGCTTACCGTTAATAAAACACGAAAAGTCTTTTTTACACGCTCGGTATTGTTTGCACCATAATTATAGCTCGTAATTGGCTGGGCTCCCTGTGCAATTCCCTGTAAAGGAAGCATGGCAAACTGCATGACACTGGTCAGAATCGTCATTGCACCTACCGCAATATCTCCGCCATATTTCAGCAGGGAAGAATTAAAGCATACGGATATAACGCTTTCACTCGCCTGCATAATAAATGCTGCAGTTCCAAGTGCAATGCACGGGAACACAACTTTGGGCTTTATATTCAGATTCTTGCGTTTTAGTCTAAGTATTGATTTCTTACTACACAAAAATGTCACAACAATGATACATGAAACTGCCTGCGAAATAACAGTTGCCAAAGCAGCACCACGAACACCCATATTCAATCCGAAAATCATAATCGGGTCGAGGGCGATATTCAGAATTGCGCCGATTGCGACGGATACCATGGACACTTGGGTAAATCCTTCAGCAGTTACGAATGCGTTCATTCCCAATGTTAGCTGCACAAACAATGTTCCAAGCGCATATATGTTCAAATAGGAAACAGCATATTCAATCGTATTTTCACTGGCTCCAAAAGCTAACAGTAAATTTTCTCCAAAGAGCAAAAGTACCACTGTCAGAACGATTGAAACAATTACCTGTAAAAGAAAACATCCACCAAGCGTTTGCTCTGCACTGTCCATATTGCCTTTTCCCATCGAAATAGAAGCACGTGGAGCACCTCCTGAACTTACAAGTCCTGCAAATGCCGACACAATCATAATAATAGGCATAGTCACACCGACACCCGTCAGAGCAAGACTGCCTGCATCTGGTATATGACCGATAAAGATCCTATCAACAATGTTATACAACATATTGACCAACTGTGCTATCACCGTAGGAATTGCCAACTTAAAAAGCAGTTTTCCAACGGGCTGCGTACCTAAAAAATCCTTGTTATTTTCCACTGTAAACATCTCCTAACTGTTCGTATATTCCTTGATATTTCTGTTTACCTGCTCTGTAAACTGTTGCAGCTTTTCCATTTCTTCCTTTGAAAATCCTGCAAATACTATTTCACAAAATTTGTTCTGTGCCGCACGCCCATCCGCAATGATGTCTCTTGCTTTGTCAGCCACACTTAAATGAATGGTTCTGTGGTTTCCTCTCTTATGTTCCCCTAAAATCAATCCTCTTTCCTGTAAGGAACGAATGGAAACAGATACATGAGATTTTGCAAGATGACGATACTTAACAATTTGCGTAGCTGTATCATACTGAGGATTATTTGCTAAAAACATAAGAACTGTAAACTCCATATAGGTCAATCCGTATTTTTCGCAGACCGCAGTTACCTCGTTTTTATACAATTCTTCAACATCAATACAATGTGCAAAATAATTTATCACAAGCACACCTTCTTTCATTTTGAACTGTTCGTTTTTGAACTTTAATTATTATACTCCGCTTTCATTTTTTTGTCAAGAAAAATTTTTTCAAAACTGCGGTTCTCAAAACAGGCCCGGATGTCCTTTCACTCTCAGAGGGGCAGTAAAGTCGCTCGGAAAGGACGGTGTCAAACATGAT
The DNA here is from genome assembly GCF_054696575.1 of Ructibacterium sp. SJQ-7. Classification (NCBI taxonomy): domain Bacteria; kingdom Bacillati; phylum Bacillota; class Clostridia; order Eubacteriales; family Oscillospiraceae; genus Ructibacterium; species Ructibacterium sp. SJQ-7. The sequence goes on from NZ_CP195193.1 coordinate 20,958, forward strand.
GACAACCAGATGCAGAACAGGTACGAGCGGCTGCAGCAGTCAGGAACTCGACCGTGAGTTATCTGATGTGCTTATCGCAATCAGTGTCGTGTCAAAAAGAATCGCTGACCGTATAACAGCAGTCAGCGGCAGAGAAAAACTGAATATGGAAGGAGGAAGCCTGAATGGGAAAAATGAACGAATTGTCCATGCTCGTTGAGGAACTTCGCAAATGCGGAGAAACGCTTGTCGGTCTTTCGGAAGGTTTGGCTGATTTATTCAGCGGTTCGGCGGAAGAAGAAAAGCAGCCTGCAAAAAAGAGTGCTGCTAAGAAGAAGGCTGCTGAAGAGTCGAAGTCGGAAGTGTCGGAGGAAAAGACACTCACATTGGAAGATGTACGCGCCGTGTGTGCGGACAAATCCCGCAGCGGTTTTACGGAAGAGGTCAAAGCAATCCTGAATAAGCACGGTGTGGAAAAACTGTCGGAGGTCAACCCGGCAGAATATAAAGCACTGCTTGCTGAAGTGGAGGTGCTTGGCAATGCCAGATAAACACGCAGTATTATCAGCATCTTCCAGTCACAGGTGGTTGGAATGTCCGCCTTCGGCTCTCCTCTGTTCCACTGCCGGAGATGCACCGAGTGAGTTCGCCATGCAGGGTACGGATGCCCACAGCCTTTGCGAACATAAGCTGAAAACAGCACTGGGGCAGCAGTCGAAAGACCCTACAGAGAATTTAACGTTCTTTGATGAAGAGATGGCAGACTGTTCCGATATGTATGCTCAGTATGTGATGGAGCAGCTTGCGGTGGCAAAGGAAAAATGTAAAGACCCAATCGTTCTGATTGAACAGCGCCTTGATTTTTCCAAGTGGGTACCGCAGGGGTTCGGCACCGGGGACTGTGTGATTGTGGCAGATGAAACCCTCACGGTTATCGATTTCAAATATGGTGTCGGAATTTTGCTGGAAGCAGAAAAGAACCCGCAGATGATGTGTTACGCATTGGGAGCCCTACAGCTTTTCGACAGCATTTATGATATCGACTCGGTGACCATGACCATCTTCCAGCCAAGACGTGACAGTGTCAGCACATACACCATTTCCAAGGAAGAACTTCTGAAATGGGCGGATGAGGTGCTTGCTCCGACCGCACAGCTTGCAGCCAAGGGCGAAGGCGAATACAAAGCCGGAGACCACTGCCAGTTCTGTAAGGTTAAAGCCAAGTGCCGCAAGAGAGCCGAATATAACCTGGAACTTGCTCGTTATGATTTTGAAATGCCTTCCACCCTTGAAGACGATGAGATAGAGGCCATTTTAGCAAAAGCAGACGCGCTGGTATCCTGGGCGGGCGATGTCAAGGAATATGCATTGCAGCAGGCAGTCAGCGGCAAGCAGTGGAAAGACTGGAAGATTGTCGAAGGTCGCTCCAACAGGAAATATGTAAACGAAACAGCCGTGGCGGATACGGTTAAGAATGCAGGCTACGACCCGTTTGAACATAAGGTTCTGGGTATTACCGCAATGACCAAACTGCTCGGCAAGACAAAATTTGAAGAACTGCTCTCCGGGTTTATTGAAAAACCGCAGGGCAAGCCAACATTGGTACCTATGTCGGACAAGCGTCCGGCAATGAATACAGCGGCTAACGATTTTAAGGAGGACAACTAATATGTCAAAGAATTACACAAACCCTACCAAGGTAATCACAGGAGTCAATACTCGTTGGTCTTACGCAAATGTGTGGGATCCGAAATCCATCAACGGTGGCGCACCGAAGTACAGTGTGAGCCTTATTATTCCGAAGTCTGATACCGCAACGGTAAACAAGATTAAGGCAGCCATCCAGTCTGCTTATGAAGAAGGAGAGTCCAAGCTGAAGGGCAATGGCAAGAGTGTACCTGCTCTTTCTATTTTGAAAACGCCTTTAAGAGATGGAGATTTGGAAAGACCCGACGATGTAGCGTATGCAGGATGCTACTTCGTCAACGCAAATTCCGCAACTGCTCCCGGTATTGTTGACGCAGACCGTCAGCCGATTCTTGACCGCAGTGAGGTGTACAGCGGTGTATATGGCCGTGCATCCATCAACTTCTATGCCTTCAATTCCAACGGCAATAAGGGTATCGCCTGTGGTTTGAATAATCTTCAGAAGATTAAGGACGGAGAGCCGCTTGGCGGAAAGAGCCGTGCCGAGGACGATTTTGCTACCGATGCGGATGATGATTTTCTCGCATAAGGAGGACGGCTTACTATGACAACAGTTCAGGGTATGATGCTCTCCGTGTGTTTCGGTGCCGTGATGGGTACTCTCATTGCAAATGTGGGATTCCTCATCAAGTGTGCCATTGACAAGCACAAGGAGAAAAAGCGTAAGAAAAATGAAGAGTCTGCTGATAAGGCAGAATAAATGACAGCGGGCGGCGGAGGTGTATTCTTCGCCGCCTTGCTTATATGAAGGAGTGAAAACATATGTCAGATGAAATTTGGAAGGATATACCCGGATATGAAAGATTGTATCAAATAAGCAATTACGGAAATATCTACAGCCTTAGAAATAATATCATCCGTAAAAGTGTAAGATCGGGGTTTGGATACCGTGCTATTCAACTTTCAGATATCAACGGGAATAAAAAGAGATTTTATGTACACAGATTGGTTGGGCTTGTGTTCTTGGGCGAGCCACAATCAAAGAACAATTGCTGTATAAATCATATTAACTTAGATAAAGCGGATAACCGAGTGTGTAATTTAGAGTGGGTTTCACATAGGCAGAATATGAAACACGCATATGAAAATGGAAAGATAGATTTCAGAAGACCCATTCGTAGGGATAATAAAACAGGTACGAAAGGCGTGTACAAACATGAAGGCGGCTATGCAGTTTCAATTTGTGGACGCTATATTGGTTGGTTTAAAACCCTTGAGGATGCAGTAAATGCGAGAAAAAATTCGGAAATGGAGGTGCTTTCTGGTGCAAGAGATTAGCATAGATTTAGAAACCTATTCTGATGTGAATTTACAGAAATGCGGTGTGTATCGTTATGCTGAAAGTTCCAACTTTGAAATTCTGCTGTTTGGTTATGCGATTGATGGCGGAGAAGTGAGGGTTGTTGATATTGCTCGTGGAGAGAAAATTCCGATGGAGATTATCAAAGCACTGACCGATGATACCGTAACCAAATGGGCATTTAATGCGGCTTTCGAGAGAATCTGTTTGTCGGTGTGGCTGCAAAGGAACTACCCGGCATATTTTCGCAGTTACAGTATTGACGAGGATACTGTCGGAGATTACCTTGACCCCTCTGCCTGGAAATGCTCCATGATATGGGCTGCATACATGGGACTGCCATTATCTCTTGCGGGAGCCGGCACGGTGCTTGGATTGGAAGAACAGAAGCTGAAGGAAGGCAAAGACCTCATAAGGTATTTCTGTGTTCCCTGCAAGCCTACCAAAGTGAACGGCGGCAGGACACGCAATCTGCCGGAGCATGATATGGAGAAATGGAACACCTTTGTTTTCTACAACAAGAGAGATGTGGAGGTGGAGATGTCCATACAGGATAAACTGAAAAAATTCCCTGTGCCGGATTTTGTGTGGGATGAGTACCACCTTGACCAGGAAATCAATGACCGAGGGATTGCTCTTGATATGGCGGTGGTGGAGAATGCCATCGTTTTTGATGCAAAATCCAAGGCGGAGTTGGCAGAGAAAATGCAGAAATTGACTGACCTTGATAACCCTAACTCTGTGGTGCAGATGAAGCAGTGGCTCTCGGATAATGGCTTGGAGATGGAGAGCCTTGGCAAAAAGGAAGTGGCACAGGCGGTCAAAACTGCTCCGAAGGAACTGGCGGAAGTTCTGCAACTGCGACAGCAATTATCCAAGTCCTCCGTGAAAAAATACCAGGCGATGCAGAATGCAGTCTGTGAGGACGGCAGAGCCAGAGGGATGTTTCAGTTTTATGGGGCCAATCGCAGTGGCCGATGGGCGGGCAGAATGATACAGCTGCAAAACCTACCTCAAAACCATATGCCGGATTTGAAACAGGCACGAGGTCTGGTGGAGTCCGGCAATTATGATGCGATGGAACTTTTATACGATGACATACCGGACACCCTGTCACAGCTTATCCGTACTGCCTTTGTGCCAAGACCGGGCATGAAATTTGTGGTGGCGGACTTCTCGGCAATTGAAGCAAGGGTGCTGTCGCATCTTGCAAAGGAAAACTGGCGAACAGAGGTATTTGCAAATAACGGGGATATTTATTGTGCATCGGCATCAGCCATGTTTGGTGTTCCGGTGGAAAAGCATGGTGTCAACGGAAATCTCCGTCAAAAGGGCAAAATTGCTGAATTGGCTCTTGGCTACGGCGGTTCGGTCGGTGCTTTGAAGGCGATGGGTGCCCTTGATATGGGACTTTCCGAAGAGGAATTACAGCCGCTTGTGGATTCGTGGAGAGCCGCCAATCCAAATATCGTAAGGTTCTGGTGGGATGTTGACCGCTGTGTAAAGGATACGGTCAAAAACAGAGTGCCGACAGAAACACACGGTATCCGCTTTCGCTACCAGAGCGGGATGCTGTTCATTCAGCTGCCAAGCGGCAGACGGCTTTCCTATGTGAAACCTCGTATGGGAGAGAACCGTTTCGGTGGTGAGTCCGTGACCTATGAAGGTGTCGGAGGTACGAAAAAGTGGGAACGCATCGAAAGTTATGGTCCCAAGTTTGTCGAAAATATCGTGCAAGCAATCAGCAGGGATATTTTGGCTCATTCCATGAGAACCCTGTCGCACTGCTTTATCTGCGGTCATGTGCATGATGAATTGATTATTGAGTGCAGTATGGGGGTTTCCCTTGATGCCATATGTGAGCAGATGGGCAGGACTCCGGCTTGGATTTCCGGGCTTCTTCTCCGTGCTGACGGGTATGAATGCAACTTCTATAAAAAAGATTAAAAATACGGTTCTTAAAACGCAGGGTTTTGTCCTTTCACTATCAGAGGGCAAGATCCTACTTTTATGAAAGGCGGTATTTTTATGAAAGAATTAATACCCAAAGACGAATACGGCATCTTTGCCGATGTCCATGACACTGCGAGAGTAGACAGCCTGTTTGTGGCACAGGCATTTGAAAAGGAACACAAGAATGTTGTGCGTGAAATCGAAAGACTGACAGCATCTGATTCGGGTCTGAGCCAAGAATTTAATGCGCTCAATTTTGAGCGTATTACTTACCGTGACTCCAGAGGAAGAAAACAGAAAGCATACTGCATGACAAGAGACGGCTTTGTGCTTCTCGTTATGGGGTTCACTGGTCAAAAGGCTTTGAAATTTAAGGAACTGTACATCAAGCGTTTCAACGAGATGGAGAAATTCATCAAAACGCTGGTATCCGCAAGACAGGAGTTTCCGCTTCTGACCGAAAATATCAAGCTGCTCCATGACAAGCCGAAGCCATATCACTTCAGCAATGAGTGCGATATGTTAAACCGCATTGTTCTTGGTATGACGGCAAAACAGTTCAGACTTGCCAATAACATCGAAAAAGGCAAAAGTATCAGACCGTATCTGACCAAAGAACAGATTGAAATGCTGGAAATCCTGCAGAAAGTTGATGTGGGTCTGCTCGTGGCATTCCCTGCTTACGAAGACAGAAAGCGCCATCTTGAATGGTACAAAACCAAATTAGAGGAGGACAAATAAGATGTTTTATGTGAAAGAACAGCTGAATGATGCGATGGAGGTTTCCATTGAAATCAACGATGAAAATGTATTCTGCCGCTGTCCGCACTGCGGTTCGGAGGTGCAGGTCGACCTTGCAGATGTATTTGCAGATGGTGATGTTGACCTGTTTGGCACAGCAGTCCTTTGCGATAACTGCAGCAGAAAGCTGATGGGAGGTGCGGCTTGTGGGTGTGAGCAGGTATAACAGCGAAGGCTATCCTGATCCAACTACCTACGAAGCACTGACATCTATTGAGAAGGAAACAAAAGCGGCAAGAGCATACAGACCGATTGTGTATGTATGCTCCCCGTTTTCCGGAGATATTACCGGGAACATTGCAAATGCACGAAAGTACAGCCGATTTGCTGTGGAGCAGGGGTATATCCCCATTGCTCCGCATTTGCTGTTTCCGCAGTTTCTTAATGATAACGATTTAACGGAACGTGAACTGGGACTTCATTTTGGGAATGTGCTGATGAGCCATTGCTCGGAAGTATGGGTGTTTGGCGAAACCATATCTGCCGGGATGGATGCCGAAATCAGGAGAGCCAAAAGAAAAAATTACAGACTGCGCTATTTTGGCAGTGATTTGAAGGAGGCGGCAAGATGAAGTTTACTTTATATACCGCAAACTGTACGGGAAATGAGAAGAATACCATTTATCCCAATAAGGCTGAAATTGATAATGAGGATGATTTTAAAGCGGCCATCTGCCGTGACCATGTGAGTGCAAAATATAAAAACTCACACCGTTCGGTGCTTGGCTATATTTGCGGCGATTGCGATGTGATGGACTGTGATAATGACATGACAGAAAATCCCAGGGAATGGATTCGCCCAGAAATGTATCAGAAGATTTTCCCAGATGTTTCCCTTGTTATCGTACCCAGCCGCCATGACGGAAATGTCAAGGGCAATAAATCAGCAAGACCAAGGCACCATGTGTATTTTCCGCATAAGCAAACCAGCACAGCTGAGGAATGTGCAGAACTGAAAAAGAGGATTTATGCTGCCGCACCTTTTTTCGATGATGGTGCGATGGATGCCGCAAGATTTATATTCGGCTGTCCGGCAGAAAACATTATCTGGCATGAAGGCAGCAGAACCATTGATGAATTCCTGGACGAGCAGGATTTTGCTGAGTTCGACCGCAGTAAGGAAAATATCACAGAGGGAAGCCGCAATAAGGAAATGAGCCTTTTTGCCGGGAAGATTGTCAAGCGTTATGGCTGTACGGAGGAAGCTCACCGTATTTTTATGGGGAGGTCGGAGCGATGCACACCTCCGCTGCCGCAAAGTGAGCTGGACACCATTTGGAACAGTGCAGTCGGATTCGGAAAAAAGTTAGAAAAGCAGGAAGGGTATGTTCCACCGGAGGAATACAACAAAAAACCCGAATGGGAAACGCCAATCCCCTTTGATGAATTTAATCTTCCTCCGTTTCCGGTAGAAGCTCTGCCAAAGGCGGTCGGAGATTATGCAGCGGCTCTTGCTGAAAGCACACAAACACCTGTGGATTTGGCGGCCACATCTTCCATTGCGGTCATGTCGGTCTGTATGCAGGGGAAGTTCAAAATAAGGGCAAAAGTTGACTGGACAGAACCTGTGAATACCTTTGTGCTGGATGTCATGAATCCTTCCGAGCGTAAGTCTGCCGTGGAAAATGCGATGGTTCGGCCATTGAATTTGTTTGAAACAGAACGCAATATACAGAATGCGGCGGCGATAGAGTCCAGTAAAATGCAGAAACGAATACTGGAACGCAGGCAGAAGGTGCTGGAAGACCAGGCATCCAAGGGCAAAGCGGATGCGGATGAGGTCAGAAGAATTGCAGAAGAGATTGCAGGCTACAAAGAAATGAAGCCAATGAAGCTGTATGTGGATGATATTACAACAGAAAAGCTGACATCGGTGCTTGCCGGAAATGATGGGCGGGCGGCGATTCTTTCCACCGAGGGCGGCATATTTGACACTTTGGCAGGAGCTTATTCCAAGACGGTCAATATTGATGTGATGCTGAAAGGCTATTCCGGGGACAGCATTCGTGTTGACCGTATCGGAAGAAACAGTGAAAGTATCATGAATCCGGCACTGACAGTACTTCTTATGGTGCAGCCGAGTGTTCTTTCCGGACTGATGCAGAACGGCACATTCCGGGGACGTGGACTGACGGCACGTTTTCTGTACTGCATTCCGGCATCCTTTGTTGGGAAAAGACGGTACCGTTCTAAACCGGTCTCGGACGAGGTTTACCGTGAATACGAGCTGTGCATCCGAAATCTGCTGGAGGACGAATGCGGGAAAGAAGCGGAAATCATCACTTTGTCAGATGAAGCAGATGCCATGATAGAAGCCTTTGCAGAAAGCCTGGAGCCGGAACTGAACAAAGGCTATGCCGACATCGTGGATTGGGCGGGCAAGCTGGTGGGAAATATCCAGCGCATTGCGGCACTGCTGTGCAGGGCATCCATACGCAGAAGCCATGACTTTTTGGATGTCCCGGAGCCGCTTGTGGTGGATGGACATACCATGAGCAATGCCATCAAAATCGGAGAGTATTTTATTGAACATGCAAAGGCGGCGTTTATGCTGATGGGTGCCGATCCTGTTATTAGTCAAAGCAAAAAGGTCATTTCTGTAGTGAAGGAAAATGGACTGACGGAATTTACCCGCAGAGATATTATGAGGCTCTGCCGTAATTTCAAGAAAGCGGAGGATGTGCAGCAGGTGTTGACCAGACTGACGGATTATGGCTATATCATGGCAAAGGAAGATGAAGCCTATTCCGGCAAAGGCAGACCTCCGGCACAGGTGTATCTTGTAAACCCGTATATCTATGAACAGTGAATATGAATTGTCCTTTTTGTCCTTTCTGTCCCTATGTCGTAAGCATATGTATGCGTGTATTTGTCCTTATAGTAACAGATACATATAGATACATATTTTTACTTATTTTTATATTTTCATTCTTACCCCATAGAGGACAGCGTGACAAAAAGGACAGAAATAAAAACCAGGAGGAATTGAGACTATGACATTTTATACCTATATGACACGGAACTATCTTAACGAGGATTCACCAGCAGGAGATCTGGCACAGGATATGTACCGGGAGAAAGAGACTTTTCCGAGAAACCGTCCCTGTAAATTTGATGGATGGTATCGGCTGATTCGAAGTTATCTGCTGCAAAAGAATGCCTGCATGGAGTGCCTTGCAACTTTTGATGAGTGTTGGGAGGAATATGTAAGATGCGAGAAAAAACGATTGAACAGAAAATTGTAACAGCAGTGAAAAAGGCAGGCGGCATTTGTCCGAAGTTCGTATCTCCCGGTTTCGATGGAATGCCAGACCGCTTACTGCTTTTACCGCATGGCAGGTTCGCCTTTGTGGAAGTCAAAGCACCGGGAGAAAAACCAAGACCACTGCAATTGGCAAGGCACCGACTTCTCCGCTGTTTGGGATTTAAGGTGTATGTCCTGGACAGTGAAGAACAGATTGGAGGGATAATCGATGAAATACGAGCCACATGAATATCAGAGGTATGCGGTCGAGTATATCAAAAGCCATCCTGTAGCAGCCGTTCTATTATCGATGGGACTTGGAAAAACATCTATATCGCTTATGGCAATCAATGATTTATTATTTGACAGTTTTGAAATCCACAAGGTGCTGATAATTGCACCACTCAGAGTGGCTTTATCTACTTGGGGAGCAGAAATTGAAAAGTGGGAACATTTGAAAAATCTGAAATATTCCATTGCAGTGGGTACTGAGCAAGAACGGCTTGCAGCATTAAATGCCGATGCAGATATTTATATCATCAACCGTGAGAATGTACAGTGGCTGATTGAAAAAAGCGGAGTGCCCTTTGACTTTGATATGCTAGTGGTGGATGAGTTATCGTCCTTCAAGAATCATCAGGCGAAGCGGTTCAAAGCACTGATGAAAGTCAGACCAAAGGTAAAACGAGTGGTGGGTCTGACAGGCACTCCTTCCAGTAATGGCTTGATGGACTTATTTGCAGAATTCAAACTGCTGGATATGGGAGCAAGGCTTGGCAGATTTATTGGGCAATACCGAAATGCCTACTTCTCCCCGGATAAGCGAAACGGTCAGATTATTTACAGTTATAAGCCACTGCCGGATGCTGAACAGCAGATTTATGAGAAAATCTCAGATATTACGATTTCCATGAAATCCACCGACCACCTAAAGATGCCGGAACTTATCAGTACCCAGTATGAAGTGGAATTATTGGAGGACGAAAAGAAAAAATATGAGGAACTGAAAAAAGACCTTATACTTCAGCTCCCGGACGGAGAAATCACAGCCGCCAATGCCGCATCGCTGACAGGAAAACTGTCACAGATGGCAAACGGTGCCGTTTATTCCGATGATGAGAGTATCCTGGAAATTCATCAGCGAAAATTGGACGCACTGGAGGATATTATCGAATCTGCAAACGGCAAGCCTGTCCTTGTGGCATATTGGTTCCGGCATGATCTGGAACGCATCAAGAAACGCTTTGTCGTGAGGGAAATCAAGACAAGCCGTGATATTGCCGACTGGAATAACGGCAGTATCCCTGTTGCTGCCATTCATCCGGCATCTGCAGGACATGGTCTGAACCTGCAAAGCGGTGGTTCTGCCTTGGTGTGGTTCGGTATTACCTGGTCGTTGGAATTATATCAGCAAACGGTGGCACGATTATGGAGACAAGGACAGACCGCAAATACGGTTGTTATTCAGCATATTGTTACGGTGGGTACAATTGATGAGCATATTATGCAGGCTCTTGAAAGAAAGGATGCATCACAAGCTGCATTGATTGAGGCGGTAAAAGCAGAAATTGGAGGTAAATGATGGACGGTTACATAGAACTTGCTAATGCGATTATAATTAAGGCTGCCAAGGATTACAAAAAAGCGTTAATAAAATTAAACCGAAATTGTAATAACACAATAGCAAAGACAGAAAAACAAGAAATAGAACGTTTTTTTAAAGGCTCATGGTTTAAGGTTTTAACAAAAGTGAGCGGTGAAACACTTATGAAACGCATACAACAGGAGGTAAATGTTAAATGACAGCTAAAGAATTTTTAAATAGAGCATATAAACTTGACCACAGAATCAACAGCAAGTTAGAACAGCTGGAATCGTTAAATGATTTAACACAGAAAATAACCACATCATTAAGTGCTGTGCCACCAAGTGGTACACGAAATGTACATAGGCTTTCTGATACGATTGAGAAGATTATCGATTTAGAAAACGAAATTAATGCCGATATCGATATGCTTGTTGACACAAAAAAAGAAATAATGAAAGCAATCAAAAGTGTTGATAGAATTGAATGTCAGTTGCTTTTAGAAAAGCGATACCTCTGTTTTAACACTTGGGAGCAGATAGCTGTTGATTTAGACTACTGTATTGACAATGTATATAAGCTACACCGCAGAGCTTTGAAATTAGTGAAAATAAATTGATGAGTACAGTAAATTCTACTATTTTCTACTATGGTGTTTATGTTATTATATAATCGACAGAAAAATAAAATTCAAAGGGCATTCCAAACGGAGTGTCCTTTTTGTATGCCAAGGAGGAAACAATGCCATACTTACCAAGAACACCCTGTCGACACCCCGGCTGTGCAAGGCTTGTAGATAACAAAAGTAAATACTGTGAGGAGCATCTACCACTGCACCCTGAGTACACAAGGTCAGCTGGTAAGCGTGGCTACACTTCCAAGTGGCAACGCAAACGAAAGCTGTTCTTAAAGAACCATCCTTTGTGTGTGATGTGCAAGAGTAAAGGTAAATACATAGAGGCTACGGTTGTCGACCACATCGTACCACACAGAGGTAATGAACAATTGATGTGGGACGAGAGTAATTGGCAAGCGTTATGCAAAGCGTGCCACGACAATAAAACAGGCAATGAAGATAGCTGTCCAACCTATGGTTATCCTATCCGGTAGGGGCGGTCAAAATCGTATAGTGGTACCTAAGAAATGGACAAATAACACAGGGGGGTATTATAATAATATTACAGTGCAATTTGTTATGGAGGTATCATGATGGGAATTAAGTATTTTACAGAGGAAGAGATAGAATATTTGTCATCAAATATATATGTTGAATCTGTTAATGAAAAACAGATAACATACACAATTGAGTTTAAGCAATTTTTTGTGCGAGAATATATGAACGGGAAAGGTCCTACTTTGATTTTTGAAAGTGTTGGATTATATAAGCGAATATTGGGTGCTAAGCGTATAGAAAAAGCAACAAGCAGATGGATGAAGGCTTATGAGAATGGTACATTAGATGTTTCTGCAACATTGCCTAATCGTCATCCGGTATTAAAAGCAAAAAATATTACAGATAAAGAGTTGATAAGAAGGCAAGAAGCAAAAATCAAGCTTTTGGAACTAGAGGTAGAACTATTAAAAAAAATCGACTTGAAAGAAAGGGGGCTGATAGGAAGTCAAAGACTGAAAAGTAGTGATATTTTTGAGTTGATAAGGATTACAATACGTGATAATAATCTAAAAAATGTTGTGTCTTATTTATGTGCGAGTGCAGGCGTATCAAGAAGTGGTTACTATAATTATTTATCAAATGAAAGTAAACGTGAAAGGCGTGAGGAAATAGATATAAAAGTGCGTGATGATATACTGATGGCAATAAGCTTTAGAGGATACAAAAAGGGTTCACGGAGTATAAAAATGCTGTTAGAGGATAAGTTTGGAATTTGTTACAATCGAAAGAGAATTATGCGGATAATGCGTAAATATAATATTGTATGTCCAATTCGCAGAAAAAAGTATAAATATAAAGTTACAAAGGAACATAAAGTCTGTAAAAATTATCTTCAAAGAGAATTTAAACAAAATGTACCTGGAAAGGTGATGTTGACAGATATATCTTATTTACAGTATGGTAACGCAAAAACAGCATATCTGTCAACAATTCTAGATGCAAGTACAAATGAGATATTATCATTCAAGGTGAGAGAAAATATGAAATTGGATTTAGTTATAAGTACGTTGAATGAATTAAAGGATAATCAATTTGTACATTTTGATGATGGAATGATACATTCAGACCAAGGATGGCATTATACAAATCCTCAATTTCGTATCAGAGCCGCAGAAATGGGATTGCAGCAATCAATGTCACGTAGGGGCAATTGTTGGGATAATGCACCACAGGAGTCTTTCTTTGGTCATTTAAAGGATGAAGTAGATATAAAGCACTGCAATACATTTGATGAATTACATACGCTTATATCAGATTACATTGATTATTACAATAATGATCGTTATCAATGGAACTTAAATAAAATGACACCTATACAATATAGAAATTATTTGTTAAACACTGCATAGGTGTATTTGTTATCTAATAAATTATGAAGGGTGTTAAAATTGTCCTTGACATAGGGCCCATGTTATCGTCACAAAACTTATGTCAGAAGACCGCCGCCCCCCTTTGCGTGAATTTTCGCATAATTTAAAGAGGGGGCCTATAATTGTCCACGCAATAAATATCGCAAAATATGATAAACACTTACTAAAACGCATTTTTCAAATCGTCTTGAAAGGTGCGTTTTTTAGTTGGAAAGGTATTAAATTATGACAGATGAACAGAAAAAGAAAATTCGCAAAATGCGACTTGACGGGAGTGGCTACAAGCATATCGCAAGTACGCTCCTTCTTCCACTCAGTACCGTAAAAGGTTATTGCAAACGAAATGGACTTGTTGGTGTCGGACCCGTTGTGTCAATTAACAACGATATTTCCGTACAGCTTGGCCTTATTTGCAAAAACTGTGGTAAACGCCTGAACCATACCGAGGGCAAAAAGAAAAAGACATTCTGCACCGATAAATGCAGAAAAGAATATTGGAATTTGAAAAATGGAGGTAAGCTATGATTGAACATATAGAACCAAAAGCTACTGCAGGTGGTGTTTCGGTTTTCTGTGCCCACGATAAGATTGTGGAAACGGATGCACTTGTCGGCAATCCGAGGAATCCGAATAAACACCCAAAGGAACAAATAATAGCACTTGCAAAGATTATAAAACGGCAAGGTTGGCGACACCCTATCGTGGTATCGAACCGCTCTGGGTTCGTAGTAAAGGGGCATGGTCGTCTGCTTGCTGCAAAGGAACTTGGTGTGTCGGAAGTGCCTGTTGACTTTCAGGACTACGAGAGTGAGGCAAGCGAGTTTGCCGACCTCATGGCGGATAATAAAATACAAGAATTTTCAGAACTTGACCTTAAGATGTCTGCAGATATTTTAAAGGACATTAAGGACAGCGGTGACATCGAGCTTGAAATGTCAGCATTTACCGAGGAGGCACTTGAGGAGCTGCTTGCAAAAACACATGAGGGTGAGGTTGTTGAGGACAATGCAGACTTGACTCCACCGGAAAACCCTGTATCGCAATCAGGTGATATATGGCTACTTGGAAAACACAGACTTATATGTGGTGACAGTACCAAGCCTGAAACCTACGAACAGCTGATGGATGGTAAGAAAGTAAATCTTATTGTGACGGACCCTCCGTATAACGTCGCATATGAAGGAACTGCGGGTTCAATACAAAATGACAATATGGAAGATAAGAAATTCTATGAATTCCTGTTTGCAGCATTTAAGGGTATGTATGATGTGTGTGCGGATGGTGCGAGCATTTATGTGTTCCACGCAGATAAAGAAAGTATAAATTTCAGAACTGCATTTCGTGATGCCGGGTTCTTCTGCCACCAGACTTGTATATGGGTTAAGAACTCTCCAGTGCTTGGCAGATGTGATTATCAATATTGTCATGAGCCGATATTGGTGGGGTGGAAACCGACCGCAGGTCATAAATGGTATTCAGACCGTAAGCAAAGAACTGTGTGGAATTTTGATAAGCCGAAGAAATCGGAACTGCATCCGACAACAAAGCCTATACCGTTGATGGCATACCCTATACAAAATTCGAGCGTGGTAAATTCTATCGTGCTTGAGCCGTTTGCCGGCAGTGGAAGTACACTCATTGCTTGTGAGCAGACCGACCGAGTTTGCTATGCGATAGAGCTTGATGAAAAGTTTGTTGATGTAATTGTAAAGCGTTATGTGGATTTCATAGGAAATTCAGATAGCGTTTTTTTAGTGCGTAACGGTGAGAAAATTCCGTATAGTGAGGTTATCCGAGATGAATAATTTAACACTCGGTTCTCTATTTGATGGCTCGGGCGGTTTTCCACTTGCAGGAATTATAGCGAATATACAACCTATCTGGGCAAGTGAAATTGAGCCTTTACCTATACGAGTAACCAAAAAGAGAATACCGCAAATGAAACATTACGGGGATATATCAAATATAGACGGTGGCAAAATTGAACCCGTTGATATAATCACATTTGGAAGTCCATGTCAAGACCTTAGCTTGGCGGGCAGACGAAACGGTCTTGACGGTGCGAGGTCATCACTATTTTTTGAGGCTATCAGAGTTATAAAGGAAATGAGGTGTGCAACTAATGGAAAATATCCAAGATGGATTGTGTGGGAGAACGTGCCGGGAGCATTGTCAAGCTCTAAAGGACAAGATTTTAGGACAGTCCTTGAAGAAATCTGCAAAATCAAAGATGAAACCGTATCTGTTCCTATGCCTGAAAAATGGACAGGAGCAGGCGAAATTGTGGGCAAAGATTACTCCGTTGCCTACCGAATACTCGATGCACAATACTTCGGAGTCCCTCAAAGACGCAGACGTATCTTTCTTGTCGCAGATTTTGGAGGACAATCCGCCGGAAAAGTACTATTTGAGTCAGAAGGCTTGTTTGGGGATTTTACGAAGGAGCGAGGCTCGTGGCAAAGAACTGCCACCGATGCTCAAGAAAGCATTACAAAGACAGGCACAGTGTGTCTGAATGACCAAGGTGGTAATCGTATGGATGTAACGGACGATGTCACTTGTACATTAAGGGCACAGGCACATCATCCTCCATGCGTAATGGAAAGTGCGGGCTTTTGTACAGAGCATTCCGCTAAAAGCCGTAGTATTGGTTATGGCGAGGAGCAGTCACCCACTTTGAGAGCGGGTGTTGTTCCGGCTACAATTACAAAATCTCAGAATTCAGAGCAATATGTATTTGAAAATCACTCACAGGATACAAGATACAAAGGCCCGATTGATGTGGCACAAACGGTGGTGGCTACATACGGCAAGGGCGGAAACAATCAGCCGTTTGTTGTTTCGGAAGATACTACAAAAGTGTATGGGATATGCTCTAATGATAGTAATTCTATGAAATCGAATAATCCGCATAGCGGAATATATGAGGCTGACACTGCTCGAACTATTGATGCAAATGGCGGAAACCCCGGTTGTAATCAAGGTGGTATGGCGGTTGTATCGGTACAAGGCTCTGTAATCGGTCGCAAGGATGAAAACGGTCCCAACGGTAGCGGCGTGAATGAAGATGTTTCATTCACATTAAATACAGTTGACCACCATGCCGTTGCTTATGGAATTGACAGAGCTGCATTTAATCAGGGTAAAAATGCTCAATATGATTTTACAATCTCAAAAGAAAATCAACCGACTATCGTGGCAAAGGGACCAAGTGCGGTGATGGCGGCTACATATTCATCAAGTAAAGCATCATTCTTTACGAGGGCAGAAAAAGAGGTTGCAAATACCTTGTGTGCAACAGACTACAAGGATGCACCGATAGTTAATGACACAAATTCGGAGATGGAATATATCGTCCGCAGACTTACTCCGCTTGAATGTTGCAGGCTGCAAGGCTTTCCCGATTATTGGTGTGACGGCTTGGAAAGTGAAAATCCAACAGATGCGGAAATTTATGAATGGGCAGAGATTTTTGAAACACATCGCAAGGCAATCGGTAAAAGCACAAAGCCAAAGAGCCGAAACCAAATCAGAAAATGGTTACAAAATACATGCTCCGATTCAGCTCTGTACACTATGTGGGGCAACGGAGTCGCACTTCCTTGTGTGTTCTATGTTTTATACGGCATAGCTAATGTAAATTAACCAAATAAACAGTTACATTTTGTGTAGTAATGATATTGATATATCTCCCTTGTGACGGTAATATGTGCTTACGATAAAAAACAAGGAGGAAATACCAATGAGATTAAACTACAATGTAACAGGAGAAAAGAGAAAAGAGCTTGTCAGTCTTATTGCTAACTTCACAGGCTGTAAGGCAAGATACAAAGGAGTACCGAGCTGTGCATATGAAGTGGACTACTTCACTATCGACAGAAACGGCTGTGTGGAATTTGATGACAGAGCCGACAGCGAGGTAATCGAAAGGTTGATTGAAATGCTGTACGATAACAGCTTTGTTGCAGAAACGGATGATGCGGTTCAAGCTGATGAGCCTGAAACCTTATGCGGTTGCATATTCATACCACGCACACAGCTTTCAGAAAACGGCCTTGATAATCTTAAGAAACTTATCACAGCAAAGGGTGACCTCATAAAAAAGGCACTTGGAGTTGAGGAGCTTACCATAACCGAAGACATCGACAATTATGGATTCCCGTGGATAGCCGATGGAACTGCTCCGGACGATGTAAGAGCCATAATGGATTTTGTAACAGCACTGTGTAAGCTGGCAAACACACTCAAGCGTATCAATAAAAAGGAAACCGCTGTGGAAAATGAAAAATATGCATTTCGGTGTTTTCTGCTCCGCTTGGGATTTATAGGTGAAGAGTATAAGAGACAGAGAAAAACATTACTCCGCAGACTTAGCGGCAGCAGTGCCTTTAAGAATGGCAGACTTGAATAAGGGCAAACACAATATGTACATAAATCGTGTATGTACACCAATATAAACCACAATATATTGTGTAGTAATCGTATTGATATATCCTTGAATTGACGGTAATATGTGACTACAAAAACAAAGGGAAACCGAAATTCAAAGGAGACAAAACAATGACTACACAAGAATTAAGAAATCAAACAATCGGAGTTGAAATTGAGGGTACAGGCATTACAAGAGAACAGGCTGCCAAAGCGATAGCCGAGTTCTTCGGAACAACAAGCCACTACGAGGGCGGAACATACTGCACCTACACAGTTAAGGATAACCAAAACCGAGAATGGAGATTTCAAAGAGATTCAAGCATAAGCTGTTACCGCAAGGAAAACGGCAGACTTACACAGGCAAGCAGTGATTACAGCCTTGAGGTTGTAACACCGATTCTTACATACGATGAGATTCCTACCTTGCAGGAAATCGTAAGGGTTTTGAGAAAGAAGGGCATGGTAAGTGGAGCAAAGTACAGAGCCGGGGTTCACATTCACATCGGTAAAGGCAACCACACAGCAAAGACACTTTCAAACCTCATAAACCTTATGGCAAGCAAAGAGGATTTGATTTACGAGGCACTTGAAGTTGACTACAGCAGAGCACATTATTGCAAGAAAATGAACAACAGCTTGATTGAAAGAATTAACCGCAGAAAGCCTACAACAATGCGTGAGCTTGCAGACATTTGGTACGATGCACACGATGCAAACTACAACAGAAACGGTCACTACAACGACAGCCGATACCATTGCTTGAACCTTCATTCTACCTTCACAAAAGGCACGATTGAATTTAGACTTTTCAACTTCGATGGCAAGCTCCACGCAGGTAAACTTAGAGCATGGATTGTAATGTGCCTTGCAATGAGCAACCAAGCATTGAACCAAAAATCAGCAAGAGCCAAGAAAAGCGAAAATATGAATAAGAAGTTTGTGATGAGAACTTGGCTTTGCAGAATGGGATTGAGTGGTGACGAGTTCAAAAATTACAGAGAACACCTTACAGCGAAGTTAAGCGGAAACAGTGCATGGTCAAGATTGGGGTAAGAACCCCAACCTTGATTTAAAAGCCGACACAGGGCAAACATGGGCGGGTAAAACCGCCTTTAGGTGGTGAAAGCGGTATTAAAATATATCAACCGCTCGGAAAGGAAGAATAAATATGGCAAGAAAAATCTATGGAGCTTACGGCTCGAATATCAATTTAAGACAGATGGCATATCGATGCCCCAACGCAAAGGTAATAGGTCAAGGTATTCTTAACGACTACGAACTGACCTTCAGACGAGGCGGATATGCTAACATCGAACCGAAAAAAGGAGCAAGTGTACCGATTTTGTTTTGGGAAATCACACAAAACTGCGAGCATAGCTTAGACCGTTACGAAGGCTATCCTACTTTCTACACCAAGCAAACGGTCGCAGTCGAAAACGAAAACGGTGTGTTTGAAACGATGGTTTATGTAATGACCGATGAATCAAGGGGCGGATATCAACTGCCAAGAGTTGAGTATTACTACGGCATAAGAGATGGTTATATGGATAATCATATGCCACTTGCAGAATTAACAAAGGCACTTGAAAAATGTAAAAGTGAGGTGTTCGGTGATGAGTAAGAAAATATGCGGAAGGTGCGGTAAGGAATACACCGAACCACCTGCAGTTTCAAGGGCAGATAACAAAACACTTATCTGCCCCATGTGCGGAACTACGGAGGCTTTAGAAGTATCAGGTGTTGATGAAAATACAAAAGCGGAAATTTTGAAGAAAATATATAATTCAGGAGGAACTGACAATGCAAGATAGGTTTTTCACTCAAACGAACTGTGACCGCTGCGGTGGTGACCTTAAGGGTGGTCGCATTATGAGTATGTTCAACGAACAGTGTATTTGTATGGCTTGTAAGGATAAGGAATGTAAAGACCCTGAATACAACAAGGCTGTCAAAGCTGACCACGATGAAATTAAAAAGGGCAACTACAATTTCAAAGGTATACGAGGATAAATTAAGCTGTAAATGTACCAAAACAATAGTGTGTTTCTTGTGTACTAATCGTATTGATAAATACCCTCAAAGACGGTAATATGTACCTACAATAAAGAACACGGAGGGAAACCACAATGACAAAATTTGAAAGAGATTTACAGGATGCATTAAATGGTAACGAGATTGAAATTCTAAAAAGAAGAAAGGCTGAAATTGAGAAACTTACAGCTGAGGTTAAGGCTTGCAAGAACGGATTTCGTAGACAGTGCATTGCACAGGAAGTTGCAAAGCTTACAGCGGAATACAACGCAATCAGCGAGAACTTTTAATTTAACAACTGAAAATCATCACTCACTCTTAAAAACAAGGGTGGGTTGTCGTTGACTATCACAAACTGTTATTATCAGTTAAAAGACAGCTAAATATTTGTTTAGTAATGACATTGACAATTTTTTTGAAAAATAGTATTATAAATATAGTACAATGGAACTTAGGAGGATTGTAATATGGACAGAAAATTAGTAGCAATGCTTTTTAAAAATGAAAATTCAGACTGTGAATTGTGGTATCCGGAGATTCCAATGGATGACCCCCTTTTGCAAGAACTTTTAAAGAAATATGAAACAAGCGGATGCAGTGTTGCAGGAAGTCGTGAGGATATTAAAGAAGATATTATTGAAATGCTAAATAATTAAAAACAGTCTGTAATACGAAAAAAGCTCGACAGTAAAACTGATATGCACCCCAAAAGTTAGACACTTTTGGAGGTGCATATTTTTATGGCAAAGAAAGGACAAAAATATAGAAAACACTCGCCAGAATTCAAACTATCTGTTATAATGGATATGCGAGAAAACCATTTGGGTATAATGGAAACAGAGAGAAAATACGATGTTAAACATAATGTAATATCGAAATGGGAACGCATATTCTTGGAAGAAGGAGCCGAAGGGCTGATGAAAGAAAGACGAGGTAGAGCCAGTAAAGTAGATGGAATAGCAAAAGGTCGTCCACCCAAACTTGATAAGAAAATTGAAGAAGATTTAATTGCCGAAAATCAGCGATTAAGAATGGAGAATGAATACTTAAAAAAACTCAGTGCCTTAGTTCGGAAAAGAATGTTAAAAGAAGAGAAAAAGCAGCAATAGTCAATGAATTAAGGCAAAAATATCCGTTAAAAGACTTGCTGCAATTATCAGGTTTAGCCCGTAGTACCTTTTATTACTATATACAACATCCAATCAAAGATAAATACAAGAAAGAAAAACAAGAAATACTATATATATTTTTAGCTAATAAAGGCAGATACGGCTACCGCAGAATCTTAATTGTATTAAGACAAAAAGGATATACCATTAACCATAAAACTGTGTTGAAACTGATGAAAGAACTTAATCTCAAAGGAAAACAACGCAAAAACAGTAAATATCGTTCATACAAAGGAGAAATCGGCAAAATAGCCGACAACTTACTTAACAGAGAATTTACAGCTACAAAACCTTTTGAAAAACTAGCAACTGATGTAACTGAATTTAAAGTGTGTAATGATAAAGTATATTTGTCACCTGTAATGGATTTGTATAATCGAGAAATTGTGTCATACTCAATTTCATTAAGTCCAAATTTGCAGCAAATTAGAGAAATGCTTGATGGTTTATTCAAAAAGCTGCCCGCTAATGCGAAACCATTATTCCATTCTGACCAAGGTTGGCAATACCAACATTCGGAATATCAACGTTTACTGTCAGAACACAATATTGTACAAAGTATGTCTAGAAAAGGAAACTGTATGGACAACGGTGCGATGGAAAACTTTTTCGGAAGATTAAAAGTTGAAATGTTTTATGGTGAAAAATTTGAAAGTGTCAAAGCTTTCATAGATGAATTAAAAAGATATATTGATTATTACAACAATGAAAGAATTTCTTTAAAGCTAAAAGGAATGAGTCCGGTACAATACCGAACTCATTCACAAGCAAGTTAATATTTAATTTTGTCTAAATTTTGGGGTTCGCTTCAAACTGCCGAGCTTTTTTGATGCAAATTTTTATATACGAAAGGGGTGATAATTATGGCTTCAAGAGGCAGAACACCAAAGCCTACTGCTATAAAACAGCTTGAGGGTAATCCGGGCAAAAGACAACTTAATACCAACGAACCTAAACCAAAGCAAAAAGCACCTACCTGTCCTAAATGGCTTGATGATGAGGCGAAAAAGGAATGGAAACGCTTGGCAAAGCAGATGGAACAGCTTGGTATACTTACCGAGGTTGATATGGCGGCATTTGCAGGCTATTGCCAAAGCTATGCAAGGTGGAAAGAAGCCGAGGAATTTATATCAAAGCATGGTGCGATTGTAAAAACTCCGAGCGGATATTGGCAACAAGTTCCGCAAGTGTCCATTGCACAGCAATATATGAAGCAGATGACAAAATTTTGTGAGCAGTTCGGTCTTACTCCTGCATCGAGGTCAAGAATTGTCACCGACAAATCTGATGACTCTGCAGAAGATGCAATGGAGCAGTTATTATCATTGGGTGGTGAGAAAAAGTAATGTATAATGAAGAAAAAGCCAAAAGAGCCATCACATTTATAAACGCCTTAAAACACACCAAAGGTAAATGGCGTGGAGTTCCGTTTGACCTTCTTCCGTGGCAAGAAAAAATAATGAAAGATGTGTTCGGGACGGTCAAGGATAACGGCTACCGACAATACAACACAGCCTATGTTGAAATCCCAAAGAAGATGGGTAAATCAGAGCTTGCTGCAGGTGTAGCTCTTTACCTCACCTGCGGTGATGGTGAATGGGGTGCGGAAGTGTATGGCTGTGCAAGTGACCGTCAGCAAGCAAGTATCGTATTTGATGTGGCGGTTGATATGGTCGACCAATGTCCGGCACTAAAGAAAAGAATAAAGCCAATAATGTCCGTAAAAAGACTTGTATATAAACCGACAAATTCATATTATCAAGTGCTTTCAAGTGAGGCTTTCACAAAGCATGGTTTGAATGTGCATGGGGTTATATTTGATGAGCTGCACTCACAGCCAAACCGAGAACTCTTTGATGTAATGACAAAGGGCTCTGGTGATGCACGAACACAGCCGTTGTTCTTCCTCATAACTACTGCAGGAACAGACAGAAACAGCATTTGCTTTGAACAGCACCAAAAGGCTGTGGACATATTAGAGGGTAGAAAAGTTGACCCGACATTCTATCCCGTTATTTACGGAATTGAGGATACCGATGATTGGACGGATGAGAGAAATTGGTACAAGGCAAATCCCTCGCTTGGACACACTGTCGATATTGAAAAGGTACGAGCTGCATTTTTATCGGCAAAGGAAAATCCTGCGGAAGAGAATCTATTCCGTCAGTTGCGTTTGAACCAATGGGTAAAGCAATCCACTCGTTGGATGCAGATGGATAAGTGGGACGCTTGCGATGAAACGATTGATTTGAGGTTATTGCGTGGCAGAGAATGCTATGCAGGCCTTGACCTTTCCACCACTCTTGACCTTACTGCCTTTGCCCTCATATTTCCACCAAGGAATGATAATGAAAAATATATCATCTTACCGCATTTCTGGATTCCGGAAGAGAACCTGAAACAGCGAGTAAGGCGTGACCATGTGCCGTATGATGTGTGGAAAGCAAACGGGTTCATACGAACCACTGAAGGTAATGTTGTAGATTACCGTAGAATTGAGGCTGATATAAAAGAAATTGCAAGCCAATATGTGGTGCGTGAAATTGCCTATGACCGATATAACGCAACACAGATTATATTAAACCTACAAGACGAGGGCTTGACAATGGTTCCGTTTGGTCAAGGTTTTAAGGATATGTCACCGCCTACAAAGGAGTTATACTCACTCGTATTAAAAGAAAAAATCATACACAATCATCATCCCGTACTTCGTTGGAACTTTGATAATGTGTGTGTTGAAATAGATGCAGCAGAAAATATCAAGCTGTCGAAAAAACACAGCACAGAGCGTATTGACGGTGCAGTTGCAACAGTTATGGCACTCGACAGAGCGGTTCGTAACGAGGGACAGCCTGTGGGTAGTGTGTATGATACAAGGGGGATTTTTGTATTTTAGGAGGACTTATGAACATAATAAAATCAATTTTCAAATCAAGGGATACTCCCAAGAACCATATGAGTGACAATGTTGGCGGTGGTAGGTACTTTCCGTTTGGTCGCACATGGTCGGGTAAATCAGTAACAGAACGCACAGCAATGCAAATAACGGCTGTGTATGCCTGTGTCCGCATAATAGCGGAAACTGTGGCAAGCCTACCCCTGCACGTCTATGAATATACCGACAGTGGCAAGGAAAAGGTATATACACATCCTTTGTATCGGCTGTTGCACGACATACCGAACCCTGAAATGAACAGCTTTGTAATGCGTGAGGTTATGATGAGCCACTTGCTGTTATGGGGTAATTCATACTCGCAAATCATACGAAACGGCAAGGGCGAGGTTCTTGCACTCTACCCACTGCTCCCTGAAAAGATGACGGTTGAGCGTGGAGCTGATAACAGGATTTACTACAAGTATTTCTCCGACAAGGATGGAATGATAGTATTCCGCAAAGAAGAAATACTACATATTGTAGGACTTGGCTTTGACGGTCTTATCGGCTATTCACCTATTGCAATGGCGAAAAATGCGATAGGCTTATCAATTGCAGCTGAAGAATACGGCTCGTCATTTTTCTCAAATTCAGGAACACCGAGTGGTGTACTTGAACATCCGGGTGTATTGAAAGAGCCGGAAAAGGTACGTGATGCTTGGAATGCTGCATATGGTGGTAGCACTAATGCACACAAGGTCGCAGTTCTTGAGGAAGGTATGAAGTTCAATCCTATATCTATTAACCCTCAAGAGGCACAGTTCCTTGAAACACGAAAATTCCAAGTAAATGAAATATGCAGAATATTCAGAGTACCACCGCATATGATTGCCGACTTGGAACGGTCATCATTTAACAATATTGAACAACAGAGCCTTGATTTTGTGACCAACACAATACGGCCTTGGCTTGTTCGTATCGAGCAGACGATATTCCAACAGCTGTTTAGTGAAAGCGAACAAGAGAAGTTGTTTGTAAAATTCAATGTTGACGGCCTTTTGCGAGGAGATTTCCAAAGCCGTATGAATGGCTATGCGGTAGGCAGACAAAATGGGTGGCTTTCAGCTAACGATATTCGTGAGCTTGAAGACTTAAACAAAATACCAACAGAGGAAGGCGGTGACCGATACTTGTGTAATGGTAATATGATAGACATAAAAAATGCAGGTCAGAATTATGCAACAACTGGAGGTGAGAATGATGAGTAAGTTTTGGAAATTTAAGACGATAAAAAATAAAATTGACGAGGAAAACGAAAGCACAGAGAATGTGCTTTTTTTAAATGGTACGATTGCATCGGAAAGCTGGTACAGTGATGATGTGACACCTAAGATGTTTCGTGATGAACTTGACCGATACAAGGGTGATTTGACGGTGTTCATAAATTCTCCGGGCGGTGATTGTTTTGCTGCAAGTGAGATATATACAGCCTTAAAAGAGCATAAAGGCAAAATCACTGTTAAAATAAACGGCATTGCAGCAAGTGCTGCATCAGTTATTGCAATGGCTGGTGACATGGTGGAAATGTCCCCGACCTCAATGCTGATGATTCATAACCCGTCAATGCTCCTATACGGTGAGGCATCTGAAATGGAGCAAGGCATTGAGTTTTTGAACGAGGTCAAAGAATCAATCATAAACGCATACCAAATCAAAACAGGACTTTCACGAAATAAGCTATCAAATCTTATGGATGCGGAAACTTGGTTTAACGCACATTCAGCACATAAATTAGGTTTTTGCGACAAGATTTTGTATACAAAAAATGACAGCAAGGACGATGCCGAGGAAATGGTATTTGATAAGGCCACTATGGTCACAAATACAATTTCAGCTATGAGAAAGAAATTAAAACCGATACGAAAGCCATATGAAACGGGCGTTGATATAGGTCAGTTTGAAACAAGATTAAATTTATTGAAATAACAGGAGGGCAAATATTATGAGTAAGATTTTAGAATTAAGACAGAAAAGAACAGCATTGTGGAATGAAACCAAGAAGTTCCTTGATAATGCAAAGCGTGACGGTGATGTCCTTTCAGCAGAGGATGCAGCTACATATGAAAAAATGGAGGCTGATATTGTTGCTATGGGCAAGGAAATCGACATCCTTGAAAGGCAGGCAGAGCTTGAAAAGCAGATGAACGCACCTACAAGCACAGCCGTTCTTTCAAAGCCTACTACACCGGACGGAAAAGAAAAAACAGGCAGAGCAAGTGATGAATACAAAACAGCTATGCTCTCCGCACTGCGTTCAAACTTTCGTAATGTAAGTAATGTATTACAGGAGGGCGTTGACTCGGACGGCGGTTACCTCGTTCCGGAAGAATACGACAGCCGTTTGATTGATGTGTTGACCGAGGAGAATATATTCAGAGGTCTTGCTACTACAATTACAACAAGCGGTGAGCGTAAGATTAACATTGCCGCCACAAAGCCTGCCGCAGCTTGGATTGACGAGGGTGAGGCACTCACTTTTGGCGATGCAACATTTGCACAGATTAACCTTGACGCACATAAGCTTCATGTTGCGGTTAAGGTTACCGAGGAGCTTTTGTACGATAACGCATTTAACCTTGAAAGCCATATCATTGATATGTTCGCAAAGGCACTGTCAAATGCCGAGGAGGATGCGTTCCTTAATGGTGACGGTGTCGGTAAGCCACTCGGAATATTTACGGAAACAGGTGGTGCTGAAGTTGGTGTAACTGCTGCATCTGCAAGTGCGATTACATCAGATGATATTATTAATCTTGTGTATTCACTTAAGCGTCCATATCGTAAAAATGCCAAGTTCATTATGAATGACCAGACTGTATCCGTTATCCGTAAGCTAAAGGATGGTAATGGCAACTACTTATGGCAACCGTCAGCACAGGCAGGTGAGCCGGACAGATTATTCGGTTATGAGGTATTAACATCACCTTTTGCACCTACTATGGAGGCGGGCAAATCAATCATCGCATTTGGGGACTTCAAGTACTACAATATCGGTGACAGAGGCACTCGTTCCTTTGCAGAGCTTAAAGAGCTGTTTGCCGGAAACGGTATGGTAGGCTTTGTTGCAAAGGAGCGTGTTGACGGTAAGCTTGTACTTCCGGAGGCAGTAAAAACTCTTAAGATGGGAGCGTAAATAAATGAACATAAAGATTTTAGTTTCGTGTGCCGGTATTAGGTTCGGCTTTACAAAGGGTGAAACCGTAGAGGTTGATGCGGAAATTGGTAAGGACTTAATCAAAGCCGGATATGCAGAGGAAATAAAGTCAGCTAACACTAAGAAACCGAAAAATACAAAGGATGATGCAGATGCTGACACTTGATGAGGTAAAAGAGTATTTAAGGCTTGATACAGATTGCGAGGATGGGTATTTAAATATACTCATCCTTTTAGCTTGTGAGATGTGTGAGAACTATACCCGCATTCCTATTCCTGACAAATTACCGGAAAGCTACAAACAGGCAATGCTCGTTTGTATTGGATACTTTTTCGAGAAAAGAGATGGTTCAAAGGACGGAATACCTAAGGTGTTTTATAGTTTGCTTGCACCATATCGAAGGGCGGTGTTTTAGATGGATTTTTCAAGAATGCGACATAGGATAACCTTTCTAAAACCGATGGGGACACAGAAAAACTCTATGGGTGAAAGTGTACCTACCTATACCGACTACAAAACTGTATGGGCATTTGTTGCACCAAAAACAGGTCGAGAATATGATGAGGCACAAAAGCTCAGAGCTGAAACCACATTTAATGTGCATACACGATTTTTTTCTGATATTACAGCAGAAATGCAGATAAGGTACAAAGACCACATTTTGAAAATAGAGTCGGTGCTTAACATAAACGAACGCAACGAGGAGCTACTTATTGTGGCAAGCGAGGTGGACACCTCAGCACTTTTGACTTCGTCAAAAGCCGACACTGACGTGTCGTCCTCCCATCTTGGAGGTGCCTAATGGCAAGAACAGTTGATGTATTCGGTTTTGATGAACTGCAAAAGGCTTTTGAAAGATGTGAGAAAAAATATCCAAATCAAGCCGATGCCCTACTTATGGCTGAGGGACAAGCAGTTAATAAACGCACCAAATCACTTACTCCCGTTAGAACTAAAAAGCTACGCAACTCTTGGCGACTTAAAAAGGTCAAGCTATATAAGGGTGGCAAGGTTCGAGTGGTGCGTGTTCAATCTCAAGCACCATATGGACACCTTGTCGAGCTTGGTCATGAGATTGCATCGGGCGGTCGAACACGAGAGCGTGGCAGAAAGCTTAATCGTGTACAGAGGTCAGCTCGTGGCATTAAATCAGGTGGCAGAGTAGCAGGAAAGTTTATGCTTGATAAGTCAATGAAAGAAGCACAGGCAAAATTTGAAAGTGGTGCTAAAAGACTATTTGATGATATAACAGAGGATATTAAAATTTAGAAAGGGACACATAAAATGATAACGGAAAAGGATATACAAAAAAGGCTTGCAGAAATATTAACCGGAAACGGGTTTAATGTTGTGGCGAGCGAAGTCGATGAGGGATTTGATAAGCCGGCTGTGTTTGTTACGGTATATCCGTCAAGAACAAAGCTACTTACCTGCGGTGGTGCAACAGAAGAAATGACTGTTACGGTTGAAATACAATATATTTCTGCTCTTGAAACAGTTGAGGATTGCATTGATGCGACTAACAAAATAAAGCAAATATTCTTGTACAAATCCTTTGATATACAAGACCGCCACATCACTGTTGATGAAATGGAATTTGAAATAGAAAAAACAGTTCTGTATGTGTATTTTGAAATATCACTCATACAGGCTGTTGACAATACAGAGGAATATGAAGAAATTAAAGATTTGATTATAAAGGGAGTGAATTAAAATGGGATTACCTGAAATTTTAATTGAATTTAAGGCGAAGGCTGAAACCGCTGTTAAGCGAAGTGAAAACGGTATCGTTGCACTTATCTTGCGTGACGATACTAAATCGGGCGATGGCAACCTAAGCTATAAATATCAGACCGCAACCGATTACGGATTGACAAGTAGCTGGTCAACTACCAACCGCAGATATTTAAATCTTGCGTTTGCAGGCTTGCCTAAAAATGTGCTTGTAGAGCGTATCGGTGCTGATGAAACCTACGATGATGCATTGGCAAGGCTTAGAGGTAAGAAGTGGAATTATCTCGCTATTCCGGTAATTGCCGAGGACGATGTTCAGACTATTGCTGATTGGATAATTGCACAAAGGTCAGCAAAAAAATCGTTTAAGGCTGTACTTCCAAACTGCTCGGCCAATCACGAGGGTATTATAAACTTCACAACTGAGGGTATTAAATGCGGTACATACAGTTATTCAACAGCTGAATTTTGTGTAAGAATTGCAGGTTTACTCGCAGGTTTACCTATGACCGAAAGTGCAACATATCAAGTACTTGCAGATGTTACGTCAATTACCGAAAGCCTTACAGCTGATGAGGATATAAACAGCGGTAAATTTATACTCGTAAACGATGGTGAGAAAATCAAGGTCGGCAGAGGTGTAAATTCACTTGCTACACTCAGTGGTGATAAGACCGAGGATATGAAAAAAATCAAAATTATTGAGGGTATGGATATGATGCGTGACGATATTCGTGCAACATTCGAGAATAACTACATCGGCATCAATAACAGCTACGATAACAAGGTTATGTTTGTAGCTGCTATCAATCAATATTTTGATGGCCTTGCAAGACTTGGTGTACTTTATGGTGAGGCTGAAAATATAGCAGATATTGATGTAACAGCACAGAGAGATTGGCTTGCACAAAAGTATGATGTATCGGAATATTCCGATGATCAAATCCGAAAAGCAAAAACAGGCAGTTTTGTGTTTGTAAAAGCAAATGTGACATTTTGCGATGCTATTGAGGACATGAGCTTTTCAATAAATATGGAATAGAGAAACGGAGGTAAACAATTATGGCTGAAAGACAAATGCCTGCGGTTGGTAAAGTTATATCGGGTACGCACGGATATTTTTGGTGGAATAACTCAATTTGTTATGAAATTACATCATTTGAGGCGAAGATAAAAACCAACAGAGAAACAATCAATTTTGCAGGTCAGATGTGGGACGATTCAAAGCTGATGGGTGTATCGGGTACATGGTCAGCTAAGATTAAGAAAATCTATTCAAGAGGTAAAACATATGCCGAGAAACTTGCAAGCGGTATTGATGAGAGATTGACACTCATATCAAAACTTGAAGACCCAGACAATGGTGGCACTGAACGTGTACAGCTCACCTCGTGTTGGCTTGATGAACTTACCTTACAGGCCTTTGAAAACGGGAAAATCACAGAGGACGAGTTCAGTGGTGGTTTCGTTGGATTTAAGTATCTTGATACGATTGATGACCCTTGTATATAAGGGACACTAAAACATATAGAAAGAGGGACACTAAATGAATAAGAATACAAAATTAACACTTGCAGAGCTTTTGAAACGTAAGGAGCAGATGCTTGAAAGCAAGAAGACGAAAAAGACTATTGACTTGTATGTAAAGTCGATTGATGCGACTATTACTATCAAAGAGCCGGACGGAGCATTGTGCAGAGATGCAAATGATATGGACGCAGGCGTTGGCGATAAGTATTTGTGCTATGAATGTATCACAGAACCGAACCTCAAATCAAAAGAGGTTCAAGACGCATTTGGTTGCACAGAGCCTATGGATGTTGTTGACATCATATTTGAACCGGGTGAAATTCCTCAGATTGCGATTGAGTGTATGAAACTTGCCGGATATATGGGCGGAGTTGAACAGGTAAAAAACTAATACAGACGGACGGTGACCTGCAGCTTATCCACTACTACCTACAAAAGGGGTTTGATTGGGATAGGCTTGCAGGTCTTTCACTGTCCGAGAAAATATTCCTAAAAGCAAGTATGGAGCTTGCTATTGATGAAGAAGTACAAAAATACAAAGCCATACTTGGTGGTTAAGAAGCGGAGGTGAAGTGAAAAATGGCTCGTAATATAGGTGCAACTCTATCTTTGAATAATGGTAACTTTTTTACTAATATGAAATCAGCTATAAGTGCAAGTAATCAGTTGAAGAATACACTAAACGGCACAACGGGCGGTATGAAAAAGTTTGGTACACAATCATCTGCCACCGGAGGCATTGTCACTTCACTTGCATCCAAGGCCGCAGTGGCTATAGGTGCGTTTGTAGGAATAAAGCAAGCCGTAAATTTCGGTAAGGATGTTGTGAATACGGGTGTTGAGTTTGAGCAAGGCATGGCAAATGTACAGGCTATTTCCGGTGCAACAAAAACAGAGCTTGAAACATTGTCTGCAAAGGCAAAGGAAATGGGTGCTACAACAAAGTTCTCTGCTATCGAGGCATCTGACGCTATGAGTTATATGGCAATGGCCGGTTGGAACTCATCACAAATGATTGATGGTATATCGGGTATTATGAACCTTGCTGCTGCAAGCGGTGAGGAGCTTGCAAGTGTGTCGGATATTGTTACCGACTCACTTACCGCATTCGGCTTGAAGGCAAGCGACTCGACTATGTTCGCCGATATTCTCGCAACCGCCTGTGCTAAATCAAACACCAATGTTTCAATGCTCGGTGAGGCATTCAAAAATGTTGCACCGACTGCTGGAGCAATGGGTTACAGTGTTCAAGATACAACAGTTGCACTCGGACTTATGGCAAATGCCGGAATTAAAGGCGGCGCGGCAGGTACATCATTAAACGGTGTAATGACAAGACTTGCAAAACCGACAAAAGATGTTACAACGGCTCTTGATGCGTTAAACATCTCCGTTGTTAATGCGGACGGTTCAATGAAACCGCTATCAACGCTCATCCCCGAACTTCAAACAAAATTTGCAGGACTTACCGATGAAGAGCGTGGACAGTATGCGACTATGATAGCAGGCAAGAATGCGATGAGTGGATTTTTATCAATCGTCAACTCATCTCCGGCTGATTTTCAAAACTTATCAGATGCGATAAATAACTCAACAGGTGCAGCACAAGATATGGCAGACACTATGAACGATACCGTAAGCGGTAAGCTGACACTTTTAAAGTCACAATTCGAGGGTGTTAAGATTGCTATATTTGATGCACTTGGCAATTCGCAGTTCAAGGGTGTATTGCAATCGATGTCTGATGGACTTTCAGCTATTACTCCGTATGTGACAACACTGACTGTTGCAATCGGAAATGGACTATTCAGTGCAATAAATACAATCTACTATATTGCAAGTACTGTATTTAATGCAGTAAAAAGGGCTATCGAAAACAACTCTCCCGCAATAGAGAATTTGCGGTCTGCATTTGATAATGTTAAGAATTCTATTGTTAATGCGTTCGGTGGGAATGGGACGGCACTTATCCAAACTCTCGCAAATGTGATTGTACCGAACCTTTGTAATTCATTATCGTTGGTTTTAAATATAGCATCGGGAGTTATTTCTGCTGCAAGCACACTATCGCCTGTGATTGCAGGCGTGGCAGGTGCGGTTACGGCATACAAGATTGCCGTTGTTGCTGCTAATGTTGTTGAGGGTATACGAAACGGACTTATAGCCTTTTCTGCTACAATGACAGGAACGCAAGTAGCCGCTTTTGCACCACTCACTACCGCTACCATTGCACAGATAGCCGCTACTCAGGCACTTAATGTTGTAACAGGAGCTTTCGGTGCTATTATGACATTTGTAACTTCACCCATCGGCTTGGTGGTGATTGCGATTGGTGCGGTTATTGCAATAGGTGTACTTTTGTATAAGCATTGGGATACTGTCAAAGTCTTTGCTATGAACCTTTGGAACACAATAAAGAATGTGTTTGAGGGAATTAAAAATGCTGTTACTGAAAAAATTACTGCCGTAAAAAATGTTATCGGAAATGTTATGGAAGGTGCAAAAAATATCGCATCACAAAAACTTAATAACATTAAAGATGCGTACACACAGCATGGCGGTGGTATTAAAGGTGTTGTTGCCGGATATATGACAGGATTAAAGGAATATTACACCATAGGTTACGATGCTATAAACGCACTTACAGGCGGTAAGCTCGGTCAGATGGTCGAGGGTATAAAGAGTAAATTTTCAGAGGTGGTCAGTGCGGTCAGCAGTAAGATTGCAAGTATAAAAACACATATCAGCTCTATTGTTGGTAATGTGACAAGTACATTTTCGTCTGTATGGTTTACTATATCAAACACCTTTGAAAATGTGAAAAACAAAGTAGTTTCTATTTTCAATAACGTGAAATCTACCATTTCAAATGCTATAAATACTATAAAAGGGTACTTTAATTTCAGTTGGTCTTTACCAAAGATTAAACTACCGCACTTCAAGATAAGCGGTTCGTTTAGTTTGAATCCGCCATCAGTGCCGAGCTTTGGTGTTGCGTGGTATAGGAAGGGCGGTATTATGACACGCCCCACAATGTTTGGAATAAACGGCTCAAACGCAATGGTCGGTGGCGAGGCAGGTGCGGAGGCTATACTTCCACTTGATATGCTATGGAGTAAGCTTGCACAGGTGATGAATAGCTTGAATAAGGATAAAACACCTAATGTAAATAACTATGTGAGTGTAACGGTAAATACTGATGGTGCAAATGCTGATGAAATTGCAGATACTGTTGCAAAGAAGATTGTTGAGAGTATTGAGAATATGTAAAGAAATGCAAATATATGTTGAAATTTAAAGGGATATATGGTATAATAAAATAAAATATACAAAGGGGATATATATATTATGGCACTTATCAAATGTCCTGATTGTGGTAAACAAGTATCAGATAAAGCAGGTTCTTGTCCGAACTGCGGATGTCCGATTGCAAATATGCCAACAACTGTAAAAATAAGATGCTTATCGGATGATAGGCACGTTAAAAGAATGAAATTTGCTATAAGTGGTAGAGTTGTAGCAGAAGTTCCAGTGGGTTCAGTTGCAACTATTACAATTAATCAACCTACAACCGTAGATGTTACTATAGTTCTCGGAATTATAAGCGGTGGTTCGCCAGCAAGGTTTCATGCTATACCGGGTAAATGTTATGAGGCAAGATATTGCAAACCCGGACTTGCATTTTGGGAAACGCAAGTGCAAGAAGTTTCTTTTGTGTGAGAATAATATGATACAGTTACATAAGAGTTACTCATTTTATGTGAGTGGCTCTTTTTGTTATGGAGGAATTTATGGATATATATTTAAGTGTAAATAACCGAGCCGATGTAATGTGTCTGCCTGTGCTGCCATCGTCATTTACGATAAGCAAACCGCAATCAACAGAGATTTTTGAAACAGTATCACAAGGTGAACTTCAGCTTATAGGTGTTCCAAAACTAAAAGGCATTACAATTTCAAGTTTCTTTCCGGTTCGTGATTATCCTTATTTGCGTGATACTTCTATGAAAGGCTGGGAGTATGTGTATAAGATTGATACTTGGATAGAACAGAAACTTCCAATTCGTCTTGTTATAACAGACACTCCGATAAATATGGCTGTGGCAGTAAAGGATTTTGAATACACTATAAAAACAGACGGTGATTTGTGGTACACACTTGAACTTGAGGAGTTCCCTCTGCCAATGGAATAAGGCGGTGATACAATGGCTATCAAAAGCATATATGGAGATTCAGTAAGAAATGCGATACATAAGAAATTACAAACTGTCGGCGAAATATCGTCAAACGGCGGTTTTGCAGTTTACGCATCGGACATTGAAATAACAAAAAACATTGGTAATGTGTCTTGGAAAAACAGTATATACGAGCTTGCAACAACACTTTCGTTTGAAACAGCAAAGACAGACAATGCGTATCTTAAAGACCTCATATATACTCCCAAGCTCGGTGAGGTTATACGCATTGTGACAAATATTGAGGTATTCCGAGGTATCATAATAACAGTTGATGATGGTGACAGATACAAAAATAAATACACCGCTGTTGACCTTGGCTGGTATTTGAATAAAACAAGCCAGACATATCAGTTTAAGGATATATCGGTTGGTAATGCAATACGGGAAATATGCTCAGATTTAAGTGTTCCGATTGATTCGATTGCTGAATTATCAACCACAGTAACGCAGATATATTTTGATAAAACTGTATCGGATATTATAAAGGACTTGCTTTCAAAACAAGGCGGTGACTATAACTACGATTTCACTCCAAAAGGTTTAAGGATTTATAAAATCGGTGACCTTGTAGCGTATCCGGAGTTTAGATTGGCAAGTAATCTCGCACAGTGTTACTCACCAAATTTCAGAGGTGATGTCAGCCATTCGGAGAGTATTGAGGAAATGAAAAATGCCATAAAGATAGTATCCGAAAAGGATAATGTATATAAGGAAATAATGGTGTTGCAAAACAATGATTTGATTGATGAGTTTGGACTTTTGCAAAAGGTTATAAAGATTGACCCGGAAAAGGAAAATGCAGACTCTGTTGCAAACAGCGAACTATGGTGGAATGGTCGCATAAAGGAAAGCTACGGTTTTGAAATAATCGAAAAGTATGACAGCTATACACGAGCCGGAGAGGTTATATATGTTGATGATGTGCAATATGTGATTGAGAGTACTGACCATCGTTTGAGCAATGGTTGGCATTTTAATAAGCTGGAATTGCGAAAATGTATATAGACATATTTTTGGAGATTGCGGACAGATAATTGAATTGTATTATGAGTACAAATGTGGTATAATATTTATATAAATCAGAATTTGGCGAATTGCTTAGTTCGATATAATTACGTTTTTTCGTAAAAGTTATGAGATGGAAATAAATAGTGAAGAGGTGTATGCAATGAATACAGAAGATATTGAAAAAAGTTTTATAGAATATATAAATATCCATAAAGGTGTGTTCAGTACTTTTGGTAAGTTGGAATTTACTAATAGTAATAGAATCGGACAAGGAGGAAATGGACTAGTATATTTAGCAAAGATAAATGAGAAAGAAGTTGCAGTTAAATTTTTGATATCTGACTCTGAAAGAAAAATTATCAGGTTTAAGTCAGAATACTTTAATACAAATTATGTCAAAAATGAGTTGTGTAATATTGTTAATATGATACATTATGATGAGTTGGAAATCCAAGATGGAATTGTTATTCCTTACATTATAATGTCTAGATATTCGAAAAATTTGAAAAAATATAAAAATGAAAAAGGCGAAATTAAAGAAAAAGATTTTATATGTTTAGTAGATTTTCTTTTTTCAACATTGAATTCGATTCATAGAAAAGGTATTATACATCGAGATATTAAGCCTGAAAATATTTTAGTAGATGAAGAAGAAAAATTTGTAATCGCAGATTTTGGAATTGCTCATTTTGAGAAAGATAGCTTTCCAATAGATAATAAAACGAGAAAAGGCGAACGTTTGGCTAATATAGAATTTTCTGCACCTGAACAAATAAGCAATCAGTATGATGTGACACAAGCAGCGGATATATATTCAATGGCTCAAATTATGTATTGGTATATTTTTGGAAATGTGAATCGTGGGACAGGAGCAGAATATATTTCACAAAAATATAATTGGGATAATGCATATATTTATGACGATATTATTAACAAGTGTCTGAGAAATAATCCAGCAGAGCGTTTTCAATCAATAAACGAAATAATTGAATTTTATGATAACGAAAAGTCCAAAATGAAAGAATTAGATCCATTTGAAGACATGTATGAATTTCATGATGCGGTATTATCAGTTGTCCCCGAATTCTATAACCAAGCATTTGCCATTACAGATAAAGAAACTATGTATGAATTATTCAACAGTATTTTTGGATGTAAATACAATCAACCATTAGAGTTTAACACAGGTATAGGAAATAATGAGGTAGATTCAATAATCAAACTAGAAAATGATGATTTTTTGATGGGAACAAGACAATTAAATATTCGATGTGTTTGGGGGCTACTAACAGATGATGTTTATGATGATATTTTATTATTAGAAATAGATAAATCATCGCCATATATCATTGATGGAAAAGAGTGTTGTTATGTTGCGGTTATTGAAAATGAGGATATTGTTCCTTACAATGAAATTTCGAGTGGATATGTAAGATATAAGGGGAATGTACATAAAACTACTAATTTGAGAGTCCAAGAACGCTATGTAGGTAATGATTATAAAATAATTGCCATTGCACCATTTCATAGTTGTACCATTATTGAGCAAAATGATAAATTTTTAGAGAAATTACAAACTGTAGAAGTTTTGCAACAAAATGATATATATGAATTGAAAGAAAAAATACATATGAATAGAACTTACGATGTTTCTATGAGATTGTAATCTGATAATTGAATAACTTTAAGTTTATAAATTAATACACAAAAAGCGACTCGTAGTAGTCGCTTTTTCTATGCCTTGAAAGGAGGTTACAATGAACAACATTACAAAGCTTGCAAAGCATATCAAAGCAAGAGATAACCCTCTGCCGTATTCGCCGATGTTCGGTCAGATTATCTCATTGCCAAAACTAAAAATACGGCTCGGTACAAGAGTTCTTTTAACTAAATCTGATATAAAAGCCACATTTGATATTTACGAAACAGAGGTTATTGACGAACGAAGGCGGTATGTTAATCTTAATAAAACAGTTGTGCTGCTCCCATACTCAGGTGATAATAAATTCATTGCGATTGGAGTGATTGAGGAATGAAAAACACATATAACTTTGACTTCAAGCAAGGTGAGTTTGTATTTGAAAAAGGAACTGCCGTAGTTCTTACCGAACGCAATGCGTTGATGCTCTGGGTAGAAAAAGCTATCCGCACACAGATAGACAGGTATAATATGTACAGCGGTAAAAAATACGGTGCGTATATCGAGGATTTGGTAATCGGCAAAAGCTACGGCTTTGATTTTGTGGAGTCGGAGATGAAAAGAGAGATTGAAACTGCATTATTACGACACGAGGATATTTTAGCTGTAACAGGCTTTAGTGCTGTGCGTAGCAGTAGTGCTTTAAACGTAACATTCACCTTAAAAACAATATACGGGAATATAACGGAGGAATTTGCCTATGACATTTGATGAAATAATTGAATATATGCTTACGAGCGTACCGAGTGAATATGACACCTCGGTTGGCTCGTTTTTTTATGACCTTCTTTATCCTGTGGCAGAGCAAGTGTACCGATTGCAAGGTAAAATATCTGATTTGGATTTAAATGCCTTTGCTTTGACCGCTGTTGGTGAATACCTCGACCGCAAAGTGGCAGAGCAAGGAATAAAAAGAAAACAAGCCACTTTTGCAACAGGCATTGTGCGAATAAGCGGTGATGTGGGTGCGACTATTCAGAAAGGCTCGAAAGTCGCAGCTGATGAGGTTTTGTTTGCTGTTGATAAAACTACCGTTATACCTAACAACGGATATATTGACCTTCCCGCAACCTGTGTTATTGCCGGAGCTGTCGGCAATGTTAATATAGGTGATATTTGCTATTTTCCGGTAACACTTCCAAAGCTCACAGAGGTGACAAACATAACCGAATTTACAGGCGGCTATGATGAAGAATCCGATAGTGAGCTTTTAGAGCGTTATCTTGAAAGGGTGTCCCGTCCTAATGTGAGCGGTAACAAATATCACTATATCGAATGGGCAAAGGAAGTCAGCGGTGTTGGTGATGCCTCTGTCATTCCGCTTTGAAACGGTCCGGGTACGGTTAAGGTGGTTATTGTCGATAGCCTTAATCAGCCTGCGGATGATGATTTAATCGCAGCCGTTAGTGAGCATATCGAAACCTTACGCCCTATCGGTGCAAAGGTTACGGTGGTAAGTGCAAGTGAGCTTACAATTACTGTATCGGTTAATGTTTCAAACACTGTTACTGATGAAATGACAGAAAGCATTTCTGATGCAGTCAAGAATTATCTTTCCAAAGAGGCTCTTGTTAAAGGATATATTTCCTATGCAAAAATCGGTAGCATTATATTAGCTGTTGACGGTGTTGAGGATTACAGCTCCTTAAGAGTAAACAGTGGAACAAGCAATATTACGATTGCTGACGGAGCAGTTCCTGTGCTTGGGAGTGTGAGTGTGACATGATAGAGAAATTACCGCACTATTACAGAAAATCAAAAGTTGTTGAGGATTTATATTCCGTAGTGCAGAAAATCCTCGATAAGATTTCTGATGATATATCCGCAGAGGATTTGAAGCTGTTCATAACCACAACAACAGATTTCACACAGCACGAAAAGAATGTGGGCTTGACGAATATATCTGCCGATAATGAAACCAAACGTGCGAGGGTTCTTGCTCGTATTCGAGGAGGTCATGTGCTTACGAAAAAGGCACTAAAAGAACTCATATACATCTATGATAAAACGGGCTGTGAGATTGACGAGCAGTTTTCGAAGTACACAGTGACAATAGCGTTTACAGGCAGAAAAGGCAAGCCGTATAACCTTGACGAGATAAAGGTTGCGGTTGATGAGGTAAAGCCTGCTCATATCAGTATTAAATATGTATTTACTAAAAATACGTGGGCAGACCTTGCCGACAAGCTCAATACTTGGGGCAATGCAACATCGCTCACTTGGGGCGGTGCAGAAGACTATGACGGCAGAACTTGGCTGTATGTAGATGATAATGAAGTATATTTAAAAGAAGATGGAGCAAATGCATATGTGGTATTTATCGATAATGAACCATATGCACGATTACTATGAAAGGGTGACTTGATATGAAATACACACAGAATTATAAAATGAAATTACCAGAGCAACCGGATAAAATCAATATTGATGATTTGAACGATAATACCAAAACAATAGATGCCAAAATAGATGAGCTTGAAAACAAAACAGCAACTGTTACCTTGTCAAATACCTTTGAGGTTGTAAGTGCAAGTGGAACGGCTACATTTTATCATGGAACTACATCAGGCTTTTCACATATCTTGAGCAGTGTAGTAACTACCTTTGGTGAGGCGGTTTATCGAAATAGCTACGGCTCGTTTTCAGCAACCGCAGGAAGTACCATTTCACTTGCTATAACACTTGAAATCGTAGACGGTGTTATATATTGGGATGAATATTACAATAGCTACGAGGGTGGTGAAATAAGTATCGGTTCTGTTACGCTTACCCAAACATCAACAGGTGATACAAGCGGAACATTCTCATATACAAATGACGATGCATCCGAATCAAAGGAGCTTGAGCTACGTGATGCGATACTTGAGCTTGCACAGCAAATACAGAATTTGCGGAAAGGAATGATAAACAATGAATGAGGATATTCGTTTGGCAAAAGGTGAAGAAGTTGATGTGTTAAAGGCTGAAGTGGCAAAAAAGGTAAATAAATCAACCCTTGAAAATGACGGTTATTTAAAAAAGAAAATTGCCGGTGTACTTCCGTCACGCACCGCCGAGTTTGATTATGCAGACAGTAAATCACTGTTTCTTGCATCAAGCAGATGTACAGCTGAAATAGCTACAGATGCTGATGGTAATAAGTATGAGAAAATAATCACTGCGTCAAATGCTGCAAATAAATATGCCTTTGCGTATTTTGACATTTCAAAATATACCGACGGTGCAAAGCAAGTCATAATTGAATTTGATACACTTATCAAAGGTGACCGTTGGTATATTGGATTGTCGGATTTGGTATTCAGACCTGCCGAATCAAACAGAGGTTCATATGAAACTACGGGTGTTATTATATCCCAAGGCACAAAGGACGGTAACTATTATTATGTAAACACTGATTTAACTTGGAAAAATACCTTTTTTAATTGTTGGGTACATAGCAAGTACATCATAAACTTTGATATAAAAAAGGTGTCATATATAATATCGAACAGTACACCGTCAGATACTTTAAGTGACACACTTGATTTTATGGATGTAACGGTTAATAAGGTCACAGGTATTGAGGTTTACAGCTATGTAAACAATGCGGAAATGAGTATTGATAATATAGCTATAACGGGCATTTACTCCGAAGAACAGGATGAGAGTACAATATACATTGTTCCTGAAAACGGTGGATTTGCCGAGTATTTATATATCGACTCAAAACCCGTTTGCATCGGCAGAAGTGATATTGTAGGTGTGATTAATAACTTGCTCGAAAGAGTAGAAAAATTGGAAAACACATAAGAAATGGAGGTTTTAGGTATGAAAGGATTTTGGAACACAATACAGATTGTATTTGCAAGCATAGGCGGTTGTATCGGATATTTTATGGGAGGGTGTGATGGCTTGATTTATGCACTTATAGCCTTTGTGGTGGTAGATTATATAACAGGCTTTATGTGTGCGATAATTGATAAAAGACTTTCAAGTGAGATTGGATTTAAGGGCATCTGTAAAAAGATGCTTATTTTTATACTTGTCGGACTTGCGAATATACTTGATACTCAGGTAATCGGCACAGGCTGTGTGTTAAGAACAGCGGTTATATTTTTCTACATATCAAACGAGGGTGTATCACTGTTAGAAAATGCTGCACATCTTGGATTGCCGATACCCTCAAAGCTAAAGGATATTTTAAAACAACTCCACGATAGAGCAGAGGATGGTGATATTGATGAGTAACGCAAATAAACTGATTACCGAGGCTGAAAAGTGGGTTGGTTATCTTGAAAAGAAAAGCAACAGATATTTAAATGATTTCACTGCAAATGCCGGAAACAATAATTATACAAGGTTTGCTGTTGACTATTGCGATTACTTTGGTGAAAAGAAAAATGTATATCAGGCACAGCCTTGGTGTGCGATGTTCGTATCCGTAGTATTTGCTAATGCTTTCGGAGCAGAACTTGCCGAGAAAATGATCAATGGCCATTATGCCTATTGTCCGTATGGAGTAAATCATTTCAAAGCAGCGGGTATTTGGAAAACAAGCAATCCAAAACCGGGTGATGTGATAATGTTCCGCAATGGCAGCGGTGTTGCGTGTCATACGGGCATTGTGGTGGCAGTTGACAGCAAAAAGGTTTATACGATTGAGGGTAACACCTCATCGGCAAGTGGTGTTATAGCAAACGGTGGCTGTGTGGCGAAAAAGTCATACAGCCTTTCGTATAGCAAGATTATGGGCTATGGTGATATAAATTATGAAATCGAGGAGGACGAACTTATGAGCAAGGAATATGATGAGTTAAAAGCAGAGATTTCTGCAGTTAAAGCAGAGGTAGCAAAAACAAACAGTAAAATGATATATAACTATGTGGATGATAATATGCCTGATTGGGCAAGACCTACCATTCAAAAAATGATGGATAAAGGCTTTCTCAAAGGTGACGAGAATGGCTGCCTTGGCTTAACGGATGAATTGTTGAGGGTATTTGTAACCAATGACAGAGCCGGAGTTTATGACCACCGTTGGGATGGAAAAAGTGAATAATTGATATAAGCCTATGAGGATTTTTCTTCATAGGCTATATTTTTTATGCTGTAACTCCCTCTGTAAGATTTTGTATGTATTGCGAATTGACACAATATGTGTGGCATGATATAGTATATAAGATAAGGAACAAAAGTGAAACGAAATAATCGCAGTAGTAAGAATACGCAATTTCTACTACGTTTTTACTACGATTGACGGCATCAATTTGCCACATTTTGCTCCGTTTCGGATTTTTGTGACAGAGTGAGGGGTGAAAATAGGCATCTGATATACTCGGCAAATCGCGGCAAATCAGAGCAAAATATAGCATTTTAGGAGGCATTTGAAATATGATTAAGATACTTTTTTGTTGCCATGGGAACAAAAGACACAAGTGACTGGGCAGGCTCGGAAAATTCCTATACGCGCGTATGTGCGTATACGTGTGCGTGTTTCCCTCTATAAAATAGAAAAATAATTATATAGTAATTCTTGTGATACTTGTGTACTGACTTGATGCCCGTCTTGGATTTTTCCTTGGCGGGCATTATTTTTTTGCCCTTATTGAAATTTGTGGTTCTTGAATGATGTGTTTCTGTCCTTTCACTGTTAGAGGCGATGACCTCATAACGATGGGAGGTGTCAGCAGTGACAGAAAATCAGAAAGCGCAAATCTGCGCACTCCGAAAACAGGGTGCCGGATATATGAAGATAGCACAGCAGACAGGCATTTCACAGAACACCATTAAATCGTTCTGCCGGAGGAATAACCTCACTGGCACGGAGAAGCCAAATGTGCCTGTTGCAGACGGTTCTGTCTGCGAATGTTGCGGAAAAGCAATGGTGCAGATGGAAGGCAGGAAGAAAAAAAGATTCTGCTGTGATACCTGCAGAAATAAATGGTGGAATGCACATCTCGACCGGGTGCAGCGAAAAGCCATCTACAAATATAAATGCCCGAACTGCGGTAAGGAGTTTGAGGTATATGGCAACAGCCACAGAAAGTATTGCTGCCACGAGTGCTATGTGGAGCATCGGTTCGGAGGTGGTATTGATGGATAAGCAGGAATTCAGAAATGAAAAACTGTATCAGACCACCATGCTTATGGCAAGAAAGATGCTCTCCGAGGGCATTATTTCAGATAAGGAGTATGGGCAGATTGATACAATTTTTCGTGAAAAATACAACCCAACTCTGGGTACATTATTTGCCGACATATCGTTGACTTCTGGGGCGAAAAGAGTGATGTATAGTAGCGGAAGGAAGTGATTATATGCCGAAA
Organism: Ructibacterium sp. SJQ-7; assembly: GCF_054696575.1. NCBI lineage: Bacteria > Bacillati > Bacillota > Clostridia > Eubacteriales > Oscillospiraceae > Ructibacterium > Ructibacterium sp. SJQ-7. The sequence continues at coordinate 64,304 of NZ_CP195193.1, forward strand.
ATAAGCAAAATTGAACCGACTGTGCCTGCCATAAAGCAACTAAAAAAAGTGGCGGCTTATGCCAGAGTATCCATGCAGTCGGAGAGAATGATGCATTCCATTTCCGCGCAGGTCAGCTATTACAGCAAGCTGATTCAGAAGAATCCCGATTGGGAGTACGCGGGTGTTTATGCCGATGATTTTATCTCCGGCACGAATACGGTAAAGCGTGATGAATTCAAGCGTATGCTTGCCGACTGCGAGAAAGGAAAAATAGACATCATTCTTACAAAGTCCATTTCGAGGTTTGCCAGGAATACGGTTGACCTTTTGAAAACGGTAAGAGACCTCAAAGCCAAGGGTATCGAGGTGAGATTTGAAAAGGAAAATATAAATTCCATGAGCGGTGACGGTGAACTTATGCTTTCCATCCTTGCATCATTCGCCCAGGAAGAGAGCCGTTCCATTAGCGAGAACGTTCGCTGGGCAACCAAGAAACGCTTTGAACAAGGTATTCCGAACGGTAAGTTCAGAGTTTTTGGATATCGATGGGATGAAGACCAGCTTGTGATAGAGCCAAGTGAAGCCGCAATCGTCAAACGCATTTTTCAGAATTTCCTTGACGGCAAGTCAAGGCTTGAAACGGAAAAGGAGTTTGCTGCCGAGGGCATTACCACGTCAAACGGATGTCGATGGGTGGATTCTAACATTAAGGTGGTGCTTACCAATATCACCTACACAGGGAATCTTCTCCTGCAGAAGGAGTTCATCGAGGACCCTATCACAAAGCATCGCAAAAAGAACCGTGGCGAATTGCCGCAGTATTTCGTGGAGAATACCCACGAGCCAATCATCGATATGGAAACATTCCAGTATGTGCAGGATGAGATTGCAAGGCGAAAAGAACTGGGTGCATTGGCGAATAAGAGCCTGAACACCACCTGCTTTACGGGAAAAATCAAATGCCCTCACTGCGGTGTCAGCTATATGCACAACAAGCGTACCGACCGTGGCAACTATCTTGAGTTTTGGTGCTGTGGTTCGAGAAAGAAAAAGGGTGGCCGCTGTGAGGTTGGCGGGAGCATTAACCATAAGAATATGGTCAAAGCCTGCACCGAGGTGCTGGGATTAGAAGAATTCAATGAGGAGATTTTTCTTCGAGAGGTTGACCATATCGATGTTCCAAAACGTTATGTGCTGGAGTTTCATATGACAGATGGCAGGGTTATCACAAAGGACTGTCCAAACACAGGACATAAGGATTGCTGGACGGCAGAATATCGTGCCAAAACTTCTGCCAAGAGAAGAAAGAACGGTACGAACTGCAAAGGCTCATCCTGTTTTACTGGAAAAATCAAGTGCAAGAATTGTGGATGTAATTTCCGCAGAGCCACACAGCCGTCAGCCACGGCGGAAAGCGGAAAGGTCAATTACTGGCGATGCTCCGAACACAGCAATGGCTGTCAAACGGCAGGCTTGCGTGAGGATGTACTTATACCGCTTCTTGCAGATACCCTTGGAATGGCAGAGTTTGATGAAGCGGTGTTCAGAAAGACCGTGGACTACATTTCAGTGCTGACGGATAAGGACTTGGAGATTCACAAAAAGGACGGCACGGTAACGGCAGTGATTTATACACCGCCTGCTCCAAAGCGACTGCCAAGGACAGAGGAACAGAAAGCACATATGCGAAGCCTTATGAAGGAAAAATGGACTCCGGAGCGAAAAACCGAGATGAGTGAACGAATGAAGCAGATGAGAAAGGAGCGTGGCGAAAATTGGCGCAAAGAAAAGTAACGGCTATTCCTGCAACCATAAATAAATTTACCGCCACTCCGGTCAACAGCAGGAAGAAACGTAGGGTGGCAGGTTATGCCCGTGTCAGCACTGACCATGAAGATCAGGTCACAAGCTATGCGGCACAGGTAGATTATTACACGAATTATATCAAAGGCAGAGAGGATTGGGAGTTTGCCGGGATATATACAGACGAAGGAATATCTGCGACTAACACCAAAAAACGAGATGGCTTCAAACGCATGGTGGCAGATGCCCTGGCAGGTAAAATCGACCTTATCATAACAAAGTCGGTTAGCCGATTTGCACGAAATACAGTGGACTCCCTTACTACCATCCGAAAGCTGAAGGAACATAACGTGGAGTGCTATTTTGAAAAGGAGAATATTTGGACTTTTGACAGTAAGGGCGAACTGCTCCTCACCATTATGAGTTCACTGGCGCAGGAAGAAAGCCGCTCCATTTCCGAGAACGTCACATGGGGACACAGAAAGCGTTTTGCTGACGGAAAAGTCAGCTTCGCCTATTCCCGTGTGCTTGGTCTTGAGAAGGGACCTGATGGGAATATCGTGGTCAACCAAGAACAGGCAAAAATAGTGAAGCTGATATTCAGAAGATTCCTTGAGGGCATGACACCACACAGCATAGCAGTGGAACTGACCGAAATGGGCATAAAATCCCCTGGCGGCAAGGACAAGTGGAACGGAGCAACCGTCCGCAGGATGCTTTCCAATGAGAAGTACAAGGGTGATGCCTTGCTCCAAAAGGAATTCACGGTGGATTACCTGCAGAAAAAGACCAAGAAAAATGAGGGCGAAGTTCCGCAGTATTATGTGGAGGGCAACCACGAAGCCATTATCGAGCCAAGCGTTTATGATTTGGTGCAGGTGGAACTTGCCAAACGCTCCAAGAAAAACGAAGCAAGGTACAGTGGGGTCAGCATCTTCTCAAACAAGATAAAATGTGCCGAGTGCGGCAGTTGGTACGGCTCCAAGGTCTGGCATTCCAATGACAAGTACCGCAGGGTCATTTACCGCTGCAACCATAAATTCGATGGAAACAGAAAATGCGAAACACCTCATGTTACGGAAGAAGAAATCATCGCTGCTTTTATCAAGGCAATGAATACCCTTATTACCGAGAGAGATGAAATCATAGAAAATATTCAGCTTATACGGCAGACGGTTTGCGATGTCACTGCTTTGGAGCAAGAACAGGACAAATTTCGCAGCGAGATGGAAATTGTGGTGGAACTGACCCAAAGCTGTGTGGCGGAGAATGCGAGAACCGCACAGAACCAGGAGGACTACCAGAAACGCTATGACGGTTTGGTAGAGCGATACGAAAAGGTCAAATCAAGGTACGATGCTATAGTGGAAGCCATCGAGGAAAAGCAGGCTCATTATGAAAAACTGGGCATTTTCATTGACACCCTTGAAAAGCATGGAGAGCCTATCACGGAATTTGATGCCGGGATGTGGGGCAGCATGGTTGAGTACATTACGGTTGATAAGGATAAGAAAATGACCGTCACATTTAAAGACGGCTCGGAAGTACAGGCATAAAACTGAACAGAGATATACATGGACACCTTGCTGAGATGCAAGGTGTTTTGTGGTTGTTGTATAAATAGCAAAGGCAAATTATAACTATAAATTGTGGAAGAATACGAATTTAATATTGAAACATTGACAAGTTTCTATGTGTGCGATATAATTATTACAGTTTTAAGAAAGGGGTAGATGAAAAATGAGTTACAAGGCAGATGTAAAACTAATCAAGGCTCTTGCTGACGAGAATAGGTTATCGATTCTTGAACTTCTGCAAGACGGAGAAAAGTGTGGATGTGTTCTGCTGGAAGAACTTCATATCACACAGCCAACTTTATCACACCATATGAAAATATTATGTGATGCAGGTATCGTAGATAGCTGCAAGGATGGAAAATGGATGCACTACTCTCTTTCGTTGGAAGGCAGTAAACGATTATTTGATTTGGTTCAGCACTATACAATTAGCGAAAATGATTATAAAAAATATAAGAAATGTGATTCCTGCAGAGAGGAATAAGATTAGGCAATCTTCGGATTGCCTATATCATAATTCTATATATAGACACATATAAATGAATAAATGGGATGGAGGCTGTTATTTATGAGTGTGATAAAAGCAATAGGAGAATTTATTCAAAATCAAGTTCTTGGTATGAAGTGGCTGAATGCCCTTATTGGAGATTTGCTGAGTAGTCTGGGGCTTGATGTGACTGGGCGAATTGGCGGCAGTGTGCAGTTTTTTATATATGATGTTGTAAAAATTACAATACTGCTTTGTTTCTTAATCTTTCTGATTTCCTATATTCAGAGTTTCTTCCCGCCGGAAAGAAGCAAAAAAATCATGGGAAGATTCCATGGAGTATGGGCAAATATCATTGGAGCCTTGCTGGGTACAGTTACACCGTTTTGTTCCTGTTCATCCATTCCACTATTTATCGGATTTACAAGTGCCGGACTGCCACTTGGTGTGACATTTTCGTTCTTGATTTCTTCGCCAATGGTAGACCTTGGTTCACTGGTACTTCTGATGAGTATTTTCGGATGGAAGATTGCCATTGTGTATGTCATAGTTGGTCTGATTGTTGCAGTTGTAGGTGGTACGATTATCGAAAAACTCCATATGGATAATCAGGTGGAAGAATTTATTCGTAAGGCATCCGCAGTAGATATTGAAACAGAAACGCTTACAGTAAAAGAAAGATTAGAATATGCAAAGGATCAAGTCGTTTCTACATTTAAGAAGGTGTTTCCTTACATTTTGATTGGTGTAGGTATCGGTGCAGTCATTCATAACTGGATTCCGGAGGAATGGATTGAGATGGTGCTTGGTTCCAACAACCCATTTGGTGTTGTGCTTGCTACATTACTTGGCATTCCGATGTATGCGGATATTTTTGGTACAATTCCAGTTGCAGAAGCACTGCTTGGTAAAGGCGCACAGCTTGGCACAGTACTATCCTTTATGATGGCAGTAACAACATTATCTCTACCTTCTATGATTATGTTACGTAAGGCTGTAAAGCCAAAGCTGCTTGCTACCTTTATTGCAATCTGTACAATTGGTATCATATTGGTGGGATATGGATTTAATGTATTCCAATATTTATTTATCTAAAACAGGAGGAGATTCAGTTATGACATTATTTAATTTTGGAAAGAAAAAAGAAGAGAAGAAAGCACCTGCTTGTGCTTGTAACTGTAGCTGTCCGACATCGGAAACGACAGAGATTACAAACGATTGTTGTGCTGAAGCAGGGAATGGTATATGCTGCATTAAAGTTCTTGGCAGCGGATGTAAGAATTGTCACGACTTGTTGGAAAATACCAAGGAAGCGGTAAAGGTAATGGGACTTTCTGTCGAAGTAGAGTATGTTACAGATATGCAGAAAATTATGGAGTACGGAGTAATGAGTATGCCTGCTCTTGTAGTCAACGAAAAAGTTGTTTCTATGGGAAAGGTTATGAAAGCCGCAGATGTAGAGAAACTGCTTCATAAACTGGGATTCTAAAGGAGGGGCGTCATGAGCAGACAGAAAAGTGAAATCAGCTTTTTTAATCACTACCTGACAGTCTGGGTGTTTCTGTGCATGGTGGCAGGTGTTTTGATTGGAAAATTTCTGCCTGCTGTCCCTGCCTTTATGAATCAGCTGACGGTTGCGGGTATATCTATTCCCATTGCCATTCTCATTTGGGTGATGATTTATCCCATGATGATGAAGGTAGATTTCCAGAGTGTGAAACAGGTAGGGAAAAATCCAAAGGGATTGATTGTTACATGGATAGTGAACTGGCTCATTAAGCCATTCACCATGTATGGAATTGCCAGTTTCTTTCTCTTTGTAGTATTCAAAGCATGGATTACACCGGACATTGCAACACAGTATCTGGCAGGTGCGGTTCTCCTTGGAGCAGCACCATGTACGGCGATGGTCTTTGTTTGGAGTACTCTTACAAAAGGCAATCCGGCATATACCGTGGTGCAAGTGGCAACCAACGATTTAATCATACTGGTTGCATTTGTGCCTATTGTGAAGTTCCTGTTAGGAGTATCCAATGTGACAGTTCCATACAGTACATTGATTATCAGCGTTATCTTGTTTGTTGTCATTCCGCTGATTGGCGGAATACTAACTCGTGTTACTTTGATAAAAAAGAAGGGTCAGGAATACTTTGATAACATTTTCGTTCATAAGTTTGATAATGCAACTATCATTGGATTACTTCTTACTTTGGTGTTAATTTTTGCATCTCAGACAGAAGTAATTTTATCGAATCCGCTACACATTGTGTTAATTGCAGTACCACTCACAATTCAGACATTTTTGATTTTCTTTATTGCATACTTTGCCTGCAAACTTTGGAAACTTCCCCATGATGTGGCGGCTCCGGCGGGAATGATTGGCGCATCTAACTTCTTTGAATTATCTGTTGCAGTTGCGATTGCGCTGTTTGGAACAACAGGTCCTGCGGCATTGGCTACAACAGTGGGTGTTCTCACGGAAGTTCCTGTTATGCTGACATTAGTAAAGATAGCAAATAGGACTAAAAATTCATTTGCACAGAAAGGAGATAATAGATGAGCAAAGCATGGTATCCAGTCATTGATTATGACAAATGTGTTGGCTGTATGGCTTGCAACAATATGTGCCGACACGGAGTATATAAGCCGAATGATGAGAATGGAAAGCCGAGGGTTGTGTATGGAATAGGCTGCGTTCATGGCTGTCACGGATGTGAGCGGCAATGTCCGGCTGCAGCAATTCACTATTTTGGAGATAATGGTACATTAGATATTGATTATGATTTTGAGTCCTATAAGCCTGAACTTGAATGTGATGGAAAACCGAAGGTAGCATTCGTCTGTGTGCATAATTCCTGTCGAAGCCAGATAGCAGAGGCATTAGGAAAGAAACTGGCATCCGATGTGTTTGAAAGCTATTCTGCCGGAATAGAACTGAAAGACCATATCAACCCTGATGCAGTTCGCATGATGAAGAAGCTGCATGGCATAGATATGGAGCGAACCCAACATAATAAGCTGATTAAAGATATACCGCAGCCAGATGTAGTCATCTTCATGGGATGCAATGTAAGCTGCCCAAATGTTCCATCTCAGTATGCCGAGAATTGGGGGCTGGATGATCCTTCTGGAAAGAGCGATGATGAGTTTGAAAAAACGATTCAAGCGATTTTTGAGAATGTAGAAAAACTGAAAAGAAAACTAAGCTGAGAAGAATACCGCCCTTGTTGATGTGAAGTTAACTGGCGGTATTTTTGCTTGTGAAATCAAACATTTCCGATTATAATAAAATAGATATTTTTTTTGCAAATTACGGAGTTATGAAAAGATATAGGCCTTTGCACCCAATCGTTACCACCGTGTGCAAATGAACACGGCATCGTTAAATTATGCACCCACTAATGGGTGTGCGTGTTCATCGTTAAAAGGTGTACCGTTACATTGTATCATTTTTAGAACGGCAACAGACCCCGCTTGCGGTACTTTCGGATTTATGATTTCAGCAAGTCAATATGTCAGAGATAACACAGATGATTTCTTTTCACTTGACGCTGATATGGCAAGATTTGAGAAAGAAGAAGCTTTTACAGGTTGTGAACTTGTACATGACACGCATCGTCTTGCTTTGATGAATGCTATGCTTCACGATATTGACGGTCAGATTGTTTTAGGCGATACACTTTCTAATATCGGAAAATCAATGAAAGGATATAATCTGATTTTAACAAATCCTCCGTTTGGAACTAAGAAAGGCGGAGAGCGTGCAACACGTGATGATTTTACGTTTCCGACAAGCAACAAACAGCTTAATTTTCTCCAGCACATTTACCGTAGCTTAAAGACTGACGGTAAATCGCGTGCTGCAGTTGTTTTGCCTGATAACGTATTGTTTGCGGATGGTGACGGGGAGCGTATCCGTAAGGACTTGATGGATAAGTGTAATCTTCATACGATTCTCCGATTGCCTACGGGAATCTTCTACGCACAGGGTGTGAAGACAAACGTTTTATTCTTTACAAGAGGTAAGACCGATAAGGATAATACTAAAGAAGTTTGGATTTATGACTTGCGTTCTGATATGCCTTCTTTCGGTAAGACAAATCCATTGAAGAAAGAACATTTTGATGAGTTTGTTAAGTGTTATGCTGACGGAGATTTAAGCAAGCGTAAGGAAACATACAGTGAGGAAAATCCTAATGGGAGATGGCGTAAATTCACAATAGATGAGATTATGGCTCGTGATAAGACAAGCCTTGATATTACATGGATGAAGATTAATAACGGTGCAGATGACCGCACCCTTGCAGAACTGCTTCAGGAAATCAAGGAGAAGTCAGCTAATATTGTGAACGCTGTTGCCGAATTGGAAAAAATAATAGGCGAGGTGGATGAGTAATGGATACCAAAGCATTAAGGCAAAAAATATTGGATTTAGCAATCAGAGGTAAACTTGTACCGCAAGATCCAAATGATGAGCCGGCGTCTGTTCTTTTGGAGCGTATTCGTGAACAAAAGAAACAGATGGTTAAGGACGGAAAGCTAAAACCTAAGGATATAAAAAAAGATACTGTCATTTTCAAAGGTGATGATAATTTGCATTATGAGAGGTTCAACGACGGTACCGTAAAATGTATCGAAGATGAGATACCATTTGAGCTACCAAAAGGGTGGGAATGGGAACGTCTTGGATATCTAGCACAGTATAAAAAAGGACCTTTTGGAAGTAGCATTACTAAAGCAATGTTTGTTCCAGACATTCCAGATGCTGTTAAAGTTTACGAGCAAAAAAATGCAATTAACAAGGATGCAACATTAGGTAGTTATTTCATTTCTGCTGAAAAATATGAATCACTGAAAGGTTTTGAGGTGTTTCCTAACGACATCATCGTCAGCTGCGCTGGCACAATCGGAGAAACTTTTGTATTACCAATAGGAATGAGAAAAGGCATTATAAATCAAGCATTAATGAAAATTTCTTTATTTGATTTAGAAACTATGGATTTTTATTTAACGTATTTTGATTTCAAACTAAAGAGTGCAGTACAGGAACAAGGACATGGTATCGCATTAAAAAATATTCCACCATTTGATGTACTAAAAAAATATTTAATTCCGATACCACCTATTCAAGAACAACATCGAATTGTTACTGCTGTAAACAATTTGATTTCTAAGGTGGATTTTATCAATACTGATAGTGATGCAATTGTTAACTTAGTTTCACAGATCAAATCCAAAATCCTTGACCTTGCTATTCGTGGCAAACTTGTACCACAAGATCCGAACGATGAGCCGGCTTCTATGCTTCTTGAGCGTATTCGTGCAGAAAAAGAAGAACTCATCAAGCAAGGTAAAATCAAGCGTAATAAGAAGGAATCTGTCATCTTCAAAGGTGATGATAACTCTTACTATGAAAGTATTGGAGATGAAACAACAAATATTGATGATGAAATACCATTTGAATTACCGCAAAATTGGGAATGGAGTAGATTGCAGACTATTTGTTATCCTATAACTGATGGAACTCATAAAACCCCCACATATTCTGATACAGGTTATATCTTTTTGTCAGCAAAAAATATAACTACAGGAAAAATTAATTGGAATGATGTTATGTATATTCCAAAATCTTTGCATGATGAACTATATTCAAGAATATCACCGCAAATAAATGATATATTACTTGCGAAAAATGGAACCACAGGAGTTGCTGCAATAGTAGATAGAGAGTGTGAATTTGATATTTACGTAACATTGGCTCTTTTGAGAGTAATAAGCAATAACGATATTTTGCCACAATACTTACTAAAAATACTAGCAAGTAATACCATTCAAGATTATTTTAATAGTTCTCTAAAAGGAATAGGTGTTCCTAATCTTCATCTTGAACATATTAGAACTACTCTTATTCCTATTCCACCTATAAATGAACAAAAGCGAATATCTAAGAAAGTTGATCAATTATTCTTTCTGCTTGATTCCATCGCAAAAAATGCAAATTAACATCTTAGCCGCCCTCATCCGAGGACGGCTGAATGTTTTTTACCAAGTTACAATTTTATTTACAAGTTCTTGTTGTTCACTGGCGGTACGGCGAAGATAAATTCGTGTTGTTTCAATACTTTCATGCCCCATAAGATCAGCCAATAAAGCAATATCATTATATTTTTCAAGAAAATTCTTTGCATATCTGTGGCGGAATGAATGAGGATAAACCACTTTTTTATCAAGTCCGTATTTTTCGGCATAGTTTTTAAGCTGTTGTGAAATTCCGCGGGTGGTAATTCTATTGCCATATCTGTTAAGAAACAAATAACCGGAAGAACGCTGTGTGTCATTCAGCCACTCGAGAGTTTCTTTCTTTAATTTTTTCGGTATGTACAATCGTCGAAGCTTTCCGCCTTTAGTGTATAAATCGAAATATCCGATTTCGATATGCTCAATTTTAATTTGAATCAACTCGCTTACTCTTGCCCCTGTAGCAGCTAAATACCAGACAACGAAATACCATTCCATATTGCCGTCCTTTTTGAGTTGCTTTTTCAGAAAATTATAATCTGCATTGCTGATAACATTTTCTAAAAAATTCTTCTGCTGTACCTTTACAGCTTTTAACTGCAACTGCTGTTTTTTCAAATATTCCAAGTACTTGTTCATCGCTTGTATACGCAAATTCACCGTCTTTGGCTTGAAAAATTCCATTAAATAACCTTTGTATGCAAGTAAATTTTCTTTGCTTACAGTGTCATAATGTTCCAAAAAATAATTCACTGTCCACAGATAAGATGTAATCGTGTTTTCTGATAAATTCCCCTTTCTCAAGTATTCCTCAAATGTTTGCTTTGCCTTCATAAAAAAGACACCTCCGATAAAATATTTTTGCGAAATAGTCGCTCTAATATTATATCGAAGATGTCTACAATCCTCTTATGTTGAATTTCTGTCACTATGTGTTGAACATTCTATAATTGAATATCATTTCTTCGAATCTCAGTTGAGTTCCTTTTCAATATAACTTAAATCTGTAAGCAGAGTATTGAGTTTTTTCACTATCCTATGTTGTTCCGCTAATGGTTGGAGTGGAACAATAGCTCGTTTAAGCATATCCTGAGTAAGCTGATTGATTGTGGTAGAGTTACTATCATCGAAAATACTTCTAAAGAAATTGGAACGAAGAAAATGAATAATATAACCAAAATATGGTGTTCTGTATATTGCCATAAATGCCCCAAATGATGCTTGTTCATCTAACTCAGGAATTAAAGCACATTTTCCTACAAGAGTACGACTTCCATTTCTGGCACATATTAAAATATCGTTTTTCTGAACGAATTGATTTGTTCTTATTGAAGTTTTTACACGCACTAAATCGGTAAGATTTATTTTCTCATTTACAATATTACATGAACGCAAAACCATAATTCCTTGAGTATCAATATCGGCAGGACGATAGGTAAGACCAATATTTGTCGTACCAATCATCAATAAGTTGCACCATTCCCAACCTTCAGGAAGCTCAAACGTAAGTTGCTCATTAAGACAATTCAGCTTTCCGTCAGGCATCTTCTCATAATAAGAGTTATCATCACCTTTGAAGATGACAGATTCCTTCTTATTACGCTTGATTTTACCTTGCTTGATGAGTTCTTCTTTTTCTGCACGAATACGCTCAAGAAGCATAGAAGCCGGCTCATCGTTCGGATCTTGTGGTACAAGTTTGCCACGAATAGCAAGGTCAAGGATTTTGGATTTTGCGGTCTGTATAAGTTCAGATAAATCTTCTTGTTCAAAAGAAATAATATCGGCAATCTTCAAAAGATTATTAGCAACCGAAACAATTCGATTTTGCTCTGCTTGTGATGGCAATGGAATAAAGAGTTCTTTTAGTGCAGTTCCATTGCAGTTTGGTTGTCCAACACCTATTGCCTTACCAGTGACTTGTTTCCAATAGCAATAACTATTAAAAAATTGATAAATGTAATTTGCTGAGATACCCTTTATAAGCCTTATTCTAATGAGATACGATGCATATACAGAATCATATGGCAAATCAGTAATTAAAAAAGATTTACCAACAGTAGCTCCAGTACGTGCGAATACTATATCATTTTTATGGAGCAAATATTTTTTTGCGGCATCTGTATTAGTAAAAGGGACAGACTCCCAATCCACATAACCATCCTGAATATCTGTAATTCTTAGCAGTCGATAGTCACCAGTTGATTCAGCAGAATTACTTAAACCATATTGAATAACATCAGTAATGCACCCTAACTTCGTCCACACCCACCCCTCTGGCAAGTTGAAAGGGATTTCATCTTCGATACATTTTACGGTACCGTCGTTGAACCTCTCATAATGCAAATTATCAAATTATGTACCACTCCAAAAAAATTAAACTTTTTATAGCATAGTGGTTTTAATACTGCCATGCTATTTTTGATTTTTGCTAAACGTATATCAAAAAGTGTGGATATACTCAAGACGCCTGCTGTAACCGCTAATAAGCGAAATAACAGGAGATTGGCAAGGCGAACTTACAAATAGCTTTTCGTACAGATAAAGCATTGAACTATTTGCACTTTGAATGGAGTGAATAGCTATGAATGCTAATCCGATTTTGTTGCAAAAGAAATATGCTCGTGTGGTGGAACTTTTTTGCAAAGAAAAATGCAATCACTATTGAAAAAGCATTGGATATTTTTATCATTCACAGTTGTATGAATTAATGAGTAACGGTGTATCTGATATGCATTGTATGAGCGATGAATATCTTGTACAGGAATTGATTAATGAATAAAAAGAAGTGAATGGTTAAGGATAATAAAAATATTATCAAATCACAATTTTTATTTTACAATACACAACCCCAATAAACCGCATTGTTAAGCCATTTCAAAGCATTTGTTTGGAACCGAATTAATGGTAATGCGACATTCTTCAATCCTGATGTTGTAACTAAGTTTGATGTTGTGGCAATAGGTAAATATGCAGATAAGGTAGAAGTTCAAAAAGAATTGAAAAACAATAAAATAACATTTACAATAACATCTGCGGATAATAGTGATTTACCTGAAGTTACATTGTATACTGCAGAATATGATGAAAACGGCGAATTGTTAGGAGTTAAATTAAATAATGGTGAAGTAGCAGACGGTACTTTGACAATCACTTCAGATTTCCCGGAAACATCAAATTATAAATTTATGTTGTGGGATGATACTAAATGCCCATTAACTAATACAATAACAACTGTCAATTAAAAGAATTCTTTAAAATTTAATAAGGTTGTCGCAAACTATTGCAACAACCTTATTTTTTTGGTATAATGTAATCTAAATGAACAGAAAAAAGAGGTAATTATTTTGAAAAGAACGGATTTTTATTATGACTTGCCCGAAGAACTTATTGCACAAGAACCTTTAAAGGACAGAAGTTCTTCAAGGCTTATGATACTTGATAAAAATACAGGTGAAATTGAGCATAAGCATTTTTATGATATAGTCGATGAACTAAATGAGGGTGATGCACTTATATTGAATGATACAAAGGTACTTCCGGCACGCCTGTACGGTCAAAAGGAGGGCACGGGCGGTGCTATTGAATTTTTGCTTTTGCATAAGCATACGCTTGATACTTGGGAAGTGATTTTGAAACCTGGCAGAAAAGCTAAACCCGGCGCAAGATTTGTTTTTGGCAACGGTGAGCTTAAAGCAGAGGTTTTGGACGTTATAAATGACGGTAACAGACTTGTTAAGTTTGAGTATGAGGGAGTATTTGAGGAGGTTTTGGATAAACTCGGAGAAATGCCTCTGCCTCACTATATAACACATAAACTTGAAGATAAAAACAGATACCAAACAGTGTATGCAAAAAATCCCGGCAGTGCGGCGGCACCTACGGCAGGACTTCACTTTACACCTGAATTGCTTGAAAAGATTAAGGCAAAAGGCGTTAATATAGGTTATGTAACACTTCACGTCGGACTCGGAACATTCAGACCTGTTAAAGCCGATGATATACTTGAACATAAAATGCACTCGGAATTTTATATACTTCCGCAGGAAACAGCCGATTTGGTAAATAAAACAAAATCAAACGGTAAACGTGTAATTTCTGTCGGAACAACTGCTACAAGAGTTTTGGAAACGGTCGGAATGGAAAACGAAAAACTTGAACAAAAAACAGGCTGGACGAATATATTTATTTATCCGGGTAAGGAATTTCACGTTATAGACGCGCTTATAACAAACTTCCACTTGCCTGAATCAACACTTATAATGCTTGTAAGTGCTTTGGCGGGCAGAGAAAATGTGCTGAATGCCTATAAAACAGCGGTACAGGAAAAATACAGATTTTTTTCATTTGGCGATGCGATGTTTATAAAATAAAGGAGATACGAAATGTTTAAAATTTTGCATACTGACGGAAATGCAAGACGCGGTGAATTTCATACGGTACACGGAGTTGTACAGACGCCCGTTTTTCAGAACGTCGGAACAATAGCGGCAATAAAAGGTGCGGTAAGTACAATGGATTTAAAAGAGATAAGATGTCAGGTTGAACTTTCAAATACCTATCATTTACATCTAAGACCGGGCGACAAAGTTATAAAACAGCTTGGCGGGCTTCACAAATTTATGAATTGGGACAGACCTATTTTAACGGACAGCGGCGGTTTTCAAGTGTTTTCACTTGCCGGTTTGAGAAAAATAACAGAAGAAGGCGTCAGCTTTAATTCACATATTGACGGTCACAAAATATTTATGGGACCTGAAGAAAGTATGCAGATACAGTCAAACCTTGCGTCTACCATAGCAATGGCATTTGACGAATGTATTGAAAATCCCGCACCGTACAAATATGTAAAGGACTCATGCGACAGAACGTACAGATGGCTTGTTCGCTGTAAAAAAGAGATGGAAAGACTTAATTCGCTTGACGATACAATTAACAAAAATCAAATGCTTTTCGGTATCAATCAAGGCGGAACTTTCGATGATATAAGAATTGAGCATATGCAGAGAATTGCGGAACTTGACTTACCGGGATATGCGATAGGCGGTTTGGCGGTTGGCGAGAGCCACGAAGAAATGTATCATATTCTTGATGTTGTACTTCCTCATGCACCTGTAAATAAGCCGAGATACTTAATGGGTGTCGGAACACCGTCAAATATTATTGAATCGGTTGCAAGAGGTGTAGACTTCTTTGACTGTGTTATCGCGTCAAGAAACGCAAGACACGCATTTATCTTTACAAGAAACGGCACAATGAATTTAATGAACCAAAAATATGAACTTGATACAAGACCGATTGACGAAGAATGTGGTTGTCCTGCTTGTCAGCACTATACGAGAGCATATATAAGACATTTGTTCAAGGCAAAAGAAATGCTTGGAATGAGATTGGCAGTTCTTCATAATTTGTATTTTTATAATGAGCTTATGGAACGCATCAGAAAGGCGATAGAAGAGGACAGATTTGAAGAATTCAGACGTGAAAATGTTGAAAAGCTTGCACAAAGACTTTAATAGTGCAAAAACTATAATTAAATGACAATTCTATATTGCTTTTTTGTGAAAGTTTTGGTATAATATTATACAATATGAATAACAATTTAAGGAGGATACCATAGATGAGAGCAAAGTATAAGAGAGTGCTTTTAAAAATAAGCGGAGAGGCACTTGCGGGAACAAATGGATTTGGACTTGATGAGCATACTATTGCACATATCAGTGAGAACATAAAGAAAATTGTGGACATGGGTGTACAGGTTTCAATCGTTGTAGGCGGAGGAAACATCTGGAGAGGACGAAGCAGTGAGAATATGGACAGAACAAGAGCTGACCATATGGGTATGCTTGCAACTGCGATAAATGCGTTGGCACTTTGCAGTGCACTTGAAAACTGCAATGTACCTACAAGAGTGCAGACTGCGATTGAAATGCGACAGGTGGCAGAACCTTATATCAGAGGTAAGGCTGAAAGACATCTTGAAAAGGGCAGAGTAGTAATATTCGGCTGCGGAACAGGTAATCCGTTTATGTCAACAGATACAGCCGCCGCACTTCGTGCAGTTGAAACAGATTCACAGGTTATATTGCTTGCAAAGAAAGTTGATGCAGTATATGACAGCGACCCTAATATAAATCCTGACGCAAAGAAATATGATGTACTTTCATTCAGTGATATACTTTCAAAAAATCTCGGCGTAATGGATTCAACTGCGGCATCAATGTGCCGTGATAATAATATGCCTATACTTGTTTTCGGTCTTAGCGACCCTGAAAACATTGTAAGAGCGGTAAAAGGCGAAAAAATAGGTACACTTGTAAATAATGAGGGAAAACTTTAGGATTAATTGATATATTTAAGGAGGAATTTTAAAATGGGTAAGTATCCTGAAATTGAAGAAAAGATGGAAAAAAGAATAAACGGTTATGCGGGTGAATTAAAGACAATCCGTGCAGGACGTGCAAACGCGTCTGTACTTGATAAAGTTGCTATTGATTACTACGGCACAATGACGCCTGTCCAACAGGTAGGTTCAATCTCATCACCTGAACCGAGATTACTTGTTATTCAACCTTGGGACGCAAGCGTTTTAAAGGAAATCGAAAAGGCAATCAATGCGTCTGACATCGGTATAGCACCACAAAATGACGGTAAGGTTATAAGACTTAACTTCCCTCCGCTGACAGAGGAAAGAAGAAAAGAACTTGTTAAGACTGTAAAGAAGTATACAGAAGAAGCTAAGGTGCAAATTCGTAACGCAAGACGTGACGCGATTGATAAGTACAAGGCTATGAAGAAAGACGGCGAAATCACAGAGGACGATTTGAAAGAAACAGAAAAGGATATACAAGACTTGACAGATAAGTATATTAAAGAAATTGATAATATCAGTGCCGCAAAGGAAAAAGAAATCCTTGAGGTTTGATAATTAAAATCACTACGCATATGACCGGCAGGCTAAGTCTGCCGGTATTGTGCTAAATAGAGAGGTATCGTATGTTTTTTTCAAAGAAAAAGAAAATCAATGAAATAGATATGTCAAGACTTCCGCAGCATATCGGAATTATAATGGACGGTAACGGCAGATGGGCGAAAAAAAGAGGCTTGCCGAGAAGTACCGGACACAGTGCCGGAGCGGATTCACTGAAAAAAATTATCACAGAGGCAAATAATCTCGGTGTAAAGTATATAACGGTATATGCTTTTTCAACAGAAAATTGGAAACGACCGAAAGAAGAAGTTGACTATCTTATGTCGCTTTTGCTTGACTATCTGAGAAATGCCGAAAAAACTCTTTCGGGAGAGAATGTTGTTATTCGTGTAATCGGTTCAAGAAAAGGTCTGTCCGAAGAAATTTGCCGGCAGATTATAAAGACAGAGAATTTTACAAAGAATAATACAGGAATTGTTATGAATATCGCTCTTAACTACGGCGGTCGTGAAGAAATTGTCAATGCAGTGAAAAATGTCTGTAAGGATGTTACGGACGGCAGGCAGAATGTTGATGATATAGACGATGAAGTTTTTTCAAGCTATCTGTATACCGAAAATCAACCTGACGTTGACTTGCTTATCAGAACAAGCGGTGAGCAGAGATTGTCAAACTTTATGCTTTGGCAGGTAAGCTATGCTGAAATGTGGTTTACCGATAAGCTATGGCCTGATTTTAAACCGACTGATTTACATAAGGCTATAATCGATTTTCAAAACAGAGGCAGAAGATTTGGGGGTGTGTAAAAATGGTTAAGAGAATTATAACGTCGGTGGTCGCATTGGCGGTATTTGTTGGTATACTGTTTTTACCGCCTATATGCTTTACAGTTGCACTTGCGGCGGTTATATTGTTTATGCTATATGAGTGTTACAGTGCGACAAAAGCCGATGTCGGAATGAAAACTATCGGATTTATTTCCGCTGTCATATTGATGTCATCAATTTATTTTTGCAAAGCAATAGAGTGGGATACTTTTGCATGGGCAACTGCGTCAATAGGTATAATTTTTATCATAGCACTGCATATGATTACAGTAGTGGCAAAGCACGGTAAAAGAAATTATAAGGATATACTTTCAAACGGTTTCTTAACTATATATATTGTACTTTCGATGAGTTGCGTGTGGCTTGCAAAAGAAACGTTTGATACAGCAACAATGCTTTTAACATTTATATGTGCGTGGTCGTGTGATACGTTTGCATATTTTACAGGCAGATTTTTTGGCAAACACAAGCTGATACCTCATGTCAGCCCAAATAAAACGGTTGAAGGTTCAGTTGGCGGTGTTGTCGGTGCAATGGTTATCTGCATTGTGTATCTTTTGATTGTGAAAAATGTATTTGATACAAATATGTTGACGTGGAGTAATGTAGTTGTTGAGGGTGCGGTTTACGGTCTTGTAGGCGGTGCATTGTCACAGCTCGGCGATTTGATTGCTTCGGCTATCAAACGCGATACAGAAATAAAAGATTTCGGTTGGATATTCCCGGGACACGGCGGATTTATGGACAGATTTGACAGCGTTATGTTTATAGCACCTATAATGTTCATATTGCCGATAGTAATTTTTGGAGTTATGTAGGGAATGTCAAATTAATTGGAGAAAAGACAAATGGAATTTGAAAAGAAAATAGCGGTATTGGGGTCAACAGGCTCAATCGGTACACAGACTCTTGAAATTGCCCGCGAATACAAGGGCATAAAAATAGAGGCAATGTCTGCACATTCAAATATTGATTTGATTGAAAAACAGGCGAGAGAGTTTAAACCGAAAACGGTGTGCATTACCGATGAAGAAAAGGCTAAGGATTTAAAAATCAAGCTTGCCGATACCGATATAAAAGTAGTACAAGGAAAAGAAGGTCTTATAGAAACGGCAACGGCTGACGGTGCTGATACGGTTGTAACCGCGGTTGTCGGTATTTCGGGACTTGAGCCTACAATAGAGGCAATAAAGGCAAAGAAAAATATTGCTCTTGCGAATAAGGAAACCCTTGTAACAGGCGGTCATATCGTTATGGATTTGGCAAAGGAAAACGGAGTTGCGATACTTCCGGTAGACAGTGAACACAGTGCGATATTTCAGTCACTTCAAGGCTGTAAGGACAGACGCGAAGTAAAGAGAATACTTTTAACCGCATCGGGCGGTCCGTTCTTTGGGAAAAAACGTGAAGAACTGGTTGACATAAAACCTGAGGACGCATTAAAACACCCTAATTGGAATATGGGTGCAAAGGTTACGATAGATTCATCAACGCTTGTCAATAAAGGACTTGAAGTGATGGAGGCAAAGTGGCTTTTCGGAACGGATAACATAAAAGTCTTGGTGCACAGACAAAGCGTTGTACATTCAATGGTTGAGTTCGTGGATAACGGAGTAATTGCACAGCTCGGTGCACCTGATATGAGACTTCCTATACAGTACGCATTGACGTATCCGAACAGACTTCCGATGAAGAATAACGAACTTGACTTTACAAAGTATCCGTCACTTACATTTGACGAACCTGATACAGACACGTTTTATGCGTTGAAATTGGCATATGACGCACTTAAAGACGGCGGTATAAAACCGACTGTATTTAACAGTGCCGATGAGGCGGCGGTTGAGTTGTTTATGCAAGGTAAAATATCTTATCTCGGTATATCCGACGCTATCGCAAAGGCAATGAGCGAGATTAAAAATATCGAAAATCCGACAATTTCGGATATATGGGAAACAGATAAGTTAGCCCGTGAGATTGTATATAGATTTGAAAAGGAGAGTTTAATTTGATAACTGCGATTGTATCTGTTGTAATGTTCCTTGTAATGGTTTCACTGCACGAATTCGGTCACTTTATTGTTGCAAAAATGCTGAACTTTAAAGTCGATGAATTTTCTGTCGGAATGGGACCTGCAATATTCAAGAAAAAGAAAGGCGAAACACAATACTCAATAAGAATTTTGCCGCTTGGTGGTTATTGTAAATTTGAGGGCGAAGATGAAGCCGACAATACCGATCCGCGAGCTTTTTCAAATCAAAAAGCATGGAAAAGATTGCTTGTGCTTTTGGCAGGCGGTGTTTTTAATATTATTTTGGGTTTTGTACTGTTTCTTGTTATCGTTCCGTCAACGTCGCCTGCACGAACAAATGTTATTGATACGGTTGTTCCGCACAGCTATATAGAACAAGTCGGAGTACAGCCGAATGATAAGATTATAAAGATTAACGGAAAGAAAATTAATTTCTATAATGATATTTCACTTTATGCTCAAAATTTCAAAAAAGACGAACAGGCAACCGTAACGGTTTCAAGAAACGGTGAAAAAATCGACTATTCATTTATGCCGACGGAGCAAATTGTCAAAACAACTTACGGAGAAAACGGCGTACAAGTTGACAGTACAATAAACGGATACACAACAGGTCAGTTTGTGGAATATTCCGATAAAATGCCTAAGGACGATTCACTTGTAGGTCAGTCGGAAACAAGCACAAGATATATAATAGGCTTTACACCTAAAACAAAGGATATAACGATATTTAATGTTTGGGGAGAGGCTTTAAATGAAACCGAATTTGTGGTTAAGCTTGTGTATCAGTCATTCTGGCAGATGATAACAGGTAAGGTCGGAGTAGACCAAATGTCAGGACCTGTCGGAATTGTAAGCGAAGTGAACAACGCGGTTAATTCGGGCAGTTACAGTTGGCTTTATGTGCTTAACTTGGTTGCACTTTTGACAATAAATCTCGGAATATTCAATCTTCTTCCGATACCTGCACTTGACGGCGGAAGAATATTGTTTGTACTGATCGAAATGATACGCAGAAAGGCTATTCCGCCTGAAAAAGAGGGGGTAGTTCATGCAGTCGGAATGTTATTGTTATTGGCATTCATTGTGTTCGTATCATTCCACGATATAATGCGTTTATTCAATAAGTGAGGTTAATATTTATGAGAAAACAAAAAAGAATTGTAAATATAGGCGGTGTGAAAATCGGCGGTGACAATCCCGTTGCAATTCAGTCTATGTGTAATACTGACACAAGAGATGTCAAAGCAACGGTAAATCAGATACATGAACTTGAAAATGCAGGCTGCGAGATAATTCGTGTTGCCGTGCCTGATATGGTTGCGGCTAAAGCCGTAGCGGATATAAAAAAGCAAATTCATATACCACTTGTTGTCGATATACATTTTGATTATCGTCTTGCGTTGGAATGTATGAAAAACGGTGCGGATAAAGTCAGAATTAATCCCGGCAATATCGGTGACCGCGACAGAGTAAAGCAAGTTGTCGAAATGGCAAAGGAAAGAGAAATCCCTATCAGAATCGGCGTCAACGGCGGTTCGCTTGAAAGAGAATTACTTCAAAAATACGGCGGTGTAACAGCCGACGCACTTGTGGAAAGTGCTATGGGACACGTTGCAATTCTTGACGAACTTAATTTTAATAATGTGGTTGTGTCAATTAAGATTTCAGACGTTCCGAAAATGCTTTGCGCATACAGAAAATTCAATGAAATATCGGATATTCCGTTGCATATCGGTGTAACCGAATCAGGTACGTTAAAAGGCGGAACGGTTAAATCGGCTGTCGGAATTGGTGCACTTTTGGCAGAAGGAATAGGCGATACTATGCGTGTTTCGCTTACGGCAAACCCTGTTGAAGAAATTTATGCAGCGTATGATATTCAAAAGGTTTTGGGTATGAGAAAAACAGGTGCGGAGATAGTTTCGTGTCCGACTTGCGGAAGAACTCAACTTGACCTTATTTCAATCGCAAACGAAGTTGAAAAACGTGCCGCAAATATTGATAAGCCTATTAAAATCGCCGTTATGGGTTGTGCGGTAAACGGCCCCGGTGAAGCGAGAGAGGCTGATATAGGAATTGCAGGCGGAAAAGGTGAGGGACTTATTTTTAAAAAAGGCGAGATTATAAAGAAAGTACCTCAAGACAGCCTTGTCGATGAACTTATGAAAGAAATAGAAACATTATAATACGAGAGGATTGGGATATATTGAAGAAGTATCTTGTTATAAACGGCGTAAACTTAAATATGCTTGGTATCAGAGAACCGGGAATATACGGAAACAGCACTCTTGACGATTTGGAAAAAAACATTAGAAAAAAAGCAGATGAACTTGGTGTTGAGGTTGATTTTTTTCAAAGTAATTTTGAGGGTGAAATCGTTGAAAAAATACACAGTGCAATGGGTAATTACAACGGTATTATAATAAATCCGGGGGCATTTACTCATTATTCGTATGCTATCAGAGATGCGTTCGGTTCGGTTAAAATGGACGTAATCGAAGTACATATTTCAAACATCCATAAACGTGAAGAGTTCAGACATACATCTGTTATCGTACCTGAATGTATAGGACAGATTTGCGGTTTGGGATTTAAGGGGTATGAACTTGCATTGGAGGCATTGGTATGCAGAGCAGAATAGATAAACTGTGCGAAAAAATGCACGATAACGAGGCGGTTTTTATATCAAGCTATCCGAATATATTTTATTACAGTGGTTTCACGTCAGAGGACGCATATTTACTTATTTCGCACAGCGGCAAGTATATTATCACAGATTCGCGATACACAATACAGGCGCGTGAGCAAGCAAAAGGCTTTGAAGTGATTGATATTGCAAAAGGTTTTGAAAAAATATTTTCAAGAATAGACGAAAAATATATAGGTTTTGAAGAATCATATATGAGCGTCGGAGAAAATAAGCGAATAAGAGCAAAACTAAAAGACGGACAAGATTTTGTTGAAATGCAAAATCTTATAAACAAACCGCGAGAAATAAAAGACGAATGCGAAATTAAAAAAATCGCAGAGGCTGAAAAAATTGGCGATATGGCATTTGAATATGTTTTAGGCAGAATTAAAGAGGGAGTAACCGAAAGAGAAATAGCACTTGATTTGGAGTTCTTTATGAAAAAACAAGGTGCGACTGCATTGTCGTTTGACACTATTTCCGCATCGGGTATTCGTTCGGCAATGCCACACGGCATAGCTACCGATAAAAAAATCGAAAACGGAGATTTTCTTACTTTGGATTTCGGCTGTGTTTTCGAGGGTTACTGTTCGGATATGACAAGAACAGTAGTTGTCGGCAAAGCGAATGATAAACAAAAAGAAATTTACAATACAGTTTTAAAAGCGCAAACCACTGCAATAGACGCAATTAAAGCAGGTATGAAGTGCAGTGAAGTGGACGGAGTGGCACGAAAGATTATAACCGCAGCAGGTTACGGTGAAAACTTCGGTCACAGTCTTGGACACAGTGTCGGTATTGAAATTCACGAAAATCCGTCATTTTCACCGAAAAACAATGCTGTTGTGCAAAACGGTAACGTAATTACGGTTGAACCGGGAATTTATATAGACGGTTTCGGCGGCGTAAGAATTGAAGATTTAATCGTTGTACAAAACGGTAAAGCGGTAAATCTGACATCATCACCGAAAGAACTTATTGAAATTTAATACAGCTCAAAAATCACATCAATTTTGATGTGATTTTTGATTTTTTTAATCTATGGTGTTAGTCATGTCAATCATATTTTCAGCAAGAGTTCCGTATCCTTTTGTGGGATTGTTTACAAATACATGAGTTACCGCACCTATAAGCATACCGTTTTGTATAATCGGCGAGCCGCTCATACCCTGAACAATTCCGCCTGTGCAGTCGATTAAACGAGGGTCGGTAATTTCAATAATCAATCCTTTGTCGGAATCGTTTGTGATTTTGTTTATTTTTATCGAGTATTTTTCCGTTTTTTGCCCTATAACGTCTGAAAGTATATACGCGTCACTTTCGCATATCTGTTCCTTTGCGGCAACGGGGATGGCATTATCAGAGGAAAATTCATCGCAAGACATATTTCCGTAAATACCTATTTGTGAATTTATACTGATATTACCTATTGTATTACCGTCAAACGCACCGTTAATTTCTCCGGGATGACCTTTTGAACTTTTTGATACAGATAAAATATCGCAATTAAGAATATTTCCTGATTTAACGGATAAAATATTACCTGTATCAATATCGTTTATTCCGTGACCGAGTGCGGCAAAGCTGTTGTTTTGGGGATTGTAATAAGTCACAGTACCGATTCCGGCGGTACTGTCACGCACCCAAAGACCTAAACGGTATATATTGTCTTCCGATAAAACGGGAACGGCATTAATCAAAATATCTTGATTATCCCGCTTTATTGAAAGTGCCACACCGCTTGGATTTTCATTTACGGTCTTTGAAAATTCTTCTGTATTGTTGATGAGTTGATTATTTATTTTTTCTATTCTGTCATTTATCTTTATACCGTATTTTTTTGAAACATTTTCACCGTTTACTTCCGATGTCCCAACAACGAGCAAACCGTCGGTATATATCTTTACGCCTACCGCTTTACCGATAGGAACGACTTTGATTTCATCGGCATAAACGCTTGTGAAAATACACAAATTTAAAAGAAGAAAAACTATTGTTTTACAGGAAACTTTTTTCAAATTATTCACCGCCTTTCTACACTTAAATTTGCCGAATTTCGACACGTTTATACTGAAAAACTTATTGAAGAAATGGTTTTAAAAGTTTGTGTTTTTTATGAATATGTGGTATAATACAAAAATGATTATAGAAGAATAGTGTGTCATAATATAAAAATGATTTTAGGAGAATACTTTATGAATAATATGTTAGATAAACTTAACGAAAGGCAAAAAGAGGCTGTATTGGCAACGGAAGGTCCTGTTCTTGTGCTTGCAGGTGCGGGAAGCGGAAAAACAACGGTGCTTGTAAACAGAATTGCATATATGATTTCCGAAAAACATATACGTCCATGGAATATTTTAGCGATAACTTTTACAAACAAAGCCGCGAGAGAAATGAAAGACCGTATTGAAAGACTTTTGGGTGATACCGCAAAAGATATGTGGATTGGTACATTTCACTCGGTTTGCGTCAGAATTTTGCGTAGTTGCATTGATTTGCTTGGTTACAGCCGTGATTTTGTAATTTACGATACAGCAGATACAAAGACTGTTATGAAAGAATGTCTAAGAGAACTTGATATTGACGAAAAAAGTTTTCCTGTCAGAAACGTGTTATCTATAATAAGTAACGCAAAAAATGACTTGATGGATGCGGCAACTTTTGAAAATGTTTACAAAAGCGATTACCGTATGAGCATAATTGCGAAAATATATTATAGATACCAAACAAAACTCAGAAAAAACAATGCAGTCGATTTTGACGATATTATTTTGAATACAGTTAAGATTTTAAGTGAAAATCCCGATGTATTGTCAAAATATCAAGATAAGTTCCGGTACATACTTGTTGATGAGTATCAGGATACGAACAATTCACAGTATCTTCTTATTAATCTTCTTGCACAGGCAAACAGAAATCTTTGCGTTGTCGGTGATGACGACCAAAGTATTTATAAATTCAGAGGTGCCAATATCGGAAATATTCTTAATTTTGAAGATGATTACTCTGATGTACAAAAGATAACGCTTGACCAAAATTACCGTTCAACGCAAAATATCCTTGACGCCGCAAACAGCGTTATATCTAACAATAAGGGTAGAATGGGTAAATCATTGTGGACGTCAAACGGCGACGGAAACAGAGTTTATGTATACACAGGTACAAATGAATATGACGAGGCAAGATATATTGCACGTCAGATAAAGAAGCATTTCGATGAACAAGGTTCATTTTCGGATTGTGCGATACTGTACAGAACAAATGCACAGTCGCGTGTAATAGAAGAAATGCTTATGCGTGAGTCTGTTCCGTACAAAGTCCTTTCGGGACTTCGATTCTATGACCGTAAGGAAATTAAGGATATAATCGCATATTTGAGAGTTGTATACAATCCGAATGATGATGTAAGTCTGGCAAGAATTATCAATGAGCCAAAAAGAAAAATCGGTAACGCAACGCTGGAAAAAGCGAGAAATATTGCACGTGAAAAGGAAACAAGTCTTTATGATGTTATTTCTCACGCGGACGATTACCATGAATTTAAAACGGCTATAAAAAAATTACTTAGTTTTTCGGAAATAATACAATCACTTATCAAACTTAAAGATACCGTTACGATTGAAGAACTTACGGGAAGAATATTGAATGATACAGGATATATGCCGGCACTTGTAATGGAAGATACAACGGAAAGTAAGACAAGAATAGAAAACTTGGGCGAATTTATTTCTGTTATTACCGAGTTTGAGAAGAATGAAGAAACGGGGAATACACTGGGTGAATTTTTGGAAAATATAAGTCTTGTTTCGGATATAGACGGATATGACGAAAATGAGGACAGTGCGGTACTTATGACTATTCACAGTGCAAAAGGTCTTGAATTTCCGATTGTATTCTTGAGCGGTCTTGAAGAAGGATTGTTCCCGGGAATGCGTTCAATGGAATCGGACGATGATATAGAAGAAGAAAGACGTCTTTGCTATGTTGCGATAACGAGAGCGAAAGAACAGCTTTATATCACCAAAACGATAAGCAGAACTATTCACGGTAAAACAATGCCGACAACTGCGTCAAGATTTTTCAAGGAAATACCTGTTGAATATCTTGAGGACAAGACAACGCTGCAACCGAAAGTTGCAAAGGTAATGCAAGACTTAGGGGTGCGTAATGCGGCTGCACCAAAAAAGGAAGTTTATATGACAAAAGGGTTTGGCAGCAGTGTAAAATCAAGCGGTTCAACAGACTATTCTAAATTCAAAGCCGGTGATACCGTTGAACACAGAACATTCGGCCGCGGAGAAATTCTGAAAGCTACTCCTTGCGGAAATGACTGTATTCTTGAAATTCAATTTGAAAGTATCGGATTTAAACGTCTTATGGCGGCATTTGCAAAGGTGAAAAAGATTAATTAATAGAGAGTCTGTCGACAAAATGTCGACAGCTCCAAAAAATAAAGCAGACAAAACCGTAAAGGTTTTGTCTATAATCAATTAATGTTGATAAGCCTTAAAATATTATCATTAAACGGCTGAATATTTTGATTATATAAAAAGCCTGTTTCACGTGGCGGTATTGCATAAGGCAAATTTATTTCGATAAGTGAGCCGTTAGATAATTCGTTTTTTACAAACTGCTTTACAACGCATGAAACACCTATACCGATTTTTGCAAATTCAATAAGCATATCCATATCGTTTACTTCAAGGATATGCGTAGGATTGATATTGTTTTCGGCATAGTAGTTGTTTATATGCATACGGGAAACATTGTCTTTGTTTAAAAGCATAATATTGCCACGTTCAAAAATTTCAAAACCGTTGCAGTTAAGACGTTTCAAGTATGACGGAGTACAGACGAATGTGTCCTGTATTTCACCGAGCGGATAATATTCAAGACCGCTGATGTTGTCGGGCTTTGCCATAAGCGCAACGTCGATTTTACATTCTTCAAGCATTTTATGGGCATTTGCAGATGATGTACAAGTTATGGAAACATCGGTGAAAGGATATTTTTCGGTGAATTTTTGAAGATAGGGCATAAGCAGATATTTGCAAAGCACATTACTTGCGGCAATGCGAAGTCTGCCGTTGTTTTCAAGGTGCTTTAAATTGCTTTCGGTATCGGAGAGCATATTTAACGCTTGCTTTACTCCGTCATAAAGAAGTCTGCCGTTTTCGGTCAGAACAACACCTCTCGGTTTTCGTAAAAACAAAGTTGTTCCAAGACTTTCTTCAAGCTTTTTTATTGTCATACTGACAGCCGGCTGAGAAATATAAAGTTGCTCGGCAGATTGAGAGATACTGCCGCACTCGGCAACACAAAGAAATACCTTGTATTTGGAAAGATTATCGTAGTTATACATTTGACACCTCATATAAGTTATTTTTATGGATAATATAAATTATATATATTTGAATTATATCACTTGTTGTGCTATAATTCAATAGTAATAAAAGTAAAATAAACATTTCGGAAAGGAAGGTTTTTGTTATGGGAATGACTATGACGCAAAAAATTCTTGCGAATGCCGCAGGAAAGGAAAGTGTTAAAGCCGGAGAACTTATTATGGCGAATTTAAACTTAGTTCTTGGCAACGACATAACAACTCCTGTTGCAATAGGAGAATTTGATAAGATAGGACTTGACGGAGTATTTGATAAAGCAAAGGTTGCTCTTGTTCCTGACCATTTTACACCGAATAAGGATATTAAGTCTGCTCAGCAGGCACTAAAGGTCAGAACTTTCGCAAAGGAACAGGATATTGTAAACTATTTTGAAGTCGGCGAAGTCGGTATCGAGCACGCACTTCTTCCTGAAAAAGGCTTGGTAGTTGCAGGTGACGTTGTTATCGGAGCAGACTCACATACTTGTACATACGGTGCATTGGGTGCATTTTCAACAGGTGTCGGCTCAACAGATATGGCAGCCGGTATGGCAACAGGTAAGGCTTGGTTTAAAGTTCCTGAGGCTATTAAAATTAACCTGACAGGTAAGCTTAACAAATACACAAGCGGTAAGGACCTTATTTTACATATAATCGGTATGATTGGCGTTGACGGTGCACTTTACAAGTCAATGGAATTTACAGGTGAGGGTATGCACACTCTTACTATGGACGACCGTTTCTCAATCGCAAATATGGCTATTGAAGCAGGTGCTAAGAACGGTATATTTGAAGTTGACGATTTGACTGTTGAATATATGAAAGACCATTCTGACAAAGAATATACAGTATTTAAAGCTGATGATGACGCTGAATATGTACAGACAATAGACATTGACCTTGCAACAGTTCCTCATACGGTTGCATTCCCTCACTTGCCTGAAAACGCAAGAACACCGGAAAACTGGGGCGATGTTGAAATTGACCAGGTTGTAATAGGCTCATGTACAAACGGACGTATTTCGGATTTACGTCATGCGGCTGAAATTCTAAAGGGTAAGCACGTTAAAAAGGGTATAAGAGTTATCGTATTCCCTGCAACACAGGCAATTTATCTTGAAGCATTAAAAGACGGTACATTATCGACACTTGTTGAGGCGGGCTGTGTAATTTCTGCACCTACTTGCGGACCATGTCTTGGCGGTCATATGGGTATTTTGGCGGAAGGCGAAAGATGTGTTTCTACAACAAACAGAAACTTTATCGGACGTATGGGACACGTTGACAGTGAAGTTTATCTTGCAAGTCCTGAAGTTGCGGCCGCAAGTGCTGTAACGGGTAAGATAACAGCACCTGAAGAAGTGATGTAAAAAATAAACTTCACAACTTAAAATTGATTTTGAGTTAAGTTTGGAACGGAGGATTAATATGAAAGCAAACGGAAAAGTTATTAAATACGGAGATAACATTGATACAGACGTAATAATTCCGGCAAGATACCTTAACACAACAGACCATAAGGAACTTGCGTCACACTGTATGGAAGATATAGATAAAGAATTTGTAAATAAAGTTAAAGACGGCGACATTATGGTCGGCGGTGCAAACTTCGGCTGCGGTTCATCAAGAGAACACGCACCTATCGCTATAAAAGCAAGCGGTATTTCATGCGTAATCGCAAAGGATTTTGCAAGGATTTTCTATCGTAACGCAATCAATATCGGACTTCCTATTCTTGAATGTGCCGAGGCGTCAGAGGATATAGACGAGGGCAATGAAGTAGAAGTTGATTTCGATACAGGCGTTATCACAAACAAGACAAAGAATAAGACTTATCAAGCAGTTGCATTCCCTGAATTTATGCAGGGCATTATCAATGCAGGCGGTTTGGTTGAGTACATAAAGAAAGGAATGTAATAAAATGGCTGAATTTAATATTGCACTTATACCGGGTGACGGAATTGGTCCTGAAATCGTATCGGGTGCTGTTACAGTTCTTGACGCGGTAAGCAAAAAGTACGGACACAAATTTAATTATCAGGAAGTATATATGGGCGGTTGTGCCATAGATAAGTACGGTGTACCGCTTCCGCAGGAAACAGTTGATATTTGTAAAAAATCAGACAGTGTGCTTTTAGGTGCAGTCGGCGGTCCGAAGTGGGATTCACAGCCTTCGGAAAACAGACCGGAAAAAGGACTTTTGGGCATAAGAAAGGCTCTTGAATTATATTCAAATCTTCGTCCGTCAATCCTAAAGCCACAGCTAAAGGACGCGTCACCGCTTAAAGACGAAAAGCTTGAAAAGGGACTTAACGTAATGGTTGTCCGCGAACTTACAGGCGGTATTTACTTCGGTGAAAGAAAGAAAGCCGAGGACGGCTCTTGGGCGTCGGATACAGAAAAGTATTCGGTTGAAGAAATCAAGAGAATAGGTAAGATTGCATTTGAAACAGCTATGCTTAGAGATAAAAGAGTTGTATCTGTTGATAAGGCCAACGTACTTGAATCTTCAAGACTTTGGAGAAAGACTATGATTGAGCTTTCGGCAGACTATCCCGAAGTTGAGCTTACTCATATGTATGTTGATAATGCAGCTATGCAGCTTGCAATTAATCCGGCACAATTTGACGTAATCGTTACATCAAATATATTCGGAGATATTCTTTCCGACCTTTCAAGTGCTATTGCAGGTTCAATCGGTATGTTGCCGTCAGCGTCACTTGGCGCAACAAAATGCGGTATGTACGAACCGATTCACGGCAGTGCTCCTGATATTGCAGGTATGGATATTGCAAACCCTATTGCAACCATTGTTTCAGCCGCTATGATGCTTGAAATGTCATTCGGCCTTGTAGAAGAAGCAAAGGCAATAAATGACGCAGTAGATAAGGTACTTGACCAAAATTACAGAACAACCGATATTATGTCAGACGGTATGAAAAAGGTTGGCTGTAAGAAAATGGCTAAACTTATTGCGGAAAATATATAATATGCTAACAAAAACACTCATAAAGAGTGTTTTTTAGCGTGTAGACAAAAGTGTCTACACGCTGGCAGAGGTTGAGAAATTAGTTCGGATTTTGCGAAAATGAACTCGTCGGCGTACGTTTGTACGCTAGAGTTTATTTTCACAAAAAGTGCGCAGGCAAGCCGTATATCGAAGATAGGCTTGCCTGTTGCTTTTTATAGCTCTTGAATTTACAATATAAGTGCAACAAGTAAAAAAATAATGACTCAAAGGGAAAAATCCAGTATAATAGAATTGCAACGACTATTATTGAAAGGATGATTCCCATGAGCCACTACAAACATTTTACCACAAAAGAACGAGAAAAGATACTATTTTTTCTTGCACAAGAAAAAACAATTAGTTTTATAGCCAAAGAATTGCAGAGAGATAAATCATCGGTATCTCGTGAAATTAAGCGTAATACTAATACTGAAGGCATTTACTCGCCATCATACGCACAAAAGCAATATGAAATTTGCAGACGCAAATGTGGTAGAAAACCATTGTTATTAAATGCAGATATTCATAAAACAGTTCAATTCTTGTTTCTTCAATATCAATGGTCTCCGGAACAAATTTCATTTCGTTTAAAACATGAGAAAAATCCTATACAAATTAGTTATGCTACAATTTATCGTGGAATATATCGAGGATTTTTAGAAGAAGGAAAATTATCCCCCGGGCAACGTGGAGTTGCAAGAAAGTTAAGACATAAAGGAAAAACCAGACATAAAAATGGTAGTATTGAAACGAGAGGTAAAATTAAAATTAGTCATCACATTTCAGAACGACCAGAATAAGCAAATCAACGAGAGAGAATAGGCGATTGGGAAGCTGATACTGTTGCAGGCGTAACAGGAAAAGCGTGTTTAGTAACGCTTGTTGACCGAAAGAGTCGTTATTTGTTGTGCGAAAAAGTAGCAAAAAAAGATTCTATCAGTGTAAAACAAGCGATAATTCATATGTTAAAAGATAGTCGAGCAAAAACAATTACACCTGATAGGGGCAAAGAATTTTCACGACATGAAGAAATCAGTAAAGCTCTAAATGATGTGCAATTCTATTTTCCTGAACCACATCAACCATGGCAAAGAGGTACTAATGAGAATACTAATGGACTTCTACGCGAATATTTTCCTAAAAAACAGGATTTGACAGAAATTAAACCATCATTAATTAGAGATAAAACTCTTATTTTAAATCAGCGTCCACGCAAATGCTTGAACTGGAAATCGCCTTTTGAAGTTTATTTTGATATATCGTTGCATTTGACTTGACAATTCAAGATGTTAAAAAAAAATTTTGAAATTAGTAGACACTGTGTAGTTGACATATATGATATAATTAAAACAAAGGTCTATCGCTGCGGTAGGAAACTAAGGAGTGAATGCTATGAGAAATACGGAAGGCACGGAAAATACAGTGATCTGTAATTGCAAACAGGTAAAGCTGTTTGATATAGAAGACGCACTTTATCGGAAAGACCGTTTTTCCGATGTTGAAAAAGAATTTGAAGATGTGCAGAAGATAACGCACTGCTCGACAGGCTGCAGCGGATGTCATGATAAAATTATGGCGATTATCTCTGACTTGATGAGTTCTTAAAAGAGGGAGGAGTGTCAATGAAAGTAGTAAAAAAGAAGACGATTCGGAAAAAGCTCATTAAGGCGATAATATGTACAGTGATAACTGCTGGGAGTATGTGCAACGCCTTTGCAACAGTCCCGATATGTGCGGCAAGTGCAATCGGAGAATTTGCAAATGTGGTTGTTTTGGTAAGGTTTAAAGGTGACATGCAAGGTGATAACGGAACAGGGTTCAATAAACCGTATAACAGTACAATAGCAAATGCACCGAGAACATATTGGGAGAGCCTTATCCGCAAATTTAACGGAGTCAACGACAAATTCGGAGCTGGATCGTTTAAGGAGTATTTGCGGGATATTTCCGGCGGACAGCATATGGTCGAATCGGTGTTCCCGCAAACGGACGGCGACGGATTGATATGTTATCTGACAATGGAAAGGACTGTTGACGAATACAAGAGTGCGGTCGGGGAAATTCAGATGATTAAAGAGATTGCCGGACAGCTGAATGCAAAATATCCGAATCTTGACGGCAGGACAATAGACAGGGATAACGACGGTGTTGCGGATAATCTTATGATTATTGCGCAGGTACAGTCGAACGGACATTTTGTGGCGCATTCCGCCAATGCCGGAAACGATACAAAGATCGCGGGAAAAGGCATAGGACCGTATAATCTGATTGAAACAACCTTCAGTGATACTTCGGGATACTACGGATTTAATATTCATACGGCGGCACACGAATACATACACACCTTCGGAGTGCCTGACTACTACCGGCAGAATTATATATCGGAAACGCGCGACACGCCTGTCGGACTGTGGGATCCGATGGGCGTTCCCGGGGGCAGACCCATGCCGCTTGCGGTAACGCGCGAGGCAATCGGCTGGACGACAGTTGACGAAATACAGCCGCAAAACGGCGTGTATACCCTATACGAGGCGTCTGCCGCTTATGCGGATAAAACAAAAAAACAGGCGGTTAAAGTAAAGCCGCCGTTTTCGCCGACTGAATATTTTGTCATAGAGTACCGCAAAAAAGGCGAAAGATACAAATTTGATACATTGGATCAGACAGCGCCGGCAGACGGCATTATTGTATATAGAGTAAATCCCGTATATAAGGATGAAGGCAATCTTCGCGGCAACGACTATATCTATGTATACCGTCCGAACGATACGAGTATTACCGCATCAGCGGGAGAAATCGGAAAAGCGCAGATCGGGCTTCCGGTATATTCTGCTGCGAGACAGGAAATCGGAAGTCTTGATTTGAATCAGACAATCACGGATAACGCTGTATGTTATTCTGACGGCCGAAATTCGGGAATACATATCAAGGTCACCGAACAGAACGTCAATTCGGTTAAATTCAGTATAGAATTTCCGGATTATACTAATATGGACCTCTGGAAGTCGTTAGCAAATGCTGATGGCGGCAACGCATTATCGGGCATAAAAGCGTCAGAGGTAAAAACCGCCGCAGACGGGAACAATCTGTATGTATTGGCGCAGGATATAAGGTCGTCTTCGGTACTCCGATATGACGGAGATAACTGGACAAATCTCGGAAAGTGCGCCGAGACTGGAGGCAGTGGGGCATTGACCGTATTTAACAGCGAACCGTACGTGCTTTTTGCCGACTACAACGGAAAATGTGAACTGAAAAAATACTCGGGCGGAAAGTGGAATACGGTATCGGTACTGAATTTCGGAGCGAACAAGTATTCAAATGCGCCGGCACTCGGTGCGGCAGGCGGTAAGCTGTATGCACTGATAGATGACTGCGGCAAAAATCCGCAACTTTATGCGCTGAATTCCGGTACGCTTGAAAAGTCGGGCAGCGCTTTGAATGTAAAACTCGTTGCGTCACCGGAAATTTTTGATAAATCCGGCTGCCCCGCAGTAATATACGGAGACTTTTTCGGGAAGAAAACAGAAGCAAAAATACTTGAACTTGACGGCTGGAAAAGCATTGTGACCTAATCCGGCAGCGCAAACGCCAATGACGCGGCGGCAGCGGACGGAGAAGTTTACCTTTTCAGTACATATAACGAACAATCTCCGAAACTGAACATTCTGACAAACGATGGTATGAATCTTACTTATGATTTAAGCGCTGTTCCGGCAAATTCGTCATACGGAAGCATAGCGGTCGGCACGGAATGTATTTATATATCTGTTCTGCAGGACGGCGCAGTAGTCACATACAGCGCGCCGAAGGACGAGCCTCAGAATCTTACCCGGCTCGGAGACGTAACGTGCAGACCTGCATGGAACGGTTCGATGCAGCTTATAAACAACATGGTTTACAGCGCGGTAGTGTCGTCAACTGATATGCCGATTGATGTAAAATATCATGAAGCACTTGACGATACACTTCGTCTTGCAAAAGCCAAAGCGATAGCGGAGAGCATTGTTGAAGGATATAGGGCAACCAACAGCAGCGGCAAAGCAGAGCTTGAATATAAGATAAAAGCAGGGCTTTCGGAAAGCGGATATACAAATGTTACGGCAGAGGTTAATGAATTTACCGTCACCCCCGCAACCGCTTCGGCAGAGGGGTCAGCCACAGGGACGATAACGCTTGTTTGCGGAAGAAAGTCGGATATTGTAAGGATAAATAAAACTATTGCAAAGCTGACGGAAACAAAAATATTGTTTTTATCGGATAAAGAGGTAAGGGTATCCCTGAACGATACCGGAGAAAAATATGTAATTTTTGCGGAATACGAAGGAGAAAAACTGAAAAGAACCGCAATAGTCCCGGTCACATTTAACGAACCGGGAGAAAAAACGATTTTGCTGCCGAGCGGATGGACAAAAACAACCGCAAACGCTCTCCGGGCTTTTTTCTGGAACAGTTTGGAGGATATACGGCCGCTTTGCGGGAATGCTGCGAGATAAGGAAGGAGAATGAAAATGAAACAAAGAAGGATGCTGTCTATACTGCTTTCCGCAGTAATGATGCTGTGCATGACGGTTCTGCCGGCAAAGTCGGCGGACGCCAAAATAAATATCAAGATCGGAGACTATATTCGACTGGGGACATATAATAACGAGTCTGTCTTGTGGCGCTGCGTTAACGTTGACGACAACGGTCCGCTGATGCTCTCGGACAGAGTGCTGGAGGATTATATGCCCTACGACGCAATGACAAGCGATAATGCCGATACATGTTCGCACAGGCGCAGCGGTTATCGGAGCAAATACGGCTCAAATCACTGGCGTGACAGCAATATGCGTTCATGGCTTAACTCAGAGGATAATACGGTAACATGGCTGTGCGGCAATCCGCCGAAGGCAGGATATGTAACGTCCGGACATGAATATGACAAAAAGGCAGGGTTTTTAAGCGATTTCACTCAGGACGAGATTTCCGCCATCAAAACGGTAACGCAGCGTTCCATCGTTTCTCACCCGGAGTACAGTGCGGGATATATTGACGAACCGGGACTTGATCTTCCCTACAATACCGACATTGATACGGTTGCTGACGGATACGAAAACGCATATTACGAAAATATTACCGATAAGGTGTTTCTGCTTGACGTGAAGCAGCTCAATACGGTTAAGCAGAAGCTTGGAAGCTATTACATTGCAAAGAATAAAGCGGGACAAAGCTGGAACTATTGGCTGCGTACACCGATTACGGACTGTAACCACGACATGCGTTACGTTGATCTGCGCGGCAACATCTGGCGTGACGCTCCTTATAAAGGATACTACGGAGTCCGTCCGGCATTCTATCTGGACGCTGAGTATTATACCGTTTTGCAGGGCAAAGGAACAGAGTCCGAACCGTATGTCGGTACGGTGAAAAACAAGCCGCAGGAGAGTATCAGCCTTTCTGGAGCAGAACGTGATACAGGAGACGGGAACTGGGATGTTGATACGGATAAAAACATTCAGCTTACGCTGGGAGAGCTTTACTCCAAAGACGGTAAATATTCCAATCCCACAATCCCGGTGTATGTGATTCAGAAACCCCGGAGCGATAAGGAAAACATGGTAATTTTGTTTTGCGCCGAAGGCTATACCAAAAGTCAGCAGTCAAAGTTTATAAAAGATGTTCAGCGAATGTGGAGAAAAACGCTTGAAACAGAGCCGTACCGCAGTATGGCAGATCGCTTCAATGTATATGCGCTGTGTACGGCGTCGATAGACACCTATGGCGGTGACAGCACATTTTTCAGCGTAGTTAACGGTTCGCGTGATGCCTATATCTCTGTTAATATGAACGGTCAGTGGAAAAATCATATGCTGGAGCGCGCCATAGGTCCCGCATTCATAGAAAAGATTCATGATGCGCATGTTCCCGAGACAACAAATCCGAACGAGTTCCGGGGGGATAACGAGTATGAGCCGTATTATTATGTATACGATTACATTGACCAGTTTATTGTGCTTGCAAACAGCGGCAACTATTTCGGAGCTTCTCATGATAATATTAAATCCGGTATCCACTATATCGTTACATCATCGGATAACTACTACTCTCCGTTTACGGTGAGACACGAACTGGGGCATGGGCTGCTGCGTCTGGGTGATGAGTACGAAGTGAGGTATAGTCCGGTATCGGAGGAATCAATGAAAGCGTCGCTGAATTTGTCGCACACAAAGGATCCGAAACTGGTGAAATGGAAGAATATGCTTGGATTTCGGCACACCTATTCCTGTCCGCATGCGGATGGTTCATATATATACAATTCAAGTTCCATGTGTATTATGCGGTCAAGTACAAACAGTGAATTATGCGATGTGTGCAGGCTGCAGGGTTTCAAGCGTATGAGCCAGCTGATCAAAAATTCGCCTGATATCTATGTGGCGGAACCGGAGGTAAAGATATATACCGGAGACTACAAAAACCCAAACGAAAACTCCTCTGCTTTTGAAGATGCGACATCTTACGGTTATTCCCGATACGATACTGACAGGAGCAACCGTCTCTTGAGCGGATATAGCAAAAATCGGTTTAATTCCGGACTTAAGGGCAGCGAGATAGAGCTGCGTACCATCGTTCAGAATCTGTCGGATACCGAAAAAAAGACAGTAACTCTGCGGATGTGGGTGGAACATTCCGATGGAACGGTAGCCACTGCCGCGGACGGCGGGAAAATTTTAACGGAGAAGAAATTTGATATTCCCGTCTGGGGCGATAAATCCAAGTTTTGGACGAAGAACTCACTGGAATATAACGGCAGCGATTTCGATTCCGGACTTGTCAACTGTTCTCTCGTTTATACTATCCCGCAGAACGTAGTTCTGCAAAATGGCGATACCGTCGGTTTTGAGGTGGTTGACGACGCTACGGGTGCAACGCTTGTTGATGACGATACAGAAACCAAAACCTATGCCGATATTACCATCGAATACAAGCTGGAGGACGGAAGTGACGTTCCGAATACCAAGTCCACCGTGTTCCCGGCTGCGGCAGGAACAAAGGTTGACTGGGAACTTCCAAAGGAGCTGAACGGCTACACCCT
Source organism: Ructibacterium sp. SJQ-7 (assembly GCF_054696575.1). Taxonomy (NCBI): domain Bacteria; kingdom Bacillati; phylum Bacillota; class Clostridia; order Eubacteriales; family Oscillospiraceae; genus Ructibacterium; species Ructibacterium sp. SJQ-7. Next base: position 102,124 of record NZ_CP195193.1, read on the forward strand.
GGTCAAATCTGAGGGTACGGACAAGACCGTCGGCACCGGCGGACTGACCGTTACCTGCTACTATAAAGCAAAAGAAGACCGCCCGTCAGCTTCGTTTATAATTACGGATGAAAGCGGTGCGGAAGCGGATAAGACATTGAAGGCGGGAAAATTCAAAGCAAAGCTCACTTTGCCGGAGGGACGAAAAACAGCGGCTGTTATCATTGCGAAGTATGTTAACGGAACGCTCGGCGATCTAAAGATGTCCGAACCGAAAGAAACGCAGGCTATAATCGAAACCGATTTTATTACGGTAACCGGTGAGGATTTGACAAAACAGACCGAAATCAAAGCGTTCGTTTTTGAAAGTACGGAAAATATAAAACCGATGTATGGTTTTCAGCATATAATAAAATAAAACAACAAGGAGTGCAAAATGATGGACAGTGATATAAAGTCTTGCCTTGAATCAGTAGATTGGTGTCGTGCAGATTATGAGTATTTCAGAGGTGGCGGTTTTTCGTCGCACTTCAAAACGATGGCAGAGATGCCTGTGACAATGTTAAGAATAAATCTTGTTGACGGAGTTGGACCGACAATTCAGATTGCAGAAGGTTATACAGTAGTTATTGATGAAGAAATTCATAAAATATTGGATCAAAGAACCGATCCAACTTGGCCGACAACTTGGTTTGTACCTATACTTAATCGTAGCAACGCATTTAAAGATGTATATAATGTTATGGCAAACTGGGGAGCAAATCATGCTGTAACAATCCATGGACATATAGGGGCTGATCTTATCACAATGGCATCTATGCTGAGAATTCCTGTTTCAATGCATAATGTTCATAGAGAAAAAATATATCGACCTCATTCTTGGACAGCTTTCGGGGCAGAAAATGAATATGCATCTGATTATATGGCATGCAAAAATTACGGACCAATGTATAAATAATGACAGGCCATTTTTGAAATAGTATAAAGAAACTGCTGATAGAAGTAGAGTAAATAAAAAAGGTGGTTAAACCAACACAGATTTAACCATCTTTTTATATTAATTGTGGCAGTTTGTGGAAAACTATGGATAAGAAATATTATGCAGGTAAGATATATTATGTCTATATGATAACCGAATCAAACAAATTTTTCCGTATTTAATATGGTAAATTAAAAGAATATGTATCCTCTTTGACCGTATCAGAGTAAATGTATTTTTTACCTTATTTGACCAATTTTTGAAGCGAACCCCAAAATTTAGACAAAATTAAATATTAACTTGCTTGTGAATGAGTTCGGTATTGTACCGGACTCATTCCTTTTAGCTTTAAAGAAATTCTTTCATTGTTGTAATAATCAATATATCTTTTTAATTCATCTATGAAAGCTTTGACACTTTCAAATTTTTCACCATAAAACATTTCAACTTTTAATCTTCCGAAGAAGTTTTCCATCGCACCGTTGTCCATACAGTTTCCTTTTCTAGACATACTTTGTACAATATTGTGTTCTGACAGTAAACGTTGATATTCCGAATGTTGGTATTGCCAACCTTGGTCAGAATGGAATAATGGTTTCGCATTAGCGGGCAGCTTTTTGAATAAACCATCAAGCATTTCTCTAATTTGCTGCAAATTTGGACTTAATGAAATTGAGTATGACACAATTTCTCGATTATACAAATCCATTACAGGTGACAAATATACTTTATCATTACACACTTTAAATTCAGTTACATCAGTTGCTAGTTTTTCAAAAGGTTTTGTAGCTGTAAATTCTCTGTTAAGTAAGTTGTCGGCTATTTTGCCGATTTCTCCTTTGTATGAACGATATTTACTGTTTTTGCGTTGTTTTCCTTTGAGATTAAGTTCTTTCATCAGTTTCAACACAGTTTTATGGTTAATTGTATATCCTTTTTGTCTTAATACAATTAAGATTCTGCGGTAGCCGTATCTGCCTTTATTAGCTAAAAATATATATAGTATTTCTTGTTTTTCTTTCTTGTATTTATCTTTGATTGGATGTTGTATATAGTAATAAAAGGTACTACGGGCTAAACCTGATAATTGCAGCAAGTCTTTTAACGGATATTTTTGCCTTAATTCATTGACTATTGCTGCTTTTTCTCTTCTTTTAACATTCTTTTCCGAACTAAGGCACTGAGTTTTTTTAAGTATTCATTCTCCATTCTTAATCGCTGATTTTCGGCAATTAAATCTTCTTCAATTTTCTTATCAAGTTTGGGTGGACGACCTTTTGCTATTCCATCTACTTTACTGGCTCTACCTCGTCTTTCTTTCATCAGCCCTTCGGCTCCTTCTTCCAAGAATATGCGTTCCCATTTCGATATTACATTATGTTTAACATCGTATTTTCTCTCTGTTTCCATTATACCCAAATGGTTTTCTCGCATATCCATTATAACAGATAGTTTGAATTCTGGCGAGTGTTTTCTATATTTTTGTCCTTTCTTTGCCATAAAAATATGCACCTCCAAAAGTGTCTAACTTTTGGGGTGCATATCATTTTATACGGTGGTCTTTTTGTCTTTACTTTTTTCTACCTTGAATTTACAATATAAGTGCAACAAGTAAAAAAATAATGACTCAAAGGGAAAAATCCAGTATAATAGAATTGCAACGACTATTATTGAAAGGATGATTCCCATGAGCCACTACAAACATTTTACCACAAAAGAACGAGAAAAGATACTATTTTTTCTTGCACAAGAAAAAACAATTAGTTTTATAGCCAAAGAATTGCAGAGAGATAAATCATCGGTATCTCGTGAAATTAAGCGTAATACTAATACTGAAGGCATTTACTCGCCATCATACGCACAAAAGCAATATGAAATTCGAAGACGCAAATGTGGTAGAAAACCATTGTTATTAAATGCTGATATTCATAAAACTGTTCAATTCTTGTTTCTTCAATATCAATGGTCTCCGGAGCAAATTTCATTTCGTTTAAAACATGAGAAAAATCCTATACAAATTAGTTATGCTACAATTTATCGTGGAATATATCGAGGATTTTTAGAAGAAGGGAAATTATCTCCCGGTCAACGTGGAGTTGCAAGAAAGTTAAGACATAAAGGAAAAACCAGACATAAAAATGGTAGTATTGAAACGAGAGGCAAAATTAAAATTAGTCATCACATTTCAGAACGACCAGAACAAGCAAATCAACGAGAGAGAATAGGCGATTGGGAAGCTGATACTGTTGCAGGCGTAACAGGAAAAGCGTGTTTAGTAACGCTTGTTGACCGAAAGAGTCGTTATTTGTTGTGCGAAAAAGTAGCAAAAAAAGATTCTATCAGTGTAAAACAAGCGATAATTCATATGTTAAAAGATAGTCGAGCAAAAACAATTACACCTGATAGGGACAAAGAATTTTCACGACATGAAGAAATCAGTAAAGCTCTAAATGATGTGCAATTCTATTTTCCTGAACCACATCAACCATGGCAAAGAGGTACTAATGAGAATACTAATGGACTTCTACGCGAATATTTTCCTAAAAAACAGGATTTAACAGAAATTAAACCATCATTAATTAGAGATAAAGCGCTTATTTTAAATCAGCGTCCACGCAAATGCTTGAACTGGAAATCGCCTTTTGAAGTTTATTTTGATATATCGTTGCATTTGAATTGACAATTCAAGCTATAAATTAAACTTTAAAATATAAAAATAATATATTGCACGTTCCGGACAATTTATCGACAGTCTGAAAAACACTCATAAAGAGTGTTTTTGTTGCTTTATGGCAAAGTTCTTTAATGATGTTGACTTGATATGAAGTTTGTGGTAGAATATAGTATCAGATAGGACTACACAAAATTAATTACATCATTGGAGGCATCATTATGAACATTTCAACAAATCTAAAAGCTATTGATATGATAAAAGGTGAGATTTTATCGGAGATAGCACATCTTTACAGAACTCTTGCGGACTATGACGAAATAGGCGATTATGAGAGTGTTACAAATGAAATAGCAACGGTTATTGCTATGGATTACATACTTGCAAGACGGTTGGGAATCGGTTATGCAAGCATAGATAAAAAAATTTCCGAACTTCTCGGCATAGGTGAAGAAAACGGACACGAACTTGAGATAGAGTTTTCGGATATGTCGGAACTAAAGAAGTATTTAAAGAGCCGCTAAGGCTTACAGTGCATTAATGCACTTTGGAGGGACTTATGAGAAAACATTACGGACAAGTTGTTAAAACTTGCATTAAGATAGCATTTGCATCAGCACTACTTTTGATCATAAGCGGTGTACTCAGTTATGCGATTAAAGGCAAGGTTATAGCAATATTAGAGATAATTGCGGGGATAATAGCATTTTGTGCGGTTATTTTTATAAGAAATAAAAGAAATGAGAGTGTTAATAATTTTCTTGAAATTATGGCGAAAAGCTCAAATTCGATTTCGGCAAATATTATGGACTCTTTTCCTATACCTATTGTTGTTGTGCATATAGACGGTTCTATATGCTGGTACAACGGCAAATTTTCGGAATTGTTTTTTAATAAGGACCTTTTTGACACAAAACTCGAAAATTCAATATCCGATATAAAGTGGGGAGAAATTTTAAAATCAGCCTCACACTATGAAAAACGTATACGAATTGACGATAAGCGATATTTGCTTATTGCAAATACAATCAGAAACAGAAATATAAGTATTTCCGAAGATGAGGACAAGGTATCCGTATATATTTATCTTATTGACAGAACTGTTGAATATGAATTAAAAAGAAAATACGTTAACGAAAAAACAGATGTTGCGATTATCAATATTGATAATTATGACGATGTATTGCAACGTGTCAATGACAATGAGCAACAACAGATTTTGGCACAAATAAGAAAATGTATCAATGAATGGGTAGACGAATCAAATGCACTTTTAAAAGTAACCGACCGCGACAGATTTTATATGTTCTTTGAACATCGCTATCTTGCACAGTATGTCAGTAAAAAGTTTGATATATTGTATAAGGTGAGAAAAGTCGGTGAAGATATGAAACTTCCGGTAAGTATAAGTATCGGTATCGGCGTAGGCGGAAGTCTGTCGGAAAATGATATGTATGCAAGAAATGCACTTGATATGGCACTTGGACGCGGAGGCGACCAAGTCAGCATAAAGGACGATACACAGTATAAATTTTACGGCAGTAAGGCTCGTGATTATGAAAAGAGTACAAGAGTTAAAACAAGAGCTATTGCTGTTGCATTAAAAGACTTTATAAAAAATTCCGACAAAGTAATATTTATGGGACATTCCGGTGCAGACTATGACTGCTTCGGTGCGGCGGTAGGCTTGCAGAGAGCAGTCAGAACACTCGGCAAAAAGCCGTATATTGTCTATGACAACAATTCACCGGCCATAAAAAAAATGTATGACGACCTTCGTGCAATGAGTGAGTACAGAGGTATGTTTCTAAGCAATGACGACGCAGTCGAAAACGTTACATCAGATACATTGATAGTTGTGCTTGATACGCACAGACCGTCAATGTTGCCATGCCCGAAACTTATCGAAAAGGCAAGTAAGGTTGTGCTTATCGACCACCACAGACGTTCGACTGATTTTATTAATCCTTGTTCGCTTATTTATCACGAACCGTATGCGTCGTCAACTTGTGAAATGGCTACTGAATTATTGGAATATATGAATTTGGGAAGTTCACTTACAACCGTTGAGGCGGAGTGTTTGTATACGGGTATCTTGATGGATACAAAGAACTTTATAGTAAAAACAGGTGTCAGAACATTTGAGGCGGCTTCATATTTAAGACGTTTGGGACTGAATACGGCAGACGTTAAAAAGCTGTTTAACGTGAATAAAGAGGACTATGACCACAGAGCCGATATTGTAAAGACATCGAAAATTATAGTATCGCAGATTGCAGTCGCAAAGTGTTACACAAAGTATCCCAATATAAGAGTGATAGCGTCACAGGCGGCTGATGAAATGCTTAATATAGGTGATATTCGTGCGTCGATAGTTGTATATGCACAGGACGGCGGCGTGGGTATAAGCGCCCGTTCACTCGGTGATATTAATGTACAGCTTATTATGGAGTATCTCGGCGGCGGCGGACACAGTACCGTTGCCGGTGCACAAGTAAAAGACAAAAATGTAGATATGGTAATTGAGGACGTTGAAAAGGCTGTCTTTGATTACGTTGCAAATAATGAAAGTTAATTGGAGGAAGGACAATGCAAGTTATATTGACAAGAGATGTAAAAGGACAAGGTAAAAAAGGTCAGATGGTAAATGTATCTGACGGTTATGCAAGAAACTATCTTTTGCCGAGAGGTCTTGCCGAACCGGCTACAAAGTCGAATATAAACGTAATGAAGGGTAAGCAGGAATCTCTTGAATACAAGAAAAAAGTTGAGCTTGAAGAGGCAAATGCAATCGCAGAGAAAATGAAAGAAATCAAGGTTGTGCTAAAGGCTAAAGCAGGCGAAAACGGTAAACTTTTCGGATCTGTAACATCAAAAGATGTAGCAGAGGCGCTTACTTCACAACACCACATCAAACTTGACAAAAAGAAATTTGTTATGCCTGACGGCATAAAGACATTGGGAACAACGACTGTTGATGTAAAAATTTATACAGGCGTTGTCGGTAAGTTAAACGTAGTTGTAGAACAGATATAACTTTGGGGAGGTAATGGATTTATGGCAGAAATGTCGAATCCTGTTGACGTAATGGGCAGAGAACTGCCATATAGTCAAGAGGCGGAATTGGCTGTAATAGGCAGTGCTCTTACTAATTCGCACAGTGTTGCGGAGTCGGTTGAAATACTTAGACCGTCAGATTTTTACTTCCCACAGAATAAGGAAATATTCAGTGTAATTCTTGATTTATTTAACGAAAATGCGGCTATAGATTTTATTACCGTTTCAAATAAGTTGAGCCAAAGCGACAAACTTGAGGCTGTCGGAGGTATCGCTTATTTGAGAAATGCGGCAACAAATGTGCCGACAACAAGGCACGTGACGTATTATTCGCAAATAATTAAGGAAAAGGCAGTTTTGAGAACACTTATTAAAAGTGCCAACGATATTTCCGATATGGCTTACGGTCAGAACGATAAAGTCGAAAGAATAGTCGACCAAGCCGAACAGCTTATTTTTGACGTTACATCATCAAACAACAAGAGCGATATACTTCCTATAAGTGAGATATTCATGGGCAGTTATCAGGAACTTGTTGAAAACTCTTTAAATCAAAGCGGTATAACGGGTTTGCCTACAGGTTTTGATGAACTTAACAGACGTACGGGCGGTTTTCATGGCGGCGAACTTATTCTTATCGCCGGACGTCCGGGTATGGGTAAGTCAAGTTTTGCGGTAAATATAGCGGAACACGTCAGTATTACCGATAAAAAAACCGTTGCGATATTCAACCTCGAAATGCCGAAAGAACAGATTGTAAACCGTATTATATGCAGCCAGGCACTTGTTAATTCAAATAAAATCAGAACAGGTGATATAACAGGCGAAGATTGGGAAAAAATCGGTGCAATAGTAAACAGAGTTGCAACTGCACCGATGTATATAGACGATACTGCGTCAATAACGGTATCGGAAATCCGTGCAAAATGCAGACGATTAAAGCAGACAAAAAATCTTGAACTTATCGTAATCGACTATTTGCAGTTAATGCAGTCGAGCGGAAGAACAGAGAGCAGACAAAATGAAATTGCCGAAATTTCGCGTTCGTTAAAAATTCTTGCAAAGGAACTTAATATTCCTGTCATTGCACTTTCACAGCTTTCGCGTGCGGCTGAATCGAGAAGCGATAAGCGTCCCATGCTTTCGGACTTGCGTGAATCGGGTGCTATCGAGCAGGACGCCGATATGGTTATGTTTTTGTATCGTGACGAATATTATAATCCCGATACCGAGGATAAAAATTTGGCTGAATGTATTGTCGCAAAAAACAGAAGCGGTGAAACCGGTATGTTTAAACTTGGTTGGAAAGGTGAATATACTAAGTTTTCTAATGTTGAATTTGCATTGAAGGAAGAATAATGGTTTTAGATATTATTAAAAAGACCTTGCGTGAATATAATTTATTGAATAACGGCGACAGCGTGCTGGTCGGTCTTTCGGGCGGTGCGGATTCGGTGTGTCTTACTCACGCACTTTGGTCGCTGAAAAATGAATTTGACATAAAATTATATACGGCTCATATTAATCACGGCATAAGAGGCGAGGAGGCAAAGAGAGATGAACTTTTTGCCGAAAACTTTTCAAAAAAATTGAGCATTGAATGTTTTGTGTTAAATGCAGATATACCCCAAATTGCAAAAGATACAAATGTGTCGGAAGAAACAGCCGGCAGAAATGTGAGATATAATTTCTTTAATAAATTGTGCGAAAAATACGATATAAACAAAGTTGCAACGGCGCATAACAGAAATGACAATGCCGAAACTTTGCTTATGAATTTTATGCGTGGCAGTACGACAAACGGACTTTGCGGAATACCGTATGTCCGCGGAAATATAATTCGTCCGATATTGAATGTTTCACGAGATGAAATCGAAAAATATTGCAGTGATAACAGACTTGAATATATGACAGACAGTACAAATTTGACAGAAGATTACACACGCAATAAAATACGTCACACATTACTTCCGTATATTCAAAAGGAATTTAATACGAGTTTTATTAAAACCGTTACGGAAAATGCTTGCTTGATAAAGGATGACAGTGATTATCTTGACGGTATTGCGGAAGATTTTTATAAACATCACATCAGAAATTGTGCTGTTAATATTGAAGATTTGAATAATACGGATATTGCGATAAAAAGACGTGTTTTAAGATTGATGTTAAGAGATATTTATAATGGTCTTAACGATATTTCGTCAACATATGTTGCGGATATATTGTTGCTTGCCGATAAATCAAGCGGCAGACAAATAAATTTGCCGTACGGTATTGTTGCAAAAAACGAGTACGGCAAAATAATACTTGAACACAAAAAAGAAGAAACACAGCCGTTTGAAGTCAGTATTAATATCGGTGAAACAGTTTTTATTTCGGAACTTGACAAAAAAATTTCGGTATCTGAAACGGATATGCGAAATAAAGACGGTGCGGTATATCTTTCGTGTGACAAAATTGATAAAGTCATTGTACGAAACAGGCGAAACGGTGATAAATTTCAGCCTATGGGTATGAACGGTACGAAGAAATTAAAGGAATATTTTATAGATAAAAAAATTCCTAAAGATAAACGAAACAGTGTGCCGATAATTGAGATTAACGGCGAAATTGCCGCAGTCGGCAACAGAATAGACAAACGTTTTGCTTTCAAGGATAAAGGCATAAAAATAGAATTTTACGATAATTAAGGAGGCAGTCAGTTGCAGAAAAGATTTAAAGGACTCGGAGTATGGGTGGCAATGCTTATAGTTGCGTATCTGATTTATATGTTTGCAGTCGGATTCGGTGCATCGCAGACCAAAATGGTTTACTCTGATTTGGTCAACAGTATAAAGTCCGAACAGGTAAATTCGATGCTTGTGTCGGGAAATACCGTAACGGTGACACTTACAAACGGTGACAAAGCGAAGGTGAAAATTCCGTCACTTGACACGTTGCAGGCAGATGTCGGAAAAGAAATGAACGACCAAATGAATAAAGGCACTTTAAAGCAAGAGGCTTATGAAACCAAGATTTCATGGACGGCGGTTACAAATATAATTTTGATAATTGTATTTATATGTGTGTTCTTTTTCGGATTTTTGCGGAAAGGCGGTTCGGGTGCAACCAATTTTACAAAGAGCAGAGCAAGACTTAATGAGAACACCAAGAATGTGACATTTAATGATGTTGCGGGAGCTGATGAGGAAAAAGCCGAACTTGCGGAAATAGTCGAGTTTTTGAAAAATCCTCAAAAGTTTGTAAGTCTTGGTGCGAGAATACCGAAAGGCGTACTTCTTGTCGGCTCACCGGGTACGGGTAAAACACTTCTTGCAAAGGCGGTTGCCGGAGAGGCGAAAGTTCCGTTTTTCTCTATAAGCGGTTCGGATTTCGTTGAACTTTATGTCGGCGTAGGTGCATCGCGAGTGAGAGATTTGTTTGAACAGGCAAAGAAAAACAGACCGTGTATTGTGTTTATTGATGAAATAGACGCAGTCGGCAGAAAAAGAGGTGCCGGTATGGGCGGCGGTCATGATGAAAGAGAACAGACTTTAAATCAGTTGCTTGTTGAAATGGACGGATTTGGCGAAAATGAAGGCGTTATAATGATGGCGGCTACAAACCGTCCGGATATACTTGATCCCGCACTTTTAAGACCGGGACGTTTTGACAGACAGATTGTCGTTGACGTTCCTGACGTAAAGGGCAGAGAGGCTATTCTAAAAGTTCATTCGGCTAAAAAGCCTTTGGCAAATGATGTTGACTTGGAAGAAATCGCAAAAGCAACAGCAGGTTATTCGGGTGCAGACCTTGAAAACTTGATGAATGAGTCCGCTATTTTTGCGGCAAGACGAAACCATCTTGAAATAACAAGAAAAGATATTGAGGACGCAAACTTAAAAGTAATGATGGGAACGGAAAAACGTTCGAGAATTATTACCGAAAAAGAAAAGAAACTTACGGCATTTCACGAGGCAGGTCATGCGGTTTTGGCAAAACTTGTCGATAAAACATCGCATATTCATAAGGTGTCAATAATACCGCGTGGCAGAGCCGGCGGATATACGATGTATGTGCCTGATGAAGATAAAATGTACACATCAAAAAATGAGATGTTGGACAGAATAATTGTAATGCTTGGCGGCAGAGTAGCCGAAGAACTTACAATGGACGACATCAGCACAGGCGCGTCAAGTGACATTCAGCGTGCAACTGATATAGCACGTCAAATGGTTACAAAATACGGTATGTCAGAGGCAATCGGCCCTGTATCGTATGATGACGGCGGTGAAGTGTTTATCGGACGTGATTTTGCACACTCAAAAGCATATTCCGAAAAAACAGCCGCAGATATTGACGCGGAAGTAAAGCATATAATGACTTTACAATATCAGAAAACTGAACAAATTCTTACTGAAAATATGGCTGTACTTACACGAGTGGCTGAAAAACTTCTTGAAAAGGAAACTATTGACGGTCAAGAATTTGAAGAATGTTTTAATATATAAAAAGGAGGAAACAATAATGGCACAAGTAACAAAAAAGACTCTAATCGGTGAGGCTTTAAGCATAGATGAAGAAATCGCTCCAATACTAATGGGTATCGGAATGCACTGCCTTGGCTGCCCGGCATCACAGGGTGAATCGCTTGAGGAAGCTTGCATGGTTCACGGCGTTGACGCTGACGAACTTGTAAAGAAGATTAATGACTTCTTGGCTTCAAAGTAATAATTTAAAGCAGATAACCGTAGCTTATGCTACGGTTATTTTTTTATAAAAGTGAATATATATATGATTTAGATTGAATTATACGACACAATGTGAGAAATTTATTATATGCGAATTATTACCGATGTGTATCAAAAAAGAAATCTACCGTCAATGACAAAACATTTATCATTGTATGAAATGTTTAAATAAAGTGTCGGTTTTTGTGCATAGTATACTATAACATAATGAGTTCAACTGCTATAATAAGTTTAACAAATAAACAAAGAGAAAGCGATGGCAAAGGCGTCATAAAAAAACGCAGCCATCGCTTTTTGTATTAAAAGATGAGGTGAGTCAAATGCTAAGGATTGATAAGGTAACAAAAGAATTTCCACAGAGTAGTGGCGGAAGAAAGAGAGTGCTTGAAGACATAAGTCTTAAAATCGAAGATAACGAATTTGTCTGTATCTTGGGTAAAAGCGGATGCGGTAAAAGTACACTTCTAAATCTTCTTGCCGGATACACTGTACCGGATTACGGAGCCTTGTATCTCGATAAAGATATGATACACGGACCTTCGGCTGACAGGGGGATTGTATTTCAGGAATACGCGTTATATCCGTGGTACACAGTATTGCAGAATGTAGCATTTGGTCCATCGGTTAGAAAAGACCCGAATGCAGAAGAAATAGCAATGAAGTATATCAAAATGATAGGACTTGAAAAATATAAGGATTATTATCCGGACAGCCTTTCAGGCGGTATGAGACAGAGAGTCGGAATAGCAAGAGCACTTGCAAATAATCCGAGAATACTGTTAATGGACGAGCCGTTTTCAGCGCTTGACCCATACACAAGAGAAAAAATGCGAGAAGAACTCTTGAATATTTGGGAAACAGAAAAAACGACAGTAATATTTATTACTCACAGTGTTCCGGAGGCTGTATATCTTGCGGACAGAGTTGTAATGATAAAATCGGGAAAAATAAAAATGGATGAAAAGATTGATATCCCGAGAAAACGTGAGATGAACAATCCGAAATTTGTTGAGTATGTAAACAGATTTGAAGCAATGCTTTCAGACGGAAATCAAGTTGCAAAGACAACAATAACAAATGATTAAGGGGTGAGGAATATGAAGAAATTAAAAGAAAAAAAGTACGTATTACTAAACATTATGTCGATAGTAGCGTTTTTGCTGTTTTGGCAAGGATTCAGTATATACAATCAAACGGCTGAAATTATGAATCCGAAATACTTGCCCGGACCGATAGAGGTTGTACAAACGGTTATTGAATACATATTTGATAAAGGAACACTGTTCCAGCACATATGGACAAGCCTTTACAGAATACTTGGCGGATTTTTACTTGGTTCGGTAGTTGCGGTTGCGGTAGGTTATATATGCAGTAAGAGCAAGATAATTTCAAACATATTAGACCCAATATTCAATATATTCGGTCCGATTCCGGCTTACGCATTTATGCCATTGTTCATCATTTGGTTCGGTATCGGTGAACTTCCGAAGTTTTTGATGATTGCATATGTAACATTCTTCCCATTGCTGTCATATACGCGAGAGGGAATTAACAGTATTAATCCCGTATTGATAAGAGCGGCAATGAGTTTGGGAGCAAACCAATGGCAGATATTTAAGAGAATTACATTTAAAGCGGCATTCCCGAGTATCATTTCAGGTATGAAAACAAGCTTGGCACTTGCATTTTCGGGTTTGGTAGTTGCAGAAATGATGGGTTCGGATATAGGGTTAGGATATATCATAGTAGACTCTAAAAACTGGTTCAGAGTTTCGGATATGTTTATGGCAATGTTTCTTATTGCTGCCGAATACCTTGTTATTTACTTCCTACTTTCTTTCCTTGAAAAGAAGTTATTCAAATGGAAGAAGACAGGTATATCAGCAGTAGTTGAAAATAATTAAGAAAAAAGAATGGAGGAAAAGATTATGAAGAGTTTATTAGGAAAAGGAATTGCATTTGCATTGGCAGGAACAATGGTATTGGCAACCGCGTCATGCGGAGGAAGTGGGGACAGTAAAACGCAGACAGCCGATTCGTCATCGGGAAGTCTTGAAAAAGTTGAAATGTACACAATCCCTGACCCACAAATGTCGGCAGCGCATGTAATTGCAATGGAAAAAGGATATTATGAAGAAGAAGGTCTTGATGTTAATAATAACTGGGTTGCATCTGCACCTGACCTTGCACCGATGATTGCAAGCGGTGACGCAAAGATTTCACTTGCTACTACATATACAACGCTAAGTTGGGTTGAAAGCGGTATCCCTGTAAAGATTGCCGCACCGGTTGTTAATATCGGCGGTACACAATGTGTTGTTGCAAGACCGGGACTTGAGATAAAATCCGCAAAGGATTTGGAAGGTAAGAAAATCGGTATGGTAAACGGTGCGGAAGTACAGCTTGCTATTATGAATATGTGCGACCAATTCGGCGTTGATAAAAATTCATTACAATATGTAAATCTAACACTTTCAGACCAACTTACAGCTTTGCAAAAAGGCGATATTGATTTGATGGCTTGTTGGGAACCATGGATTTCACACGGCGTTGAGGCAGGCGGTACACTTCTGTTCTCGGGTTCAAAGAGCTACTTGCCTGAAAATAACGGTGAAACAGTTGACTGGTGTAACTTATATACTTGTTTGACAGTAACAGAAGATGTATATAACAATCAAGCAGATGTTGTTAAAAAGATTATCAAAGCACTAAAGAAAGGTACTGATTTCCTTAACAATAATCGTGAAGAGGCAATTCCAATCCTTGCTAAGCAATATGACCTTGATGAAGATTTGCTAAAGGGTATTATGGAAAAGAACGATTACACAATGGAAGTTGACGATACATTCTTGAATTCAACAGACGGTATTGCTGATTTCGCATTACAACAAAAAGTTACATCAAAGAAGTATGAACTTGCTGACTATATGAAACTTGGAGTAATGAAAGAAACACTTCCTGATTTGTATACATCATCAAACGTATTGGAATAGTAAATATATCTCCGTCGGATTAAAATTCGGCGGAGATAGAAAAAATTATATGAAAGGGTTTTCAAAATGAAAATTGTACAGATTGAGCCTTTGGGTATAACAGACGAACAATTAAAATCTCTTGTTGAAAAACTTGAAAATAACGGTGACGAATATATTGCTTACGATAGTCGTGAAACCGATACAGATAAACTCATTGAACGGGTAAAAGACGCAGATGTGGTTGTGCTTGCCAATCAGCCGTTTCCGGCAGAAGTGGTTGAAAAATGCGAAAAGTTAAAAATGATTTCGGTAGCATTTACGGGAGTTGACCATGTTGCAGTGGATGAATGTAAAAAAAGAGGAATATGCGTATGCAATGCGGCAGGATATTCGACTAATGCGGTATCCGAACTCGTATTCGGACTTATTATTTCACTTTACAGAAAGATTAATGAGGGTAAAGAAAATATGACTTCCGGTGTAAAAATGGCACCGGGTATAGAATTATCAGGTAAGAAATTCGGAATTATAGGTACAGGGGCAATAGGTTTAAAAACAGCAGAAATTGCAAAGACGTTTGGTTGTGAAGTATATGCTTACAGCCGAACAGAAAAACACATTGACGGAATTAAGTATATCACGCTATGTGACTTGATGAGAACTTGTGACATTATATCGGTACATGTACCGCTTAATGATTCAACAAAAGACCTTGTTTCATCAATGCTTATAGATGAAATGAAAAGCGATGCAATTTTAATTAATACGGCAAGAGGACCGATTATAGATAATGCGGCCTTGGCAAAAGCATTAAAAGACGGAAAAATAGCGGGAGCGGGAATTGATGTTTTTGATACAGAACCACCGCTTGCACCCGATTATCCGTTGCTTGACGCACCTAATACGGTACTTATGCCTCATATTGGTTTTTCAACAAAAGAGGCTCTCTATAAAAGGGCTGTTATAACAATTAATAATATAACTTCTTGGAAAAGCGGTGAACCGCAGAATGTAGTATAAAGCGAAAGGCTGTTGATTTATATGGGATTTTCGATTAGTAAGGAAAATATAGCAAAAGGACTTAATACTCTAAACACATTCAATTCAACGGAGGGAAACGGTACAACAAGAGTATTGTTTACAGATGAAGAAGTGAAAGCGCGAGAGTATATAAAATCACTTATGCAAGAGTGCGGATTGACTGTTACGGAAGACGCAATAGGAAATATATTCGGTACACTTGAAGGCACAGATCCGACATTGTCACCCGTATGGAGCGGCTCGCATATAGACACTGTGCTTAATGCCGGAATGTTTGACGGTATGGCAGGCGTTATATCAGCGATTGAGGCATTAAGGGCGATTAAAGAATCGGGACTTGAACATAAGAGAAATCTTACGGCAATCGTTTATACTTCCGAAGAACCGACAAGATTTGGTATATCATGTATAGGAAGTCGTGCGATGGCAGGTCATTTAACTTTAGAAGACAGTAAAAAAATGAAAGACGAACAAGGTATTTCATTATATGATTTGCTTGTAAAACTCGGTTTCCCGATTGATAAATTTGATGAAGTAAAAAAAGAAAAAGGCGATGTGTTTGCAAGTGTTGAACTGCATATTGAACAAGCCGCTGTGCTTGACAGATTAAAACTTCCTATAGGAGTTGTTGAAGGCATATGCGGAGCGTCGTATATTAATGTGACGGTAAAAGGAGTTCAAGAACATGCCGGCTCGACACCTATGGATATTAGAAAAGACCCAATGTGTGCGGCATCTGAAATTATTTTGGAAACAGAAAAGGCTGCGAATGAAATCAGCAGTATAAATGCGGTTGCGACTGTCGGTAAATTAAATGTTTTCCCAAATGCCGCAAATGTAATCCCCGGTCAAGTTGATTTTGTCATTGATATAAGAGATGTTGATATGGCCAGCAAAGACGGAGTTATAAAACGTATAATTTCCTTTATGGAAAAAGTGGCGTCTGAGAGAGGTGTTAAAATCGAATACACTGTAACGGGAAATGATGTTCCGAGAATGTCAGATAAAAGAATTGTTAAAATTCTTGAAGAACATTGCAAAGAAATGAAACTTCCATATAAAAAGATGGTAAGCGGAGCATATCATGATTCACTTCTTGTAGCGGAGTTTGCACCGATGGCTATGATTTTCGTACCGAGTAAAGACGGAATAAGCCATCATAAAGCTGAATTTACCGAAATGGCTGATATAGCTTGCGGAGCGGAATTGCTTGCAAATACATTATTTGATCTTGCGAATATGGAGGTGTAGTATATGCCAAAAGTTGCAGTATTTACAATCGGCGGTACTATCAGTTGTGTTTATGATGAAGAAAACGGCTCAATTCCGACATTAAGCGGTGAAGAGCTAATACATGAAATAGAAAATGATTTGCATGGGATTAAGGTCGAATTACATGACGTATGTCGTGTACCGAGTTCACAGCTTAATGCAACGGTAGGTTTTGAACTTAATAAGAAGATTGAGGCTTGCCTGCTAAAAGACGATATAGACGGTGCGGTTGTTGTACAGGGTACGGATTCTCTTGATGAAATGAGTTATCTGCAAAGTATATTGCACGGCGGCGATAAACCTATTGTTTTTACCGGCGCAATGAAAAGTCACTCGGAGGCACTGAGAGATGCAAGAGGAAATTTATTAAATGCAATAGAAACCGCTGCGGCGGATGAATCGAAAGGTAAAGGGGTACTTGTACTTCTTAATGAGACTATCTTTTCGGCTTATGATGTTGAAAAGATGAATACAACAAATGTGGACGCTTTCAGTTCACCTAACGGCTCACTTGGTGTAGCGTGTTACGGTGAAGTGAAGTATTATCACTATCCTATCAAAGAAAAGACATACAAACCTAAATATATTGAAGAAAACGTAGTGCTTTTAAAAGCATATACGGGAATGGACGATTTTTTAATAAGAGCATGCGTTGAGCATGGTGTTAAAGGTATCGTAATAGAGGCTTTCGGAGCAGGTAATTTATCTGGAGATATGCTTGAATGTTTACAAAGTACAGTTGAAAAAGGTATTCCGATTGTGCTTGTGAGCAGATGTATAGGAGGATATGTCGTACCGGTTTATAACTATTTAGGCGGCGGAAAAATGCTTATGGAAAAAATCGGACTTATAAACGGCGGTAATCTAAGCGGACAAAAAGCAAGAATGAAATTAAGCGTACTTGTATCAATGGGATATGATGCGGAACAAATAAAAAAGGAATTTGAACATAATCACTAAGTTACAAAACGCATAGTGTTTAAAAATAATATTAAGAAAATGGAGGATAAGATTATGAAAGACATTAAGGTATGTTACGGTATTGATGTTGACTGTGTGGCAGGTTGGCTCGGATCATATGGAGGAGAAGATTCACCGTGTGACATCTCAAGAGGTGTATTTGCCGGCAGAGTAGGTATTCCGAGATTGCTTGATTTATTCGACAGATACGGAATTAAAACAACATGGTTTTCATGCGGACATTCAATCGAAACTTTCCCTGAACAGATGAAAGACGTTGTTGCAAGAGGTCACGAAATCGGCTTGCACGGATATTCACACGAAAATCCGCTTGCAATGACACCGGAACAGGAAGAAAAAATTCTTCTTCACACAATCGACCTTGTTACTGAATTGTCAGGTAAAAAGCCGGTAGGTTACAGAGCACCATGGTGGGAATTCTCAAAGGTTACAAATGACTTGCTTGTTAAACACGGTATTAAGTATGATTCAAGTCTTATGCACGATGAATTTCATCCGTATTTTGTAACAACGGGTGATAAGTGGTATCCAATCAGATATGATCAAGACCCGGATACATGGATGAAACCAATGGAATTCGGTAAGGAAACCGATCTTGTTGAAGTACCATGTAGCTGGTATCTTGACGATCTTCCGCCGCAGATGTTTATTAAGTCAAGTCCAAACAGTTTCGGTTGGGTATCACCTGATGTTATCTTTGAACTATGGAAAAATCAGTTCGATTTCCTATATGAAGAAGGAGAAGGCGTATTCCCGATTACAATTCATCCTGACGTAAGCGGACGTCCTCAAGGTATTCTAATGCACAGAAAATTAATTGAATATATGAGAAGTAAGCCTGGAGTTACATTCGTTACATACGCTGAGGCATGCGAAGATTTTTTATCAAAAAAATAAATTGAATTTAAGCGGACAGGTGAAAGCCTGTCCGCTTTTTTAAAGGAGGAATAGATTATGAAAGTTGCAGTTATACAAATGACGTGTACAATCGGAGATAAAAACGCAAACTTTGAAAAAGCCGCACCGATGATTGAAGAGGCTTGCCAAAACGGTGCAAAACTCATTGTATTGCCGGAACTTTTTAATACCGGTTATTGTTGCAGGGATGATTGGGCATTAGCCGAAACAGGTAACGATAAAACATACGAATTTCTGAAGTATTATACCGTAAAATATGATACGAGCATAATGGCAGGATTTATAGAGCGTTCAAATGTTCCCGGACTTGTATATAATTCGGTTATGTATGTACATAAAAATGAAAAAGCAAAGATATACAGAAAGATGTATTTGTGGGGTGCGGAAAAGAATAGATTTATCAGAGGAGAGGAATTATCGGTATGGAAAAATGACGGTATAAATACAGCGGCTCAGATTTGTTATGAAGTTGGTTTTAGCGAGAATGCAAGAATGCTTACATTCGGCGGTGCGGAAATAATTTGTTACAGTGCGGCTTTCGGGCGTGCAAGAGGATATGCGTGGGATTTGGCAACGAGAGCAAGAGCATTGGAAAACGGTTGCTTTGTACTTGCGTCAAATCATTCATCGGACGAGGAAGGCCTTGAGTTTTGCGGAATGAGCAGAATTGTCAATACAAAAGGTGAAGTTATTGCGGAGGCAACTAAGGACAACGAAGTTGTAATGGCGGATATAGATATTAATGATATATACAAACAAAGAGATGAAATTCCGTATTTAAGAGATATAAGAACATCTTATTTAGGAAAAGAGTACAGCAATATAGAAAAATGAGGTGGTCAAAATGAAATCGGCAAATGACCTTACACAAGGTGTAATATGGAAACAACTTGTAAAATACTCACTCCCGCTAATAGCAACAAGTGTAATGCAATCACTTTACAGTCTGTTTGATATATTAATAGCAGGCAGATTTCTTGGAAGTGCGGGCATATCGGGAATTAACAACAGTTCGCAGGTGTTGGGAATTGTGAATACGGTTGTAATAGGGCTGTCTATGGGCGGAACAATACTTATAGGCAGACTGTTCGGTCAAGGTGAGAAAAGCAAAATGCAGAATGCAAGCAATACTTTTATAAATTCATTCTTTATTATGGGAATTATAATGTCTGTTGTATTGTATTTTGTATCGCCGATGATTATAACACTTATGAAAACACCGGCATATAATGAGGCGGTATCATATTTTAAAGTGTGTGCAATAGGAGTTTTCTTTACTTTTTGTTATAACGCTCTCAGCGGTGTTATGCGTGCGGTAGGTAATTCAAAAATGCCTATGTATTGTATTTTTGTATCGACAACCGTTAATATTGTGCTTGATATTATATTTATGGGAGTTATTAAATTAGGCACGGCAGGTGCGGCTTTGGCAACCGTTATAGCACAGGGAATAAGTTTTTTTATGGCACTTGGATTTGTTCTGAAACAAAAAGATATGTGGACAAGCTTAAAAATTTACGGTAATGTTCTCGGAAAAATTATAAAGATAGGATTTCCGTGTGCAGTGCAAATGACTGTTGCGGGTATTTCGTTTATCGTTGTTACATACACAATCAATACATACGGTGTTGCCGCGTCAGCCGGAAGCGCTATAAGTATGAAACTCAGAGATATTCCGTTTTTGGTTGTCAGTACAATGTCGAATGCGGCGTCGGCTATGATTGCACAAAACTTGGGAGCCGGTCTGTATGAACGTTCTGAAAAAATAATGTATACGGCAATGGGTATGACTCTTGGCATTACATCAGTGCTTATAATTATAATGGAAATTTTTGCACCGTATCTTGCCGGGGTGTTTACGGAGGATACAGAGGCGATATATTATGCGGTATTAAATATCCGAATAGAAGTTATAGGTCAGCTTTTCTACAGTGTGTTTATGATACAACATTCCCTTGCCACAGGAGCAGGTCATACTTTGTTTGTGCTATGTAATTCTTTTGTTAATTGCATTATTTTCAGATTGGTGTTAACAATAGTATTCAATATGCTTTTTGGAATTGTCGGTGTATTTATTGCTTGTGCTGTTGCACCGAGTGTGTCAATACCGATTGGACATTGGTATGTAAGTACGAAAAAATGGCAATATGGATTTAGAAAAAAACGTATCAGAGAGGGTGCTGTGTGATGGACGGTAAAAAAGAAGATTCAATACTTGTTGCATTGCTGCTTACGTTGACAGGCGGTTTTTTGGATGCATATACATTTATGCTGAGAGGCGGTACTTTCGCAAATGCACAGACGGGTAATATAGTTATGACGGGCGTCAACCTTGCCAAAGGCAATGCAGGCGATGCGATAACGAATGTGTGTGCAATTATAGCGTTTGTAATCGGAATACTTTGTTCGGTATTTTGTATGAAAAATTTCAAATTTAAAAGATTTATTACATGGCAAGGATTTATTTTACTGTTTGAAACAATCGCATTGGTCTTAGCGGGATTTGTACCGCTTGAATCGAAGTATGACGACATAGTCGTGGTTACAATATCATTTATAACCGCTATGCAATACGGTGCATTCAAACATATGAAAGACTGTACATATGCGACTACAATGTGTACCGGTATGCTCCGAAATGCAACGGAGCTGCTATATAAAATTATAGACGGTACTGAAAAAAAGTCGGAAAAATCCGTGTGCATGAAATTATATATTATAATTTTTACGTTTTGTATCGGATGCGGAATCGGTGCGATATTCAGTAATTTGATAGGTGCAAAATCAGTGTGGATATGTGCAATAATAATGTTTACGGTATCATTTATTCTGGTGTATGAAGAAAAGAAAAATTACAACGCTGTTGCCGTTGCAAATTCGTGATAAATGTTAATTGTATACTCATTGTATCTATGATATAATTAGTACAATGGGAGGGTGATTGGTATGGCTATTACATTAAATCAGCTTTTAAAAAAATCATATCACGGAGAACTTAAATGTGTCGCGGGACATAAGGGTTTGGATAAGGAAATACTCGGTGTAAATGTCGTTGATAATCCTGAAATTGTGTCGTGGCTTTATGGCGGTGAGCTTATATTGTCAACGGGATATGTGACAAAGAATAATCCGTCCATGCTTAATACACTTGTAAAGGACTTACACAGAAAAGGTTGTGTCGGTCTGGGGTTTAAAGTAAAGAGATACTTTGAAAAAATACCCGATATAATAATCAGTGAGGGTAATAAATACGGATTTCCCATTCTTGAGATTTCGTATGAAATGCGTATGTCGGATATTTCAAGGTTTGTGTACACAAACCTATTCAGCGATGAAATGTCTGAAAATGAAAAAACACATCTTGTCTATCAACAGGTTACAAAGTCAGTGCTTTCGGGTGCTGATATTGAACAAGCACTTTTTAACATTGCCGATGTAATAAATAATCCGTTATTCTTACTTGATGAGGATACTAATCTGATTGCATATGAAAATGTTGCGGATAACGACGTAAACCTTATGAATTTTGTTAAACTCACATACGGTTACAGCGTATTCAACGAAATTCAAAAAAATGATATTATTGATTTTTACAAAGAAACACATTTTAAGGCACACAGCGTTCAAGTAAGCAAAAACGGAAAAAGTATAGATATGGCTATACTTCCGATTGAAATGCAAAAACAACTTTTTGGGTTTTTGGCTATACCGCAAACAGTGGCTCATTTGAATTATACCGATTACAGAATACTTGAAAATGTTGTATCAATAATAGGTATACACTTATTGCAGGACAGACTTATGTCGGAAAATATAAAGCATTCACAAAATAATTTTGTGTCAAATGTATTGCTTTCAAATTCCGACAGTGAAGATATGATAAAGTACTATTGTGATATATACGGTTTTGATTATACGAAAAAACGTATGTGTGTAAACATAGATATTGACGATTTTCTTAATATGACATACGACAAGCGTTCGGCTATACAAAACAATATGATACGGGTAAAAAATAATGTATCGAGAGATTGCAATGTAAATTGTTATTATGCACATTTCAGAAATAACTTTTTGATTTATTGTTTGTTTTCTAAAAACGTGTCCGATATAGATATTGTATCGGACGTCAGAAAAGTAACAAAAGCATTGCAAAAACAGCTTGATGCGGCGGAATATAAGTATCATATATCAATAAGTACGGTTGGAGATTCGATAGCTCATATTTCAACCTCATTCAAACAATCACTTGACGCACTGCCTTTGGGAATGAAACTTTATCCGAATAAGAAGTCATATATGTATCAGGATATGCTGGTATATAACCTTATGCACAGCAGTATGAATTATGAGCAAATTTACGGTATATATTCATCAACGGTAAAAATACTTGACGAATATGACAAAGAAAATAATACGGAATTTTTGATAACGCTTGAATCGTATATAGATAATTTCAAAAACGTATCAAAGTCGGCAGATGTTCTTCATCTTCACAGGAACACCATGCTTTACAGAATGGAGAAAATTAAAGATATTCTTATGATGGATTTAGACGACAGTGAGGTTGTTCTAAATATACAAATGGGAATACATGCGAAGAAAATTATAGACGCATTTTACAAATAAAGTGATATTTTAAAGAGCGGTTTTTGAACCGACCCCAAAAGTCAGACCAAAAATCTGACAAATTGGTGGTCACCTCATTTTCCGTTTTTTTTTAGGCTCGCTTTCTTTATTGTGCAAAGTGATTGCTTGATATATCTATAATTGTGCAGTATGCACTTTTTTTGTTTTGATAAAAAAACTATAATCAAGATAAAGAAACAGAAGATTAGGAGGTTATCAAAATGAGTAAAACATTAATTAAAAACGGTACAGTAGTAACTGCGTCAGCTGAATATAAAGCTGATATACTGATTGAGGACGGTAAGATAAAGGAAATCGGCGAAAACTTAGCGGTTGAAGCCGAAAATATTTATGACGCAAAAGGAAAATATGTTTTCCCTGGTGGCGTAGATCAGCATACTCATTTTAATTTTAAATTCGGTGACGCTGTTGTGCAAGGTTGGGATACCACAGGTGCGGCGGTTGTAGGCGGTACAACGACTGTTATTGACTTTGCAAATCAGGAAATAGGAAAAAGTATGACTGATTCTGTAAGAGATTACAGAGCAAATAAAATTGACGGTATTACTTGCTGTGACTATTCTTTGCACACAGTAATATTTGAGTCAAAAGATGAAATCATAAATGAAATCGAGAAATTACCGGAGATAGGCATTTCAACCTGTAAGTTGTTTATGGCATATAAAGGCCATCCTCAACATTGTGATGATGACACGGTGCTTAAAGCTTTGCAGAAGTCGGTCGGTGCCGGTGTAACTATTATGACACATTGTGAAAATGCCGATATGATTGATACATTACAGAAAGAATGTCTTGCAAAGGGAATGACAGAACCATACGGACATGCGGTTTCAAGACCGCCTGTTGTAGAAGTTGAGGCAACTGAAAGAGCAATTTCACTGGCTAAGCTTGCTAAAGCACCGTTGTATGTTGCTCATGTAACTGCTAAGGGGGCAATGGAGGCAATCAGAGATGCTTATGCAGACGGTTATCCTATTTTCGGAGAAACGTGTACACATTACTTAACACTTACAACAGATAATCTTGCAAAGCCGAATTTTGAAGGTGCAAAATATGTTTGTTCACCGGCACTTCGTTCACAAGAGCATTTGGACGCATTGTGGGGAGCAGTTAAAAAAGGATATTTGAATGCAATCAGTTCTGACCACTGCGGATTTAACTGGAAAGACAATAAACATCAAGGTAAAGACAATTTTGTGAATATTCCTAACGGTGCGCCGGGTATGGGTGACAGAATGAATGTGATTTGGGCATACGGTGTTGAAACGGGAAAAATATCACGTCAGAAATACGTTGAGCTTTGTTGTACAAATCCTGCAAAAATAAACGGAATATATCCGCAAAAGGGTGTTATTGCCCCGGGTTCGGATGCGGATATTGTTATATTTGATCCTGAATATGAGGGCGTATTTACAAATGCGGACAGTTTGCAAGGTGTTGATTATTCTACATATGAAGGTATGAAACAAAAGGGCAGACCGGATAAAGTTTTTCTTCGCGGTGAACTTGTTGCAGATTGCGGAAAATATGTAGGTAAAAGCGGAACGGGTCAATTTGTAAGTGCAAAACCGTTTGGTTTGTGTTATGAATAAAGGAGTAATCTTATGACGGAACTTAAATTTAAAATAGGCAAAGAAGAATTAAAGGCAGTATTGGAAGAAGAAAAAGCACCGCTTACCTGTGAATTTTTCAAAAAAATGTTGCCGATAAAAAATAAAATAATTCATGTTCGTTGGAGTGGTGAAGCTGTTTGGATTCCGTACGGAGATACAAAAACAGGACTTCCTCCTGAAAATGCAACGACATATCCGAAAGTAGGAGAAATGGTTTTGTATCCCGGCGGTGTAAGTGAAACAGAAATGATGTTGGCATATGGCTGTTGCCACTTCGGAAGCAAAGCCGGTGAACTTGCAGGCAATCATTTCTTGACTGTAACAGAGGGTAAAGAAAAACTTATGGATATTGGCAGAGAAATTTTATATAACGGTGCAGAAACTGTTGAAATTTCAATATTATAAATTTATAGAAAAGGTCGGTGCATAATGCACCGACCTTTTTGGGTTATTTAAAATGTTAATGTATGTACACATTTAAAAACTTCTCTTTTAAGTATTATTGTGGCGGTAGAAATGTTATTTAAAGTATATGAAATATTGCAGAACGGCACAAATTGAATGGATCGCATATCAAGATTAAGGTTCAGCGTCGGCAAATGAAATTATTGCTTTTTTATAAAAAGCAATAATTTCATATTTTACAGCAATAATGCTTAATGATTTTTTGGATTTGGCGGTGTATAATCTAATCATAAATAAAACGATATGCAAAGGAGCAATTATTATGGGTAAGGTTATATTAAAGCAAGAAAAAGTTACAATACCTACATATGAAATTTCTGATTACGACAAAAATCCTATGTTTCTTGAAAAACGTGTATATCAAGGTTCAAGCGGGCGAGTTTATCCGCACCCTGTATGCGAGGGCGTTTCGGACGTTAAGACTGATAAAGAATACAACGCAATTTTCTTGGAAAACGATTATATTCTTGTAATGATTTTACCTGAAATCGGCGGTAAAATTCAAAGATTATACGATAAAACAAACGGATATGACGCTGTTTATTATAATGAAGTTGTAAAACCGGCGCTTGTAGGCTTGGCAGGTCCATGGATTTCGGGAGGTATTGAGTTTAATTGGCCGCAACATCACAGACCGTCCACATTTGATCCTGTTGACTATAAAATCGAAGAAAACAATGACGGTTCAATTACGGTATGGGTAGGCGAAACAGAAAAGATGTTCCATACGAAAGGTATGGCGGGATTTACTGTATACCCAGACAAGGCATATCTTGAAATAAAAGGTCAGGTATACAATCCGACAGATAGACCTCAAACATTTTTATGGTGGGCAAATCCTGCCGTTGCGGTAAATGACTATACACAGTCAATCTTCCCGCCTGACGTTCACGCTGTAATGGATCACGGCAAACGTGACGTATCAAAATTCCCTATTGCCGACGGAGTTTATTATAAGGTTGATTATGCGCCAGGTACGGATATTTCAAGATACAAAAATATTCCTGTACCGACTTCG
The DNA here is from genome assembly GCF_054696575.1 of Ructibacterium sp. SJQ-7. Classification (NCBI taxonomy): domain Bacteria; kingdom Bacillati; phylum Bacillota; class Clostridia; order Eubacteriales; family Oscillospiraceae; genus Ructibacterium; species Ructibacterium sp. SJQ-7. The sequence goes on from NZ_CP195193.1 coordinate 128,476, forward strand.
TATATGGCATATCATTCAGATTATAATTTTATAGGCAATTACGATTATTCCAAAAATGCGGGACTTCTTCATATAGCCGACCATCACGTTTCACCGGGTAAAAAGCAATGGACTTGGGGTAACGGTGATTTCGGAAAAGCGTGGGACAGAAATCTTACAGACGAAAACGGTCCGTATATTGAACTTATGACAGGTATGTTTACTGATAATCAGCCCGACTTTACATTCTTAAAACCGTATGAAGAAAAGACTTTCGTTCAATACTTTATGCCATACAAAAATGTCGGTGCGGTTAAAAATGCTTCAACAGAAGTTGTTATGAATCTTGAATTGGATAACGACAGTGCTAATGTAACTGTATATTCTCCGATACAACTTGGCAATGTGACAATCAAACTTGTTTATGACGGAAATACGGTATTTGAAGAAAAAGCAAACATATCACCGACCGATATATTTACAAAGAGTGTTTCTATTCCTGACATTGATGAAACAAAGCTTACACTTGCCGTATATAAAGACGGAAACGAATTATTAAGCTACACTCCTATGGGCGAAAATGACGAGGAAACACCTAATCCGGCAGAGGCATTGCCTGAACCGCAATTTGTGGAAACAACCGAAAAACTGTTCCTTGCGGCTACACATTTAGAGCAATACCGTCACGCTACATATTCGCCTGAAGATTATTACCTTGAGGGATTGAAACGAGATGAAACAGATATTCGTCTTAATAACGGATACGGAAAGTATTTGTATAATAAGGGCAGATTTGCGGAAAGTGAAAAATATTTCAGACAGGCTATTAAATCATCAACCTGGAAAAATCCCAATCCATATGACTGTGAACCGTATTATAATTTAGGCTTGTCATTAAAGAAACAAGGTAAAATCAATACTGCATTTGACGCGTTTTATAAAGCTGTTTGGGACGGAAATATGCAGGATAAAGCATTTTATCAATTAGCTTGTATTGCATCGGGCAGAGGTGATTATAATGATGCGTTGGAATATATAGAAAAGTCGCTTGTAAAGGGAATGCATAATTTAAAGGCAAGAACTTTAAAATCGGCGTTGCTCAGAAAACTCGGAAAAAATACAGAGGCAACAGAATTTGCAAAAGAAACACGCAATATAGACGCATTAGATCACAGTGCATATTATGAACTTTACAAACTAAACGGTAACGGCTTAGACGAAATGCAAGCTGTTATGCGTGGTGACAATCATAACTATATCGAACTTGCACTTAGCTATATGTCAGCATATTTGACAGATGACGCAATCGAAATATTAAAACTTGCACCGAATGACAATGAGCCTATGGTACATTACTATCTGTATGCACTGACAAATGACAAATCAGAACTTGATAAAGCTGAAAATTCTGACAGCCTGTATTGTTTCCCAAACAGACTTGAAGATATAGCTGTATTGAAAAAGGCAATATATAACGGCGGTAATTATGCTGCTTATTATCTTGGCTGTTTGTTCTATGACAAAGGCAGATGGGAAGAATCAAAAGAATTATGGGAAAAGTGTGCGGATAATATAACACTTCCGACAGTGTATAGAAACCTTTCACTTGTTTATTACAATAAATTAAAAGACGGTGTCTTAGCACTAAAAGCAATGAAAAAAGCATTCGGTATTGATAAGAGTGACGCAAGAATATTCTTTGAACTTGATCAACTGTACAAAACACTTAATTTTTCTCTTGAAAAGAGATTGGCAAATATGAATGAAAATTCCGACTTACTTGAAAAGCGTGACGATTTATATACGGAATATATCACGTTGCTTAATATGAACGGCGAATATGATAACGCATACAATCGTATTATGAACCATAACTTCCACCCTTGGGAGGGCGGTGAAGGTAAGATACCTGCTCAGTACAGAATTGCGCTTATTAATAAGGCTAAAGCAGAAAAAAATACAGAAAAAGCAATAGAATATCTTGAAAAAGCTCTCGTTTATCCGTATAATTTAGGTGAGGGCAAGTTAATCGGTAATATGGATAACGATATATATTATATGCTTGGTAACTTGTATGAAGATAAGGAAAAGTCCGAACAGGCATACAGACTTGCAGCAAGAGGTGAATTTAATCTTTCTTCGGCGATGTATTATAACGACCAACCGCCACAGATGATGTATTATTCCGCAAAAGCGATTGAGGCACTTGGCGATAAAGACGAGGCTAAAAAGAGATTTAATGCATTTATCGAGTATGCAAATAATCATATGAATGATGAAATGAAGATTGATTATTTTGCAGTATCGTTGCCTGATTTCTTGATATTCGAGGGTGACTTAAATAAAAACAATAAGGTGCATTGTAATCTTATGGCGGCACTGGGATATTTGGGTATCGGTGATACTGATAATGCCCAAAAGTATGCAAAGCAAGGACTTGAATTAAATCAATGCCACGCAGAACTCAGAGATATAGTAAAATAGGTGACTAACTATTAGAAGTCAAGAGGTTTTTGAAAAGTTTTTCAAAAATTTTTAAAAGCTGAAAAACAACATGGCAAAAAAGTCCTGTATTGCAAGGACTTAAAAAATAGTAGGTTAGTAACTACCTTACAAAATCAGCATCATATGCAATGTTTTTAGTTTGCAGCGTATAAATGACACGCAGTAGTTTTTTAACAACATGCGATAAGGCCACACGATGAGGTTTACCCTCTGCACGTTTCTTGGAGTAAAACATAGCAAATGTCGGTTCATAATTTACAACTGTCTGGGCACAGTTCATAAGTGCATAACGCAAATATGATGAACCGTGCTTAACCATTTTACCGGTTGTCTCGGATGTTCCTGATTGGAAGTATCCCGGCTCTAATCCGGCAAAGAAAAGCATTTGAGAAGCATTCTTGAATTTAGAGAAATCGCCAAATTCAGCTAAGATTACAGCAGCAGATTCAATACCGATTCCCGGAACAGAAAGCATAGGCGGATTCATATCGGAAACACATTCCTTGATAGAAACTTCTGTCTCATCAATCTTTGAATCCAATTGTCTGTAAATATCCAAAACAATCTGCATTTGTAAGAGTAAATAATCTTCAGTAGTACCTATAGTATTTTTAGCAAGCTGTTTAAGCTTTGCAAAATCTACTGTTGAAAATCTGCCGCGAGATAATTTGCGTAGTGCTTCATAAGACTTAGAGTTCATGTTAGCAATCTTTTCAGGCGATGAGTAATTAGAGAGTATGTATAATGCTGTAACCGAAAACCTACTGCCAAAGAATGGTTTAAACTCAGGGAACACCTTATCTAAGATGTTTGTGAGCTCTACAAGCTGGCGGCTTCTGAGCCTAATAAGAGAATCTCTGAATCTTGTTAGTGACTTTAGCTTCTCTGTGTGGTAAAATGATGATGGATAGGGCTTGTACTCTACCGTCATTAAATAGTGAGCAATCATCATGCAATCAATAGAATCGCTTTTAGTCTTTCGTAGGGACTTGGATTTAACGAAACGATTGATAAGCAGGGGATTGAACTCCATGAATGAAAAGTTGTTGGATTCAAGAAACAGCTTTAGATTCATACCATAATGACCGGTAGATTCAAGTCCTATTCTTGTTTCTGTATCAAGGGAATTAAGCAATAACTTTAATTGCGAAAATCCCTCAGCGTCATTTGTAAAAGACCACGAAGGAGTAACAATTTCTCCGGAGTCGTCAATTACGGCACAATCGTGCTTGAATTTTGAAATGTCGATACCAATGTAATACATGGGTTCCTCCTTTTGATATTTTTGCACTGCTGTTTTCCACAGATGGTCTGCCAATGTATTCACGCAAATAGAAACGTCAGAGCGTTAACTAACTAATTACCATTTCAGACAAACCACTGTGGTTTGAGTCACCTCTAACCAGTCTGAGCTGTAAAACAATAGATACAAATCCACAGTGCTTGTCTTTATTATATCGCAGGTAGCTACTCCTGCAAATATAATAATTTTGAGGAAAGGAGAAATAATTAAAACTACCCCCCTTTCGAGATAGTTTTAATTATACGTGATACAATGAAAACAATAGATTTAAGCGGAAAATGGAATTATAAAACAGATATTGACGATAGTCAGACAATAGACAGCATAAAATTTGAAAATAATAATTTTAATCTTCCGGGTTCAACTTGTGATAATCATATAGGCAAAAAAACAGAATACTTTGACAAAATATCAAAAGAGGCTGTACGTGCACCGAGAGAGCGATATGAATATATCGCTCCTCTTTGGTTGCAAAAAAAGGTCAACATTCCGAATGATACAGACGGTAAAACTGTCAGACTGTTTATGGAGCGAGTTAATATAGCATCTGAATTATGGATAGACGGTGTGAAAACAGACAGACAAATAATTGAGCTGTCCACACCTCACATATACAATTTAACAGGCAAAATAACTCCGGGCGAACATATGTTTACACTGAAAATAGACAACAGAAATTTGCTAAACCTTGATACAATGGCAAGCGGATACAGTGTCGATACGCAAGGATATTGGAACGGTGTTATCGGACGTATTGAACTGCAATATGAAGAAAAAGAACATATTGACAATATTCAAGTATATACAGATGACAAAGGCATAACGCTTAAAGTCGTTGAAACATCGGATGTACATTCTCCGTTTAAAACGGAGAAAGCGACTGTTACCGTAAATGTCACTTCACCAAAAGGAGATTTACTTGGAGAAAAAATATTTGAAACGAAGGTGTTTAATTCAAAACAAGTCGATTATTTCAGATACGATATTTCCGAAATAAATTATTGGGACGAATTTAATCCTAATTTATATACTGTAACAGTTAAATATGAATGTAACGGTCATACCGATATAAAATCCGTAAAGTTCGGTATGCGAACGATAAAAACGGAGAATAAAAAGATTTTGCTTAACAACAGACAAATTTCTTTGCGCGGTACAATAGATTGTGCTATATATCCGCTTACAGGTTATCCGCCTATGGATATTGATGTGTGGCGAAAAAATTTCAAGACTATCAAAAGCTATGGCTTAAATCACGTTCGTTTTCACGCATGGTGTCCGCCTGAATGTGCCTTTAATGCGGCTGATGAAATAGGAATGTATATGTCTGTTGAAATGCCGCTATGGCTTAATCACGATGTATGTGCACTTGAAACAGGTGAAGATCCTATACACCGTCAATATTTTATGCAGGAGGCTATTAATATCTCAAAAACATACGGAAATCACCCGTCATTTATAATGTTTTCAAACGGTAATGAAAATATGGGCGATTTTGATATGCTTAACGACATAACCACTTGCATAAAGGCTTATGACAACAGAAGAATTTATACGCTTACGACTAACTTCGACCACCCAATTATGCCGTGTGAAGATTATTTGTGTGCATATGAGGCAGGCGGTCACAATGTCAGAATACAAAACTGTCAGGATAAGGCGGCTGAAAACACATCGCTTGATTATTCCTCTGCGGTAAAAGATGTGTCTGTACCGATAATTTCGTTTGAAGTGGGGCAGTATTGTGTATATCCAGATGTTGACTTAATTGAAAAATATACAGGCAATATTCTGCCGGTAAACCTTGACGCGATTAAAAAATTTATGATTGAAAAGAATGTGTATCATAAATTGAATGATTATATCAAGGCGTCGGGCGACTTAGCTGTTAAGCTTTATAAAGAAGATATCGAGGCGGCACTTAGGACAAAAGATTTCGGCGGTTTTGAACTTTTGTCGCTATCGGATTACACAGGGCAAAGTACAGCTACTGTCGGCATACTTGATGTGTTTTATGAAAGTAAAGGCTTAATTTCGTCCGATGAATTTAAAAATTTTGCAGGTGAGGCAGTACCGTTATTTAAAGCAAAGAGAATATTTAAAAATACAGATACATTGGAGGCGGAATTGGACTTATATGATTTCGGCGAAAAGAAAATCAACAATCCTGTTTATAAATTGACGGTACAAAACGGTGAGCAAGTATTTTATAAAACGTCAACAACAGAAAGCAAGGTAAGTATACCTCTAAACAGTATAACAAAATCAACAATGCTTAGTGTTATGCTTGAAGTGAGCGGTTATAAAAATACTTGGAGAATATTTGTTTTTGCCGAAAATAAGATTGAAAACAATGTTCGTATGATTAAATCGGAAGAAGAACTTGATGATATAATCAAAAACGGCGGAAAAGCTATTGTGACGAAAGAGTGTTTCAAAAATCCGATACATGGAAGTTTTATACCTGTATTTTGGTCGCCGGTACATTTCCCGTCACAAAAACCGTGCGGTGCAATAATTGATAATAAGCATAGAATATTTGATGATTTCCCGACAGAAAAATATCCCGATTATCAGTGGAAAAGACTGCTTGATAACTCGGTCGGTACAGATATATCGAAGTTTGCTGGTGAAGTAAAACCTATAATTGAAACAGTACCGAATTTTTTTGATAATACTGCGTCATCACCGCTGTTTGAAACAAAAATAGGCAAAGCAAAGCTATTGTTCTGCGGTTTTGATTTAGACGGAGATTATCCCGAATGTAAACAGCTTTTAAGCAGTATAACGCAATATGTAAATTCAGATAAATTTTAAAATAAGCCGAAAAGGTTAATTTCAGAGTCGGAGCCGGACTCCTTTAGGAGCCCGACTCCGACTTGTTTTTAAATTAGATTATTACCTAAAAACTTGCTTATGCCATTTAAGGCTGATTGTGAGTATTTTCTGCTTATAGGTATTTCAAGGTCTTGAATATTGACTTTTGTTTTGGTGAATTGAGTTATGTATGTAAGATTTACAATATAACTTTGATGTATGCGTATAAAGTTGGTGTTAAGAATTTCTTTTTCAATGTCCTTTAGAGGTTCGTTTAAGGTTTGCTTTGGCGCATTGACATAATGTACGATAGTTTTCTTTAAAATCCCCTCAAAATAGGAAACATCATTTAGATTTATAGCAGTAGTCCCGCTGCCGAGCTTTGTATAAAGAGTCTGCTTATTTATTTCACTGCAACAAACTGACAAGGCTTGTTTTAACTGTTCATTCGATATTGGTTTTACCAAAAAGTATAAATGATTGACGGAATAGACGTCTTGAAAAAAGTCTTGCTCAACAGATATAAATATAATTTTTATATTAGGGTATTTTTCAGTGATTGCTGACGCTATATCTATTCCGTTATCTTTTCCAAGCATTATATCAATAATAGCGATATTGTAGCTTGAAACCGATTCTAAAAAAGTGTTTATATCATAATAACAGTCGGTATTATAGCTGTTATCAATTTTTTTTATTTGTTCTTTAAAATCATCACAGAAAGTTTTATCATCATCGATTATCGCGATATTAATCATTTATGTACTTCCTCCTTGTCATTAATCGGGATTGTTACAATGGCGGTAAAATTGTGCTCATCATGTTCGTAAACGAAATTACCGCCAAGAAGATTGGATAAATCTTTAATTATATGTAATCCGTACCCGTGATTGTGATTAGGGTCGTCTTTTTTACGAATAACTTGTGGCATACTGTTGCGGCAGGTGATAACTAAATTGCCGAGTTGTATACTGCTTTTTAATTCAATATAAGGATTTATCGTACAGTATTTAGACGCCTCTAAAGCATTATTTAATAGGTTGGAGAAGATACTGCATAAGTAAACATTGTCGAGATTAGCCTCTTTAATACCGCCGACTAAGAAATCGGTTCGTATATGATTAGCTGCAGCTATATTGTATTTTTCAGCCAATATAATATCAATCGCCGGAACATCGCAATATGTTTTTGCCGAAAGTGAATCCCAATTTTTTAATAACTTACTTGTATATTCGGTTAATTCTTCTTTGTCTGCTTTTTGTGACAGACCGTTAATAACGTTAATATGGTCTTTTAAATCGTGACGTAATTTTTTATAGTTTAAATAGTTGTTTCTCAGTTGGTCGTATTGCGAGCTTAAAAGATTGTACTGATTAACAACAAATTCTTGCTTTGCTTGCTCTTTACTGATACGAATACTGTAACGTATAACAAGAACTGTAAGCAAAATTGAAATAACCATATAAAGAATTAAAACCAATATAAATTTCAATATACTTACTTTTGCATAATAAATGTGCATTAAGAATGTTAATATAAATATTTGAACAATTATTATTGAAAGTATATATATGATGGTAAGGTCGCTCATTTTAGGTTTTTTATGTTGTATCCATTTTGAGATTAAAAACAGTACTAACATTTCAACTATAAATAAAAGCAACGGTTCAACAGCGTTAGGTATACGCGAAAGCCTTGTAAGTGTTTGACCTCCGTAGGCCGAATCAAAATTCGGCAGTAATATTGTTCTAAGCGAAAGATATATGAGGGACAATAAAATATCCGATATATAAGGAATGAATGTAAATAATATCTTTTTCAATGGCTTATCGTCACTGAGTATGAATATACATCCCATAAGTATAAATATACCTAAGAAAAATTTTGTTGTTTGCGGTGTGTGCAGAAGAACGGTAATTATAAGATAGTTCTATAGAAATATTTGATGTAGAATCAAAAGATACAAATCCACCAATGACAAGATGTTATAAAGTTTCATATAACAAACAAGATTCGAGATATTATGTTTTATCTACTTCAGAAGAAAACTTTGATAAAAGTGATGATGAAAATACATCGTGTGTTATAGTAGATGCAAATAACAAAATTGTAGGTTTAGCAAATTAAAAAATAAAGGAGAACAAAATTATGAAAAAAAGAGTATTTGCGGCAGCAACAGCTGCTATGATGACGGTAAGTGCATTAGTCTCTGTAACAGCAGGTGCATTTGAACAAACATCATATGCTGAAGATGTTTCAGTATATGTGAATGGTCAAAAAATCGACAACGGTCAATATAAGCCTATTATTGCTAACGACAGAACTTTGGTAAGAGTGGTTCCTATATTTGAAGCTTTAGGTTATTCTAACTCATACGATTCAAATGCAAAAACAGTAATATTTGCAAAAGACGGTGGGACAGTAAGTTACAAATTTACAGCAGAAAACTATACAGCTGAAACAATATCTGATGGTCAAGCTGAATCAACATATGAACTTGATGTTCCGGCAACGTTGCAATACAGTGACGTTTTTTATGTTCCATTAAGAGCATTTTGCGATATGGTTGGATTAAATATTACTTGGGATAATGCAACAAGAAGTGTTTATGTAGAAAATGCACTGCTTGCATATGAACAAGCAAAAGAAAAAGCTGCAGAGTTCGTAAATGATTCCGATATTCTTCTTGGCGGTGACACTGCTACAGTGGAACATAACGGAAGACAAGCATATGCGTTTGTATTGCGTTCAAAAGAATTGGTAGAGAACGGTGGCTTAGGTAGTATGGGTACTACAATCTATGTATATGCTGATAATGGTGAAGTTGATGGCTCAAAGGGAATCAAGTTCTTCAAATACACGAACTGGTATTATCAGAGGAACAGATGGAAGTCTTGTTATAAACAGTAAGCCAAAGGTTGGAAATGATATTGGATATATCCCTGAAGGTGCGACATGTACAGTATATCCGGATAAGACATCAGGAAACTGGTATTGGGTAGAATATAACGGTATTAGCGGATACTCATATAAATCATATATAGTTTTACAATAAAACATAAATTTGCGGCAGCGATATTATTATTGCTGCCGCAAATTTATATATAATATTAATAGAAAGAAGTAATGACTTTGAAATATATATTAAAATTTTTATGCCTATTCAGTATTGCTTTTTCCTTATTGACCATTACTGCTAATGCAGAAGAATTAAAAGAAAACAGTTGGAGATATAAGAATGGAATACCAATACAAACTGAAGAAAGTGATAGTAATGAATTGGATTCATTTGCAACGCCTACAATGAAAGGAATTGATGTAAGCAAGCATCAAGGTGTTATTAATTGGGATTCGGTATATGGAAATATTGATTATGCGATTATTCGATGTGGATATGGTAATGATGATATAACTCAAGATGACAGTCAATGGTATAATAATGCTAATGCTTGCACAAGATTAGGAATACCGTTTGGAGTATATATTTATTCTTATGCTGATACTACAGATAAGGCTGTAAGCGAGGCACAGCATGTGTTAAGGCTTATACAAGGATATAACCTTAGTTTTCCTATTTATTTGGATATGGAAGATAAGGTACAGGCTGTATTGTCTGATTCGGAAAGAGGGAATATAGCATCTGTATTTTGCAACATAATTCAAAATGAAGGATACAAAGTGGGTATATATGCCAATAAAAATTGGTGGACTAATTATTTGACTGACTCTGCATTTAATAATTCATTATGGTATAAGTGGGTAGCTCAATATAATTCAAGCTGTACATATTCGGGAAATTATACTATGTGGCAGTATACAAGTTCAGGATATGTAAACGGTATAAATACAAATGTTGATATGAATTATTGGTATGGTGAATACATCGACGTAAATCCGGTGACAGTGAATACAACTATGGCGGACAGCATTACGGAATCTAATGCAACAGTTCGAGGTACGGTGGCTTATAGTGGACAAAAGCCAAATGAAGTTGGGATTTATTTTGGTACCTCGGAAAATAGTATGTCAAAAGTCGCAAATGATGTTATTAATCATAATAAAAATCCATTTGACATGTGGTATGATTTGAATGATGAAGCAGGATTATATTTAGACAGTAACACAAAATACTATTGGCAATGTTATGCAATAGTAAATGGAAAAGAATATAAAGGGGAAATCAAATCATTTACAACATTAAATTCTTCAAAACCTATTAAATCAATAGTTTGTAATAGTACAGTTATGAAAAGTACAAAAAAGGATGTGTCATATATGTTGGAAGTGGCTATTACGAATTTATCAGCCGAAGATATAAAAGGTATTGTAATAATTGTATATCGAGATAAAAATGGCAATATTATTAAGATTCATAATGGCGATATTGACATTGCATATAATAGCAAATTAATCCATTCTGATTCGATAAATGGATATACAACGATATCAAGGGCTGATGTATATTTTTTTGAAAGTCTAAATAACTTAGTTCCGATTAGTAATAATTTAGAATGTAATTTTAATTAATGTTTTTAAAAAAGATATACTTTAGTATTTATTAAGAATATTTTGTTTCATTTTGCATTAATATGTAAATGGGTAATTGTAAATTTATTGTTAGTATGATATACTGAATATAAAATAATCTTGGGAGTGATGTTAATTGAAAAGAAGAATAAGCATAATATTAATTGCGATGATAAGTCTGATAATCTCAAGTAATTTAAGCGTAACGGCATATGAATTGCCGCACGCATTTTGGGGCTTGGACTCTGGTTATTCAAATGCAACAAGCAGCAAAAATTATGATGAAACGATAAATTACGGAGTACAAATTATCAATTTAATATCATCAGAGCCAAAGAATGAGCAGACAATAAATATTTTAGGCTCAAGAACATATGACGTTGCATTTGCGTATTTTATGAACGGTGATTATACAAATGCGGCGAAGTATTTTGAAATGTATATTCCATACGGTAAGCAATTAGGGTGGACTGATGGCGTAATTATTGCAGAAAATTGCGTTAAGCAATTTACAAATACATTTGACGTATATCAAGCTACGGAACAATCGCAAAAGGTGTATGGTGCAAAAAATGAGCCGAACGGTGTTTTATACGGACAAGTGGCAGATAAGGCAAAAAGTAATGAATCAATGACATTGCTGTATTTGGAATACGGTGATGAAAGTACATTCGGTTGGACTCGTGCGATGCTTGATAAAGCAGAAACACAAAATAAAGCGGTAGAAATTACTCTCAATTTTCCGCAGGAAGGCACAACGGTAAGAAATATAAACAGTTCGGATTCTTTTTTATTGAATTTACGCTCTATGTTGTCAAGTTACAAAAACATGCCGATTTATTTGAGAATAGGTGCTGAATTTAATGTTTGGGGTGATAAATGTACACCCGATGAATTTATATTTGCATTCAAAGCAGTTGCAAACAGTGTGAGCGGATTGTCTAACGTTGCTACTGTTTGGAGTATGGCACACACATCTTCATGGAAAACAAACGATTGGCCTTATACGGCTGATGACTTCTATCCCGGTGATGAATATGTTGATTGGGTAGGCGTGAATTGTTATGCAAGTAAGTATTTCCAGGGCAGAGTTTGGCAGGGGGAAAGCAGGTATAATGAAGTTTGCTTTAAAACAGGATACAGTTCCGATCCGGTGTTGATGATAAAGGATGCTGTTGAAAAATACGGCGGTCGAAAACCTATAATGATTTCTGAATGTGGAAGTGCATACAGAACTAACGGTGATATAAATGAAACCGACAGTGAATGGGCGGCAAAATATTTGAAACAAATATATACGTTTATTCCTATGGTATATCCTCAAGTAAAGCTTATAGCGTATTTTAACGCTAAAATGAATTATGAGGTGAATTACTATAATCTCGACGGAGACAGTGAACTTCAAAACTCATATAATGATGTAACAGAGTCACAGTGGTTTATACAAAATAATAATGCAAACAGCGCCGGACAATTCTTTAAAAAGGCAGGCAGTACAATAACGATGAACGGAGATACAACACTGTACGCATATCCACATATATACGGATCGGATTGGATAAATGTTGAATATTATCTTGACGGTGAACTCGTTAAATCAACAAACGAAATACCTTATACCGTACAACTAAGTGACATAAAAGGTACGCATAATTTAAGAGTGGTGTCAAATGGGAATAACGGAACTTCTATGACTCGTGAATATCAGCTTGTCAGCTATGCACCGGCAGAAAAAGCAGAGGATTTTTCTGATACATCTTATCTTAATAACAGTCAGAAAAATGCAGTAAATTACACTATAAGCAATGATATTATGACAGGCTATGAAAATAATACATTCAGACCTGACGCAACCATAACCAGAGCAGAATTTGCTGCGGTTATATGCAGAATGATGGGGTATAATGTTGGTGAGAATAGCACATTTACAGATACAAAATATCATTGGAGCAGTAAATATGTAAATGCGTGCGTAAAAGCAGATATAATACATGGTATCGGTGATAATAAATTTGCACCGGATAATTATATTACCGTTGAACAGGCGGTTAAAATATTGACAAGTGCATACGGATATGCAAACAGTAAAACTCAATATCCCGACGGCTTTATGTCCGCCGCTCAAAAGTATAATTTGTTTGATAATGTAACATCAAGCAGATTAGGCACAGATGTTAAACGTATTGATGTCGCGGTTATGCTTTATAATGCGGCTAAAAATTAATAATACTACCTAAAAAACTCATTACGATGCAAATACATTGTAATGAGTTTTTTTTGTTTTCAAAATGTGATTATACATTTTGAAAATGATTCATGTAGTGAATGTTGACAGAATAAGTCAAATGTGGTATTATAATTTTGTAATATATACCAAAATTTTTGTTGGATTTATAAATGGAAGTATAAAATAAAGAACGAGAGGTGCTGGAAAAATGGAAAAAATAGCTGATGTGATAAAATATGAAGGTGATAATACAACCTTTATATGGAAACATCCGAATGAGGATTTTAATTCATTGACACAATTAATTGTACACGAATCACAGGAAGCGATTTTTATGATGAACGGTCAGGCGTTGGATTTGTTCGGACCGGGAAGATATACACTGGAAACTCAAAATATCCCTAAGATTGGACGATTTTTAAAAAGAGCAACAGGTGATGAAACACCATTTCATTGTGAAGTCTATTTTATAAATAAAACTGAACAAATGGCAATAAAATGGGGTACGGACAGCAAGGTTGAATTTATGGAGCCGACATATCAATTTCCTATAAAAATAGGTGCATGTGGTGAAATGAATTTGAGAGCAGAGGACTCAAGAAAGCTTTTGCTAAAGGTAGTCGGCACAGAAAATTATTTAACACAAAGCAAGCTTACGCAATTATTTCGAGCATTTCTGATGACAAAAATAAAAACTTACTTGGCAAGAAGCATACGTGAAAGCAAAATAAGCATTTTTGAAATTGACGAGCATTTGCAGGAGCTATCGGAAAATCTGCATAAAATGCTTATCGATGATTTTGTCGATTACGGTGTAGCATTAGAGAGATTTTTTGTTACAACGATAGTAAAGCCTGACGGTGACTCAGCATATGAAAAATTTAAGAGCCTGCATTTCAGACAATATGCGGATATTGCGGAAGCAAAGCTTAGACAACAAGTTGGCATTATAGACAAGCAGACGGAAGCGCAAAAGATGGTTATAGAATCACAGGCTTTAGCGCAAAAGAGAGCACAGGAAGGCTATACATATCAACAAGAACGCGGTTTTGATGTTGCACATGATATTGCAAGAAATGAAGCTGTAGGTCAATTTACTAATATGGGTGTAGGATTTGGGACTATGGCAGGAGTAGGAGGAGCAGTCGGAGGTATGGTAGGTAATATGATGAATGACACCCTAAATACTACGATGCAAGATCCTTCACAGATGATTCAGTGTAAGAATTGTGAAAATTTTATAAAGAAAGGTACAAAATTTTGCCCTGAATGCGGCGAGAAAGTAATTAAGACTGATACTGTAATTTGCCCTGAATGTGGGAAAAAAGTACCACGAGGTAAATTCTGTCCTGAATGTGGTTGCAAATTGACTAAAAATGTATGCCCTAAATGCGGCAATGAAATAGAAGCAAATACAAAATTCTGCCCTGAGTGCGGCGAGAAAATTTGAGGAGAGTTAAGATAATGAAAAAAGGGTTTAAATATTATGGAATAGTTTGGCTGTTGGCAGTTGTGCTCTTTAATGTAATATCATTTGCAATTCCGTCTACAATAATGATTGGTAAGTTTGAGGGGACATATTGGGTAGGATATATATTTGTTATGATTGCATTCATTGGTCAAGCAGCATGCAGTTACAAATTTTTTAAAGATACAGACAATTCAAATAAGGTATTTTTAAATTTACCTATTATAACAGTAAGTTACTCTGCATTAATTGTTAGTACAGTTGTTGGCGTTTTGTGTATGATTATTCCGTTTATCCCGGTGTGGATCGGTGCGATATTATGTGTATTTATATTTGTTATATATGCAACTGCTATTGTTAAAGCGACGGCAGTCGGTGAGATTGTAAGTGATATTGACAATAAGATAAAGGAAAAAACTTTGTTTATAAAATCGCTTACAATTGACTTGGAAACATTGGAAATGAAAGCTAAAAACGCAGATATTAAAAAGGAAGTAAGCAAAATAAAAGACACTTGCAGATACAGTGATCCGATGTCGAGTAGTGCCTTAAATGGCGTAGAAAATCAAATAACAATGAGATTTAACGCTTTGGAAACGGCTGTGGACAATAATGATTGTTTTGAAGTGAAAAAAGTTTGTGAAGAAATGAACGTACTATTTGCAGACAGAAACAAAAAATGTAAATTGTTAAAGTAGTTATTCGGGGGAAAGTACAATGGCAGTATTTAAGTGTAAAATGTGTGGCGGAGATTTGGACGTTGTTGACGGAATAAGTGTGGCGGAGTGTGAGTACTGCGGTACAAAGCAGACTTTACCGAAGCTTAACGACAACGAGAAAGAAATCATGTACGAAAGAGCCTGACATTTCAGAAGAAACAACGAGTTTGATAAGGCAATGGGGATTTATGAGAAAATCCTTGATATAGACAACACCGATGCGGAAGCGTATTGGTCGCTTGTTTTATGTGAATACGGTATCGAATACGTAGAAGACCCGTCAACACATAAAAGAGTACCGACAGTGAACAGAGCGCAATTTACGTCTGTTTTCATGAACGAAAACTACAAATCGGCAATACAATACGCAGACGCATATCAAAGGTCAATCTATGAAGAAGAAGCAAAAAATATTGATAACATTCAAAAAGGCATACTTGAAATATCGCAAAATGAAGAACCGTTTGATGTGTTTATCTGCTATAAGGAAACAGATGAACACGGCAGAAGAACGCACGACAGCGTACTTGCAAATGACTTGTATCATCAGCTTACACAAGAGGGTTTCAAAGTCTTTTTCTCGCGTATAACGCTTGAGGACAAACTCGGTGCGGCATATGAGCCGTATATTTTTGCGGCACTGAACAGCGCAAAGGTAATGGTAGTAATCGGTACAAAGCCCGAATACTTTAATGCAGTATGGGTAAAGAATGAGTGGGCGAGATTTTTGGCACAAATCAAGAACGGTGCGGATAAAATACTAATTCCAGCATACAAGGATATGGACCCGTACAATTTACCCGAAGAATTTTCTAATCTGCAAGCACAAGACATGTCAAAGCTCGGCTTTATGCAGGACTTGATACGCGGTGTTAAAAAGATAGTCGGCAGTGAGGAACAAAATACCGTCGTTACACACGAAATTCACAAGGACAGCAATAATTCTGCATTACTGAGAAGAATAGGCTTGTTTTTGGAGGACGGAGCATGGAAACAAGCAAACGAATACTGCGAAAGAGTACTTGATGAAGACCACGAATGTTCAAAGGCATATCTTTATAAAATGATGATTAGTCATAAGATTAAACTTGAAGAAAAAATTACAGAATGTTCAAGTGATTTAGAAAATGATGCTGATTACCGAAAGGCTGTAAGGTTTGCAAGAGGCAGCGAAAAAGACGCAATAATAAGATACAACGAGGTTATAAAAAATCGAATATATGAAAAAAGTTATCAATCGGCAGTTCAAGCAATGGACGAGAAAAGGTATAGTGAAGCAATTGAAATCTTGAAAAGGATTAAGAAGACCGATTATAAAGATATTAAAAACAAGATTGCGGAATGTGAACAATTAAGCGCAGAAGAGGACGGATTTGCCGAATATCAGCTTGCTTGTGAGCTAATTGAAACAAGCCCGTCTACATACGCGGATTATTGCGAAGCTTATAAAATTTTTAAAAGGCTTGGCGACTATAAGAATTCGCGTGAAAAAATGCAACAATGCAGTAAATATATTTATGAATTTGAAAATAACGCAAAATTTGGATATAATCAATTTGAGGAAGAAAAAGTTAATCGTAAGCCTAAAACGGCGGAACGAAACAAAATAAAATTAATAGTAATATTATTAATTATGTTGGTTATTACAATTTATTTAATTTATATAAATAGATAAAATACGGAGGAAAGTACAATGGCAGTATTTAAGTGTAAAATGTGTGGTGGAGATTTGGACGTTGTTGACGGAATGAGTGTTGCAGAATGTGAATATTGTGGCACAAAGCAAACTTTACCTAAATTAGATGAAGAACAAAAATCAAATTTGTATGATAGAGCTGGACATTTTAGAAGAAGTAATGATTATGATAAAGCAATGTCTATTTATGAGAGAATTCTTGATATAGATAATACTGATGCTGAGGCATATTGGTCGCTTTTATTGTGTGAATACGGTATAGAATATGTAGAAGATCCAGCTACGCATAAGAGAATACCTACAGTCAATAGAGCACAATATACATCCGTGTTTATGAATGAAAATTACAAGGATGCAATAAAATATGCCGATCCATATCAAAAGGCAATCTATGAAGAAGAGGCAAAAACTATAGATAATATTCAAAAAGGTATTCTTGAAATATCGCAAAATGAAGATGCATTTGATGTATTTATTTGCTATAAAGAAACGGATGAAAAAGGTCAAAGAACAAAAGACAGTGTTTTGGCACAAGATTTATATTATCAATTAGTACAAGAGGGGTATAAAGTATTTTTTTCTCGAATAACTCTTGAAGATAAAATTGGAATAGCATATGAACCATATATATTTGCAGCATTAAACAGTGCAAAAGTTATGGTAGTAGTTGGTACAAAACCAGAATATTTCAATGCAGTGTGGGTAAAAAATGAATGGTCAAGATTTCTAAAACTCATAAAAAGTAATAAAAATAAAATTTTAATTCCTGCATATAAGGAAATGGATCCGTATGATTTACCGGATGAATTTTCTCATTTACAGGCACAAGATATGTCTAAACTTGGTTTTATGCAAGACTTGATAAGAGGAATAAAAAAAATAGTTGATGCGTCGTCAGTAGATGATAATACTGTTAATGAAAATAATATAGTACAAAATGTAGCAGGAAATATTGCACCTCTACTTGATCGTGCATTTTTGTGTATAGAAGATTCTGAGTTCAAGAAAGCTGATGAATTATTGGAACAGGTTCTTAACAGGAATCCGAGAGAACCAAAAGCGTATATAGGTAAACTTTTGTGTGAATTGAGACTCAATGGTGAAGAAAAATTATTAACGATAAAAAAACCATTAAATAATTATGGAAATTACAAAAAAGCAATAAGGTTTGGTGAAGGAAATTATATTGATAAAATAAAAAAATATAATGATGATATTATAAATGAAATAAATCAGAATATATTGGAGATTGAACAACAAATAAGAGATATTAACAGGAAAATCGAGCAAAAAGAACTTGAACAGAATGATATTAGAAATAGTTTTAGTAAAAGAAAAGGTGAATTAGAACAAGCGATTAGAGAACAGGAACAGAAAAAGAAAGAAATTGAACAAGAAATGAAAAAACAGTATGATAAAATGGAGTGTGAATATACAGAATTGTCAAGGAAAAGAAAAAATTCAACACCGTTACATTCAATTTTTAAAACAAAATCCGAGGATAGGATGATAGAAGATTTACAGAAACTTAATGACGCTATGAGAACGCTTAAGAAAAGTATTGTATCAAATCCTCAAATATTAGAATGTGAAGAAATGATCTCAAAATTAAAGATAGAATACGATAATCAATTAGAAAAGGCAGACATATTAATTGCTCAAATAATAAAAAATGTAAACGAAATGAAACAAGAATTGTCTGAATTAGAAAATAAGAAACAAGAGCAATTAGGATTGCTGAATAGTTAAAAATTAATGGAAAAGGACGGCTTGTGCAGTCGTCCTTTTATATTATATCGTATAAAGCGGATTACCGGCTTTATAGTTGAATTTGGCTTTATATTCACTGATAGAGTAGCCAGTATATTTTTTGAACATACTGTTTAAATATTGAGGTGTGAAATCAAATTCTTCATAGGTTTGATATATAGGTCTGTCGATATTTTCGAGTTCATCACGGATTTTATCGACACGTTGCCTGTTTGAAAACTGGGTGAAAGTCATATTAAAGTGTTTCTTAAACAATCGGCAAAGGTGTTGCGGGGTGATACCGAATTTATCGGCTACTTCGTTAAGCGAAAGCTTTGAATATATTTTTGAATTTATGTAGTTGGTAACGTTATTTATAACCACATTGGAATGAAAACCGTCGGCTTTATTTTTATCAACTGAATACAATCTGAACATATTAACTAAAATCAGTGTTATTGTACTGCGGATTGAAAACAAATATCCGGGTTGTGAATAGTTAAAATTATCTATCATTTGTATCATAAAATTTCGTATTGTTTTTGACGGTGTGTCGTGTACTTGTATATATGAGCGTTTTCCCTCAAAAAAATCTGAAAGCAACGGAAAATTGCCTGAATACTGTTTTAAGCTGTATTGTAATGCGTTTTTGGAAAAGACACAACAATATGCAATGGTTAGTTCATCTTTATGGGTACAGGTGAATGAATTGACTACATTCGGCGATATTAGCACGACATCGCCTTCTTCTAATTTTCTGCTTGTATTATCAATGTTGTGTATGGCGTTAGAATGAGCAATATATACAAGCAAAAAATAGTCGGCACTGTCGGGAACTGTTTTAATAGGGAAATATGTGTTTACAACAAATACATCACCTAATTTTTTTAACGTTTTTTCATCAAAATATAATCTCGGATTCATAGCGTACCTCCTGCATATTCAGTATAGCATTAACAGTTATTAAAGTCAATGTGAAAATGTTAATATACATTCAAATGATGTTAATATAGTTAATTGAATTTTAAAAAAATATACTATATAATATTACTAAAGAAACCCGGGATATATAAAGATTAATTTGTTGAAAATTTATTTTTTGGAGGGAGAAAATGAAGTTCAAGAAAGTGATTTTAACGGCAGCGGCTACGGCATTTATATTGCAGGCAAGTGCATATGCGGCTGATTTAACAGCATCATATTCAACGGAATGACAAGCAAAACGATAGTTGACTGGGGAGAAGTGAACAGTTATACCGAAAAGGGAACGTATAAAGTAACAGGTACTACGAAAATATCAGGAAAAAGCTACGATGTTATCGCGAATATAACTGTTGAAACAGATTCTTTGGACGATAATTATTCTGTAATCCGTAATATGAATATTGTTAAAAATTCGGGTTCATCATTTGTTGAAGCGGAGTATGTTGTAACATCTGAACTAACCGACACTTTGGTTTTAAAAATGCAAATTTATAGTGGTGATACACTTCTGTCGGAAGATACAAAAGATTTTGTGCCGTCCGACAATACTGTAAAAATGAAGAAAGATATTAGAGATTATAAGGGTAATTTGACTGTGAAAACAGCCGTTTATAACAAATCAACAGGAAAGGCGATTTCAAGCGTAATGGAAAGAAAAATAGATAATACAGGTAACTTTGCCGGAGGCGACAGAGTTAATTTAGAGAAGGACAGCTTATTTGAAAAGAGTGAGCAAGTAGGACTTAAATATGTTTTGTCAATAGACGTTGACAGACTTCTTGCACCGTCATACGAAATGCATGGACTGACCGCTCCGAACAATGCACATCGTTACGGCGGTTGGGAAAGAAAAGGTGCAAGCAACTGGGGAAGTTCAAAAGATACATTCACACTTGCAGGACATTCGTTGGGACATTGGATGAGTGCAGCTGCGGTATTATATCGTGATACAGGCAATGAAGAAGTTTTGACTAAACTTAATTATGCGGTAACTAAACTCGATGAACTTCAAAAGACTTCAAATTCACCATATATAGGCGGATGTAGCGAAGATTGTTTTACAAAACTGTTTAGCGGTAATACAAAGTGGGCTGATAACTATTGGGTGCCATGGTACGGAATACACAAAATATATCAAGGCTTGCTTGACGCGTATGACTATACAGAAAATGACACTGCTTATGAAGTATTGAAAAAATTTGCAGATTGGGCAGTTGACGGTACATCAAATCTTACCGACGCACAAATGCAGTCAATGCTTGACGTTGAATACGGCGGTATGAATGAAATTTTTGCGAGAATGTATGAAATTACAGGTGATGAAAAATATTTGGATACGGCAAGAAGATTTACTCACGATTCGATTTTAAATCCGCTTATACAAGGTAAGGACAGTTTGACAGGACTTCACGCAAATACTCAAATACCGAAAATAATCGGTGCGGCAGAAATATATGAACAAAATCCGGAGAAATATGCCGATTATAAAAAGGCTTGCGAAAATTTCTGGAATTACGTTGTAAACAATCGTTCATACGCAATAGGCGGTAACTCGATTGCCGAACATTTCGAGGCAGAGGGTGCAGAGACACTTGGAGTTAAGACTTGCGAAAGCTGTAATACATATAATATGATGCGTCTGTCTGAGCATTTATTCGCTTTGAAACATGACAGTGCATATATGGATTGGTATGAAAAGGCTTTGTACAACCATATTCTCGGTCAGCAAGAGCCTGAAACAGGTGCAAAAATGTACTTTGTATCGCTTTTGCAAGGACACCACAGAGTATATGAGCAAAAGGATAAATCTTGGTGGTGTTGTACGGGTACAGGTATGGAGAACCCGGGAAGATACACAAGATGTGCGTATTATGAAGACGGTGACGATTTATATGTAAATCTTTATATGCCGGGTACATATGAATGGGAAGAAAAAGGTCTTACATTCACTGTTGAAACAACATATCCTTATTCCGACAAGGTACAAATTAAAGTCGCAGGAACAGGAAGTGCAAATATCAACCTACGAGCTCCGTCATGGCTTGAAAGTGATATGACAGTAAAAGCAGGCAATAAGACGTATACATCAAAGGGCGGAGAATATCTTGCTATATCTAACGAATGGAAAGACGGCGACATTATAGATATTACAATTCCAATGTCTGTTACAGTATACAATTCAAGAATTGACGGACAGGCGGCATATCAGTACGGTCCTGTGGTTTTGGCGGCAGACCTTGGAAGCGTCAGCGACGTTAGCGGAGTGAATGAATATATTTCAAACGAAACTAAGATTGACAGTGTAACTGCTGATGTACCGTATATTGTAGGTAATTCAAGCAATTTGGATAAGTATATAGATACGGTTGACACGGACAAGCTGATGTTTAAAATTAAGGCTGAAAATTCATCTACAGGCAAGGATATTGAACTAAAACCGTTCTATGAAATTCACCACAGTTTCTATACTGTATATTTCAACGTAGGAAACGGTGTGAATGAATATGATAAACGTCTGAACAGTGCAACGATTGACAGAGTTGAACCGGACGGTCAGCAGGACGAACTCGGACACGGTTTGGCAAGTGAAAATTCAAATAACGGCAGTTTTACAAGCGGTACAAAAACATATTACTGGCGTGACGCATACGGTAGTGACAACGCATATTTCCAATATTCTTTGGAAGTGGATAAGAGCAATAAAAATTATCTGTTTGTAAGATATTGGGGCAGTGACGGACCGTTTACAAAAAATAATGTAAATTATACGCGTGATTTCTATATCTCTATTGATGATAATAAACTTGCCGAACAAACGCTTAACAACGAAAAAATGAATAACGCATATGATGTATTCTATGAAATTCCTGAAGAATATACAAAAGGAAAGGACAGCGTTACTGTTAAATTTGCACCAAAGAGCAGTACAAATTGTGCAGGCGGTGTTATTGAGGCGAGAATTACAAATGATGATTTGAAATGTGTAAAGATTACGGCCGATTACAACGATAACGGAACGCTAAAGGATAGCTCAATCGAAAAAATCAGTATCGAAGATATAAAGCAAACTGAAAATTCATCATCACACAAAGAGTTTTATTGGGAATCGACGGACAATATGAAACCGATAATTACTGAAGAATAGAAAAAAATTTTCCCTGCAATTTGTTTTGCAGAGAATTTTTATTTCCCAAAACTTTTAGCATAAAATCGGAATTTGTCTAAAAATATTCGCTTTACTAAAAATAATCTATATGCTATAATAAATCAAAATTCAAGAGAAAGTATGATTAATATGGAAATTGTAAAATATAAACCCGAATACAAAAACGATTTTATCCGTCTGAGCAAGAATTGGATAACAAAATACTTTGCACTTGAAAGTGATGATTTTGAAGTTTTTGAAAATATAGATAAACTTATCAAAAACGGTGCAATGATTTATTTTGCTATTGAAAACGGTGTAGTTTACGCAACTTGTATGGCACAGCCTATGACAAATAATGAGTGGGAAATATGTAAACTTGCCGCAGACGAAAGATATGATGGACACGGTGCGGGAAGTGCTGTTTTTAAAGCGTGTATGGATTATGCCTTGGAAAACGGTGCCAATAAACTTATAATCCTGTCAAACAGTATTTTAAAACCGGCATTGCATATATATGAAAAATACGGCTTTTATGAAATTCCTGTCGATAATACACATCATTATAAACGTGTGGATATTCAATTTGAATATACGGCAAAATGATTTAATACCCTTTGTGTGAAAGCATAAAGGGTATTTTTGTGTTCTGTATTGTATGCTATGTGAATATAATAATCAGAGGGGGTGCTTGTCTTGATTAAAATAACAAACTATTTAAGAGTTAATGTACTGACAATCGCCTTGTTTGTGTTTTGCATTATATTTAATAAAGCGGATATGCTTTGCGTCACATATGCGGTTATGATTTTGCACGAATTGGCACATTGCCTTGCGGCTGTGTGTATAGGGCTTAAAATATCGCATATTGACTTTTATCCGTTCGGTGTCAATTTGAAATTAAAAAATAAACTTGTATATTCACTTGCAGATGAAATGATATTATATTTCAGCGGACCGTTTTGTAATATTTTATTTGCACTTATCGCAATGATTGTGTACAGCCGTTATCCGAATGAAAGCGTAAAGTTTTTTTATATAAGCAATACTATGCTGTTTTGTATGAATATGATTCCGTCAGTACCTTTGGACGGCGGTATTTTGCTCAAAAAGATTATAGCATACAGACTCGGATATAACAGTGCAAATAAGATTATGACTATAATATCCGCAGTGTTTTCTGCTATGATTATGGGACTTGGTATATATGTGATGTACATTACAAAATTCAATTTTTCGGTATTGCTGTTTTCTGCTTTGATGATAGGCAATATATTTACTCAAAGTGAAAAATATAATGTGGATTTAACTAAAACATTGATGTTCAACAATAAAAAGAAAAAATCGGTAAGACATATTGTGGTTGAAAATGAGTGTAATTATTGTGACATAGTGGATGAATTTATTCCGAAAGACTATAATGTGGTTTACATTGTAAGTGACGACGGCAAAGTAAAGGACATTATAACAGAAACGCAGGTAATAGATAAACTGACAACGGAACAAGTACTTTAAATATTACATTATTATAACATTGTGGAATTTTTAAATGATTTGTGATATAATACACAGTGAATATTTATGAATAAAATTATTATTTACATAAGAAAGGCAAGGTTTTATGGCAACAAAGAAGTCAACTGCTAAAAAGGGCAGTTCAAAAAAAAGTTCTAAAACTACGGCAAAAGCTACTGTAAAAAAGAATAATCAGACAAAAAACTATATGCCTACATACATTATCTCATCAATGCTCATTACATTGTTATTAGCTGTTTTTATGTACATTGATACAGGTAATGGCGGAGTAATAAATAATGCGGTGAAAAATCTGTTCCGCGGATTGTTCGGCATATGCGGTTATTTTGTGCCTGTAATTTGTGCGGGTGTATCGGCATACCTTATTAAAACTAAGGACATAAAGCGTTTTTGGAGTAAGGTTATACTGTCATTTTTGGCACTTATTAATGTCAGTGCGATTGTAAATCTTTCGTCGATTAATACTGATATAAGCTATGCTTTTTCGGCAGGTCAGCAGTATATATGCGGAGGCTTATTAGGTGCGTGTGTTTCTGTATTTATGGAACAAATGGTGCAGAAAGTTGCGTCTTACATAATTTTATCAATTACACTTATTGTATTGGCAAGCTTTATAACTAATGTATCGTTTTTTACGGAATTTTTCAAATGGGCAAGAAATGTTATGTTTGGTGCGAAAAATAAGTATTCGGAATTAAAAGAAGAATATGACAGACGAATGGAAGAAAGAATGCTTGCAGAAGAATATGAAGATGAGTATACAGATGATGTGTATGAAGATGAATATTACGAAGAAGAAACAAGTGCTCTTGACGCGGCAAATTCATTTGCAAATGACACAAAGAATAACACAAAAAAATCAGTAACTAAACCGACTGCTAAAAAATCATCAAAAACAAAAGAAAAGCCTATAAAAGAAGAACCGGCAGAAGAACCTTTTTCAAACGGTATAGATGAGGCATTCGGTAAAATGGATGATATAATTGAAGAACCGATAGAAGAAGTCGGGGAGAAAAAGGAAGAACAACCCGAAAAGGCTAAGAATATGTCCGAAAGTGAAAAAGAGGGATACAACGAGGAATTTAACAAGGCAATAGAAAGACCTATTCCGAAATATGTAATACCGCCTTTGGATTTATTGAGCAAACCTAAGGCAACTTCGGGTGATAAACGTGAAGAAATGAGAAGAACGGCGGAAAAACTTATTTCCGTTCTTGACAATTTCGGCGTGAAAGCAAAACTGTTGCAAGTAACACAAGGTCCGACTGTAACAAGATATGAAATTCAACCGGACACAGGTGTTAAACTTTCTAAAATAGTAGGACTTGCAGACGATATAGCACTTAACCTTGCTGTGTCAACTGTTCTTGTCGCACCTGTTCCGGGTAAGGCGGCTGTCGGTGTTGAAATACCTAACAACAAGGTTACTCCTGTTTCAATACGCGAAATGCTTGAATCGGATGCATTCAAAAATGCAAAGTCAAAATTGACAGTCGGTTTGGGTAAGGATATAGGCGGCAATGTAGTTATAGGCGATATTGCAAAAATGCCGCACGTTCTTATTGCCGGTCAGACAGGTTCGGGTAAAAGTGTTTGCGTAAACAGTATTATTATGAGTATTTTGTACAAGTCGTCACCTGAGGAAGTTAAGCTTATTATGATTGACCCTAAGGTTGTTGAACTTGGCGTTTACAACGGTATACCGCATTTGCTTGTGCCTGTTGTTACAGAGCCTAAAAAGGCGGCAGGTGCACTTAATTGGGCGGTAAGCGAAATGATGCGCCGCTATGATTTGTTTAAAAATACAGGTGTGAGAAAACTTGAGTCTTACAACAAACTTATGGAAAGCACAGGCGGTGAGAAAATACCGCAGCTTGTTGTTATAATAGACGAGTTGGCTGATTTGATGATGGTTGCGGCAAAGGAAGTTGAGGATTATGTTTGTCGTTTGGCACAACTTGCCCGTGCCGCAGGAATACATTTGATTATCGCAACACAAAGACCGTCTGTTGATGTCATTACAGGTCTTATTAAAGCAAATATACCGTCAAGAATTGCTTTTGCTGTATCGAGCCAAGTAGACAGCCGTACAATACTTGATAAAGGCGGTGCGGAAAAATTGCTTGGTATGGGTGATATGTTGTATCATCCCGCAGGTGCAAGAGCCGCAACAAGAGTTCAGGGTGCATTTGTTTCAGACCCTGAAATTGAGTCGGTACTTGAATTTATAAAAGAAAATGTAGGCGAAACTCATTACAGTGAGGATTTGGAAGAAGAAATAGAACGTCACGCAACAGGCGAAAACGGTGTTACACCTGATGTTGAAGATGACGGCGATGCACTTCTTCCTGAGGCTATTGAACTTGCTATGAGTTTAGGCAAAATATCAACATCTATGGTACAGCGCCGTTTGGGCGTGGGTTATTCAAGAGCCGGACGTATCATAGATCAAATGGAGGCAAGAGGGATAATATCAGGTGCAAACGGCTCAAAGCCAAGAGATGTGCTTGTGAGCCATGCCGATTTATCACGACCGGAGAATGAAGAATATGAAGAAGGTTGATTTTCTTCCTGTTTCAAAGGAAGATATGGATAAAAGAGGTTGGAAACAACTTGACTTTTTATATATTGTCGGAGATGCGTATGTAGACCATCCGAGTTTTGGACATGCCATAATATCACGCGTGCTTGAAAGCCACGGATATAAGGTGGGTATAGTTGCATTGCCTGATTGGCATAAAATAGACGATTTTGTACGAATGGGACGACCTAAACTCGGAGTGCTTGTATCGGCAGGAAATATTGACAGTATGGTAAATCACTATACTGCCGCTAAAAAACGCAGACATGACGATATGTATGCACCCGGCGGGAAGGGCGGTATGCGTCCGGATAGAGCAACACTTGTGTATTGTAACAGAATTAAAGAGGCTTTCGGCTCAGATATGCCGATACTTATCGGCGGAGTTGAGGCAAGTCTTAGAAGATTTGCTCATTATGATTATTGGGATGATAAGATTAGACGTTCGATTTTGTTTGACTCTCGTGCAAGTATTTTGATGTACGGTATGGGTGAGAAACAAATTGTACGAA
The DNA here is from genome assembly GCF_054696575.1 of Ructibacterium sp. SJQ-7. Taxonomy (NCBI): domain Bacteria; kingdom Bacillati; phylum Bacillota; class Clostridia; order Eubacteriales; family Oscillospiraceae; genus Ructibacterium; species Ructibacterium sp. SJQ-7. Next base: position 156,224 of record NZ_CP195193.1, read on the forward strand.
TAGCCGATAAACTTAGGGACGGTGTGCCTGTAAACGAAATTACGGATATACCGGGAACGTGCTATATATCATCTGAATATGATGAACAAAATTCCGTTCTTATTCCGAGTTATGAAGAATGTGTAGAGAGTAAAAGTAAATATGCTGTATCGTGCAGACTGCAGTATTATGAGCAGAATCCGTATATAGGAAAAACACTCGTGCAAAAGCACGGTGACAAATATCTTATACAAAATCCGCCTATGCCGCCGCTGGAAACGGACGAGCTTGACGAAGTGTATGCACTTCCGTATATGAAAAATTATCATCCGATGTATGAAAAAGACGGCGGTATTCCTGCCATACAGGAAGTTAAATTTTCGCTTGCCGCAAACAGAGGTTGTTTCGGAAGTTGTAACTTTTGCGCTTTGGCTTTTCATCAAGGCAGAATTGTCACTTCAAGAAGCGATGAATCTCTTATAAAAGAGGCGGAAGAAATGACAAAAATGTCTGATTTTAAGGGCTATATACACGATGTCGGCGGCCCGACTGCTAATTTCAGAGGACCTGCCTGTAAAAAGCAACTGACACTCGGTGCTTGTAAAAATAAGCAGTGCTTATTTCCGGAGCCTTGCAAGAATATGGATATTTCACATAAGAAGTACCTTAATTTGCTTAGAAAACTTCGTGCTATAAAGGGCGTTAAAAAGGTGTTTATTCGTTCGGGAATACGTTTCGATTATCTTATAAACGACAAGGACGATACGTTTTTCTATGAATTGTGTAAATATCATGTAAGCGGTCAGCTTAAAGTTGCACCGGAACATATCAGTGACAATGTTTTGAAATATATGGGTAAGCCCGAAAACAGCGTGTTTAATAAGTTCTCGGATAAGTTTTATCAGATAAATGAGAAAATAGGTAAAAAACAGTATCTGGTGCCGTATCTTATGTCAAGTCACCCCGGAAGTACAATTCGTGACGCGGTACGTTTGGCGGAATATTTGCATGAACACAATATAAATCCGCAACAAGTACAAGACTTTTATCCTACACCGGGAACAATTTCAACTTGTATGTTTTATACAGGAATAGACCCGTTTACAATGAAAAAAGTTTATGTGCCAAAAACTCCGCATGAAAAATCGGTACAACGTGCATTGTTGCAATACAGAAATCCCGAAAATTATAAACTTGTTTACGAAGCACTTACTAAGATAGGAAGAACAGACTTAATAGGCTATCAGAACAGATGTCTTATCAGACCGCCAAAGGGCGATATACTATCTAATAATCAAAAGAAAAATAGGAGGAATGACAATGGCAAAGCTATTAATGGGAAAGGAAGTTTCGGCAAGAATAAAGGCAGAACTCAAGACAGAAGTAGAAAATCTGAAAAAAGAGGGAATAAATCCGGGGTTAGCCGTAATCATCGTAGGTGAAGACCCTGCAAGTCAGGTATATGTAAGAAATAAAGAGCGTGCTTGTGAAGAATGCGGAATATATTCGGAGAAGTACGCACTTCCTGCAGAAACAACTCAAGAAGAGCTATTAAAGCTTATAGATGAACTTAATAATAAGAGCAGTATTTCGGGTATTTTGGTACAATTACCTGTTCCTAAACATATTGATGAAAAGACGATTATTAACGCAATAGCACCAAATAAAGACGTTGACGCATTTCATCCTGTAAACGTAGGTAAAATTATGGTAGGCAATTATGATTTTGTACCTTGTACACCTGCCGGTGTAATGGAGCTTATAAAAGAAAGCGGTATAGATGTAAGCGGTAAAGAATGTGTTATAGTCGGCAGAAGTAATATTGTCGGCAAACCGCAAGCAATGCTGCTTTTACATCAAAACGGTACAGTTACAATATGCCATTCAAAGACAAAGAATCTTGCTGAAAAAACAAAAAATGCAGATATTCTTGTAGCGGCAGTCGGTATACCTAACTTTATTAAAGGTGATATGATAAAGGAAGGCGCTGTTGTAATTGATGTGGGTATAAACAGACTTGAAAATAAGAAACTATGCGGTGATGTGGAATTTGAAAGTGCCGAAAAGGTTGCAGGTGCAATAACTCCTGTTCCCGGCGGCGTAGGTCCTATGACTATCGCTATGCTTATGAAAAATACAGTTAAAGCCGCAATATTAAATAAATCGAAATAATGACACAACAAAGCAGGCAAGCCGTAAAATAGGCTTGCCTGTGATTCTATTGTTCTTTTTTAGGAATAGTTACGTACACATCAGTACCGACACCGACTGTTGATTCAACGTGTATTCCGTAGCTGTCACCGAATATAATTTTAATTCTTTGATTTACATTTGAAAGACCTATATGCGATTTTTCGTTTGTAAAAGATGTCTCGGAAAGAGTTTTGTTTAATTCATCAAGATCGTCTTTTTCAATTCCGACACCGTCATCACTGACTATGAGGATAATATTGTTGTCGTCACACAAGCCTTTGATTTTTATTAAGCCTTTATCATTTTTCTGCTTTATTCCGTGATAAACGGCATTTTCAATAATAGGTTGCAAACAGATTTTTATAATCGTATATGATAAAATCGATTCGTCAATATCCCATTCTATATCAAACAAATCACCGTAACGCAGTGCAAGAATATTAATGTATTCTTTGGTGTATTTTATTTCGTTTTCGATAGAAACAAAATAACCGGAAGTAAGTGTATTTCTGAAAAAGCTTGCAAGATTAATCAGTGATTTAGATACCGGATTTTCTGAATTGGACATATTATAAGCCATCCAATTAATTGTTTCAAGCGTATTGTAAAGAAAATGCGGATTAATCTGTGTTTGGAGCATATCGTATTGTGATTTCCTCAGAAGTTTCATACGCTCTTCTAAAATTTCAGCCATTTTTGTCTTGTCGTTGATATGCGTCTGTATGCTGTTTATTATATACATAAGTTCGTTTTTATCTTCTTCCTCAATACTGTCGGCAGGAGGCTGTGAATTATCAAGGAATGAAATAATTTCATTAAGCGGACTGTAACTTCTGACAGACGCAACATAAGCAAGTATGAAAATAATAATCATAAGCAAAAGTAAAATACCGATAATTTGCAATTTCATAGTTGATAACTTATGCTCGTAAAGTTCAAGAGGATATGCACTTATATACTATACACCGAACGATGTTATAATATCTCCGCAATATATATACGAAATACAAGATACGAAGAACATTGTAGAACTTCAGCAAAAAGAACATACAACCGGAGTTGTCAAAAGAGCATACGGCAATGAACTTGTATTCGGTGAAAATTATGACAGCGGAGGTGCAGGAATAATAACGACTGTCGATGATTATGCTAAGTTTGCGGCGGCTTTGGCAAATAGCGGAACAGGACTTAATAATAATCGTATACTTAGCAGTGCCACAGTAAAACTGATGAAAACAAATCAATTAAATGAGGCACAGCGTAAAACTATGAATTGGCGACGTCTTAGAGGTTACGGTTACGGATTAGGTGTAAGAACGCTTATAGATAAAGCCGAAAGCGGTTCAAACAGTTCAATCGGTGAAATCGGTTGGGGAGGTGCGGCAGGTGCAACAATAATTGCCGATACAGAAGAAAAAGTTGCACTTTTCTATGCACACCATATGTTAAACCCACAAGAAGAATATTATCAGCCAAGGCTGAGAAATGTATTATATTCATGCTTATAATTAATTAAAAACAGAAAGGAAGTAATAAAAATGAAACCAAGAATAGGAATAAGACCGACAATAGACGGTCGTTGGGGCGGCGTCAGAGAAAGCCTTGAAGAAAAAACAATGGCTATGGCAAATGCAGCTAAGGAACTTATCGAAAGTAATGTGCATTATCAAGACGGAACACCTGTTGAATGTGTAATTTCACCTTGTACAATAGGTTCAGGCGCTGAGGCGGCTAAATGCAACGATTATTTTTCAACACAAAATGTATGTGCAACATTGGCTGTAACACCATGCTGGTGCTATGGTTCAGAAACAATGGACCTAAACTCGGATACAGTAAAAGCTGTATGGGGCTTTAACGGAACGGAACGTCCCGGTGCGGTTTATCTTGCCGCAGTAATGGCTGCATTTGCACAACGCGGACTTCCTGCATTTTCGATGTACGGACACGATGTGCAGGACATTGATGATAACACAGTTCCTGAAGATGTTGCCGAAAAAATGATTCGTTGGGCAAAAGGTGCTGTTGCGGTCGGTCAAATGAAGAACAAAGCATATGTGAACCTTGGCAGTGTCGCAATGGGTATTGCAGGTTCATATTGTGATATGTCATTTATGCAAAAGTATCTTGGTATACGAGCTGAATTTGTTGATTTGACAGAAATATTGAGAAGAATTACTCTTGGTATATATGATAAAGATGAGTATGAAAAAGCATATAAATGGATAAAAGAAAACTGCAAAGAAGGCTTTGATAAAAATGCAGGTAAAAACTTGCCTGATATTATTACAAAATCGAAAGTTGTTCCGGCAGATAAGGATTGGGAATTCATCACTAAGTTTACGTTAATCGTAAATGATATTCTTTACGGAAATCCAAAACTTGCCGAACTTGGTTGGCATGAAGAAGCACTTGGAAAGAATGCAATAGTAGGCGGTTTCCAAGGTCAAAGACACTGGACAGATTGGCTGCCTAACGCTGATTTTACAGAGGCAATTATGGCATCGTCATTCAACTGGAACGGTAAAAAAATGCCTACTCCGTTTGCAACCGAAAATGATACATTAAACGGTATTTCAATGCTTTTGGCAACACTTGTTACAGGTAAAGCACCTGCATTCCACGATGTTCGTACATATTGGTCACCCGACGCCGTAAAACGTGTAACAGGTAAAGAACTTAAAGGTAAAGCCGCTAACGGCATTATTCACCTCATTAATTCCGGTGCAACGGCGCTTGATTGTACAGGTGCGGCAAAAGACGAGAACGGCAACGGTACACAAAAAGAATGGTGGAATATGACTGATGAAGATATTCAAAATTGTATTGATGCAACAGATTGGTGCAGAGCAGATTATGAATATTTCAGAGGCGGCGGTTTTTCAAGCCACTTCAGAACAAAAGCAGAAATGCCTGTAACAATGCTTAGAGTGAATATCGTTGAAGGTATTGGACCGGTTATTCAGATAGCAGAAGGATATACTTGCAATCTTGATGATAATATTCATAATAAACTTGATAAACGTACAGACCCTACATGGCCGACAACATGGTTTGCTCCGATTCTTACAGGTAAGGGCGCATTTACTGATGTATACAGTGTAATGGCTAATTGGGGTGCTAATCACGGCGTGACAATCGGCGGACACGTTGGCGCTGATTTGATAACCCTTTGCTCAATGTTGAGAATCCCTGTAACAATGCACAATGTAGCTGATGAAAAGGTATATCGTCCACACGTATGGTCGTCTTTTGGTACAGAAGATTCTCAAGCAGCAGATTATGCGGCTTGCAAAAACTACGGACCTATATATAAATAATTTTTATAATGTGATATGCGGCATTATGCCGCGTATCACATATATTAAACCAAAGGATGAAATGATTATGTATTGTGATAAGCCTATTATAATATTGCCTGAAAAAATTTCTGTTTTAAGAGATGTCAAAAATCAAAGTATATATACAGACTTTGAACAGTATTCGATATATTATAAAAATATTATTTATCCATACTCTGAAGAATATGATGTTCAGATAGAGTGTGAATTTGGCAAAAATCTTGGTAATTGTTGGCGGTTGGAAGAGTTTAATGACATAGCCGATACTTTTTTGCTTACGTTGAAAATTTATGGATATTACGGCAAATTGCTCACTGAAAAGAGTTGCCGCGTTCAAATATTTGAGAAAAAAGAATATCCGACCGTTAATTTGCTTTGCATCGGTGACAGTATGACTATGGCTGAAACTTATATTGCTCATACTGTGAATAAACTAAAAAATATTAATACAATAGGTTTAAGAAATATCAGTCATAATGTAAATCACGAAGGAAGAGGCGGTTGGACTTGCAGTGCGTATTTTGAAAAATATACAGATGACGGTTGGGGAATTTCTCCGTTCTTATTTCCTGAAGGATTTGACGGTAAAGAATATTACGGTGATAAAAAATTTTATGAATATATGCTCAATGCAAATACAGATTACAGTCATATAGGAACATCTGTAACGCCAATACAAGACGGAATGGTTATTTGCGATAATGATAAACTGTATCGTTATAGTAAAGGAATATATGATGTTGTTTGTGAAAATCCGGTGTTCAAATTTGATTTTTCAAAATATATGGAGCGTTATTCAATGCCGACTCCTGATATTGTTTCAATTTTATTCGGTGCAAATGAATTTCAAATATGCAGTTATTCTGAATTTGACAATGAATTAAATAAATTTATATGCAATCTTAATAATATGATAGAGGCGATACATAAATATAATCATAACATAAAAATTGTCATAAATCTCCCTATATGTGGTGGCGATCAATATTCATGGGGTACACAACTTGGTTGTAAAAGCAGTGCGAAACAATATGAATATTGTATAAAAATGGCTTGCAGTGCAATTACAGACTTGTTTGACAGACGCAGAAACGAGAATATTTTTGTATGTCCTATGCTTGCTGTATGTGATACAGTGAATGGATTTCAGAGTGATTACATAAAAAGTAATATATATTCAGAACATTTTGAACGACATATAACTAATTGGGTGCATCCATCTGAAATAGGATATAAGCAGATGGGAGATGCTTTAGCCGGTGTTATTGCCGATATATGTGATAATTGATGGAGCTGAGTGTTGATTTCAGAATATACGGTCTACTTGTTACCCCTAATAAGATTTCTTCTCTCCCTCTTATTTTCTTGCCGTGTATTCTGTAATGAACATTCAAAATAATATAGAGTAGTATTTTTGCTAAATCTGTATTTTTCACATATTTGTCTAACCGGACAGCCGTTATGCTTTAATCCAATAATTTCTTTGTTACATTCTTGTATATGACGATAACTTTTTGACATAAAATTGCCTCCTATGGTTTCATTTTACCATAGGAGGCTCTTTTTTATTATCAGTTTTTTGAAATTATGTTCACTTGGGCTTGACACCTTTTTAACTATTTTAGATTAACTGTTACGGCACTGTCAAAATCAAGAGTGTAGTAATCTGTTTTAACAACACCGAGTTTTGTAAATTGCTGTTTTAGAGCGTCTGCTTTTGAACTTTCGGGTATCGGTAATAGTTTACCGTTATCGTCATATGCTTCAAATACATACCTTGCAGTATAGCTGTTAGTTTCGTAATTTACATCGGTGTATAATGTTGAGCTGAATTTATCGCCTGGTTCGGCATTTTCGCCGTTATCATTTTGAAGAACAAACGCAGGATCATATGGAACAAAACCGTCTTTGTAATAATCAATGTCAATTTCACCGTCTGTAATTCTGATACCGGTTACAATCACTTTGCCATAGTCGTTAATTTTGTATTCAATAGGATATGTTCCGACACTGTTAAATATTGTATCGCAATCTTCTGTATTGTATGAGTATTTAACAGGTACGAATTTTAACTGTTTTGTATCCTTGTTTGCTTTAAGAAATTCAAGTGAATTTCGTGAACTTCCGTCACCATTTACACTTAAATCAGAGTTTAAAATATCAAGGCAAGTATCGTTTTCGTCATACAAAGCAAAACTGTCAATATTTGCGATGACATTATCAGGATCACCTGTTGATGGGGTTGAAATCACAAGCTGATTGCCGAATGGTGAAAATACGGCTTTTTCAACAGTAGCGTCAGAATTAGGCAATTTTAAATTTATGTCTTTTGTTATACTACTAACCTTGACTTTTGATTTGTCAATATCGGTTGAAATGTACCACACTGAGTTTTTATCGTCATCGGTTATACCGTCATATTGACCGTTCAACAATTTGGTAAATGCGACAGGAAAATTTTCTTCGGAAGTATCTGCTTTTGATATAAATGCAAACAATTCAAGATTGAATTTATTCGGAATATTATATCCTGACACATTGTATTTTTTCGCACATTTATATGTATGTTGGTCAACAAAATATCCGCTTTCGTGATTGTTGTTGCTTACGTCTGATAGCTTGCCGTTTATAACACATCGAATGTCTGCCGAAACATTTAAACTGTTGCTCCAAATAGGTGCGTTATTGTCAGAGCTATTGTAAAAAGGCTCATTTTCAGAAGTAACTGTATAAAATACATGAACAAAGTTATCATCAGCGGCTACGTTGTCGAGAGTAAGTGTGTAACCGTCCTTTGATATGCTTTTTCCGATTGAGTCGTTAAAATTTGCAAGCTGTTCAAGGCTTGTCATTTCGACAGCATTGTCATTTTGGAAATATGATATAATTTCGCCGATTTTACCGCTGATTGAATCAGCTGCAAATGCGGTTGTAACCGCAAGTGCGCATATAACGGCGGCGATTGATGTTATTTTTAAATATTTTCTTTTCATATAAATCTTCCTTTCTTCAGGAGAAACATTGATTTTGTTGTTTACGTTTTTCAGAATAATATCCGTACTCGGCATATTATGAGTATCTGAAATATCTAATTCTTTTTGTAATTTAGCTAAATGTTTATTCATCATTAGCCCTCCTTTTTATAATAGTGTTTTTTAATTTTTGTTTACCGCGATACAGTTTTGTTTTGACTGTCGACAGGGAAATATTCATTGCTTTTGAAATTGTTTTGATTTTTTCATTGTAGTAATAATACCTGAAAAATATTTCACTGTCAGGCTCGCCGAGTGATGTAATCAGTTCGGTTAAAAATTGACTGTTTTCTGCTTTTATTATATTGTCTTGAGGTGTTAAATCGCTTGATATAATTTGCTCATTCAGAACTTCATTTGAATGATATTTGCGAAGTTTATTCTTTGATGTGTTTCGGGCAATAGTTGCTAAATATGAACGCATATTGCCTTTGGTTTCATCAATATTTAAAGAGTTTTGCCATAAAAGAAAAAATGTATCGGAAACGATTTCTTCCATATCTTCTTTTGATAATTTACAGCCGACTGTATTATAAACAATCACGCTTATATACGGCGTGTATATTTTTATAATGTCATCTAAGCTGTTACGATTTCGCTTTTTGAGATTATGTAAAAGTTTTTGTTCATCAATCAAAATATAAGCCTCCTCTCGTTGTAAAAAATAGCACTATTTTTTGATGTGTACGCTATTATATACACAGAAAATATATAAAAAGTTTCAATATTATAAAAATTTATTTTACTGTATCATATTATGCAGGTGAAAAACAAGCAAAACATATGGCAAAATGCAAAGTGACGTGATATAATTAAATAAAAAAATAGGAGAATTAATATGGACAAACAAGAAATTTTCCCTGACGGAACTGTTATAGATAAGTGGTTTTACGATATAAAGATACCCGAATTAAGTGATTTGGGTAAGCAATATGTATTAACCGATAACAATGTCCTTGATGACGGCAAGATACATACGAAAGAAATACAGAATTTGATTGACAGAGCATATGAGAACGGCGGCGGAGTTATTGTAGTTCCGAAAGGAACATATCTTACGGGTGCGTTGTTTTTCAAACAAGGGGTAAATCTTTATATTGAGGACGGCGGAGTGTTAAAGGGCAGTGATGATATTTACGATTATCCGATAATGCAAACTCGTATGGAGGGTGAAACGTGTCCGTATTTTGCTGCGTTGATTAATGCAGATAATGTTGACGGTTTTAAAATGTGCGGAAAAGGTACAATAGACGGAAACGGTTTGAAAGCGTGGAGAGCGTTTTGGCTAAGACGTAAATGGAATCCAAACTGTACCAACAAGGACGAGCAACGTCCAAGACTTGTTTACATATCAAACAGCAGTAATGTCACAATAGTCGATTTGCACTTGCAAAATTCGCACTATTGGACTACTCATATATACAAATGTCATCACGTCAAGTATATAAACTGCAATATATTTTCACCGTCAAAGCCGATTAAAGCACCGAGTACAGACGCTGTTGATATAGACGTGTGTACAGATGTTTTGGTTAAAAATTGTTATCTTGAAGTTAATGATGATTCGGTGGTACTGAAAGGCGGAAAAGGTCCTTGGGCGGATAAATTACCCGAAAACGGCTCTAACGAACGTATTTTAATTGAAGATTGTACATACGGTTTCTGTCACGGTTGCCTAACTTGCGGTTCGGAATCTGTACATAATAAAAATATAATTTTAAGAAGAATAAATATTAAAGAGGGTAAAAATTTGTTGTGGCTTAAAATGCGTCCAGATACACCTCAGCATTATGAATATATCAGTGTTAAAGATATAAAAGGTAAAATTGACAGTTTTATTAATATAAACCCGTGGACGCAGTTTTACGATTTGAAAGACAGGGAAGATGTGCCACTTTCTTATGCGGATAATGTTGTAATGAAAAATTGCGAATGTGAGTGTAATACGTTTTTTGATGTCAAGACAGATGAAAGTCAATATGTATTGTCTGATTTTACTTTTGAAAATTTAAAGATTAACGCAAAAGTAAACGGATTTAACGAAAATGCAATACAAAATGTGAAAATTAAAAATATAGATATTCAAAAACTTCTGTAACGTTGTGTTATAGAAGTTTTTCTGTTGTATCAGAAATAATTTTGTGGTATAATAAATCCCGATGTGTAAATCAAAGGCAAAAAACAATGGAGGGATACACAACGGATAAAGAAAATTTACATATATTCAGAGGAGAATTGGCACTTGCGTTGGCGGTTATAATCAACAGTTTTGGCGTTGTGCTTATGTTATATTCAGGTGCGGGAATTTCGGCTATATCGAGTGTTCCGTATGCGTTTTCGGAGGTTATTCCGAAAGTATCGCTTGGAACATGGACATATATTTTTCAAGGATTGCTTGTTTTGAGTTTAATGATTCTTAGAAAAAAGTTTGTTCCGCAATATTTGTTCAGCTTTGTGGTGGGCTTTATATTCAGTGAATTGCTTGATGTACATAAAATGTGGATAGACATTTTACCGACCGATTTGGGTTGGTGCGTGTTATACTTTGTCGTAAGTTATTTCTTGCTTTGCATAGGCATAGCATTATCAAACAGATGTAAATTACCGATAATACAGACAGACCTTTTCCCGAGAGAGTTATCGGAGATTATAAACGTTTCATATTCAAAAGTCAAAATAATTTTTGACGTAACGTGTTTGGCAGTAACTGCCTGTATGACGCTTATATTTTTCGGACGTCTTGACGGATTGGGAATAGGAACTGTCCTTGCGGCGTTTACTATGGGTAAAACGGTCGGCATTATCGGCAATATGATGGATAAAAAGTTCAGATTTGTTTCGTTTTTATCTAAATAAATTATAAATAAGAACGCATATCAACGGTAAGTTCTTCTTCAATATTGATAAGTTTTTTAGCAATATCTTTTGACTTTTCATCGGCGGCTTTGTACTTGTTAAGATATTTGTGCAATGTTTTAACACCCATATTACAGCCGTCGGTGATAAGGTCGGCAATCGTATTATCCGAAGAATCGGCAGAAATTTTTATATTCGTTTTAAACCACGACATACCTTTAGCCATAGGATTAGGATCTTTGCCGTCGTCGTGGTATTTGTCAAGAAGTATTTGAATTTCATCTTGAAGTTGTTGGTGGTCTGATTTTGCTTTTTCAAGCATTTGCTTGAAATTACCGTTGTTTACATCACCGAGAACTTCTTCTATTGAATACACGCCCATTTTTATACCGGCGTCACATTCTCTTAAAAGTTTTACAGTATCTTGTTCTATCATAATATCACTCCTTTTGTGTATAGTAATAACCTTAAAAATGTATTTTATTCGGTAAATTGAGATATGATACATATATATTTTGGTAATATATCAAAATAATTTTAACTATGATGTTGAAATCGGTATGTTTTTGATATATAATGTATTATTGGTAAAATATACGACTTGGAGGAAACATTCTATTATGAAAAAAATAATCTCGTTAATATCTGCAGTGGCGATTTGTGCGACGGCATCTGCACCTGTTATGGCGGCAGGCTGGCAGAAACAGTATCCGTGGGCAAAGGAAAGCGTTGAATATTGCTTGGAAAACAATATAATTTCGGGTGACGAAACAGGTGACCTTATGCTCGGCGGAAATCTTACAAGAGAACAAATGGCGAAAATATTTACAGATACATTTAATTTACAATCGAATTCAGCAGTTCGATTTAATGATGTGGAAAAAAATAAGTGGTCATATAAATATGTACAGGCATTTCAAGATTATATGCCGAAAAAAGGCTCGTTATTTAACGGCGGTGAATATGTAACGCGTGAAGAATTTGCGGCGTCATTGGTAAAAGCAAGCGGTCAAAAGGCAGCTGACAGTTATACAATCACAAATTACAGCTTTAAAGACGCTCAAAGCGTTGATGACGCATATAAAAATTTTCTTGAAACCGCAGTAACAAATTTGTATATGCTTGGTGACAGCGGTAATATACGTCCGAAAGATTTGCTTACAAGAGCGGAGGCTTGTACGTTCCTTTACAGAGTGGTAAATCCTGCGGCAGACAAAACTTCAATCACAGGTAACGCACAGGTAACGGTTGAACAGGCACAGGCTTGGGCAAAGGCAAAAGGGGCACACCAAAGATTTATTGATATAGCACCGATTTATTGGTATTACGGAGAAGTTTTCGGAATCAGACCGGAAGTGATGTATGCACAAGCCGGCAAAGAAACAGCATACGGAAATTACGGCGGCGCTGTATTGCCTGAAATGAATAACTGGGCAGGCATAAAAATTAAAAAACCGACAGGTGACAAAACAGAGGATCACGAAACTTTTGCAACACCTGAGGACGGTGTAAGAGCACATTATAATCATATGGCTGCGTATGTCGGACTTGCACCAGTAGGAGAGCCGCACGACAGATATTATGTTGTAAAGAGTATAGCTTGGGCAGGTACGGTAAAGTATGTCGAGCAACTTGGCGGACGTTGGTGTCCTGATATTAATTACGGATATGACATAATGACAATGGTTGAAAATATGTTGAAATACTAAAATACAAGGAGTAATTTATGATACTGCTTAATGGAAGTAATATAAAGAAAATGTTTCTTGATGAAACGCTTTTTGACAGTGTATCGTTTAATGTTGACAGTAACGATAAAATCGGTTTTATCGGTGTAAACGGTGCGGGAAAATCAACCCTTTTTAAAATAATCACAGGTGATATGGATTATGATGAGGGTGAAATTTTTAAGAATAAAGGCTTGCGTGTCGGTTACCTTGATCAGTATTCCGTAAACGGCAGTGAAAAGAGTATATGGGAAGAAACTCTTACGGTGTTTGCCGATGTAATCGAAATGGAAAATCAGCTTGATGAAATTCGTTTCGATATAGAAAATAATAACGGCAATATCGACGAGCTTGTAAAACGTCAAACTTCTTTGCAGGAAGCATTTGCCGAACGTGATGGATTTTATTATAAATCAAAAGTTAAAAGCACACTTACGGGACTGGGCTTTTCGGAAGATGAATTTGACTTGTGTGTAGACAAATTATCCGGCGGTCAAAAAACGCGTGTCGCACTCGGTAAAATTCTTTTGTCCGATGCAAATTTGTTGCTTTTGGACGAGCCGACAAACCATCTTGATATAGAGTCGGTTGAATGGCTAGAGGATTTCCTAAGAAATTATAGCGGTGCATTTATTGTAATATCGCACGACAGATATTTTCTTGACAGAGTTACGAACAAGACTTTTGAACTTGAAAACGGTCGTTTTCGTTCATATAACGGCAATTACAGTGCATATATGGCACAAAAAGAGATTGACAAAAAGACCGAACAGAGAAATTATGATAACACAATGCGTGAAATTCAACGTCTTGAAAATGTTGTTGAGCAACAAAGACGTTGGGGCAGAGAGAAAAATATTAAAACCGCCGAAAGCAAAATGAAAGTTATCGAAAGACTTGAAAAAGATTTGAATGCACCTATGCAGTCGCCAGAAGAAATGGAGTTTACATTCAAGGCTTGTGCAGGCGGCGGACAAGACGTTGTGCAGACGGAAAGTTTGGGTATGGCATTTGATAATAACAGATTGTTTTCAAATGTTGATATGCTTATTAAAAAGGGTGAAAAGGTATTCCTTTTAGGTCCGAACGGCTGCGGTAAAACGACGTTGCTTAAAATTTTAATGGGCGATTATGAGCAGACGGAAGGTTCATATAAAATCGGTGCGAATATTCATATAGGATACTATGACCAAATTCAAGAAAATCTTAATATGGATAAAACGGTTATAGACGAGGTGTGGGATGAATATCCTAACCTTACTCAAACCCAAATCAGAAATGCACTTGCAGTATTTTTGTTTAAAGGTGAAGATGTGTTCAAGGAAATACATAAGTTGTCCGGTGGCGAGAGAGCTAGGGTTGAACTTGTAAAACTTATGCTTAAGAGTGTTAATCTGCTTATAATGGACGAACCTACAAACCATCTTGACATTGAATCGAGAGAGGCTCTTGAAAATGCACTTTCCGATTATGACGGTACTATGATAATGGTATCGCACGACAGATATTTTATAAATAAACTTGCTGACAGAATTTTGTATTTGACGCCAAACGGTGTCGAAAGTTACAGCGGTGATTACGACAGCTTTGTGGCACGCGAAACGATTAAGACAGAACAGAAAACAGAGTCGGCAGGTCACCTTGATTATAAGGAGCAAAAGCGTTTGGAGGCGGAAAAACGTAAAACGCTTAATCGCTTTGCAAAGGTTGAGGACGAAATATCAAATAAGGAATCGGAGGTTGAGGAACTTTCTAAAGAGCTTGAAAATTCCGATATTGCAACCGATTATGTCAAAGCAGGCGAGATAACCGACAAAATAACAGAATTGCAGGACAAAATCGAAAGCCTTATGGAAGAATGGGAACGCTTGCAAATGATAATAGAAGAAAGTGGGTATGACGTATGAGAGCGGTTGTACAGAGAGTAACAAATGCCGATGTTAAAATTGACGGCAGAGTAAACGGAAAAATTGATAACGGCTTGCTTGTTCTTCTAGGTGTCGGCAACGGTGATACAGAAGAAGATATGAAGTATATCGCAGACAAGATTATAAAATTGCGTATTTTCAGTGACGAAAACGATAAAATGAATTTGAGTCTTGAAGATGTCGGCGGAAGTATGCTTGTTATATCGCAATTTACTTTGTACGGCGATTGCTCGCATGGCAGACGACCGTATTTTGGCAATGCAATGGAGCCTGTCAGCGCAAATGAAATGTATGAAAAATTTGTTGCATATATCAGGGAACAAGGTATACATACCGAAACAGGCGAATTCGGTGCGGATATGAAAGTATCACTTACAAATGACGGCCCTGTTACAATAATTTTGGAGAGCAAGAACTGAGGTTGTGATTATGCGAAGAAAAGAACGTGAAGTTACGGATTACAATAAAATGATTGAAATATTGAAATCGTGTGACTGCTGTCGTATAGGGTTGGTGGACGATAAAGGTGCGTATATTGTTCCGATGAACTTCGGATATGAAGATAATAACGGCAAACTTACATTGTATTTTCACGGAGCGACAGAGGGGAAGAAGATTGATCTAATCAATAATCAACCCGAAATAAGTTTTGAAACAGATACGAAACATGAGCTTGTAACAAGTGATACTGCTTGCGGGCATTCGTATTTGTATCAAAGCATTATGGGTAGGGGACAGGTAAAAATAGTGGCAGACAGGGACACTAAAATTAAAGGACTTAATCAGATCATGCACCACTATACAGGTAAATCCGATTATGAATTTAACGAAAACGTGCTTGAACGCACGGCTGTCATAAAATTAGCTGTGACAGAATGGTCGTGCAAAGAACATTAAAACTTTTAAAAGCTATTGAAAACAGTGTCGATTAATGATATAATTAAAATAATATAATAAACGGAGGAAAGAAAATGCAGAATGAAACAGTAATTGTGCTTGACTTCGGCGGTCAGTATAATCAGCTTATAGCCCGCAGAGTACGTGAGTGTAACGTATATTGTGAGGTTATGTCATACAAAAATTCTATCGAGAAGATTAAAGAAAAAAATCCGGTAGGTATCATTTTTACTGGCGGTCCGAACAGTGTGTATGACGAAAAATCACCACACTACGATAAGGCGATTTTTGAACTTGGTATTCCTATTTTGGGTATTTGTTACGGCAGTCAGCTTATGGCATATACTCTTGGCGGTCACGTTGATACTGCTCCTGTAAGTGAGTACGGTAAGACGGAAATTACAACTTCTGAAAGTAAGTTGTTTGAAAATGTTGATAAAAATACAGTAGTTTGGATGAGCCATACGGATTATATCGATAAAATTCCGGAAGGTTTCAAGATTACTGCTTATTCTAACGATTGTCCGTGTGCGGCTTATGAAGATGAAGAAAAGAAATTGTATGCGGTACAGTATCACCCGGAAGTAAATCATTCTGTACAAGGTCAGCAGATGTTGAAGAATTTCTTGTTTAACGTTTGTGGTTGTAAGGGCGATTGGCTTATGTCCGATTTTGCCGAAAAATCAATTCAGGCTTTGCGTGAAAAGATTGGTGACGGTAAAGTTTTGTGTGCTCTTTCAGGCGGTGTGGATTCATCTGTTGCGGCAGTTATGCTTCATAAAGCGGTAGGCAAGCAGCTTACTTGTGTGTTCGTTGATAACGGACTTCTTCGTAAAAATGAGGGCGATGAAGTTGAAAATCTTTTCAGAAATCAGTTTGATATTAACCTTATCAGAGCAAATGCACAGGATAGATTTTTAGGTATGCTTGAGGGCGTAAAAGAACCCGAAAAGAAACGTAAGATTATAGGTGAGGAATTTATTCGTGTGTTCGAGGCGGAAGCTAAGAAAATCGGTAAGGTTGATTATCTTGTTCAAGGTACAATTTATCCGGACGTTATCGAAAGCGGTGCAGGTGATGCGGCTGTTATTAAGAGCCATCATAATGTAGGCGGACTTCCGGAACACGTTGATTTTAAAGAAATTGTTGAACCGCTTCGTGATTTGTTTAAGGATGAAGTGCGTCAGCTTGGTATCGAACTTGGTTTGCCTGAAAAATTCGTATGGCGTCAACCGTTCCCGGGACCGGGATTGGCTGTAAGAGTTATAGGCGAAATTACAGAAGATAAACTTGAAATTTTGCGTGACGCAGACGCTATATTCAGAGAAGAAATCGCAAATGCAGGTCTTGAAAGAGATATAAACCAGTATTTTGCCGTTATTACAGATATGCGTAGCGTCGGCGTTATGGGTGACGGCAGAACATATGATTATACCCTTGCTTTAAGAGCCGTAACCACAACCGACTTTATGACAGCCGATTGGGCAAGAATACCTTTCGATGTCCTAGAAAAAGCATCAAATCGTATCGTAAACGAAGTAAAACACGTTAATAGACTTGTCTATGATATAACTTCAAAACCACCTGCAACTATTGAGTGGGAATGAGGTATCACGCCTCACAAATGGCTTAACCACGCCGTTTGCATCACTTACGAGTCCAAAATGGCAACAATTTGGCAACACTAAATAATTTATAAAAGTAAGAGCTAACTGAAATGAACCGACCCCCAAAAGTTAGACCAAAAATCTAACTATTGGGAGGTCGGTTTTTTTCATGGCAAAATATGGTTTTGAATTTAAAATGGAGGTTGTGCAGGCATATCTAAATGCTGAAGGTGGGTATAGATATTTAGCAAGTAAATATAACATTCCTGCAAAGAGGAGAATTGAAGAATGGGTACACGCATACAGAGAATTTGGTGAAGAAGGGTTAATGCGTTCGAGACAAAATAAGAAATATACTTTTCAATTTAAGCTTTCTATGGTAGAATTGTATCTATCAAGTGAGGTCTCATATCAGGAATTAGCACTATCACAAGGAATTAGTAATCCATCATTGATTGTAAAATGGGTCAATGATTTCAGAATTGCCGGTCCTGATGCTTTGAGACCTAAAAAGAAAGGTCGTAAGAAAACATTGGATATAAGAGAATGTAAAAAGCCTTCTAAATATGACGGAGAAAAACCCGTGGATACAAGTGCCGAGCATGTCAAAGAACTTGAAGACGAACTACTTAAACTTAGGATAGAAAATGCATATTTAAAAGAATTGAGGAGACTGCGTTTAGAGGAGGAAACTCTTCTGAAAAAACAGCGAGAATCGTCCACAGTCTCCGAGGACAGTTCAAATTAAAAGACATTCTCGCAGTAGTCGGTTTTCCAAAGGCAACATATATGTATTGGCAAAAACGATTTGACAGAGAAAATCCTGATAAACAGTTGGAGGATGAAATCACTAAAATCCATATAGAAAACAAGGATTACGGTTACAGACGGGTATATAGAGAATTACGAAACAGAAAGATTTTTGTGAATAAAAAGAAAGTTCAAAGAATCATGCAAAAATTATGTTTCCAGGTCACATCATTTACTCGAAAAAGTCGCAGATATAATTCGTACAAAGGCAATGTTGGTAAAATAGCACCAAACAGAATTAACAGGCGATTTAATACATCTGTACCGCATCAAAAGATAACTACTGACACGACCGAATTTAAGTATTATGAGATTGACAACAAAGGCCGAATGGTAATTAAGAAATTGTATTTAGACCCATTTCTTGATATGTTTAATGGTGAAGTGTTAAGCTATGGTATAAGCAAAACTCCATCAGCGGCAAGTGTTTTATCGGCACAGAAACAAGCAATAGAAATAACATCTGATTGCCCATACAGAAGAACATTCCATTCAGACAGAGGTTGGGCATATCAAATGGGTGCATATTCCTCTGTTCTTAAAGAAAACAAAATATTTCAAAGTATGTCTCGGAAAGGAAATTGTTATGATAACTCTGTGATGGAAAATTTCTTTGGAATATTAAAGCAGGAAATGTATTATGGAACTACATATTACAGCTTTGAAGAGCTTAAAGATGCTATTGAAAGATATATAAAATATTACAACGAGAAAAGAATAAAAGAAAAACTTGGGTGGATGAGTCCGGTTGAGTATCGGCTCAACACCTTGGCTGCATAAAAATAGCGTAGCAGTCGTTAAAACTACTACGCTATAAAAAGTCTAACTTTTGGGGGTCACATCAAACAGGGCTCTTTTTAAAAATACTACGGTTAGTTAAGACAAACTGCAAATGAGGAGTGATGTACGAAATATTTATTTTTTTTACAGGTAAGTTAGTTAAAACTAATCTAATAATCAACTAAAGCAGTGAGGTGATCAAGTGAACTTACGCAAAAAAATAATCGGAGTAATTGTAACTGTGTTGATTGTAATAACAAACATTGCTGTCTTTGCACAGACAGAGAAAAAACCGCAAACCACATTAGCGGTTGAACCAAAACGCACCGAAGCAGGGATAGAGTATAATTTATACTTAGAAAACACGAACTGTTTAAGTACGCTTTTCTTTGAGATGAATTTTGACGGTAAAAATGTCGGAAAAGCAACTCTTGAAAAAAACGAATGCTTTGACATATTGCATACAACTTGGAATACCGACAACAGGATTTCTGTAAAAGGATACCTCGGAAGAACCGGTAATAAAATGGGGTTTTCGTCAAACGAAAGAATTAAGGTTGCGAAAATCGTCATTCCGATTGATGTTTCCTCAACCGGGGAGTTTATTGCGGATATATCAAATGTGATATGTGCCGGAATTACCGAAACAGACGGTACTGCGGTAAAAGGAGAAGTAAAAGTTTACGAAACAAGTATAAAATATGCGGTAAATGAGTGCAGCGTTTTAGATTTTACTCAAAATGCTGTTGATATTCTTTCTTCTAAAGAGAGTGTGAGATTATTTCTGTAAATTAATTTTTCTATGATAAAATACTTAGTTTTATTTGGGCAGATAAGCAAAATTCAGCTTATCTGCCTTTTTGTAATATAGCACGGATTTTCTTCCGCGTCAAGAGCGGTCTTGCAAAAGACCGTATTTTTCACACTATACAAATGTAAAAATATATGCTAAACAAGTCGTCCATCATACATAATTGACAGTTCTCCGTAAACTCTGCCCCAATTTCTAAGTGGCATTGTCCACTTCTTTGTTGCTTCAAAGGTTGCCAAATACAGTGCCTTTAAAAGGGCTGTATCGCTCGGAAATACGCTCCTTTGGCTATTCAATCGACGAAGTACGCTATTAAGGCTTTCTATTGCATTTGTTGTATACATGACTTTTCTGACTTCTGCTGAAAATTTGAACATCGGTGATAAAACATCCCAATTTTCTTCCCATCTTCTCATTGCATTAGGGTACTTTTCTTGCCATTTTTTTGTGACACTCTGCATACGTTCATATCCGCTTTCTTCATTCGGTGCATGGTATATACTCTTTAAATCATTTGCAAATGCTTTTTTGTCTTTTTCCGCTACATATTTCAATGTATTGCGCACTTGATGGACAATGCAACGCTGATACTCCGTATTTGGATAGGCTGCTGCTATTGATTCCTTTATTCCTGATAAACCGTCTGCACATAATATTAATATATCTCTAACACCACGATTTTTGAGTTCATTTAAAACTCCAAGCCAATATTTCGCACTCTCATTTTTACCTATAGTTATGCTTAAAACTTCCTTCTTGCCCTCGTCATTTACACCCAAAATTATGTATGCAGCTATTTTTTTCACTATATGTTCATCACGAACCGAAAAGTGGATTGCATCAATGAAAACTATCGGATACACAGCTGATAAAGGGCGTTGTTGCCATTCTTCTATTTGAGGTAATATTTTATTTGTAACTGCGGTTACCATACTTTCGCTTACCTCAAAACCATATATATCTTCCACAATATCAGAAATTTGTCTTGTTGTCATGCCCTTTGCCGACATAGCAATGATTTTTTGTTCTATTGCTGATATGTCCTTCTTTCGTTTAGGGACTATCTGTGGTTCAAAATCACCGTCACGGTCTTGTGGAACATCAATAGGTATCTCACCATAAGAACTACGAAGTTTTTTGTGTTTTACTCCATTTCGATAATCCGGATTGTCACTGCGTTCATATTCGTCATAGCCTAAATGTTCATCCAGTTCAGCTTCCATCATTTCCTGAATAGTACCGCCTAACAGATCCTTTAGTGCCTCTTGAATATCTTCTGCTGTCTTGATGTTGTATTCCTGAATCAATCCGGCAATGATATTCTTCTTTCCTTCACTCATTCTTTCTCGTCTACGTCTTGCCATAAAAAAATTCCTCCTATGATTTATTTATATTCTATCATAGAAGGATTATTTTTTACAGACTTTTTCTCACACTCTCCTTCTAAAGCTCAAAATGTCGATGTGATTTTTGCGGCATATGACGAAAACGGCAAATTGGTAAGCGCTCAGAAAGAAAATGTTACATTACAGCAAGGCAAAAATAAACTTGATGTCAGCGGAATTGATTTCACTAATTCCGAGTCTATATCAGTTATGATATGGGATAGTATGGCATCAATGCGTCCATTTGCGGATAAAGCAACGATAAATAAATAGAATGGAGATTATGCGATGAAAAATTTATTCAAAAAAACAATGATAACGATGTGTTCGGCAGTGATGCTGATGGGAATCGGCGCGGTCAGCGCCAATGCTGCCACTACAACGGTCGGAGATTTTACGGTTGATCGCTCAAAATCCGGCTACTCCTCGCCGTATGTGGTAAGCATTTCGGCATATAACGGCAAAGGCGGCGAAATCACTTTGCCGACAACCGCAGAAATCAACGGGAAGGAATATCAGATAACCTCTGTCGGCAATGCATTTGAGGGAAACGAAAGTATTACCGGCGTCACGATTCCGGACGGATATACGGAAATAGGACTCAGTGCGTTCAAGGATTGTACGGGATTGCAAAGCGTTGAAATCCCCGGATCTGTGGATATGATTTCAACAAACGCATTTTCCGGCTGCACAGCACTTAATACCGTAAATTTTGACGATGATACGGCAGCGTCGCTTACGATCAATTTAGGTGCATTTGCAAATTGTACCGCACTCACCTCTATTGAGCTTCCGGCAAGACTCAGCTCGACAAGATACAATTTTCTGTACGGCTGCGATGCATTGACATCAATCACAATGAAAGACGGTGCGCAAAAGTTTGCCACTGTTGATAATGTACTTTACAATGTCAGCGATGATGAGGCGGTAATGGTTGTATATCCCGGCGGAAAACCGGAAACGGAATACACCATTCCGACAGAAGTGAACGGAAAAGCAGTAACTTCCACTGCAATGCACCTTTTCAGAAACAACTCTGTTTTGAAAAAAGTTACCGTTCCGGCAAGCATTACAAGCTTGGGTGGCTACACATTTAACGGAATGAAAGCCATTGAGGAAATTGTCCTTGAGCATGAAACAGCTCCGTCAATCGGCTCGGAAATTTGCACCGAGATGAATACCAGCAGCAAGGTCATTGTGAAAAACGAAGAAGTTGCAAAGATTTTTGAATCCACATCTGCATATACCAAATATTATACACCCGAAAAAACAACTATAACTGTTGCGGGGCAAACTCCTGAAGTCAAGACGGTTTCCACAAGCTTTTCTGTTTCGGCAGAGCCGGAAATAAAGGATGGAAAAGCGGTTTACAGCATTTATTTTGATAACGCCGAAAATGTGAATGCGGTTCTTTTAAAGGTGTCATTCGATGCGGCACAGGTTAGTGAAGGTACGGTTACGGTTGCAAATGACAAATTCACAAGCGGAACATCAAACTGGACAGAAGAAAACGGAAAACTTATCTTAAAGGCATATGTCGGAATTACCGGAAATGTTTCGGGATTTTCTTCAGCAGAAAAAACAAAGCTTGCAGAAATTGCCGTTCCTTTAAAAGCTGATGCAAAGGGAAATATCACTGCAAAAATAACCGATGCGAAAGCGGCAGGCGTTGTCGGTGAAGATGAGTCGGCAATGAACGGTACAGTCACAATGGGCACATCATCGGCAAACGTATTTGTTCCGAATTATGATGTAAATAGCAACGGTACGGTCGATATTATTGATATTACCGAGGCGCAAAGATACTATCAGGTAGCATCATCGGATGAAACTTGGGCAAAAGCAAAAGCAATGGATGTAAACGGCGACAACAAGGTTGACATTCAGGACTACATAGACATATTCAATCATTTAAGCGATTTCTAAAAAGGAGTATATATGAAGAATAAAATTTTTAACAGATTATCTTCTCTTGTAGTGATTGCGGCTATGCTGATGGGATTTACCGTCAGCGTATCTGCCGGCAATGACGGACTGATTGGTGCAAATATCAAAGACGGTCAGCTCCTCGGTTATTTCGGAGACGGCGGAGATATAAAAATTCCCGATACCGTCACCATTATTGCGGGAGAGGCATTTTTAAATAACGATAATATCACAAGCGTAACAATTCCAGGCAGCGTACAGGTAATCGGCTACCATGCATTTGACGGCTGTACCGAATTGGAACGGGTTATATTTGAAGACCCGACAGACGGAGCCGATTTGATTATACGATTGGATGCTTTTGCAAATTGCCCGAAACTTACGGAATGTGAAATTCCCGCAGTGGCAAGCTATGTGACGGCGAATGTATTCAAAGGTTGCAGCAGTATGGAAAAAATAAAGGTACATCCGCAAAACCCGTATTATTATACGGACGATAATGGCGTTATGTTCGGACCGCGGGTCAATGAGGGTGAGCCGCAGTATGACGATCCGAATTTGACATTGACGGCTTATCCGAGCGGTAGAGAGGGATTATACAGTATCCCCGAAAGCGTTCAAGGAAGAACCGTTGACCGCATCTGGTCAGGGGCATTCAAAAATGCCGAAAAGCTGACGGATATAGAGATTCCCGAAACCGTAAAAATCATCGGAGGCAACGCTTTTGAGCATTCGGGATTAACCGATGTAACAGTACCCGATACGGTAGAGTCGCTGGGTTCCGGGGCGTTTGAAGATTGCACAAAGCTTACGCATATTCAGTTGCCGAAAAATCTGACAAGCATACCGCACAGCATTTTCAAAGGCTGTACAAGCCTTTCGTCAATCGAGTTCCCACAAGCGGCGACCAATATTGAAATGTATGCATTTGCCGATTGCAAATCGCTTACAAATCTAATTCTTCCGGACGGACTTGTGAATATTACACTGGCGGCATTTGAGGGCTGCACCAATCTGCAAAGAGTGGTGATTCCGGCAAGTGTCACGGGATTTCCGAATGATGATACGCTCGGAGCTTATGATATGTTCCCCGACAGTCCGAAAAGCCTTGTTGTATATGTAGAGAAAGGCTCAAACGGAGAGCGATGGGCGGTGAATAATGTTGCCGACTGGGGTTATCAATACAAAATTCTTGACAGTGTATCCAATCTTGACGGTGTTGATTTCGGAAGCTTTTACTTAATCAATCTCGACAAAAAAGTCAGGGTTGAGGGAAAGTTTTCAATCAATTCGCAGCTTGTTGTGAATGAGATAAATTCGGGCAACGAATATGATGCATTTCAGGCAAAATCGGAAAACGGAATTTTGAAAGTATATGAAGTATCCGCAACCCCCGAAAGCGATACCTATACAATCAGTGTCGGACTTCCGGACGGCTGCTCCAAAAATGCAAAGCTGTACTATTATGAAAACGGCGAGGCGGTGGAATTTTCATCATCGCAAGTAAGCAAGACCTTTACCGTACAGACGGACAGTTTGGGATATTTTGCAGTAATTGATTCTTCAATATCCGGCGGAGAAGATCACGAAGTAACGAAAGTAACGCTGAACAAAACCACCGCAGCTATGAAAAAGGGAGACAAACTACAATTATCGGCAACGGTACTGCCACAAACGGCAACGAATAAATCAATTCGTTGGGAAAGCTCAGACAACACGGTAGCGACCGTTGACAGCAAGGGCGTTATAACCGCCGTTTCGGCAGGTAGTGCAAAAATCACGGCAACGGCAGTGAACGGTGTAAATGCTACTTGCACAATCTCCGTTACGGATTCCGAAACCCCAAAACCGGCAGAGGAAAAAATCGAAACCAAAGTATCGCTTAAAGCGGATAAAGCGGTTTCCGAAAAAGGAAAATCGTATTTCACGCTTGCACTTTCCGAATCGTCAAGGATTGCAAATATTCAAATTACTTTTGAAACATCAACCAATGATGTAACAGTCAGCGGAATTAACGGATTTACCGTCATTGGCGACGCAGAGGACGGCAAAGTGGTTTTGGGTTATCTCAATGCAAACGGCGAACTGTTTTCGTCGGCTCAGTCCGCAGATATTGCAAAAATTACTGTCAACGCCGAAAATGCTACACTGAAAATCACCGATGTCAAGGTATCGGGTTGGGACGCCGATAAAACCGTAAAATACGGCAAAGTGAACGGAAT
Organism: Ructibacterium sp. SJQ-7; assembly: GCF_054696575.1. Classification (NCBI taxonomy): domain Bacteria; kingdom Bacillati; phylum Bacillota; class Clostridia; order Eubacteriales; family Oscillospiraceae; genus Ructibacterium; species Ructibacterium sp. SJQ-7. Next base: position 181,718 of record NZ_CP195193.1, read on the forward strand.
CGACCCATCCGAGGCAACCTTTACGGATGCACTTTCCTATGACGTAAATCAAGACGGAACGATTGATCTTTTGGATATTACCGAAGCACAGCGTTACTATCGTGCAGATAAGAACAGTTCAAACTGGAATGATGCATCAAAATGCGATTTCAACGATGACGGCAGAATCGACATCGAGGATTATATGGAAATTTGGCTGAATTTTACAAAATAATGACGCATGATACAGGGCTGTATTCTACTATAGCCCTGTCATTTAAGTAGGAGGATATTATGAACAAAATAGCAAAAAAGCTGTTTTCGGCTGCTGTGATTGTTTGTTTGAGTATTTCGTCTGTTGCTGCCTATGCGGCACAAATCACGCCCTCAAGCACAAGCATCACGCTCGGTAAAAACGATAAAGAAATTTCGTTTGATATTTTTTTAGAAGCTGACAGTACATATGCAGGGGCGGAATTTGGTATTAAACCATCACAAAGCGATGTAGAATTTAAATCACTTGTCTTGTCAGATGAATTGCAGAATGAGTCAAAGGTACAGACTATAAAAGACGGATGTCTGTATTTCGGATTTTTTTCAAACACCAACAAATACAGCACCGAAAAAAAGAAAATAGCTACATTAAACTATACTTACAGTGGCAGCGGAATAAGGACAATTTCCTTAGTTGAATCAAAAATTGTAATAGTTGATGAAACAGGTAAAACAAACGGAGATACCTCATCAAGCCCGTTTACCGTTTCAATAACCCGACAAGGAACATCCGGCGGCGGTGGTGGCAGTTCTTCAAGCGGAGGAAGTATAAAGGAACCGGATATAACCATACCCATTCCTGACACGTCAAAAACCTATTCAGACAAAAAATTTGCGGATATAAACGGTCATTGGGCGGAAAACGATATTTACAGCGGCGTAAAGAACGGCTTGTTCGCAGGCATATCGGATACGATTTTCGATCCCGACGGAACTGTTACAAGAGCAATGGCGGTTACCGTTCTCGGTAGGTTTTCAAAAGATAATACAGAGAGTGCAGTATCGGCTTTTACCGATGTTACGGCAGATAAATACTATGCAAACTATGTTTCATGGGGTGCGGAAAACGGTGTTGTAAAAGGTATTTCCGAAACAGAATTTGCCCCCGAAAGTGCAGTTACTCGTGAACAGATGTCGGCAATGATTGTACGCTATCTGAATTACGAAGAGATCCCTTTACCGACCGGCAGCGAGAAAATAAAAGAACATAGCGATTATGAGCAAATTTCTAATTACGCAAAAGAAGATATGGCAATCTGTTATGAAATGGGACTGATAAAGGGGCATGACAGCGGACTTATAGAACCAAACGGAAATTTAACCCGTGCGCAGCTTGCTTCGATTATGGCAAGAATTTCAACTTATTTTAAAAATACAAAATAAAATTTAATAAAACTCTTGACAAAAAGATATAACACTGTTATTATGAATATAACAGTGTTATATTTTGTTTTGCGGAGGACTGAAAATGAATAGAAACGAAAATAATACGCTTGATGATATTCTGTCGGCTGCAAAAGCTGAATTTTCCGAAAAAGGCTTTCAATCGGCATCACTGCGCAGAATCGTAAAAAATGCCGGCGTGACAACGGGTGCATTTTACGGTTATTTTAAGAGCAAAGAAGAATTGTTTGACGCACTTGTCGGCGAGCAATATGACACGCTTATGGGTATGTTTTGTGAAACGCAAAATGCTTTTACAAGGCTTTCACCGAAGGAACAGGCACAGCAAATGGGCGAGCTTTCCGGCGAGGGAATGATAAAAATGATGAATTATTGCTATGCCAATAAAGATGAATTTAAACTTATTCTCTGCTCCTCTGACGGCACAAAATATGAAAATATAATTCACGATATGGCGGAAATCGAAGTTGACGCCACGCATAAGTTTGCAAAAACAATGGAACAGCTCGGCTATCCGAAATACAATGTTGACAAAACACTTGAGCATATATTGGCAAGCGGATTGTTTTCGGCATTTTTTGAAGTGATTATTCACGATATTCCGCACGAAAATGCGGCAGAATATCTTGAGGAGCTCAAAGCGTTCTATACTGCCGGCTGGAAAAAAATTATGGGATTTTAATCCCTATATTTTTTGAATATATGTTAGGTTAAACTAACTATAAGACAACTTAAAACAAATCAATGCAAGGAGGAATTGTTTTGAAAAAACAATCAAATTTATCACGGCTTTTATCTTATGCCGGCGGACACAAGTATTTTACTTATGTTTCGTGGATTTTATCTGCCGTAAGCGCACTGACTGCACTTGTGCCATTTTGGTACATTTGGAAAATTATCAACGAGGTATTGAAAGCCTCGCCGAATTTCGGCAGTGCGCAAAATCTTACGCATTACGGCATAATGGCAATGGCTTATGCGATTATATCGTATTTAATCTATATCGGCGCACTGCTCTGCTCTCACCTTGCGGCATTTCGCATTGCGGCAAATATGCGTATTGACATAACCGAGCATATTGCAAAGCTGCCCATCGGCTTTACCGACAGTTTCGGCAGCGGAAAGCTGCGCAAAATTATAAACGACTCCACTGCGGCGACCGAAACCTATCTTGCACATCAGCTGCCGGATAAATATGCGGCAATGGCGACACCTGTCGGACTGCTTGCACTGCTGCTTGTTTTTGATTGGCGGCTCGGACTTTTGAGCTTGGTGCCTGTTGCAGTTGGATTTGCGGTTATGTCCGCAATGACGGGAAAACGAATGGAAGAAAAAATGCGGCAGTACGGCAATGCGCTTGCGGCAATGTCCAATGAGGCGGTTGAATATGTGAGAGGTATTCCTGTTGTGAAAACATTTGGTCAATCGGTATTTTCTTTCAAAAAATTCAAAGCCACGATTGACGAATACAAGAAGTGGGTTCTTGCGTACACAAAAGATATGCGGCTGCCGATGATGCTATACACTTTGGCGATAAACGGTGTGTTTGCATTTTTAATACTCGGTGCGTTTTGGTTTACAAACGGCACTGTTGATAGTGAATTTCTCGTAAATCTCTTATTCTACATAATTATAACGCCTGTAATATCTGTCACGCTCACAAAAATTATGTATATGAGCGAGGAGGGCATGGTTATCAGCGACGCTATCGAAAGAATTGACAGCGTGCTTAATGCCGAGCCTATGAGCATCGGAAACTATCCGCAAAAGCCTAAAAGTGCATCTATTGAACTTGAAAATATTCATTTCAGCTATGACGGTAAAAAAGAGGTTATATCGGATATATCGCTGAAAATAAAAGACGGACAGACGGTTGCATTTGTCGGTCCGTCCGGCGGCGGAAAATCAACGCTTGCAAGCCTTATTTCAAGATTTTTTGATGTAAATTCGGGAAGTATCAAAATAGGCGGTGTTGATGTTCGTGATATTCCCAAGGACGAACTTATGAACACGGTTTCATTTGTGTTCCAAAACAGCAAGCTCATCAAAGCGTCCATTCTCGATAATGTTAAAATGGGCAAATCCAATGCCACGGATGAAGAAGTTTTAAATGCGCTTAGGGCTGCGCAGTGTATGGATATTATCGAAAAATTCCCCGACGGTGTCAATACCGTTATCGGAAGTCGAGGAGTTTATCTTTCCGGCGGTGAAATGCAGAGAATTGCCATTGCCCGTGCAGTGCTGAAAAACGCTCCGATTATAATTTTGGACGAGGCGACCGCCTTTGCGGATCCCGATAATGAGGTAAAAGTACAGACAGCTTTTGCAAAGCTTTCCGAGGGTAAAACGGTTATTATGATTGCGCACAGGCTTTCAACCGTTCGGAATGCGGATTGCATTTATGTAATTTCGGACGGAAAGGTTGCGGAATACGGAAACAGAGCGGAACTCATAGAAAAGAAAGGTATGTTCTATAAAATGCAAAATGACTATCAATCATCCGTTAGCTGGAAAGTATCAAACGAAACGGAGGAATCGAGAAATGATTAAGCTTATACAAAAAGCCACGGCATCGTCAAAGGACGGTGCGGCAGGGTTAATAAAAGGCATTATCGCCTGCGCCTTTCAGAATATGGCATTTATGCTGCCGACAGGACTTTTATATTATTTGGTCAAAGATTTACTCGGCGGCGATATGGGCGGAAAAGCAGTTTTTTACACAGTCGGCTGCGTTATATGCTTTGCGCTTATATTAATTACAACTTGGTTTCAGTATAACAATACATTTTTTACGACATACGAGGAAAGCGGAAAACGTAGATTAAGCTTAGCCGAAAGGCTCAGAAAGCTCCCTCTTTCGTTTCTCGGCAAAAAAGACCTTGCCGACCTCACAAGTACGATTATGGCAGACTGCGAAGTTTTAGAAAAGGACTGCTCGCACTACATACCGGCGCTGTTCGGCTCGGTGATTTCCACGATAGTCATTGCACTCGGTTTGTTTGCGTTTGACAAGGCAATGGCGCTTGCGGCACTGTGGGTAATTCCCGTATCGGTGCTGATTATCGTGCTGAGTTACAAGGTTCAGGACAGAGCGCAGCAAAGGAATATGTCGGTCAAAATGGCTTGTGCAGACGGAATACAGGAATACATAGAAACATTGCGTGACCTCAAGGCAAACAATGCGGAAAGCAGTTACCTTAAAGGTTTAAGAAGTAAAATTCGTTCCGTTGAAAAAGGGGCTTTCAAAACGGAAATAACCACCGCCGTTTTCGTAACCTCTGCCGGAATGGTGTTAAAATTCGGCATCGCAACCGTTGCGCTTGTCGGTGCGTCACGGCTTGTCAGCGGAAAAATAGATGTTTTAACGCTTTTTATGTTTTTGCTCGTTGCATCCCGTCTTTACGACCCGATGCAGGCGGCACTTCAAAACCTTGCGGCGGTTATTGCAATGCGGACAAATGTTGCACGAATGAACGAAATCTTAGACCACGAAATTCAGCAGGGCGGCGATACTCTCACAAACAAAGGCTGCGACATTACCTTCGACCATGTGGGCTTTGCCTACAAGAGCGGCGAAACGGTGCTTAGTGATGTGTCGTTCACCGCAAAACAGGGCGAGGTTACGGCGCTTGTTGGTCCGTCCGGCGGCGGAAAGACAACAGTGTCACGGCTTGCGGTCAGATTTTGGGATAATCAAAAGGGCAAAATTACTGTCGGCGGTATGGATATTTCAAAAATCGATCCCGAAAAGCTGATGACGCTTTATTCTATCGTTTTTCAAGATGTAACGCTTTTTAATAACACCATTATGGAAAATATCCGACTCGGCAGAAAAGGCGCAACCGATGAGGAGGTTTTGGCGGCGGCACACCTTGCGAATTGTGATGAATTTGCCGAAAAGTTCCCCGATAAATGGAATACCAATATCGGCGAAAACGGCTGCGAATTGTCGGGCGGCGAAAGACAGCGGATTTCAATCGCCAGAGCATTTTTGAAAGATGCACCGATTATACTTTTGGACGAGGCAACCGCAAGCCTTGATGTTGAAAACGAAACCGCAATACAGACTGCCCTTTCAAGACTTATCAGGAATAAAACGGTTCTTGTCATTGCTCACAGAATGAGAACAATCACCGGTGCGGACAAAATTGTTGTTTTGTCGGACGGCATTGTTGCCGAGCAAGGCGCACCGGAGGAACTTTTAAATAAAAACGGAATATTTAAGAGAATGGCTGATTTACAGCTTCAGGGACAGAATTGGACGGTGAGATAATGTCATTTTTTGAAAACACTCGTAAGCCTGTGGGATTCGGCGGGAAAGTTATGACCGCAATGATGAATATAGGACACAAACCTATGGCACATTGGGGACTTCAATTCTTGAAAGTTTCGTCAAATGCCAAGATATTGGACTGTGGCTGCGGCGGTGGAGCGAACATCAAAAAGCTTCTTAAGAAATATCCGCATAGCATTGTAAATGGTATTGACTATTCTATTGTCAGTGTGGAAAAATCCAAAAAAGTCAATAATAAGGCTGTTGCAGAAGGACGCTGCACAGTTCTGAAAGGCAATGTAATGAATATGCCGTATTCGGCGGCTTGTTTCGATGCTGTTACGGCTTTTGAAACCATCTATTTTTGGCAGGATTTGCCGAGATGCTTTTGTGAGATCTATCGGGTACTGAAACCCGGCGGAACATTTCTAATATGTAATGAGGTTAGCGGTGATGAGGCTAAAGATGAGAAATGGACAAAAATCATTGAGGGAATGACCATATATAAAGATACAGAATTGAAAAAATATCTCGGACAGGCAACGTTTCGCAATATTCAGATTCGGAAAAAGAATAATTGGTTGTGCGTTACGGCGGAAAAGTGAGGGATATTATGTCAAAAAAAGCAACAGAATTTCAGCGTGTGGCAATGAGTCGGATTTACCGCGGAAAAGAGATATTTAAGCCGCTTAACACCGGGTGGATTGATGAAAATGTCGCTTGCGTAAGAGAGTGGGTTGCAAATATATTTTTCTATCGCAAGGGTGAAACAACAATTATGATTGACGCAGGCTACAACTATGACAGGCTTGCGGAGAAAATGGGCTGGCTTGGGATTGACGCAAAATCAATACGGCATATTCTTATAACGCATCAGGACACCGACCACGTTGGGGCGGTTGAGGCAGACAGCTTGGGATTGTTCAAAAAGGCAAAACTTTATGTCGGAGAAATTGAAAATCGTTATCTTACGGGCGAGGTTCGCCGAAGGGTTATGCACCGCCTATATAAGTTGCCGCAGGTGACGATAAATAACAAAAAGCAACTGTTAAAGGACGGCGAAACCTTTAAAATAGGCAATATTAAAATCCACGCATTTCTTGTTCCGGGTCATACATGGGGACATATGGTATATTTGATTGATGATAAGTATCTGTTTACCGGAGATACGATTTGGTTTGGTGCAGACGGCGGTTACAGCTTTATTTCAGCACTTGCGGAAAGCAATAAGCTGGCGGTGAGATCGCTCGGGATTCTTGAGCAAAAACTGAAGAAAATGTGTGTTAAGCCGCTGTTTATTACGGGACATACAGGTTTTACCGACAACTTTGAATTTGCATTTGCACATAAGGAAAAGCTGTGTTCACCGTTTAAAAAGAAAGTTCATGATCCGTCGGCACCGTACGATGCCTATGATGAGTCTGATGATACGGAGAGAAATGCAAAAAACGGATTTTTAAAGGTAGCAGGGAAATAGGAGAACTGAAATAACGGAGGCAAGCTATGTTTTGGGATAATGTTGCGTGTGTATATGACGTTTTTGCAAATGTTATCAACCGAAAAACAAATGAGGAACTTTGCTCTGTGGTGAAAAATCTGATTCTGCCCGAATATGAGGTTTTGGAATGTGCCTGCGGCACCGGATTACTCACAAAAGAAACAGCACAGCGGTGCAAAAGCCTTGTTGCAACGGATTTTTTCGAAAAAATGTTGGAGCGAGCAAAGAAAAAGTGCCGTAAATATGCCAACGTACATTTTGAAAAAGCGGACATCATGCACCTTGATTATCCCGATCATAGTTTTGATGCAGTAGTTGCTGCAAATGTGATTCACTTGCTGGACGAACCGTACAAGGCTCTGCACGAGCTTGAACGGGTATGCCGCCCGGGCGGAAAAATCATTATTCCGACATATATGAACCGTACTGAAAACGGCAAGATCAATGGTGCTTCAAAGGCAATCGAAAAAGCCGGAGCTGACTTTAAGAGAAAATTCACTCCGGAGACATATAGAGATTTTTTTGCTGCTGCGGGATATGCAGAAGCAAGCTATACTTTATGTGAAGGACGGATTCCTTGTGCGGCGGCGGTGTTGATAAAAAAGGAGCGTTACTATGAAATATAAAATTGAAAAGAACACTGTACAGGAAACGCTTATTATTCCGCTTTATGCACGGAAAATGTGTTCCGAACTGTATCCCACATTGTATTATGATGAAACAGCGTCCGAACTGATTGATAAAATTGATTATGACTTTTCGGATGTTGCGGAAAAATCAAAGAGCCTTATGCAAAGATTTGGATTTTTAGAGGTTGCGATGCGCCAAAACGACCTTGCGTGGGAGATTCGGGATTATTTAAACGCACACCCGAACGCTGCAGTTGTAAACTTAGGCTGCGGACTTGATAACACCGGGCGCTGCTGTGATAACGGAAAATGCAAAATCTACAACCTTGATTTCCCTGATGTTATAACGGTGCGAAATAAGCTGCTGACTGCCGGCAAGCGTGAGAAGAATATAGCGTGTGATATAAACGATATAAGCTGGTTTGAAGAAATAGACGCATCGGACGGAGTTGTATTTTTTGCCTCAGGCGTATTTTATTATTTTCGCACCGAACAGGTTAAAAGGCTTGTTCGGGCTATGTCAAATATGTTTGGCGGCGGCAGAATGGTGTTTGACGCCGCCGGGAAAACTGCTGTAAAGATGATTGCAAAGACCTGGCTTAAGGAATCAAAGATAAAAGACGTCGGCGCTTACTTTTCCGTTTCGAACGCAAAGAAAGAGCTTTCCTTATGGAGCAGAGATATGAGCATTTCAAGCAGAGGGTATATGCTCGGTTACGGCGACCTTAAAAATGCGCCTGTCGGCAGATTTTTTAAGTTTTTAGCAAGCGTAGGCGATAATATTATGAAAATGCAGATTGTGCGTCTTGATTTTGGAGGTGCAAAATGAAATATATAGGAATACCGCTTGGAATGTGGGTGCTGTTTGAAAAATCGTTCAGAAAAAATCTTGTTTCCGAATTCGGATATAATAAAATCACAGCCAAACAAATATCGAAAAACGCAAAAAGCAGATACAAAAGCATTATCCGTAATCTGCCCGAATTTGAAAAGGGAGATCAGTTTAAAACAAACATTGTCGGCTGTGCAATGCTGAGTGCTTTTGTACTCTCTATGCCCAAAAGACCGAGCGTTGACGAACTTACCGAATACTATTCAAAAGCGATGATGACAAGGTTTATGAGGTGGCTCTGCCGCCAAAGCGGAAAGAAAAAATTCACCGCCAAAGACATTGCAGAAATGAAAAAAACTGCCGAATTAAAAGCTGCCGACCGCAACCCGTACTCGTGGAATATGGATTTTTATGAATATTCGGACGGCAGCGGCTATGAGGGGCGATTTACAAAGTGCGGAATTTGCGTGCTGATGAAAGAGCTTGGACTGTTCGATTTGACGCCTGCAATGTGCCGCTTGGATTATACGATGAGCGAGGCAGGCGGAGCCACGAATTTTGTGCGCCGATATACCATTGCGTCCGGCGGCTCGTATTGCGATTGCGGCTATAAAAAGAAGATTTAACGGTTGTTTGTAAATCGAATTTAAAAGGAACTGTAAATAATGCCGTTTTTATTGCATTGTTGTATCTAAAACATTAACAACTTTAACATCCTTGCGATCGGCATAATCTATTGTGTTCTTTGTCCCACTTGGCTGACCGTTTCAAACGGCAATTACAAGGCTTGAACGGTCAACCATCCATTCATTGCGTTTTTGATAGCAAGCTCTATAATAGTGATCGCTGATTATGGTTACATAATCGGCATTTTTTAATATGCGGTTATACCGCCGTTCTTCAAAGAATCCACGCCGTTTCTCAAAATCGGGGTGCGGTATGGCACAGATGAGGCGCAGAGCGTCATTCCGCTTTTTCTTTTCAAGCACAATTTCAGCCGCCCATATATCCGTACCTTTTGCCATACCCGTTATAAAAGTTACATATCCGTCCGCTATTGCATTGTCAATAGCCTTTTCCAAAAGATGTTTTACCTCATTTTCGGAAAGGCTTAATTTTTCCGGGCGATGTCCCGTAAAGCAGCACCTGTGTAATCGTTTTTCATTTTCCATAATAAATATTCCTTCTTCTGTTGAAAATTCAATGCAATTAAACTATTTTTCAAATTCTTTATTTAATATCTCATACAACTTTTCGGGGCTTTGTATAAGTTCGCTGATATGATAGTATGAATGTTCTACATCATCCCAGTAAAAAATCATATAACCGTGTTTAAGCAGAATAATCTCAATGTCGGGATTATTACGAATATCATTTTTGAAATACGATAAAACCTCGCTATATTCCACAGAAAACTCCTTTCTCCGTCAAATGTTTAATTACAACGATTTTTGGACAAAATAAAAAATCGTAAAACTGATAGTTAAACGATTTACACTTCATATTATTTGAATTTTCAGGCATTTTATGAATATTTGACGGCTTATCAAGACGGATTATACATTTTTCCGAGCCGATCCATTTCTTTCGCCTTATGTTCCGGCAGAGAGTGAGCGTATATGTTCAGCGTTACTGTCGGCGAAGCGTGTCCGAGTATTTCGGACAGAGTTTTTATATCCATTCCGATTTCCAAAGCTCTTGTGGCAAAAGTATGCCGAGTTGTATGAAACTTTACATCACGAATGCCGAGTTCCTTCAAAATCGCCTTATATCGCCGTGCATAAACAGTCGGCTCAATAAACTTTCCCTTGCGGTTAATTAAAAAACCACCTCCGTGTTCAATCGCTTTGAGCTTTGCGGTTAAGATAATCCATTATTACCTCCGTATAAATGCAGAAAGTCACGCAAGAAAGGGCTTGCGTGACTCTCACACTCATTAGAATTTGCCGTTTTGATTCTGCCAAGTTGATTTATCGGCAATAGTCTCCATTACATCCCAATGTTCTGCAATTTTGCCGTTTTCAATTCTCCACAAATCATAATAAGATGTAGGTGCTCCGCCGAAAGTTCCCTCGCTGACTGCAAGCACATAATTGCCCTGTGCAAGCACCTGATGAACAGTAGTATAAATCATCTGGATGCCTTGTTTGCCGAGTGATTCAAGTGTTGCACCAAGTCCTGAAAGCCCGTCGGCAATACCTGTGTTATGCTGAATGTAAGTATCGCCATCAAAGTAATCAGGCGTTTTTTCGGGACGATTGCCTTGCATTACATCATAAAGAAAGTTTTTTATGAGTCCGCGGTTTGACTCTGTCTTATCAAGGTCGTTGATTTCCATAGTGCCGTCTGTTTGCGTGTGACCTGACGGGTTCGGCTCTGCATTGTTTGCAAGGTTGTCCCAATGTTCTGCAATTTTGCCGTTTTCGTCGAAGCGGAAAATGTCAAAGGCAACCTGCTCGCCCACACCTGCAAAGTTATAAACTGTCTGCAAGAACACCTTGTCGCCGTCCTCAAAAGCACGAATGTTGTTTACAGTTGTTTTTATGGGAGCTGAAGCAAGGTAGGAAACAGAGCCTACAAAAGCATCCCTGCCTGTGTCGTATGCGAGATTGTGCTGAATGTAATTTTCTGCAAGAAGCTCGGAAGCCTTTTCTGTATCGCCTGTGGCAAAAGTGTTAATAAGTGCAATAGCTTTTTCTGTATTTGTCATTGTGATTACCTCTTTCTTGTCGTTTTGGTTATTACCAAAGATTTTCTTAAAAATATTCATTTTGGATTTCTCTTTGTCTGTGCTTTGAGTTACGAAACGGCCGTTCTTCGTAGCTCTTGACACTATTATATCAGTGTCGGTATCACTTGTAAAGTAAGCACAATATTGTGCCGTAGTTACCTGAAAGATACTATTGGGCGGTTACCGAACGGAAACTAATGCGTAAACACAAGGGCTTTCGGAGTTTTAAACGCTGAAAATTTTTTAAGATTTTTTTGATTTATGATGTACTTGACGGCCAATAGGGGGGTATGGTACAATTAAATTGTAAATAACAATTAGATATTATGGCGGAGGTAGCATATGAACGAGAAAACAAAAGAACTTCCGGCTTGTCCTGTGGAAACTACCTTGACATTGATTGGCGACAAATGGAAGGTTTTGATATTAAGAGATTTAATGCCCGGAACAAAGCGTTTTGGCGAGTTGAAAAAATCCATCGGTACGGTATCGCAAAAGGTGTTGACTGCACAGCTTCGTGATATGGAAGCGAACGGACTTGTGCACAGAGAGGTATATGCCGAAGTTCCGCCAAGAGTGGAATATTCTTTGACGGAATTGGGTCAAAGTCTCAAACCGATACTTGACGCTATGTGGAACTGGGGCGAGGACTACAAAAACAGCGTAACAGGAAATTAAAACTTTTGTGTGACAACATAATGACAACAGGAATTATGATATACGGTAATTCTTGAATAATTCTTATAACTTGTGCCAAACGGTATATATAAAATCGTTTAAGTCACAGTTGTCAGGAGCGAGTTGGAGTAATATTGTGAAAATTATGATAGGTGATAAAAAATAAGGAGTTTTGAAATGACTATTTTGGATAATACTATAAAAGCATTAAAAAACCTTGGAGGAAAAGCGTCATATTCGGACATATATGCAGAATATGAAAAGGTGTTGGTAATACAATAACTAAAAAAACAACAAGCTGGAATAAGAGCTTGTATTGAACGAAATTCTTCTGATTCTGAGGTGTTTAAAGGCAATGATGTATTTTATTCTGTTTATGGAAAGGGGAAAGGATACTGGGGATTGAGATAATCTTATAACATTAACAAGTCTAATTGTTATAATATAATATAGACATCCTGTTAATTTCATTAAATAAAAAAACAAAGATAGCGTATAAAAATGGAAATAATAAAAAACACTTCAAAATCATTTTACTGCGGTTTTGGAGTGTTTTTTTATTCTGTTACAGTTTATTGTAGAAATGTATTTAAAACATATTGAAAAAAATGTTGTTATATGTTAAAATAAATTGTTAAAAGAAATGGAGGGAGAACATGAAAAAAGTTTTATATATTTTAATCACAGCGATCTCGGTAATGGCATTTTCGGGGTGCGGGATGAAAAACACGGTACAGATTGGTACGGGTGATGTGAACGGTACATATTATGCTTACGGCACGGAATTATCGGAAATATTAAACAACAACAGTGATGTTTATTTTAAAGTACGAAAAACAGCAGGTTCTGCAGCAAATTTGCGTTTAATATCTCAAGAATATGTTGACATTGCGTTTGTACAAAGTGATGTTATGAAAGACGCATACAACGGAACAGGATATTTTGACAAGGAATACAAAGGTTATTCGGCTATTGCCGGGTTATATACAGAGGCGATACAAGTGGCGGTATTGAAAGATTCGGATATAAATTCAATAAGCGATTTATACGGAAAAAGCGTGTCGCTTGGAGAAAAAGAATCGGGTGTATTACAAAATTCAAAACAAATATTATCGGCATACGGTTTAAACGAAAGTATGGTTGACGCTAAGTATTTATCATACACTGACGCAGCAAAAGCAATGAAAAGCGGAAATCTTGACGCATTTTTCTGTACAGCCGGAACACCGACTCGTGCAATAACAGAAATTTCGGACGATATAAAGTTTATCCCTATTGATGGAACTGTTGCTGACAGACTTACAGAGCAATACAACGGATATGTAAAATACACAATAAAAGCAAACACATATGACGGACAAACAGAAGATATTGAGACACTCGGTGTGAAAATGGTACTGATTGCGAGTGACAAGATGGCAGATGACATAGTAAAGTCAATCACAAAAAAGATCTTCGACAACAGCTACAAGTTTGATTTTGCCAAAGATAATACATTCGATATGAACTTTGCAACAGAAAATATTACTATACCGTTTCACAAAGGTGCAAACGAATATTATGCGGAAAACGGAATAAAAGTTGCAACAGAATAAATAAAAAGGGGAAATGCAAAACATGAATCAGATTTCTTTAGATATGTACCAAACGCTTGGTATGGCGGTTGCGGTATTGTTTTTGGGAGCGTTTTTGAAAAAACGAATAAAATTCCTTGAAACATTTTGTATTCCGTCACCTGTTGTCGGAGGGTTGATATTTGCGATTGTTTCGTGTATGCTGTATGCGACAGGAATTTTGGAAATATCATTTGACGAAACACTTAAAAATGTATGTATGGTAATATTTTTTACGTCGGTAGGATTTCAAGCTAATTTGAAAGTATTGAAAAGTGGCGGACTAAGCCTTGTAGTATTTTTAGTTTGCGTAATAGTGCTTATTATAAGCCAAAACCTTGTTTCGGTAGGGTTGGCAAAGTTGGTCGGAGTAAGTCCGCTTATAGGACTTAGCACAGGCTCAATACCTATGGTCGGCGGACACGGTACAGCCGGAGCATTCGGACCTGTACTTGAGGACTTAGGAATCTCGGGTGCGTCAACACTTTGTACAGCGGCGGCAACATTCGGATTAGTAGCCGGCTCACTTATGGGCGGTCCTATTGGCAGACGGCTTATATTAAAGCACGACCTTTTAAAAACTGCCGTTATGGAAGATGATGCAACACTTGTTGAGGATGAAAAGAAACACAAGAGAAGTGTAAGTATGTATGCACCTGCAACATATCAAATTGCCATAGCAATGGGACTTGGAACGATTGTTTCGTGGGCACTGAGCAAAACAGGAATGACATTTCCAATATACATAGGTGCAATGATAGTTGCGGCGGCAATGCGAAACATAAGCGAACACACAAACCTCTTCACCGTAAATATGGGTGAAATAAATGATATAGGTGGTATATGTCTTTCATTATTCTTGGGCATAGCAATGATTACATTGAAATTATGGCAACTTGCATCATTGGCACTTCCGCTATTGATACTTCTTGCAGGACAAGTTGCGTTGATGTTTGTATTTACGTATTTCGTTCTATTTAACGTAATGGGCAGAAATTATGACGCGGCAGTGCTTGCGGCAGGTACTTGCGGTTTCGGAATGGGCGCAACACCTAATGCAATGGCAAATATGCAGGCACTTACAGAAAAATATGTGCCGTCAGTAAAGGCATACTTGCTTGTACCGATTATAGGCAGTATGTTTGCAGACTTTTTAAATAGTTTAACAATAACTTTCTTTATAAATTTGTTCTAAGAGTGATATGGAGGGATTTATTATGAAAAAGAAACCATTTATAACAGTTGAAACAGAAAATCTTGCAGTACCGGAAGTTCATATCGACAAAGAAGATGTAGAAGAAACAACCGATACGGACGATACAGAAACCATTACATATGACAACGTGGCAGTGCCGGAAATACATATAAAACATAAAAATAAATAGTAGATTTTCACATTTTACTTATAAAATGAATAGAAAACCATAAAAAGCATATTATAAATTCATACAGAAAAAACTTTACGGAGGATATAAGTATGAAGAGAGTAATATGCTTTTTTATTTGCGTATGTTTTATGATGCATAGTGTTGTTGTATTTGCCGAAGGCAATACCGATTTAGGACTTAATGCAAAATCAGCAATACTTATGGAAGAATCGACAGGTAATATACTTTACGAAAGCAATCCCGATGAGAGATTACCTATTGCAAGCGTTACAAAAGTTATGACTATGCTCCTTATAATGGAGGCTGTTGACAGTGGAAAGATAAGCCTTGACGATATGGTCACTGTAAGTGAAAATGCAATGAGTTACGGCGGAAGTACAATGTTTTTGGAAACAGGAGAACAACTTACTGTAAATGATATGCTGAAAGGTATTGCGGTTGCAAGTGCGAATGACGGTTGTGTGGCAATGGCAGAACATCTTGCAGGCAGTGAAAGTGCGTTTGTGGATATGATGAATGAAAAGGCGAAGGAACTCGGTATGGAAAATACTCATTTTATGAACACAAACGGACTTGATGAAGATGACCATTATTCAAGTGCAAGAGATGTTGCGATAATGTCAAGGGAATTGATGAAACATGAAACGATTTTCAATTACACGTCAATATGGATGGACACACTTCGCGGTGGAAAGTTCCAGCTTGCGAACACAAATAAATTGATACGTTTTTATGACGGTGCAAACGGACTGAAAACAGGCTCAACATCAAAGGCACTATGTTGTTTGAGTGCGGCGGCAAAAAGAAATGATATGCAGCTTATAGCCGTTGTACTCGGTGCACCGACTTCGGCAGAAAGATTTGCGTCAGCAAAATCACTTCTTGATTACGGATTTGCAAATTATGCGGTAAACACACAAATAACCGCCGGAGATGAAGTGCAGAAAATAGCGGTTGAAAAGGGCGTAGACAAAGAAGTGGGCGTTGTTGCAGGGGACAGCTGCTCAACGCTTGTGAAAAAAGGACAAGAGGACAATATTACCAAGGAAATAAAAATAGACGAAACGATTACCGCACCGATAGAGGCAGGACAAAAAATAGGAACTATGACAATAAGCCGTGACGGTGAAGTTATAGCGGATCTTGATTTGAATGCGTCGTCGACAGTTGAGAAAAAGGGAATAGGACTTATAATAAAAGACTTTTTCGCAACTATTTTCTTCGGAAGCGATAATGATACAGAAGAAAACAGCGAGATTTAAAAAAATATAATAAAATTGTTGACAAAATAATTTATGTATGGTAGTATATATATGGTTAGTGAAAACTAACCATATATATTTAATCTGCCGTTAGTTTATACTAACTAAGAATAAGAGGTGTGTTAAGTGAGTATTGTAATAGTAGGCGGTCACGACAGAATGCACTGCCGATATAAAGAAATATGCAAAAAATTCGGATGTAAATGTAAAGTGTTTACGCAATGTCCTGCGGATTTTAAAAATCAGATAGGCAATCCGGATATAGTTATTGTGTTCACAGGAACGGTAGCACATAAAATGGTAAGAGTTGCGTCAGGTCAGGCTGAAAAGTCGGGTGCAATTATAAAGCATTGTAATTCATCAAGTGCTTGTGCATTGAATGATGCACTTACAGAATGTTTCTGCAAAGCAGTATAAATTTTTTTAATATTGGGTTAGTCTAAACTAATTATAAAGGAGAAAATTTATGCCGACAGAATATATTTTAGCATATCATTGTGCACCGGCATTTGCGGGTATAAAACCGTCTAATATAGCCTCGTGCAGTAAGAGTGACAATCCGAATATAGCGTGTCAAGTCAAAACTCTTAATGAACAGCTTAATAAAAATGATATTTACATAGATGTTTTGTGCGAATGTGGTGAACGTGTGCTTGTTATGGTATATCGAAAGCAGAAACTGTGTGAATATCTGCAAAGAGAGGATATAAAATCGTTTTTGTGCGATAACGGTTATCCGAAAGAGTTTTCATTAACAAAATATTTGGCAATACTAAAGTCAAGGATATATGCACAAAGATTGATGAACAAGGAATTTCCGCACGAAATCGGAGCATTTCTCGGTTATCCTTTGCATGATATATACGGTTTTATAAATCATAAACACCAAGGCTGTCTTTTGACAGGTGAATGGAAAGTTTATGAGAACACAGAGCAAGCAAAAAAATTATTCTGTCGTTATAATAAATGCCGTAAGGCAGTAATTAAAAGAATTAATGAGGGAAGAACTCTAACAGATTTATTTTGTATAGCATAACTGCAAAGGGCAGTTTGTTAATAATTATTTTTTGAGGAGGTTCATACAAATGAGCAAAACAGCAATTATTTATTGGAGTGGTACAGGTAATACCGAGGTAATGGCAAATGCAATATTTGAAGGTGCAAAAGAGGTTAATGCAGATACAAAACTATTTTCAGTCGACCAAATAACAGCTGATGAGGCAAAGTCTTATGATAACTTGATTTTGGGCTGTCCGGCAATGGGTGCTGAAGAACTTGAAGAGGGCGAATTTGAACCGTTTTTCGCAGAACTTGAGGGTAATCTTTCGGGTAAAAATGTAGCATTGTTCGGCTCATACGGTTGGGGTGACGGCGAATGGATGCGTGAATGGGAAAAACGAGTTACAGATTCGGGTGCAAAACTTGCATATGAAAGCGTAATCGCAAATGATTCGCCTGATGATGACGCAGTTACATCGTGTAACGGATTAGGTAAAATTGTAGCAGCGCTATAATTTAAATAGACTTCCCTAAGAGAAAAAATCTGAGTAAATCGTATTTGGTTTGCTCAGATTTTTTTGCTAGTAAAAGCTTGTTTTTTTTTAGCATTTAGAATATAATATAACAAAAAAGAGGAAGTGGAGAAAATGAAGTATTATATAGGAATAGATTTGGGCGGTACGAATATTGCCGGAGGCTTGGTTGACGAAAACGGTAAAATATTTAAGAAAATATCAGTGCCGACAGAGGTTGAACGTGGGGAAAGTGCGATAATTGATAATATCGCCGATTTGTGCGAAAAAATTTGTGATGAAAGCAATATTAAATTATCACAGGTTGAAAAAATAGGTATAGGCGTACCCGGAACGGTTGATTCCGAAAAGGGAATGATTATGTTTGCGTGCAATCTTAATTTTGATAAAGTAAGTGTAAAGCCGATTGAGGAAAAGTGCGGTGTATCGGTTAAAATATTAAATGATGCCGATGCAGCGGCATACGGCGAATATATCGCCTCGGGAAGTAAGGCGGATAGCTTTATTTGTATAACTCTCGGAACGGGAATAGGCTCCGGGATTATAATAAACGGCAAGATATATAACGGTTTTAACGGTGCAGGCGGTGAAATCGGTCATACTACGTTGATAAAAGACGGTGTACAATGCTCGTGCGGTCGAAAAGGGTGTTGGGAAAAATATGCGTCAGCTACCGCACTTGTTGCACAGACAAAAGCTGCGATAAAAAATAATCCCGAAAGCATAATGTCAAAAGAAACAGTTATAAACGGACAAACGGCTTTTCGTGCGGCTGATAAAGGCGATGAAACCGCATTAAAGGTTGTAGAAAAATATATTGAATACGTTGCAGAGGGATTGGTGAATGTAATTAATATATTCCAACCGAAAAAGGTTGTAATCGGCGGCGGTATCAGCCGAGAGGGTGAGCCGTTTATAAGCAGAGTAAGAGAATTTGTTTATAAGTATGATTATAATAAATACCTTGATAAAACCGAAATAACCGCGGCAGAATTGTTTAACGATGCAGGTATCGTCGGTGCGGCATTATATTAATTAAATATAAGGAGAAGGAAATGAAAAAATTATTTACCTTACTAACAACGGCAGCTATGCTATGCAATATGTTTGCGGTTACGTCTTTTGCGGAGAAAAGTGACAAACCGACAAGCAATACAGCAATAACTGCAGTCAAAACAGCACAATGGCGAGCGACCGAAAGCGACAGTACAACGTATGATTTGCGTATTCACGGTTGGTCAGGATGGGAAACGGCGGCATATATGGGTTTTGAATTGCCTGAAAATTTCAATGCGGAAAATGTAGGCAAGGCAGAACTTGTACTCGATACAACTTCTGTCACAAATTCGGGAACGGCATACTTATATGAGGCTGATTATTCGGCTTTTGAAAACGGTATGCAATACACTGTTGCACCGACATATACCGAAAAAGAAATTATGTCGTTCACATCACCATCAAATACAGGTGAATTTAAAATTGATGTGACAGACTATATAAAATCAATCAAGGATAAGGAAAATGTTGCGTTTAGAATAGACGTTAAGTCGCAGAACAACAACACAAACTGGAACATCGGTTCATGTACAAACAGCGGTAATGCACCGAAGATTGTAATAGGCGATGATGATAATACAATAAAAAATGCGTCATTTTCTGACGGTGATGTAAATTGGACTATTACAAACAGTGAAAATATGACAGTATCTGACGGCAGGTTAAACGCAAGCGGTACAGATTACGAGGCGCAAATCAGTCAAACGGTCGGAAATATGGAAAACGGAACATATACACTAAATGCGTATTTGACTAACGACACAACGGACGGTATTTGCTATTTGTATGCCAAAACAAACGGTCACACAATGGCGTCAACGTCAATACCGATAAGTGACAATGAGAGCAAGGTTACAGTGCCGGGAATTATCGTAGAGGACGGAAAATGTGATATAGGACTTTATATAAAAGGCTCGCAAACTCTTACTCTTGACAAATTGTCTTTTGCAAAGTCGGAGGAGAGCAGAATACCTTTCTTAAAAGGCGGAGAAATTTCAAAGCTTACATATGTAGAAGACAGGGGCGGCAAATTCTATGACGAAAACGGTCAAGAGGGTGATGCACTTCAAATTATGGCTGAAAACGGCTTTAATTTTGCAAGAATCAGAGTTTTAAACAATCCGGGAAAAGGTCACGGAAACGAGTATTATTTGCCTGAAGGCTATCAAGATCCCGACGACTGTCTGGCAATGGCAAGACGTGCAAAGGATAAAGGTATGCAGATAGAATTTACATTTGCATATTCTGATACTTGGTCGGACGGTGAAAATCAGCTTATTCCATATGATTGGCGTCCGTATATTGAGGAAAATAATCTAACGGGTGATGAGCTTGCAACATATCTTGAGGGTAAAATATACGAATTTACAAAGGATATGATGCTTAAATTAATCGAACAGGGAACTTGTCCTGAATATGTTTCGATAGGTAACGAAATGCAGTACGGATTGCTTTACAACAACCATAAGAACAATAACGGGTTCTACAACAAAAGTGATTATCTTACCCGTTTTGTAAATGCAGGTGCAAGGGCTGTTCGCGAAACGTCACCGGAAAGTAAAATTGTTCTTCACAGTGACCACGGCGGTGAACTTTTGAGCAGAAGAAAGACCTTTATTAATGCGCTTGCAAATATTGATTTTGACGTAATCGGTGTTTCGTATTATCCGTATTACACTAAGTCTATTTCGATTGATGATGTTGTGAATGAATTCAATACACTTATAAATCGTTATGATAAAGATGTTATAATAATGGAAACGGGTTACAACTGGAACGAAACAAAGCCTGACGGTTGGGACGGTCAACTTCAGGACAGTGGATATTATCAAAATATTTACGGTGAAACTCAATCGGGACAAAGAGCGTTTTTGACGGAATTGTATGCAAAGCTGAAACAGGTGCTTGGCGGCAGATGTATAGGTGATTTGTATTGGGATCCGGTAATGGTATATGACGGCGGAACGGGTAAAATCGGTTGGGCGATAGATGAGGCAACCGATACAACTCAAGGCAATGTTGTGCCGAATTCGACTATATTTGATTTTGACGGAAAAGCAGTTGAAGGACAAAAGGCGATGAAATACAATACAAACGCAAGCGACAAAATTAATATAACAGGTACAGTCAGCAATGATAAAGGCATTGTTAAAAATACAGAAATAACATTTACGGTAAACGGTGAAAAATATAACGTTTCCACTGACAGATTCGGTAAATACATCGTGTCTGTGCCATATCCGAAAGAGAATAAATTTGATATTTCGGCTAAAGGCTATACGGAAAAATATACGCCGGACGCACCGTATTACGGCGTATTTGTAGAGAATATTAATTTTGAAACATATGCTGACGGAACAGAAGCCGACAGTAAGAACTATATCTCAAAAGTAGACGGTACGATAGAAAATTCAATGTTAAAGTATGATGTTGAATACAGAACAGATATTGCAAATGCAAAGTTTTATGTTGCCGTATATGATGACAGAGGTAATGTGGTTGCGATAAGCGACAAAAACAGAGATAATATAAATATCAAAAACGAAAGCAAGAGTTACACGATAAAGGCGATGTTGTGGAACAGAAATTTAAAACCGTTGTGTAATGTAGAAAGTAAGACTGTTGAAAGATAAAAAGAGCCTGTCAACAAAATGTCGACAGGTTTTAGCGACACTTGTATTAATAAGTGTCGCTTTTTTATATAATAGCATAGAATGGTATGATGGCTGTTTTGTGCTATCTTTTTTTTCGAACACAAACCTTTCAAGAGCAATGTTTGTTGCTATTCTACATAGAATAGACGGTGAAAATGAGGAAGGCGAATGTAAATTTGAAGATGTTCCAAGCGGTGCATATTATGAAAAAGCAGTTGCTTGGGCAAGCACTAACGGTATAGTGGCAGGAATATCGGCAACAGAATTTGATCCTAACGCAGATATTACAAGAGAACAAATGGCAGCGATTTTGTACAGATACGCAAATTACAAGAAGATAGATACACAAGTGGGAGATAACACAAATATACTTTCATATGATGATTATAACGATATTTCTGAATATGCAATTCCGTCAATGCAATGGGCGGCAGGCAGTGGATTAATGGTCGGAAAAACAGACATAACACTTAATCCGAAAGACAATGCCACAAGAGCAGAGGCGGCAGCGGTATTTATGCGGTTTGTAGAAAATTTTAACGATTAAAATAATAGACCCATCAAAAATGCTGGGTCTATTTGAATGTTTTTCTGAATTCGGTTGGCGTAAAGCCTGTATATTCTTTAAAATCTTTAGATAGCTTTTGAATTGTGGAAAAGCCTATTGTATCGGCTATAAAGGCGATAGAATGGTCTGTATACAGTAAATCATATTTGGCGGTTTCCAAACGCATATGTTTAATGTAAAGTGCGGGAGTTATGCCGAAATGTTTATTAAAAATCGATATAAAGTATTTCTCATTAAATCCCATTAAATTTGAAAGGGACTTTACGGAAATTTTTTCGTGAATATGATTTTTGATATAGTCATTTATAAATTTGACAAATTCATCATCTTGTATTTCATTGTGTGGTTTAGCTTTATCGAAACTCAAAAATATTGCTAAAAGCTCAATCAAAATTGATTTTATCATCAGAGCAGATACTGCGTCATTTTTTAATCTGAGTTCGCTTAATTTATTAAAGAGCGATTTTACATAATCCGGATTTTCAATATGAACAACATACGGGAAATCAATTATATCAAATAGCGACTTGCCGTTAATTGTTGCAAAAAAATCACACCAATATTTATTGTAGCAAGTTTCGTTTTGGGAGTATAGCGATACCCTTGAATTTTTCGGCAACAGTACCATATCGCCTTTATTTGGATAAAATTCTTTACCGTTTACCGTTATTTTACCTTGACCGTCTAATATTAAATAAAAACAATCTCTCATACGAGTATGTTCTTCTCTTGACCAATCGGGACATAAGCCGTTGTCTATTAAAATAAATCTTATTTCTAATTTTGAAATGTATTGATTGAGCAGTTGATTTTGACTGTGTGGATTTTCTCCCATATATATCACCTCTAAAAGTATTATAAGAAATATTTATTGTTTTGTAAATATATAAATCTGACTTTTTGATAAAAAGATGTGACTTTTAGATACACAAATTGATATTGGTTATGTTAAAATACAATTAACAGATAAAATGTTTATGGAGGAATAAACGATGAAGAAGAAATTGATTTCATGTATACTGTCGGTGTCAATGCTTTACACTTCAATAGGTATATTACCTGTAAAAGCAGAGAAAATGCCGGCTGAAAAAACAAATGAAACTTATAATGTAATGTTAGAAAAGTCAACATATACATTTGGCAGTACGTTTAATCAGGCAAAAGCATTTAATACATCATCATTATCTGAAACAAAGATTGCCGATACGGGATTGAGCATATCAACAAGCGGTTCAAACTATAGTAATGTTGCAATAATGAACTCAACAACTAAAACTGGAACAGGATATTATCCGCTTGGAATGGGACTTAGCGATAACGGTTATTATTTGTTTATGGGGACAGGCGGAAACAGTAACACATCAATGACGCTTAAATTTGACAATCCGATAGAGTCGGGCAAATATGTAAAGATAACATATGCAAAACCGACTTCGACTAACAACGGAAGTACAAATAGAAGTGCCGGTAATGAAAACACAATGTCAATCGACGGTGAAAAAATAGATGTACAATCAAATTGTGAATTTGATAAGTGGTACACAACAACAGTAAAATTATCTAATCAAACATCGCAGATTGATTTTGCTTTTGGAAAATGGAGCTCAATAGCAATTTCAAAAATTGAAATAGCAGATACGGCAGATATGTTGGAAATTACATCTGACACAACTGAAAAGTATATAACGTCAGAAAATCAAACAGTTCAGTATACTGCGAAAGTTTATAAGAGCATTACAACAGAAAAAGACAAATCAGAGATTGTTTCAAAAGGAAGTGAGGATACAACGGCAAATATCACTTATTCGGTAAACGGATATAACGGTGTATCAATAGATAATAATGGTTCTCTCTCAATTACTCCGTCTGCAACTGCCGGAACAGTAACAGTTTCGGCAGAATGTGGCGGAATAAAAAAATCTATAAATTTAGTACTTAAGTCACTCGGCAATGCGAATGCAGTTGAAATTTACGGTGATGAAGTCGTACATAGCGGAACATCAAAGTATATGGCAATTCCAATCGCAGACGGTGTGGTTATTCCTGCTCGTGATACAAAATGGGAGATAGTCGATAATACAGAAGGAGTGTCAATATCAAACGACGGCACACTTACTGTTTCAGACAGTGCCGCTGACGGTATTGTGAAAATCAAAGCAACGCTTACCGTATCATCTGTTCAAACGTCGGAAGTAACTGATGAATTTGAAGTGACAGTCAGAACAAACAATTCTGAAAATTGTCCGTATGAAGTAAAAGGGCTGTTATTGAAAAACGGTGAAACAGATGTAAAAAATGCAAGAGGTATAGACGGAATAATTGTTGATAAAAAAATCGACAGTACAAACGACTATATTGCCGTTGTGAAAGTATTTGATGAAAATAAAAAGCTAATCAAAGAAAACAAAATTGCTATCGGTGAATTGACTGACGGAGTACAGAAGATAAACACTGATATTGCTTTTGAAAAAGCATCATTCGTAAAGGTATATATAGCAAAAGCAGATGATGAGTATTCAACAAGCGATAATGAATATGATATTGTAAAGGTCACAAAAATTGACGAAAACTTGAATACAGCTATTGTAATGCAAAATAAGAGCGAAAGCGAAACGAATACAACACTTATAATAGCTCAATATAAAGACGGAATATTAAAGCAAATAAACGATAAAGCAGTGAAACTTAAAAAAGGGAAAAATAAAATTGACTTATCGGATATAAAAATAATAAACGGAACTGATATAAAGATTTTATTGTGGAGTGATTTTAATAGTATGACGCCTTTAGCAACAGTGTTTACAGAGATAGGTGGAAATGATGAAAGTGAAATCGGTGAAGTTGTATCAGATGAAATATTTAATACAACAACAGGTGAATATTCCAATATTCCGCTTGTTTCCGATTGGTTGACAGGTGCAAAATCGGGACTTGGTATGGGTGCAGGTGTCATATCACCAAGTAGTGTACCGTATGGAATTGATCCGAATTTAGTTGATGTATCAACTTTGAATGTAAATTATACATATGACAATAATTATCAAGGTGCAACTGCCGATAATGCACTATGGTACAAGACAGGTGCGTTTCTTGCAAGTGCCAATGGGGCAAATAACAGTATCTACGCTCGTGACGGTGCGGATTGGGAGCAACAAGCATTGCCTATCGGAAACGGATATATGGGCGGTATGATTTTCGGACTTCCTGACAAAGACCAAATTCAGATTAATGAAGAAACTTTCTGGGCGGCAGGATACAGAGGAACTCAAACAGAAGTTAATTCAAATACTGTAAACAGTAAAATGAGTGAAGGCATAAACGGTTATATGAGCGTCGGTAATATTTTTGTTGATTTCAATATGCCGAAAGGTGCGACTGTCAATAATTATTACCGTGACCTCAACATTGACGAATCTGTTGCTCATGTGAGATACGAATATGATAATAAAAATTTCAATCGAGAATATTTCGCAAGCTATCCTAAAGAAGTACTTGTATTCCGTTACACAGGTGATGATTTGAAGTTTGACGTAAAACCTGTTTCAATGCACTCGGGTAATGTAACCGTAAATAACGGTGAGATTAAAATTGTCGGTAAATTAAAAGACAGTGAACCGTATTCATCGGGCGGTAATGCGGCATGGAATCAAGAATCCGATTTGGAATATTGCACCATTATAAAAGTTATTGCCGATGACGGTACAGTGACAGACGGATATAATTCAGTTAATGTATCTGACAGTACAGGTGTAACAATACTTGTAGCGGCGGCAACAGATTATGACCCGACTCATTTTGAACTTAATGCAGACGGAACTGTCAATATGTCAAAAACACCGTATAAGAATACACAAGGAGTTAAAGCGGCTGTCAGAAAAGCAGAAAAAAGAATACAAGGTGCGTCTGAATTAACTTATGAAGAATTGAAAAATGAACATATAAAAGATTATAAAGAGCAATTCGACAAAGTACAATTTAGTTTGACGGATAATAATGAAATATGTTCAGTACCTACAAATGAATTGCAATTATCATATAAAAACACAGTAACCACAAAATCTGTTGATAATAAGACAGTCGTTTCATATGATGAAAGTGCGTATGCAAATCTAAATAAGCACCTTGAAGAACTTCATTACAATTATGCAAGATATTTAATGATTTCATCATCGCGTTCTACAACTATGCCGTCAACACTTCAAGGTAAGTGGTGTCAGTCAACCGCTGAAATATGGGGTTCGTGTTACTGTATTAATATCAATATGGAAATGAACTATTGGTTTGCAGGCGGTGCAAATCTTCTTGACAGCGGTAAATCACTTATAGGTTGGTTTAATTCACAAATTCCGGCAGGACGTATAACGGCTAAAAATATGTATAAAGTTACTCCGAAATCGTATACGTTTGAAAACGGCAAGATGACGTTTGCAGACAGTACAGATGATAAAGATGATGTATTTATTATGCACACAAAGCAAGCGATAATGGGTACAACAGATATGACAGGCTCAACAAATATTCAGTCGGCAGGTAATACCGCATGGCTTATGTATAATCTGTGGGATTTGTATCAGACTTCGGGCGATAAACAACTTTTGGCGGACGAATTATATCCGATAATGCGAAAAGCGGCAAATTTCTATACGCAGTATTTGTATCAAAATCAACGCAGAACTACAACAGATACTGAGAAGTATCCTGACGGATATTATTATACTACTTGGGAAGGTCGTTCACCGGAGCAAGGACCAACAGAGGAAGGTATAAAATATGACTTACAGCTTGTTGCGGGTATGTACGATTATACTATAAAAGCGGCAGAAATATTAGGTGTTGATACCGATAAGGTGAGTGCGTGGAAAGAAATAAGAAATCATCTTGAAATACCTGTGGAAATAGGTGGTGACGGACAGATTAAGGAATGGAAAGAAGAAACAAGCTATAATACAGACGCAAACGGAAAAACGTTGGGTGACCCTGTACACAGACATATTTCACATCTTGTTGGTTTGTACCCGGGAACACTTATAAATCGTGACACACCGGAATTGTTAAACGGTGCGAAAGTAGTACTTGAAAACAGAGGTGATGATTCAACAGGTTGGTCATGCTCGAATAAATTCTTACTTTGGGCGAGATGTCTTGACGGCGATAAAGCACTTGAATTATTCCGTTATCAATTAGCACAAAAAACATATGCTAATTTGTTTGATACACACGCACCGTTCCAGATAGACGGTAATTTCGGTTCGGCGGCAGGTGTTATGGAACTTCTTATGCAGTCACAGACGGGAACTGTTTACATACTTCCTGCATTGCCTACAGAATGGAATAGCGGTGAAATAAGCGGTATTAAGGCTAAAAACGGTGCAGAAGTATCTATTAAATGGAGTGATAATAAAGCAACGGAAATAAAGATTACACCGACTGTTGACGGTAATATTACAATCGGTTACGAAAAAGATAATATATTAAAATTAAACGGTGAGAATATAAAGTTTGTAGACGGCAAGTATACTATTGAAAATGCAAGTGCAGGAGAAACATATATATTCACTGAATAATTGTTATAAAAAACTGATATTTAAAGAACGGATATTTAATTATATCCGTTCTTTTTTGCAAAAAACTCTTTAAAAATTCAAAGAAATGTGATAAAATTTTAACAATGAATACAAAAGGAGATTGTTAAATGAAAAATAAAGTAAAAATCGTTACTGCATTACTGATAACCGCGTTATGCACGACTTCGGCATATGCGGCGGAAAATCTTATAAAAAATGATAGCTTTGAAACTGAATTACTCGGAACAAACGGTTGGCGTTTTTCAGGTAGGTACGGTTGGGTTTATGAAAATGAAAACTCTGCCGATTGTACAACAGACGAAGTGCACAGCGGTGAAAAGGCACTTCATTTCAACAGTGCCGTTGTTGCACAGAGAGTTGAACTGAAAAGAAATGTGACATACACACTTGAATTTTATATAAAAGCGAAAGAGGATTGTATTGTAAATGCAGGTTTCTTTGACGGTTCACAGGATTGGCCGGGAAGTTATCCAGTAAAAACGAAAGAAATATCGGTAAATACTGATTGGACAAAGCATACAATCGAATTTGAATGTAACAATACTCAAGATTATTTAGCATATTTTAATTTGTGGGACAAAGTGGACGTTTATGTTGATGATGTTGTATTGAAAGAAGCCGATGGGTACATATCACGTCTTATGACAGGCATTGACGGTGACGGTGCAATAAGTTATTCAGCCGATTATAAAGGCGGTAAGCTGTTTGGCGTGGCACTGTATGACGAGAATAATAAACTTATCGGTTTTAAAAACAATTCAACATCGGGAACTTTTGAAAATGTGAGCGGTTACGGCAAATATACAGTGAAGTCATATTTGCTCGAAGACGATAATTTGCGTTCAAAGACACAAGAAATTGAATATAACAACGACAGCAGTAAAAATGAAGATACGTCAATCGGCAAAGCAAAAAGTCTGACATTATCAGAGCATAATGTGACAATGAATGTCGATGATGAAAATAAAATATTGGACGCCGTTATTATGCCGGAATTTGCGTATGACAATAAGGTATCATGGAAAAGTTCTGACGAATCAATAGTAAAAGTAAGCGAAAACGGTATTTTAACAGCTGTGTCAAACGGCAATGCTACAATTACTGTATCATCAGAGGACGGAATACTTACGGACGAATGTAAAGTCACAGTGACCGACAAAAAATCCGAGCGACTGTCATTGAATAAAACAAGTATAGAGTTAACCGAGATAGATTCGGTTTATCCGTTATCGACAAATATTGAAAATTCCGACTTGGTTTGGAAATCTGACAACGAAAATATTGCAAGCGTGACAGACGGAGTTGTTACGGCGAAAGGCAAGGGCAAAACTACAATTACGGTTTCAACTTCTGACGGTAAGCAAACCGCAAAATGTGCGGTTAATGTCAATACATCTGACAACACTATCACAAACGATACATTTTTTAAAGACACTGACGGCAATTATATATATTCACAGGGCGGTTGTATTCAAAAGTTTGGTGACAAATATTATTGGTATGGTGTAAAATATAAAGAAGCGGATATATATGCTAAAAATCCCGAAAACGGTAAAGCGGGAAATGCCGCTTACGAAACATTTACTTGTTATTCGTCGGACGATTTGGTGAATTGGAAGTTTGAGGGTTATCCTCTTACCGGTGAACCGAACGGTTGGGTTGGCAGAATGGGTGTTGTTTATAATGAAAACACGAAAAAATATGTGTTAATTTCTCAATATGCACCGGGTATGGTTTATGCGGTAAGTGATAAGCCTGAAGGACCGTTTAAGATTGACCATATTCAAAAAACGTTGCCAATTCAAAATGATGTTACAGGTGACCAAACTTTGTTCCAAGATGATAACGGCAAAGCATATATAATATGCTCAAGTGCAAACGGACGTGCTTATCAATATGTAATTCCGCTTAGAGAATCAGACTTTTTGGATATAGACGAAGAAAATATCAAAATGCTTTTCTATGATGAAGACGGCAGTTACATAGATGAAAACGGCAAAGTGGATAAGAAAGACAAAACAGGTATAGAGGGTAATTGTATGTTTAAATATAACAGCAATTACTATTATACAGGCTCTGATTTATACGGCTGGAATTCGTCAAGAGTGTATGTAATGCAGTCTGACAGCATTTTGGGCGATTATAATAAAGATATGGGACTTCCATATATAATGAATAACACACGAGATAGTTTTGCTCACAATTCGCAAGCAGGCTTCTATACAACGATTCACGGAAGTGAAAACGATTTGATTATTTATTGCGGTGACAGATGGGGCGATTTTGCAGGTAACGGAATCGGATATAATCAATGGGTACCGCTATCATTTGATAAAGAAGGCAAACCGTACTTTAACAATCTTCATCAATGGAAGTTGGACGCTGAAAAAGGTACTTGGGAAGTCGGAGAGGGCAATAACTATATTTCCAATCCAGAATTTGAGGCGGACAGAAAAATAACAGCAACACCAACAGGTTGGAAAGTACGTGACAATGTCGGCAATTATTCTGTATCCAATGCGCGCGGAAAGGTTGATAGCGGTAATTTTGTAATACAGGAAACTGCACCGGAAGATTATATTTCAGATTTGTATCAAGAAATAACTGATTTACCTAACGGAACGTATACAATGACTGCGTGGGTAAAAAGCAGTGGCGGACAAAATGTATGTAATGTATACGCACAAAGCGGTGACGAAAAGAAAACATATTCCGTTAAAACAAATATTGATGATTGGAAAGAAATTGTTGTTGCAACAGATATAAAAGTGACAGACGGAAAATGTACAGTAGGACTATATTCGGACGCTCACGCAAATGAATGGGTACAGATGGACAATGTGAGATTGGTTAAAAATATAGAATAGAAATGCAATTCGGAAATCAAGCTTAAAAACTAAGCTTGATTTCTTTTTTTGAAAAAAATCAAGAAATATTGACAAAATCGGTTAGTTGTGCTAAACTAATTAAGGTTAGAGGATACTAACCTTAATTGTGATTTAAAGCAAAGGAGAGATATATTATGAGTACAGCGATTATAGTAGCAGTATTGATAGTTATAGCGGTTATAGCTATTAGAAGTTATGCTAAAAAACTGACTTCGGGGTGTTGCGGCGCTGAAATCGAACACGTTAAGAAAATTAAGGTTGAGGATAAAGATGTGTCACATTATCCGTACTGTGTTCAGATAGGCATAGACGGAATGACTTGCAATCACTGCAAAGCGAGAGTCGAAAATACACTTAACAGTGAGGACGGCGTATGGGCAGAAGTTGATTTAAGTCAAAATTTAGCAACGGTACATATGAAAAATAATTTATCTGAATTATTTTTGAGAAAACTTGTTTCAAGTGCCGGATATATTATGACTACATACAACGTACAATAATATTTACGTTAATATAAATAGCAGAAGATTAAATTCTTCTGCTATTTTTGTGCAAGACTAACTTTCTAATTTTATACATATGTGCTATAATAGTAGTAGTTAAAATATTTGGAGGAATGTATGTAATGAAAAAGAGTAAAGGTATATCAAATCAGATGGATATGCTGAATGGAAGTATTTTTAATAAAATTTTATTATTTGCACTTCCGTTAGCGATAAGCAGTATATTGCAGCAACTGTTTAATTCGGTTGATGTGGCGGTTGTCGGAAGGTTTGCGAGCAGTGAGGCTCTGGCGGCGGTTGGAAGTAACAGTTCGGTTATAAGCTTGCTGATAAATCTGTTTGTGGGAATTTCAGTCGGTGCGAATGTTGTCATAGCAAATTATATAGGGCAGGGGAAAACAGAAAAAATTCAAGATGCAGTTCATACTGTAATGATAGTTTCGCTTATAAGCGGTGTATTTCTGCTTGTGTTAGGATTGATGATTGCAAGACCTATTCTTGAAATTATGGGAACACCCGAAAATGTAATAGATTTAGCGGTATTGTATTTGCACATTTACTTTTTGGGAATGCCGTTTTTGATGATATATAATTTTGGAGCAGCTGTTTTAAGAAGTAAAGGTGATACAAAAAGACCTCTATATTGTCTGATTATATCTGGAGTAATAAATGCCTGTCTTAATTTGCTGTTTGTAATAGTATTTAAATTAAGCGTAGCGGGAGTGGCGATTGCAACAGTAATAGCCGACGGTGTGAGTGCGGTGCTTATAATCTGTTTTCTGATGAATGAAGAAGAAACAATCAGATTAAGGCTTAATAAATTAAAAATAAAGAAAAGCGAATTGATAAAAGTTATCAAAATAGGTGTACCGGCGGGATTGCAAGGAGTTGTGTTCTCTGTTTCAAATGTTTGTATACAGACTGCTATAAACAGTTTCGGCTCTGATGCAGTTGCCGGCTCTGCTACAGGATTGAATTTTGAGTATTTTACATATTTTACAATTAGTGCATTCGTACAAGCGGCAGTGACATTTACAAGTCAAAATTACGGTGCAAGAAATTTTAAACGTTGTAAAAAGATATTCGTATACAGTATGATTTCAAGTGTGGTTATATGCGGATTGATGAGTACTATATTTGTTGTGTGGCGTGACTTCTTCGCAGAAATTTATACTACTGATAAAGCCGTTCTTGAATATGCGTCAATAAGAATGGTCCACGTATTGTTGTTTGAATGTTTGGCAAGCTCGTATGAAATAGGCGGTGCGGCATTGAGGGGATTGGGATATTCAATGACTCCGGCGGTGCTTACTGTATTGGGGTCGTGTGTGTTTAGATTAATATGGATATACACCGTATTCAATAAGTTCAGAAGTTTTGAAATGCTGATGAATGTGTATCCTGTTTCGTGGGTTATAACAGGTATTGCGGTGTTAATTGCATATGCAATGGTGAGGAAAAAGTTGTTTAAAGAAACATAATAAAAATTAAAAAAAACAAATAGTATTTTTAAAATAAGGCAAAAAAATAACCGTTCGTATCGAACGGTTATTTTTGTAACATCAATTACTTATTTTTCTTTGCTGCTTTTCTTTCTTGAGCAGCAGCTGCTTTAGCTTTCATATCTGATTCTTTCCATGAAGCCCAGAATGTGCTGGCAATAAAGATTGATGTGTATGCACCTGCAAGGATACCTACGATTAGAGGAAGAGCAAATTCCTTGATTGCAGATACACCAAGAATGTAAATAAGAACGATTGTAATTAGTGTTGTTATTGTTGAGTTGATTGTACGACCCATTGTTTCAAAAACACTTCTGTTAACCATTTCTGAAATAGTTTCATTCTTCTTACGTGACTTTGTGTTTTCACGAATTCTGTCAAAGATAACGATTGTATTATTGATAGAATAACCTACAACAGTAAGCATTGCCGCAATGAAGTTTGTATTAAGCGGAATGTTTGTTATAGCATAAATCGCAGCCATGATAAGTACGTTGATTGCAAGAGCTATAACAGCCATAATAGCACTTCTCCACTCGAAACGAATTGCAATGTAAATCAAGATACAGATTATAGCAAGCAATGTGTAAAGCAAAGCTTTTCTTTGAATTTCGTTACCGAAACTTGCTGATGCAGATGATACTGAAAGTAAATCATCATCTGAAAGATTATACTTATCTTTTAGTGCATTGAAAATTTCAGTCTTAACAGTTTCGTCAACAGGAGGAGTTTTGATTACTGCAACCTGAGGATTGTCACCTGTTTGAACTTTTGCTGATACAGTATCAACAGTTTTTTCTTGGATTAAGTCAGCGACTTCTTTATTGTCGAAATCAGTGTGCATATTAACTTGCATTCTGATACCGCCCATAAATTCAACGTCGAAGTTAAATCCGCCGTGTACGATATATAGAACAATACCGGCAATAACAATTAGTGCGGGGATAAGCACGAATTTCCATCTGTTTTTAGTCAAATCTTTCATTATTCTTCCGCACCTCCTTTTTTTGCTTTTGCGTTATAGAATAGACTTCTGTTTTCGATACCGATACCTACAAGTTGCTTTAGAAGGAACTTTGTGATAACGATAGCAGTAAACATACTCAAAATAACGCCGATTCCAAGTGTAGTAGCAAAACCGGTAACTGCACCGATACCTGAGATGTAAAGAACTACACAAGAAATGATTGTTGTAATGTTAGAGTCAAGGATTGCTGAGAATGCCTTATCAAAACCTGCCGAAACAGACGCTCTGATAGTTTTACCAACTTTTAATTCTTCCTTCATTCTTTCAAATATGATACAGTCAGCATCGACCGCCATACCGATTGAAAGAACGATACCGGCAATACCTGAAAGACTTAGGTTAACATGGAATATACCCATTGCCAAACCGATAAGTCCGACATATATTAACAATGAAATATCTGCGATAAGACCAGGAATTCTGTACATAATAACCATAAAGATCATTATAAGAATGATACCGATTGCAGCAGCCAAAAGGCTTGTAGGAAGTGCGTTTGCACCAAGTTCGGCACCTACTGTTTCTTGAGAGATAACTTTCATATCAAACGGAAGTTGACCAGACTTAATCTTGTTAGCAAGGTCTTGTGCGGTTTCAGGAGTGAAATCACCTGAAATTATGCATGAGTCAGAATTGATTTCTTCTGAAACTCTCGGAGAAGAAATATCTTTTCCGTCCATTTGAATTGAAATGTAGTTTTTGCCTTCACTTGATCTTGCGGCAGCAGCCTTAGTTGCGTCGGCAAACTTTTGCTTTGCTTCAGCATTAAATTCAACCTGAACGTAAGATTGAGCCGAACCTGTCTGTGAAGTCTTACCGTATTGGTAAGAAGCGTTCTTGATGTCTGTAGCACCGTCAAGAATTACGTTGCCGTCAGCATCGTTAAATGTAAGTTTTGCTGTATCGCCAAGTAGGCTTGCAGCTTGGTCTGTTTCAAATACTGAAGGTATTTCAACAGTAATTTTTCCGCCTTCGCCTTGAGATATACGTGCTTCTGTATATCCCGCATTAGTCATACGAGTTTGGAAAATTGATTCGACAACCTGCATTTGGTCGTCGGTCGGAGCGTCTGAATCAGCTTGGAAAGTTATAACTGAACCTCCGGCTAAGTCGATGCCCTTTTTGATACCTGTTTCGCCGAACATACCGCCATATGAAAAACCAGCTATGTTAAAACCTATAAAGGCTACATAGTTAAGCAAAATGGCACATACAACAACGAAACAAAGAGTGATAATGCTCTTCTTTTTCATTTGCGTATCCATTCCTTTCTTTGTTGGGTTCTATTTGCTCATTAAAACCCATTATAAAATAGCATAAAGTTATTATATCGCTATACAACCTTTTCGTCAATAAAAATTATATTACTATAATGTAACAAAAAGGTTACAATCAGATTAATCATAGGTATAAAATACTTGCGTATATTACATATTTGTTATAGAATAATTATAAGTAAAGAATTGTTTGGAATTAAATTGACAAAAATAGGAGAGAGAAATGGACAGAAAAGAAAAGATACTTTCATATATGTGTTCAAAAGAATATATTCCGCTTAAATTTGCCGAATTGATGACTGTACTTGACGTACCGGCGGAAGATGAGGAAGAACTTCGCGATATATTAACCGAACTTTGTATTGAGGGTAAAATATATATGACTAAAAAAGGCAGATATATGAGCATTGAGGGAGAAAACTCAACGGTAGTAGGTAAACTTGTCTGTAATGCAAAAGGATTTTTCGGTTTTGTAATATGTGACGACGAAAACGAAAGTGACATATTTATTTCCGGTGACGATATGGGTGACGCTATAAACGGCGACAGAGTTATCGTTCATATTGACGATAACGACAATGCAAAAGGTCACCGACAAGGTCATATAACCAAGGTGCTTGAACGCGGAAACAAGGTTATTGTCGGTGTTATATATAAGGAAAAAGAACGATATTTTTATGTGCGTCCCGATAACAGAAAAATATATTCAAAAATTATTATAGCTCAATCGGACGCAATGACGGCTCAAATGGGTGACAGAGTTGCCGTACAGATTACAAGATACAGTGACAAGAAAAAGATTTTCGGTGAAGTTATAAGTGTTCTCGGACAACAGGAGTCGCTTAAAAGTTGCATTGAGGGTATTATATTAGGAAATGATATTAAGCAGGAATTTGATAAAGAAACATTAAATGAGGCTGATAAAATCCCTCAAACAGTGACGGAAAGCCAATTTGCAGGCAGAGAAGATTTAAGAGATATGATTATTTTCACCATTGACGGTGATGACGCCAGAGATTTTGATGACGCCGTATCTCTTACGTTAAAGGACAACGGAAACTATTATCTCGGTGTGCATATAGCCGATGTTTCAGAATATGTAAAAGAGGATACAGCACTTGAAAATGAGGCATACAAGCGTGGTACAAGCGTGTATTTGGCAGACAGAGTTATTCCTATGCTGCCGACAAGTCTTTCAAACGGCATCTGCAGTCTTAATCCGCAAGTGGACAGATTGACTTTGTCTGTATTTATGGAAATTACGGGTGACGGAAATGTTGTGAGCCACAAGCTTTGTAAATCGGTTATTTGCTCAAAAGAACGAATGACATATAATAATGTAAATAAAATGCTTGAAGACGGTGACGAAGAACTTTGTGAGAGATACAAGCATATTTTGCCGACATTGAAACTAATGGAGGACTTGGCACAAATATTAAAGAATAAACGTACTTTAAGAGGTGCGATACAGTTCGATTTTCCTGAAAGTCATATAGTTGTGAATGAAAACGGAGAGCCGATTGAAATAGAAAAAGAAGTACGCGGTACTTCAAACAAAATGATAGAAGAATTTATGCTTTCGGCAAATGAAACAATCGCCGAATATGCTTTTTGGTCTGAAATACCGTTTGTATACAGAAACCATGAGGCACCGACACTTGAAAAGATAATGACTTTTAATGAATTTATACTTCATTTCGGATTGTCGTTTAAGGGTAAGATTGACAGAGATACACCTATTCATCCAAAGGCTCTGCAACAAATACTCGATACAGTAAAAGATACACCGCAGGAGCGTATTGTTGCGTCAACAATGCTGCATTCACTTATGAAAGCAAAGTACAGTGAAGAAAATCTCGGTCATTTCGGACTTGCGGCAAAATATTACTGTCATTTTACTTCGCCGATAAGACGTTATCCCGATTTGGCAATACACAGAATATTAAAAGATTTTCTTGACGGCAAGGTTACGGGGAACAGAATTTCATATCTTGCAGGTTACGTTTCGGCGGCAAGCAAACATTCAAGCGATTGTGAAGTAAATGCGGAAACGGCCGAACGTGACGTTGACGATTTGATGAAAACGGCTTATATGTCATCATTTATTGGACAAACCTTTGAGGGTGTGGTTGCAAATGTGACTAATTTCGGTATGTTTGTAGAACTTGAAAATTCGGTTGAGGGTTTAATAAGAGTTGAAAATATGACCGATGATTATTATGAGTATGACGAAAAGGTAAATACGCTTACCGGCAGAAGAAAACAGAAGTCGTATACTACCGGTGATGTGGTAAATATAGTTGTTGCGAGAACTGATATTCTTTCAAGACAGATTGACTTTGTTTTAGCTAAAGACGCGGACCGTAAGTTACTTAAAAAGTTCGCAAAACCGATAGAAATTCCTAAATCGGAAAAACACGGTAAGAAGTCAAAAAGGAAAAAGAGTTTTAAGAAATACAATAAGAAGAAAAAGTAGGTTTACAAATGGAGAAATTTGAAATTATAATAACAACATTGTTCGGACTTGAATCGCTTGTCGCAAGAGAAGTACGTCGTCTTGGCTATGAAACAACTTCAGTTGAGGACGGCAGAGTTACGTTTATGGGTGATAATGAGGCTGTTTGCAGAGCAAATATGTGGATAAGAACAGGAGAGAGAGTGCTTATAAAAACTGCCGAATTTACTGCGGTCACGTTTGACGAATTGTTTGAAAAGACAAAAGCTGTTGATCGGAGTAAATGGATTGGCAAAAATGACGCTTTTCCTGTGAAAGGATATTCCTTAAAGTCAACTCTTGCAAGCGTAAGGGATTGTCAGGCAATTATAAAGAAAGCAACTGCTGAAAGTCTTTCAAATAAATACGGCATAGAATGGTTGCCGGAGGACGGCGCAAATTATCAAATACAGTTTTCAATTTTTAAAGATAAAGTTACACTTATGATAGATACGTCTGGCGAGGGACTTCACAAACGCGGTTACAGACAACATTCAAATGTTGCACCGCTAAAAGAAACACTTGCCGCCGCAATGGTTGAACTGAGTCATTGGAAATTTGAATATCCGCTATGTGATCCGTTTTGCGGCAGCGGTACAATTCCTATTGAAGCCGCAATGATAAAAAGAAACATTGCTCCGGGAATAAAGCGAGAATTTGCGGCACAGAATTTTGCGTGGATAGATGAAGAGTTGTGGGTTAAGTCCGTTGAAGAAGCTAAAAGCTTGGAAAGAAATGTGCCGCTTGAAATTTATGCGTATGATATAGAAAACGAATATGTTGAATTGACAAATGAAAATGCCCGAATTGCAGGTGTGGGTGACTTTGTTAAAGCGGAAAAAGGTGACGCACGAAAAATTCACTTCGATATGCCGTATGGTACAATTATTTGTAATCCGCCTTACGGTGAAAGAATAGGTGGAATTAAAGAATGTGAAAAACTGTATAAGGAAATAGGCAAAAGCTTTAATGCACTTGATAAGTGGTCGTATTATATTATCGCGTCAAACGAAAACTTTGAATCGCTGTTCGGAAAAAAAGCAAATAAAAAACGTAAATTGTATAATGGTATGATTAAGTGCAATCTATATCAATTCTTCGGAGAGCGTCCGCCTAAAACCAACAAGTAAATTTATACCGATTGAAAATTTCAATCGGTATTTTTTATAATGTCACTATTTGCAAACTATTCTCTATAATTTGCAATTCAAAACTTCTTTATAAAATTGTATAATTTATTAAAA
The DNA here is from genome assembly GCF_054696575.1 of Ructibacterium sp. SJQ-7. Taxonomy (NCBI): domain Bacteria; kingdom Bacillati; phylum Bacillota; class Clostridia; order Eubacteriales; family Oscillospiraceae; genus Ructibacterium; species Ructibacterium sp. SJQ-7. Next base: position 220,389 of record NZ_CP195193.1, read on the forward strand.
TAAAAAACACAATAAAAATCTGATTATCCGCTAAAACACAGTATCTATCAGCATTTTCAAGGAAACAAACACATCAATTTACTACTTATTTACTACTAACGAATGAGCCTTGATACGCAAGTTTTCCTAGATATGCAAAGATATGGTACAACACATCAGTATTGAAACAAGAAAAAATTGAATAACTTATAGACTATGGAACGCCTAACATGACGTTCCTTTTCTATTTCCAGCCGTTCTTATTGGACGGCTATTTTATTACCCAAAATGAAAGGAGCATTAGATTTATGAAAAAGATGTTAAAACGATTGTGTACTGGCTTCTTAGCTCTTGCAACTGTCGTTACTACTTTACCGACGACACCCGTTCATGCAGAAAGCAAGCAATACTGGACGGAGTCAAAAGAGCGTGTCGGTATCGTTGAAAAAGTAATGAATGACGGTTCGATTGGTTCTACTTTTAACGAGGGACATTTGACCGTCGAGGGCGAGGACGCTTACTGTATCGACATTAACACAGATTTTAGGAATGGCTACAAGACCAGAATTGACGCAAGCACCCGTATGAGTGCCGACCAGATAAGCGACGTTGCCTTATCTATCGAATATGTGAAACAGTACACAGACAGCCACAGCGGAATAAGCAACAATCACGCCTACCTTTTAAGACAGCTTGTTGTCTGGCAGAGATTGAGCGTACATCTTGGCTGGCAATGCGACAACGTGAGAGCTTCTTATGATGAAATTCCAAAGGCAACGCAGGACGAAGTTTTCTCTGGTGCAAGAGCCTTTGTCAAAGAAAATAAAGGACGTTATGAATGTGGCGGTTATATCTACTCTGGCGAGGGGCAGGAATTGGGGCAATTCTGGGCGAAGTTAAATATCGGAAATGCGAAACTTAAAAAGGCTACCAGTAATACCAGCATTACAGACGGTAACGGGAATTACTCTATCGCTGGTGCAACATACGGTGTCTTTTCTGATAAGAACTGCACGAAACAGCTTGCCACTCTTACGACTGATGAAAACGGAAATACAGATGTTGTAGAGGTAAAAGCAGGCACAGTCTATATCAAGGAATTATCCGCACCAGCAGGATATAAAGTAGATAAAACTATATATTCCTTAAAGGTTGAAGCTGGAAAAACAGCGACTTTGAAAGTATCTGATACACCAAAAGTAACGGACACGTTGATTGAGCTTTTCAAGATTGATATGGAAACACAGAAAGACAATCCGCAGGGGAACGCTTCTCTAGCAGGTGCGGAATTTACATGGAAGTATTATGCAGGCTTCTATAATAAAGACAATCTCCCTGCCGAAGCTACTCGTACATGGGTTACAAAGACAATCGCTGAAACAGACAGCGACGGGTCAACCCACTACATCACAAAATTTGCGGACGCATACAAAGTATCTGGCGATAGCTTCTATATGCAGGACGGTAAAGCGGTTCTTCCACTTGGAACGCTAACCGTTGAAGAAACAAAAGCTCCAAACGGATACTTGTTAGACGGTGCATATATGCAGGCTGGCGATAAGTCCGAACAGATAAAAGACTTATACCTTACACAGATTACCGAGGACGGCGACCTTGCCGTATTATCTGGAAGTAACCAGTTTTCCGTATCAGATAAGGTTATCCGTGGCGGTGTGAAAATTCAGAAACGAGATTTAGAAACGGGCGATACCAAACTACAAGGAAGTGCAACTTTAAAAGATACTGCCTTTGACATCATTTCCTTAAATGATAATGCAGTATTGGTTGAGGGCAAGCTCTATAAGAAAAATGAAGTGGTAAAGACAATTCGTACCGATATTGAGGGTATCGCTTCTACTTCTGCTGACCTTTTACCTTATGGAAACTTCCGTATCGTTGAGAGCGAAGCACCAGACGGATATTTGACAGACGGTGCAAAACCGATTGATTTTACAATCACAGAAAATGGAAAAATCGTGGACTTAACCGACGAAGCCCATTCTATCTATAATCAGATTAAGCGTGGAGATATTGAGGGTGTAAAAATCGGTGCAGGCACACACAAGCGTCTTGCTGATGTTCCTTTTAGGATCACAAGCAAGACAACGGGCGAAAATCATATAGTTGTAACTGATGATAACGGGCAGTTTTCCACTTCTTCTGAATGGGCTTCGCATAAGCACAATACCAACGCAGGCAAGACCAGCGAGGACGGTGTGTGGTTTGGAACTTCTGAACCAGACGACAGCAAGGGTGCATTACCTTATGATACCTACATCATTGAAGAAATGCGTTGCGACAGTAACAAAGGCTTTGAACTTATCCCACCTTTTGAAATCGTGGTATCAAGAAATAACCTTGTGATTGATTTAGGAACGTTGACTGATGAATACGAAAAAGAAATCTCTATCCATACCACAGCGACCAGCAAGGACGGCGAAAAAACTATCCTTGCAGGAAAAGAGGTAACAATCGTTGATACTGTCAAATTAAACGGGCTTACAAAAGGCACAAAGTATCAGTTGAAAGGTTGGCAGATGTTAAAGGAAGAAAACGCCGAGCTTATCATTGACGGGAAACGTGTAGAAAACGATTATACCTTTGTCGCTGATGATGAAGAAATGAAAGTGGAAATTTCCTATATATTCAATGCGTCTGCTTTAGGTGGCAAGAACCTTGTTACCTTTGAAGAATTGTATGATTTCAGCAATCCAGACGAACCCGTGAAAGTTGCGGAGCATAAAGACATTGAGGACGACGGGCAGACCGTACTTATCACAGAGCGTATCATCAAAATTCATACGACTGCTACCGATAAGGACGGCAACAAAGAGCTTGAAGCTGGAAAAGAGGTAACAATCATTGATACCGTAACCTTAGAGGGCTTAGAAGTCGGTACACAGTACAAACTGGTGGGCTGGCAGATGTTGAAAAAAGAAAATGCCGAGCTTCTTATCAATGGGAAACGTGTGGAAAGTGATTACACTTTTACTGCTGACAGCGAAACTATGAAAGTGGAAGTTGCCTTTACCCTTGACGCTACTTCCCTTGACGGCAAACAGCTTGTAACTTTTGAAGAATTGTACGATTTAAGCAATCCAGACGATCCGAAGAAAGTTACCGAGCATAAGGATATTGAGGATAAGGGACAGACGATTACCTTTAAGGAAAAGCCAAAAGAACCAGAGAAACCCGAAACACCACCGACACCAGAAAAGCCAAACAGACCGAGCGACAGTCCCAAAACGGGCGATAACACAAACCTTTACGGACTGCTTGCACTTCTTTTGACCTCTGGTGCTGGACTGGCAGGTATCTTCTTCTACAAACGCCGTAAAATGAAAAAATCATAAGGCGGTAACGGTATGAGAAAAGAAAAATCACGCTCTCCGCCGAAGTTGTCAAACGGCAGACTTCCGCTTATTCTGGCTTGTCTGCCAACAACCTGCAAGAACACGGATAGTCAAGGGTGCGTAAGCATTGATTTTACCCTTTACTATCTGTGGGATTGCTGGTACTTCCCAAACCGCCAGAATAAGAAATCACAATCAATTTATCAAAAATAGAAAGAAACGAGGTAAAACAATATGGAAATGAAATATGTCGTGCCAGATATGGTACAGTCTTTTGGAACTCTTGAATTTGCAGGCGAAAGTGAGCCAGTCTTTGAAAGAGATAAAAATAACCGCAGGGTCTTAGCAAGACGAAGCTATAACCTTTATTCTGACGTACAGAAAGGCGAAAATGTTGTGGTAGAAATTCCCGTGCAGGCTGGCGAAAAAAAGTTCAAGTATGAACAGAAAGTAAAACTTGTCAATCCGAAGTTATACGGCAGAGGTTATGCAATCGGGGATATGGGACATACCGATTATGTGTTAGTTGCTGATGATATTGTAGCAGTTGAAGAAAAGTAAAGGAGTGAAGAATTTATGAGATTATCAAACGGGTTTGTTATTGACAAAGAGAAAACATTTGGAGAATTAAAATTTACAGCGGTGCGTGATGTGTTCTTACAGAATGAGGACGGGACACCGAGTACCCAGCTTAAAAAGCGTATCTATGATTTGAAGTGCAGTTTGCATGGTGGAATTATCCCCGTGTCTGTACCGCCAGAAGTACCGTTAAGAGAATTTCCGTACAATGCAGTTGTGGAGCTTGTCAATCCAGTAGCCGATACGGTATCAAGAAAGACCTATACGGGTGCAGATGTGGACTGGTATGTAAAGGCAGAGGATATTGTATTGAAGAATAAAGGCAATCAAAACGTAGGCAGTCCACAGAACCATACACCGCAGGGACAGCCGAAAAAATAGGCTTGCTGAATAGATTTTCGTTGTAGCGGATATATAAAACTGTTATAATATGGGTATGAAAAATTTAATTATAAGGAGTGCTGTTTATGATAAGAGCTATTATATTTGCTGTATTCGTTGTCCCTATTATATCTCTCGTATTAGATAAGACACAAAAAGCAACTAAAAAAGAAAAATTCACAAATACTGTTTTTGTATCACACGCCTATCAAACAGTATGTCATATTTGTTCATTGATAATGGTAGGAATTGCAATAGCTTTAGGATTGTTCATGGGATTTGATAATACGGTGGGACACTCTGTTGTTTTTGCTATTTTTGTTCTATTGATTGAATTTTGTGCGTGGGCATTAAAAAGACATAAGGTAGTAATTGACGGAAATAATTTGCGTATTACTCCTGCTGTTGGAAGAACAAGAGAAATTTCATTTAATGATATTTCCCGTTGCACAGAAAAAGAGCAAATAGGATTGAAAATATTTGTAGGAAACAAAAAAATTTGTACAGTTTCTTGCGACTGTGTTGGATATAAAGAATTTCTTGAAATGTTAAAAGAGAAAAATTTACTCTAATACGTTTCGCCCAAATAAACAGTTATATTATTTTAGCAGTTAGTCTTAGGATTGACTGCTTTTTTCATACCCAGAAAGGAGTGATTGATTTATGCAAAAGATTTTTAACAAAGGACACCGTATCAGAGCCAGCGACAAGCACCTTGTCTACCACTTTTCCATAGGAACGCTTCTGTTTGTATTCGTGGCGGTTCTCCTGCTACTGAATATCAAACAGCTCATGCGTACTGATTGGGAACATTTCAGCTTGTTAGAGAACGGCTTGACGCTTTCCCCTTACAACTTCATAACTATACTGATAGCGACTGGTGTTTGTGCATTGGTCGTTTTTCTGTATTACCACTTCTGTTACGATAGTTTCAAGAAGCTCCTGCACCGTCAAAAGCTGGCAAGAATGGTACTGGAAAATAAGTGGTATGAAGCCGATACCGTACAAGACAGCGGTTTTTTTACTGACCTGCAAAGCAGATCAAGGGAAAAAATCGTCTGGTTTCCAAAGATTTATTATCAAATGGAAAAGGGACTGCTTCATATCCGCTGTGAAATTACGCTGGGAAAATATCAAGACCAGCTTTTACGGTTAGAGGATAAATTGGAAAGTGGCTTATATTGTGAGCTGACCGACAAGACCCTGCATGACGGCTATATTGAATATACCCTGCTTTATGATATGATAGCGAACCGCATTACCATTGATGAAGTACGGGCAGAAAACGGCTGTCTGAAACTGATGAAAAATCTTGTCTGGGAATATGACGCACTCCCTCACGCTCTGATTGCTGGTGGAACGGGTGGCGGTAAAACTTATTTTCTGCTGACGCTTATTGAAGCCTTACTGCATACCAACGCTGTCCTTTACATCTTAGACCCGAAGAACGCTGACCTTGCAGACTTAGGGACAGTTATGGGAAATGTGTATCACACCAAAGAAGAAATGATTGATTGTGTCAATGCCTTTTATGAGGGAATGGTACAGCGAAGTGAGGAAATGAAGCAACACCCGAACTATAAGACGGGCGAAAACTACGCCTATCTGGGACTGCCACCCTGCTTTCTTATCTTTGATGAATATGTGGCATTTTTTGAAATGCTGGGGACAAAGGAAAGCGTGGGCTTGCTTAGCCAGTTAAAGAAAATCGTTATGTTAGGACGACAAGCAGGTTATTTCCTTATCGTTGCCTGCCAGCGTCCAGACGCAAAGTATTTCTCTGACGGTATCAGAGATAACTTCAATTTCCGTGTGGGACTTGGGCGTATCAGCGAATTAGGTTACGGTATGCTGTTCGGTTCAGATGTGAAAAAGCAGTTTTTCCAGAAGCGTATCAAGGGGCGTGGCTATTGTGATATGGGAACAAGCGTGATAAGCGAATTTTACACGCCTTTAGTCCCCAAAGGACATGATTTTTTACAAACAATCGGCAGGCTTGCACAAGAAAGACAAGTCATGCCAGAACAACAAGGAAAGGAAGATGTGATTGAATAAGGACACATTAAATGTTTATCACGCACCCACAGAGAAAAACTACCTCTGTTTGTGCTTGAATACAGATATTTTTACAACGGATTGCAGGAAATATATGTTAGATTGTTTTTTAGATTATTCTGTCAATCCAAATCTGCGATTTCATTCAAGGATAGATAAAATCATTGATGATGTTATTCGTGAAAAAATCAACATTCCTCATAAGTTTAGAATGAGGTTGGAAAGTAGACATTGCGTTGAAAGCAGGATAATCTATTTTCGATTTCGAGTTTTAGATAAGGCTTGTCTGCAATGTAATGTATTTCTTAAAGGGCTGTCTGAAGAAATGAAAGAAGCACTTTCAGATGAAAGAATAGATTTTGCGGTTATCTATGAGGGCATACAAGGTTCACAGCAGGACACAGACACGGACGACAAGGACGGGTTTTGCGGTTCTCAACCGCAAGTTCCGTTCTTGGCGGACGGGGCTTGTCCCGTCCGCTGATAAAACCCCTCGGTATCTAACAGAGGGGTACGTTTGCAAATAGACAATAGACAAAAAACATAGGAAACATAAGGCTTCTGGCATGGTTTCCTAGCAAAAATCGGCTGTGAAGTCGCCTAAAAAAACTTCACACTTTACAGATTGGGGGTATGGTTCTGAATGAAGAACAATGGATAAAAGAATTACGGGAGAAACGGATTGCTTACGGTATCTCACAAGGCAGGCTGGCGGTGGCTTCTGGTATCACAAGAGAATATCTCAATAAGATAGAAAGCGGAAAAATGAAGCCGTCAAAGGAGCTTTTGGAAACTCTGCATAAAGAACTGGCAAGGTTCAATCCAGAAGCACCGCTTACCATGCTGTTTGATTATGTGAAAATTCGTTTTCCCACGCTGGATATACAGCATATCATCAAAGACATATTAAAACTGAATATCAACTATATGCTCCATGAAGATTATGGACATTACAGTTATACGGAGCATTACTCTTTAGGGGACATCTTTATCTATACGTCGGCTGACGAAGAAAAAGGTGTCCTTTTAGAGTTAAAGGGGCGTGGTTGCAGGCAGTTTGAAAGTTACCTGCTGGCACAGCAAAGAAGCTGGTATGACTTTCTCATGGACGCACTCGTAGACGGTGGCGTGATGAAGCGTATCGACCTTGCTATCAACGACCATACGGGCATTTTGGATATTCCAGAGCTTGCGGAAAAATGCAGAAAACGGGAATATATCGGAAAGTCCAGAAGTTATAAGTTTTACCAGTCGGGCGAGCTTATCAAGCATAGAGAGGACGACAGAGAATATATGGGACGCACCCTTTATCTTGGTTCGCTGAAATCAGATGTGTATTTTTGTATCTATGAAAAGGACTATGAGCAGTACGTCAAGTTAGGGACACCGCTTGAAGAAGCCGACATTATCAACCGTTTTGAGATACGGCTTAGAAATGAACGTGCCTATTATGCAGTACGAGATTTGCTGACCTATTATGACGCAGAGCAGACCGCCTTTTCTATCATCAACCAGTATGTACGGTTTGTTGATGAAGAACCCGACAAGCGAAAAAATGAATGGAAACTCAATGACCGCTGGGCTTGGTTTATTGGCGATAACAGACAGAGCTTGAAGCTGACGACAAAGCCAGAGCCTTACACCTTAGACCGCACATTGCGTTGGGTACAAAGGCAGGTAGCACCAACCTTGAAAATGCTGAAAAAGATTGATAAAGGAAACGGTACAGACTACATGGAAACAATCGAACAGCAGGCAAAGCTCACAGAAAAGCATAAAATGATAATCAAACAGCAGACGACCCCTGCAAAAGATTTGGTGGAAAGTTAGGAGTGATAAAAAATGTGGGTATTATTAAAAGATTTCCTGCTGGTATCTATGGGAATGGGTATCGGCGTAGTCTTGATGTGTATTTTGAATGTCGGCAAAGAAGCTGACTATGAAATGAAACAATTAGAAGAAAGTGAGGACAATTAAATGAATTTCGGACAAAATTTGTATCAATGGTTTTTATCAAACGCACAGAGCTTAGTGCTTATGGCGATTGTGGTTATCGGTATCTACTTAGGGTTCAAGCGTGAGTTTTCAAAACTTATCGGCTTCTTGGTAGTTGCCTTGATTGCTGTCGGTTTGGTATTCAACGCTGGCGGTGTGAAAGATGTATTGTTAGAGCTGTTCAATAAGATTATCGGTGCATAAAATTTTATTGTGGTGCTGATATGCGAATGTTATAATGTGGATATGAAACACAGTATCTAGGAGTGATGGAATGAAATATATAATGCTTCACGGTTTGGGACAATCTTCTGAAAGTTGGAGTGATACCGTAAAAGTATTCAATGATGATTTTGAAGTTTTATGCCCTAATTTATCAGATTGGCTTTTTGGAAAAATACCATGTTATGATACATTGTATCGGACATTGGAAACATACTGTGAACAGTTTGAAGAACCGCTAAATATTTGTGGACTTTCTTTAGGTGGTATTCTTGCTATGCAGTATGCGATAGAACACCCAGAAAAAATGAACTCATTAGTGTTAATAGGCACACAATATGAAATGCCAAAGTATCTGTTAAAAATGCAAAATCTGATATTCCGTATTATGCCTTGTTCAGCATTTGAAAAAATGGGTTTTCAGAAAACAGATTTTATCAATCTATGCAAATCTATGACAGAACTTAATTTTAAACATGAACTGAAAAAAATATCATGTTCGGTACTTGTTGTCTGTGGCGATAAGGATAAGATAAATAAAAAAGCTTCTTTAGAATTGCAACAACAGATAGAAAACGCAGAAATAGCTATTATTGAAAATGCAGGACATGAAGTAAATACAGATAACCCAACACTACTAGGGCAAAAGTTAAATGTATTTTTCAAACAATATGTCTGATAAACAATTTCATATCCATACACACAAAGCAGTTAGTCTTAGGATTGACTGCTTTTTTCATACCTAAATTTCAGATTGGAGTGATGAAATGAACGATATTTTTAAGGATATGCAGGCAAAAGTCGGCTGTGAATACATTTCCGACCTGCCCTCTTACAAGCGTAAGGTGTGGCATGAAATGAAACGGCTGAACCCTGCCGACTATGAAGAAAGACAGTTAGAAGATTTTTCTAAATATGTGTTTGGTATCTCATACCAGAACTTAAAAGATGTGATGAACCAACAGAAAGGACGTGAGGAACAATGCAGGAAACAAGGGTACTGGTGGAAACGAGAGGAACAACTGACGAAGAAACAATATCATACTGGTTCGACCTGCCGATAGATGTTGCCGAGTTTGAAGAAAAGTTAGGTATCGGTGCAGAAAGTGGGGATTACTGTATTATCGAAAAGGTGTTGCCTTATGCTGATGAAGTTCACGAACATACAAGCGTGTATCAGCTCAACGAATTAGATTTTATGTACCGCCAGCTTTCAAGTGATATGCAGGAAGAATATGTATCACTTCTGACCGTATATGACAATTTAGAAGCACTTTATATTTGCAGGAACGTGATTACGGTTTATCCTGACTGCAAAAGCATGATAGATGTTGCAAGGCAAAAGCTGATGAACGACCCGACATTTAAGCATTTATCCGAGGACTGTCAAGAATATTACTTTGACTTTGAAGCCTATGCTTCTCACTTGCAGGAACACGGGAAATTTTTAGTAACAGAACACGGTATCTTTGAACTGCCAGAGTAGGAAATGAGGTGGTGGTTATGATTGATGATATGGCGGTTTACATTGCTAATCTTGGCAAATACAATGAGGGATATTTAGTCGGTGCTTGGTTCACGTTTCCCATTGATGAGGAAGATGTAAAAGAAAAAATCGGCTTGAATGAACAGTATGAGGAATACGCAATCCATGATACCGACAACTTCCCCATTGCGATTGGCGAGTATGTTTCCATTGAAGAACTCAATGAGATGTATGAAATGATAGAGGAACTTCCCGACTATATCGTAGAGTGTCTGGACGAATTTATCAGCCACTACGGGACGCTGGAAGAAGTCGTGGAACACAAGGACGATATTTATTATTATCCCGACTGTGAAACCATGACAGACGTTGCCTACTACTACATAGACGAATTGCAGGCACTTGGCGACATTCCACCCAGCTTACAGAACTACATTGACTATGAAGCCTACGGGCGAGATTTGGATATGGGCGGTTGCTTTATTGAAACAAGCCGAGGTATGTGCGAGATACCATATTAACGCTGGAAGATCAGCGACAAGCATTGTTGCTACTGACAGCGTATTTCTCTTTTAAGGGACAGTCTGAAAATGGCTGTCCTTTTCTATTTTGAAAGGAGCTGAAAGAACTTGAAAAAGATTAAAAGCTACACGGGTATCTGGAACGTGGAAAAAGTCTTATATGCAATCAATGACTTTAACTTACCCTTTCCCGTTACTTTTACACAGATTACATGGTTTGTGATTACGGAATTTATCATCATTCTGTTTGGGGATATTCCCCCACTTTCCATGATTGAGGGAGCATTTCTCAAATACTTTGGTATTCCCGTTGCTCTCACTTGGTTCATGTCGCAGAAAACCTTTGACGGAAAGAAGCCGTACAGCTTTTTGAAATCACAGATAACCTATGCCCTGCGACCAAAAATCACTTATGCAGGAAAAGCCGTAAAACTGCATAAGCAGATATTAAATGAAACAATCACGGCAGTAAGGAGTGTGAACTATGTTCCCGATAAAATATATTGACAATAACCTTGTCTGGAACAAGGACAATGAAGTGTTTGCCTATTATGAGCTGGTACCATACAACTATTCTTTTCTATCCGCAGAGCAGAAATTTATCGTGCATGACAGTTTCCGACAGCTAATCGCACAGTCCCGTGAGGGTAAAATTCATGCGTTGCAGATTGCCACAGAAAGCTCCATACGAAGTATGCAGGAGCAGTCAAAGAAACTGGTAACGGGAAAATTAAAGGAAGTTGCCTACCAGAAAATAGACGAACAGACCGAAGCGTTAGTATCTATGATTGGGAACAATCAAGTGGACTACCGCTTTTTTCTTGGCTTTAAGCTCATGGTTACGGAAGAACAGCTCAATCTGAAGAACATCAAAAAATCGGCGTGGCTGACATTCAAAGAGTTTCTCCATGAAGTAAACCATACGCTGATGAATGATTTTGTTTCCATGCCGAATGATGAAATCAACCGTTACATGAAAATGGAAAAGTTACTGGAAAATAAAATCTCCCGTCGCTTTAAGGTGCGTCGCTTGGAAATCAATGATTTTGGGTATCTCATGGAACATCTTTACGGCAGGGACGGTATCGCTTATGAAGATTATGCGTACCAGCTACCAAAAAAAAAATTGAACAAAGAAACGCTGATAAAATACTACGACCTTATCCGTCCGACAAGGTGTGTGATTGAAGAAAGCCAGCGGTATTTACGCTTGGAACATGAGGACAAGGAAAGTTATGTGTCCTATTTTACCGTCAATGCGATTGTCGGCGAGCTTGATTTTCCGTCAAGTGAAATCTTCTATTTCCAGCAACAGCAATTCACATTCCCCGTTGATACTTCTATGAATGTAGAAATCGTGGAGAACCGAAAAGCATTAACAACCGTACGCAACAAGAAAAAGGAATTGAAAGACCTTGACAATCACGCTTATCAAGCAGGAGGTGAAACCAGCTCAAATGTGGTGGACGCTTTAGACAGCGTGGACGAGCTGGAAACGGACTTAGACCAGACAAAAGAAAGTATGTATAAGTTAAGCTACGTTATACGGGTGTCTGCACCCGATCTTGACGAGCTGAAACGCCGTTGTGATGAAGTCAAAGACTTTTACGACGACCTCAATGTAAAGCTGGTACGTCCTGCTGGGGATATGCTGGGGCTTCATTCTGAATTTTTACCTGCCAGCAAGCGATATATCAATGACTATGTGCAGTATGTAAAATCAGACTTCTTGGCAGGGCTTGGCTTTGGAGCGACCCAGCAGTTAGGGGAAACTACGGGTATCTATATGGGCTATTCCGTTGATACGGGAAGAAATGTGTACCTGCAACCGTCTTTAGCTTCGCAGGGCGTAAAAGGTACAGTTACCAACGCTTTAGCGTCTGCTTTTGTCGGTTCGCTTGGCGGTGGAAAGTCGTTCTGCAACAATCTTCTGGTGTATTATTCGGTGTTGTTTGGCGGTCAAGCAGTCATTTTAGACCCCAAAGCCGAGCGTGGCAACTGGAGAGAAACACTTCCAGAAATCGCCCATGAAATCAATATCGTAAATCTTACCAGCGATAAAGACAATGCAGGACTTCTTGACCCATTCGTGATTATGAAGAATGTAAAAGACGCTGAAAGTCTGGCAATCGACATCTTGACATTCCTTACGGGTATTTCCTCTAGGGACGGCGAAAAATTCCCCGTGTTACGAAAAGCGGTTCGTTCCGTTACCCAGAGCGACAGTCGGGGCTTGCTCCATGTAATAGACGAGCTACGCCGTGAAGATACGCCCATATCAAGAAATATCGCAGACCATATCGACAGCTTCACGGACTACGACTTTGCACATCTGCTGTTTTCAGACGGTACGGTGGAAAATGCAATCAGCCTTGATAACCAGCTCAATATCATTCAAGTAGCCGACCTTGTACTGCCAGATAAGGACACGACCTTTGAAGAATACACGACTATTGAATTATTGTCGGTATCTATGCTGATTGTGATTAGTACCTTTGCCCTTGATTTTATCCATTCGGACAGAAGTATTTTTAAGATTGTCGATTTGGACGAAGCGTGGGCGTTCTTAAATGTGGCACAAGGAGAAACGCTCTCTAACAAGCTGGTTCGTGCTGGACGAGCTATGCAGGCAGGTGTTTATTTCGTTACACAATCTTCTGGGGACGTGGCAAAGGAAAGTCTGAAAAACAATATCGGCTTAAAATTCGCTTTCCGTTCTACTGACATCAACGAGATAAAACAGACCTTAGAATTTTTCGGTATCGACAAGGACGATGAAAACAACCAGAAACGGCTTCGTGATTTGGAGAACGGACAATGCTTATTGCAGGACTTATACGGGCGTGTCGGTGTGGTACAGATACACCCAGTTTTTGAAGAACTGCTACACGCCTTTGATACCAGACCGCCCGTACAGAGAAATGAGGTGGAGTGATGAAAGAAAGGATAAAAGGTGCGTTCACAAAAAGGAAGATACTTCACTTTCTCAAAATGGCTCTGTTCGTGGTGGCACTCTCCCTTATCCTGCTTTCACTTTTGGGGACGGTGGCTCATGCGACGGGGCTTGTGGACGATACCATAAACGCAGAAAATCTTTACTCAAAATATCCCCTTTCCAACTACCAGCTTGATTTTTATGTGGATAATAGCTGGTCATGGTTGCCGTGGAACTGGCTGGACGGCATTGGAAAATCGGTACAGTACGGGCTTTACTGCATTACCAACTTTGTCTGGACGATAAGCCTTTATTTAAGCAATGCCACGGGCTATGTGGTGCAGGAAGCCTATAAACTTGATTTTATTAACGATATGGCAGACAGTATCGGAAAGAGCATACAGACCCTTGCAGGTGTAACCGAGAACGGCTTTTCTTCTACGGGCTTCTATGTTGGTTTCCTGCTTCTCATTATCTTAGTGGTGGGAATGTATGTTGCTTATACGGGACTTATCAAACGGGAAACCAGCAAGGCACTTCACGCTGTTATCAACTTTGTGGTGGTGTTCGTGCTGTCCGCTTCGTTTATTGCCTACGCTCCCGACTACATCAAGAAGATAAATGAATTTTCATCAGACATCAGTACCGCTTCTTTGGACTTGGGAACAAAAATCATGCTCCCCAACTCCGACAGCGAGGGCAAGGACAGCGTGGACTTGATACGGGACAGCCTATTTTCTATTCAAGTGGAACAGCCGTGGCTACTTCTGCAATTCGGTAACAGCAACACAGAAGAAATCGGGGCAGACCGTGTCGAAGCTCTTGTATCGGCAAGTCCAGAGGACGAGGACGGGAAAACCAGAGAGGAAGTCGTGAAAACAGAAATCGAAGATAACGACAACAACAATCTGACGATACCGCAGGTCGTGAACCGTTTAGGCATGGTGTTCTTCCTACTGTTCTTCAATTTAGGGATAACGATATTTGTATTCTTGCTTACGGGCATGATGTTATTTAGCCAGATACTTTTTATTATCTTTGCAATGTTTTTACCTATCAGCTTTTTACTTTCCATGATACCGAGCTATGAAAGCATGGCGAAGCAGGCAATCGTAAGGGTGTTTAATACCATAATGACACGGGCAGGAATAACGCTCATTGTAACGGTGGCGTTCAGCATTTCCAGTATGTTTTATAACATCTCCACGGACTATCCGTTCTTTATGGTAGCGTTCTTGCAGATAGTATGTTTCGCTGGTATTTATATGAAGCTGGGCGATTTAATGAGTATGTTCTCTTTGAACGCTGGCGACAGTCAAAACATGGGACGCAGGATATTCCGCAGACCATATCTGTTTATGCGACATAGAGCTAGGCGTATGGAAAGACGGCTTGCTGGTGCGGTTACTGCTGGCGGTGTTGCTGGTGCGGTGGCAGGTAGCACGATTTCAAACAGAAAACCGACAAGGAACACAGCCACAAAAGACAGTCGGGGCAATACATCTACTTCCAGTATGGGACAGCGTGCAGGCTCAAAGGTGGGTGCTGTCTTAGATACGAAAAATAAAGTGAAAGACAAGGCAAATGCTGTCAAAGAGAATATCAAGGATATGCCGACACAGACCGCTTATGCGGTGTATTCCGCAAAGGAAAAGGCAAAGTCCAGCGTGTCCGACTTTAAGCGTGGCATGGTGCAGGAACAGCAGTCCAGACAGACGGGACGTTTGGAAAAGCAGGAAAAGCATAGACAGAGTATCGCTGACAAGCGTATGGAGCTTCAAAAGGCACAAGAAGCAAGGCAGGCACAGCGAAAGGCTGACGGATCAGCGACAACGGGAGCTACCCGTCCCCATGAGCGACCAGCCACAGCTTCAAAGCCGAGTGCGGAAAAAATGCAGGAAGTCAAACGTCCTGCCACAGCGACCACTTCAAAAGCAAGTGAGCCAGTCAAGACAAATGTTATCAAAGAGCGTCCGTTATCTTCTGGTGCTTCTGATAAGAAAGCGACCCAGTCGGCACAGCCAGTACATAGGCAGAATGTAGAAAAAGTGGTATCGCAGGAAACACGCCAGAATTACACAAAAGACCGCAGGACAAAGGTTCAGCAGACGCAAACCGTCCAAAAGAACCAGCAGACAACAGAGAAAACTCGTAACCTTGTGATGAAGAAAGGACAGAAGAAAAAATGAAACTGAAACATATCGCTATCATTGGCACTCTGTTTCCTATCCTCTTTTCTCTGGTGCTTTTCTTTGGTGTCTTGATTAGTGCGGACAGCGACGACGAGAACAGCAATTTTTCTTCTGGCATTACGGGTATGAACTTATCCGCAGAAGTCTTGAAACATCAGCCTATGGTAGAAAAGTACGCCAGAGAATACGGTATTTCCGAGTATGTCAATGTGCTATTGGCTATCATTCAAGTAGAAAGTGGCGGTACGGCAGAAGATGTTATGCAGAGTTCGGAAAGTCTTGGTTTACCGCCTAATTCCTTAGATACGGAAAGCTCAATCAAGCAGGGGTGTAAGTATTTTGCGTCCCTGCTTTCTTCCTGCAAAAATCAAGGTATCGACGATTTGAATGTAGCGATACAGTCTTATAACTATGGCGGTGGCTATGTGGGATATGTGGCAGGAAAAGGAAAGAAACACACCTTTAATCTTGCAGAGAGCTTCGCCCGTGAAAAATCGGGTGGAAAGAAAGTAACCTACACCAACCCGATAGCCGTTGCGAAGAACGGGGGCTGGCGGTATCAGTATGGCAATCAATTTTACGTCGAATTAGTCAATCAGTATTTAACTGTTCCGCAGGTATCGGGAGAACTGGCACAAAAAGTAATGAATGAAGCATTGAAGTATCAAGGCTGGAAGTATGTATATGGCGGTAGCAATCCTAACACTTCCTTTGACTGTTCGGGGCTGACGCAATGGTGCTATGGAAAAGCTGGTGTTTCCTTACCGAGAACAGCACAAGCACAGTATGACGCCACCCAACATCTTCCACTCTCGCAGGCAAAGGCTGGGGACTTGGTATTTTTCCATTCTACCTATAACGCTGGAAGTTATGTAACACATGTCGGTATTCTTGTTTCGCCGACGCAGATGTACCACGCAGGAAATCCGATAGGATATGCAGACCTAAATAATAGTTACTGGCAACAGCACTTAATCGGTGCAGGACGAGTAAAACAATAGAAAGTGAGGATAACATTATGTTTAAGAAGAATAAGAAACAGACAGAAAATGTCAAAGAAAAAAAGGTGCGTACTGTCAAGGTAGGCACACATAAGAAAACCGTGATTGCGTTGTGGGTGGTGCTTATCGCAAGCGTGAGCTTTGGGGTGTATAAGAATTTTACGGCTATCGACCAGCACACGACCCATGAAAAAGAAATCATTGAACTTCGTTTGCAGGACACCAACGGGATAGAAAATTTCGTGAAGAACTTTGCGAAGTCTTATTACACATGGAGTAACAGCAAAGAAGCGATTGAAGCAAGGACGCAGGCAATCAGCGGTTATCTGACAAAGGAATTGCAAGACTTGAATGTTGATACAATCAGAACGGATATACCGACCAGCTCCACAGTTACAGATGTGATTGTGTGGCATATCGAGCAATCGGGAACGGACACTTTTTCTGCTACCTACGAAGTAGATCAGCAGATAAAAGAGGGAGAACAGACAAGCAATGTGAAAGCGACTTATACTGTAAAAGTCCATGTAGACGCTGACGGGGATATGGTAATCATTCAGAACCCTACTCTTGCACCAGCAATCGAAAAATCAGACTATGAGCCTAAGACACCAGAAGCAGACGCAAGCGTGGACGCTGATACGGTAAATGACGCTACCGCATTTCTGGAAACATTCTTTAAGCTCTATCCAACAGCCACAGAAAAAGAGCTTGCTTACTATGTATCTGGAAATGTGATTGAGCCTATCGGCAGGGACTACCTTTATTCTGAACTGGTAAACCCTATCTTTACAAAGGACGGGGATAATGTGAAAGTTAAAGTAGCTGTAAAATTCCTTGATAATCAGACAAAGGCGACACAAGTATCACAGTATGAGCTTGTGCTACATAAGGATAGCAACTGGAAGATTGTAGGATAAAAGAAAAAGGCTTGCAGTTCTGTATTGATTTGCAAGCCTAAATATATTATTTATACTTCTGGAAAATCCCGACTAATAAAGTATCTATCGCTTCAGCTAATTCAAATCTAACTTTATCTGAGGCAGAAAAAGCGTTTCCTAATTGCAAAGTTGTATAACCGTGAATTATTCCAGTAAGCATATTTAATATTTCAAGTGTTTTGTCTTTGTTAAGACTGCACGATTGGATAAGAGTAGTTAATAATGAAAGATAGTTGTTAAAAATGGTTGCTGTTTCCTCTGTTCCGTGCCACACAGCCCATTGAATTGTTTCATAAACTCCGGGGTGTTCAATCATATAGTTTAGGTATTCGATAGAAACTAACTTAATTGCTTCTTTCCCTATTTTTCCAACGGCAATTTTCATCATTCTTTCATTCATGTCACGCATACCATTATGAGCAACTTCTAAAAGAAGATTATCTAAACTTTCTATGTGATTATATAAAGATGGTGTACGAATGTTTAATTTTTGAGCAACAGCTTTTAACGAAACGTTATTTAATCCTTTTTCATCTGCTAAGTCTGATGTTGCTTTTATTACTGCTTCTTTAGTGGTTTTCATAGTTATGCACCTCATTCAAAATATCATACAAACACAATTCTAGCTAATTGAATTAGTGTAGTCAATAACACAATTAGAAAATTATGATTATTTATTGACTTTCTTAAAATTTTGTGTATAATAGGAATTGAAGTTAAATTAGATGCTAAAAATTTGTAATTAAGAAGGAGGGATTCGTCATGTTGGTATTCCAAATGCGTAATGTAGATAAAACATCTACTGTTTTGAAACAGACTAAAAACAGTGATTACGCAGATAAATAAATACGTTAGATTAATTCCTACCAGTGACTAATCTTATGACTTTTTAAACAGATAACTAAAATTACAAACAAATCGTTTAACTTCTGTATTTATTTACAGATGTAATCACTTCAGGAGTGATTACATGAACAAAAATATAAAATATTCTCAAAACTTTTTAACGAGTGAAAAAGTACTCAACCAAATAATAAAACAATTGAATTTAAAAGAAACCGATACCGTTTACGAAATTGGAACAGGTAAAGGGCATTTAACGACGAAACTGGCTAAAATAAGTAAACAGGTAACGTCTATTGAATTAGACAGTCATCTATTCAACTTATCGTCAGAAAAATTAAAACTGAACAGTCGTGTCACTTTAATTCACCAAGATATTCTACAGTTTCAATTCCCTAACAAACAGAGGTATAAAATTGTTGGGAGTATTCCTTACCATTTAAGCACACAAATTATTAAAAAAGTGGTTTTTGAAAGCCATGCGTCTGACATCTATCTGATTGTTGAAGAAGGATTCTACAAGCGTACCTTGGATATTCACCGAACACTAGGGTTGCTCTTGCACACTCAAGTCTCGATTCAGCAATTGCTTAAGCTGCCAGCGGAATGCTTTCATCCTAAACCAAAAGTAAACAGTGTCTTAATAAAACTTACCCGCCATACCACAGATGTTCCAGATAAATATTGGAAGCTATATACGTACTTTGTTTCAAAATGGGTCAATCGAGAATATCGTCAACTGTTTACTAAAAATCAGTTTCATCAAGCAATGAAACACGCCAAAGTAAACAATTTAAGTACCGTTACTTATGAGCAAGTATTGTCTATTTTTAATAGTTATCTATTATTTAACGGGAGGAAATAATTCTATGAGTCGCTTTTTTAAATTTGGAAAGTTACACGTTACTAAAGGGAATGGAGATAAATTATTAGATATACTACTGACAGCTTCCAAGAAGCTAAAGAGGTCCCTAGCGCCTACGGGGAATTTGTATCGATAAGGGGTACAAATTCCCACTAAGCGCTCGGGACCCCTTGTAGGAAAATGTCCTAAGTGTGGCAACAATATTGTATTAAAAAAATCGTTTTATGGTTGTTCAAATTATCCTGAATGTAAGTTTACTTTAGCTGAACATTTTAGAAAGAAAAAACTAACCAAAACGAATGTAAAAGAATTACTGGAGGGAAAAGAAACCCTGGTAAAAGGAATCAAAAACAAAGAGAAAAAGCCCTACAATGCCGTTGTAAAAATTGGGGAAAAGGGATATATTGATTTTATCTCTTTTTCAAAATAAACATAAAAGCCCTTTAAAGAGGGCTTTTATATATTAATCACAAATCACTTATCACAAATCACAAGTGATTAATCACTTGTTTATTAAGATATTAAAAGCTATAATTTAAATAAAGCGTGAATTTTATGACACAAAAAGAGGGGGGAGAAACTTGGAACTAGCATTTAGAGAAAGCTTAAAAAAGATGAGAGGTACCAAATCAAAAGAAAAATTCTCCCAAGAATTAGAAATGAGTAGATCAAATTATTCACGAATAGAATCAGGAAAATCAGATCCAACCATAAAAACACTAGAACAAATTGCAAAGTTAACTAACTCAACGCTAGTAGTGGATTTAATCCCAAATGAGCCAACAGAACCAGAACCAGAAACAGAACAAGTAACATTGGAGTTAGAAATGGAAGAAGAAAAAAGCAATGATTTCGTGTGAATAATGCACGAAATCATTGCTTATTTTTTTAAAAAGCGATATACTAGATATAACGAAACAACGAACTGAATAAAGAATACAAAAAAAGAGCCACGACCAGTTAAAGCCTGAGAAACTTTAACTGCGAGCCTTAATTGATTACCACCAATCAATTAAAGAAGTCGAGACCCAAAATTTGGTAAAGTATTTAATTACTTTATTAATCAGATACTTAAATATCTGTAAACCCATTATATCGGGTTTTTGAGGGGATTTCAAGTCTTTAAGAAGATACCAGGCAATCAATTAAGAAAAACTTAGTTGATTGCCTTTTTTGTTGTGATTCAACTTTGATCGTAGCTTCTAACTAATTAATTTTCGTAAGAAAGGAGAACAGCTGAATGAATATCCCTTTTGTTGTAGAAACTGTGCTTCATGACGGCTTGTTAAAGTACAAATTTAAAAATAGTAAAATTCGCTCAATCACTACCAAGCCAGGTAAAAGTAAAGGGGCTATTTTTGCGTATCGCTCAAAAAAAAGCATGATTGGCGGACGTGGCGTTGTTCTGACTTCCGAAGAAGCGATTCACGAAAATCAAGATACATTTACGCATTGGACACCAAACGTTTATCGTTATGGTACGTATGCAGACGAAAACCGTTCATACACTAAAGGACATTCTGAAAACAATTTAAGACAAATCAATACCTTCTTTATTGATTTTGATATTCACACGGAAAAAGAAACTATTTCAGCAAGCGATATTTTAACAACAGCTATTGATTTAGGTTTTATGCCTACGTTAATTATCAAATCTGATAAAGGTTATCAAGCATATTTTGTTTTAGAAACGCCAGTCTATGTGACTTCAAAATCAGAATTTAAATCTGTCAAAGCAGCCAAAATAATCTCGCAAAATATCCGAGAATATTTTGGAAAGTCTTTGCCAGTTGATCTAACGTGCAATCATTTTGGGATTGCTCGTATACCAAGAACGGACAATGTAGAATTTTTTGATCCCAATTACCGTTATTCTTTCAAAGAATGGCAAGATTGGTCTTTCAAACAAACAGATAATAAGGGCTTTACTCGTTCAAGTCTAACGGTTTTAAGCGGTACAGAAGGCAAAAAACAAGTAGATGAACCCTGGTTTAATCTCTTATTGCACGAAACGAAATTTTCAGGAGAAAAGGGTTTAGTAGGGCGCAATAGCGTTATGTTTACCCTCTCTTTAGCCTACTTTAGTTCAGGCTATTCAATCGAAACGTGCGAATATAATATGTTTGAGTTTAAAAACATTTTAAAATACTAATTAGATTAGTTAAATGACTATTTGAAATAGTATTTTGAGGAGTGATTATATGTGTACAAGATTTGTTTACAATGGTATAGATAAAATTGTTGGTTTTAATTTTGATATTGACCTTTCTGTATGGGATCATACTGTAATTACCGAAGAAAATAGATTTTATATTGGTATTAAAATGCCTGACGGTCTGTATCATTCATTTCATGGGATAAATAAAAATGGTAATGTAGGAACACTTCTTTATGTTCATGGTAATGAAAATGCAAGGTATATAGAAAGCGAGGATTGTATTACAATATCTGAATTAACAGAAAAATTCATTAAGGCAGAGATTTCTTTTGATAAAGCCTTGGACATTGTTAAAAAGAAAAAAATTATTTATGCACCAGATGCTACTATGCAAGCTATGCTTTCTGATAAAAAAGGACGAGTTTTAATTATTGAACCTGGAATTGGGTATAGATATGAACAAGAAAATTTTTCACTTATTACAAATTATTCTATTCTAAAACCAGATATAACAAAGCCGTACATTGTTTCTGGGGATACAAGATACGAAGTGGCTAAAGAGTTATTGGCAGGATATGATAAAGATTTTTCAGTAAATGACGCATTTAAAGTATTAAAATCTGTTTCTCAAAAAGACTTGTGGGCAACTAGGGTTTCATTTGTATATTCTACAGAAAAAAATAAAGTTTATTATGTCTTGAACAATGATTTTAGTAATGTATTTGAATTTCAGTTTTAATACTAATGAATTTATAAATTTGCAATTATGATAAGAAAGGTTATTATGATAGGACTAAAAAAGCGAGATATAAAAAAAGCGTTGAAAGCTGGTGCAAAAGCTGGCGGTGTATCATTGGCTGATGTTCGGGCAGATATTGAAGCGACGATTGATGAAGCTATGAATAGCACCGCCCCAGAAGTGCAGGCAAATTTCAAAAAATATTTTGGTAATAAACGCCCTACCCCAGAAGAATATATTTACAAGATTACCAAAAAGACAAAGATTTGAAAAAAGGCTTGCTCCATACATAGTGTATGATCTGCAAGCCTTAATCTATTTCAGAGGAAATTTAACAGTAAAAGTAGCACCTCCACCAGCAGTATCATTGATAATGATAATACCGTTCAGCATTTGAGTTAATTCTTTGGCGATACTTAGTCCCAGTCCAAAATTCGATTTGTTCGTATGGGACTTGTCGCCACTATAAAATCGGTCAAAGATATACTGCTTATCTTCATCAGAAATGCCTTGCCCGTGGTCTACCACAGAAAAAGCAATATTTTTTTCGGTGGCGATTACTTCTATCTCTATTAAAGAATTATTCTTGGAATGTTGAATGGCATTATCCATAAAGACACACAAGATTTGAAATAATCGGTCTTTGTCGGTAAACATAGCAGGATAACTTTCCTCGGATAAATGCAGTTTTAGTTCTAAATTCTGCTTCATGCAGACGGGTTCGTAGGTTTCATATAACGTAATGAGCAAGGTATCTACATTGATTGTGCTTTTATGCAATGTCCATGTTTTAGCGTCGGAAGAAGCCAAAAGCAACATATCTTTGACTAAACGGGATAACCGCATACATTCAAAATCTATGGTCTGTACGGCTTGCTTTGCCTGCTCGTTTAAGGAAACATTATCAAGAAGCATATCCGTGTTGGAAATCATAACAGCAAGTGGAGATTTTAATTCATGGGACGCTGTTGCAACAAAATCTTTTTGGCTTTGCAGTATTCGTTCCGTTGGAGCAAACGACTTTTTCAGCAGATAACGGGTCAGCACGATAACAACGATACAAGCCAAAAACCAGATAAGAAGATATATAGGCAATGTTTTTTGTAAAATATCCGTCAAACTGGCTGTCTGATAAAGAAAGGTTGCATGATACACGGTATCATTTGCTGTCCTAATTGTAGCAGGAATAACAAAATAAGTATCGTGATGTGTTCCTCTTATTTCCAGAAAACCGCCTTGTGAAGTTGTGCTGTTTTCTATTTGTGATAATGGTTGTGTAGAAATCTGCTTTTCTACATCATGCAACAGATTGTCCGCAGAAGTTGGAAATGGGAAATCACTCTGATAAATGGTATTCCCCCTTGTATCAGTAATTAAAGAAAAAATATGATAACTCTCTTCGTAGGTTTTGAGTGCTTTGTCCATATCCGAAGAAGCACTTTCCACTTGATAAATCAGCAAGGTTGTCAATCTCTGAAATAAGGTGCTTTCGTTGATTTTCTCTGTATGAACTGTGTTCGCAACGACAAAGGAAATCACAAGGGTAATAATCAGCATAACAGAACTTGCAAACAGAATATGAAGTTTTCGGTATAAGTTATTTAACATGTTTCTTTCTCCAGTTTGTACCCTGCACCGTAGACCGTTGTTATTTTACAGGAACTTTTTAATTCTTTTAGGCGTTTTCGCAGAAAAGAAATGTAACTGTCTACATTGCCAGTTTCTACCTCGGAAGAACTGCCCCAGATTTTAAGGATTAGCTGTTCACGGGAAAATAGTGTTTCTGGGTTCTGCATAAATACAAAAGTCAACTCGGTTTCTTTTGAAGTTAATAAAAGAGAATTGACGGGTGTAGATAAGGTTCGGCTGTCTTTATCGAAAGTTAAATCTCCATATTCTAATTTGGAAGATAACTGGATATTGGCAGGGCGTCTTGTTAATGCCCGAACTCTTGCAAGCAATTCTTTGATATGAAATGGTTTTACTAAATAATCATCAGCACCGCCGTCTAAACCCTCAACCCGATTGTCAAGGGTACTCATGGCAGTAATGATAAGGATAGGAATAGAAATTCCTTTTTTACGCATAGATTTTATGATTGTCAAACCGTCAATAATCGGTAACATACGGTCTACAATGGCGAGGTCATAAGCATAGTCTGTATTTAAGGCATACAGCATAGCAGTTTCCCCGTCATTGCAACAATCAACCATATAGTTTTCTTTTTCCAGAGAAATTTTTATATTTTTACATAACTCTAAATCATCTTCCAGAAGAAGTATTTTCATAATGTATCAATCCTTTTCTATATAAATTATAGACAGTATAACAGAAAAGTCTGTAAAAATCCTCTAAAAAATGATGATGATTTTCTTACTTTTTTACAGGATTTTTAGAATGGTTTGCTTTTACAATAGGGGCATATCGAACAAGAAAGGTGGAATACAAAAATGAAAAAAACAAACATCAGTAAATTCATAGCAGTTGGATTATGTATCTGTGCATTGACGGGGTGTGGTGCAAGTCCAAATGAGAAGCCAGATACGTCTAATCCTATTGTCAATTCTAATACGAATGAAGAAAATACAAATGGTTCTTCAGAAAATAAAGGAAACGACATATTAGAGTCTGCTAATTTGAGAGGAAGTGTTTTGGAATTTACAGACAATGGTTGCTTGGTAAATCAAGCAAAAGATATTGAGGGTGGAGCTGGGATAAAAATAGAAGCACCGGGAATGGAAAATAAAGACAATGCTGTTTCTGTAACCTATAACCCAGATTGTGAATTTGTCATTGCCACAGTAAATGCACAGTCTGGTGTTACAAATGTAACAACGGGTTCTATATCCGATGTAAAAAAACAATCTGAAGTATATCTTTATGGAGAATTTGCAGACACACTTCATTTCAATGCAACAAAGGTTGTCATAGCCCGTTGGGAATAGAGGTGTGAAGTATGAAGTTTTATCAACTTGGTTTTCGCTATTTACAGCGAAAAAAAGGAAAAACCATTCTTTTGTTGATTGTTTTGATACTTGTAAACAGTATGATTTTAGGTACAAGCATGATTTTAAGGACTACAAATGAGTCCAAACAAGCCATGCAGGAAAAGACAAATTCTAAGATTGTAGCTGAAATTACAAGTAAGGACAGCAAGATAACAGAGAATGAAGTAAACAAGATTGAAACGCTGGAAGATGTTTCAGCTATCAACCGTATCGGCAGGCAAGATGTATTTCCAGCTAGTTTTGCTCCCGTTACGCTCAATACTTCTACGAATGAGGAAAATTTGAAAATAGCGTTGCTCTCCTATGATGATTTGGAAAAGGACAGCCCTTTTTCAGAAATGCAGTACCGCTTATCTTCTGGCGATTATATCAAACATGAGAAAAAAGGTGCTGTTATCAATGCGAACCTTGCAAATCAAAATGAGCTAAAAGTTGGAGATACGATTGAATTAAGTACAGAAAACGGAACAAAAGTATCTGTTCAGATTATTGGAATTTTCATGTCCGCAGGAAATGTGGAAAAAGACCAGCCGTCAGAAACTACCGCAGTCAATCGAATAGAAAATCAAGTCTTTATTGACAACAGCACTTATAAAGAATTGTTCAAAGAAGCTGAATTTGAAAAACTCTGCGTTTATTCAAAAAGACCAGAAAAATTAGATGTGCTGGAAACCAGCTTGCAAAAAATATTCGGAAATGATGTAGAACTTAGCACTTCCGATACCCTTTATCAACAGATGTCTGCTCCATTAGAGCAAATCAGTAAGGTGGCAAATCTTATGCTGGTACTTACATTGGTAACTGGTACTGTTGTTGTTTCCCTGCTGTTATGTATGTGGATGCGGACAAGGCAAAAAGAGGTGGCAATCTTTATGAGCCTCGGCAAGACAAAAAGTGAAATTTTCCTGCAAACTTTATTAGAAGCAGGCAGTGTATTTACACTTTCGGTTTTAGGAGCAACAGCCATTGGTAAATTGTTCTCGGGCGTTTTGCAAAATGTCATTACTGGTTCAGAAACAGTAACAGAAAATCTGAAAGTGGTGTTGCAGATACAAGATATTGGAATGTTGTTCCTTTTAGGTGGTGCAGTTATTCTGGTGGCATTGTGCTGTTCCATTCTTCCGATATTACGAGCAAACCCAAAAGATATATTAGCGAAAATGGAGGGATAGTACATGAATTTTTTTGGATTGGCAAGGCGTTCTGTGTTCAGAAAGCCCATAAAAAGTATTCTCTTATTGTTGATTGTTTTTGCAATCAGTACCCTGCTTCTTGCAGGTGTGGCGAGCAAAAATGCCAGTATTGAGGTGCAGGACAAAACCAGACAAGCCATAGGTGCAGGCTTTCTTTTAGAAAGAAATGCAGAGTACCGAACAAAACGAGTTCGTGAATACTCAGAAAAGATTGGTAATGATAAGGAAGGTAGTTTTGGTGGCTACCATCAGGAAAAAGAGATTATCAATGGTGTGGAGACTTGGTCAGGCTGGACAACAAATGAATTTGAAAGCTTAGATATAAAAGACATTGAGAAACTGGCAAAAACAAAAGGAATTGCTGATTACAATATTACAACAGCAACAACTCCTGTAAACCCTGTAAATTTCAAAAGAATTGAAGATAAAGATGTAGACCAAAGTGTAGATGAGGGAGGTGTAAGCTTAATTGGAAACAAAGATATGAAACTTGACAGAAATGTTTTATCTGGAAACCTGCATATCAAAGAGGGGCGAATGATAACCCCAGAGGATAAAGATATGTGTGTCATTTCAGAGGAACTTGCAAATCAAAATAATCTGAAAATCGGCGATAAGATTTCTTTTAATGATTACCACGATACTGAAAATTCAAAGGTATCAGAAGCTGAGATTGTTGGAATTTATCAAGTGGATCAAAAGATGTCCCCACTTATGCAGGGAGATACTTACCGTTCGGAAAATGTAATATTTACAGATTTGAGATTTCCAGAAAAGGCAGAGGGTGAAACAAGTCCATTATATGAAAGAGCCTATTTCAAAGTAGAAGATGTGGAAGCTTACGACGAAGTAAAAGAAAATCTGCAAAAAGTAGACATCAACTGGGAGCAATATGATTTGATTGACAATAACGGAAATTCCGAAACCATGTCCTCAAACTTCAATGATTTAGCAAAAGTAAGCGAAATGATGATATTGGTAATCTCTGTTGCAAGTTTTGTTATCCTTGTTTTAGTATTTCTGTTCTGGCTGAAAAATCGAGTGCAGGAAGTCGGCATTTTCTTATCTCTCGGTGTTCCGAAATTCAGAATTATCGGGCAGATTTGGAGTGAAGCGATTATGATTGCTGTTCTTTCCCTTATGCTATCCTTTGCTGTCGCTCCTGCCGTTTCCAAAGTAACTGCAAATTATCTGGTATCACAGCAGGTTCAGCAAATGCAGGAAGAAGAAAAAAATAACGAGGGAAAAGTATCCACAGAATATGTTGCACCAAAGCAGGACGTGCAGAATATCAGCGTAGAGGTTACGCCAGAAATGTATCTGTTGGACGGAGCAAGTGTTCTTGTGTTGATAACGGCTTCTGTTCTGGTATCTGGAATTGTAATACTAAAGAGAAACCCGAAAGATATTTTATCGGAAATGAGTTAGGAGGACGACGAAAATGTTAGAAGTAAAGAATGTAAGCTATGCTTACAAAACAAAAAAAGATAAAACCATTTTGAATAATGTATCTGCTACTTTCGAGGAGGGTATTTTTTATACTATTGTCGGTCCGAGTGGTGCAGGAAAAACAACACTCTTATCGTTGTTAGCAGGCTTAGACACAGCGGTAAAAGGGACTGTCCTTTGCAATGGCGAGGACATTACAAAAAAAGGGCTGAATTACCACAGAAAGCATAATATCTCATTGGTATTTCAAAATTATAATCTGATTGATTATTTGACAACGGTTGAAAATGTCAAATTAGGTGGTAGTGGAAATGCTGAAAAATTATTGGAAGAAGTCGGCATTGGAAAAGAATACTGGCAGAGAAATGTATTGCAACTATCTGGCGGACAGCAACAGCGTGTAGCGATTGCAAGAGCATTAGCCAGCGACGCTCATGTACTTTTGGCAGACGAACCGACGGGAAATCTTGACGAAACTACCGCTGATGAAATCATTGCTTTGCTGAAAAAGACTGCACATGAATTAGGAAAATGTGTTGTTGTGGTTACACACAGTAAGCATTTGGCAGAAGAAGCCGACGAAATCTTAGAAATTAAAAACGGTGCAATTTCTTTTCTGTCTGATTAAATTAGAATAGTGCCGTAAAGGAGTTGTCATTATGGAATATTTTAGATATACCTCGACGCAATCAGTTTGAACCTAACGGCATTTTTATAACAACTGAATATAGCACAGTTTTAAAAGCTCGTACAGACTATATGTTTTGTGCGGGCTTTTTTCATGCCAGAAAAAAATTTTTTAAAGTTTTTTCGATTTTGGTTACGCTGTCCCCACTTTCAACGCGGTATATATGAAAAGGGGCAGACACCTCTTTTCGACTAGCGAAAGGAGGTGAGGAAAATGAAACCGTCAGAACTACAAGAAAAAACCTGTCATCAATTCGATTGTGCTATTAAAACAGTTATACGTCATAGAGCGATTGACTTCTATCGAGCGATACGTCGTTCAGAGAAAAAAGAAATGCCATTCGCCGAAATTATGGACGACCTCTTAAATTCCATAGGTACAGAAGATACATATTCTACGGATTATGTTGCGGTATTTGAAGTCTGTGGAGAAAAAGTATCAATCGAAGATGAACAACTGGCTCGTGCATTGAAAGCTATTGAAGAACGAAAGCGTAATATCGTTTTACAGTATTTTTTCATTGGCGACACGGACACTTACATTGGGAAAATGCTTGACTGTTCCAGAGCGAATGTAACGAAGTGCAGAATACAAGCACTAGACAAGTTAAAGCAACTGATTGAGGAGGAAAAAGAAAAATGCCAAAAGAGCTGACACCGACTTTCACGGTTATTTCCAAAGCCTGCGACGGCGACGAAACAGCAATTTCAAAAATCTTGGAATTTTATGACCCATATATCAATCAGTGCTGTATGCGTCCGTTTTACGACGATAACAACAACTTACGTCTTGCGGTAGATTTGGAAATGAAAGGTTTTATCAAAGAAGCGATTATTCGTAAAATCTTAAACTTTGATATTAAACGCTTCTAATTCATATTGGGATTGATTATGCCCGTCTGGTCTTTGACAACTGAATAAAGCAGACAGATACGTTTGTGAGATAGCAAGCCACGGGGACTGTACGCCATGACCTTTCCAAAAGAAAGCGAGCGACCCACGCAGTGATCCGAGAGCGACTGTTGGAATAGTCGTTTTGCCACGACCTATCCTCACAGAATAATGATACGTCCGCATGGTGCGGTTCTGCCCACAAGAATGGGAATAGTTGAGATACTAACGGAGCTTTCCAAAGCCGTTTGTCTGCTTGTAAAAAAATGACACACAGTAAAGGGGGTGCATAGATTATGAACAATACTGATGTGCCTATCTGGGAAAAATATACGCTGACGATTGAAGAAGCGTCTAAATACTTCCGTATTGGCGAAAAGAAATTGCGTAAATTAGCCGAAGAAAATCTTGACGCTGGCTGGGTTATCGTGAACGGTAATCGTATTCAGATTAAGCGAAAACAATTTGAAAAAATCATAGATACATTGGACGAAATCTAATGTCATTGAGCCGTAGATATGGTATAATATTAGTAGCGTATCACGGCTCATTCCATGACGGAAAGGAGCTTTACACTATGTCTAATGTGAAACGAAAAGACAGTAAAAATCGCAATTTGCGTAATGGAGAGAGCCAGCGAAAAGACGGAAGATACGTTTATAAATATACCGATATATACGGAAAGCCACAATTTATCTATTCTTGGAAACTTGTACCGACAGACAAGACACCTGCTGGAAAGCGTGATGATATATCGTTGAGGGAAAAAGAAGCACAGATAAAAAAAGACCTTAACGACGGTATCGACACAGTCGGCGGTAAAATGACAGTCTGCCAGCTCTACGACAAGAAGAACAGTCAAAGAAAGAACATCAAAAGGGCTACTGAAAAAGGACGACAGTATCTTATGAACGCTTTGAAAAATGACCCATTAGGTATGAGGGCGATTGATACGGTTAAGCAGTCGGACGCTAAAGAATGGGCTATCAGAATGAGCGAAAAAGGATATGCCTATAAAACGATTGATAACTATAAACGTTCCTTGAAAGCGTCATTTTACATGGCAATACAAGACGACTGTATCAGAAAGAACCCATTTGAATTTAAGTTAAGTGATGTTCTGGAAGATGATACCGAACAGAAAGTTATCCTTACACCAGAGCAGGAAGAACACCTGCTTGCCTTTATGGAAAAGGACAAGATTTACAGTAAGTATTATGATGAGGTTGTGCTTCTGCTGGAAACGGGACTTCGTATTTCTGAATTTTGCGGACTGACGACGCATATTGATATGCAGAACAGAATACTCAATATAGACCACCAGTTATTGAAAGATAGCGAAATGGGCTACTATATTGAAACACCAAAGACCAAAAACGGAAAACGGGAACTTCCATTGACAGAACGGGCTTATCAAGCAATCCAAAGAATACTAAAGAACAGAGGAAAGGCACAACCGCTGATTGTAGGTGGTTACAGCAATTTCCTATTCCTAAATCGTGAGGGCTTGCCTAAAGTTGCAGGAAACTATGAGGGCATGGTGCGAGGACTGATTAAGAAGTATAACAAGTATCACACGGACAAGTTACCGAACATCACGCCACATTCATTCAGACATACTTATTGTACGAATATGGCAAACAGAGGAATGAACCCAAACACTCTGCAATATCTCATGGGACACGCTAACATAACCATGACACTTGGCTATTATGCACACGGCACATTTCAATCTGCAAAAGCAGAACTGGAAAGGCTGGCTTGTTAATATCGGAGCTTATATTTACTACTCATTTACTACTTTTGGTTGCATTTTCATGCTGGTAAATGCCAGCTTATGCAAGGTATCTTCCGAAAAGAAAATACCGATAAAGCCCTAAAATACGGGATATATCGGCATTTACCAACTTATGAAAAGATAATCAGAAATTTAGTAAGTTTTTTAATAAAAAAGTAATTGTGCGAAAGGAGTATAACTATGAAGTTTAAAAAAGTTATAAGTCTAATTACAACATTGGCAATGTGTATATCAATGTTTTCTGCTTTTTCTGTAACGTCATTTGCAGAAAATGATAATACATATTCGTGTGATTTTACATCACTCGTCAAAAATAATGCAGACACAACATACGGAACTGCTGATGATATATACGATATTGACGATTATACAAAAGCAGTTTTGACGTATACAGGAACATATGTATCGGCAGACGGAAAGATTTACTTAAAGAGCAGTAAGGTTACAAATGCCAGTTCGTCATACAGTAATGGAAGTTATGTATCATTTACTGCACCGTCAGACGGTAGTGCAATATTTACCGGCAGTGCGTTAGGTGTTTATATTGACAGCACTTATAAAGGTTATTCGGATAAAGGTACTTATGATATGAAAGCAGGAGAAACAATGTATTTGGGTTACAGAAAAGGAACTTCATATCTACAAAATATTACATTCACACCAACTGAAACTCCAAAAGAAACTGTAGCACCGACAGAGAATCCGATACAAACATCAAATCCACAGTCAACACCTAAAGCAGATGTTGAGAGAGAAGTCTTATATGAGGAGAATTTTGAAAACTGTACGGTCGGAGATAAAGCGTCGGGTAACAGTACAAGCGTTGACGGTTGGAAATCACCTGCCGGAACAGCAGAATTAAAAAGTGACAGCAATCAAACAATAAACAAATATCTTGCAGTTACTTCAGGTAAAAGCGGTACTGCACGTTCAACATACAAAGGCATAACTGAAATTAAGGATAATTTTGTCCTTGAGGCAGATATAAAGACAACAAATTATAAAACGAATGTTTCTAATTTTGAAGTTCTTGAAAAAACAGGTTCACTATATATGAATCACGGTTGTTACAGTAATGCAAAGTATGCATTTAAAATGAACAGACCGGCAGACTTAAATAAATTTGTTATAAATAACAGTGTATCAGACAGCGGACTTTCACTTGGCAGATATGCTCAGCCGACTGTTTTGACAAAAGAAATACCTGATGATTGGATTCATGTAAAAGTGATAGGCGATTTTACAAATAAAACGGCTACGGCATACATAACATCACTTGACGGAAATACGGTATATTATCACGGAAGAATAAATATGTCTGAGGATATAACATCATTTAGCTGTCTTGCACTATTGGCACCGTCAAGCGGAGTTGATACTTGCATTGACAATATCAAAATTTTAAAAGCACTTGATTCGGATTTAAGCGAAGTATTCCATACAGTAAAAATAAATAACAGTATTGATGAATTTTCACAGTATGTCTATGACGGTGAATGTGTTGTAAACATACCGGATATGTCGGCATACGGCAAGTATTTTGAGGGCTGGAGCGTTGATGGTCAACTATTAAACTCTGACGATTTAAACAAATATCAAATTACAAAGGATACAACAATCACAGCACAAATATCACAAGACTATATTGAAAATATTGCAACGGTAGAATTTAATTCATTCCCGACAGACAATATGCTTACTATGGGACCTGATTCCGATACATATGCTGACAATGAAATTTCATTGAAGATTGTCGGTGAAAGAGGAACAAGCATAGTAACAAACCCTGATTCAAGGGTAAAAGATTATAAAATTGATTGGCAGTTTGACGGTTTCAGAACACTTGGCGGCAAGCCGACAGGTGAAAGCGGAACTTTCCCGGGAACACAGGTGTATTGTGACAGTTACGGAAGTGTAACGGTAAACAGTGCAAATCAAAGTTCAGTCAATTTTAAACTAAAGAATACATCGGCTAACTATTACGGCATGGTAACTGCCACAGTTACATATAACGGCAAGACAACCAAAGTGTCACGCCCGTTGGTACTGTTAGCTGATACAGAGGCTAATTCTGATATATACTTGCCAAAAGCCGGTTATACCGCAGATTACAACAATTACGAAAGCGGTTTAGTCGGATATACAACATCACAAAACGATATTTTAACAGGCGGTTGGTCAACAGACGGCTCTGATAAGAGTAATGTTGTTTTGAAATCAGATAACGGCGGTAAATATTTGAGTCTGTCTCGCGAACTTACAGGAAACTCATCATATATTAACAATAATGTAGGGCAGATTACATCACAAACTAATTTTGAACAAGATGTGCGTTTCGGCATAGACGGAACTGTCGGTTATATAGGCGGAAACGTGACAGAAAGCACATCAGTTGGCTTTGAATTCTCTTTCACAGATTCAAAATTCAGCTTGAACGGTACAGAAATCGGAACAGGTGAAAAGAATAAGTGGTATCACATAGTTGTAACAGCCGATCCGACAGTAAAAAAATGTATAGCAAAGATATATAACTTGGATTCAAACGGCGATTATAACGGCAAAACTCCGTTAATGCAATCTGAATTGATAAACTTCAATGCAAATTACACAACAGGCAAGTACTATAGAATTACATTATCAAAAGATAAATCGAGTTCTATAGATATAAATAATGTTAAAATTCAATCGGCACAGATTGACACAGATTCATTTAAAATAAACGGGCAGGATACGGTTAATATTCCTGCAAGCGACAGTGTAAAAGTGCCTATGACAGTATCTGCAAATATGACAGACGGTAATATTGCATTCGGTACAGCTGAATGGAAGATTGACGATGAATTTGCAGATGGTGTTTCTGTTGAAACGGATAGCGCTGATTCACATTCGGCAGATCTTGTCGTAAGCCCAACGGCGTCTGCCGGCGACGTATCTGTTAAAGTGACATTAGGCGGAAAGTCTGTAACAAAGACAGTAAAACTAATCGGTACAAATGACAGTATTGCATTTATAAAATCACCTGTCGGAGTACAAATTCCGAGCAGTAACAAATATGAGGCAGTCGTTAAAAACGGAAATGCGGAAGTATTGACAGACAAGACTGTAACATACAAACTATACAATTCTGATAACACAACAGAATATACAGGCAGTGATATAAAAATTGCAAGTGACGGTACATTAACAGTATCATCATCTGCAAAGCCGACAGATATCTATGTTAGAGCAATCTCAACCGATTCAAACGGTAAAACGCTTGAAAAATCGGTTAAGGTAAACGTATATAATCTAAAATTCAATTTCACAACAAGTGCAAAAGACGGTTATACATCAGTTACTTCTTCAACCGAATATAAGGAAAGTCGTGGCTTTGGTATAGACGGAACTTGTGCAGACGGTGAAAGCTATATGAGCGGTCAGAATTTTGGTTTTAAACTTAACTTGACAGCAGGTGAAGTATATGAAATTACGGCAGTTTATGAGGGCACAATTAAGTGTGAAAGAGTAAATTCGTCACTTACAGGCTTTGAAAGAACTAAAAAGACATTAGAAAGTGATACATATAAAACGGCGGTATTCGGTGACGGTGTGCTCGATATTACATTCTCGGGTGACGGTAAACTATCAT
Source organism: Ructibacterium sp. SJQ-7 (assembly GCF_054696575.1). Classification (NCBI taxonomy): domain Bacteria; kingdom Bacillati; phylum Bacillota; class Clostridia; order Eubacteriales; family Oscillospiraceae; genus Ructibacterium; species Ructibacterium sp. SJQ-7. The sequence goes on from NZ_CP195193.1 coordinate 255,288, forward strand.
CATTAACAGTTGAAAAAGTAGAACGCACAGCAAACAGTAAGCCTGCATGGTGGACAATAGGCGATTCTACGGTACAGCAAAACGGAAGTTGGGCTTATACGCTTAATAATACATTGTCTGATTATCCGAAACTATCAAATGTTATAAGTGCATTTTATAACAGCGGTCAAGCAGGACGTCAGCACCGTTCATATTATACAGAAGGTTTACTTAACAACGTCCTATGCGGTATTAAACCGGGTGACATTGTTTCGATAAGCGGTATGGGGACAAATGATACATCTTCAACAAAAGATGAATTTAAAGAGTATAATAACATTTATATAGACGCTATCAAAGCAATGGGCGCAAAGGTAATATTGGGCAGTTACACACCGACAGGTAATTACGGCTTAACTAAAGACAAGGTTTATGACGCAGATAATGTATTGTTCAAAGGTATGAGAACAAACAGTTATGATACCGCAATCAGAGAAGTATATAACGAAAGAGCGAACGATACAAATATTATAGGCTTTGTCGATATTGGAAAAATTGCAGATAACGTTATGACAAATGATGTACGAACAGTATATAATACTGCAGTTCAAAGCGGAAAAAACGAAATTGAGGCAAGAGCAAAAGCACAGGAAAGAGCCACGGCACTTATGAGTATGTGGAAAGATTATAATCATTATTATACAGATTTCTCAAACTATATCTTACCTCAAATAACAACTCGTGTGGCACAACTTGTGACAGGTGAAAAACAAGACGATATACCTCAAGTTATAAATCTTGAAAAGCCTAAAACGAAAAGGTTAAAAATTACAGGTACAACAATAAAGAACGGTTCAATTTTAGTTGATATTGATAAAGGTTTTGAGGGCGTTGCAATCTGTGCGCTATACGATAAAGACGGACTTTTAAAGCAGGTTGTCACTGAAACAGACAATACAGCCGAAAAAACTTTGACACTTAAAATGCCTGCAACCAAAGACGGATATGCAGTAAAAGTGATGAATTGGGACAGTTTGGATAAGATGAACCCAATCGGAAAAACGCATTCGATAAAAGTAAGCGATATAGAAGATTTATCAGACGGAGATGATTCATCAGAAGAAATAACATCATCAGACGAATATATAGACGTATCAGAGCTTACTTCGTATGATAGCAATACATACAGAGTTTATAACGGTGACGGAACATACGAAAGCGTCAAGGCAGAAAACGGCAAAGTTCATAATACATCAAAATCAGAAGTGACGGTAGTGCCGGAGTATAAATTTGAATTTACCAATACTTCTTCATCAAAAGATGAATATATAAACGGATATGTAAAAGTCAATGTAAATTCTTATACAGAAGAAAAAGGTTACGGACTTGGAAACGGTGATTATCATATTAACGAAAACGGTTGCTTGCCGACAGGTGACAATACTATAAAAATAGATGTACCTGACGGCTTTTATGACATTACTGTATACAGAAAAGGCGGAGCGAGAGCAGATGTTTATAATAACGGTGTTCAGATTATAAATAATACTACATCATCGGGTTCACAAAACCGTCCGTCAGGATACGGTGTAATGTATGCACCGAGAATGGAAGTTACAGGCGGTCAGATAAATCTTGCAATCGGTAATACTTCGGGCGGAAATGAGAGAGTTGCGTCGGTTGAAGTTGTCAGAGTACCAAAAAAGTATAAAAAGCAAGTTGTTTGGATAGCGGGTGACAGTGAATCTGCAAATTACTATCCACAAAATGCAGACGGTGACGACTTGGATAACAATAAAGTTATGATGACAGGCTTCGGTATGCAGCTTGAAAAGTTCTTATCACCGACAAAATATGCGGTTGCAAACTTCGGTCAGCCGAGTGCTACTGTTAAGACTTGGTATAACGAATGTTTTGAATCGGTTAAAAAGTTAATTCAAAAAGATGATGTTTTGATTATTGACTTCGGTATTAATGATTCGGTAAGTTCATCAAATAAGATTACTATTGATGAAATGAAACAGTATATGAGTGAAATGGCGGCTATGGCGAAAGAAAAAGGCGCAGTACCTGTTCTTGTAAGCCCTGTTTACAACAGTAAATATCAGCACAAAACATATTTCACATACAGCACTTCAACAAAGATTAATGCTATAACTGAATTTGCCGAGAGTATTGGTGTGGAGTGCATAGACCTTAATAAATACACTCAATTATATGTAAATCAAGCCAAAACAGATACAAACGATACAAATTGGGCGGTTAATAATTATCAGGTAGGCGATAACCTACACTTGACACAACATTCCGCTTTGCTTGCGTCATCATTTATTGCGGCAGAATTAAAGAGTATGGGATATGAAACAACCGATTATTCATATACATATAAAGATTTATCGAGTCTTTCTGCCGACAGTGACAGTAAGGTTATCAGAGGTGAAGAAAACGGTGTGACAAGAGTTTATTCCGTTGCAGAGGCTGAAAAGTTTATAAAAGCCAATACAGAATCTTTACCGATAATCGAAAAGAAGTGGGACTTCACAGAAAATACAACGGCGACAGAGGGTGAAAATGTACCGGTTGTGTCTGGCTCTGCGGCTTGGAACGAAACGAATCAGAATATTAAATTTAATGCAAATGTAACTGCACCGGGTACTTTGTCATTGAAATTAAACCCTGCAATAGGTAATAAGGCGAATGTTAATTTTGATTTGTATGTCGGTGCACTGGGCGGACAGATGTTTGCATACACGATTAATGACAGTGAGGGTACAAATCTTGTAAATTGCTCATTTAACGTATATAACGGTACAGGAAGTATGGTTATTGGCAGTGAAGAAATTGCTGTTGACAGTGATGTTGCATCAGCAGTATCAAAGGTAAGCGGTGACGGTATGTCATCGTCAGTAACGCAAGTGTCAAATGAGATTAATTTTGCCACTAATACAGTTACTGTAAACATAGGTTCAAAATCATTTACAGGTAAACTCACAGGAGCAGAAACAGGATTGATTTCAGATATATCGTTTAAGTCGGAGCGTTCAAAGAAAGCTGACAGAAGTATATATCTTGACAATCTTGTAGTAAGAGAATATGAAACCGATTCATCGGATACAGACGAAACTGCGTTCCCTAAGTTTAAAAGCGGAACATATACAAAAGACGGAAGTACAATGAAATACAGATATTATCTTCCTGAAAATTATGACAGTTCAGTATCGTATCCGGTAGTAATGTTCTTGCACAGCGAAACAAGAAAGGGCAACGATAATGAAAAGCAGTTGTATAACGCACAAGATTTATTTGATAAGGTTATAGAACAGGAAAGCACAAATCCTTGTATTCTTGTTGCACCGCAATGCAGTGCAGATAGTAATTGGACTGATTTGTCGGATATGATTGACGGAGTTGTAAATGATATTCAAAATCAGTATAGTGTAAACAATGAGAAAATATATATTGCAGGTTATTCAGAGGGTACAGAGGGCTGTTATAAGGTTGTCTCTGATAATCCCGATAAGTATGCAGGAATAATTGCAATAGCAGGAAAAGGCGATGCAACGTTGGCGCAGGCAATAGCAAAAAATAATACAGGTGTAATGATTTTTGCGGGTGGCGAGGACGATACGGAAATTAATGATTCTTCAAAGGCAATATATAAAGCACTTGTCGAAAACGGTGCGACGAATGTTGAATATAAAGAAATTTACGGTGAAGGTCATAATATTCTGAAGTCAGCTGCGAATACATCAGGCTTGCTTGATTGGTTGTTTGCAAAGAATTTAACAGACAATAAGACTAAAAATACAAAAACTGTTGACTTGGCTATATTTATGGGGCAGTCAAATATGGCAGGACGTGGTGAATACGCTGATGCGACAGAATGCCCGATAGGCGTAGGATATGAATTCAGAAGTGTATCAAATGTAGATATGTTATTCGGTGTATCAGAACCTTTTGGCAAGAGTGAAAACAACGATTCTATAAATGACAACGGAAGTAACGGTATAGACAGAAGAAGTGGGGATATGGTTTCATCACTTATGAACAGCTATTATGCCCAAACAGGTGTTCCGATTGTAGGAGTCCAAGCATCAAGAGGCGGTACAAATATAGGATATTGGAATACTGCGGCACAAAAGAATGAGGCACAGTTGCGACTTACCGCCGCTAAAACATATCTTGAAGATAACGGTTATACTGTAAATCATATCTTTATGGTTTGGTGTCAAGGCGAAGCAGACGCGGATAAAATTTATTCGGGAAGTCAGTCGGCAGCGTCATATAAGTCACAGACGCTTAATGTGTTTGAGTATATGAAAACAGTGGGCGTTACAGATATGTTCATAGTTCAAACAGGTCACTATAACGGTGACGACGATACAGACGGCAAACATGATGAGGCATATGTCACAGTACACGATGCACAAGCAGAACTTGCAAGTGAGAATGATAATGTTTATACAGTAGGTTCATTCCTTGAATTTAAGGAAAATATGAAAGACAATTATCATTTTCACCAAATCGCATATAATACAGTTGGCATAGCGGCAGGTAAAGCAATAGCAGAGGTATACAAAAACTAAAAGAGTATTCTTTTAGTTTTGTGTAAATACAAAATGGTATAGAAAATTTTATTTAAGCGGACGGAATTTAATTCCGTCCGCTTTTACGTTATTAAAAAAATCAAATCGTCAATAGCGGATTCTATCAGCAAAGAAGAACTCCAACTGAGAATGAGGCTCATATCCAATCACGCCGGCGACTAATCCATTTTTCATGACGTCCATTATTGCAAGGTACAGCATTTTAAACAAACCTAAATATTTCAGGTATCCCCAAGCGGTTTGTGCACTTATCTGCACAACTAACACGATAGAAAAATTTAAAATAATACACTTTTTAAAATTTTACATCTTCTTTTCGATTTTTTCCATTGAAGATATTAATGATTTTAGTTAAAATAAAGTCAACAAATAAACAAAGAAAGGAATGAGAGAGATGTCTGAATACATTCTTGAGCTAAAAGGAATAACGAAAATATTCCCCGGAGTAAAGGCTCTTGATAATGTTCACTTTCAGTTAAAACAAGGTGAAATACATGCTCTTATGGGTGAAAACGGTGCAGGAAAATCAACATTCATAAAAGTTATCACCGGAGTACATCAAGCTGAAGAAGGTGAAATATTCATTAACGGCGAAAAAGTAGAAATAAAAAATCCTAAAGATGCACAAAAATTAAGTATTGCCGCTATTTATCAGCACGGTACGGCATATCAACATTTAAGTGTAACAGAAAACATTTTCATAGGGCACGAGAAAATGACAAAGTTCCATACAATTGATTGGAAACAAATGCACAAGGATGCAAAAGCACTTTTGGAGAGATTGGGAAGTGACATTGACCCACATTCAAGTATGGGTAATCTGACAGTTGCGGAACAACAGATAGTAGAAATTGCAAAAGCCATTTCTACAAATGCAAAAATAATCATAATGGACGAGCCTACGGCGGCTCTTTCAAAAAGAGAATGTGAGGAATTATACAGAATTACAGAACAACTTAGAGATGAAGGCTGTTCAATAATATTTATCTCGCATCGTTTTGAAGATATGTACAGACTTGCTACAAGAGTAACCGTATTTCGTGACTCGCAGTACATAGGTACATGGAATGTAGATGAAATTTCAAATGAAGTATTGATTTCAAAAATGGTCGGACGTGAAATTTCTCAAATTTATCCTAAGCAAGAAGTTGAAAGAGGAGAAGAAATTTTCAGAGTTGAGGGATTATCAAAGACAGGATACTACAAAGATGTTTCTTTTTCACTTCACAAGGGCGAAATCCTTGCTATGACAGGACTTGTCGGTGCAGGACGAACAGAAGTATGTCAAGGTATTATGGGTATTGAAAGACCCGATAAAGGAAAGGTCATTTTGGAAGGAAAAACACTTTCAATAAGACATCCGTCAGACGCTATGAAAGCAGGTATCGGATATTTGCCTGAGGACAGACAAAAACAAGGTCTGATTCTTGATTGGGGATTGGGACAAAACGTAACATTATCAACACTTGAAAAATTTACTAAGTTCACTGTTATAAACAGAAAAGCAGAACGTGAACGTTCAAAAGAACTTTTGGAAAAAGTTAAAACAAAGGCTCTTTCTGTATTTGATAAGGCGTCAAGTTTGTCAGGTGGTAATCAACAAAAGGTTATCGTAGCAAAGGTTTTAAATTCCGATTTGAAAGTAGTTATCCTTGACGAACCGACAAAGGGTGTCGATGTAGGTGCAAAAGCACAGATATATGAAATCATGTCAGAATTGGCGGCACAAGGTTTCGGAGTAATAATGATTTCTTCGGAAATGCCGGAAGTATTGGGTATGGCAGATACAATCCTTGTTATGAAAGAGGGCAGAGTATCTAAGATTTTTGCAGATGCAACAGGCGTTACTCAAGAACAAATTCTTGAGGCCGCAATGAATATGTAGGAGGTGTAATTTAATTATGAAGTTAAAAAAATTCTTTTCATCGAATATTCGTGAAATCAGCTTAGTTATTGTAATGATTGCACTTTCTGTATTTATTGAAATAAGAAGTGGAGGAAACTTCTTCACACTTGAAAACATTTCCGATATGTTCACAGAAACGGCAGTTCTTGCAATTACAGCGGTAGGCATGATGATGGTAATTATCACAAGCGGTATCGACCTTTCAATCGGCTCGATAATGGCGTTGGGTGCAATGGTCGGCGGAACGATACTTAAAAATAATCAAGCAGTTCCCGGAGTGGTAATAATTTTAGTATCGATAGCAGTCGGTATCGTATGTGGTTTCATAAACGGTACATTGGTTGCTAAACTGAAAATATTACCTATTATCGCAACACTCGGTATGATGAATATATATCGCGGACTTACATATTTAGTTGCTAACGGAAGTTGGGTAAAACAACAGGAAATGGGTACAAAGTTTCTGTCAATCGCGACAGGAAAGTTTCTTGGTATAAATAATCTTATAGTTGTAGCAATAGTTGTTTATATAATTGCCGCATTCTTCCTAAATAAAACCCGTACGGGCAGAAAGATTTATGCAGTAGGAAACAGTGAAGAAAGTGCAAGAGTTTCGGGTATCAAAACAGATCGAACATTAATTATGGTTTATACTATATTAGGTGCGGTAGCCGGCTTAGGCGGTATACTTTATGTTTGTAAATACGGAGTTGCTCAAGGTGAAACCTGTACCGGATATGAAATGAATGTAATCGCAGCTTGCGTACTTGGCGGTGTAAGCATTAATGGCGGTACAGGCAGAGTACAAGGCGTATTGTTGGGTGCTGTATTACTTGGTATTCTTAACAACGCAATGCCGCTTATCCATGTATCTTCATTCTGGCAAGAGGCAATTCGCGGTTTGATTATACTTCTTTCAATTATAGCAAACTCGTTAATTCAAAGAAACGTTGAAATGAAAGCATTGAGAAGGAGGAATATCTGATGGCTAAAGAGTATGTAAAACAGGCTGTAAGCAGTGACGGTACAAGAACAATATCAGCCCAAAGAGGATTTTCTTGGCAGAGATTTCTTTTTCAATGGGAGTGGATGCTTGTATTAATGCTTATATTGGTAAATATATTTAATATATCCGCGTCACCGTATTATGCACACGCAAAATCAATTTTAAATGCAACCCGTGACTTCTTGGATAAAGCAATAGTAGTATTTCCGATGGCATTCGTATTAATGCTCGGTGAAATCGACATCAGTGTTGCGTCAATTATGGCTCTTTCAGCAACAATTATGGGTGTTGCGTTTGACGCAGGAGTTCCGATGATTGGAGCAATCGGTCTTGCACTTGTCACAGGCACTGTATGCGGTTTAATTAACGGAATTATCCTTGTAAAATTCCCTGAATTGTCAAGTATGATTGTAACGCTTGCAACACAGATAATATTCAGAGGAATAGCACAGATTATTTTGGAAACCAATTCGGTGGGAGGATTCCCAAATTGGTTTACACAAATTGCAGCCGGTAAAATCGGTGGAATGGTTCCATACGCATTAATATTTGTAGTAGTTGAGGCTTTGTTCTTTGCTTATCTTCTTCACTACACAAAATTCGGCAGAAGATGTTACGCAATGGGTAATTCAACAACGGTTGCAAAATTCTCGGGTGTAAAAACAGATAAGATTAAAATTATTGTTTATACAATGACAGGTTTATTATCAGCAATTGCAGCAATTTACCTTGCCTCAAAGATGTCAAGTGTACGTCCTGACGTTGCAAAGGGATATGAACTTGATATTATAGCAATGGCTGTACTTGGCGGAGTATCAACTTCGGGCGGTAAAGGAAGAATACTTGGTGCAACACTTGCTATTATGGTAATCGGTTATCTAAGATATGGTCTTGGTCTAATCAACGCATCAAGCCAGATTATTATGATAGTTGTAGGTTTACTATTGATAATTGCAGTTGCAATTCCAAGTTTCAGAGATAGTATCGGTAATATGAATTGGTTCAAAAAACTTAAAGCAATGGCGACAAAGTCGCAAAAATAACTTAGTATCAATCGGAGTAGGAAACTCCGAAAAATAAAGGAAAACTTTAAAATAAGAAAGGTAGGTTTTAAACATGAAAGCAAGAAAACTATTGGTATTAGGTCTAACGGCAATAATCGGAGCAACTATGATGGCAGGTTGCGGAGGTGGTGGCGGAAGCACAACATCTCAAAGTTCAGATGGCTCATCGGCAAGCGGTACATACGCATTTGTGGCGAAAGACGTACAAAATCCTTATATGCAGAAAGTATATGACGGTTTTGAAAAGGCTTGTAAAGAAATCGGAGCAGAACCACTTTACAAAGGCCCTGAAGCAGCCACACCGGAAAAGCAGATTGAAATTATCAATCAGCTTGTAGCACAAAACGTTGCGGGTATCGCTATTGCAGCTAACGATGCAGACGCATTGCAACCTGCATTGACAGAAGCTATGGACGCAGGTATTAAGGTTATTTCGCTTGACAGTGCTGTAAATAAAGATTCAAGACAAACTCATATTCAACAAGCCGATCCTGAAAAAATCGGCAGAGGACTAATTCAAGCGGCTTATGAAATGGTAGACGGTAACGGCGGTATCGCTGTATTGTCTGCAACAGCACAAGCTACAAACCAAAATCTATGGATTGAATGGATGAAGAAAGAATTGGAAGAAAATCCTGAAAAGTATGCAAATACACCACTTATAAAAGTTGCATACGGTGACGATGACCCAACAAAGTCAACATCAGAAACACAAGCACTTTTGACAGATTCATCTATTAAAGTTATCATTGCTCCGACAACTGTAGGTATGCTTGCCGCAGGTAAGGTATTGCAAGATAAACAGTCAGATGTAAAACTAACAGGTCTTGGCTTGCCGTCGGAAATGGCTCCGTTTATCGAAGATGGTACTTGTCCTTGGATGTATCTATGGAATCCTGTTGATATAGGTTATTTGTCAGGTTACACAATGGATGCACTTGTAAAAGGCACAATTACAGGTGATGTAGGCGGTTCATTTAATGCCGGTGACCTTGGTGAAAAGAAGATTACAGAAGCTGCAGATGGTGGTACAGAAGTAATGCTTGGTGATCCATTCAAATTTGATACAGAAAACATTGCTGAGTGGAAAGAAGTTTATTGATTTTAGTTAATTACTGATTAATTGTATTATTTCCCCCCTAAAAAAATGTCCCTTTATTAAAAGGGACATTTTTTCGTTGACAAATATAATGCCGATAGAGTATAATTAATATGTTAATATAGTACAATATATTGATTGTATATTTCTATGATTTGTAGTTTTTTACTAAATGTAATAAAAACGGAGTTTGATATGAAAAAACATTCAAGACTTGTTGAAAGAGTTGTCAGACCATATTTGATTTTTATAGCTTTGATTTTAGCTGTAGCAATGATTGTAATGTACTTTTCTGTTGTGACAAAACTTAATTATGAGGCAGAAAATGCAGGGACGAAAATTGCGGAAACAATGGCTCGACAGGTCGACACATACATAGAAGAAATAGACGTACTTGCACAACAAGTAAAACGTCAACCTCGTATAATAAATATTTTTTATAACCTTAACAATACCAAAAATGATAAAAGTAATTTTTTCAATAATAATGTCTTGCTTGGAATTGACGTTTCATCTATCCTTAACGGATTGATTACTGATCGAAACGGTAATTTCAATATATCGGTTTATAACGGATACGGTGATTTTGTATCAAATCAAAATTACTTCATTGATAAAAAGAAATTTCAAAGCACTATGGAAAATATGAATTATGCCATAGAGTTAAATCAAATCGAAGAAAACGACGATAAAATAATAACCGCACCATCGGAAAATCCTTGGACAGAAAGTACAAGAGAATTTATAACTTAAAAAAAGAGTCTTAAAAATGATTATTCCGATACCGTTTGCGGTATAATTGAGGTTAGAGCAAGTGTAGACAGGCTTGAGCAAATGCTGCACACGGAAGATAATGCCGAGATTTTAATTTGTGACCGTTCAAACGGAAAAATTATATATCCGACCGTATATACAGAAAGAGAAAGAAGCGAGTATTCTTAGGCATTTGTCAATAATGCAAACTGGGAAATAATGATACGAACACCCGTGGCAAATACAAAGGCAAATATAATATTTATTTTATCGATTTTTGTGGCTTTGTATGCAATATTATTAGTGTTTGTCTTCTTGATAAGCCGAACTATCGGAAAAGAAGTTATAAAACCGATTTCACAATTAGCAAATCACGTTTGCAAAATTGACGCACCGGATGATAAAATGGCTCACATCAACGATGATGCTATTGATGAAATAAAAGAGCTTGAGGACAGTTTTGAAAAAATGCTTGAAAGAATGAATAGTTCGATTATTCAAGAGAAAAAGGCATATGCACTTGCTTTGCAGGCTCAAATGAATCCTCATTTTCTGTACAATATGTTGGCGGTAATCAGTTCTGCCGGAAGTGAGGCGGGCTGTGACAGTGTTTCCACAATGTGCGTCGAATTGTCTGATATGCTTAGATACGTTGCAGCATATCAAAAAGTTACTGTACCGCTTAAAGAAGAAATACTCCATACAAAAAATTATCTTGCATTGATGAAATCAAGATATGAGGATTATTTTTCTTATAAGATTGATGTTTCAGATGATTTGATGAACATTCCGGTGCCAAAATTGTTTATACAACCGCTTGCAGAAAACTGTTTTATACATGCTTTTAAAGAAAAAGAGCCACCATGGAATATTGATATAAAGATGATAGGCACGAAAGATAGATGGGAACTTATCATAAAGGATAACGGTTCGGGAATATCCGAAGAAAGAATTGCCGAAATAAAAGACAAAATAGATAAAGCATTAAATGAAAGACAAGTGGGGAATATCGGCGGATTGGGTATTGTAAATACAATAGTCCGTCTTACTATGACGCACAACAAAAATCTCAAATACGATATATATAACGATAACGGTATGGAAATAAAAATTGTTGTGGGGGAGTAAAAATATGTTTAAAGTGCTTATTGCTGAGGACGAGCCTCCGATTATGCGAATGATTAAATCAACTTTAGAATCGGTTGATTCTGATTTTTGTGTTAAAGAATGTTGCATAAACGGTAAGAGTGCCGTAGAAAAATTGAAAAATGAAGATTTTGATATTGTTATTACAGATATTAAAATGCCTATAATGACAGGAATTGAACTTGCCGGTTGGATTTATCAGAATAAACCCGATACAAAAGTTATAATCGTAAGCGGATATTCTGACTTTGAATATGCGAGAAAAGCCTTAGAATATAAGGTGTTTGACTATCTGTTAAAGCCAATATCAAAAGATAAGGTAAGTGAGCTTACGGCAAGGATAAAAAGTGAGATAGGCAGTAAAAGTAAAATGTCAGACGATAATAATACAATAGTAGTTCTTGCGTGTGCCGGAGCATATTTATTGTACGGTTCGGAAGTCCTTCTTCCCGGTGAACGTTTTTGGACGGATTCGGGAATTGATACTTTTATGGATAATCTGCTTACACCGTCGGAAGAATATATTTTCTTTAACAGTAATATGCTTTCTGAACGGCTTATGGTTATCACTGCCGAAACAGAAGAAAGGCAAGAGGAATTAATACACAAAATTTATGATGGATTTTCAAACAAAAATCTTCCTGTAATTATTGTTTATCAAAAAGGAGTTTTATTTAAGGATACAGGAAAGTATTTCAGCAAACTGCGAGAACAACTCATAAAGCACCTTATCTTAAATAAATCACAATTATTGTGTTGTAATTCTACATCGGAAAGTTACGAAGATATATCACAGCCATATTCTAAATCGGACGTTGACAGTATAGTGTTTGCAATAAAAAATAAAAGTGATGATTTAAAGAATAAATTGACGACAGTTCTGGATAATATGATGTCATCTGAATGTACACAAGAAGAAATAAACGGTTTTTTGAATATAATTTTGGATGCTTACACATTGAATTATCCGAATCATATGAAGCGGAAAAATACAAGTGTAAAAAAAGAATTAGTCAATGCACTTGCAAGCTTTGTTTCATATGATGCGTTTATAGATGATATTATATCAATATTGGCAACATTGAGAAACGATAAACGTGATCCTGACAGATATGAACAGCTTGCAAATGAAGTGGAAGAATATCTGATTAATAATTATAATAAAAATATTACAAGCGATGTTCTATCAAAAGAATTCGGATTTGTACCGAGTTATATAAGCCGATTGTTTAAACGTCAAAAAGGCGTATCACCCAATGAATATGTAACTAAATACAGAATAGAAAAAGCAAAGAAATTAATCGAAGAAAATAATGATTTAAGAATAAAAGATATTGCCGACGCAGTCGGATTTAAAGAATCATACTATTTCTCCAAAACATTCAAACGTGAAACTGGTATGTGGCCGACCGAATATTCGGCACAAGATAAATAAATTATATTAAAAGCGAGTGATACAAATGACAATTATACCAATATTCAAAAAATGTCCTGTTTGCGGTAAAAAATATGTATGGAATCCAGATATAGGCAAAACTATATGCCCACATTGTCACGGATTGGGTAAAGTTAAAAAGCCAACAAATAAATAATAATGTCTTATAGGGAGTGTGACTGTTATGAAAATATTGAATTTCGGCTCGTGTAATATTGATTTTGTATATAAATTAGACCATATCGTCACAATAGGAGAAACAGAAACAAGTAATTCAATGCAAGTATTTCCGGGTGGAAAAGGTCTTAACCAATCAGTCGCTTTAGCTAAGGCCGGTATGGAAGTATATCATGCAGGTTGTATCGGAACTGACGGAGAAATGCTTACAGATGTTTTAGAGTCAAACGGTGTCGATATATCTAATATAAAAAAAGTAGACGAAAAAACAGGACACGCTGTTATTCAAGTAAGTCGCAATGGTGATAATTCGATTTTTCTTTATTCCGGCTCAAATGCAAAAATAACCGAAGAATTTGTTGATGAAGTGCTTGATAAATTTCAAAAAGGCGATATGCTTTTGCTTCAAAATGAAATAAATAAAATAGACTATATCATAGAAAAAGCATACAAAAAAGGAATGTGTATAATATTTAATCCTTCACCGTATAACGATGAAATAAAAAATCTTGATTTTAATATGCTTTCCTATATAATTATCAACGAAGTGGAAATGTCGGAGTTTACCCAATGTGATAATCCAAAGGACGGTTTAAAATATTTTGCAAAGAATTATCCAAAACTTAAAATCATTATTACTCTCGGAAGTGAAGGAAGTATGTACGGCGATACCGAAAAGGTTGTTTTTCAGCCGCCATTTAAGGTTAATGCCATTGATACAACTGCCGCGGGAGATACATTTACAGGATACTTTTTTGCACAAACAGCAATGGGGAACACTGTTGAAAAATCCTTAAAAATTGCGTCAGTTGCATCAGCTATTGCAGTATCAAGAAAAGGTGCGTCTGTATCTATACCTATGTTAAACGAAGTTTTAGCGGCTGAAAATTCATTTCAAAGTTCTTAATCACATTTACCGCAATCACAACAACCGTTGCAAATAAGTTTACTGCTACAATGTTCGCAATTTTTGCGATAGTGGGGGACATATAATTCATTTTCGGGTATATCAAATCCGAAATTATCACACAACTTAAATTTAATCGGTTTACCGATGTAATTCATACCCGATTTATACGCCATTTCGCTTTGTGTAGATTTTTTCGGTATACGATATTTTTTACCGTCTTTTATAAAATAAGTACCCGTTTCAATAAAGCAAAATGTAATATTATGCGATACACATTCTTGACGTAATGATTTTACCCAATCAAAATTACAAGGACGTGAACCGTCGTAATTTTCTCCACCACATACTACACGTTCTATCTGACCGCTTTGCAGATATTTTTCGATACTGATAGGACCGATAAATGGAGCACACATTATTCCTTTGTGTTTAAACGGTAAATCAAGTAATATCGGAATGCGTTCGTCGGCACGTTTTTGATTTTCGGCGGTAACATTAAAAAATACATTTTCCCAACCGTTACCCCAATCTGACGGAAGGCATTTATGCACTCTCTCGGGACGCTTCGTAAGCAAATAAAATTTTACGTCACTGCGTTGCTTTATAATATCCCATACTTCTTCACGCCACTTGTCAGCCTCTTCTAAAAAGAAATCTGACGTCATACATACGCGAATAAGCTCACCACTCTGCACTTTATAATTACCGTAACGGTCTTTTTGCAGAGGATAGTCAAATCCTGATTTTGTTTTATAAATATCCGAGCCGCTTTTGTCACGAACACGGTCTAAAAAATACATATAGCAATTTTGGCAACCCTCACTGCATTTCACGCAACCGTGCCACGGATTCCATATATCGTGCATTATATCACTTCCTGACATCTTTTATAACTTTATAAATATCTTCATCTAAACATATTGATTGTTTTTCTATTTCCTCTGGGCATACCGACTCGCCTTTATTAATGCAGACGTATATTGAATTTTTGTTGCCAGATACCATTCTCCAAAACGGATATTTTATAATTGCGGGTGTGTTGTAGCCTACACCTAATTCCAAGAATACAATATTTTGACCTTTTCTTGTTCGTAAAAAATTGTCATATCTCTCCGCCGCATTATGCCAGCCTTCATCTTGCACAAAGCTGTTGTCACAGCGCAAGTTTGTTGTTAATGGTTTTTTGCAATGCGGACATAACGGAATTAATTCCGTAGGAATTTTCATATTCGATTGACTCTTATACATTTGCTTAATTCTATCTTCATTATCAAAGGTTTCATTACAACATGGAGTAGGACATTGAAGTAAACCGTAGTCGCCTTGAGTGTAAAATAGGCGTTTTTTATCAAAGCCAGCTTTCTGAAAACAATGGTCCACGTTAGTGGTAATAACAAAATAATCTTTACCGTTTACCAAACTCAAAATCATATCATATAAATTATTCGGTATATCCATATAGCGGTTGATGTAGATGTATCTGCTCCAATACGCCCAGTATTCTTCAAGTGTTTCAAATGGGTAAAATCCGCCCGAATACATATCTGTAAAGCCGTATTTCTGCTTAAAATCAGAAAAATGTTTTTCAAAGCGTTCGCCTGCATAAGTAAAACCAGCCGCAGTTGAAAGCCCTGCACCCGCACCGATTACAACAGCATCGGCTTTATCAAGTTTTTCTTTCAAATGAATTATCTCATCTGAGTAATTTTTCATAGATTTTTTTGTCGGTATCCTTAAAAACATTAAAAATCACCCTTTCCAATTCAGAATGTTTCAAATAGTCTTTCGCTGTTTCAACGGCTATTTGTGCGGCAATATCATTTGGAAAATGAAATTCACCTGTTGATATACAACAAAAAGCTATTGATTTTACACCGTTAGATTCAGCCAACTCAAGACAAGAACGATAACAACTTGCCAAAAGTTTGAGGTGTTCATCGGTAAGATGTCCGTATACAATAGGACCGACCGTATGAAGAATGTAATCACAAGGCAAGTTGTATGCTTTTGTTATCTTCGCAGCACCAGTCTGTTCCTTGTGACCGTGTAGCTTCATAATGCGATTACATTCCAATCTAAGCTGAACACCCGAAAACGTATGAATTGCATTATCAATACACTTGTGGCAAGGCACAAAGCAACCGAGCATTGCACTGTTTGCGGCATTTACTATTGCACCGCATTTTAATGTTGTTATATCGCCTTGCCAAAGGTATAATTTGTTCGATATTGCTTGTAAATCATATGCGTCGGTTATGTTAATTTCCGTCAATCGTTCTTGCAAATAATCATCTTGTAGCTTTATAAATTCGTTACTAATTTGTTTCGGTTCTCTGACGTTTACAAGAGAACGGAATAAATTAAATTTTTCTTCTGAATCTTTTGGGATAACTATATTGCTATATCTGTTGTCCTCACTTATCAGATGATTAATAAGAAAATCAAGTCTTTCATACTGTGTCATATTACCACCTCTGAAATGATTATAACGTGTTTTTGTTATTATAACAAGTAGGTACTTTTAAGTAACTATCAAAAAAGTCTTTACTGTATGGCAAAGACTTTTTGAATTTACTGTGCTTTATAGAATTTTAATTTAACAAGACCATTGTAAATTTTTGTACCCATAGGAAGCTGTTTGATTTCGTCTTCTGAAAGAATTTTTAGCATAAACACCGTAAAGAAATATACAACCGCCGCAATCGCTATTGCAATTACAGTGGAAATCAAATTACCTATAAATCCAGATGGGCATACAAGCATTGAAAGCTTATAAACACCGACTGCAACAACGCCCATAACAACACCTGCTATAATCGGTTTTAAGATATATTTCATTGGCTTGATGTTAAGTTTGCAGTTCTTTGCAAGAACAACAAAGCATATTGCACATGATATGAACTGACAAGCAATAGAGCTTATTGCCGCACCGTAAATATTGATTGACGGTATTCTTATAAGTACAATATTTAATACAATTTTCGCTATACATCCAAACAACAAGCTTATTGCAGGGACATAAACTTTCCCAAGACCTTGAAGCGAGCCTGTCATAGTTTGTGCAAGTGCCGCAAATATAAGCGATACCGAAACAAGCTGTAAAAGCTCAAAACCGCTCGAAGTGCTGAAATACAATATTTTATAAATCGGCTCAGCAAGAGTTATCAAACCTATTGCGCAAGGCAAGATAATTAATATTGAAATAAGCAATGAATAGTTTATCTTTGAAGAGGCCTCTTTATAATCTTTTACCGCCAACGCACCTGCGATTGACGGAACAAGAACTGTTGCAAAAGCGAAGTTTACCGCCAAAGGCATATTGTAAAGTGTATCACTCTTTGATAGAAGTCCCGATAATCTTGCAATTTCCTGATTAAGTTGCTCGGCGGTCGGATTTATAATATCGCCGATGTTGCCATGTGCCGGAATTAATGATGCAAATGCAACTTCAATACCACGACTTATTGTTGCTGTGTCGATAACTCTGTTTATAGCTGTAATGATAGAGCCAAGCGAAATCGGAATACTTATCATAAGAATACTCATCATAAGATGTCTGCCTGAAATCTTAATTGTTTCGCCTTTTGATTCTTCAATATGCTCCTTGATACCGCTTTTACGTTTACAATAGAAGTATACTAAGTAAAGCATACTAAGCGCAGTTGCAACAGATGTTGCAAAGTTAGCCCAAGATGCCATAATTGCAGGAGCAAGACCGATTGAAAGGTATACAAACACAATAGTAAGTGTACATTTTAAAATCTGTTCAAGTACCTGCGAATTACTTGTTGCTTTCATATTCTTCATACCTGTGAAATATCCTCTGATTACGGAAGATACACAAACGAAGAACAGTGACGGTGCAAGCGCACGCATTACATATTGAGAACCGTCAATTTTAATTATATGCTGTGCAAAAATATCCGCACCAAAGAACAGAACCGCAGTCGTTACAAGACCTATTATTGAGAACAGCAATAAAGCCGTTTTGAAAATCTTATGTGCACCTTTGTAATCGTCAAGTGCAACACGTTCGGAAACCATTTTTGAAATTGCATTAGGTATTCCGACAGATGAAATTGCAAGCAGTAGGGTATAAATCTGAAATCCTACATTATAAAATCCCAGTCCCTCGTCACCGAAACCGTCAATGTTTGTTATTACAATTCTGTAAACCATACCAAGAACTTTTACAAGCACTTGTGAAATAAGAATTATAGTAACATTATTCATAAACGATTGAGTGTTTTCTTTGTTTTGTTTACTCATTATATTCCTCCTAATTTAATGTTCACATTGTCATATTATAAAACTAAATACGGATTTAATCAAGTATTGTCATAAAAAAATAAAGTAATTGTATAGAAATAAGTCAAAAATCGGCATTTTGACTTGACACAAAGCTGATATAAGGGTAAAATATAATAAGTATGTAAATTTATATGGAGGAATAGACATGGATACAATGCAAGGTTTAAAACGTACTCACTATTGCGGAGATGTTGAAGGAATCGGCAATGAAGTTGTAGTAGGCGGTTATGTACAAAAAGTAAGAGATTTGGGAAATCTTATTTTTATAGATTTAAGGGACAGAACAGGTATAGTTCAGCTTGCTTTTGATGATTCGACAGACAGAGAAATATTTGAAAAAGCGTCTGATTGCCACAGCGAATATGTACTTATGGCAAAAGGTGTTGTTCGTGAAAGAGAAAGCAAGAATACAGCAATTAAAACAGGTAATATTGAAATTGACGTAAAAGATTTGAGAGTGTTGGCAAAGGCTCAGACACCTCCTTTTGAAATTGTTGACGATACTAACGTAAACGAAGAATTAAGATTGAAATATCGTTATCTTGACCTTAGAAGAAAGGTTTTACAGGATAACTTGATTATGAGAAGTAAGATTGCAAAAGTTGCAAGAGATTATTATTATGAAAACGGCTTTATAGAAATCGAAACACCGATGATGATTAAGTCAACTCCTGAGGGTGCAAGAGATTACCTTGTTCCGTCAAGAGTACATCACGGAAAGTTTTACGCACTTCCGCAGTCACCTCAAATGTACAAGCAACTTTTGATGATTGCAGGATTTGACAGATACATTCAGCTTGCAAGATGTTTCAGAGATGAAGATTTAAGAGCAGACAGACAGCCTGAATTTACGCAAATTGACCTTGAAATGTCATTCGTTGATGTTGAGGATATTCTTGAAATGAACGAAGGCTTTATACAAAGATTGTTTAAGGAAGTTCTTGATGTTGACGTAGAATTACCACTTCCAAGACTTACTTATAAAGACGCTATGGAACGTTACGGTTCAGATAAGCCTGATACTCGTTTCGGTATGGAAATATGCGATATTTCAGAACTTGTTAAGAATTGCGGTTTCGGCGTGTTTACTTCGGCTATCGAAAACGGCGGCTCGGTAAGAGCAATCGTTGCAAAAGACGCGGCAAAGACGCTTACAAGAAAAGAAATCGACAAACTTACGGAATACGTAAAGGGAATAGGTGCAAAAGGGCTTGCTTTTGTTCGTTGGGTTGATGATGAACCGACTTGTGCATTTGCAAAATTCTTGGGTGAAGGCGAACTTGACGCAATATTAAATAAAGTAGGCGCTCAAAAGGGTGACGTTGTACTTATCGTTGCAGATAAGAATAAAGTAACACTTCCTGTACTTGGCGCACTTAGATTAAAGGTTGCAAAGCAGCTTGATATAATTCCTGAAGGATTTAACTTCCTTTGGATTACTGAATTCCCATTCTTTGAATATGACGAAGATACAGATTCGTGGCTTGCTATGCACCATCCGTTTACAATGCCTATGGACGAGTGTATTCAATATCTTGATACTGATCCGGGTAAAGTTACGGCTAAGGCATATGACCTTGTCCTTAACGGTACAGAACTTTCAAGTGGTTCAATCAGAATTACAGATTACGAACTTCAACAAAAAATGTTCCAGGCACTTGGACTTTCTGATGAAGAAATCGAGGCTAAATTTGGTTTCCTTGTAGAGGCATATAAATACGGTGCCGCACCTCACGGCGGTATGGGTATCGGTCTTGACAGACTTGCAATGATTATGACAGGTAATGACAGTCTTAGAGATGTAACAGCATTCCCTAAGGTACAAAATGCGTCAGAACTTATGTCGGGAGCTCCTAATGTTGTTGACGAAGAACAATTACAGGAACTTTCAATAAGCATAATACCTGAAAAGAAAGAAAATTAATAATGTGTTCATAATAATTTAATAACGTTATTGTATAATAACCTTAAAATAGGAGCCGAATTTTCAGCTTCTAAGACTGTTGGCAAATTGTCCGGAACGTGCAGAAGTGTTATTCAAATTTGTATGATTTAATTTATCAAAAAAATAGCAGGCAAGCCTATATTGATAGGCTTGCCTATGCACTTTTTGAAAAAATAAACTCTGCCGTACAAATGTACGCTGACGAGTTTGTTTTTTCAAAATACGAACTGATTTCTCGGCAGTCTGCAAATTAATCTGTGAAACGGAGAGTTTTAAGTGATTACTATTTCAAACTTAACAAAAAAATACGGTGATAAATATGCACTCGACCATATTAGTTTTAATGTAAAAAAAGGTGAAGTTCTTGGATTTTTAGGTCCTAATGGTGCGGGAAAATCAACAACTATGAATATTATCACCGGATATATTTCATATACAGACGGCTCTGTTAATATTGACGGCTATGATATTTTAGAAAATCCTATTGAAGTGAAAAAGAAAATAGGATACTTGCCTGAAATACCACCCCTTTATCTTGATATGGTAGTGTGGGATTATCTTGAATTTGTATATAAATTGAAGAAAATCAAGACCGAGGATGAAAAGAGTCATATACAGCAAGTTATTGATATGGTGAAGATTGATAATGTTAAAAACAGAAAAATTGCCAATTTGTCAAAAGGCTATCGTCAAAGAGTGGGACTTGCAGGTGCTTTAATCGGAGATCCCGAAATTCTTATACTTGACGAACCGACAGTTGGTCTTGATCCTAAGCAGATTATCGAAATAAGAAATGTTATTAAGGAACTCGGAAAAGAAAAGACTGTAATTTTAAGTTCGCATATATTAAGCGAAATAAGTGCAGTCTGTGACAGAGTAATTATTATAAATAAAGGCAAATTTGTTGCAGAAGATACACCGAAAAATCTTTCGGATAAGCTTGGTGATAATAAAAAAATGTTGTTCAGAATATCAGGCGATAGGAAAAAAGCCGAAAATATCCTAAATTCATTTGACGGCATATCAAATGTAACCTGTGTTTCATCTGAAAATGATTCGTATGATTTTGAATTTGATAACGCAATGGCGGCAGAAGAAAAGAAAAAAATGTTCTTTGCATTCGCGGAAAATGAAATACCGATATTAATGCAAAAAGAAATCGAGCCGTCTTTGGAGGATATATTCTTAAAACTTACTGACAATACGTCAGAAAAGGAGGAAAATACAAATGAAAGCGATATTTAACAGAGAATTCAATTCGTATTTTACATCAATGCTCGGTTATGTATTTTTAACTATTTTTCTTCTTTTAACAGGAGTAATGTTCTATGTTGTAAATATCAGATTTATGACTGCAAGAATGACTAATTTCTTTTCAATCGTCAATAACTGGGCGTTGTTCTTGTTGCCGTTATTGACAATGAGATTGTTCTCAGAGGACAGAAAGCAAAAGACAGACCAATTATTACTGACCGCACCTATATCTACAAAAGAAATAGTTTTCGGTAAGTATCTTGCGGCATTTGGAATATTTATGGTAGGTGTGCTTATAACACTTATTTATCCTGTTATATTAGCGTTTACGGGTAATTTGCCGATTGCGGAAACAATAAGCTGTTATGTCGGCTTTATACTGCTATGTTCGGCAATACTTGCTATCGGTGCGTTTATGTCATCTATTACGGAAAGTCAGATTGTCGCTGCAGTTGCCACTTACGGTGTATTGATTTTTACATTGCTTTTAGGCTCGGTTGCGTCAAACGTTTCAAACGAAATAATTGTAAAAATTCTTTTGTGGTTATCGCCTGTACAAAGATTTTCGGATTTTACTCTCGGAATCCTTAACTTTGAACCGATAATTTATTATTTAAGCATCACCGGTCTGTTCTTATTCTTTACCGTTATGGTATTTGAAAGACGCAGAATGAGATAGGAGGATATGTAATGAATAACGTAAAAAAATATAAATTTGTATCTTCCGTTGCTATTGCAATAGCGGTTGTTTTGGTTATTGTTGTAAACGTATTTGTCAGCGTGCTTAACAACAAATTACCTTTAAAAATCGACCTTACGTCAAATAAAATGTACGAACTTTCAGATAAAACAAAAGAGTATCTTAAAAATTATGATACTCCTGTTGATATATATATTCTTGCCGGTGAATCGGAACAAGACGGAAATATTCGTACGGTGCTTGATAAATATGCCACCGCAAATAAAAATATCAATGTTACAAATATTAATATGACATCTAACCCGACTTTTGGCAAGAAATACGTTACTGACGGCAAAAGTCTGCAATCAAATTCTGTCATTGTTGACGGCGGAGATAAGTTTAAAACATATACTATGACTGAATTGTACGGAGTAAATGCACAAACAGGACAGTATACATCACTTAATGTTGAAAATAAAATAACTTCGGCATTAAAGTATGTATCAAGCGAAACACAACAAAAGGCATACCTAATAAAAGGACATAATGAGATAGCTGTTGACGGTGCAAAAACTAAACTTGAATCAGAAAACTTTGAAGTCGGAGAAGTTAATACATTGACCGATGATATACCGTCAGACGCAAATATGTTGATTGTTGCAAAACCGACGGCCGATTTTTCAAAAGAAGAAATCACAAAACTTGATTCTTATTTGCAAAAAGGCGGTAATATACAAGTTTATCTTGATGTCGATTCAAAAAATCTTACTAACTTGTATGACTATCTAAAATCATCATGGGGCATAGGTGTAAGCGATAACCTTGTAATTGAAACAGACACATCAAAATCCGTTTCGTTGAGCGGAAGTTCGATGAGTCTTGTCGTGCCGAACGTAAAATCATATGAATTTACCGACAGTATAATAGACAATCAAAGAACTTTGGCATATTTCCCATATTCAAGATTGATAACTCAAGAATTTGAATCAAATGGCGATATATCTGTTACACCTGTTTTGACAAGTTCAGAAAAAGCATACACGACTTCAAATTATGAAAATGTTTCAAAAGTCGGCGGCGAGCAGGACGGCGAATATCCGGTCAGCGAACTTTCGGTAGATGCAAAACACGCCTCATCGGTTTATGTATCGGGAAATACTATGCTTTTAACCATAGACGAAACAACACTTACAAATAATTACGGACTTGCAAACTATGATTATTTTATGAATTTGACCAACTTTATGATAGGTAACGAAGAAAGCTTTACCGTAGATGAAAAAACACTTGTAAATAATGTTATTACATTATCTGATTTAGGTCAAAAAATTATTTTTGCATTTGTTGTAATTATAATACCGATTACCGTATTAATAATCGGACTTGTAATTTGGATAAAAAGGAGAAATCTATGAGTAAAACAACGAAAAGCATAATTATAGCCGCGTCAGTGATTATAGTGCTTATTGTCGGAACGATTGTTATAAGTAATATTGACACGTCAAAAGATAATAATGTTGATACAACCGATGATTTATACAGTATCTATTCAGCTGATACAACCGATATTTTATCTGTAAAGTCAGAGAGTGAAAACGGTACAATTACAGTAAAAAGTATAGGCGATTCGGAATGGTCCGTAAATGATATGGATGCGTCTGAAATAGATTCTTCAAAAGCCAGTGCGCTTGTCGGTACAATTTCAACATTGTCATCAAAAAACAAGATTGAAGAAAATCCGGCTGATTTATCACAATACGGACTTGACAATCCGCAAGTCACTGTTACAGTTGAAAAGAAAAACGGTCAGATTGATAAAATGATTATCGGTGATTTAAGTCCGACACTCGGAGAATATTTTGTGATGAAAGACGGCGATAATACTGTCTATACAATGTATGATTTTAAAGTTGATACTTTAAAAAAGCCTATCAGCTATTATAAAGAATTCAATCGTTTCAGCATTAATATTGACAATATTAATGACATTAAAATTGTCCGCAGTGATGAAACTATTGAAATCAGAATATTAAGCAATATAAATAACAACACAAATAATGTATGGGAAATGGTACAGCCTTATCAGAGCGGTGCCAATGATGATTATATCGATAACAAAATACTTGCTCCGATAGAGGAAATTTCACTTACTACACCGATTGAAAATGCTGACGGCGGTTTCAGTGAAAAGTCGCCTGTTTTAATGATAACTGTTAAGCCTTACGACAATTCAACAGGCAAATACGGCGAAGAATATACCGAAACACTTACAATAGGTCGCACAGACGGTGATATGACTTATGTAAAATATAAGGAACAGGTATTTAAAGTTTCATCGGACATTATATCTTTTGCGAATGACTCGTCATACAACATTGTAAGTAAATTGCAGGCGCTTGTTGATATTTCGGAAGTTAAGAGTGTAACGGTAGAGTATAACGGAGCAGAACATACGATTGACATAACTCATAACGATTCGGATATGACTTTTGTGCTTGACGGTCAAAAGGTTGATACAAAGATAACACAAGCAATATACAAGAGCATTGTCGGTTTGGCGGTTGACGGAGTATATAAAGACGAAACACTCGGCGATACCGTTATGAAAATAAAATATAAAGGTATCAAGAGCAGTTCTGATACAGAAATCGAATTTAAGAGTATTGATGATTTGTACTGTGCTTTAATCCGCAACGGTAAAACAGAATTTACAATCAAGAAAAGTAAGCTTAATGAATTTATGGATTTATTCAATACTTATGTTGAAAATCCGGAAAAGCAAGGAGATTAATTATGGAGAATTTATGGAATGACGTGATTCCTTATTGGAACGAAGAATTTATAGAGGCTGATGAAACAGCGGTAAGAAAACCGACTATAACGGCATATCCTGCAAATTCAAAAGGTGCTGTTATTATTTTTCCGGGTGGTGGCTATGTAATAAGAGCCGACCACGAAGGTACTGCATATGCTAAGTGGTTGCAGTCAATCGGTCTTACTGCATTTGTGGTTGAATACAGAGTTGCACCGTACAAACATCCGGCAGAAATAAGTGACGCAATGCGTGCTGTTAAATATGTCAGATATTACGCCGACAAATACGGCATTGATAAGGATAAAATTGCAGTTATGGGTTCAAGTGCCGGTGGACATTTGGCGGCCTCTGTTTCTGTTCATTATGATAAGAAAATGTATGAAGATACAGATGAAATAGATAAAGAAAGCTGTAAGCCTGATGCGACAATTTTGTGTTACCCTGTAATAGATATGTTCGAATACAGACATGACGGTTCAAGAAAAAACTTGATAGGTGAAAGAGCATTACATTCTGATAAAGAGCTTATGTCGCTTTATAAACACGTCACACCTAATACACCGCCTACATTTATATGGCATACATCATCAGACCAGGCAGTACCGGTAGAAAATTCTTTGATGTACGCCGACGCACTAAGCAAAGTGCAAGTTTCGTATGAAATGCACATATACCCAATCGGTTCTCACGGCTTGGGCTTGGCAGACAGTATACCGCACGTTGCACAGTGGAAAGATTCTCTTGAAAAATGGATAAAACTTAATGATTTAATTTAAGTAACTAATGTCACAATAAGTCAGTATCGGCTTGTTGTGACATTTTTTTATATGTGTAAAATGTCAAAATACAAAAAAATACATTTAAAAAGACTATACAAAACGAAATGAGTGTGATATAATAAATGTTATATAATTAACAAGGGGTTTAGAGGACATGAGTGAAAATGAAAAGAAAGTTCCTACGGTCGTAGTTAAACGTCTGCCACGCTATTACAGATATTTGGGCGAACTTTTAAAGCAGGATATAAAGCGTATTTCCTCAAATGCACTTAGCGTAAAAATGAACGTGACTGCATCACAAATCAGACAGGATTTTAACTATTTCGGCGGTTTCGGTCAGCAGGGATACGGCTATAATGTCGAACATCTTTATAACGAAATCGGTGACATATTAGGACTTAATGACGGAGATACTACTGTTATAGTCGGAGCCGGTAATCTCGGCAGAGCATTGGCAAGTCACGATACGTTTGAAAAAAGAGGCTTTAAACTGGTAGGCATTTTTGATAATGACATTAATATAATTGGTACAAAAATCAACGGTATAGAAGTTATGTCAATAGATAAGCTTGAGGAATTTTTGAATTCGCATAGAGTTGACATCGGAATTCTTACCGTACCGAAAGCGGCAGTAATGAAAACGGCTGAAAAATTGGTTAATTGCGGAGTTAAAGGTCTTATGAACTTTTCGTATACCGAACTTAAATTCGATAAGGACGTAGCGGTGGAAAACGTTCACCTTTCAGATCCGCTTATGACATTGTCATACAAAATCAAGCAAAATCAGAATTAAGGTGTTATAATTATGAGAGTTATCGCATTTGTAGGTCCGAGTGGAACAGGAAAGAGTTACAGAAGTGTTATGGTTTCGCAGCAATATGGAGCTGACGCTATAATTGATGACGGCTTGCTTATTTCTCACGGAAAAGTTATAGCCGGCACATCTGCCAAAAAAGAACCGACAAAAATTGCGTCTGTTAAACACGCACTTTTTATGAATCCGTCGCAGGTAAATGAAATAAAAAAAGTTCTGAAAAGGAATAAGATTAAGTGCCTTATGATTTTGGGTACATCTGACGGAATGGTAAATAAAATTGCTAAAAATATCGGTGTTCATGAGGTTGAACAAATTATAAGAATAGAGGATGTTGCAACACCCGAAGAAATGAATATGGCACTTAGAATGCGTACAGTTGAAGGGAAACACGTTATTCCTGTTCCGACATTTGAAATAAAGAAGGAATTTTCAGGATATTTCTTGCATCCGTTAAGAAGATTTCAAAAAAATCTTGATTCGGAAATAACAACCGCCGAGGCTGATAAATCAATCGTCAGACCCACATTCAGTTATATGGGTGACTATATTATCTCAGATAATGTTATAAATTCAATAGCAATACATGAGGCACAAAAGATCGACGGGCTAATTAAGGTGCAAAATATAAACCTAAGAAAAACAGGACACGGTGTACATATAGATATGACAGTCATTTTACAATATGGCTGTGATATTTTTTCTGTATGTAAAAATATTCAGCTTGCAGTCAGAAATAATGTTGAACAATATACGTCGATAAATGCAAGAAGAATAAATATACTTGTTAAAAATCTAAGGAAATAACCATTAAGAAGGGGAAGCTGTATGGATAAATTTGAACTCGTTTCTGAATTTAAACCACAAGGAGATCAGCCGCAGGCAATTCAAACACTTGTTGACGGAATAAAAAAAGGCGAGAAATGCCAAACTTTGCTCGGTGTAACAGGTTCGGGAAAAACTTTCACTATGGCAAATGTCATTGCACAAGTGAACAAACCTACCATTGTACTTGCTCATAATAAAACCCTTGCCGCACAGCTTTGCAGTGAATTTAAAGAATTTTTTCCAAATAACTGTGTTGAATTTTTCGTGTCGTATTACGATTATTATCAACCAGAGGCATATATTCCGCAAACCGATACGTTTATCGAGAAAAATTCACTGACCAATGATGAAATAGATAAACTACGTCACAGTGCCACATTTGCTTTGCTTGAAAGAAAGGACGTTATAATCGTAGCAAGTGTATCTTGCATATACGGTTTGGGCGATCCTGAAGATTATAAAAATCTTATGCTTTCTTTGCGTGTAGGAATGGTAAAAGACAGAGATGAGCTTCTAAAAAAACTTGTTTCAATGCAATATGAAAGAAATGATATTAACTTTGTCAGAAACAAGTTTCGCGTCAGAGGTGACGTGGTGGAAATATTTCCGTCCAATAACGGTGAAAACGCTATTCGTGTCGAGTTTTTCGGCGACGAAATAGAACGTATTTGCGAAGTAAACGTAGTTACAGGTGAAATTGTAGGTGTAAGGCAACACGCAGTTATATCTCCGGCCTCTCACTATGTTACAACCAACGAAAAAATGATTGCGGCACTTGCCGGAATTGAGGCTGAAATGCGTGAACAGGTTAAGTATTTCAAAGAACGTGATTTACTTATCGAAGCACAAAGAATCGAACAGCGTACAATGTACGATATAGAAATGATGCAGGAAATAGGATTTTGTCAAGGTATAGAAAACTATTCAAGACATATAAGCGGTCGTGCTCCGGGAAGTGCACCGTATACGTTGCTTGACTATTTTCCTGATGATTATCTTATGATTATAGACGAGTCACACGTTACAATACCGCAGGTGCGTGCGATGTATAACGGTGACAGAGCCAGAAAAGAAACGCTTATTAAATACGGTTTCCGTTTACCGAGTGCGGCTGATAACAGACCTTTGAAATTTGAAGAATTTGAAGATAGATTAAATCAGGTAATATTCACAAGTGCGACACCGTCAGATTATGAAAAAGAACATTCAACGGTTGTTGCGGAACAGGTTATCAGACCGACAGGACTTCTTGACCCTAAAATAACAATTAAACCTACCGAAAATCAAATTGATGACCTTATCGGTGAAATTAATAAGCGTACCGAACAAGGCTTTAGAACGCTTGTGACAACGCTTACAAAACGTATGGCGGAGGATTTGACCGATTATCTTACCGGTGTAGGTATTAAAGTTCGTTATATGCACTCCGATATATCGACAATCGAACGTGCAGAAATTATCAAAGATTTGCGTATGGGTGAATTTGATGTACTTGTCGGAATTAACCTTTTAAGAGAAGGACTTGACATACCCGAAGTTGCACTTGTTGCGATACTTGATGCGGATAAAGAAGGTTTCTTAAGAAGTGAAATGTCACTTATTCAGACTATCGGTCGTGCCGCGCGTAACAGTGAGGGACAAGTTATTATGTATGCCGATACGGTTACAAAATCAATGAAAAAGGCGATTGACGAAACAGACAGACGTCGAGGTATTCAGCAGAAGTTTAATGAAGAACACGGCATAATACCAAAGACAATTAAGAAAGACATCAGAGATATTATAGAATCATTAAAGCCTATTGAGGACGATACCGAAACCGCAGAAGAAAATATCATAAATTACGAAAAGACCATTGCCGAGCTTCAGGCTAAGATGATTAAAGCGGCTGAAAATCTTGAATTTGAAGAAGCCGCGGCTTTGCGTGACAGAATACGAAAATTAGAAAAAGAAATGAGTGAATAAAATGGATTATGAGCTTAAAAATAAGCTTGTTAAGATAATTTCAAAAAACATTCTCACTCCTGTTATATATATGATTGAAAACGATAATCTACTTGATTTTATATGTTTTTGTGATAGAAATATAAAAATGCAGGAAATATATAATGTAGAACAGCAAATAAAAGAGGTTACAAGCAAAAATGTTGAGATAATCGACATTCGTGAATTCGGCGAATCGGAAAGAATTGAAGTGATAAATCAAGCGACTTTAATTTATTCCGAACATCCGCTGATCGAAAAAATATTTGCTCAATCAATGATGGAAGATTTTAAAATTGCTATGGATGAAAGAAAGGACGTTCAGCAGAGATATAAAGAATGCGGAACGTGCTATTTACAGTAAAACAGAGGTAAATCAATGGAAAAGGATATTATAATTAAAGGTGCAAGAGAGCATAATCTTAAAAATATCGATGTAAAAATACCGCGAGAAAAGCTTGTCGTACTTACGGGACTTTCTGGCTCCGGTAAATCATCTTTGGCGTTTGATACAATTTATGCAGAGGGACAAAGAAGATATGTAGAGTCACTGTCGTCATATGCAAGAATGTTTCTCGGTCAAATGGAAAAGCCTGATGTAGATTATATTGACGGTTTGTCGCCTGCAATCAGTATCGACCAAAAAACAACATCAAAAAATCCACGTTCAACAGTCGGTACAGTTACCGAAATATACGATTATTTAAGACTTTTGTATGCCCGAATCGGTATACCGCATTGCCCTAAATGCGGTAAAGAGGTTCAAAGACAGAGTATAGACCAAATTGTTGACAAAGTTATGTCATTGGGCGAAGGTACAAAAATTCAAATCCTTGCGCCTGTCATACGCGGTAAAAAAGGTGAGCATAAAAAAGTATTTGAAAATGCAAGAAAAAGCGGATATGTGCGTGTAAAGGCCGACGGTGAACAATATGATTTAAGCGAGCCGATAGAGTTAAAGAAAACGCAAAAGCACAACATAGAAATTATCATAGACAGATTGATTATTCGTGAAAATATTGTTCAGCGACTTACCGATTCACTTGAAACAGCCATTGCATTGACAGGTGATGTTGTGCTTGTCGAGGTTATCGGCGGAGAGATTATGTCTTTCAGTCAGAATTTTGCGTGTGACGATTGCGGTATCAGCTTACAGGAGCTTACTCCGAGATTGTTTTCTTTCAATAATCCATACGGTGCGTGTGATAATTGTGACGGTTTGGGGGCGTTGTCTAAAATCGACCCCAACCTTGTTATAGCAGACGAAAATTTAAGTATAATAAACGGTGCTATTTCAGCAACAGGCTGGGCAACTGCAAACAAAAAAGATTCGATGGCTTATATGTATTTTACTGCCCTTGCAGATTACTACGGATTCGACGTAAATACACCGTATAAAGATTTGCCTAAAGATATACAAGACATTATTCTTTACGGAACAGGCGATACAAACATTCCTATGAATTATGAACGCAGTTACGGCAGCGGTAAATACAGTGCACCGTTTGAAGGCGTTATAACAAACCTTGAAAGACGTTATAATGCCAACACATACGATTATGTAAAGAACGACATTGAACGTTACGTCAATGACGTAACCTGTCCGAAATGTCACGGCGCAAGACTTAATGATGAAGTACTTGCGGTTACAATTAACGGAGTTAATATATATGAATTTACAACTATGTCTATCCAAAAAGAAATGGATTTTGTAAATTCATTGGAACTTACCGACCGTGAAAAAATGATTGGCGAACAGATTTTGAAAGAAATCAAGGCAAGACTTAAATTCTTGCTTGACGTAGGTCTTGATTATCTTTCATTGTCACGTTCGGCAGGAACTTTGTCGGGCGGTGAGGCACAGAGAATACGTCTTGCAACTCAAATAGGTTCGGGACTTATGGGAGTGCTGTATATTCTTGACGAGCCGAGTATCGGACTTCATCAGCGTGACAATGACAGACTTATCGAAACACTTAAGCATCTTCGTGATTTGGGTAATACTGTAATTGTTGTTGAACACGACACCGATACAATGTATGCCGCAGATTATATTGTCGACATCGGTCCGGGAGCGGGTGTAAACGGCGGTGAACTCGTAGGAGAGGGTACCGTTGAAGATTTGATTAAATCACCTCGTTCGATTACAGGTAAATATCTTAGCGGTGAACTTAAAATCGAAGTTCCTAAGGAACGCAGAAAACCGACAGGTTGGATTGAAGTACGTGGTGCAAAAGAAAATAATCTTAAAAACATCAACGTAAAAATACCGACAGGTGTTATGACTTGCGTCACAGGTGTTTCGGGTTCGGGTAAGTCGTCATTGGTAAATGAAATACTTTACAAAAAACTTGCTCACGTTTTAAATCGCGCAAGAACTCATGCCGGCGCACATAAAGAGATAAAGGGCATAGAACAGCTTGACAAAATCATTGATATAAACCAGTCGCCGATTGGAAGAACACCACGTTCAAATCCGGCAACATATACAAACGTTTTCGGTGATATTCGTGAAGTCTTTGCATCTACAAATGAGGCAAAAGTGCGTGGTTATAAATCAGGACGTTTTAGCTTTAACGTAAAAGGCGGACGTTGTGAAGCTTGTAGCGGTGACGGTATAAAAAAGATAGAAATGCACTTTTTGGCGGATATATTCGTTCCGTGTGAGGTATGTAAGGGCAAGAGATATAACAGAGAAACTCTTGAAGTTAAATATAAAGGTAAAAATATTTATGAAGTGCTTGAAATGACGGTTGATGAGGGTGTTGAATTTTTTGAAAACATTCCGAAGATAAAGCGAAAACTTGAAACTTTACAGGAAGTCGGTCTTGGATATATCAAACTTGGTCAAAGTTCAACAACTTTGTCAGGCGGTGAAGCACAACGTGTTAAACTTGCAACGGAGCTTTCAAAGAGAAGTACAGGAAAGACGATTTATATTCTTGACGAGCCTACAACAGGACTTCATACTGCTGACGTTCACAAACTTACGGAAGTGCTTGATAAACTTGTTGAAGGCGGTAATACCGTTGTTGTAATCGAACACAACCTTGACGTTATAAAAACCGCAGACTATATTATTGATATGGGACCTGAGGGGGGCGATAACGGTGGTACCGTAATTGCGTCAGGTACGCCTGAGCAGGTTGCAAAGGTTGAAAAATCTTATACCGGAAAATATTTAAAGAAAATGCTCGAATAAAACCTTGACAAAATAAAAAAAGAGTGTTAGAATAACTTTAAAGCGTAGATGAAGACAGTAGCATTAAGCAAAAATCACAAGAGAGAGAACGTCATGGGCTGTAAGCGTTCTTTGATGGGTTTGATGTGAATACCACTTCGGAGCTGCGGACTGAACAATTTATATTAAGTAAGTTTTGCCGTATTCCTTACGAAACAAGGACGAACTAAGTGACAGCTTATATGCTGTAATTAGGGTGGAACCGTGTATATTTATGCACCCCTAAGGTATGGATATTATCCGTACTTTAGGGGTGTTTTTAGTTTATAAAAAGAAAGGACTAATAAAAATGGAAATGAATGAACTACAAACACTAAGACATTCAGCCTCGCATATACTTGCACAGGCTGTAAAAAGACTTTATCCGGATACAAAACTTGCTATCGGTCCGGCTATTGATGACGGTTTTTACTATGATTTTGATACAGAGCATACTTTCACCCCTGAGGATTTAGAAGCTCTTGAAAAAGAAATGAAAAAAATCGCTAAAGAAAACCTTAAAATCGAAAGATTTGAATTGCCGAGAGCAGAGGCTCTTGAATTAATGAAAGATGAGCCATACAAAGTTGAATTGATTAACGATTTACCCGAAGATGCTACAATTTCTTTCTATAAGCAAGGCGATTTTGTTGACCTATGTGCAGGACCTCACGTAAATTACACAAGCAAGGTTAAAGCATACAAACTTTTAAGTGCAACAGGCGCATATTGGAGAGGTAATGAGAAAAACAAGATGTTACAACGTATTTACGGTACTGCTTTCCTAAATAAAGCCGACCTTGAGGCACATCTTGAACAGCTTGAAGAGGCAAAAAAACGTGACCATAATAAGCTTGGACGTGAACTTGAATTGTTTACAACAGTTGATTATATCGGTCAAGGTCTTCCTATTATGCTTCCAAAGGGTGCAAGAGTAATTCAATTACTTCAAAGATGGGTTGAAGATGAAGAACAAAAACGTGGCTGGCAGCTTACAAAGACACCTCTAATGGCAAAGAGCGACTTGTATAAAATTTCAGGTCACTGGGATCACTATAAAGAAGGTATGTTCGTACTTGGCGATGAAGAAAAGGATAAGGAAGTATTTGCACTTCGTCCGATGACTTGTCCGTTCCAGTATCAAGCGTTTTTAAACAGAGGTCGTTCGTACAGAGATTTGCCTATGAGACTTAATGAAACATCGACACTTTTCAGAAATGAGGCGTCCGGTGAAATGCACGGACTAATCCGTGTACGTCAGTTCACAATTTCAGAGGGACACTTGATGTGTACACCTGAACAGCTTGAAGAAGAATTTAAGGGTTGTCTTGAACTTACAAACTATATGCTTACAACTCTTGGATTAATCGAAGACGTTTCATATCGTTTCTCACAATGGGATCCTGACGACAGAGAAAAGTATATCGGTACAGAAGAACAGTGGAACGAGGCACAAGATACAATGGAGAAAATCTTGAAAGACCTTAACATTGATTATAAAGTCGGTGTCGGTGAGGCTGCATTCTACGGTCCGAAACTTGATATTCAAATTAAGAATGTACATGGTAAAGAAGATACCCTTGTAACAATCCAAATCGACCAAATGCTTGCCGAGAAATTCGGTATGGAATACGTTGATAAAGACGGTACTAAGAAAAATCCGTATATTATTCACAGAACATCAATCGGTTGTTACGAAAGAACACTTGCACTTCTTATCGAAAAGTATGCAGGTGCATTCCCGGTATGGCTTGCTCCTGTACAAATCAAGCTTTTGCCTATTGCAGACAGACATCTTGATTATGTATATGAAATTAAGAAACAGCTTGAGGCAAACGGTATTTTGCGTGTAGAAGTTGATGACAGAAGTGAAAAACTTGGTTATAAACTTCGTGAGGCACAGCTTGAAAAAGTACCTTATATGCTTGTTGTCGGTGATAAGGATATTGAAAATAACACTGTATCTGTTCGTTCAAGAAAAGAGGGCGACAAGGGTGCTATGGCAATAGATGAATTTATCAAAGCCGTTAAAGAAGAAATCGACACAAAGAGAATATAATTGTTAATGTAACGTAAATTTGCTCCCCGACATACTATACAGTGTCGGGGAGGGATTTATATGAGGCTTGGACTTTCACGAACAAGAAACAGAAATTTAAAAGGTGTAGGAATATTCTTTACACTGTTTTTTTTAATTTTTCTTATATGGCTTGTTTTCACAAAATTGCAACCGTCTTTTATCGAATATGCAAAGGTGTATTCAAATAACATTGCAAATGAGGTTGTAAACAGTGCAGTAGATGATGTATTTGTTGAAGAAGAATACCAAAGTCTTGCCAAAATTATGGAAAATTCTTCAGAAAGCATAAAGGCAATCGAAACGGATACCGCAAAGATCAATCGCTTAAAATCGGCAATAATACAGTCAATGCAGAAAAATATTGATTCACATAAAAGCGATACGGTATATGTACCGCTCGGAAGCTGCAGTAATTTATATTTTCTTGCCGGACTCGGTCCTAAAGTGCCGATACGAATATATCCGGTTAGTATTGTAAATGCTGATTTTAAAGAGAGTTTTGACTCTGTCGGTATTAATCAGGTAAAGCATAAATTGTATTTAGACGTATCTATGAAAATGTCATTCGTGGGAATGATGTTTGCACAAGCCGACACTGTCGAAACATCAGTGCTTTTAAATGAAACGATTATTGTAGGTGACACACCGACTTATTACGGAAATGGTGGAATGACTGCATCAGTCGAGTAGAAAGGAATTTTATTAATGAACGATATTGAAAAACGTATTGAAGAATTGACAAATGAACTTAATTATCACAACCACAAGTATTATGTTGATGATGCTCCCGAAATTTCTGATTTTGCGTTTGATAAAATGCTTGTAGAGCTTGAACACCTTGAAGAAAAATATCCTGAATATAAAAAGAAAAATTCACCTACCGTAAGAGTAGGCGGAGAAGCTGTTAAAAGTTTTGGTGAAGTTCATCACGACGTGCCTATGTTAAGTCAGCAAAAGGCATTTTCAAAAGAAGAAATACTTGACTTTGACAGACGTGTAAGAGCCGTTGTGCATGATGTAAATTACGTTGTTGAGCAGAAAATTGACGGCTTGTCTGTTTCTCTTGAATATGTGGACGGTGAATTTACAAGAGGTTCGACGCGCGGTGACGGTATTAACGGTGAGGATGTTACGGAAAATCTGAAAACAATTAAGAGCATACCTCTTACTTTAAAAGACGATATACCTTTTCTTGAAGTGAGAGGAGAAGTCTTTTTGTCAAGAGATAACTTTAATAAAATAAACGATATTTTAGAGGCGAGCGAACAACCGCTTTTTGCAAATCCGCGTAATGCGGCGGCAGGCTC
The DNA here is from genome assembly GCF_054696575.1 of Ructibacterium sp. SJQ-7. Taxonomy (NCBI): domain Bacteria; kingdom Bacillati; phylum Bacillota; class Clostridia; order Eubacteriales; family Oscillospiraceae; genus Ructibacterium; species Ructibacterium sp. SJQ-7. Next base: position 291,388 of record NZ_CP195193.1, read on the forward strand.
ACTAAGACAGCTCGATCCCAAAATAGCCGCAAAACGTAATCTTGACATATTTGTTTTTAATATTCAGCAAATACAGGGTAAAGAAATTTCAACACATATTGAAGGTCTTGAATTTTTGAAAGAACAGGGATTTAAAACTATTCTTGATAAAAAATCGTATTCATCTATAGAAAAGGCATATGAGAGAATATTAGAAATAGGTGAGGAGAGAGGTAACCTATATTTTGATATAGACGGTGCAGTAATTAAGGTAAATGAATTGACCGCAAGAGAAATGCTTGGAGATACCGCAAAATTCCCCCGTTGGTCTATTGCATATAAATATCCCGCCGAGAAACAGCAAACGGTTATAAGAGATATTAAAGTTCAAGTCGGAAGAACAGGTGTTCTTACACCTCTTGCAATACTTGATACAGTCCACATTGCAGGCTCAAATGTATCAAGAGCGACACTTCATAATCTTGACTTTATACGTGAAAAGGATATCAGAATAGGCGATACTGTTATTATTCAAAAGGCGGGCGATATAATTCCGGCTGTCGTTGAAGTTATAAAAGAAAATCGTGACGGCAGTGAAAAAGAATTTGAAATGCCGACACATTGCCTTGAATGCGGTGCTTTAATCGTGCGTGAAGAAGGCGAAGCGGCATATCGTTGCACAGGTGTGAATTGCCCGGCACAGCGACTTAGAAATATAATTCACTTTGTGTCTCGAAATGCAATGGACATTGACGGTCTTGGTCCGTCTATCATTGAACAAATGATAGAAAAAGATTTAATCGAAACCGCTGCCGATTTGTATTATGTAAAAGCCGAAGATATAGCCGAAATGGATAAAATGGGTGAAAAATCAGCACAAAATCTTATAAACGCTCTTGAAAAGTCAAAAACAAACCCATTATACAGACTGATAAATGCTTTCGGTATTCGTCATATAGGTGAAAAAGCCGCAAAGATTTTATCGGCAAAATATAAAACTCTTGATAATTTGAGAAACGCATCGGTTGAAGAACTTACCGAAATTGCCGATATAGGCGGTAAAATGGCACAATCGGTTGTTGAATTTTTTATGCAAGAGCAGTCAATCGCTTTTATTGATAAGCTTGAAAAAGCGGGTGTAAACTGTATAGACGACAGTGAAGATTCTATTATCGACAGACGTTTTGAGGGTATGACATTTGTTCTGACAGGAACACTTTCTAAATATAAGCGAAGTGAGGCAGGAAAAATAATAGAAAATTACGGTGGTAAAACATCGTCAAGTGTATCAAAGAAAACAACATATGTTCTTGCCGGTGAAGACACAGGAAGTAAACTTGACAAGGCGAACAGCTTGGGTGTAACGGTTATCAGTGAAGATGAATTTGAGGAGATGATAAAATGATTGAAGAAAAAGCATTTCAAATAAAGGATGAGCTGATTTCCATACGACGTCACCTCCACCGTACTCCTGAAACTGATTTTGAAGAAATAAAAACATCTTCATTTATTCGCAGTAAACTTGACGATTACGGAATACCTTATACAACCTCAGCTAAAACAGGAACAGTTGCCTTGATTAAAGGTAAAAACAGTAATAAAACTGTACTTTTGCGTGCTGATATAGACGGATTACCTATAAAAGACGAAAGCAAATTTGAAATAAAATCGGAACGCGAAGGATATATGCACGCATGCGGACATGATATTCATGCAACGTGTCTTTTAGGTGCGGCTAAAATTTTAAACGATATTAAAGATGAGTTGAACGGAAACGTAAAACTTGTTTTCCAGCCTGCTGAAGAGGGAGTAGGCGGTGCATTACCTATGATTGAGGACGGAATACTTGAAAATCCGCACGTTGACGCGGCTTTTGCACTTCACGTTGAACCGTTAGAAAAGACGGGCAATATCCAAGTTAAGGACGGCTCAATTATGGCGTCGCCCGACGATTTTAAAATTGTTGTTCACGGTGTCGGCGGTCACGCCTCCGCACCTGAAAAATGCGTAAATCCAGTTACTATCGGCACGGCAATTATAACGGAATTTGAAAAAATAAATGCAACTGTTCTAAAAGACAAGCCGTGTGTTATGACGGTTTGCTATTTTAACGGCGGGACTTGCAATAATGCCATTCCGCAAACTGCTGAAATTATGGGTACGGCACGTTCGCTTGACAATGAAACTCGTGAAATGCTCATAGAATTACTTGATAAAACGGCACATGAAACAGCAAAAAAGCATGGAACAACTATTGATTTTACATTCAATAAACTTTTTCCGCCTGTTGTTAATAACAGTGAAATGAATGATGTAATCAGAAACAGTGCAAAAAAGCTTACCTGCATAAACGAAGTAGTGACACTTGATAAACCGGCAATGGCGGGTGATGATTTTTCATATTTTGGAGAAAACGTTCCGAGTGCCTATTTTAAATTAGGTGTAGGAAATGTAGAAAAAGGAGCTGTTTATCCGATACATAGTCCGAAGTTTATAGCAGACGAAGACGCTTTACCTATTGGAAGTGCGATTTTGTCACAAACCGCAGTTGATTATTTAGATACTTATAATAATTAGTTTACCATAAAAATATTATGTAAACTAAATTGATTTTAAGAGGTTTTAAAATTGAAAAAAATAGCAGTTATAGATTGCAGAGCAGATGATAAAACTATATATACTCTTGAAAAATTAAATATCAAAGTAATTCCGACTTTAAAGATTGATAATCTGTATGACTCCGTTGCAACCCACGCAGATATTCAAATTCACTATATCGGAAATAATTGTTTTATATCTGCTCCCGAAACATATGAACATTACAAAAAATATATGCCTAAAAAGTGTACTTTAATTAAAGGACAAAACAATATAGACTCAAAATATCCGTATGACGTGTGGTACAATGCTACGGCTTTAAAAGATTATGTTATTTGTAATAAAGCATATACTGATAAAACGATTCTTGATAGTCACAATAAAGAAATTATTAACGTCAAGCAGGGGTACAGTAAATGCAATATTTGTATTGTAGACAATAATGCAATTATAACGTCTGATAACGGAATAGCCAAGACAGTGGCACAAAAGGGAATAGATGTCCTAAAAATATCATCAGGTCATATTGAATTGCGAAAACTTGATTACGGCTTTATTGGTGGAGCAACGGGACTTATAGATAATAACACGCTTGCTGTAAACGGTGACATTAATTCTCATCCCGACAGCGAACAAATTAAGGTGTTTTGCCATAAATATAATGTTGATATTATTCCGCTTAAAGACGGTAAATTAGTTGATATTGGAACAATTATAGTAAATATTTAAGTTAGGACTTGATTTTCACAAATAAATCTGATATAATATTCAAGAATTAAATAAAGGGAATGAGGTTCTCCCTTAGTATAATACTAAAACCGCTTATTTAAGCTGATGACTTCTGCACTATTTTTTTAATGCAGAAACATCAGCTTTTTCTGTATTTTATGGAGGAATATTTATGTTTTTTAGTTTAGCAATCATTTTATTGTTCGGTCTGTTACTTGGCGGAATATGCAAAAAACTACGATTGCCGTCACTTATATGAATGTTGGCAGTTGGAATTATAATAGGACCGTATGCACTGAATTTAATTGATACATCAATTCTTGAAATATCCGCACAATTACGCAAAATTGCATTAATTATAATTCTTGCAAGAGCCGGATTGTCGCTCAATGTGTCGGAATTGAAAAAAGTCGGCAGACCTGCTATAATGATGTGCTTTGTTCCGGCTTGTTTTGAAATAATAGGTATGATACTTCTTGCACCTAAATTGTTAGGAATATCCGTAGTTGACGCGGCAGTTATGGGTACAGTGGTAGGTGCGGTTTCACCTGCGGTTATTGTGCCTAAAATGCTGAATTTAATAGAGAACGGCTACGGTAAAGATAAAAGCATTCCGCAACTTATACTTGCCGGAGCGTCGGTTGATGACGTGTTTGTTATAGTTCTTTTCTCTGCATTTCTCGGTCTGTCGCAAACAGGAGATATGTCTGCTGTCAGTTTTGTAAAAATCCCAATATCCATTGTATTGGGTATAACTGTCGGTATTTTTGTCGGAATAGTGTTAGGCAATTTTTTTGCTAAAGCACATATCAGAGATACGGTAAAAATAATCATTTTAATGTGCGTGTCGTTTTTGCTTGTTGCATTTGAAGATACTTACGGTGGAATTGTGCCGTTTTCATCGCTTGTTGCCGTTATGTGCATAGGTATTTCTTTGCAAAAAGTCAGAAAAGAGGCGACTGAACTTCTTTCTCAGCGATACAACAAACTATGGGTTGTTGCGGAAATATTATTATTCGTGCTTGTCGGTGCAAGCGTTAATATTGATTACGCACTTAAAGCGGGAATAGCAGCAATTATATTGATATTCTTAGTTTTGCTATTCCGTATGTTCGGCGTATTTATTTGTATGTTTAAAACAAATCTCAACTTAAAAGAAAGACTGTTCTGTATGATAGCTTATCTGCCAAAGGCGACTGTTCAAGCCGCAATAGGCGGAATACCACTTTCTATGGGATTAAATTGCGGTGAAACAGTTTTAACCGTTGCGGTTTTGTCAATAATAATCACCGCACCGTTGGGAGCATTTTTGATTGACTTGACATATAAGAAACTATTGACAAAAAACGCTTTACAAAAGCAAATAAAATGATATAATTGTATTATATTTTATTTTAAGGTGGTTTAGTTTATGAATGTAACATTAAAGCGTGACGGATTAACTTTGAGAGGCGAACTTTTAAAGCCGGACGTTGAAAAATGCCCGATACTTATTATATTTCACGGATTTATGGCGAATATAGGCAAAGATGATAAATCAATGTTTTATCAGATTGCACATGAATGTCTTAATAACGGTATCGCAACAATACGGTTTGATTTTGACGGTCACGGCGCCAGTGACGGTGAATTTTGTGATATGAATGTATTAAGCGAAATACTTGATGCCGCTAAAATAATTGATTATGTCAGAGGACTTGATTTTGTTACCGAAATAAATATACTCGGTCATTCTCAAGGTGCTTTGGTAGGCGGTATGATGGCGGGATATTATCGTGAATGTATCAGTAAACTTATAATGCTTGCTCCTGCCGCAACAATTAAAGACGATTCTTTAATCGGCTCGTGTTTCGGTACTCCGTATGATATGATAAACGTACCGGATAAATTCCATGTAAAAGATAATGAGGGTAATCATTATGAAGTCGGCGGTATATATTTCAGAGTTGCAAGAACATTACCGATTTATGAAACTACATCAATGTTCTGTGGTAAAACACTGATCATACATGGTACTGCCGATGACGCAGTTGGAGTTATCGGTTCTCGCAGATATAAAGAATGTATGCCGCATAATACCGAACTTGTATTAATTGAAGGTGAAGGACACGGTTTGGATAATTCATTGGATGATATAAAGAAACGTGTTATCGAGTTTTTGAAGAAATAATTATAATCAGAGTTGAAATATACTCTGATTTTGTTTTGTTTATAAAATAAATGTGATATAATATAGTTGAGGTGAAAAAGATGGATTATAATGAATTAGAACCTAAGATAGTATTTCAATATTTCAAGGAAGTATCGAATATTCCGCATGGTTCTGGAAATACAGAAGAAATATCAAAATATTTAATGAATTTTGCAAAGGAACATAATCTTAAAGCAATTTATGATTCCGGCAGAAATATTATAATTTTTAAAGACGGTACAAAAGGGTTTGAAAACAGTGGGCCTATTATTTTACAAGGTCATATGGATATGGTGTGTGACAAAGTACCGGATTGCACTATTGATATGTCTAAAGAGGGCTTGACATTGTGTACCGACGGTGAATATTTATGGGCTGACGGTACAACGCTTGGCGGTGACGACGGAATTGCGGTTGCTTATATCCTTGCAATTCTTGCTTCAGACGATATACCTCATCCGCCTATTGAGGCAGTTATAACAAGAGATGAGGAAATAGGTCTTTTAGGTGCGGCTGAGCTTGAGACGTCATATCTGAAAGGTAAGCGTTTAATTAATATTGACAGTGAAGATGAAGGCATTTTTACCGCCGGTTGTGCCGGTGCAATGATTTATACTGCCAATATTCCGATAGAATTTGAAAGCAGTGACAACAACACTTTGCGTATAGAAATAAGCGGTTTAAACGGAGGACACAGCGGTATTGATATTGGCAAGCAACGTGAAAATGCAATCAAATTATTAGGGAAAATACTTTATGAGTTATCACAAGATTGTAAATTTTCTGTTTGCGATATAAAAGGGGGAGTTAGAGAAAACGTCATACCTAAGCAAGCATATGCCGTAATCTGTATAGAGGATACATCGAAATTAAAAGACATAATCAAAAACATAAAATCAGAATTAATCAATACGGAAAAAGGCTTAAAAATAACGTTTTCAGAAACTGAAAGCAATAAAAAACTTTCAAAACAAAGTACCGATAAAATAATAACATTTCTTACAAATACAAAATCTACCGCATTAAAGTTTAACAATAAAAATGAAGTGCTTACATCACTGAACTTAGGTGTTGTTTCGTTAGCGGATAATACATTTCAAGCAAGTTTTATGATTAGGTCCAATTTGAAGAATGAAAAAGAACAACAATCGGACATTTTAGATGAATTAGTGTTATCACTTGGCGGTTCGTTTGAACATTCCGCAAGCTATCCTGCATGGGAATATGCTGAAAATTCAAAATTAAGAGAAACTATGACTGCTGTATTTGAACGTTTATATGACAGAACGCCTAAAATCGAAACTATCCACGCAGGGTTGGAGTGCGGTATTATTGCCGATAAAATTAATAATCTCGATGCAGTATCAATAGGACCTAATATTTTAGAAATTCATACTCCGAACGAGAAACTTGATATAGCTTCTACCAAACGCACATGGAAATTTTTAATTGAAATTTTAAAAGAATTAAAATAGCTTTTAACAGACAGAAATTCAAAATGAATTTCTGTCTGTTTTTGATTAAGCAAAAATAAGTACAAAAAACATATCTGTGCATAAGAATAATTCTCCTTAAAAATATTTTGATACTGTTTAGACCCACAGGGGCTCTTAGCAATTGTAGCCTCGTTCTAAATAAACCGTCATGCGGTATCTAACTGATTAACAAACTGCAAAGAGTCTGTGACTGGAGCCTTTCGTGAACCGTCAAGCGGTAGGAGCGCACAACCAATCCACAGCATCTTAAACAGTATATCATAGTTCTTGGAGAGGAACTCTAAAAACTACGTAGGGGGTAAAATTCAAAATATCAATCTAAGTAAGATAAATGACGCTTTATTATACTTGGATGCGCATTTTCAAAATTACCTCTTTTGACTTGCGGATACATAGGACAAAATTATGAAATACATATCTATTATCCATTGTTACAATACTCATAAGGTGAAAGATATATTGTTGAGAGAAGTTCTTTTTAGGATAAGAGTTCATAAAACGTCTCTCATTAATATAGTCCTTATTTTAATGAAGATTTCTACCTTTTCATAAGCAAATGGCGGTAATTTACTTTGAAAAATATTTTTAAGATAAAAAAGCAGTGCCTAATGCTATAAAATTCAATAAAGTATTGACAAATCCGTAGAATTATGGTATTATATAAACAAAGTAAAATAGTATTTAGCAAAAAAACATAGTTGAGGAATTCAAAAATTCTGATTCTATGTTTTTTTGTATTCAAATACATTTTAACGGAGGTTTTAATTATGAAAACTTATAAAGAAATACTAAATAACAAATCTACACAACAAATCAGATTGATTACAATTCACAACATATTAAATGATATTGATATGAATTTATTAACCGAAAAAGCAAAACAAATTTTTATTAAACAAAACATTCAAATTTCTGATGAACAGTTGTCAGAATATATTAACTATTGTGCTCAGCAATGGTTAAACGCTATTAGACTCACTACTATTCCCCAAGCCTATGATAATGCTGTTTCAATCTTAGAAAAGCATCAAACATTCTTCAATTATGCTTTATTCACAATAGAAAATGTACTTATCAAGCAAGAAATTGAATCGCAACCTAAAAGAACAACTATATTACAGCTTCTTATAAAGCATAAAAATGTTATTGACCCTATTATTAAAAATTTTATTACAACGCATAATACTTCTACTGATAGTGAAGTTGAGTATAATACCGTTCGTGATATAATTATTGATCAGTTGTCAATTCTTCCTGAATTACCTGTATTTAATACAGTTAATGAAATCAAAAATACTATTAATACTATCTTAGAGTAAAATTATATGAACACATTCAAAAAGGTCAGTACACATAATGTACCGACCTTTTTCTTATTCTGTTTCAACAAATGAAATATTACCGTTTTTGTACACGAACAATGGTTCGTTATTATTACGATAAACTTCTTTGTCCGGAGCTTTGACTACGACAGTTTTAACATATACAATGTTTATAATAGTCGTACCAAAGGTTTTGTAGCTATTTTGGCAGAAATAGCCGTGTTTTTCTCCGTTTGGACGTTCATCAATTATGCAAAATTCAGGATATTCCATCATATCCCACATTGCATCTTCTGATGTGCTTAGGAATTCAGCAATTTTTGAAAGAATAGCCTGCAAGGCATAATTGTTCTCCCGGTTTGATTCCTGCCGGTATTTCGCAATTCACTGTACCATAAGCTGTCGGCACATTAATCACTGCTCCCAAAACAGCTTGTGGAAATGAGATAGTCATATAGTAAACAACGTCTTGACCGGTCCTCACAAAACCTTTCTTCTGTTTTACTTGAATATTGATAACCAAATCACCGTTTTCTCCACCATTGATTCCGACATTGCCTTTGCCTTTTATTTTTAATACCTGTCCACTGAATATGCCTCTCGGAATACTTATATCATATATGAATTTCTTCAATACCTTACCGGTATTATTACAAATTGTACAATTATCGGTATGATTTTCTTCCTTACTGCAAGGACATATTTCTTCATGCTGAACAGTTATCTCCTTTCGGCAGCCGAGAATTGATTCCTCAAAAGTAATTTCTACTGTGGTATATACGTCAGAACCTCGAATACCTTTCTGCTCAGACTCAGGCTTTTCTGATTTTGTTGTTTCTTTCTTCTTTTCTGTATTCGTCTTACTTCCGGCATCACTGAATATAGTACCAAAGTTAAATATAGACTTGTGTTTCTTTTCACGATTTTCTAATATAAGCCTATACGCCTCTGATACTTTTGCAAATTTAGCAGTTGCATCTTTGTCATCTCAATGTAAATTAGGATGAAATTGTTTGGATTTCTCTCTATATGCTTTTTTTACCTGCTCATCTGTTGCTTTTTTAGTAATACCCAATATCTCATAACATTCTTTAATATCCATATCAGAATCCCCCTATCATTTGCATTACATTATTTAAGACTGTATTATCGAGCGGTATATGAACATTAGGAATCATATTGACTGTATAAAGTATGAAATATACGATAATTGCCATTATTAAACCTTTAACAACACCACTTATAAAACCAATTGACTTATCAAGTTTTTCCCCTAAAGGAACTATTTTTACTGCACTTGATATTAAGTGTATTATCAATCCGAATATGAACATAAACAATGAAAATAACAGTATCATTATGAATGAAGATAATAATTTTTCGGCAGATAAATTAACAAAACCTAAGTTAAAAGCATTTCCACCTTGAGACACTGAACCATTGATGCTCTGAATAAAACTACTGATTTTATCACTAATACCCGATTCATTACATACATATTGCGTTACCGGAATAGCTAAACAGCGTGAAAGTATAAAAGACAATATCATTGATATTAAGCCTCCTATACTTTTGATACCACCCTTTTTTAGTCCTATAAATCCGTACACAATAATAATACTAACAAATAATATACTTATAAGCATTTTTCTTCTCTCCTTTCTTTTAAACGTAAAAAAGCAGACAAAAATCAATTCAGATTCTTGTCTGCATAAATTTACTTTGTATTTCGTTGTCACTTCATACTTTAATTTTAGTATAACAGATTTTTTATAGAAGTAAAGTAATTTTAATTTGTTAAATCAAGGTACTCTTTATAAGTCATAGAACGTTCACTATCAATTTGAGAAGCAGGTTCTGAAATTTTTGTATCAATCAGATATTTATAACGTTTTTGTTTGAGTAATCTTGCTAATAGAATATATACGTCTTTACGCTTTAAGCTTGGATTTGTAATTGTAAAATAATTACTGTCTAATGGTGTTATGATACCACTAAAATGTGATTTGATAAATAATGTCATAAATTCTTTGGACTTTTTGGTAAAAATACCGTTATCTGTTTCTACATTAGATAAACATGCTTGCAAAATAGATGCTGCTTCTTGAACCTTAATATTATCTTTCCCATAATAACATCTTGTATTGCCTTTAGTCTGTAATAATTTCAAATCTTTAGCAATAAAACATATTGTGTAAAAATTATCTGTTGTTGAATATTGTTTATTTGGTAAATTAAAATCATCTGTTGGTATTGTACCAAAATCAGTATTATTATATCTATCTATAATATATTCATTCATTCCTATTGCATATAATACTGAATCTAAGAATTCTTCTCTTGAAACATATTCATTATCACTATTTAATTTAACTTCTATTATGTTATAATCATTACAAATTTTTTTAGCATTTTTTAAATTTAATAATAAAATCGGATTAAATACTGAAAAAATATTGATTATAACTATTATTAAAATTGCTGTTACAACTATTTTCTTATTTTTCATTTTAATGCCTTATCCTTTTACAAAAACCTTGTTCTGCTCTTAATGAATTTTCTGTAAAATACCATTCTGATGCATTTGCATATGTACCATCTTGTCTAATATGATCTTAACATACAAATATTAAATATACAATTAGGAAATATGTAGAATTGTTCTGTTATATTTTAGTTATAATTACTATAAGGCAAGAAAATAAAAAAACAGATAAAAATCTCATAATACTTTTCACATAATTACCTTAATTTGCAATCTGCCTTTTATTATACTTAGATTGATATTTTTTTGACAGGTCTAAAAAAATAGCTTAACCATGCGGTTTTTAAGATAGGCTATTACCAACTCCTTTTTCTGATTATTTAATAAAATTATCATATAAGTGATATTCAGAATTCGTCCGAGTGTCCAATCATCAACTAATTTACATATGTTATCAGATTCTACTCCTTTAAAACTCTCTCTGTTCCAACCTGCATTATTCGTTTTAACTTCACAAAAATAAACTTCACCATCTAATAGTTGTATATTATGTGTTTTTAGATAGTCAAAGTTATACCATTGACTATCTAAATTTTTTATCGAATGTTTATAAACATAAAATCCAGTATCTTCTACCACAACTTGTCTGATTTCTGATGATAATATGCCATACACACAGGTTATTATAAAAATTATCCCCACAAAACAAATTCCATAGAGGCATTTTTGGGCAGAATATTTCTTCAAATTAGCTCTAAATCTAAGCAAAATTACGACAGTCGATAAAAGATATATAAAACACGATATAATATTCCTCAAGCCACCTATATAATGATAATTGTGTTCAGAATCATAAAAAGCAAAACTGTCAAATACTGCAAATTTTGTATACCACCACAATAATCCTATCCAAGCTGTTATTACCAATATTTCTATAATAAAGCTATGATTTTCCTCTTTCATATCACAAAACATCTTTTTTATAAATCTCACCTTTTATTGTTTTTAATACCTCATTCATAATATATCCGCTTTCTCATTGGTTCTGTATTTTTATTTGTTCACCTTGAATTAACGGATAGCATATAAGTTTATCTGAATTCAAATTTTCTTTATTCATATCAACACCTGTAATTTGATGATTTTCATAAGCGGTGTAATAATATATTCCCTTGTCACCGTTGCAGCAAGAAGTGTAAATAGTGTATTCGAACTTACCGTCTGTAACTTCACAACAGCCTTTTTGCTGTTCAACCGCACCAAGAATATGAAAAAACTGACTTACACTTTCCGATTCAGTTTCTCCCGACAATGAATTTGTTTTCACGAATGCCGCTCTTACGAATCTTGACTGTGACGATAAATCACCGGGCAAACCGATTGATCCCATACCACGACTGTACATATTCAAATTCAACTTATCCGAAAAATTGTTTTTAGGTGATTTTGGTGACAAATTTATATAGTTATTAAGATTAAACATCTGCTTGTCAAAAGGCGGATTGTTCGTAAGCACACCAACAGGATTGTCATAAATTTTTATACCGTCTTTAATAGATTCAACAGTTATTGCCTCGTTTTTATCGGCGATTATCCAATGTAACTGTGCCAAAGTCATTTTTTCGTTAAAAGGAATGTTCGTTATATTAATTTTTCTAAGCAACTCCCTTGCCTCTTTTACACTTGCACATTTACCTAAAATATACGGTATAAATTCAAATTGCGTGATATTATCCTTATCGTCAATCACTTCTTTATAATCCGCATTGCCGACAAAGTTAAGTCCTGCCATACCAAGACCTTTTTCATTAATTGCGTCATAATAAAGCGGATAATTTTCGGCAATATGAGCCATCCCTATCATCGCGTAATGAGTTTCCATTATGCCCATATTTTTTAGATTGAATTTATAATTTCGAGGTGTTATCGTAATTTCTTCACCATATGAAAATTCATAATCAAGCGTTCTTCCGAAATAAAAATCTTTTGTTTTATACGTTGCTGCAGTACACATAAAATGTTACCTCCGATAAATTATTTACTTATATTATAACACAAGACAACCCAAAAATTTCAGGTTGTCTTGTGAATTTTTTGTTAATTTGCTTTTATGCCGACTTTCATATTGTCAATGTTGGTTGCCCAAGTAAAGTTCTTTTCAACTCTTACCGCCAAGATTTCCATTGCATTAAAATCTGTTGCATTTTCAAAAGGCATATCTGTTATTTTAGCTGTTTTACTGCCGTCAGAGATAGTGGCGTTGCATACTTTTTTATCAAAGTCACCCTCAATAACCACATTATAAACAGTGTCTTTATTAAAGCCTGTACCTACGTCCTTCCAATCTGTTTCAAGAAGTCCGTTTGCTATTCCGCCGTTTGCCGAATATTGCAATTCCGCACCTTTTTGGGTTTTCAATGCAAAGAATGTATTTTTTGATGAATCGGCAAATCTCAATTCACCGTATGACTGTCCGCCTGTACACTCGCCGACTTTCCAATCAAGCTCAATTCTTACTGTACCGTTCATTTTATACGGAAGATTATAAATTGCATTTCTGTTTCCTTTTGTACTGTCCTCAAAATGCATTACTTTGCCGTTTGTTCCTTGTGCTACCGCGATATTTGCCAGTTCACCGGGCTTTTTCGTACCTGCCCATTCAAGTTTATCGCCTATATTATACTTTTCATAATCTTCGTTTATATACATTTTCCACGCTACATTATTAGAATCTGTATATTCCGTATAGTCCGCCGTTGCCAATAGGTCAGGTTCTTCTGTCGGAACCGGTGTTTCAATTATTTCCTGATCTTCCTCTTTGCCGTTTTTTAATGCAGCAGCATAATTTGCGGCATTTGCTTTATCATAGAATTGTACAGATCCGATATATATTAATCTGTTGTCTGCGTCCCACTCAACCTTTTTACCGATAGATTCAGCAATAACTCTAAGAGGTATCAACGTTCTGTCATTTACTACTTGTGCCGGAACGTCCATTTCAAAAGGAATATCATTAATCGTATATTCGCTCTTATCCAAAGTCATATTTACTTTATATCCGTTTCCAGAAAGTGTAACAGTCCTTGTCGAGTCATTATATCCAACGTCCATACCCAAGCTTTCAGCGATAAATCTAACCGGTACTAATGTTCTGTCATCAACAATTATCGGTGTAACGTCACTGTTTTCTGTATCAATTTGTACAATATTATTGCCGACATAGGCATTTGCGCAGTCAACTGCCAATTTTACACTTAATGCACCTGTTTTTGCGTTAATGTCATAGGTACCGTGCGAACCTGTCAAATCAGGGTTTGTGATTTTTTTGCCGTCTTTTATAACATATCCCTCAAACATAGGTACTTTTGTTGTTTCAGCACCAAGATAATAGCTTAAATTCGGCGGTTGATTGTAGTGGTTATTTTGTACCGCAACAGACGCTCTGTAATATGAATCATGCATTAATGTATTCAATTTATATGATGTAGGAATTGAAGTCGAGTATATTCTTATTTCCTTTTCATCTGCGGTTTTCCATACAATTTCTTCACGCCAGTCACCGAACAAATCCGCACTGATACAAGGTACTGCCTTTGTACCGCTGTTTGACGCGCAATCATCCGCAGTCATAAGCACGTCAACAGACTTGTCCTCCCAGTTATATTTTGATACGGTTGTACCGTCAAGCAATTCGCTAAGTAAATCACCGTCCCAATAAACCTTGAAATTCATCGGAATAGTTGCGTCGCTGTCAACAGTACCGTCAATTTTTCTGAACTTAAAACCATTCCATGTATCAGCTATATTTTCACCGCTGATATTGGCAGGAATTGTTGCAGTTGAGCCCCATACTTCAAAGCCTTTGTGTGTAGGGTCTATATCCGCCGAACGACTTCTGCCTGTATCTTTATTTTTGCTGTAACCCCATTGAACTTCACCTGTTCTTGCATCGTGATACTCGATATTTGCCATAAGCTGTGATGTTTCGTGACAAGCCCACGTCATATAGCCGTTAAAATCGGGATCTGTTTTTGCAACATCAAACGCATCTCCATGAGCCAATTTTTGAGCATTGCCGTCATTATCATATACCTTTACGGCATACATTTCGCTTCCGTCATGGTCAATAGCCATAGGTCCGGATAATATTTCGTCTTTTCCGTCAAAATCAACGTCTACCGTTACAAGATTATGGTTGCACGCACCCCATATACTGTTTACATCATCTTTGTTTTCGGTATTGTGTACCCAATCTTCTTTAAACTTTCCGTCCTCAATATGCCATGCTGCCGCTCTTACGTTATCCCACGCACCACGCACCATAACAACACTCGGTGTTACACCGTCAAGATATGCCAAGCCGAAAAGATAGTGGCTTGCTCTCTTTGTAAGACGTCCTGTATCACTGTATCTGTATGACCAGTCCGAAAGCGGTTCTTTTGACGGTTTTAGGTCTGTTCTGTCTGTTTCCTCACCTGTTTCGCCGTCATATATCGAAAGAAATTCAGGTGTTGAAACTATGTATTGTCTGTCCTTAAATATTGCCAAATTGCTCTCCGACTTTGAATAATCGGTTATTCCGTCACCGTTCGTATCGCCTGTTGTATTGCCTTTTCCGTCTGTTGTACCCTCGAACGAACGCATTATAACTTCTGCTTTTCCGTCGCCGTCCATATCATATGCAAGGAAGTTTATATCTACTTCATTAATTTCGTTAGGACCTATATCGATTGTCCACATATGTGTACCGTCTGTTTTGTATGCCTCGATAACAGGATATGATGTTCTTGTGTTAACGTCCATACTCGGCACTCGTCTTAACAAAATTTCGTATTCTCCGTCACCGTCAAGGTCTGCAACCGCACCGTCATCAATGTTGTATCCTTCACGCTCCGTTACTTTAAAGCCAATATAATTTTTATCCCATGCCGTAGTCGTATACTCTACTCCTGTTTCTTCACCGTTCTCTACTTCTTTTAAAGTATACTCTGCATTTGTACTTGCTCCGGTATGGAAAAAGTTTGTCGTAGTTATCGGCTTGTCATTCAGCTTTTCACCGCTACAATAAAGATTGTATGTCAAGCTGTTTGAATCCGTACCTAAAAAACGCCAGCTTACAAGCGTTCCGTTTTCTCCCGGTACTGCCACCAAACCTCTTGAAAGATTTTCAAACTGTCTTTCATTTTTTGGTCTTTGCTCATACAATTTTTCTGTATCGGCACGTTGTTCTTGATTTACTTCCGCCTCATAATGACCGAGTGTAAAACCGTCGGAATCATTATATGCGTCAAATTTTGCAAACGCACTTGCACTGCTTGCAAGCATTATCGCAGAAACCACCGCTGAAATCACACGAATTTTGTTCTTCTTCATCTTCATAGCACTTCCTTCATAATTTATTTATATTTGGAATTATATCACAAATATTTCGTGTTGTACAGACTTTTTTTGTGCAAATTCATTATTATTAAAGTGATTATAAGTGTTATAGGAAAAACAGTGGCGGCCAAAATGCCCATTTTCAAATTGTCGCCAAGCATGCCTGCTATTTTACCTGCAAATGTAGGACCTCCTGCACAACCTACATCTCCGGCTAGCGCAAGAAATGCGAACATAGCCGTACCTCCGCCTTTTATAGAGGTTGACGCATCGCTGTATGTTCCGGGCCAAAGTATGCCTACCGAAAACCCTGATACCCCAATCCCGATTAAGCCGACAATCGCCGATGATGAAAACGATACCGTTAAATATGAAAGCACACATAAACAACCGCTGAAAACCATCATTTTATACAGATTGATTTTTTCTCCGAATTTACCGTAAATCGCTCTTGAAATACCCATAAGTACAGAAAATACCGTAGGTCCTACCAAGTCACCTATTGATTTTGATATTCCGAGTGCCTTTTCAACAAATGCCGACGCCCACTGGCTTACAGACTGTTCACTTGCTCCGGCACAGCACATAATAAGTAAAAATCCCCAAAATGCCTTTTGCTTTATAAGTTCTTTTAAAGAAAGTCCGTTTTCTTCTTCGTTAATAAGCGGTGCAATAGGCACTTTTAGAAATGTCAATCCGTTTATAACAGGTACTGCCGCCCAAACAAGTGCAAGTATCTTCCAATTATCAATACCAAATACATTAAAGAATATTGTTGATATTACTACTACTCCCGCCGTACCCCAACAGTAAAATGAATGTAGCATACTCATAGTTTTGTCTTTATGTTCATTCGGACAAGCCTCAACTATCGGACTTACAACAACTTCAAGCAATCCTCCGCCGACTGCATAAAGCAACACCGAAATAAATATTCCCATAAAAGAATCATTCATCATATCGGGCAATATTGCTATCGAAATCAATCCCAATGCCGCGAATAAGTGTGCTATAAGTACAGATAGCCTGTATCCGATTTTATCGATAAAAAATGCCGACGCAAAATCTATTATAAGCTGTAAACCAAAGTTGATTGTAATTAATAATGTTATCTTCGACAGCGGTATACTGTATTGCGATTGAAACGTAATAAACAACAGCGGTACGAAATTGTTTATTATCGCTTGAACTATGTACCCAATAAAGCACGACCGTATTGTACTGTTATAATTAACTTTCATGCTTTCACCTCTTAATTTTTTATAATTATAACATAAATTATCATAGCCTTTATATATCACCGTGACAGTTTGCGGTTCGACTTTCATATTATCAAAGCCCGATATTTCATATCCGCAGACTTCTTTTTCAGTGTTATCTTCATATAGCATCTTTACAGACAAACTGTTTTTATCAAATTCTTCACCGATTTTATAATTCGTCTTTTCTGTTGTCGTATATACTCTAAGTGCATTTTCAGCCACAATACATCAGCCCCCATATTTATCGCTTTTGTTATTCCTTCCTCATCATCACCGAATACCCAATCAATGTTGTTCTTTTCGTTGGGATGCTCCACGGGGGTTATCAAATTATATCCGTTTTTATTTAATTCATACGCAAGGTCTGAACCGCTGTCACTGTATCCGCCCTCTTTCATAGGCTTTCTGATATTCCCCACCTGCGGCGGCTCTTTTACTTGATATAAAATTGCTATATTCATAATATTCATCCCTTTATCGTTTGATAATTTTATTATAATCTTCTTACAATACACTGTCAACATAAAAAAACTGCCGATTTTATGTCGGCAGTTTTTCTGTTTTAACCCAATATATTTTTTAAATCTTCTTCAGGTGTTGTAATTTTTGCAATATTGTAGTTTTCTACCAAGTATCCCAATACATTCGGTGATATAAATGCTGGGAGTGTAGGACCAAGACGGATATTTTTAATACCGAGATGAAGAAGTGTAAGCAGAATACATACAGCTTTCTGTTCGTACCATGAAAGTATCATTGAAAGCGGAAGTTCATTTACTTCACATTCAAATGCCTCCGCAAGTGCAATGGCTACTTTAATCGCACCATATGCGTCATTACACTGTCCCATGTCCATAATTCTCGGCAAACTGCCTATTGTACCTAAATCAAGGTCGTTAAAACGATATTTACCGCAAGCAAGCGTTAATATAATGGTATCGTCAGGCGTTTGCTTTACGAAATCGGTATAATAATTTCTTCCTGCACGTGCTCCGTCACAGCCACCTACCAAGAAGAAATGCTTTATAGCGCCGCTCTTAACTGCGTCAATAACTTTATCCGCAACGCTCAATATTGTTCCGTGTCCGAAACCTGTTGTCACGCTTGTTCCGCCGTTTATACCTGTAAATTGTTTATCCTCGTCATATCCGCCAAGTTCAAGTGCCTTTTCGATAATCGGCGTAAAATCTTTATTATCACCGATATGTGTGATTTCAGGATATGATACAACTTCTGTTGTGAACACTCTGTCAGAATAGCTGTCCTTTGGTGGCATTAAACAGTTTGTTGTAAACAATATCGGTGCAGGTACATTTGCAAATTCTTTTTGTTGGTTTTGCCATGCCGTACCGAAGTTGCCCTTTAAATGCCTATACTTCTTTAATTCCGGATAGCCGTGTGCCGGTAACATTTCTCCGTGAGTATATATATTAATATTCTTATCCTTTGTCTGCTCCAAAAGCAATTTTAAATCAAGCAAATCATGTCCCGAAATTATAATAAACGGACCTTTTTCAACTTTTAAATCAATAGTTGTTGGTGTCGGTATTCCGTAAGTTTCCGTATTCGCTTTATCAAGCATTTCCATACATACAAGATTAACTTTTCCCAATTCCATAACTATCGGTAAAAGCTTATCCATTTCCCAATCTTCACCAAGTGCAAACAATGCTTTCACAAAGAAATGGCTAACTTCATCATTTGTATAGCCGAGTACCATAGCGTGATAAGCATAAGCCGCCATACCTCTGATGCCGAAAAGTATAAGTGATTTCAAACTGCGAATATCTTCATTATCTGTCCAAATATGCGACAAATCATATTCGTTATTTGTTCCGCACGGTGATGCACAAGCAAAACATTGCGGAACAAGCCTTTCTCTTTCTGTGCGAACTTTTTCAATCAATTCATTAAGTGTCTGTTCGTTAAAGCTGACATTTGTAAGAGTTGTAAAAAGTCCTTCTATTATAAGTTTTAAAACGTTTCCTGTCGGTACAACATCACCTGTTGCACGAACAAGTCCGATAAGTTCACCTGTTAATTTATCCTGCAGAGCGGCAACATCTGCGTTTTTACCGCATACGCCTACCTTACCTGTACAACCGGAACATCCTGCTGTCTGTTCACATTGAAAGCAAAACATTTTATTTTCCATATATAAATCCTCCTTGTTAATACTTCATGTATTGACTTTGTGAATTCAGTATAATATAATCTTATAAAAAAATATGTTGTTGCAACAACAAAATACGAGGAATTTATGAATTATTTATTTTTAACAAAAACAGCATTTTTTAACGGACTTTCCGAGAATGAAATTAAGACGATATTAAATTGTCTTGGTGCATATCAAAAAAGTTTTAAAAAATCGGAAATTATTTATTACAGCGGTGATACTGTCAGTGATATGGGACTTGTTTTGTCGGGTAGTGTAAATATTGTCGTCAACTATTATTGGGGTAGCAGTAATATATTCAACCACATAGGTCAGGGTGAAATTTTCGCCGAAACTTATGCGACCATTCCGAATAAAGAAATGCTCTGTGATGTGGTTGCGGCAGAGAAAACGGAAGTTCTGTTTATTAATGTAGAGAAAGTTCTTTCCGTATGTGAAAATCAATGTTCTTTTCATAACCGACTTTTACGAAATCTTCTTAAAAATTCGGCACAGAAAAATATATCTCTCGCCACAAGAATGATGCACACTGCGTCAAAGTTCATTCGTGACAGATTATTGTCGTATTTTTCAGAACAGGCGATTTTAAACGGCGGTAATACATTTACTGTCCCATTTTCACGTCAACAGCTTGCCGACTACCTCGGAGTTGACCGCAGTGCAATGTCAAACGAGCTTTCAAAAATGAAACATGACGGATTAATTGACTACCAAAAAAATGATTTTATACTTATAAATAATGATTTTTAATTTTTGTGTTGACACCTATGGTAAAATATTATAAAATATTAGATATGTAGTAAAATAAGGAGTTTTAATTATGTTTGATAAATTAGAGGCGCTTGAAGAGCGCTTTCAGCTTGTATCTGAGAAGATAAGTGACCCTGATATTATCGCCGACCAAGAGTCATGGCGTAAATACTGTAAGGAACATTCGGACCTTACACCGATTATTGATAAGTACAGAGAATTGAAGTCAGCAAAGCAGACTGTTGCAGATGATAAGGAAATGCTTGAAGCAGGACAAGACAAGGAATTTGAAGAAATGATACGTCTTGAAATGGCAGAGGCAGAAGAAACAATCGAAAGAGCAAGTGAAGAATTAAAAATTCTTCTTCTTCCGAAAGACCCTAACGACGAAAAGAACGTTATTATGGAAATCCGCGGCGGTACAGGCGGTGATGAAGCCGCACTTTTTGCCGCAGACCTTATGAGAATGTATTCAATGTATGCCGAGTCAAAGAATTGGAAAATCGATATTCTAAGCTCTAACCCTACCGACATCGGCGGTTACAAAGAAGTCAGCTTTTCAATCGAAGGTCAAGGTGCATACAGCAGACTTAAATTTGAAAGCGGTGTACACCGTGTTCAGAGAGTTCCCGAAACAGAATCAAGCGGAAGAATTCATACTTCTGCCGTTACGGTAGCTGTTTTACCGGAAGTTGAAGAAGTTGAAGTCGAAATTAATCAGAATGATCTTAGAATTGACGTATTCCGTGCAGGCGGACCGGGCGGACAGTGTGTAAACACAACTGACTCCGCGGTAAGAATTACACATATTCCAACAGGAATTGTTGTTTCGTGTCAAGACGAAAAATCACAGCACAAGAATAAAGATAAGGCTATGAAAATTCTTCGTTCGAGAATTTATGATGTTATGGAAGAACAACGTCACAAAGAAATTGCAGACGAAAGAAAATCGCAAGTCGGCAGCGGTGACAGAAGTGAACGTATCAGAACATACAACTTTCCTCAAAGCCGAGTTACCGACCACAGAATTAATCTTACATTATATAAACTTGAACAAATACTTGACGGTAATCTTGATGAAATTATTGATGCACTTGTTACGGCTGACCAAGCCGCAAAACTTGCAGGTCAGAATGATTAAGGAGATATAAAAATGGATTTACACGAAAATTTAAAAGGTAAAACAGTTGTTATAACAGGCGGCAGCGGTATTTTATGCCGTGAATTTGCTTACGCTTATGCTAAACAAGGTATGAATGTCGCTGTTTTGGGACGTACACTTTCAAAACTTGAAGAAGTTCGTGATAAGATAAACGAACTTGGCGGTAACGGTCTTGCCGTTGTATGTGACGTTGTTGATAAGGACAGCGTTATCAATGCAAAGCAAGTTGTAAACGATACTTTCGGAAAAGTTGATATACTTGTAAACGGTGCAGGTGGCAATCACCCAAAAGGTACTACAACAAAAGAATATTTTGAAAAAGGCGATATTGAAAATCCCAATGTTGTTTCATTCTTTGATTTGTCAAAGGAAAACTTCAATTATGTATTTGACCTAAATATCGTAGGTACTCTTATTCCTACACAAGTATTTATAGTTGATATGCTTGACAATCCTGGTGCTAATGTGCTTAATATTGCGTCAATGAGTTCGTACCACGCAATTACAAAAGTAAGCGCATATTGTGCCGCAAAAGCCGCTATTTCCAACTTTACCGAATGGCTTGCCGTACATTTTGCAAAAAGCGGTATCAGAGTCAACGCTCTTGCACCGGGCTGGTTTGAAACAGTACAGAATAAAACACTTTTGAGAAATCCGGACGGCTCACTTTCGGAACGTTCAAAGAAAGTTCTTGCTCATACTCCTATGGGACGTTTCGGTGTTCCGGAGGATTTGACAGGCACATTGCTATGGCTTACCGACAGCGCTCAATCAGGTTTTGTTACAGGTGCTACAATCCCTGTTGACGGTGGTTTCCAAGCATATTTTGGAGTTTAATAAAAAAGAAAAGCTTAAAACCTTTCGGTTTTAAGCTTTTTATTATTGGAGGAAGGGATGGGATTCGAACCCACGAACGGCGTAAGCCGTTACAGCATTTCCAATGCTGCGTCTTCAACCACTCGGCCACCCCTCCATACTTGCAGTATTCTATCATAAATTTCGATAATTGTCAATATTAAATAAAAGCAAGTAGTAAATATTTACCCAAGTGCCACATCAAGAATCATCATAAGTGTAAAACCTACTGCAAACATTACAGTACCGATATTTGAGTGGTCGCCGTGTGACATTTCGGGAATTAATTCTTCTATTACAACATACATCATCGCCCCTGCGGCAAAACTGAGGAAATATGGCAATACGGGTATTATAAATCCTGACGCAACGACAGTAAGCACTGCGCCTATAGGTTCAACCACACCTGAAAGCACACCGTATAAAAACGCTTTTCCTTTACTCGTTCCCTCGGCTTTAAGTGGCATTGATATAATTGCACCCTCCGGGAAATTCTGAATTGCAATACCGATTGCCAAAGCCAACGCACCCATAGCCGATATTTGCATATTTCCTGCAAGATAACCTGCATACACAACACCCACAGCCATTCCTTCTGGAATATTGTGAAGTGTAACAGTAAATACAAGCATTGTTGTCTTTTTCAATTTACTTTTTGGGCCTTCAGCTTTATCGGTATCCATATGCAAATGCGGTATTATATGGTCCATTGCCAGCAAAAACAATATACCTATCCAAAATCCCACAACCGCCGGTACAAATGCAAACTTCCCCATTTCCGCCGCATAATCCATTGACGGTATAAGCAAGCTCCACACAGACGCGGAGACCATAATCCCTGCCGCAAATCCTGTTAAGGCACGCTGTACCATCTTATTCATCATTTTCTTCATAAACAGTACGCAAGACGCACCAAGTGTCGTACCCAAAAACGGTATCAATATTCCTCTTATAACTTCGCCCATATATTCCTCCATAATAAAATTACATAGGTTAGTTTTAACTAACCTTATTATCAGTTTATCATAATTCACACTATCTGTCAATACAAAAAGAACAGTTCATAATGAACTGTTCTCTCCGCAAATAAGGGGGTTATTTACCGACTGACTATCGGTTTTAATGTATTTTGTGAGGTCATTAAATATTATCGCCCTTATTTTCTAATTTATACACATTTTATCAATCCAAATGGAATACAAGGTGTAAATCTTCTGAAACAGGACTGTTATCAGGATTTGTTTCCATAATGTCAGCCATAAAGTCCCACCATTTTCTATTGATGGCGGTATCGGCACCCTTTGCCCAAAGTTCTTCATCTTCGATTTCTATATAACCGTAAAGAACCATTGTTTCTTTGTCAAGGAATATTGAATAATTCTTACCGCCGTGTTCGTGAATCATATCCTTCATTTCCGGCCATAACTCATTATGTCTTTTTTCGTACTCCTCAGCCATACCGTCGTAAAGTTTCATTTTAAAACCCTTGTGTATCATTTCTTTTTCCTCCTTAAATTAACTTAATTTTTTATGTGCCTCGATTGCTATTGAACATTCAAGACGCTTTTTTTCAAATTCACAAGCAAGCTCATAAGGCTTGTTTATATCACCGTTAAAGTTATACGCATTCGCACTGCAACCACCGCTGCAATAAAATTTCGCAAAACAATTCTTACATTTTTCTTTAGTATACACATTTGAGCGTTCAAACATCTTCTCGATATTTTCATCAATTTTATTTTCATTGACATTACCCATAAGAAAATCCTTGTTACCGACAAATTGGTGACACGGATAAATGTCTCCGTTCGGTGCAACCGCAAGATATTCGTGTCCTGCACCACAACCTGAAAGACGCTTTATCGCACACGGACCTTGGTCAAGGTCAACCATAAAGTGGAAGAAGTTAAAACCTCTGCCCTCGTCATATCTCTTTACATATTCTTCAGTAAGCTTATCATATTCGGCACAGACCTTTTCGATATGCTCACTTGTAAGTGCGTAGTCCTCTGTTTCAGGTGCAACAACCGGTTCAACGCTTGTCTGCTTAAAGCCTAAATCCGCAAGGTGAATTACGTCCTTTGCAAAATCCACGTTATACGCCGTAAACGTACCGCGAACGTAGTAATCATTTTGATTTCTGCTTTCAGCCAAGTCTTGGAACTTAGGAACAATTGTATCATAAGAACCGCTGCCGTCTACACGATAACGCATTCTGTCGTTAGTTTCCTTTGTACCGTCAATACTCAAAACAACGTTTGACATATTTTCATTAATATATTGTTTAATATCGTCATTTAACAATACACCGTTTGTTGTTACAGTAAATCTGAAATTCTTACCGTGCTTTTTCGCCTCTTCTTTTGCATATTCTGTAATTTCCTTAACAACGCCGAAATTCATAAGCGGTTCACCGCCGAAGTAGTCGATTTCTATATTTTTTCTGTTACCGCTGTTATTGATAACAAAATCAATAGCTTTCTTACCTACTTCCGCACTCATAAGACTTCTGCCACCGTGAAATTCACCTGTATCGGCAAAACAATACTTACATCTCAAATTACAGTCATGTGCAACGTGAATACAAAGAGCCTTTACAACAGATTGCTTATTCCAATTCTTCGCGATTTCGTCATAGCAATCATCTGTAAACAACTGACCTGCATTTACAAGTGCACATATTTCAGCATAGCTTTCTTCCAATTCTTCTTCACTATACTTATCTTTTAAACCTTCTTTAATATAATCGGGACATTTTGCCTCTGCCATAAACGGCTCAAGAGTATAATCAAGCATATCGTACATTACATCATCAACAACGTGTACCGCACCTGAATATACATCCATTACAATATTAAGTCCCAACTGTTTATACTTATGTATCACTTCAAAAACTCCCTATATAAAATCAGAAAATCATCGACCTTAAAAAGCCGATGATTCATCTTTAATGTTCATTTATTCGGCAAAACAATTAGTTTGCTTGTTCACATTTTTGGTTTGCAACTGTGCAAGATGTCTTACAAGCTGATTGACATGATGTTTGACATTCTCCGCAACCACCGTGCTTTGCTGAATCCTTTAAATTAGCCTTGTTTAAAGTCTGTACGTGTTTCATATTAAAACCTCCTTATATTAATTCACCATGAATATATTATAACATACTTTCAAGTGATTGAAAAGGCTTTTTTACAAATATTTTGTATTTTTTCTCACAAAACTTATTTTTCGGCTATTTTCCTATGATGCACCCCAATATTCCCGATGCAAATGTACCGCCTATTATAGCAAGAAAATGCGTGTTAAACATTATTCCATTGTTTACAATCAACGATATTCCGATAAGTACGATCAAATACAGCGCACATACAAGCATTGCGTGAACAAATACTCTGCTGTTTGCCGTTTTTGATACCGCAATCGTTCCGAGTATCACGCTGATAATAACCGAGGCATACACTCCGGTTGTGATAATAGTTTCGTCTATGCCTGTAAAATACGAAAGCAGTGCCAATATCAGAATTATAACAAAAGTAACAAGAATTGCAAATATCGTCCCTTTTATCACACCCTTAAAATTAATACCCATAAAAAAACCTCCCTATATATTTACTATAAATATATTAGAGAGGTTTAAATTTTATAACCAATTAGTTTTTAGCTGTTTCAACAGTTCTGATAGCGTCTCTTTCCATCTTTACAACAGACTTTTGATCCGGTGTACCGATGTTACCTGTTTCAATAAAAACATATTCGTCTTTAATTTTAGCAACCTTACCGCAGATACCGCCGATTGTTACAACCTTATCGCCGACTTTCATTGCGTTAATCATTGCCTTTGTTTCTTTTTCTTTCTTTCTTTGCGGTCTTATCATCATAAAGTATAACAATACGATAATAAGAACAAGCGGAAGAATACTTACTATTGTACTCATTACAGGATTAACCTGTTGTGTAGCATTAGGGTCTGCCGCTGTTTGAGTACCTGTCGCCTGTTGTGTATTTGCTGTTTCGCCGTCTGCGAAAACGACTGTTTCTAAAATGTTTGCCATAATAGTTCTCCTTTGATAATTTTTTCTACCTATATATTATACTATCTATATGTGAACTTTGCAATAGATTTAACAAAATATTAACAAATAAAATCTCTCTTACATCAATCGTTTGACGTTTTCAGCCATTTCAACAAGTTTTTGACCTTTTGCGACAAGAAGAGCATGTTCTTTTATGTACTCATTCTGCAACGGGTATATCGACATTCTTTCCGTAAACTCTCTTATTACATTAATGCCTCTCATATTCTCATTATCGTTTCTTATGAGAATACAATATGTTTTATTCAGCTTAAAAAGGCTTGCTTTTGAAAGAATACTTTTATCCATTTCGCTTATAGCGCCGCACATATCATTAAAAGTTTCAAAATAAAATACACATTCCGTACCCGGTTCTTTCTTTTTAGGCTTGACCGAAACAACTTTTTTAAACTGCTCCTCGGTAATTTTTTTTATACCCTTGTTTAAACGTTTAACCAAAATACTTATACCGTCCTGTGACGGAGTAGCCTCAACGACCACTTGGCCGTTATACGGATTAAAACCTGTTTCTTCCCTTATCGTTTCCATAATATGAAATAAAAATGTATGTAATTCTTTTGAATCGGGCGAAAGCCTTTTCACATCTATATCAAGATTAATTAATTCCGCAGTTGTAAGCGTTACCTTTATTTTGTCTTTGTTTAGCTTTTCAATTCTCACAACCTACCACCTACTTTCTATTTCTATTATACTATATATTTTTCGTTTTGGGAATACCGATTTTAATATTTATTCTTTTAAATTTATTCCATATGATAAAAAAAGCGGCAGTTTTTATACTGCCGCTCAACCGTCAAATAATGAAGTGAACCCCAAAATTTAGACAAAATTAAATATTAACTTGCTTGTGAATGAGTTCGGTATTGTACCGGACTCATTCCTTTTAGCTTTAAAGAAATTCTTTCATTGTTGTAATAATCAATATATCTTTTTAATTCATCTATGAAAGCTTTGACACTTTCAAATTTTTCACCATAAAACATTTCAACTTTTAATCTTCCGAAGAAGTTTTCCATCGCACCGTTGTCCATACAGTTTCCTTTTCTAGACATACTTTGTACAATATTGTGTTCTGACAGTAAACGTTGATATTCCGAATGTTGGTATTGCCAACCTTGGTCAGAATGGAATAATGGTTTCGCATTAGCGGGCAGCTTTTTGAATAAACCATCAAGCATTTCTCTAATTTGCTGCAAATTTGGACTTAATGAAATTGAGTATGACACAATTTCTCGATTATACAAATCCATTACAGGTGACAAATATACTTTATCATTACACACTTTAAATTCAGTTACATCAGTTGCTAGTTTTTCAAAAGGTTTTGTAGCTGTAAATTCTCTGTTAAGTAAGTTGTCGGCTATTTTGCCGATTTCTCCTTTGTATGAACGATATTTACTGTTTTTGCGTTGTTTTCCTTTGAGATTAAGTTCTTTCATCAGTTTCAACACAGTTTTATGGTTAATTGTATATCCTTTTTGTCTTAATACAATTAAGATTCTGCGGTAGCCGTATCTGCCTTTATTAGCTAAAAATATATATAGTATTTCTTGTTTTTCTTTCTTGTATTTATCTTTGATTGGATGTTGTATATAGTAATAAAAGGTACTACGGGCTAAACCTGATAATTGCAGCAAGTCTTTTAACGGATATTTTTGCCTTAATTCATTGACTATTGCTGCTTTTTCTCTTCTTTTAACATTCTTTTCCGAACTAAGGCACTGAGTTTTTTTAAGTATTCATTCTCCATTCTTAATCGCTGATTTTCGGCAATTAAATCTTCTTCAATTTTCTTATCAAGTTTGGGTGGACGACCTTTTGCTATTCCATCTACTTTACTGGCTCTACCTCGTCTTTCTTTCATCAGACCTTCGGCTCCTTCTTCCAAGAATATGCGTTCCCATTTCGATATTACATCATGTTTAACATCGTATTTTCTCTCTGTTTCCATTATACCCAAATGGTTTTCTCGCATATCTATTATAACAGATAGTTTGAATTCTGGCGAGTGTTTTCTATATTTTTGCCCTTTCTTTGCCATAAAAATATGCACCTCCAAAAGTGTCTAACTTTTGGGGTGCATATCATAAATTAATACGATTAATTCTTGTCCTTCAATAACGGACGCATACTGTTCGCACTTATAAGCATAGTTGACGAATTATGCAAAAGTGATGATGCAGACGGAGTTATAGTACCTTTCAATCCAAGCAAAATAAGCAATGAATTAAATGCCATAATAAACGTATAATTACGTTTAATTCGTCTGAACAGTCTGCTGCTTAACTTGCGAAGAAGCGCTAAATCTCTCAAATCGCCCGAAAGCAATGTGACATCAGCCACTTCTCTTGCCAAATCGGCAGAATCTTTCATAGCGATTGAAACGTCGCTAAGTGCCAATGCAGGAGAGTCATTGATACCGTCACCGACCATTATAACCGTTCTTCCCTCGTTCTTCAATTCTTCAATAATTGTCGCCTTATCCTCAGGTAATACCTGTGCACGGAAATTGTCTATACCGAGCATATTGGCAGTGCGTTTTGCAGCACCTTCATGGTCACCTGTAAGCATAATAATATTATCAATACCGCTTTCACGAAGTAACTGAATTGCCTCATGAGCCTCACTTCTCGGCGGGTCGCTTATACAAATAACTCCCGACAACACGCCTCCGATTGCAAGGTATATAACAGAAAAACCCTCACATTCGTTTTCAATAACAGTCTTCTGTTCATCAGTTATCGGAATATTTTCGTCTTCAAGCACAAAATGCTCACTGCCTATAATTGCACGCTTGCCATGCAACATTGTAGCTATGCCGTGTGCAACTACATATTCAACTTCAGCATGTTCTTCTTCGTGGTCAAGCTGTTTTGCTTTAGCTGCTTTAACGATTGCCTTTGCCACACTGTGAGGGAAATGTTCTTCAAGGCACGCAGATATTTTAAGTATTTCATCTGATGTGTATTCACCGAATGAAAGCACTTTTTCTACTGTCGGGCATGAATTTGTAAGTGTACCTGTCTTGTCAAATACAATAGTATCGGCATGAGATACACTTTCAAGATAACGTCCGCCTTTTACAACAAATCCTCTTGAGGATGCCTCACGCATAGCACTTATAATACTTATCGGCGTTGACAATTTAATTGCACAAGAATAGTCCACCATAAGAACAGACATTGCCTTTACAACATTTCTTGTTGTAAGATAAACAAGCAACGCCAATCCCAAGCTGTACGGTACAAAACCGTCTGCAATTTTCTCTGCACGGCTCTGTACTCCGGCTTTCATACTTTCACCGTTTTCAATCATTTCAATAATATTTGAAATACGTGTATTATCAGCCACAGCACTAACCTTAATTACTATATTTCCCGCCTCTACAACTGTACCGGCGTAAACAGTACTGTCCTTATCCTTTACAGCCGCAACCGATTCGCCTGTCATAGACGCTTCGTTTACACTTGCCTGTCCGGATACGACCACACCGTCAAAAGTGATCATTGCACCGTCACGGAATACGACAAAGTCACCCTCTTTAACGGTTGAAATTGGAACTTGTTCCTCGTTTTCGCCGTTCTTCTTCCATACAGTGTCAATCTTCATCGCAAGACTGTCCGCAAGTGCATTTTTTGTACGTTTTCTTGTATATTCTTCAAGAAGTTCCGAAACTCCAAGCAAGAATGTAATTGAATTAACTTCCGAATACATTCCTCTTGAAAGTGCCGTTCCGAGTGCAACACCGTCCAAAAGTGCCACATCGGCCCTTAAATTAAGTACACTGCCCACAGCTTTCTTCACATATGGGAATGCCTTAAAGTAAGCCATTGCAACTCGTACAGGATACGGCAATATTCTTCTAAGAACAAAACGCTTTATAAGCATTTTTATAATCTCATTCTTGAAATCAGCCTGTATATCCTCAGACTCATCTTCAACAGCCGCTAATTGATTTTGCTTGATTCCTTTTATGTAGTTCAAAAGCTCCTGTCTGTAATCGGATTGATAGGTAATTAAAATACCGCCGTTGACGCTTTTAGCCTTTACAGAATCAACATAATGTTCCGATAAAATTGTTTTCTCAAGAGATTTTTCTTGATTTTTATCAAAATAATATCCACCACAACGCAATCTGATACGACCCGGAGTATCATGTACGATTTTAAATTTCATTATTATTCTTCCTCGTCGTTTAGCTGTGACTTAGCCTCATAACACATATCTTCAGCCTCTTCACGCATATTTTGTAGTGTTTCTTTAGCCTCTTGCTGGAACTTCATACCCTTTGCAAGACCTGAAACGCACATACTTCTAACTTTTTCGCTTGTAGCAATCTTCTTACCTACTACTGCAGTAGCTATACCTGCTGCAAAGCACCAACATTTCTTATCCTTTAAAAAATTAAATTTCATAATTTTATCTTCCTCTCTGTGTATATTTTAGTGATTTATTTAATCAAATCTATTTTAGCACGCAATATATTTTTTGTCAATAAATGCCGAAAAAATTTTTTTACTTTTTTGCATGAAAAATATCGACTTTTTAATATTGTGGTGTTAATACAACAATGCCATAATGGAAAACATACAAGCAGTAAAAAGAATGCCACAGACGAAGATGTTATCGCTGTCGCAAAGTTGGCGAAATTCGATAAATTTGTGCATAATTGCTTATCAAAAAAAGTTGCGGTGAACAATCACCGCAACTTTTTTATTAAAACAATTTATTAAGCGATAATTTTTTAACCATTGGTACAGACATACAACCGACAGCATTACCAAGTACAGCACATAAGAAATATACTGCCGCCTGTGACGCATTAGCACATTTACTTATAAAGAAGTAACAAGTATCTGCGATACAGTGATTAAATCCGCAAAGTATGAACACCATAACAGGTAAAACCACTATAAACAGCGACATCACAAAGTCACCTTTTTCAGTCGCTCTTTTATTTCCGTCAACCGCCGTAAACATCAATATACCGCAGAACACCGCCAATACAAATATACTAAGCGGTGAATCGGCGAACTTTGTTGCCGTGATAGCAGCGGCCTTTTCCGATAAAGTCGCTTCCAAACGTGTAAGGTTAAGCAAGAAACCGCCTATCGCCGCACCTGTTGCATTACCGATAAAGGTAAGTACAACTTCCGGCACATACGACAACGGTTTTACCGCCATATATCCGGCTTTACCAGTAAACAAACCGAATTTAAACACAATAATTGCACACAAACCCAAGCTGAACAAGAACGCTCCCAGCGGTTTTGACTCAACCGACATACTCACACAACAGCCTACGCACAAAAATATTCCCGACAAAATACCGTCAGACAAAAATGATATAATCTTTTTCCCCATATCTTCTATTCCCTTTTCTTTTATCCTAAGCAGACAAAATTAGCTAACGCTAACTAATTCCACAAAATTAATCCACTTTCTAATTTGCACATAAAAACCACGATAAACTTATCGTCTACCGTGGTTTAATATACGGTTTAGTTAAATTACTTTACCATTGATGCAACTTCTGCTGCGAAATCGTCTTCACGCTTTTCAAGACCTTCGCCTGTTTCAAAACGTACGAATTGCTTAATAGTAATGTCGCCAACGCTCTTAACGTACTTAGCAACGTTTTCCTTATTTTCAGCCTTAACGTATTCTTGCTCAAGTAGGCAAACTTCCTTGAATTCCTTAGCAAGACGACCTGTGATCATCTTTTCGATGATGTTTTCAGGCTTAGATGCATTCTTAGGATCATTCTTAAGTTGCTCAATAAGAATCTTCTTTTCGTGTTCCTTATATTCTTCAGGAATATCATCGCTTGAAAGATACTTAGGGCTAAGTGCTGCAACTTGCATTGCAACGTTTCTTAGACACTCTTTTGTAGTGTCATTGTTTTCAGCGTCAGCCTCAACCAATACACCAATCTTACCTGCAGCGTGGATATAATCTACAACTGCACCTGTCGTTTCAATTCTTGCGAAACGTCTGATGTTCATATTTTCGCCGATCTTAGCAATCTTTTCTGTAAGCATTTCTCCGATTGTGCTGTCTCCGCACTTTAATTCTTTAAGTGCTTCAACGTCAGCAGGATTTTGTTCAGCGATTGTCTTGGCAACGTCTGAAACAAACTGTTGGAATTCATCATTCTTAGCAACGAAGTCTGTTTCTGAGTTTACTTCTACAAGTACGCCTACGTTACCGTCAACATAAGCCTTAACGATACCTTCAGCAGCAATTCTGCCTGACTTCTTAGCAGCTGTTGCAAGACCTTTTTCTCTCAAATATTCAACAGCCTTATCCTTGTCACCGTCTGTTTCTGTAAGAGCTTTCTTACAGTCCATCATACCGCAACCTGTCATTTCTCTTAATTCTTTTACGTCTTTAGCTGTAAATGCCATGTTACTTTTCCTCCTATATTAATTATATGAAAATTATTCTTCTACTGTATCTTCTTCAGCTGTTTCAGCATCTGCAAGAGCATCTTCGCCCTGTCTGCCTTCGATAATAGCGTTAGCCATTGTTGATGCGATTAGCTTTACGGCTCTGATAGCGTCGTCGTTACCAGGGATAACGTAGTCTACTTCATCAGGGTCACAGTTTGTATCAACGATAGCTACTACAGGAATGTTAAGTTTCTTAGCTTCTGCGATAGCAATCTTTTCTTTTCTTGGGTCAACGATGAACATTGCGCCAGGAAGTTTCTTCATATCTTTAATACCGCCAAGATACTTTTCAAGCTTATCTCTTTGAGCCTTTAGCTTAATAACTTCCTTCTTTGGTAGCATATCGAAAGTACCGTCTTCTTCCATTTGGTTGATTTGAGCAAGTCTTTCAATTCTCTTTTGGATTGTCTTGAAGTTTGTAAGCATACCGCCAAGCCATCTTGCGTTTACATAGTACATACCAACTCTTTCAGCCTCTTCTTTGATTGAGTCCTGAGCTTGTTTCTTTGTACCTACGAATAGAATATCTTCACCGCTTGCAGCAATATCTCTTACGAAATAATAAGCTTCTTCAACCTTTTTAACTGTCTTTTGAAGGTCGATGATGTAGATACCGTTTCTTTCTGTGAAGATGTATTCAGCCATTTTAGGGTTCCATCTTCTTGTTTGGTGTCCGAAGTGAACACCTGCTTCTAAAAGCTGTTTCATTGAAATTACGTTTGCCATTTTTATTTCCTCCTCGTTTTTTGATTATTCCTCCATTTGTTTCACCTTATGTGAAGACCCAGGCAAAACAGGCAACTTTCACACAATCCACAAATGTGCGTATTTTTCATACTAAAATAGTTTACCACATAAACCCTTATAAAGTCAACCCTTTTTTCATATTTTTTTATTTTATTTGATTTACATAACATAATATATGTTTTAATCGCATATTAACGTAAATTTTGTGTGGTTTTCAACTGTTTTTTTATTGATGAGTTTTCTATTTATTATGAAAGAATTCTTTAAAATTAAAACCGGGAACTTTAGATTTAAAGTCATTTCCGACACACATACAGTCAGAAGTGATTACAACCCGAAATTGCGCGTTCCCCATAAAATAATGCAGACAAAACCGCTGCGGTTTTGTGTAAAATATTGTTTTAACGTGATTTTGTGTCAAAAAAATGGCATTTGAGTTAGATTATATTGACATTTATTTAGATTATATTGACATTTATAATAATCATAATATATACTTTTATTATATATAATTATTTTTCTGTTTTGAAAGAGAAATTCTTTTACACTACCAATATTTCTAATATGAAAGGAAGGATTAAAATGAAAAAATTACTATCATTGCTTTTGTCGCTGTCAATGCTTACCTCTATGGCAGTTATGCCTGCAAAAGCAGAAGAAACGGTCATGCCGTTAAACGCATCACGAATTGATTCGGAAAAACTTCCAAGCGGCAATTTAATTTACCTTGGTACTGCGTCAGCAAACGTCAAGGAAGAAGATGCTGTTTATTCGTTCCCTATTTATCGTGAGGGCGATTTATCGGAAGAAGCAAGCGTCACAATCCACTCGCTTGACTTAACTGCGATATACGGCGAGGACTATGTAATTCTTGACGATAACGCAGAGAAAACCGGTGATGGGGTTTCAATACTTGAACGTTATGCCACGGCAGAAGCTGACACTGATGAAACATCGGATAACATTTCGGAAGAGAATACAGATATTGAAAATTATTCGGAATTTGATTCAGAAATGGCACAGCAATTTGCAGACGAAGTAGTGCCGGATGCAATGGCAGGAATTGAATACTCAAGCGGTACAACCGTTACTTTCGCACCGGGCGAAAACGAAAAAACGGTTAAATTCAAAATATTGGACGACAAAAAAAGCGAAGGCACAGAAGGGTTTTCTTTACTTTTGGTAAATCCCGATAATGCCGAACTTTATGAAGTAACATCACTTTCTGTAAATATCGAAGACGACGAGCCGAAAGAAAAAAGCGTTGTTTCTTTCAGCAGAAACAGTTACACGTCAAAAGACGGAAATGCCACTGTTACAATAAAACGAAAAAATGCAGAATATTCTCTTTGCGATTTCACTTTGCTGTCATCGAGCATTACCGCAGTAGCAGGAGAAAATTATGAAGAACAAATCAAAACAGTTACATTTATTCCTTATGAAACGGAAAAGACAATTGAAATTCCCGTATCCGGCGAGGGTGAATTTAAACTGCTGATGAGTGATATGACGGGCTGTGAAAGTGGTAAATATGCAGAAACCGTTGTCAAAATAAAAAATAACGCCGATGATGAGAGTGATATTTCTCTTATGGGCAATGAAAATCAGACAAATGACATCACCATAAACGGTCTTAAATACAACGTTAAATATACAATGCCGTCAGATAATACAAAAGATCCTGCCGAAGGTAAAATATACGCAACAGGTGACGGAACTCACAATTATGACATTCCTCCCGAAGTCGGTACATACTACTTTGCAACAGAAGTAAACCGCGACGGTCTGTTTTATTATGACGGATATTGGGGTGATAAGCCTTGGGGTTGCGGTCATTGGGATAACAAATATGAAATAGATACACGTGAAAGAAATATGGGTAGCTCTCATTACGGAAAACTTGAATATTACCATACAAGTATGTGGGATAAAGGCGGAGTATGGACACATTCCAAAACTGTACCGTCGGTATATTATCAATATATGACTCCAGATATGGAATCAACATCAAACGCCTTTGGCGGACAGCTTGCAAGATTTAAAATTGCAAATAATGACAGTATTGTTATCAATGAATCAAAAAGCGGAAAATTCGGCAGAACACTTGACGCAATGCCTGCAACTCTCTTGAATAACAACCAACCTTTAAACGGAAATATAAGCATGGAAATACATTCGGCTGATGAAGACAAATCAAAAACTCCGAAAAGTTATGTACGCTTTTACGGTGTTGCGGCTATGTATAAAAAGGTTAATGTAGAACTTAACCAACCCCCAACACAAGAATACTGTATCGGTAATGAAAAGATAAATGCCTTACCGATGCAGGTTGAACTTAACAGCGGTGCTCAAATCGCCGGAAGTAAAACGCGTGATTTCTGGACCAATCCGAATGAGGATGACTGCAATATTGTATTTACAATAAATGATACAGACATTAATGGTCACAAAGGTAAATACGGATATATTTCAGGCTATAAAATCACCATAGATCCGGGTACAACTGATGATAAAATAACTGTAAATTATCCCGAAGAATTCATTTCATACCTTAACTCAAAAAAGGAACAAAACTTTCTGACGAAGTAAATTTCACATCGGATAACGTAAATAATGAGCTGAAGAAAACAGAAAAGCAAAATCTTTATTACATTCCATATGATAAATATTTCATATCATGGATTGAATCAGTTCAAAAAAATGTTGCACACGACACATACGGTTATCATCAAAATCTGAAGATAACACCTAAAGTATCATATGCCGATGTTACAGTCGAAGTATTACCGTCAGCCGGTGAAGGAAACGGCAGTTTTATATCAAGCGAGCTTGCCGCAGGTAAAACAGTTACTCGCCATGCAGGTGATACACTTGATTTAAGTGCAACAACTCCGGATGACGGATATCATGTTGTAGGTTATCAAGTTTCAACAAACAACACAAGTTTCAACACAATAACAGATACAACAAAATTATTCCTTGAGCCTAATACGAGTTACAGAATACGTCCTCTTATAGCGAAAAATTCAAACAAAATCGAAATTAAATTTGAAAACGGTGCTGAAAAGTATTTAACGGTACAGGGTCTTATCAGTGAAAATGATCTTAATTCAAGTTCCGATGAACAACTGAAAAAGGAACTAAGCGGTAAATATGTTATTAACGCAAATCCGTCAGAATCAAATCTTTCAGATAAAATAACACCGATTACAGGTAAGATATATACATTAAATTTTGCCTCCGTTGAAGATAAAGAATACATATACCGTCCCGTTATCAAGCAAGGCAATGACACGTTTACAACCAATTCTTATCACATCGTTGCGCAAGCACAAACAACAGACAATGTTGTAACTGTAAATTACAAAAAAGTTAAAAAGAGCGATTTAAAATCATTTAATATATCAGGTACTGTTGTTTCTAAAAATGCGTCTATCCGCGATAACGGCTTAGAACCGGAATCTCTTCCGCTTGTAGGATATTCCGTATCAGCCGGAAAAGGTTCACAGTCGCTAAACTCTGCAAACTCAAGCTATATGCCTGACAGTGCGACCGGTACAACTTCCGATACCGGTACTTATATATTGACAAACGTATTGGGTGACACAAACGACCTTATTACAATGTACATCTCAAACGGTGTTACGACAGGCTATGTAGCAAAAGTAAAGCTCACAGACGCACTTGGTCAAGCAGACGGCGCTTATACCGTAAATGCAGGTAACACAAATATCACCTACCCTTACGGTGCTCCTAAGGTTGCGTCAATTATGTACACATATGACAAGAACACAGCCGACTTAAACCAAAATCAAATAAGAATACTCGACGACAATCTTACAGTCACAGCCGTTATAGACAGCTATGGAAGAAGTGTCAGTGAGGCAGTATTCACCGTTCGCACATCAACCGGTCAGACAACCGAATACAAAGGTTATCCTCGTGAGGATGGCAGCAGTATTATAGAATGTACAATTCCTAAGATGACAGAAAATCTACATTCTGGTGACAGTCTTTCTGTACGTCTTGTAGATTCAGAAAAATTATCATCAGGTAACACTGAAATTGAAATTGTGTATCCCGATGTTGCAACAGGTCTTTCATTCTATACGGAATTTGCACTTACAACACCTCAAACTTTCGATGCGGATAAAAGCGGTACAATCGATATTCCGTTAGTCGGCTCAGCAATAGGCAAATGCCAATCTGGATTGATTACATTCGGCAAAACAAACTGGCCTGACAACACCGGTTATACTATTCAGGCAAATATTGACACAATACTCAATAGTATGGGTAAGAAAACCGTTTACGAGAAAAAAGCGTTTTATGATAAATTCCGTGGTGCTGTTCAAGAAAATAATAATCACAGAAGTAATGCTATGAAAATAATGGCTGCGACATTCAATGGTGTCGCTCCGTCTCGTGACGATTATAAAACCGATGCCGAATATCAAGAAGCATATGCAGATTATACCGATTTACTAAAAGATACAAAAGCTCCATTTGCCGGTTTTAATAACCAAAGGTACAGCGTCGAAGTAGCCGTTATTTTAGCTTTCGACTTTGTTAAAACGCCGGACAACGACTATATGTTTGCTTGCGGTTCGGTTTCTATCGGCGGAGCCTATACATTCAATAAGACTATGTATACTACAATTTACGGTGTACCTGTATTTTTAAATATCATTGCCGGTATTCAGGTAGATCTAATTACAAACTATGCTGCAGATGATGATAAAAATGCAATATCCGCAGATGAATTTAACAACTATCAAGGCAATATAGCAGACAGACTGAGCACTACCGATGTAACACTAAGTGTTGTCCTTTCAGGAAAATTACAAGTAGGTGTAGGTTTTTGCGATGTACTTTCAGCAAGAGGTTACGTTGCTACAACATTCCAATTTGATTTGAGTTTTGCAAACGGTCAGCCCGGTACACTGATAACGGCAGCCGGCGGTGTGGGATTCGACTTATTATTCTTCTCCGTTGATGTAGATGTAGTCAAATATACAAAAGGTTGGGGTACTCTTGAGCATGCCTCTGAATTTGATTTCTTCAACGGACTTATGACCGATGATGATATTAAATTAACTCCATACAGTAACGGCACATCAGATTTATCAACCTTCGGAAAAAATGATGATATTCAGCTTACCGCAACAGAAGAAGTTGTAAGCTGTACACAATTAATATATAAAGCCGCAGACAGAACGAGACCTCATATTATCCCTCTCGATGACGGTAAGAAGATGCTTACATTTATAGGCGATTCGGAAAAGCGTGCCGAATACAACGGAGCAACTCTGTATTATTCGATATTTGACGGTACTCATTGGTCTACTCCTAAAGCTGTAGCAGACGACGGTACACCTGATTCAATTCACACACTTAAAAAGATAGGTGACAAAGTTATTATCGCATGGACCGATGTTAAAGACGCATTTGCGGGTGTGGAAACTTCAAGAGAAAAGCTTTCATCAATCGGTATTTCTTGTGCAATATACGATACAAAAACCAACAAAATGGGCAAAGAAATCAGTATTGTACACGACAGATACCTTACTTTAAACCCACAAATTGATGTTGATGGGGATATGCTTTATATAAGCTATGTCAAGCTTGATGTGTCAAAATTAGGTAACAGTAACAGCGACCTATTACAGCTTGAAAAATCATTCTCTAATATAGCCTATGTAAAATACGATATGAGTACAGGAGAGTCTTATGATGAAACCATAATTCCGATACCTCATAAAACAATCAGTTCTCCTATTGCATTGGATTATAATTCGGCAACAATAAATATAAATAACGAAAGTTATTTAATTTCAAGTTACACTATTGATGAAGACGAAGATTTACAAACAGGTGACGACAGAGAGCTTTATCTGCAAATTCAAAACCTAACAACCGGGCAAGCATATTTCCCGATACAAATTACAAATGACAGTATATCCAATTCATTACCTAAACTTACCAACATTAACGGTGAATTATACATGACATGGTTGGATAACGGATATATGTTTAAAATTATGAATCTTTCAGATATGTTATCTTCAATGTTTAACGCAGATTCAAACGGAGATATGACAGACTTGATTAATGCCGATACGGTAAACAGTGCATACAAAAACGGCGAAATGACCGCTGATAATAAAAATGCCGATTGGTATAAAAAGACTGCATCTGAACTTGGTATGTCAGACGACGTATATGAAAACAGCATTTACGAAGCCTTGTACAACGGTACATTTAATGTCACAAGTGCAAACTTCCAAGGTAATGACGACCTTTGCACAAGTATAGGAAACTATATTGTAACCTCCAACGGTGAAGATATTTATATTTATTACACAGAATTAAGTCAAGACAGTACAAAGAACGGTACTGAAATATACGGTGTACGTTATCAGCGTGGCACAGATAACGGTTATTGGAAGTTCGGCAATTCGGTACAAATTACCGATTTCGGTATGGTTATTGATGAACTTGACCTATATATGACTGATGATAATAAAATATCAGCTGTTTCAAACTACTACAAGCAATGGATTGATGAAAGCGATGCAGATTCACCTATGAAATACAGTGCAAACACCCTTGTAACCATTGACTTTGAACCTGTAAGTTCTCTTGAAATTAAAGACAGCAATATTATTCTTCCGTCAAAGATTTATCCGAATTATTCGGAAGATATAACATTCACTATTGCGAACACAGGTTTGCTTGATGCAAAGGGTTATGATTTAAAAGTAACGGATAAAAAAGGAAATACTCTTTACGAGGGCAGTTCTGACAACATAATCGAATCCGGTAATTCGATAAATGTCAGTGTACCATGGACAGTTCCGAGCAACTTGGAAAATGAAGAAGTTACAGTTACGGTAACTGAACGCGGAATTGAAAATGCAAAGCCTGTATCTGCCACAAAAGCCATTCCGTATGATACAAGACTTGATGTATCGAGCTTTGAAATCAAACACGATGATAACGGTTATTATGCATCTGCAACGGTTACAAACAACGGTTCTAAACCGTCCGACGAAATAAATGTAACGCTAAATAATACCGCCGACAAAACTTTCGGCACTACTTCCCTACCTCAACTTGCGAGCGGTGAAAGTAAAGATATTACAGTTCCGTTTGAGATAGATAAAGCTGATTTCAACAATTTAGGATATATAGACTTTAAACTTTCAGCAGTAAGCGGTGAAAACACATCTAACGCATATACCATGTTTATCTCTAATAAACCACTTATTGCAGAAATCAACGATGGTGCCGAAAACGTTTCATTAAACGGAAAAAATGATACAACAACACTTCAAACAAAAGCTTTCCCTTGGAATAATTATGCGGGTGAAGTCAAGTATTATTCAACAGATAACAGCATAGCTGTTGTTACCGATGACGGTGAAGTTATTCCGCTAAGCAACGGTAATGCAAAGATATATGCATACTATCCAAAATACAGAATTGACGACAGTATTGATGTTCAAGTGACAGGTATAGAATCAGATGAACCTACTCCTACACCAATTCCTACTTCAAAACCAAGCAGCAGTGGCGGCGGAAGTTCTGCAAAATATGGTATTTCTTCTGTAAACAAGACATACGACAACGGAAGTATGAATATATCAAAGAAAAGTGCCGCATTGGGTGAAAACGTAACGGTTAATACAAAACCGAATGACGGTTATGAGGTTGATACTGTAACAGTTACTGATTCAAAGGGAAATGTAATTGAAGTTACAAAGACAGCCGACAACGAATTTTCATTCGTAATGCCAGGAAGCCAAGTAAGCGTTGACGTAACATTCAAAGAAATAAACGACTCTCCGCAAAAAACGCCTACACCGTCCGGCAAAGACGATTGGTGGTTTGATGATGTTGCAGAAAATGAATGGTATTATGCCCCGATAAAATCCGCATATGACAACGGATTAATGAGTGGTGTAAGCGATACGGAATTTGCTCCTGATACAGATATTACGAGAGGAATGTTTATAACTGTTCTTTACAGAATTGACGGCGAAACAAAATCCGATGTTGATTATAACTTCACTGATGTAAATTAAAATGATTATTTCTCAAATGCTGTCGCTTGGGGCAGTGAGAATAATATTATTTCAGGTTACAGCGACACAGAGTTTGCTCCGAACGATAATATAACTCGTGAGCAGATGGTATCGATTTTAAAGAGATTTGCAGAATATAAACAAATTGACACTTCTATAATTGATACACTCGACAGTTATTCAGATACGGAAGACATTTCCGATTATGCTGTTTCTGCTTTCCAATGGGCTTGCGGAAATAAAATTATAAGTGGTTTCACGGATAATACCCTCCGCCCTAAAGCAAATACCACTCGTGCCCAAGCCGCAGCTGTATTTAATAAAATATACAGTATAAAATAATATCATAATAAAAATATGCACCTCCAAAAGTGTCTAACTTTTGGGGTGCATATCATTTTAGACTGCCTTTTATTGCACCGGTTTTATTAAAAAATGCAGAATATCGGTTGAAATACAACAGTATTCACGTTATAATTACAGTATATATAATTATGGGAGTGTGCAAAAATGAACGCAGAGAATAAAATGGCATATAGACCTATAAACAAACTGATATTGCAAATGTCTGCCCCGCCGCTTATTTCGATGTTTTTACAGTATTCATACAACCTTGTAGACAGTATGTTTGTCGCAAAAATCAACGAACAGTCACTAGCCGCAGTTTCGCTTTCATTTCCGATTACTACACTTATGAATGCGTTATCTATTTGGATAGGCGTCGGCGTTAATGTTTTGATTGCGGGATATTTAGGTCAGAACAAGCAGAAAAAAGCCGATTCGGCGGCAACACTCGGACTTCTGTTGTCTTTGTCAGTCGGTGTGGCAGTAACCATAGCAACGCTTTTTATTATAAAACCCTATTACGCTACATTCACGCAAAATAATGAGATTCTTGAATACGGATTGCGCTATATGAA
Source organism: Ructibacterium sp. SJQ-7 (assembly GCF_054696575.1). Lineage (NCBI taxonomy): Bacteria > Bacillati > Bacillota > Clostridia > Eubacteriales > Oscillospiraceae > Ructibacterium > Ructibacterium sp. SJQ-7. The sequence goes on from NZ_CP195193.1 coordinate 334,072, forward strand.
AATCTGTGCGTATATGCAGATTCCAAATATGGTACATATCGCAATTCAAAAAATGTTGCAGGCAACCGGTAATATGATTGCACCGATGTGGTTTCAAATTATCGGTGTGATGTTTAATTTTATTTTCGACCCATTGCTTATTTTCGGTGTCGGACCGTTTCCGGAAATGGGTATTGCTGGTGCGGCACTCGCAACAGTTTTGGGATACACTCTGTCAATGCTGATTGCATTGATACAGTTGTTTTTCACAAAGCAAAAAGTTAAGCCGATTCTAAAAGGCTATCGCTTTGATGCGCAAATGCTCAAAATGCTCATTTCATACGGTTTACCATCTTTTATAATGAACGCATTGGGTTCTTTCATGGTAAACTTCGTAAATGTATTTTTAGTAAGCTATTCCGATACGGCGGTGGCTTTTTTCGGAGCATATTTCAAGGTACAACAATTAATTGTTATGACAGTAAACGGTCTTATACAAGGATGTTTGCCGATTATGCGGTTTAATTACAGAGCTAAAAAAGAGGCTCGCTTATGGCAAACTTACAAAATCGGAACACTCTTTGCAACAATTATGATGTTTGTAGGAACATTTTTGGTTATGTGTTTCCCAGGCGAAATACTTTCTCTTTTCTCTGCATCACAAGAAATGCATTTATTGGGCATAACTGCAATGCGTATAATGTCTTTAGGGTTTGTATTCAGCGGACTTTCTACAATGATTGCAACATATAAACAAGCAACAGACAAAGTTGTACCGAGTATTATTATTCAACTTTGTCGTCAAGGTGTTTTGCTGATTCCGTTAATGTGGCTGTTAAATCATACCTTACAAATTATCGGAATATGGATTGCGTTTCCTATTACCGAATTGCTCGTATGCGTTTTTGCGTGCTTGCTCATGCAAAAAGAGAGAAAAAACATTCACACAACGAAATAGCTTTCTATGTTCACCATAGAAAGCTATTTTTTATTAATTCAAATCAAGACTTGCTACCCAACTTTTCACTGTACTTTCAGATGCACTTGACGAAAATCTCATACCGTTAATCCAGTTTCCGCCTTTTGCGGAATCTCTCAAAAGAGTTCCGCTTTGACCTATCCCGGAGCTTGCGGATGTACAGAACGGAATAACCGTTTTACCGGTAAAGTCATTTGCCGCAACAAATCCATTTACGGGCCATGCGGCAATTCCCCACCAGATAGGATAACCTACGAATACGGTATCATAAGAATCCCAATTCGGCGGTACTGCGGATACAAGTTCGACATTTCTTTCTTCGGGATGTTGATATTCATACACAACACGACTGCTACTGTTTGAATAATTCAAATCAGCACTTGTGTACGGATTTTTCGGTACAAGTTCAAATATATCTGCACCGGTTTCCTGTGCAATATAATTTGCAACTCTTTCTGTATGACTTTGAGCCGAAAAATACACAACAAGAATTTTCCCTTGAGTATCTTCTTCAAGATTTTCACCTTGATTTTTTTCACCTACGATTATATTTCCGCTAAGCGGTTTCATTGTATTCGTATTATCCCACAAAAATAACTTATCACCGTTTTTTGCATTAATATTATACGTTCCGTCGGATACATTCAAAATTTCCGTACTGTCCAAAACACCGCCTGTATATGATGCGTGTAATAAATCGGCACTGCCGTTTAAACCGTTTATCGTAAGCGTGCCGTCCGTATAATTCATTTCAGCTGCATTTGCAAATGCTGTGCCGACAGCGCACATCATCATTACAATTATAAAGCCTATTATTTTTTTCATAATTAATCATAGCCTTTCCGTAAATATTAATATTTATAATTCGGTGCTAACAGCGACATCAGCTCTTGTTCGTGATTATGTGCAAGATATGTTTCATTGTCAAAAATCATAACAGCCGAATTACTTCTCGTATATGGTTCCCAATCAGGTATTCCGTCACCGTTCGGATTTCCCGTTTTAGCAAAATTAATCCATGTACTGCTCATAATATCCGAAAGTTTTTCTGCTTCATCTCTGTCACCGCTTACGCTTACCTTATCAATATTGTTGAACACAAACGGTATTTCAGCAGTATGATACGATGTTCCCCAACTGAATACATATGAATATACCGGTGCACCGTTTTGGTCAGCCTTATGTGCGGTAAGTTTTAAAATCGGTAATCTGATAAGTGTATTATCCACATACAGTGCCGAAGTATCGGATTCATTAGGATATGCCTTTTTAAATGCGGCAAGCACTTCTTGTGCCTTATCGCCGTAAGTATCTGTAAGACGTTTATTTAATTCTTCTGTACTCAATTCTTCATTAGGATTTGCCATAGGGTTACCCATTACAGTCCATTCATTTAGATTAGAGCCAATCAAAAGAGGAATATCCTTGCCTGCCTCGGCAAAGCCGTCTTCAGTAACGGGACTTGTAGGAAGAAAATCGCCGTCAACAACCGGCTCCCATAAAAGCGAATATCCGTTTACAAATGCCTCATATATACCCATTTCCTCGGCAGCTTGTACAAGTGCTTTATCGGACGCAGCGGTTAAATCTTCGTATGAAACATTTTGCAGTTCTTCAATTCTGTCAGGTGTAATACCCAAATTATCAAGAGTAATCTCTGTTACTCTTTGACTTGCCTTTAAGTCGGTAAACTTTGCTCCCATATTCTCTGTCGCTCCGCTTTCGACAATACCTTTATTGAACAATCCCTTTGCATACGGACTTGTCATAAGTGCAAGCACCTTTGCACCGCCGCCGGATTCACCGAATACGGTTACATTGTCGGGATCACCGCCGAATTGGTCAATATTATCTTTTATCCATTCAAGAGCGGCAATAATATCTGTCATTCCCACGTTTGCCGAATATTTATATTTATCTCCGTATGCCGACAAATCCAAATGTCCCAAAGAATTTAATCTGTGGTTAATCGAAACAACTACAACGTCGCCTTTTTTACTTAGATTTTCACCGTCATATGCAGGACTTTCTATTGACGAACCTGTTGAAAATCCGCCGCCGTGCAGCCATACCATTACGGGACGTTTCTTTCCGTCATTCACACCTTGAGTCCATACATTAAGATTTTGACAATCCTCGCTCATTGTCGGCAAATTATTGCCGCCCGACTGTGGTGCTATTTGACCGTATGAATATGCAGTTTTAGTACCGTCCCAACTGTCTGTTTTATGAGCCGGAACAAATCTTTCATCTGCCTTCGCATAAGGTATTCCGTGATATGTATACGTTCCGTCTTTTACATATCCTTGAACATTTCCAGAATCGGTTTTAACTACTGCCGTATTTCCGCCTACTTGTACGGAATTATATTCTTCATCGGTTACGGCTTTATCCCAAGTTATTTTGTCATGTCCCGGATTACCGTTTACGGCAATATAAGCAAACTGTTCATTTGCCGCACCGTGCCAATGCTTTACTCCAGGTTTTGTTTCTATGACATCTCCGGCTTTTACAACTCTTACATCACTGCCTTCTTCTTGATATAAGCCCGTTCCGTTTGTTACGATTATGAGTTGACCGCTCTCGTGAGAATGCAAATCTGTTCTTGCACCTTTTTCCATAGTGTAGTTATCAACCTCAGGGCAATTAAATGTTGTTTCATTCTCAACAAGCTTGTTTTTGTACACTGCACCGCTGTATCCCTTTTCCTTTAACAAATCTCCCTTTGGGAACATTATATCGCTCTTTTCACGAATAGTTCCGTTTGCACGAGCCTCCTCTACTGCCGCATTATATTCATCGTCTGTAACTTTATCAAGCCAATTTGTTGTTCCGACACCCGGATTTACGCCTATTGCAATATGTGCAAACCAACTGTCGTTTATAGCAGAATGAAAGTGCTTTTTACCCGGTGGAATAAGAATTACATCACCGGCTTGCATTAATCTTGCAGGCTCGCCCTCCATTTCAAACACGCCGACGCCCTCTGTCACAAGTAAGATCTGACCGCCGTCATGATAATGCCAATCAGTTCTTGTGCAAGGCTCAAAAGTTACTTGTCCGAATGCAGGTATTTTGGTTTCTTCATTGTATTGGGTAAGCCAGTTCATATATGACGTACCGGTAAATTTAGGTGACGCGGGGTTAATATCACCCTTTGCGAATACGTTTTCTATATTATCCGCATTTATAATACTCACTGTTTGGCTGTCTTGATTCCACATAACCGTATATCCGAAACTTTCTGCGATAAATCTTATCGGCAGCATAGTTCTGTCGTTAATGATTGTAGGTGCAACGTCAAGTGTTTTTTCTGCACCGTTGAGATAAGCGGTATTTGAATCTATTGTAAGTTTTATTTCTGTATCGTTATATGTAAGAGTTGACGTTCTTGTGTTTTCGTCCCATTGGACTTGTCCGCCTATTTCCTCTACAAATGCACGAATAGGAAGTAGTGTTCTTTCGTCTTTGATTACCGGCACAGTATTATCATCATCTATATTTTGTTCTTTGCCGTTTACGGTCATAATAGGGTTTCCTATTGTCATTGTTACTGTTGTTTTAATTTTCTGACCGCTTTGTGTATCATTGTCCTCCAGTGCCGAGGATAATGACGCTCTCATATTAAGCGTTCTCGGGAAACCGTTATAAGGTGCAAGCAAAATCGGAACGGCAAGCATATTATCCTTAGTAAGTCCTGCATCAAGTCCCTCCGAAACCTTTGACGGTATCTCACTTTCTCTGCCGCCTTGTGCCGACATAACCGCAATATCTGTTAAAACTTGTGTTGCTTTATCGTCCGATTTCGGAATATCGGTATTATCAATAACGGCATTTACCGCATTTATCAATATTTCTTGTGTTTGACTGTCAAGATTGTTATTTATATAATTGTCTGTATCATCAGTCCTAAAGTGCGACATAATTCCGAGCAATTCTTCACTGTCACTTTTATAATTTGTCTTTATTGTATTTGTAGAAATTGACGGCTCTGGTGACGGTGACTCAGACACTTCATTTGTATTGCTGTCAATAACATCAAGGGCAAGCTGTGTTTTTTCTTCACCGTTATATTTTTCGTTGAGCAATACCGCCGCACGCAGCATATCCTTTGAGTGACCTACACTTAGATTACCATTAATATGTCCGTTAAGTTGTCCCGCACAATTTCCGTTTCCTACGATTGTGCAGAATGTAAGAAACTCTCTTGTATATAATGACAATCCCGTACGATTGTAAAAATCACCGAAACATATTCCCGAAAGAAGCTTTGTTTGCAGCTTCAAAGCACCGTCCATATCATCGGTTATCGTTCCTATCTGCTGTCCGAACAAATATCTTTGAGTGGCAAGTCCCTCGTCATAACGTACATCTTCACTTGACGTTATTCTGCTTGAATATGTAATATCCTGCCCCAAAGCCTTCAATGCGATATCGGCTGCGTCCAACGCTTTTGCCGCTCTTGTAAATCCGCAATATGCACCGCTGTGGTATATTGATTCTTTTATCTCTGTGGCTGTAAGTCCGCTGTCAAGTGCGTTTTTAACTTCTTCCGCAATTTTGTCATAATCTCCGTTTGCAGTAAGCGTAACAAGAGATGACATATGTTGCAGTTTGACATCCAAATTATCATTTATAAATTTCTCTTTATCTGTTGCACTCATAGTTGTATATGTCTGTGCCGAAACATTAAATGAATTATTTGAAGTGTTTCCTACGGCAAAAGCATTAATTGCCGAACTTGCAATCATTGCCGCCGCAATAATAATTGTTATAATTTTCTTTGACATAAATTTGACCTCCTATGATTTATCTTTATGTGATTTATTCACTGTAATAATTGTAGCATAAACATTTTATATACAGAAGTATCGATATGTTCTTCGGTTTAAACCAAAAGGTTATAACCGAAAATAAAAAAGGATACAATGTGTTTTGCCCCATTGCATCCTTTAAAACTTATTTGATTTTGTGTCCCCAAAAGACATCTGACATTTTTATTGTGTTCAATGTTTCATCAATTCGTGAAACTTCTTCGTCGGTAAGCAAAATATCAGCCGCACCGATATTTTCTTCAAGTCTTTGTAGCTTTCTTGTTCCCGGAATAGGTACAATTCCTTTTGCCATCATCCACGCAAGTGAAATTTGTGCGGGAGTGGAATATTTCTCTGTGGCTATATTATTTAGCATATCCAAAAGCTCTTGGTTATCTCCCTTAAACTGCGGCATATCGCTTCTGTAATCATACACTTTATCAAACACCGATTCTTTATTGTATTTTCCCGTCAAAAAGCCGTTTGCCAACGGACTGTGTGCAACAAATGTGATTTGCAATTCTTTTAAAACAGGCATAAGCGGCTCATAATAACGGTACATCATAGAGTATCTGTTTTGAATTGCCGTAAGTGGACATATTTTATCCGCACGTCTGATATGTTCCTCATCCACTTCGGAAATACCCCATGCACGAATTTTACCTGCTTTTATAAGGTCGCTGATTGTTCCCGCAACTTCTTCTACGGGTACGTCGGGATCAAGTCTGTGTTGATAATACAAATCAATATAATCTGTACCCAATCGTTTCAGCGAGCCGTCAACACTCTTTATAATTGTTTCGGGTCTGCTGTCGGTTATAAGTTCGGTATTATTATGCTTTACTCCGAATTTTGTCGCTATAATTACCTTATCACGATAATTCTTTAGTGCTTTACCGACAAGTTCTTCATTAGACGCAATATCTCCGTTTTCCTTTGTTCCCAAATAACATTCCGCAGTATCGAAAAAAGTTGTTCCCATATCAAATGCAGAATGTATCAATTTTATCATTTCATTTTCATCTGACGGTTTTCCGTAAGCATGAGTCATACCCATACAGCCTAATCCCAACGCAGAGATTTTAATTTTACCGTCACCTAAATTTATATATTTCACTTTAAATTCTCCTACAAAGATATTTATTTCAATTTTTCTCCATCTTTAAAAGCATTTCCGATTTTTTTACCCAATTCATAATATCCGTGGTGGACTGTATCATATGTTATAGGGCGGAATTTATCAAGCGAGATTTCACCGTCATCTCCGAGTATTTTTTCATCTGCGTTAACATTGACGATTTTACCTAAATACAGACTGTCCTCCACTACTTTGATTAACTCACATTCCAAAGTCAACGGTAATTCGTTTATAATCGGTGCGTCAACAAATTCACTTTTTGTTGTTGTGAAATTCGCCTTTTTCATTTTATCTTTTTCGGCTTTTGCCGACACTATACCGACATAGTCACATTCCGTCATATGCTCTGCATCGGCTATACTTACCGTAAAAGCCTTTCTTTGCATAAGATTATCTGTTGTCTTGTGACTTGATAAATCAATAATAATCTTATCCATACCTACAATACCGCCTCATGCGGCATTCATAGCATTGGCATTTCCGTTTTCATCATATGTGCCGATAATCATAACCGGCTGCGGATATAAATACGGCTTTGCTCCAAAATTCTTTCTCATTGTTATAACCTCCAATAATTATTTTTCCAATCTGTCTACCCAAGACTTAACGTCATCTTCACTTGCACTTGACCTAAATCTCATACCGTCAAGCCAATTTCCCGTACCTGCTTCTTCCTCAAGAAGTTTACCACTGTCACCGATTCCCGAGCTTGCAGATGTGCAGAATGGAATAACTGTTTTACCTGTAAAGTCATTTGCTTTAACAAATCCGTCTGTCGGCCATGCGGCAATTCCCCACCAAATAGGATAACCGATAAATACCGTATCATATGTATCCCAATTCGGTACAGTTGTTGAAGCAAGCTCTACATCTCTTAAGCTTTCATCATCATGTTCTTTAACAACACGACTGCTTTCATCTGTCCAATCCAAATCATCAGCCGTATATGGCTCGACAGGCTGAATTTCAAAAATATCCGCATTTGCCGCATTCGCTATATATTTTGCAATTTTTTCGGTAGTTCCGCTTGCCGAATAGTAAACTACCAACGCTTTACTACCGTTCGTCTGATTATCGGGTGCTATTGTTGGCTCTGTTGTTACAGTTGGATTTAAAGTATTGCTTTTTATTGTGATCGTTTGAGTGCCCTGCTCCCATTCAACATCAAATTTAAAGCTTTCTGCAATAAATCTTATCGGTAACATTGTTCTGTCGTTGATAATCTGCGGAGCGGTATCAAGGGTATTTGCATTATCATTGAAATATGCGGTTTCACTTCCGATTGTAAGTGTTATTATGTCGTTGTTGTATTCAAGCATTGCTGTGCTTGTATCACTGTCCCAATTAACACTTCCGCCCATTGATTCAATAATTGCTCTTACCGGTACAAGCGTTCTGTCATTGACAATAGTCGGAGCTGTACCGTCATCGTCAATATTCTTTTCCTGACCATTTACAGTCATAACGGGATTAGCGATTTGCATTGTAAGCAAAAATTCATTGTCTAACGCTTGCTTATCGCTCTCTGCCGCCGTACATCCGGTAATTAATGTAAACATAAATGCTAAAGTCATTAAAATCGAAATTACTTTTTTCATATTCGTTTATCTCCTTATCTTATAAAATTAGTGAAAACAGGTGTTTCTTGTTTTGGTAATTCAACACCGTTTTTCATTGCTATATCCTTGCATTTAAGCATAAATGCCATATTACGTCCCAAAACTCTCATTGTGTACAATCCCTCTAAGTCCTGCTTTACATCTTCCGGCTTAGCACCGTGTACCATATTCCAGTATCTCGATGAAACAATAGGCATTTCTTGAATGGTAAAATATTTATTCATCTGATCAAAAGTTGCCGTTGTTCCGGCACGTCTTGCAGATATAACGCAAGCCGCAGGTTTCATATAAAATGTTTTGTTTCCGTTTCCGCAAAAATCAGAGTAAAACAATCTGTCCATAAATGATGTCATTGCTCCGCTTATTCCTGCATAATGCACGGGTGAGCCGAATACAAATCCGTCACATTCTTTCGCTATTTCACGAAACTCATTTACAGTATCGTCAAATACGCACTCACCTTTACTTACACACGATTTACACGCAATACACCCCGACAAAGCTTTCGGACCGATCCAAAATATTTCCGTTTCAATCCCTTCTTCGTTCAGTGTCTTTGCCACCTCACAAAGTGCGGTATATGTACATCCGTTTTTATGCGGACTTCCGTTTACAAGTGCGACTTTCATATTAATCTCTCCATTTCTTCGACAAGTTATTTTACGTTTTCCTTTATCCAATTTTCAACGTGCTGTGCTATTTCTTCACTGTTCTTTTCTTGGAACATAAAGTGTGAATTTCCCGTTATTCCGACATCAGGAAGATTTACAACAGTACAGTTTCCGCCGTCTTTATTGTAGCTTTCCGCAAATGCCACTGCACCGTCACGCACGCTTTTCCAGAATGATGTTGACTGAATATCTTCCGGACCGTTATCGATATAATCACCGAAATACATAACTATCGGAATATTTGCGGCAAGTAATGTTTTATATTGTTCCGAACCGATTTCAGGAGCTCCGCCCGGCTCGATTGCAACGATTGCCGCTACATTTTCGGGATTGACATTCCAACCGACTCTGCCGCCTTGCGAATGAATTACATAAATGCTCTTTTTGCCCATCATATCTTTAACGTCTTGCATAACTTCATCCATAGCAGCAACATTTGCTTCCATATCAAAGCTGCCTGTATTCGGTGTCATTTGACGGAAGAATTGGTCTTGTGCCTCCTCACCCTCAGGGAATTGTGAGCCCTCATAACGCTCCGGTGCAACTCTGCCTATTCTGAAATGTGTGTACCATGCTTGGTCACCCGGCATATATTCTTTAGAATCTTCCGACCATGTATCAATACTGTCATTCGTCATTGAAGCTGTTGAGCCTGCCTCACCGCGTCTTGGTTGGTCTACCAAAAATACTCCGTGTCCTTTTCTTAGGAATGATGTTGACCAACCCTCACGTCCGTCAGGTGTTGTCATCCAACCCATTCTTGACTGTCCGTAGCCGTGTAAAAATACCATAGGCAATTCGGTTTCATTTTCAGGTATTTGATAAAGTACATTTGCATGGTCAACGTGTGCTGTATTACCTTTTCGTGTGTTGTCCAACCAGTTTGTTGTTTCGTCATATTCTCCCGCTATCGGCTCTGTTACAGTTCCTCCCGATGAGAATATTCCCTCTTTCTTTATCTCAAGCCCTTTTTCTTGTGATGTAAGAACAATTTTGTTATCCTTAAAATCAACATCAAAACCGCCTACAGCATCTGAAATATCTCTAAGCTTAAAATATGTGTAATCATCTACATTGTAGCCCTCAATATTTACATCTTTACCGTCAAGCTGTACCTCATAAGTATTCGGTGTCGTTATCATATTTGCGGCAAATGCTCCAATCATTGAAAATGCTACCGCACCCGAAACAAATCCTGTAATAAAATTCTTTTTCATCTTCTTACTTCCTTTCATAAATAAAATTGACCATATACAAAACCGTTGCGGTTTTGTATACTTTATTTTGGGGAGTTTGAGGTGCTAACCTCATTAAAAATCATTTCTGACGACATGTGCGGCAGAAATGGCTTAAAATCTAAAGTTTCGACTTTGGAGGAACTTTATGATTTTTTCTCTGAAAATACTCAAAAATTACATCTATGATGTGATTTTTGGAGCTGTCGACATTTTGTCGACAGGCTCATCTATTAGTAACACTCTACCAAAATTTCCATAATTGCTTTTTTGTTCATATCTCCGTAACTGCCCGGAGCAATATTACATGACGCGGCTATATCGGGAAGAATATCCTTGTCGTCTATTCCCAACTCTCTTAATGTCGTAGGCAATCCGATTTTTTTAATAAAATCAGCAAGTGCGTCTATTCCTTCCAAAGCAACCTTATCCGCTGTCTTGCCTATATCCGATATTCCCCACACATTCTTTGCAAATTTAACGAATTTACTCATTCCGTTTTTATATATTTTTCTGTAATATGTAGGGTGAATAACCGCTAACCCACAGCCGTGGTTACAATTTGTATAAGCGCCCAACTGATGTTCAATTTGATGTGCTTGGAAATCACATTGCTTGCCAAGTTTGATAATTCTATTCTCTGCCATTGTAGCCGCCCACATTAAATTACTTCTTGCAATATAATCTTTTGGATTTTCAAGTGCCGCAGATAGATTTTTAATAATGCTTTTCATAAGTGCTTCCGAAATATCATCGGATACATTATCATCATCTGTCTTACTGAAATAAGTTTCTATTATATGCGAAAGAATATCAAATCCACCAGACGCGGTTTGTAATTTAGGGACACTGAACGTGTATTCGGGATCCATTATCGCAAACTTCGGATTGCATTTAGGATAATCACGACCTGTTTTTATTTTCTTTTCCTCATTTGTAATTACCGCACCGCCGTTACATTCACTGCCCGTTCCTGCGACGGTAACAATAACTCCGAGTGGAATAGGATCAAAATACACAACTCCGCTTTTTTCCCAATAATCTGCCCATATGTCGCTGTCATATGCCGCTGCCAATGATACCGCTTTACAGCAATCCATAACAGAGCCGCCGCCTACCGCCAATATCATATCGACATTATTATCTCTTGCAAGTTTTGCACCCTCTTTTACTTTTGAATAAGTAGGGTTTGACATAATGCCCGAAAATTCAATCACGTTTTTGCCCTCGGCTTTTAATATGCTGTTTATCTCATCATATACACCGTTCTTTTTGATTGAACCGCCGCCGTATGCAAGCATTACATTGTTTCCGTATTCCTTTATACTTCCGGCAAGAAACTCCTTTACGCTGCCTTTGCCGAAATATACCTTTGTGCTGTTTTCAAATATAAAATTATTCATAAACAATCACCGTACCCTTTCTTTAAATTTATTGTAACATAACCTTTTGTTAAACAGAAGTATCTATTTGTTAGACAGTGTAAACCAAAAGGGTTGTGCTTAAAATCTAAAGTTTCGACTTCGGAGGAACTTTATGATTTTTTCTCTGAAAATACTCAAAAATTACATCTATGATGCAATTTTTGGAGCTGTCGACATTTTGTCGACAGGCTCGCTTATTTTCTGCTTATCATCCAATTTATTATATCCGAATCATATGCAAAAAGCTGCCCGCCACCGTGATAACTTCCAACATTTTTACCGTCAAAATACGAATTAGGTTTTAAGTCAAGTACCAATAATCTATCAATTTCTTCGTCGGAAAGTCCTTCTTTTTCATATGCTTGTCTTAAATTTTCATATGCCGTTATGGCGGTTTGCGAACCGTAGTATTCATCATTTTGAGCCATACATATGTATATCGGTACATGATATTTTGCAACCGAAGTATATCCTCCGTCCCATTGTGTCGCAGAATGTAAATAAGCCGCAAACAACTCCGGACGCATATCCAACACTCTTGAAAGAGTTTCTCCTCCCGCAGAATGTCCTGCCGCATATATTCGTGATGTATCTATCGAAAAATTATTTATAAAATAATCCGTAAGCTCTATTGTTTGTCTTGCCGATTTATCTCCCCAATCAGTAAGGCTCGGAGAAACAATAATCATATCGCCGACAATATCTGTCCAAGCCTCTGCATTTTTGTCAGCATACGGATTGTCCGTCAGCGGTGTTGTATTTATTGTATTAAACAAGCTGCTCCAGCCCGGCAATGTCATAAGCATTGGATAGCTTTTATTCTCATCATAGTCTGTCGGAAGATAATATGTATAATGTATTGTCCCGTCTGCACCTTGTATTGTATTGTTAAGCATTCGAGTCAGCTCTGTTTTCTCTGCTTTGAGATTTGTATATGTATGACTGTCCGTTAGTGGCTTCATTGTACCTTTTTCCCACGCATATATTTTTAAAGTGTATTCCTTGCCTACATCTAATTTAAAATCACCGTTGAGAGAATTTGTCTTTACGGATTGCAATACCCCATCTGTATAAAGTGCCGTTAATATACTGATTTGAGAAATGTCCTTATCGTTTGTCATAGAATAATTTAAAACATTATGATTTACAGTCGGTTCAGACACATTAAGTAATTCATCTTCGGCATACACTCCGTTAACTGTACCTATAATTAATGAAAAAATTAAACTGATTGTAAATATAATCTTCATCTCTGTCACTCCAATCTTTTATTAATGCCATTATAGCACCGTAAAAAATAAAACAGAAGTATCTATTCGTTGAGCAGTGTAAACCAAAAGGTTACACCAAAAAATGTCTGCAAGGATTTCTCCAAAGCAGACATTTTTACTTGTTTTATTTATTGTACACCTTTGAAACAGCCTCCAAAAATTCCGATACTGTTTCCGACGGTTTCGGTGAGTGCAAAATACCGAACGGAATTGTGTAATCCCAATCAATCGGTACTCGTTTTAAGAGCGGATGAACCGTTCCGCCGTTTCCGAAATCTATCAATATATTATTTTCACTTTCACATTTATTAAATACTTCGGCATTAAGAAACGGTACATCAATTATTTTTATCTGCGGATGTTCCGACCACAATTCATCTCGAATTGCGTCTGTATATTTGTTCCAACCGCGTTTTATCAGCATAACCGTTTCACCGTATAAATCTGTGATTTTTAATTTCTCACGAAAAGCAAGTCTGTGGTTTATCGAAAGTGAACAGCATATCGGATCATTCGCTAACTTTAATGCCGCACATCCTCGATAATCCAAAAATGCTTCGTCAAACCAACCCGATACAATATCAATATTAGTGCCGAAATTTGCGAGTATTTCACGAGCATTTTCCGGAGTATTCTCAAAAGGTACTATATGAAATTTAATGTCGGGACAAAATTTTCTCACTTCTGCCCATATGTCCAATATAAACTTTGACGGCGTCATCATCGAATTTCCGACACGAATAACTTTATCCGCACCCTGCATCGCATTGTTTGCACGAGTTATTGAATCTTTAGAATATTGAATAATGTATTTCGCGTCACCGTAAATCGAACGTCCCGCTTTTGTAAGTATTATACCGCGGTGAGTTCTGTCAAAAAGCTTTAAATTAAGTTCCTGCTCCAATAAATTAATTTGTTTTATAACCGCAGTCGAAGATATGTACAACGCCTCTGCCGCTTTTGAAAAACTCCCCAAATCCGCAACACAAATAAATGTTTCCAAATGTTTGTTATACATAAATCCACCACCTTCTTAATTCAAAAGTATTCCCTAACATTAATTATACTTTGTATTATTAAGAAAAGTCAATATTCTTTTTAAAATTTTACATTGTATTTTCAATTCTTTGATTATCAATCATTTCAAATAATTTTTCAATCCGACTTTTTTCTTTCCACCTCCGAATCATTGCTGAATCATGGCAATTTATATAGTATATCACATCGTAAAAATTATTTGAAACAAGTTTTTGCTTATGATAACCATCAATACACTTTTTATGAGCATTTAACGGTTCACCGCGTCTTGACCTGTAATTTTCATGATGAAGTTCTTTTACTTCATCACCTTTCAAATATACAATCCATCTTCCAAACGGTGTTTTTATAAACACTGCGTCATTCGTAACGCTGTACTCTAAATTAAACATATCACATATTCTATTCATATTTTCAATAGTAAGTGGTAAATCTCTAATATCTTTTATATTATACTTTCTCTTTATTTTAATATTTGTTTTCCAATGAAACCTATTCCAATCATTTTCACAACCGCATACCTTACATACTTTATTTCCTTGAAAAATCACGTCCTTACTCGATTTAATCAATGCACTGTCGGCATATCGACAATTTCCGGTATGTATCTTATGAGTTCTTGGATTTAAGTAACACGTTTCTTGTTCTGTTAATTTTCGATATTCACCATAACACTTACAAAACAATAAGTATAAGTAGTTTACATCGTGTTTTGAATAATGCAAATAATTCTTTTGATATTTAATTCCCGCTTGTTTTAACGACTTTTCAAAACCAATAACTTTTTTGCCGTCACCGGCAATTTGCATAAGAAGTTGTTGCAGTATAATCACTCTGTGTCTTGGCATTGATATTCCGTATTTATCCGTTCTTCTCTTTAATAATTCATAAGTTTCATTTGTCCACACAACAATATACTTATAGTTTTGAAAAGATATGTTCATATTTTTTAATACTGTTTCCTCACTTTTTGACTTCATAATAGCGTCAAGTGGGTAATGGGATACAGTAAAAGTGTTCGGATTAAAACATTCCCTGTTACTTAATCTAATTGATTTAGAAAATGTTCTTTTTATATTCAACTTTGCATCTGCTGCAACTATTCCTATTTGTACAGGTTCTCTTTCCTCTATATCTGTTGTTTTGGGCGCTTGATTCCACTCAATATCCAAAAACAGATATTCAAATTTTACATTTGCCATAATCATCAACTCTTATCAAAATCGTAATTATCGTCTCCATTACTCCTCATAATGATTATATCCACCCAAGAAACTTTTTTCGCTGTGGCGTTTTTTATGACCATTATTGTCGTATGTATTAACACCTCCAAACAGACCGGGACTGCTGTGTCCGGTTTTATGTCCATTGTTGTCATAGTGATTCATACCGCCAAAAAATCCAGGACTGCTATGCCCTACCTTATGTCCGTTTGCATCATAATTATTCATTCCTCCAAAAAATCCCGGTCGGCTTTCTCCCACCTTTTTTCCACTTGCGTCATAATGGTTTATTGTACCGAAAAATCCCGGTCTGCTGTATCCATCTTTTTTCATAATTAATCACTCCTTTTATTATTCACATGGTTTCTGTGTTTTCTGTAATTAGATTATAATATATACATAGTCCAATAATACGGACTTTTCTCTCTTGACAATCAATAAGTTATTGTACAGTCTTGAAAAAGCAGTAATTTTAAGATATAATTTAGACTGAACAGATTTGCAAAAAGGAGCGTAGAATTATGAATAAATGCAAAACGTACATAGCAATAGACTTAAAATCATTCTACGCGTCCGTTGAATGTAGAGAAAGAAACCGTGACCCGCTAACCACAAATCTTGTTGTAGCCGATCCGAGTCGGACGGAGAAAACAATCTGTCTTGCTGTGTCTCCGTCGCTCAAAAAATACGGATTATCGGGACGAGCAAGATTATTTGAAGTCATACAAAAAGTTAGTGCTGCAAATAATATACGAAAGCTTAAAGCACCGAACAAAGTTTTTTGCGGTTCTTCTGACGACAGCCTTGAACTTCAGAAAAAAACGTCACTTAAGATTGATTACATAATTGCTCCACCGCGTATGGCACGCTATATGGAATACAGTACAAAAATTTATAATATCTATCTTAAATACATTGCACCTGAGGATATTCACATTTATTCGATTGATGAGGTATTTATAGATGTAACGCATTACCTTTCGACATACAATATGACCGCTCGTGAACTTGCAATGACAATGATACAAGATATTTTAGGTACAACAGGAATAACCGCAACAGCCGGAATCGGAACGAATCTGTATCTTTGCAAAATAGCAATGGATATAGTCGCAAAACACATTGAACCGGATAAAAACGGTGTACGAATTGCCGAACTTGACGAAATGTCATACCGAAGACTGTTATGGAATCACAGACCCATTACAGATTTTTGGAGAGTCGGTCGTGGTTATTCAAAGAAATTAGAAAAAATCGGACTTTACACTATGGGTGACATTGCAAGATGTTCTATCGGTAAACCGACTGATTACTATAATGAAGAACTGTTATACAAACTTTTCGGTATAAACGCCGAACTGCTTATCGACCATGCTTGGGGTTACGAGCCTTGCACAATGGAAGATGTCAAAACATACAAACCCGAAACAAACAGCATATCCTCGGGACAAGTATTACATTGTCCGTATGAGTTTGATAAAGCAAGATTAGTTGTAAAAGAAATGACCGACCTTATGGTGCTTGACTTGGTGGATAAAGGACTTGTGACAAATCAAATCGTGCTTACAATCGGCTATGATATTGAAAATATTACAGATAAAAACAGAAGTCAGAGTTATAAAGGTACAGTTACAACGAACTATTACGGTAAAAAAGTTCCGAAGCCTGCTCACGGAACAACAAATCTTCCAAAGCAAACATCGTCCACTACACTTATCACAAATGCAGTTATGGAATTGTACGATAAAATTGTAAACAAGAAATTGCTTATCAGAAAAATTAATATTGTGGCTAACAAGCTTGTCGATGAACACAGTGTAAAAAACGCAAACAAATATGAACAGCTTGACCTTTTTACCGATTATGAGATTTTAAAGAAACAACGCGAAAAAGAAAATGCCGAATCAGAACGTGAAAAACGTATGCAGAATACAATACTTGATATAAAAAAGAAATTCGGCAAAAATGCCATTCTTAAAGGAATGAATCTTCAAGAAGGTGCAACCGCCAAAGACCGCAACAATCAAATAGGCGGTCACAAGGCATAATTTTTAAGGAGAATTACCATATGGAAAACGTTAGTCACAAATATGATGACATAATCAATCTGCCCCACCATGTTTCAAAAAAGCACCCACAAATGTCGCTTCATGACCGTGCGGCACAATTTTCACCGTTTGCAGCTCTTACGGGACACAAAGCGGCAATTAATGAAACCGCCCGTTTGACTGATGAAAAGCAGATATTAAGCGAAGATGTCATTGCCAAACTCAATGAACAGTTAAATTTAATTAAAGAGAATATCGGTACAAATCCAATCGTGACAATAACATACTTTGTTCCCGATGATAGAAAATCAGGCGGTGCATACATATCACATACCGGTGTTGTAAAGAAAATAGACGAATACAATCACACGGTTATTTTGACCGACAAAACAGTTATTCCAATCGAGCAAATTAGCGAAATGCAAAGCGATATTTTCAGCGAAATATATTAATGATTTTGCAATTTATGCGATGAAGAGTAAATCGGCAGTGATACAAAAATTAAAAATACCGTGTATATCCATATAATTCTTACATCGCACACGCCTATAATGCTAAAGTATAGACATAGCCTCGGATTATCAGCATAAAATAGTCCAAGAATATGTCCGCCCCCAGCTCCAAAAAACAAGAGTAGACAAAATCTTTATGATTTTGTCTACTCTTTAATATTATCTCCAAACTTCTTCTGCAATTTCTTTAACAAGCTGCAATTTTGCCCACTGTTCTTCTTCTGTAAGTTTATTACCTATTTCGCATGACGCAAAACCGCATTGTGGACTTAGGCACAATCTGTCAAGAGAAATATATTTTTGTGCCTCTTTTATTCTCGCGATTACGTCGGCTTTATTTTCCATTTTCGGTGACTTTGTTGTTATAAGTCCCAACACGACTTTCTTATCGCCGTTGACGTGTGCCAAAGGCTCAAAACCTCCCGAACGCTCGTCATCAAATTCAAGATAATATGCATCTACATTTTCCTTTTCAAACAATACCTCTGCAACCGAATCATATGCACCTGCACTTGCGTATGTTGAATGGAAGTTTCCTCTGCAAACGTGAGTAGTAATTGTCATATCGTTTGGTTTGTCCTCTATTGCAAGGTTATTTATCTCTACCAAAAGTTCTTGAATATCCTTCAATCCCTTTTTATCCGTACCGAACAATTCTTCTGCTCTCGGATCTACAAGCATTCCCCATGAGCAGTCGTCAAGCTGTAAATTGCGACAGCCTGCATCATACAAATCCGCGATTACCTTTTTATATCCGTTTGCAATATCCTCTGCCAACTTATGAGTGCTGTCATAATACTTTGACGTGTTTTCCAACGCAAACGGCATGATCATTTGTTCAATAAACTGTGCCGGTGCAGGAATTGTCTGCTTTGCAACAGTATTTTCATCTTCAAAATGCTTTACAAATTTAAAATGCTCCACGAAAGGATGTACTTTTGAAAGTCCTACTTTTCCGCAAAGGTATGTATCATCAATCATTGCGTCTTCGCCGTGAAACGGTAAACCTGTTTTAGTTTTTTCATGTGCCACACCGTCAAATCCCCACATAAAATCCAAGTGCCATGTTGCACGTCTGAATTCTCCGTCCGTAATGACGTGATAGCCTAATTCTTTTTGTTTATTGATAAGTCTTTCGATTTCCTTATCTTCAACTGCTTTTAATTCGTCAGCCGAAATTTTTCCGTTTTCAAACCCCTCTCTTGCCGCTTTTAAATTTGCAGGTCTTAAAAAGCTGCCTACAAAGTCATATCTGAATGGTATTTGTTTGCTCATTTCTGTTACCTCCTGTGTTTTAATTTACATTAAGTATAACAGAAAATACGGAAATAGAAAAATATATATTATCATCATTTATCCATAGTTTTAATCTATGGATAAATGATTTTTCAATACATTCAAATATGAAACTCCGTATCGGCTAAGAACAGAATTTTTGCGTGTTAAAATTCCGATACGCATACTGCAATCTGAATCTAACGGTTTTGAAATAATGTTTTCACCGTTTAATTCCGTATCTATAATACCCGAACAAACCGTAAAACCGTTAAGGCCGATAAGCAGATTAAATAATGTTGCTCTGTCACGCACCATAATATTTTTAGGAAATTCAAGCGAACTCAAAAATTCCTCCGAAAAGTAAAATGAATTGTGTTTTCCCTGTTCAAACACCAAATACGGATACGGCATTAAGTCTTGAATTGTTATTTCATCTTTGTCTGCAAGAGGGTGATTGTTTGATATGAAAACGTGCGGTTTAGCAACATATAATTCTTCAAAATTCAAGTCATTTTTATTAATAAGTTTGCTCAAAACTGCCTCATTATGCTCACTCAAATACAATATTCCTATTTCACTTCGTCCAACTGCCACATCATCTATAATTTCATACGTCTGTGTTTCACGCAAAATAAAGCTGTATGCGTCCGCATCATATTCCCTTATAACGTCCACAAACGCATTAACCGCAAATGAATAGTGCTGACATGACACAGAAAATCTCGGTTTCTGATTTCTCTCACCTTTAAAATGTTCCGTCATAACGTCCGTCTGCTCCAAAATCTGACGTGCATATGAAAGCAATGTTTCTCCGTCCCTTGTCAGCTCTACGCCCTTATTGGAACGAATGAATGCCGTTATTCCCATTTCTTCTTCAATATTGTGAATTGCAGAGGTAAGGCTCGGCTGTGCTATAAATAACTTTTCAGCCGCCTCCGTTATATTGCCACACTCCGCTACCGTTACTATGTATTTTAATTGTTGCAGTGTCATTGTATATCCCTCATTCTATACTGAATATGTTTATTATATCATATTCACGTAAAAATACAATAAGAGTCTATCATAAAGATAAACTCTTATTAAAACCATTATTTACATAATCTCATAAATACCGACGCGGCTTGTGCTCTCGTTGTGCCGGCTTTAGGATTAAAGTTTCCGTTTTCGTCACCGGTCATTATTCCTGCACAATATGCCCATTTTACAGAATCAGTCGCATAATCCGCAATATCTTTTACATCAGAATATGTAATTTCATCACTGTCTAAATTATATCCCTTAGTTTTTGCATAGCGATATAATACAGCCGCCATTTGTTCACGAGTTATATCACTGTTAGGGTCAAATTCCGTTTCTGTTTTACCGCTTACAATATCATTGTTATAAGCCCATAAAACAGCTTTAGCATACCAAGCATCATCAGCTACATCACTGAAATTCAATTCACCGTCTACTGTCGGTTCATTTTCTATACGATACAATGCCGAAACGAACATTGCACGGGTTAATGTAATGTCAGGAGCAAATTCACTGTCGCTTACACCTGTCATAAAGCCTTTGTCATACGCATACTTGACAGCTTGATAGAACCACATATTTTCCGTTACATCAGTAAACCACACTGTTTGAGTATTATCTTTTTCAGGTGCAGTCGTAGGTATAACAGTAGGTGCTATTGTCGGTTTGGCTGTTGATGTACCGCCACCCGAACCGGAACCACCGCTTTGAGGCTGTTTTGTGGCAGTCGGAGTGACTGTCGGAGTCGGTTTAGGTGTTGAATCTGTATCTTTTGCGTCTAACCACCTATTATAAAGTGAACCGTCACC
This sequence comes from Ructibacterium sp. SJQ-7, assembly GCF_054696575.1. NCBI lineage: Bacteria > Bacillati > Bacillota > Clostridia > Eubacteriales > Oscillospiraceae > Ructibacterium > Ructibacterium sp. SJQ-7. The sequence continues at coordinate 355,130 of NZ_CP195193.1, forward strand.
TGTTTTATCAGATTCACTCCAATCGGCAACCTCCTGACGGTAATCGTCAACATAATGCCATACGATTTCTTCATCACCTGTCAATTTATACTCATTCAATCCCAATGAAGGGTGACTGCCGTTTACAGTATACATCCAACCGGAATATTTACCGTTTGTAAATTCACCAAGCCAATATCCTTCCGGTGATTGGATTGTACTGATATATCCGTTTTCCCAACCACGATATTTTAAGCCGTTATCGTCAAGTGCTTGTTTGAATACATCTCCCACTGTACTTCCTAATTTCACTTCATACTCTTTTTCAGGAATCCATGTTTGGTATGTATTCTTTGTATCTTTTGTCAAGACAAAGCCACTTCCGAGATTTTCTTCACCGATAAGTCTGAAACTTACATTTATCTTTTCAACATCATCAGGATTTTCTTCTACATTCATCAATACAGCCGCATATGTATACGGACTTGATTTTGCATACAGATATGCCTGACCTATTCCATGTCCGACTGCAACACCGTTTTCTATTGAAACAACGTTTTCGTCACTGCTCTTTACTTCTGAATTTGACGAAACATTTGCAGTACCGTTTACAATTATATCGCTGTTATCTACTTGCAAATCAACGGTTTCAGCAGAATATTCGTCTAATTCTGCTTTTGTGATTGCAGTGATACCGTCAATATCACCTTTACAGCTGTCGTTTGCATTATTTTTATCGTCACTCAACCAATAATTTTCGCAAACAACGCTGTTTATATCATAGTTAGAATTAACATCACCTAAAATACCGTATTCGATCTTTCCGCCATTGTAATTATATCTTGTATAACACTTACCGCTTTCGTCTTGATAATAGCCGCAGATACCTGCTGACGTTTTAGCTGTTACTGTTCCATAGTTATTTGAGAAATCAACAGCCGATTCGCCTAGCACAGTTGAACTGTAATTACGTCCGACAATACCACCGGCATAGTTTTCGCCGTTTACATCACCTGTATTTTCGCAGAAATATACCAAGCCGTTTATAAGTTCACCGACTATACCACCGCCGTATGAACCTTGTGCTGTAATATTACCGCTGTTTTGACAATTTTTGATACCGCTTTTTTTATAACAACCTGACGCACGTCCTGCGATACCGCCTGTCATACTTCCCGACACTTCTGCTGTATTACTACAATTTTCTATTTTACCGCCACTATAATTTTCAGCTACAATTCCTCCAACGTCATATTTACCGCTTATTGCACCGTTATTGACACATTCGGAAATTTCTCCGTTTACGGATAAATCCGCATAGTCGTCAATAAACAATAGTGCCTGACCTTTGCCGTTTCTGTTTTCTATCGTAATACCGCCGACATTACCGCTGTTCGATAAGTTACCGTTATTCTCAGATTTTCTTACAGTACCGTAATTTTCGCCGACTATTCCCGCTTTACTGTATCCGGCAGACGTCATATTGCTGTTATTCACACAACCTGTCACAAGCCCGTAGTTTTCGCCGGCTATTCCTGCAAGATATGTTACGTTTGAGGCGGTAAATCCGAAATCAGCACTGTTTGTACAATTTTCTATTGTACCGAGATTTATTCCGGCTAAAGCTGCAATTTTTCTTACGTTATTATGAGCTGTCAATCTGTTAGTGGAATCTATATTAAGATTTTTAACAACACCATTCTTACCTATATATGAGAACAATCCGAAATAATTATTTTCTGCATATAAAATTACATTTTTCACAGAAAAACCGTTTCCGTCAAACACACCTTCAAACGCACGATTCTTCTCGGACTCCCACCATTCTCCGTTATCGTTTGACTTTAAACTGTCCCAATAACCGATTGAACTAAATTCTTTGTTATCGCTTAAATCAATATCGTTTGAAAGTTTAAAATATACACCTTTATATGAATTTCCGTCCGCAACGCTTTCCGAAAGACTGTTCATATCTTCCAACGATTTTATAATATACGGTTCTTCTTCCGTACCTTTACCGCTCCATTTAGGTTCTGAAACTTTTACGGAAACTGCACTTGATATTCCGCCAATTTCACATTTAACGGTTATATCCTTTTGATTTTCAAGCTTAGTTGAATCTATAATTACACTTGCATTTAGTATCCCTACACCGTTTGTAATTGTAATATCGCCGTTTTGCTCAACTGTAACGGCACTGTTGTCACTGCTCCATTTTGCAGTTATATTTTTGTTTAAATTCTTACCGTATATCTTTGCTGTAAATGTATGAGAAGTATCTGTTTCAAGACTTTCGCCCGATGATACAAGATTTATCGAAATAATTTTGCTTTCCTTGTATTCGTTATTAAGTACCGGATATTTATTTCCAACATAAAATATCGGTGCTACTTCTACTGTTTTGCCGTCAACTTCTCGTTCTTTCACATACCACAAATCATACGCAAATGCGTCGCTTTGCATATATTCGTCTGTTTTTCCTGTGGCAATATTTGTGTTTGTTGATGCATTTTCGCCATACGGCATTTTATCGCCGATAATTCTGTAATATAAATTTTCTGCCGATACACCGTTTGTAAATGCTCCGAATAATGTACCTGCTTTTTTTGCTTTTACTGTCCCCGTTGCGTAACAATTTGTCACTTTACTGCCGCTTAAAAGCTGTCCGACCAGTCCTCCGACATATTCATTTGCCAAAACAGCAGTATTTGAATAGCAATTCTCTATTTTAGTGTCCCTTGCTATACCGACAATACCGCCGCCAATATCTTCACCGCTTACCAGTCCGTCTACTCCAAGCAATGTAATTTCTGCGTTTGCGGTATATCCGAATAATCCGCTTACTTTTTGATTTTCGGTATTTAGTTTTACTTCATAGCCGTTACCGTTAAAATGACCCGAAAATGCTTTATCTTCCGCATTGCCTATTGAAGTCCAATACTTTTCTGTTAAATCAATATTATTATTTAATTCAAAGTATGCGTCTTTATATGATTCACCTTTATTTACATTTTTCGCAAGCAATGCAAGTTCGGACGCTGTTTTTATAACATACGGATTTTCTTTACTTCCGTTTCCGCTGTCAAATGTTTCAGCCACATTGTCTGACCATTTTCCTTGTGATGAATATGACGGTATTTTCTCTTCAATTTTAGGTGTTGAAGCAGGTGTTACTGACGGTGTAGGTTTTGTCGGTGTATCTATATCATCGGCACCGTTTACCTCCCATGCCAAAACAGGAAATTTATCCGATTTCACAAACGCACTGCCTAAAGTTTCAGCCATATCTGCAAGCTGATTTTCCGTTTTCACTTCAAGTCCTGTACCCGAATTTTCCGCATACGGCATAGGCGCGGTATCTTTAAGAAAATAGCAGTTTTTAACCGAATATCCGCTCACTGTATATCCGAGTATTCCGCCGTTGGTGTTGTTTTGCGATGAAATTTTACCGCTGTTATATGAATTTGAAATATCACAGTTGTATGATTTACCAGAAATACCACCCGAATATGCTGACGCACTTACTTCACCGCTGTTATAACAACTGTCAAGAAGTATACTGCCCTCATAATTGTAACCGACAATACCGCCGGCATATCCGCCGGTTGCAGTTACAGTGGCTTTATTAGTACATTCTTTTACAGTTCCCGAACTGTAAGCGGCAATACCGCCAACTTCGTCCTTACCTGTAATAGTTCCCTTATTCTCACACTGAGCTATAACACAGCTTGTAACCGTTTTATTAACCGCACCGTTATAACCTACTATACCGCCGACTCTGTTTTCGCCTTTTATTTCGGCATAGTTGATACAATGAGATATTAAACCGTAGTTCACGGCACATATACCTGCCGCAATTCCATATGTATCATTCGTGTTTTCTATATTTCCGTATACATAAAGATTTTTTATTACCGCATTTTCTTCCGTAACTCCGAAAAGTGCCGAAAGATAGCTGCCCGAAGATATATTTATTTCCCTTATACTGTAATCTTGACCATTAAAATTACCGTTAAAAGCATTGCCTTGATATTTATTTGATATGTATTTATCGGATACACCTATCGGCGTCCATTCCTTGCCTGATAGGTCTATATCATTTTTCAAGACAAAATACTTGTCTGACATATCATTGCCCTTTTCTACTTCATACGAAAGCAAAGCGAGTTCTTCTGCATTTGCAATAATATACGGATTATCTTTATCACCGTTACCGCCGTCAAATTCTTCTGCGCGATAATCTATCCAGTAATTTGACGTATACGTTACAATCTGCTTTTCAATTCCGTTTACCGAAATTTTAAGCGTCTTTTCGGCATTTACTTTGTCAAATGTGATGTCTATGGCTGTTTTTTCGTCTGATATATATTGAGATAACTGAACATTTTTAAGTTCGACCTCTTTATCGTCAACAAATGATTTTATTTCAAAATCATTTAACGTAAGATTTGTTCCTACAAGTTTTTTGTTTAACAATACATTTATCTTACCGTTTTCGATATTAATGCTTTCAATATCAAATGTTTCGTCTTCCCCTGTCGGCGCATTGCTCCAATCAATAACAGGAAGATTATCACTGTCTGTAAATGCGTCTGACAAATCACTTGCCGAAACAGTGTCAACGGCATATACCGTTCTTATATCACCGCCGTTTTCAAGTGCCACAAGTTTAGTGCTGTCACCTATGTTATACAAGTTATTTACTGTCGTATTTTTCATTGAACCGATTAGTTGATATTCCGTATGAGTATTCACTTCACCGCTGTTGTACGCATTTTCTATCGTACCGCCAAGCTTGTAGCCTACTAATCCGCTACTGTAATTGTAACCGATTACCTTACCGGTATTATATACGTTAGTTATGTCACACGCATAGTTGCAACCGATAATACCGCCGAAATAATTACCGTCTTCATTACCTATTTGACCGTCATTATATGCTCTGTCAATCTTTCCGCATTCGCTTACACTTATATCCTTACCGACAATCCCGCCTACCGCAACTCCTCTTAAATAACTGTACATATCGTCATCTTTAAAAGGCGCAGATACGTTTCCGTGGTTTGCGGCATATGTAATGTCGCCGTATGCAAGCTGACCGACGATTCCTCCAGCCTCTGCAAAGCTCTTGGAAGTAGCTGTAACCGTTCCGTTATTTGTAACATTTATAAGATTTCCGCTTACTCTGTTACTTCCCTTAAATTGAGCTCCAAGCTGACCTGTTATACCGCCCACATAAGCAAGACCTGTTATATCGGCGTTGTTTGTACAATTTATAATCAATCCGGTATTTATACCGGCGATTCCGCCGATATATTTTGCCGCATCAATGTATTCATTACCCTCAGCTTGTGCGTTTATTTGTCCGTTTACCGTAACATTTCTGACAGTTCCTTCTTTTCCTATTATTCCGAAAAGACCTTGACAATAAGTTTCGTAATGATTGTCACCTTGCTTATTGTACTTTTTTGTCTCTATAAACAGTCCCGAAATACTGTGACCTTTTCCGTCAAATATACCGTTATATGCGGTGTCGTCATCTATACCGTAACCGTTATTATTGATATAATTATATCCGTTACCGATTGGTGTCCAATTTTGGTTTTCCAAGTCAATATCACTGTTTAATACTGCATTTGCTGTTCTGTCACCACCGTTTACTTTTTCGGCAAACCAAACCAAATCTTCCGCACTTTCAATCTGATAAGCACCGTTTATAAGTTCCGGTTTATCGCTTGCAAATGCAGTGAAATTTACAGGTACAAAACTCGCAAGCATACATAAAGACAACAATATACTTGTAAATTTATTTTTTACGCTCATTTTTTTCTCCAATCTTTATACTATTTTATACTTAAATCAAGAGTATTTGAAATAGGTGCCAATGATGATATATTTCCGTTCCATGTTAAAATCTTGATTGTATATTCATCAGCTGAATCGGCAGATATTTCTTTAAATTCAACTTGATTCTCATTACCGGGCTTTAAAGAAATTTCTTTAGGTTGTATTCCTATCAATTTGCCGTTTGAATCATATACGGCAGCCATAACACTTACTTTCTTTTCTTCTGTAAGATTACTGTTAAGTTTTACCGTTAATGTACCTGTTAGTTTTCCGTTTTCAACTTTTAATGTGTTTTGTTCTGTTGCAGATTGTACAGGTAAAGGTGTTGAAGTTACTGTTGGTGTCACTGTTGGCTCTGCTGTTGCCATTGGTGTCGCTGTTGGTGTTGCTGTTGGTGTTGCCGTCGGTGTCGCTGTTGGTGGTGTCGCTGTTGGCGTTGCTGTTGGTGTCGCTGTTGGTGTTGCTGTTGGTGTTGCCGTCGGTGCCGCTGTTGGTGTTGCCGTCGGTGTCGCTGTTGGTGTTGCTGTTGGTGTTGGTGTTGCTGTTGGCGCTTCTGTTGGTGTCGCTGTTGGTGTTGCTGTTGGTGTCGCTGTCGGTGTCGCTGTTGGTGTTGCTGTTGGCGCTTCTGTTGGTGTCGCTGTTGGTGTTGCTGTTGGTGTTGTTTTCGGTTCTTCGCTCGGTACCAATGCGTTAATCAGATTATCTTCAAGTTCTGTTTGTATATTTTCATCAAAAAAATTCTCTAAAGCCGCTTGATATGCCGATTCTGCTTTTTTAGCGGTCTTTGGATCAGTTGCCAATGTTTCATAATAATCTGCTACCGCACCTACAAGCACGTCCTCAGCCGGTGATGTTAGATCTGAATTCCATCCGCCTTCATTAAAAACTAATCTTAAAACATCTCCTCTTACGAGGCTAGCCGACTCATAGGTGTATGAACTCAATCCGTTACCCATAGCATCATTATATAATGCTGACGGATAATCAAACGAAACTTCTTTGACGGAATTATCTATTTTAAAATCACTGAAAAATCCACTGCTGTTTGTATACTCCAATAGTGTAGTTGTAGGAGTCCAATCACTCATACACTCACCGTTATTCATATAATAATCAAGTACATATCCTATTGCGTCTGCTGCACTCTTAAATTCACTTCCAAAAGTTTTAAATTCTCCGCTGTAATCATAAAATCCGTTTGTATAAATCTTAATCGGGGTCATATATATCTCTTTTGTAGTGTCTTCAGCAAAGTGTTCAATATCAAAATAGAAATAATCTCCCGCTCCGTCTGTATCAGCCTGTACAACAAACGTTACAACACTGAATAACATCGCTACTGCTACAATTAAACTTAAAAATTTTTTCTTCATTAGTCTTTCACCTCATGTTTTATTTTTGACTTATTCTATAAGTCCGTATTTTATTTTAATTCTCTCAAGCTTTTCGAGCATAGGCTCTGCGGCAAAAAAGAGAAAGAACACTGTTGATACTGCGTGAATAAAATCAAACGGCATTCCCATTACGTATGATGACAGCACCATATTTATATTTATATTCGACTGCCACATTATAACAGACGCAGGATTCATTATTCCTCCGTATATAACAAATGTCGCCAAAAATCCAAACACGCACATATCTGTTTTTGTCTTGCGTAAAATGCCTTTTTGAAACATTATTCCCGCTAAAAAACCTATAATTCCGAATGAAAACATTTGCCACGGTGTCCAAGGTCCTTGTCCGAAAAAGAAATTCGATACAAATGCCGTAATTGCTCCGACAAGAAATCCTGTTTCACCGCCGAATGCCACACCCGAAATTATCACTATTGCCGCAACAGGCTTGAACTGCGGCAGCATAAAAAACGCAGTACGTCCCGCTACGCCTATTGCACACAATGCACTTATTATAACCAATTCCCTTGCTTTAGGTTTACGGTTTTCAAACGCAAATCCAAAAGGAATCATCGTTTCCAATATAATAAGCAAGCTTATAAAATAATATTTTTTATCGCCGAGATAATATATCCCGATAAAAATTGTAAGCGGAATAAGAAATAATATTAACAATGTTGCTATTTTTGTTCTTTTTAATATTTTTCTTTTGCTCTTTTCGTTCTGTATTAATTCTTTTCCGAGTTTTTTTCGCGGTATTAAATTAAACATTGCTGCGGCAATAAATAATATACTTATCGTTTGTGCAACATAGTTCTTCCAATTATCGTAACGTCCGCAAAACAGGCATTGTGTCATCACAAATAAAATTACAAATACTATCCCTAATACAACATTGTGTACATTAAGTTTTTTATACTCTTTTTTGCCCTGCTTTATAACCGTTTTCTTTGGCAGTATATAATTCAGTTCATCATTCGTTTCAGTTAAATCTTCTGCTTCACCGCCCAATGCTCTTATTATGTCTTTGTCTAATACAGCATTTTCGATTATACCGTCAGCCATACGTTTTGCCGAAGTGGTATAAAAATTATTTTCCGCAAAAAACTTTCTCGGAGGAGCTTCACTGACAATCTTACCGTCAAAAAACATCGCACATATATCAGCATATTCAGCACAAAATTCTATGTCATGTGTTACCATTAACACAGTCATACCGTTCTTTTGCAAACTTTTGAGTATCGTTGCAAGTTTTCGTTTAAAACAAGCGTCAAGTCCCTTTGTCGGTTCATCAAGCACCAACAAATCAGGTTTTCTTAAAAGCATTTTTGCAAGTGCCACTCTCTGCTGTTCACCACCTGACAAATCGTAAGGGTGATTTTCAAGTAAATTATCAAGTTCACAAAGTTTTATTACATACTCAATCTCATTTTTCCTTTTTTCTTTTTCCACATCAAATACCGCGTCATATAACTCCTCAAGTACACTTTTTTTCAAAAATAAGCTCTGTGGATTTTGCGGCATCACCACCACTTTGGTATCATCATTTATAAACACCTTACCTCTATACGGCTTATTAATCTTTGAAATAACAGACAACGCAGTACTCTTTCCGACACCGTTACCGCCTACTATCGCATAAAATTCATTTTCGTGAACTTTAAATGACAAGCCTTTTAAAATATCATCCGAATTTTTCTCATATCTAAACCATACATCTTTTAATTCTAAAATCGGTTCGGTATTAATTCTGTTTTTTTCCGACTTGAATTCAAAATGCTCGTTAATCTGTTGTTTTTCCAACCATTTATGACCGTCACGAATTGTTATAGGGCAATTACCCGAATTATTTCCCAAGGAATAATATATTTTTGTCGGTGTGGGTAATGCTGCAAACATACTGTTTTGCTTTAATTCCTCACCTATTTTATACGGTGTGTTTTCGGCTGTAATCTTGCCGTCTTCCATAACCACAACCTTATCGGATAAAGGAAATACTTCGCTCAAATTGTGTTCACTCAATATTATCGTCACGCCAAGTTCTGTATTAATCCTCTCAAGCATTGTAAAAAAGTCATGTGCCGATATTGGGTCTAATTGACTTGACGGCTCGTCAAGCAACAACAATGTCGGATTCATTACCATAACCGACGCTAAATTGAGAATTTGTTTTTGTCCGCCCGACAGATTGGCTACATTTTCATAAAACCAATTTTGTATTCCGAAAAATGACGCCATCTCCGCGGCTTTCGATCGAATTTCAGCCGAATTAATACCCAAACTTTCCAATCCGAATACAAGTTCGTGCCAAACCTTATCCGTAACAATTTGATTATCAGGATTTTGCATTACAAATCCGATATTTTCGGCTTGCTCTCTGTCAGACAAATCATATATACTTTTTCCGTCAAAGTATATTTCCCCACTTGTTTTACCGTGCGGTGTTAAAATCGGTTTTAAATGTCGTAGAAGTGTCGATTTTCCACATCCGGATTTACCGCAAATCGTCACAAATTCACCTTGATTTATCGTTAAATTTATATCGTTCAATGCCGTTTTTTCGCTATTGGGATATGAAAATATTAAATTTTTGATTTTAATTTTCTCCACTTTAATTCCTCCCATATCTCAATAATTATCGGCATTATACAAATCATAATATACGATATAAAAATGCTTGTGCTGTAAAACGACATATCCGTACCACGCATAGACGGAAAATATCTGTAATTAATTTTCCCAAGCAAAGCACCTATCAAAAAATATGTAATCATAACCGCCAAATAAATTAAAGCAGTTACATCTCTTTTGTCAAATACAGAATTTGAGTAAGCCGTTCTGCCTGTCAAACCGTAACCGCGACTTTTCATACTGTCGGAAGTATCTATTGCATTTTCCAAACTCCATGTTATAACCGCCGACAAAATTCTTATACTGTTTTTAACTCTTGCAAATACAGACCCCTCTGACGTATCTCTCCCCATACTTTTCTGTGCATTTGAAACTTCTTGTACCTGTTCTTTAAATTTCGGAACAAATCTGAATGTCATAGACAATATCAGCGAAAGTGACGGAATTATTCGTCCAAAAAGATAAATAAACTTATCACTTGTCATAATTTTATTAAAACAAGAAAACCAACAAATGACCGTTGCAACCATACTTGCCGCGACAATTCCGTATAGTATGGATTCCAACGTCAACGGATTTTCGCTCGGTAAATATGCAATTACAGTTACACCCTCGTGATTGAACGCAGGATTTATCAGTGCTGAAATCAACATAAGCGGTAATAACATCGCAATAAATTTCAACGCTTTTTTACCGTTTAAAATTATCGAATACATCACACTGCACAAAAGCGATGTCACAAGGCATATAGGATGTACGAATATCATTGAAAACACAATTACAGCTGTAAAATATATAAAATTAATCAACGGATGATATTTTGCAAATTCATTCATTATCTGTCTTATCTCCTATTCTCCGCCTGTTGCGGAATATCCGCCGACATCTATTCCTAGGTTGCAAGTATATACCCATTCGACTTTATCGCCTTGTTTCAGCTGGTAACGCGAACAGCCGTAATTTGGGAACCAGTCATTTACTTTATACATCCACCCCGATAATTCACCGCAGTCAAACTCATACAAATTGCCTATTCCCTCGATATATGCACTGTTATACATAGGAGTATTTTCAAATTCCATATGTATTTTGCTGTTTTTCATTTCGCGTTGCAATAGATCAAATACACTTTCGCCGTCATAAAATTCAACTGTCTGTTCTTTAAATATAACTCCGTCCGACGGCACTAATTCCCACTTTTCTTTATCAAGCCACGACATATTGTCGAGTATCGTATCACATCGTACCGCCAACGTGCACGTCAGTTCTTTGCTCTCTATTACTGCATCTTGCGGTTCGACAGGTACAGGTTTTCCCTCAGGTACAGGTTCTGTTTTATAGTCGTCTGTCCCTGTTGTTTCGTCAATATTCATTCCGTTGTTTTCGGAATATTCCAAATCGGGAGTATATATTTCTTCGTATGGTTCCCCTGCAATCTCTTCGGCTAATTCTATTTTTTCTTCTGCCGTCATTTGTTTGTCGGCTGTAGGCTTGTTTTGAAATTTTTCTGAGTTTTCGGCCGTCGGAGATGATGAGGGCGAATTTGTTGGTTCTACAGTCGATGTAGGACTTTCATCATTGTCATATACCTCATCAATTATAACCCTTTCCGTTACTTTCGGCGTCGGCTCAACATTCCAACCGCGCAATGACGGTGCATCTCCGCCCCACCAAAACGCAAATACCAATACAGCAATAATTATACTTCCTATAATTATGTGCCTTTTATATTTTTTCATTCAATATCTCCTGAAAATTATTACTTTCTAAGCAAAATCAAATTCATCATTACAAACTGTAAACTGTTTTTTATCACATTAATTTCATCTTGTGATATATTGCAGACATCGCTCATATCATAAAGCGAATTATCGCCGTTCATAAATCGTTTTAGCGACACCAAACTGTAAAAACATTGTTCTGTTGCCATTTGATTCGAACCGTCACCGTCGTATGTATGTTTAAAACCGTCGCCTATTGTATAGTACGACATTAAATTATCCGCTAAATTCTTGCCGTTCTTTTCAAAGCGTTCATCAAAAGGCGATATTCCGAGTTCACAAAGTGCAACAATGACTTGTGCGCAGCTTTCGGAATTTTCCGTACCCCAACTTGAATATCCTCCGTTTTCATTTTGACTTGCCGATAAAAAAGAAATTGCCTTGTTCACACAATTTGACACTTCGGAATTATCCGTATAATTTGAAAGTGCTTGCAGAGCCATTGCCGTAACATCAACATCACTCTCTCCACTGCCCAAAAGTGACCATCCACCGTCATCAAGCTGACTGTTTATAATCTTTTCAACATACATTTCTCTTGTTGCATGAATTTGTGCATCGGTATTGTACGGCATATCATACTGTCCGCAGTCAAGTGCAATCAATGCCCATATTGCACCGTTTATACCTTGCCAAGTAGTTTTTTCAAAATCTCCTAAAGGAAGTAATAAATTATATCCACCGACATTTTGAGGGTCTTTTCCGATTGATGTGAGTGCAGTTATAACTCTTGAATATTCGGTATATTTTTTGTTATGCAATACACCGCCACATTCTTTTACATAATTGACAACATTGTTGTAATAATTCTCATAATAGCCGACAGGTATATCACCGCCATTTCTGCTCAGTCCCATTATCAGCCACTCACCGCCTATCGATGATACGGTAGGAGTTTGCGAATTATCATATAAATATTTTTCCGTATCACTTATGACGCTGTTTATATCGTCAATACTTACCGCAAAAGCATTTGCAGATGAAATCAAAACAAACGATAAAATTAAAGATATTATTTTTTTCATTAATACGCTCCGTTTCTGTAAAATCAAATAAAAAAAGCTGTGATAATTTTTTCAAATTATCACAGCAGAGTTTTCCTGTGTATATCACATATCGGCACGCAAACAACACGCTTAATACATTTATATAAGCGTACGATACTACTGCTCCTATATTGACAACATCAATAAGTACGGAGCAGTATCAAAGCAGGTCTTCTGACTCGTATTATATAAAGCAAGCTTAACATTTTTATATTCGCCTTCTCAGTTTCCCAATGACTGACTTTCATCAAAAAATATAAAAACTTCAATACATACAGCGACTGTTATCGTTCGGGATTCTCACCCGATTCCCTTTTCACCGACTATACCCATACAATATAGCCGACACTTTGTGTGATTATTCATTTTTTAGTATTATATCATCAAAAATATGTACCGTCAATGTGCTATATTACTAAAGTTATACTTGACATTCACATATTTTATACCTTATAACACAAAAAATGCGACACCTAAAAGCATCGCATTTTTGAATTACATTATGAATTTTGTTTTGTATAGTTTAGAAGTCCGCCTGCGTAAAGCATTTCTTTTTGACGGTCTGACAAATCTGCATTAACCTCAAAATCAAAGCCTTTTGTTACGTTTGTCACCTTAATAACTTTACCGTTGGCAATTTGCTTACCGATATTTTCAATCTTCAATTCGTCCATTTGGTCAATCTTATCGTAATCCGATTCATTTGCAAATGTTAGCGGCACGATACCGGCATTAATAAGATTAGCCATATGAATTCTTGCAAATGACTTAACGATAACTGCCTTAACACCCAAATACAACGGTGCAAGTGCAGCGTGTTCTCTTGAAGAACCCTGTCCGTAGTTTGAACCGCCGACAATTACGCTCTTACCAAGTTCAAGCGCTCTGTCGTGGAACTTTTCGTCACATACAGCAAAACAGAATTCCGAAATCTTAGGAATATTTGAACGCAACGGCAAAATCTTTGCACCGGCAGGCATAATATGGTCTGTTGTGATATTATCGCCGACCTTTAGCGAGCATTTTGCGTCTATTGTTTCAGCTAACGGCTCTGATACAGGGAAAGGCTTAATATTAGGACCTCTAAGTACCTCAATACTGTCCATATCCTTTTCATCTGCCGGAGGAACTATCATATTATCGTTTATAGTGAACTTTTCAGGCAATGTTATATCAGCCGCGTCACCAAGTGTTCTCGGATCTGTAAATACACCCGTAAGAGCTGAAATAGCAGCTGTTTCAGGTGATACAAGATAAATCTGACCGTCTTTTGTACCACTTCTGCCTTCAAAGTTTCTGTTAAACGTTCTTAGTGAAATACCCTTTGAATTAGGTGACTGTCCCATACCTATACAAGGACCGCAAGCACTTTCCAGTATTCTTGCACCTGCGTCAATCATAATAGCCAAAGCACCGTTATTTGCAAGCATATTCAAAACCTGCTTTGAACCCGGAGCGATTGCAAGAGAAACATCAGGATTAACAGTCTTACCTTTTAGAATATGTGCAACTTTCATCATATCAAGAAGTGATGAATTTGTACATGAACCGATACAAACTTGGTCAATCTTCATACCACTAAGCTCGCTTACCGACTTAACATTATCAGGTGAATGAGGGCAAGCTGCAAGCGGTTCAAGTTTGCTAAGGTCTATATTAACTTCTTCGTCATATACAGCGTCTGCGTCTGCACATAGAGGTGTGTATGCCTCTTCTCTGCCTTGCGCTTTCAAGAATTCATGTGTTATTTCGTCTGATGGGAATATTGATGTTGTTGCACCAAGTTCCGCACCCATATTTGTAATAGTTGCTCTTTCGGGAACTGACAAAGTTTTAACTCCTTCACCGCAGTATTCGATAACTTTGCCTACACCGCCCTTAACAGAAAGACGCTTTAGAACTTCCAAAATTACATCTTTTGCGGCAACCCACGGTTGAAGTTTGCCTGTAAGATTTACCTTAACGACTTTCGGGCAAGTAATGTAATATGTACCTCCGCCCATTGCAACAGCAACGTCCATACCGCCTGCACCTATGGCAATCATTCCTATACCGCCGCCTGTCGGTGTATGGCTGTCCGAACCGATAAGTGTTTTACCCGGAATACCGAAACGCTCAAGATGTACTTGGTGACAAATACCGTTACCGGGTCTTGAGAAGTAAATTCCGTGTTTTTTACAGACACTGCCGATAAATCTATGGTCATCAGCATTTTCAAAACCATTCTGCAATGTATTATGGTCAATATATGCAACAGAACGCTCTGTTTTTACTCTTGGCACACCCATAGCCTCAAACTCAAGATATGCCATTGTACCTGTTGCGTCCTGTGTAAGGGTCTGGTCAATTCTAATTCCGATTTCACTGCCTTTTACCATCTCACCTTCAACAAGATGTGCAGACAGTATTTTTTCTGTTAATGTTTGTCCCATAACAACTTCCTCCGTAAACTCATTTTTCTATATTATTTTAATACAAATCCTATGTATTTGTCAAGTCATACACACCTTTTATTTAAAACCGCATATTATAAAGCGGAGGTGTTTTAGATATGATGGATATATGTTTTATTGCATTGTTTACCGTGTTTTGTACTATGGGAATATACTTCTTTGTAAAAGAAATTACATCGGCACTTTTGAAAAACCATATTAAAACGAAAATTCTTCTTGAAGTACATAATTCCGATATTAATATTGAAGGTCAGATACGTTCGATTATTTCGGCAAATCCTGAAAGTGATATATTGATAAGCGATAAAAGTGAGAATGACGAAATAGGTATGATTCTTCATAAAATGTCCGCTGATAATTCGTGTATAATTTTAGACAACGTAAAAAGCTCCCAAAAATAAATTTTGGGAGCTTTTTAAATTATTTATCTTCGTTTTTTGCTATTTCTTTTATTGATGTTACAAGTCCTGCAAGTCCTTGTATTTCCGACGGTATAATTATCTTTGTAGCCTTGCCGTCAGCGGCTTTTTCAAAACTTTCAAGTGCCTTTATTGCAATATACGGTTCACTCGGATTTGAGTCGTTAATTCTTCTGATACCTTCGGCAACGGCTGTCTGTACAGCGATAATTGCTTCAGCTTCACCTTCCGCCTCTTTAATAGCGGCTTGTTTTTTAGCCTCTGCACGAAGTATTGCAGACTCTTTTTCACCCTCTGCCAAAAGAATTGCAGATTTCTTTTCACCCTCTGCACGAAGTATTGATTCACGTCTTTCTCTTTCGGCTTTCATCTGACGTTCCATTGCGTCTTGAATTTCAGCAGGAGGCATAATGTTTTTAAGTTCAACTCTGTTAATCTTAATACCCCATGGGTCAGTTGCCTCGTCAAGAATTGCACGCATTTTTGTATTTACAGTATCACGTGATGTCAATGTTTCATCAAGTTCAAGATCACCTATAATATTTCTTAATGTTGTTGCAGTAAGATTTTCAATAGCCATCATAGGTCTTTCAACACCATATGCAAACAATTTTGGGTCGGTTATTTGATAATAAACAACCGTATCAATCTGCATTGTTACGTTATCCTTTGTTATAACAGGTTGCGGTGGAAAGTCAACAACGTGTTCCTTTAAATTAACTTTCTTCGCAATTCTGTCTATAAACGGCACTTTAAAATGAAGTCCGACACCCCATGTTGCATAGTAACCGCCAAGACGTTCAATAATGTATGAATGTGCCTGTGGAACTATTTTGATATTTGCTACAATAATCACCAATATAATGATTAATAAAAGTATAATTGCTAATGGCATTTTAATCATCCTTTCTCTTTACAATAAGTTTTACACCCTCAATTTTTTCAATAACAGCCGTTTCACCTTTGAGTACATGAGAGTTGTCTATACTTCTTACAGTCCAGACTTTTCCGTCAACTTTGCCCTCTCCCAAGCCTCTGATATTATCGACATCGCTCGTTATCAAAACCTCTTTACCAACCAAACTTTGAGCATTTGTTTCAACATTTCTCGGTTTGAAAAATTTCATTGAAATCGGTCGTAAACACAGTATACAAATAAATGATACCGCAATAAACACAGCCATTTGAACATAGAAATTTACACCTGAAAATGCCGCAATCATTCCGCCTAATGCACCGATTGCAAACCAAATGCTGACAAGCTGATAAGTAACTGTCTCAAGAATAATAAACGCTATTATTCCCAAAATCCATATTACAGCCTGTTCCATAACTATAACCTCCCTCTATTTCATTATATATTAAAAGTTATAAACTTACAATAGTTTTTCAAAAATATTTTTCACATATGTTTTTCTTTTACATATTATATATTAAAAGATTACAGAGGTGGGATATATGCTTAATTGTTGTATGAGAGGTTGTTCAAAGGCAGTTGGGCTGACGGCTTTGTCATTTTGTGCAGGTGTGATAGCGGGAGCATTTCTTCCTATGGCTATTATTGCGGTAATCGAAATGATTTTTCTTCTGCTTTTTGGGTATTTGTGTTTGTTTAAATGGTAGAAAGGAGTAGGTAAAAATGAAAATCGTTGTCGTAAAAATGCCAAAATGTCTTAGAGGTATCGTTAAAACAATTTTTAAAATGTAGTACATAGAAAAAGGAAAGTACCTTAATACTTTCCTTTTTCTGTATTATAAATTATATACTGTATCATAATCCGCCATATTGTCAAGTTTGTTTGCTATTTCCGGACGCGAGTCGGTTCTATTGTCGGAGCAACTGCTGTATTCTTTGTGATTGTAACTGTTTGTATGCTTTCTTTCCAATCCACATTAAATTTAAAACTTTACACAATAAATCTTATCTGCAACAATATTTCTGTATTTTTATTTGTCTGTGTTGTCATTAAATACTCCAAGCTCCATTGTAATCTCCAAATTTTAGTTTATCACAAAAATAAACAAAGGCAATCCGAAAATTCCGAATTGCCTTTAACTTAATATTTTATTTTACCAAATATTCACTCTGTCCTCAGGAGCGACATACATACCGTCATTTTCCTTTATGCCAAATGTGTCATAAAATTTCTGGTCATTTACAATAGTACGATTTGTACGCAATTTATCAAGGCAATGAACATTTGTTTGGGAAATATATTGCATATATTCACGGCTTGAGCTTGACGCCCATGTTCTTGCTATTGATTTATATAATGCCTCGTAATTCGGATTATCAAGGTGAGAAACTATTTCCGTTATACAAGATACCGCACCCAAATCGGCTATATTTTCACTCAATGTCAGCTCGCCGTTCACAGCAATTCCCGGTGCCGCCTCTTCTCCGTCATAAAAAGCTTCAACATCCTTGCAAAGTTTTGAAAATGCACTGTAATCTTCTTCTGTCCACCAGTCAGTCGCATTACCGTTTTCGTCAAATTTAGCACCGTTATTGTCAAATGCGTGTGTAATTTCATGTGCAATAATATATCCGATGCCACCTAAATTTTCTTCATATGACGCTTTTACATCATATATAGGTGCTTGTAATATTCCAGCCGGGAATGTTATACTGTTTGCCAATGAGTCATACATTGCATTAACCGTATAAACAGCCATGCCCCAATCATTTTTATCTATCGGTTCGTCTTGATGTTCAATCAAATTTTTCACCTGTTCTTTGGAGACTGCAAGCATATTTTCAAAATAACTTCCGCCGTCTGCAGCTGATTTAATTTCAACATCGTCCATATATGACTGAACATCTTCCGGATAACCTACATTAATTTGCATTGTATCAAGTTTTTTCAATGCCTTTTCCTTTGTGGTATCGCTCATCCATGTAAGCTTTTCAATCCTTGTTCTGTATACATCTATTATGTCACTTATCATTTTCTCAACATTTTGTTTTGCCTCTTTGCTGAAATAATTTTGAGCATATAATTCGCCAAGATAGTCATACATAACGTTTTCTATTGTTATAGTTGCTTTTTCCTCCGCGTTATAACTTCCCTCTGTTCCGTAAAACGCATTTTGGAAATCGGTTGACACTTGTGTAAATTCTTCATTTAACGTTTCGCCCCAACCCAACAATACTATAAGTTTGGCTCTTGTCTTTAAAACATCAATATTGTCTTTATTATAAAGTTCTCCGTTTTTCTCCAACAGACCAACGTCCGAAACAAGGATTTTACCGTTATACTTCAATTCCGAATCCTTTAATATTTTTGAAATATCCATATTCGGTACTGCTTTCTGCAATTCTTCCAATGTATACAGATTGTATATTTTGTCAACATCAGCATTATCCTGTGTATCAAGCATACTCTCGGCAAGCTGTTTTTCAAAATCAAAATATGCCTCTGAATGTTTTTGAGCGTTTTCTTTAGTTTCTCCGCTCAATACTAAATTTTCAGTCAAATAATCTTTGTATGCTTTTATCTGCTCCGCATTGTCCGACATATATATGTCTTTCGGCAATATCGGTGCTATCATATAAAAATCCGGTATATTTTTTGTGTTGTCCTTAAAATCAGCCGTTACCGAAAAATCACCCAATGCCGATATACAAAGCTCCTTAATCAATTCACTGTTTATTTCGTTCAAATCCTTAATTGTCTTTGCTTCATCAATTTTATCAAGATACTGTTTTATTGGAGTAATACCTGCTTTATTTCTTGATTCCGTATCTGTTATATTGTTGTATAAGTCAGCTATTTTCTGTTCTTTCGTACCTTTTGCGTGTGATTGGTTTATGATATTTGCCAGCAAATCATTTATTCGCTCTGTATTTGTATCATCTAAGCTGTATGCATTACCTGCAATCAATCTACCGGGTTTTATTTCAAAATTGTTTAGTGCTTCTTTATTAACCGTTGCATAAAAATCGTCTTTTAAATTGCTGCCGAAAACCGCATATGTTCTTTTTATAAACAAATCCATTTGAGTATCGGTTACATTTTCATCAGGTGAAAATACTCCCTCAGAAGTTCCTGCCACAATACCTGCGTCAAATACGTCCGCAAGTTCGGTTTCTGCCCACTTCGGTATGTCCGTAAAATCTTCTTTAGGTATTGCTATACGTTTTGTGTACTCGTTCAGTTCAGGCATTTTTCCAAAAGCACGCTTTAACATAACAAGTGCCTCTGCTCTTGTTACATTCCAATCTTCGTGAAGTTCGCCGTCCTCATATCCTTGTATAATATCCTCTTTCTTCACATTCGGGTTATAATCGTCTGCCGCAACCAATAACATATCCGCAACCTGACCTCTTGTTACATATTGGTCTTTAGCTGATACGACATACATACTGCCAACAGCTATTGACAATGCCAAAAGTCCCGAAACTACCTTTTTAATTTTCATCCTTTACCACTCCGTTTTATAATTTTTAATCCAATATTCATCATCAACATTTGTCATTTTTCTTTTTAAATGCAATTTTGAAAACATCGTATATAACATTTTAACTTTTAATGACATAGTGACCTTTTCGGAAGTCTTATTTATTTTTCTTGCTGTTTTATCAAGTTTTTTCAAAAGCGAATTTTTAAATTTATCGGGCATATTGTCCCAAAAATATCCCCAAACACCTTGACAGACAGAATAAGTTCTTGCGACTCCCCAATAATCCATACTGTCCTTTATGTCTTTAACCGTTGCTTTTAAGCCTCCGCCGCCTGCACTTGCAATTATAACGGCTCGTTTCTTCAACATTTTAAAATCGGGACGATGAACCAACCACCTGTATCCAAAATGGTCAAGAAAACTTTTAATTTGACCGGGAATATGACCTACATAAACAGGCGAACAGAATATAATAAGACTTGAATCATCGAATGCGTCTAATATAGGTTTCAAATATTTATATCCACCGCACTTTTCCTCATCGCCTTTTATACACGCATAACATCCGCAACATATATGCGGCATATCCTCCGGCAAAGTAAATTCATAAACTTTATCAACATTTTCCAGCTTAGATATAAGATATTCAGCCGAATTATATGTAGTGCTGTTTTTTCGTTTATTGGAACGAATAAGTATTATATTCATATTTTCCTCCGCAAAATTACTATATTATTTTATTCGGATAATCGGGAATAACAAGTGCGGCAATGATGTATGCCAAAATTCCCGTTCCGAAGAAAACTACAAGCACAACCCAAATTAATCTCACTATCGTTGAATCAATCCCCAAATATTCCGCTATTCCTCCGCAAACACCGCAGAGCTTTCTGTCAACATCAGATTTGTATAACTTTTTCATAATAATCACCCTCCGTTAATTATATTTTCCCCAAAACAAATAATTTGTTGATTGTAAAATCTTTACTTAATTATATATGTTTATTTTTTTAATGTAAATAGATTATAAAAAAAATTTATATTTATTTTTGAATTTTAATGTTTTTTTAAGGTTTCTGTCTTATACTTCAATTATGGAAACGAAATAAAGGAGGAATTAAAATGTTAAAGAAAAAAATTACAACTCTATTAATCACAGTGGCTTTGCTTACTTCGATAATGCCTGAGGCATTTGCCGATACTACGGAACAGCCACCGCAAATGCCTAACGGCGAACAACCGCAAGGTGATATGAATGTATCAATTCCGTTCACCGATGTTGCAAGTGATGCTTGGTATTATAATGTAGTATCACAAGCATACGTAAAAGGACTTATTTCCGGTATGAGTGATATAGAATTTTCACCTGAAAGCTCCGTTACAGGTGCTCAGCTTATTATGTAACACAAGGCACATCTGCTACAACAATCACTGAGGGCGGAACATATTCATCAACATCATATTCTTCAACAGGTGATGACGAAAACGCACTTCGTATTGACGGTGCAACAGTTACACTTGATTCTGTAACAGTCGACAAGTCGGCAGGTTCTTCGTCAAATACAGAGGACGGCGATTTCTACGGTCAAAATGCCGCATTGCTTGCAACAAACGGTGCTAATGTTACAATTAAAAATGCAACAGTAAACTCATCTGCACAAAACGGTAACGGTATCTTCAGTTACGGCACAGGCACAACTGTAAACGTATCCAATTCAACTATTACAACAACTGCCGATAATTCCGGAGGTATTCAGACAACAGGCGGCGGTACAACAAATGCTGCAAACCTAACTGTAAACACAAGCGGCAACTCTGCCGCAGCAATTCGTTCGGACAGAGGCGGCGGTACAGTGGTTGTTGACAAGGGTACTTATACTTCAAACGGTTACAACTCCCCTGCCGTATATTCAACAGCCGACATAACTGTTTCAAATGCCACTCTTACCGCAAACAATTCTGAGTCACTTGTAATTGAGGGTAAAAACTCAATCAAGCTTAATAATTGTGACATATCGGGCAATATGAGTTCTACGGAAGGCAGCAGTTCTGACGAAAACGTACACAACGTTATGATTTATCAATCAATGTCAGGTGACGCAGAAGTCGGAACATCCGAATTTGATATGACAGGCGGTTCTCTGACAGGTAATAACGGAGATATGTTCTATATTACAAATACTCACTCAATCATCAATTTGTCAAACGTTGATATTACCAACAAAGACGCTGACGCTTATTTAATGCGTGTTACAGGTAACAGCGCTGCAAGAGGTTGGGGCAAAGCAGGCGCAAACGGCGCACAAGTTGAATTTACCGCGTCAAATCAAACGCTTAACGGCGATATTGCAGTAGATACCGTTTCCAC
Source organism: Ructibacterium sp. SJQ-7 (assembly GCF_054696575.1). NCBI lineage: Bacteria > Bacillati > Bacillota > Clostridia > Eubacteriales > Oscillospiraceae > Ructibacterium > Ructibacterium sp. SJQ-7. Next base: position 377,455 of record NZ_CP195193.1, read on the forward strand.
TCTTAATATGACTCTTACAGATTCATCTGATTTTACAGGTACAATAAACATCATTGACAACGCACAAAACGGCACTGCTGTTGATAATAATGCAGTTGTTACAATCGACTCCGACAGTACTTGGACTTTGACAGGCGACTGTACTGTAACAAGTCTTGAAAACAACGGTACAATAAACTTCAACGGTCACACAATAACCATTGCAGACGGTACTGTTTTAAGCAAATAAACACATACAAAAAAATGAGCCTTGAAAGTACAGACATAGCCTTGAATTATCAGCATAAAATTGTCCAAGAATATGTTCGCCCCCCGACTCAAAAATGATGTTTTTGTAGGTTTACAGCCACTTTGGAATGGCAATCCCGAAGTTAAAATCTATGCTGTTGCATAAATTTTGCATGATAAAACTCCGATGTGAAATACATCGGAGTTTTTTATATGAGTATCATTTCATTTTATTAAGATACATATTAATATTACCATTGAAGTCTTTGTCACACGCACACATTGCTAACAAATGAGCTACATATCCGTTTTTGGTACTACCGCCGTAAAATTTGTACATAACATTATCTTTATAATTAATATTTCTTGTTCCCGTTTCTTTTAATAGACTACTGAAATTACTCATCTTAGGATTTACAATTTTTGCTTCATCAGATGCGAAATCAACAAATCTGACAGGTAAGTTATCATAATCATCTATTGTTTCTGCGGATTGTTTTTTCTTTACATACCTCGTATTATCTACTTCATACCACTTATCTGATACTTGGCAGAAAACCATAAATATTTTTTTTGTATCTTTATAACATAATACTCCCAATGCCGAATCGTTCACTCCGGAATTTTTACTTACATTCCAGAATGAGTAAGCAATCACATCTTCACCAAATATTTTTGCTTCTTCAACAATTGCTTGGTCTAAACTGATAGGATACTCGTAAAATGCCACATCGTCCCATTTAAAGCTTTTATCTTGTTCTTCTTTTTCGGCATATCCTTTATCCTGCACCATTTGATTGTGTTTTTCAATAAATTCTTCTATGGTCATTTTAAACTGTCTTCCTGTACCTTTTTTATGAACTTCGGTATATGAATTTTCCGTCCCTGTTGATGTGTCTATAACTGTATAATCATCTGTTTGGGAACCAGAATTACTGCTATCCTTTGCGTCCAAATTAAATGTAGTATATTCAACACCGTCTTCCTTTCCGGGTTCGTAAAATTTACACTCAACGGAATTTTCATTAAATTTGAATTTGTAGGCTATCTCACTTAACTGACCGTCAATCTTGTATGTTCCGTCAGCCAAAGCGGTAGTTTCATCAATAAAGTTTCCTTGAGTCGCTGTCATTTCCACATCGTGTCTTGGAGGTGTATACGCATACTCAAAATCAATGATTTTTCCATCTATTTCTTTAATTTTTAATGTGTGCTGTGATTCGTATTTTGTTCCTTCCTCATTTTTAACTGTATATGTACCTATATACTTTGAGTAATCCATGCTTGTTTTGGCTGTTGTTTTTGCTAAAGTGTTATCTGTTTGTTGCTCACTTTGTTGCTCATTTTCTTTATGACTGTCAGGCGTTAAAACATTTTTAGCAACAGATATAATTATAAGACACGCAATCAATAATATCAGCAATACAATTATTAACTTTTTCGTATGTTTTTTATTGTTTTCTTCATTTTCAATTTTAGTTCCGCAATTTATACAAAACTTAGTCCCCTCTGCCAATTCTTTTCCGCAGTTCTTGCAAAATTTATTCATTGTAATACCTCCCTACTATTATTGCAGCGGTGGTGCGTTCCAAAGCGGATTTTCGTGCATTTCCGAAATCAATCTTGTTTTTTGTTCTTCTCTTGTTGCTTCTTTTTGTTTTCCGTCAACATTATCATCTTCGTCAATCCATACTAAATACACAATTAACTGATTAGGAACGTGTTCAAATCCTTTTTTTGCTACTCCCGATATAATGTATCTATTATATTCATCTGTATCTTCAATTGTATAATCAAATCCATAATTAATTTTTTCAAGATACTCTATTATAAAATCATCATCTTTTTTGTACTTGTTAGCCGTTGTTTCACTGCTTGTACTATATTCTGTACTGCCATTATCTTTATAACTGCTATTCGCACTGCTTGATGTTTCTGTGCTTGAAGTATTTGAATTGTCATCTAAATTTTTATGTAGTGCAACCGTATTTACTTTATCCATAACAGGAGTCATTACAAGACATATGATTAACGATATAAACAATACTATTGCCGACTTTTTCATATTAGCACTTTGTTTTGTTAAATTAGGGTTTAATGCAAGATATTTAATTAATTCCTTATTTATAAAATTATATTTTATAAATGCTATAATACAAACAGGCAAAACTAATACTTTTGTTACTACCGACAATACGGATAATATGTTTAGTATCAATTTCAGCACACCGTCATCAAACCAAAATGCTTTATCATAAAACGGAATTAATATAAGTGTAGTGGCTATAAATGTGATAATTGTATAAATACATGATTTTCGTTTCTTTTCTGTTTTGACGTAATCATCATTATTATTTATATTACATTCAAAGAAGCGTTTCACGGCATTTTTTGTTTTATTGACAGTTTCGTCCTTTACCGCTTTAAATTCATCACTTTTCAAATATTCTTGCGTCTGTTTTGCTTTTTCAACAACACTGTTTTTTACGTTCTGCATCTGTTCGCTCTGCAAAAACTCCTGCGATTTATTTACTACATTCTTTGCAGCTTTTATCGTTTCGTCTTTCAAATTTTGTGTCTGCTCATTCAGTAAATTATTTTGTGTCTTCTGAATGATACTATCCTCGTTTTCAACTTTAGTTCCACAATTCATGCAAAATTTAGTATCCTCAGTCAATTCTTTTCCGCACTTTGTGCAAAATTTGCTCATCGTTATACCTCCCTAATTTTAATTATTCTATAAGTATTATATCATATTTTGTCTACTTGTCAAGGTTTACGTCTTGTATATTGTGTCAATGAACAACAAATTATATTAAAATAATATAAAGGAGGCGATTCAGTGAACAATATCAATTACGTCAATCTCGGCGAAAAAATTAAATCTACTCGCAAAGAACGCGGATACACCCAAGAAAAATTGGCAGAAATATGCGACATTTCCACAGGTTTTCTCGGGCATATCGAACGTGGTACAAGAAAGCTTTCTTTAGATACATTATTTTGTATCGCAACGGTTTTAAATGTCAGTATAGATTATCTTTTAATAGACTCGGCAAACAAATCAGACAATTTTCTTGAACAAATGGATTCGGTTGCTCGTTCTTTAAATCCGTCAGCCTACAATTCTTTTCGCAAAACCGTTAAAATTCTTGCGGAACATATTGATGAAATGTAACAAAAAAGACTTTCTATATCTACCGTTTTCATTATATCGGTATTCATATAGAAAGTCTTGTACTTTTTGTCCAATTTTAATTTATTTCCAACATTCCGTTGTAATACACATCAACCGTTGAAGACGCTCCGGTCAAAAACATATAATATTTACCTTTATGATTATAATGCGGCATTCCATCCGTACTCAACAAATTATCATACTTCGTCTTTGCCATATCGTATGCCTGCTCGCTTGTGAAAGCCTGTATTGACAAGATATCATTAATCGATTTACACTCTCCGCTTGTATCTGCCTTAACGTTCACAGTTCTTTTTTCCTTATCATATTCCACTTCCGCACCGAATTGTTCGGCAAATATTTTCAAAGGAATATATATTGTGTCGTTTATCTCGGCAGGCTGACAAGAAGATATTGTTATTTGCTCATACTCGTACGGATACGATGTTTTTATATTTTCATCATGCGTCACATACAAATTCCAATCCATATCATCAAATGACGAAAAGAATATTATTGTCTTGTCATTCATTATTGTAATTCGCTTTTCGCTGTCACCTGCCCAAGTTCCGCTGTCATAATATGCGTCAAGTTTTATCTCACGCGGGAATGTATCATACGGAACATATATTTCATCGTCAATCATAAGCACAGGATTATTTTCAAGTATAACTCTGTTTCCGTTTACATTCATCTGAATATCTTTTTTCAAAACCTCATCAGCATTTATTGAACTTGATGATTTTGTATCGGACGTCGTTTTGACAGTTATTTCATTACCGTTTAATTTTAGAGTTCCGTCAGTGTTGTCTGTATGAAAATCAACCGTATTATTATTTATCTCAGCCGTAACATTGTTTATACTGTATATACCGCCGTTATCCTGCTGTTGCTTTAAATTAAACGTCATTATGTTATTATCCACACTCAAAACCTCAAGCGAAACATTGCTGTCATTATGCCACGTTCCGATATAATCGTCATATCTGTTTTCGATATGTGTCTTTAAATTCATCACAAACACACAGCTCACAACCGCTATGCACAAAATTAAAATGGTCAAACCGATTGTCACACCGTTAATAAATTGCATTGACATAGCTCGTTTAAGCTGTTTGATACTTTGGTATCTTTGCATTGGATCAAGACGTTTGCATTTTTGAGCAATCCCTAAAAGTCTGCCTTTCGCGCCCGAATATTTCATAAGCTGTTCTATTGTTGCACCGAATGCGTATATATCGGTTTTATAATCGGTAGGCATCATACCGAATTGCTCGACAGGTGCATATCCGACCGTTCCCAAAACTGTTGTATCTTTTCTGACTTCGTTGTTTACAATTCTTGCAATATCATAATCTATCAGCCAAATATGTCCTTCAGAGTTCATAATTATGTTGTCTGGCTTTATATCTCTGTGTATAATACTGCACTTATGCAAAGCCTCCATTGCAGATACAAGCTGTTTGGCTATCGAATTTATTTGACCTTTTGCAAATTCAAAGTGATTTTCCATAAATTCATTTAATGTTATACCTTGAACAAACTCCTCAATCACAACGGTTTTATCCGTCAATTCCACATCATATATCTTCGGAATATGATTGTTATTGATTTTTTGAAGCATTTTATAGATATATCTAATATCATCATTTACAGAACGCTTTATAAATCGTTGATTTGTTTTCGGATTGTAAATCACTTCGATTTTCTGCCTGTCATCATTCTTTAATACTTTTTCTAAAACAAAATCTTCCAAATTCGTCCACTCCCCTCTTGCAAATAATGTCGATTTATACTATACTGTAAGTATAATACAATGTTAGGAGGATTGTCAATGAAAACCATAACTCAAGAATTACTCGACGGCTTGAAAAATGCCGATGATATAAAGGCTTTTCTTGATTTGCATGAACAAGATTTTTTATCACAATCGCTTATTGACTATTTAAACGAATTGATGAACGAAAAAAATATAACCGTTGCACAAGTCGCTAAAAATTCAGGTATCGGTGAATATGTTTATAAAATTTTCAACGGTGAAAGAAATGCAAAACGTGATACACTCGTTGCGATTTCATTCGGTATGCACTTGACTTTTGAAGAAACACAGTTGCTTTTGCGTATTGCAAAATTTGCTATTCTTGATTCACGCGACCGCCGCGACGGAATTATAATTTATGCTTTGATGCACGGTTTAAGTATATTTGAATGTGACGATTTACTTAACAATGATAATCTCATAACCTTTGTATAAAAAATCTCCGATATTTATTCATCGGAGATTTTTACTATATAAATTTTAATATAATCAAATTGTGCTTTTGAATAAGCTTTTACTGCTTTAAAGTTCAGTCCTACAGGCGTTATATCTGTTGTGGCGATTTAATATTTTTATAAGGCACAGTCATTTGAATGACGGTATGTTTCCTGTGCCAATGTTGCCATAACCGTGTCATAAAAACGTTTATCCTCAAACAATTTTGAAAACGCCTTCATCTGTTCTATATAACAATCCTGTGCAACCTGCTTAAACACCTCAGGGAATATCGACTTTGTATAAACTTCCTCATCATTTTTCTGTGCCTGACGGTTTAGTTTCTTGTTTTCCTTTGCCCTGTTGTAAAGTGTTTCAACGATGACTCTGTCGCCCTCCGAAAAAATACCGTCAAACCGTTCATTTATTTTGCTGATTATTTCTTCAAGCAAAGCATCTTCTTCTGGCATAAATCCTGCCGTTTTTAATGACTTCGGATTTTTGAGCGTTTTTGCTGTTTCCGCCGGTGCTAAACCAATATCTCCATGAAAATCCTCTTGGTCTTTCACCTCATCTTCCGCAAGTCCTTCAAGCTCGGCATATTCCCTTACAGTATCTTTGATTTTTTCTAAATGTTCTCGGTGGTTTGTTGTATACGCTTTTAAACACTCACGTACGCTGTATTGATAAAAAAAGCCTGTATATTCCGTAATTTCTTCTATCGGCATATAGTATTTATGAGCATACTGTGTACTTTTGTAAGTCTTAAATCGCCACGCTCCAACGTGTAACAGGTGTTGTCGTAAAACAAGTACCTTTTGCCCGATAACTGCAAATATATTTCGTAAGTATCATGATAATGCTGAACAGACATATTGTGCTTGTTTTCACTTTTCAAATATTGAACATATAACTCGTTATGTGAAGAAAATGCTGTTCTTTTCATATCCTTTTACCTCTTTGTGTAATGATACATTAATATTATCACATTTTCTTGTCGTTGGCAATTATGAGTTCACAATCGCCGTTCTGCTATCGGCATCCCAATCTACATCGTATTCCATATTTTCCGAAAGGAAACGTAGCGGTACCATTGTTTTGCCGTTTACAAGTCTTGCTGGCACGTCCATTTTAGCGGGTTTATTATTTATTCTCGCATTGACGTTATCTATTGAGAATGTCAATGCCTTATTATCAAGCGTTGCTGTTGCTGTCTGAGTTTCGCTATCCCATTCAACATATGCTCCCATTTGCTCGAACAAAAATCTCATAGGCACAAGCGTGCTGCCATCTTCGATAATCGGCGGTTCATCAAAACCGAGAATATCCCCGTTAAACTTCACATAAATAGGATTATTAGGCAATTTTTCACGCAGCTGTGAAAATACTTCTTCCTTATCACCAACATAATAGTCACGATAGTCTTCTATTACTATCTCATCTCCTAATTCGAATACTTTCTGTATAACGTTCGTCTTTATATCTATAGGAAGATACGCCCAATATACACCATCATTTGAGAATGCTAATACAGTATTGTTTTCAGTTTTATATTCATTATCAGGCACCACTTCACAAATGTATGAACCTACTTTACTTACACGACAAGGTTCATGTGCTTCATATTTTATATCAATGAGCTTGTCGTCAGAATATAGCATATGATTAATGAATAATTTATCATTTATCTTTTGCATATTAATACCATCACCATAGAATGATTTTATTATGTCATTTTCAACTTTTGTCCATTCAACACAATCTGTGCTATAATAAATTTCAAATGAAAATCTATATGCTTTCAAAATACCACTGGAAGGGTCACCGTTAACTCTATACATAGGTAAAACATTTTCCGTTGCTATAAAAATCTTATCATCTATGAATTCCAAATTATTTATAAGATTAGGAATTTGATATGTATTCAATATGGTATTAAAATCCTCGGAAAGCCTATACATATATTTTGTGTGATTAGCATCAAGATAACCATGATGCTTCTTATAAACCAAATAATCGCTACCGGTCCAAACATACTTATACCCGAACTGGCCAAATTTCATTATATTAGGTATTTCTTCATTTCCCTCTACTTCCGTAAAATCTGTTCCATCTTGTGATATTTTCGGTGGATATGAAGTCGTAATCCATTCTTTGCCACTCCATATTATATTTTCATCCATATGTTTTCTGTTAAATTCAACACTGTTTAAGTATTCTGCAGCATATGATACTTCACTGAAAATAGCTATTATAACAAATAGTGTTATTGCCTTAATTATTTTTTTCATATATTTCACCTCATTTTATCATTGCTGTTCTACTATCGGCGTCCCAATCTACGTCATATCCCATATTTTCCGAAAGGAAGCGTAGCGGTACCATTGTTTTGCCGTTTACAAGTCTTGCTGGCACGTCCATTTTAGCGGGTTTATTATTTATTCTCGCATTGACGTTATCTATTGAGAATGTCAATGCCTTATTATCAAGCGTTGCTGTTGCTGTTTGAGTTTCACTATCCCATTCAACATCTGCTCCCATTTGCTCGAACAAAAATCTCATAGGTACAAGCGTACTGCCGTCCTCGATAATCGGCGGTACGTCAAAGCCGAGAATATCATCGTTAAACTTCACATAAACAGGATTATTAGGCAATTTTTCACGCAGTTGTGAAAATACTTCTTCCTTATTGCAAGCATAATAATTTCTATAATCTTTTTGTATCAATATTTCATCGCCTAATTCTGATACTCCTTGTATATTTGCCTTATCTACAATCATATATGCCCAATATATGCCGTCATTCGAGAATGCTAACACTGTATTATTATCAGTTTTATACTCATTTCTATAGTCAATTTCACAAAGATATTGACCTACTTTGTATTTAGGATAACCTGAATATGTTTCATATAAAATTTTAATCACATCGTCATTAAAACATAAATTATTACCAACAAACAGTTGATTTCTAAACTCAATTAAATCACACCCTTCAAAATCAAGTTTTCTCCATTCAAAATAGTCTGTACTATAATAAATACCATAATCATCGGAACTAATGCCAATAACTCGATCTCCATCTTTTTTGGGATATACATTTTTTGTTGATATATAAATCTTGTCATCTATAAAAGCCATTTGAGTTATCCAATTCGGAATTTCGTATATATTTAATATTTGTTGAAAATCAGCTGAAAGTCTGTACAAATACTTTTGCATATTATATTTCCTATAATCAGGATTGCTTTGATATACCAAATAATCGTTTCCCGTCCACACATAATTATAACAATAATTCTTTAGTTCTTCCTTGACGTCTTCATTTTCTTCTACACTCATAAATTCAGTAGCATCTTGCGATATTTTCGGTGGATACGTATCTGTAATCCATTCTCTGCCACTCCACATTACGTCATTATTCATATACTTTTCAGTAAATTCAACACTGTTTAAGTATTCTGCAGCATATGATACTTCACCGAAAATAGCTATTAGTAAAAATAGTGTTATTGCCTTAATTATTTTTTTCATATATTTCACCTCATTTTATCATTGCAGTAGCACTTCTTACTATTATAATAACATATGTTGCATAAATTGTAAACCAAAATAATACATTTACATACAAAAAAGCAGTCCATATTATATGAACTGCTTTCTTTCATCAATATATTATTGTTTAGCTGACAATGAAATTGTGCTTGAACCCGAATATGTTCCGTCTGTAACCAAGCCGTAGTTTCCGTTTGTGAACGTTCCGCCTGTTACCGAACCGCCATAGTTTAGAGTATATGTGTCGCTTGACATTTCAGGTGTTGATACAAGTACCCAAGAATATTGCTTTGACGGTACATAAGTTACTATCTCATTACCGCTTGAATCTGTAAGCTTAAATGCCTTTCCGGCTGACTGTGTTGAAAATCCTGAACTTGATAAACTTCCTCCACCGAATCCGCCGCCAAAACCACCGCCGCCTGACGTTGAAGCAGACGTAACAACATAATACTGTGAATTTGTTGCCGCCGTTGGTGTGACCGCCATATCAGATGTACCTGCACCGATTACAATACCGCCTGTTATCGTCAAAGTATTGTTATTGTCGCCTACATCAAATACGCCGTTACCGCCGCTTGTAGGACCGTTTACAAGTACAATACCGCCAGTGATTACACCGTCACCGTTTGAGTCAAATCCATCACCCTCGGCTTCAATATAAAGCAGACCTCCTGAAACTTCAAGATAACCGTAGCTTGAACTGTCCTCACCGCCCCAGTTAGGTCCTTGGTTTCCGCCGCCAAAACCGCCCGGTCCTGCAAATTCGGCTATATCATCACTGCTTAGAGTAATTGCGTCCGCTGTCGGCTCATCACCTGCCGCATTTGCACCGTCATCGGTTGACACGATACACGTTTTACCGCCTTGTACATATATTTTTGCAGCCTCAATACCCTCATAACTCTTTGTTATGTTTATATCCGCATTATCTGTTATATACAAATAGCTGTCGCCGTGTACACCGTCATCACCTGCGGCAATATCTATATCACCGCCCGATATACGAACAGTGTTATTTGAATGTATGCCGTCATCATATGTGTTTATATTAAATGTACCGCCACTGATATTTACAAGACTTCCTGCTTTAACACCTTTACAGCTGTCTGTTGTAGATGAATTATTTGAAGATACCGTTGCAGGTGCTCCGCCGTATGATTTCAAATTAAATGTACCGTCAGAGATATTCATAATATTTTCAGCTTGAATACAATCCATTTTTGAATCAACCGTTATATCTCCGCCTGTAATCGTGATATTACCTGTACCGCACTGAATACCGTCTTCACTGCTTGTTATATTAAATGTTCCGCCACTTATTCCTATACTTCCCTGTATATATTTTTTTAAGGTTGTTCCGTCTGATTCATATGTAACTTCATTTACCTGTATGCCTTCTTTAGCTTTTATAATTGTAATTTCGCCGTTTGATACATTAACGCTCTTTACTGCCTTTATACCGTCCTCGCCGGCTGACATATTGATTGTACCGCCTGTGATATTAATACTTCCGTCACCGTCTGCGATTGTCGGATTGTCCTCGTCTATGCTTGACGCGTTCGCTTTTATAGCGTTGCCTGTTGATGTGATGTTTATTGTACCGCCCGATATATCACATAGCATTGATGCTTTGATACCGTCACTTGTTGATGTTGTGCCGTCCTTTGTGGTCGTTCCAGTTGTCAATGTAACTGTATCGTCTGCGATTTTAACAGTTCCGCCCTCTAATATATCGCCGTCATATGCAGGATCTTCGTCTGATTTTATCGCGTCACCGTTTGAATTTACAGTTACATTACCGCTCTCGACAGTTACCGAATCATTACCCTTTATACCGTTGTTCGCAGCCTCGGTTACGTTCAACGTCAAATTCTTTATTGTAACGTCAGCCTTACAGCCGATTGCGTTGTTATATGTTGAGCTTACCTTAAGTGTACCTTTACCTTTTATCGTCAAATCATTTTTACTGTATACACACGCATTGACTGTTTCTTCATTGTATGTTGCGGTTGATGTGAATGAATTTGTCGTGCCTTTTTTAGCCGAAAGGTCAACTTTACCTTTTGTTGCCGCAAACGGTGCACCTGTTGTTGAGGTTACATTCACGCCCTCAAGGTTTATAGTAACTTCATCTGATTTTGCAGGCAATGCTACCGCTATTTGACCGTCTGACAAGCTACCTGTCACTGTGTATTCACCGGCTTGTGAAATGGTTACGACAGAGCCTTCCGCTGTTGCACCTGTTCCGTCAACGGCTATTCCGTCATCACTTAATGTTATAACAGCTCCGTATGTTGTCGGATTGGCCGTTGTTGTTGGTGTATCTGTTGTGGTCGGTTGAGCTGTTTCACTCGGTGTTTCCGTTGCGGTTGGCTCATATGTTTCAGTTGGTGCGTCTGTTGTGGTCGGTTCATCCTTTACAGCAGGCGTTTTTGTTGTGGTTGGTCCATCCGTTACAGTAGGCATTTTTGTTACACTTGGTGTCTGTGTCGTGCTCGGATTTTCTGTCGGTTCTGAAACACCGCCTTTATATATCTCGCCTACAGGTTTCATACTTCCGTCCCATATGAAGCACTTCAATGTTTCGGTATCTTCGTCAAATTCAATCTCTTTACCGAAGTTAAATACTCCGCTGCTTGTGATACTGTCAACCGTATAAAGTCCTTGTAATAATTTATCTTTATATACCGCCGCATATATTTTATAACTACCGCTTTTTGTAACATCTACCGTTACAGTTCCGTTTTCGGCATCTATGCTTTTAATTTGTGCATTATTATCTGTTTGCGCCGACACAACACCCATTGACATAACTGTCATAAAGCTTGCAGTCAGCAAAGCCGTAATTTTGCGATGCACTTTGTTCATAAAAATTCCTCCTAAACTTCGTTTTGATATATAATTCGCAATTTATATCGAAATTTTTGGGGTAATATGAAAATTTTTTATAAAAAAATGCAGAAACTTTTTGTTTCTGCATTTCAAATTATTCTCCGTCAAAATGTGGCATTGAATCTTCACCGTTTCCATGCGGTTCACTCGGTGGCGGTAAAAAAACATTTCCGTCATTCTGTTCCGGTGGAATATCGTTCTTACTTCCTCCAAAATCATTTGATTTATTCGGACCTGTCGGTTCATTAAAATCAGGTGACTGATTATTTCCGCCGTTCGGCTCATGTGACAGATTACCGTTGTCTGGCGGTGGCTGTGGATTTTCGTAAGGTTTATTCGGTGGTTCATTACCGCCGTCAAAATTCGGTCTTTGCGGTTGTGGCGGTGTATTGTCTTTATATATATCATTCGGTTTATCATGATTTTGTGGTTGTGGCGGTTGATTATTAGGATTGTCCTGTGGCGGCTGTTTATTGCCATTATCAGGTATAGGCGGATTAATTTCCGTATCACCGTTAGGTTTATCCGTATTGTTGTCCAACGGTTTATCTTGATTTTGATTTGAATTATTAGGTCTGTTACCGGATGTTGTATGACCGCCGTGACTTGTCTGTGGTTTTATTTCTTCTTTCAGCTCGTCTTGTTTCGGCTCTGTCGTTTTTATAGGTTTAACTGTTTCCGACGGAACAACTATTTCACATTGATTGTCCGATTTATACTTATCTTCATGTATCGGTCTAACCGTAGGCTCTTCAGATTCGGGTACAGTATCATTTTTTACCTGTGGCTTATCTGTAATTTTAGTTTCTTCTTGAATCGAATCAGGCAATGTTTTTGTTATAGAATTATCAAATATCGTATCATTCGACTTTTCTTCTGTAATCAAAGTATTAACCTTTTTACTTACTGTGTCGATATTTTTCGATTGTCTTACATTTGTAACTCTGCTTACTTCTTGTACTTCTTTTGTCGGTACAGTTTCGTTTTTTGTTCGAACGGTCGGTTGAAGTATTTGTACACTATTTGAAATATTCTTGTTTTCAGATTTTTGAACAGGTATACTTTCCTGTTTAACTTCTGCTTTATTTTCAGTCTTGCTTTCGGTTTTGACTTCCGATTTATTTTCAAGATTTCTTCTAATCTCTTTTACAGACTGATTTTCAAGTTTATGCACATTTTCTTCTATACTGCCGCCATTTTGTTTCGTATATTCGGCAATAGCTCTTGCTTTTGCAATAGATACACCCATTTCTTTTGCATTTTTCAAATCGGCTTTATCGGCATTTTCAATAATAACCTCTACATCACCGTAATTTTTATCCGGCAATTTAATTTTGCCTATACCGTCAACCACTTCAACGATAACATCTTTATTATGCTCATTCAAATATCCGATTTCTTCCGACTTTTTTATAAGTTCGTCCATACTCTCCGACACACTCATACCGCTTACATCGGTTTTTGAAAGCAATATCTCCGCATCATCATTAAGCGGTTTTGTATTAATAACCCTGTTGTAAATATTAATCGTCATCATAACACTTGGGTTAATATCCACACTCATATATTTTGCAGGCACAAAATATGAACTTATACCGCCGCACACAACAATAAAACTTGCCGCAGCCGCAAGAATTTGCCCCTTATACTGCGGTATTTTCACTTCATCGCCGACAGAATAATTTTTGTTTTTTACCTTTATAAAATCGCTGTTTTTTGTAAGCAAAACCGCATATCTGCCCTTCACGGACACAATAACTCCGCTCATATTTCACACCTCCCTCATATTGAAATATTCGGCAATGGCAGGATAATCCTGAGTTATAGCAATAACCGCCGTTATTATGTATTTCCTGTGACGTTCGATAGCTTTTCTGTTCAGCTTTATATTATCGGTAATCTCTTTTATCGGCAATATGTGCTTATTCATAATTATATCGACAAGTTCACTGTTGTTTATAATATAGTTCACCACATCAAAACAAAGCCGTTTCGTTTTACGACTTTTCGGACTGACCTCCGCAAGTTCAAAAAATGATATTTCAAAATTGCTGAGTTCCTCCGTAAGTGATTCAATTTCCCACTTCAAATCGCTTTTATCAACGGTATGTATTTCAAATTCAATCGTTTCACCGTCTGAATTTTTTTTCCAACGCAGAAAACGGCACTGAATTATGTTTTGCCTCACGCCTTATACTGTCAATAATTCTGTTTCGTATAACAGTCTTTGCAAAGCCGAGAAAATTACCTTTATTTTCATTATAGCCGTCAATCGCGTCGCCAAAAGCCACCATAGCAATGATATACTCATCATCACTTGTCGTAACACTTCTTTTAAGTACCTTGCTTGCAGCTGCCAAGATGAAATTTTGGTATTCACCGATTAAATCATTTTTCAGTTTTTTATCATTTGTAGCTTCTGCCACTCTTTCTTCTAACTTCATCTTTCAATATATTATTCGTATTCTCTTTCATAAAAAATGGGGTAGTTTTAAATCTTGCATTTACTTTTTATTTTATATTTGTATCGTATTACAAATATAATTGCTCTGACAAACCAATCAATCGTCATTGCAATCCATACACCGAGTACACCAAGTCCGAGCCATTTGGCTATTACCACGCTTGCACCTATTCTGAATATCCACATCGACAAAATTGCAACTATCATTGTAAACATTACGTCATTTGCGGCACGAAGTGAATTAGGCAATGCAAACGAAAGCGGCCATATCGTACAAGTACAGATTGCGTGATACCATATAATTTGTTTTGCGATCTCGGTTGTTTCACTTGATAAGTTGTACGCTTTTAATATAAGCGGAAGTATCGCAACCACAACTACATTTATTGCAACGACAAACACATATATCGTTTTCATAAGTCGCTTTATGTAAAAATCAAGCTGTTTATAGTCGTTTGCACCGACACACTGACTTGATACGGTTAATATAGCCTGACATATCGCCATCCCCGGCAGTATCTGAAACATTGCTATTGTGTTTGATACCGCATTTGCGGTTATAGCTCTTGTGCCAAATGCCGTTACTATTGTAAGCACCAATATTTTACCAAGCTGAAACATTGAGTTTTCAAGCGAATTCGGTATTCCTATTCTAAGTATCTTTTTAATCATTCGCCAATCGAATTTCAGCTTAAACGGTCGGTCAATATGTATCTGTAAATCTTGATTTCCTAGTCTTACAACAATCACAACCGCCGCAACTATTCTTGATATAAGCGTTGGTATTGCCGCACCGGCAATTTCCATATGAAAACCGTAAATAAGTATAGCATTACCGACTATGTTTACAAGATTCATAATAAGCGATGTGTTCATTGAAACCTTTGAATTTCCCATTGCACGGAATATAGCCGCACCCGCGTTATACATTCCGATAAACGGAATTGACGCCGACACTATGAGCAAATATGTATTTGCATAATTTGCAACATCATCTTCAATCTGTCCGAAAACGGTATGAAGTATAAAATTTTTCAGCACATACACGATAATCATTACAAACAGTGCAATAAGCGTTGTAAATATAAGCGTTTGGTTCGCTGCTTTGCATGAATTATGCTCCTGTTTCATTCCTATATACTGCCCTGCAACGACAGCTCCGCCTGTTGCAAGTGCCGTAAATATGTTTATAATAAGTATGTTTACAGTATCAACAAGCGATATTGCCGATACCGCCGATTCTCCGACACTCGCAACCATCATTGAATCTATAAGACCAACAGCAATAGTCAAAAATTGTTCTATTACAAGCGGTACAATAAGTTTTTTTAAATCAATTTTACTAAACAAATAATTTTGAGGAATTTGCCTCAAGATGACCACTTCTTCCTAATAATTTCATACGAAAATACACTATTCTTACGAATAGTGTATTTCGTGATTTAACCACGCAAAAAGCCTTCGATAATCTTTGCCTCCGCCTCTTCCGAAGTAAGGCCAAGAGTCTGCAATTTTATAAGCTGTTCTCCTGCGATTTTTCCGATTGCCGCCTCATGTATAAGTGACGCGTCAATATCGCCTGCAAATAAAGCCGGTGCGGCGTTAACCTTACCGTTTCCGACAAGTATTGCGTCACATTCGGAATGTCCCGTACAACGGCAGTTACCCTTTATTGTCGAATGATATTCCTGATACGAATTGCCTTTTGCAACCGAACGTGACACCAAATCAACACCAGAATCTTCACCGTTAAGTTCAACCTCAAATTCAGTTTTAGCCTTTTCATCACCGTCTGTCATAATTCTTTCGTGTATGATAAGCTTTGCTCTTGCACCGAGTTTACCCGATGTTTTTCTTACAGTTGAATCAACACCGCTAAGCTGAATTGTATCCATTTCAAGTACGGCATCGTCTTCAAGATATGCATCTGTTACAGGATCAATCGTTCTTTTTCCGACACCCTTACCTGTTCCGATATGTTTTTCTTTATACAAAATGTGTGCACCTTTACCGATAAAGAAACGGTGTATTCCGTTATGTCGTGCATCGTGACCGTCTGATGTATGCACACCGCAACCGGCAACAATAATAACGTCTGCACCTGACTCAACATAAAAATCATTATATACAAGGTCGTCTACATCACCATGTGTAACGCAAGCCGGTATATAAACTGTTTCCTTTTGTGCATTTTTGCTTATGTGTATAACAAGACCCGGTCCGTCCTCTTTTGAATCAATCTTTATATTCGGAGTAGATTGTCTGCCAGCGCACTGACTGTCCTCACGAATGTTAAATGCCGCCGTTTCAAGTTCGTTGCCTTGAATGTCGGAAACGATTTTCAAAAATTCTCTTGTTATTTCATTCATCAGTTGTTCTCTCCTTTCTTATCCTTACCGAGAGGACACTTTGACTCTTTTTCTTCTTTCAAAAGTTGAGGAAGAACATCTTTACCCTCACCAAATGCACGAACATTACCGTCCGCAATCACAACTATATAGTCCGCAATTTCAAGTATACGTTCTTGGTGCGATATTACAAGCAAGGATTTTCCGCTTTCGTTTTTAAGTTTTTGGAACGCGTCAATAAGACTTGTAAAGCTCCAAAGGTCAATACCTGCCTCAGGCTCGTCAAATACAAGTATCTTCGCATTTTCACGCGATAAAACGGTAGCAATCTCAATTCTTTTGCTTTCACCACCCGAAAGACTTGCGTCAACATCTCTTTCAATATAATCTCTTGCACAAAGACCGACTTCACCGAGTACGGAGCATATCTCTCTTTCGGACAATGTTCTCTCTGCCGCAAGATTAAGCAAATCTCTTACTGTAACGCCCTTAAAACGCACAGGCTGTTGAAATGCGTATGCAATGCCGTTTTTTGCACGTTTTGTAATATCCCAATCGGTTATATTCTCACCGTCAAGCAAAATTTCACCCGAATTAGGCACTTCGAGTCCTGCGATAATCTTTGCAAGAGAAGTTTTACCGCCACCGTTCGGACCTGTTATAACGGTCATTTTGCCGTCAGGTATTTCTAAATCTATACCCTTTAAAATTTTATCTCCATCAGGAATTTCCCAACTTATATTTTTAAGTTCAAGCACTTTTCAATGCTCCTTTCGACTGTTTATCATTAGTTATGATAACATAATATTCATTGAATTATAATTTTATCATAAAACAATACCGTTGTCAATTTTATCTAACAAAAAATGAGCGTTCCGTAAACGCTCATTTAATCATTAATTAATTACTTTGTTTCAAGAATTTTATCAAGGCTTACAAGTTTTACGCAAGTAACGAAAATTTCACATGCCTGCTTTAATTCTTCTGTTGATGGGAATGTCGGTGCAATACGAATATTTGAATCGTGAGGGTCTTTTCCGTACGGATATGTTGCACCTGCCGGAGTCATAACAACGCCTGCGTCTTTACACATAGCAACAACCTTTTTAGCACAACCATCCATTGTATCGAAACCGATAAAGTAACCGCCGTTTGGCTTTGTCCATTTTGCTATGCCTAAATCTCCAAGTTCCTTGTCAAGCATCTCAAGCACAGCTTCAAACTTAGGTCTTATAATATCTGCGTGCTTTTTCATATGCTCAAGCATACCGTTGAAGTCACCGAAAAATCTTGCATGACGAAGTTGGTTAAGTTTATCATGACCGATAGTCTGTACCGACATCTGCTTTTTAATAAAGTCAAGGTTAGCCTTTGACGCTGAAATAGCGGCTATACCCGAACCCGGGAATGTAACCTTTGATGTTGAACAGAACTTAAATACCATATCAGGATTACCTGCTTTTTCACATTCTTCAAGAATTTCAAGAATGTGGTCTTGGTGGTCCTCATATAGATGATGTATGCAGTATGCGTTATCCCAATAAATTCTGAAATCCTCAGCCGCCGGCTTTAGATTTGCAAAACGTCTTACTGTTTCATCAGAATATGTTATACCCATAGGATTTGAATACTTCGGTACACACCAAATACCCTTGATTGCCTCATCCTTTGAAACAAGGTCCTCAACCATATCCATATCAGGTCCGTCCTCAGTCATAGGAATATTAATCATTTCAATACCGAAAAATTCTGTAATTGCAAAATGTCTGTCATATCCCGGTACAGGACACAAGAACTTAACTTTATCAAGCTTTGCCCATGGAGTTGAGCCCATAACACCGTGCGTCATTGAACGGGCAACTGTGTCATACATAACATTAAGACTTGAATTACCGTAAATTATAATATTGTCTACGGGACATTCAATCATTGCACTTAGAAGTCTTTTAGCCTCAATTATACCGTCAAGCACACCGTAGTTACGACAGTCAACGCCTTGTTCACCTACAAGATTGTAGTCGGTAAGTGTATCAATCATTCCCATAGAAATATCAAGCTGTTCGGTATTCGGCTTACCTCTTGACATATCAAGTTTTAAACCCTTAGCCTTTAGCTCATCATATTTTGCCGCAACTTCTTTGCGGATTTCCTGTAATTCTTCTTTAGTCATTTCTTTGTATGACATCAAAAACCCTCCTTAAAACATTCCACTTTGTTTTATTATACCACACACTGTATAATCAGTCAATTAAAAATGTTACAAATAACGCAAAAAGCCTACTTTAATATCTGTTACTTTACAATAAATTTGTACTCTGTTGTAAAATTATATTCATCGCCGACCTTTAAAATAGGAGCAATAAAGTGACTGTTCTTCATACCGTTTGGGAAATACTGCGTTTCAAGACAAAATGCCTGATGTGTACTGTATTTTGCACCTTCTTTATATATCCCCTCCGGAAGTCCGTTTGATGTATATAACTGAACACCCGGTTTATCTGTATACACTTCCATTGTTATGCCGTTTTCAAGGCACTTTGCAATGGCACAAAGTCTGTAACCTCTGCCCGAAATCGCAAAATTGTGGTCATAACCGCCGAACATTTCTATTTGTTCAAAATCTGCGTTTATATCCTGTCCTATCGGCTTTGGTGCTCTGAAATCGAACGGCGTACCCATAACAGAAAGTACTTCGCCTGTCGGCATACATTCACTGTCGTTCGGTGTATAAAATTCCGAATTGATTTGAAGTATCTGATTATCGATTGTACCGCTTGCGTGTCCCGCAAGATTGAAATAAGAATGATTTGTAAGATTCACCACTGTATCCTTGTCTGTCACCGAACTGTAATTAATTTTCAGTGCATTTCCCTTTGTTAGAGTATATGTAACAGTTACTTTAAGTGTTCCCGGAAAACCTTCCTCACCGTCCTCTGACACGATTGAAAGTTTCAATGACGGTTCTTCCCCGTCAACTTCTTCCGCACTCCAAACCTTTTTATCAAAGCCGTTTATTCCGCCGTGCAAGCTGTTCTTGCCCTCATTAAGTCCTACATTATATTTTGTACCGTTAAGCTCAAATTCGCCGCCTGCAATTCTGTTTGCGTGTCTGCCGATAAGTGCGCCAAGAAAACCGTCGTTATTTAGATAATCTTCCATCGTTTCGCGTCCAAGCACAACGTCGGTTTTAACACCGTTCTTGTCCTCTACATAAAGATTTCTGACAATACCGCCGTAATTTAAAATTCTCGCACTTACTCCGTTGCCGTTATCAAGTAAATATGCGGTTATATCCTGTCCGTTTGGCAATGTTCCGAACAATTCTTTTGTTATAGCCATTATTTTCATCCTCTCAATAAAAAAATTCCTTGTGAAAATTTTATCATCATCACAAGGAATTGTCAATCTATTTATTTAAGAGAAATGTACATATGTATCTCCATATTATCCATATCGTCACCTGCTTGGTATTCTTCAAAGTCACACACAAACGAACGGTCAAGGTTCATATTCCAAACCTTTTGCCAAAATTCCTGCACCGCCGTAACAACGTTGCCTTTTACAATAAATTTAGCATATTTTCCGCTTGGTATTGTAATCACTTCGTAATTCTGATTTGTGCTGTTCACCTCCGCACATATTGAAACGGTATAGTCACCGTTTGGCTGATACTTATGATACATACCGATTGATTTGTTATTCGTTTTGTCGTTAATCTCACCGTAGACCTTTTTATAAAATTCGTCCCATAAACCACCGATAATCTTCGGCATTTCAGGTGATTTGTTGTTGGTTACGGCTGATATGCCCACCGCTTTCTTTTCTTCGAGATTTACAATTTCATATTCCATTTTGTTATCCTCCTTTAACTTGATACAAGAAGTATAACACACCTAATATGACATCGTTATGTCATATTATAAATAATTGTTTATCATTTTCTCTATTTTCGTTTTAATTATATCTCTTATGTATGTTGGTTCAAGCACTTCCGCATACTCCCCAAACGACATTATATAGCCGTAAAGCCATTCATTTTCGGGATATGACATATTCACAATAAAATCGCCGTCCGCTGTTTTTTCTGCGTCTTGAAATTCGTCATAAACACGGTATTCGGCATTTTTGCTTATTTTCAATTTTACATTAACACAAATATTTTCATCGTCATTATCATATTTATATTCACACATTTCACGTTCAAAATGTTCGTTTGTCACTTCAACATCCCTTATTCGTGACAACCTAAACATTCTGTAATCATCGGCTTTTCTGCAATATGCGATAAGATACCACGATTTACTTTTAAAATACAGTTTAAGCGGCTCTGCAATACGCTCGGAAATTTCGCCGTTACTGTTTATATACTTCAGCTTCAGTGCAAATCGTTCAATTATCGAATCTCTTATTTTATCGAAAAAATTCTTTTGTTCCACATTCCAATCCGAAAAGTCAACGTCAATCCATGAACTGTCGTTAGATTTAAAAAGTAATGACATTTTATCCGCAATGCCTGTTTTTTTAACATTCGGCAACACTGACATAGCAGTAAGTGCCGTTATTATCGCACTTTGTTCTTCCTTTGATATAACCGACTTGTCCAGTATAAAATTATCAAGAATAGATATTCCGCCACCTTTGCCCTTGGTGGTGTAAATCGGTATTCCGGCACCCGACAGGATTTCAATGTCACGATAAATCGTACGGCTTGATACTTCAAATTTCTTTGCCAATTCATTAGCCGTTACGGTCTTTTTGTCAAGCAATATGTATATAATTTCAAATAATCTGTTAATTTGCATAATTTCACCTTTATCTATGTACAAAAAAAGGAGCTACAAAATTGTAACTCCTTTAAATGACTTTTACGCAAGTTTTGCAAGTTTAAGAGCAAGCTGTGACTTCTTTCTTGCAGCGTTGTTCTTGTGAAGAATACCGCGGTTTACACTTTGGTCAAGCTTCTTTGCAGCTTCGTTGAAAAGCTGTTGAGCTTCTTCCTTGTTGCCTGCCTTTGCAGCAGCTTCAAACTTTTTGATAGCTGTCTTTAGAGCAGTCTTGTGAGCCATGTTGATAAGAGTCTTCTTTTCTGTAACTCTTACTCTTTTTTTAGCTGATTTAATGTTTGGCACTTTTTTACACCTCCACGAAATTTAATCTATAATACCGTAATATTATACATCATCGCAGAGAGAATTGCAAGCTTTTTTTTATTATTTTTTAACGTTTTATCTATTTTAACCAAAAAACATTGTTTTTTCAATAAATATATAAATACTTTTATGTAAACTAACCAATTACATAGTGAGCATTGTTTTATAATAACCCAAACTTGAAAACTTTTGGTCAAGCTGAAGTTCAACATACTGTTCGGCGATTTTGCAAATCAACTTCATCAATCCGTCACTTGCATTAAAACTGAGCATTTTTTTATCATCTGAATATATTATGTAATCCAATGCTCTGTAAAGATTTTTGTCCAACTTAACAATATATTTGCCGCCGCACGCTCTGCACACACTTCCGCCCTTTAGCAAGTCAAACGCATACACCTCATTACTTCCGCATGACACACACGCATTAAGCTGTGGCGAATATCCGCCTATACTCATCATTTTGAGTTCATACACCGCTTTAACCTTGTCCATCGGCTCATCACGGTACGCAAGTGCATACACGCTGTTCAAAAACAAATGCAACATTCTCGAATCGGGGTTATTCATACCAAGAATACAATAAGTTATATCTGCAAGATAAACGCACAAGGATAATTTTTTTATATCTTCCGAAACAGGATAAAAGCCGTCAAGAGTGTCAATATTATTAATTGTCATTATATCTTTTCCGACACCTTTGTAAAAATCAAAATCACCGTAACACAAAAATTGACTTGATGCGGCAGCTTTGCTCTTTGATTTTTTAACACCGTAGCTGACGGCCTTAACTATCCCGTATTCTTCCGTAAATACAGTCAGCATTCTATGCCCCTCACCGTAATCGGACTGCTTTATGATAATGCCTCTTGCTCTAATTTCTGCCATGTATCATCCTTATCCTCTTGCTCCGTTATACCGCTTACCGTTTTATACAGCAAATAAGCGTCTATATCGCCCGTTCTCGTAAAAGTTTCCCACGAAAGTCTGTTAAGCTCCATAACCTATCCCTCCGAAAAAATAACTTATTATCTTTATGTTTTTCATTTTTTCAGCGGTTATACTAACACTATTTACTATTCATTTGTGAAACCGAAATTCTTGATTAAAAAGTCACTGTTTCTCCAATCTGATTTTACTTTTACCCAAAGTTCAAGGTAGACTTTTTTATCAAGCATTTTCTCGATGTCGCCTCTTGCCATCGTACCTATTTTCTTAAGCATTTCTCCGTGCTTACCGATTATAATTCCTTTATGTGACGCTTTTTCACAGTATATTGTCGCGTAAATATTTGTAATTTTTTCTTTTTCCTGCATTTTGGTAATTTCAATAGCAATACCGTGCGGAACTTCCTTATCAAGCAGCCACAAAAGTTTTTCGCGGATAATTTCAGCCGCAATCTGTTTTTCGGGCTGATCCGTTACCATATCCGAATCATAAAATTCCGGTCCTTCTTCAAGATAGTCCTCAATATCGTGCAATAAAATATCGACTCCGTCATTATTCTTTGCACTTACAGGCACTATCGACGCAAAATCGTGCATACTCGAATAATCTGCAATTATCGGAAGTAAATCCTCTTTTTTCATAAGGTCTACTTTATTCAAAACCAATATGCACGGAAGTCCTGTTTTTGAAATATTTTTTGCTATTTCACGTTCTGTTTCCTGTATTTTTTTACTTGCGTCCACAACAAATACAAGTACGTCCGTATCGTCCATACTTTCATTTGCAACGTGTACCATATACTCCCCAAGCTTGTTATGCGGTTTGTGTATTCCCGGTGTATCGGTAAATATAATCTGTTCTTCGTCTGTTGAGTAAATTGCAAGTATTTTATTTCTTGTTGTCTGAGGTTTATCTGATATTATTGCAATCTTTTGTCCTACTATCGTATTAAGTAATGTTGACTTTCCCACATTCGGCATACCTATTATTGCCGCAAATCCCGATTTAAAACTTTTCTTATTCTTCATAATTTTTTCTCCTAATCACGAGTTATTCCGAGCGAAGTTAAAACTCTTTCCTGTTTTTCGCACATTATTTCTTCACCCTCTTTATCATCAACATGGTCATATCCAAGCAAGTGGAGCATTGAATGTGCCGTCAAAAAAGCCACTTCTCTCAAAAAACTGTGTCCGAATTCATTCGCCTGTTCTCTTGCACGTTCCATTGATATAACAATATCACCAAGCATCACAAGCTCACCGTCCATATCGTACTCATCGTCCGATATTCCGTCCTCATCAAATTCCAGCATTGGGAATGACAAAACATCCGTCGCTCTGTCAATATCTCTCTGTTCCTTGTTTATAGAACGAATTGTATCATTATCCACAAGCGTAACACTGATTTCAGCGTCGAAGTCACATTCTTCTTCCTCCATAACGGCAACGCAAACGTCCTTTATTGCCTTTTCAATTTCCGGAGTTAACTCTTCCTTATCCTGTTCATTTTCAAGTATTAGTTCAACCATTTGATTTCCTCTTGTTTCTTCTCTTTTCCTGTTCCTCGTCATACTTTGCGTATGCTTTTATAATTTGTTGTACAAGCGGATGACGTACAACGTCTTTTTCGGTAAATGTACAAAAAGATATATCTTCAATATTTTTTAGAATTTTAGCCGCCTCTTTTAATCCCGAGCGCTTATCTCCCGGCAAGTCGATTTGAGTTATATCACCCGTTACAATCGCTTTAGAACCGTAACCTATTCTTGTCAAAAACATTTTCATCTGCTCAGGTGTTGTATTCTGTGCCTCGTCAAGAATTATAAACGCATTGTCAAGAGTACGGCCACGCATATATGCAAGCGGTGCAACTTCAATTACGCCCTTTTCCTGATATTTCAAGAAGCCCTCACCGCCGAGCATTTCATACATACCGTCATAAAGCGGTCTTAAATACGGGTCAACCTTATTCTGCAAGTCACCCGGAAGAAAACCGAGTTTTTCGCCTGCCTCAACAGCAGGTCTTGTAAGAATAATTCTGCTTACCTCTTTACTTCTAAGTGCCGTTACAGCCTTTGCAACCGCAAGATATGTTTTACCCGTACCGGCAGGACCTATACCGAACACAATAGTATTTTTGTCTATCGCGTCAACGTACTTTTTCTGTCCGAGCGTTTTTGTCTTAATCGGGTGACCTTTTGCACTGATTGCAATACAGTCATCACCCATCATTTTAATGTCAATCCCGCCGTTTTCCTGTACCATTGTTATCGCATACAATACTTTCTGCTGGTCGATAATCTCGCCTCTTGCGATAATCTGCATAAGCATATTAATAACTTGGCTTGCCTTTTCAACATTTTCTTCTTCACCTGTCACTCTCAAAGCGTTGTCGCGTGACGCGATATTTACCGAAAGTGCTTTGTCAAGCATTTTGACATTTTCATCAAAATTCCCGAAAAGAGATGCCAAATCGACCTCCTGCGGTACTTCAATCTGTCTGTTTATCAAGTATTTCCTCTCCTTCTGTATCAGCCGAAATAGGCTGACTGGTAGCTATATTTTGTATGAAATCCATTTCAAGTTTTACATTTATTGTTTCATTATCAATCTTTTCATATTCAACTTTCTCGTCTGTCAAAGTTGAGCCGTACAGCAATTCATTTGATATTTTTTCTTCTAAGTCATTTTTTGCAAATTCTACGGCTGTTTCTATGCTTATCGGCTCTTTGTTTACATTTACTTCGGTATATTTGACCGCATCGAACGCAATTCCCGTATATCCGAAAAACGGTATACATATCTCATACCTTGTTTCATTTACATCATATTCTTCAAAATTCATTCTGCCCAAAGGCAATGAAAACATTTTTCCGAAAACCTCAAGCGAAACCATATATCTATTTTTGCCGGTCGGCACTCTCGATTCATAATACAGCTTATAGTCGCCGTTTTTTGAATGAGTTGTATAAGCCATTATATCCGCCATTGAGTGAACATATATGTATTCTTCTGGATAACCCTCTTTATAAGTTGCAACCTTTCCCGATACAATCACATCGCCTGTTTTAACCGCGTCACCGTCATTCAAAACTTCTTCGCCGTTTTTGACAATCATATGATTTATAATTCCGTCACACGCCGCAACAATGTCACAAGGTGTATCTTTGTCAAGAATATTCGGTGGAATAATCTGTTCGTATATCTCTACGCGTGCCTTTGCACCCTCAATATAAACCCATGCCCAAGCTATATGGTCATTGTTATTTATAATCGCCGCCTTGCTTTCCATACCGTCAGGCAGTTTTGCTTTCAGTGCACCGCTCTTTATACCGATACTGTCAAGCGTAGATATTATACCGTTTATATCGCTGTTTTCCACACCGTTAATTTCAACAACCCATATAAACTGAGCCGACACGGCAAAAAATATGATACACAATGCAAATCCAATCAAAAACAAATATCGTTTTCTGTACAGACGCATTAAATGCTTTATTCCGCGTCTTTGTGATATTTTGATTTTTACATTACTCTTTTTTCTGACTTGACGTATATGAAAAAAATCCTTTATGTAAATACACATTTCAATACCGTCATCAAACGGTTTTATGTTCCATACATCAATATTACGCCTTAAACAAATATTTATAAATCTTTCTGCACCTTTGCCATATACTTTTATTATAACATATCCGTAAAGAAATTTAAAGAACTTCTTAAACATTTTTTACTCCCTTTTTCAGATTTCGTATTCAATTTGCTTAAATTGACCCGATATTAATATATCTTCAAGACGTATTCTGTCAATCGAAAGTCCATTCCCGAACACTCTGACTATCCCCATAGGCGTTGACACCCGAATTTCCGTATCCGTATAACTGAGTATTCCTTTATGATTTTCTATATATATTTCGCTCGCACCCGCGATTGTAAGTTTGGGAATATTCATTATAACTTCTTTCGGCACTCCCCAAGCATCCGCTATACTTTCTGATATACGTTTTTTCATTTTTACCAACTCCTATAATAAATTATGATAAACAAGCGGTTTTAAGTACAAAAAAGTTATCATATAATTTAATAAAAATTAAAATCGGAGATGATAATGTGAAAATAAAGAAAATACTGATTTACTTGTTTGCTGTCGGTGCGGTTGTTCTGCTTATAAAAAATGCGTCAAGTGCGATAAGATACGCCTCAGACGCAATAGATTTATGTCTTGAAATGATTGTACCGACTCTTTTTCCGTTTTTTATATGTTCGGGAATTTTGATATATTCCGGCTTTTGTGAACTTTTGGCAAAGGCATTTCAATTTTGTATGTATCCGCTTTTTCGGATAAGCCCTGTCGGGAGCAGTGCCTTTATACTCGGTATTGTAAGCGGTTATCCTTTAGGTGCTGTTACCGCAGGTGAATTATACGCAAACAATTACCTTTCAAAAACAGAGGCTGAACGCTTGCTTGCTTTCTGTAACAATTCAGGTCCTCTGTTTATATTGGGTTCTGTCGGTATTGCGATATATTCAAATATAAAATACGGTATCGCTCTTTACGTCGCACACATTCTTGCGGCTTTAACGGTCGGTATTCTGTTTAGATTTTACGGCAGAAACAAACACACCGCACCTCCGACAAGAATGACAACACCCGAAAGAAGTATGGGTGAAATATTCGATATTGCACTTCAAAACAGCATCAGAAATATATTGACCGTTTGCGGAGCGGTACTTTTTTTCAGTGTAATAAGCAGACTTTTTCTTGACATTTTGCCTGTCGGCGGAGTTACGTCCGCACTTGTTTCGGGGCTTTTAGAATTTGTTACGGGGACAGTAAAAATATCGGGATTGACTATTCCTATTATGGATAAATTGGTATTTACATCTGTTGTTGTCGGCTTTGCGGGACTCAGTGTACACGCACAGGTTATGGCTGTAATTGCAAGATTTCATCTGTCACTCGCACCGTATATAATCGGTAAAGCCATGCACGGAATTATAGCGGGACTATATATGTGCATATACTTTAGATTTAACCCTATAACAACGGCAGTATTTGAGCCGTCTATGAGCCGTTCGTTTGCAATTTCATCGACTATCGAAACCGTTACCGCAATCATTGTTGTTATAGCCTGTATATTTTGTGCATTCGGTCTTTATTTAAAACAAAATAGTGAATATAAAAGGGACACTAAATTTTAGTGTCCCTCAAACTCTGATATATATTTTTTTAGAATACAAATTCAAATTCCAAATCACCTATTTGAACAATTTCTCCCTCTTTTATTCCCATATTAATTAAGTCCTCAATAACACCGCGTTTAAGCAATGCACGTTGGAAATACTGTAATGACTCTTGGTCGGAGAAGTTTACACTGCCGCCGACAGCCTCAATCCATGAACCCGATATAACGTATTTTTCATTTTCACGTTTAATTTCATAGCCTTTTTCATCATCCGTAATGTATTCTTCTTCGTTAATATCCATTTCAGGCTCGAATATAGCTATCGGAGGTAATTTTGAAAGTTCCTCGTAAGTTTTATTCATAAGTTCCGCAACACCTTTATTTGTAGCGGCAGAAATTTCAAATACTTCTATACCTCTGTTTTTCATTTCTTCAAGAAATGCGTTGTATGCGTCCATATCTTGAATTATGTCTGTTTTATTTGCCGCAACAATCTGCGGTCTTGATTCCAATTCCAAATCATATTTTGAAAGTTCCGAATTGATAATATCAAAATCTTCTATCGGATTTCTTCCCTCAATTCCAGAAACATCAACAACGTGAATTAATATTCTTGTACGCTCAATATGTCTTAAAAATGCGTGTCCAAGACCTACACCCTCACTTGCACCCTCGATAATTCCCGGAATATCGGCAAGTACAAAACTTCTGTGGTCGCCAAGATCGACTACACCCAAATTCGGTTCAAGCGTTGTAAAGTGATAATTTGCAATTTTCGGATCTGCTTTTGTCGTCATTGAAAGCAATGTTGACTTACCGACATTAGGAAAACCTACAAGTCCGACGTCAGCCAAAAGCTTCAATTCAAGTACAATTTCACGTTCATCGCCTGTTTGTCCGTTTTTCGCAAAGTTCGGAGTTTGTCTTATCGCCGTAGCAAAATGAGCATTACCCCAACCGCCGTTACCGCCTCTTGCAAGAACAACCTCTTTATCGGGATCGGATAAATCGGCAATCAAGCGATTGCTTTCCGCGTCACGAACGATTGTACCTTGCGGTACTTTGATTATTATATCTTCGCCCTTTTTACCTTTTTGACGTTTACCCGAACCGTCCATACCGTTTTGAGCGACATACTTTCTCTTATATCTGAAATCCATAAGAGTAGTCATACCAAGCTCAACTTTAAATATAACATTACCGCCCTTACCGCCGTCACCGCCGTCAGGACCTCCTGCCGCAACATACTTTTCACGATGAAAAGATATTGCGCCGTTACCGCCCTTACCGGCCTTTATAAAAATTTTAGCCTTATCTATAAACATATTTATTCTCCGTTTCGATTATTAACAATTATATATTTTTTCCAACTTATAATATATCATTACACCGCCGTTTGTGTCAATAGTTATTTTATATAATGAATTATTAATTATTCAAAAAAAATATACCCTACGAGTGTAAGGCATATTTTTTCTTATGCACGCGGGTGCGCTTTTGCATATACGTCTTTAATTTTACTGTTCATCATTCTTGAATAAACTTGTGTCGATGAAATATCGGCATGTCCCATCATTTCTTGAATTGAATGTAAATCAGCACCGTTTTCGAGAAGATGTGCCGCAAACGAATGACGTAAAGTATGCGGTGTTATATCAGTTTCAATACCTGCGATATGCTGATAGTATTTTATAAGTTTCCAGAAACCCTGTCTTGAAAGACGCGCACCGCTGCAATTTACGAACAACGCTGTTTCGTTTTCATCTTTAACCATATATTTTCTGACATTGTTTATGTAATTTTCAAGTGCGTCTTTTGCCTGATGTCCCATAGGAATAATACGTTCTTTCTTTCCGCCCTTACAACGAACAAAACTCATAGGAACATTAACATCACTTACGTCAAGAGTGATAAGTTCACTCACTCTTATACCTGTTGCGTACAAAAGTTCAAGCATAGCCTTGTCACGTATACCCTTATTATCACAGTTTTTAGGTTGTTCCAAAAGAAGTTCAACTTCTTCGCCTGATAAAATTTTCGGAATTTTCTTTTCCACATGAGGTGCCTCAAGATTAGAAGTCGGATTTGACTTTACAACACCGTTTTGCATCATAAACAAATAATACGAACGAAGTGATGCAAGTGTCCTTGAAACAGTCGAGCTTGCTCTGCCCTCCTTTTGAAGATAAAGCAAATATGACAATACCGTGGTCTTTGTTGTAGACGATATATCCGTTACGCCTGTTCCGTCAAGATAAGAAATATATTGTGTAACATCACGCTTATATGATTCAACTGTGTTTAGCGATTTATGGCGTATATCTGTCATAAAACTTGTGTATTCCTTAACGTAGGTATTCATTTTGTTCATTCCTCCGAGTTTACTGTTTCTTTACGTATATTTCAAAAATATTTCATTTATATTTCAATGTGATTATAATTATACCACATTTTTTTAATTTGTAAACCCCTATTTTTCTTGTTTTTATGCCATTTTCAGCGTTTTAGCTTAATTTCGGCGAAACCCAGCTCATAAATGTTGTGGTCAAGTATCCCTCCGACAATGACGCAACACAAAATATAGAAATTATTATTATCATAAAAAATATATACGAAAAAATTATTTTTTTTGATTTTCTTTCGGAATTAAGTGAATATTTAATGCTTACAGCCGAAAAAAGCAGTAATGTCGGTATTGTTATAAGTATTGTCGGCATTGTTGAAAGCATAACAAGCATACCTTTTGCTCCATAGAATTTAATAAATGACGCGGTTGTAAAACCTATTATAAACCCTTTCCTTACAATAATCGCTCCCGTTACAATAAAACCGAATCGCAAAAATCCCATTAAAAATACAATTCCGACACCGATAAGATTAGCTTGTAACGAATTTTTAAAAACAGTCATACTGTTCTTATTTTCGCTTACAGCCGTACAAAAACTGCCTATATAATTTTTTATCCCCTCTGCCATATCGCCGCTGTTTTTCGCCAAATACACACTCCCTACCGTCACACCGACAACAAGCAAAAAAATAAGCAATCCCAAAAGTCCGTTACCGTGTTTTTCGTCGGCTACAATGTCGTTTAATTTCACACGTTCCACCTCCAATTCAATATTATTCAAAAAATCAGTGTTTTATCACTAATTTATTGTGCTTATCTTCTTATATTATTTACACCGCCAATTTTTTTTGGTATAATAATATAGTTAAAAAACACACGTAAGGAGAGAGATACAATGAACAAAACACTGAAAAAAGTCTTAAGCGGTGTTATTTCAGCATCTATGTTGTGTTCGGCACTTGCAATACCTCACACCGCATTGGCTGATGACGCACTGCCTACGGACGGTCTGCTTATGGACATCACGTTTGATGAAACAGGCACTTCCTCCGGCTCATTTAATGCAACGGTCGGCGGTACCGTTACGGAACACGGCAGTGTAAGCTATGTTGACAACTATGACGGTTCAAGCAAAGCATTAAGCATTTCAACAGACGCAGCAGGCAATTATCTTGAACTTCCGAAAGGTCTTTTAAACGGTAAAGATGCCGCAACATTTTCTTTTTGGATTAAACCGTCAAGCAGATGGGCGTTTATGACAACACCTGTAAGCGGTTCACAAGATTATCTTAACGAAAAATATTTAGGTATGCTTGCCTCATCATCAGGCTATACCGTTGAACGTTACAACAACAGCGGAACACGTCTGAGCAGCGTTAATGCAAACGCAAGCGGTGACTGGCAATACGTCACAACAGTATTTACCGCTGACGGTACAAAGGTATATGTAAACGGTAAACTATTAGCCTCAGACACTGCGGCAGTTGACATTAAGTCACTGTTTACCGCCGACGCTTCTACTTGGATTGGTCACGGTAATTGGTATGATGACAAAACTGGCAAATTTGAAGGTTTTTCGGGTATGATTGATGATTTCAAAGTATACGGCAGAGCATTGAACGAAACCGAAATTAACCAACTTGCCGCAAAAGCTATACAAAGAGAGCAAGAGGAAACTGTAAAAGAAAAGAATTGTCTTGATATTAACACTCAATTCTATACAAATTACAGTGTTACAGAGAGTGGCAATAACGTTACCGTTTCAGTTCCGTCCCCTTCAGAGGACAAATATGAAATAATTGCAGCTTCATACTCAAACGGTGTTCTTACAAATGCAGCAAAAAAGAGTAAATCAGATGTAACATCAGACAAAACAGTTACTTTTGAAAATATAAAGAAAAACGAAAATGACACTGTAAAAGTGTTCGTATGGAACTCAATAGACGGCTTACAACCGTTAAGTGACAACAAAGCATTCCAAATCCGTACAGGCGATAAAGTAAAAGTGAAAACAAGCGTTACAAACTACACTCCGTCGGAGCAGTCTGTTTCATTACAAATTGTTCCTTTTGACAAAGACGGAAAGCAGTCCGATGCTGTACAGACGCTTGATTCTGTAACACTCGGTATTATGGACAGTTACGACTTTACAGATTACATAACAGGTGACAGTAATGTTTCGTATTATAAAGTTCTTGTATCAAGCACAGTTGATGACAAGACTGCAACTTACGAAGCAGGTTACATACCTACCGCAAGCGTTGAATTTCCTGACGCTACACCTGCCGACAGTGCAGACACAACGGAAGGTGTTCACGACCCGACAATATTCAAAGACCCTGTTACAAAACATTATTTTGTATACTCAACACACAATCTTGTATTTGAATCAGAAGATTTAATTAATTGGGAAAAACACGATTATACAAAAAAAGTAACAGTGCCTAAAAAAGCTAAGGAATTTATTGATAAAAATTATTCGGGCACAACCGCCAACACAACTTATTGGGCACCCGATTTGTACTATAAAGAGGGCGACGACCACCCGTACTGGTTCTATCTTTCAACATCATGCGGACTTGGCGGCAGGAACTCGGTTATAAGCCTTGTAAAGTCCAAATCACCGGAACTTTGGGACGACATCGACAATAATATAGACGCAGGTGTTGTAATTGCAAGTAAGGAAGATAAGAATTATAATACTAACTGTATTGACGCAAACATCTTTACAGATACAGACGGCAAAACATACTTTATTTGGGGTTCGTTCTGGAAAGGTATCTATATGGCAGAACTCAATACCAAAACAGGTCGCATAGAAGGTATCGACTATACTTCTGACGAAACTATTCTTTCAAGCGGTCGAAACTTTGGTACAAGATTATTCTCAACTCCCAGCGGTGTTGTAGGTCCGGAAGGTCCTTATACAGTATACAATAAAGACACAGGTTACAGATATATGTTCACTTCATACGGTTGGCTTGGTACTAACTACAATTTAAGAGTTGCAAGAACAGATAAGACTTTCAGTACTATTCTTTCGAATAAAGATCCTCATAAACAACTTCTTGACCAGAAAGACAGACCTGTCGGTGCAACATATTCAGATCAAGTAAAAGAAGGCGGTTCGCTTGATGAACTTTGGGGTTACAAGATGTCAGGTTCATTCCAGCTTGGTGACGGCATTGAATATGTCGGCAGCGGTCACAACAGTGTATTCCAAGACGACGATGGTCAATGGTATCTTGTTCAGCACTGCCGTAAGGTAGCTGACGCAGTAGCTTATCTTCAAGTCAAGAAAATTCTTTGGACTGAGGACGGTTGGCCTGTAATCTCACCTCTTGTATATGCGGGTGAAAAAGAACAAGAAATTCCTAAGGAAATGATTTACGGTACTTGGGATTTATCAAGTGTAGGTCACACAATTATGAGAGATGATGTTACCGATGTGAGCAAGAGTGCCGCATATAAGGGTACTGACTTACCTGTACATTCAAGCCAAATCATTCTCCAACCGGACGGTACAATCGGTAACGGTATCGGCACTTGGGAATATGACAACGACTATACTGTAACACTAAAATTTAACGTAGACGGTGACGACACCAATTACGAATTCTATCAGATGGGCGATACAATGAAGTTATTTGTTATGACAGGTTACGATAAAGATAAGAGAGAATCTGCAATTATAATGACAGGTACTGACCAAAACGGTGTTGCAAGCTTTGCAAAAAAGAGCAATGCGGTTTCACAGTCAACAGAACCAACAAGCAACATTACAACCACCCCAACTACAATCACAAAAAGCACACAAGGCAATCCAATCCTTGGCTTTGACGCAGCCGGCAAGACTCTATACGCAGGCGACCCAGCCGCATATGTAGAGGGCGATACAGTTTATCTATATGCCGGACACGACACATCAACAGGTGACAGCTATGTAATGCCTGAATGGGTTTGCTACACTTCAAAGGATATGAAAAACTGGGAATATAAAGGTCCTATTATGAGTGCAACTGATGTTTCTTGGAGGTCAAACGACACTTCTGCTTGGGCAAGTCAAGTTATCAAACACAACGGTAAGTATTATTTGTACTTCTGTACTTGGGATAAAACTTCAAGCGGTAAGCAGTCAATCGGTGTTGCAGTATCTGACTCCCCTACAGGTCCGTTTACAGACATAGGAAAACCGCTTATTCAAGGTACATTAACAGAGCCGCAAGCTCATGACCATGATGACATCGACCCTACCGTTTGGGTAGAAACCGTTGATGGTGTTGAACATCGTTATCTTGCTTGGGGTAATACTAACTTCTATGTATGCGAACTTAATGATGATATGATTTCCGTAAAGGATTTAGATGAGGACGGTTCTATCCAAATGGGCAAAGACATACTTCAACAAAAATTTGATGGGCTTCCGGATGGTCTTGGATTTACAGAAGCTCCTTGGATTTATCGTCAACAAGACGAAAACGGAAATTACACTGGCAAATATTATTTGTTCGGTGCTTTCGGTTGGCGTGAGCAAATGGGTTACGCAACATCAGATTCAATGTACGGTCCTTGGAAATGGGGCGGCATTATAATGGAGCCGACAGCTACTTCAAACACCAACCACCCTGCCGTTATAGATTTCAACGGCAAAACATACTTTATCTACCACAACGGCTCTCTTGTTTGGGGCAGTGGTTTTAGAAGAAGTGTCTGCGTTAGTGAAATGACATTTAACGAGGACGGTACTGTTCCGTATATCGATGAAACTTCAACAGGTCTAACAGGTACTGCTTCCGTCATATCAACAGCAGACAACAAATATATCGGCTACACTGCATTTAATAACCCATCAGATGATGCAAGTTATCCTCTTAAAAAGCCACTTACAGCCACTGCTGACGGTGCCGATTTAAAGACAACTCAATGGGAAATTGAACAAGGGAAATTAGACAGTTCAAACGAAAATTACGTTTCAATTCAATCCGTTTATAAACCTGGATTATATCTATGCGTTAAAGGTAAAAAAGTAATTTTAACACAACAAGCCAAAACAGACACCGTTTTAGCAAGAAGAATGACATTTAAGACAGTCAAAGCTATTGATGGTACAGATGGAAATGTTTCATTTGAAAGTGTTTCAAGACCTGGATATTTCATCACAGTATCGGGCAAAAATATCACACTTACAAACGGTTCAAATGCAGCAAATTGCTCATTTTCAGTTACAAACAAATAATTAAAAACACAAAATACCGTTGCCAAAAGGCAACGGTATTTTTTATTTTATACAACAAAAGCCATTCTGAAAAGTTTAAATTTTAACAACTAAAATCATTATATTTTATATACCAGAAAAATCATTTTTAAATTTTTAATTTCGTACAACAAAAAAGTCGTTCCGAAATGTGTAACCATTTCGAAACGACCCGGTTATTCAAAAATTAATCAGCATAAACACTGCACTGTGTCTTATCTCTGCCTTTTCTTTCAAACTTAACCTTACCGTCGATTAGTGCGAACAATGTATCATCGCTACCGATACCAACATTGTTACCAGGATGAATCTTTGTTCCTCTTTGTCTAACAAGAATGTTGCCTGCAAGAACGAACTGACCGTCTGCTCTCTTTGCACCTAGTCTTTTAGACTCACTGTCACGACCGTTTTTTGTACTACCCATACCTTTCTTATGAGCCATTTAAAACACCTCGCTATCTTAATGTCTTATCATGCGTAATTAGGCATTAATCTTTGTGATTTCTACCTTTGTGAAAGGTTGTCTGTGACCCTTCTTCTTACGCTCGTTCTTCTTTCTCTTCATCTTGAAAACGTAAATCTTCTTAGCTTTACCGTTCTTTACGATATTAGCTTCAACTGTTGCGCCTGCTACTGTAGGAGCACCAACCTTTACATCTTCGCCTTCACCGACCATAAGTACCTGATCAAATGTTACTGCTGAACCTTCTTCAGCTTCGATTTTTTCAACGAAAAGTGTATCACCTTCGCTAACCTTGTACTGTTTGCCGCCTGTTACGATTACTGCGTACATCCAAAACACCTCCTCTTAAATTTATGAGGACACGCTATCATAGGTACTGCGAGCAGATTTAAAACCCATTCTATGCGGTCACTATTACATAATACCATATTATTCATAGCTTGTCAAGCATTTTTTAATCTTCTTTTAAATTTATTATTACACCGACCGACGGTTTCGGGAATACGCTGATTGTAACCTCCGGCAATCTCTCGCCCATTGCAGTTATGTTTCTTATCTGTTCGACTCTTACAGGGTTCATAACGAACATTATATCGTACTTTCCGTCTTGAATATCTTTGTAACACGATTCATAACTTCTTGTCGAATGTACATAATCCTCATACTTTTCTTCATCAATATGGAACACGTCATCAATTATCAGCTTATTCAGTGCCACTATGTCAAGATTGCAATATTCCTTTGACATATCTGGATAAACGTCATTTTTAATGTAATCCTTATCCCAAAGCACCATTCTGTAAAAATAATCACCACCGCAATATGCCGCAATTCTTGTTTCGGCTTTTACAGTGCTTATTTGCTTAACCATTGTACGAACAAGCGTTTCATCATTTGAATCGACAATAATTTTTTCAACTCTGAAATGATCTTGTGCACCTGCAATAAAATGTGATTCACTGAAATTCTTTATCGTTTTCACTTCTCTGTGTACAGGAAGTACAACAAGACCGTCTGAATGTGCATTTGAAAGCGACATCATCATATAATTATACGGCTCTTTTCCCGTATGATTCGGATTATGCTCTTTCATATAATCTCTGTACTGCAAACAAGTTTCGTATCTTGTCTGACCGTCAGTGATGTACAACGACAAATCCTTAAAATGTTCAATAATAAAGTCGATTGTCGGCTTATATGAAATTTTCCAAATTTTTTGCTGTACATTATCGTCAGATGAAAATTCAAGATCAGGCTTTTCTTCCCTAAGCTCATTCATCAAATTGAAAAGTTCTTTTTCAGGCTCTACATAAAGGCAACTTATCATACTCATATCGGCATTTGTTGATTTTAAAAGCTCATATCTGTCAAGCATAGAAACTTCGTGTGGCTTTTCGCAAGGCATAATTGCTCCCTTGCCTATTTCCTCAAGTTCAACAAGTGCAACAAAGCTTGTATTTGAATAATGAGTATCGTACATTTCTATCGTCTGTTCGTACATATATATGACAGGTTCTTCATCTCTGACAAGAATACCGTCCTCAATCCATTTATCAAGATAATTTTTTGCTCTTGTAAATGTATTTTCTTCTCTTGTATCACTTTCAAGCTTTTTACCCGAAAACAGACGCACCGAATTATATTCGCTCTTGTCATAAAGCGCATCCTTATCTTCTTTTGCCATATTATAATAAGGCGGCGAAATGACTGAGCCGAGATTGTCAATTTTATCCGTATTATATCTGTATCCTCTGAACGCTTTTATATTAGCCATAAAAGTATCACCAATCCTTTCTTTCATTAATTCGCCCCACGGCGAAAACTGTTCCGTCTGTTAAAAATATAAAATTTATATTGAAAATCCATTTATTTTCTGTTTTATTATGTTTGTTTCGTCAAATAATAATACCATACCAATTAAATAAGGAGGTTAAAACATATGCACAAAATGTCCTGTTTTATAAAAGGTACTCTGGTAGGTTTTGCTGTCGGTGCGGCAGTCGGTGTAATGACTGATCCTCTATCCGACAGAGAACGTCGCAAAATTTCAAAAAAGACTGAGGGTATTTTTAGGAATATCGGTTCTGTTATGGATAATATAATAGATATTTTCCATTAAGCACAAAACGAGGCTACTCAAAATTGTAAGCCTCGTTTTTAGTATTATTCTTCTGAAATATCTTTTCCGAGATACTTAGCAACTGAATATACATCTTTATCCCCTCGTCCTGAAAGACACACGACAAGTATTTCATCTTTTTTCATTGTAGGTGCAATTTTTCTTGCAAGAGCGATTGCGTGTGATGATTCGATTGCAGGAATAATTCCTTCCATTCTTGACAAATACACAAAAGAATCCACTGCCTCTTTATCTGTTATCGGATAATATTCCGCTCTGCCCGTTTTCGCCATGTAGGCATGTTCCGGACCTATTCCAGGATAATCAAGTCCTGCTGAAATTGAATATACAGGCATAATATTACCGCCGTTGTCTTGTAAGAACAGCGACTTCATACCATGAAGTACACCGACCGTCCCCTTAGTTATAGACGCCGCATGACGTTCTGTATCAACGCCGTCGCCCGCTGCCTCTGCACCGTAAAGCTTTACAGAAGGCTCGTCAATAAAATCGGCGAACATACCGATTGCGTTTGAGCCGCCGCCCACACAAGCCATAACTGCGTCAGGAAGTTTACCTTCCATTTCAAGAAGTTGTTTTCTTGTTTCTTTGCTTATTACACTCTGAAAATGCTTTACAATAAGCGGATAAGGGTGTGGACCTACCGCTGAACCCAATACATAAAATGTATCTTCGGCATTTGCTGTCCAAGCACGCATAGCTTCATTTGTAGCATCTTTTAGTGTTCCTGTTCCCGATGTAATAGGATGAACCGTAGCACCAAGCAAATTCATACGAAATACATTAAGTGCCTGTCTTTTTGTATCTTCCTCACCCATATATACATCACATTCAAGTCCCAAAACAGCCGCAAATGTCGCAGTTGCAACACCGTGCTGTCCCGCACCTGTTTCGGCAATGACTTTTTTCTTGCCCATCCTCTTCGCGAGCAAGCATTGACCTATTACGTTATTAATTTTATGTGCACCTGTATGGTTTAAATCTTCACGTTTCAAATAAATCTTCGCACCGCCAAGATCCTTTGTCATTTTTTTGGCATAATACAAAATTGACGGTCTGCCCGTATATTGCTTGTGATAATAATTAAGCTCACGGTTAAAATCCTCGTCATCTTTGTACTTGTTAAATGCCTCCTCCAAATTAATAAGTTCATTCATAAGAGTTTCAGCGGCATACTGTCCACCGAATTCTCCGTATCTACCCTTCTTTTCCACTATTCTATTCTCCTCTCGTCAATCTATGTATAACACATTATAACAAATTTTTCACGTTTGCACAAGAGTTTTTATAATATTTTTTCATAATATTTCATTCGTCCACGGTTTATTGACTAAAAATATTGCGTATGCTATAATATTAGAAGAATTCAATCAAAGGAGATTTTTACAAATGAATAAAATTACAACAAGAAAATTAGCAATAGCAGGCGTACTTATAGCTGTAGGCGTTGTATGCTCGCCGTTAAACTTTCCTGTCGGCGCGTCAAAATGTTTTCCGGTTCAACATCTTATAAACATAATTGCGTCAGTATTTTTAGGACCGTTTTACGGAGTGATTATGGCATTTATCACATCACTTCTTCGTCTTGCAACGGGTATGGGTACACTTCTTGCATTTCCGGGAAGTATGTGCGGTGCACTTATCGGTGGATTGTGCTATAAATTTTCAAAGAAATTGCCGCTTGCCTATATCGGTGAATTGTTCGGAACAGGTATAATCGGTGCACTTGCCGCTTATCCTATCGCCGTTTACGTTATGGGTAAAGAGGCTGCACTTTTCGCATATGTACTTCCGTTTATAATAAGTTCGGCAGGCGGTACTGTTATAGCAATTTTCCTTGTTACCGCATTAAAGCAAACACACGCACTTGATAAATTTTTCGGAGATGAACAATGATAAAAGACATTATACAAAATGTTTATTCAAAACATCCGCTTGTTCATAACATAACCAACTACGTTGCCGCAACGGATTGTGCAAATATAACATTGACAATCGGTGCGTCACCGATTATGGCTGATGAGCCTAAGGAAGTCGGTGAAGTAACGCAAATTTCCGACGGACTTGTTTTAAACTGCGGAACAATTTCCGAAAGTCGATTAAACGCTATGCTTATATCCGGTAAAACAGCAAAGTCAAGAGAAATACCTATCGTTCTTGATCCTGTCGGAGTCGGCATTTCCAAATTCAGAACAAGTGCCGTTCATAAAATAATTACGGAAGTAAAACCCGATATTATAAGACTTAATGCATCGGAACTTAAAAGTATTTGCCTTAACATCAAAAATATGTCGGGGGTGGACGCCGTTAATATTGACAGTTTTGACGATACTGTTGAGCTTGCAAAAAAGCTTTCGCTTAAGACCAACGCGATTATAGGTGTAAGCGGTATATCGGATATTGTTACGGACGGCAAAAATACCGCCGTCATTTCAGGAGGACACGCAATGATGAAAAAAATTACAGGCTCCGGCTGTATGCTTTCATCTGTAATCGGTGCATTTGCCGCCGCAAATCCGAATAATCTTTTTTATGCGGTATCTGTTGCATTCGGTTTATATGCAAGTTGCGGAAAAAAAGCATACAAAGAAAATATAGGTATCGCAACATACAAAAACAACTTTTTTGATGAAATGACAAATCCTGATTTGGAGGGGATTGAAATTGAATATAGATAAAAAAACATTAAGACTTTATGCCATTACGGACAGAACGTGGCTCGACGGCAGAACGCTTTATGATGACGTTGAAAACGCCTTAAAAGGCGGTGTCACATTGCTTCAGCTACGCGAAAAAAATATGTCAACAGACGATTTTATAAATTCTGCAAAAGAAATAAAATCATTGTGCGAAAAATATAATGTACCGCTTATTATAAACGACAATGTGGACGTGGCAAAAGCGGTTAATGCAGACGGTGTGCATATCGGGCAAAACGATATGCCCGCTCACGAGGCAAGAAAAATCTTGGGTAAAAACAAAATAATCGGCGTCACCGCAAAAACTGTCGAGCAAGCACAAAAAGCCGAAAAAGACGGTGCTGACTATCTTGGCAGCGGCGCAATATTCGGTACAACAACAAAAGGTGACGCAAAGAAAATGGATATGCAGACTTTGAAAAGCATAACAAGCTCTGTTAATATACCCGTTGTCGCAATCGGCGGAATTGACGGTGATAATGTACTTCAATTAAAGGGTACAGGCATAGTCGGTGCGGCGGTTGTTTCGGGTATTTTTGCACAAGATGATATTGAGACGGCGACAAAAGATTTATATAACAAGATTGGAGAAATAATATGAAAACAGCTTTAACTATTGCAGGCTCTGATTCAAGCGGCGGTGCGGGAATACAAGCGGATTTAAAATCATTTGCCGCTAACGGTGTTTTCGGAATGAGCGTTATAAATTCCGTAACTTCACAAAACACAACAGGCGTTTTCGGTGTATACGATATTCCCTGTGATGTTGTTGCATCACAAATTGACGCGGTATTTAAAGACATTTTCCCGGACGCGGTAAAAATCGGTATGGTATCTTCGGCAGAAATTATAAGCACCATTGCAGACAGATTAAAGTATTACAATACAAAAAATATTGTACTTGATACGGTTATGGTTTCAACAAGCGGTTGTAAACTGCTTCGCGATGACGCAATAAACGCACTCACTTCCGTATTGTTCCCCATTGCCGATATTATCACGCCTAATCTTCACGAGGCACAAATTTTATGCGGTTTTGATATAAGAAGTGAAAGCGATATGGTGCGTGCGGCAGATGTGATTTATAATAAGTATAACGTAACCGTTCTGCTTAAAGGCGGTCACCTTGCAAATACAAGCAACGACTTACTGTATGACGGAAACGAAACTTGGTTTGAGGCTGTCAGAATTGATAACCCAAATACTCACGGCACAGGCTGTACTCTGTCATCAGCCATTGCCGCTAATCTTGCAAAAGGTATGGATATAAAAACCGCCGTAAAATCGGCAAAGGATTATATCACCGGTGCTCTGTCCGATATGCTCGACTTAGGCAAAGGCAGCGGTCCTTTAAATCATATGTATAAATTTTATCCGAATAAAAAGTAACATAAAAAGCGGTTCAATTGAACCGCTTTTTGTATAATAAAAAATCACAGACAGTAAACACTATAATTCTATTTCATATATTTCTCAACATTAATGTAATTAGGTTTTGCTACAAGTTCGCCTGTTTTAAGATCATACACATCTGTACAAACTTTCTCACCACTCCAATACTGATCATTAGGTTCAACACGTTCTGTTGTATAGCAAGCTCTGCCATCATATTCAATTAAATAAATTTTCCACGATGACTCTACAATAATTTTTCCGTCAGGATTATACAAAAAATATCTGTCCCTATATTCCTCACCATCACCGTAATATGTATACACTGGTGTATATCCGCTAAATTCTTTTTCTTTCCAAAATGTATATAATGAATACGGAGAACATTTTAACATATTATATCCGTGAACAGTATAGCTGCCATTAGGCGAAAAACATTCACTTTCTATATTTTTCGCAAGATACTCATGCACATATTTATCAACCGTATTATATTTGTCCTTGTCCCATTCCAATGTTGTGATATATTGATTTTTCTTTGCGTCAGACACTTGTATTGAATCACCTTTAATCTCACCTATACATAAATCGCCCTCATAAATCATAGTAAAAATTTCTGTATTGCTCTTGTACACTGGTATTCCATCAGCATTAAAAACAGCATAATTATTTCCATTCCAATCAGACACAGATAATTTAACAGGAGTATATCCTTTCAAAGTGTCAGTTGCAATATACGAAATCGGTTCTCGTACCGCCTGTGAATTACCATATTCTTTATATGTATATGGATATTTTGCAAGTAGATTTTCACCCGGCACCCAATATTCAGCTGAATCGGTATCTACTTTTTCAAAATCAATTCTTATTTGTCTGTTATTGCAAGGATATGCACTTGTATCAAGAGAACCTCCTCCGTTCTTCGAATCATAAGAGGATGATGCTATTTCTTCTCCGTCATAGCTATAAACTTTCATGCCTTCTACACTAAATGCGCCTTCGCCACCATACTCACTATGTTTTATCACCCTATAATAATCATCGGCAAAATCGACAGTGTCTTTCTTATTCGACTGTAAAAGCACAGCATTCAATTTATAAACAGTCTCACCCGTTTCCGCACTGTATATATCAGAACACTTGTTATATCCTGCTGAAACATTGCTTTTATTATTATGAATATAATAATACCATTTACCGCTTTTTTCAAAGAATATAAATGACCTCTCATTGTCCAAAGTATTATCCTCCGGACCATCATATGTAAATATGGTTTTACCATCTTTTTTTATCCATTGCTTATCCTCACCGCTAAAAAGTGATAAATCACCGTCAATTTTTACTTCGTACACATTGCTTGCATAATCACTCACGTCAAGGTTAAACAACTTTAGCATTGTTACCGCTGACTGTTCCATTGTATAATTTGATTTTGGCGAGAAATTGTTATCACCTACTCCTCGCATTATTCCGAGAGAATCCATTTTACGCACAGATTCCTTTGCCCAATCCGAAACTGTGTCATAATCAGAAAATACAGTATCAAATAAAGCTATGTCCTCTTTTACGCCCATAAATTCCGCTGTATTCGTCAGTATTACTGCCGCCTCCTCACGCGTAATATCGTCATTCGGTGCAAATTCCGTTTCAGAACGTCCATTTATTATTCCCGAATTTGCAAGAAAAGCCACTTCGGCATCATCTGTATCAGCAAACGAACTCTTAACATTATTCTCACTAATCAGTGATTTTTGTTCAAGCATTTTATATGCCAAATGACAAAAATCAATACGCGATATAT
Organism: Ructibacterium sp. SJQ-7; assembly: GCF_054696575.1. Taxonomy (NCBI): domain Bacteria; kingdom Bacillati; phylum Bacillota; class Clostridia; order Eubacteriales; family Oscillospiraceae; genus Ructibacterium; species Ructibacterium sp. SJQ-7. The sequence continues at coordinate 421,756 of NZ_CP195193.1, forward strand.
TAGCGGTTAAATCTCTGTCCGCAAAGAAATTCGGCAATAATTCCGCTTCATCTGCACTTATCAAACTTTCCTCCGCCCATTGTGAATGACTTTCGCTTACTTCCGCAGAAGCACCTATTCCCGACGCTAAAATCATTGACACACATAACGCACCTAAAACAAACTTCTTTTTCATTTTTTCTCCCCCTTTAATATTAAAAATTATTTTTCATCTTCTCTTCTGTTATACAAAAACATCGCTACCGACACGGAGCATATTATTACATAGCCGATAATACTGAATTTATCGGGAATATCGCCGAATGCTATAAACCCCATAAGTGCCGCAAATATTATTTGCGTATAATCGAACACCGATATTTCTCTTGCCGGTGCATATGAATATGCGGCAGTAATCGAAAACTGTCCGCCTGCCGCCGCTATTCCGGCACATATAAGTATTACAAGCTGTGCTATCGTCATAGGTGAATAGTCAACTATCAAATACGGCAATGTCACGACACACGAAAATGCCGAGAAAAAGAAAACTATAAACGGACCTCTTTCGCCTTTCTGACTTAATTTTCTGACCATTGTGTACGCCACACCTGCTCCGAATCCTCCGAGCATTCCCACAAAGCTTGGCAAGCTTGCCGATATTGACTGTGGCTTTATTATAAACAACGCACCAATAAATGCCACGATTACGGCTAAAGCCTGGAACGGCTTTACCTTTTCTTTAAGCACAAAATACGAGCATATAACCGCAAAAAACGGTGACAGCTTATTAAGCATTGACGCGTCCGACAAGACAAGGTGGTCTATCGCATAGAAGTTACACAAAATTCCCATTGTACCGAATATTGACCTAAGCAATAATTCAGGCAAATTCTTTTTATTGAACTTAAATTTTTCGTCTGTTCTTATCAGTACAACAAATGCTATAATAAGTGCTATGAAATTTCTGAAAAAACTTTTTTGTATTGACGGCAAATCTCCTGCCATTCTTACGAACATATTCATCAATGCAAAACAAAACGCCGATGAAATTATACACATTATTCCTTTTACTTTATTACTGCTCATTTTTACCCCTACCGTTATTAATCGCTACCATTTCCGCTGTTTTTATTCCGTCAACCGCGGCGGACATAATACCGCCTGCATATCCCGCACCCTCACCGCAAGGATACAGACCTTTTATGTTTGACTGCATTGTTTTCTTGTCACGAATTATCCTTATTGGTGATGATGACCTCGTTTCAGGGCCTGTTATAACCGCACCGCTGTCGGCAAATCCGTGAAGTTTGTTATCCATAAGCACTATTCCCTCACGCATTGAATCGGTTATGAATTTAGGGAACACTTCATCAAGATTTACCCACGTCACATTAGGCTTATATGTTGGCTCGACCGTATATTCACTGTTACTTTCCGTTCCGAGAAAGTCACCGACTCTTTGACACGGTGCATTATAATTCTTGCCGCCGACTTCAAATGCTCTCTGCTCAATTTCACGCTGAAAATACATTCCCGCAAGCGGATCGTCAGTTTTAAAATCGCTCGGTGTTACATTTACAAGCAATGCGCTGTTTGCGTTTTTTCCGTCACGTGCAAAATAGCTCATACCGTTTGTCACAACACCGCCGTCCTCCGATGCAGACGCAACAACTCTGCCGCCCGGACACATACAGAATGTATACACACCTCTGCCGCTTTCAAGATGTACCGCCATTTTATAATCCGCCGCCGGAAGTTTTTTATACGCTTTACCGTACTGGATTTTATTTATCATTTCTTGAGAATGTTCTATTCTCGCACCGACTGAAAAACTCTTTTGCTCCATTGCTATATTGCGATTTTGGAGCATAAGAAAAGTATCTCTTGCACTGTGACCGATTGCAAGCACAATATTATTTGTTTCAATCACATATTCACCGCTGTCACTTTCAACAACCGCACCGCATATTTCACCGTTGTCGGTTTTTACATTGACAAGTTTATTGGAAAATCTGACTTCACCGCCGAGTTTACGAATTTCACTTCTGATTGACGCAACCATTTTAGAAAGATTATCGGTTCCGACGTGTGGTTTTGAATAATATAATATTTCTTTCGGTGCACCGTGCTTATGAAATTCTTCAAGCACCTTTCTTATACGAAAATCTTTTATACCCGTTGTAAGTTTTCCGTCAGAAAAAGTTCCCGCACCGCCTTCGCCGAACTGTACATTTGATTCGGGATTTAAAAAGCCTGCCTCCCAAAATGCCTCAACGTCTTTCATTCTTTCTTCTACGCACTTTCCGCGTTCAAGAAGTATTACCTTATACCCGTTTTGTGCCAAAGTAAGTCCGCACATAAGTCCCGCAGGTCCTGTGCCGACTATCACGACAGGCTTGTCAAATTTACCGCACTTCGGAAATTCATAAGTTTTCTTCTTTACAATTTGTGAGTTTTTTATTTTCTTCGCATAATATTCTTCGTTATCGGTTTCAACATCGACCGAATATACATAATGTATATCAGGCTTTTTTCGTGCGTCTATTGACTTTTTTGATATTTCAAAAGATTTAACATTCTTCACGCCCAAAAGTTTTAAAACTTTCTTTCTTAAATCTGATTCTGTATCATCTGTTCCTAATTTTATATCTGATATTCTTAGCATTTATTTCACCTTATGACAATATTTCTTTAATTTTATCCGCAAACGCATTTGCAAGTTTCTTATGTTCCTCCGGAACCATATGTATTCCGTCAATGTCGGACGCTTTCGCATAATCCGCCGCATTCATAAAATATGTATCTTCTTCATCTGCAAGTTTTGATATATATTCCGAAAAGTGCGTTGATTTTTCGATTGATTTTTCACTGTACAAATCCTTGAATATAGGATTTGTCAAACAATTATCATTTATCAAAATCGGCGATACAAGCAATATTTTCGGTTTGTCCTTACCGAATTTCGCTCTGCATTCTTCTACATATATTTTAAGTACATCGGCGGTCTTTTGGTTTGAAAAATCTATATTGTTCAGCACATCGTTCGTACCGAGCATTATTATAATCAAATCAAAATCATTTTCACCGCTTAAATATCTTTCTCTGAAATCTTTTAAACCGTTTGTTTTATCTTCATTTTCCAAATAATGAGTTGTTGCTCTGCCGCATACTCCGTCAGATACTATTTCATATTCAGGTACAATATCCTTTAACCAAACCGTCCACGGTTTCTCAAGCTGTGAACAGTCTACGGGGTTATGTCCCCATGTATTTGAATCACCGAAACATAATATTTTCTTCACTTTATTTTCCCTCTTTTCTTTATTTATTTAATTGTATCAATTCACTTTGTAAAAGTCAATAAAAAAAGCCGAATGTAACTTGAAGTGAACCCCAAAATTTAGACAAAATTAAATATTAACTTGCTTGTGAATGAGTTCGGTATTGTACCGGACTCATTCCTTTTAGCTTTAAAGAAATTCTTTCATTGTTGTAATAATCAATATATCTTTTTAATTCATCTATGAAAGCTTTGACACTTTCAAATTTTTCACCATAAAACATTTCAACTTTCAATCTTCCGAAGAAGTTTTCCATCGCACCGTTGTCCATACAATTTCCTTTTCTAGACATACTTTGTACAATATTGTGTTCTGACAGTAAACGTTGATATTCCGAATGTTGGTATTGCCAACCTTGGTCAGAATGGAATAATGGTTTCGCATTAGCGGGCAGCTTTTTGAATAAACCATCAAGCATTTCTCTAATTTGCTGCAAATTTGGACTTAATGAAATTGAGTATGACACAATTTCTCGATTATACAAATCCATTACAGGTGACAAATATACTTTATCATTACACACTTTAAATTCAGTTACATCAGTTGCTAGTTTTTCAAAAGGTTTTGTAGCTGTAAATTCTCTTTTAAGTAAGTTGTCGGCTATTTTGCCGATTTCTCCTTTGTATGAACGATATTTACTGTTTTTGCGTTGTTTTCCTTTGAGATTAAGTTCTTTCATCAGTTTCAACACAGTTTTATGGTTAATTGTATATCCTTTTTGTCTTAATACAATTAAGATTCTGCGGTAGCCGTATCTGCCTTTATTAGCTAAAAATATATATAGTATTTCTTGTTTCTCTTTCTTGTATTTATCTTTGATTGGATGTTGTATATAGTAATAAAAGGTACTACGGGCTAAACCTGATAATTGCAGCAAGTCTTTTAACGGATATTTTTGCCTTAATTCATTGACTATTGCTGCTTTTTCTCTTCTTTTAACATTCTTTTCCGAACTAAGGCACTGAGTTTTTTTAAGTATTCATTCTCCATTCTTAATCGCTGATTTTCGGCAATTAAATCTTCTTCAATTTTCTTATCAAGTTTGGGTGGACGACCTTTTGCTATTCCATCTACTTTACTGGCTCTACCTCGTCTTTCTTTCATCAGACCTTCGGCTCCTTCTTCCAAGAATATGCGTTCCCATTTCGATATTACATCATGTTTAACATCGTATTTTCTCTCTGTTTCCATTATACCCAAATGGTTTTCTCGCATATCCATTATAACAGATAGTTTGAATTCTGGCGAGTGTTTTCTATATTTTTGCCCTTTCTTTGCCATAAAAATATGCACCTCCAAAAGTGTCTAACTTTTGGGGTGCATATCAACTCTACATTCGACTTTTTGTAAATTATTTCAAATCTTTTGTTTCAATGAAGTCCATATCGTCAAATTCTTGATTTTCACCGCACATTGCCCAAATGAATGAGTAATTCTTTGTACCGACACCTGTATGTATCGACCAACTCGGCGAAATAACTGCCTCTTCATTGTGCATAATGATGTGACGTGTTTCATCAGGCTCACCCATCATATGAAATACTGCGTCATTTTCATCCATATCAAGATACAAATAAACCTCCATACGTCTGTCATGTGTATGACACGGCATTGTGTTCCAGTTTGAACCGACATCAAGCATTGTAAGTCCCATTGCCAGCTGACAGCTCTGCATAACTTCAGGGTGAATATATTGGTTTATCACTCGCTTATTGCAATCCTCTTTACTTCCGCAAGGAACTTTCTTAGCCCTTGTAATATCAATTTTCACAACAGGATACGATGTATGTGCCGGACACGACGAAACATAAAACTTAGGCGGATTTTCAATATCAACGCACTTAAACGAAATATCTTTATTACCCATACCGATATAAATACCGTCACGCGGATTCATTTCATACTCCGTTCCGTCAACGGTAATTATACCTTTTCCGCCGATATTAATACAACCCATTTCACGTCTTTGAAGGAAATAATCCGCCGCAAGCTCCTTGCCTGCCTCAAGTTTCAATTCGCTGTAAACAGGCATAATTCCCGCGGTGATAATTCTGTCTATATGGCTGTATACCATTCTGATATTGTCTTTTGTGAAAAGTTTTGCAATATGAAATTCTTCTCTTAAACGTTCGGTTGTGTAATTTTTTACATCTTTCGGATTTGAGGCACTTCTTATTTCAATTTTGCTCAAATCTTCCTTTATGTATCTGCCGTACACCTCAATTTGCGACAATGCCGCCCAAGAAAGCGGGAATACCGCTTGTATGAAATTTGTAAGGTGAATTGTTCTTGTAATTTTTTTCTCTTTTAATACAACTTCCTGACCATCTGCAACACCCTCGAAGTTTGCGGTAACGATTTCACCGTCCGAAAATTCTATATCAATATTCTTCCAATATGTATCGTGCGGAAAATCAGCTCTTAAATAAAATACTAATTTTTCAACTTCAACTTCTGTACCGAAATCAACATAATACTCCAAATCATCTCTTGCACCGCCTGCCCAAGAATGATACGGAAAATTTCCGTGGCCCTTATTTTCAAGTACGCCGTCAATCGCATTTCTTTCAAAAAAGCAAGGCTCACCGCGTGTTACATAATTCGCATATGCGTGCGGATAACATCTTTTTTGACCTTGCAAGTCATATGGATTAAGTGAAATATTCCTCTCGCCGTACGCTTCTTCGTCAGTAGCCTCCGATACACGTATTCTGTGCTCCGTTCCAGCAAAAGCACCTTCTTCATATATACGTTCCAACACTTCTGTCGGAATTCGATATTCAAAACTACCCGACGGAGCATATACAACCGTTTCTTTTAATGCACTGTCAAGCTGTATTTTGAAGAAATAACAGTTATTTGCCGAAATATAAATTTTATCTCCTGCAGAATATTTGCTCTCATATGTACAGTCAATTTTCAAGCCTTGTTTTACAAACAATTCATTATTATTTTTGTCTAAAATTCTTAATTTCATATTCATCTTCCTTTATATGTTTTTTCACATACATTAGTTTTTCATAAATATCCCTTGTGTATAATTTATCACATTTATTTCTTGTTGTCAATCGGTTTTATTTTTGATTTATACCGTATTGACATCACCGAATTTCTGTTATATTATGTACTCGTTATAACAGATAAGGAGCGGTCACATATGGCAAACGGATATAATCCCTTAAACGATTGGTTTTACCTCAATCGTCAAACACGAAAAAAGGGTGACAGGCAATCTAATTTGCACTATCACCATTCATATGAAATATTTATCATTTTGAGAGGTTCTACAACATTGCTTGCCGATGACAAACTTATTTCAGTATCAAGAAACGAAATTGTTCTGTTAAAGCCGGATGATCTCCACAAAAACAACGGCGGTACGGAACACGAAAGATATGCTCTTCATTTTACCGAACATTATCTTTCACAATATATGTTGCCTGATGCATACCAAAACTTGCTCAATATGTTTAACAATCAGAAAATACATTTGGATTCCGCACAATTCAGTTCTGTAATAGAAATAATACAACGTATGGAACAAAATCCGAATTACTCATATATTCACATTTGCGAACTGCTCACCATTCTTTCAAGCTATAAAAATACGGAAAAGAAAAAAGTTTCAGAAAAACACAGAACTATAGATTTAATTCTCGAATACATAAACAAGAATTATCAGACAGTTCAAAACCTTGACGATATTTCAGACGCCGTTCATATTTCAAAACCGCATTTGTGTAAGCTGTTTAAACAAGAAATGAACATAACAGTTTCGGATTATCTGAATACAGTGCGTATAAACAATGCCTGCGAACTTCTTAGAAACAGTAAACACAACATAACAGATATAGCTACCGCATGCGGTTATAATTCATCAACATATTTTTGTAAAACATTTCGACATATCGTACATATGAGTCCTAATGAATACAGAAAACATATAGATACAAACTAAAAAATGAGTTCACATGGAACTCATTTTTTTTACATTCCCGTACTTCCGAAACCGCCGTTTCTTTCGTCGGTAACATCATCATCAAAAGTAATTCCGTATTCTACAAATATTCCCTGACAAAATCCTGTACCTTTATTTACAGAAACGGTTTTATCTTCGTTTGTGTCGTTTGTGATTTTGCAGAATATATGTCCCTCATTATCGCTGTTATAATAATCACTGTCGATAATTCCGACGGTATTGTTCATCTGCACTCTGAACTTAAATCCCAAACCGCTTCTAGGATAAAGTTTCAGTACCCAGCCGTCATTGATTTTAACTCTGATACCTGTCGGTATTTTTATAGTTTCTCCGGGCTTTAATTCAAAAGCCATCGGTGCATAAAAATCATAACCTGCCGAACCTGCCGTTGCTCTTTTCGGAAGCTTTATATCTTCGTATATCTTTTCTATACCATCTGTCACATAAAATGTGTCTGCCCAGTCTTTTTTGAATTGTTCAAAGCTGACTTTTTCAAATTTAGCTACTCTCTGCATAAATTAACTCCTTTACTTAACCGCAAGAACAACCTTATCTATTTCAAGGCTTTTCTGTACGTCTATAACTTTTTGGTTTGTACTTCCCCGCCACAAAAGCTTATTATCTTTCAGACCGTCCACAAATTCGCCGTCCACCATTACGTCAACATATTTCATACACGGCAAATCTTTTACGTCCTGCCAATCATAACCGCTGTAAATCCAAATGGTTTTATTCGGGAATTTTTCTTTAATTTCTTCAATAAGTGCTCCAACGTCTTTTCGATTTTGTGTATGAAGAGGATCTCCGCCGCTGAATGTTATACCGGAAACATAATTTTTTTCAAGTTCATCAAAAATCTCTTTCTTTGCAGCCTCATCAAATTCCAAACCGCCGTTTATATCCCACGTTACGGGATTTTGACAATTTGGGCAATGATGTTCGCAACCGGCAACCCACAGTACAACACGAAGTCCGTCACCGTTAAGCATATCATCTTTTGTTATATTATGATAACGCATTACATACTTTTCCTTTCCGCGATTTCTGCCATTTTTGCATTGTTAAGTCTTGTATCGCCCTTAACTCTCGAATATGACAAGTAACCGTTCATTCTTTCGATTTTAGTAAGATTTTTACTTCCGCACTTCGGGCACACGTCCATTTCAAGTTCTTCATATCCGCAGTCGTCACAATACGCAAGCGACAAGTTTACACCCTCATAAAATCCCATATCCATTGCACGTCTTACAAGAGTTTTTATAGCCTCTCTGTTGTAGCTTATAGGGTATTTTACATACTGAATTTTACCGCCGTTTGAAAGCTCCCAGAAACGTTTTTCAAGGTCTTGTTTTTGAATCGGAGTAATATCCTCCGTAACGTGACAATGAAAACTGTTTGAGACATATTCTCTGTCGGATACGTTTTCGATTACACCGTACTTCTTTCTGAATTGTGTAACCTGAAGTCCGCAAAGTGACTCGGCAGGTGTACCGTATATGGCATAAAGTTTTCCGTCCTCAGCCTTGAATTGATTTACTTTTTCATTAATATGCTCAAGTGTTCTGATTGCAAATTCACCGTCTTCGACAAGTGAACGCTTATTATAAAGCTGTTGCAATTCATTAAGCGCCGTAATACCGAATGACGCTGTTGCAGTCTTTAAAATAGGCTTTATTTTATCATGTATTCCAAGATGACCGCCGTAGAAACCGCCCTCGCAATATGCAAGCGGATTTGTAGACGCACGCATTTCGCCAAGATAATCATATGTACGCAAGTGAAGTTGTCTGATTAGGTTTAAGTAATAATCAAGCACGTCAAAGAACGGTTTATTTTCCTGTTGAGCCTTTGCCAAAATCATAGGTAAATGAAGCGACACAGCACCGATATTAAATCTTCCGACAAATACAGGCACATCATTTTCATCAGCCGGTTTCATACCGCCCTTTTCGTACCAAGGTGACAAGAATGCACGACAGCCCATAGGTGAAACGATTTTACCGTATTTTTTATACATTGACGCAATATATCCCTCACCCGAAAGGCTTAGCCAATCAGGGTACATTGTCTTTGAAGAACAGTCAATTCCCGCCTCAAAAACATCTTCCAAAGGGCCGCCCTCACCGTGAAGTTTTTCATCATACAAGAACACTACTTTAGGGAACAAAACAGGCTTTTTGTGTCCTTTTTTGCCTTGTCCGTTCTTTCTGACTTCAAGCATAGTCTTTGACGCCATCTTTGCAAAACGTCCCGTACCAGTACCGATAGTAACTGTTATGAACGGATAATCGCCGCGGCTTGATGATACCGAATTGAATTTATATTCCCAACCTTGGAAACCCTGTTCAAAATCTCTTTGAATATCTTGCATTGCTATTTCTTTTGATTTTTCTTCGTCAAGTCCGATATTCTTATATTTTTCTATATAATATTTATATGACTTTTCCGCATACGGCTCTAAAATAAGGTCTGCCGACGGAACTGTAAAGCCTCCGTACTGCTGGCTTGCCGCAGACAAAACAATATCGCCTATAACATCAAATGCAACGTCAAGAGTTTTCGGTTCGTTATACCAAAGATTCCCCATTTCAAAGCCGCCCTGCAAAACGCTTTGCACATCAAAAAGACAGCAGTTCATTGTATCACGTCTTGCCGACATATCGTGTATGTAAATATATCCGTCACGACACGCCTGAAGTTCTTCTGTTGTAAGGAAAAACTTCTTGTAAAGCTCTTTGTTAAGCTGATTAAATATAAGACTTCTCTTTGTCGAAACAAGCGCACTGTCAGTATTTGAATTTTCCTTGTCACCGATGTACATAATCGACTGACTTTTTTTATAAACCTCATCAAGCATTTGTACGAAGTCCTGTTTGTAATTTCTGTAATCACGATAACTTTTCGCAACTTTCGGATTAACTCTTTCAAGCGCACCCTCTACAATGTTGTGCATTTCGGAAATTTCGATTTCTTCCTTGCCCATTTTTCTCGCCTCGTCCTGAACGAAACGACATATAAAGTCAATCTCCTCATCCGTAAATTTTACCAATGCACGAAAGGCTGATTTATTTACCGCAATAACGACCTTTTGCACGTTAAAAGGCTCTTTTGTATTGTCCTTTTTTACTACTTTCATAACTAAATTACTCCCTCAAATATCGTATCCCACTCATTCCAAACCACAATATATTGTGTTTGACTAACTGTTTTCTAATTATAGCACCCTATATCTATTTTTTCAATTACACATCCATTACTGCTTTATTACAGTAATATTACAACCATTTACCTTCCAATAAGTAAGCCAATTTCTGTACTTCAACGCAAATATTACATGGTTAACTTATTTAATTTTGAAAATACTATAACTATTAACTTCGGGAGGTATTATATGAAAATACTGTTTAATTCAATACATCTTTTCCTTTTTTCCCTGTATGTTGATTTTTATAAATACCATTTTGATTGCGCCGTCAAAAAACGACTGAAAAACGGAAAAGATATTTCCACAAAGAAACTTACGCAAATGTCCGATAAATGCTATTATCTGTTTAACAGTTTTATCGAAAAAGAAAAAAGACTTCGTTTGAAAATGACCAAAGCATAAAAAATGCTTTGGTTTTTTATTTTAAAATCTATATACTCCCCTGTTTTTAGAAAAATATTCATATTTAACACAAAATATTGTGTTCCGCCCTTGATTTTGAGTTTCAAAAGTGATATTATATATACATGTATATATAACTAATACACATTAAAGAGAGTTTTCTCTCTTTAATAAGAGAAAAAAGAGGAGGAATTAATTCCGATGGCTAGAAAAATGAAAACCATGGATGGTAACAATGCAGCAGCTTACGCATCATATGCGTTTACAGATGTTGCCGCTATCTATCCTATCACACCATCATCTACAATGGCAGAAGTAACCGACAAATGGTCAGCTGCCGGACAGAAAAACATTTTCGGACGTACTGTAAGAGTGGTTGAAATGCAGTCTGAGGCCGGTGCCGCAGGTGCAGTTCACGGTTCACTTACAGCAGGTGCTCTTACAACAACTTATACAGCATCACAAGGTCTTTTACTTATGATTCCTAATATGTACAAGATTGCAGGTGAACAACTTCCTTGCGTATTTAACGTATCGGCAAGAGCTTTGGCATCACATGCACTTTCAATATTCGGCGATCATCAGGACGTTATGGCTTGTCGTCAGACAGGTTTTGCTATGCTTGCGTCAACTAATCCGCAAGAAGCAATGGACCTTGGTGCAGTTGCTCACCTATCAACAATAAAGGGTAAAATTCCGTTCATTCATTTCTTTGACGGTTTCAGAACTTCTCACGAATATCAAAAGGTGGCTTGTTGGGATTATGCAGATCTTGCAGATATGCTTGATTGGGATGCACTAAACGACTTCAGACGTAAGTCACTAAATCCTGAACATCCTGCTCAGAGAGGTACAGCTCAAAACCCTGACGTATTCTTCCAGGCTAAAGAGGCTTCTAACAAGGCTTACGATGCAATTCCTGAAGTTGTTGAAGAATACATGAATAAAGTAAACGAAAAAATCGGCAGTGATTATAAGCTATTCAACTACTACGGTGCAGAAGATGCTGACGAAGTTATTATCGCCATGGGCAGTGTCTGTGATACAATCTCGGAAACTGTTGATTACCTAAACGCTAACGGCCGCAAGGTTGGTCTTGTTAAGGTTAGACTTTACAGACCTTTCAGTGTTAAGCACTTGGTTGCAGCTATTCCTTCAACAGTTAAGAAGATTTCTGTTCTTGACAGAACAAAAGAACCGGGTTCAATCGGTGAACCTCTATATCTTGATGTTGTTGCGGCACTTCGTGACACAGAATTTGCTAACGTTCCTGTATACACAGGTCGTTACGGTCTTGGTTCAAAGGATACAACTCCTGCTCAAATCATTGCCGTATTCAAAAACACAGAAAAGAAGAGATTTACAATCGGTATCAACGATGATGTTACTAACCTATCACTTGCTCTTGATGAAAACCCTGACACAACTCCGGCAGGTATCACAAGCTGTAAGTTCTGGGGTCTTGGTGCAGACGGTACAGTCGGCGCTAACAAAAACTCTGTTAAGATTATCGGTGACCACACAGATATGAACGTACAAGCTTACTTTGACTATGACTCTAAGAAGTCAGGCGGTCTTACAGTATCTCACTTACGTTTCGGTAATGCTAAGATTACTTCAACATATCTAATCAACAAGGCTGACTTTGTTGCTTGTCACAAGGCATCATATATCAGACAATACAATATGGTTGAGGACGTTAAGCCGGGCGGTGTATTCCTACTTAACTGTTCATGGAATGCAGAAGAACTTGAAGAACATCTTCCTGGTCAGGTTAAGAAGTATATCGCTGACAACAATATTCAATTCTATACAATCGACGGTGTTAAGATTGGTAAAGAAATCGGTCTTGGCAACAGAATTAATACTGTTCTTCAATCAGCATTCTTTAAACTTTCAAAGATTCTTCCTGAAGAAGACGCTATTAAGTATATGAAGGACGCCGCAACTGCATCATATTCAAAGAAGGGTGACGCAATCGTTAAGATGAATCACGACGCTATTGACGCAGGTGCTCAGCAAATCGTTAAGGTTGAAGTTCCTGAAAGCTGGAAGAACGCTCAAAGCGAAGATCTTTCAGTTAAGCATGACGGTGAAGGCAAGCTAATCGACTATGTAAACGATGTACTTGTTCCTATCAACCAATTCAGAGGTATGCAATTACCTGTTTCTACATTCGAGGCTTATCAGACAGGTGAAGTTCCTCTTGGTTCATCAGCATTTGAAAAGAGAGGTATTGCTATCGACGTTCCTGTTTGGAATAACGAAACTTGTATCGAATGCGGTAACTGTTCATATGTATGTCCTCACGCTTGTATCCGTCCTGTAATTCTTACAAAAGAAGAACTTGACAATGCTCCTGAGGGTATCAGATACCAAAATGCAATGCAGCTTGACGGCTATTACTATGCTATGGCTATTTCAGTTTATGACTGTACAGGTTGCGGAAGCTGTGCTAATGTTTGCCCTGTAAACAACGCCGGCAAAAAAGCTCCTGCCCTTGTTATGACATCATTCGATGATGAAACAGCTAAGGAACAGGAAAAGTATGATTACCTTGTTCAGCTTGCAGAAAAGCAGGAAGTTCTTGACAAGTTCAAAATTTCAACAGTTAAAGGCAGCCAATTCAGAAAGCCTTACCTTGAATTCTCAGGTGCTTGTGCAGGTTGTGGTGAAACACCATACGCAAAACTTGTTACACAGTTATTCGGTGACAGAATGTACATTGCAAATGCTACAGGTTGTTCATCAATTTGGGGTGGTTCTTCACCATCTACACCATACACAATAGACGCAAACGGTCACGGTCCTGCTTGGGCTAACTCATTATTTGAGGATAATGCCGAATACGGTCTTGGTATGTTCATCGCTCAAGATACATTGAGAAATACAAACATCGCTAAGCTTGAAAAGATAGCTGAAGAAAATGCAGATGTTAAGCCTGTTGTTGACAAGTTCATTGAAACAAAGAATGACGCTGCCGCAAACAAGGTTGCTACTGACGAACTTCTAAAGGCTATTGCTAATATTAATTCTAAAGAGGCTAAGGACGTACTTGCCGATAAAGAATATCTATCAAAGAAATCTTGCTGGATATTCGGTGGTGACGGTTGGGCTTATGACATCGGTTTCGGCGGTGTTGACCACGTACTTGCATCAGGTGAAGATGTAAACATTCTTGTATTCGATACAGAAGTTTATTCAAATACAGGCGGTCAGTCATCAAAGGCTACACCGACAGGTGCTATTGCTCAATTTGCTGCCGCAGGTAAGGAAGTTAAGAAGAAAGACCTTGCAGCTATCGCTATGAGTTACGGTTATGTATACGTTGCACAAGTTGCTCAAGGTGCTAACCAAGCTCAACTTCTTAAGGCTCTGCTTGAGGCTGAAAGCTACCACGGTCCTTCTCTAATCATCGCTTATGCTCCATGTATCAATCATGGTATCAAGGGCGGTATGAGTATTGCTCAAACAGAAGAAAAGAAAGCCGTTGACGCAGGTTACTGGCACTTGTTCAGATTTGACCCAAGACTTGCTTTGGACGGCAAAAATCCGTTCCAGCTTGACTCAAAAGCTCCTACAATGGATTATGAAGACTTCATCATGGGTGAAGTTCGTTATAATTCACTTGCTCGTTCAAACCCTGAAAGAGCTAAGGAACTATTTGCAAAGGCTAAGAAGAATGCAGAAGAAAAGTATGCACATCTTGTTAAGCTTGCTCAAGGCGAATAATTTTAAATATTATAAATGGTTGGTTCATTTTGAACCAACCATTTTTTATTGCTATAACATTACTGAACCGGAACACAAAAAAATAACGCTGATAAACAGCGTTATTTTTTATATCTTATCAATTTTCATTTGTCCGTATGATACATCTGTAAATCCCATTTTCTTATACAGCGATATTGCTTTTACATTATCTTTAACGACTTCAAGTCTGAAACGCTTTGCACCACTGTATTTGTCGAATAAATAATTAAAATACTGTGTCGCCACACCTTTTCCACGAGCATTTTCATTTACATACAAATCAATAATCTGTACGCATATACCGCCTACTTCAGTTTCATAATAAGTCGTCACGTAAGAAAATCCGACAACCTCATTATCTTCAAAAAATACAAAACCAATTAAGCCTTTATCTCCGCTTATTGCCGCATCAATATTTGTTTCGATAATATTCATAGGCACTTCGTGATCAAGTGCATCACTGCAATAAAATGCTTTTGATAATTCAAGCACTTTATCTCTGTGATTTTCATTCATTATTTCAATTTTCATTTTAACCGCCTATCTGACATTCAAGTCCCGATTTTTTAGCAACTTCAAGAAGTTCTTGCATATACTCGTTAGGAATTAAATCAATTCCGTCAAGTTTGTATTCTCTACCCAATCCGTCATATTTGCCTTGTCCGAGTCTGTGGTATGGAAGTAAATGAAGTTTCTTAACACCTTTCAAACTTGCAGCAAACATTGCAATGTCATAAATTTCTTCCGGTGTTGCGTTAAATGTCGGTATAACAGGCACTCTTATTGTCAAATCAACCATTCCCGACTCTGCAATTCTTTTTGCGTTTTCGTGAATAAGTTCATTGGGCTGAGTGGTAAATTCCTTGTGCTTTGCACTGTCCATATGCTTAATATCCATAAGCACATAATCAAGATACGGCAAATACTTTTCTATAAACTCCCAACGTGCAAAGCCCGTTGTTTCGATAGCAGTATTTATACCGTAATCCTTACAAGCGTGCAAAAGATGCGGTCCGAAATTCGGTTGCAACAGAGCCTCACCGCCCGACAAAGTCACACCGCCGCCGCTGCGGTTATAATAAAATGTATCCTGTAAAATAGCCGGCATAACATCTTCAACAGTCACATCATATCCCATAACTTTTTCTTTGCCCTCAAACATCATGGTCTGTATATCAAATTCCTGTGATTCAGGATTACAACACCATCTGCAACGCAAAGCACAACCCTTTAGGAATACGATTGTTCGTATTCCGGGTCCGTCGTGGATAGAATATTTCTGTATGTCAAATATTCTGCCTTTCGCTTTCATATAATTTTCCATATTAATTATTCCTTATGCGTTAAATGCTTGTTCTGTTCTGCTGATAATATCGTCCTGAAGTGCCTTTGAAAGTGATGTAAATAAAGCACTGTAACCTGCGACACGAACTACAAGTGATTTATAATTTTCCGGATGTTTTTGTGCGTCAAGAAGTGTTTCCTTACTTACGACATTAAACTGCATATGCATTCCCTTTTGGTCAAAGAATGCTCTTATATATGACGCAAAGTTCTGAAGTCCTGCATTTCCGCTCAATGCCGACGGGTGGAACTTCTGATTGTAAAGTGTACCGTTTGATGCTCTGCCATGTTCAAGTTTTGCAACTGAGTTTGCCGCAGCCGTAGGACCTTTTGTATCAGCGCCCTGTCTTGGACCTACACCGTCCGCAATCGGTGTATTGGCAAGTCTGCCGTCAGGTGTCGCACCTGTCTGCTCACCAAGAGGAACGTTAGCCGATACAGGATACAATCCTGCCTGGAACATACCTCCGCGAGGATTTTTATGTTTTTCAAGTTCTTTTGCGTATATATTAGCCACATCACGGGCTAACATGTCAATTTCTTCAATGTCGTTTCCGTACTTCGGAAGTTCATTTATCATATCAAGTATTTCTTCATAACGCTTTCTCTTTGTCGGATCCTGTTCACCTGTAAGGAACATTCTGCAAATATCGGCAACTTGGCTTTCATTAACGCTCTTGCCTGCTTTTGCAAGATTTATAACAACCTCTTGAGTCGCATTTTTAGCCGCCTTAGGACTTAAACCTTGTCCGTAATTATGGATAAGTGCGTCTTTAAGTTCCGCCATTGTGACTTTCTTTTCATCAAATACAAGAGTCTTAACTGCCCAAAGTCCGTCTGCCATATTCGCAATACCGAAGCCTTGCGGACCTGTGAAGTTATAATGAGCACCGCCCTCTTGTACAGTCTTACCCTCTTTAACACAATCTTCAACCATACATGACAGGAACGGTAGAGGAACTCTTTCCGAATGTGCGGTATCTATCGCATTAATAGCATTAACCATAAGACCAATCATATAAGTTTCCTGTGCTTTATATGCGTTGTAGAATTCTTCAAATGTCGTCATATCTTCAACATCGCCTGTCTTGATACTGATTTGAGCACCCTTATCAACACCGTTTGAGAACACAAGTTCAAGTGGACGACACATATTAAAGAATGCCGCGTCATGCCAACCGTCTGTCTTAAACGGTTTCTGCGGTTCAACACAACCGATAATGCCGTATTCCCTTGCATCTGCAAGAGTAACACCTCTGCTCATAAGTGCAGGAATGATGACTTCATCGTTGTAGTACGCAGGCAAGCCTACACCCGTTCTTGTAAGCTCTGCACATTTAATCAAAAATTCATTTGGCGTGCCGTTCCATATTCTTACCGAGAATGACGGAGCAGGTAATTGAGTGTGCATTGACGCTTGAATACATAGGAATGACAAGTCATTTGTTGCGTCAAGACCATCTGCGTTTTGTCCGCCCGCCGTCAAATTTTGGAATAAGCTGTATCCGGCAAAGCCGTATGACGATGCCTCATCCCTTGCTTTATTAAGGTCGTTAAACTTAACCCAAATACAGTCAAGTATTTCCTGTGCAAATTCGCGTGTAAGCGAACCATTGTCAATGCTGTTCTTATAATACGGATACAAATATTGGTCAAAACGTCCGGCAGAAATTGAGTGACCGCTTGATTCGATTTGAAGTAACATCTGTATAAACCAAAATGTCTGACAAGCCTCATAGAAGTTTCTTGCAGGATTTTCAGGCACGTTTGCACAGTTGTTTGCAATTACAAGCAATTCTTGTTTTCTTGTCGGATTTGTACACTTTTGAGCCATTTCATAAGCAAGATTTGCGTAACGTCTTGCGTAATTTATAACCGCATTACACGAAATTATAATCGATTCAAGAAATTCGTGTCTTTTGGCATAATCAGCATCATACACGTTGCACTTATTCAATGCTTCCTGAACTTCCGCAATAATCCCCTTGTAACCTATTCTCATAACTTTACCGTAGTCAACTGTAACGTGTCCGATACCGTTATAGAAATAGTTACCCGGTGTAAAAATGTTGTGTTCAATCGCCGCAGCAGCCTCAGGCGCCATATATGAAAGTGCTAAATCGCTGTTTGTCTTGTTCTTCCAATAAGGAAAAATCTTTCTAAGTACAGCCTTGTTTTCCTCTGAAATATGGAATGGATCTGCCTCACGAAATTCGATAGTATCAAGCTCGCTTTCAAGCCATTCATACGAAAACTCAGGGAACACCTGACAGCTCCTCGGTGCTTTTGTCGAACTTCCGACAATAAGTTCGTTATCTCTGATTGTAATAGGAATATTGTTAAGTATATGTTCAAAAGCCAAAGCTCTTCTCTTTACAGTCGGAAGTTGTTCCGTCTGCTGATAACTTTCCGTAATAAGTACCGCTCTGTCTACCTCGATTTCAGGCATTTTGCGATACAATTCTTCCTTTAGCTTTTTAATTCTGTCAGTCATAGGAATGTTTGTTGTATTAAATGTTCTCATACTCTTCCCTCACTTAATTATAGTAATATCAATTTACTATAATTATATCACATATTTATTACATTTTCAATACTTTTTAATAGCTAAAGACCGTTAAATTAATAACTTTCTCTCATAAAAACAGACAAAACCGCTATGGTTTTGTCTGCTTTAAAAATATTCAAAAATTACATCGCAAGATGTGATTTTTGGAGCTGTCGGCATTTTGTCGACAGGCTCCGTTTAAAATTACATTTCAACATTAAAATATCTTTTTGCATTGTTAAAGCAAATATCCTCAACTATCTTTCCAAGTGTATCAAAATCATCCGGAAATTCGCCGTTTTCAACCCACTCACCAAGCATATTGCAAAGAATACGCCTGAAATATTCGTGACGTGTGTATGAAAGAAAACTTCTCGAATCAGTAAGCATACCTACAAACTTATTCAATGCACCCAAATTCGCAAGTGCTTTCATTTGTTCAACCATTCCGTCACGTTGGTCATTAAACCACCATGCCGAGCCAAACTGCATTTTTCCTGCCGTTTCGGCTGATTGGAAGTTACCGAGCATTGTCGCAAGAACATAATTATCCTTTGGATTTAATGTATAAAGAATCGTTTTCGGCAGTCCGTCGTTACATTCCATTGCGTCAAGCAAAGCCGAAAGGTCTGCCGCAATTTCATAATCTGCGATTGAGTCAAAACCGACATCTGCACCGAGTTTTTTGAACACAGCAGAATTATTGTTTCTCAAAGCACCGATATGTAACTGCATTGCCCAATCAAGTTCACTGTACTTTTTCGCAAGTCTTATAAGTGTTTCGCACTTAAATGCATTTATTTCATCGGCACTTAAATTATCACCGTTCATTTTCTTTGCAAAAACATCGTCTGCACTATAATCTCTGTTAAACGGTACACCGTCAAGAGCATGGTCGCTTATACGACAACCTGCATTATGAAAATAATCAATTCTTTCATTGACTGCAGTTATAAGTTCGTCATAATTTTTTATGTTCATACCGCATACGTTTCCAAGTGCTTTGATATAATCCGTAAAATCGGTCTTTTCGATATTAATTAATCTGTCAGGTCTAAACGCAGGTAAAATTTTTGCTTTTATATGTCCCTTTTCGGCAATTAATTTGTGATATTCCAGCGAATCAATAGGGTCATCGGTTGTGCAAAGTACCGCAACATTTGATTGATTTATAAGTGTTGACGGGCTCATTTTTGTTTCTTTTATAACCTTGTTGCACTTTTCCCATATTGTATCGCAATTTTCCGCCGTGACAACTTCATCAACATTAAAATATCTCTTTAATTCAAGGTGTGTCCAATGATAAAGCGGATTGCCTATCGCATACTGCAGGCAGCCACAGAACGCTTTAAATTTATCATAGTCGCTCTTGTCACCGGTTATGTAACTCTCGTCAATACCGTTTGAACGCATATATCTCCACTTATAATGGTCACCGCCCAAGAAAATCTGAGTAATATTTTCAAACGGCTTGTCCTCATACATCATTTGAGGGCTTAAATGACAGTGATAATCAAAAATCGGCATATCCTTTGCATAGTCATTAAATAGCTTTGCCGCCGTTTCATTATTCAACATAAAATTATCGTCCATAAACTTTTTCATTACCATTACCTCACAGTATTATTTTATATTCTTATTATATACTCAAAACAGAATTTGAGCCACATATATTTTGCTTTAATTCAGCTTAAATCTTACAAATCTTGCTTAACATTTATTATATCACATTTTCATACAAACGCAACTCATTTTTGAATTGACCGCACACAAAAATTATGCTAAAATTATTTTGAGGTGAGTTTGATTGGAAAAGACGATACGACGCGTTATGTATGACAAATCTTATACATATACTTACAGAACAGGTATGTCCGAAGGGCCAATTCTCGGCAATCATATGCACATATATTATGAATTTTTGCAACTGATTGAAGGCAATGCGCTTTACAACGTTGAAGGAACGGAATACAAAATTTCTTCGGGCGATTTATTAATCACCAATCCAAACGAATTTCACTTTATTACTTTCCCGAAAAACAGCGTTTATCATCGTCAGTTTTTGCAGATACACAGTAGCTTTGTTTCATCAATGAATCCTCATATTTTAGACACTTTAAATGCCCGAAAATTCGGAACAAACAACAGAATACCGTTCGAAATATTCAATAAATACAATCTCGGAGATATTTTCAAAGGCGTTGAACATTACTCGGCAAATCCGACAGATGATACTGATTTTATGGTTTCCACATATGCCGCACAACTTGTCGTGAAGCTTAGTGAAATTCTTAAAAAAGAATTTCTTGTAAACGACACTTTCTCTAAAAACAAACATATCAAAGAAATCCAAAACTACGTTGAACAAAATTTCACACACAATTTGAATATTGATGATATTGCGGAACATATGTTTTTAAATAAGTCATATATCAGCCGTCTTTTTAAAAGCGAAACAGGTCTTACAATATCCGTTTATATAAATATGCGTCGCGTTATGATGGCAAAAAATCTGTTGCTTGCAGGCGAAAATGCAATGAATATTTTTTATAAATGCGGTTTCAGTGACTATACCACTTTTTATCGTGTGTTTAAAAAATACACCGATATATCCCCCGAACAATTTAAGAAAAAGCACTCAAATATATAAAATCAGGTCGGTATTGTACCGACCTGATTTTATGTTATAACCATTTTATTCACAAACCATTGTAAGATTATCAAGACCTACCGTTCCGTTAGACTTTGCGGCTCTAAGGTAGAATGAGCCTATTTCCGTTATATCATTTGAACTGTAGAAATCCAAATCATTAAGTTCGGCTGTTATGTCACTATCATTTTTCAAAGTCACATTAATCTTCTTTGTAGCGAAATTAATTTCAGCATTTAGGTGTATCCATGAACCGACAAAATCGCTTGACACTGTTTGACCGTTTACAAGCAATGTACTTCCGGAATTGTATTCAACCGCAATTATATGTCCGTCATATTTTTTACTTTTGTTTACAAAACCGTAATTCACGTTGTTACTGTCAAATTTCGGAGATGTATCGCCGATTGAGAATTGACTGTTACCCGCTGTTCCCTTTGGTGCAAATTTAATATCGGCATTTACCGTAACCGTTTTATTTGTACAATCTATAGTATCAAGTTTCTGCCATACTCCTACCGTTGAACCCGTTGACGCATAGCTTAAATAACCGTTTTCATTATTCTTTGCAACAGTCAATTTAGGACTTCCGCCACCGTATGTCAATACACTGTCATCAATAGTATAATTTTCAAAATCAGCATAGCAATCATATTCGCCGTCTATATCATATACAAGAGTAAATATGTTATTCTCCTCAAGTTTATCTGCAGTATATACCGACTTTTCTGCGTTATACTTATATGTGTACACCTTACCGTCACGTTTAACAACTTGTTCTTTACGGTAATCAGCCGAAACGGTGTACTTATCTCCGACATAAAAATCGCCCGTTTCCGTTACGCTTTCCATAATATCATTACCTTGATTGTCTTTAAATTTAATCGCAATATTCGCCTTTGTTAAATCAGTTGCAGAAACCATTGGTACAGTGATATTTTTCGATTCGGTTGCCTGTGAAAGTTCAAGTTTTTGTCCTGCGTCACGGTAACCGTCTGCTGTTGCACTGATTAAATAATCACCCTCGCAAAGCAAATATTCACCGTTTGAATTAGGTGTAAGCACTGCACCGCTTATACCGTCTTTAACGACAATATTCGCGTCAACACTTTCCTCACTCTTCGAATCAACCGCACCGAATGTCATTTTATACTGCGGTCCGCTGACTTTGCTGATATTTACATTATCAACAATACACGATCTGTCGGCATATCCATGACTTGAACTGAAGTTTATGCCGCCAAGACTTCCTGTACTGTCGCCGATTTTTCCTGTAAATTCAGCAGTCTGTCCGCCGTCATATGATACGGTTACATATGCCTTATTTGAACCGAAATCAATTACATTTTTAAAGTGAGTCGGTTTATTTGATGATGAGCTGTTATTTCCTCTTGATATTGCCGCCGACAATTTTGAATAATCATCAAGAACATCATTACCGCCTATTTTAACATTCGTATTACCCGATAAATCATATGCACAAATTTGTGTTGATACGATTACTTTGCCGTTTGCATCTGTAAGGCTGTATGACATTGTTTTACCGCTATGCTTACCAAATGTAATATCAAATTCAACCGTCAATGTTTCGCCTTGTGAAGTTACTACAGGGTTTGCATACTGCATTGACGCACTTCCCATTGAAGTACCTTTTGTTGAATTGTTCATCAAAATCTGACCGTTATTGTTTACCGTATCACCTGTCAATGTAAACGCATTTGCACCGTTAGTATCGTTTAAGTCGGTATCAAATGTCCACCTGCTTACCTGTGTTTCTTCGCCTTGAGTATCAGGAGTTATATTTTTTACAGTATTCTTTGTTTCATCATAAGCACTGTCCTTATCCACTCCGACACGAATATAGTATTTTCCTTCTTCTTCATTCCACGGAATGTATTTGTAGCTGTCACTGTCAAGTATTTCGCCGTATACATACTTAATATTATCCGCCGTAATATCCTCCGATATTTCGCAATCAGCTGCCAATACAACAGACTTTTTACCGTATAAAGAACTGAAATCTGTTTTTAGAGTTATATAGTTGTCCTCTGCCTCTGACTTAATCTTACCGAACATTTTAAACGGTGCAATCGGCTGCATATCTGTTAAATTATCTACTACATATATCGCATATGCCGTTGTATTATCTGCTAAAGCCAAATTGACATTTACCGTTGTTTTGCCGTTTATTTCAGCTTTATTCATAGCTGTTGATACCGCATTGCCGTCCTTATCATAGCCGACAGTAAATACAACCGCATTTTGTGTATTTTCGGTTAAACCGATTAAATCAACAGTCTTTACAGTATTATTTTCCACTGACACATTACCTACAACCGCCTTTGGCTCATATGTCTTGTCAATACCGCTGACTTCCGTATCTTCCGTTACGGTTGATGTTTCTTTTGTTGTGTTATATGTTGTGTTGTAGCTTTCAGGTGCGCCGAAATACGAATTTATATTATTCTTAGAAAGCACCATTTTGTCTATGACTACGCCTGTTGACACATTGTACACTCTTACAGTATGATACCCAACCTCAGAAACATTAATCTTTGTTGTAAGCTTTTCACTGTTGCACAATACGCCTTTTGACCATGCGTCCGTCTTGCTTCTGCTTCCGCTGTATTTATTATTCCCGCTTAACACGATAGGAGTACCGTCATCTGTCGCTACCGCCAAACGCATAGTTCCGCGTTCATTGAGAGTAGGCATACGATAAACGTCCAATGTGTATGAACCTGCATTTGTGAAGTAAACCTTGTACTCCATATATGCCGCTGAATTGGTCAAATCACTTTCCTTTGCATTTGAGGCTGTCTCAGGATAAGCTTTCATTGTGTTTCCGCTTCTGCCGAAGTCTTTCTCTTCTTTCCATTCATAGCCGTTTACATCAAATTTATCTGTGTAGTGTTCAGCTTCTATCGAAACAACTCCGCCTGCCTCAACATATGTTTTTTCTGAAATTTGTTCTGTCGGATTTTCGATTGTTACGGCAATCTGCTTTGTATCAACAACATTATCACCTATTTTTTGCTCAACGCTAACCGTTGCATTGCTTACTCCGTCTGCCGCCTTTGATTTATCAACGCTTATATGCACTCTGTCACTGCCGTATGACTTTCCGCTTGTCTTGTCAAATACAAGTGCATTTGAGTCTGACGTAATTTCATAGTCAAGTCCGCCGTAACCTTTGTTAATTACGTCAATAAATTTATCATATGTATCATAAGTTGAAACTGTCATAGTCGGATTATCCGAATAATCAGTCTGTGAATCGGTCATTACCGCAAGTTCGGTATAATCAAGCGATGATACTTTCGGTGCGTTAAGTTCTGTTGTTATATGCGCGTCACAACCTTGCAATTTTGACGGATTGTTATTCATAATGTTATTCCACTTGCCGTCCAGCATAGAGTTGTAATAAGCCATATCCGTATTGATTTGCTTAACCGCATTATCAGCTTCTTCAGCATACTTATTAGCCGCCGCACCTCTGTTTTGGCTTACATACAGATTTGCTCTGTCAGTCTGTACATAGTCGATAGCCATATTTGTTGCGGTACGTATAGGGTACAATGCAAGTTCAAAGAATGACGCTTGCTTATCTGTCGGAAGTTTTTCGTATAGCTTTTCCGCTCTTGCACAAATATCTTTATATTCGTTTATATATCTTTCACCCTCATCACCGTATGCAGTCATCGAGAAATCACCTGTTCTTAAAAATTCAGGTCGCTTTGCGTTTGCAATTTCATAATACTTATCCATTATATCAGCATATTCTTTTGCGTCCGTTTCATTCATATTAAAATCACGTTTTGCGTTCTGCTCATATATTGAAGAGATTTCTGTATTTGATGTTGACCATACGTTTTTAGCCAAATCGGCAAAGTATTCAATTTCTTTTTCAGCCGGTTTCAAGTCACCTACGTTTAATATCCAAACCTTATTTGCACCCATATCATATGACTTTTTAAGTTCTTCACGAATAAGTCCCGGCTGTGTGCTTGAAAGCCACAGATAACTCGTAGGATAACCGTAATAAGAAATATGATAGTAGATACCTGTTTTACCTGCTCTTGCACGTTCCGCATCATCCGCATTTTGACGTACATATCCGTAGTTGTCATCTGTCCACATAATTGTTACATCATCGGGAATTTTTAACGCTCCTGTGTTGTATATCGCTTGTATGTCTTTATACGGAATGAATATTTGAGGTATATCCTCAATTTTACGACCGTCTGTGCAAAGTTCTTCTTCAAGGATTTTTCTTTGTGTCGCAATAATTTCGTTTAATGCGGTTGTTGTATCCATATTAGTCGAGAACGAACCGTCATGAACACCACGCATACCAAGTGTATAGATATTTTCGTAACTGCCGTTTGTCTTTACACTGTCACGCCAGTAATCAGCCAAAAACTCCTTATTATCAACCGCATTACCGTCACTGTCATGATCAGTCCACATATACGAAACCGCTCTGCCGCTGTCGTCCTTTGTATTGATGTACAGCTTTTTGTCAGGGTGATCCGCAAGCCATTGTTGCTGATACGGATAAAGTTCACCAAGGTTATTTCTCAAAAGCGGCTCAGCATGTGAGGATCCCATAACTATACCGTATTTATCGGCAAGCACCGCATTTTCGGCGTCCAAATGGAATGCGTTTGAATACGGGTGCATAGCAGGCCATAGAGTGTTAGCCTTTAAGCGAAGAATAAGCTCGTATATCTTTTCATACGTTTCCTTATTCATATTTCCGTCACCCATTGAGGTTGACCATTGGTTTAAGTTGTATTCATCATTTAGGAAAATCCCTCGATATTGAACACTCGGCTCATCTTCCGTATACCCCTCTTTAGGAAGATTGATATATAATTCGTCCGCTTTTTCAGGCTTTACGTCCGCCCACCATTTCCATGGTGACACACCGATTTTTTCACAGAAATCATATATGCCGTAAATCGTACCGCGTTTATCCGAACCAGCAATAATAAGATTACCGCCGTTTTCTTGAACGGTAAAACTTTCCCACTTATCCTTTATTTCTGAAACGTCAATCGCTCCCATTTCCGCAAGCAAATCTATCGCCTTACTGTTTCCGAGTGTACCGACTATAATATTTGCATCGCTCCAATCGGTATCTGCCGGCATAGTCGCTTTCGGTGTTTCGGTATATGTATAGCTGTTTGCAATCGGTGTAACAGTCAATTTGTCATTTTCTGTTTTCCACACAAATGCTTTTACCGTTTTACCGTCAAAACTCGGAAGTTCTTTAAAATGTGCCGTTCCGTTTGTACTGTTTATACTGTCCTCCGATATAAGCACCTTTTCTATCGTTCCGTCAGTGTTGTACACCGCAATAATGCCTCTGCCGTTTTCCGTAAGCAACTTGTAACCGTCAACAGACATACTTGCCGATGAAATATTAATACCAGAAATTTTTACTTCATCTGACATTGACTGAATATCTGCATTAATCGTAACAGTTTGCCCCGATACGTCCGATAAATCATCTTTCATATCTCCCACAGCACGAATTACACTCTCATAATCATTGCTGTCAACATAAATTTTAGCTTGCTTATCTTTTCCGATAAGCTTAACACCTGTGTCGATAGAAACGTAACCCGACACGGAATTATTTACCGTATTGTCTGCTAACGCCGTCATAGGTACGGCTGTCGGTATCATCATTGCCGTCACAATAAGTGCTGAAATAAACTTTTTCATATACTTTTCCTCCATAATATATTAGTTAATTTAATTATATATTAATAAAGATATATTTTCTATGACTATATTCGCAGATTAATGATTTTATTTAACTATATTATCATTTAGTGATTTTAAGTACAAAAAAACTCAGATTTCATAGAAATCTGAGTTTATGGTAGCGGTAAGTGGATTTGAACCACTGACACTGCGGGTATGAACCGCATGCTCTAGCCAACTGAGCTATACCGCCGTAACAACAAAATTTATTATACACGCATTACATCATTTTGTCAACACTTTTTTTAAAAATTTTTTAGAAAATTTTAAAAAAGTTTGATTTTTGATGAAATCTGTGTTATTATGATACACGTTAATGTTTAAAGCAATATATTTGAAAGGATTTATTATATATATGGAAAGAGAAAATTTAAAATCGAGATTGGGATTTATTCTCCTGTCTGCCGGCTGTGCGATTGGTATAGGCAATGTTTGGAGATTCCCTTATATTGTAGGAAATTACGGCGGCGGAATATTTGTGTTATTTTACCTGTTCTTCCTTGCCTTAATCGGCATTCCTGTTTTGACAATAGAGTTTTCCATAGGTCGTGCAAGTCAAAAGAGTACCGCTAAAGCATACCAGGAGCTTGAGCCGAGAGGTACAAAATGGCACTTACATTCTAATTTTGCGATTGCCGGCAATTATATACTTTTGATGTTCTATACCACAGTAGCCGGTTGGATGTTATATTATTTTTATAAATTTGCCGTCGGCGGATTTGTCGGTTTGGACACCGCTAACGTAAAAAATACATTTAACAACCTTTTAGCCTCCCCCGCTACCATGACATTTTGGATGTTGGTTGTTGTTGTTTTGGGATTTGGAGTTTGCTCATTGGGACTTCAAAAAGGTGTCGAAAAAATTACTAAAGTTATGATGACCGCACTGCTCGGACTTATTATAATTCTTGCAATACACGCAGTCAGACTTGACGGCGGTATAGACGGTGTAAAATTCTATCTTCTGCCGAACTTTGAAAAAATACAGGAAGTAGGATTTTTCAAGCTTATAACAACCGCTATGAACCAAGCATTTTTCACACTTAGTATCGGTATGGGATCAATGATGATTTTTGGCAGTTACATTGATAAATCACGAACTCTTTTAGGCGAATCAATAAATATTGCTCTGCTTGATACATTCGTTGCTATAATCGCAGGACTTATCATATTTCCGTCATGCTTTGCTTTCAACGTTGAACCCGACAGCGGCCCAAGCCTTATATTCATAACATTGCCTAACGTATTCACTTCAATGAAAGGCGGCAGAATTTGGGGCAGCTTGTTCTTCCTGTTTATGACTTTCGCGGCATTTTCTACGGTTATTGCATTGTTTGAAAATATACTGACTTGTTGCGTTGAAAAATTTAATATCACAAGAAAGAAAGCCGTACTTATTAATATAGTAATTATATCGGTGTTGTCATTGCCTTGCGTGTTCGGATTTAATATATTATCATCACTCCACCCATTAGGCGGTGAGTCAACTATTCTTGACTTTGAGGACTTCCTTGTTAGTAACCTTATATTGCCTGCCGGCTCGCTTATGTACTTGTTTTTCTGTATATCAAAACGCGGTTGGGGCTTTGACAATTATCTTAAAGAGGCTAATACCGGTGTCGGTCCGAAAATTCCAAGATGGATTAAACCGTATTATAAATACGTTATGCCGATTATTATGCTTATTCTTTTGATACAGGGAATTGTTAATACATTTATATAACATAAAATCGGATTAAAAAAAGTCATAG
The DNA here is from genome assembly GCF_054696575.1 of Ructibacterium sp. SJQ-7. Lineage (NCBI taxonomy): Bacteria > Bacillati > Bacillota > Clostridia > Eubacteriales > Oscillospiraceae > Ructibacterium > Ructibacterium sp. SJQ-7. The sequence goes on from NZ_CP195193.1 coordinate 450,483, forward strand.
CAAAGTAAACTTTGCTATGACTTTTTTGGTGCGTCTGACAGGATTTGAACCCGCGACACCAAGAATCGGAATCTTGTGCTCTATCCAACTGAGCTACAGACGCATATATTAATATTAACATATGCGTCTTACTTTGTCAATCAATTTATGAGTTCAACCGTACTTCCCGCAGAGCCTTTTTTCACGACAATCTTTTTATCGATTCTGTCTTTCAATTCTGAAATATGCGATATAATACCTACCATTCTGTCACTTTCCGAAAGCGAATTAAGCACTTCTATCGCCTGTTCAAGTGATTCATTGTCAAGTACACCAAATCCTTCATCAACGAACATTGACTCCAATTTAACACCGCCTGCGTTACGTTGTATAACCTCCGAAAGTCCGAGTGCCATACATAATGACGCCTTAAACGACTCACCTCCCGACAATGATTTAACGCTCCTTTGCTTGCCGGTATAATTATCAAACACATCAATATCAAGACCGCTGTGAGATTTCAAATTACTGTCGCCGTCATGCTTTACAAGTTCAAAACGACCGTTTGTCATATACGAAAAACGCTTATTGGCCTCATTTAGAATTGACCTAAAATATGCCGACTGAATGTACTGCTCAAACGCAATTTTTTGACGTTTTGAAAGTTCACCGTTTGCCGTCTGCGAAATATTCAGATATGTAGAATATCGTTTTCCGCTTTCGTCAAGTTCCGTTTTCAACTTCTGCGTTTCGTCCATTATACGCTTATTTATACTGATATTAGCAGTCAAGCTGTTCTTTTGTTCCGTTACTTCCTCCAATGAATTTTCTGTTTCTTCTTTATCTGCCTTTAATTTTTCAATATCAGTCTTTTCTGCCTTACCTATGTTTTCCTTAAGCATCTTTATTCTCTCATTGCAAGCACTTAATTTATTGTCATACTTCTTGATTTCATCACGCATATCTGATATATTTTCAATATCACTTACCAATATTTCAAGAGTATTTTCATTATCAATGCCGTACTTTTGCATTGCTTTTTCAAGCTTTTCTTCCTGCTTTTTTATACGTTCGTTTTCCGTTTTAGCCAAAGGCTCGTTTTCGTTTATAACAGCTTTGGCATTGTCAATGACTTTGACACATTCATTATAGTTTTGTTCGGCAATTTCAAAACTTTTTTGCATTTCATCAATCCTGTTTTCTAAATCGTCAAGCACCTTTTCCGCCTCGGACTTGTTTTTACAGCTTATCATTTTTTCAAGTGCCGTTATTTTGTTTTCGTCACCGTTTATAACCGTTTTCAAATCATTGATTTTAGCCGTAATTTCTTTGATTTTCTCATCGGTTTGATTGCATTTTTCGGTGTATGCGTTTAAATTTAATTCACATTCAATTCTTTCTGTATTGCGTTTTTCAACAATTTCAAGCTGTTCTTTTGCATTTGCAAGCTCATTTTTGATATTTTCCGCAATTTCTTCGACTGTATTTTCAGTTTCAATATCCATATCTTCAAGTGCGGTTTTAATTGAATTTTCAATTTTTTCACATTCATTCTTTTCTTTACTTGCTTTATCGGCAATTTTTCTGCACTCGTTATCTGCCATATCGGCACGTTGTTTCATTTCGTCAAGTTCATTTTCCGAAGGTGCGGTATCACTTTTTTGAGCAATGCAAGGATGATCTGTTGAACCGCATACGGGACACGGCTCATTTTCGTTCAAGCACTCTGCCAATATTCCCGCCTGCTCTCGTAAAAATAAACTGTAACCGTTATTATAAGTTTCTAAAGTTTGCTTATATAACTTTTCAGCATCTGTATATTGCTCCGAAAGTTTCTTATGTTTCTTTTGATGCTTTTTCAAACTGTCACAGTCAAGCATAACCTTTTGTATTTTAAAATTATGCTTCTCTTTTTCTTCATACAGGCTCTTTACCTTTTGCAGTTCGACTTCGGTTGATTTCAATTCAGAAAGTTTAATTTTTTCGTCTTCTGCTTTTTTCTTATCATCATTGAATGTAGCCTTTAATTTTTCCGACTCGTCATTAGCCTTTTTCAATGACTTTTGATTTTTTGCGGTTTCCTTTTTCAAACTTTCATATTCATCATAATATTCAAGTTCATTTTTCAATCCGACTGCCTTTACCGAAAGCGTTTTCCTTTCATTTTCTCTTGCTTTTTCATCTTTAAAGATTTTCTTTAATTCGTCGTGTTTTTCTGTATTTTCTTCAAGCACTTTTTTGTTTGTCGAAATACTTTTTTCAAGTTTTCCGACATTTTCGCGATACGATTTAAGCATTGTTAAAATAGGTATTACGTCCTTATTAACACTTTCAAGTCTGTCTGTATCTTTTCTTAAGCTTTCGATTTTTTCACTGTCATCATTTAGCTTTTTCAGTGTTTCTTCTTCCTTTTCAAGCGATTCGATAAACTTATTTGTATTTTCCGCCAAACTGATTTCGTCTGAAAGTTTCTGCGATTTTGTTTTTAAACGTTTTTCTTTCGCCGTAATACTCTTTTTATCTTTTTCCCAATCGCCAAGCAACTTCATCAGTGCATTTATAAATTCGTCTGTCCTTGTTGAATCATATAAAATCCAATCATCTTCATTATCGCTTACAACGCCTTTTATTTCACGTTCAATACTGCTTTTTACAGTTTCATAATCACGTTTTGCATCATTGGCTAACATTTTCGCACGATCTTGAAAACGCCTGTATAAATCGGTATTAAATATTTTTCTGAATATCTTTCCGCGTTCGTCCGTGCCTGCAAGCAACAGTTTTAAAAACTCACCTTGCGCTATCATTGCAATTTGAGTAAACTGTCCGCAGTCGATTTTCAAAATATCCGTAACTGCCGCCGTCACTTCTTTTACACCCGATTTCACACTTCCGTCGGGATATGTAATTTCCGCTTTCGGTGTTTCCTCTGTTTTCAAGCCCTCACGCTTATATCTCGGATTTCTCTTTATTTTATACACTTCACCTCTGTACATAAACTCCAGCTCAACAAACGTCTTTGTATCTTTTTTTGCAAAGTCACTTCTAAGCATAGTATTTTCACGTCTTTGTGTTGCCGCCTCTCCGTACAAAGCAAAGGTTATTGCGTCAAATATCGTTGATTTTCCCGCACCTGTGTCACCTGTTATAATATAAAGACCGTTTTGGTATTTTTCAAAATCTATTGTCACTTTTTCAGCATAAGGTCCAAATGCGCTCATTGTAATCTTTAACGGTTTCAATTTTCTTTCACCTCCTCTAAAATCGAATCGACCAACTCGGCTTTTTCACTGTCTATTTCTACACCGTTCTGTAACTTATAAAAATCATAAAAAAGTTCATTATCAGGCTTAGTTCCGACACCTGTCGCCTCATATACCCCCTTTGTATTTCCTTTCATATCACGTTCAAATTCAAGCTGCATAACATTCGGATACGCACTTCTCACTTTGTCCATTGCGTCTATTATATTGTCTTTGTCGGTAAGCGTGATATGTAAATAATCATCAGAATCCGCCGCATTTATTACTTCTTTAGACAATATATTTTCAATACTGCCCTTAATCATTCGCATATCGTGCAAAGGCTTTAACGGTATTGTTTGCACTGAGAAATCATCTGCATCAACTATTGTAACGGTTTTATCGTATTTTGCCTCAGAGAATGAATATTTCAGCGGTGAACCGCAATATCGCACTTTTTCACTTAACGACTGCGGTCTGTGGATATGTCCCAAAGCCGTATAATCAAAATCATCAAACACCGATATATCAATATTATCAAGACCGCCTACAGATACACTTTCTGAATCACTTCGCATTGTTTCCGCACCTGTTTTTGTAATAAATTGATGTGACAGTATAACATTTTTCTGCGACTTATCAATATCCGTATTCTCAATAATCGTCCTTACCGCGTCCTCATACGTTTCAACTTCGGGGTAAAACCTTCTTACCATTATCGGTTTTACGAACGGCAACATATAAAAATTAACATCATCAATTTTCACCTTGTGAAGTTCACCGTCAAAAACCGAATATATATGCACACCGTTATTCTGCATTATTTTACTTCCGAACCCCAATCTTTCCGGCGAATCGTGGTTGCCGCTTATTATTAATGTCGGTATATCTTTCGTGGCAAGCTCCGTAAGAAAATCGTCAAATACCGTAACCGCCTCGACCGCAGGTATCGATTTATCATACACATCGCCTGATACAATAACCGCGTTAATTTCTTCATTTGCGATTATATTAAGTATTTGTTCAAGTATGTATTTCTGGTCATTTATCATAGAAAACTCATTCACGCGTTTTCCTATGTGCAAATCGGATAAGTGTATAAACTTCATTGTGTTTCTCCTTTGCTTTAATTTGTTATCACTATTTTAACCCGACTTTCAATTCTTGTCAAATCAGCGATTTTTTATTTTTAAAATTATTTATTTGCACACAATTTCAAAATGTGTTATAATAAAAGATTACGCAAAAAGCAGTGCTTTACACACTGCTTTCATTACTCTCATCATTGTTATTTTCTTTTGTTTTTTTCTGTTCAAGACGTTTATATGTCCATTCTCGCACGAGCGTATATATCACCGATGTAAACGGTATAAAGAACAGCATACCTGCCACGCCCATAAGACTGCTGCCTATTGTAACAGCCGCCAAAACCCAAAGTGACGGCAAGCCGACCGAACCGCCGACAACTTTCGGATAAATTAAATTACCCTCTATCTGCTGAAGTACAATGAACACAATTACAAATATAAGTGCTTTCATCGGGCTTACCATAATCATCAAAAATGCACCCACAATACAGCCGATAAACGCACCGAATATCGGTATAAGTGCCGTAAAAGCGATTAAAACTCCAATCAAAAGTGCATACGGCAATCGTATTATTGACAATGTAACAAAGAACATTGTACCCAAAATCAACGCCTCAAGGCATTGTCCCGTTATAAAGTTTGAAAAAGTTTCATTGCTCAATTTTGCGACATACGTTATTTTATTCACTATTTTTTCAGGCAAAGCCGCCTGCATAAACATATTGACTTGTCTTTGAAGTGTTTCTTTTTTTGCAAGCAGATAGAACGCAAATATTAAGCCGATAAAAAATGCCGTTATTCCCGATACAACAGCTTTTGCCGCCGTAAATGTACCGTTTAAAACGTTTCCCGCACCGTTTTGTAAGAAATTTATCGCAGTATCCATAAGTTTGTCGGTATTGAACTGCAAACTTGCAATCCAATCGTGGATTTGCGTATTATTACTGAACATATCCTCTGCCCATTTCTGTACTTTAGGAAAAAATGCTTCTGCCGATTTTGTAAGTTCTCTCACAGTTCCGCCTATTTGCGGCACAACAATAAGTATCACACCCGCAATCACTCCGATTACAAGCAGAAAAGTTATAATCATACTGAGCGGTCTTGCGTATTTCTTTTGTTTTCCGTTTTTGCTTTTGAACAGTAGCTTTTCAATCGCTCTCATAGGTATATTAAGTATAAAAGCTATTATTCCGCCCAAAACAAACGGAAAAATTATTCCCCACAAAAGTCCTATAGCGTTTCCGACCTTTTCGTAGTTCTGCACTATAACCAACACTACAACCGTGAACAATATTATTCCGCAAATTTTCTTTACATTTTCTTTGGTTAAATTCACATTTTTCACCCTTTCAGATTATGATTTTATAAATGCAAATAAGCTGTCACATAAAAATGCAACAGCTTAAATTTAATTAGCCCATCATTTTCATAGCGTCTTGCAGCCACCATTCACCGATGTCAATAGCCTTATAAAGATTTTCTCTTTCGCACTTACGATAAACCTGACCTTTGCCAAGCTCACCTGTGTTGTCCATAATCTGTACCTTAACTTTTGTAGATACGTCCACATCTTGCTTTTTACTGCTTTCCACGATGTCAAGAGCAAGAATAAGCTTATCTTCCAAATTTCCGTAATAAATTCTGTTCCCGCATCTTAAAAGCGGCTTACCTTTGTACATAAGACCTTTTTTCTTTTTTACCGCTGCCATAACCAAAATCCTCCTTTTAATCTCTCTATACTAAATTATATCCTTCTTTTACGGCTTTTATATTCATCTCTATAAGTTTATGCTTGTTTTCCGGCAAAGATTTCTTCATTGTGTATTCAATTTCATCGATTGTAAACAATTCCGTTTTCTTTAACACAGCACCGAGCATAACCATATTTGCAAGACCCTTATTACCTATATTATGAGCCGTTTCGGTAGCATTCACGCAAATTTCGTTTACGTCCTCTCTTTCCACCCTTCTGTCTATAAGCGACGTATCTATAAACACATATCCGCCGTCCGAAACTGTATTTTCAAATTTATCAAGTGACGGTTTATTCATTGCCACAAGGATATTCGGTCTTGTAACAATCGGCGAGCCAATCGGCTCATCATCTATTATAACGTGACAATTTGCAGTACCGCCACGCATTTCAGGTCCGTATGACGGTAGCCAAGAAAGTTTTTTGTCTTTAAGCATTGCCGCAAACGCAAGTATTTTTCCTGTAAACAAAATCCCCTGACCGCCGAATCCGGCAAGTATCATTTCACAATTTTTCATTATTTATCCTCCTCGACGTCCTCAATATCTTTAAAAACACCAAGCGGATAATACGGAATCATTTCATCTCTGACTCTCTGCATAGCCTCAACAGGTGACATTCCCCAATTTGTCGGACAAGTCGAAAGCACTTCGACTATTGAAAATCCCTTACCGTTAATTTGATTTTCAAACGCTTTCTTTATAGCCTTTTTAGCGTCCTTTATATGCGGTACGGAATCGGTCGAAACTCTCGCAATATATGACGGTCCGTCAAGTGTGGCAAGCATTTCGCACACTCTTACGGGATTACCTTGTATTTTCGGATCACGTCCGTAAGGTGATGTCTGCGTAACTTGTCCCGGAAGTGACGTTGGTGCCATTTGACCGCCTGTCATTCCGTAAATTGTATTATTGATGAATATAACGGTTATATTCTCGCCTCTTGCGGCACTGTGTACTGTTTCGGCAGTACCTATTGACGCAAGGTCGCCGTCACCTTGATATGTGAACACAACCCTGTCCGGCAGTGAACGTTTTATACCCGTTGCCACTGCAGGTGCTCTGCCGTGCGCCGCTTGTACAACATCAAAGTCAAAATAATTATGTGCCGTTACCGCACAGCCTACCGGCTCAACCGCAATGGTTTTGCCGCTAATATCAAGTTCATCAACGACTTCACATACAAGTCTATGCACAATTCCGTGCGAACAGCCTGGGCAATAGTGAAAAACTGTATCGGTTAATGAATTTGGCTTTTTAAATATAGTTTTCATATTATTGTACCTCCTTCATTATGCTCTTAACCTTTTCCGCAACCTCATCGGGTGTCGGTATAATACCGCCCGTACGTCCGCAGAAATAAACAGGTGCACTGCATTCACACGCAAGCTTAATATCTTCAATCATTTGTCCGGTACTCATTTCAACGGACAAAAACGCTTTCGGTTTAACCGTTTTAAAAATCTTTTCAGGGAACGGCCAAAGTGTTATCGGACGTATAACGCCCACTTTTATTTCCTCTTCACGAAGTGACTTAACCGCCGTTTCGACAACTCTTGAAGTAATACCGTATGACGATATGATTATATCGGCGTCATCAATATCATGTGCCTCATATCGCTGCAAATTTTCTTTGACAACGTTATACTTTTCCTCACGCTCCAAAACTTTCTTTTCAAGCTCTGACGCCTCAAGATAAAGTGTTTCAACGACGTTTTTCTTACGTTTATTATCAGTTCCTCTTGCCGCCCAAGGTTTGTCGGCGTAAATCGGCTCAGGTATTGCATCTAAGTCGACAGGCTCCATCATTTGTCCCAAAGTACCGTCACCCAAAATCATAGTTGGGATTCTGTATTCATCGGAAATATTAAATGCTTCGGCTGTTAAATAAGCAAGCTCCTGTACGGAATTAGGTGCTAAAACAATTAAATGATAGTCACCGTGTCCGCCGCCTTTTACAGCTTGGAAATAGTCTGACTGTGCCGGTTGGATACCGCCGAGTCCCGGACCTCCGCGAACTATATTTACAATCACACACGGCAAATCTCCTGCCGCAAGATAGCTTATTCCCTCAGCCTTTAGACTTATTCCCGGACTTGATGAACTTGTCATTGTTCTCATTCCTGCCGCAGCCGCACCGTATACCATATTTATCGCTGAAACTTCACTTTCCGCTTGAAGAAATACTCCGTTTATTTTCGGCATTTTCTTTGCCATATATGCCGAAAGTTCCGTCTGCGGTGTTATCGGATAACCGAAAAAGTGACGACAGCCCGAACGAATTGCCGCCTCTCCTATTGCCTCATTACCTTTCATTAAAACCTTTTCACCCATCTGTCAGTCCTCCTCAATCGTGATAGCCGCGTCAGGACAAATTGTCGCACAAAATGCACAACCGATACATTTATCTTGTTCAAATATTTCAGCGGGTTTGTAACCCTTTTCATTCATTTTATCGTCCGATATTCTAAGAATTTTCTTAGGGCAGACACTTACGCAAAGTTCACAACTTTTACAACGTTCTTCGTTGAAGATAACTTTCTTCAAAAAAATCAACTCCTTTGTTGGGTTTTCACTGTATTTCCCACGGTCTTAAAATACAGATATTCATACGAAATACAGTATCCTTCAAATTCGTCGGAACGTTTGAAAGAGCCTTATCAATTCCGCAATTTTTTGTTATGACTATACCCATTTTCTTTGACAGCATTTTAATTTCATCGTATCCCGAAAATAAAGTATTTTCGTCTGTTTGGTCGGATAAATTCGTATTATTGTATATATCCGTAAATTTCAAACGTGATGCACTCTCTATTCTCTCTGCGATTTCAATTAATTCATCATTCGTTCTTGTCAGAGGACGTTTTGTATTAACAATAAAATGCATCTCATAACCGTATTTATCAAAATATTGTTTATACTGTCCTAAAGCCAATGCACCGTCATCGTCACCGCCGACGTCGAAAACAACAACAGAATTGTCATTATTAAACACGCTTAAAATATCAAGCGGCATTGTCGGCATATCAACATTTGACGACGCATAATTATTTGCAACAACTTTTATTCCGTTTTTCATTAGTACATTTCTTGCATCATTTGTTCTGAAATAAGGGTTTACAATATCCAAATCAACGATTACAACATCTTCGCCCTTCTTTTTCTCTTGTAGAGCAAAATTCAGTGCCACCTCAGTTTTTCCGCTGCCGAAATGACCTGTAAATATATGAATTCTATTTTTCATCTCAACTCCTATAAATAACAAATTCGTCAAAAATATAAATATATTATACCATAGCTTTTATAAAAATTCAACAACTTTATATAAATTATTCCTCTTTTTCGTACATAAATTCTTCAATTTTTTCTACAAATTCAAACTTTTTACTTCCTGCAATATATCCGCAATATGTCGCCAATATTGGCACTATAAGCATTAAAATACCCGAATAAATCGTATATGTTCCATTCGCCAATCCCATTATGCCGTTATACGGGAAACTCCAATAATAAAAAATTACATTAATTATTGTAGGCACAACTCCGTGAATACCGATTTCGTCACTGAACTTTGCCCATACAAATGCAAAAAGTGCCATCAAAATCGCTGTAACAACGGAAATAAGCACACCGAACATAGCACCTTTTAATTTACTCGGCTTTAGCGGTGTATACGATTTGTTATCTCTTATTGCAAAGTTTTTCGCAGGTATATACAGCATTGCAAAATTTACACCTATGAATATAACAGAAATTATTTCCTTGGCAATATTAATTGACAGGAAGTACCAAAACGCAACCAACCCGAACACAAATGCCACACCTGATGCCGCAACTTGCATTAACAGCATATATACAAACTGATATTTTACAGTTATTTTCATTGAATCTTTCATATAAAATACACTCCTTATATTATTTTCCTACGGATATTCCGGCAAGATACCCCGACGACCACGCCCACTGCAAATTATATCCACCGCAGTCACCGTCTATATCAAGTACTTCGCCTGTTGCGTACAAACCTCTTACAAGCTTTGATTCCATAGTATTTGGGTCAAAATCGTCTGTAATCACGCCGCCTTTTGTAACCTGTGCATTGTTCCACGACATTGTACCCGTAATTTTAAAATTCCATTTTTTTATTGTCAAACATATTCGTCTGATTTCCTTTTCACCCAGCGTTACCGCATATCTTGAAAGCGGCTCAATTCCGCAATATTTTAAAAGTGCCTGTCCGATACGTTTGTTAAACATTCCGACAAAGAAATTTTCAAGCGTAATTTTAGGGTTTTGATACATTCTTACATTTATCATATTATATAATTCGTCCTCTGAATATTCGCTCATTATATCAAGCGAAATCGACTCTTGATTTTTCAGCCGTGACGAAAGCGAGAACACCGCAGGGCCTGATAAACCGTATTCGGTAAACAAAACTTCACCGTATTCTTTAAAGTTACCGAGCGATACATTTGCATTCAGCTTTATACCTTTCAACTTCTTAACAACGTCCGTTTCTGTTTTAATCTGCACAAGTGACGGTGAAAGCTCCGTCACCTTATGACCGAAACTTTCTAAAATTTCATATCCGACACCTTTTGAACCTAAATTCGGTGCGGCTTTTCCTCCTGTTGCAACAATTACGTTGTCGGCATATTCGCTCTGTCCGTTATATGAAATAACATTAAAACCGCTTTTCTTTTTCTTCACTTTTTCGACTTCAAACGATGTTACAATCTTAACACCGAGCGAATCAAGTCTAAACCTCAAAACATCAAGCACCGCAGATGCTTGATCCGAATACGGATACACCTTTCCCTCATCTTCGGTTTTACTTACAATACCGAGTTCAGAGAAAAATTCAAGTGTTTCTTCCACCCAAAATTTATTTCTTGCACCCATTATAAATTTAGGATTTCTGCCGTGATAATTTTCAATATCGGCATTCATATTAGTCATATTACAGCGACCGTTGCCGGTTGCAAGTATCTTTCTGCCTACTCTTTCACCGCTTTCATATATCGTAACGCTGTTTCCGTTCTGTGCCGCAAATATCGCCGCAAAAAGTCCGGACGCCCCTCCGCCTATAACCGCAATTTTCTTACTCATTATTTTCACTTTCCTCTGACATTTTCTTCATTTCTCTGGCCGTAAAATAGTCCGACATAATCGCGCGAATTATCGCAAGAACAGGCACTGAGAACAACATTCCCATAAAACCGAACAATGCGCCGCCGACCGTAACAGCGAAAATAATCCACAAAGGTCTGATTTCAAGCGAATCCCCCATAATCTTAGGACCTAACAAATTTCCGTCAATTTGTTGAAGGACAAGCAAAACAATACCAGTCCAAACGCCTTTCCACACTCCGCCTGTGATGAACGTCACAATCAGCGAAATAACAAATGATATAATCGAACCGAAATACGGTATCATATCCATTGCACCGATAAACAAACCGAGTATAAGCGCATACTTAACATTCATAATCATAAGCACGATACTGCACACAACAGCCATTATAATACTGCACATAAGTCGGCTGTAAAGATAATTTGTAAAAATATCATTTATACGTTTTGCGTGTTCCGTAATTGAATTTGCACGCTTTTCTTTTAGGAATATTCCCATCAACCGAAAAATCCCCTTTTGCAGCCGTTCCTTGTCAATAAGCATATATATTGACGCAATCACCGCAACAAATATATCAAACAATCCCGTTGTCATATTGTATACACCCTGTGCGTACTTGCCGAACTGCGACATATCTATTGACGTAACTATCTTATTCATCTCACTGTACAAATCAATACCATTTGCAAACAAGCTTGATTTTTTGATAATTTCAAAGTTATTGATGTAGTCTTGGAATGAAGTTATATAATTCGGCAAATTGTTATACAAGTCCATAATATTCTTGTACAATGCCGGAATTAACATTCTCAAAATTGCCAGAACAGCCATAATCGCCAAAACATATATTGTTATAATACTTATACCAAGCGTATGTTTTTTTATAAATGACTTTTTCGATTTAGAAAGCCATTTTTGCATACGTTTTGCGGGTATGTTGAGGATATACGCAATTATAAATGCGATGAAGAACGGCTTTACCGCGTCAAAAATTTTAGCCAAATACTGCGTTATATTATTAAAGTTATCAAAAGTTTTGTACACTGCAATAACTGCCACACAAAATACAAATGCAATTATCCATCCGTAATATTTTTCAAATCTCTTCATTTTTTCTCCTTAATAATAAAGGACGGAAACACTTCCGCCCTTTTATCTAAAGCATATATTATTCAGAAACAATAACAACAAGCTTACCGATAAATACGCCGCCTGAAATTGTACCTTTAATTTCTACCTTTTGTCCGACTTTGATGTCTTTCATTTTCTTTGCAATACCTGCAGCCGTTACAAAAGTTGTATTTCCGTCTTTGCAGAATGCTTGTTTTGAATCTGTTGATCCCTCCGGCTGTACACTGATTACGCCGTAAGAAGTATTAATTCCCGTAACGACACCGGACATTGAACCCGATGATTCTTGAGTTGATGTTGCGACAATCTTTGTTATTGCGTCACTTTCAACTGTAAGTTTTACAATATCGCCGACTCTGAAATCATAAAGCGTCTTTTCTTCACCGTTTATAAGAATTTGTACGCCGCTTGGAATTTCATATGTCTGTTCCTTATTGTCAACCTTTACAACCATAATTGACTTAGTTGCAATAGTAAGTGACTGAATTGTACCTTCAACAACCTTTGTGCTTGAAGTTGCGTTGATTTGTGTGATTACACCGTACTTCAATGTAAGTGTAACCTTATCGCCCTTGTATATACTTGAAAGGTCAACAGTTGAAGTATTTTTCTTTACAACAACGTCACTGCTTACAGCATATGTTTTACCGTTGTAAGCATCATTTCCGTGGCTGATTGTTATTTTAATATCGTCACCGATTTCCATATCTTCGATTGTTGCACCGCTTATTGTAGTTGTCTTTGATTCGCCTGCAAGAGATGCGATTTTACCGTTTACAAGATTTACTGTTACAACGTCACCGTCTGCAAAACTTCTTACAGTTGCCGGTGAGCCGTCATATGTTACCGATATATTCGACGCACATTCATAAGTTTCGTTTTCTTCCGAATCGTCAGGCTTAATCTTTATTGATACAACGCCGGATTTAACAGATGAATTAACAAATCTGCCTGTGATTGTTCTGTCCGGTTCACTTGATACAGTGTCAACGCTTACAAGTGTATTACCCGACTTAACGAACACTGCCTCAACACCCGAAACAAGTCTTGACGCTTGTATTTCGTCACCAAGGCTCTTTATAACTGTACTGTCTGTATATGTGTATTGAGTTTCCTTGCCTTTTGAATTTGTTGCCGTGATTGTCTTGTTTTCGGTATCAACAGCTGTTATCTTATTCTTTTCAAATGTATAGTTTGTCTTGTCTACAGTTCTCGAAAGCATAACTGCCATTTGACTTCTCTTAACAGCTGTATTAGGTGAGAATAGGCCCTCTCCCATACCTTCCATAATTCCCGCATCTGTTGCATAAGACACGTACTGAATAGCATTTGACGGTACTTCACGTGCGTCTGTGTAATCAAGCACTACACCCAATTCTGAAAGTGCTTTTTCTTCGCCGCCCATTGCCTTAGTTATGATTATAGCAGCCTCATAACGTTTCATCGGTGTATCTTTTTCATCATCTTTTAGGTATGTATCAAGGTCTGTTTTCTTCAAAGCACCCTTATACATCAGATATGCGATTTCATCAGTCCCCCACTTTAAGCCGTACTCTTTTATAACACTGTCGAACTTATCGTGTGCGATTTTCAATAATTCAGTATTAGCAGAATCATTTGAACCCATTGCTCTTGCGAAAAGCGACAATGCCTCAAGTCTTGTTACATCATTGTCAGGTCTGAATGTATTGTCCTCATAACCCGAAATAAAGCCCTTGCCCGCCATATCATTAATATATGACTTTGCCCAAGCAAATTCTTCACTGTTAATATCAGTAAAGCGAATTGATGTTGACGGTGCTGCTGTAGGTGTAGCAATAGGTGTATCTGTTGTGGTATCTGTATCTGTCGGTGCCGCAAATGCAGGTGTTGTCATAGCAAGTGCAAGCAATATTGCCGACGCTGTTTTTATTACTCTTTTCATTATAATTTCTCCTTTTCCAAACATAACATTGGTTTACATATATCAATTTTAACATATCAGTTTTATTTGTGCAATAGCTTTTTGCGATTTAAACAAAAATTAACAAAAAATTAACTTTCGTAATGTTAATTATTGAGAACAAAACTCAGTTGCTACTTTAATATAGTCCGAAAACCTTTCACATTGTCAAATATTACAGCTTGAAACTTACTGTGTTATACTGTATTATCTCACTTGTGGTTGATAACAATTCACCCATTTGCTATTTAGGATAAGGGGCAACCCCAAAGGAGGTAATTTTTAAATGAACAATTTAAAAAAGCAGATTTTATCTGTCGCAGTTGCGACAAGTACAGTTCTTTCCTGTGTTCCTGTAAGTATGGCGGCTATTCCGGCTGACGTACAAGGTACACGTTACGAAGAACCTGTACAAGTTCTTTCGGCACTTAACATTATGGTCGGTGACGAAAACGGTGCTTACAGACTTGATGATACCATCATTCGTTCTGAAGTTGCCAAAATGGCAATACACGCACTTGGACTCGAAGATGCGGCAGAATCTTCAAAAGGTCAGACTATGTTTGACGACGTTTCAGCCGAACACTGGGCTAACGGCTATATAAACCTTGCAGTATCTCAAGGCATTATCGAGGGTGACGGTGACGGTAATTTCAGACCTAACGCACCTATTTCATATGCAGAGGCAATGACTATAATGGTTCGCGCAACAGGTTATACGGTATCAGCCGAAGAAAACGGCGGTTATCCTCACGGATATATGAAAACCGGTACTTCAAACGGTCTTGCAAAGAATGTTCAAGGCTCATATTCAGACAAGATTTCAAGAGGTAACGTTGCATACCTTACAACAAATGCACTTGAATCAAAACTAATGGAACAAACAGGTTTCGGTTCTGACGGCAAATATGAAATTACAGAAAAAACCCTTTTAAAAGACAAGTTAAAAGTCACAAAAGATACAGGTCGTATCACAGCAATAGAAAACACTTCCCTTACGGGTTCATCATCACTTGCAAAGGGACAAATCAAAATTGACAACAAAACTTACGAAACAGCCTACAATATGAATAATCTATTAGGTTACAACGTAACTTACTATGTGAAAAACGAGGGTAAAAATGATGAATCGGTTATTCTTGCAATGCCTATTCAAAATCAAAACAATGATTTGACAATCTCATCAGAGCTATTCTCAAAACTTACAACAAAGAACGGCAACACAGCCATTGAATATTTCAAAGATGAAAACACTTCAAAGACAAATACCGCAGAAATTTCATCAGACGCCACACTTATTTATAACGGTAAGTATCAGGCTATGGACAAAAACTTGATTGACCTTACAGATAAGTCGGGTAACATTACACTTCTTGACTCAAACAAGAACGGTAAATACGATATTGTTTTCGTAAAAAATTATGAAAACATCGTTGTAGACAGCGTTTCTTCAACAGGTAAAATTGTTGATAAGTATTCTCAAAAGGTGTTAAAGCTTGATGATACTGTTGACTTCAGAATTACAAAAGGTCTTGAAGAAATAAGCGTTTCAGATCTTGCGGAATATGATGTACTTTCAGTTGCGGCAAGTCTTGACAAAGAGCTTTACGAAGTTGAAGTAACAAACAAAACCGTTGAGGGCAAAGTAACCGGTAAAGACAGTAAGGGTGTTCTTATCAACGGTACAAAATACAAAGTTGCGGCAAACTACACCGATTCAATCGACATCGGCAGTGAGGGTGTATTCTATCTTGATACAGACGGCAAAATTGCTGCATTTGACGCATCAAAAACTCTAAGTTCAAACTATGCTTATTTGATGAAAGCATACTATACAAAGAACACAGAAAAAGCGTCATTCAAACTTTTTACAAAGGACGGAAAAGAAGTAACTCTTGACGCAAACAACAAGATAAAATTCAACGGTAAAAGCAATGTTAAAGCACTTGACGTTGTAAATTCACTAAACACATCTGAAGATGTAACAGCAAGTCAGCTTGTAACTTACAGCACAAATGCAGACAACAAAATCACTGCCATAAACACTGCCGTTGATAACAGTGAAAGCGGTGCGGTAAACACTGACAAGTTCACAAAGAACTATGACCTTACAAACGCAAAATTTTCAAAAACTCTTTCAAAAGTAGGCAATGTAAGAGTTGATGACAATACTGTTATATTCGATATTACAGAAAATACAGATGATTACGCAATAAGAAATATCGCTATGTTTGAGGACGGTCAGACATACAATGCGTCAGTTTATGATATGTCTGAAAACTATACCGCAAAAGTTATTGTTGTTACAAATTCACAAATTAACGCAGCAGCCGATTCTTCAATCGCAGTTGTTAAAGATATTGTGAAAGCAACAAATAATGATGATGAACAAACAGATATGCTTGTAGCACTTGTTGACGGCAAGGAAGTATCAATTTACGCAGAAAGCGAAAATATCCTTGTAAACGGTGACAGAAAGTTGCAAGAAGGCGACATCATTCAATACAAAACTAACTCAAAAGGCGAAATCGTAAGCATTAGATTACTTCTTGATATAACTGCAAAGAATAACGAATTTACACTAAACCCAACCGACAAACTTGAAATAGTATACGGCAAGGTTACAAAGAAATTTTCAAATTCCGTAAACGTATCTGTAAATGATTCAAATACAGTAAACTACACTATCCCGGCTGAAACACCTGTTTACAGCGTGGATACAACAAAATCAAAGAATCCGATTACAGTTGCTGAAATCAGTGATATTCAAAACTTTGATTCAGACGAAAATAACAGAATCTTCATAAAGATTTATGATGATGTAGTTTCTGAAATCGTAATTATCAAGTAATAACATTTAATCTATCAGCTTAAAATATCTTCTCTTTACACGACAAAACGGGTGTTCATTCAGAACACCCGCTTTATTTTAATTTTACCCTTTTATCTTGTGTTTTCCTACAACATAATTATACAATAAAAATTTTGGTAAATCAAACGTTTTTGAATGTTGTAAATAAAATGTAAGCGTTTCAGACATTGTTTGTAATCATAATGCAACATTCTACGACATAGTTTTCCAAAGCCCGTGTAAATTACAATATGAATACACCGTAACAGGCACATTTTCAGGTACTCCAAACGTTGCAATCGGATCGTCACCTTTTTTCAACGTAATACGCTGTTCAAGATATTTACTCTTTACTTCTATCCACTGTATGCTGTGTTCCTTACTCATCGGATGAAGCACACGCCCCACGCATACGGTTAAGTTATTCCCCTCCCTTTTGACTATTGGCAAATGTTTTTCTTCAAGAGCAATCAATTCATTCGCCTTTAATAATTCCATAGGCTTTCCGCAGCAAGTCAAATCATCACAGCAATGCGGTGTTATCGACTCCAATATCGCGTCACATACACCGCATTTATAAAATTTAGGTTCATAAAGCAATTTTGCCCTCGCCTCCTTTTTCTTTAGTATTTTCTAATTTTAGTAATTTATACTAAAACCACTCCGATAAAAATATAAATGCAAGTGCTATCAAAAGAAGTTTGTCGTCGCAATCGTCAATAAGTAATACCAATGCAACCACAATAAGTATTAAATCGTCAGTACCCAAACCGCTTAAAATTCCGCCGTTGTCGGGTTTGTCGAATTTTTTCTCAATTTTCTCCTCTTTACATTCTATTTCTTTTTTGGGTGGCGGCATAGGTTTCCTCATATCCTCATTACGTCGTTGTACCGGAATCGGCATATCATTATAGCTATACGTCCTATACATCTCGCCACCTCCAAAATCATATTATTTCTTCAGCATTTTTGTTACGTTTGTAAGCCCCAAAAGCCTTACCGCCGAATCAATAGAATGTTTTCTGCCCTCACGCATATACGGCTTTAACGAAAGGAGTAAATTTGTTCTCGGATCGTTTTTGTTCACCGCCATACTGTCCATAATATTTTTTATCTGCATAATTTGATTTAAACCGTTTGAACTGTCAATTCCCTCCGATGTATTATCCGCAGAAGAAAGTGAGTTCATTACAGTTTTAATTTTGTCTTCCGCGTCATCACCCAATATATTTTTGAGTGTATCCATTGCGTCTGCCATTTCACTCACCTCTTATAAATTTTTCATAATCTTCATTAAATCAGCCGTGCTGAGTCCCGATATTCTTTTTTTTACTTCATTTGGGTCAAGTTTTGAAAATTCCTGCAACAACTTATCTTTATCTGTTGAATTAATATGACTTTTTAATCTTCTTCCGTCTGCCGAATTTAAAAATTTATTTATCTCTCTTAACTGATTTTCATCAAAATCCTTTAACATTCTCTCTAACCTGTTCATAATTCACCATTCCTCTCTTAAAACATACTATGTTACCTCCTTTTATTATATTCCGCAATAAAAAAAATGAGTATGTCCAAAAACATACTCATCTAAAACAGTGTTTTATTCAACAACTTTTACGCTCTTTATGTCGCCAGAAGTTTTAACATACTTTGAATACAAATCTACATTTCTTCCGACAGACAATTCCGTACTGTCCTCAAGGATATAGTTATCGTCCGATTCCTTGCCTGTTGCTCTGATTGTCACATAGCAAGTATATCTTCCGGGCAATTCAGGGTTTTTAAGTTCACCCGACGCGGTTGTTGACTGCAATGTTGCATTTTCAACCTGCACATCAACAATTTCGCCCAAGTCTTTTTCAGACTTTTTATCTGTAACCTTGCCTTTTTTCTCAAGTGCGTCAACAGTATACTGTCTTACGCTTTCAACTTTAAGTACATATTCAAACTGTTTATTTGATTTAACCGCACCCGTAACACTGCTGCCGTATCTTGCCACAATTCCCACTATTACGGCAACAACAAGCACAACAACAAGAATATCAATAATGCTTACTTTTCCGCCGATTTTTCCGTTCTTATCCACGATACATACCTCCTTTAGTCATCTATTCCTATAACATAGCCTGTTGACGCATAACCTTTACCTCTTACAGGTATTTCCGCACCGACTTTAACTGCCGTACCTCCTGCCTTTATAGCAAGATCAGAAACATCTGTATCAGCCTCAATCGTCACATACACGTCATATTTACCTTCTATAACTTCGTTTGAGTAAGTACCGTCAATACTGTTGTAAACCATAGTTACAGCCGGTTTTGACTCAACATTTTTCACAACTCCGCCGTCTTTTTCCGTAAGACTGATTGTTACGTCATCGCCTACCGTGATTGCATTTGCAAAGTCCTCGTCTTTGTTTTGAACCATAACTGTAAAATCAACCTTTTCTTTTTCACTTCCGCTTGTAAACGACGGAAGAATTTTTATTGCACCAACAACGATAACCGCAAGTATAACCAAGATTATTATTGCGTCTATCGCAGTGAATTTTGCTTTCTTCTCTGACATTTATTTATCCTCCTCATTTCATCAAATCAAGATATACTTGTTCTGTTTGTTTCGTCATCGCCTGTGCCGTAAAAGTCTTTTGGAATATCTTTTTAGCACCTTGCGACATATAATCGTAAAGTTTTTGATCTGTAAGCAATACTTCAAGATTATCAGCCAAAGCCTTTGAATTTTGTTTCGGAACGATATATCCGTTTTGTCCGTTCTTTATAACCCCCGGATTACCTCCGAAATCCGAAACGACTGCCGGTATTCCAAGACTCATACCTTCAAGTAAAGCAAGCGATGTAGCCTCTGTACCGAATGATGCATTCGCCTGAACATCAGTTATACTCATAAGTTTATCTACATCAGATATAAAACCGGTAAATATAATCTGTTCCTGTCTGTTCATATTTTTAACTTTTTCTTTTAAGTGATTTTCATATGAACCTGTACCGGCAATATAAAATCTTGCTTTTATTCCTTTTTGCAAAAGTCTGTCCGCCGCCTCGATAAAATAATCGTGACCTTTTATATCCTCAAGACGTGCAACGATTGACACCGCTTTATATCCGTCGGGAAGATTGAAGCGTTCTTTTATAATTCGTTTTTCGTCTGTCGAAACAGGTGTAAGTCCGTCAACGCCGTTTAAAATGACTTTTATCTTGCTTTCCTTAACACCCGTATCAGTAAGGTTGTCCTTTGCCGCCTCTGCAACGGCAATAATACTGTCCGCATAATGATTGTTAATCATTCCGTTTATAACCTTGCCTATACCTCTCGATATTTTCTTTGACGGTTCAAATACGCTGTGACGCGTATAAACAACCTTTGCACCCGCTTGTTTTGCCGCAATTCTTGCTGACATACTTGCATGAGTATGAACAATATCGGGTCTTTCACGTTTAAATATCATTCTAAGTTCCTTTACCGCCGCAAAATCAAGCGACTTATCCGCAATTCCGTCAACCTCGATTACAGGTATATTCATCTTGTCAATATGCGGTTTTAAAAGGCTGTTTTTCGGAAGAACTACTTTTACGTCAAATGTGTTGTAATCAAAATTTTCAAGCAGTGTAAGAAGACATTTTCCCGCACCGCCTATGTTTGTATCCGAGGACACTTCTATTACTTTTATTTTTTTCATAGATTACTCCTTTCACAGAAATTCCAAACTAATTTAAAAATTGTTCACAGTACCGCTTTGCAGCTCACGGTGCCGTACATAGGTACTGCACCGAGCAAAAAGTGGTGTTGTGGGCAATTTTAGTCAGTCGTTTTTAAGTGTTTCAACGCTAAACCCAAACCTAACACCATAAAGAATACTGCCATTACTCTGTAGTTGTAGAATGTATAGTCAAACATACTCTGTGCCAAAAATCCTATTACACCGCTGCCCAAAGCCAATGCAAGCATTGAATCCGTGCTCTTTTTATCATCCATTCTGTATACATCAGACATTTTCTTTACAAATACGATTTGCATTACCAAGAATACTCCCAGTCCGCTTATACCTGCCTCAACAAGAAGTTGTAAGAACAAGTTATGTGAATGAGGTGCTATGATAGCGTTGTATGAGAAGAAAGGATATACCTGTGAAAATGCCGCCTCGCCCATACCTATACCGCCGAGCCAATAATGTTTCATCATTCCGAGCGTACCCATCCAAATATATACACGATACGATGTTGACGAGTCCTCCATATTGCCGACACTCATTATACGGTCAACAATAGTCTGCGGTATGATAAACGGCAATATACACAACACAATCGGTATAAAGCCCCACCATTTTCCTTCATAGAATGTTAAGAATATAACTACGCTCAGCATAAAGCCGATCCAACAGCCTCTTGACTGTGTAAGTACCAGACACAACGCAAGCACAAGGAACATTAATCCGTACGCCCATTTTGAAAGTTCTTTCCACTTGTTTTTAAGCATATATACCGCCGCAACAGGAAGTACCAAAAGCAAGTATTCGCCCAGTACGTTCGGATTGCCGAGTGTTGAATATACACGCATTGTTGCGTCTTCAAACATTTCTTCATCAATCCACGCATTTGAAGTTGTCCAACCGAATGCGTACTGCATTACACCGTAAAGTGCAACAAGTGCACCCGATATAACAAATATCTTAAACAATCCGTAAAGCTGTTCCTTTGTCTTAACCGTATTCACTACCACAAAGTAAAATGTTAGGAATACAAGATACATCGTCCATACTTTAAGACTTCCCATTCTTGCGAATGACGCAAGTGATGATACAAGCAATACTCCCAAAAGAAGTAATATACACATACCTACACCGTCAAACTTCCACTTGAAGTTTTCGTCAGAAAGCGATTTAATAACAAGTGACAAAGCCGTCCACAAACATATACCGGCAAGTATCATTGTCGGCATAAAAGGTGCTAAAAATACTGCCGCATATACACCCGTAATCGGTGCATACATAACAAGTACCATACCGAACAACGCAAAAGGTATTGCCAAGCCGTAAAGCTTTGAAACGCTCATTACCGCTCCGACAATAATACCGCACAAAAGTGCAAGTACAAGTCTTAGCTTGCCATTTGTATACTTTTCATCGTAAAATTCAAAATCAAGATTTTTAAATCCCGCCGCACTTTTGATTACACTTACGACCTTACTCGGATTTAAAAAAGACATAAGATTGAAGTTAAACACACTCATAATCGCGCCGATAACAGCGACAATCAAAGCGATTTTCGACAGGTGCATACCTACAATACTGTAACATACAACCGTTGCAAGAATCATTATACCGAAAAAACGTGTATTCACCGCCATAAAATTCTGTATATATACTCTCGCCCAATGACATATAAAACTGTTTTTTATGTTGCTTTCCACAAATTTTCCGATTTTCTTTTTTATAAAAGTTAAAAACGTAAACGGACATCTGACAATTCTTACCGCAACACTGTTTGACTCGTTTTGACCTATATTTCTGATCCAAGTCATAACAGAACTGTTTTTCCAAGAACCTGATATTCCGTTATATATCTTCATAAGCAATTTGCAAAGTCCGCTTTTTCTGAACGCATTTGCAAAGCTGTGACAAAATGCCGCTATTGAAGACAGTATAAAACTATTCATCTTCTCACCCTTTCTTTTTTATAATACTTTTTATATCGTCCTCGCCCGTAACAAAAATCATAATACCGTATATTATAACTCCTGTCACACCGCATATACCGCAAGTGAGGATATTGCCTACAACACCGTCAAATCTTGCACCTACAAATCCGTAAACGAAGAATACGCCTACTCCCATAACAGCCGCCGATATAACGGCTTTTATCATATTCAAAATATCTCTGCCTTTTATCATATCGGGATACTTTCTGTGCATACAGAACCAGTTCAAAACCGCATTCACGATTGAACCGCCTGCCGCCGCAAGTCCAAGTCCGTTGGTTGCCATTACATTATACAGTACATACGCAAGCAAAATATTTATAACCATACTTATAACCGAGTTTCTCATAGGCGTTCTGCTGTCCTGCAGCGAGAAAAATGCTTTTGACAAAATCTCATTAAGTCCGAGTCCAAGCATACCGACAGAATAGAATTTAAGCAATGTGCTTATTGCCTCAACATCCTCTGCACCCATTTTGCCGTAGCCGTAAATAACAGACGCAATCGGTTTTGAAAGAACTATAAATCCTGCCATAAGCGGTGCTATTACAATCACAATCGCACGCATTGAGCTTACTGTAAGTTTTTTCGCCTCATTGTCGTTTCCGTCCGCAACCGCACGTGCAAGTTTTGGGAATATCAAGTTTGTAACCACAAAACTGAATACTCCGACAACGATTATATACAGTCTGTTCGACTGCTGAATATATGTTACCGCAGAATCGATATTTGACGCAAATCTTTGATTGACTATTGAATAAAGCGGCTGTACCCAAGTTGATATAAGCATAGGTCCTGCAAGCAAAAGCATTTGCTTTATATACGGATCTTTAAACTTAAAATCAGGTCTGTACTTTACTCCGAATTTTTTTATCCAAGGTATCAGTATTATAAACTGCAAGCTCCATGCAATAACCATTGTTACCGACAAACCGTAAATACCGAACTTCTTGCCGAATACCACATAATAAAGTATAATAGCCAAATTCGATACAAGGCTTATTATTGACGGAATATTGTACTCGCCGAATGACTGCAACAATCCGACAAATGAAAATGCCAGTCCCGTAAATATTACCATCGGGAACATTATCGCGGTAAGCTGTGCCGCAAGATTGTGCTTGTCGGCTGTATAATTCGGTGCTTGTATGTTCACAAGTACATCTCTGAAAATTATTCCGCCCACAACGATAAATAAGGTTATACAGACAATAAGCGTTACGAACTTATTGACAAATTTCATTGCCTCGTCTTTGCCTCTTTTCGACATTATATCGTTGAAAACAGGTATAAATGCCGCAGATATAACTCCGCCGATTATGACATCGAACAACGTTGTAGGAATAGTTGACGCGGTTAAAAATGCGTCCGACTCCAAGCCGGAACCGAAATATGCTGTTAAAAGCGAATCTCTTACAAGTCCGAGTACCTTTGACAAAAGCGTTGCCATTGCCATAAAGCCTGCCGTCAGGAGCATTTTCTGTCCGGAAGTTTTTTCTTTCACAGCGTCACACTCCCTTTTTCATAAAGCTCAATCGCATATTTGCCGTTAAGCTTTGCTTTTTCTTTTAAATGGCTGTAATTTTCTTTTAAATCCTGCTTTATCGTGTCGTAATTTGCCACACATTCATCAAGCATTTTCTTTAAATTTTCATCTGTTACTTCATTTACGTCAACGTAGTGTCTTTGATGTGTGTATTCCATAAAACTGTTTATCTTAGGGTCATACACCAAACCGATAAGCGGTACGGAATTTATAGCCGCATAAATTAATGTATGAAGTCGCATACCGATACACATATCAAAGCATTTAATAATTGAAAGCATTCCCTCAACGGAATAACGTTTCTTGATAATTGCCGATTCGTGTTTCATTTTGCGTTTTATGTTCTGCATTATAGCTGTGTCACGACTTGACTGCATAGGAAGAAATACCGTATAGTAGCCGTATTTTTCGTATGCGTAGTCGCAAGCGTTCGCAATTTGAGTTTCAAAGTCACTGCCTAAGTTCTGCCACTTTCTTACCGACACTCCGAGCAGTTTTTTATCACTCGGAACACCCTCATTTTTCAAAATAGCCTTTCCGAGCTTTTCGTCTGCAATATCCAAATCAAGTGCAGGATCGGCTGTAACCTTTACATTTTTGTTTTCAATACCGATTTCACGCAATGTTTTATATGAACGTTCATCACGCAATGTTATAAGGTCAACTTTATCAAGTATTTTCTTGGTTTTCTTGATATTGCCCTTTCTTTCAAGCGGACCTATACCGTTTGAATAAAGCATAACTTTCATGTTTTTCTTTTTTGCCATTGCAATAACCGTAAGATAATACCAAAGTGACTTTGTACTTGTTCTGTCCTGTATCAGTGTACCGCCGCCGGAAATAAGCATATCTGCCTTTTTCATATGTTTGGCAATCTTTAATACATTCAATCGATTTATAGATTTAACCTTGTAATATTCCATTGTTTCGGCAGGGTTTGCACTTAAAACAACTATGTTCGGACTTTCCTTATACTGCTTTAAATCATTTATAATCGCCTGCAAAAGTGCGTCATCACCGCTGTTTTTAAAGCCGTAATAACCTGATATAAGAATTTCTTTGTTTTTCTGCAATGCCCAATCATAAACCTTTATACTGTCATCAGCCATACGAGTTACGGAATATTCTTTCTTAATAAGTTCTCTGCCGTATTCGCCGAGTTCTTTCTGCTTATTTTCGTCAAGATTGAAGAATTTAAGTACATCACGTTTTATAAGCTCACTGTCCGACATTTCACAACCGCGGCAACAGAAGTTAGTATCAATGCCGACCGCAAGTTTGCTTTCGTCAAACAATCCGATATATCCCTCATTACCTGCAATTATAACAGGCTTGTCCGCCGCCATTGCCTCAAGAGCCGCACGACTCACACCCACAAACAGTTTACACGGTGCAATAAGTTTATTTATATCTGTTCTTGCACCTGTAAGTACAATGACATCACGACCCAACTTTTGATTTACGCTGTCAGCCATAGTTTTTACATTATCATAATCATCGCCCGCACCGACAACTATAACTTTTAAATTATTAACCGCTTTGTCGATTTCGGGAACTGCTTCGATAAGCTGCTTTGCAACAAGGCTTCTTGATTCGTCCAAACGGCTTACATAAGTTATAACCGTATCGTCATCTTTTATACCGAGTTCCTTTTTTATATCTTCACAATCTGTTTTAGGTGAAAACTTTTCAGTATCAATACCGTTTATCGTAACATTTATATCACCTGCCGGTATGTGATAGTTGTCCATTAAGTAGGTCTTTATATCCTCCGACACCGCAACAGTCTTTTCACCCCAATCGGTTATATATTTAAGACCGTAGCCTGTATTAAATACCCAATGTGCCGTTGTCACAAACGGAAACTTCATTCTCTTTTGAA
Organism: Ructibacterium sp. SJQ-7; assembly: GCF_054696575.1. NCBI lineage: Bacteria > Bacillati > Bacillota > Clostridia > Eubacteriales > Oscillospiraceae > Ructibacterium > Ructibacterium sp. SJQ-7. The sequence goes on from NZ_CP195193.1 coordinate 476,751, forward strand.
GTTTTCCCAATATAAAAGAAGGGATTCTAGCGTGAGAATGAACTATGTCTATTTTTTCGTCTTTAATTATCTTCTTCAAAAGTCTTGCCGATTTCAGCATATTCAAAGGATTTTTATTCTGCAAAGGTACTGCGTAATGCTTTATTCCCGAGTCCTCGAGTTCCTTTACATAAACACCGCCGTTTGATGTAACAATTACATTAAAGCCTTTTCTTTTAAGCTCTTTTGCAAGTTCGACAACGTGTGTTTCCGCACCTCCGATATTTAACTGCATCAATGATAAAAGGATATTTGCACCTTTTTCCAAAGTACTCACCTGCTCTTTCATACATACTTATTTTTTATTATATCATATTCTGTATTAAATTTCAATCACTGTTTTTGTCGGCAACTTATATACTATGTTACAGCAATATTCACAAAATATCTGACATTTATCAAAAAGTATTTTACAAATTGTTTGCGATGTAGTATAATAAATTCATTATTATAAAATCAAGAGAGGTATTTTCTTATGAACAACAAAAAAAGAAGCATGTTTTCAGGCGGATTCGGATTTGTTCTTGCTGCGGCAGGAAGTGCGGTAGGATTGGGTAATATTTGGCGTTTTCCTTACCTCGCCGCAAAATACGGCGGAGGTATATTCTTATTATTCTACATACTTCTTGTCGTAACATTCGGTTTTTCACTTATGATTGCCGAAAACGCAATCGGACGTAAAACAGGTAAGAGCGGACTTTGTGCATTCCGCGAACTTAGTAAAAAATGGGGATTTATCGGAATTATCGCAACGCTTATTCCCATGATTATTCAGCCTTACTACAACGTAATCGGCGGTTGGGTTATCGAATATGCAACAAAATATGTAACAGGCAATCATCAGCTTTTGGCACAAGACAATTTCTTTACTGATATGCTTGCATCACCGCAAAGACTTCTTATTTATCAGTTTATATTCTCGGCAATTACGACTTTTGTAATTTTAAGAGGTGTTCAAAAAGGCGTTGAAAAGTTCAGTACAATACTTATGCCGGTACTTATCGTACTTGCAATAATTGTTGCGGTGTACTCAATTACACTTCCGGGTGCTATGACGGGTGTTAAGTATTTCTTCGTTCCCGACTTTTCAAACTTTTCAATTCAAGGTGTGCTTGCCGCAATGGGACAAATGTTCTACTCACTGTCGCTTGCGATGGGTATTATGATTGCATACGGCTCATACTTGCCTAAAGACAGTGACCTTGAAAAGAATGTAGGCAGAATTGAACTTTTCGATACAGCTATCGCTATATTGGCAGGTCTTATGATTGTTCCGGCGGTATTCGCTTTTTCAGGCGGTGACCAAAGTGCTTTGGGCAAAGGTCCAAGCCTTATGTTTGTGACATTGCCAAAGGTATTTGAAAGCATGGGTATGGCAACGGTTATAGGAAGTGTATTCTTCATACTTGTTCTGCTTGCCGCACTTACCTCTTCCATTTCAATTATGGAGGCTATCGTTTCTTCGCTTTGTGACCGTTTCGGTTGGGACAGAAATAAGACAACAATCTGTGCAGGTATCGGTTCTTTCTTATTCGGTATACCGCCGATTTTAGGATACAATGTTTGGGATAAAGCGACTTTAGGCGGTATGACAATTCTTGATATGATGGACTTTGCCACAAATTCAATACTTATGCCTATATGCGCATTGCTTACCTGTATATTTGTCGCATACGTTATCGGCGTCAACTCAATACACGATGAAGTACGCATATCATCAGCATTCAAACGTCAAAAACTTTTCGATATTATGATTAAATACGTTGCACCTGTGTTTATCGTTGCAATATTGATTTCTTCAATACTTGAAGCACTCGGAATTATAAAATTCTAAAAAAATAAGCGTTCACTAAATGTGAACGCTTTTAATTTTTGTCTTATTTTGTAACAACTCTGTGGAATGTCTTTTTACCCTTTTTGATAATCATACCTTCATCTGTAATCATATCTTCCGTAACAACACCGTTTACGTCATTGTATTTTACATCATTGATTGAAAGACCGTTTTGTTGAACAAGACGTCTTGCCTCACCCTTCGACGGCAACAATCCTGTCTTAACAAGCATATCAAGTACACCCATTCCGACAACGTCAGGTATAACGCTTGTCGGCATATCTGCACTTACTCCGCCTTTAGCGAATACTTCTTCTGCTGTTTTCTTAGCTTTTTCAGCCTCTTCTTCACCGTGTACGAGCTTTGTTACTTCATAAGCAAGAATTCTCTTAGCTTCGTTAAGTTCCTTACCTTCCCACTTTTCCATTTTACGAATTTCGTCCATAGGAACGAATGTAAGAAGTTTTAAGCACTTAATAACGTCAGCATCTTGTACGTTTACCCAATACTGATAGAAATCGTACGGAGTAGTCTTTTTAGGGTCAAGCCAAACAGCACCCGATTGTGTCTTACCCATTTTCTTACCTTCACTGTTTGTAAGCAAAGTAAATGTCATACCGTAAACCTGCTTTTGGTCCTTACGTCTGCAAAGGTCGATACCGCCAAGAATGTTACTCCACTGGTCGTCGCCGCCCAATTCGATTTTACAGTCATACTTACGGTTAAGCATTAAGAAGTCATAGCTCTGCATAAGCATATAGTTAAATTCAAGGAATGAAAGTCCCTTTTCAAGTCTTTGCTTAAAGCATTCGGCAGTAAGCATTTTATTTACTGAGAAACATGAACCGATGTCACGCAAAAATTCCACATAATTAAGGTCTAAAAGCCAATCGGCATTGTTTACCATTATAGCTTTATCGTCCGAGAAATCAATAACTCTTGATAACTGCTGTTTGAAACATTCACAGTTATGGTCAATTATTTCCTTAGTCATCATCTGACGCATATCGGTTCTTCCCGACGGGTCACCGATATGACCTGTACCGCCGCCGACAAGGGCAATCGGTCTGTGTCCGTAATTCTGCATATGTCGCATTACGACCATCTGCAAAAAGTGTCCTACATGAAGGCTGTCTGCTGTTGGGTCAAAGCCAATATAGAACGTAACTTTTTCCTTTCCTAATAATTCTCGTATCTCTTGTTCGTGTGTTGTCTGGGCAATAAGTCCACGCTCCAGCAAAACGTCATATACATTATCTTGCATATTCTTTTCCTCCTTCATTAGTGTATTGCCACGAGTACGGCAATCTGTTACATTATACACCATAAGACAAAGTTTTGCAAGATTTTTTTTCTAAATATTGTTTGAACCGAGTAAATTATGATATTTCAGATAATCCTGAGGATTTGTGCTTATAATTCTCTCCACACGTCCGTCTGTCAATTCAAGTGTCACGTTGTTATACATTTTTAGATGTCTTTGTCTTATTTGAGTATTGTCGAAAAACACAACATCTGTCGGCACTATTGAATAAATCATTTTTTATTTTCTCTCTCCTTTTCTATCAGCTCATACATTTTTTCAAGTGCGTCTTTAAGTCCGCCCATTTCATTTATAAGCCCATATTCAACCGCCTTTTTTGCAAATAATATACTCCCCACGTCGTTTGCTATTTCATCAGTCGTGAGCATTAACTGTTTAAATTTGTTGTATGATATATTTGAGTTGGAAACAACAAAATCAATTATTCTGTCCTGCATATTCTGAAAATATTGAAATGTCTGCATAACGCCGATTACAACGCCGTTCATTCTGAGTGGATGCACTGTCATAGTTGCGGTCGGTGCAATGAATGAATAGTCTGTCGCAACCGCAAGCGGTACACCTATACTGTGTCCACCGCCCAAAACAAGCGAAACGGTGGGTTTACTCATTCCGGCTATCATTTCAGCTATCGCCAATCCCGCCTCAACGTCACCGCCTACCGTATTTAAAAGCACCATAAGTCCGTCAATTTCTGGATTTTCCTCAATCGCTATAAGCTGCGGCAGAACGTGTTCGTATTTCGTTGTCTTGTTCTGCGGCGGCAATACCATATGCCCCTCAACCTGACCGATTATATTCAGACAATGTATATTACCTCTCGGATTTTTTGTTTCAACACTTCCCAAATCCTCAATATTCCGTCGTTCCTGTTCCGCTATATTACTTTCTGTATCTGTATCATTTATCACTGTACACACCTCCGTACTATACTTATTATAATGCTTTTGGGTATAATTTATACATATTGCAAATTTTCTGTTATATTATAATTAATGATAATCTATTGTAATATATACTGTTTTGTGTTATAATAAACGTTAGTATATTAAGCAAGGGAGTGGATATATATGCCTATAAAGATACCGGACAAACTTCCGGCAACAGCACAGCTCAGAAAAGAAAATATTTTTGTTATGAGCGAAAAAAAGGCTATGCACCAAGATATTCGTCCGCTTAAAATTGTAATAGTGAACTTGATGCCGACTAAAATAGCTACCGAAACACAGCTTTTAAGACTGCTTTCAAATTCACCGTTACAAATTGAAATAGATTTTCTGCAAATGGATACACACGAATCAAAAAACACACCGTCAGAACATTTGGCAACATTTTATACAACCTTTGATGAAATAAAAGATTCAAAATATGACGGAATGATTATAACAGGTGCGCCTGTTGAAAACCTTGAATATGAAGATGTTGATTATTGGGGCGAGCTTACACGCATAATGGATTGGTCCAAAACTCACGTCACTTCAACATTGCACATATGTTGGGCGGCACTTGCCGGTCTTTACTATCATTACGGTGTGCCGAAGCATCCGTTAAAAGAAAAATGTTCGGGAGTTTTTAAACACAAGGTGAACAGACGCACGGCAAAGCTTGTACGAGGTTTTGACAATGAATTTTACGCACCGCATTCACGTTTTCAGGAAGTGCGTGCAGAGGATATAAAAAAGGTTAAAGAGCTTGAAATTCTTTGTGATTCAAAAGAGGCGGGCGTGTATATCGTATTTACAAAAGGCGGCAGACGTATTTTTGTAACAGGTCACGCAGAATACGACGCAACAACGTTGCGTGATGAATATTTCAGAGATTTGGACAAAGGTAAAAATCCGATAATACCAAAACACTATTTCCCTAATGACGATCCTACAAAAAAACCGATCGTCCGTTGGCGTTCTCACGCTAATTTGTTATTCTCAAATTGGCTCAATTACTTTGTATATCAAATCACACCTTATGATATTGACAGCATAAACTAAAAAGTCTGACCCTGTGGGTCAGACTTTTTAGTTTATTGATATTATTTAATTTCTTTCAGCATTTAATATAAATTGCACATTCTTAACTTCTATCGAATTAAGATTACTGTCATCATCACTGTAATTATAATTCGGATTAATTGAATACCAAGACTTACCGCTGAAATATTTGCTGTATTCTTCCGTTTGGAATTTACGTCCGTGACGGGCATATATTTCGTTTCTCGCAAGTGCAAGGTCGTGCTTTGACATTCCCTTAATATCATCATTTGTAAGAAGTTTTGTACCCGAATTTGCAAGTATATAGTCCCCTGCATAATTCGTTATACTCGTAATTTCATATACAGTATTTCCGTTATACGTTTCCGACGTCGGTACAGCCGTTATCGTGTAAGGCTTGCCGTTTATCTGTTCCGTTGTACTACCAGCTGAAACAGTTGCATAATATTTAACATTATTGGTTACAAATGTCATTAAATGTTTTCCGGCATTTGAGTCATATATAACTTCACCGCCTGTACTTAGCTGTGAAGAAATGTTTGAAGATGAAACTCCGCTGTTTTGCGCAGATGATGTATTTGACGATGAGCCTGTACCGCTTGAACTTGATGTACTTGATGATGAACCGCTTGAACCTGTTCCTTTAGATGATGTACTTGATGAACCTTTTGAAGTATTACTCTTAGATGTTGTGCCGCTTGACGATGTACTTCCGCTCCTTGAGGCTGATGTACCGCTGCCTGTATTACCTGTTGCAGACCACGATTGGCTGTTTGATGATGTACTGTTTTCATCTCTCGGAGATGTTTCCATTGACAACTCAGGCGTCTGTACAGGTTCTTCACTTACCGCAGGTGTTGCAATTACACTCGGTGTTGACACAACTGCCACTGACGGTGCAGGTGTTTCCTCTATTTTGTTTCCGCCGTTGACGTTAGACACAAGATAATACACACCTATTCCGGCAGCAGCAACTGCAAGAGCACAAATTGCACCGATAAGCACAATACGATTACGTCTTTGTTTTTTTCTTTTTTCATTACGGCGACGTTCGATTTCAGACAACTGTTGTTTCTTATCCTCCATCATTTTCTTTACCTGTTCACGACGTCTTCTTTCATTATCATCATAGATTTCATCACCTTCTGAATTTGCTTGTTCTTCAGAATTATCATTTTGTTTATCACCCAAATTTTCATTCAACTCGGCTTGATGTTCCTGATACGCATTTTCTATTTCATCTGTATTAATTACTTTTGTTTCTTCTGCCGCACTTGCATCTTCATTAACTTTTGTACCGCAAAATTCACATTCTTGAGCATCATCCGGTATCTGAGCTCCACATACTTTACATAGCATATATTCTACCCTCCGATTTCAATATTTCATACCTATTCAATTATCATTATATTATGTTCCTCATTTCAAGTCAATATCGTATTGTTTACAATAAAAAGACATTTTACGTCAACCATTTTAATTTTACCCAATTTTCCGAATTTTAACAAAAATAAGGACATCAATTTAGCTATTTGTACGATATGTTAAGCATATTATGTGTAAAGGAGGTTATGAGATATGTTTCTTGGCGGTTTATTTTTTGAATGGATACAGACTGTTTTAATACTTGCCGGATACGTTTCGGGTAATGCGACATTTCCAAAGCCATTAAACAAAAGTGAAGAAAAGAAATATCTTGACTTGTATGCAAAAGGTGATGAAAGTGCAAAAAATGTACTTATCGAACACAATCTCAGACTTGTTGCCCACATTGCAAAAAAGTATGCTGACGAAAAAAATCTTGAGGACCTTATATCTATCGGCACAATCGGTCTTATCAAAGGGATAAACACATTCAATCCTGAAAAAAATTCACGTCTGTCTACATATATTTCACGTTGTATTGAGAATGAAGTGCTTATGGTTATGCGTTCGTCAAAGAAACTTCAAAATGAAATTTCCATTGATGAAAGTATCGGCACAGACCGTGAGGGCAACAATATGACTTTTTCGGATATACTGACTTGCGATTCAACAGATATTGCCGACCTCATTTCCGGCAAGCTTGAAGCTCAAAAACTGTACAACGCAATGAAAAAAATATTAGCCCCAACCGAAATAAATATTCTCTGTTGGCGATACGGACTCGGTAATCAGCCGAAAAAAACGCAAAAAGAAATTGCCGATATACTCGGCATAAGCCGCAGTTACGTCAGCAGAATAGAGAAAAAATGTCTTGAACGTCTTTTAGACGAATTAAAAGAATAAGGCTCTCCACAATCACGGAGAGCCTTTAAATGTATTAATCTATAACCATAAAAAAGGTTAAAATTTTTTTTAATTTTCTTATTTTACGCTTGTATTTCCAACGATTTGAATTCGCCTTCGTTTTTCATTACAAAATTTCGTATACCCACCAAATAATAAATAGAACCTGCAACACCCAATACACCGCCGAATATTACGTTATAAATCAAAATTAAGATTGCTCCCACAAGCGGTCGTACCTTATCAACGATACCATTAGGATTTTTAAGCATTTTCCCGCTGAAAATAATATCTTGAATTGCCGATATTATGTTCAATACACCTACAATCAAGCAAATCCAATTAACAAAAATGCCGAGAATAATTTGAATTACCGCTACAACAATCCATATAATTCCGTTTATTTTGTATCGTTCCGATAGTTGATGTAACAGTTTTTCCGCATTATTCCCTACGCCATTTAACGGGTTGCCGCAGCTGTTGCAAAAATTCACATTCCCTTGTATTTCTTTTCCGCATTTGTTACAAAACATAAAAAACATCCTTTCAAAAAATTAATTTATACCAACCAAGCTAAAAATCCTGCCGAAAAAATAAGCAACAGCACAACCGCGAAAATCGACAAGCCTATATTAATCCACCCCAATACAATTCCCGCCGATGCAAGATTACACCCCTGCTCATTTCTTTCCATTATCTGCGTTTTAGCCATATTACCTAAAATAATTGCTACAATGGCAAGTAGAAACCACCCAAAAACAAACGACGTACAAGCCAATATCAAACTCCATATTGCATATGTATTTGTTTTATAAGGATTATGCTGTCTGCCGATATTTAAGTTTATATTATGCACATTATTGCAATTACCGTTTTCGGTAATCTTCGTACCGCAATTTGAACAATACTCGTCATGCACTTCTTTTCCGCAATTTGAGCAATACATTTTGTTTGCGTTATTACTTGTTACCCCCTTTCCGCATTTCGGGCAAAATTTAGTGTCCGCCGTTAATTCTGCACCGCAATTTTTACAAAACATTTTACGTTCCCACCTTTCTTCGTATTTTTCTCTATTATACAACACATACTTATTTTTGTCAACTATACTTATCATTAATGATAATGTTATATCATTAATGATAAGTTAATATAAACTTAGAGGTGATTATTTATGAAAGAAACTATGTATGATTTTCCAAGCAGATTAAAAATTTTACGTGATAAATACGGCTATACACAATCGGAATTGGCAAAGAAATTATCAATTACAAGAGCAAGCGTAAATGCTTGGGAAATGGCTTTATCTGCTCCATCTACACCTTTTCTTGTTGAATTATCAAGACTTTTTCACGTCACAACAGACTATCTATTGGGACTTGACGATTGCATTACCATACGTACGGATAACTTGACAGACCGTGAAATAACCGCTATTTTAAACATTGTCGAATCCTTTCACGAAACTCATAAAGAGTTTTCTTCTGATAATGATTAATAACAAAAAAGATACATTCTATTTTTTGGAATGTATCTTTTTATATATATTTCTGATTTTAGTCACCAAATGATATGCCTATTTCCTTTGCCGCCTCGATAATATCGCTGTCAACAGGGACTTTTTTAAGTTTTCCGGCAACCTCGCCAAGAGGTACAGGAACAATTTTTTCATTCTGCAATGCAACCATAAAGCCGTACTGTTCGTTCTTTATGAGTCTTGCGGCAGCCGCACCGAAACGTGTGCAAAGAAATCTGTCATATGCACAAGGGCTTCCTCCTCTTTGGAAGTGTCCCGGAACAGTTACTCTGATTTCGTGACCCGTAACTTCTTCAAGTTCCTTTGCAATCTTATAAGAGATTGACGGATAAGGCATTGACGCACGAAGTGCTTTTAGCTCTTTCTTCTTCATCTTTGTCTCTTCTTTTGAAATTGCACCCTCTGCAACGGCAAGAATTGAAAATCTCTTTCCGGCTTGTTCTCTCTTTTCGATAACTTTGGCAATTTCGTTAATATCATAAGGAATTTCAGGCAACAGAATTATATCCGCACCGCCTGCGATACCTGCATACAAATTAAGCCAACCTACTTTATGTCCCATTACCTCAACAATAAAAATACGTCCGTGAGAAGTAGCTGTTGTATGAATACAGTCTATCACTTCCGTTGCAATATCAACGGCACTTTGGAAACCGAAAGTCATTTCCGTACCCCAAACATCATTGTCAATCGTCTTTGGCATTGTAACCACATTAAGACCTTCTTCAGAAAGTAAATTAGCGGTTTTATGTGTACCGTTACCGCCCAAAACAACAAGACAGTCAAGTCCTATTTTCTTATAAGTATCTTTCATTGCCGCAACTTTATCAATGCTGTTTTCATCTTCAATGACACGCATCATCTTAAACGGCTGACGTGATGTACCCAAAATTGTACCGCCTATTGTAAGTATACCGGAAAAATCAGATTGATTCATCTTCTTGTAATCACCGTGGATAAGTCCGGCATAACCGTTTTGAATACCGTAAATTTCAACGTCGTCAATTTCTTCATACAGTCCCTTTGCAACACCTCTGATTGCCGCATTAAGACCTTGACAATCTCCGCCGCTTGTTAAAATACCAATCTTTTTCATCAAATCATCCTCTCATTTTAGTTTTCCGATTACGACTCTGTCATTGTCGTTTAAATCTTTTATCACTTCTGTGTCATAAAAGTCGTTTTGCATAAGACCTCTTACAGATTCGCCTTGATTATAGCCAATCTCAAATGCAAGCAGACCGCCTTTTTTCAAAAAATTATGTGCCGTTCCGGTTATACGTCTGTAAAAAACAAGTCCGTCCTCACCGCCGTCCAACGCAATTCTCGGCTCATAGTCCTTAACTTCCGTATGCAACGTTTCAATAACCGCTTTTTCTATATACGGCGGATTTGATACGACAACATCATACTTTTTTTTCGGATATTCATTTAATATATCCATTTTATACGATTTCACTCTGTCTGACACATTATTTCTTTTAATATTTTTTTCAGCCGTTTCAAGTGCAATATCACTTATATCAAACAGCTCAACATCTGTATTTTTTTTGTAATGTGCAATACTTATTCCGATACAGCCGCTGCCTGTACATATATCGGCTACGGTTGTTTTCTTATCGCCGATTTTATCAATTACGGTTTCAACAAGAATTTCCGTATCACTTCTCGGTATAAGCACACCCTCCCTAACAAAAAAATCAAGTGACATAAATTCGGTTTCTCCGAGTATATATTGCAGCGGCTCACCTTTTTTACGTCTTTCAATCATTTTATTCATTCTGTAAGTATGTTGAGGCATTACGGGCAATTTGCCGTTTAAAACAAGCTGAGTTCTGTTCATCTCCATAACGCTCATAACCATGAGCTCCGCCTCAAACCTTGCATTATCTCCAAGCTGTTTTGCCGTTTCTCTCACAAATTCCGATATTACCATCTGTCGTCCTCTTTATTTTCAGGTATGCACGGTTTCATTGATTCAATCGCTACTTCAATTTGCGACGCGTCAGGTTCTCTTGTAGTAAGTTTTTGCAGCCACAATCCCGGTTTTGAAAGCCATGCCACCCATTTGCTTTTACTTCTTCCGGCGAATTTTATAATTTCAAATGAAATACCCGCTACAGCCGGCAAAAGCGCAAGACGCATTAAAACACGCAATATAACCATATCCACTCTCGGCAAAAGTGCAAAAAGCAAAATACTCACTATCATAACGAAAAGTAAGAAACTTGTTCCGCATCTCGGATGAAATCTTGTATGCTTTTTTATATTTTCAACAGTAAGTTCTTCTCCTGCCTCATAGCACGCTATCGTCTTATGCTCCGCACCGTGATATTGGAATACACGTTTAATGTCTTTCATATTTGAAACAATAGCCAAATATCCTATAAATATCACCATTCTTATTATACCCTCAAAAAGGCTTGTAAATAAGTGTGAATCTGTAAATGCCGAAATTGGCGGAATAAGTGTACCGATTTTTTCCGCACCTTTCGTAAGAAAAGTAGGAAGTACCATAAACAAAGCAATACTGAATACAAGCGATATTGCGATTGATACATAAATTACTATATCCTTGATTTTGTCGCCGAACTTATCGTCAAGCCACTTGTCAAACTTACTTTCCGTTCCTTCCTCTTCCTCAATATCGACAAATTCCGCACTGAACATAAGTGCTTTCATTCCTATAACAAGGCTGTCTACAAAACTCACGCAACCTCTTATTATAGGCAATCTCCAAAACTTCTTTCTTGTTTTTGTTCCGTTTTCCTCGACCTTACATTCAATATCACCGTCAGGCTTTCTCACCGCCACGGCTGTTTTGAAAGGTCCTCTCATCATTACGCCCTCCATAACCGCCTGACCGCCTATTGATGTAATATGTTGCTGTTGTCCTTCTTTACTCATTTATTTTCTCCAATCTGTTTAATATTATCAGCACATACAGTTGCAGCATAACCACGTTGTACAGCAATTACAACAGTCACTGCAATCGCAACAACCTGCCGAATCTGAGCCGGTACTTGTGGTTGATGTGTATGTTCTGTTTCTGTTCATTACATTGTTTAATGTACTTCTGTATTCAACATTGTTCGGCTCCATCTGTACAGCAGTCTGTAAAAAGCTTATAGCTTGGTCATACCAACCGACCTGCATTCTCGCAAGACCCGATAAATAATACCATTCCGCTGTTTTCGGCAATAAGTTAAGCATTTCAAGTGCCTCACGAATTCGTGACTGCGTTATAAGAATACGAACATTTTGAAAACTTGCCTGTCCGCTTGTATGCGTCTGTGATGTTGAATATCCTCTTGATGACGTACTGTATCCCGCATTAGTTGCGGTACGCTTATTCGTTATCATATCGTAGGCTTTGTTGATTTCTTTCATCTTTTCAGCCGCCAAATCCGCAAGCGGATTATTAATGTATCTGTCAGGATGATATTTTTTCACCAATTCTTTGTACGCTTTTTTTATTGTTTCTTCATCGGCGTTTTCACTAACGCCCAATACTTCATAAGGATTCATTACTTTCTCCTAAAATACTTTTCTGTTTAGTTTTTAGTGCAATATACATAATATTGTCCAAAACTTCTTTATTTTTGTATATCTCAAGCAAATTATATGCAGACGCCGCATTTTCAAGAGTGAACGTCATTGAGGTATATAAACCCTCTCTAATCGTGTCTTTTATTTCTTGTGCGTTTTTATCCTCATATTTTGCTTTAAAGGTATTGTAATCATTTTTCTTTACGTCTTTTTCCAAATCGTTATATGCGTCAATTATATATATCCATCGTCCTGTATTATATCCAAGCCACGCAAGAATACGTTTTTTATCCTTGTCCTCAATAAAATCGGGTGTAAATAATATTTCAAGAATTCTTGCAAAACAATCGGCTGTTTCATCAATTTCTTTGCAGTTATTTTTTTCAAGCCGACTCAATTCATCAAGACATTTTCTGATACTTTCATATTCTCTCGGATAATGTTTTTTAGCTTTTCTGACACCGTTTGCAAAAAGCAACATACTAAACAACGCTTTTATACTTTTGTCATCGTTCCAATCGTCAAGCAATTTCAAATAAGTGAGTATAACACCCATATCAGCGGCATAATTTAGAGCCGTATCATTTTCAACACATATATTTTCACGGATAGGATGTAACACGCATTTTTTATCTTTCATACTTATTTCGTTTTTGCAAACCGAAGATAAAACAATCGCAAGGAATGTTATGTCATAGCTAAGTCCCAGCCTTGCCGATTGCGAACATCTCTTGCCGATAGCCTTACACAATCCGCAATAATATGCTTTAAACGTCTTTAAGCCTTGTTCGCTCAACGCATTTTTGCATACTGTAACGTATCCGAACATTAAAACATTCCTTCCATAATAACATAAGTATATTTAAAGTATATCTCAAATCGCCATAAATTTCAAGGTGTATGATATATTTAAGATAAAATTTTATTTTTTATTCATAATTAAGCATACTTTTATCGTTATTATGAGAAAATAATATTAAAATAATGTGACTGGAGTAATTTAATATGAAACACGAAATGACTAACAAAGAATATAATGAATACGTAAAAACAAAAACACCCAATTCAAAGCTTTTTTCAAACTGTTTAAAAGCATTTGTATCAGGCGGAATAATATGCGTAATCGGGCATTTTATTTTAACTATGTTTAAAAAATGGGGACTTGATACAGAAGCCGCAAGCACTGCCACTTCAATCATATTGGTGTTTGCCGGTGCATTGCTTACAGGACTTGATATTTACCCGAAAATCGCTAAATTTGCGGGTGCGGGAACTATTGTACCGATTACCGGATTTGCAAATTCCGTTGTTTCCCCTGCTCTTGAGGCAAAAACCGAAGGTATGGTGCTCGGTGTCGGTGCGAAAATATTCACAATCGCCGGTCCTGTTATCCTTTACGGTACACTCGCCTCGTTCGTTGCCGGTATTGTGTATTGGATTATAAGTTTGTTTTAAAAAACAAAAATCTTCTTGAAGAAACAAAATTTACTTCAAGAAGATTTTTTTAATTATTTAAGTTCATATCCGCCGACAGGACGAATTGAAAGAACGTGGCACATATTTTCACCCAACACGTTCTCAATTTTTGTTTTAAATTCATCAAGCATATCAAGCGGAACAAACGCTTGTACAGTTCCGGCAAAACCACCGCCGTGAACTCTGTACGCGCCTCTGTCGCCAAGTATTTCGTCGCACAAAGCCAATGTCAACGACACTGCTTGATTTTTAGGCATACTTGTTGCAAACACATTTTGAAGATACATATACGACGACTGTCCCGATTTATTTACAAGTTGTTTGAAAAGTTCAAAATCATCATTTTTCAAAGCCTTAACTTCTTCCTGTGCACGTTTGTTATCATTAAAGAAATGGATTGCACGAAGTACTGCTCTGTCATTATTAAGTTTTGCACGAATGTTTTTGATATTCGCCATAAACTCATTTTCATCAACTTCACGCAAAAATTTCTTACCGAAAAATCCCGCAACTGCTTTCATATCAGACGGAATTGTCGCATATTCATCAGTTAAATCTGCGTGATCCGCACCTGAATCAATAATGCAAAGAGCATGATTATGCTTTTTCAAATCAAATTCAACTTTTTCAACTATCGGTTCTTCCGTACTCTTAAAATCAATAGCCACAACCGAACCGACAGATGATGCCATCTGATCCATAAGTCCGCTTGGTTTATTGTAATAAACATTTTCGGCGAACTGTCCGAATTTTGCAATTTCAATCGGATTTACTTCGTTATTTGCAAAAAGTCCGTTTATAATTGTTCCGACAAGCACTTCAAAAGCCGCTGACGATGAAAGTCCCGAGCCTTTAAGTACATTTGATGTTGTGTACGCGTCAAAGCCTTTAACATCATAACCCAAATCAACAAATTTTTTAATTACACCTCTTATAAGAGAAATTGCCTTGTCAAATTCCTTTTCTCTTATTTCAAGACTGTCAAGTTCAATCACATCAAGCGGATAGTTTCTTGATTGAATACGAACTGTGTTTGTACCGTTTGGCCTTGCGGCAGATATAACGTCAAGATTAACACTTCCCGCAAGTACACAACCGTGCTGATGGTCTGTATGATTACCGCCGATTTCTGTACGGCCAGGAGCAGAAAACAAAGCAATATCACCATCTTTACCGAATGTTTCTTCAAAGCCGTTTATAACATCAATATATCTGTCCGAATACTTTTTCACATCATTTTTATCGCATGAATACAAATATGTAAGCTTATCATCATATTCACCGTTTTTTAGTGCATTTATTGTTTCTTTTATAGAACGCATATAAAACCTCCGTCAAAAGTAAAGGTGTAACTCAGTTACACCTTGCCTTAATTATTTAATTTTACTCAACCATAAGAAAGTCACTTACAATCTGTTGCATTTCATCCTTATCGCATACAAGATCAAATACAACTGACTTATCTTTTAGTTCATAAAGTGACTTAGGAATTTGCATATTACTCTTTTCAGAAAGTTCCTTCAATAGAGTAAATTCGTCTTTACCGACAACTGCATTGTGATCCTCAAGTGCAATAAGAACGCTCTGATTAAACTTGAACGGACTTGCAGTTGATACAATAATTGTCTTTGTTGTGTCGCCTGTTTGAGCAACATACTTATCATAAACAGACTTTGCAACAGCTGTATGAGTATCAATAACATAATCATATTCAGATGCACACTTTTTAATTGTAGCCATTGTTTCTGCATCATCACAGCAACCTGCAGTAAACATTTCCTGCATTTTTGTCTTAACGTCAGCTGAAACTTCATAGCTGCCATTAGTGTTAAGCTCTTTCATCCATTCGCCAACAAGTTTATCGTCACAACCTGTAAGGTCATAAAGAAATCTTTCAAGGTTACTTGAAATAAGAATATCCATTGACGGTGAGATTGTTGTATGGAAATCTCTGTTCTTATTATAAACACCGGTCTTTATGAAATCTGTCAAAACATTATTTTCATTCGACGCACAAATAAACTTAGCGATTGGCAAGCCCATTTTCTTTGCATAATATGCGGCAAGAATATTACCGAAGTTACCTGTCGGAACGACAACATTAATCTTATCGCCGATTTCAATTTCGTTATTCTTTACAAGCTCTGCATATGATGAAAAATAATATACAATCTGAGGAACAAGTCTGCCCCAGTTGATTGAGTTTGCAGATGAAAGCTTAAATTGATTTCTGTCAAGAAGATTTTTATAATCAGTGTCTGTAAATATCTTCTTAACACCGCTTTGAGCATCGTCAAAGTTACCCTTAACCGCGGCAACACTTACGTTATTACCCTCTTGAGTAACCATTTGAAGCTTTTGAATTTCACTTACACCGTTGTCAGGATAGAATACGATAATTCTTGTGCCTGCAACATCTTTAAAGCCTTCAAGTGCAGCCTTACCTGTATCACCCGACGTTGCAACAAGGATTACGATTTCTTTATCTTCATTAGTCTTTTTCATTGATGTTGTAAGAAGATGAGGAAGAATTTGAAGTGCCATATCCTTAAAAGCACAAGTCGGACCGTGCCATAATTCAAGGAAATATGTTGTATCGTTAAGTTTATAAACAGGAGCAATGCTCTCTGTTTCAAACTTTTCCTTTGTATATGCACTGTCTATGCACTTTTTAAGTTCTTCTTCCGTGAAGTCCGAAAGGAACTTGCTAAGTACAAAATATGCTCTTTCGTTATATGACTTTGACGCCAAATTTTTAATCTCATCTAAACTAACTGAAGGAAAGCTTTCCGGAACAAAAAGTCCGCCCTCTGCACTAAGTCCTGTTTTTATAGCCTCTGCCGAACTTACAGATATGCTCTTATCCCTCGTACTATGATACTGCATTAATCAAAACCTCCAAATAATTAATCGTGCCTGTACAAATTTCATACGTTCAATTCATACAGGCACCTTTGTTTTTTCCGCGTCTTACGCTAATTTCTTTATGTAATCAGGTGCCGTTTCAGCATCTATGCTTACTGATATTACAAATGTGATTTCAAACTTTTGGCTCATAGTCTCAAGTCTGTTAAGGAATGATTCAAATCCGTCAAGATTGTCTGAGCCGACAATTTTGAAAATACCGTCAACAAAAATGTTTGTAATATCGAAGTCACGGCTTACAATACCGCTGATAAATCCAAGGAATTCATCATATGACTTAATTTCAAACTCTGATGTGTCTGCCATTCTCGCCTTTGACTTTACATCAAAAATATTTCTGTTTGTGTCGTTGCTGATAAAAACAACGTTGCCCTTTGCAACCGTTAGAGCGTTGTTCACTTTCTCAATAAGAGCCTTTGTCTTACCGGTGCCTTTTTTTCCAATTAGAAGTTCAACCATGTTAACCTTCCTCCTTTATAATAAATTTTTATTTTCTGAGAGTCGCCCTCTCTGATTTTACTTTAATCTTGCTTCAAGAGCGTCCTTTTCGCTTTCGTAACCCGGCTTACCAAGAAGTGCAAACATATTCTTTTTGTATGCTTCAACACCCGGTTGATCAAAAGGATTTACCCCAAGCAAATATCCTGAAAGACCGCAAGCCTTTTCAAAGAAATATACCATTTTACCGAAATTATATGCGTCAAGCGCAGGTACAATAACCGCAAGGTTAGGAACTTGACCGTCTGTATGAGCCAAAGCCGTACCCTGTGCGGCTTTTGAATTTACATAGTCGATAGTCTTGCCTGCAAGGAAATTAAGTCCGTCGATATTATCCTCTGTTGCTTGAATTTCAATATTCTTGCGAGGATTTTCAACAAGCAAAGCTGTTTCAAACAAAATTCTTTGTCCTTCTTGAATGTATTGTCCCATTGAATGTAGATCACTTGAGAAGTCTGCCGCCGCCGGGAAAATACCCTTGTTGTCCTTACCTTCACTTTCGCCGTAAAGCTGTTTCCACCATTCGCCGAAATAGTGAAGTGCAGGCTCATAATTAACCATCATTTCAACAGTCTTGCCTTTTCTTGCAAGTGCATTTCTTACAACCGCATATTGATAACATTGGTTTTCTGAAAGATTTGGATTAGCATATTCATCCTGTGCCTCTTTTGCACCCTGCATCATCTTGTCAATATCGATACCTGCCGCTGCAATCGGAAGTAAACCTACTGCAGTAAGAACAGAGTATCTGCCGCCGATGTCATCAGCGATAACAAATGTTTCGTAACCTTCTTCATCTGCAAGCGACTTCAATGCACCGCGAGCTTTATCTGTTGTTGCATAAATTCTTTCTTTTGCGCCTTCCTTGCCGTACTTCTTTTCAAGCAAGTCTTTAAATATTCTGAACGCAATAGCAGGTTCTGTTGTTGTTCCGGATTTTGATATTACGTTTACTGAAATATCTTTACCCTCTACTGTTTCAAGCAAATCAGCCATATATGTCGAACTGATGTTATTTCCGGCAAAGAAAATAGCAGGACCTTTTCTCTTGTCTTTGTCAAGAGCATTATAGAATGAATGTTGTAACATTTCAACAGCCGCTCTTGCACCAAGGTACGAACCGCCTATACCGATTACAACAAGTACATCTGAATCAGAGCGAATCTTTTCAGCCGCTTTTTTAATTCTTGCAAATTCTTCTTTATCATAATCCGTAGGCAAGTTTACCCAACCAAGAAAATCGTTACCTGCACCGGTTTTGTTATGAAGCATATTATGTGCCTCTTTAACATATTCAGCCATATTATCAATCTCATGCTGTCCGACAAACGGAAGTGCTTTTGAATAGTCAAACCTAATATTGCTCATTATATATTGCCTCCTAAATTTCATATAAAACATATTATGTTTTGTTACTTATTATTCTATACTATTTTGCCAAATAAATCAATAGTCATTGTGAAAATAGTTTGTGAATATTTATTTCTTTTTCATTTCAAAATTCTTGTTTTGTTTGGATTTTGTTGTGTAACGCCAAATTGAACGGTACAACATATAGTTATTCTTCGTCGTACGTTTCAAGAAAACTGTGTTTCACACCGTCAATTTTGTACGCAACAATCGCCTCTAAACTGACGTTTTCAACACTTTTGAATATATTCCCCTCAACGTACGGATTTACCTGTTTCAATGTTTTTATAAGTTCTTTTATTTCAACTCTCTTTGATCGGTTTTCTTCGTTATTACACGTTGTACAAGTATCCGTAAACTTGCAGGCACATTGTATAAAATGCAAATCGTTATATCGACACCACGATTTTATATCCTGCTCACGAATTAAATAAAGCGGTCGTATAAGTTCCATTCCCTCATAGTTTGTGCTGTGAAGTTTCGGCATCATTGTTTGCACCTGTCCCGAATACAGCATTCCCATTAATATCGTTTCAATTACATCGTCATAGTGATGTCCCAACGCAATTTTATTACAGCCCATATCCTTTGCGAATTTATACAAATATCCCCTTCTCATTCTTGCACACAAATAGCAAGGCGACTTTTCAACATTATAAACCGACTCAAATATATCGGATTCATAAATAGTTATAGGGATATTCAATTTCCTTGCATTTTCCTCTATAACCTTACGGTTTTCAGGGCTGTAACCGGGATCCATAACCAAGAATTTCACTTCAAATTCAAATTTATTGTGAAGTTTAAGTTCCTGAAAAAGTTTTGCCATAAGCATTGAGTCTTTTCCGCCCGATATACAGACCGCAATCTTGTCGCCCTCTTTAACCAAATCATAAGTATTAATTGCTTTTGCAAACATACGCCAAATTTTTTTACGGAATTTTTTTCTTATACTTTGTTCAACATCACGACTTATACTCTCAGCCTCTTTTCGCTTTATCGAATCCAACAGCCATGCAGTATATCCGCCCTCAAGGCTCACCGCGTCAATGCCTTTTTCTCTTAGCCGCTCCGCAACGTCTATGCTGATTTTACCTATTCTGCAGCAAATAATCAGTTTTTTTGATAAATCAACCTTTTCGCTTGTTTCTATTTCATCTGACGGAACATAAACCGCTCCCGGCATTTCGTCTTTTTGAACTTCTTCTTTGTCACGAATATCTATAATTTGATATGTGTCTTTATCTAATTTATTCAATTCTTCTATTGTTATGCTCATAATTATTCCCTATCCTCAAATATATTTCCTATTATTTCAGTAGGCATAATTTTATAACAAATTTGTCGATTTGTCAAATACAAAAAAGCAGAGTCATATCTTATGACTCTGCTTTTGTTTTATATCGTTTCCGCAAATTTCTTTGTATAATCTTCAAGTTCGGCAAGTTTTTCGTCTGACGGATTGAATATACAACCGAACGGCTTTTCAAAAGGCTTTAGTTTAAGCAATTCAAGATGATTATGCACCAACTGAATACCTTCACCGCCCCAGCCGTATGAGCCAAATACAAAGCAAGGCTTATTCTTCATATTAACAAGGTCAATCGAAGAAATAATATCCCATACAGGCTTTACCGCATTTCTGTTGATTGTCGGTGTACCGAATACAAGCGCATCCGCACTGTGAAGTGCCGTTATCATTTCGTCGTTGATTTCGGCAACATCATATTCTTTAACATCAAAATCACAAGAATTAAGCGTCTTTGCAATAGTGTCTGCCATTTTCTTTGTATATCCGTAAGCCGACGCATAGAATATTGCGACTGTTTTTTTCTCTGTAATTTTTGGTGCACTCCAAGCAGAATACTTTTTAACGGCTTCTGCTATATATTTTTTAAGTACAGGTCCGTGACTGTTACAAACCATTTCAATGTCAAGTGCCGACAACTTTTCAAGTGCCTTGACAACAAAAGAATTAAATGGCGATACAATGCAGTCATAATAAACTTTCATTGCTTTTTCATACTTATCGTAGTAAATTATATCCTCATCAACCACTGCGTCCTCACAATAGTGTGCACCGAATACGTCACAGCTGAAAAGTGTCTTTTCACTTTCAAGATATGTCACCATAGTATCAGGCCAATGCAAATTAGGAACTATACAGAATTTCAATACCTTTCCGTCACCCAAATCAAGCTCTGCACCGTCTTTTGCAATATGTTCCTTAAAAGTCATATTTGTTATTTCTTTTAGATTTCTTATAGCCGCAATACTGCCCACAACTTCAATATCAGGATTTAATTCAAGTATCTTCTTGACACTTCCCGAATGGTCAGGCTCTGTATGATTGCATATCAAATAATCAATCTCAGAAACAGGCATTATTTCCTCAATATTTGAAATATACGAATCAAGCAACTTTTCGTGTGCTGTTTCTATAAGTGCCGTCTTTTCACCCTTTACAAGATACGCATTATATGTCGTACCGTATTCAGTTTTCATAAAAATATCAAATGTTCTAAGTGTAGGGTCTTTCACTCCCACATAAAAAATATTATTCTTTAATTCAAGCATTTTTTATCATTCCTTTCACCGTTAATGCTATTTACAAACAATAGATACCCAATCTTTTCTTTGCTTGATTGAATTTATTTCAAAGCCGCATTTTTCAAGTGCCGCTTTAACGTCGTCTACTCTGTCTTCAATTATTCCCGAAGTAATAAACACACCGCCTTTTTTCATATATTCACGTGCTTTTGGAGCAAGTGCTACAATGACATCTGCAACAATATTTGCCACAACAACGTCATATTCATTTTTGGCAATTTCATTTTGCAATTCTGTATTTGTAATTATATCTCCGGCTTTAACCGTATATTTCGATATGTCGACATCATTCATGCCTGCGTTCTGATATGCAATATCAACCGCATTCGGGTCAATATCAACCGCAAACGCACTGTCTGCACCCAACAGCAATGATATAATTGACAAAATACCGCTGCCGCAGCCCAAATCAAGCACTTTAACGCCCGGTTTTATGTATTTTTCAAGTGTTTCGATACAAAGCTGTGTTGTATAGTGTCCGCCTGTACCGAAACTCATACCCGGATTTATATTGAATACAATTCTGTCGGTATTATCTTTAAGTTCTTCCCATTCAGGCTTGATAAGAATTTTTTCGCCTACTTCCAACGGGTGAAAATACTTCTTCCAGTTATTCGCCCAGTCTTCTTCCTTCATATTGTCAATATGGATTTCAAGTCTGCCGAACTCGTTTTCATCATCAAGCTGTTTCATTTCGGCAACAGTATTTCTGATTGCCATAAGCATTTCATGACCTGCCGCATTATCGCTGACATAGGCGATTACTTCCGTTTCGCCCTCTTTTTCCTTAATCAGCTCATCATCAACATAATCCCAATACTGTTTATTGTTTTCAAGAAAATCTTTAAAATCTTTTTCGTCCTCAATTTCAAGACCTGTTATCCCAAGCTGATACAGTCTTCCGCTCAAAGGCTCAATCCCCTCTGATGTCGTAAATATAGATACTTTAATCCAATCCATAATATCCTCCGTGTTTATAAAATCATTTGCAAAAAGCAATACACTTTCGTTATTGCTTTTTTAGTTATTAATCAAGAAAATCTTTTAATTTCTTACTTCTGCTCGGGTGACGAAGTTTTCTTAGTGCCTTTGCCTCAATCTGTCTTATTCTTTCTCTTGTTACATCAAATTCCTTACCCACTTCTTCAAGCGTTCTTGCACGTCCGTCGTCAAGACCGAAGCGAAGTCTTAAAACTTTCGCCTCTCTTTCAGACAATGTTTCCAAAACCGCTCCAAGCTGTTCTTTTAGAAGTACAAAACTTGCCGCCTCTGACGGTGCAGGCGCATCCTCATCCGGAATAAAGTCGCCAAGATGGCTGTCCTCTTCTTCGCCGATAGGAGTTTCAAGTGAAACAGGCTCTTGTGAAATCTTTGAAATTTCACGCACTTTATCAACAGGCATATTTAGTTCTTTTGCAAGTTCTTCCGGCGTAGGTTCACGGCCAAGTTCCTGCACAAGCTGTCTTGAAACTCTTACAAGTTTGTTGATGGTTTCAACCATATGAACAGGTATTCTGATTGTACGCGCTTGATCCGCAATGGCTCTTGTAATAGCTTGTCTTATCCACCATGTCGCATATGTTGAGAATTTATAACCCTTTGTATAGTCAAACTTATCAACCGCCTTGATAAGACCGAGATTTCCCTCTTGAATAAGGTCAAGGAAAAGCATACCGCGACCGACATAACGCTTTGCTATACTTACAACAAGACGCAAGTTAGCCTCTGCCAAGCTTTTCTTTGCTTTTTCGCCGTCCGCAATCAATAAATCAATCTGTTTTTTAGTATCTTCGTCTATCTCCTCGCCAATTTCTTCAAGCTGTTCTTTCGCTTTTTCTCCGTCTGCCATTCTTTTTGCAAGTGACAATTCTTCCTCGGGAGTAAGCAGATTAACTTTACCTATTTCTTTTAGGTACATTTTAACGTGGTCATCAATATTGATACCCTCCGGAACAGACAAGTCCTCAAGTTCTTCCTTACTTACTTCGATTTCTTCAAGTTCCTTATCCAAATCTTCAACAAGTTCGATAGATTCTTTTTCAAAAACGTCATAAAGTCTTTCTATTTCTTCCGGTGTCACTTCAATGTCTTCAAAAGCGTCACTTATTTCCTTAAAAGTAAGTACCCCTTTTTTCTTACCTTTTTCGATAAGTTCTCTTTTAATGTCTTTCTTCTTTTCCTGCATTAAACTATTCCTCCCAAGTATTTTTCTCATTTAGAAGTTCTTCACGTTGCTTAAACAAATCCATCAAATTCGTAGGGTCTGTTTCGGCATTGATATGCATATTCAACTTCTCCAATTTAATTGTATATAAAAGTTCTTTGACGGTTTCTTCGTCACCGCTGTAAACTTCAAGATTATAAAAAACTTCCGACGCCTCACTCAAATCGTCACCCGAAAAATCATTTAACATCATTGCCGGATCGGGTGACATTCCGTTTTCATAGCTGACATACATACTTTTCGCCAAACGTCTGTACACATCTGTTGAAAATTCCTCGGCTTTAATATGCGCCGACGACATTTTATAAAGTTTTTTACTTTGCGATATAAGTCCCAAAAGCCGTTTTTCAGCTTCAAGCAAACTGCTTGTAACCATTTGATTTTTCGTTGTTTCACGCTTTCTTTGTTCGACTTTTTTCTGATACTCATTTTTAGTCGGTATTCTTTTATAGCTGCCCTTTGATATTTTTTCGCGGTATTTGCTTGCTATCGCCTCTCGGCTTATTCCAGTATCCTCCGCGACTTTCGTTATATAGGCGTCTACCTCAACGGCATCTTTTAATTTTGTAAATATGTTTACTACCTCATCTATAAACAGTATCTTACCGTCCGTACTCGTTACGTCGTACTGCTTTTTTATCAAAGAAATCTTAAATTCAGTGGCAGGCATCGCATTCTTTACCGCCTCTTTGAATTTTTCAACTCCGTTTTTGTTTATGTATTCATCGGGATCTTTGGCATTTTTAAGCCGTATCACCCTTGCTCTGCCACCTACATTGTTTATTATGTCAATAGCTCTTAACGCCGCTTTTGTACCTGCCTCATCACTGTCGTAACATATCAGTATTTCACTGCCGTAACGCAACATCAATTTAGCCTGATTTTCCGTAATAGCCGTACCGAGCGTTGCAACAATATTTTTTATACCGGCTTGATATACGGATATTACGTCCATATATCCCTCACACAGTATTATCTCCGACGATTTTGCATTTTTCGCCAAGTTGAGCGAAAATAAGTTTCTGCCTTTATCAAAAACAGGTGTTTCGGGCGAATTCAGATATTTTGGTATTTTATAACCGTTAATTTCTTTATTGTCGTGCATAATCCGACCGCCGAAACCAATAACATTTCCTCTAACGTCAATTATCGGAAACATAACACGATCTCTGAATTTATCGTATATTCTGCCCTCACGGCTTACGGCAAGTCCGCCCTCGACAATTTCTTCTGTTTTAAACCCTTGCGAAGTCAAATATTTAAGCAAATGATCGTGTCCTTCGGGTGCATATCCCAAACCGTATACCGTAACCGTTTTCCAAGGTATATTACGTTTTGCAAAATACTTCTGACCTTTTTCGCCTATGCTTTTATCACGCAGGCAATTATAAAAAAATCTCGCTGAAAGTTTGTTCATTGCCAAAATACGTTTCTTCTTTTCATGCGACGCGTCCGAAAAATTCCCGTCATCTTCGGGAATTATTATACCTGCATTGTCGGCAAGCAACTTCAACGCATCAATAAAGTCAAGATTTTCTGTACGCATTACGAACTGCACCAAATTACCGCTCGCACCGCATCCGAAGCAGTGAAAAAGCTGTTTCTCTTGACTTACATGGAATGACGGTGTTTTTTCGTGGTGAAACGGACAAAGTCCGCTGTAATCACGTCCCGATTTTTTTAATTGTACATATCTCGATACATAGTCAATTATGTCATTTTCATCACATATTTGCGCTATCATATCGTCCGAAATTCTTCTTGGCACACCGTCACCTCCTTTTATCAATGGTACTATTTTCACACATAATGCGTAAAAATATACTTATCTTATCGTTTCAATTATTCTTTCTGCTAAAATCTTGCATTGATTTATAGCATATGTATCTTCATTTGCCGGTTTCTGAGCAGATACACCGAAATGTCCCATACCCGATACAGAGCTGTTGCCTATAAGCGTCATACCCGAAACAAGCGCGCATGAATGAATATGCTCCAAAGTCCTTTCCTGACCGCCGTACTTTGACGCACCGACAGTTACCGCCGCCATAGGCTTTCCGAGCCACTTTTTATTAGCTCTTGCGTCCCTTGTCTTGTCAAAAAAACATTTCATCTGACCCGTCATAGAACCAAAATAAACAGGACTTCCGAAAACGACAAAATCAGCTCTTTCGATTTTATCAAATAATGTATCAAGTTTTGTATCTTTATAGCACTTTTTTGTACAAGGCGTTGAACAGGCTACGCAAAACGGTGTTTTTGTATCCATAATCGCCTCACTGACACTGCAAATTTCAGTTTCTGCACCCTTTTCGGCACAGTGTCTTAAAATTTCGTTAAGCAAAAATGCTGTATTTCCGTCATTGTTATGACTTCCGTTTAATGCTAATATGTACATATTATACGCTCCAATCTTTCATCAAAACAGAGGTAAAAATACACTTCACGTTATATTTACCCCCATTTTCTCATTTTATAACATTTTATTTATATTATATTGAAATTTTATTCAAAAAATGCTTTATGTCTTAAAAACTTTCGCTTTTTATAATACAACATACGCACCCAAAAATCCTTTTTTAATTTTAAAATTTCTCATAATCCGCAAAAAAGAGGATGATACCACCCTCTTTTTTGTAACTAATTCATAACAGCAGTACCGATAATGCTGTTAATATCTTCAATATTGTAACGTTCCATATATTCCTTAATTTCTTGCTTTACAGGAAGAATTAAATCCGGTTTTACAAAAAGTCCTGTACCCAAAGCCACAAGCGAAGCACCGGCAAGCATAAATTCGATTACATCCTCACCGCTCATAACGCCGCCCATACCTATCAATGGCAATTTTACAGCCTCATGCACTTCATGAATCATTCTGACTGCAACAGGTTTTACGGCAGGACCTGAAAGTCCGCCTGTATTGTTTGCCAAAATCGGACGTCTTGTGTGTATGTCAATTTTCATACCCATAAGCGTATTTATAAGCGACAATCCGTCTGCTCCGCCCGCCTCTGCGGCTTTTGCGATTTCAGTGATTGAAGTTACATTCGGTGAAAGTTTTACAACAAGCGGTTTCTTTGAATGTTTTTTTACTGCACTTGTAAGTTCGTTTACTACTTTAGTGTCTGTTCCGAAAGCTAAACCGCCGTGCTTTACATTAGGGCAAGAAATATTCATTTCTATGATTGCAACGTCAGTATCTGAAAGAATTTCAGCCATTTCACAATATTCCTCTATCGTGTTACCCGACATATTTGCAATTACATTTGTGTCATATTCCGCAAGTATCGGCATTATGTGCTTTGCGAAATGCTCAACACCCGGATTTTGAAGTCCGACACTGTTTAATATACCGCTCGGCGTTTCTGCAATTCTCGGAGGTTTGTTTCCCTCTCTCGGTACTCTTGTAAGACCTTTTGCACCGAACCCTCCGTACTCCTCGATAGATACAAATTCATTGTATTCCATACCGAAGCCAAAAGTACCCGATGCAGTTACGATAGGGTTTTTAAATTCAACACCGCAAAAATCAATTTTTGTATTAGTCATTCAGAGTCACCTCCTCAGAGTAGAAAACAGGACCGTTTGTACAAACCTTTGCATATCTGTCTGTACCCTCTTTATTCGTTTCACAGCTACATACAAGGCAAGCACCGATACCGCAGCCCATACGCTGTTCCAAAGACACCTGACACTTTATACCTCTGCTTTCCGCAATTTTCTTAACAGCTTTAAGCATAGGCATAGGACCGCATGAATAAATCATATCGCACTTATGCGAATCAAGATATTGTTCCATAGCCGATGCAATATATCCGTTGTAACCGTAACTTCCGTCATCTGTTCCGACTATAACCATATTTGAAACATCGTTAAATTCATCTTCCATAACAACTCTGTCTTTACTTCTGAAACCGAGAAATACATCGGCATTTATATTCTTTGCCAATTTGTATAGTGGAAATACACCGATACCGCCACCGATTATAACAGCATTTTTCACACTGTCCTTTATTTCAAAGCCGTGTCCCAAAGGACCCATAACATCTATATAATCGCCGACTTCTTTTTTAGCAAGTTCCTCTGTACCCTTACCCTTGACTTCAAAAATAAATCTTACTTTTCCGTTTTCGGCGTCACAAATACTTATAGGACGTCTTAAAAATGTGCTGTCACCGCAATTTATATGAAGGAACTGTCCGCATTGTGCCTCTTTTGAAATATCTTCACTTTCGATTACAAAATCAAAAATTCCGTCTATAATTTCCGTCTTGCTGATTAGTTTGCAATTCTCAACTTTTTTCATCTGCTACTCCTTATAACACGCTTGTAAGATCATTTTTCATTCTGATTGCCTCTGCTCTTGCCGCCTCGGCAAACTGTTCTTCTTTCCAATCGCCCTTTTTATATGCACACATAATACCTCTTGACGAGTTCACTATCGCACCAAGTCCGTCCTCATTAAAGCATGGCTTAACACCCTCTGCGCCGCCGCCTTGTGCACCATAACCCGGTACAAGGAAGTATGATTTAGGCATAAGCTTTCTCAAAACCTTTGCCTGTTCGGGATATGTTGCACCGACAACCGCGCCGACTGCACCGTATCCGCTCTTGCCGATAGTTTCTTCGTTCCACTTATTAACACACTGTGCAACCTTTTCATATATATGTTCGTCACCGACAAGCAAATCCTGCAATTCGCCGGATGACGGATTAGATGTCTTTACAAGTGCAAATATCGCCTTATCAAACGTCTTACAATCATTTACAAACGGCTGTATTCCGTCTGTTCCCAAATAAGGATTTACTGTAACACAGTCAACAGGGCAAGGCTCACATTCCACACCATCTATATCAACTTTACCGAGATATGCTTTTGAATAAGCCTCTGCCGTACTGCCTATATCATTTCTCTTTACGTCAAGAATTATATACAAACCCTTTTCTTTTGCATACGAAATAGTTCTGTGCATTACTTCCTCACCGCACAGACCGTACATTTCATAGAAAGCCGACTGTGGCTTTACAGCAGGTACAACGTCATAAAGTGCGTCTATAAGACCCTTGTTAAATTCCCATATAGCCTCTGTCGCACCCTTTAAATTCTGTCCGTATTCGGCATATGCTTTTTTTCTGATATACTCCGGAACATATTCGATTTTCGGGTCAAGTCCGGCTACTGACGGATTGCCCTTTTCCTTAATTTTCTGTACTAATAAATCTACTGACATTGTTTACCTCCTACGCAAGTTCACCATTGTTTACAACTATTTTTCCGCCTACTATAACGTATTCCGGTTTACCGCAAAGAGTAAAGCCGTCAAACGGAGAGTTTTTGCTCTTTGACTGGAATTTTGAAATATCAACCGTCCATTCTTTTGACGGATCAAATATCGTAATATCGGCGTCTGCGTCTATCGACAAACTGCCTTTATTAATTCTTAGTATTCTTGACGGATTAACTGCCATTTTTTCAATAAGTTCGTTCAAAGTCAAAACACCGGATTTTACAAGGTATTGAAGTCCCAATCCCAATGATGTTTCAAAACCTACGATACCGTTTAATGCAAGTGCAAACTCGCAATTTTTCTCATCAATATGGTGCGGTGCGTGGTCTGTTACGATACAATCAATCGTTCCGTCTTTCAATCCCTCTTTGATTGCCTCGACATCATCAGAAGTTCTTAAAGGCGGGTTCATTTTCGCATTTGTATTAAAGCCGTCAACAGCATTTTCAGTAAGTGTAAAGTAATGCGGGCAAGTTTCGCAAGTAACGTTTACTCCGCGTTTTTTAGCCTGTCTTACAAGTTCAACAGAACCTCTTGTACTTACATGCGCAATGTGAATTGCAGTATGTGTAGCTTCTGCGATTAGTATATCTCTTGAAACCATTACTTCTTCTGCCGCTCTTGTTATACCCTTTAAACCAAGATATGTTGCCATAAAGCCCTCGTTCATCTGACCGCCGTCGGCAAGTCCCAAGTCCTCGCAGTGAGATATAACGGCTATATCAAACATTTTTGCATATTCCAACGCTCTTCGCATAAGCCCCGATTCAACAACAGGTCTGCCGTCATCTGATATTGCAACCGCACCGGCATTTTTAAGTTCGCCGATTTCAGCAAGCTCCTTACCCTCAAGACCTTTTGAAATTGAGCCTATCGGATATACGTTTACATGACCGACTTCCTTAGCCTTTGTCTTTATATAAGTAACAATCGGCTCACTGTCTGTTACAGGCTTTGTATTCGGCATACAAGCGATTGATGTGATACCGCCCATTGCGGCACTTCTTGTACCCGATTCAATATCTTCTTTATATTCCTGTCCCGGATCTCTCAAATGGCTGTGCATATCAACAAGTCCCGGTGACACAATTTTACCTTCTGCATCTATAACGGTAACGTCACCGTCGGCATTAATGTTTTCGCCTATTTCGGATATAACGCCGTTATCCACAAGTACGTCCGCTACTTTATCAAAATCATTTTT
This sequence comes from Ructibacterium sp. SJQ-7, assembly GCF_054696575.1. Classification (NCBI taxonomy): domain Bacteria; kingdom Bacillati; phylum Bacillota; class Clostridia; order Eubacteriales; family Oscillospiraceae; genus Ructibacterium; species Ructibacterium sp. SJQ-7. The sequence goes on from NZ_CP195193.1 coordinate 506,925, forward strand.
AGGGTCAACTACCCTACCGCCTTTAATTAATATCTTCATATTCTTTCCCTTTCGTTAGTCTTCAAATCCGCCTCTTGACAATATATACATAACCGCCATTCTGACTGCAACACCGTTTGTAACCTGTTCGTTTATAACGCTTTGTTCGCCGTCAATGACGCTTGATGAAAATTCCACACCGCGATTTACCGGTCCGGGGTGCATTACAAGTGCGCCCGGTTTGGCAAGTTTTAATCTCTCGTTGTCAACTCCGAAGAATCTGTAATATTCTCTTATACTTGGGAACAAGCCTTTTTTCTGTCTTTCAAGCTGTATTCTAAGTCCCATAACAACATCTGCGTCTTTTATCGCATCCTCAACATTGTTAAATACTTTTACTCCAAGTCTTTCCATTCCCGGAGGCATAAGCGTTGTAGGGCCACCTACGCTTACATCTGCACCAAGCTTTGTAAGTCCGTAAACATTACTTCTCACAACTCTGCTGTGGTAAATATCTCCTATAATCGCAACTTTAAGACCTTTAAAACTGCCCTTTTTCTCCTTGATTGTAAGCATATCCAAAAGTGCTTGCGTAGGGTGTTCGTCCATACCGTCACCGGCATTGATTACCGACGCACTTACAAGCGGAGCGATAAGATGCGGTGCACCGCTCATATTATGTCGCATTACAAGAATGTCAGTACCCATTGCATTGATTGTTTCGGCAGTGTCTATAAGCGTTTCACCTTTCTGTACCGATGAACCGCTTGCAGTAATATTAGCCGCGTTGGCACTCATATATTTAGCCGCAAGCTCAAAAGATAATCTTGTTCTTGTACTGTTTTCATAAAACAGATTTACAACAGTTTTGCCTTGAAGATGAGGAGTCTTTTTATTAGTCTGACCTAATATAAGTTTCATCGTTCCGGCTGTTTCAAGTATGTTTTCTATTTCTTTCGCACTTATGTCTTTAAGTCCGAGTAAATCTTTCTTCATTATTAATTATCCCCCTTACCGCATATTGATACTTTTTCTAATTTATCATCGTTTATTACAACATCAATATATTCATCATGTGAAGTCGGAACATCTTTTCCAATGTAGTCAGCACGGATAGGAAGTTCTCGGTTTCCTCTGTCTACAAGTACCGCAAGTTCGATTTTTTCCGGACGTCCCATGTCAAAAAGTTCTTCCATCGCCGCTCTTATAGTTCTGCCTGAATACAATACATCGTCAACTAAGATTATTTTCTTATCCTCTATTGAAAATGCAATGTCGTTTCCCGCAACTACCGGGTGCTTGCTGAGTCTTGTCAAATCATCTCTGTAAAACGTTATATCAAGACTTCCGAGTTCAAGCTTAATACCCTCGATTTCTTCGATTTTCTTGATTATAAGCTTTGCAAGTGATACACCTTTCGTTTGAATACCTATTATGACAAGATTTTCAGTTCCTCGATTTCTCTCAACAATTTCATATGCAATTCGGCTGACCGCTCTTTTTGAGGTAGCCTCATCCATAAGCACTGTTTTTTCTTCGTAATTCGCCATAACCTTTCCTCCGTCTTGGCTGTACTGTATTATATTACGCCATATTTATTTATATTATTATATAACATAATTCACTTTTTGTCTATACAATGACAGACAAAACATTCAAAATAATTTACCTATGTTTTTTCTTGGGTAAGAAAAAAGCACGTTTAAAACGTGCTTTTATTTTTCTATAACCAACCATACTCCGCCAGAGCTACTGCTATCAGACGGTGCAGGATTAACTTTTGAATATAAACAGTCTTCGCCACTATCATAAATTACTCTATAAACGTCACCTTCGTCTATTGCCTCGTAATTTTTTCCATCTGTCAGACTATCAACTCCAAAACTCTCACCTATATATTTTAATTTCATTTTTTATCTCCTGTTTGTTTCTGTTTCCATAATGGAATATATCTATTATTCATATAATCAGTCCAATGTTTATTAAGATAATTTCTTTCTTCCTCGTATTCTTCAACCGACATATCTTCTCTCCAAAACGGTACTTCTTTAATCGTACCTCTTGCCCAGTCACTTTTCTTGCTCTCCATTTTCTTAATCCTTTCAATCATATTTTATATAAATAAAATATAACAAAAACTCATTGACCATACAACCTTTATTTGATAGAATGTAAGCAAGAGGAATAACCAACGGTTATTTCTGCATAACGGTTTATTATAAACTTTAACCGTCTACTTGGCAGAGTAGGCGGTTACTTTTTTTATTTTTGATTTTTCTCTTGTTCTGCTCTTTCACGTTCTTCTTCCACCATTCTCATATACTCTCCGAATTTCTGCGCGTGTTCCTTCGCTCTTCGACATAAAGCCGTCAACTCTTCTTTTGTCAATTTTCTTTCTGTATTGTCCGAGTTCTCATTCTGTAATTCCTTTTCTTGATTTTTCATATTTTATCCTCTCTTTCTTAAATTAATAAATATCATATTTCAAGGTTAATTTTCAATTTTAGGATTGACCTCTGTAAATTTTTCACTTATACTATATATAAAGCCGTTGTTTTGAAACAGGACTCTTGGCAATCGGAGCCTTGCCTTCTGAAGTAAGACAACGGCTTTTTTATTGAAATTAATATCACAAAATAATTTTATTATCTACATTCTGCCTCAAAAATTCTTGACAATTATTTCATTATAGACTATACTATCTGTTAAGGATACAATATTTATACTACCTAATGGCGCCTTTGTTGTGCCGTTTCGTATAGATATTGTATCCTTTATTATTTAACTGAAATATATTCCGTAAGAAAAAACGTGTAAAAAACGTGTACAGTCTATTTAAAACAAAAACAAACCGCCAATTTTAGCGGTTTGTTTTTTAATTGGTGGAGGTGAGGAGAATCGAACTCCTGTCCGAAAACATATCCACCCAAGTTTCTCCGAGTGCAGGTTATGGTCAATATTCCCTTTGATACTACTCCACAACCAAAGTTATATCATCGGTAGTCCTTAAATCATGGAAAAGGTCAGGACATCCCTTTACTCACGTTCACCACTAAAATGATGCCTTGCCCTATGCCGTGGTACTCACAGGGGAGACAACGCCGCAATTAGGCAGCGTAAGCTAATTCTGTATCGTTAGCGTTTATATTTAAAAGTTTGAGCCGTTTTAAGTGGCACTCAACACTACTCGCTACTCGGGATTCAACATCCCCGTCGAAACCATTGCACCCCCATATTAATAACGGTTATAATTTTTTATCGACCGCTCAATATTACGTTTTGCGTCTTTCTTTGCAATATCTTCACGCTTATCATAAAGTTTTTTACCCTTTGCAACTGCCAAAGATACTTTAACCAAAGAGCCTTTCAAATACACTGCAAGAGGAATTAAAGCATAACCGTCCTGCTGCATTTGGTTTGTAAGTTTCAATATTTCTTTCTTATGAAGAAGAAGTTTTCTGTCCCTAAGAGGGTCACGATTAAATATATTTCCCTGTTCAAAAGGGCTTATATTCATCTGCTTTATAAATACTTCCCCGTTTTTGATTGACGCATACGCGTCGGTAAGATTAACCTTACCCAATCTTGCAGATTTAACTTCTGTTCCGGCTAATTCTATGCCTGCCTCTATTGTTTCCAAAATAAAATACTCGTGACGTGCTTTTTTATTCTGCGCAAGAGTTTTTGTATTTTCTTTTTTATCCGCCATAGAAATTCTCCTTTCGTCAAACTGCTTTGATATTATAACATATCCTAAAACAAATTGCAAACAAAATCATATATTAAGATTTTCTCTGATTATGCAAAATATGCTTTTTTTCGCCGACTTTATATAATTTACTCTCATACGCATTATTTTCATCGTAAACAAGCTTCGGTACAGATGACGGCTTACCGTTTTCATCAAGCGAAACCATCGTAAAAAATGCAGTCAGTGCAATCTGTTTATTACCTGTAATAAGGTCCTCCGACTCGACTGTCACAAAGACCTCCATTGACGAACGTCCCGCATATATGACCTGTGCCTTACACGTTACAAGCTCGCCCACAAGCACCGGCTTTTTAAAATTAAGCTCGTCAACTCGTGCGGTTACAACGTTTGTGTGGGCGTGTTTCTGTGCCGCAACCCCTGCCGCACTGTCCATCATTTTCATAATTTCACCACCATGCACATTCCCCGCCGGATTAGCCTGCATTGGCAATACAAGCTGTGCAAGTATCGAATGTGAGTGTTTCATTGTCTGTGATTCCATTATGCCGCCTCCCTACTGCACATTTTTAATTATTTTTAGCATTTTCAAGCATTTGCTTTGCGTGACTTAAAGCAAGTTCCGTAACCTCGCCGCCGTCGATTATTCTCGCAAGTTCAAGTTCTCTGCCTTCTTCGTCAAGCTCTTTTAAAGTTGTAGACGCAAGCTCGCCGTCTGTATTCTTCTGTATCAAATAATGATTATCCGCCATTGCCGTAAGCTGCGGAAGGTGTGTAATACAAATAACCTGCTTGTTTTTTGCAATAACCGCAAGTTTTTTCGCAATACTCATTGCCGCCTTACCGGAAACACCGGTATCAATTTCATCGAATATCATTGTATCAACGCCGTCCGAATCAGCCAAAATCGACTTTATCGCAAGCATTACTCTTGACAATTCACCGCCCGACGCAATTTTCACAAGCGGTTTTAACGGCTCACCCGGATTTGTGCTGATTAAAAACTCAACCTTATCCATACCATTATCGTAAAATGTACCGTTATTCTCTATATTAACCTTAAATTTGGATTTTTCCATATTAAGCTCATGCAACGACTTTTCGATATTTTCTTCAAGAACTTTTGCGGCATTTTCACGTCTTTGCGTAAGAACATTGCCCTTTTCTTTAAGGTCTTTCGTTATGCTTTTAAGTTCTTCTTTTAGTTCGTTTGTTCTCTCATCACTTAGCTTTATATCATTAAGTTCGCTTTCGGCTTTTTTCAAATATTCAAGTATTTCTTCAATACTGTTTCCGTATTTGCGTTTCAATCTTGAAATCAAATCAAGTCGTTCTTCAATTTCGTTTAAAGTCTGCTCATCAAATTCAACAGTTTCGCCGAACTCTTTTATTTCGTGTGCCGTATCTTCAAGCGAATACATAATTTCATTTAAAGTATCATAAATCGATTTAAGTTGAGGATTTAAGTCGCTTATCTGAGAAATCTCATTCACGGCAATGCTTATACCGTCATATGCGGATTGTATTTCATCACCCTCATACAAGTTCATATACGCCTCATTTACGGACTTTGTTATCTGCTCCGCATTGGTGTATATATCACGTTGTTCTCTTAAATCGTCCTCCTCACCTTTTTCAAGCGACGCTTTTTTTATTTCCTTAACTTGATATTCAAGCAAGTCAATCCTTTGCATTTTTTCCTGCTCGTCCATTTCAAGTGAAGAAATCTTCTTTTCTATTTCACGTTTTTTTGATAATATGTCCTTATACCTGTTTATATATTCCTCATTATCAGCATACGCGTCCAAAAACGTAATATGTCTTATCGGCGTCAAAAGTGCCTGATTATCGTGCTGACCGTGAATATTAATAAGTCTGTCCGATATTTCACGAAGTATGTTAAGCGTTACAACCATTCCGTTTATTCTCGCTGCGCTTTTTCCCTCTTTTGTAACTTGTCGTGTAATTATAACAGTTTCGTCCTCAACGTCAATATCGTTTTCTTCAAGAACATTTATAACACTTTTAGGTGCATCAAAAACAGCTTGTACAACAGCCTTATCCGTACCGTATCTTACAAGCTCTTTATTTGCTCTGTCGCCCAAAATCATATTTATCGAATCTATTATAATAGACTTACCTGCACCGGTTTCACCTGTAAGCACACTTACACCGTCATGCAAATTTATGTCTAGTTTATCTATCACCGCTACATTTCTGATAGAAAGCTGGTTTAACATACTTTGTAATACTCCTTACTGAAATAATTGAATCAATTTTTCTGCAATTTCCGCTGCCTTTTCTTCATTTCTTGCAATTATGAGCAATGTATCATCACCGGCAATAGAACCCAAGAACTCGTTACGCATAGACGCATCAACAGACGCCGCAACAGCCGACGCCATTCCCGGATATGTTTTCACAACGATATTATTCATTGCATAATCAACACTTATTACCGTATCGGTAATCATATTTATACGTCTGTCAAGTTCCTCCGGAATATCCTTAGAAGATGAATAAACACTTCCACCGTCAGGCAACGGTATTTTTATAAGTCCAAGTTCCTTAATATCTCTTGATACAGTCGCTTGTGTAACATTATACCCGCACTTATTGAGTTCACCTATAAGTTGTTCGTGAGTCTTGATATTCTTCTCATGTATTATTCTGAGAATTTGACCCTGTCTTTTGTACTTCAACTCTTATCCTCCCTAATTACGATAACTTTTTAATTAATGTGTCGTAAAACGACTGTTCACCTATTTTTATTAGTTCAAAATCATATTCGGATTCGGTAATTATTACTTCGTCCGCATTTTTTATATATCCCTGAATGTCACCGTCCGCCGTAACAACCGCGTCCGCATTTCCGTATTCTCCGTCAAGCTTTATTCTTATATCCTTATTTGACGAAAGTACCGCACTTCTGACAGACAACATATGTGCACATATCGGAGTCGCAACATACAATCTCATACAAGGGTCTACCACCGGTCCGCCGGCTGATATTGAATAACCCGTAGAGCCTGTCGGTGTTGCGATTATAAGTCCGTCGGCGGTGTATCTGTTTACCGCTACACCGTCAGTCGAAAGTTCCATATAGATAAGTTTTTCGCCCGCCACTTTCGACACCACAACGTCATTGAGTGCATGAAACGAAAATTGGATTTTATTTTCTTTTCTTATTTCCGCTTTCATCATCATTCTTTTTTCGACAGTGAAATCATCCTGCAAAAACTTTGAAATAGCGTCCCCCATATCGTCTATTTCAATCTCGGTCATAAAACCGATTTTACCGAGATTTATTCCCAATACGGGAATTTTTCTTTTTGCACATTCCGCAGCTCTCTGCAAAATAGTACCGTCACCGCCGAGAACGATAAGATATTCCGCATTGTCAAGTATCTCGCTTTCGGCAACGTAATTAACATTCAATCCAAGAACGCTGTACGCCTCATCTATATAAATTTCAGCTTTTCCGTTTAAAAATTCAACAAGTCGCTTTGTGTTTACCAGACCTATATCCTTACTGTTATTAGGTATTACCGCTATTCTTTTCATAAATGTTTCACCTCACTACCCCTATTATACATATTATACACCACAAATTGCTTTTTTTCAATAGTTTTTATCGCATTGATTTATTGATTTATATTTGCATTTTTTTTCGTTATATGGTAAAATTCCTTTAATAATTAAGTGATAAGGGGAATTTAAAATGTCAATTTCATTTCGCGGAGCAAAAAAATATAAAAAGCATAACGGATTTGATAAATCAGCCGAAATACATTCACCGCTCCCTGCACCTGTATACTTTTTTAATCTTGTTCAAAACACTGATGTTGCGTTAAGTCCGCTTGTCGAAGTCGGTGATACGGTTGAAATCGGTTCAAAAATCGCCGATCTTGAAAGCTATGACGCAATGCCGTTATACAGTTCCGTATCAGGTATTGTTACATCTGTAAGCGATACGTTTATATGCGTTGAAAATAATATGAAGTACACCGCAGTCCAAACTCAAAAAACGGATAATATTAATTTTCTTACCACGCGTGAAATGTTGTGGATTATTCGTGAGGCAGGCATTTGCGAAGTCAGAAACGGTATTCCGGCACACATACTTTTAGGTACTGAAAAAAAACCTGAATATATTATAGTACCTACATTTGACAGCGACCCGTATGTTTCCTCAACGCAGTTTGCCTCACTCGGAAACACCGAAAAAATCTTAAAAAGTCTTAACATTGTGATGAAAATTCTTAATACAAAAAAGGCAATTATAGCCGTTGAAAATAATACAAAAAAGATATTTTCCGATTTCAAACTAAATCTTAGATATAACGAAAATATTTCTCTCTGCTCGCTCAAAGCACGTTATCCGCAGAGCAGAGATGACATTCTTGTGAAAACGCTTACAGGCAAGGATATTGACAAAATAAATACCGTCATACTGTCACCCGAAACACTTTGCAACATCTATGACGCACTTACACTTCAAAAGCCTGTTACGGAAAAAATTATAACGGTTTCAGGCGACGATATTCTTCCGCCGAATAATTACAAAGTGCCGATAGGCTTGCCTGTTTCGTCACTTCTTCACGACAGCGGATATACTTCTCCCGAAACGGTTATAGTCGGCGGTATCGTTGACGGTCGTCAAATCACCGACCTTGACGAGCCGATAACATCAAGTACAAATTCAATCATTGCATTTAACGACAGTTCAAATATTCCCAAATACAGAAAAGAACTTATCTAATCAGATAAGTTCTTTTTCTTTTAAAACTTTATAAAGCAATTCACATGAACATTCAACAAAATTCTGAATATCTTCTTTTTGTGTATATTCAAATTCTCTGTCCGTATTTGAACTGTATCTTTCGTAATAATCAACAATAAACTTAACCTGTTTTGTAAGCTGATTATGCTCGTAATACGGCAGATAATCTTTTATTTCACCCGCATTTTTCAGTATATCAAAAGTCGGATGATATGTAAGACTTCTTAAATGCCATACGTCAATATCATTCCAGTCCTTTTTTATAACCTTTAAAAATTCGGGGTTTTTCTTATATTCCTCCGCATATTTAATCCTTGTCGGCATATACATCGTAACCGACCACATTATATCCGTCAGCAAATGCACATAATACCCAAGGTAAAACCAATAATCGGCGTTTGATTTATCGTTTAGATATTCCTTTTGGAAGTCGTTATATCGGCAATCACGTTTCATACCGCTCGGTGACCAATGAGTTATTTTAGGCGGCGGTGTGAACTCACCAAAACTGTCCTTAACACCGTATCCGCAGTCAGGTGCAACACTGCCTATGACAAACTCTCTATGATATTTTTTAGCTATTAAATTATCAATAAAACACCTTGCCACTCTTAAATGAACTCCCCAAGTTGCCAATATAATACACCTCCGATTACCACTGAGCTATTGCTATATTATACAAAAGTTTAATGCTGTTTTCTATGTCACTCATGCTTGCCATTTCAGACGGTGAATGTACATATCTTGTCGGTACGGAAATACCGCCCGTCTTAATTCCTGCTCTTGTAAGATGAATTGCACCTGCGTCTGTACCGCCGTCCGTCATAATTTCAAGCTGATACGGAATTTTGTTTTTCTTAGCAGTTTCAATCATCATTGTGCGAACATCGGCATCACACATAATCGAACGGTCCATAACCTTTATAGCCGTACCCTTACCGAGTTCAATCGCCATAGTCGGTGCGGACGGTGTATCGCCCGTATCGGTAACGTCAACCGCTACCGCAATATCTGGATTGATTGCAAAAGCTGCCGTTTTCGCTCCGCGAAGTCCCACTTCCTCTTGAGTTGTAAACACGAAATACAAGTCGTTTTCACAATCTTTTATTTCACTCAAAGCCTGCATTAAAATCGCACAGCCGACTCTGTTGTCAAGAGCCTTTGAAACAACATTATCGCCACACTTCACAAATCCGCCGACAAATGACGCGGTATCACCGATTGAAACTATTTTTTCAGCCTCTTTCTTATCTGCCGCACCCAAATCAACGTATAATTTGCTTATAGCCGGTTTATCTTTAAAACTTTCTTCCTCTGCACCGATTACGCCCTCAACGCCGTTTGCAAAACGCACACGAAGATTTACAAGATTTCTCAAATTAAGTCCGCCGACTGACGAAAAACGCACAAATCCTTTATCGTCAATATCGGTTACAATTATACCAATCTCGTCCATATGTGCCGCGAACATAATCTTTTTGCCGCTGCCTTTTTTATGAGCAATAAGATTACCCATTGCATCAACCGAAAGTTCGTCACAATACTTTTTTACATTATCGGAAATAAACTTTCTGATTTCATTTTCCGAGCCCGAAACACTGTTTATTTGTGTTGCTTTTTCCAATACATTTAAAATATCCATTATATCATTTCTCCGATTTTATTTAAAAATAATCTGATATACTCCGTCATACTGTTAATATCATCAAGTGACATTACGGAAACAGGCGAATGAGAATATCTGCAAGGAACAGACGAACTCAGGCATATCGCACCGTCCGCTCCGCTCTGCATTGCACCGCCGTCACTTGTCTGTGGCATTAAAACCTGAGGCTGTACCTTTATTTTCGCCTTTTTAGCGGCTTTAATCATTTTTTCTGTTATTTCTTTATCCGCAATTATTGTTCTGTCTGCAAAATTAACAACCGCACCGTCACCGAGTTTTACACCCGCATTACTTTCACAACCGTACATATCGGCTGTTTCGGCAGATGAAACCGACAATATAACATCGGCATTTATTCTGTGCGATACGATTTTCGCGCCTCTTGCTCCGACTTCACGCTGTACCAAAAAGCACATATATGTGTCGTATTTATATTCTTTCTCAATTGCATTTATAAGCGAGGTACAAATACCGCTCCTGTCAAGTGCTTTGCCTTTGACGTTACTGCCAATTTGCATAAATTCAGTGTCAAAAGTCACATAATCGCCGAGTTTAACGTACTTTTCCGCATCCTCTTTGTCCTTTGCACCGATGTCAATAAACAGCTTTGAAGCTGCCACAACATTTTCACGTTCGGACTTTGTCTGCAAGTGTATTGCTTTCATACCGATAACACCCTTGATTTTATCAGCACCGATTACAACCTTTTTTGAAATAATTTTTCGCGGGTCAATATTGCCTACCGCTTTAAATTTCAAATAACCCTTTTCGGTTACTCCGCTTATGATAAAACCGGGTTCGTCCATATTAACCGCAACTGCGATTTTTTTACCGCTGTCACTGCCTTTTTTATATGCAATAACATTACCCATTGTATCAACGGTAATATCGTCAACATTATCTTTAATTTCCGCAATTATCAAATTTCGTATATCATTTTCATTTCCGCTTACAGCATTTATTTCAGACATTTTTTTCAGAAGTTCAGCCATTGTAATTCTCCCCTCTGTTCTTTTATAAATTCAGTCAGCAGATTAACTGTCGCTTTAACATCTGAAACCGCCAAAGTTTCAACTGATGTGTGCATATATTTAAGCGGTATTGATATAAGTGCCGTCGGTACACCGTCACACGCCACTTGTATCTCCCAAGCGTCCGTACCTGTATTGCCGCCGTCAACGTCCGTGCTTACCTTTATTCCGTGACGTTTTGATACCGCAAAAAGTTCATCGGTAAGTTTTGGGTGGAGATTAGGACCTACCGAAAGAACAGTACCCGTTCCGACTTCAAACGCATTATCCGAATTGTCAGGCGTTATACCGTGACACACATCAATCGCAACAGCCATATCCGGATTAATGCCGTATGCAGTGGTTTTACCGCCTCTGCAGCCGACTTCCTCCTGCACTGCCGCAACGGCGTACACATCAATGTCAATATCCAAATCTTTGATATTTTTCATAACACGCATTATAGCCGCAACGCTTGCTCTGTCGTCAAGCGATTTACCGCTGAATTGCTTTTTGCCGAGTCTGCCTACAGACTGTGCAAGAGTTATACTGTCGCCGACAGCCACAAGTTCTTTAACTTTTTCGGCACTCAAACCTGTATCAACCGCCAATTCTTTTAATTGGGCTGTCTTTCCTTGCTCCAGTAAGTAATTCGGCTTTATGCCTATTACTCCCCACAAATCTTCTTTGCCGTGTACAGTCACTTCGGTTGACGGAAGTGTTCTTTCGTCAACACCGCCGACATTCGCGAATGTCAAATATCCCTCATCCGTAATTGATGTGACAATCAATCCTATTTCGTCGCAATGTGCCTCAATCATCAATTTAGGTGCGTTAGGTTTATTACTGCGTTTTACCGCAATCACACTGCCTAAAGAATCGATTTTTACATCATCACAATACTTTTTAAACATATCGGCAATTTGGTCTGTCAAACGATATTCAAATCCCGATATACCACGCATATCACTTAATTTTCTTATAAGTTTTCTCATATTAATTCAACTCATTTACTATTTTCTTGAATAGATTTCCTCTTTCTTCAAAGTTTCTGAACATATCAAAACTTGTACTTGCCGGTGACAGAAGAACAACGTCACCGTCATGTGCCTTACTTCTTGCTGTATTAACTGCATCCTCATAAGACGTTGCACGAATTACCTCTATATCTTTACCATTTCCGGTCTTATTTATTTCAGCGTCAAGCGCCTCTTGAATTTTATCCGATGTTGCACCGATTAATATAAGCACCTTAACGTGTTCGGCAAGTGCAGGTCCTATTTCGTCATAAGGAATGCCCTTATCCTTACCGCCGGCTATCATTATAACCTTATTAGGAAATACTCTTAGAGTGTTTATCGTTCTGTTAGGGCTTGAATCTATTGAGCTGTTATAATACTTAACTCCGTCAAGTGTTCTTACAAGCTCAATTCTGTGTTCCACACCGCCGAAAGTTTTTGCAACGTTCACTATAACTTCCTTGCTCACTAAACCGCTTACTGCGGCAATAGCAGCCATATAATTTTCGACATTGTGCATACCCGGTATTTTAATGTCCTTGATATTAAGTATTTCTACTATACCTCTTTTTATAATATTTCCGTCAAGATATACGTCAGCCATACCGTTTCTTGAGAAATACTTAACCGCACCGTTTGCACTCTTGCCTATATCTGCCGTAACTTGATTATCTGCATTTACGATAAGCGTATCGCCTTCATTCTGATAAAGCATTATATTTTTCTTTGCGTCGATATATTCCTTGTAATCTTTGTGCATATCAAGGTGGTTCGGACTTATGTTTGTGATAACCGCAATTTCAGGTGACTTTCTCATTGTATGAAGTTGGAATGAAGAAAGTTCAAGAATTACCCAGTCGTTTTCTTTCATTTTCTCGGTATCAGTCAAAAGCGGATTTCCGATATTTCCGCCGAGCCATGTTTTATAGCCTGCATCAGTCATCATTTTATGGATAAGCGTCGTTGTTGTTGTCTTACCGTCACTGCCTGTAACGGCAATTATATGTGACGGACACACTTCAAAAAACACTTCCATTTCACTTGTTACGATACTTCCGTTTTCCTTAGCTTTTAAAAGTTCAGGTACGTCATATCTCATTCCCGGAGTTTTAAATATCATATCGCCAGAAAGATTGTTAAGATAACCGTCACCAAGATTGAACTTTACGCCCAACTTCTCAAGTTCGGTATAATTCTCCCCCAAATCTTCTGCACTTCTTCTGTCACAAGCCGTTACATTCGCACCGAGTGACACAAGATATTTTATAAGCGGCAAATTTGATATGCCGATTCCGATTACAGTTATATTCTTTCCGGCAACATTATACTTGAATTCATCTAATTTGTTCATACTAAATTATTCCTCCGAAATTCTTATTTTATCATATTACTCCGAATTTTCTGACTAAACTTAACTGCATATATCAGAAAATATACCAATTATTTTTTCTATTGTATCACAAATGCGTTCAAAAATCAAGGAAATGGGATATTAAAGTAAAACCAAGCATAAAAAAAGGATATTGCATTGCAATACCCTTTTAATATTCTGAATTATTCAGCGTTGTCAGCCTCAACTTCGATTGCCTCTTCAACTTCTACCTCAGGGTCTGTTGAATAAACAAGTGTTTCAGCATTATGGTCTTCTACAGGAGCTTCTTCTTCCTTAACTTCTTCTTCCTTTTCAGGTGTAGGAATTAGAGCACGTATTGAAAGACTGATCTTCTTTTCGTCCCAGTTAAGATCTGTAACCTTAGCCTCAACTTCTTCACCGATTGTAAGAACATCTTCCGGCTTGCCGATTCTTCTGTCAGCGATTTGAGAAATGTGGATAAGACCGTCTACGTTAGGCATAATTTCAGCGAATGCGCCGAATGGCATCATACGAACTATTTTACACTTAACAACGTCACCTACATTAATCTTTGATTGAGCGATTGTCCAAGGATTGTCCTCAATCTTCTTAAATCCAAGAGAAATCTTCTTTGTTTCTCTGTTAAGGTCCTTAATGTAAACATCAAGAACGTCACCCTCTTTAACAACTTCTGAAGGGTGCTTGATTTTATTCCATGAAAGTTCACTGATGTGAACAAGACCGTCAACACCGCCGATGTCAACAAATGCACCGAATGATGTCAGTGACTTAACAGTACCTTGATACTTCTTGCCAACTTCAGCCTCTGCCCAGAACTTTTCTTCTTTTTCTTTTCTTGCAGCCTCAAGAATAACTCTGACTGAACCGATAACACGTCTTCTTCTTTCGTCGATTTCGATTATCTTATAGTTTACAGTTGTTCCTACAAGGCTTTGAAGGTCCTGTACAAATCTTCCGGATGCCTGACGTGCAGGGATAAATACCTGAGAACCGTCTGTAAGTGCAATAACACCGCCCTTAACAGCCTTTATAATCTTTCCTTCCAAAGTCTCGCCTGATTCATAAGCTTCTTTGATTTTGTTCCAGCTTTCCATAGCTACCAATTTCTTTCTTGATAGAACTACTTTACCCTCAGCATCGTTTACGCCTACAACGTAAACCTTGATTGTATCGCCTTCTTTTACTACATCAGACGGCTTAAGTGCAGGGTCATCAGTAAGCTGATCAGCTGCTAATTGTCCGTTATACTTAAAGCCACCCAAATCAACGATGACCTCATTATTGCGAACTTCTACAACTGTTCCCTCTACAATGTCCCCGTTATTAAGAGTTTTACTTTCATACTGTGCAAACAGTTCTGCAAAGTTCTCCTCATTTTTTAAATTTTCACTCATAGCCTTTACTACCTCCTCGATAATACTGCCGGGTGTAGACGCTCCTGCAGTAATACCTATTTTATTATATGTTTTTTCTTGAGGTAAATCCTCAAAAGTTTCGATGTGATAGGTGTGTTTACAGTTTCGCTTTGATATTTCAAACAGCTTTCTTGTATTTGAGCTTTCCTTTCCCCCGATTACAATCATCATGTCCGAATTTCTCGAAAGTTTGTCTGCCTCTTCTTGCCTATCCTTCGTCGCACTACATATTGTATCAAAAACTAGGGTACTTTTGCAAGTTTTTTTTACATTTTGTACGATTTCACCAAAAAAATCTCTATTAATTGTGGTTTGTGCTACAATACATATGTCTTTTGAGGCTAAATTACCGTCAATTTCACTTTTCACGTCGTTAATTATGACAGCTTTGTTATCGCACCAGCCATTTATTCCAATAACTTCCGGATGGTTTTTATCGCCGACAATAATAATTTGATACCCCTCTTTGTGATGTTTCGATACAATTTTATGTATCTTTGCCACAAAAGGACAGGTAAGGTCAATATACTCACGACCGTTCATCTTGTCATAAACAGCTCTCGGCACTCCGTGCGCCCTTATAACAACCGTATGGTCACTCGGAATATCCTCTATACTGTCATACGCATACACGCCCTTGCTCGCCAAATCTTCGATTACCTGCCTATTATGAATAAGCGGACCGAGCGTTGCGATTTTTTTACCGTTTTCGATTTCTTTATAAACATCGTCCACCGCTCTTTTTACACCGTAGCAGAATCCTGCCGTTTTTGCAACATTAATCATTTTTGTTCTCCGATTTTCTTAATATCTGTATTGTCAAACGAATAAATTGTCTGCATAACTTCATCGGCAAGCGTCTGCAAAGTTTCGTTATCAGGCTTTTTGCCATAATATTCTTCAAACGTAATAGGTTTACCGAATGTTACTGTGACCTTGTGAAAAGGCTTGTATTCACCGCTTATGCAAAGCGGAATGACAGGCACTTTGGCATACACGGCAATCATCGAAACACCCAATTTAGCCTTTACTCTCTTGCCGTTTTTTATTCTGTGACCTTCAGGAAAAATAAGCATTGCGTCATTATTTTTTAATATTGAAAACGCACCTTTTATAGCACCTATATCGCCTCTGCCGCGCTGTATCGGAAACGCACCGAGTTTTTTTATAAGTCCGCCGAAAAGCTTATTTTTAAACAAGTCGGCTTTTGCCATAAATCTTAGCGGACGCGGACAATATGCCCCTGCAAAAATCGGATCCCAATTACTTTTATGGTTTACGGCAAGTATCATACCGCCGTCTTTCGGAACATTTTCCTTGCCCACTACTTTTACTCTGAAAATACAGTGTGTAACGCCTTTTGCTAAACCGCTTAAAAATTTATATAGCATATTTCAGCCCTCCGTTTTTTCAAGAATTAAGTCTTTTACAAGCTTAACCGCACCGTCAAAATCATATTCTGTCGTATCAATCAATGTTGCGTCATCAGCTTTTTTCAAAGGCGCAACGGCTCTTTGAGAATCGTTCTTGTCACGATATTCCATATCGGCTTTAATTTTCTCAAAATCACATTCAATGCCTTTTCCGCAAAGTTCGTCATATCTTCTTTTCGCTCTTGATTCAGCCGACGCGGTAAGAAAAATCTTAACGTCCGCATTCGGAAGTACATATGAGCATATGTCACGACCGTCCATTATAACATTTGCACTTTCAGCCATTTTTCTTTGAAGTTCAACAAGTTTTTTTCTGACTTCGGGAATTACCGCAACATTTGACGCACCTACAGAAACGTCTTCTTCTCTGATACGCTTTGAAACATTCTCGCCTAATAAATAAATCTGCTGTCCCTCATCTGTATATTTTATGTCGATTTCCACTTCGTTAAGACGGCTTACCAGTTTTTCTGTTTCATTTTTCGCGTCTATTCCGTTGTTAATAGCAAAAAGTGCAACCGCACGATACATTGCACCCGTATCTATGTATGTATAGCCAAGACTTTTGGCAACAGCCTTTGAAACGGAGCTTTTACCTGCTCCTGCCGGTCCGTCCACCGCAACTGAAATATATTTCATTTTGTTCTCCTTTAGATTTATTTTACCAAATCGGGACGCAACACCGTTGCACCCCTTAAATATGCGTGTACCATATCTTTATTTTGTTTATCGGAATTTATGTGCATTAAAATTCTTATACACTTCTTTAATGCACCGTCAATTTCCGGCTCGCTCATATCAAGCAACGGTACATCAACTATCCCCATTTTTCTTGCCGCAACAGCCGGAAAAACTTTGTCAAGATCGGGCGTTATCGTAAAAATGACAGACACCATATCTTCTGTTTTTATATTGTTTTCCGAAATTATAGTTTCAAGCATTTCCTTTGTCGCCTCTATAATTTCTTCCCTGTCATTATTTTCAACCGTTGTTGCTCCTCTTATTGCTCTTACCATACTACCATTCTCCTTTGATTATACAACTCTGTGTCCCATACCGATTGCGACATCATTAAGATTTAATAAACCGATAGCAAAAAATACACATACACCGATATGTGAACCGTGTCTTGCAATACCGATCTTACCGCCGAGATTAAGTCCGACACACTTATCAACAATCTGCTGAATTGCCTCATGTGCCGCACCGGCAACCGCACCTTCTTCCGCATGGGTTGAAGATATAACATTTTCACGTTTCGCCGCAACAACCGCTCTTTCAAGCACTTTCGGTACCGCACTGCCGAAATCACTGCCGAAATCGACTGCAACGGAAAGAATACCGTTTTCCTTATTTTTTGCTTTCATCTCAATTTCTTCTTCTCTTGAATCTGTAAGTGCAATTTGTATAGCCGCCTTACAAACCTCTCTGCTGCCAACTTCCATATCCACAACTGTTCCTTTCTATGCTATTCGGCTGCATTCATACCAGCAAGATAGCCTGTCGAAAATGCCGCCTGCAAATTATATCCGCCTGTATAACCGTCTATGTCAATCACTTCACCGGCAAAATACAAACCGCTCACAAGTTTTGATTCCATTGTGGACGGATTTATTTCGCTTACCTTAACTCCGCCGGCTGTTACGATAGCCTCCTCGACAGGTCGTACGCCGACTGCGGTAAGTGTAAAGTGTTTCAAAACGTGAACAAGCCCGTTTCTTTCTTCTCTCGTAATTTCATTTACTGCCTTATGCGGCTCTATTCCCGAGAGTGATATTACAATCGGTATAAGTGCTTTCGGAAGCAAATCGTCAAGACTGTTTACAAGGTGCTTTTTACTGTACTTTTCAAAATCTCTGAGCACTCTTGCGTTAAGCTGTTCATCGGTCAAAGCCGGTTTTAAATCTATCTCTATTTTATATTTTTCCTTACCGATATTTTTCAGATATGCCGACATCGAAAGCACTACCGGCCCCGAAATTCCAAAATGCGTAAAAAGCATTTCTCCGAAATCGGAATACACCTTTTTGTTTTTCTGATTAAATGCCGTTATTTTAATATTTCTCAGCGACAAGCCCATTATATCCTTAACGAACTTTTCTTCCGTTAAAACAGGTATAAGCGACGCTTTAGGCTCGATAATTGTATGTCCCGCTTGTTTTGCGAATTTGTATCCGTCGCCCGTAGAACCTGTTCTCGGATATGATTTACCGCCGGTACATATTATCACTCTGTCCGCTGTAATTGACGTTTTAGACGTCTTTACTCCCTTTACGGCACCGTCACTGATTATAAGTGACTTTACCGTATCATGCACAAGCGACACATTCGGCTTTAAAGCGTATTTTTTAAGTGCCTTTACAACGTCCTGCGACTTATCGCTTACCGGAAATACCCTGCCGCCTCTTTCAACTTTTGTTTTAACGCCGTTTTCTTCAATAATTCGTATTATATCGTCATTTGTAAACGTATATAGTGCCGAATACAAAAACTTCGCATTTCTCGGATATTGACCTATCATATCCTCAATATCGGCTGAATTTGTTATATTACACCTTCCCTTGCCTGTTATGAGAAGTTTTTTTCCGATTATATCGTTCTTTTCGATTATTACCACTTCATCAGCCGTTTCGGCGGCTTTTCCTGACGCCAAAAGCCCTGCCGCACCGGCACCGATTACTACTATTTTCATTCCGTCACACTCCAAGTTTCAATATTTCTGAACATTCTGTCAACAGACGGCAGAATTTCGCTTTTAATTTTTGAGCCTGACATTACATTGCCTTTTCTGAAAAACAATACAGTAAACGGCATATCATTCACTATTATGTCACCATACTGACGGAATAAAGCCTTTTGCTGTTCTTCGTCATTCGTCATTCCAAGCTGACCAATAAGCATATCAAGGTCGAGATTTGCATACGAGAAATAATTATCGGTCGACGATACAAGCGGAGTCAAGTCATTATTTGCACTGACTTCTATCTCACCTATCATTATATCATAATTTTTCGCATTAATTCTTGCAATAT
Source organism: Ructibacterium sp. SJQ-7 (assembly GCF_054696575.1). Lineage (NCBI taxonomy): Bacteria > Bacillati > Bacillota > Clostridia > Eubacteriales > Oscillospiraceae > Ructibacterium > Ructibacterium sp. SJQ-7. The sequence continues at coordinate 526,346 of NZ_CP195193.1, forward strand.
ATTCATCATACGGAAGTGCAGTAACTGTTGTCGGAATACCGAATCTTGTATAACTGTCTGCCACTTCGTTTGCTATATTAACCTTTTCCGCACTGTCACTGTTTGTCAAAATTTCAAATTGCAAAACCTGTTTTTGCGCACCGACATGGCGTACATATTTTCCGTCATTGTCCAAACCCCATTTATCATTGCCCAAATGCTGTGTTGTCAAAATTTCATCAGGCTTAAATTTTGTACTTGTGTCATAATAGAAAATTGATGACGGATTAATCGGAATATTGCTTGCCTTACCGCGCGAATATATCGTTGAATTTACGATACTGTCCTTATCAACAATATTCGACAGACCCTGTCTTGTTTCAACGCCCGAAAGCAACGGATTTGCCGTATTATACCCGATAAAAGTCATTTGATTTGTTATATACTCATTATTTCTTGCACTGCCTCTCGGTGTATATTCCGAAAGGTCTACCGTTCTGCCTGTCATGAGGTCAATTTCGCTTGCTTCAAACATTGATTCATACTTCTGCAAGTCGGGTACGGTATAAGCATAAAGGCTGTCGATTTTTGCTCTGCCGTTGTGATAATTGTCAAATGCCGAAAACAACAGCTTGCCTGTGCTTAACTGTGAATTATACTTATAAGGACCTGTTCCCATCGGTATATAATTCGCATTGCCTTTCATATCACTTTGATATTTCACTATCGGAAATGTCAAAAGTGACACAAAATTCGGCACTGCGTAATTCAATGTAATCTGAAACGTATAATCGCCAGTTGCCATATAATCCGCCATATTTGCAAACACAGATGTGTAATTAGTAACACCGGAACGTATTTGCTTAAATGTATAGCTTACATCATATGCGTTGAAATTTGAGCCGTCCTGCCATTGTATGTTGTTTTTAAGCGTAATATCAATCGTTCTGCCGTCGGGAGATACAGTATAGCTTTCAGCCAAAATCGGTACTGCCTGCAATTTTTCGTTAAGTTCAAAAAGCGGTTCATACACAAATTCCATACACTCTTTAACCGTTTCTGATTTTGTCAAAAGCGGATTAAACGTATCAAAATCAAGCAATCCCACGCTTATGCTGTTTGATACTTCCGTCTTATTTTCATCTGCAACCTTTTCGTCATCAACAGTTTCCTGTGATATTCTCTCTTTAATTCTTTCAACGGTATCGCACCCTGTTACAGAAAAAACTGTACATACTGCAAGCAACACCGCCACTAAACCCTTTATCCTTCTCATCTAATTCTCCAAATCTATATTAACTCAATAAATGCACCGAGATTTCCTCTTTTTCCGTTCGTCTTTCTGTGCGAAAATAATAAATCACTGTTACAGTAAGTGCATATTCCGCAATTATCAATATTTTCTTTCAATATGCCGCTTTCAATAAATTGTTTTTCGATTGTTTTCTGCATATTAACGTGATACTTTTCACCGTATTTCACTGCGGTATCTTCACCGAATTCCTTTATAAATATTTCGGCAACTTCGTCACCTACTTCAAAATGACATTCCTGTATTGACGGACCGATAGCGGTCAAAATATCTTCCGCACGACTTCCGTAATCTCTTTTCATTTTTTCGATTGTTTTCTGACCTATTCGCTTTACCGTACCTTTCCAACCCGAATGTGCCAATGCGGCTACTCCGAGCTTTTTGTCAAGAAAAAACAACGGTACGCAGTCGGCGAACAGCGTAACCATAGGAATACCTTTCTTATCCGTAATAAGCGCGTCAACGCTATCAAACTTGTTTTCAAGCACAATACCGTTTCCGAAATCGTCCTCTGTCACGGTATGAATAACATCTTCGTGAACTTGTTTTGAAAGCACAAGTTTATTATAGTCCATACCAAGCGTATCAGCCATTATTTCAAAGTTTTTAAGCACATTTTCGCGTGTATCATCACAGTGAAAGCGAAAATTCATACTGCTGTAACAGCCGTCGCTGACGCCACCCTCACGCGTGGAAAAACCGTGTTTTACAAGTCCTGTTTTCTCAAATGATGTAATTGTGTAATACGAAACACCGTTTTTTCTGTTAAGCTTAAACATCGCTATTCCTCCGAAAATAATCATATACGCTTTGTGCCGATTTACTGTCCATTTCTTTGACGTTTAACAATTCGTCCAAAGTCGCCTCTTTTATTTTATCAATAGTTTTGAAAGTAGTCAATAGGGCTTTTCGCCTTTTTTCACCAATTCCGTTTATTTTATCAAGTTCGGAATTGATTTTACCTCTCAATTTTCTGTGATATGATATTGCGGTATCGTGAACTTCGTCTTGAATGTGAGTTATAAGTTTAAATACAGGACTTGTTGCACTGAGTTCGATTTCACCGTTTTTTGAAACAAGTCCTCTTGTTCTGTGCTTGTCATTCTTCACCATACCGAATGTTTCAATATCTACTTCAATCATATCCAGAAGTTCTGTTATCACGTTTAAATGCCCTTTACCGCCGTCAAGCAGTATAAGGTCAGGCAAAGGCAAAAACTTTGCGTTTCGTTTCAAAAGCGTCCCCTTTTCAACCTGTTCTTCCTCCTCAAGCGCGTGTCTGAAACGTCTGTATATGACCTCACGCATAGCCGCATAATCGTCCGCACCCTCAAACGATTTTATCTTGAATATTCTGTATTTACGTTTCGCAGGCTTACCGTTTTCAAATACAACCATTGCACCGACATTATCTGTACCTTGAATATTTGAAATATCGTATGCCTCAATTCTGTAAGGACGTTTTTCAATTCTTAGCTGTTCCTGCATCATATCAAGAACAGTATTCTTTTCACGTTCTTTCATAACCTTAATTTTATAATTACCAAGTGCAATATCGGCATTTTTACGCACCATTTCAACCAAATGAAGTTTTTCGCCTCGTTTTGGCATTGCAATAGTAACTTTGCGTTTTCTTATACCGCTGAGCCACTTCATTATCGCTTCGCTGTCGTCAACTTCGTATTCGGTCAAAATTTCTTCGGGTATAAATTCACTGTTTTGATAAAACTGCTTTACGAAATCGGTAAGTATTTCTTCATTTGTACTGTGCTGTGTGTTGTCAATTTTATAGCTTTCTCTGCCGATAACTTTACCGTTTCTGATAAAGAATACCTCACAAAATGCAACGCTTTCTTCCCTTGCAAGTGCAATGACGTCTTTATCGTTCTGTTTATCGGTATTTATAATCTTCTGATGTTCTTCTATATCCTTTACGGCTTGAATTTTATCCCTTAAATCAGCCGCTTTCTCGTACTCCATATTCTGTGAAGCCTTCATCATTTGCTCTGTCAGTTCTGCTATAAGCTCCTTGTGGTTGCCGTCAAGGAAACGGCAAATATTAAAAAACACCTGTCTGTATTCCTCTTTTGAAACCTTTCCCGTACACGGTGCAAAGCAATTATTGATGTGATAATTAAGACACGGTCTGCCTTTTCTAATATCGTCCGGAAATTTTCTGTGACAAGTCGGCGGTTTAAAAAGTTTCTGCACAAGCTCAAGAGTATTTTTTATTGTTATTCCCGACACATACGGTCCGTAATATTTCGCACCGTCCTTTAAAAGTCTTCGGACTTTCAAAACCTTTGGATACGGTTCGTTTATCGTGACTTTTATATACGGATAATGCTTGTCGTCCTTTAAAAGTATATTATACTTCGGTCTGTGCTTTTTTATAAGATTACATTCAAGCGCAAGCGCCTCTGTTTCGGAGTCTGTGACAATATATTCAAAATATGCCACGTTCGACACCATGGCAAGAACTTTCGGTGTGTGGTTTGAATTTTTCTGAAAATACTGTCTGACGCGGTTTTTAAGTATCTTCGCCTTACCGACATATATTATTTTATCGTCCTTGTCGTGCATTATATACACACCCGGATCTTCGGGCAAATTCTTTAATTCCTGTTCCAAATCAAACATATTGCCACCTCCTTACACCAAAAATAACTCTACATAATAATGCAGAGTTATTTTCTTAAATATTATTTAAAATTATTCAGAGAAATTAGATTCAATCAATTCAACCAAAGTCTTAACTGCCTCTTCTTCATCACTACCGTCAGCAATGATTGATATTGATGTACCCTTAACGATACCCAGTGAAAGAACTCCCAAAAGACTCTTCGCGTTCACACGTCTTTCGTCTTTCTCAACCCATATGCTTGACTTAAATTCATTTGCTCTTTGAATGAAAAATGTTGCAGGTCTTGCATGCAAGCCTACCGAATTTTGAACTGCCACTTCACTTGAAACCATGAATTGTGCCCCCTGTCTTAAATTTTAATCACATATTTTACCGATATAAATATTATAATTAGCATACTAAAAAATTTGTCCCACGTCAATCCTTTTTATCGTTTTGTAACAATTTTTAGTTATTATTTACTTATCTTTTTATTATTCGGATAATAATTTTGTGAAATAATACACGCTTATTCTTCAGTTGTTTCGGTTGTTTCCGTTTCCGTCGGCTGTTTGCCGTCAGTATTATCACTGTCGTCAGCCTCACTCGGCAAGTATCCGCTGTTATTTTTCAACAATTCTCTAACCTGTCTGTCGATTTCAGCAGTAAATTCTTTGTTCTCAACCATATATTTTCTTACATTGTCACGGCCTTGACCGATTTTTTCACCGTTATAGCTGAACCAAGCCCCCGACTTCTTGATAATATTGTTTTCAACTGCAAAGTCAAGAATATTACCTTCTTTTGAAATACCCTCGCCGTACAAAATATCAAATTCGGCAGTTTTAAACGGCGGTGCAACCTTGTTTTTAACAACTTTAACCTTTGTCTTGTTACCGATAAGTTCCGTACCGTTCTTTATAACCTCGCCGCGTCTTACGTCCAATCTTACAGATGAGAAGAACTTTAGTGCACGACCGCCCGGAGTTGTTTCGGGATTACCGTACATAACACCGACTTTTTCTCTTAGCTGGTTGATAAAGATTACGACTGTACCCGATTTTGAGATAACGGCAGTAAGCTTTCTTAGAGCCTGTGACATAAGTCTTGCCAACAAACCGACATGGCTGTCACCCATTTCACCGTCAATTTCCGCTTTCGGAACAAGTGCGGCAACAGAGTCGACAACGATTACGTCAAGCGCACCGCTTCGTACAAGTGCCTCGGCAATATCCAAAGCCTGTTCACCGGTATCCGGTTGTGCAACAATTAAATTGTCTATATCAACGCCCAATTTTTTTGCATATACAGGGTCTAAAGCGTGTTCCGCGTCAATAAATGCAGCCTCACCGCCCATTTTCTGTGCCTCTGCCACAACGTGAAGTGCAACGGTTGTCTTACCCGAAGATTCAGGGCCGTATATTTCTATAACTCTGCCTCTCGGAAGTCCGCCTACTCCAAGTGCCATATCAAGCGTCAACGAGCCTGTCGGAATAACTTCAACGTCAACCGAATTTGCGTCGCCGAGTTTCATAATACTTCCTGTACCGTATTCCTTTTCTATAACACTGAATACAGATTCAAGAGCCTTTTTCTTTTCCTCTGCGTCAGTCATTTTTACAACTTTAGGTTTACTCTTATCCTTTTCTTTTGCCATTTATTTTCTCCTTTAAAGTATCACTTATATTTTATACGTCAATTATATTACATAAACACTCTTTTTTCAAGCAGTTTTTAACTCAATGCCGTGCAAAGTACAATTTATTGTACTTTAGTGATATTTTCAATACGGTTTGCGATATTTTCAAACGTAATTTTGCAAGTACACTCACGAACTTCTTCGCGTGTACCGTTTAAATGAAGTTCTTTCACTTCCGTTTCACCCATAACGCATATGCCGACATATACAAGTCCTACCGGCTTTTCTTTCGTTCCGCCTGTCGGGCCTGCTATGCCTGTTATGCCGACAGTAACATTCGCACCTGTGTTTTTTCTGAGTCCATCTGCCATTTCAAAAGCGGTTTCATAACTCACTGCACCGTGTTTTTCCAGCGTTTCGCCCTTGACACCGAGATATTTCATCTTCGCCGAATTTGCATAAGTCACAAAGCTTTCATTCAAAACCTCCGACGCACCCGAAACATTTGTTATAAGTGCCGCAAAAAGTCCTCCTGTACAGCTTTCAGCCGCCGAAACAGTCATTTTTCTTTCCGCAAGCATTTTTACAACTTTTTCATTTAAACCGTTTACTTCCACTTTCATATCAATCACCCAAGCCTTATTATTTAGGATATACTTCTATCTTTTCAACGCCTGCCAAAGCAGCCTCGATAAGTGTTTCAACGTCAAGTCTATTTTCAGACTTTTCAATATTTGCACGTTTCGGATTTGTTGTAGGGTGCTTTGGTGTAAACACTGTACAGCAGTCCTCATACGGTAAAATTGATGTTTCAAATGTACCGATTTCGTGTGCTCTGTCAACTATTTCAATCTTATCCATACCGATAAGCGGCTGCAATACCGGCATATCAACAGCCGAATTTGTAACGTCAAGTGCCGCAAGAGTTTGGCTTGCAACCTGTCCGACGCTCTCGCCTGTTACAAGTGCCAACGATTTATGCTTACGCGCCAATCTCTCCGCAATACGCATCATAAATCTACGCATAACAAGCGTCAAATGTTCCTCAGGGCACTTTTCTGCAATCTGCAGCTGTATTTCCGTAAACGGCACGATATACAAATTGATTTTTGACGTATATTGTGCGATTATGCTTGCAAGTTCAATAACCTTTTCTTTTGCTCTCTCACTTGTGTATGGGAATGAGAAAAAGTTTACCGCATCAATTTCAACACCGCGTTTTGAAATCATATGACCTGCAACAGGGCTGTCAATACCGCCCGACAAAAGCAAGGTTGCCTTTGAGCCTGTGCCTATCGGCATACCGCCCTGTCCCTGCACTTTATTTTCATCTGCATAAACGTATGCACCGAAATCTCTGACTTCGACTTTAACCGTAACTTCGGGATTATGAACATCAACGACTATATTCGGATATTCGTCGTCAAGATAACCGCCGACTTCCATACAAATTTGAGGTGAGTTAAGCGGGAACTGCTTATCAGAACGCTTTGCCTCAACCTTAAATTTAACGCCGTCCTTAAAGTCTTTCTTCAAATATTCCTTGGCTTTCGCCTTTATATCCTCAATATCCTTTTCACAAACAACCGCTCTTGTAATTGAAACAATACCGAATATTTTCGACAATCTTTCCACTACAATATCCATTTTGTCTTCATCAAAAACTTCGACATAAATTGTAGCCTGTGCAAGTCTTGCCTTTACCTCCGCCACATTTTTCAGTGAATTTCTGATGTTGTTCATCAATATATTTTCAAACTTCGGACGATTACCGCCCTTTAATATAATTTCTCCGTATTTTGCAAGAATAATCTCTTTCATTTACATAAATCTCCTTATTGTCGCAACCTCTTTTGCAATAATTTCCGCCGCTTTTATAACGTCTGATTCTTCTGTCAATCTGTCAAAACTGATTCTCACCGCACCGTTAATTTCTTTTTTATCAAGTCCCATAGCCGTAAGTACATGGCTCGGCTGCGGTTTGTGGCTTGAACAAGCCGAACCTGTTGAAACATATATTTTATGTGCCTCAAGCGAATGAAGAAGTATTTCAGCCTTTATGCCGATAAACGATACGTTTAAAACACTGCCGGAATTATATTCGTCAGAGCCGTTTATCTTAATATTCGGTATTTCTTGAAGTTTTTCTTTCATTGTGTTTCTCAAATGTATAAGTTTTGATTGGTCGGTGTCACATTCAGCCGCCGCCGCACCGAACGCAAGTATACCGCCTACATTTTCCGTACCCGGTCTTATTTCCCCCTGTTGTTCACCGCCGAACAATATCGGACGTATCATTCTTGTATCTGCTACATACAATGCACCCGTACCTTTAAAGCCGTGAATTTTATGGCTGCTTATCGTAACAAGGTCCGCACCCATTTTTTTCGGTTTCACATCTATTTTACCAAACGACTGCACACAGTCAGTATGAAGATGTGCATAAGGTGCTTTTTCAAGCATAATTTCTCTTATTTCTTCAATCGGCTGAATAACGCCCGTTTCATTATTGACGTGCATAACGCTTATAAGTATCGTTTCATCATCAAGAACGTTTCTAAGCATATCAAGGTCAACTCTGCCTTCACTGTCAACGTCAAGATACTCAACATTAAATCCGTCAATTTCAAGTTTTCTGAATGCCTCAAGTACAGACGGATGTTCGATTTTGCTCGTAACAATTTTTGTACCGATTTTGTGACGTGCCGCCGCAACGCCGAAAACAGCCAAATTATTCGCCTCGGTACCGCCCGATGTAAACAAAATATTTTTACTTTCAACGCCAAGCATATCGGCAATATTTTTTTTGCTTTCGTTTATGAGTTTTTCAGCCTCAATACCCAAACCGTGAAGCGACGACGGATTACCGAAACATTCCGCCGCCTTAATCATTGCATCAACTGCCGCTTTTGACGGTTTTGTTGTTGCCGCATTATCAAGATATATCATACTCTTTCCACCTTTATTACCAATGCCATTCCGCTTTTTATTGTAATATTGCATTTATCCGCAAGCATAATATTGCTTATGCCGCGGCTGCTGCCGAAATACAAAGTTTCGTCATTCAACGGATATTCAAGTCCGTCTGTTGTTATTCCGACCGCATTATCCTTTATCGGAATTATAGACAGAGTTTGTCCTGTTTTTCCGTTTAACGCCAATTTATCTTTTAACAAATAAATTTCATTATTATCGTCTATAAGCACACCGTTTTTACACTTTTCAAGCAATAAAATATCCGCTATACTGTGGTCAAAACGGTCGCCTGTCATGGCGATAAGGACTATGTCTTCATATCCATTATCCACCGCGTAAGCTACCGCAAGTTCACCGTCTGTAAAATCCTTGCGTTTTGGATATTCAATTCTGTCCTTAACTTTTTCAAAATTCTTTGCCGAATCAAAATCACCTATAAGCACATTAGGCACTATCCCCATTTTTTTCGCATGGTTATAGCCGCCGTCGGCACATATTATAAAATCATTGTCATTGATTTTGCTTTTTATATATTGATAGTCTTTTATATCACCGTTACCGATTATTACCGCACGCATTATCTCATAAGACTCCTTACAGAGCCCTCAATATCGTCATTAAACACAGCCGTTCCCGCAACAATTATATTTGCGCCTGCATTAATCGCATTGTCAATATTGTTTGCATTAATTCCGCCGTCAACTTCAATATCAAAGTCACTGCCCATTTTTTCACGAATATACGCAATCTTTTCATTAACGCTTTCAATATATTTCTGACCGCCGTAACCCGGCTCAACGCTCATAACAAGCACCATATCGACTTTATCAAGGTACTTTTCAATCGCCGATACAGGTGTTTTCGGATTAATCGAAATCGCCGCTTTTTTACCTCTCTTCTGTATCATTTCAATACATTCTTTCGGCTTTTCGGTTGCCTCGATATGAATAGTAACACCGTCCGCACCGGCATTGATAAATTCATCAATATATCTTTCCGGCTTATCTATCATAAGATGTACATCAAAAAACATATCTGTATACTTGCGTAATGACTTTATAACAGGCATTGCAAAAGTCATATTCGGAACAAAATGTCCGTCCATAACATCAATATGCAACCACTGTGCTCCTGCGTTCTCTGCCCTTTTTACCTGCTCGGCAAGTATACCGAAATCTGCCGACAATATAGACGGTGATAATATCATTTCTTTTTCCATTCCTTTACTGATTTTAGTTTATTGTATATTTGAGTATAGCTGTCATATCGTGACTGAGCCATTTCTCCGTTTTCAAGCTTTTCTTTTATATAGCAATCAGGCTCGTTTATATGTGAGCATCCTCTGAAACGGCATTTATTTTGAGAGTCCGCCATTTCGGGAAAATACTGCCACAAATCGTCAGCCTTTATATTTTCAATTTCAAGTGAACTGAAACCGGGTGTATCAAGTACAAAACCTCCGCTTTCAAGTTCAAACAATTCAACGTGACGCGTCGTATGTTTTCCGCGGCTTATTTTTTCGGAAATACTTCCCGTTTCAAGTTCTCCGTTTGTGATAATACTCAAAAGACTCGACTTACCAACTCCCGAAAGTCCCGCAAATGCAGTCGTCTTATCCTTCAAATAACCCATAAGCAAATCCGTGCCGTCTTGTCTTTCGGCACTTACAGAAAATATTTTATATTTGGCTTTTGAATATATTTCTTCTATATCCTCACGTTTTTTTATATCTGTTTTATTAATGCAAATAACAGGAGTTATATTATTAATCTCCGCATTTATAAGCATTTTGTCTATCAAAAACAAATTCGGCTCCGGTGACGCCGCCGCAACGACAAGCATCATTGTATCAACATTTGCAACCGGTGGTCTTATAAGCGACGATTTTCTCGGCATTATTTCAATAATACTGCCTTTTTCGCCGTCCGTTTCAATATTCACCTTATCGCCAATCATAGGTGTTATCTTTTCCTTGCGAAAAATTCCCCTTGCTTTACATTCGTATATGCTATCAGAGGCCTTTACATAGTAAAAGCCTCCAATACCTTTCATTATAGTTCCAACCATAATTACCTCTAATTAAAGTTTATTGTTCTGTCACTTACCTTACTTCCGTCTATATAAGCCTGAACTTCCGCAGTTCCCGAGCCTGTAATTTCAACCGATACAGTGCCTTCGTCCTTTGAGTGAACTGCATTATGAACTGTTTTTCCGTTTGCTACAATTTCAACATCAACCGAATCATCTGCAGTGTCAGGAATTTTTACAGTGAAAGTTCTTGTTGATGTTTGGTTTGATGAACCCGAATCACTGTTTGAACTGTCGGATGTGTTTGAACTTGAATTGTCGTTGCTTGATGTGTTTGAATTGCTTGAACTGTTTTGGTTTGTGCTTGCATTGTTTTGTTCATTTTTTGTCTGTGATGAATTATTTTGTTCCGCTTGTTGATTTGATTGATCTGCCTGAGCTTCTTCACCCTTTGAAAGTACAATGCTTACATATGAGCCTTTATTCGCAGTCTTGCCAAGTTCAGGACTTTGTGAAATAACAGTTCCCTCTTGTGCCGAAGACGCTTTTCTTGAAACGTTACCGAGATTTAATCCGTTTGCTTTAAGTGTTGCCTCTGCCTGTTCTCTGCCCAAACCGATTATGCTCGGAACTGATACTCTTTCAGCTGCAGGAGTAGCTTGCGCACTGCTTTCTCCCTTACCTTTGCTGACGTGGATATTTATAATATCGTCTTTGTTAAGCTTTGTTCCGCCCAACGGCGTCTGACGAATTACATATCCCGACGGTACATCATCAGATTCTTCCTCAACAACCGTATAATTAAGCTCAAGTTCAAGAATTTCCGCAATAGCCTCATCAAACTGTTTTCCCGTAACATCAGGCGCTACAATATCACCGCCCGATGAACCTATTGAAACTATAAGTTTTACATCAGAATTTTTTGCCACAATCTTTTTGGCTGTAGGGTCTTGTGAAATTACGCAGTTTTCCGCAACCGTATCCGAAAGCGAATATTCGATTTCATCAGCCAAATGAAGTCCTGCTTTTTCAATTTCCGCAGTTGCCTGTTCAATAGTCATATTTTTAAGGTCAGGCACAATCGCCTCTTTACGCATATTTATAAAGAAAAATGCTCCAAGAACTATAAGTAAAATAACCGCCGCCGTTGAAATTGCAAGAACAACAGCAATCCTGTCCTCTTTCTTCTGCTTTTTATTCTTTTTCTTTACTACTTTTTTACGTTTTGTACGACCTCTTGCAGGAAGTTCCTCTTCATAAGGTTCTTCCTCCTCTACCGTTTCCGGCACATCAAGATTATCGTCAAAATCACTTTCGTCGTCATACGAATAATCTTCCTGCGGTGCGACTTCTTCATATACATCATCACGGCTCGGAAGCGGCTCATCTGCAAGTACAGCATGAAGATCGTCAACAAATTCCTGTACATTTTGGTATCTGTTACTTTGTTCTTTTGAAATTGCTTTCATTGTAACATATGCCAAATCAGTCGGTATATCAAGATTTACGCATTTAACGTTTACAGGTTCTTTTTCAAGGTGCATAAGTGCTACGCTCACAGGAGTATCACCGTCAAAAGGAACTTTTCCGGTAAGCATTTCGTAAAGCACAATACCAAGTGAATATATATCACTTCTTGCGTCCGTAAATCCGCCTCTTGCCTGTTCAGGCGAAATATAATGCACCGAACCCAAAGCACTTCCGCCGACAACGGTAGTTTCTCCCGCAACAGCTCTGGCAATACCGAAGTCCGTTACTTTCAAAGTTTTGTCCTTTGTCATAAGAATATTTTGAGGTTTAATATCGCGATGTATTATATTAATAGAATGTGCCTCGCTTATACCTTGTCCGATCTGAATAGCAAAGTCGCAGGCCTCCTGCCAAGGAAGTGCACCCTTTTGCTTTATGTATTCTTTAAGTGTAATGCCGTCAACGTATTCCATAACCATATAATTAAGCCCGTTTTCTTCGCCGACATCGTAAACAGACACAATGTTATTGTGTACCAAGCTCGCCGATGACTGAGCCTCTTTTATAAAGTTTGAAACAACCTGTTCTTCACCCTCAAGCGAATCACGAAGTATTTTTATCGCAACATATCGGTTTAAAAGCGTATCTTTCGCCTTATAAACTGTAGCCATACCGCCGGTACCGATTTTTTCAAGCATATCATATCTATTTCCAAGTGTTATTCCAACTAAATTATCACTGTTCATTATCACATTTCTCCCTTTCCAAAGCCACAATGGTAATATTATCTCCGCCGCCTCGTTCATTTGCAAGTGCTACAAGTTCTTCCGCACTTTTCTGAAGGTTGCTTTTATTTTTAATATATGTTCTGATTTCATCGTCCTCTACGAAATTTGTAAGACCGTCAGAGCATAGCACAAGAGTTTCACCATTATAAGGTTTAATCGAAATATCTACTTTTATGGTGTCCTCTGCACCCATAGCACGCGTTATGTAGTTCTTTTTAGGGTGATTTTTTGCCATTTCGGGACTTATTTCACCTCTTGATACAAGCTCCTGTACATAGGAATGGTCTTTTGTTATCTGTTTGATTTCATCACCTATCATATAGGCTCGTGAATCTCCGACGTGTGCCGTAATAATCTTGTTTTGATAAATCATTACAAGCGTCGCCGTTGTTCCCATTCCCATTACTTTATAATGATTCTTTGCATAATTGTATATGATACTGTTCGCCGATATAAACGCCTGACGTATAACTTCTCCTGCCTCTACATAGTCGAGTTCGGTATCAAGATTTTTTTCTAAGTGGTTTTCTATAATATCGACAACCATCATACTTGCGACTTCACCGGCTTGATGACCGCCCATTCCGTCCGCAACAACTGCGTAAGGGAACGTGTCGCTTTCATTTACGTAATAATTGTCCTCATTAATTTTTCTGTGCATTCCTATATCGGTAACCGCACCAAACTGCATTTTGAAAATCACCTCATTTCACTAAAGAATTATAGTTTTTGATATTATATCACTTTTTTTCTCAGTTGTCCACAGGAAGCTGATATATCTGAGCCGAGTTCACGTCTTACTGTCGCATTTATGCCAAGATGTGTCAATTTTTCTTGGAACGCTTTTATATCGTCATTACTTCCTTTTTCAAAATTTCTTTCTTCAACTTTATTTACAGGTATAAGATTTATATGCCCGTGCAGGTCACGGACAAGATTTGCCAGTTCCTCTGCATTTGCCATACTGTCATTTACACCGTGAATAAGAGAATATTCAAAACTGATACGTCTGTTTGTCGTCTTTACATATTCTCTGCAAGCCGTCAATAATTCTTCAATATCGTATTTATGATTTACAGGCATTATACTGTCACGAATTTCATTGTTAGGCGCGTGCAGAGATATTGTCAGCGTTATAGGAAGTTTTTCCTTTGCCAACGCGTATATCCCCGGCACAACACCGCAGGTTGACAACGAAATGTGTCTGTATCCTATGTTAAGTCCTTTTTCATGGTTTACATTGTGCAAAAACTTTATGACGTTATCGAAATTGTCAAGTGGCTCACCTATACCCATCATAACAATATTGCTTATACGCTCGCCGACGTCTTTTTGTGCAAAAATAACTTGATTAAGTATTTCACCCGGCGTTAAACTTCTGTAAAGTCCGCCTATCGTTGACGCACAAAAACGACAACCCATTCTGCAGCCGACTTGACTTGATATACAAATCGTAAGTCCGTGATGATAACGCATAACAACGCTTTCTATACAATTTCCGTCCGGAAGTTCAAAGAGATATTTTACAGTACCGTCTATTTTCGATACATATTTTTCTCTGATTTTAAGCGTTGAAACATACGTTTCTTTTTCAAGTTTTTCCCTTGTTGCCTTTGACAGGTTCGTCATTTCGTCATAGCTTTCCACGCCTTTATGAAGCCATGAAAAAATCTGCTCAGCTCTGAATTTCTTCTCGCCGACGGATGTAAGATATTCAATTAATTCATCATATTCAAAATCTTTTAAATCAATCATTTACTTAATCCTTTTCATCTTACAGATATAAAATCCGTCTGTGTTATCTATGTGCGGATAAAATGTCTTTTCAAATACTTTTTCAAAATTTTCGTTATCCGCCGTAAAACTGTCTGTAACAGCCTCATTTTCTTCTTTTTCAATCGTACACGTTGAATAAACAATCTCACCGTTTATTTTAAGATATTTTGACGCATTGTCAAGTATCTGTCTTTGAATTTTCGGTAAATCGTTATCCTCTGCCCTGTTCCACTTTATTTCGGGCTTTCGTCCGATTATTCCCAAACCCGAACACGGAACATCACAAAGTATTTTATCTGCCGTATTTATCATACTTTCGTCTATTTTACAGCCATCCGAAAGTTTAGGTTCTATTATCGTTATTCCGAGCCTTTCGGCATTCTTTTTTATAAGCTCTATTTTATGTTCGTGTACGTCAAAGGCGTATATTTTGCCTTTGTTGTTCATCAATTCCGCAATATGCGTTGTCTTTCCGCCCGGTGCGGCACACATATCAATCACTGTATCACCCTCACACGGTGCAAGCACTTTTGCTGTCTGCATTGCTGCTGAATCCTGTATTGTGTAATATCCGTCATTATATAAGCTGTCCGCCGAAATGTCAAATCCGTCCGACACTATATAACCGTCATAAACTTCGGCATTTATTCCGTTGTCGTTAAACTTCTTGCAAAGTTCATCTGCCGTTATCTTTAATCTGTTCGGTCGAATATTAAGTCTTTTTTCCATGCCGAAACTTTCAATCAATTTTTCGGTAAAATCATATCCGAATTCATCAATCCACTTTTCACAAAGCCACATCGGGAACGAATATTTGACAGACAAATATTCTGTTTTATCGGACGGATATTCGATTTCTGTTTTCGACACATTTCTCAAAAGTCCGTTTACAAATCCTGCCGATGCACCGTGACCGTATCTTCTTGCCAGCTTTACGCTCTCATTCACTGCGGCGCTTATCGGCACTTTATCCATAAACATTATCTGATATATTCCCATTCTCAAAATTATAAGAATGTACTTCGATATTTTTTTCAATTTTATCTTTGAAAACTTTCCTATAACATAATCAAGAGTCAATTTTCTGTCTGTGACGCCGTAAACAAGATTGGAAATAAACGCCTTATCCTGTTTTGGCATATCCGTTTTCAAAGCTTTTTTCAATGCCATATTTGAATATGCTCCGTTAAATTCAACGTCGTATATTACTTTCATTGCAATTTCTCTTGCGTTACTCATTAATCTCTCCTACGATTTGCCAATAAAACAAGTCTTAAAAATTGAAGTGCCGTTGACGCAACCGCCGCAACATATGTCATAGCCGCCGCCGTAAGTGTTTTTCTTGCACCTGTAAGCTCATCACCCTCAAGTAAGTACATACTTTCAAGAGTTTTCATTGCACGTCTTGACGCATTGATTTCAGTCGGCAATGTTACAAGCTGAAATACAAGCACCGCACCGAAAAGTATCGCACCAACCATTGCCAGTCTGCCAAGTCCGAGTATAAGTCCGATTATGAAAATCGGCATTGAAAGCGTGTTGCAGACATTTACTATCGGTACAATTCCGTTACGAATTTTTATCGGAACGTATCCTACTTGGTGCTGAACCGCATGACCGCACTCATGTGCCGCAACACCTATTGCGGCTACCGATGTAGAATTATATGTTGAATCCGACAGTCTTATGACGTTTTCATTCGGGCTGTAGTGGTCTGTAAGGTCACCCGAAACGTGTTCAATTCTTATATTCTGAAGTCCGTTTGCATCAAGAATTTGCCTTGCCGCACTCGCCGCGGTAATTCCTCTTGAACTTCTTACATCATTGTATTTACTGAAAGTCGATTTAACTCCCATTGACGCAAACAATGTAAGTAAAAATGCAATTATTACAAGTACATACGTTGGGTCAAAATAATAGCTGAACATAATTACTCCTTTCCGAGTACAACTCCTAATTCAATTTCATGTCCTCTTGCATAATCTTCAACATTCATTTTTTTACTGTTTGGGAACTGTGCCGTTACAATGTACAATGTTCCCTCACCGCAAGAAATTTTAAGTCCTTTTCCCTTTTCAAGTGCAAGTATCTCTCCCGCCTCTTTATCCGAATTTTCATCACAAACTCTTGCGGAAACAATTTTTAAAATTCCGTCTTTATATTTTGTGCAAGCAAGCGGCCACGAATTCATGCCACATATTAGTTTTGAAATTTCACGAGCCGATTTACTCCAATCTATAACACCCGTTTCTCTTGAAATCATAGGCGCATATGTATGCTCCTTATCATTTTGCGGAGTAGGTGTTATACTGCCTTTTTCAAGTCCGTCTATTGTTTTTAAAAGCAAATCGCCGCCTATTACGGCTAAACGGTCAAAAAGTTCCTCTGCCGTTTCATATTCACCGATTTCGGTTTCCGCTTTTAAAAGCATATCGCCCGTATCAAGTCCGCTGTCCATTTTCATCGTCGTAACACCGGTAACCTTTTCGCCGTTTATAATCGCCCACTGAATAGGTCCCGCACCTCTGTACTTCGGCAAAAGTGACGCGTGTACATTAACACAGCCGTATTTCGGATAATCTATTATATAATCAGGCAAAATTTTGCCGTATGCGACAACGACAATAAGCTCCGGTTTCAGTTTGTCAAGAACAGGCTGAAGTTCACCGTTTCTCAGTTTTTCGGGCTGATATATATTTTCTATACCTGCCTCAAGTGCCGCCGCCTTAACATCAGTCGGTACAAGTTTATGTCCTCTGCCTTTCGGTCTGTCCGGCTGAGATACAACACCAACAACATCAAGACCTGCGTCTGTCATAGCTTTAAGGCTCGCCGCCGCAAAATCGGGTGTACCCATAAATAAAATTCTCATTCAACCATCTCCGTTAGTCAATAAATCTAATTACTCTGTCCAAGAACAATTTACCGTCAAGATGTTCAATTTCGTGACAAAAAGCTCTTGCCAAGAGTTCCTTACCTGTGATTTTAAACCACTTGCCGTCCCTGTCCTGTGCTTTTACGGTTACGACATTCGGTCTTGTAACCTCGCCGAACACTCCGGGTACGCTAAGACAGCCTTCGCTGCCGGTCTGTTCTCCGCTTTCTTCTACTATTTCAGGGTTTATAAGTTCAATTTTACCGTCACCGACATCTATGACAACCGCACGTTTCAGTATTCCCACTTGCGGAGCTGCAAGTCCGACACCATCACGGCTTTGCATTGTTTCATACATATCGTCAAGAAGTATATGAAGTTTTTCGTCAAACTTCACTACAGCTTTGCATTTCTTATAAAGGATTTCATCGCCTTTTTCCCTTATTTCTCTGATTGCCATTATGTTTCCCCTCTCTAATTTATCATACCGGGTGATTTGTCTATTATTATCGCCACATCCGAAAATTCCTTGTTTTTTCTGCATGTCATTTCAGCTTGTGAAAGTATCTCACCCAAGTTATCGTCATCTTCGCATTTAAAAATAATCTGCCATCTGTATTTGTTTTTTATTTTTGAAATATATGACGGCACAGGTCCTAAAACCTGTATTTTTTGTGATACATTCTGTGTTTTTTCTGCAGTGTTTAAAAAATATTTTGCCGTTTTCGCAACAGTATTTTCAACATTGCCTTGAAAATGCACACTCACTATTTTACAAAACGGCGGATACCACATAAGCTTTCGTTTTGCAATTTCCTTATCGTAAAAAGTTCTGTAATTGTGACTTTTTACAAGGCTGACCGCCTCATGTTCGGGCGTATACGTCTGAATAACGGCTCTGCCCTCTTTACTTCCTCTGCCGGCACGTCCCGAAACCTGTTCAAGCATTGCAAAAGTTCTCTCACCGCTTCGGTAATCGTTAATATTGAGCATTGTATCTGCCGTTATAACTCCGACAAGCGTTACATTTTCAAAATCAAGTCCTTTTGCCACCATTTGCGTACCGATAAGAATATCGATTTTATCTTTTTCAAACTTCTGCAAAATCTTCTCGTGCGACTGCTTTTTACCTGTTGTATCCATATCCATTCTGACAGTTGTCGCATTTGGGAACAGACGCTTTAATTCGTCCTCCACCTTTTGCGTACCGCCGCCGAAATAACGTATATAATTACTTCCGCATTTCGGACAAAGCTTATAATTCGATCGTTCATATCCGCAGTAGTGGCACTTTAATTTATCCTCAAATTTATGATATGTAAGCGATATGTTGCAATTCGGACAATGCGGTACATATCCGCAACTGCGACACGAAACAAATGTAGAAAATCCACGCCTGTTAAGAAACAAAATCGTCTGTTCACCGCGTTTTAAATTTTCTTCGATTTCGTTATACAATTTACCCGAAAGCATACTTTTATTGCCCTTTTCCAACTCGCTGCGCATATCAATAACCGATATTTCGGGCATTTTATTTTTATTGTATCTTGTATTCATTTCAAGCAACTTATATTCGCCTGTCTGTGCTTTGTAATAGCTTTCAACAGACGGCGTTGCCGACGCCAAGACAACCGCTGCACCAAACTGACTTGCTCTGAATATTGCCGTTTCGCGTGCGTGGTATCTCGGTGACATATCCGACTTATAAGTATCGGAATGTTCCTCGTCCATTATTATAACTCCGATATTTTTAAGCGGTGTAAAAATCGCACTTCTTGCACCGATTACAATATCAGCCTCACCGTCACGAATTTTCTTCCATTGGTCATATCTTTCACCGGCGGACAAACCGCTGTGAAAAATAGCAACTCTGCCGCCGAATCGCGACATAAATCTTGAAACCATCTGCGGTGTAAGCGATATTTCGGGTACAAGCATAATCGCACTTTTACCCATATTTATCACATTTTCAATCGTCTGCATAAAAACTTCGGTTTTACCGCTGCCTGTCACACCGTGCAGAAGATATATCCCTCCGTCACCCGATTTTACGGAATTTGTGATTTCATCTATCGCGTATTCCTGTTCCGGTGTCGGAACCATCTTTTCTGTTTTCTCAAAAACTCTGTTCCAATACGGATCACGTTCAACCGTCATATCAAACACATTGACAAGATTTTTCTTTTCAAGTGCTTTTACGGTACTGTGTGAGCCGTTTGTGAATTTCTGCAAATCGGCAAGAGAAACATACTCGTTTTCGCTTAGCACTTCAAGCATTTTTGCTTGAACAGGTGCTTTTCTGCGTAAAATTTCGGCACTTTCAAGTGCTGTTTCTCTGTCACATATAAGCTTTACACATTTAATTTTTTTATCCTTAATATCAACCGATTGTCTGTATTCCTTTTTTAAAGTACCCTCTTTAATCATCGCACGGACTTGATTTTGTATATCAACTCCGCACATTTCTTTAAGTGCTTTAAATTCCATACTTCCGCCGTTATCAGTCAGTATTTCTGCAATACGTCGTCTAATCTCCGACTTTTCTTCACTTTTATTTTCAAGAATAATCCATTCTTTCGTTTTAAGTGCTGTACCCGACGGGACAATCGTATGAATTATATCAAGATATGACGCAAGATATTTTTTGTGCATCCACTCGATAAGTTCAAGCATATCTTCGTCAAAGCCTACGGTATCGTTTGCCGTTCTTATTATGGATTTAAGACGTTTACTGCCACTTGTATCCGCAGTGCCGACACAAAAACCCTCAATTTCTCTGTTACCGGAAGAAAACGGAACAAGCACTCTGCTGCCTATTTTAATTTTGCCTTCAAGTTCTTTCGGGACAAGATAATCAAAAGGTTTATCAACTTGCTTTGACTTATTATCCACAATAATTTTTGCTATCATTATTATTCGTTATCTTCTGTATCGTCTTCTACGACTTCAACTTCTTCCGGCTGTACATCATCATTACTGTTTAGAGAAAGAATAGCCGCAGCCTTTTCGTCCTCCCAAGCCTTTGCACGCTTGATAGCCTCTGAACGAACATAGCCTACTTTTCCCTCTACGATTTCCTCTGCCGCAACTGATACAGGTTTTTCATCGCCGTATGCGTCCATATCGTGCATACGTTCTTCACCAATCATTCTTGCACGCTTTGCCGCCATTGTAACAAGTGTATAACGGCTGTCCACACACTTTGAAAGTTCCGAAATTCCAGGTTTAATCATCATAATAATATTCCTCCAGTAATCAATAATTTTCAGCTAATAATTTATCAACAAGGTTACGCTTTTGAACCTTATCACGCATTGTTTCTTCGACTTCACGAACACACTCTCCAAGTTCGTCGTTTACGAATATACAGTCATACTTCGTCGACTGAGATAATTCCCATTTTGCCGCCTCAAGTCGTTCTTCTATTTGTTCTGCCGTTTCACGGCCTCTGTCCTCAAGTCGCTGTTTTAAAACTTTCATTGACGGCGGTGCTATAAACATAAGTACTGCCTCTTCAAAAAGTTTCTTAACTTTAAGTGCGCCTTGCGGCTCGATTTCAAGCAAAACGTTTTTGCCGCCCTCAAGCATATCTTCAACAGTCTTTTTCGGAGTACCGTAATAATTGCCGCTGTACATAGCATATTCAAGCATTTCTCCGTTGTCTATCATCTTCTTAAAGTTTTCCACCGTTGTATAATTATATGTCACGCCGTCGGTTTCACCTTTGCGTTTTTCTCTCGTTGTTGACGATACGGACAAAAATACGTCGTTATTTTCATTTGCAAGAAGTTCATTACAAATCGTTCCTTTGCCCGTTCCCGACGGTCCGGACATTACAAAAAGTACACCTCTACTCATCGCCTTTAACGCTCTCCTCTCCTGTATCACCGCTAAGTCTGCCTGATACCGTTTCCGTCTGCAAAGCCGACAGAACAATATGGTCGGAATCGGTTACTATAACGGCTCTTGTTCTTCTGCCGTATGTTGCGTTTATAAGATTACCCTTATCCTCCGCCTCACGAATTATACGTTTAATCGGTGCGGACTCTGGACTTACAACTGCCACAACACGTTCGGCATTAACCATGTTTCCAAAGCCTATATTTATAAGTTTCATTATATCACCTGTTATTCAATATTTTGAATTTGCTCTCTTAATTTTTCAATTTCACCCTTTAGCGTTACAACGGTTTTGGCGATTTCAATATCACTTGCCTTTGAACCGATTGTATTTACTTCACGGTTAATTTCCTGAATTAAGAAATCAAGCTTTCTTCCTGCCGGCGAACCGCTGTTTATTATAGTGTCAAATTCTTCAAAGTGACTGCCAAGTCTTACTGTTTCCTCATTTACTGCCACTTTATCGGCATAAATTGCAACTTCGGTAAGTATTCTTGCTTCGTCTATTTCTTTACCGTCAAGAACTTCTTTAATCTTGTCATAAAGTTTGTCACTGTATTCCTTAACAGTCTGCGGTGAACGCTCGTCCACTTCCTTGACAAGTGTACGCATATAGTCAATTCTCTCGCACAAGTCCTTTTGTATTCTCTCACCCTCACGCTCACGCATTGCGATAAAGTCGCTAAGTGCGCCGTCAAGAACGGTTTTAACCGTATTCCACAGAGCCTCCTCATCTTCTTCAACTCTTTCGGTTGAGAAAATGTCCGGATTTGACGCAACGTTTGATACTGTTATATCGTCCTTTAATCCAAATTCATCTCTAAGTTGGTATAAAACATCTATGTAATTTTTTGCGATTTCCTTATTTAATGTAATCTGCTTGTCGGCAGTTTCGTAGTTTTCTACATTAAGGTATATATCAACCTTACCGCGAGTTATACTTGACGATACATACTTTCTGATTTTATCTTCCAAAAAGCCAAGATGTCTTTGCACTTTTATATTGTAATCCGAATATCTGTGATTTACCGATTTTATCTCCACAAGTATCTTTTTTCCTTCTGTTACGGCCTCTCGTCTGCCGTATCCGGTCATACTTTTCAGCATAGCACGTTCTCCCGTCTAATATATTATATAGGCATATTAACCCATTATTTTTTTATTATACCACAAGTTCTTGTATTTGAACAGTCTTATTTTAAATTTTTTTGAAAAATTCATTACAAAAATAACAGAAATGTATCCGTCAAGTTTGTTATTTCGACAAAAAAACAGACGAACTGTAAATTCAGCTCGTCTGTTTACCGACTTAATTATTTTTTGTTTTTATCGCACTTACAAATAAATCAGTTATATCAGCCGCACCTGTCGGAATTTCAGGTGTCACTATTGTATCGTCCTTTTCCGCATTTGACGATACTGTCATTTTAAGTGACATATCATCAGCATATCCGACTTCTATATTTGCGTCACTTGTTGATTTTGTTGCATCCGTTTTGCTGTTTGCGGAAATGTTGAACTTAAAATCATTTTTTAATTGATTATAGTCACTGTCCGATATATTGCTTATATTTTTCAAAATGTTAAGCATATCTTCTGATTTGATATTCATTTTTAGGCTGTAACCGCCGTTTTCAGTTTCTGTAACCGTTATATATTTATCCATCTGTTCATACATATCAAACATTGATGCCAACGAAATAATAGTATCAATATCAGTATCACCCTCTGTCTGATAAGCACTCTTTAATGTGTCCATAGCCTTTGCAGTATTTCCGCTGACAGCACTGTCCACTATATTTATTGTGGCAGTCGGTACGCCAAGAGAAGTCAAGGCTTTGTTTAAATCAACACTGTACCATACATCACTCTTCACGATAAGTGCCAATGCCTTGATTTTTGCATTGTCCGAGCTTTGAGCAAGTTTTTCTATAACATCTGTTTTAAAGTAAACCTTATCATCCGCTACTACTGCGTTAAGTGTTGCGTCATTTACACTGCTTTCATTCAATGAGCCGTTAAACTTCACCTCTGCACCCGCAACATTATCTTTATTTTTGCCGTCAATACTTCCGTTTGCCGCAACACTGTATTTACTGTTGCCGTTATTCAAATCAAAACTCACATCAAATGCAGTATATTCCTTATTATATTTCGGTGTTTCCTGATTTAAAAGTTTTGACATATTCGGTGCCGAGTTTTCAAATTCGTTAAAATAATCATCAGCATCAAGGATTACAACTGTTTCCGTATCTCCGTCCCAGCCTACTTGCATACCGAATGCGTTACTCATAAAACGAATAGGAACAAGAGTTCTGTCATCAACAATAATCATAGGCGTATCCATTTGAACAGTTGATTCACTTCCGTTATTGTCTACATATATTGTATCGTCCATAAGTGTAAACTTAATTGTTGTGTCACCCTTTTTAGCCGTTACAAGTCTGCTCGAATCATCATAATCAACGCTTGCGCCCATATTTTCAAGTGCCGCTCTGAATGGTATCATAACTCTGCCGTCAGTATTTACAGGCTTAACGTCATCATATTTTACAACCTTATCATTATATACAATATGTATTTCCGATTTATCACCGTACACGCTCGAAACTTCTTTTACTCTTTCCGCCGCACTTACCGAAAAACACGGTACAACCATTGACGCCACAACTGCCGCCGCAATAATTTTCTTCATATTATTTTTCCTCACTTTCGTATAAAGCATTGCTTTGATGTTATTATACCACAGCAAAATCGTTTTAGCAATATTTTTATTGTTTTTTTATATAAATATGGTATAATAAAAAATAATACATTTACACAGGAGGACATTATGGCATTTGACGCAGTAGCGGTTCGTTGTCTTGTCAAAGACCTTAAAGACAAGCTTATAAACAGCCGTATAGATAAAATACATCAGCCCGAAAAAGACGAAATTACAATAAATCTAAGAACAATGACGGATAATTTTAAACTTGTGCTTTCCGCAAGTCCTGCACATCCGCGTGTTCATTTCACAAACGTTTCAAAGAAAAATCCTATCAGTGCGCCTATGTTCTGTATGCTTTTGAGAAAGCATATCGGCAGCGGTAAAATTACGGATATTGAACAGATTGGCTTTGAACGTATTATAAAATTTTCGATAGAAAGTTATGACGAACTCGGCGACCTTACGACAAAATATCTTATAGCCGAAATTATGGGCAGACATTCAAATATTATTCTTACCAATCAAGATATGCGTATTCTTGACTGTATCAAACACATTGATTTTACGGTAAGTTCGGTACGTCAGCTGCTTCCCGGACTTGACTATGTTTCACCGCCTGTCCAGGATAAAACCGACCTTACGGAAATAAACGAAACAGCAAACATAGATTTTTCGTCACCGATACAGACCGCCGATAAAGCCATTCTTTCCGCAATAGCAGGTATCAGCCCGCTTACATCAAGAGAAATTGTATATCGTGCGTTCGGTCGCACAGACGTGAAGTGTTCCGAACTTACGGATAACGGCAGAAATAAACTTTTATACGAAACGGTTAAACTTGCCAAAGACGTTCAGCAAAACAATTTCAGCCCTTGTATGATTATAAATTCCGCCTCGGGCAAGTTAATGGAATTCAGCGCCACGCCTATAACGCAGTACGAATCACTTGCGGAAATTAAAGAATTTGACGACATAAGCGTACTGCTTGACACATTTTACAGAACACGCGATATGCACGAGAGAATGCGTCAAAAAAGTGCCGACCTTGTGAAACTTCTTAACAATAATATAGAACGTGTTTCAAAAAAGCTCGGCATTTTAAATAAAACGCTTGCCGATTCGGAGAATAAAGATAAATATAAAATATACGGTGACTTGCTTATGGCAAATCTTTATAATATAAAAAACGGTCAGTCGAGCGTTGAAGTTATAGATTACTACAAAGAGGATTCGCCTACCGTAAAAATCCCGCTTTCGCCGCAGCTTTCACCGTCACAGAATGCACAGAAGTATTACAAACGATATAACAAGGCGAAAAATGCCGAAATTGAGGCGGCAAAGCAAATTGAAAACGCCAAAAATGACCTTGAATATCTTGAAAGCACGCTTGCCGCTATCGAAACATCGGATACGGAATCAGACTTAAACGCAATCCGCGCGGAACTGATTGCCGAAGGCTATTTAAACAGAAAGTTCAATCCAAAAAAACAAAAACAAAATGCGTCAAAACCTATGCACTTTGTAAGTTCCGACGGTTTCGATATTTATGTGGGCAAGAATAATACCCAAAACGATTACCTTACATTAAAATTTGCAAATTCGTCTGATTTGTGGTTTCATACCAAAAATATTCACGGCTCGCATACAATCATAAAACTCGGACTTGATAAAGACGTTCCGAAAACGACAATCACGGAGGCTGCCGAACTTGCGGCATACTATTCAAAAGGTCGTGATTCGTCACAAGTTCCCGTTGACTTTACGCAGATTAAAAATGTCAAAAAACCAAACGGTGCAAAACCCGGTATGGTGATATACGATTATTACAACACAATATATGTTACACCGAAAGAATTAAAGAACGAGTAGTCAATGACTACTCGTTCTCTTTTATAAACTTTTGTATTTCTTTCATAAATTCTTTACCGTATTTACGTTTTTTCATTTCGCCGACACCGGAAATATTCAAAAATTCGCTATCCGTAACAGGACGTTTACGGCACATTTCACGAAGTGTAGAATCTTGAAATATAACATACGCAGGAACACTTGCCATAACGGCACGTCTGTTACGAAGTTTTTTTAGTCTTTCAAACAGTCTGTCTTCTTCAGATGTCAAAACGGTATCCTTCTTATGAATATAAGAAACTTCCTTAATCAATTTCATCGAAAGTTCTTTACCGTTTAATATTTCCTTTGTTTTTGGTGTGGGTTGTACTGTCCTGTAATTCATTTCGTCAACTTCAAGATAACCCTCTTGAATTAAATAATCAATGATATATCTTATCCTTTTAAGCGACATATCGCTCATAATTCCGTATGTAGAAATAGTATCAAGGTCAAGTCTTTTTATTTTGTCGAGCTTACTTCCGTAAAGCACCTCCGCCAAAAGCGTCTTACCGCAACTTCTCCCCTTTTTTCGTATTCTGTATACACATGACACTATTTTTTGTGCGTCAACGGTTATATCCGTTGTTTCAAAATTAGTATTGCAATTTCCGCAGTTGTCACAGTTAAGCGGCGGATTTTCGCCGAAATATTCGAGAATAAATGCTCTAAGACACTCACTTGTAGTACAATAAAACGTCATCATTTTCAAGCGTTCAAAATCTTTCTCCATAATTTTGATACGCATTTGGTCTGATATTTCCGAGTTTTCATCCGGATTTTCGATAAAATATCTTGCAGTATTGACATCACGGGCACTGTAAAGCATAATACAGTCTGCATCACCGCCGTCACGTCCTGCTCTGCCTGCCTCTTGATAATAGCTTTCAATATTTTTCGGCATATTGTAATGTACAACAAGATAAACGTTCGATTTATCTATACCCATACCGAATGCGTTAGTCGCAACCATTATTTCATATCTGTCGTATATAAAATCGTCTTGATTTTTCTGCCTTTCGTCATCGTCAAGTCCTGCGTGATACCTTGTCGCATCATATCCGTTGTCATTAAGTCTTTCACACACTTCCTCAACCGTTTTTCTTGTCGAGCAATACACTATCGCACTTTGATTTTTATGACTGTCCAAAATATCACAAAGTGCCGTAAATTTATCTTTCGGTCTTTGCACTTCAAAATACAGATTTTCTCTGTTAAAGCCCGTAACCTTAACATACGGATTGTTTAGTTTCAAAATACGAATTATATCTTCTCTCACATCGTCGGTCGCTGTTGCGGTAAAAGCAGCTATAATCGGTCTGTATGAAAGTTTTTTTATAAATTCTTCTATTTTCAAATATCCCGGTCTGAAATCATGTCCCCACTGCGATACACAATGTGCTTCATCTATGGTTATCATAGAGATTTTCACTGTTTGCGCTACCCTTATAAATCCCTCAAGTTCAAGTCTTTCGGGTGCAACATATATTATTTTATACATACCCTTGTAAATATTGCTTACAACTTTATTTTGCTGTGCCAAAGTCAGCGAACTGTTTATGTATGCGGCGGCAACACCCGACTGAACAAGTGAATTTACTTGGTCAATCATAAGTGATATAAGCGGCGAAATTACAATCGTTATACCTTCCATCATCAGTGCCGGTACTTGGTAACACATTGATTTTCCCGCACCTGTCGGCATTATTCCGAGAATATCGTTTCCTTCTAATATATTATCTATAATCTCAGACTGTCCGTCACGAAACTTCCTGTGTCCGAAATATTTTTTAAGAACTTTTTCC
This sequence comes from Ructibacterium sp. SJQ-7, assembly GCF_054696575.1. NCBI lineage: Bacteria > Bacillati > Bacillota > Clostridia > Eubacteriales > Oscillospiraceae > Ructibacterium > Ructibacterium sp. SJQ-7. The sequence continues at coordinate 554,114 of NZ_CP195193.1, forward strand.
TTTTTCATCAATATACTTCTTTCGTTTACATATGTTACTACTATTTTATCGAAAAAGATAATACATTGCAAGAGATATTTTTAAATAAAAAAATAGCAGACAAAACCATAATGATTTTGTCTGCCTTTTGTCATTTTTCTATGCTTTACTCCCATATTGCCGAATATGCGCGTTCGCCGTGTTCACTGTCGTCAAGACCGACATTTTCACTGTTTTCATCAACACGAAGTTTTGTAAACAATCTTACAATACCCACACAAATCAATGTTCCGACAACCGCAACGGCTATTGTTACCAATATACTAAGCACCTGTGCCACGAACAAATGATAATCACCGAAAACAAGACCGTCCCATTTAGCTACCGGATTAATCGAAGTTTGTGCAAACAAGCCTGTTGCGATACCGCCCCATATACCGCCGATACCGTGACAGCCGAATGCGTCAAGTGCGTCATCATATCCGAATTTTGGTTTTAGTACAGATAATGCAAAGTAACAAATCGGGCTGACAAGTGCACCGATAATAAACGACGCCCATATCGGTACGAAACCTGCACCCGGTGTAATTGCCACCAAACCGATAACACCGCCTGTACAAGCTCCGACTACTGTCGGCTTTCCGCCTTTGATTATATCTATAATCATCCATGAAAGCATTGCACAAGCCGCAGAAGTGTTAGTTGTTGTAAATGCGTGAAGTGCAAGACCGTCTGCTGCAAGCGCACTTCCTGCATTAAATCCGAACCAACCAAACCACAAAAGTGACGCGCCGAGTACAACAAACGGAATATTATGCGGTACGACACTTCTTTTCTCAATGCCTTTTCTCTTACCGATTAATATTGCAAGCACAAGACCCGAAACACCGGAGCTTATATGTACAACGTTACCGCCGGCAAAGTCGATTGAGCCGATTTGAGCAAGAAATCCGCCGCCCCAAACCATATGAGCCATCGGATAATAAACCACAAACTGCCACAAGAATACAAATAAGAATATTGCTTTAAATTTCATTCTTCCCGCAACCGCACCTGTAATAAGCGACGGTGTTATAATGGCAAACATCATCTGAAACAACGCAAAACCCATATTAGGGATATTGTCACTGTAAGGACCTGCCTCCGCTCCGACACCGTTAAACGCAAACCACTTTAAGTTTCCTATAACTCCGCCCAAGTCACCGCTGAATGAAAGCGAATATCCGCAAAGTACCCACAATACCGATGAAAGTCCCATAAATGCTACTGACATCATCATTGTATTGAGCACATTTTTTCTTTGTGCAAGACCGCCATAGAAAAATGCCAATCCCGGTGTCATCAAAAACACATACGTTGCCGCAATTATCATAAATCCTATATCTCCACTGTTTAACATATTTTATACCCCCCTATAATAAAGCCTCTCTGTCCTCTTCGCCGGTTCTTACTTTTATAACTCTCGATACAGGTGAAATAAAAATCTTACCGTCACCGATTTCACCTGTTCTCAAAACCGAAATTGCCGTATTAACAACATCATCAACAGGCACTGTACATACAACCATTTCAATTTTTATCTTCGGAAGTAAGTCAACGCTGTACTCAACACCTCTGTAACGGTGCTTTTGTCCCTTTTGCACACCGTAACCCAATACGTTGGATACGGTCATTCCGTTAATTCCGATTTCGTTTAAAGCCGTCTTTAAATCCTCAAGTTTGCTCTGTCTAGTGATAATTTCGATTTTTGTCATTTCTGCCATGACTATACTCCCCTTTCTCTTAAACATAAAAAGCGCGTCTGACAAATTGACCGCAATCAATCCGTCAAACACGCCTTTGTGTTTAATTTAACTCATTATTTTTTATTCCGATTGAACCGTAAAAACAAAAAAGACGCATTTGTAAGAATATTCTCTTACAAACACGTCCTTGTGTTCAATCACCGTAACATTATTATACAACACTAACTTTTTGTTGTCAACAGTTTTTTTGAAATTTTTCTAAAAAGAGAAAGCGAGCTAATAAATTAGCTCGCTGAGGGGGTATATATATTAATCTTTGAAAAAGAGATTAACCTTATTGAATTACATTGATCTTTTCTCATTATACGATACAACAAAGTCAGGGTATGCTGATGCAAGACCATGTTCTGTTGAGTCAAGACCTTCAATTTCTTCTTGTGGCTTAGCACGAAGCAATCCTGCCTTCTTCAATACAACAAACAGAATTGAACCAATGATTGCTGCCCATGCAATTAGCGAAACAGCACCCAATGCTTGAACGCCCAAAGCCTTTAGACCACCGCCATAGAACAGACCAAGTAATTCTGCACCGGCACTTGTATCTGAAGCAAACAAACCGACTGCGATTGTACCCCAAAGACCGCATATACCGTGAACACTGATTGCACCGACAGGGTCGTCAACCTTTAGCTTTGTATCGATAAACGGAATTGCAAGACACATCAAGATTGCACCGACAACACCGATAATAATTGACGCAAACGGAGTTACAAGGTCACAAGGAGCTGTGATTGCAACAAGACCGCCAAGAACACCGTTTAGAGTCATTGAAACATCAGGCTTACCGTAACGAATCCATGTAAAGAACATTGTTGTGATTGCAGCTGCACAAGCGGCAAGGTTAGTTGTGATAAATACCTTAGCGGCTACTTGTACGCCACCTTCTGAAAGACCGCCTGTTGATGCAGGGTTAAATCCGAACCAACCTACCCAAAGGATAAGTACGCCAAGTGCACCGATAAGAATGTTGTGACCCGGAATAACGTTTACTTTTCCGTCTTTTGTGTACTTGCCGATTCTCGGACCAAGAATTGCAGCACCTACAAATGATAATGTACCGCCAAGCATATGTACGATTGCACTACCTGCAAAGTCATGGAAGCCTAACTCTGACAACCAGCCGCCGCCCCATACCCAGTGACCTGCGATTGGATAAATAAACAATGAAATAGCCGCACTGTAGATACAATATGCTTTGAAGTTTGTTCTTTCAGCCATTGCACCCGAAACGATTGTTGCAGATGTTGCACAGAATACTGTTTGGAAGAACAATGCCGTATAATCCATATTCTCTGCACCTGCCATACCGTTCATAAACATATCTCCGAACGGAATACCGATAAATCCGTTACCTTCGCCGTACATAAGTCCGTAACCGATAAACCAATAAATAATTGAACCGAACATAAAGTCAACTATGTTCTTCATAATAATGTTACCTGTGTTTTTACTTCTTGTAAAGCCTGCTTCAACCATTGTGAAACCTGTTTGCATAAAGAACACCAATACACCGCCAAAGAATAACCAAAAACAGTCTACTGCTGTTGTTAATAGTTCTGTACTCATAATCAATCAATCCTCCTATTTAATGAAACTTTCTATAATAAAGCCTCTCTGTCTTCTTCACCGGTTCTTACCTTAATAACTCGTGATACCGGAGAAATGAAAATCTTACCGTCACCGATTTCGCCTGTTCTTAAAACCGAAATCGCTGTATTTACAACATCTTCAACCGGTACTGTACATACAACCATTTCAATCTTAATTTTCGGAAGTAAATCAACGTTATACTCAACACCTCTGTACTGATGTTTCTGACCTTTCTGTACACCATATCCAAGAACGTTGGTAACTGTCATACCGTTGATTCCGATTTCATTCAAAGCCGCCTTTAAATCTTCAAGCTTGCTTTGTCTGGTGATAATTTCGACTTTTGTCATTTCTGCCATGACTAAACTCCCCTTTCTTTTAAACAAAAAAGCGTGTCTATCGAAGTTTTCTGATACTTTCGATAAACACGCCTTTGTGCTTAATTATAATGTATAATATTAAGTTTTCCTAATTGAACTGAAAAAGCGCATTCGTAAGACCTTTTTTCAATCTTACGAACACGCCCTTGTGTTCAATCTCTTTAACTTTAATTGCATTATACGCCTATGGATTTAAAATGTCAATAGCTTTTTTTAATTTTGACTAACATTACAAAATAAAAGTTACTTTGCACTTATTTATTTAGAAAATATAAACAAACCTTGACACCAACCAACAAAATCCGTACTATATGTTGACAAACCACTCATTGCGTGGTACAATAATAAAAATGACATAAAGGAGATATAAAACAGTATGTACTGCGTAGGCAATTACAACTCAATAAAAGCAGACAAAGGGTATTCTGTTTCCCCTTTATTTCTATTTTCTTTTTTAAAAACCAATTGACAATGTTATTTATTCATTGTCTTTTTTTTTGGGCTATATAGCCTAATTCACTAATATGGAAGGAGAACAATTATGAAAGCACAGCTTATTTTGGAAAACGGTATGCGTTTTTCGGGAACGCTTTTCGGCGCTGAGAAAAACATCGTCGGAGAAGTAGTTTTCACAACCGGTATGACAGGCTATCAGGAAACTCTTACTGATCCGTCTTTTGCAGGTCAGATTGTCACTATGACTTTCCCTCTTATCGGTAACTACGGAATTAATCTTGAGGATATGGAGGCAAAGCACACTAATCTTAAAGCATTTGTAGTAAGAGAAAAGTGCGATTTTCCGTCTAACTTCAGAAATGAAATGAACCTTGATGATTTTCTTCGTCAACAGGGTGTTGTAGGTATTGAGGGTATCGATACAAGAGCACTTACAAGAGTTATCCGTGAAGCAGGTACAATGAAGGGTGTCATTATGCAGGGCGAGCCGAGTGATGAAGAAGTCAATGTACTTATGAACTCTCTTGACAACAGTCACGTTATTATGGACACAACTGCTGAGCAGGTATATACATTAAATGAAACAGGCAGACCGCACGTTGCTTTCATAGATATGGGTGCAAAACAAGGTATTATCCGCGATTTATTGAAGAGAGGCTGTAAAATTACAGTATTCCCTGCCAACATTCCCGCTTCGGTTATCGAAGAAGCAAATCCGGACCTTGTATTCCTTTCAAACGGTCCCGGCGATCCGCTTGACGCTCCGGGTACAGTTGATACTGTTAAGCAATTAATAGGTAAATATCCAATCTGCGGTATCTGTATGGGACATCAGATTATAGGTCTTGCACTTGGCTGCGAAACTAAAAAATTAAAGTTCGGTCACCACGGCGGAAACCACCCTGTAAAAGACCTTACAACAGGCAATGTTTTCATTACAAGTCAAAATCACAACTATATAGTTGCAGATTTGCCGGACACTGTTGAAGAAACATTTGTAAACGTAAATGACGGTACTTGCGAGGGTATCAGACATAAAACTCTACCAATCCAAAGCGTTCAGTTCCACCCTGAAGCATCACCGGGACCGCTTGATACAGGTTGGTTATTTGACAGATTTTTAAAGGGGGTAAACTAATATGCCTTTAGATAAAAGTATAAAGAAAGTTCTTGTTATAGGCTCAGGTCCTATCGTAATCGGACAGGCTGCCGAATTTGACTATTCGGGTACACAGGCTTGTCAGGCAATTAAAGACGAGGGTATTGACGTTGTACTTGTAAACTCAAACCCGGCTACAATTATGACTGACAGAGGTATGGCTACAAACACTTATATTGAGCCGCTTACCGCAGAATATGTAGAAAAGATTATTCAAAAAGAACGTCCGGACTCAATTATCGCCGGCATGGGCGGTCAGACAGGTCTTAACCTTGCTTGTGAGCTTTACGACAAGGGCGTTTTTGAAAAGTATAATATGAAGGTTATCGGTACTTCAATTCCGTCTATCAAAGAGGGTGAGGACCGTGACAGCTTTAAGCGTCTTATGGAACGCACAAATCAGCCGATTGCTCCGTCTGAAATCGTTACAGATGTTGAATCGGGTCTTGCATTTGCAAAGAAAATCGGCTACCCTGTCATCGTTCGTCCCGCTTACACACTTGGCGGTACAGGCGGCGGTATTGCTGAAGATCCCGAACAGCTTGAAACAATCCTTTCACAAGGTTTGCACCTTTCAAGAGTAGGTCAGGTTCTTCTTGAAAAGTCAATCAAGGGTTGGAAAGAAATCGAATTTGAAGTTATGCGTGACGGTGAAGGTAACTGTATCACGGTATGTTCAATGGAAAACATCGACCCTGTCGGTGTTCACACAGGTGACTCAATCGTTGTCGCTCCTGCACTTACTTTGGCTGATAAAGAATATCAAATGTTGCGTAAAGCGGCTATTGATATTATCAATTCAATCGAAATTAAAGGCGGTTGTAACGTACAGTTTGCACTTGATCCGGAAAGCTTTAACTATGCGGTTATCGAAATTAACCCTCGTGTGAGCCGTTCATCCGCACTTGCATCAAAGGCAACAGGCTACCCTATCGCTAAGATTGCCGCTAAGATTGCACTTGGTTACAACCTTGACGAAATTAAGAATGCCGTTACAGGTAAAACATACGCTTGCTTTGAACCTGCTATCGACTACGTTGTAACAAAAATTCCAAAATGGCCGTTTGATAAATTCTTCGGTGCAAAGCGTAACCTTGGTACAAAGATGATGGCTACAGGTGAAATTATGGCTATCGGCAATACTCTTGAATCATCACTTCTAAAGGGTATTCGTTCACTTGAAATAAAACAATACACACTTGAAAGAAAATCTTCAAAGAAACGTACCACCGTTGAATTAAAGCAACGCGTTATCGTTCCCGATGACGAAAGACTTTTCGACCTTGCAGAGCTTATCCGCAGAAATTACAATATGGAAAAGCTTGCCGAAATCACAGGTATGGACCCATTCTTCTTGCAGAAAATTAAAAATATCGTAGACGCAGAAGAAGAATTAAAGAAATATAAATTAGCCGATTTGACTTATGACATTCTAAAGAAATATAAGAAAATGGGCTTTAGTGATAAGGGCATTTCAGAACTTATCGGTTGTGACGCAGACGAGGTATATAATCTTAGAAAATCTTTGGGTATTATCCCTGTTTACAAAATGGTTGATACTTGTGCGGGTGAATTTGAGGCTGTTTCTCCGTATTATTACTCAACATATGACGAAACTACAGAGTCATTCCCTTCTGATAAGAAAAAAGTTATCGTTATCGGTTCGGGTCCTATCAGAATCGGTCAAGGTATCGAATTTGACTATTGCAGTGTTCATTCTGTTCTTTCTCTTGAAAAAGCAGGTATCGAAACAATTATTATAAACAACAACCCTGAAACAGTAAGTACAGACTTTGATACATCAGACAAACTATACTTCGAGCCGCTTACAGAAGAAGATGTTTACAACATTATCGAACTTGAAAAACCTGACGGTGTTATTCTTCAATTCGGCGGTCAGACTGCTATCAAACTTGCAAACTTCCTTGACAGTATGCACGTTCCTGTACTTGGTACACAGCCTAAGTACATTGACGAGGCCGAGGACAGAGAAAAGTTTGACGAAATGCTTGAAAAACTTAACATAAAGCGTCCAAAAGGTAAGGCTGTTTGGAGTGTTAAGGAAGGTATTGAAGAAGCTAATAAGCTTGAATATCCGTTACTTGTACGTCCGTCATACGTTCTTGGCGGTCAAGGTATGGAAATCACAAGAAACGAAATCGACCTTGTAAGATACCTTACAGATGCATTTATTAAAGATACAAAAAATCCTGTTCTTATCGACCGTTATCTTGGCGGACGTGAACTTGAAGTTGACGCTATTTGTGACGGTACAGACGTTCTTATTCCGGGTATCATGGAACACCTTGAAAGAGCCGGTGTACACAGTGGTGACTCAATTTCAATTTATCCACCGCAAAATGTACCTCAGCATATTATTGATAAAATCGTTGACGTAACATACAGAATTGCACTTGAACTAAAGGTTATCGGTATGATTAACATTCAGTTTATTGAATTCAGAGATGAACTTTATATTATCGAAGTAAACCCACGTTCAAGCCGTACAGTACCTTATATAACAAAGGTTACAAACGTACCTGTTATTGATATTGCAACAAACATTATGCTTGGCAAAACGCTTAAAGAAATGGGTTATTCAACAGGTATTGCACCGCAGACAAATACAGTCGCTATAAAAGTTCCTGTATTCTCAACCGAAAAATTACCGCAGGTTGAAGTAAGTCTTGGTCCTGAAATGCGTTCGACAGGTGAAGTTTTAGGCGTAGGTCAAAACTTCCACGAGGCTATGTACAAAGGATTTACTGCCGCCGGTACAACAATTCCAAAGGCAGGTTCAACAATTCTTGTTACGGTTCGTGAAATGGATAAAGAAAACTTCTTGCCTATCGCAAAGAAATTCCACGAACTTGGCTGCAAGTTTATTGCCACTGCCGGCACTGCAAAATTGCTTGAAGATAACGATATTCCGGTACAGGTTGCAAAGAAGATTTCAGAGGGTGTTCCGAATATCCTTGATGTTATCAGAAGCGGTATGATTGACCTTATCATCGACATTCCTAAGAAGGGTAATGATATTCATTCAGACGGATTCAAAATCAGACGTACAGCTATTGAATGTGACGTTTCGATTATGACAAGTCTTGACACTGTTAAAGCACTTGTTGATGTTATGGAACATCGCTATACACCTGATACTGTTGAAGTTATTTCACTTTCGGATATTAAATAACATACAAAAAGCGGAGATTTTAAAAATCTCCGTTTTTTTAATACTCTGTATTATTGAAGTATCGCCAAATCGTTTGCTTCACACATATTGCTTATTCCGTAAAGTATAAGCACCTCGTCATAGCTGTTCTGCTCCGTCAATGCAGATACATTATTAAGATAATATCTCAAGTCCACCATATCAATCTGTGAACAATTTTCAGCCATAAACGGCACGAAACAATGTGCATAGCTGTCTTTTATCACAAGCACTTTCTTACCGTCCTCATTATCGTTATTCACAATCCTTTCAAAATTATGATTTCCGTCAAGGAACACCGGGTATTTATCAAGTTCTTCGAGATGTTCTTTAAAAAACATACTGTCATAAACCTCATCTTCAAAGCCGTCATTAATCGTCACCGTAACATTAATCGGATATTCCCACGTTTCTATACTGTCAGATTTTTCGTACCACAATGCACTTTTTGAATAAGTCGTGCCGAAAAAGCCGTCTGTACTTTCAATATCATAATCACTGCGAACTTCAATATTTTCACTTTCCGCCCACTTTTTATATGCCAAATACGCACCGTAACTTGTCCAGTGGTGGTCGGTTTTATAATAAATCTGCTTGTCCTTGTTTTCGGTCAGAGTATCGCGTATATCAATAAATTCTGCGTTCTCTGCCCTGTTTTTTATATCGTCGATTATTTCGCCGTCATTATATTCGGTATGAACTTTCGGAAGTTCTTCCGACATTATATATCCCGTTGACGGTACAACAATAAGTTTTGTTTCGATACCCGTATTTTTCACGAAATTATTTATCGCCGTTATATTTGCATTTAATTTCTCTTCATCACACTTTACAGGTGTGTTAATAATATACCCGTCTTTTCCTTTATATACCCCATTTGAGCCGTTACGTCCCGAATAAAGCATATAATATGAATCGGTTGACGCAAAGAAATTTCTTGCGGGAAAGTGGTCTGAAATATATGTTTCAAAATCCTTTTCCCATTTTCCGTTAAACAATTTTTGTACACTGAATTCAGGGAATTTTGCAAGTGTTCGTTTTTCGTTCACCGAAACCTCTTGTTTCGGCAAAAACGCGGTAAGCGCCGCCATTGCACCTATAAATCCGCAAAACAATACTGTAAGCAATATATCTCTTTTTTTAGCCATTATATCACCCCTTAGAAACGGAAATACAGGAACGGATTATAGCTTTGATTTACCAGTGACGCCGTACAAAGCACAATCACAACCGCACAAAATGCAATTTCCAACACGCCCATATACTTTTTATCCTTTAATTTCAAATACGTGTTCTTCCATATCGGAAGTGACGCCATTGCCGTCACAATCAAAATCGGCAAATACATAAGTATTGTACTGAGCGTATCACCGCCGATAATACCGTTTTTCAACGTAAACATACTTGTCAAATACGTCGCAAATTGTCCGAAATCTTCAAAATAGAAAATTGTCCAACCGAGAAGTATTAAAAACAATGCGTATATGTGTTTTAGCAAAGACGGCAATTTTTCAAGATATTTGCCGTACACATATTTTTCAAGCACAAGGATAACAAAATAATAAATTCCCCACGCAATAAAATTAAAATTTGCACCGTGCCATAATCCTGTCAATGCCCAAACCGCAAACAAATTAAAAATCACACGCGGTAATTTGCACCTGTTGCCGCCGAGCGGAATATAAACATAGTCGCGAAACCATGAACTAAGCGAAATATGCCATCTGCGCCAAAACTCAGTTATCGTCTTTGAAACATACGGATAATTAAAGTTTTTCATAAATTCAAAACCGAACATTTTACCCAGTCCGCAAGCCATATCGGAATATCCCGAAAAGTCAAAATATATCTGAAACGCGTATGAAATTATGCCAATCCACGCACCGACTATGCCGTTTGACGATGTTCCTCTGATTGTATCCCAAAGTACACCCATTTGATTTGCGATAAGAACTTTCTTCGCCAACCCAACTGCAAACAACTTTATACCGTCGGCAAACTGCGATATGTTTTCACGTCTTTCATCAAGCATTTTCGCAATGTCTGTATATCTTACAATCGGTCCTGCTATTAGCTGTGGGAAAAATGAAACATACGTTCCGAAAGACACAAGGCTTTTTTGTGCTTTAGTGTCCCCTCTGTAAACATCAATCGTATACGATAACGTCTGAAATGTATAGAATGAAATTCCTATCGGCAACGGTAAATTGATTTTCGGCATAAAGCTAAACGGTGGAATTGCTCTCAATATATCAGTCACAAATCCCGTATATTTAAACACCGCCAAAAGTCCTAAACTAATTACAAGCGACAAAACCAAAAACGTTTTTTTACGTTTTTGGTTATCACGGTATTTTTCTATCAGCAGTCCGAATATATAATTCGACACGACAGAAACAATCATTATTAAAATAAAAACAGGCTCTCCCCAACCGTAAAATACAAGATTGGCCAAGAGTAAAAATGCATTTCCGAATTTTCTCGGCACAATATAGTATACCGCCAAAACTATCGGCAGAAACACGAACAAAAATAATAAACTTGAAAAGTACACTACCTACACCCTTTCAAATTATTTTGTATATTGGTCAATTATGCTCTGTACGCTTGATGAGTCCTCGCTTACGCATACGATAACGTAATCGCCGACAGTTTCAACAACGCAGTCGTCAAGCTTTGACACTTCATTCGGCGCATAGCTTGTGTATGTTGTTTTTTGTGTTTCAATATGTTGTTCGGCTTTTTCTTTCACAGATTCCGTATCTGATGTTTTAAATATTGTAATTTCATCAACAACCGCCGGTGTACCTGTATATGACACACATTCTTCAACTTCGCCGTCTGAAATCATATATCTCTTTTCAGCAATATCCGATGAAACCTCCGTAAGCTGTTCCGCAAATTTACCATCACTCGACAATGCCGACGCAAGCTCATTTATATCAACAGCCTTACCTCCGCAGCCTGCAAGCGATACGCACATCATAACTGCCGCCAAACCCAAAACTAATTTTTTCATCTCAATATATCCTCTCTTTTAATTATTGTATATTATTTTGTATATAAACCAAGCACTTTTTATAATAATCTTCTCCGAAATGAATACCGTCACTCGCCACTCCGTCAGGCAAATTGCCGTCCTCGCCTAAAACGGCACTGTATACGTCCGCATAGACAACACCTTTGCTCTCGGCAAGTTTCTTTATCAATTCATTGTATTTAACTATCTGCTCGTTATTTGTATTATCCACGTTATTGTCCGATACCTCTTTGGTTACCGGGGTTATCGCAAGCAAATATATTTTTGCCGTACTCTGATATGACTTTGCTTTGTCAATAAGTGCACCGTACTGCTCTACAAATGTATCCGAATTAGCCCAACCAAGTTCGTTTTCACCGAATATCATAAATATTTTATTGTACTTCTTGCCGTTGTTAAGTTCTTCAATAACAGGCACTGTACCCGTTGACGTGGATTTCGTCATTGCGTCATTGACATTCAAACCGATTCTCGCAAAATAATCCGCACCTTCTACAAGGCTGTAATTCATCATTCCGTCTACGAACGAATTACCGATGAACGCCGAATTTTGATAATAATTTTGGTCAATATCCGATGAATTTGATTTTTGTGCCGGTGCAGTTGTCGGCGTCTGCATTGACATAGCCGCAAGCTCCTCCTGTCTTTTCTGCTCAGCCCTTTGCGATACGGACGACACGCACCCTTTAATTGCGAATATGACAAGAGCTGCAATTATAATTGCAACTGCAAATACAAACACTCTGCGAATTAAAAATTTACGTCTGCGTTGTTCACGCAAACGCTTTCTTCTGATCATTTCAAGACGTTCTTTCTGATTCAAAATTCTCTCCCCTTAATTTATACATCAATAAAGTGGCACTATAAAATAGTACCACTGTTTTATTCTTTAGTCAATAGCTTGTATCAAATTCAGTCGAATTTATGTTTCCAAATATGAAGCACAATTCTTACATAAATCGCTCTGTAATTTTTCTTTTTCATACACTTAAAAATCGGATGGTTGATTTCTATACCGTCACAAGATATATCGTCCATAAAAATATCCGTTATTTCTTTTAACCTCGCATACCTTGCCTTGCGGTTTAATTTCAAGTTCGGATTAAACAAAAAGCAGAAACTTCCGAATGTTTTATGAAAATAATCGTCATAAATTCTCTGCAAAACATCTTTGTTATTTCTGTTCCAACTTAAAACAATATCCTTAACGTACATTGTAGACTGTCTTGACGTATCAAAAATATCAAAGCGATACTTATCCCAAAATCTTTTATATGAGTTTACATAGTATCTGCAAAGCACATCGCCTGTCATATAAAAACTGTCTATACAGTTTACATACCTTGCAACAAAAACATCGTCCTCGCTTTTTCTGAGCTTAGGAAACTCAATACCGTTTTTTCTGATTATATCGGTCTTGTATAGCTTAAACCAAGCCGCCCCTTGAATACCGCGTTCGCCGTACATAAACATATGCTCATAATAATCTTTTCGTGCATCTCCGCCTGTACGTTTAAGTCCGTCAGCCTTTTTGACAGTACGAAAAACCTTTTCACCGTCAAACATAGAAAAACTGCATACAACAAGGTCGGTATTTTCATTTTCCATATACCGGACAAATTTTTCTATCGCATTTTTTTCAAGATAATCGTCTATATCAAAAAAATATATATAATCGCCCGTTGCTTTTCTCAGTGCAAGATTTCTTGCCGCACCAGGTCCTTCGTTGTTTTTGCCGAATACCGCAATACGTCTGTCCTTATCCGCCTCGGCAAGGCATTTCATATAACTTCCGTCTTTTGAACCGTCATCAATTATTATAATTTCAAGATTTTCATATGTCTGTTCCGTTATACACTTAATTCCGCTTTCAACCCAATCTTCCATATTGTATACGGGAATTATGATACTTACTTTTTTCATACTCAACCTCTGTCGCAAATTTCTTTTATAGCCTCAAAATTACGCTGTGAATTATTTTCATCTCTAAGCGTAAAGAATTTATAAATTCTTTTTCTGTACTTATCATCAAGCACGCAACCGTTTTCAAGTATTCTGTCAAGTTCGTCTATAACGTCATTTTCATCATACAAAATTTCACCGAAACCGTCACGTTCATAGTCAAAATAACCTTCTTCGTAATGCTGTTGTCTGAATGACTCTTTGTCAAACTGATAGAAAATCATAGGTTTTTCCATATATCCGTAATCAAAAAACACGCTTGAAAAATCGGTTATAAGAACGTCCGATTTAATAAGTAAATTTTGCACCGTACTGTCATTGAACGTAACAATCTTAACTTGCTCGCCGCCTTTAAACGTATCAATAAATCTCTGAAACTCAATATGAGGATAGAAAAGCAATTCATAATTGTATTTTTCAAGAACGTTTTTCAATTTTTCACTTGCAAGAAAATTTGAATACACCTTGTAATATTCACTTTTTACAAATTCTTTTTTGTCAGCCCCTTGAAGATTGTATCGCCAAGTCGGCATAAGCAAAACTTTTTTGGTCGGCTGTTCATTTTTATACAGTGCGTCATAACGGCACAAACCGAGCATTTGCACAACGTTATCCTTATATCCGTACAAGCTCTTGACATACTCGTATTCAGGCTTTGCCGAACACACAAACAAATCCAAATTCACATTATTGTTATACAAATATGTGAGGTTATCCTTGATGATACCGTGCTGTAAAAATATCTTTTTGCCCTTTATAATCCCCTTTTTATCAGCCTTAACAAAAAAATCTATATACGGTGTGTAACCCATAATATGTGTACTGCTTTTTACTTTTGACAGCACAAGCGAAATGTAATGTTCAAAACTGTTATGATTTATAATTCTGCCGAGTTTTTCCACACGTTCTCTGTCAGCGGAATCTTTCGTTATTGCGTAAGCAATATTGATTTCGGGATGATTTGCGGTAATGTACTTGAACAAATAATACGCATTATCCCTTGCGTCAATTCCACGCTCCGCTATAAGCCATAAATCCTTATACTTTTCTTTATTTTTCGCAAAAGGTGCGACAATTACCGCCGCACCGTATTTTACGAAACAGGAAATATAATCCTTTGACTTCTTTATAAATGTATGCAAATTCATATATATCCCTCCAATATGCAAAGATTACTTTATTTCTCCGTGTTTTTCATACTGCGTGATTTGCGACACCTTATTGTTGTCGTCAACAAATACAACTGTCGGTCTGTGTTCTTTTGCCTCGTCCGCCGTCATATTGCAGTATGCCATAATAATAACTTTATCACCCTTTTGAACACATCTTGCCGCCGCACCGTTAAGGCATATAACACCCGAATTTTCTTCTCCGGCTATTGTATACGTTTCAAAGCGCTGACCGTTGTTTACGTCAACTATCTGCACCTTTTCATATTCAAGTATACCGGACGCTTTCAAAAGTGCCGTATCAATCGTTATACTTCCGACATAATCAAGTTCTGCCTGTGTAACGGTTGCACGATGTATTTTACCTTTAAGCATTGTTAATTCCATTGCTTATTTTCTCCTTACTCCATTATAAAATTATCTATTAAACGTGTTTTTCCAATATATACCGCCATTGCACAAAGGAGCGGCTTTTGTACTTTTTCAAGTGTTTCAAGCTGATTGAAGTCAACCATTTCCACATAGTCAATCTTTGCAAGAGGTTCTTTTCCAATCTCCGCTTTGATTGCCGAAATAATTGTCTTTACGTCTGTTTCGCCGTCTGCAATCATCTTCTTGCCGATTTCAAGAGAACGTGAAAGGCATAGTGCCGCCTTGCGTTCGTCTGTGTTTAGATATGTGTTTCTTGAACTCTTTGCCAAACCGTCATTTTCACGAATTATAGGACAACCGACTATTTCAATATCAAAGTTCAAGTCCTTAACCATCTTCTTTATTACGCACAACTGTTGCGCATCCTTTTGACCGAAATACGCTCTGTCAGGCTGAACGATATTGAACAGCTTACTTACAACAGTACACACACCGGAAAAATGAATAGGTCTTGTTTTACCGCAAAGTACCTTTGTAATCTTGTTCATATCAACAAATGTAAGTGCATTGTCATACATTTCATCAGCTTCAGGATTAAATATAATTGACGCACCCGCACTTTCGCAAAGTTTCGTATCCGCATTAATATCTCTCGGATAGCTTTCAAAATCTTCGTTAGGACCGAACTGTGTAGGATTTACAAAATCACTTACAACAACTCTGTCATTTTCCTTTACCGCACGCTCTATAAGGCTTTTATGTCCTTCGTGAAGATAACCCATTGTAGGAACAAGACCAACCGTAAGTCCTTCTTTTTTCCATGCTTTAACTGTTTTCCTTACTTCATCTATTGTTTTTACTATCTGCATTTTATTTTTCCTCCGTTATTTGTTTCATAACTTCTTCGCTCATTTTAAACGAATTTTCCTCTTTTGGGAATGTACCGTTTTTCACTTCGCTGCAATATTCCTTAAAGCATTTTTTCATACTCTCGCCCAATTCACCATATTTCTTTACAAACTTCGGTGTAAAATCGGAATACATTCCAAGCATATCCTGATATACAAGCACCTGACCGTCACAGCCGTTGCCCGCACCGATTCCTATTGTAGGAATTGAAAGAATTTCAGTTATATATGTTGCAAGAGGTGTCGGTACACATTCCAAAACAACCGCAAATGCGCCGGCTCTTTCAACCGCTTTTGCGTCATCTATAATTCGTTTTGCGTCATCTATATTTTTGCCTTGAACCTTAAAGCCGCCGAACGCGTTGACCGATTGAGGCGTCATTCCGATATGACCGACAACAGGAATAGACGCGTCTACGATTTTTCTTATATGTTCCTCAAATTTAACTCCGCCCTCAAGTTTAACCGCATCGGCATGACCTTCTTTTATGAGTCTGCCTGCGTTCACAACTGCGTCATACACAGATGTTTGATACGACATAAATGGCATATCTGTTACGACAAGTGCATTTTTTGCACCTCTTGCAACGATTTTACTGTGATGTATCATATCTTCCATTGTCACAGACAATGTACTGTCATATCCCATAATAACCATACCAAGCGAATCGCCTACAAGTATTGAATCAACGCCTGCCTCGTCCTCAAGTTTTGCTGTTGTGTAATCATAAGCCGTAAGCATTGTAATTTTTTCACCGTCAGTTTTCTTATTTTTAAAGGTTACTGTTGTGTTTTTCATTCTATTCCTCCGTTTTTCATATCAAATATAACATTTGTCAGTTCTTTGTATAACTCTCTTGTTCTTTCATCAAGCACTTCAATATGTTTTTCAATAGTCGCCATGTCCCCTCTTGCCGCAGGTCCTGTGATTGCTTTTTCACAACCGACTTTAAGTATATTGTCCATATTGCACTTCATCAGTGTTGACAGTGCACTCTCACTTTCTGACTTTGAAAAACCGCACTCCTGTAAAAGCTCCGTTGCCTTATAGCAAACCGATACGACAAAATTTGACGCAAAACACGCCGCCGCATGGTATTTGGCTTTATTTTCCGATGTAATAATCTTAAATCTGTTACCGCATAATGAAAGAATTTCTGAAACAGTATCAACTGCTTTTCCGCCGCCTTCGACTGTAAAAAAAGCGTTTGATATTGCATTTAATGACGTATGCTTGCTGTTAAATGCCAGCATCGGATGAACACTGCAAACATTTTCACTGTCTGCACCTTTAAAAATTTCACTTGACACAGAGCCGCTGCAATGACATATAATTTTCTCTTTTAAATTCATATCTTTGATTTTGTTCCAAATCGTTTGGATATTATCATCATTTGTAGTTATAAAAATTATGTCACTATTATTTATAAGCTTTTCACGGCTGTAAAGCTCAAAATCTTCTGTATTGTTACTTCGTGACGAGAAACCGATTACATTTACGCCCTTGCTTCTGAAATAGTAAGCCAGACTCATACCGCATTTTCCCGCTCCGATAAATCCTATTGCGTTTATATTATCACCTCCGATAATATCACCGCAACGCACTAAATGTCAGGTGCAATTTTCTTCCGAAATACCGCCCATCAGTTTTATTTTATCATATTTTGTTTTGTATTACAATATTATTTCACTAATTAATATTATATTTTTTCAACAAAAAATGACTTAGAACAAAGTTCTAAGTCATTTGGTGCCGATGACCGGGGTCGAACCGGTACGGGAATTTCTTCCCACGGGATTTTAAGTCCCGGGCGTCTGCCAGTTCCGCCACATCGGCATACTTGTCAACAACATATGAAATTATACCATACTTTTTGACATTAGTCAAGACTTTTGTACGAAAAAAGATTAAAAAAGCAAGTCTGTTTTTATAACAGACTTGCTTGATTTGTCATTTTATTTAGCCTCTGTTGTAGGTTCCGGCGTATCCTTTGGCTGAATAACCATTTTATCAATCTTATCTTGGTTTACCTCTACCTTGATACCCAATTCTTCAGCTTTCTTTTCAAGAGCCTCTTCTTGTTTCTTTGAAGTGACTGCCGACTGAACTGCTGATTTATTGTTTTCCAAATACTCACTGAACTTTGAATCCGATTCGTCTATCGGTAATCTTTTTATGATGTGATAACCGTAGTCTGATTTACACATTGTAATTTCGCCCGGCTCGATTGACTTTGTCGCATCTTCAAATTCAGAAACCATTTCACCGTCTGTAAAGAAGTATCCGTCTTGATTTGATTCCATACCCGGGTCTTCATTGTATTCCTTTATAAGTGCATCGAAATCTTCACCGTTCTTTGCTCTTTCAAGAATTTCGTTTGCTTTCTTTTCAGCCTCTGCAAGCTTGTCTTCATCAAGATCTGCACCTGTCGTCATATCCTTTGTTGAAATAAGAATATGCTTTGCTCTTAAATAATTATCTACGAAATATTGCTTAACTTCATCATCTGTCGGTTCTGCAACGTCAAGCTGATCCATTATCTGCTTTGAATATGTTGATGCCGAAATAATTGTTTCCATTATATCATCATCAACACCGTACTTTTTAAGCAACTTATCGCCGGCTTTTTTACCGCCCTGTTGAGCCTTAAAATTTGAAATAGTGCTTTTAACTTGTTTAGCCTCATCGTCGGTTAGAGTTATATCCATTGCCTTTGCAACTTCTTTTAGAAGATATTCTTGCTTTAGATTATCAACTGCGGTGTCTACGTCCTCTGTACCCATTCCGTAATTTGCGAAGAAATTAACCGCACCTTCCGTAATATTAGTATCGCCTATTTTCATAACAGTTTGACCGTTTCCCGAACAACCTGCAAGCAGCATTGCACCAATCAATGATACACTTGCTATTTTTCCAAATCTGCCAAAATTCATAATTATATTCCATAGCCTTTCTGCCCACAATTATTATATTCTAACGCTTATCAGCGGGCAGATAAGTCGTTATATTCGTTATATGTTTAACACATACAACACATATTAGTATATTCCTTATTGACGTTTATGTCAATAGATTTAAAAAATTGTTTACAAAAAGACCATAATTTACTTATGATCTTTTCATGTATAATTCAATTTTATGAAAGCATTAATACAACTTCAAGCACAATCACAATCGCACTTAAAATGCTAAGCACTGTTACACCGAGAACGCATTTCTTTTTAAGTTTTACAAAACTCGATTCAAGTTCTGAAATTGTATTTTTTGTATTAAGTTGTGTATTCTTCAAATCGAACACACTGTCATTAAGTTTTGAAATCGAATTAAATGCTTGTTTAACTTCCGAAACACTTTTCGCTATTTCATCAACCGAATTTTTGATCTCGGAATAATTATCCTTATGTTCTTTCATTCTTTCGTTATCTTGAACATCAATAATATTCAACTTTTCCGAAATATCTTTAATCTTCGATTTCAAGCCGTCAATATCCTCTGACACATTTTGAATTTTGCTTTCAACATCATCAAATCTGTCTGACATTTCAGATACAGAAACAACGCTTTCGCGAATGTTATCAAGCTTATTGTCAATCTTTTCAACCGAATTTTTAACGGTATTCTTAACTTTTTCCTTTATACCGCTTTCGTCAACGGCATTTTTAATATCTTCCTTAATATCCTCTGCCGTTTTTACAACCTTTTCAAAAGAATTATCTTTCTTTTTTTCTTCTTTTTCGTTTTCAGCCTCAGTTGTATTTTCGGCTTCTTTTTTAGCTTTAAATTCATCAACCTTGCTTACAACCGTGTCTTTAAACTTTCTTGCGCCGTTTTCAATGTCACCGGCTTTTTTCTTGAATTTATCAATAACACTTTGAATATTAATCGTTTCGTTCAAATTAATTCTTTGAGTGTTTTCAACAGGCTCTGCGTCGGCATCATTATCTGTTTTTACATCGACATTTTTCAAAAATTCTTCATATTCCTCGTCAGTGCCTGTGTAAAAAGCGTCCTGACCGTCATATGATTCTATGTTCATTCCCTTTTTATCCATCTTGTCACCCTTATTTCCGTGAAATTTCTTAGCTATATCTCTGCCCTTTTCATAGGCATAATCAAAAAACTTATCAAATCTACCGGACATATAATTAATCCTCTTCTGTTTCAGGTTTTTTAGCGTTTATTATAACAACTTCATCATCGTCATAACTGTCTGTATCGTCTGAATTTACGTTGTAAATTCTTTCACCGCACTTTGAGCAGTACACATCATCAGAATGATTATACGCACCGCATTTCGGACACTTTACGTTTTCTTTAAGCTGATAAAGCTGTTCTTTAAGCTCGTTAACTTCCTCAGTCATAGCGTCGATTTTAGCGAACTTTTCTTCCATATCGTCAATCACTTCGCCTGTTGATTTATAATTTTCATATACAGACTTACCGATTTCGGTATAGATGTCCTTAATTTTGCTTTTCGTTTCGCTTATTGAAAACTTTAATTTTGTTTGGTTTACTATGTTGTTTGTTTTCTCAATGACTGTTTTTGTCACCTGCACCGCGCTGTCCTTAGCTTTGTTTGCGTGTTCCTTTATTTTATCAAATACTTCTTCCATTTTAAAATCGCTCCTTCCTAATTTATTATATGCCGATTAAATTAATTATTTATATTATAACATAAAATGAGTGCTTTTATATGACATTTTCATTATTTTTTCGTTTCACAACAAATTCTGACATTACGTTATTTTGAGTAAAAAGGAAAAGGGGCTACCTTTCGGTAACCCCCGTTGATTGATTATGGAATACAGAACTTTATATTCCGCAATCAATTATATACCTATTTCCGATAAATTTCAACAATTAGTTTACACCTTTATAAGCGTCTCTCATAATCTGTTCAATTTCCTTAACAAGCGGCAACTTCGGATTTGCAGTTGTACACTGATCCTCAAAAGCCTTGTTTGCAATGTCAGGAACATTTCTCATATAAGTTTCTTCATCAATTCCGCATTCAGAGAATGACAACGGCTCATTAACTTCTTTCATAAGGTCTATAACCGCATTTATAAGGCTCTGTACACCCTCTTCTGTTGTTTTTGCAGGAAGTCCCAAGAATGCTGCGATTTCAGCATACTTTTCATCTGCAATGAACTTCTTATACTTAGGGAATGACACAAACTTTGAAGGTGTCGACGCATTATACTTAATTACGTGCGGCAACAATACTGCATTTGCTCTGCCGTGAGGGACGTGATACTCACCGCCGATTTTATGAGCGATTGAGTGATTTAGTCCCAAGAATGCGTTTGTAAATGCCATACCTGCCATACAACTTGCATTGTGCATCTTTTCTCTTGCCTCTGCGTCCTCAGCACCGTTCTTGTATGCTCTCGGAAGATACTTGAATACAAGCTGAATAGCTTTCATTGCAAGACCGTCTGTGTAATCCGACGCCATTACAGATACATACGCCTCAAGTGCGTGTGTAAGCACGTCAAGACCTGTGTCGGCAGTTGCTGATTTCGGAAGTGACATTACAAACTGCGGGTCGATAATCGCAATATTCGGTGTTAGTTCGTAGTCTGCAAGAGGATACTTCATATTATTCTTCTTATCCGAAATAACCGCAAAACTTGTTACTTCACTACCTGTACCGGAAGTTGTCGGAATAGCTACAAGTTGTGCCTTATTACCCATCTTAGGGAACTTAAACGCACGTTTTCTTATATCAAGGAAACGAAGTCTCAGTGAATTAAAGTCTACATCAGGGTGTTCATAGAACAGCCACATACCCTTTGCGGCGTCCATTGCACTGCCTCCGCCAAGTGCGATAATTACGTCAGGCTTAAATTCGTCCATCATCTGTGCACCGCGTTTTACTGTTTCGATTGACGGGTCAGGCTCTACATCTGAGAAAATTTCACAATGAACGTGCTCCGTTCTCTTTCTTAGGTAATACAAAATCTTATCTACATAACCAAGAGAAACCATACCCGGGTCTGTTACGATAAATGCACGAGTGATATTCGGCATTTTTTCAAGGTACTGAATTGAATTATGCTCAAAATAAATCTTATCCGGAACTTTAAACCACTGCATATTTACTCTCCTCTTAGCCACTCTCTTCTGATTTATAAGGTTCACCGTTGTAACGTTACCGCTGACACTGTTACCGCCGTAGCTACCGCAACCAAGTGTAAGTGACGGCATATTTGTATTATAAATGTCACCGATTGCACCGTGTGATGACGGTGAATTTACGATAAGACGGCTTGCTTTCATTGTTGCAGCATACTTTTGAATTACATCTTCATCATTTGCGTGAATAACAGCCGAGTGTCCCATACCGTGGAACATAACCATTTCTTCTGCTCTGTCGATTCCTTCTTCTGTTGAATCAACGATAAAGTATGCAAGTACCGGACTCAACTTTTCTCTTGAAAGCGGATATTCAGGGCCTACGCCGTCAAGTTTTGCAAGAAGAATTTTCGTACCCTCAGGAACTTTCACTCCCGCTTGCTCCGCAATCCATGTTGCAGGCTTACCTACAATTACAGGGTTTACAGCACCCTTTTCACTGTCGATGCAGTAATCGCTAAGCTTTTTAATTTCGTCAGGCTTTGCAAAGTAGCAGCCGTATTTCTTCATAAGTCTTTCAAATTTCGGTGCGATTGCCTTATCTACGATTGCGGCTTGTTCAGACGCACAAATCATACCGTTGTCGAATGTTTTTGAAAGGATAAGGTCGTTAACCGCTTGTTCAAGGTCAGCACTCTTATGAATGTAGCAAGGTACGTTACCCGGACCGACGCCAAGTGCAGGCTTACCTGTTGAGTATGCCGCCTTAACCATTCCGCTGCCGCCTGTCGCAAGAACTGTTGCAACACCCGGATGATTCATCAGTGCGTTTGTTGCCTCGATTGATGGGTATTCAATCCACTGTATACAGTTTTCAGGTGCACCTGCCGCAACTGCCGCATCAAGAACTATCTTGGCAGCCGCCGCACTGCATTTTTGAGCGCCCGGGTGGAAACCGAAAATAATAGGGTTTCTTGACTTAACGGAAATCAAAGCCTTAAACATTGTTGTTGATGTAGGGTTTGTAACAGGTGTAACACCACATACAACGCCTACAGGCTCTGCTATAATTTCGTAATCTTCAAGGTCGTTTTCAGCAATAACACCGACTGTTTTTTCATTCTTGATTGAATGATAAACATATTCTGTTGCAAACATATTCTTTGTTATTTTGTCCTCATACACGCCTCTGCCTGTTTCCTCAACAGCCATCTTTGCAAGCTCCATATGCTTGTCAAGACCTGCAAGAGTCATTGCCTTTACGATTGCGTCAATCTGTTCTTGATTAAGTGCCATAAATTCGTTCAAAGCTTTTTGTGCTTTTGCAACGTAGCCGTCAATCATTTCATTTACGTTAATCTCTGCCATAATAATTCCATAGCCTTTCTGCCTACGGGTTGTTAGTTTTCTTTACATCTTATTGTAGGCTGATAAGATGTTTATACAGAAGACTCTGTTTTGACATAGTATGAAATCTTCCGAATTTTTATTATTAACTTTGTTTATTTAGATTGATAAATTTTTATCGTTATTTATTTATCAATCTTTACAACACTATTATACGAAATTGTTAAACTTTTGTCAATAGTTTTTTTGATATTTTTATTCTTTGTAAGTTTTTCATATATAATTCATTACTTTCTTGTTTAAAACAAATAAAAAAGTATTGCATTTTCAGCAATACTTTTTATATACATTCTTTTATATACTTTCCAATCTGTTTATCGACTCGATATCTCCTACAAGCACGACAATATCGGTATCTTTAAATTTGTATTCGGGTTCAGGTGAAATATTCACCTTACCGCCGTTATTACTCTTTATCGCAACAATATTTACGTTATATTTTTTACGAACAGACAATTCCATAATGCTCTTGCCTATCCATGTGTTCGGTACAACAGCGTCCACAATACTGTATTCGTCCGACAATTCAATTATATCAAACAATCTGTCCGAAACAAGTTCTATTGCGGCTTTAATGCCTGCCTCCTGTTCGGGAATTATAACATTATCCGCACCGACTTTTTTCAGTACGGTTTTGTGCATATTATCCTTTGCTTTACAGACAACCTGCTTAACTCCCATATCTTTTAGTGCAAGAGTTGTAAGTACGCTGTCCGTTATATCGTCACCGCCGATACACACGATTGCACAATCCGAGTTTTTCACTCCAAGTTGTTTTAACAAGCTTTCGTCTTTTGCGTCGGTACAAGCCGCTCTTGTTACCAAATTTGCAATAGCGTTTATTTTATCCATATTTTTGTCTATCGCAAGCACTTCATAACCCATATTAAAAAGTTGCATTGCAACAGATGTTCCGAACCTGCCCAATCCTATTACTGTAAAAGTTTTCATAACAAATCCCTAGCCTTTCTGCTATCCGACAATGAAACTACATTCCGGATACCTTATATCATTAGTTTTTCTGATGCGAGTCATAAACACAACGCTTATCGTCATAATGCCCACTCTGCCGAAGAACATATACACTATAAGCAAAATCTTTGTAAATGTGGACGCGCTCCCCGATACACCGACCGAAAGACCGACCGTACTGTATGCCGACGCAGCTTCGTATATCGAATTTATCAAATCTTGATTATCAATATAACTTATAAGCACCGAACCGCCCACAACAAGCATAAGCCACAAGACAAGCAATGCCATTGCGTGAAGAATAGTCGTGTGTGCAACTCTTCTGCCGTGAATAACAACATCAGATTTGCCACGCAATACGGAAATCAAAGTCATTATTACAAGTACAGCCGTTCCGAGCTTTACGCCGCCCGCAGTCGAGCCTGAAGCGCCGCCTATCATCATAAGCACCGTTCCCCAAGCCTTTGACAAGTCGGTTAAATTATTCTGTATAAGTGCGTCAAATCCGGCCGTTCTTGTTGTGACCGACTGAAAGAATGACGCCAATATTTTCTGACCGACACTTTCAGCACCGATTGTATTTATGTTGCCGTATTCAAGAATGAAATACACAAATGTACCCACGACAATAAAAAATATCTGTGCCAAAATTATTACTTTTGAATACACGTTAAGTCGTTTCCACGATTTTTTTGCGATAATATCCTCCCACACAATAAAACCCAATCCGCCTATGGCAACAAGTATCGCAAGCGTACAAAGCACAAGCGGATCGTGTCTGTATGAAAGCATACTTTTTCCGTCACCGATTATATCAAATCCCGCATTGCAAAATGCCGATACGGAATGAAATATACTAAACCACATTCCTTTAAAAAATCCGTATTTCGGTACAAAGCGTATTGAAAGCACTATCGCGCCCGACAATTCTATAATTCCCGTTATATACAAAACGTGCTTTGCAAGTTTGACTATTCCCTCAAGGCTTTCCGTACCCATTGTCTGAGCTATAAGCATTCTGTTTCTAAGTCCGATTTGTCGGTTTGAAACTATAAACACAATACAAAGTATCGTCATAAATCCCAAACCGCCGAGCTGAATTAAAAACAGTATCACCGCTTGTCCGAACAAGCTGAAATATGCACCGACATTTATAAGCGTAAGTCCTGTTACGCAAGTTGCGGACGTTGTTGTAAACAGTGCCGACAAAAACGGTGTCACAACTCTTTCTTTTGACGAAATCGGCAACATTAAAAGTAATGCTCCGACAAGGATAATCAACGCAAATCCAAACGAAATACACCTTGCCGTATTTATTCTTTTGTGAAATAAATTTTTTCTGATAATATTCATATTTATTTGCTTCCTCCAAAAAATACTCAAAAATCACATCTTCCGATGTAATTTTCGGAGCTGTCGTCAGACTCTTTAAGTTCGTTTCCACGCATACGGCGAAAACAATATAAGTATCGGATAAAATTCAAGTCTGCCTACAAGCATACCTATTGACATCGCTATTTTTGACAATGCCGAGAAATCGGCAAAACTGCCTGTCGGACCTACCAATCCCAATCCCGGACCAATGTTGTTCATAGTCGCAATTACGGCAGTAACCGTTGTTGTAAAGTCCTTATTATCAAAGCTGATAAGAAGAATTGACACAGCCGCAAACAACATATATACAACGAAATATCCCAACACACCGTTTACAATATTCTTTTCAACCGTTTTGCCGTCAACCTTAACCGAAAATATACTTCGCGGACTTACCGCTTTTTTTATTGAGTGAGTGGCTGTTTTCATAAGTATAATAAATCTTGTAACTTTCATACCGCCGCTTGTTGAGCCTGCACACGCGCCGACTACCATCAATAATACAAGTATAATCTGTGAAAGCATAGGCCAACGCACAAAGTCGGCAGTTGAATATCCCGTCGTTGTCATAATTGACGACACTTGGAAGAATGAATATCTGAACGCTCTGCCAAATCCGTGATACATAGGCATAATATTAAGTGCAATAATTACCGTTGCACCTATCATCATTCCTATATACCACTTAACTTCGTCATTATTCTTTATCTGCGAGAATTTTCTTGCAATTATCAAGAAATACACGTTAAAATTCAATCCGAACAACATCATAAATATACCGATAACATAATCGATATATGCACTGTTATAATACGCAACGGAACTATTCTTTATTCCGAAACCGCCTGTACCGGCTGTGCCGAACGTATGGAGCAAGCTGTCAAATACAGGCATACCGCCAAACAGCAAAAGCACAAATTCAATGACCGTAAGCGCTATATATATTCCGTAAAGTATTCTAAGCGAAAACTGCCATCTGCTTGCAAGTTTGCCTACAACAGGTCCCGGCATTTCCGCTCTCATCATATGAGTTGTTCTTGTATCCTTTGACGAAAAAATCGCCATTGCAAACGCGAGTACACCCATACCGCCGAGCCAATGAGTAAAGCTTCGCCAAAAAAGCAAGCTCTTGTCAAGTGCCTCGACATTTGTAAGTATAGATGAACCGGTTGTTGTAAAACCTGACACCGTTTCAAAAAAACTGTCCACAAAACTCGGTATCTGACCGCTGATATAAAACGGCAGACAACCGATTATTGATATTACAATCCAGCCTATCGCAACGATAAACATTCCGTCACGTCCGTAAAGGCTTTTATTTTTCGGTGCTTTTGCAGATACACAAAGTCCGATTAATACGGATATTACTATCGGTATTACATACGCCAAAGCTATTGACTCACCGTAAAGCAAAGACAATCCCAAAGGTGCAAGCATTGTTGCCGCAACGGCTACAAGTATTCGTCCTACGGAATATGCTATCATCCTATAATTCATATCTTTTCCTTTCGTAACCGCTATGCAAGTATATCGCCGAGTGTGGCAATATGATGCGTTGTCATAATCACAACCGTATCACCGACTTCAAGTTTACTTTCACCGTCCGGCAGCATAATCTTGTTATTTCTGAGAATTGCCGCAATCAAAGCATTATGTTTCATCTTAATCTGTGAAAGTGACTTTGAAGTAAGCTCGGATTCTCTTGTAACTCTGAATTCCATAGCTTCAGCTTTATTGTTTACTATTCGGTAAAGACTTCTCATTTCCGTATCCTTTGCCGATTTCATCGCTCTTGTGTAACCGATTATAATATTTGCGGTTATGTTTTTAGGCGTAACAATACTGTACACGCCTGTGTTTTCCATAAGCTCCGCAAACGAAAGACGGTTTACCTTTGTTACTATCTTATCGACAAATCTTGACTGCGAATACATTGATATAATCATATTTTCTTCGTCAATACCCGTCAGTGCAACAAGCGAATCAACTCTGTCAATGCCCTCTTGCGCAAGAACGTGCTTATCTGTTCCGTCGGCACACACAATATCCGCTTTCGGCAAATGCTCGGTCAATTCCTTACATCTGTTCATATTGTGTTCTATAATTTTAACCCTTATGCCGCTTTCAAGAAGCTGTTTCGCAAGATAAAACGATATTCTTCCGCCGCCGATTATAATTGCGGTTTTAACCTTTGTGTTTATAACACCTATCTCACGCATAAATTTCGCAACATCTCTGTGAGATGCGGTTATGTGAAGTTTATCTCCGCTTTCGATAACAAAATCACCGTTCGGAATATACACCTCATTACCGCGTTGCACCGCACATATAAGAAGTTTTATCTTAAACTTTTTGTATATCTCAAAAATAGCTTTTCCGCAAAGTGCATTATCCGAACTGATGTTAAATTCAATAAGTTCAATTCTGCCTTTTGCGAAAGTTTCTGTTTTAATTGCGGCAGGGAAACGAAGTATTCTCGATATTTCGCAAGCAGTTGCATATTCGGGATTTACTATAAGATTTATTCCGAGAGCGTTACGCATAAAATCAAGCTGTTTAAAATATTCTCTGTTTCTCACTCTTGCAACACATCTGTCCGCACCGAGTTTTTTAGCCATAACGGTGCAAAGTGCGTTAAATTCGTCATTTTCCGTAACGGCAATAAATATGTCCGCCTTGTTAGCCTCCGCCTCGCGCAAAGTTTCAAGGTCAGTACCGCTCCCGCATACGCACCTTACATCATAATCATCTTGAATTCGGTCGCAGATTTCACTTTTAATATCAATAAGAACTACGTCGTCGCCCTCATAATTAAAATCCTCTACAAGCTTTCTGCCGACCTTACCGCCGCCTACTACGATGACATTCATTTTTCTTCTCTTTTCTCCCGTGTCATAAGCAATAATACCGCTTCTCTTGCATTTCTGCCATTGTACAAAATATTATAAGCTTCTTCAACAATAGGCATTTCAACATTATATTTGTGTGCCATTTCATATGCCGCCGTTGCGGTGTTTACACCCTCAACAACCATATGAACGCTTTCCAAAGTTTCCTTTAAACTCTTGCCTTGACCCAACAGTATTCCGGCACGTCTGTTTCTCGAATGCATACTTGTGCAAGTAACAATCAAATCACCTACACCGCTAAGTCCCATAAATGTCTTTTCATTTGCACCCATAGCCTTGCCGAGTCTTGCAATTTCAGCAAGACCTCTTGTCATAAGTGCCGCTTTTGTATTGTCGCCGTAACCAAGTCCGTCACTTATTCCCGCACAAAGTGCGATAACGTTTTTAAGTGCTCCGCCAAGTTCAACACCGATTATATCGGTTGAAGTGTACACTCTGAACATATCGCCCATAAACACGTCTTGAATAAATTTAGCCGTATCAATATGCTCCGACGCAACAACATTCGTTGTAGGAAGTCCTCTTGAAACCTCCTCTGCGTGTGACGGACCGCTCATAACAGATATATCCGCCTGCGGAATTTCTTCTTTATACACCTGCGAAAGACGTAAAAGTGTACCTTCTTCAAGTCCCTTTGATATATTTACT
Source organism: Ructibacterium sp. SJQ-7 (assembly GCF_054696575.1). Taxonomy (NCBI): domain Bacteria; kingdom Bacillati; phylum Bacillota; class Clostridia; order Eubacteriales; family Oscillospiraceae; genus Ructibacterium; species Ructibacterium sp. SJQ-7. The sequence goes on from NZ_CP195193.1 coordinate 583,534, forward strand.
ATTTTCTGTCCCTCTTTAACGTGCGGCGAAAGCTGTTTCGCCGTTGTTCTCGTTGCCGGTGACGGTGCGGCTGTTATAATAAGCTCCGCTCCGTCTGTACATTCAGCCATATCGTGACTGCAATAAATTGTATCCGGAAATTTCACTCCCGGCAAAAATTCTTTGTTTTCTCTGTCTTTTTTCAGTCTGTCCGTTTCTTCCTGTATCCACGACCATAAATATACATTATGTCCTCTTGAAGATAAAAGTATCGCTATGGCAGTTCCCCAACCGCCTGAGCCAATTACTGCAATTTTCATTTTACTTCTCCTTTTTTTGCTCCAAGTTTGTTTTCTGTACCATTTAACAATCTCTTTATATTTGCATGATGTCTTGCTATTAAAAGTCCGCCGATAATAACAACGCACATAAGCTGAATTGCATCAACGTTCTTTGTAACAATCATTTTAACGATTTCTATAACTATGTACATTGCACCGCCCAAGATTGAACCGAGCGATACATACCTTGTTACTGCCATAACCGCTATTGCAACGACAGCCACAATAAGTCCGACTTTCCAGTCAAGCATTAACACAACACCAAGCGAAGTCGCAACGCCTTTGCCGCCTTTAAATCCGAAGTAAAGCGGAAAATTATGACCGAGAATTACGCATACACCTGCGATATAGCTTATAACAGGATATATTTCATCTGTACCCGCAATATTTTTTACAAGTCTTGATAAAAGTATCACGACTATGCCTTTTAACACGTCAAGCAACAGTGTTATAACACCCATTTTCTTGCCGTATGTTCTTAGCATATTCGTTGCACCCGCATTTCCCGAACCGCTTTCACGGATATCCTTACCGCTCAGCATTTTTGAAAGCAGTATAGAAAAATTAACCGAACCGATTAAATATGATACTATTGCCGTCAGGGCAATTATTAAATATGTCATAACTATCTCCCATTACATTTTCTTTTCATTTTTCTCTCTTACGATAAACTTTATAGGTGTTCCCTCAAAACCAAATGCCTCACGCACTTGATTTTCGATAAATCTCAAATACGAATAGTGGAACAAATCCTTTGAATTTGCGAACAAAATAAATGTCGGCGGTGCTGTTGCAGCCTGTGTACCGTAGTAAACCTTTAAACGTCTGCCCTTGTCTGACGGTGGCTGTTGCTTTGCCATTGCTTCGTTTAAGACGTCGTTAAGCATACCGGTTGTAATTCTTCTCTTGTGCTGCTCATTTACTTTCTTGATAAGTTCCAAAAGCTTGTCAACTCTCTGACCTGTCTTTGCACTGATGAATATAATTTCCGCATAAGACATAAACGCAAATTCTTCACGCACACGCATTGTAAAGTTTTTCATAGTCTTTGTGTCTTTAGAAACAATATCCCACTTATTAACCGCAAAAATACAAGCCTTACCCTGCTCGTGAGCATAGCCGGCAACCTTTGTGTCCTGTTCTGTAATACCCTCGTTTGCGTCAATCATAATAACACACACGTCACTTCTGTCAACCGCCGCAAGCGAACGTACAACACTATAACGCTCTACGTTTTCGTCAATCTTACCGCGTTTTCTCATACCGGCGGTATCGATAAACAGATACTTGTCGCCGTTCTTTTCGTAATGTGAGTCGATTGCGTCACGCGTTGTTCCTGCGATGTTACTTACAATAACTCTGTCCTCACCCAAAATTTTATTTATAAGCGACGATTTACCTGCATTCGGTTTACCGATTACCGCAACTTTAATTTCGTCCTCGTCATCTGACGTATCTGCGTCCTCAGGGAACAAGTGAGTAACTTCGTCAAGCAAATCACCTACACCCAAACCGTGAGTTGATGAAATAGCAATCGGATCGCCAAGTCCCAAATTATAAAATTCATAAAATTCAAACGGCGGATCGCCTGTATTGTCAACCTTGTTTACGGCAAGCACAATCTTTTTCTTCGCCTTTAAAAGCATTTGTGCAACGTCCTGGTCATTTGCCGTAACACCGTCTTTTACGTTTGTCATAAGCACAACAACGTCTGCCATTTCAATAGCAAGCTGTGCCTGACGGCGCATTTGTACAAGGATTTCGTCCTTTGACGCAGGCTCGATACCGCCTGTATCGATAAGCGTAAAGTGCTTGTCAAGCCACACTGCGTCAGAATAAATTCTGTCACGCGTTACACCCGGTGTGTCCTCTACTATACTTATTCTCTTTCCTGTTATCTTATTAAACAAAGTCGATTTTCCGACGTTCGGTCTGCCGACTATCGCTACCAATGGTTTCATATTCTTCTCCTTTTAAAATTCAAGTTCTTCTCCCAAGATTTTCTCAATAAATTCATATCCGTCATTTATGACAGGCTCTATCTTCACATTCAATGCTTTTTCAACGTCTGATACAGTCAAATCATCAAGGAAAATCCCGTCTTCATCTCTCAGCATACTGTGCGGAATAAGCATTATATCCCCTATAGGCTTGTCTTTAAGCTGGTCGATTATATCTCCGCCCGTGACAAGTCCCGAAACGTTTACGCCTCCGCCGAAAAAGTTATTTTTTATCGCATAAACAGTTATCTTTACGTCTGTCTTTTCCATAAGACGTTCCGACAAACCCGTTATAAAAGATGCCGCCGCCTCACCCGTTACAAGAGTTACATTTCTGTCATACTTTTTGTTTTTCACAAGTTTAATTGCCGAATCAAATTCTTCTGCCATACTGGCAATCAATCCTACACCGTTTTCAAGCTGCGGAAAACCCTCATACACTTCTGCGTCAGGTATAGGCAATTCCGCATTCAAATAAAATTCGTCAGAAAGATAAATTAGCCTTGTTCCAAGTTTATCATACAGTTTTTTCTGCCAAGTCTCAACTTGTTTTATTGTTTGTGCGGAAGTTTCCTTTGTAAACGGTTTCAGCGGATAAAGTCCGTCACGATAGCGTGTAAGACCGACAGGAACGATTGATACACTGTTTACATTCGGGAACAGTGCCGCCAGCTCGGATATTGACCTGTCAAGTTCCTTGCCGTCATTAATTTCGGGACAAAGCACTATCTGACAGTTCATATAAATATTATTAGCCGCAAACTTTTTCATTATGTCATAGCACTTACCCGCAAAACGATTATTCAGCATTTTACATCTAAGTTCGGGATTGGTTGCCTGAACCGATACGTTAATCGGCGAAACACGCATTTTTATAAGTCTGTCTATTTCTTCGTCTGACATATTCGTAAGCGTTACATAGTTTCCCTGCAAAAACGATAATCTCGTATCATCATCTTTAAAATAAACCGTTTCACGCATACCTTTAGGCAACTGATCTATAAAACAGAATATACACTTATTTCGACAACTTTGTGCCTCGTCAATAAGTCCCTCTTCAAATTCAATACCTATATCGTCGTAATCATTTTCAACCGTTATAACTTCGGTAGTACCGTCCTTTTTCAGTATTTCGAGAGTAACTTCATATTCGGCTGTAAGATAGCGATATTCCAGTATATCGTGAAAATCGTGTCCGTTGATGCTTATCAGCTTATCCCCGACTTCAATTTCGGCATCTTCCGCGATTGAATACGGTTCTATATATTTAATTGTGGTATTAACTTTTCTCATATTTTTATCTCCGCATTATTATCCAATATGTATTATTACACAAACACAGAAAAAAATCAAGGCATTTGGCAAAAATAAAGACAACCAATGTAATCAGAGGTTGTCTTATCTAATGTTTATTTATAAATTATCCATACTTTTCTGCCAATACCACACCCAAAATTATCAAACCACCGCCGATATACTGCACCAATCCCATTGTTTCGCCCAAGAATATCGCACCTAGTATTATTGAAGTAATCGGCTCAAATGCCGATACTATCCCAGCGGTTGACGCACCCTCACAGCGTACTCCCACTTGAAAAAGCGGCACTGCTCCAAGCGTTATAATAAGTGATATAGCCACCGACAGTATCCATGCTTTATAATCCATTTCCGCAAACACCAAGCTATCAGTTGTCAAACCGAAAATATATGTGCCGATACTCATAATAATCATAAGATAAAACGTAAGTTTTATATAGTCCATTTCGTCAAGTTTGGAACGATACATATAAACAACATAAAAGCTATAAAATATCCCCGACAAAATCGCAAGTATCACGCCGATTTTATCGGCTGTATTATTAAGGTCAACAAACATAAACATTCCGAGCGTGACAAGCATAACCGCAAGAAGTTTTATCTTCTTGATTTTTTCTTTGTAAACCACCGCCGACGTTATTACGATTATAAGCGGATATATAAAATGGAGCGTTGTTGCAAGTCCGGTTGATATATAGTCATATGCGGCATAAAGTGAAATCATTGAAAATGAGCCACCCACCACACCAAGTAGAATTATATCTACAAGCTCTTTTTTTGTAAGTTTAAACGACACTTTTCTGAAAATCATTATAAAAAATAAAAGCGGCAGCATTAGGAATGTACGCAAAAAAGTAAGCGTAATTCCGTTTGCTCCGCTTTTGTATGCAAATTTAGCCAATATCGGTGCAAATCCGTAAATAAATGCCGATAAAATTAAACAAGCTTTACTCTTTGACACCGAAATCCCTCCATAGAATAGGGCGTTAAAGTGTTTCAAGCTCCTTCGCCCAAATTTGATATGAGGCGTCGGACGGCATTCGCCAATCGCCTCTCGGAGAAAGAGCAACACTTCCTACTTTCGGACCGTCAGGCAGGCACGAACGTTTGAATTGCTGTGCAAAAAATCTTCTGTAAAATACCTTTAACCATTCAAGTATAACTTCTCTGTCATATATCCCCTCAAACGCAACTTCAGCCAATCTCAGTATCTTTGACGGCTTTGAACCAAAACGCATAAGATGATATAAAAAGAAATCGTGAAGTTCATACGGACCGACAATATGTTCGGTCTTTTGAGATATTTTTCCGTCTTTCGGCGGAAGAAGTTCGGGACTTACAGGTGTATCCAATATATCCTGTAATGTTTTCTTCAATATATCGTTATTTGTACGTTTAGCCTCATAATCGACAAGGTAGCGAATGAGTGTTTTCGGAACACCCGCATTAACGCCGTACATCGACATATGGTCGCCGTTATACGTTGCCCAGCCGAGTGCAAGCTCGGACATGTCACCGGTACCGATTACCAAGCCGCCGCTTTTGTTTGCAACGTCCATAAGAATTTGAGTTCTTTCTCTCGCCTGAGAATTTTCATATGTGACGTCATAGACATTCGGATCGTGTTCTATATCCGCAAAATGCTGATTTACCGCCGCTTTGATATTTACTTCTTTTAATGTAACACCAAGCGAATTTGCAAAATTAACCGCATTGTTATACGTTCTGTCCGTTGTACCGAAACACGGCATTGTTACCGCGATTATATTCTTTCTGTCAAGATTAAGACTGTCAAATGCACGCACGGTTACCAAAAGTGCAAGTGTCGAGTCAAGTCCTCCGCTTACACCCACAACCGCCGTTTTGGCATTTGTATGGTCAAGTCGCTTTTTAAGTCCCAGCGACTGAATTGAAAGAATTTCTTCACTGCGTTTTTCACGTTTTTTGTCGTCTGACGGAACGAACGGCTGTTTATCGACATATCGTGTTATTTTAGTGTCCCCGATATTAATATCAAGTTTTACACTCACATATTTTTCACTGCCGACTATATTATAGGTATTGCTCTTTTTTCTCTCACCCACAAGTCTTTCCAAATCAAGCTCGGTATATACACATTCGTTGTTAAATCTTTTACTTCTTGCCAAAATCGTGCCGTTTTCGGCAATCATATTATCACCTGCAAATACAAAGTCAGTCGTTGATTCGCCGTATCCCGCATCGGAATAAATATAACCGCAATAAAGTTTTGCAGACTGACTTTTTACAAGCATTTCGCGGTATTCATCTTTTGCAATAACTTCATTGCTCGCAGAAAGATTTGCTATAATTGTTGCACCTGCAAGCGCGTGGTTGACTGAAGGCGGCATAGCCGTCCACAAATCCTCGCAAATTTCAACCGCAAGAACAAAATCTTCACACGCATCTGTTTTAAATAATATATTCGCACCGAACGGTATTTCTTCACCGTTTATATTCACATATGTCACTTCATTTTTACCGGCCGTAAAATGTCTTACCTCATAAAATTCGGCATAATTTGGAATATTAAGTTTCGGAACAAGACCTTTTATGTGTCCCCCGTTTACCACTGCGGCACAATTATAAAGTGTCTGCTCCGCAACGTACGGAAGTCCGACAACAGCGGTTATATCAAGATTTTCCGTTGCTTTTGCTATTTTGATTAAGCTGTCTTTTGCACTGTCAAGCAATATTTTCTGCAAAAACAAATCACCGCAAGTATATCCCGTTATGCAAAGTTCCGGAAATACTATAAGCTTTATATTATTTTGAGCCGCGTCTTCGATTGCCTTTATTATATTTGATGTATTATAATCAGTGTCCGCAACCTTTATATCAACAGTTGCGCTTGCACATCTTACAAATCCGTCTTTCATAAATCAAATTCCTTTCTTTATTCTGTCCCAATAAACTTTTGCCGACTGTTCGGTTTTATTGTCCCCAAAATCGTAATATTTAGTGTCCCTAATGTTATTAGGCAAATATTGCTGTTTGACATAATGATTTTCATAACTGTGCGGATATTTGTACTCTGTTCCATGACCGAGTTTTTTTGCTCCGCCGTAATGCGAATCTTTCAGATGTTCCGGTATATCGCCCGTATCCATACCCTCAATATCACTCAACGCACTGTCAATCGCCATTATTGCCGAATTTGATTTTGGTGCGGTTGCAAGTAAAATAACCGCTTCCGCAAGCGGTATTCTCGCCTCCGGGAAACCAAGCTGCAGGGCACTGTCAACACAAGCTTTCACGACCGATATAGCCTGGGGATATGCAAGTCCTATATCCTCTGCCGAAATAACCAAAAGTCTGCGGCAAATGCTCGGCAAATCACCTGCCGAAACAAGTCTTGCAAGATAATGAACTGCCGCATCCGGATCTGAACCTCTTATTGATTTTTGAAACGCACTTAAAATATCATAATGACTGTCACCGTCACGGTCGTAACGCATAGCTTTTTTTTGCGTTGCCTGTACCGCCGTGTCAAGCGATATGTGTATTTTTTTATCTTTGTTTGGCGGTGTTGCAATAAATGCAACTTCAAGCGAATTTAAAGCCTTTCTCACATCTCCGTTTGAAACGTGTGCCATATGCCGTATTGCGTCTTTGTCAACGGTTACGTCAAAGCCTTTATAATCCGATTGCTTTAATTCTTCAACCGCTCTTTCAAGTGCCTTTTCAATCTCGCTCGGCTCAATCTGTTTAAATTCAAACACAACACTTCTCGAAAGCACCGCATTATACACATAAAAATACGGATTTTCCGTTGTACTTGCGATAAGCGTTATCTTGCCGTTTTCCATAAATTCAAGCAAAGACTGTTGTTGTTTCTTATTAAAATGCTGTATTTCGTCAAGGTACAGCAATACTCCGTCCATTGCCAAAAAGCTGTCAAGCGTTGATACAATATTTTTTATGTCAGCAACGGACGCAGTTGTCGCATTAAGTCTATGCAAAGTTTTACCCGTTTTTTGAGCGATTATGTTTGCAATGGTAGTTTTACCGACTCCGCTCGGACCGTAAAATATCATATTCGGTACTTCGTCATTTTCGATTATGTTTCTTAAAATTTTTCCTTCACCTATAAGGTGCTTTTGTCCGACAACTTCATCAAGCGTCTTTGGACGTATTCTATCAGCCAATGGTGTTTTCATTGTGATTCTTTACCTCTTGTATAAGCTTATTAACTTCTTCCTCCGTAACCGTTGTCATTCCAGAACGCTTACATTCTTTCAGCTTTTCGGCATATTCTGCGGCTTTATCGTACTTGTTAAGTTTCATTGCAATCTGTATGCCGTGATAAAAGCCCTCGACAAAGTTTGGTGCCGACCCGACAAGTTCATCAGATATTTTTTCTGCTTTTTCATATTCGCCTTTTCTGAAATAACAAATTGAAAGATTATCTTTTATGTCCCTGTCATCACTGTTGTAATCATAAGCTTCTTCACAAAGTTTTGTCGTTTCGTCAAGGTCATCATTTCTAAGTAATTTAAAATAGCCAAGCATACCGTAAATACTTGAATTTCTGTAACCTTCGTTCATCATTGACTGTGCGTCCTCAATCGCCTCGTCAAGTCTGCCCTGCTTATAGTAAACCATACATCTTTGTTGCTTTGCCAAATTCTTTTTTTCCGGTGCAAGCCCTTTTACTCTTATAATCGGATCAAGAACTTTTTCCGCCTCGTCGGCATAACCTGTACGTAAAAGCACGTATGCGTAAGACGATTTCAACTTTACATTTGCTCTGCCCGTTTCACACGCCTTTTTATACCACTCTCTCGCACGGTCCTCGTCACCGATTTCAAATGCTTTGTTGCCGTTTATCGCATAATAGGTCGGCAAAAAATTATATATTCCCACACCTATAGCCACAATCGCAACGGCTATTCCAAGAAATACATTAAACTTAAACGCTACAATAATTATAGCCAGTGCAATAAGAACTGCAATTAAATTCATAAAAATCGTACCTTTCTTTATAAAAATCAAGAGGCTGCAAGCAGCCTCTTAAAATAGTAGTCAAAACCGCTATAGTTTTGTCTTGATTAATATTCGGCAGTACCGACTGTTCTTGGGAACGGAAGAACGTCACGAATGTTAGAAACACCTGTAATATACATAACAGCTCTTTCAAAGCCAAGACCGAAACCTGCGTGTTTGTTTGTTCCGTATCTGCGAAGGTCAAGATAGAAATTATAATCTTCTTCCTTAAGACCAAGTTCTTTCATTCTCTCAACAAGTACGTCGTAATTTTCTTCTCTCTGGCTTCCGCCGATGATTTCTCCGACGCCCGGAACAAGCAAGTCCATAGCCGCAACCGTCTTTTGGTCATCGTTAAGTTTCATATAGAAAGCCTTGATTTCCTTCGGATAATCTGTTACAAACAACGGACGCTTAAATACCTGTTCTGTAAGGTATCTTTCGTGTTCTGTCTGTAAATCGCAGCCCCATTCCACCTTATTGTCAAACTTAACCTTACCGGCTTTTGAATCTTCGATAAGTATATTTACAGCCTCTGTATATGTTACGTGAGCAAACTCACTGTTTACAACGTGGTTTAGACGGTCAAGAAGTTCCTTGTCGATAAATTGATTGAAGAACTGCATTTCTTCGGGAGCATTTTCAAGACAATAGTTAATGATATACTTTAGCATATCCTCTGCAAGTTCCATATCGTCTTTTAGGTCTGCGAATGCGATTTCAGGCTCAATCATCCAAAATTCAGCCGCATGACGTGTTGTATTTGAATTTTCGGCTCTGAATGTAGGACCGAATGTGTAAACATTTCTAAATGCCATACAGTATGTTTCAACATTAAGCTGACCGCTTACCGTAAGGTTTGCCTGTTTGCCGAAGAAGTCCTGTGAATAATCAACAGTTCCGTCATCATTCTTAGGGACGTTGTTCAAATCAAGTGTTGTAACTTGGAACATTTCGCCCGCACCCTCGCAGTCACTTGCAGTGATAATCGGAGTATGAACGTATACAAATCCTCTCTCCTGGAAGAATTGGTGAATTGCATACGCAATCATTGAACGCACTCTGAACACTGCCGAGAATGTATTTGTACGCGGTCTTAAATGAGCGACTGTACGCAAATATTCAAAGCTGTGTCTTTTCTTCTGTAACGGATAATCCGGTGTAGATTCACCGTCGATTACAACGTTTTCAGCCTTTAATTCAAACGGCTGTTTTGCGTCCGGTGTAAGTACAAGTGTACCTGTTGCCGTAATTGCAGCTGCAATGTTTAGCTTTGAAAGTTCCGCAAAGTTATCAAGTTTATCCGACTCAATTACTATCTGCAAATTCTTAAAAAATGTACCGTCATTTAATTCGATAAAACCGAAATTCTTTGAAATTCTTATGTTTCTTATCCAACCCGATACTGTTATTTCTTTTTCCCCAAACTCATCCTGTTTTCTGAACAAGTCTTTTACAACTGTTTTCATAATCTAAATAATAATCCTTTCAATAGTTATAAAATATAGTAGCTCTGTGCCACCGCTTCGCATTTTAGGCACCTCCCCTTAAGGAGAGGCTTATTATAGTAGCTTTATTCCTTTTTCTTCACAAGTCTTACGCATATCGTCCGGCCATACAGATGCCTGTACTTCGCCTATATGAGCCTTACCAAGCATATACATACACAATCTTGACTGACCGATACCGCCGCCGATTGTATAAGGAAGTTCCTTATTAAGAAGTTTCTTATGAAAATCAAGTTCAAGTCTGTCCTCACAGCCTGCAATCTTAATTTGAGAAAGAAGTGAATCTTCGTCAACTCTGATGCCCATGCTTGAAAGTTCGTAAGCCATATCAAGAACAGGATAATAAACAAGAATATCACCGTTAAGCTCCCAATCGTCATAATCCGGTGCTCTGCCGTCGTGTCTTTGACCCGACTTCAATTCTTTACCGATTTGCATTAGGAATACTGCTTTCTTTTCGCGAAGAAGTTTATTTTCTCTTTCTTTCGGTTCAAGATCAGGGTACATATCCTCAAGTTCTTGCGTTGTTATAAACGTAATTTCCTCAGGGAAATTATTTTCAATACCGCTGAACTTTTGGCATACTCTGCTTTGAGTCGACTTCATAGCGGTATATATACGTTCTACAAAACTCTTTAAAGTTTCAACAGTTCTGTCTGACTTATTTATAACAGCCTCCCAGTCCCATTGGTCAACGTACATAGAGTGAAGATTGTCCACTTCCTCATCACGTCTTATGGCGTTCATATCTGTATACAAGCCCTCACCCGGATTAAAATCGTATCTGCCGAGAGTCATTCTCTTCCACTTTGCAAGTGAATGAACAATTTCAAGTGTAGCACCGCCGATACAAGGTGCATCAAAACTTACAGGACGTTCAACTCCGTTAAGATTATCGTTAAGACCTGTTTCTGGACGTACAAATAACGGTGCTGAAATTCTCTGCAAATTAAGTGCAGAAATTATTTCATGCTGAAATGTATCCTTTATAAATTTAATTGCTTTTTCCGTTTCGCGTCCGTTAAGATTTGATTTATAGGTTTCGGGAATTATTAGTGACATTTTTTATTCTCCTTTATCAATTATTTCAATATTGTCAAGCGTCTGTTTGAAATTCTGACGTATGGCATTAAGATATTCTTCACGGAGCTTTGCACGCTCCGTCATTTCCTCAGGCGTCAACCCATCGGAACTTCTTGCCTTTTTCGCAAGTTCATTTATTCTGTCAATTTTCTTCTTATCCAAAAGATTTACCTCCCCAAGAAAATATCACTACTACTATTCTAACCCATTTTGAAGAAAAATTCAAGTAAAATATGGGACAATGTGCAAAATTAATAGATTAGTCATAATATATATTACAAAACATTGAAAGGAGGCACTCACAATGGGCGAATGTTGTGGAAACGGTTGTCAAAGAGGCGGTTGCGATTTTGATCTTGATATGATTATTTGGGTTCTTATTATTATCGTTATCGTTACTTGTATGTGCAACAACTAATCTTACATTAACTCCACTTTCAAAATATTAGTGGCAAACAGCGGTGTTTTTTCGGAAGCACCGCTCTTTTGCGGTGAAAAAACATATTTTTAAGTATTATTTTTATTTTTTGAATAAAACTATTGACAAATGATAGAGCATACCGTATAATGAATATATGAACAGTTATTCATATATTCAAGTATGGAGGTGTAGATATGAAAAAGAATAACGATAGTAATATTTCAGAAAAAAATAAAGATGTCTGTTGTGAAAAACATGAACATCATCATAAACATAAGGATCATTGCAGTTGCGGTCACGATCACGAGGCTCATTGTGGCTGCGGACATGAACATCATCATGAGCATGATGACCACTGCGGTTGTGGTCACGACCATCATCACGAACACGAGCATGAAGACCATTGCGGTTGCGGTCACGATCACAATCATCACGAAAATGGCTGTGGCTGCGGATGTGGTTGCGGTTGCGAACATAGCGAGGAAAATGAAAAAGTTCTTATCATAAGACTTATAGCAGGTGCAATACTTTTTGCGGCAGGTATCGTAACAGAAAACGTACTTTCTTCCCCATTGGTATCAGATATTTTATTTATAGTCGCTTACATTGTTCTTGGCTATGATATAGTTTTGAATGCGATTAAAAACATATTCAAAGGACACTTATTCAACGAAAACTTCTTAATGAGTATAGCAAGTATCGGTGCATTTGCAGTCGGCGAACACCCTGAGGCAGTTGCCGTAATGCTGTTCTATCAAGTCGGCGAGGCATTGCAGGAACGTGCGGCACAAAAGAGCCGTAATTCAATTACGGAACTTATGGATATTCGTCCCGACTATGCCAATACAGAAGTAAACGGCACGATTACAAAAGTTTCTCCGTCTGAAATTTCAATCGGAGATATTATAATTGTAAAACCCGGCGAAAAAATTCCTCTTGACGGTACAATAACTTCGGGCGAAACATATCTTGATACAAAAGCACTTACAGGCGAAAGCGTACCGCGTAAGGCTGTTACGGGTGATACTGTATTGAGCGGAAGTTTGAATACAGGCTCACCTATATATATTAAAGTAGAAAAAACATACGGCGAAAGTACCGTTTCAAAAATTCTTGATATGGTTGAACACGCTCAAAGCAAAAAAGCAAAATCGGAAAAATTTATTTCCGTATTTGCTAAATACTATACACCGATTGTCGTTGCACTTGCGGTAATAGTTATGTTCGTTCCTCCCCTGTTTCTCGGAGATTTCAGAACTTGGATATATCGCGGACTTATGTTCCTTGTGGTTTCTTGCCCTTGTGCATTGGTTGTATCAATTCCGCTTGGTTTCTTTGCCGGTATCGGTTGTGCGTCAAAGAACGGTATTCTTGTTAAGGGCAGTAACTTCATCGAAAAGCTTGCTAAACTTGATACTGTCGTATTTGACAAAACAGGTACTCTTACAAAAGGTGTATTTGCCGTAAAAGACGTATATTCTGTTATCGACAAAGACGAACTTATAAAATATGCCGCTTATGCTGAATTTTACTCAACACACCCTATCGCAGTATCGGTTAAAAATGCTTACAAAAACACCGTTGACACTGCAAAAATCTTAAACTACACAGAAATTTCCGGTATGGGTATCAGTGCAGATATAGACGGTCATAAAGTTTTAGCCGGTAACGGCAGACTTCTTGAGAGCAACAATATCTCTCACGAAAAAGCAAAATCACACATCGGAAGTATTATATACATTGCAGTTGACGGAAAATTTGCCGGATATATCGTTATATCTGATGAAATCAAAGCTGACAGTAAAGCTGCAATTTCAGCATTGAAACAGCTTAATATCAAATCTGTTATGCTCACAGGCGACGTAAAGAAAAACGCCGATTATACCGCAGAGCAGATTGGTATTGATAAAGTTTATTCGCAGTTGTTGCCACAGGATAAGGTTTCAAAACTTGAAGAAATCCTTTCTTCTAAAAATCCTAAAAAGAATGTTGCATTCGTCGGTGACGGAATTAACGACGCACCCGTACTTATGCGTTCGGACGTCGGTATTGCTATGGGTGGTATCGGTTCGGACAGTGCAATTGAGGCGGCTGATGTTGTCCTTATGACTGATGAACCCTCAAAAATTGCCAAAGCATCTAAAATCTCCGCAAAAACTATGTCGGTTATAATCCAAAACATTGTATTCGCTATCGGAGTTAAAGTTCTTGTTATGATTTTAAGCGTACTTGGCATAAGCACAATGTGGCTTGCAATTTTCGCTGATGTAGGTGTATCATTGCTTGCGATTTTAAACTCACTTCGAGCATTATATTACAAAGATTAATAACATACCACCATATAAGAGATGTCAAAACAAAAAGTTTTGACATCTTTTTTTGTTGTATTTTACAGTATTTACGGCATTAAAAAAATATATTTTAAAATTTTTTGGAATTTTTTTGAAAAATCTCTTGATTTTATTAACATTTTATGGTAATATACTTTACGTAATGGAAAACATTTACAAATAGTAGACATCATATTAACTTTATACAATAGGAGGACTTACTTATGAACAACAATATCTCTGTACTAATAGCAGATGACAACGAAGATTTAGCAAAGGAATTATCATCATACATAGGTGCAAAGCCTAATATGACAGTAACGGCTATTGCAACAGACGGTGAAGAGGCTTACACTCTTATTTCTCAAACCAGACCCGACGTTATAATTCTTGACCTTGTAATGCCGAAACTTGACGGTATAGGAGTTTTAAAGCGTATGCAGACTTTGACATTTGATAAAAAGCCTAAAATCATAGTTTATTCCGTTTCATCAATAGCAATTAAAATGGCTGCGTCAGTAAGTCCTTTAATAGACTACTGTCTTTTAAAGCCACAAAGCAACGAACGTGTATACGAAGTTATTCAAGATTTAACATCTGTTCCTATGGTTAGCGCAATACCGCTTTCACACAATATAACAGTTCAAAAAGCCGAAGAAACAGACCTTGAAACTATCGTTACGGACTTCATTCACGAGCTTGGTGTTCCGGCACATATTAAGGGTTATCAATATATCCGAAGTGCAATAATGATGGTTGTTGAAAATATGGACCTGTTAAACTTCATCACTAAACAGCTTTATCCCGAAATTGCAAAGGCATATAATACCACCGCCAGCCGTGTCGAACGTGCAATCCGCCACTCAATAGAAGTCGCTTGGAGCAGAGGTAAGCCTGAGGTTATGAATGAAATTTTCGGCTACACAATCCACACAGGCAAAGGCAAGCCGACAAATTCAGAATTTATCGCAATGGTTGCCGACAGAATCAGACTTCAATTAAAATAATAAAATATATCTTCTCTCAAAAAAAGTATCCTCTGTTGAGGATACTTTTTTGTTAATTTTCTTGAACTGTTGTTTCTCCGCCGTCTGTTTCGGGAATGTCTGTTTCCTCTGTTGTCGGTACTTCTGTCGGCTCAGGTGTCGGAGCTAAAGTTGGCGTTGGTGTTGATTTAGGTTTATTCTGCAAATCGTATAATCTCATAATAGTTGAGATTGACTGTTCATTTGTATAATTTGATTTAGGTGAGAACATATCGTCGCCCATACCTGTCATTATCTCGGCTTTGTTCATCTGATAAACAGCCTCTTTTGCCCACTCGCCTATTTCTTCATCATCGGCATACTTATAATTCGACAATTTGTAATCCTCATAGAAATCGTTATACCCCATATACTGTGCTGTCTTATACAAAAGCATCGACGCCTCTTCACGCGTAATCGAATTATTAGGTTTAAACGTACCGTCCTCATAACCGCTTATAATTCCTGCCGTACCCAAAAGCGAAACTTCTTCTCTTGTTGTATCGCTGAATTTGACATTCTGCTCTGTCGGCAATTTATCCTTTGCCTTTAGCATATTTGCAAGGATTATGCAGAACTTTTCACGCGTCATATTGTCCGTATACACAAGTGTATCTTTGTATCTGTACGGTGCAACATCAAGCGAATACGCTCTCTTAACTTCTTTTTCTGCCCACTTTGACGGCTTTGATTTATTGAATGTTATATTTGCAAGCGGCATACGATGATTATAGTTCTCCCACTTCTGACCGTCTGCCGACTTAAATCTGTTTCCGTCTGCGTCCTCAACATAGTAATATCCGTCATAATAAACGGCAAGCTGAATAAGTTTATCAAATTCATACTTATCTTTTATTTTATAATTTTTGTCAAGATAGTAAATTGTCTTTACCTTCCCCCACTCTGAAGTGTAGTAATAAGGACAGCCGTCCCATTCAATCCATCTTAACATATATCCGGTATTTGTTTTCAAAAGTTCGTAACTGTCATAATTACCGTTTATAATATCCTTTACTTCCTGCGGCAATTCGTCCTTTACTTCCGATGCCAAGACACCTGTTGTAATCGGTCCTTGCTCTGCTCTCGGTTCATCGACATAATCTTCGTAATACTTATCAATATGACTTTCATTGCATACTCTGAATGAATTTCTTATACCGCCGACGTAATTTATAGGTAATACCATATTAATCGTAAATGCCTTTTCACTGTTTGCCGGAATTAATACACTTGCCATTGTATCTTTTTTAGCAGGACTTGACTCGTCTTTCAAAAGACCGCTGTGCTTGCCGTTTTCGTCCTCAACATACACCGCAATATTTGACGAAGTTTCGGCAACGTATTCAAAATACTTGTCTTTATTCGTTACGTTCTTAACTTTTAAATTATATGCCTCGGTTACGCAATAGTTGCCCATACTGCAACCGTAGCCTTGATTACTGCGTTTAACGGAAAGTTCATAATTTGGAACATAGTCCTCTCTGTTGTACCAAGTTGACGCACCCGGATATTCCGCAGTATCACTGTGATACGGATCCCATATCCATAAATTATTTTTTTCTTTTTCCTTTACATTAGAGCCGTAATAATCAAGTTTTGAATCATCTTTGTATGTCAAAGTGAGCAAGTCCGATTGTACAGATATATCTTTCGACCAAATATCGTCCTGCGGATTAAGATTGGTGCACCACGCGTCCGTGACATAGCCGTCAGGCTGATATTGATTGAATACTTTGTTTTTTATATACTCACCGTCTTTGTATGTATTGTCAATAGTATATTCAAGGTCAACATTAACCTTTGGAAGTGAATCGGCAATGCCTTTTTCCGTTCTTGTGTATGAATATTTTCCGAACTTTGCATTCGGGTCAAAACTGCTTCTGTCCTTTAGTTCATCACCCGTTTTGAATGCCGCAACATTAAAATTCATTTTGCCGTAATTAAGTGATAATTCTCCAAGTATCTGTGACGGCTTGTGATAGCCGATACTTGTGTAATCGTCCATATAGTCGCTAAGCCATATTGTTTCGCCTTTTTTCAGTTCAACAGTTACAGGCTCATATGGCTTTGCCTCGTATAACCAGGCACCGTTTAATTGTGACAGGTTTACACCAAGCATTGACGCAAGTCCGTTAATGCAACCGAATTTGTTTGTTTCTTTTGACCACGTTCCGTCACTGAATATAAACGACTCGTCCTCAACAGCCTCAAAAAAGGCTTTGTTTATAGTTATTTCACTGTCCTCAACAGCTGTAAGTTCAACATCAACTTCAATTTCATATCCTGCACCGTAACCGCCGTTACTGTCAGTGTAATTTATATGACAAATAAGAAAGTCATATAAATCCGGTTCAAGATTTTCGTTGTTCATAATATATGACGGCGGATTGTCGTCACTGTTCATTAAGTCCTGATTTCTGATTGCTTCGGGATTGTTGCAGTAAATCCACTTGCCTTCACCTTCAGGCGTAAATGTCATATCTGCTGCCGATGCACTTACCCCCAATGCACAAAGCAATACTATAATTGCTAATATTTTCTTCAATTCCTCGTCCTCCTTTTGTATATTTATATTTATTTAGACGTTAAATAATTCAATTTTGTTCCATTTGTTTCCGTAAAAAAACGGAACATCTCAGTTCCGTTTTGTGTGTGATGTGTATTTTGTGGGTTGTAAAATGTGCCAATCTTTCTTGCCACCCCTCAGTCGGCTTTGACGACAGCTCCCCTCAAAGGGAGCCTTAGTATGCCGCTCCTTGAGGAGAGATGCCTGAAAGGCGGAGTGGTGGCGTATTTTTATTCTTCTGTTTCTTCGCTTTCTTCATCATCACTGTAATAAAGCTCACCTGCACGCATCATTTCAATCATATCCCATACAGTATATTTGCCCTCATCATCTTGTGTTGAAAACGGTACAAGAATATCATCTTCGCCCATTTCAAGAGTTTCCCAAATTCTTTGAAGATTCGGCTCAATCTCTCTCTTTTTAAGCTTATCCATTTTTGTTGCAACAACTATCAAATTCGTATGATAATGGCGAATCCAATTTGCCATTGTTATATCGTCCTTAGTCGGCTTATGACGGCTGTCAACAAGCAATATCGTCTGCACAAGCGGTTCACGGTTTGCAAGATAATCCTCCATCATCTTGCCCCACTTTTCCGTTTCGGACTTTGAACGCTGTGCATATCCGTAACCCGGCAAGTCAACAAGATAAATTGTATCGTCGATATTATAAAAATTAATCGTAATTGTTTTACCCGGTGTACCCGATACTCTCGCCAGCGATTTTCTGTTAAGCAATTTATTTATCATCGAAGATTTACCGACATTTGAACGTCCGGCAAATGCAAATTCCATATAACCTGTCGTTGGGTATTGGTTTGGACGTACTGCGGAAATTGTAAGGCTAACATTATGTATATTCATAATTTATATCATTCCTTTCTTCACTTATCTCAAAGCATTTTCAAGTACAGTATCCATACTCTTTACAGGTATGAAATTGATTTTGCTTCTTACTTCCTTAGGGACATCGTCTATATCGGCTTTGTTTTCGTTCGGAATAATAATATCGGTTATTCCTGCTCTGAATGCCGCAAGCGACTTTTCTTTCAAACCGCCTATCGGAAGAACTCTGCCTCTAAGCGTGATTTCACCTGTCATTGCAATATCGCTTCTTACAGGATTTTTTGTAAGCGCCGATACAACTGCTGTTGCCATTGTTATTCCGGCTGACGGACCGTCTTTCGGTACTGCGCCTTCCGGCACGTGAATATGTATATCCTTTGTTTTATGGAAATTTTCCGCAATACCGAGTTTTTGTGAATTTGCTCTTATGTAGCTGATTGCCGCCATTGCACTTTCTTTCATAACATCGCCGAGCTTACCTGTAAGTTCGACTTTTCCGCTTCCCGGCATAACGTTAACTTCTATCGACAACGTGTCACCGCCTACCGACGTCCAAGCCAATCCTCTTGCAACACCTATTTCGTCCTGCTCATTCATTTTTTCAAAATGGAAACGTTCCTTACCGAGATATTCCTCAAGATTTTGCTTTGTAACCTCTATCGGTCTTTCGGTGTTTTCAAGAAGTTTCTTAACCGCCTTACGGCATATCTTACCTATTTGCTGTTCAAGTTTTCTGACGCCCGCCTCACGGGTGTAATATTCGATTACAGCCTCAATCGCGTCATCTGAAATTGTCAAATCATTGTCATCAAGTCCATTATTTTTCATAGATTTCTTCACAAGATAATCCTTTGCAATATGGAATTTTTCATTGCTTGTATAACCCGAAAGTTCAATGATTTCCATTCTGTCAAGCAACGGTCTTGAAACCGTATCAAGTGAATTTGCTGTTGTGATAAACAACACCTGCGACAAATCAAACGGTACTTCAATATAATGGTCGCGGAATGTTCCGTTTTGTTCATAGTCAAGCACTTCCAAAAGTGCGGCTGACGGATCACCTTTATAATCCGCACCCATTTTATCAATTTCGTCAAGCAAAATAAGCGGATTTTTTGTTTTTGCCTCTTTCATTGCCGCTATAATTCTGCCCTCCATAGCGCCTATGTAAGTCTTTCTGTGACCTCTTATATCTGATTCGTCGTGAATACCGCCGAGAGATATTCTGACATATTTTCTGCCGAGCGAACGTGCGATTGACTTTGCAACCGACGTTTTACCCACTCCCGGAGGTCCCGCAAAACAAAGTATCGTACCGTTTTTGCCTTTTGTGTTCTGTCTGACCGCAAGATATTCAAGCACGCGTTCCTTGACTTTTTCAAGTCCGTAATGGTCCTCATTCAATATCTTTTCGGCATTTTTAATATCAAAGCTTTCCTTTGACAGTTTGTTCCAAGGAAGGCTTAAAACAGTATCAAGATAATTTCTAAGCACCGAACTTTCAGCTGATGACGGTGGCATTTTTGAAAACCTGTCAACTTCTTTCATAAGTTTTTCTTTCGTATCCTTAACGGTTTTCAATTTGTTTATTTTCTGCTTATATTCTTCTACTTCCGCCTTTATGCCGTCAGTATCACCAAGCTCGTCCTGTATCACTTTTAATTGCTCACGTAAATAATATTCTCTTTGATTTTTGTCAATTCTTTCTTTGACTTTCTGTGCAAGCTGTTGCTCCAACTTCAATACTTCAAGCTGATTTTGTATTGTAATTATAAGTTTTTCCGCTCTGTCATATGAATCAAATTCAGATAAAATTTCCTGTTTTTCTTTTGTGTCAATTTCAAGACTTGTGGCAATCACATCACAAAGTTCGCCTATTTCCTCAATACCCATAACCGCCATAAAATTATCGGCAGTAAGTTTTGGATTTTGAGAAAAATATTCTTCGTAAGACTTTTTAAGTCGTCTTATATAAGCCTGTTTTAAAGGATGATTTTCTTCGTACAAATCGTCAAATTCCTGTACTTCTGCCTCAAAAAACGGCTTTTCGGAAATGAAATTTTCAATAATTCCACGTTCCAATCCCTTTACTATAACTCTTGTTATACCGCCGGGCATACGCATAACCTGTTTTATAACCGCAAACGTACCTATACTGTATATATCGTCAACAGTCGGTTGTTCTATTGTATAATCCTTTTGCGCCGCAAGGAATACTATTGAATCATTTTCAGCAGCACTTTCAAGTGCTTTTATAGACATTTCTCGTGCCGCGTCAAAATTAAGCGTCATATGCGGGAACAAAACCATTCCACGCATTGGCACTACCGACACACGTTTTAGTTCTTTTTCCAATCCGTTTTCACTCCTATAAGATTAATATTACTATTATATAATTTTTTCGTATAATTTTCAACTGTTTTTTACAGTTTTTTATTTAGGTTTTATGACCGATATATCAATTATTTTTTCATCACTGCTTATATATCCGTTTGTATAATGACACGTTTTTAAAATCCACGCAATATCGTCCAAAGTTACGTTTCTTCTGTCGTCAAGAAATATAATATTTTTAGCCATTTGAAGAATTTTAACCGCATCTCTGCCGTTTTTCGCATAACGTGCAATCATCTCAACCGCATTTTGTTCTATATTGATTTTTATTCTTTCAGCCGCACCGTAAATTATTTTTTCTATATTATCCCTCGTCAAAGGGTTAAAATAAATTTCGACACATCTTGAACGAACAGCCTCGGGAATTTCTTCCGGTTTTCTGGTTGTTGCACCGATAAGTCTGAAATCTGCAGGTATGCCGTTTTTGAATACATCGTGTATATACGTTGGGATTTTTTTGTTTTCTTCGCTGTAATATGCACTTTCAAACATAACCCTCCTGTCCTCAAGCACCTTTAACAGCTTGTTAATCTGGCAAGTCTGTAATTCGCCGATTTCGTCTATAAACAAAACTCCGCCGTGAGCCTTTGACACCGCTCCCTCTTTAACCTGCGGTACACCTGCAACGCCGTATGCGCCTGCACCTTGATATATCGGATCATGTACCGAGCCGATAAGCGGATCGGCAATGCTTCTTTCATCATATCGCATTATCGTTGCGTCTGTTTCGATAAACTTCGCATTTTTTGAAAACGGTGTGCCGTTACTTTTCTTTGCACATTCCAACGCCACTCTTGCCGCTGCCGTTTTGCCGACACCCGCCGGTCCGTATATCAAAATATGCTGCGGGTCAGGACCGCAAAGTGCCGCTTTTATCGCTCTTATTCCGTCGTCCTGACCTATTATTTCATTCACGTTTTTAGGTCTTGCCGTTTCCGTTACAGGTTCAGACAAATGTATATGTCGCATATAATTAAGGTGTTCAGCCTCTTTTTTTGAATTGTTTGCAAGGGTTTCACTGTCGCTTTTTTCATTCCTCAGCTTTGTGAAAAAATACATTCCTATAACAAGTGTAAAGAAAAACTGTGTTATCATTATTACACTATTCATATCTATTCCTCCGGACATTTCTTAATACTCTAACTATATTCTTTTCAGAGTAATTTTAATTATTCCAAAATGTCTATGGGAATATTTTTAGTCTTTAACGCAAACAACAGAGCTTTTTGCTCTGTTGTCTAAGTAATGTCTAATTCAAATCTTCTAAATTTCCGCCCATCAATTCGTATGCTTTTTCAAACTGATTATCTGTTGTCACTTCAATCTTTGAAAAAACTTTTTCAATTTTCTTTTGAGTCGGTATGTCAAGGACTCCGTATGAAAGCAAATCATTTGCTTTTTGGAAGTCCTTTATCGCAGTTTTCAATTCATCGTCAAATACATCACTGTCCGTATTTCCGTTATAGAAATCCAACAGATAAAGTCTTTCCTTTGCGGCTTTAACATTATCGGACGAATTACCGTATGATTGTTTTGTTGTATAATCAAACGGCGTATACTTTGATGTATCTATTCTGTCTGTAGTATTTTCAACTTCAACATCAGGTGTAAGTCCGATATGGTTTATTTCCTTACCGTTTCTTGTCACATACTGACCTGTTGTAAGTTTAAAAACAGAACCGTTTGAAAGCGGATATGTATTTTGAATTACCGCCTTACCGAAAGTCTTTGTTCCGATAAGAGTACCGCCCTTGGAATCTTGAATTGCACTTGCAAGAATTTCAGACGCAGACGCAGTATGCTCATTTACAAGTACCGCAAAGTCAAATTCAGGCTTATCAAGCTTTGATTCATATGTAACGTTATACTTTGTATCTCTGAATTTAACGTCGATTATCTTACCTTTTTTAACAATCTGCTGTGCAATCTCAACTGATGACGATACAAGACCGCCGCCGTTATTTCTCAAATCAAGAATTATCTTCTTAATATTCTTTTCACGCATCCAATCAAGTGCATCTGTAAATTCATCGGTAGTTGTCGAATTAAAGGTTATAATTTGAATATAACCTATATTACCCTTCAATTCAGCCGAATTAACGGAATTTTCATGTACCGCAACACGCGTTGTTATAAATTCAAGTTCTTCCCCGTCACGCAACACGGAAACTCTGACGCTTGTATTTTCTTCGCCGATTATTTTGTTACGCACTTCGGATATGCTCCAACCCGTAACGTCCTCACCGTCAACCTTGCAAATCTTGTCGCCGATTTTAAGTCCTGCTTTTTCAGCCTTACTGTCCTCATTGAGAAAACCCACAATTTCAACATAACCGTCATCAGACATTTTCATTGATATACCGATACCGTAAAAATTCTGATTTAATTTATCCTGAAATGCCTTATACTCCTCCGGAGTGTAAAATTCACTGTAATCATCAAGACTTTCAAGCATTGACTTCAACAACTGCACCAACAATGGGTCATTATTTTCAAGCAACTTTGAAAGACCCTGTTTCATTATTTCTTCTTCCGTAAGTGAATCGTCTATATATCTTTCGGCAACATATTTTGCCATTTGTTCAAATGCACCGTATTCACCGCTGTATTTTGATTCTTCCGCTGTTTCTGTTTCAGCCGCAAAAACACTTCCCGACATAAGCAACATAACAACAGACAAAATAGCCGCTGTCAATTTCTTCTTCATATGCACTACCTCTTACTTACTGTTATTTTCATATCGTTAAAATATTTTTCGCCCTGTACCGTAAGTGTATAAACAAGCTCGATAGTTCCGCCGTTCTCGTCAAGTTTTGATACTATTCTTTGCGTTTCAATCTCCATCGGCACTGTGCCGTAAGGCAAATGATACAAAAACTCTTTCTTTGTATCAACCTTATACGTCATTGACGAATTTACACTTCCCGTACGTTTTATAAGTATCTCGTTGCCGTCTATTTTTATCATAGACGAAATTTTATCTCCGTCATTTTCTGTTTTGTACGTTATATACTGCTTACCGTTTTTTTCGGTGTAATTTCCGTAAGCCGTTTCTTCTATTGTGTCGGTTTCCGAATCAATCGTCTGTCTGTTGCTGACCGTTATACGATATTCGTTATCAGTATTTTTCAATGTCAATCTTATTCACCTGTCCGTTAATTTCTCTTTCAAGGAAAATTCCGCCAAGCTCCTCAAAGCTTGATATATCATCGCTTACATAATATCTGTATTGATTTTCGTCACACTTGCCGTCATGCAGAAGGTTTTCTTTTGTAAGTTTCTTTTTTAAATACTTTGCAACCTCCGCACCCGAATTTATAAGTGTAACGTCATCACCCATATATTCTCTTATAACCTTTTCAATCAAAGGATAATGCGTACAGCCCAAAATAAGTGTATCAACACCTTGATTTCTTATTTCTTCAAGATATTCCGCCACGATAATTCTCGTAACCTCCGTATCGAAATATCCGTTTTCAACAAGCGGTACAAACATAGGGCAAGCCTTTGCAAAAGTCTGCATCTCTCTGTCATATGCCTTTATCTGCTTTTCGTATTCACCGCTTTTGATTGTTCCCGCCGTACCTATAACGCCGATTTTCTTGTTCTTTGTCGCTCTTACCGCCGCATAAACAGCCGCGTCAATTACGCCGATAATCGGCACGTCAAATTCGTCCTTAATCGCAGGCAATGCCGCAGAACTTGCAGTTCCGCAAGCGATAACTATAATTTTCACATCAAATGTGTTTAGAAAACGTATGTCGCCTCTTGTATATTTAAGCAACGTTTCTTTTGAACGCGAGCCGTAAGGAACTCTGCCCGTATCACCAAAATATATAATGTCCTCTTTCGGTAACTCATTTATTATCTGCTTTACGGCAGTAAGTCCTCCAAGTCCTGAATCAAAAACACCTATACATTTGTTATCCATTATTTTACTCTCTTTTCCGCAAGCTCGATAAGTTTGTCTAAAAGCTCGCTGTATTCTATACCGACAGCACCCCATAGTTTCGGATACATACTTATGTTTGTAAATCCCGGAAGTGTGTTGATTTCATTTAATACAACACTTCCGTCACTGTGCTTAACAAAAAAGTCAACTCTTGAAAGTCCGCTGCCGTCAAGTGCCTTAAACGCTCTTACGGCATACTCTCTGATTTGCTCGATTGTTTCCTTAGGCAGATCGGCAGGAATTTGAAGTTCTGTTGAGTTGTCGTTGTACTTTGCATCAAAGTCATAAAATTCAACAGTTGGCATAATTTCACCTACTGTTGCGGCTTTTACGTCCTCATTACCAAGTACGGCACATTCAACCTCATGACCGTCGATATTTTCTTCTACAAGTATTTTTCTGTCAAACTGTGCGGCATTTTCAAGTGCGGCTTTTAATTCTTTTCTGTCGTGAGCCTTTCCCACACCAACAGACGAACCTGTTCTTGCAGGCTTAACAAAGCAAGGATAACCAAGCTTGTTTTCGATTTCATCCATCTTATC
The DNA here is from genome assembly GCF_054696575.1 of Ructibacterium sp. SJQ-7. Classification (NCBI taxonomy): domain Bacteria; kingdom Bacillati; phylum Bacillota; class Clostridia; order Eubacteriales; family Oscillospiraceae; genus Ructibacterium; species Ructibacterium sp. SJQ-7. The sequence continues at coordinate 608,841 of NZ_CP195193.1, forward strand.
TGCAAAGTTGTCTGTTTTATTTACAACAACCCAATCAGCCTGCGGAATATCTGCACTTGCAAACACGATTTTTGATGAAGTCTTATCCATGCCGTTTGCAGACGCCATTACACCCATACCGACATAAGGTATTCCCGAAAGTTCAAAAAGACCTTGAATTGTTCCGTCTTCTCCGAACTCACCGTGAAGTACAGGAAAAATAACGTCAGGATGAATTTTCGTAACCTTATCACCTTCAAAAACAAGTATAGCCTTATCCTCTGCATCAGGAGAAAGAATTGCCTTCTTCTTGTTTTCCGTATCCTGTTCCCATTCTCCGCTTTCAATCTTTGCATAGTTGCCTGTGTACAGATACCATGCACCATTTTTTGTAATTCCTATTGTTGAAATATTGTATTTATCTTTATTAAGGTTATTTAAAACCGATGTAACCGATTTTCTTGAAATTTCGTGTTCCGGTGACTGTCCGCCGAAAATAACACACAATTCTAACATTATGTAATCACTCCTAAAACTTTATATAATATTATAATACCTTTTTCGTCACTAAATTGCAAGTGTATTTATTAAAAGTTTATCTTTTTCTCAACTTTTCGAGTACATTTTCAAAATACTCCGGTATATCACTTGTAAATTCCATCATTTTGCCTGTCCGCGGGTGTACAAAACCAATCGTTTTTGCGTGAAGCAACTGACCGTTTAAATTGAACTTTTCTTTTTTAATTCCGTAAAGCGGGTCGCCTACTATGCTGTGACCGATTGACGCCATATGCACTCTTATCTGATGTGTTCTGCCTGTTTCAAGGATACATTCAACAAGTGTATATTGTCCGAATCGTTCAAGTACGTTAAAATGCGTAACCGCCTCACGTCCGCCGAATACAACAGCCATTTTCTTTCTGTCAGACGGATTTCTGCCGATAGGCTTATTTATTGTGCCGCTGTCCTCTTTTATATTGCCGTTTACAAGTGCAACATATTTACGCATTGCTTTGCGTTCTTTAAGCTGTTCCGACAACTTCAAATGTGCCTCATTATTTTTTGCGACTATCAAAAGTCCCGACGTGTCCTTATCAATTCTATGCACAATCCCGGGACGGATTACACCGTTAATTGCAGAAAGTTCGTCACCGCAATGGTAGACAAGACCGTTTACAAGCGTACCCCTCTCGTTACCCGGTGCAGGGTGAACGCAAAGTCCCTGCGGTTTGTTCACAACGATAACATCACTGTCCTCATATACGATATTAAGCGGTATATTTTCAGGCTCAATAGAATGTTCTTCGGGTTCGGGTACATTTATCGTTATTTCCTCCGTACCCAAAATCTTATATTTCTTTAAAAGCTGTTTTTCTCCGCAAAGCACAAGACCGTCCTCGCATAATTTTGCCGCATAACTTCTCGAAATATCCGAATTGTCCGCAATGAATTTATCAAGTCTTTCGCCTTTGTTTTCCTCTGCCGCATTAATTTTTAACGTCTGCATTTTTATCCTCTTTATCAAACCAAATAAAATAAACCACAAGCAATATCGCACCGACAGTTATACCTATATCGGCAATATTGAATACCGGAAAGTTTATAAATGACGTCTGTATATAGTCAATAACAAAACCTCTGAAAATTCTGTCTATTGCATTGCCGAATGCGCCCGCAAACATCATTGTAATCGATGTACACAAAAGCGGATGTGTCGGCTTTTTCTTTATCCAGTATATTACCGCACAAACGCAGAATACAACCGAAATAATGCTCAAAAGCGAGAGTTTTCCCGAAAGTAATGAAAATGCCGCGCCCTTATTTTGAATATATGTTATATCAAATAAATTCAGTATCGAAAATGCGGTATCGCCTACATTCATACCCGAAACGACCAAGTATTTTACCGCTTGATCGGCTATAATTATAAGCATCGCAATAATAAGCCAAAGCATATATAATCTCCTTATTTTGTAATATAATCGAATGCAGCAAATATTTCGTCCTTTGAAACATCAGTCGTCTGCATAACCTCGCCGACTTTTGTCGGCAAAACAAATTTTAATTTACCTGCAATTTTCTTTTTATCCTTCTGCATATAGCCGTAAACAACCTCTTTTTCAGGCAAATCAACACGAATTTTAAAACCGTACATATCAAGTACGTTCTCAATACGATTTAATGTACTTTCATCAATCATATTTCGCTTATACGCAATATACGATGCACCGACCATACCGATTCCGACACACTCACCGTGAGTCATCTTAAAATCGTATGCCGATTCGACCGCGTGACCGATTGTATGACCGAAATTGAGAATTGCACGAAGTCCATTTTCTTTTTCGTCCTGCTCAACAACGTCAGCCTTAATCGAACAATTTATCTTGTCCATCTTTATAAGCGTTTCATTGTCAAGTGTTTTTATCTTGTCGCTGTTTTTCTCGATATAATCAAAGAACTCGCTGTCTCTTATAATTCCGTGCTTGATAACCTCTCCCATACCCGAAACAAATTGTTCGTTCGGAAGTGATTTCAAAGTTGCCACATTTATGTACACAAGTTTCGGCTGATGAAAAGCACCTAAAATATTCTTGCTTTCCATAAAGTCAATACCTGTTTTTCCGCCGACAGAGCTGTCCGACTGTGAAAGTAGTGTTGTAGGCACTTGCACAAAATCAATACCGCGCATAAATATTGCCGCGGCAAATCCTGCCATATCTCCTACCACGCCGCCGCCAAGTGCTACAATCATACTTTTTCTGTCCATTTCGTGTTCGATACACGCACCGCATATGCCGAGTATTGTATCCATACCCTTGTTTTCTTCACCTGCCGTAAATGCGTATATTTTTGAATCATAGCCGTTTTTTATAAGTAAATCATTTACTTCGTCGGCATATAGTTTTTCTACGTTACTGTCCGTTACAACAAGTAATTTTTTCGGTGCATTTATATCCGACATTGCTTTTGCAAAGCCGTTAAAGCTATCCGAAAAAAGTATATCGTATGATTTTTTTCCTAAATCAACAAATAAATTTTCCATATTCAATATTCCTTTTAGTGTCCCTGTTTTTAGTGTCTCCTTATAGTGAAAGTGACGGTATCGCATTAAGCGTCATATCCGCAAAATTCTTTTCAAGATAACCGTAATATCCCGCACAGGCTATCATTACTGCATTATCCGTACAAAGTATAGGCTCCGGATATACAACTTTTATGCCCTTTTCGCCTGCAAGTTTTGTCATTTTTTCACGCAACGCACTGTTTGACGCAACACCGCCTGCAAGTGCGATAATCTTGCTGTTTTTCTGTTCTGCCGCCTCTATCGTGTGTTCACACAAAACGTCCGTAACCGCATCCTGAAAGCTTGCGGCAATGTCGGCTTTATTATATTCTTCACCGTTTTGTTCAAGTTTGTGAAGATAATTTATGACCGCTGTTTTAACACCGCTGAATGAGAAATCAAGCGAATTTTTATCCATTCTCACGCGTGGAAAATCAACCGCTTTCGGATTACCCTCTTTGGCAAGTTTATCAATAAGCGGGCCGCCCGGATAACCCAAACCAAGCACACGAGCTATTTTGTCAAACGCCTCACCTGCCGCATCGTCACGTGTTCTGCCCATTATTTCAAGATGCGTGTAATCCTCAACGCTCACAATATGACTGTGTCCGCCTGACGCAACAAGACATACAAACGGCGGTTCTAAATCTTTGTGTGCCACAAAATTAGCCATTATGTGTCCCTTTATGTGATGTACCGGCACAAGCGGTTTGTTAAGTGCAAACGCAAGTGCTTTTGCCGTTGATACTCCGACAAGCAACGCACCGACAAGACCCGGACCGTATGTAACCGCAATCGCGTCAATATCGTCAAATGTTACGTTTGCCTCCTCCAATGCCTCGTCTATAACCGCGTCAATCGTTTCAATATGCCGTCTTGACGCAACCTCCGGCACAACACCTCCGAATTTTTTGTGCAGTGCAATCTGCGTATTTATTACATTAGACAAAACCTCTCTGCCGTCTTTTACGACAGCAGCCGCAGTTTCGTCACATGAACTTTCAATTCCAAGTATAAGCACGTTATCACTCCTCACACGGTTCAAAGCTTTTCGTCATTATCCAAGCGTCCTCACCGTTATCACTGTAATATCTTTTCCTCTCACCTATTATATCAAAACCGTATTTCTTGTAAAGCCCTTGGGCCGCTATGTTACTTTTGCGGACTTCAAGAGTTAAAAGTTCCAGCTTTAATGTAATGGCTGTTTTTATCATTTCACTGATAAGCATACTGCCTATTCCGTTTTTTCTGTATTCCGGAAGTACTGCGATATTTGTTATGTCACCCTCACCCGACACGTTCCAAAACCCTGCATAGCCTATACACTTACCATTATCCTTTGCGACAAAATACACCGCAAGTTTGTTTTGCATTTCGTCGTGAAAAGATTTTTCCGACCACGGAACTGCAAAGCACTTTTTTTCAAGCTCCGCAATTTCCGCAACGTCATCATCTGTCATTCGTGTTATCGTAATATTTTTCATATCACTTTTTACTTTGCATATCTGCGATTTTTTCCGCAATGTCTACAAGCGCGTCATAAATCTCTTGTGCAACTTCTTCATATTCTTCAAGGTCACCGCCGTAAGGATCGGATATGTCACCGCTTGAACCTGCATATTCAAGTAATGTGTATACCTTGCCTTTTGCCAAAGGCTCAAGTATTTGCTTGTGTCCCTCTGTCATTGTTAGGATTAAATCACATTGCTTTATAAGGTCCTCCGTTACAGGCTGTGTTCTATGGCCTGATAAGTCTATGCCGTATTTCATAAGTGCTTTAATCGCATTTTCACTTGCACCTTGACCGTCCTCGGCAAATATTCCGGCTGATTCGATAAATACATCAAGGTCGTTTTCAACAGCGATTTTGTCCATTATCGCCGCCGCCATCGCACTTCTGCACGTGTTGCCTGTACATACAAACAGTATATTCATAAACTCTTTTAAACTCCTTTAAACCCTTATTTTTGGCTCTATGCCTACATTTTTCGACACTTTACATTATCTGTTAATTTTATGCTTTCTTATGATTTGCCACTTAATTTGATGGTCATTTTCTGTAAATCCTCTGTAAAATAAGACGATTTTGACGAATTTACAGGACGGCGCATTGTAGCTGTTTTAGCTCCTTCTCAACATTTTCATACTCTGCATGAGTGTATGTATTCATAGTAACGCTTAAATCTGAATGCCCCATCAAATACTGTAAATGTTTTGGATTGATTCCTGCACTTGCCATATGACTGCAAACATGAGGTGTTATTAGCGGCAATTCTTCTTTATATATGCTATTATATTTTTCGCGGATATGCTGAAAATACTTTTCCCAATGCATTGCAACAGTAGGCATATTGTTTTTATCTAAATAGAGAAATCCCGAATAACCATCTACGACAGGCTCAATCTTTAAGGACGTTCTGTTATTAAGAATCCTTTCAAAACATTGACATACATTATCTGTTATCGGTATAATCCTTTTTCCTGCCTTCGTTTTGGGTTTTTCATATAGTATACCTCATATTACTTGGGCGTATAAGCTGGCGTTCAATATTGATTTTCTTTGCTTTTAAATCAATATCATTTATAGTCAATCCGGTAAATTCTGAAATACGCATACCCGTATAAAACAGAATATATATTGCATCATAATATTTACAAAAATGCTTGTCATTTTTGATAAAAGCCAAAAATTTTCTTTTTTGATCATGTGTCAATGCATCTCGTCTTACACCATCATTTACAATAATTGTAAAAGCAGAAAAATCAAACGGATTTTTTCGTATAAGTTCATCATCCAGAGCCATTTTAAACGCCGGTCGTAAAACACCTCTTATACTATGAATGGTACTGTAACTTAATCCATCATTTTCCTGAAGCTTTATAAGCCAAAGCTTTGCATCTGAAATTTTCACTTCATCAATCCTACGCATACCAAAAGGTTCTTTCTCTAAGCGTCTCAATACAGTATTGTAACCTGTTCTTGTATTTTCTCGCACTCCTCTTCTTTGAATAACATATTCATACACCGTAAGATTACCACCATATGGTATAAGTCCATCATCAATATCCTTCAATATTTCTTTTTCTTTTTCTCTTAATGAAATACATTTTCTCTTTCCTTTAGGAAGCGGATCAGTTTCTTCAAGTTTCCAACTGTAAACACATTTTGCCTTACCAAATATATCAACATAGTCAAATTGGTATAAACCATTATCCCTTTGACATTCGCCGTTTCTTAAAATCCTTCCTTTCTTATCTCTTCTTTTTTCACTCATAAATATTTGCTCCTTTCTAACAAAAAGAAGCCATAGTGTAATATTAGTATATCACATCTATGACTAAATTTCTACTATTTTTTTATATTTCCTAAATTGATGTCGTTTCATCTAAAAAGGATTCAAATTTTTTTCTGTTTATCATTGTTCTACTACCATTTTGAACAATAAATTTATAATCGGATTCCAAAAAATCATTAACTATCCTGTACATTTTATTCTCTCCGATATTAAAATACTCCGACGCCTCTTTAATTGTCAGTAAATACTTTTCTGATATCGGAATTTTTTTAACCGAAGCTTTATCCAAAATATGCACCTCCTAAAAATATATCACCCCCTATATAGGCAAAACGAATAGCAGCTTGCAAGACTGCTCCATAGGAATTTCACCTTCCCGGCGCTCTGCCCGGACTGTCCCCGATGCTTGCATACACGCCTTTTATAGCGCGGTCTACGGCTGGACAGAAGTATCATTGTCCCTATACAAGATTATCGCCCACAGCTTGCAAATTCTGTTTTTCGGCATTGATAATTTATCGCAATCTATATACTTCAATGAAAGAAATTATACAAAGAGGTAGAAGCAAATTATAGATTATGGCGTATCTGTCGTCTGGCTCATTCATATAGGAATGTATCCGCTTGCTCTTATTCTGTCCCAGCATTGTCTTCCGGGACTTTCTTTTTACGTTCTTCCACTGACCATTTATATAATCAACAGTATGTTATTCCACAATTTATTTGAGAGCACAACAATAAGACGGCACAGCTTTTGCCATGTCACCTGCGAGTATCTGAAAACAAATTTAACTGCTAATCAAACACTTTTTTCATTACATAACGCAATTTTAGTGCGACAACATTTGTGGCTGTTACATAATAATTGATTTTGTAATGAAAATGGCTGAAAATATTATAAAAAACTGTCTAAAATCAACATTTCATAGATTATATTCACGAACGATTCTTGTCTAAAATGTAGTGGAAATTATTGACAATTACTTTTGCGAATGATATAATCACAACATAATCAATTATTATGTTGTATCGTGTAGAAAATAGTCCCGTATAAGACCGAGATTTTGAATTCTCTTGCGGTGTACTTCTCCGCTTTCCGCTGTATAAATACGCGCGGTATTTATACTCGAATGTCCAAGAATATCAGAAAGACGGACTATATCCTGATAAACAGCATAATATGTTTTACCAAACAAGTGTCTTAGATTATGCGGAAACACCTTGCTTGCAAGCACTCCTGCTTTAATGCAAAGACGCTTCATCTCTGCCCAGATATTACTCCGATTAAGTGGATTTCCTTTTCTGGTAACAAACACAGCTCCATTTTTAATATTCTTTTCCCTAATGTACCGCTGTAACATCTTACACAGCTTGCTCGGAATGAAAATAACACAATTTTTTCCCTTGCATTTAATGCTTGCAACACCGTTTTTCACTGCATCTACCGTTATATATGCCAATTCGGACACACGGATTCCGGTAGCACAAATTGTCTGCATTACAAGATACAAACGTGTTTTCCCCTGTTCGTAAGCTGTTTTAAGAAGTATGTCATATTCCGCTTTTGTAAGCTCACGGTTTGGTTCAATAAATGTGTTTTTCTGAATTTTAAGACTTTTTACCCTGTATTCCGGATGATTTATCCATCCAAAAAATGAATTTAGCGATGATAATACTGAATTTACACTTTTAGGCACATATTCACTCTCCAGCAATTGCTTATATTCTTGAACAACCGCTTTGCTGATTTGTTGTCCGTCAAGCCACTGAACAAATGCGGTTACATCATGAGTGTACTTCATCACTGTCGCTTTTGACTTTTCCTCCAAAATAAGGTAGCTCTCAAATTCCTTAATTTTTTGTAACATCAATAATTTCCTCCACAACCATTATACAATATATTTTTAAATTTGTCATATACCAAAAAATGGTTATAAAAAACAAGGCACATTACAAAACGGTTTTTAGCCATTTCGCAATGCGCTTTATATGCTTATAATAAAATCTTTTTTATCCGCAATATATTAAATATTGAAATTAGTTATGTGTCTGCATATTGAATATACTTCTTACTATATTGAATATATCACTCATCACAGAATACACGGTTATATTTAAGAAAAAAAGAGAGAGAGATATTCTTATTATGGGGTGTTCACATGTACCCGTATATTCTGAGATCAACTATATATTTTTTATTTATTTAATTCCTATTATTTTACCAACGCTTGCAATTTGCGAAAAGCAAACTGTAAACTACTTCGATGTCCTCTGTAATAGTTTTCTATGCTATGTTCTTATTGAAAAGAACTATATATCATATTATATTGAAATACCTCAATGCATACTCAATTCCATCATCTAATAAATTCTTGGTAACAAATGAAGATAGTTGTTTTAGTTTCTCTGGACTTTCACCCACTGCAATACTATTTGGCACTGCCTCAAGCATAGGAATATCATTCATACTATCGCCTATGGCATAGGCATCTGATAAATGTATATGATGATACCTGAGTACACGATCTATTCATGTTCCTTTTCTCATCATACCACGCAAGCAGCTTATCAAAAGCAAAATTATCATCACTTACGTCGGGTGACAAGTTCTTACCCTGATTTTCAAAACGTCTTTTAAGTTTCATAAAGCCTTCAAATGAGCGGCAGCGTTTATCGGTAAAAAATGATTTTGAATGTTCATACATTGGTGTCATATCGCACTCATATATTAGTTCTGCTACACTATCACATAGTTTTTGCGGTAATTTATGCTGAAATATTACTTCTTTGCCACACTCTATATACATTCCACATCCACATATATAACCATCAAAACCTATATCTAACAAGCGCTGCTCAATATTCATAATAGTCCTACCAGTATCAACATACATAAGATGTCCATTTGCCTGTGCTTTATGAATTGCGTTTATAGCGCTTTCCGGGATTATATATGCCCCATCATCAGATATAAGTGTGCCGTCCAAATCAAAAAATACTATCATTAGTGCCTCTCCTTAATTTTATTTTCTCTATTATTATATATTAAAATAAAACTCTTTACAAATATTATAAATACGTTTTAATTCAAAATAGTATTTATTCCGTCTTGTATTCAAAAAAATCGAAATCCGCGTAATGCTTGTGTTTGACTCTATCCGCACAGGTAATACCCACCATTGTTCCTGTAAACTCACCATACCGGCAGTATTCATCCGAAAATTTCGTAGCATCAAATACAGGACCGATTGGTATATATTTTTTTCCGTCAAGACTCCACATAAATTGCATTTTACGACCGCGTACTTCTACTCTCATATATACAGGGACATCCTCAACTGCCACACGTGTATCAAGCATCTCCGCTTTTTCGCCGTTTTCAATATGTATAATCGACAGCGCGCTTTGTCCAAGTGTTTCGCTATAATATTTACGGAGATTGATATAGTTCATATTATCATAGTAAAATATCAGACCGGCGCTCTGATGAGGCATTTCTGGAATATATTCCATTTTTGTAGTTACAGTCGCATAAGTGCTTGTGAGTTTTCTTGCAAGTATGCTTACCTTGTTTAATGATGTTCTCGACTCCTGACCTCTAAGGCGCACATAACCCTTTCTTGCGTTTATATCTGCAAAGCACGATGGCATAATACGCGGCGAGTAATACCAACTGCCGAGAATATCACTGTCAAAATCATCAAAATCAGGAATTTGACTCACCGGATATTCCTCTAATGCGCTTTCCTCCGTATATTCCTTTGCAATATTTGTTCCATCGGTCATTCTGAGCCATCCCTCGTCAGTCCATTTCATTTTTTGAATTGCTGTTTCACGTCCTAAAGTACAGCGCAGTTCCGGAACAAACGGTCTTGCGCACAGATGAACAAGATAACTTTCGCCATTTGGAAGATCTACAAGACTTCCGTGTCCCGCCTTTTGAAGCGTAGTATAAGGATTAAAATATTGAGGCTTTAAATGGTCAATGTTATTCCGTTCGTTCGTTTCCACCGGATTTGAAGTCACCACAGGACCATTCGGGTCTTTTTCGTATGGTCCCCATATATTCCTCGATCTTCCCATTGTGACACAATGATTATAACCTGTTCCGCCTTCAGCGCACATTATATAATAATATCCGTTTTTCTTATACAGATGCGGAGCTTCAATACAACCTCTGTTAGTACCGCCGCGCCATATACGTTTTGGATAGCCTATAATTTCTTTCTTTACAGGATTATATTCTGACATTGAAATCACACCCGGCTTTTCGTAGCCCTCTCGTGTTTCCCACTCAAGTGACACTATATATTTTCTGTCGTCATCATCGTGCAGGATTGACGCATCAAATCCTGCCGAATGCAGATAAACAGGCTCGCTCCAAGGACCTTTTATATCACTTGCTGTAATAAGATAGTTGTCAACCTCAAAATATCCTGCATTCATTGAGTTCATTACACCGTAAACAACATAGAACAGATTCTCGCTTTCGCACCATGTCAAACACGGCGCCCATATACCTTTCGAGGAGGGAAGTTTTTTTAAGTCAACAGTTTCATCATCAGTGAGTACATGAGTGTAAAGTTCCCAATTTTTCATATCCCTTGAATGGTAAACAGGTATTCCGGGAAACCATTCAAAGCTTGAAACCGCTATATAATAATCGTCATCTTTGCGACAAATACACGGATCCGGATTAAAGCCCGGAAGAATAGGATTTTTAATCATTTATACTTCATCCTCTCATTGTTCTATACTCATCGTTTACATAATCAAAAGCCAAGTTCTTCTCCAACAACTACAACACTGATACGTCCAGGGAATTTGTAACATCCGTCAATAATGCTTATTACATTACATACTCGCATTTCGCCTGTACAATCCTCACATCGGCAGGTTTCATCACACGGATTATTATGATGTATTCTTTTAGAATTCATTGGAGCAACTGATTTTGCGCGCTTAATTCCTTCTGCCGCATCTGCAACAATTTTATTAGCGCCAACTACAACAATTACTTTTTTGGGTCCGAAGCCTATACATCCTACCCTGTTTCCGGTGCAATCTATATTTACTATCTGCCCATCCATAGTTATTGCATTTGACCCTGTCACAAACACATCTGACAAGAAACCCAGACGATATTTATGAAGTTCCTCTTCCCACGACTTATTCGTAAAGCGGTCAATAAATTTATACTTTGGACTTTTAATTAAATCAAGTATTCCTGTTTTCTGAAGCGTTACGCTGCCGCCTACGGCAATTTCAGCACCTTCCGGAAGCATTTTCTCAACCATTTTTTTTGCATCTTCGGCTGTATCGGCATAATGCGCATCAAATTTGCGTTTATTCAAAACCTCTACAGCGTCTTTTGCCCTGCATTCTAAACTCCATTTTTTTATTTCATTCATTCTTGATTGCCAGCCTTTTCTTTAATCTATTTTGTAATAACTGCTTATTTTCGTTGGAACTCGCTTTTTTAAAGCTTCTCCACCGCTATTTCTCTTATATATATGTCAGGTCCGAAAACTCTCATATCTGCGCCGTTATTTTGTTTGTTATTAAACGAAGCGTCTTCAAGAACTACAGACTGCGTTTTCCATTCTCCGCTGTTTGTTCTCGGTTCAAACATACTATTCTTATAATTTCTTGCATTACCCTCAAACGCTTCATCTGAAGAATTGTAATGTATCCCGAATTCACCTGTACCCTCGTCAAGATAGGTTATTGTTACTTTAACCCTGTTATCCTCCGGCGCAATATATGTGTCGCTTATCTGGCAGTACATATATTGATTTTCAGGAATAAAAACACATGCCGTTTCCTTTTTTAGTTCGGACTTTGTATAAGAATCGCCCTTAGTCGGGTCAGTGTTAAGTGTTATGTTCATAAGATTATAGAAATAATCCTCGTTGAATATTATTCTTGCGGGCGGCTCAAGAGACATATTATATTCCTCCAGAACATCAGTCTCCTTGTTTAACTGCTCGTTTTTAATTACGCCTTTTTGAAGCAGTGAACCAAGCAATACATTATTCGTCTGATACGGGTTTGTGAAAAGAGCTCGGTATGACAGGAATACAAGCTCATCATATGTAATCGGGCTGTCTAACTCTACACACATGCTTTCATCCTTATATAATCCTGACTCAACCGCTATTTTTTCGCAGTTTGCGTAAGCGTCACCCTGATATCCCAAAGCGCGCAGTAAAATTGCGGTAGCCTCGCGTTTTGTAATTGTCGCTTTTGCGCTAAATGTTTTGTCACCTGTGCCGACAGCAATACCCATTTCATAAGCTTTTGATACATACGGAACAGCCCATGACGATAAATCAGTAAACGGATTTTCTGCATTATCGTCAGCCTTTTCGCCTAAAACGCCTATTATCGCCTTTACTGCCTGCTCACGTGTAACCTCGTTCTCAAGATTCATTACAAATTTATCAGCATTTTCGCCATCCAATAGTCCGAGATTATACAGATTTCTTGCGTATAAATCGTATTTTGAACCGTTTACCTGTGAATTTATAAGTGAAGCGTCCTCTGTTACGATTACATCGTCTATATAAATCTTGTAATCATCTGTGCCTTTAGCCTTCAAAATAAGTCCTGTAATATTCTTTCCTGCCACAGATATATCTGTAAGAGTGTTATAAGTCCACTTCCCATTCGCGAAACTCAGGTCGCTGTATAATACATCACCGTCAGCTGTTTCAAGTCCAACGCTTAATTCCGCGCTGCCGCCTGCCAGATATGCGCTTATTCCTATATTTATCTTTTCCGCGCTGAAATCAAGTTCGGACAGCTTTGTCAACATTTCGCCTCCGCCGCCCACTCTATTAAGCTTCAAGGCATATCTGCCGTTATATGTAAGTTCATCCTTTACAAGCTCACCGTTGCCATCTACAGGCTGCGCATCAAAATATTTCTCAAAACCGCTTCTGAAATAAACAGGACCTTCACTTAACAGCAGCGGCATTTCTTCTGTAATTTCCTCTTCGCCGCGCAGCACTTTTGGAATATATCCCGCAAGCCGCATGTATAAATCCGATGAAGTGTAACTTCCGTCTGCGCTTGCTGTTATAAAATATTGATCCTTAGGAATCATAGACGAGTCCTCCGCAAGCTTTAAAATTGCAGTACCCTCGTCATATTCGTCAAACATCGCAATGTATCCGCAGTGTATATCTTGCTTTGCAATATTATATGCCTGACGCCACATGAAATCCCCTGCGCGTCTCGGTATCTGATTTCTTACCGCGTTATCCTTCCAGTTTGACCACGAAAATCCGGGAAACATTACAGGCTGATACGCTATACCCTTTTCGTCAAGATATGCCTTATCCGCTGCAAGAATACTCGCATCACTGTCAACATCACTGTCTGTTTTTGCACTGCCGACAGACCACGGTGACAGCATATCAAGCTTACAGAATGCTTTCTCCATAGCTTCGTCCTTCGCTATCTGATCTCTCCAGCTCTTTGAAACACCGCCTATTACATAGCAGCCCTTATCGTGAAACCAATCGATCAGTTCGGAATACTGTTCTCCAGTACCTTCGCGTATTCCCAAACCCCACAGACATACAACAGGTCTGCCATTATCCTTTGCGTATGACGGCGAGGAGGTAATATCCAAGTCGTTAAGAATCACCTGCTGCCAATCCGCCTTTAAATCTTCTACGAGATTTTCCTCGCTAAGACCCGATATATCATACATTACATAGAAAAGCTCGTTATGCTTTTCTGCCGATGCCTTTACGTTTTTCAGTATATCAACGCTGTTTTTAAATCTTTCCTCAACACCGTTTATTGTAACCGAACCAAATCGCTGAACCGCAACTCCGTCAATGCCGTAATCGTGCATCATCTCAAAATGCTTATCTATAACACCTGCGCGATACGAAGAAAACAGCTTTGATTTTTCACCGTTTCCAAGTTCTGCAAAATATGTTTCTTTCAAGTCCTCCACGGAGTAATCTCTTACATCAGGATACGCGTCAAAGGTCAAATGTCCAACCTCCGGTCTGCCCCAATGTACCCATTCATTTCTCGGTGAACCGTCTCCTTCCGTGTTAAACCATGCCTGATAGCCAGCTATAACCTTATCCTCTATCGTATCCTCCGCAGCATACGCGCATACTCCAAGCGCTGCACTGAGCGCTGTTGCCGCCGCAATCACTTTTGTTATTTTTTTCATTAGATATGTCCCCTTTCTAAATTTGAATAGAAAAGAAAGTATTTTATCGGCATCTTCTTTTCCCAATATTTATTTTGCAATCATAGCCGCGCCGATTATTCCCGCGTCATTAAAGGATTGTGCCGTTACAATTTTTGTTTTAGGCATAAATTTATTGAAGCCGTTTGCTGCTGCATATTCGCATACAGGCTGCAAAAGATACTCGCCCTCCCTGCTTATTCCTCCGCCTACAGATATAATGTCGGGCTGCAATACATTCTCTACGCTCACAATTCCATCCGCAACATACTGAGCATACTGCTTTACAACAGCCTGCGCAGCTTTGTCACCCTGCTTTGCCGCATCAAAAGACGTTCTGCCCGAAATTTTGCCTTCTGCCTTGGCGATTTCATGCATAAGGCTTTCAGGATTTTTCTCCATTGCTACTTTAGTCTGACGTATAAGCGCCGTTACCGAAGCATACGTCTCCCAGCAACCACGTTTTCCACAAGTACACGGTTCTCCGCCCGAAACAAGAGTAATATGCCCTGCTTCGCTCGCAGCTCCGTTAAAACCGCGAAACACCTTCCCATTCAAAATCAGTCCGCTGCCAACACCTGTTCCGAGCGTTATAAACATAAATATAGGAACATTGTTACCACTCACAATATACTCTCCCATAGCGGCACAGTTTGCATCATTATCAATCTTGACAGGCAAATTAAGATATTTTTGAAACTCCTTCGCAAGCATATAATGCTCCATTTTTATGTTATTTGAATAAATAACCTCGCCTGTCTCAAAGTTAATTGTTCCCGGACAGCCTATTCCGACAGCCTCAATATCGTTCAATTCAAGCTCCGCATCCTTTATAAGCTGTTTTGACAAAAATACCATATCCTTTACAATTTCATCTGTAGGTCTTTGAGAAAGCGTCGGTACTGAAGACTGCACAACAATTTTTCCATCTTCTCTTACAATGCCGGCGGCTATATTTGTTCCGCCAAGGTCTATTCCTATATACATTATTACGCTTCCTTTCTCTCAACTCCGACTGTCAAAATCTCATACGGTTTTACCTCGATATTAAAGTATTCGTTATCTTTTGCGGCAATATCCGTAAAACGCTGTTCGATGATATTACTCTGATATAGGTTGTTTATTACTTCTGTCTTCTTTATCGTCAATACAGTAGGCTTATCACTCAAATTCACCCATCTGATAATAATATCATCAGAATCCTGTTTTGCTTTTAGTCCTGTAAGCGTCAAACCTTCTCCACTCCAGTCAAGCATTGAATATTTATCCGGCATACTGCCTTTATGCAAGCTCGTTGTTGCAACAGGCATATCCACACGGAACTGATAACATTCTTCATAGGCTTTGCTGTTTATAATATTTCCGCTGAACGGCACAATTTCTATTTCTGTCTCGCTTATGCCTATACACTGTGCCTCAGGTGCCGGGAATACTCCCCAATCACCCATTTCGCCCGTAGCTCTCAGAAGTGTTATTGCAAGCGTATTATTCATGTCGGGCAGCATTTCGTACTCATAAAGACCAATATTAGCAACAGCTATGCCACTTTCGCCGTCGTCTATACTCACAAATCCCTGTTCATGCTCGCAGGCGCTCGGATTATCCCAGCAAGCATTATGACAATTATTTCTCGTAACAAGCTCAAATACAGAATCTGCACTATGTACCTTGGAGTCTATACCGGTCGGCACCATTATTCTGACTCTATGATCCTTTGCCCTATTGTCAAATACTATTTTTATTTTTACGCCTTTTCCATGCTTATCAAGAGATACATAAGTTTCTATTGTAAGCTCGACAGTATTTTTACTTCTTCCGCCTTTTCTTTCTTTAAAAAATACCATGTGACGCTTTTCGTCCTCAAATGCTTCATCGCCTGCTTCGGGAACTGTTATTGTATTTGTAATCTTATAAACAGCTCTGAACGGTTCGTTCTCTACAAGCTCAATTTTAGCATTATCTCCCTTTGTTGTTATCGGCTCTGTTCCTTCAGGCATCTTATACATATACTCGTTACCTATGTCGCCTGTTTCTTCATAATAACCGACACCTCTATATATTCTGCCGCTCATCTTATCGGTTATGTCGAGAGTTCCGTTGCCGTTTATCTGCACGCTTATTACACTGTTTTCCATACGGTTTTCGCCTGTGACAAGTGTTTCCTTTGTATCTATATCACTGCCCTCTGCAAGCGCATATGTTCTATATCCCATTACGGGTACATTCTCTGCTTCAAAAGTTATACGCACCGTTCTTGCCATATACGGCTGTCTGAACTTATCCTTAGGTAAATCAAAACCAAATGTTACACCTAAATCCTCAAGTCTGAACGGAATTGAACTGCCGTCCGCATCAATAAGTTTGTATTCGGGTACGGTAATCTCGTCTATTTCATATGCACATTTTTTAAGCCAACCTGATTTACGCACTATATCCAAATCCACCGATATAACGCCCGTTCTCTCTCTGCCAGTTGTATTAAATACCGAGAACGGTATAGCCTCACAATATTTTTCAAACACAGAAGTATCAATTTTATCTGCTATATAGCTCTTTCCTTCACTTATAAGATAATCAGCCACTTGCTTGCTCTTATTAAAGCGCGTTACCATTTCTTGCTGTACCTCGTCAACACTGCAGCAGCAAATACTATCATGCGGATGATTCTGCATAAGGGTTTTCCATGAATATTCAAGCTCGTCAGCAGGATAACTCTGTCCAAAAAGAGACGATATAACGCATATAGGCTCAGCTTCATTTTCAAGCGCCGATTCGCATTTTCGGTTCATGCGCTTTAAATATACATGTGAGGATGCGCAGTTAACAAGCGTTGTCCAGCCATCGGTATCCTGACTTGTAAGCTCGCCTTTTACTACCGTTAAATCATCAGAAAGATTATCATTTAATGCTTTTATATAATCAGGGAAATTGGAATGTATGAAGTTTATGTCCGGATATAACTTTGACGCGGTTTCAATAGCTTCACCTATATCCGTTTGAACCGGCTGATGATCGCAGCCGTTCATCATCAGGTATTCATCCGTTGAGGCAAATCTCGCAGCATTCTTAATGCGCTCATTCCAGTATGCCTTTGCAGTTTCCACATCTGTCGGGATTTCATTGCCATTATTATACCAGTTAGCAAATAAAATTCCGAGAATAGGCGTACCGTCCGGCGACTGCCATATCATTTCAGAATATGGTGATTCATAGCTGCCATTTGCCTGAACTTCGTTATCAAAACCAACAGGACGCACACCTCTGCCAAAAGTAACCGTCTCCATTCCCGCCTGTTTTAAAATCTGCGGCATCTGCCCTGCATTGCCGAACGCGTCAGGGAAATAACCCATTTTACACATACCGCCGTACTTTTCAGCAGATTTCATACCTATAAGCAGATTTCTTACGTTGGATTCTCCGCTTGTATAAAATTCGTCCTGCAGAACATACCAGGGACCTATAATAAATCTGCCCTCTTTGACATACTTAATTAACTTATCTCTGTTTTCCGGCTTAATCTCCAGATAATCGTCAATCACTATAGTCTGACCGTCCAGATGAAAGCTCTTAAAGGAACCGTCAGTTTCAAACAGTTCCATACACTTGTCAACAAGCTCAACCAATCGCATTCTATGTTCCTCAAAAGGAAGATACCACTCTCTGTCCCAGTGTGAATGTGATATTATATGTATGTTTTTACTCATTGTTATACCACCTTTCCGAATATTTTCAAAACATTTATGTGAGTTTGTTATATTTGTTATATTGATATTATACCATTATATCATATCAAAGTCAACATGCATTTGATATTTTTTATATCAAATGCACAGATATTATTCATTATTTCATATATAACAATTACAAAAAAAGATACGCATATCATAAAAGCAGTATGCGTATTTCCTTTGAGTAATTCACTTCAACATCCGCTTTTTTATTGCATAATAAATTTTATTTTAAAAGTTGTATTTGATTTGTAATCTACAAAATAGAGCACATCGTCCTCTGCCGCATGATTTTGCAAATGCTCACTGCCTAGTATCGGAGTTTCATCACATTCAATCACCATACTGCCTATAGCAACTTTTCCGTCTGTTATTTTAGGCTTTATTACCGAAACAAAGCGCTCTGTTATATCATGCTTTGAGTCATCATTAAATTCAAAAACGTCGGTAAGTTCAATATAGTTATCATTCAGATTGAATTTTCGTTTAAGTCTTTTTATGACACCAGCATACGCTTCTGCCATATCCAGTTCAAAAACTCCAGCTCCATTCCATATGACCTTTCCCTTGAAACTCTGTCCGGCGGATTGATATTTGCCGTCTATTATAGGAACATTATGTCCTCTTGAAGAATTACAAAGGTAATCATACCGTCCTTCATTAAAATACTCGTGAGTGTATTCGCCTGAACCAAAATCCGCTATAAGCTGTCCTTCTTCACCCGCGATTATAAAACTGCCGACATCATTGTGATTATGATTTCCGCCGTTGCTGCCACTTTTTGCCGTAAATGCGAATTTTGCTTTACGATTTATATACCATTCCGCATCCTTAAAATAGCTTTCTGATGGTTTGGCTTCTTTGAGTCCCGCCAAGTTTTTATCAGTCCACATAAAGGTTCTCGTGCAGGAAAGAAATCTGTAGCAATGGTCTACTCCTGACGAAATTTTGTCATTTATAATTCTTATATCGCTGCCATAACGATTTCTCAGATAATGTGCAAGTCCGGAATGATACTGTTCGTGTCTTACGCAATCTCCGTAGCTTATTACACTATTGTCCGTCAAAAACATATTCTGCTGACACATAGCAATATTTTTCACCTTTGAATTATTCATAAGATCCACGCCGCAGCGTTCCTTATACAAATCAGCAAAGCCTGTAAAATACCAAAATCCATAATTCCAATAACCTAAGCCCTCAGTAGAAATTCCATCGTCTCCAAAGCCCGAAAGGTATGACTTAAGCGCACCGTTAATGCGTTTCTCTACCAGATTAAATTTTTCAGGGAACGCATAAAGAAATGTCATTCCGACAGCTCCGCCGCAAACCGCAGCCCAATTATGATTAAATGTTTCCCAAGGGAAAATTTCTTCTATAAATGGATTTATAATACGTGTCTCTACCTCAACTCTGATTTTTTCGATAATATCCACAGGCAATTTACTGCCGAGAAATTCGCATATCTCCGTGAGCGCATGACCTGTTTCCGCAGAGAACAGGTCAATCACACGTTCGGGATGTAACGTCCCCTCTGACATATGTGCCGGAAATGCCCAAGTCTTTTCAGCGCATATATCATTTATAATTCGTAAAAGCGTCTCAAAATGTTCATCTTCACCGTAAATAAAGCACATCATAGCCGACATTAGCAGTGCGCCCCGACGCACAAAATACTTTTGTTCATATTCCTGTCGCTGACCTGTTGCATAAAAATAGTTAAATAATTCCTCAGTCAGTTCAGGCATTTCCATATCTCTGAATTTTTTGTACTCTGACCTTATATAAGCTAAATTTTTCTCTAAACAAGACATATTTTTTATAGCCTTAAAATCATTTACCTGCATACTTTTACCCCTTTATAGAAAACACCACAGAACAGATAGCTCTGTGGTGTTTTATTCTGCATTATTCTACTATTTTATTTATAATTTCAATTGATTTGATAAGAGTCCCTCCTGTTGCAGCGTTTGTTACAAACTGTATATACGAATCGCGCTTCGTTGAGCCTCCGACCATATAGAAATTATCCAAATCCACTTCAGCAGTTATCCATTCGCCATCTCCGCTTCCAAGCACTATTCTCTGCTGATTGTCTTCCGATGTCATCACCAAGCCGTTTTCTTCCTCGTTAAGCTCGGTACATTTTATAAACATCGTACCCGCGTTCTTTTTATATGTTACTCGTACCTTTATAGGAGTTTTTACACCATCAGATACAGACTCACTCTTTTGCGTAAGTCCGAGATAACGGTAATCCGGTACTATAGAAAATTCCGCGCGCTCATTTTCCTGTGATGATTTTATTCTGATACCATATGTGCCGTCATCAAGTTTTTCAGGTACAAAGGAGGTTACATCGTTTGTTTTCCACGTTGCAAGCGAGCTGTTGAACATACCGTTATACGCTGTCAAGCCCGAACGAATGCCTGTTGCTCCTGTCGCGCCCATATCCTCGGTTCTGTCCTCATGTTCGCTGCCGTCAAACAACTCAACCTTTGAAATTTTGATAGTACCGTCACTTCTGGTCAATCTGATAGTTATATCACTGTCCATTCCACCAAATTGAGCATCCGGAATAAGAACAGTAGTTGTTTCCCAGCGGTTTGTTCCGGCTGTATAGAAATAGTGCGCGCCGTCTATAGCGGTATTTATCATTGAAACTCTTACAGGTATATCAGCCATGCCGCCATCATGATATGTTATGGTAACAAGTCTGTCCTTCTGACCTGATACAACATTTTTGTCAACCGCAAAATGAAGTGATTTATCGGTTCCTGTTATAGTAGCCGCCCCGTCGTCAACTGTTATTCCCTCGTCAGCCGTCATTGTAAGCGCTTCTGCATTATCGGGGTCAGCAAAGCTATATTCTCCCAGCTTTGTGCTGTAATCACGGTAAGTTACCTCAATTTTGCCGATAATTATATCCTCATTCTCAGGAACAGCCGAAGCAATAAACTGAATAGGGCTGAATGTGGATTCTGAAGTTCCCTTAACATAGTAATCATCAATATTAATCTTTACTGTTTTCCATTCGCCGCTGCCTATGAGTGAGAGCGAAGCGTCATTGTCAGGCCAATAAATGCTGCCGTCTTCTGCCTTTTTCTTTGCACCCTTTACATAAAGCGCACCGTTTGTGTTGTTCGCGTAGTATGTAACCTTAACT
This sequence comes from Ructibacterium sp. SJQ-7, assembly GCF_054696575.1. Taxonomy (NCBI): domain Bacteria; kingdom Bacillati; phylum Bacillota; class Clostridia; order Eubacteriales; family Oscillospiraceae; genus Ructibacterium; species Ructibacterium sp. SJQ-7. Next base: position 630,295 of record NZ_CP195193.1, read on the forward strand.
GTTACAGGTCTTACCTGCGCTGCATTTTCCTCGGTATAATCCTTTTCACTTGGAAGTTTCGCATTGCCATATGCCTGACCCAAAAAACGATAATCCGGTACAAGCCTGATTTCTGCGCGTTTATTACCGTTATTAACATCAGTTGAGTTTAGCTTAATTGCTTTCTCGCCATCAACCTCGGCAACCTCTACGCTCATTTTTTCATTTGCTGTGCTTAACGAAGCCATTGTAGTGTTAAGCATATCATCTGCAACAGTTACACCTGAAACAATACCGTTCAAATAGTATCCGCCTACTTCATATGACGGACAGTCTGAAAGCTTTACATCTGCTATTGCATATTTCAGGTTATCTGCTGATTTAAGCTGAATATCTTCAGCATTGTTATTGAATGACGCGTCAGGTATTAATACCGATGCTGTTTCCCACTTTCCTGTTCCGGTTGTGCTGAAATAATGCGCGCGGTCAATGGCAGGATTTATCATTGAAACACGCATTCTCAGCTTATTTCCGCAGTCATTATACTTAAAGATTACAAGTCTGTGTCCCTTGCCTGTTACAGCTGTATTGTCAACAGCAAGTTTTAAAGTATTAGCATTTGACTCAGTTGTAAACGCTTTTATTCCGTCAATTACTTCCTCCTCAAAGCCCGTTGCAGTTGCTCTCATATTGCTTTCAGTTCCATTAGCAAAATCAACCTCAGCGGCAACCTTTTTAAGAGTTGACGCGGTTATTTCGCTTATAGTCGGCTCTGTTCCTCCTATATGCGCTATTAGTCTGTATTCATACTCAGTATCAATTGTAAGACCGCTATCTTCATAGCTTCTTGCCGGCGCATCAACCATCTCTACAAATTCACCGTCTCTGTAAATGCTGTATGCCTGCGCATTTTCTACCGTCTTCCACGCAAGCTTTATTGAATCAACTCCTGCAGAAATTGCGCTGAAATCATCTGACAGATTTACAATCTGAATCATACGGATATAGTTTGTATCATTATCAAAGTTAAGTCTTAAATCATAGCCGCCGAGCGCATTTGCGAATGCAGCGTCCTCTATAATATATGTATGTGTCATCCAGCGCTGTTCATTCAGCTTTTTACGTACAACCACACCCTTATTGTTTGTACCGTCCGCCGCATTGTACTGCATACGAATATTATCAAATCCAACCTCATCAAATGTAACCATTACAGCCACTCTGCTGTCAAGCTCTGAATTGATATAGTTATCGTCAACCTTAAGCTGAATATACGTTCCGCCGACTGTATTTTCAACCTTCAAGCAGTTCAATGTTGTTTCGTCCTGAAGAGGCTTATGGTCTTCTTCTATAGATACAGGACTGCCTTCTCTTGTATGGAGTACCGCCTGCATTTTTTCTCCTGTGACTGTATTGCTTGAGCCATCGTCAAATGCGTCAAATACAACCTTAGCACCCTCTACAGACTCCGCTCTAACTTCTGCCTTTTCCGACTCATTACCGCTTGCGTCAAAGGCTGAAACCGCATATTGATAACTTTCATTTACTTCTATCATTGTATCAGTATATGATAGCGCATTACCTGAAAGTGAAGCTATTTTTTCGTAGGTACCGTCCGTTCTTCTGTATACATTATAACCTTCGACAGCAATATTGTCCTCTGCCTCGTCCCATGCAAGCTCTATACCGTTAATTGTACTGCGTACAACCTCAAGATTTTCAGGAGCTGTCGGAGCAGTATCCGTATCGGCAAGATTATATGTTCTTGAATACGGTCTCATCCCCTCGATGCTGTCCCATACAAAAATCTTTGCGGTATAATTTGACACATCCTCCGCGTCAATTCCTACCGAAACAGAAATTTCTTTTCTTTCTCCCGCAGTTAGCTGAGTTGTATCTGAGGAGTTAACCTCCTTTAATGAACCATTCTCGTAGAGAGCAAGCAGAACTCTTACATCGCTCGCCTCCGCGTCGTCATTATTTACAACCGGGACCTTAGCAGCAAATTCGCCCTTACCCAGGAAATACACATTTTGATTATTGAGCGTAAATGACGGTGTTCCGTCAACAGATACCTTCTGAGTGAAGCCTGTTTTCATCATACTTGATGAATACATCGCTTTGTCGCTATCGCGCGTTAGTGCATAGTATTCTACTCCGTCAGCAACTACATCTGCCGGAATAACCGCTGTATATTCATCATTTTCCTTTACGGTATCCATAGTCTTCCATTCTCTTGCCGTATATGCAGCATTGTTTTTACTATATACGAGCTTTACGGAAAACGGATCTGCATCAGAATTTACCTTTATATGAACTTTATTTGTACCATCCTGTTGCAAAACAGTTTTTGTTATTTCCGTTTTTGACGGAGCTGTTCCCTGCCCCTTAAGGTAATAATCCATAAAGGTATATACTGAGTCACTTCCGCTTATACTTTCGTGACTCGAATTATAACTCCATACGTGATTTGCGCTTGCCGCATTACCCATATTTGCTGCTTTATTCAAGGTAGCTTCAACTGATTTGGGTCTGAAGAAGGTGTCCTTTGCCGCAGCGTCCATATAGTAGTTTGCCGTTATATTTTCAAGATAAGCCGAAGGATCAAGATAGCTGTACCATTCCTCAATGGCAAACTCATCTTTCGGAAAATATCCATTGTCTGTCCAGAAGCTCTCGTACTTTGTGCCATCAGATGTAGGACCGTAGAAGCCCGAACCGTACTGCGAATAAGCTGCCTTTACCTTGTCGCCGAGAATACCTGTTACAAAGGTCGTTGAGTATCCGCCCCATGAGCTTCCCATAATGCCCATTTTGTCTGTGTCTGTCTTTGAATTTGACGCAAGATAATTGAACGCCTGTATTACGCCTACTTCAGCGTCAACAAGGTTAGAGTTCTTCGCTCCGCCGTCCTTTTCCGTAATATTAAAGCGGTAATTGTCATTTCCTATGTATTGTCCGTCCGAGCGTGTTTCCTCAACGCCATTTACTGTGACCGTTCCCACACTTCCTGTCAGCGCAGGAATGTCTATTGCCATTGTTACATAACCCTTTGCCGCAAAATCCTTTGCGCGTTCCTTAAGCGTGTCGGCTGTACCGCCGCCGCCATGCAGAAATAATATAGCAGGGTATGTTCCTTCTGCTGCCGGCTCATACATATATGCGAACATCTTATTTTTTATATTTCCGTATTCACTCTTTTCGGTTATATTATTTATAGTCTTATATTCGCCGTCATTAAGACCGCTGTTGCCGTTATCTCTTGTGTAGAACTGCGCTGATGATTCTATAATATCAGCCGTAACTGCGTCACTCCCAAGCACTTTCTTTGATGTATGCAATATTGTTTCCGGCTCTTTAATCTGAGACTTCAAAACAAGCTTTGTATCTACATACGGCGCAAATGGGTCTCCGAAATCATGCGCGCCTTCCTGATGGTCTGCCGCTAATGCCGTATTAAACATACCTAATGGCATCAGCATTGAGGCTGATAACAGCCATGAAATAAATCTTTTTTTGTTCATTGCTTTCATATCCTTTCTTAATCCTCATAATTTCTGAATGCCGATGCCGGCAAATCATCATTGTTAAACAACGTTGCGTCTGTCGGAAGCTTGTAATAACCGTAATTAACATATTTCGGTTCACTTATATCATCACTCCATACAATGATACTCTTATTATCATCCGCAAGCTCATAGCCAGATACCGTCTTAAACTCTTTATCGTCACCCGCAAGCGTCATACCGACAAGTGTGTTGTCTTTAAGCTTAAGTCCATTCATAACAGAATAGTCCTCAAAGGTGATTTTCAGCGCTTTTGTACCGTCCTCTGTTGTCACCTGCTCTACGGCCTTGAATATCGGTCCTGTATATTCAAGATTTTCCTCATTATATACAAGCTTTCTCGCCCACAGGCTCAATCTTCTGCCGACCTCACTCTTATTTCTCGGGTGAATATCCTTTATGTTGTCAGTATTATCTGTAATAACCGCCATACCTACATTTTCAGGTTTTCCGTTAGTGGTATTCTTGCCTATCATATAGTTAAACTGCGCCTCGCGCATAGCTGCGTATTCGCCGCCCGGATTATCAAATGCGGCAAGCTGAACATACATAAACGGAAGACTATCGTCATTAAATACCGTGCGGTAATCACTTACCATTGATTCCATAGCCTTTGTATATGCCGGCATAGTTATCTTGCTGCTGTTGGCATCAGCTTCGCCCTGATACCAAATCACTCCGGCAAGCTGAATACCTTTTCCTGTCTCACTGTTTTCCCAGTTTGTATATGGATATATCAGTCTTTTATACAGCGCAGAATTACCAAACTGTGCGCCATTGCCATTATCCACCTGGTTTACAAGGAATGTTTCTATGCTTGCGCCGCCGACTGCCGAGGATATTAAGCCAATCGGAATATGGCCGTTGTCGCCATACAGATGCTTTCCGAAATACGAAGCTGTCGCCGAGAATTTAAGGTCCTGTATGCTTTGAGTGTTTGACTGTTTCCAGCCGACAGTGTCTGTTTCCCAATAATTTGATACCGTATTGTTTTCATTTGATATAATTCTTATATTTTCATTATCAAGCAAGCCGCTGTCAACATCATTATGGTAGTCAGTCCAATACGGATATTCATAACCGTATCTCATATTTGATTGTCCGGCACACAGGTAAACATCACCAAATATAATATTGCTGATTGTAGTTGTTTTTGATGTTGCATCACCCGCTGTAGCTGTAAGTTCAAGAGTGTAAGTTTTGTCTACCTGATACGATTGTTCAGGTAATGTTATTGTCCAGTCACCTGCTCTTGTTGCGGCAGATGTTGCAGTATTGCTTGCTACTTCTGCGCCACCTTCATCTTTAAGTATTGCCGTTACCGTTGCCGACTTATAGGTTTTATCGTCATTCCGCGGCGTACCGTCAAGTCGTCCCCAGATGTTAATTTCCTTATCACGCTGGATAATCATATTATCCGTGAACATTGACGGCATATGTATTTCAAACGGTCTTTCCTCCGGTCCATCCCATTGCGAGATTTCGATTGACTTGATATATACGTGTCCATACATACCGCTGGGGTATGAGTTTATCGCAATGTCAGACAGAACGTCATTCACATTTATACTGTGGCTGTTTTTTCCGCAATATGCCACTTCTCTGGTGTACCACTTGTGATTTCTCGCCATACTGCCCGACTCCAACTGAAGGAAGTTTTTCCAATAGTCGGAGTTTGCATTGGCAGGCTTCACTGCGTTCAGCTCAGGATTATAACCGGTAGTATTTGCAGTTCTCTGAAGGTTCATTCTTATTGTAGAACTCGGATTAAAGAACTCTGCGCCCCATGTAATCTTTAGAAGATACCAGTTGTCCTCCTCTGCATTCATAAGACCGCTTTTATCATCAAATTTAAGTCCCAAATTAGAATTTAGAATGTCGCTCGTTGTTATATTGTCGCCCGTCTTAGGATTAAAATTCCAGCAGGAGCCTTTTGTAAGCACCTTTGTTCGGTCATTTTGATCCAAAATTCCATCCACTCTGCTCATATTATTAACGTAACTTACCGACATATTGTAGCCTTCAAGCTCTGTACTCGGTTCGCCGCTGAATACCAATGACGCTGTGTTTTCCTTTTCCATTGTCTTTAGCGGTGTCAAAGCGCTTTGAGCAACAACCTCTCCTGCGGCATTATAGCCCTTTACAATATATCCGTATTCACCGCCAGAAACAAGCGGAATTCCCTCATATGCCTCATAGATCTTTGTAGTATCTCCCGCATCACTCAAACTCTTCGTGGTGTCATTCAAATCCGATATATAATATCTGCCATTATCCTGTTGACTGTAATCAGCCTCATACGGACCGTACTGCGGTCTTTGTGCACTGCCTTTATCAACATAGCTTGTCGTTGATACTTCTCCGTCGGTTTCAAATTCCACTACGCCATCCATTACACGCTGAACACGATAGTATTTCGGAGCGTCTTCCGCTTCGCCGTCATATGTCCACGTAAGACCTATGCTGTCATACGTGGTGTTGTCATCATCACGCACAACTGTGATATTAGGGTCAGCAAACGAAGGAGCATTGGGTGCGTCTTTATCCGCTTTATCATATCCGAACGCCTTAAACTCATAGAAGCTGTTGTATGGATTGGTTCCGCCACCGTTAACAGTAGCACCGCGTCCGCAATATTGAATATATCTCGCATTTACTTTTTCAAATTCGAATCTCTCGAATTTAAGTTCCTGCGTTTTTCCATCACTCGCATAGGTATTAACTTTCTTCCATTTTTGTCCGTCATTGCTGACCTTTATATCAAAATCATACTTTCTTGCTGACGATGCATAAAAGGCAATATCAACGGAGCTGACACATCTTATTTCTCCAAAATCGAAAGTTACCGTATTCTCAGGCTTTGCCGTTGTCACCATAGCAGACCAGCGGCTTGCATCAGTTACAATACCGTCTATCGCCTGAGAAGCATAACCTATGCCTTTGCCTGAATCAATGCTCTCTGCATTTGCTTCTGCCGAGTTTATTTTCAGCTCCTTAAATACCTGAGGTGCATTCGGATCCTCTATTGGCTCTTCTGAACCATATATCTCAAATTCCCAGAAGCTGTTATAATCGTTATGTGAACTATTAGCCACTACTGTCGAGCCGCGTCCTACATATCTTACACATCTCGCATTTACAGGTTGATCAAATACAAAATCCTCAAAGTCGTTTGTAGTACCGCTGCTTGTAAAGGTCTTTACCTTTGTATATGTACTTCCGTCTGTGCTGACCTCTATATCAAAATCATACTTTCTCGCATTGCCGAGATAGAACATAATAGACGCTTTCTCTACACCTCTTATTGTACCGAGGTCTACTGTCAGGGTGTTAGTTGTTTCAGCGCCTTGTACAATCGCCGTCCAGCGCGTGTCAGGCTTGCCGTCTGCCGCATACTGCTCGTTTCCGTCTGTAAGACGTGAGCTCGCTGTAACTTCTTTAATTTCAAGCGCTCCATTACGCTGGGTATTCGCTTTGAACGAAAGCGTATTTGACACCTCGTCAAACTCTCTTGCAAGCCCAAGAGTTTCCGCCAAAGCTGCCGAGTCAACCATAACAACGCCATCTGATGTTATGCTGTTTCCATCAGTAAGAGTGAGTGATTTTTCACCCTTTGTCATTGTGCTGTTCTCATATGTCATACCAAGCTCTGATGCTATATATTCTGCGCTTACATATACCTTACCGTCCTGCTTAACAGGTCTTGGATTCTCCTCTGTATACTCTCTTACAAGCACATCATTAACCTTAAGATAAGTGTAATCATCCTTAACATTTGCATTTGACGTCAGGCTTTTTGAGAATAACCATGACAGCAAATCCGGTTCCTTAAATGTCTCAATCTGTACCTCATGGCTTATGCTTGGATACTGAGTGTATCTCACATTCGTTGAGCCTGCCTCCTTAAGAGCCGCCACCATTTCCCTTGAGCCGCTTAAAGGAACGGTGTCATCAATTTCACCGTGATGCGCCCATACAGCCATTGTTTTAAGACTTTCCGCCTGTGTCACATCACCTGCGGCGCACTGCGGTATTGCCGCCGCAAACATATCGGGGTTTCTCATAATCATATCCCATGTTCCGTAGCCGCCCATTGACTGTCCGGCTATATAAACTCTGTCAGTATCTACGCTGAAGCGATTTTCAAAATCAAGAATAATATCTTTTGCCATACTCAGCTCATCGCTTACAGGAACTTCGCTTACCTTATATGTTCCCTTGCCCCATGGTGTGTCAACCCATTGCTCACCTTCAGGACACTGCGGAGCGACAATTATACAAGGATATTTGTTTATGTTCTCCTCACTCAACAGTCTGTCAAACAGCGGTTTCGGGTTATTTAACTGATTTTCATTGTCGTTTCCGCGTCTGCCTGCGCCATGAAGATACATAAGTATCGGATACTCCTTACTGCTGTCATAATTGACAGGCAGGATATATCTGTACGGCATAGCATGTTCGTACTTTGTACTGTCCTCATAGCTTCCATAGAGGAAGTCGCTTGTTGTTGCCGAGGTTTTTATATCTATTCCATTTATATTTATACTTTTGCTCTCACCTATCGGCTGCATTTCACTAAGGCTATTCCAGTTGAAAAGTTTAATTGTTTTGCTGTTTTCCGAAGTGATAAATTTTACTGTAGTAGCCTTGTCAATTTTATCTACAATTTTACTCTGTTCAAGTGCGCCGTTTTTGTCATAAAGCGCTGCAATTACAACACCGTCCGTATCGCCGTCTATTGTAACTCCCGCTTCCGTATTGGTTCTCAGTTTATCAATTATATTTATAGTTGACGGAAGATTTTTTGTTGTATCTCCGTAGTAAGCAGCTATATTCTTACCAGCATCTGCGCCGACTTCGTTATATACCGACTGATGATAATGGTATAAATCCTTCATACTTGCCTGATTATCGGCAAACTTTTCCGATACCATTACGAAACGATCATCTGCAGCGCAAAGTTCTGACTGAGCCTCAATATATGGGTCATATTTACCGCTTGTATCATTCTTGTGTCCGATTTGTACCATAAAGCATTTCTCAATGCCTTCGTCTATCATAGCCTGCGCCATATTCTGCGTCATTTCCTTATAGTCCGCAATAGGAGTTGACACATCTGCATCACTTTCACCCTGACACCATACCATAAGCTTGCGTCTTACGGTATAGCCATTCTTTTTAAGAAACAGCTTTGCCGCCTTATAGCGCGAAACAGCATCGTCAAGCGCCGGACTGCCGGGCTGCCAAAAGCTTATCTGACTACCGCCCTTTGAGCATGATACTCCGACCATAGGAACTCCGGTATAGGAATAATATTCCTCCATAAGCGCCGATACCATCGAGCCGCTTTTTGAACCCAGCTCGTTAACTCCGCTCGCCGCATTATTCTCGTTAACTCCAAACGGTTCCCTTACATCATACAGCTTTGCAGGGTCGCTTATCGCGCGGAATTCATAGCCGTGTCCGCTTTGACAAACCACACTGTCCGCCGCCTCTCCGCGTCCTGCCATGTTGCTTTGCCCCATAAACATTACAAGGTCAACCTCGCCCATATCCTCTACTTCTTCCACCTCAGTGTCATAGCTTCCATATCTCATATCTGACGGAACAATGGCAGAGGTATATACTCCTATGTAGCTTAAAAATGTTGCGATTTTGCCGTTATTTCTTCCTGCAACTCCCTTGTCGTTCGTATTGAACTTTATATGAGTTGCTTTTACAGGATTAAATGCGGCAGTCAGCCAGCCTGAAGCAGTATTTCCGGATTTAAGTGGTTTCCAGCCTTCTGTATTTGCATGTACCTCGGTGCTGCTGTTTATATATGAGATTTCATAATTCTTTGCAAAGAAGTTTTGAAAAGCCTTCGTTTTATCATTAAAATACGAGCCTATCTCAAATCTTGAAATCTCTTTTTCTTCTCCAAGCGGAATTATGATATTAGCTTCTTCAAAATCATATGTTTCAGGGCTTGCACTTCCCCAGTAAATATATGCACAGGCAGAAATATCCTTCTTGTTAAGTCTTGCATCCACGACGTCGGTTGACGATTTTATGTCTGTACCGTCGTTTTTTTCAAACAGCATTGAGCTTCCCTCCGGAGCAATGTCTGTTGTTTTGCTTATTTTTATTGTCGCTTTTGACATATCTTCATCCGAAACAACTCTTACATAGCGTGTGTTATAATCCTTGTAAACGTAGCAATTATTAGCTTCGTTGAAGCTGAAATCAGCAGCCGCGTTTTTTTCAGTAACATTGCTTGTAAGCTCAGTCCATATTTTGCCGTCCATTGAGCTTTCAACGGTGTATTCATCAGGCGCGCTGCCTCCAAAGTCAATGTTAACTCTGTTAAAATCTGTCGCCGCACCCATATCCGCCTGAGCATAATACATAGGCTTTGTTACAGTATCCGCGCTCACAGGCAGCGCGGGCACGCTGCTCATAAGAGCTGCCATTGCGCATACCGCCGCAACCGCTTTGTAGATATTTTTCATCATTCTTCCTCCTTTTTACTCGTTGTCATATCCATATACTCTAAATTCCCAGAAGCTGCTGTAATTGTTATGCACGCCACCGCTCAACTCTGTCGCACCGCGTCCGATATAGCGCACATAACGCGCTGTTGTTTCCTCAAACTCAAAGGCTTCATATTCTTTATCGACCTTTGCGCCGCTATCTTTATTTTCAAGCACTTTTGTCCAAGTATCACCTTTGGAGCTGACCTCAATGTCAAAGTTATACGACCTTGCGTTTCCCAGATAGAATGATATTGCAACAGCTGATATTTTCTTTTCCTCGCCAAGGTCAAAGGTTATTTTATTTTCTGGTCTGGTGTCTGTTATCATCATTGCCAACCAACGGGAATCAGTAGTAGTATCCTCAAGCTTACCAATGATACCGTCTACTGCATATGACGCAGTGGTTCCTCCATGCTCATTTTCTGCCGATGCAGTTAGAGTTAAAGATTTAGGACCTGTTCCGTACACTCTGAACTCACGAACAGGATTGTAAGTATTTTGAGTTCCATTATTCAACGTTGAACCATAGCCTACAAATCGAATATAACGCGCTGTCTGTGCGGTAAATGTAATTCGTTCACCCTCATCATATGCTTCTCCTACCGTATATCCGACACCGTTTTCGACATAGTTGGCAACTGTAATCCATTCGTAGCCATCAGCGCTTACTTCAATTTTAAACTTATGCGACCTTATCCATGGCTGATAGAACAGCAATTCAACTGCTGATACTGACTGCTTTGCCAATAAGTCAATAGTTAATGTGTTTGGTTCTGTATTTGTCATCATCGCATTCCATTGAGTAGTTTTATCGCCGTCTACAGCCTTTGAAGGCGCCTGATCTGCATTTAGATATGCGCTGGCTGTAATTTGCGTATCCGATGAAGTGAGCAGTTCTGCTGCATCAGTTGCTGTATCGGAACCATACACTTCAAATTCTTGAATTGCATTGTATTGGATGAATGTACTATTGGCATTTGCATATGCCCCGCGTCCGACATAACGCACATAACGCACGCTCACCGTCTTTCCAAAATCAAATGTTTCAAAACCGTTTGCAGTAGTACCACTGCTTTCAAATGTATTTATCTTTTCCCAGTAAATTCCATCTTTACTTACTCTTATATCAAAATTGTATTTTCTTGCATTTCCTGCATAAAACCAAATCTGAACATTTGAAACTTTCTTAACAGCACCCAAATCAACTGTCATATATGTCTGCGTTCTTCCTGTCGGATTTTCTGACGGATCTTGCGTTATTGCATTATAATTGGTCGCTGTATCACCGTCTATTGCATTTACTGCTACTGCATTGTTACTCAGATGATTAGTTATATCCTCAGCCGAAACTATTTTCAATGCGTCAGGTCTTTGAGTTGTCGGAGTTACCGTTGCTGTGTCGCTTACTTCTCCAACCTTTGCCGTAACGGTAATTTCCGATGTCTGAGCGCTGTTTACGGCAAGAGTGCCGTTTTCTATTGTAGTTCCTGCACCTGTGCTGGCTTCATCAACGGACCATTCTATATCCGATGCATATACGGCTGTAACATCCGTATCATCCACCGCTGTAACCTTTGCGGTATAATTCGACGTCTTGCCCTTTTGAACACGCGAAGCGCCCTCTACAGTTATGGACTTAACAGCCTTCTCAAAGGTTGCAGTTACCGCGACATCTGATGCGGGAATAGTAAATTGCCATACGCCATTTACCGGTTTTGTAATATCTGCACCGTTTACAGTTATCTTTTTCAGTTCATAACCCTCGGCTGCTGAAGGAGTTACTTTTATAGTACTATTGTACTCCGCCTTTCCATCACCGTCAAGTCCGTTGAGTGTGATTGTACCGTGCTTTGTGCCATCGTCATCAGTTGCAGAATTATTTGTAACCGTATACTTATTGATTGTCCAGTTAGTTGTATATGTCGCATTGCCTGTGACCTCCGTTATCTCGGGCGTCCATGTATAGCTGTAGCCTTCCTTTGTCGGTGCATCGCCACTGTATTCAGGTGTTTCACCGTAAGCTATTTGTTCGGTTTTAAGTGTATTGTTTCCATCCTTCCATGTAACGGTGTATTTGTTCTTAACCTCGTTCCACGTTGCAGTGTAAGTTTGCGTCCCTGTTACAGCTGCAATTTCCGGCGACCATTCTTTAAAGGTATATGTGTACTCTGCCGTAGCTTCTCTTGTTGGCATTTCGCCGTATTCAGGAGTTACACCGTATTCAACATCCTCTTCCTTATTCTCCTTACCTGCAACTACCCATGTGATTTTATAGCTTCTTGTGGTCGGAGTAAATGTAGCTGTATATTCGGCATCTGCTGTTGCCGCAATCACTTCTGGAGTCCAACCTGCAAAGGTATATGTATATTGCGCAGTGTCAGCCTTTGTAGGATTATTGCCGTCAAACACAGGCATTACGCCGCTTGAGACCTGTGTGGTTTTAATTGTCGAGCCATCATCATTCTTCCATGTGATAGTAAATTTATCAGGCTCATTAGAGTTCCATTTTGCAAAATATTCTTTATCACCATAAGCCTCTGCGTCAATAGTCTTTACCGGTGTGCCGTTAAAATCGCTTTCTTCATACCAGCCGCCGAAGGTATAACCGTTTCTCGTCGGTATCGGAAGTGTCAACGCCGTGCCGCAGGTATAGCTTGTATAATTTGTTTCATTCGCAATAGTACCCCCATTCGTATTATAGGTTACGTTGTAGCTTCTCTTTGATGCGCTGAACTGCGCCGTATAGGTTATATCACCCGTTACAGCTGTAATTTCCGGAGTCCATCCCGTGAATTCATATGTATCTGTATTTGTCTGATCCTTTGAAGGCGTGCCGCTGTATGAAGGCATTTCACCTTCAACGTAAGTTTCCTGCGTAGTATCTCCTTCTACACTCCATGTTACTGTATAAACCGCCTTAACGGTTACAGCCTGTGAAGCCGCTGTACTTCCCTTGTAGCTTGCATTATCCGGTTTAACGGTAGCAACTACGGTATATTCACCCGCCTGCACATTTTCAAGCGTGCCGTTTTCGCCGCCCGATATAGGCGAGCCGTTCCGCGACCAAACATATGTAAAGTCATTTACTGCCAGAGCCGTTTCGCCGGCTGAAATCTGTGCAGTGAGATTTGACGGAGCCGTCTGTGATGAAGCATTAATTGATACGCTTACGGTATCATCGCCGGTAATATCCGCTCTTGTATCTCCCTCCGGACTTACAACATACGGAGCTGCGATTGTTATACTGCCTTCGTAATTGCCTGTACCGGTATAGGTTGACGTTACAGTATAATTGCCTTCTGCGGCATCTTCAAGTATTGATCCTGTTTCCGAAAGAATTTCCTCACCCTTTTTCCATTCATATATAAAAGCGGATGTATCTTCAAATCCAGAATCATTTATTGCTGATACAGTTGCATTTAAAGTCGCGGGAGCTGTTTTATCACCCGAAATCTCAACCTTTGCCACTGTGTTTATCTGTACTTTCTCCGGTGTAACTGTTACATTATACGGTATCATTTCTGAAAGGCTGCTCCACACAAAAAGCTTGGAGTTTGTTTTTGTATAATCCTTATCAAATTGAACTTCTCCTTCTTTCTCGGAGGAAATATCCTTAAACGTCTTTGCCTCCACAGAGCTCAGCGTCTGCCCCTCATAAACCGCGTAAATAACTACACCGTCAAATGGTATAGTCTCTTCTGTAGTAATCTTTACTGATTTAGTGCCCTCCTGTGCGGCTATAGCTACACTTTTCGTTCCTGTTCCAGATGCAAATGAAACGGCTGAAACACTACCCGTAAAGATAGCCGCCGCACATGCTGCCGCAATAAATTTAATAAACTTTCTCATATTTCCTCCTTACTGCAAAATTGCATTATTCCGTTTTGTTTTTTTGATATATCATTTATTATGTTTTATATGATTATATTGTACTATGATATATCAAATTTGTCAATAGGTTTTATTGCATTTTACTATTTTTATATCAAATTTTAAAAATTGATATAAAAAATACATGTTAACTTTGTCAATCAGCATTTTTTTATAGCTGGTTTGCCCAGCTTAATTTGTAATAAAACAAGGACTTTCACATTAATTCTGCGTCAGTCCCTGTTTAAAAATGAACTATTTGTCCAAATATCTCAATTCAATACTATCAAGCGAAACAGCACTGTTAAACTCTGTAAGACTTATTGTATTATTCTCTCCCGGCTTCATTGTTACGGTAATATTTGACTCACCCTTGAAAAAGCCCTTGCCGCCCGTACCCATTAGATTTATAAATGAGTAATCGCGTCCATTTACAATAAGCTTTGCATAGCATTGTGTTTTTGCCGAATACTTCAGCTTGATATTTACTCTGCCGCCATTTTCTCCTCCGTCAGTATTGTTAAATGCAACGTACGCACCCGGTATCATAAGATTTGTAACAGCGGTAATCTGATTTCCGTTATATTCAAATTTCTCCGTGTTAGGCTGCGCGGCTTCCGTATTTGTATTGGCAAATTCAGCGTCCTCCGCCTCATATACCACATCAGCATCCGCTATTATCTCGCGGTCGCCTATAAGCAGTTCCGAGCCATCTGTCTGTATAACCTTGTCAATGGTATCATCGGTGAATGTAAGCTTATCCGCCTGGAACGAGCGGAGCGCACCGTTTCCTGATAAATCCATTGTGTGGTAGAACATATACCACTGATTCTTAAACTGCACAATAGAGCCATGCGAGGTGTCCGAGCTTTCGGGGTCAAGTATTACCCCCTTTGCACCGTCCGGCTCTGATGATAAGGAATTGTCGCCTGTCGGTATTTTCCACGGTCCTTTAGGACTTACAGTGCTATAGACATATCGCTGTCTGTTATGAGCTCCCTTTGTACCGTATTCATTGTCCTCATTGCGTACATACGCGTCCGCATACATCATGTAATATACGCCGTCCCTCTTTACGACATAAGTTCCTTCGTGATAATCAGGAATACCGCCCATATTTATGAGATTTCCGTTTTCATCCTTTCCTATATACACACCGTTTTCATCCCACTCTTCAGGAATTCCCTCGACTATCATAACCTTCGGAACCTCCTTGAGCGTAACCATATCGTCATTAAGTTCTGCAACCGCACAGCCATTCATCCATGTTCCGCCTCCAGCGAGATAGATATAGCTTCTGCCGTCATCATCCGTAAATACGCAGGGGTCAATCATTCCCCTGCCGCCTATTCCAATAATCGGCACGCCGACATCAACGAAGCCGTGATCAGGGTAATCACTTACCGCCACTCCTACCATCCACTCGTCATTAAATGCTCTTGACGCGGGACGTGGATAATAGAAATAATACTTGCCTGTTTTCTCGCTGTATGCCGCGTCGGGCGCCCACATAAACGTGCCGTCGTCAAACTTACCGTCTTTGTCGAAGGCTTCTCTGCCCCATTCAAGGTCGTATGCACTGAAAATCTCGCCCTCATCAGTATAGTCAACCATATTTTTTGTCGAGTAAATATGAAACGCGTCCATTCTGTTACAGCCTTGCTGAGGGTATCTGTCGTGCGATGGATACACATACAGCTTGTCGGGGTCTGTTTTCCATACATGTGCTGACGGGTCAGCTGTATATATCGTTTTTATAGGTGGATTTATTCCCATATCATCAGCTTCTTTCTCCTCAGGCTCAACCCTATTCTCCGTATCTGTATAATTAGCTACATCAATATAATCGATGTTTATCCAGCCGCTGCCCTTTATTGGACCCGCAACATAAATCGTATTCGTTCCGACCTTCATATCAACATCTACCGATACTTGTTTTTTCGGTTTGTCAGCCGTTGGGTCAACTCCCACCTCAAGCTCCTTTACAGTACCGTCATTACACTTAATCGGAATGTTGCCGCAGCGCTGCTCCATATTTACCTCCTGAGAGGAACGGTATCCGAGTATAACAGTTACCATTCCCTCCGCTTGTCTTTCTACCGTAAAGCGGACAGATGTTGTATTGCTGAAATCATAATTTAAGCTTTCTGCCGAACTCAAGCTTTTAAAGCCTCCTACAACATTCCCCTCTGTATTTATGTCGTTTGACTGCCCCGCTTGATTTTCCAACTTGAAATTGGCGACATTTGCGCCGTTTATAAGCTCTGCGTCCTCCGCTTCGTATCTTGTATAACCCTCTGCGACATCGGGAGCGGGCAAGTTTACCGCAAACGCAATATTCGCTCCACCAAGAGCCATAGCAGATGTAAGCATTGACGCTATGATTTTCTTTATATTTCTTTTCATTTTTCTATTCCTCCCTATCACTGAACTACAACGCCGTCAATTGTCGCAAGCGGCTTCTGTTCTAAGTTCCATACAAACGGTCTTACTGTATCACCCTTTAAAGCCAAAACATTTTCAATAGTCTTTTCAATATTCTCATCACCTGCTTCAGCATTAAAAGTATTTACTATTTTTATGCTCTTCAGTGTTTTATCACTGTTATAAACGGCCACATAGATTGTAATGTCATTTACAACTTTATCAGTTGCGTTGCTTACGGTAAAGGTAAGTTTGTTATCTCCCGCTTTAACCTCGTTATCGTCATTATATTTACATGTAACGGTGAATTCATTAGTCTGTTCGCCTGTTGTTATGCTCTCAACAAGCGGTGCGCCCATAACTCTGAGTTCCTTTGCAAGAATTACATTTTTGTTCATCAGCGCATCATTCTTCATAACCGTATCAACCACTGTATTGCCGTTTTGGTCAACAATTTGAAGCCTGTCGCTTTCGGGCTTTAAAACTCCGTTGTTTGCAATCTTTATATATCGTCCCTCCGCATTTGTTACATTTTGGTCCTCGTGCATAGCGCAGTAGTATGGTCCATAATCATTGACGAACGGCGAAAGACGTCCCTCCACCACGTCATATGACTTTGAAAATACCGGTTTACTGCCAAAGGCGGCTGTATCGCTTACATAAACATCATACTTTTTCGGTGTATACTGAGGTCCTGCATAGTATGATACAGTATCGACAATAGCCTTTTTGCCGAAATCTACTGTAATTGAACTGTTGCTTTTAAGCGTAAGACGGTCAGGGTCGGAGTCGACAAAGGGATGATAAGGAGCATATGAGTTGTATTGTGTATCTCCGTCAAACAACGCCGCAATGCCTGTTTCCTTTTCAACAGACATATAATCCTTTCTCGGGTCACTGCCAAAATCTGCGTCTGTCGCTTTTCCCTCAATGGTTACAGAATTACTATCGACTGTGTATGCCGACTTTGCCAAATCGCTGACCTCACCGTAAAGCCTTATTGTATTCGGCAGCTTTGTTTTCGCCACATTTTCCGCGTTATATCCCCGCACGATTATTTTCTTTATCTCCATAAGATTATCCGCAAAATAACCCGTGGCGCCTTCATTCACTCTGAAATCGGCTTCGCCGCCGTCAGCCTTTATCCCAACGTACCACATATCCGCAGGAAGCTCTCCGACAATCCTTGAAAAGGTCTTCGGAGTGTCAAAAGTATACTCCGCTCCGTCATGAAGTATGTACTCAGACTCAAACACCGGACTGTAATAGTAGAACGCTATCTCAGGCATATTCACCATAGCGTTTTCCGGCGTTCCCGTATAATTGTGGAAGTTGTGCCAATAAAAATCAACGCTGTTCGTTTTTTCACCCTCATTGCAAAGCGGAGCTTTTATAACGAAAACGCTCTTATTGCCGGTTTCTGAATCTATTGTTTTTGGCTCGCCAAAATCGTTCGCTTTGGTAAGCTCGTGTCTGTTTTTCGCGTTTTTATCAGGAATACGCACATAGAAATCCGCCGCATTTGAAGCGTCCATATAGACAATCGCATACGCAAATTCCAAAGCTTCATCAAATACAAAAGGAAGCTCTACCATTGCCAATGACTTATCCGTTGTCTTACCTTCTTTTATCGCATCATGATAAAGACCTGTAAGATTGCACTTTCCGAGATTTGCTATAGAGCCGTCCGCATTGTATGTGCCGTCAAAGAACTGAGTAAAATTGTCATTGGCAGCACTCCACATCGGTTTTGTATTTCCGTCGATACCTCTTGAGCCAAGTCCGACATTGGCTTTTGACGATGAATATCGTACAATCTGTTCAAGCTTAATCTTCGGCAGTCCCTCGCTACCTACCCTGAGCTTGGCACATTTTGCTTTAGCTGTGCTTTCAAGATACTTTGTTTCATCGGTGTCATTTGAAAAGCTTACCGTCTGATACTCGCCGTAATTTGTTCCGTCCTCCGAAAACGCAATCATCACATCAGCCGTCTGCGCGTCCTTATAGGATAATGTAAACTTATCAAACGAGCACACCGCGCCAAACGGAATAATCTGCTCATCCGCTGCAAGGCTCACATTCGGTACGGCAGCCATACACGACATTGTCAGACCTGCCGACAGCAGCAGGCTGATTTTCTTTTTAATTTTTTTCATAATCTTTTCCAAGCCTTTCCGTCTGCAAATATTTGTTATTATGCAAAGCGCAGACATTACTCCGCATAAAATTTATTTAATGTTAAAAGACGCAGCCGTGCAGCGCCGATAACAGCGCCGCTTAGCTACGTCCTCCTGTAATATATACGATATGAATATCGCTTAAATAGCATGTTCATCGTTATAATGAATATACTGCTTAAATATTTAATTTTACCAATACTTTTTCCATTCGCCGCCTGAGACTATTCTGACAAGTGCTTCCATAAAGTAATAGTCGCCCCATATGTTACACTCAGGTCTGTCACCTCTCATTCGGGCATACATACCGTCAGTCAAAAGCCCCGTAGAGGTTATTTTATCAGTCATATATTTGTCAATAAGTGAATTGAGTATCTCCTCAGCCGCCTGCATATATCGTTCATTTGGCACATGCTTATTCATTTCGAGTATGCCGCATAATGTTATTGATGCCGCAGAAGTATCTCGCGGCTCATCGCCGTTTGTAAAAATCATATCCCAGTAGGGAACTTTATCCTCCGGCAATTTGCTTAGGAAACAATCCACAAGTCCGTTGAATATCGGAATTATACTTTCATCTTTCGTATATGAGTAGCCTAACGCCGTGCCGTATATTCCCCACGACTGTCCTCTTGCCCAACAGGAATCATCGCTGTAGCCCTGATGTGTTTCACCCCTCAACGGTCTGCCCGTTTCCTTGTCGAAGTAAAAGGTGTGGTGGGTTGTAAAGTCGTCGCGTATCGCATTTGAAACAGTTGCTTTCAGATGTGACACCGCCATATTTCTGTATTTTTCCTCACCTGTAGTCTCAGCCGCCCAGAACAAAAGCGGAATATTAAGCATGCAGTCGATAATAAGCTTATGGCTTGCCGGGTCGTTAAGATTACCCCATGCTTGTATAAAGCCTCCCTTATCGCTGAAGCGTTTTGCAAGCAACTCTGCGGCTTCAAGTGCAGTTTTCTTTGCCTTCTCACTGCCTGTTATCTTGTAGTCGGCAACACATGAAAGACTGTAAAGGAAGCCTATATCGTGAGTATTAAGAGTATCAAGCCTGTTATCAAGTCTGTCTCTGAAATCGGCGGATTGCTCCTGCGCTTTTTTCATAAAGCATTCCTCTTTTGTCATTTCATACGCAAGCCAAAGCATACCCGTATAAAAGCTGTTAGTCCATTCATAATTTGTCTGACCGTCGTACAAGTAGTCGCGGCTCTGAGGACACGGATAAAGAGAACCGAAAATATCAATATTTTCTCTTTCCCTGTCTATGCAGTATTCAAGCGCTTTTTTGATTTTTTCAATATTCATAGTTTTATTTATCCTCTCACTGCTTAATAATTTCAACTCTGCTTATATATTCATTTTCATCGCCTGTTTTTGAATTCTCGGCGGAAAGTCCCCAAATACTGAAATCAATACCTCCGTCCTGACGGTTCATAAACGAAGCGTCAGTTACATTAAGAGTATGCGTAATCCATGTATCTGTGCCGGTCTTCTGAATATATACATCCTTATAGCGGTTTTCCTCTGTTGAGTATGCATAACGAATTCTATCTGTTCCATGGTCGAAATATGTTATATTTATCTGACAATTATGATCGTCCGGATCCATAAAATCATCATCTAAATTCAATATACATCTCTTTCCGACACCTATTGAAATACAGCCCTCGCCACCCTGTTCAGTTTGCTTTGTGTAATAATAGGCTGTGGCTGTTCCTGTTGTGGACTGCGTCAGGCATACGTTCTGTCCCATTCCGTCAAAGCTTATGACAGCCGTCGTAACAATAGGTTCAACCTCAAGCGGATTTACATATTGTTCATCAGGCGACTGCTTGACAAGCATAACCTCTGATATATACTCGTCTACACCTGCGCCGCTCTCGTTTTCCGCAAATATGCTTATATCAGCGCCATCGCTCTGTGAATGAGAAAATTGCGCATTCTTTATAACTAACCTTGCTTCCTTCCAGACATTTGTATTTGTCTTGGCAATATATCCGCTGCAATACGGCATGTTTGCGACATTATATGCAATACGTATTCTGTCAACGCCGCTATCAAAATATTTTACAACCAATGTAAAGTACTTATCATCAGAAGTAATATATCCGTCGTCAAGCTTAAATGACAAATTCTTTCCTACGGTTATTTTTTCGCACGTTACTCCTTCATATTCCGTTTTCTCACTGTCTGTCGCTATTGACATACCTGTTCCGCTGCCTTCAGCGAAGTTATAACTTATGGCATGCTCCAAATCGCCGCGAAGCTCATCGGAAACAACACCGGCTGCCGGTTCACTTGAATAATACGCGCTTATAAGTCCATCGTCACCGCATCCGGCTATATCAGATACCGACATAATTCCATTGTCCGCTAAATATCTCACAAGCGCGGTTGTACCGCCGTAAACGCTTACATACAGCGAATTATATGATATATCTATAAGGTCTGAACGACTTCCGTTCATATCAGTGTCAGCAGAACACATTCCCAACGGCTTTGCCGTCTCAAGCGCATGTTCATAAATATCAGACGATGCGTTTCCTTTATATCCAAGCATTCTCAAATACATTGCGCATAATTGTCTTAAGGTTACATTCTCAGCTGCGCCGAAATAACCATCCTCAATTCCATAACACAATCCTATACTTTCACCGTATGCAACATACGGCTTTGCCCATTCTGAAACATCAGCAAAAGAGCAGTTATAATTTTCTTTAAATACATTATCCAAATTTCCCGTCACACGCAGAACTGCAACAATCGCCTGCTCGCGCGTACAAATCATCCCTAATCCCGGGTCAAAGCCCGTGTCGCTTACGCCCTTTATCAGCCCAAGACGATACAGCACTTCTGCCTTGTCATTAATCTTCGTCACCTCTGCCGCAGCAACATTTGCACCTAAGAGAGCAGCGGCAATAATCACTGAAATAATTCTTTTAAATTTCTTCATGCCGTCCTCCTTATCTTCCATAAAGCTCAAATTCCCAAATACTGCTGTATTGGTTTACATTATTGCCGTTAAACTTAGCGCATACATACCTTCCGTATGCGGGTGTTTCCAAGACATATTCTTCTAATTGATCTGTTGTTCCGCTGTTCTTTGTGTCAAGCACCTGTGTCCATGTCTTGCCGTCCTCACTAACCTCTATAGTAAACGGATATACTCTCGGATTACCGGAGAAGAATGCAAGCTTTATTGAGGTTATCGGATGCTTTGAACCCAAATCAATCATAATGTTGTTTGCACCGATTGACGACCATCTTGTATCCATTTTGCCGTCTGCAGCATATGAGGCAACATTCGCAGTTTCCTGTGCAGTTGCTGAAATTGAATATGTATTCAGCTTAACAATCGGACTTGTTGAATTCTTATCTACGTCGGGGAGATTTGGTATATTAACCGTCAATTCTCTATTCTTTGGACTCCATGAAATCTGTGAGCCTATGGCATCCGTAATAAATGACGACGGAACCATCATACTCCCGTTCATCAGCTTGGCAGGCAAAGACAGCGTTACTTTTCTGCCGTCCGCAATGGCATATATGCTGTCCGCAGTTACCATAATTGACTTATCACTTCTCGAGACAGAAAGTGTTTTTGAGCCATTGTCAATTTCATATGAGTATCCAAACTGCTCAAGAATTTTCTCCATTGGAACATAAAGCGTGCTGCCCTCTATAAAAGGCACCTGATTTTCCATATTAAGCTTCGTTCCTCCCGCTCTCACCGAAATAGATAAATCAGCAAGCGGAACGGTAACAGCCGGATTTTTAACCCTTCTAAATTCTACTCCCTGCAAATCATGGTTTCCTGTCCATTCCTTATACGAACCCGGAACAATTTCCTGCATAGAAGCATTGTGAAGATAGTTCACGCCAACAAACGATGCGTTTCCCGTATTTCCGTCCATTAGACGTTCCTTGATTGTGTTTATCTTTGCATTTCTCACTATAAGCTGACCGTTGTTAAGAATAAAGCACCTGTCGAGCGAGGATGCGAAATTTCCGGATTGAAGCTCTATCGTTCCGCCGTTGCACTCAACGAAGTGACCAAGACTTCCCCATATTGCGATACCGTGCAGAGTAACCTTTCCTTTGAATGACGGTGCCGTTTCAAATCCGCCCGAAATCTTATCATGGCTGTTAATACCAACAAGCTGAGTATTTATAAACGAAAAGCCTCCCTCTCCTATATCCTCAACCAACAATGCAGTTCTGGAATTGTCTGAGCCATATCCAAGCGATAGTCCTGAAGGACCCGTGCCATTTTCGCTCATAAGCCTCAATCCCACGCCTGCCGGGAATATAAAATCGTTGTAAAACAGTATATTCTTTGTGTCACCAAGAATGAAGGGCTGATAATTATCCTTCATATATCCATCAATCGCCGAAACAGCAGCGTCATATTTTTCCTTAATCACCGGGTCGTTGTTATTCTTGACCGGAGTTCCACTGCCTTCCCACGATCCATGCTTGCTCTCATATCCTGTAGTAACTGTGTTATAATTCATCTGAGTATTAGATATGAGGCAATCCTCGCTGCCGGCGCCTACACGCACGCCAATATGCCAGCATGAACCGCAGAGATATTCCATATATGCTCTGTCGCATCTGTATGTGAACAAATCAGCAAAATCATATGCGTTTCTGATTGCCATATTAATAATTGAAACATCTGCACCCATACCCTGCACAGTGTAAGGGAATTTAATAGGGTCATTATAATCCTGTTCCGGATAATCTACACAGATACCGCGTATAGTTGATTTCTCCTGAAGATGAATTGTCGCTCCGCCTTCCTGACCCTTGCCGTGATATATTTCGAGCGTGGAGCCGTTCTTTCTCGGCATAGTACCTGTATCAAGCGCGCCTCTGAACTCGACATTCGACGGCACTGTTAATTCAGACTTAATGCCATAGAATCCGGGCGGTAAAAATACGATACCACCGCCGTCAGCCGCCGCTTTGTCAAGGGCTTTCTGGATTGCCGGAGCATCATCGGTTACACCGTCTATTTTTACGCCGAAATCTTTAGCATTATACATAACAGCTCTCGGCGGCTTAACCTCCAGAACATTTACCTGAGGAAATTCAGGAGTGGGTTCCATTTCAACAGGAGTATCATCAACTGTAACTGTTAGAACTGAATTGTTTTCTATTGTTTTAGTTTCCTTAAATGTGCTTCCAAGTATTGAAGCATTGCTGTACTTGCCAAGCGTTATCTGAGGAGCTGCATTGTTAAACTTACAATTAAGCATGCTTGCATAGCCTGCTGAAAGAGAAACCTTACCGCTCTCTATATCCATCTCCTGCATCATAACCTGACCTGTACCCTCGTTTAATATGGCGTTATCCGTTGCGTTTATAGTCCAGCCTATAAGCGATATTTTACTTGCCATTGTATTTCTTGCCACAAAACCGTTTTCACAGTTATCAATCTCCGTATGCGTGATAACCATACCTGAATTTGAGGTATCCTCAATCGCAACACCTATATGGCAATTGCTAAACTTCATACCGTAATTTTCACCGTTAGGGTACATATTTGATATTCGGCTTTCGCCATTCCATGCTCCTTCGCAGAAGGAATTTAGCGCATAAAAGCCAACACCGTAACGGTCCGCCGTAAGCCAGCGTCCGTATGACCAGTCATTACGGCTCATCTCATATGCTATACCGTTTTCATATATGTAGCTTCTGTGCGAATCTTTATCGCTGGGAGCTCCCGGAAGTCCCGAGTTTTCCCAATACAGCGGTGAAAAATCGCAGTTCTCTATTCTGCCGACATCGGCAAGAGAATCTATGCGAATTCCGCTTTTCAGCGGTGTGCCGTATATATTACGAACAATGGGACAACCGCCCATATTAGGGTTGTTTTTATAGCCAAGATATGCGTTGACAAATTCAATATTGTCAACCGTAACATAGTCGTTACCCCAAACAGACGGATCACCCATCTGAATAGCAGGAGGATATGGCTGAATATTATCAGCCTCCTGCTCCGGATACCATATTGCAAGGTCATGAATACCCGTAACCGGCTGCATCATGATAAAAGGATCTCCTTCTATACTTCCTCTTCCGGCATATGCCTGCAAAATAGTTCCTTTTACAGCCTTATCTCTGCCAGGCGTATCAATCTCTCCATTAATCGAAACTCCCTGCTTCATAACAAGATTTCCCTTAATAGCATATCTGCCCTCAGGTACCCAAATGGTGCAGCCGCCTGCCGCAGCGGCCGCGTCTATTGCATCCTGAAACGCCTTGGTATCATCAGTTACTCCGTCACCCTTAGCGCCGAAATCCTGAACCGTATAGCCGGCTATTACATATTCATCTGTATAGTAATCCGTCTGGTACAGTTTAAAATTCGGAGCGGGATATGAAGGCTTTTCCTCCTCGGCAGCATTCGCCGCCGGAATAATTGATAGAAGCATGGCAGCGGATATAACCGCCGCCGCTGCTTGTTTAATTTTCTTCATCATGTTCCGCTGCCTCCTATTCTAAAATTAACTGAATTTCCGCAATATACGTATCCGTATCTCTTTCGTTGGATTCCTCTTTTGTCTTGCCCCATACCGCAAAATTTGTCTTCTCATCCTGAAGTCCATTATTAGCGCTCGTGTCTGCTGGACTCGCATTTATCAAATCGGTTACATCAAGTTCATACCATTTCCATGTATTGGTATCTTCCTTTTGGATATTAACTGTCTTGTTTCTGTCCGTATTGGATATATAGCAAACTCTTATTCCGTCCGTACCGTTATCATAATAACAAATACGAATTTTTGCATTTCTCGGTTCTGCGCCTATCAAATTCTGAAGCGTATCATCAAATCTCAGTGAAATTCTCTGACCGTTAATCCAGCCACCTGAGCCGTCTGTTTTTTCATGTGCAGCCAAAATTTTTCTGCATTTAATTCCGCCAATCTCTGCCGCTTCACTATAGCCAAACCATGCTGTATTTGCAACATGCTGATTTGTGCCTCCCCAGTATACGGTCATCTTTTCACCTGTATATGTTGTGTCATAGGTTGTACCGTCAAGCAGTCTTATTCCGGCGAAATTATCTTTATTGACCGTAAATTTCTCTGTGCCTGTTCCAAGAGCTGTGCCTTCAATATCAACCGCCTCCACTTTATATGTATAATCCTCATACCATACAAGTTCTTCACTGCTGTCGTCATATTCCGTATTGGTTATAGGCTCATTTGTAAGTTTTTCCTCACCGCGGTATACATTATATCCTGCGGCATTCTCAACTGCATCCCATTTAAAAGCTATATTCTCAAGCGTTGACTTATCCATATCCTGTTCCAGTGAAATATCGGAAGGTTTCGGCTGTTCGGTAGGCTGTGGTGTCTCAACCGGAGTTTCATCTTCAAGAATAAGCTCAAATTGAGAAATATATTCTGTTGAACCAACGGCATCACCTGAGCCCTTTGCCCATATAGTAAGGTTCGGTCCGTCAGGATATATCGGCGAAACCTTAGAGTCCACTCTGCCATCCTGATAGCCGCCCTTTGAACCCTGGTCATCACTTTCATTCACTAAATCGGTTACGACAAATTCCTCCCATTTCCAGTCTCCGCTATCTGTTTTCTGTATGTTAAGGTCAGAATATCTTTTCGTTTTACTGATATAGGAAATTCTGATTTTATCTGTTCCCTGATCCAGATATCTCACGCGAATCTTAGCGTTTCTCGGCTCATTTCCAATTGCTTCGTTAAGCGGATTGCTGTATATAAGCACTAAACGCTTATCATCGTCAATCGCGCGACATTCCTCGTCATTTTGCGTTACTCCGTAATTGTAAGCTTTATCACCAGAATTGTTAATCTGTTCATCATTATTCTTTCCTGCCCAGAATATATGAATAAGATCATTTTCGCTTTCTGAACAGCTATCAGCTGTCTGTCCTGCGAGGAAGTTGATAGATGCCTTCTTTATATCGGCAGGATTTATTGTCGGAGCCGGAGTTGGTGTCGGTGTTGGTTCAGCTGTCGGAGAAGGAGTCTGACCCGGTTCCAATGTTGGTGTAGGCTCCGGAGCATCGCCCTCAAGCACTACCTGAACCTCGGAAATATATGTCTCTACATCGACAACATCACCTTTATCTGAATCAGCCTTTGACCATATTGTGAAATCAACACCCTCGTCCTGAGTTTTAGCACCCTCTCTCGGGTCAATAAATGCCGCAGTAAAATCGGACACTTTTTGTTCTTTTGTAATCCATTGCTGTGTATTTGTTTTAACAATGTTAAATGTGGTATAACGCGCGCCTTTTCCCACATATGACACCTTAAATCCGTCTGTACCGTTGTCAAAATAGGTCACGCGTATAACAGCGTCTCTTACTCCATCGCCTATACGGTTTTTAAAATCGCCTGAATACTTAAACACTGCTCTTCCGTCAGCTGGAATACGTCTGCAAGGAACACCATCCTGTATGTAAGCCGTATTATAACCATACCAGCCCTCATCTGTTTCCTTTCCAGTAGCAATATACAATGACATTTTTTCTGTTATATTAGGTTGTGAAAACAAAACTGCTGCTATATCAGAATTATCAATGGAAACATCGGTCAGAAGTTTTCCGTCCGACTCATTGCCGTATTCATCATATGCAGTAAGACGATACTCTGCTTTTCCGGATTTATACCATTTCACACTTTCGTCATTAAAGTCTGCTGTTTTTGTATCACCGATTTTTTCGCCGTTTTTGTATATCCTGTAACCCTCAGTTTTTATATTATCTTCGCATTCTTCCCATTTAAAGGATATTGCGCCCTTGTTGTTGAGCTTTACATTCCACGGATTTTCGGGAGCTGTATCTGATGACGCGATTGAATAAACCTGTGTTTTAGCATTCGCACTATTTAAACTATCCCAAATGCACATTGTCACATATGTATTTTGCGCATTGGTTATGTCTAATGTATTCTTAAATTCACCGCTGTTTGAATTTGTATATCGGACACTAACCAACTTATTAGTATTTTTTTCATATATTGCATTTATCATCACCGCATCATTGTTGATACCAGAAGCATTGATAACGCATTCCAAACCACCGTTTGAAAGGGTATGTACAACTTCATTATTCTGTTTGAAATATGCTTCTTTAACAACAGCATCGGCTGCCATAACGCTGTATGATGTAAATGCTAATACAGCAGTTATTAGTCCGATTAGATATTTTATCTTTTTCATTTACATACTCCTTTCTATCAGTCAAGAAATACCACTATATCCTTAATTTCACCCTTAAATGCCGAAACATATATATTGCTGCATTCATCACTTACAGTACTGTAAGTCTCAACATCATCTAAAGTTCCAGTGTAAACTTTTTTCCTGCTTCGGTCGTATATGTATACATTTGCCTGACTCGCAGAAAAGTAAACAACACCGCCTCTTTCCGGAGACACAATTTCATGATTAGGGTTTACTGCTACACCAAGGAAGTCTCCTGCCCTGTCATATGCCCAGCACAAAAATCTTCTGTCAGTGCCATATATATTTTTTTCAAAATCATCTGGCATCGCAAGTTCTCCATAGCTTTGAATGTAAATTGGATCAAGTGTTGTTACTATTCCGTCCGAATCAATATTGTAGCGTACAATATCACCTACACTAACAGGATAGAAACTATCACCTTCTGTTTTTCCAAGTGTATTGCGTCCTTCACCAAAAATATTCTGAGTCGTGCCGTTTATATAAACCTCCATAGCATCTGCTTCGTCTTCTTTGGGATTAAGACCATACATCACATCTGAAACTACTGCAATATTTGTTTCACCCTCAATATCACCATCTATTCCACCGGCTAATTCCTGAACAATAATATCAGCTGTTATACTGTTTTTACCTAATGCATAAGCTGTGAGATTTTTATAATTCTTATCATTCTTTAAGCTTGAAATGCTATTTACAGAATATTTTTCAAATCTACTGTTTTTATCCGGGACAGTGACGAATTTCGTATCGGCATTAACAAGAATTCTACCGCCGAAGCAGTTCAAATTCTTTTTATAAAGAAGTCCGTCGCTCTTTTCAGACTCAGATGCTGAACCATTTGGCATATTGGAATAAAGCACTCTTAAATCGCTCGGAGAAGCCGTTTTATTCGAATAAACCGTATCAATAGTCTTAAGTTCATTGTTTGCGAGTTTATAAGTTATAAGTTGACGATTTTCAAGCGGCATATCATCCTGTTTTTTATATGTTACGCCGTCAAGTTTCACCTTATTTGCGAATTTATATATCACCAGATTACCGTCCATTGTGAGAATTCGTGCTTCTCCCATATCCTCGTAGTCCTCATGCCATGAAGATACTAAATATCCGAAAGTAACATCATGAGCTACACTTTCATCTGTCATCATTATAATCCTATTATTCGATGAAAGCAAAAACACACCGCCAATGCCAACTGCTATTTTACCATCATCCTCATTATCATAATAATAGCTATTTCCATTGATTACAATTTCGTCATAATCATTATTTGATTTTTTTATTGAAGTTACAGTACCTTCTACGACATTTCGCACAACAACATATTTTGTATAGGAATTATCGGCAGCTTTATAAGCTTCCAGCACATCCCACTCTTTAAGCTCGGTAGGCAGCATTTCTTTCCCGTCTAAATCATATATATCGTAGTCATCCTCGTCTTCAACATTAACGGCAGCCTTATTGTCCTTAAAATATATAGACTTGTTTGTACCGCCATAATGATCAACAACAAAGCAATCCATCACATTTACAAATACAAGATTATAATTACTCGACCCGTCTGTTGAAACAAGCTTTATTGTTCCATCGTCCGGAATCTCCTTTTCATTCCTCGGAAAATACATATATGACGCATCCTTAAACGCGGATAAATCAGTCACTCTTTTTCCGTTATATATAACCTCAGCATCATTTGCGATACGAGCTGTCTTTCTCTTCCCATCCTCATAATACTGATATGTACCATTTGAATACTTATCAACATCAGAATTATTAAAGGTTATTTCCTTTGTTTTTGAATTCGGTACAATATATGCCAAAATATCCTGATCATTTTCTGTTTTATAGTACACTGTCGCATTATAACCTATGTATTTTGTTACATCCTTTCCGCCGCTGTTAAGCTGAACATGTCCGATATTTGTATTCACAATAATACAACCCTTCGTCGCATAAAGACCTGTAATTGATGTAATATCATTTGCAATTATTGTGCCCTTAATGCTTGATGCTTCATGATTTTCAGAAAGGATAGTCTTGTCTTCATTAACATCATAGTCTATGTATCCATTTTGATAAACCGGTTCACACAGAGGAATTGTAGATGAATTCGCCAATACTCTAATTACATCGGAATATGTCATAACATCTGTTTCGCCTTTTTTAATACCATCAAACATCGCAGTTCCTGCCGCTGTTTTAATATAGCCATTCGGATATCCACCGGCAGATTCTGCCCATCCGCCGTAACCCAATACTGTAAGTACCGCTCTTGCTACCTGCTGCTTTGTAACTACACCCTCAGGATCAAATCGGTTGTTGAGATACGGAAGGATTATTTTCTGATCAACCGCTGTATTTATATATGATAAACTTTCATCACCATTTGGTATATCTTCAAACGAACTTGTACTGCCGCCTGTTGCAGGGATAACCGCAAACCTAAGCATCATTTCTGCAAACTCCGCTCTCGTTATACTCTCGTCATGGTCATATTCTGCCCATCCATAAGATATACCTCTGTCAAGTGCCTCGCTGTCTGAAATTGCGTAAGCAGAAAAAGCACTGAACATTGTAATTAACGACAATATTATAGATATTATTCGTTTCTTTTTCATGCCTGATTTCCTCCTTACTTACTTAATACATTATAAATAATAACCGCTGCCTCAGCACGTGTTGTATTTGCTAATGGGTTGAAATTATTATTTTGATCACCGTTTACTATTTTCTCCGCCTTTAACGTATTAACCGCGTCAAGCGCATAGCTTCTTATATCGTTTTCATCACCAAATGGTTCTGCACCTGCAGCACCCGAAGTACGTCCCGTTTTATCAAGTATATTCTTAATAATCACTGCCATATCTTGGCGAACAATGTTGGCATTAGGAGCAAATTGATTGTCCCCTATTCCCTGCACCAGCCCGAGGTTGTTCGCCGCCGCTACATACGGATAAAACCATGCGTTCTTGTCTACATCATCAAAATCACAATCCATCATCTCAGAATCACCGTAAAATGCCTTTATTGCAAGTGTCACAAACTCAGCACGAGTTATATTATTTTCTGGTCTGAAGGTGCCGTCGCCGTAGCCGCTTATAACTTTTCTCTCTACAAGATAATTGACCGCATCATTTGCCCACGGCGTTCTGCGCATATCGTCAAATTTATATGGGTCAGAAGTAACCGGAGATGAGACATCGTTACTTCCAAATATACCTGTATTTGAATTGTCAGGTTTCGGAAGCGATACCGAGGTTGATTTTATTCCGTTGTTTCCTCCACCTACTCCACCGCCGCCGATGGAGTTGTTATTATTGTTTGATGGATTTTCAGACTCGCTAATCGCTGCTTTTACCGCTGCCGCAAAGGTATCCAGTGTAGCATAATTTCCTCTTACAAGCTGTTTGCAGACAGTCTGCACATTGCTATTATACTGAGTCCAGCTTATATTGGCTTTTTCTCCGATAAGATCTCTATTTTCAGTTATAAAGTCGCGCACCTCAGTCCAGTACTCAGTTCCAAAAATAACTGTATTTGTCACACTGTTGTTATATGCGTTCCAGAAAGACTCCACGTCTTTTACGCTTGATGTCTGAACAGCTGACATTGCTTTTGTCATTACATACGAGCCGGCTTTTTTTGCGCTTTCATACATTGTTTTAAACGAATCATAACTTCCGTTTACAGATTTTGAATAATTAACTGTAATCATTTCTATATTGTTATCATTTATCGTTTCCTTATTTTCACGTATCTGTGCAATAATCAGCGCCTGATTAAAAGTATCCCGAAGCTGTTTACCGTTTACAAATCCGCTTAAATCCCGCTTTGTTTCAAATACAGCAGATACAACAAACATTTTTCCGGTATCACTTAATGTTTCGTATACCTCGGTATCAATACCAAACATCTCCATACCTGCATTATTGTCAGATTCTAAAAACGAACGCAGCTGTGATGCATTTGAAGCTCCATTTATCTTAGAGCTTAACACAGAGGAAATATCTCCGAAATATCGAAAGCTTTGTTTTAGTTCTTCCGTTACATCCGCCTTCACATATGCGTCATACTCTGCCGCCTCTGCGCCATCAGGCATAGAAAATCCAAAACTGTATTCTCCTGTTTCATCAGTGTTAACCTGATATGTACATAATATTGTATCTTCCTGCGGTACATCTCCCGCTTTTGTTACTCTCAAAGTAACTCGCTCTCTGTTGCTTTCGGAATTTATTTTGCCCGATACAGTAATATACTGTGTATCAGGGTCCGTATCTATTGAAGTAATTATTCCGTCAGCAGCATAAGCAATTGTACTACCGGTTATAACAGCGGCAGTTAACAATGCTACCGTGAATTTCTTCAATTTTTTCCCCTCCATTTCTGAATTTTACTAGCCACGTGCAAAACTCCAAAAACATAGAGTTTATGCAATTTTACGGATGTGGCAAATCTGTTTTGTCACTATAAATTTAATATTTAATGTATAGAAAAAACCACTCTGATTTGGTATAATATAGTTGAAATCAAAATCCCACAAAGGAGAGTGGTTTTTATCTATCGTCAAGAAATTTTAAAAGACATCAGTCTTTTCACTTCACAACCAAAAGCTAAATTTTACGATGAACTATTCATTAATTTAGATTTAAGCTGTATTCCGGCTCAAAACTCAAAATTCGGTCGTGCAAGTTATAGCAATCATTCTATGATTCGTGCCTTTATCGTTATGAAATGCGAAGGTTTCTCTCAAATTTCGGACTTACACGATTATCTGTCAAACAACTTAATTATTGCCCATTACTGTGGCTTCGACATTTCTCGTGAATTACCTTCTTATGCAAAATTCACACGCTTTATCCGTGAATTTGATAACGATATACTTCAAACTGTTATGCAATCACAGGTCTTGAAAGCTGCCGATTTATCTTTGATTGATTCATCTTTTATCGCTTTGGATGCTACTCCTGTTAAGGCTAATGTTTCAAACAACAATCCCAAGTCCTTTAAAAAGAATAAGTTCTCCAAAGCCTCTCATCCAAAGTCTGATAAAGATTGCAGGCTTGGTGTTCAAACTGCTTCAAATCAGCACAACGAAAAGAATTATGAATTCTATTGGGGTTACAAAAATCATATTCTTGTCGACTGCATATCGGGCTTACCCGTTTGTGAATTAACAACCGGTGCCAATGTTTCCGACAGTTCTGTAACACTCGAAATACTCAAAAGAGCAAATTCTTATCTTCCTATGTCTGAATGCTCATTTTTAGCTGATAAAGCCT
The DNA here is from genome assembly GCF_054696575.1 of Ructibacterium sp. SJQ-7. Taxonomy (NCBI): domain Bacteria; kingdom Bacillati; phylum Bacillota; class Clostridia; order Eubacteriales; family Oscillospiraceae; genus Ructibacterium; species Ructibacterium sp. SJQ-7. The sequence continues at coordinate 663,348 of NZ_CP195193.1, forward strand.
ATGATGTTAAGGCTATTTACAACACTGTGCATGACACATACAATGGCGATTGCTTTATTGCCTTAAACAAACGAAATACCAAAAGTCCTAAAAAGTTACCGTCAGGGAATATCATTTGCGAAGCAGGACTCGCAATGCATAAAGACGGCAAGTTTTCAGATAGCGGTCGAACACGTCAGAAATACTGCTGTCCGTTGAAACGCTCTAAAAATGGCAACTGCCCTTGTAATCACAAATGTTGGAATAATGGCAAGAAAAATCGTGGTTGTACTAAATACATAACTCTTCCCGATGATTACAGGCTTTCTATTGACAGAAGCTCAATAGCCTTTAAATCCGTTTATGCTCTCAGAACCGAAGCCGAAAGATACAATTCACGATTTAAGCAAGCAGGCTGTGAAAGAGTTTTTGTTCGTAATGGCAATTCTGTAAAAAATCTTAATAAAATTGCTCATATATCACTTTTATCGATTGCAATTGCCGCCGTTATTACTAAGAAAGACGTTTCTTATCGCAGCGTAAAAACTTTAAAACGACTTACCTGACAATGTTTAAAACCAAATATTTTTGTTCCTTGCCGTTAGGTTTGTTTGCTATGCACTTTTTTAACTATTATTCGCTTTTGTTGCTTCGCTTAGCTTTATTTATGATTTATTTACTTTTTATTTCTTGTGTTTTGCACCTCTCTAGAATTTTACTTTAATTTAAAACCTAATGTGACAATTTCTCTGGGCTTAACCCTTATGCTTACTATTTTATCATCAACGGCTTCCTCTTTCAATATTTCCTCACTCATTGCAAGCCTGTAAACTTTTTCCGTTTCTGTACTAAGTTCTACTTTGAAGTCTGCTGCATTATCAGAAGTGTTATATGCCCTCAAGACCATAAGCTCGCCATCCTCAGATTGTTTCAGAGCCGATACTGTTATAGCATCACCGCTTATATTAAGCAGTTTTCCGCTCTTATTCAGACTAATGTCTTTATATCTATCCTCTCTGAAGAATAATTCTGCAATATCTGTGTCCTGAACCTGAGGTCTGCCGCCTGTGAATTTCTTTTCCGAATAAGGCTGGAAATATCCGATAAGTCCGTTTTGGAAAATCTTGGTTCTTCGTACCAACTCGCTAACCTGCATATCCGCCTCGCCTTTTGCAAAAGTAAGACCAAGATGCAGAGTGTATTTTCCTATACATTGACTATCAATATTCTTCATTGTATTTCTCTGATGTCTGTCAGGTAAATTTGAAATCATTCCTACACTTCTTATAAGCGTTACAGCAATAGTACCTCTATCGTTTAAGAGATGCTCATATTCATACAGCCCCTCATTCATAATTCCAATTCCGCTGCCATTTTCTTCTATATGTATAAGTCCGCTATTGGGCTGCGTGCCATTTGAAACTTTCTTAAGTACCTCGCGTCTATCCCGCTCAATCGTGTCAAACGGAATAAGCGAGGTTGTATAATCAGTTGTCATACCTGTATCAAACAGTATACGAAGTCTATGGTCCTTTGCTTTATTATCCACCGCGCATTCAATGTCAATCCACGGCTTACCCTTTATGAGTGACAGCTTAATTTCAACAATGTTTTCTACCATTTCTTCACTTCTTGTGAGTGTCTCGATATCTAAATGCGTTGGTAGATTGAGCGTATACCTCAGAACACAGCTCTTTTCAATGTCCGTATCCTTTAGCACTGAGATTTTCGGTTTTATACCGTCTGTTACAATAGGCACATCATTTTCAACATCATAATGTATATATGAATTACCTTTTTCACCCATATCCTCAATTCTAATACAATTTACATAGGTGTTGTTCTGCTTTTTATCAGTTACAGAAATCTCGCCCATTTCATTTACTTCTACCATAAACAAATCATTTTCGAGCTTAATTTCCTTCGCTGCTACTTCTTGCTCATCCACTACTTTACATTTGCCATCTATCTTTTTGACAACATATGTACGATAACTCATTGGCTCAATCTCATCGACAGCCAGCTTGACAAGATAACTGTCGCAATCAATCTGACCCGGAAGATTTATCGGGCTTGTTGTTTTCATACAGTATGCGTCTTTTCTTATCACATCAAACACTGCTTCTCTGCCCTGCTCATCAATAACAGCAAAATTTTCAAAGTCTTCTTCCACAGGGAAATTAAATTCAACTGTTGCAGTGCCGCTGATTTTCATCTCCGAGGTGTTCCATACTGTAACAATATATTCATTTTCTTTCACACCCTCTCGTGTGATATGCGCTGTAAGAACTCCGAGAATATCATTTGTTAATTCATCAGCAGCTTCATTAAATCTTGCCGTTCTGTCCATCATATTAGAATGAACTGCATCAATGCTGCAGCCGCAAATGCTGTCATGCGGGTGATTTTCCATAAGCAACTTCCACAAATATTCAAGATAGTCTTTGGGATATATACCCTTAAAGCCCATCGCTTCTGCCATAACGTATAATGGCTCAACTACATTCTCTATCTTGTTCTGAGCCTTTACATTTGCAGTTTTTAAATACACCCGTGCAGATAATGTTCCTTTTAGAAGGTCATTATCATGTCCATATCTAAGCTCACCGATCACTTCTTCTATGTCAATATCATTTTCTTTGATATAATTTTCTGCTTTATCTGTAAACTCCTGCATGGTACACTGCTTAATTACACCTTTTTCAAGAGCCGCATTTGTAGGCGGCAGTACCTCAAGCAGATTCTCCTGCGCTTCAAGGTGGTCAACACCATTCATCAGCAGATAATACGGAATTCTGTCCGTCCCCTGATACATAGCTTCTATATGATCAATCAGCTTCAGATTTTTCGATACGTCTTCGGAAAATCTCTGCGCGTTGTTATACCACGTTGTAAAGCGTACTGTAAACACCTCAGAACCATCCTTGCCTCTCCAATAGAATTCCGGAGAAGTCATTATCCTCTCTAATTCGTCGTCATCGTTTATGTGATAGAAGCTGTAGCCTCTTCCAACAAGACAAGTCTTTATTCCGAACTGATTATATATTTGCGGAAGCTGGCTGATATTTCCGAACTGGTCAGGAATATATCCTGTAGTTCCGCAGCCGCCAAATTCATTTGCCATTTTGGTTCCGACGAGCAGATTTCTTACTGTAGCCTCACCGTCTGTCAGATAGAAATCGTTCTGTATATACCACGGACCTACTATAATTCTGCCTTCTTTTATGTATTTCTCCAAAAGAAATTTATTCTGCGGTTTTATTTTTAAATAATCTTCAAGCACTATCGTCTGCGCATCTAAATGAAAAACAAAATTCTCTTCTTTTTCCATTATATCCAACAGATTATCTATCAGCTTTACAAGACGAAACCTAAATTGTTCAAAAGTAAAATACCATTCTCTATCCCAATGCGTATGTGATATAACGCAATATTCCTTTTTCATAACAATCCTCCGATATTCGCATAAGTTTTATTTTATAAAACGAGCGGGACGGAAAACCCGTCCCTCTCATTCTATGCCGGTCATTAAAATTCACTGCAATTTATATTTTTCTGAGGTAAAAATCATCAACCCTTCACACTGCCGACCATGACACCCTTCAGGAAGTATTTTTGCAGGAACGGATACAGGCATAGTATTGGCAGCGTTGATACTATAATTGTAGCATATTTAATTGTTTCAGAAACCGAAAATTTATCGGCTGCCGCTACCCCCGATGTTAAATCGTCCGTTTGATTTTGAATAAGTAAATTCCTTAATACCAGCTGCAGCGGCCACTTTTCTTTTGCTTTCGGCAAAAACAGCATAGCATTAAACCACGAATTCCAGTTTGCAACCGCATAATAGAGAATTAAAACAGCAATCGTAGGAATTGTAAGCGGAATAAGAATTCTGAAAAGAACGACCAACGGATTAGCCCCGTCAATTTCCGCCGCTTCCTCAAGCGCCTTTGGAACCCCCGCCAATGCCGTACGCATTATCATCATGTTATATGTAGACAGGGCGGTTGGAAGAATAAGCGCCCAAAGGCTATCCAACATTCCAAGGTTCTTTACGAGCAAGTAAAACGGTATTAATCCTCCGCTGAAAAACATAGGAATAATTACTATCATCGAAATCATCTTGCCCCAATAAAGGTTCTTTCTCGAAAGAGTGTACGCTCCAAGTATAGTAAGCACCATACTTATCAGTACTCCTGCCACAACTACTATGATTGTGTTCATATAGCCGCTGAGAATCTGCCTATCCTGTATAACTATTTTATACGAGGACAAATTGAGCCCAAGCGGTTTGAACAGAAGTCCACTATGCTGCATCAGTTTCGACGCGTCCGATAGCGATGCAAACAATACATATAGTAACGGATACAGAGTTACAACCATTAGAACAAACATAAGTATAATATTAAATATATTAAACGCTTGTTCTGCTTTACTGCGTTTTATTTTCATTTCAAACACAACCCCTCTCCTTTACCATAAACCGTTTTCGGTCAGTCTATTGCTTATCTTGTTTGCCGTGATAATCAGTATAAAGTTGATTACCGAATTGAACAAGCCGACTGCCGCACTGTAGCTCCAGTCGCTCTGAACAATACCTCGTCTGTATACAAATGACGATATTACATCAGCCGTATCATATATACCCTCATTATACAGCAGAATAATCTTTTCATATCCGACATTTAACAGACCGCCTATTCTCAGTATGAGCATAACGACTATTGTCGGAATAATGCTTGGAAGAGTTATTGCAAACACCTGCCGTAGCTTTCCTGCGCCATCTATGGCGGAAGCTTCGTAAAGTTCCTGGTCAACTCCCGCAAGAGCAGCTATGTATATGATAGCGCTCCAGCCCATTTCCTGCCACGTTCCTGAAAGTATGTATATAGGAACAAACGCTCCCGGTTTATTCAGAAGGTTGCTATAATCTCCCGTAAGCGCTCCGACAATCTTTGTTATTATGCCGGTATCCATCGTAAATGTCTTAATCATACCACATATAACCATCAATGATATAAAGTGCGGCAGACTTGTAACAGTCTGAACCAGCTTACCATACTTTTTGCTTCTAAGTTCATTCACCAAAAGTGCAAATATGATAGGTATCGGAAAGTTTACAACAAGTGAAGTTACGCTGATAACCAAAGTATTTTTCAGCAGACGCAGGAAATAGTAATCTGTAACAAATTCCTTTATCCACTTTAATCCTACCCATTTACTTCCCAATATTCCCAGGGACGGCGAATAATCCTTAAATGCGATTATAGCGCCATACATCGGAGCGTAGCAAAATACAATATACCATACAAGTACAGGTATAAACATAAAATACGCCCATTTATTTCTGTGAAAATCCGCTCTTATAACTCCGCGGTTGCTTACTTTTAAAGTGTTTGCCTTATTTTTTCTTAATCGCATTTCCGAAGCCCCCTCGCAAAAATTTATCTGCTCAAAAATCTTTCGTATGCAGCCTGTTCAATTTCTATAGCTCTTTCAATACCCATATTTTTAAGCTCATCTATATAACTGTCCCAAGTATCAATACTTTCCGTCCCCTGAATATACTTAACAAACTTTTCGCCCTTAAGCGTATTAGCATTAGTCATTATTCTTGTATATTCATCAGATTCTTCCTGTGTAAGTGCCATAACAGCCGGAAGCGAATATTTTTCATCATCTGTATCTCTCCAGTTGTCAACGGCAGCGCTCTGCTGAGGAAGACCAAGGAACTGCTCCGTATATCTTACGCTCTGAGCAAACGGACCGCCTGTGGCTCTTGTTTCAAGAGCAAGCATTTCAGACATTGTTTTTCCGTCAGGATTGTTTGTTACATAATCAGTATAAGTCGGCTTGCCGTCAACCATTGTGTAGTCAACACCCTCTTTACCGAAGTTGAACAGATTTCTTCCTTCATCGCTGTAAGCATAATCAAGAAGCTTCAGTGCACTGTCAATTCTCTCTTCAGGGCATGATGTTGTTATTGAAGCACCTGAACCATCAAATGCAGATGCTTTCGTACCGAATCTCGGTCTGTCGCCCTTGTTAAGCACAGGGAATTTCGCGCCTACAAGGTCATATGTGGGATCGTCTGACATTGCGCCAAGCCATTTACCCATTCCTCCGCCTGCCGAGAATACTGCTGCGCCTGATTTTCCCGACGTCATTTGAGAATTAAGCATATTTCCGTCAATCTGAGCAAATCCATTATCCAAAAGACCCTTCTTATACCAATCATTCATTTTTATAAGAAACTCTTTATATCCGTCCTGCATAGGTCCATATACTACCTTGCCGCTATCGTCAAGGATAAATCCATTTTTAACGCCGTATGCGCCCATAAATGCACCCACATCCCAGAAGTTAGAGAGAATTGTCAGCGGTGCAGTCGCACCTTTCTTTTCCTTGAACTGAGCAAGAACATTTTCCCACTCGTCAATAGTTTCCGGGACTTCAAGTCCAAGTTCATCCAGCCAATCCTTACGGAGAATAGGTCCGTTAAACATACGCGATTTATCATCCTCGCGGATGAACGGGATTGTATAATACTCGCCCGAATCAGTTTTTAAAAGTTTGTCAATCTCAGGATGCTCTTCAAGGTATTTTACAAAGTTCGGCAGCTTACCCTCATCCATATACTGATTTAGAGGTACTATGACTTTCTGGTCAATCGCTCCCTGAGCGCCGCCTTTAAATCCTGCCCAGTTTGATTCCATAATGTCAGGATACTCATTAGAAGCAATCAATATATTGAACTGCTCTGTTCTCTGTCCCCCATCGCTTGAGGCAATCGTGAAATCCACATCTATACCTGTAGCCTCATGAAGATATTGAACAAACGGAATACTTTCTGCATCGCTGCTTCCGTCACCCATCGGAATACCTGCCCAATATGTAACAACATTTGAAACCTCTTTACTATTACTGCAGCCGCTCAAGGCACCGACAAGCGAGGCACCTGCCACAGCAACGCACAAAGCCTTTTTAATTTTACTATTCATGTTCTTACTCCTCCTCTTTTTAAATGTTTTAACTCTTTCCCATATCAAACAGCTGTTTTATTGTTTGATATATCATTTAAGTTTATTTTAGCATATTTAATATAGAATGTCAATATATTTTATAAAAAAATATCCATTATTTTCGAAGAAATATACAAAAAGCAGCCATTGTTTGATATATCATTTATGCTATATCAAACAATGGCTGTCTTTAAACATATACGTTTTCTTTCAGGACGCTATCCGAAACACCTTCAATAAGCTTCATCGGAACTACAACTCTCAGGCACTGTCCTTTTCTTTCCTGCAACTCTTTAAGAATCACTTCTCCCGCTTTTTTACCTATTTCATAGAAGTTCTGTTCTACCGTAGTTATCCTTTCGCCAACATCAATAGGAGTAAAAGCGTTTACATGATCAAACCCCATAATTAGCATATCGTCTGGGACTGATATTCCAAGTTCATCACAGCAATGAATAATATCTCTCGCAACCCAGTCATTCTGGCATATAATCGCGGTTGTTCCGGACTTATAAAGCTTTTTTACCGCATGCCTTAAATATTCGCCGTCGTTTTTCATACCTTCGCAGTAAAAATCTTTTCTTCGGTCTCCTATCAGCACATCGTCAAGGTTAACCTCTTTGCCGTGGTCATTCATGGACATAGCATATCCCATATATCGTTCACGCAGCGAGCAAACTCCTGAAAAATCAGTCACGCTGAAAAATCCTATTCTGTCATGCCCAGCTTCTATGGCATAATTGCATAGTTCCCGTGCGCCGTTATAATTGTCAGGCACAACATAGCTTATGGGCATATTTTCTATATATTTATCAATAAGTACAAGTGGTATGTTTTTCGTCAGAAACTGATTAAATATTTCGAGATTTTTATTATCATTTTTAGGATAACAGATAACCCCATCTATGTCATTGTCCAAAAGTTCCCTAAGTACGGTTGCCTCAGTCTCGTTTTTCCCGTTTGTATTATAAACACGTACAAAACAGTTTTCACTGTTGAGCAAATCATTTATTCCGTTAAAACACTCCATCATTCCGCCTCTTTTTACATCAAACGGAAGCACAAGCGCGATAAGTAACAGTTCTTTATTTCGTTTAATAAACACAGTTTCTTTCTCGTTAGTATCATTCTGCACACCGTCAAGTATTTCTATGCCATTCTCCGTAACAAAACTTCCGCTGCCGCGTTTTCTATATATAACTCCTATCTTCTCAAGCTCATCAAGTGCTCTGATTGCGGTAATACGGCTGACATTGTATTCCTTTGTTATTTTTTCTTCTGTCACAAAGGGAACATCATATTCAAAATCACCTGTTCTTATTCGTTCCTTTAACTCGTCTATAATTTTTGAATATAAAGGTATTTTTTTCATATATTGGTCCCACCTCACACTGTAATAAAATTTTCTACGGTTTTTGCAGATTTTCAACATTTGATATATAAATTATATCAATATAATATATCAAAGTCAAGTGTTTTTTCGTTTTTTTCTTGTATTTGTGTTGTATTTATTATATTTTCTTAACAAAAAAAGATATGTGAAAAGTTCAATCTCACATATCCTTGAATTATCCAATATTTATTCTGTTAATAATCCCGTGTAATCAATTTTACCGGTACAACATCTCTTATACCCTTTTCTTCCCCACGGATTTCTTTAAGTATTGTTTCTCCTGCCCTCACACCTATCTCATAAAAGTCCTGTTCAACGGTTATTATTTTATCTCCGCCATGCATATTATTGAGTTCGTCCATATTGTCAAATCCCATAATACACATATCATCAGGAACTGATATTCCAAGTTCTTCGCAAACAGAATACAGCTCAACGGCAACCCAGTCATTCTGGCATAAAATACAGGTAACTCCTTCTGCGCGCATTTGTCCTATAATCTCAGCGATATACGCTCTCAGACTGTCATACCGAGCCGCCTCTGTTTCATTAAGCATATTATACTTATCGTCAAGATCAACACATACATAATCAAGATTTACCTCAATATTATTCTCAGCAAGAGCAGATGTATAGCCCATATATCTGTCGCGTATCGACAACGACTCATTTATTCTTCGTTTGCTGAAAAAGCCTATTTTTTTATGCCCTTTACTTATAGCGTACTCACACAGCATCTTTGTTCCCCCGAAGTTATCCGATGCAACATAACTCACAGGCATATTTTCAATATAATTATCAATAATAACAAGCGGAATTTTTTTTGCAAGAAACTGGTTATATACCTCAAAGTTCTTTGTGCCGTTTACAGGATAACATATAACTCCGTCTATACCTTGATTTAAAAGAGAGCGCAAAATACTCGCCTCAGTTTCAACATCCCGGTTTGCATTATATATACTGGCAAAACAATTCTCTTTATTTAACACACTGTTAATACCATCAAAACATTTAAACATATTTCCCAGCTTTATGTCAAATGGCAGCACTAATGCTACAAGTAATACTTCTCTGTCTTTATTTTCCGAATTTGTCCTGATATCAGACACACTTCTGCCTTCTATAATATCAACCGCTTCACGCGAAACAAAGCTTCCGCTGCCTCTTTTTCTGTTAATTATACCTGCCTTTTCAAGCTCTTCCAATGCGCGTATAGCAGTAATACGGCTTACACCGAATTCCTTTGTTATCCTGTCCTCAGTCACAAACGGAACATCATATTCAAAATCTCCAGACTTAATCCGTTCCCTTAATTTATCTATAACCTGCATATATAGCGGCTTCTTATCTGACATTTGTATTTTCCTCCAAAATAATATATCTTAAACTGTGTTCTTTCTTATTTTAATATATCACTTTTGAGACAATTTGTCAAATAGCTATTGTACGAAATATATCATTTATAAAAAGATATATTTTTCTTTTTCTCCCGCTTTAAGAAAAATCTTTTTAAATCCGCAGAGATTTTTATGAGGAATGTATTCATATCTTAGCACGCTGTATGCGGTATCAATATATCCTTTATTTTCAATTTCAACAGTTTTATCATCAATCCAATTTTCAGTTATATTTGAGTATGTAAGTCCATAACCAAATTCATAAACAGGTTTTCCCTTAAAGAACTTATATGTTCTGTTTTCCATTGAATAATCCTCAAATGGCGGCAAATCATCAATCGACTCATAAAAAGTCACCGGTAAACGCCCGCTTGGACTAACATTACCAAATAATATGTCCGCCACTGCCTCTCCTCCCATAGCGCCCGAATAGAACACCTGCAATACTGCATTGCACTCTTTATCCTGACGCGACAAATTAGTACAGCTTCCCGTTACATTAAAGAATACAGTCGGTTTCCCTTGTGCAATAACTGCATCATAAAGCCTCATTTGACACGGAGGCAGTTCTAAATCACGCTTGTCGCCGCTGTAATCGGCATTATACGCATCTCCAGCCTCTCCTTCAAGCAAAGTATTAAGCCCCATACAAAGGATTACCACATCTGCATTCCTTGCTGCTATAATTGCCTCCTCAAACGGAATATGCGGTGAGTTTGAGTTTGATATATCACAGCCTTTTGCATATGTAATATGCCCGCTTGCTTTATCTTGTATTCCTTTGAGTATGGTTGAATACCTCGATGGTGTTCCGTTATAATTGCCAAGAAGCACAGAAACGTCATCTGCATTAGGTCCTATTACCGCAATGTGTTCTGTTCCTTTAAGCGGAAGTATTCCGTCATTTTTAAGAAGAACAACGCTTTCCTGCGCCATCTTAAGATTTGTTTCCATATGCTCCTTACATTCTATGACATCAAGCGGAATGTCGTTGTACTCACAGTCATCATCAAACATTCCCAGTCTATACCTTGCTTCAAACAGCTTTTCCACCGCTTTTGTTATGGTTTCCTCGCTCACAAGTCCTCTTGCTATGGCGGCTATCAAATAAGCATATTCAGCTCCGCAGTTCATTATACAGCCATTGTTTACAGCAAGCGCAGCACTCTCAGCTGCATCTTCTGTAACTCTGTGATGTGTATGAAAATCACAAACAGCTCCGCAATCTGATACAATATATCCGTCAAACCCCCACTCATCACAGAGAATATCCTGAAGCAATGTTTTACTGCCGCAGCAAGGCTCACCGTTTAGTCGGTTGTATGCGCCCATAACTGCCGCAGGCTCTGCGTTATCAATACAATATTTAAACGCCCACAGATAAGTTTCACGCAAATCCTTTTCGCTGACAACAGAATTAAAACTGTGTCTTATTCCCTCAGGTCCACTGTGAACAGCGAAGTGCTTCAATGTCGCATCTGTTTTTCTGTACTTGCCATCACCTTGCATTCCTTTTACAAATGCCGTACCAAGCACTCCTGCAAGATACGGGTCTTCCCCGTAGGTTTCATGACCCCTGCCCCAACGCGGATCTCTGAAAATATTTATGTTCGGCGCCCAGCAGGTAAGTCCCTGATATATTTTTGTTGATCCAAATGATTTGTATCCGTTATATTTGGCACGCACCTCATTTGAAATATCCTCAGCCACCTTATACATCAAATCTTCATTGAATGATGCTGCCATTGCAATTGCCTGTGGAAAAACAGTCGCAGTTCCACTGCGCGCAACGCCATACAAAGCCTCATTCCACCAATTATATGCCGGAATTCCAAGACGTTCTATTGCCGGCGCGTCATGCTGCATTTGTGCTATTTTTTCAGCCAATGTCATTTTTGACACAAGCTCTTTTGCCCGTTCCTTAAAATCCTCCATTATATTTACCTCCCTGAACAGAGTTCTCATAATTCCACTGTTTTCAATTTTTTATAAATACAGTTTATCATATGTTTTTATAACATTCAATACTTTTTTCTTGACTTTGTTATGTTTTTAGTATAGAATTAAATTGTCAATTGTTATACTTATTATATGTATTCGAATATAATACAAACTCTTTTTGCTGGAGGTTTTCAATATGAATTTATCATCAAAATTGCTTCGCATATGCACTGGTGTTCAGGCTGCTGCCATAATTGCCATTTCAATGCCTGTTTCAACATCCTATGCCGCCGCACCTGATCCGAATTGGCATGTAGTAAAAACACAATACAAAACAGACGATTATGTTATAGCCGGATATGAAGCCAAGGATTTTGGAATTTCCGCTAACGGCAGAACTGATGTAACTGAAAAAATCCAGACCGCTCTTGACGAATTATACAAAATCGGAGGCGGCACGTTATTTTTACCTGCAGGACGCTATGTTGTAAAGGGAACACTGAAAATACCTCAGGGAGTAATTCTTGCCGGCGACTGGCAAAGTCCTGACGAAAACAACGGAAAGGCTGCCGGAACAATACTTATGGCATACTCAGGACGCGGAGAAAATGATATAAATGACAATTACGACAGTGAGACTGAAAATATGCCGTTTATAACACTCGAACCAAACGCATCCATCAAGGGAATAAATATATGGTATCCCGAACAGGCACCTGACAATATTGTCCCCTACCCGACGACTATTCGTATGTACGACCCTAAAACATGGGGCGCGGACAGCACGAGAATAAGCAATGTTACATTTGTGAACTCATACAACGCTATTCGTCAGGGACCCTATTCAAGCGGTTGTCCCAATATTGAAAATGTATACATATCGCCCTTGCACACCGCAGTTGATATTGACGGTCTTGCTGATGTTGGTCGTTTCACTAATATTCATATCTCGCCCGATTATTGGATTAACTCCGAACTTGATAACGCCAAAGAGTGTGAAAATTCTCTGCGAACGTATACAAAGGAAAACGCAACCGGTATCAAGCTCGGGCGAATAGACTGGTCATATCTGTCTTTTTCTGAAATTGAAGGCTGTAAGCATGGTATGGAGTTTACACTTTCTCACAGCGTTCTAAGCTACAAAGACGGAGATCTTAACGGTACTATGAACGCATGGTCGTATCCTAACGGACAGATATACAATGCAGATATATCCGGCTGTGAAGTAGGATTATTCTCAGAAGGAACCTCCGGCGCGGGTATGCTCGTTGCTGAAATGAATATATATGACTGTGACACAGGAATTGAAGCTGTAAACGGCATCGAATCAGGCAACGGCAATCTTGAAATAGCAAACTCTGTTATAAGCGGCAGCAATTATGCAATCAACTATAACGCTCTTTCGAGAATGTGTATAGGAAATTCAAAGATTGACGGAAACATAGATATTCAAAGCAGCAATGTTTCTATCGCAGGCGCGGAATTTAAGAACTGCCCTTCTATTACGCTGAAAAACAACACTGATACAGTTCTTGATAAAAATGGAAATCCCGTTATAAAAACAGGACAGCTGATTATTTCTTCATCAGATAATCTTCCTGCCATAGATAATCAAAACAGCAGTCAGGTTATACATAATACATTGCAATATATGCCTCCAAATGTAAGCAGCATTACAGAAGAGCCCAACCTTGTCACAAAACCGTATAAGCCTGATATATTCGTTGTAACCAATGCGCCGTATAACGCGCCGCACAACGAGGTTGACTTTCAAAAATTCAACTCTCCATGTGAACAGGACGCATCAGCGGCAATACAACAGGCTCTTGATGACGCCGAAGCAAACGGCGGAGGTATTGTATTCTGTCCACCCGGCAGATATACATTAAAGTCACCCCTTTCAGTTGCAGCCGGTGTTGAACTCAGAGGCGCAATAGACCATACGCGCTTACCGATAAAGCTCGGAACTATATTTGATACCGTTGTTCCCGAAAATGAATTTTTAAATACCTCCTTCACGGAACTTAACACAAAAACCGTTGACGGAATTGATAATGTCTTAAGCGGCAACAGTATTTTTGGAGAAGTGCCCTCTCCCATTGTAAACGAAGACGGTACAGCTGCACGTTCTGTAACAGTCACACCCTACGGCTTACGATTGTATTCAGCTGCAGCCGCAGAACAGGCTCACGCATTTGACCATTCAACTCAGCTTGAATGCGGGAAAAGCGACAGTAAATATATCATTGAGGCTGTTGTGTCTCCAAAATCCATTAAAGAGAACGGCGAATTTTTTATAACACTTTCAAGACATGATGCAGGAACAAATAAAAATGCGGATGCTTTTCGTATAGCCAATTTCAAGGCTAACGGTAATATCCTTGAGCTACTAGGCGGCGTAAAAACTGAATTTTTGAATGATGAAATGTATTCTTTCCGATGGGAACTTGACCTTACAGATATAAACAATAAAACAATCACAACCACCGTAATAGCCACAAAGGGCAACCAAAAGGGCGAGATATTCAAGTCTGCCGCTAAATTTCCGGATGCCTATCAAGGAAATGTCGATAATGTAGGCCACATACTTCTGCAAGCCTCTAAAGTTTCAGGCGAGAGCAGCGGTGAATCAGAAGTATATGTTCATGGCGCAAGCGTACAAAGGGACAATGAGCTAAATGAACCTGCATGGGTTATGCTCAGAGGCGGCAGCGGTATAAATGGTATTACATTTAACTGTATAGGTCAGAAATATCTTCCCTCACCCAATCCCTCTCCCTATATGATTCGGGGACAAGGCAATAATATATATGTTAAAAACATCGCTCTTCGCAATGTGTATGACGGCATAGATTTCAAGACCTATTCCTGCAATAACCATTATATAAACGGGGTTGCGGGCATTGCGTGGCACAGTGAAATAGATATTGCCAATTCCGATAACGGCGTTATTGCAAATACTCAATTTAACTGGGGTTCTCTGCTGTACGGTTCGCAAAACAAGCTCGGCTGCTGGGAAGACTCACCTATTAACAGCTATACAGACGCAAACGGCAGCAATATAGACCCGCGCAGCTCAGTAAATGAACCGTATATGGAAAAATATATGTCAATGAACCTTGATTGTGTCACGGTTGACAATTGTAAAAACATACTGCTTTACAATAATTTCAGCATTTTCGGTTCAAGCTCACTCACCTTGAAAGGTGATACAAAGGGACTTTGTATAGGTCAGGGCGCCGACGGCTCTCGTTTTGGACTGAGAGTTGCAGACAATGCCAATGTGGATTTTGTCAATACGCAGATAGTAAGCTTTTATTATACTGATTCATCACATATAACCGCAGACGAAGGATACGGCGGAAGATGTGATTTTCTTAATACCAGCGCATGGTCAACACCATCAGCTAACATACGCTCGAACGGCGGAGAAATATATATGTATAACTCCACCTTTAACGGTGTAAGCAGAACTGCTTTTGCGGATTTGAGCAATGACGCATATGTCTTTTTGCAAACCGGATGGATAAACAACGCCAACGCAAACACTGTGCAGCCTGTAATCGGTGAGAATAATATTTCCTTTAGGGATTTGTTTTTTAACAGAAACTATAACAGCCTGCCAGAAACAACAAAACAGCCATCAGACAAACCAAATTCCGAGCCGAGAGCACCGCTCAATCCAAGACCCGGTACATATTATCCGCTAAACTCCAAACCGACATATATCGCCGAGCTTAACGAAACAACAGAATTTAATCGCATACAGCTTGTGTGGGAGGAGGAACAAAGCGATGATGTTCGTGTCAATGTAAACGGAATCATTTTAGAAGGAACTGTAAACGGAAAGACACTCAACCTTTTAAACGGAGCGGCTGAGGCGTCGGAAAATAATTCTAATTCGGAGGTGTTTAATCTTTACAATCTCACAGCGGATCATATTGAAATTACGGCAGAAAACAAGCCGATTGTAAAGCTATACAAGGATGAAAACTTGCAATATAAAATCACTGCAACAGGCTCAGAGCTTTTAAGCAGCCCTGAATATATGTTTGACGGAAATAAAGCAAGCGACAGCAATTTCTCAATGTTCTGGCATGTTGACCCAAAAGCAACGCCTTCTTCAAGCTTTGTTTCGGCATCTTTTGATAAGGAATACAGTATTTCTCAGCTTGCGCTGTACGCATGGGGACCTAACGGCTGGTATCCTAAAGGCTTTGATATATCCACTCATTCGTTCACTGCGCAAAGTCCTGCGGAAATAGGCTATCCGCGCAGTCTGCCTTATGTGCTGTCATCAACGCTTGATATAACAGCAGATGAATTTACAATCACTTTCCCCGAAGGCGGCTACAGCGATATAAACAATCCTGACACAAAAGAGGATGGCTCGGTTCAGTACAAATATGGTTTCCGTTTGTTTGAACTTGAACTGTATGGATCAGTAGATTCTGTATGGTCAGGAGATGTATCCGTTATCCCGTCTGAAAAGCCTGTAACAATTCCTGAGGTCACTAATACTCCAGAGCCTACAAATACTCCAGAGTCCACAAGTATACCTGAACCTACAAATACTCCGGATATCCCGCATACAACAGATACTCCTGCTCCTGATAAAGATTTTTTAGCTTTAACTGCGACAGAGTCGGATAGCGGACTTACATTTACCGCAACAGCAATGCTTGCACAGCCTTTTACCAATCCATATACAGCAATACTTGCACTGTATGATAATTCGGGTGTCCTTATAAGCGTGCGAATGCATTCGGTTAAAGAATCCCCTGAAGAAAACACTTTAATATTCGAAAACATTACTGTTCCCAACATAGAATATTACAAAGTCGCATTATTCAGATGGAATGATATAGATGGGGAATTCGGAATGATGCCCGTTGCTGAACCTATATTTTCCGCTTATACATCGACTAAGACCCAATAATCATAAACTGACTTTGGGAGACTCGACGCTATTGCTCGGGTCTCTTTTTTTCATTTCTGCTGTATTTTTAACTGACAAATTCATTTAATTGTATTCATTATAACCAAATACGCTTATTTGTCATATTTTTCTCAAAAAAAGATTGATTTTGATATATTAAAGTGTTATAATTGTTATATCATTATTAATTAAATTGATATATCTTTAATCAGAAAGGAATTAAGATTTTATGACAAAATTATCGCCCATAAAACTAACACCCGCCTACAAAGACTATATTTGGGGCGGAACAAAGCTTAAAACAATGTATAACAAACATTCCGCCCTTGATATTGTCGCTGAAAGCTGGGAACTTTCAGCGCACAAGGATGGTGAAAGCATAGTTGCAGACGGTCCATATAGCGGCCTTACGCTAACACAATACCTTAACGCAATAGGAAACAGCGCACTTGGCACAAATGCTAAAAACTTTGATTACTTTCCTATCCTAATAAAACTCATAGACGCCCGCAGTGCTCTTTCCGTGCAAGTACACCCTGATGACAGCTATGCGCTTGAGCATGAAGGCGAGTACGGGAAAACAGAAATGTGGTACATACTCGACTGTGAAGAAAATGCATCGCTGTATTATGGCTTTAAAAAGGACGTAACAAAAGAAGAATACAAGAACGCGATTGAGAATAACACACTTACGGATATATTAAACAAGATTCCCGTACACAAGGGCGATGTATTTTTCATTCCTGCTGGAACAGTACACGCAATAGGCGCCGGAATACTGATATGTGAAATACAGCAGAATTCCAATACTACCTACCGTGTATATGACTATAACCGACGTGATAAAAAAGGAAATACGCGCCCGCTTCATGTTGAAAAGGCAATCGCCGTATCTAATCTATCTAAGGCTCCCGAAATTCAGCAAGAGTCCGATGAAAGCAATGCAATACTTGCTCAATGCGAATATTTTACAGTCCGCGAGATAACCGTAGCTGATACTGCGTCAATAGACCTTGATACAACCAGTTTCCGTTCCCTGATAGTAACCGAGGGCAGCGCAAAGCTTGAAATAAACCACGAAACGCTTTCACTTGAAAAAGGCAACAGCATTTTCGTTCCCGCGCAGTCAGGCAGATTGAATATTTACGGAAACTGCACTCTGATTATGTCGCAGGTATAATATATCTTAGTATACTTATGCGGCAACTAACTGATGAATTAATATTTTACAAGGAGATTTTTATGAATTCGTCTTTATATCTTGAGTTGTCCAAAGAAGAATTAAGGAAACTCATAAGCGAAACGCTGAATACTGACATAAATTCCGCCAAACTGCTTACCGGAGGATTGTTCAATACCACTTATTACATAGATACAATGAAATATGGTTCAGTAGTGCTTCGTGCAGGTCCTGTTAATCGGCACTTGCTTCTTCCGTTTGAACACAGCCTAATGCAAGCTGAACAGTTGGTATACAAATTATGCCGAGAAGCGCAAGTTCCCGTTTCCGAAATCTTGTTTATGGACACTTCAAAAAGAATCATTGATTGTGATTATATGATTGTCAGATATATTCCAAGCGTACCAATGAATGAAGCAGTATTATGTTCTGATAATAACTCACAAATTTGCCGAGATATTGGAGCCGCAACTGCAAAAATGCACTCAATTACACACTCTCATTTTGGGCGAATTGTAGATGTTGAAAATGGAAAAGGGTTTTCTAAATGGAGTGATTGCTTATTGCACGAATTAAATCAATGGGAACGCCTGTCAAAATCAACCTCTCTCTTTTCGGATGCTGAATATATAAAAATCAGGCGAACTTTTGAAAATTCTATTCCTTTCTTGGATAAAATCCAAACTCCCAGCCTTGTGCATACTGATCTTTGGAAAGGAAATGTTCTGATTTGCTTTAATTCTGACATTCCTGAATTCGCTGCAATAATTGATGCAGACCGAGCAATGTGGGGAGATCCCGACGTTGAGTTTTCCTCAATCAATTGGACACATAGCGAACCAACATTTTGGGAAGGATATGGCAAAGCCCTAAAGCAGGATTTTGGCAGCCGCATCCGCAGAACGATATATACGCTTTTGTGGAGCTTACTCGATGCTTATGTTTATTTACAAGAATACAATCAACCGGAAAATGCTAATGAGAGAAAAATCAAAGCCTTACACCAGATAGATATACTTAGCACCCTACTGCACATAAAATAATCAGGCAGCTGCGTTCCATAAGAGTAAATCCAATTCAATATTGTTTAAGAAAAAGGCTTAATTTCATGTAATGAAATTAAGCCTTTTTTTCGCAGTTCTAATCCTTCAATTTACATATTCCAAGCAGCATTACCACCGAAAAAACAGTTGCAATAAGCAGTCCGTATTTCAAATTTCCGCCAAGCACACTTGCAGCAAAGCCTACAGCTGTCAGACCTGCTGATGCTCCCATATCTCCTGCAAGCGCCATAACTTAGTCAATTTCATCATACTATTTCTCCTGTTTCAAGCGCTGCGGGAAGCTTTGCTTGTTAAACAACTCCCGCACACTTGGATATATTTCAACGAATTTTCTGTACTTTTCCTCATATTTTGCTGCAATATCAACGCTCGGCGTGTATACATCTTTCGTTTTCACGATTTTATCAGCCGCTTCGTCCACATCCTTATACTCACCGAAGCCTACAGCTGCAAGTATAGCAGCACCCATTGCAGGCCCCTCTTCTTTTACAAGAGTTACAATCTCCATATTAAGCACATTCGCCATAATCGAGCACCAAAGAGGGCTCTTTGCACCGCCGCCGCATATTGTGGATCTATGTATCTTAATTCCCAAAGTTCTTGCAACCTCAACGGAATCTCTTATAGCGAACGCTACTCCCTCAAGCACTGCCTGAGTCATATTATTTCTTGTCGTGTCCATACTCATCCCTATAAATGCTCCTCGCACATCCGGATTATTATGAGGAGAGCGCTCGCCCATAAGATAAGGCAAAAAGAAGACATTATTTTCACCAAGGTTTTGTATGTTCTTTTGACTACCCTCATAATCCTTCGTTCCAAGTATCTCCTCAAGCCACCATTTATTGCACGATGCGGCACTAAGCATACAGCCCATGAGATGATATTTACCGTCGGCATGCGCAAAGGAATGAAGCGCGTTATTGTTGTCCATCGAAAATTTATCCTGTGAAATGAACACTGTTCCTGATGTACCAAGCGAAATATTGCATTTGCCCTTGCCTACCGTTCCTGTGCCTATCGCAGCGGCAGCATTATCCCCTGCTCCGGCTATAACTTTCACACTCTGCGGCAGTCCCGTTTCCTCTGACGCTGCTTTTGTAAGCGTTCCGATAACATCACTGCTTTCATAAAGCCCTGGCATTACTGCTTCCCTTATCCCGCATATACCGAGCATTTCCTCAGACCAGCATCGGTTTTTTACATCTAAAAGAAGCATACCTGATGCGTCCGACACATCTGTTGAATGTATCCCCGTCAACTTA
This sequence comes from Ructibacterium sp. SJQ-7, assembly GCF_054696575.1. Taxonomy (NCBI): domain Bacteria; kingdom Bacillati; phylum Bacillota; class Clostridia; order Eubacteriales; family Oscillospiraceae; genus Ructibacterium; species Ructibacterium sp. SJQ-7. The sequence continues at coordinate 683,531 of NZ_CP195193.1, forward strand.
TAAGCTATATAATCCTTTGGCAGCATTATCTTATTTATACGTGCAAAATTATCAGGTTCATTTTCCTTTACCCACAGGATTTTCGGAGCAGTAAAGCCTGCAAAGGCAATATTTGCGGTATATTCAGATAATGTTTCTTTTCCTATTATGTTGTTGAGATATTCGCACTGTTTAGTACTTCTGCCGTCATTCCACAGAATGGCTGGTCTTATTACTTTATCGTCCTTATCTAACATTACAAGTCCGTGCATCTGACCACCGAAAGAAATTCCACCAATCATTGACTTATCATAGTCTGCTATAAGTTCTTTTAATCCGTCTTTTACAGCTATCCACCAATCCTCTGGATTTTGCTCTGACCAACCAGCTTGGGGGAAATACAATGGATATTCCTTTGAAACACTTTTTATAATTTCTCCATTATTGTCCATCATCAGCATTTTTACTGCTGATGTTCCTAAATCAATTCCTATATAATATGCCATAGCCATAGCCTTAACCCCACGGATTTTCAGTCGGGTATCTCACCCCCTTCGGCTGATTGTATCCAATTTCTTCAACAGGAACGCCCACATACTTAAATACTTCATATAAAGCCTTTGCATGATGTCCAAATGCCACTGCGCCGTGATGCGGATAATTCTTTTCAATCAATACGTGACGATAAAAACGTCCCATTTCAGGGATTGCAAATACGCCGATTGAACCGAATGAACGTGTCGCAACGGGAAGCACCTCGCCGTTTGCGATGTAACCGCGAAGCTTAGCATCAGAGGTTGACTGCAAACGGAAAAATGTAATATCTCCCGGCGCTATATCTCCCTCAAGCGTTCCGTTTGTAACCTCAACAGGGAGTGAGCGAGCCATAATTTTCTGATACTTCATCGAGCATGCCGCAAGCTTTGATGAGCAGGTATTTCCGCAGTGGAAGCCCATAAAGGTATCCTTATGCGTATAATCAAATTTACCCTTAATATCTGCATCAAACATATCCTTTGGAACTGAATTGTTGATATCAAGCAGCGTAACCGCATCCTGTGATACGCATGCTCCTATGTATTCGCTGAGCGCACCATAAATATCAACCTCGCAGGAAACTGGTATGCCTCTTCCTGTCAGTCGGCTGTTTACATAACACGGAACAAATCCAAACTGCGTCTGGAACGCAGGCCAGCATTTACCGGCGATTGCAACATATTTCTTTGACCCCTTATGAGCCTCAATCCAATCAAGCAATGTAAGCTCGTACTGAGCAAGCTTTGAAAGGATTTCAGGCTTTTTATTGCCCTCACCAAGCTCTTTTTCCATATCTGCTATAACCTCAGTGATTCTCTCATCTCCTTCATGCTCGTTAAATCTTTCAAACAAGTCAAGCTCCGAATTTTCCTCTATTTCAACACCGAGCTGATAAAGCTGATAAATAGGCGCATTGCAGGCAAGGAAGTTCAACGGACGCGGACCGAATGAAATAATCTTCAAGTCAGAAAGACCGATAATCACTCTCGCAACAGGCAAAAATTCGTTAATCATATCTGCGCATTCCTCTGCGTTGCCGACGGGATATTCCGGAATATACACCTTTACACCACGAAGCTTTAAGTTATAGCTCGCATTAAGCATACCGCAGTACGCATCTCCGCGGTCATCTGAAAGCGTGCCGATATTTTCTTCAGCAGCCGCCACAAACATCTTAGGTCCGTCAAACTGCTGCGCGAGCATAGTTTCGCTGATTTCCGGTCCGAAATTACCAAGATACACGCAAAGCGAGTTGCAGCCTGCTTTTTTTATGTCCTCAAGTGCTTGTTTCATATGTATTTCGCTTTCGACAATGCAAACAGGACATTCATATATACCATCTGCGCTGTACTTGTCTGCATACGCCTTTACAAGCGCCTTTCTTCTGTTTACCGAGAGACTTTCAGGAAAACAGTCGCGGCTTACCGCAACTATACCCACCTTTACCTTTGGAATGTTATTCATTTTTATTACCTCTTTTCCATTTCTATATTTGATTTCTGTTAAAAAACTTTTCTATATGATTATATCATTATAATATATCAAACTCAATCTTTTTCTTGCATTTGTTATATTTTTATATATTTTATACAATCATTGCTCCTACTTTTCATCAAATCTCATAATCACAGTATTTTTTTTACTTTTTTATTGACATTCCAGCTTAAGTAGGTTATAATACAATTATAACAAAGTTAGTCTTTGTTATATAGATTGATATAACAAATTTAATTCTGGAGGTTAGTGCAATGAATTATGATAAAGAATATTTCGTCAAGCTTCTTGAAAAACTTGTGCTGCCTTTAAAACAGCATTACTCTCCGAAAGGAGCAAACCTGTACCTTGGTCATACAGGCGCCGCATATGAGGATCGCACTATCCCTATGGAGGGATTTTCAAGAGTTCTCTGGGGACTTGTTCCCTTGTGGGCAGGCGGCGGAAATATTGACGGCTTCTCAGAAATATACGCCTCCGGCTTAACTGCCGGTACAGACCCGTCTTCGGACGAATACTGGGGTGGTTTCAGAAAAGGCGACCAGAAGTTTGTCGAAATAGCGGCAATATCCTATGGGCTGCTGCTTGCACCAGATAAGCTTTGGGAACCGCTCAGTGACACAGCCAAAGAAAATCTTTCGGCTTATTTGAGATTAAGCAACAATTATGAAGTATCCGATAACAACTGGAGAATGTTCCCCGTTCTTGTCAATCTTGCGTTAAAAAGCCTCAATCAGCCGTATGACCAGCATTTAATTGATTATGGCCTGGAGCGCCTTGATTCGTTCTATCTCGGAAATGGTTGGTATAAAGACGGAGTGACTGAACAGCGTGATTATTATATCCCATTCGCTCTTCACTTCTACAGTCTCATTTATGCTAAAGTCTGCGCTAATGACGATCCTGAACGCTGCGCTCTTTTCAAAGAACGCGCAGAAGAATTTGCTAAAGAATACATATATTGGTTCGACTCGAAAGGACGCGCTCTTGTATATGGCAGATCGCTTACATACAGATTTGCTCAAGCTGCATTCTGGAGTGCCTGCTTATATGCTGATGTTGATGTATTCTCTTACGGCATAGTAAAGGGAATTATTGTCCGTCATTTCGAAGAATGGTTTCAAAATCCAATTACTGACAACGGCGGCGTTCTTACAATCGGATATAGATATCCTAATTTACATATGTCAGAGAGTTATAACTCTCCAGGTTCTCCATATTGGAGCTTAAAAGCGTTTATATTACTCGCTTTACCTGATGAGCATCCTTTCTGGCAGGCAGAAGCTGATCCTTTGCCACAGCTTAATAAAAATAAGTTTCTTAAAGAAGCTCAAATGATTATTCAGCACGACGGTGACAAGGTGACAGCTCTTACTCCAGGTAGACTACATTACAATATTCATGTTCATGTGTCAGAGAAATACTGTAAATTCGCGTACAGCTCAGAATTTGGTTTCAGTGTTCCCCGCTCAAACAAGTTTTTTAATCACGCTGCACCTGACAGTACTCTCTCATTTGAAATAGACGGCTATATCTTCACTCGTAGGCTCTCCCTAAAGACAAACGTTGAAGAGGATAAAATTCTCTCTCTCTGGTCTCCTTTCAAGGGTATAATGGTCGAAACAACTCTTATACCTATTGAAGGGGGACATATCCGCCGTCATAAAATTACAAGCGATTATGATTGTATCGCGCGTGATGCAGGTTTCTCTGTATCATGTGTCGAAGGCACAGATTGTACATCCTATGGCGATGACAATTCTGTAACGGTTAAAAACAACTTTTCATTCTGTACTGTAGAAAGCGGTACGGGCGGTAAGCCAGAAGTTGTTTCATTCCATCCGAATACGAGCCTCGCATATCAGAAAACAGCTACACCGCTTGTTGTATATGATATAAAAAAAGGTGCAACGGAATTTGAAACAATTGTAAAATACTAAATAGCTCTCCATAAATTTTTATAAACAAGACCACCGCATTATTCAGCGGTGGTCTTGTTTATATGTCACATATACATAATTATTTTATTATTTAAGAAAAAAAATTGAAATAGTCGACCATGTATGATTGGCTATTTCAATTTTGTCAATATACAACCTTGACGGGACTATATCTATTAAAGAAATTTGTAGTAAAATTTATGATAGATATAGGTTGACATTAAAATAAATTTTAAGGTACGATCACTTTTTTGTCTACTTATTCTATGCCTCAACACCAAATTATAGAAATATACGAATTCTTTTAAATTAATTAAATTCCACAGCGTATTCTGCGCTAAACTGTTCACCTGCAGGCAAATTATTGGAATATTCACGTTCGGATAAGTCACCATGAAACCCAACAGCATCGCCGCGTCCATACCATGGTTCAACGCAAACAAACGGCGCATCCTTACCCGCTGGTGACCATAAGCCAAATAGGGGCGCATTTGTTTTTACAGATATATACTCCATACCATCTGGATAGCACAAGCTAATTTTACTCGCTTGTCTTCCCTCCACAATAAGCGCATCTCTGTCAAACATTCCTGCATTTATATTTGCATATCCATTGCATATAGATAACTTATATGTTTTAGACTTGTCAATAAGACCTCCATCAAGCAAGTAATATTCTATATCCTTGTCAGTGTCAAATTTAAGCTTATAATCACTTTGATTTCCACCGTTCAAAGGACACATAAATGCAGGATGCGCACCTATAGAAAAATACATTGATTTATCCGCTGTATTTTCAACTTTCCAGCCTACAGTAAGAACATTTTCCATAATTGCATAAGTAATTTTCAGAGTGAATTCAAATGGATACTTTTTTAGTGTTTCTTCATTTGAGGAAAGCATAAAAACAAGCCTTGTGTCGCTCTGCTCAGTCAATACAAACTCCATGTCTCGCGCAAATCCATGTTGTCCCATAGCATATTCTTTATCTTCTACTTTGTATATTCCACCATTAAGACTACCCACAAACGGGAATAAAACTGGAGATGTTCGTCCCCAATATTCAGGATTGGCATTCCACATATATTCTACTCCATTTTTAATAACAGATTTAACCTCTGCTCCATTGCTGTTTATTTCTACAGACATAATATTGTTTTTCATTGTGTAACGCATATTCTTCCCTCCTTTATATAAAGATGCCCTAGCCACGTGCAAAACTCTAAAAACATAGAGTTTATGCAATTTTACGAATGTGGCAAATCCGTTTGGTCACTATAAATTTAATATTTAATGTATAGAAAAAACCACTCTGATTTGGTATAATATAGTTGAAATCAAAATCCCACAAAGGAGAGTGGTTTTTATCTATCGTCAAGAAATTTTAAAAGACATCAGTCTTTTCACTTCACAACCAAAAGCTAAATTTTACGATGAACTATTCATTAATTTAGATTTAAGCTGTATTCCGGCTCAAAACTCAAAATTCGGTCGTGCAAGTTATAGCAATCATTCTATGATTTGTGCCTTTATCGTTATGAAATGCGAAGGTTTCTCTCAAATTTCGGACTTACACGATTATCTGTCAAACAACTTAATTATTGCCCATTACTGTGGCTTTGACATTTCTCATGAATTACCTTCTTATGCAAAATTCACACGATTTATCCGTGAATTTGATAACGATATACTTCAAACTGTTATGCAATCACAGGTCTTGAAAGCTGCCGATTTATCTTTGATTGATTCATCTTTTATCGCTTTGGATGCTACTCCTGTTAAGGCTAATGTTTCAAACAACAATCCCAAGTCCTTTAAAAAGAATAAGTTCTCCAAAGCCTCTCATCCAAAGTCTGATAAAGATTGCAGGCTTGGTGTTCAAACTGCTTCAAATCAGCACAACGAAAAGAATTATGAATTCTATTGGGGTTACAAAAATCATATTCTTGTCGACTGCATATCGGGCTTACCCGTTTGTGAATTAACAACCGGTGCCAATGTTTCCGACAGTTCTGTAACACTCGAAATACTCAAAAGAGCAAATTCTTATCTTCCTATGTCTGAATGCTCATTTTTAGCTGATAAAGCCTATGATGTTAAGGCTATTTACAACACTGTGCATGACACATACAATGGCGATTGCTTTATTGCCTTAAACAAACGAAATACCAAAAGCCCTAAAAAGTTACCGTCAGGGAATATCATTTGCGAAGCAGGACTCGCAATGCATAAAGACGGCAAGTTTTCAGATAGCGGTCGAACACGTCAGAAATACTGCTGTCCGTTGAAACGCTCTAAAAATGGCAATTGTCCTTGTAATCACAAATGTTGGAATAATGGCAAGAAAAATCGCGGTTGTACTAAATACATAACTCTTCCCGATGATTACAGGCTTTCTATCGATAGAAGCTCAATAGCCTTTAAATCCGTTTATGCTCTCAGAACCGAAGCCGAAAGATACAATTCACGATTTAAGCAAGCAGGCTGTGAAAGCGTTTTTGTTCGTAATGGCAATTCTGTAAAAAATCTTAATACAATTGCTCATATATCACTTTTATCGATTGCAATTGCCGCCGTTATTACTAAGAAAGACGTTTCTTATCGCAGCGTAAAAACTTTAAAACGACTTACCTGACAATGTTTAAAACCAAATATTTTTGTTCCTTGCCGTTAGGTTTGTTTGCTATGCACTTTTTTAACTATTATTCGCTTTTGTTGCTTCGCTTAGCTTTATTTATGATTTATTTACTTTTTATTTCTTGTGTTTTGCACCTCTCTATAAAGATGCCCATAAACCTATGTTAATTATATCACTATACAATTAATATAGCAACAAAAAACTTCAATTTAAATCTCACAAGAGTTATACTGGAACTTAACCTTCTCTCATATCGGCTTTATAACGTATCTTTTACAATGACTCATACATATTTATATTCATTTCATTATAATCAATTTACTTAAATAACTCCACATTATCTAACATCTGTGAAATATCACCAGAAATATTTTCTTGCATAGATTCTATACCATATTCCATATTATTTGACGTTTGTATATTATCAAATTTTGATTGTATCATACCTTCTACAATCCTTTTAATATCCTCTTGACTATATACAAATGATGATTTGATATCTAATTTACATTCTTCATTTAACAACTCAGGATGTTCTGTCATATACTCATTCAAAGCAGTAACAATAATCTGACTTTTCTTGTTCCCTAATCGTTCTAATAATTCCCCTGCCCTGATTTGTTCTTTTGAGTCTGCTCTAAATTACAACGAAAATCTGTATTTTCCGTCCTTTTTCATAAGCTATCCTCCAAATTTATCGCTTTAACTGGCTTCTTGCCAGCATTTCATACCCAATGGCATTTGCATTCGGTGACTCTATAAAGTCCGATTTTGCCACCAGCGTCGATTCTTCAATGAATTTTCTAAGCAGAATACTACCTCCGCCAATGAAAATTGCTGGATTTGAACGTAAATCCACCTGCAATTCGCGAAGCTGGTCAAGAATATCCTTTGCGTGTAGCTCTGTTACACAAAGAATAGTATTTTTTACATCATCCGGCAAAATTGTTTCCTGTTCGCAGAGGACTGCGTTTATATGCTCATCCTCTATACGCATATCGTGCAGAGCACCAACTTTCCTTACAATTTCGTTGTTCATAGTTATAATACCTGTTTCAAGGCTGCGGCAGAACTGCATATCCGGTTTCCCGTTCCTCAAGAGCAGTACATCGGTTGTATATCCGCCAATGTCTATAATAAACATTCTGAGAGTGTTTATAAGTATATGGCTTTGTGGTATCACTGCCTCAAAAGCCTGTGGAAAGACCAAAACCTTATCCACAATAATACTGTATGGCTTATCCTTATAATTGAACTTTATAACCCCGTAACGCTTGAAATACTTTGCAAAACTGTCTCTTAATATGCCATAATGTTCAGGCGGAAGACCAACAGCAAGCTCAATATGTTCTATATGAGAATGCCTGCCATTCGCCTCAAGCTCTCTGGCTATTGCAAACAAGGATAAAATGAAATATCGGTCATCATGAGTCTTATCACTCATATAACTCAGTCTTTTGCCACTGAGCGTCCAGTAGCTTCCTGCATATTCCAAGATTTCATAGCACATAGGCGGTTTTACCGTATGCTCGGACAATCCGGATATAAATGAATTTTTCGGTGTCTTAATTGCGTAGTTCCCATGGTCTATTGCTATTAACATAATCTTGTACCTCCAAAATCTTTTAATATATTACACGAGCAAAAATGCTCATTTACAACTAAAATATATATTCTAAATATAAAAAAGAGATAAGGCTTAAATTTTTTATGATGTGACCCCCAAAAGTTAGACTTTTTATAGCGTAGTAGTTTTAACGACTGCTACGCTATTTTTATGCAGCCAAGGTGTTGAGCCGATACTCAACCGGACTCATCCACCCAAGTTTTTCTTTTATTCTTTTCTCGTTGTAATATTTTATATATCTTTCAATAGCATCTTTAAGCTCTTCAAAGCTGTAATATGTAGTTCCATAATACATTTCCTGCTTTAATATTCCAAAGAAATTTTCCATCACAGAGTTATCATAACAATTTCCTTTCCGAGACATACTTTGAAATATTTTGTTTTCTTTAAGAACAGAGGAATATGCACCCATTTGATATGCCCAACCTCTGTCTGAATGGAATGTTCTTCTGTATGGGCAATCAGATGTTATTTCTATTGCTTGTTTCTGTGCCGATAAAACACTTGCCGCTGATGGAGTTTTGCTTATACCATAGCTTAACACTTCACCATTAAACATATCAAGAAATGGGTCTAAATACAATTTCTTAATTACCATTCTGCCTTTGTTGTCAATCTCATAATACTTAAATTTGGTCGTGTCAGTAGTTATCTTTTGATGCGGTACAGATGTATTAAATCGCCTGTTAATTCTGTTTGGTGCTATTTTACCAACATTGCCTTTGTACGAATTATATCTGCGACTTTTTCGAGTAAATGATGTGACCTGGAAACATAATTTTTGCATGATTCTTTGAACTTTCTTTTTATTCACAAAAATCTTTCTGTTTCGTAATTCTCTATATACCCGTCTGTAACCGTAATCCTTGTTTTCTATATGGATTTTAGTGATTTCATCCTCCAACTGTTTATCAGGATTTTCTCTGTCAAATCGTTTTTGCCAATACATATATGTTGCCTTTGGAAAACCGACTACTGCGAGAATGTCTTTTAATTTGAACTGTCCTCGGAGACTGTGGACAATTCTCGCTGTTTTTTCAGAAGAGTTTCCTCCTCTAAACGCAGCCTCCTCAATTCTTTTAAATATGCATTTTCTATGACCATAAACGGATAGAAAGTATATTTACTGCCTGTTCACGAAGGCGGTAATAGTGTCTGGGCGACATATCCAGACGATACAGAATGTCAGACAAACGTAATTTCTCAGGGCTTATGTAGGTCTGATAGATTAAATCATACAGTTTTTGACCATTGTCCGGTTTTTTCTTAAGAACTGACAGCGCCTCATTTACGCGATCAATCATTAATCTTGATTTCTGCACGCTCATCATTCTATTTTCAAGCTTACGGTTCTCCATACCCATTTCTGCATCAAATCTGTCCAAAAGCTCATCTAAGCCTTCAAATGGCTGCTCAAGTTCCTCGGCAAGCGTGTCAGGAAAGCATTCGAGCACCCAAGCAATAGTTCTGTAATTCTTTAAAAGCAACAGTGTGTTATGATATTTCTTCTCCTGTCCTACATTTTTCATTTTTTCCCCATCAATGTTTTTATCGCTTATTATACCCCTTTGAGCAAGCATTTTCATAATCCGTTCTGAATTTGCTATTGTTTGCTCGTTTACCTCCAAATTATTCATTTTTTATTCTGTTTACTCATAGGTAAAAAACTCCTTTGCTATTTCTGTTAAATCCGCTGGTACGCACGGTCCACGGATATCGTTGTTTTCTGTCGTTGCCATAATACAATAACTATTACTGCAGTCATATATATTCTTACAATTCCAACACAGAGAAAAATACGCGCGTATTATATGGTCCGATTTTGCAACGCGATTTTCATCGGTAGTTGTCTAAAATTTATCAACCACTCTCCGGCTGTACCATGCAATAAGCCTGTTGATATATTGATGGTCTGTCTCTCTCTTTGTTGTATTTACCGCATAAGCTCTTATCGCATCAAGAATACGCATAATTTGCTCTTGTGAAGGCGTTACACACTCTGTATCACACGGATACAATTTATTAAACACAAGGCATCCATACGAACCCGGCAAGCGGTATAGATCGAACATATCATTGTATTTCCTAAAAAATCTCCATACCTTTGTCTTTTCCCATCCCCAGCGTTTGCCGAGTGTTTCCAAAGTCAGTACAGCACCGTATTTGCCAAGCTGGACTGTCGGCGCAAAAAAAGAAAACGCATTGTTTCTGTCCCTTGATACCGAGTGACACCAAAGGTCAAGCCATGCGTCTGCTTCTTCCAATATGTAATTATGTTCTATGAGTCTTTCTGTTATACTGCGCGGCATACATAAAAATCCGTATCCGTCTGTCGTATAAACTGTTCCATTCGTACATTCCTCACCAGAGCATCGGATAACCCAATCGGTAATCTGATATGTAAGCTTTTTTGTCTTTACATCAAGAGTGTACCTAATATATCCGAGTTCTGATAGTGCATCAAGCGTTTCAAGGGCTTTCCTACGGCTTCGCACTCCCAAAATGCTCTTAACCCCAACAATTCCTCCAGACCACATACCGGCTATCACTTCATTCTTGTAACCACAATAGGTCGCGTGCCCTTTGCGAAATGCCGCACGCGATGCCAGTTTTGCCCACATTCCCAATATACCCTTACCCTCGGGTAAATGTGAGCGCATTAACTTTACCCAACCGTATCTCATTAGACATTTCATTTGAACACCTCCCTGCTCTAAACAAAAAATAAGTCCATATAATTTAAATACAGACTTATTTTCATATCAAATATTCAATTTTTACACTATGGTTTCTTTTTTTCTTCAAATCCTGTAAAACCTCTGTAAAATGCAAATTACAATCCTCTTTTCCTTTGGTTTTACCTTGCTTTCGGAGTTTATGTTTGTATGTTGCCTGTACATACAAATAATATATTCATAAATTTCGTATCTCCTTTCGTATTTTGTGTGATTCATATTTCGCCACCACTCCGTCACTTCGTGATACCTCCCATAAAGGAGAGACTTTTAGTTGTAAATCCACAAAATCGTTCACAGTGTGGCTTTGCAGCTTTGGTGCTGTACTTACTGTACCGTCCAAGCAAAAAGTGGTGCTGTGGGCGATTTTTCGGTTTTAGACGTGTATTACTCTCTGTGCCGCCGCTTTATACAATCTGTTTTTCACTGCAAGTCCGTAGCCGTCTTTTTCGGAAAATTCGGCAAATACCACTTCAACGCCAAGTTCATCAAATTCACGCAATGCCGCAAACAAGTTTTTTGCATACTCTTTATTTGTACTTCCTGCCGAAAGCATCACTGCTTTATCATACACTGCACCGTACATTGTAAGCACTCCCGTTACTTTCCCCTCGGTCTGTTCAAGAAGTTCCTTTATCTTACTCTGCACCGCGTCTTTTTCACCCTCAACAACGGTTACTTCCGCATTAGGCGCATAATGTTTATACTTCATACCCGGACATTTCGGCACTTCATCTGCCGCAATGGAATGTAATATATTTTTATCTATTTCAACGTCAAGACCTATGCCTTTCAAATCGTCATACGTCACGCCGCCCGGTCTTAATATAACCGGCTTTTCACCTGTAAAATCAACGATTGTCGACTCCACACCCACATTACATTCACCGCCGTCAATTATAGCGTCAATTCTTCCCGTCATATCCTTTACAACGTGCTTTGCCTTTGTCGGACTCGGTTTTCCCGAAAGATTTGCACTCGGTGCGGCAATCGGAACACCTGCCGCTTTTATAAGTTTCTGAGCCGTTTCATGTAACGGAAAACGTATTGCAACAGTATCAAGTCCTGCCGTAACATCATTGGGTACAACCGATTTTTTCTTTAAAATAATTGTCACGGGTCCCGGCATAAAATTATCTATAACTTTCTTTGCACTTTCCGGTATTTCCTCCGCAATATCCTTTATCTGCCCTTTATCGCATATATGCACTATAAGCGGATTATCGGACGGTCTGCCCTTTGCGGCATAAATTTTCTTAGCCGCGTCCGAATCAAAAGCTGACGCACCCAAACCGTAAACTGTTTCAGTCGGAAATGCGACCAGTCCGCCGTTTCTCAATATTTCGCCTGCCTCGGCAATTTCGTTATCATCTGTATGAAATAATTTCGTATCCATTATTTTCTTAACCTCTGTCAATCTTGATATTCTTCAAGCATTGTATGCTTTAAATTCCACAATTTCTCCGACAAATCAACGTAATAAGTATGAGGATTTTCAAATCTCTTAACCTCGTCCCAAAGTCCGTCAATCTCCATTTTACAATATTCGCGAAGTACATTAAGGTCGGGACATTCATACACGCACTTACCCTTTTCAAATATCGGTTTTAACAATTCTCGTGAATAAAAGTCCGTAACAGTTTTCTTCTTCCATGTATGTTCGGGATCAAATATTGTGTACGGTTTGTTGTTGTCAATAGTTTCGCCGTGCATTGTAATAACGTCCGCAATCGCACGACTGTCACTCTTTGAATACAATCTATGCACCTGTTTAAATCCCGGTGTTGTAATCTTTGCAACATTTTCACTTATCTTAATCTTCGGAATTATATTTCCGTCATTATCTTCAACCGCCACCAGTTTATACACACCGCCGAATACAGGCTCTGACTTAGATGTTATAAGTCTTTCACCCACACCAAACATATCAATCTTAGCACCCTGCAAAAGCATATCACGAATTATATACTCGTCAAGTGAATTTGACGCAACTATCTGACAATCCGGATAACCTGCGTCGTCAAGCATTTTACGGCACTTTTTAGACAAATACGTTATATCGCCCGAATCAATTCTTACACCCTTAGGTCTTGCTCCCATGGGTTTTAATACTTCATCAAAAACCTTAATTGCGTTCGGTATACCCGATTTCAGCACATTATAAGTATCAACAAGCAAAGTACAGCCTGTCGGATAATTCTTCGCATACGCATAAAACGCCTCATATTCACTGTCAAAAAGCTGTACCCAACTATGTGCCATTGTTCCGAGTGCCGGCACTCCGTAAAGTTCATCGGAAATAGTACAAGCCGTACCTGCAACACCGCCTATATATGCGGCTCTTGCACCGATAGTTGCGGCACTGTAACCCTGAGCACGTCTTGAGCCAAACTCCATAACCGCTCTGCCCTGTGCGGCTCTTACAATTCTGTTTGCCTTAGTCGCAATAAGGCTCTGATGGTTTATCGTAAGCAAAATCATCGTTTCGACAAACTGAGCCTGTATTACAGGACCTCTTACCGTAACAATCGGCTCACCCGGAAATATCGGTGTACCGTCAGGCACTGCCCATACGTCACATTCAAACTTAAAATTCTCCAAATATTTAAGAAATTCCTCTTTAAAAATTCCTTTACCCCGAAGATATTCAATATCTTCCACTGTAAAGTTAATCTCTTTTATATATTCAATAATCTGCTCAACACCCGCCATTATGGCAAAACCGCCGTCTTCGGGAACTCGTCTGAAAAACATATCGAAATACGCAATTTTATCCTTATATCCCTCGGCAAAAAAGCCATTCATCATTGTAAACTCATAAAAATCCGTGAGCATTGTCAAATTTATTTCATTTTTCATATATGTTACCTCATATTTACTCCGCTTTTATTCGTACTGCCGCACGCACTCCATCTATATTATCTACGTTTGTATGAAGAATAAACCCATCATTCTTCATATATCTCTGCATTTTGTCATTATAGCCGTATGGGCATAAAATCCAATACGAACCGCGAACATCTATCGTTTTCATCATATCAAGTGTAGGAATATAAACCATATCATCAACGTAATACTTATACGCACTTTCCGAAAGGTCTGCAACCTCGCTTCTTGTCGCACTCCAATAATGAGTATGATCACCGCTCACCGCAAGTCCTCTGTCATTATAAGTAAGCATAACTTCGTTTTCCTTCGGCTCAATTCTTGCAAGTTCGTCCATTGTGAACTCGCTTATAAAGTCGGAATTGAGCCACTGTCTTAAATCACTTGTTTCCCACATATTATTTTCGTCATCAAAAATTCTTTCGGTAACGCAATCCTTGGTAACAATAACCTTACTGCCGTCACCATATTCCTGCATTACTTCCCACTTCAGTGGCTGACCGTTATACGTTCCGAATTCAACAGTTTCCTTAGGCGGCTCAATCTGCAATACTCCTACCGCAACGGCAAGTGCCACTATTGATGCAATCCTGTTACGCAGCTGCATATTTACTATTCCTAAAATAATTACAGCAAAAAGCACGTCCATACAATTTGCAAAAAGGAACATATGTTTCATAATATCCGCCTCACCGTTTCCGACAATCGGAAGACACATATTAATCCACAATCCGACTATAAGCACATACATCGCCATAATCATATACAACCTTTTTTCATCGGTTTCTTTATGATTTTTAACAAGATATATGTGTACAAATATAACATACAATGTCATTATAATTGCCATTGCAAACACAATATACGGATTATACAAAAACTTTGTCGCCACTCGCAGATTGCTCCACAGGCTGAAACGGTTTGAATACTGCATTAGCACCGTTTCTGAATTACCCGAATTAAGAGGTCTTAAGCATGACGCGTTTTCTATCGAAAAAGCGATTTTCTTTACGAACCTTACAGGGTGTCTTAAATAGAAAAACACAACATTCGCTTTTGATATTCTGTCGTAAAAATCGTGCTGAAATTCGTCTGTTGTTATATCAATCGGATATTCACCGTCATCCATATAAGCATGAGTATTAACAAGCGGTAAATACTTTTCGTCAATACCGAGCTGTTTTAAATCCTTTTCGGGCGTTTCACTTTCCTTGACCGCACCGAAAAATACCGACTGATACGTTGTATCATAGTGCATCCATGACGGAATACTCATATACAAATTCGTTATACAAACCGCCGCCAAAATAACGCATATAAGCACGCCTATTCTGTAAAACTTGCCCTTACGCAAATACGCAAAAGAAAGTGCAAGCACCGAAACTATAACCGAATACGGCACATTCGCAAGTTTTGAACCTGCGAAAAAGTACAGTGCCACAAAAAAGCAAGCTATTTTCGGTATAGTCGGTCGTTTGTATATCAAAAGCCCCAACGCAATAAGTATCATAAGCGACACATATTGCAGCGGTTCTCCGTACAGCGAATTGAAGTACAGCAAATACCCCGCGTCACAAAATATAAATATAAATATCAGAAATACAGCTATCTGCATTTTTCTCGGCTCATCCGCAAAAAACGTAAATATTCCCCATGCCGCCGTTGACAGCATAAGTATGTATATAAATGCCAAATACGCAATATTGTATGTTGTTTCATCACGCGAAGTTATTTTGTTTGCGACAAAGTTCATAACCTTAGACGCTTTTATGATTATAAACTGCGGTGATGAATATATATCTTCTTCGCTGTTAGACTCACAAAGATACGTTATCTTGTCCCAAAATCCCGCACCCTCGACTTTCATCTTATAATCCTGTTTGAACAGATAATAATAATTGCTGTCGTTTTCATATTCCATATTATTTACAAGCAGTACTCTCCTGAAATCACCGTTATCGGAAAGTCCGATATTATCACCCATATAAAGTACAGAAAAAGAAAGTATAAAAACTATAATCGCACCAATAAGCGGAAATATTCTCTTGTTGTTTTTCAATAATTCCATCTGAATCTCCTTATTTGCTTTTATAGCAAAATAGGCGGAAATACCCTTTCCGCCTACAAAATTCTATTAAAATGAATGAGTGTTCTTTCTGCTGTAGCCGCCTGAACGCTTTGAATCGTTATTACGTCTTAATGTCTGCATTTTTTCATCACTGTCCTGTTTGAACTTTGAAAGTTTATCTTCAAACGACAAACTGTCCGATGATGACGCACTCCAATCTATATCAGCAGGACGTATAGGACCTTTGTTCTCTTGTCTGTGTCTTGGAGCTCTTTCCTTTTTTTCTTCTGCCTGTTTCATGGAAAGACTGATTTTTCCCGACTCATCAATTTTGATGACCTTTACTTTTACATTATCGCCTTTCTTTACGCAGTCATTTATATCCTTAACATATCTTGAAGAAAGTTCGGATATGTGAACAAGACCGGACTGTTTATTTCCGATATCCACGAATGCACCGAACGGCATTACACTTACAACCTTGCCCTCTAATATACTACCTACTGAAACCATATTATTTTGTTTTTCCTCTCTGTTTATTGTTGTTCACCCGATACGTCCACAAAAACCTTAGCGTTGCTCTTGATTAAACCAAGTTTTTCGCTCGCCATTTTTTCTATGTACTCATCGGTATTAACTTTGCCTTTTAATTCTTCAATTTCCTTCTGACGTTCCTGTTCGTATTCGATTTGGTTTGTCAGCTTTGCAACTTCCGCTTTACTTGCATTTATCTGCGGAATTTGCATAAGACCTTTAAATATCATTCCACCTACCAAAAATACAAGTAATGCTATTTTTAGTCCCTTTTGATGTTCCTTTACAAAATTTATTATTAAGTTTTTGTATTCATTCATCATGGGTATCATGACCTTTCCGTCGTTTATTTTTTATAACTCCAATTATAGGCACTATTAAAATTTTATACAAAAACTTCGGCGGTGTCAAGAGTATTTTGAAAATAAACTTAGCAAATTTCAAAATATTTTCAAATATAAACAAAAAAAGCTTTAAAATCCATTTACTAAACAGCAAAAAGTAGAAAACAGCGCCTAAAATTATCCCAAGCGGTTCGTAAAATCTAAATATTCCGCTGTTGAAATTCCACGCCGCCGCACTTATGACAAATGCCGCAAATATCCAAAACAATATATCGCTTGCAGAAACTATCACCGCAGACGGATTTAAAACCATTCGCATTGCCCTGAGCATATCAAATACAACCGCCAACGCACCGCCGCATATAATCATCGCAAGAAATACATATACTTCTCGGCTTATCATTTGAACAGACCTGCAAAAAATCCGTCCTTGCCTTTGTTTACATACTGTATCAAATATATCTCACCTTTAACGTCCAACATTCCCGTATCGGTATTAAGCTGATTTATACTTAGATTTTTACCTTTTATACAAAGTCCGCCCATACTCGTTTTCAGCATAACCTGACTGTCCGAAAATTCAGAAACGTCATTTACTCCGGAAAGCGACATTTCAGACCTGTTCACAAGCGATATTGAATGTTTCTTTTCCGCAAAGCTTTCGGAAAAGCTTTTTTCGATTTTAGACATTTGAGCCATTTAAACCGCCTCCATATATTTAATCAGTTTTTAATCTCTGAATAAATATATGTCCCTCGTTTTTAATTTATGACAACGGCTTGTAAAGTGATGACGCGTCATTTTTCAAAACGTGTTCGGCTATCGCCATAACCTGTACTTTTATAATTCTTTCGCCCATCTTGATTTCGATAATATCATTTTCCTTGACATCATATGATGCCTTTACTACTCTGCCGTTTACGGTTATTCTGCCTTGGTCGCAAGCCTCGTTTGCAACCGAACGTCTTTTTATAAGTCGTGTAACCTTTAAATATTTATCTATTCTCATATGTTATTCTCCCTTTTTTATTAAATTCAGAAAATTCTAATTACCTTTTGAAAAACAAAACAGGAGTACCGCATATGCGACACCCCTGTAATAAAATCATAAAACCGCTTAAATTAGTTGTTTACAACGTCCTTAAGAGCCTTACCTGCCTTGAATGCAGGAACCTTTGATGCAGCGATTTGAATAGCTTCGCCTGTACGAGGGTTCTTACCTGTTCTTGCTTCTCTGTTTCTTACTTCAAATGTACCAAAACCAACAAGTTGTACTTTATCACCTGCACATAGAGCGTCTGTAATAGCTGCTGTTACAGCTGCAACTGCCTTTTCAGCGTCCTTCTTTGATAATTCAGCCTTTTGAGCTACTGCTGCTACAAGTTCTGTTTTGTTCATGATTTTTCCTCCTAAAATTTTCAAAAGTTTCATTCAGCCGTTTTTTCATAATTTTGTTAATCGGCTGTTCATTGACTAATTCTATTACATTTTTTCAGTTCTGTCAATAGCTTTGCACCATTTTAAGCCAATTTCACCTATTTTTTTTCGCAGATTTATGCCTTTTTTACAAATTCCCATAATTCATCAAGCTCTTTTGCCGAAAGTTCTGCCATATCCTTACCGTCCGAAACTGCTTTTTCTTCCATTTCCTTGAAACGATTTACGAATTTATCAGATGCTTTTGTAAGTGCAATTTCAGGTGTAACCTTCAAATGACGTCCCAAATTCACTACCGCAAACAACAAATCGCCGTATTCTTCTTCGATTTCATCAGCATTACCGTTTTTAACCGCCTCTTTAACTTCCGCCGTTTCTTCCGCAATCTTATCATATATCGGTTCTGTTTCTTCCCAATCAAAACCTACACTGCCGGCTTTTTTCTGTATTTTTTCACTTCTCATAAGTGCCGGAAGATAGTGCGGTACGTCCTCAAGCATCGCCGTATATGAATCAAGATTTTTCTCTTTTTTCTTGTTCTTCTCCCACTGTCCAAGTGCTTCTTCTGCCGATACCGCATTATCCTTGCCGAAAACGTGAGTATGACGTGTAATAAGCTTTGTACAGATTTCGTTTACCACATCATCAAAGTCAAATGCTCCTCTTTCTTCCGCAATTCTTGCGTGGAACACAACCTGCAAAAGCACATCACCGAGTTCATTTGCGAATGCGTGGTCGTCACCGCTGTCAAGCGCGTCAATCGCCTCGTAACATTCCTCTATCATACTTTTCTTTATGCTCTGATGTGTCTGTACCTTATCCCACGGGCAACCGTTTTCGCCCCTTAGCTGTACCATTATATCGCGTAAATCATCAATAGAATATTTTTTCATAAGTAACAAATCCCTTTCATATTTTCTTCAATCTCTTGTATTATATCACCCCGCATTATTTTTTACAAGTCTATCCTTTAAGTATTTTCCGCACTTCTTTAACCGATATTGCGTTTGTGAGAAACAGCATAAGTACATATGCACCCATACCGATACCGCACATTACGGCAAGATATACGAATCCGTCCCCCAATATCGCCGAAATATAGTTCGATGAAATGTACATAACACCGAACATAAGCACCGTCGCTATTGCGGGCTTTATAATTATTGCCGTAATATTCAATTTTAAACTCAAACATTTACGAATTGCAATTAAATTTAATATCATTACAAGAATATATGCTGCATTTGAGCTTATCGCAGAACCGTATATATTAATTTCGGGCATAGCTATAAGATACCAACTCATTGAAAGCTTTACCGCACTTCCGCAAAGTGCCGTAAAAAACGGCAGCATTATTTTCCCTGCCGACTGTAATATCGCGGACGTTATCTGCGTCACACACATCATAATAACGCACGGTGCTATCGCCGTAAGCATAGCGGACGATGAACTGTTATGAAATAATACAGTAAGTATTTCATTACTCATCAAGTACATTATAACCGCACAAGGCATTGAAAGCATAACCGCAAGACGTATTCCTATATCGGTCGCGGTTTGTGCTTTTTTTGTGTTGTTTACGGCTATCGCTCCGGCTATTACAGGGAGTATGCTTACACCCAATGTTGCAAGTATTCCGACAGGCAGATGAAAAACGGTAAGTGCGTAACCGGTGTACGCACCGTACAAAAATCTTGCCTCATCACTTGAAAAACCGCCGTCAAGCAGTCTTGACCGCACAAGCGTTGTATCTGCCACATTTATTGCATTCGCCACCACCGACGCACATAAAAGCGGCAATGCGATTGACATAAGCTCTTTTAATATTTCCGCAGTATCGCTCTTTTCGGACTTTACATACTTTTTATCTCTGCCGTAAAAATACATAATCATAAGTATCGCCGTTGCGATAATCTCACCTGCCGTTACACCCATTATTGCACCGCCGGCTGTTTTTTCAACGCCGTAATTCAAAAAAAGTACAGCTAAATAATATCCTGCCGCAAGTTTAACAATCGCTTCTGTTACTTGTGAAAGTGCGGTCGGTATCATATTTGAAACACCTTGATAATAACTTTTATATGCCGTACCGAGTGCAACGAAAAATATTGACGGTGCAATCATTTGTATTGCATATATCGCCTTTTCTTCTTTCATTGCAAGTGCAAAAAACGGTGAGCCGAAATAAAGCGCAACACTTCCGACAATGCCTATACACACAAGCAATATTGTTGAAATTTTCACTATTCTGTGAGTTTTACTGTATTCTCCTCTTGAATTTGATTCCGCAACCATTTTCGATATTGCAAACGGCAAACCTGAAATGATAAACGATAAAAACATTATGTAAACCTCAAATGCGATATTAAACACTGCCATTCCGTCCTCGTTAAGTATATATGTAAGAGGTATCTTAAATACCGCACCGAGTATTTTTGATATTGCATTTGCTATCATAAGTATTACCGCACCGGTAAGAAAACTCTGCTTTTTCATAACTCCCTCCACGCATTTTAACTTGTCTTTATATCCTATTTATGATATAATTATTTTATAACTAAATTAAGATGTTCCTTGTTTTGTTATCGGGAATATACGGAGGATAAGAAATGGTAATTCAGAAAATAAAAAAAGCCATCGGACAAATTAAAGTTCCCGGCGATAAATCAATCTCACACCGTGCCGTTATGCTTGGCTCGCTTGCAAACGGTGTAACCGAAATAAGCGGTTTTCTAAAGGGTGCGGACTGTCTTTCAACTATTGACTGTTTCAGAAAAATGGGAATTGATATAGATATAAACGGTGAAAACGTAACCGTTCACGGCAACGGTCTAAGAGGTCTTAAAAAGCCTGATGAAATGCTTTATACAGGCAACAGCGGTACTACGACACGTCTTTTGTGCGGTATTTTGGCAGGTCAAAATTTTGATACGTCAATTACGGGTGACGCGTCTATTCAAAAACGTCCTATGGGCAGAGTCGTACAACCGCTTTCAATGATGGGTGCAAAAATCGAAAATGAATATTGTCCGCTTTATATTACGGGTACAAAATTGCACGGTATAGACTACAAAATGCCTGTTGCGTCCGCACAGGTTAAGACTGCGATAATCCTTGCAGGACTTTATGCATACGGTGAAACGGTTATTCACGAAATTGAAAAATCACGCGACCATACAGAACTTATGTTAAGTGCTATGGGTGCGGATTTAACAGTTGATAATCTTGATATTACTGTAAAACCTACAAACGACCTTACGGCAGTTAATGTTGATGTTCCGGGCGATATTTCTTCAGCCGCATTCTTTTTGGTACTTGGTGCAATTATGCCGAACTCGCAAATTACAGTAACAAATGTCGGTATAAACCCTACAAGAACAGGTATTATTGACGTTTTAAAGGATATGGGTGCAGATATTACACTTGAAAATGTACATACTTCGGCAGGTGAAACCGTTGCGGATATTACAGTGCGTTCTTCGTCATTAAAAGGCACAACAGTCGGCGGCGATATTATTCCGCGACTTATCGACGAACTTCCTATTATCGCAGTTGCGGCAGTTTTTGCAGACGGTCAAACGGTTATTAAAGACGCACAGGAATTAAAGGTTAAAGAAACAAACAGAATTCGTGCGGTAGTTGACGAATTTAATAAATGCGGTATCGATATTACCGAAACCGACGACGGTATGATTATAAACGGCGGTAAGAGTATTCACGGTGCTGATTTCAAAACATACGACGACCACAGAATGGCTATGAGTCTTACAGTGCTTGCACAACTCGCCGACGGTGAATCAACACTTGACGACAGCGATTGTGCGTGCGTGTCATACCCGACTTTCTTTGATGATTTTTATAAATTAGGGAAATAAAATTTTAAGCCACCCCTCAGTCAACTGCGTTGAAAGCTCCCCTCGATGGGAGCCAACAAGCCTCTCCTTGAGGAGAGGTGTCACGCAGTGACGGAGTGGTGGCTTTTTTTATTTTTTGGTGACCATACAAAAAAGGCGACCTGTGGTCGCCCCTACAATATCAATCATTTTTCTTAAACGTAAATATCTTCATAAACACAAACGTCACAGGCACGCCGATAATGGCGGCGATTGCGTAAGCGATGACGCTTGGACCGTGAATGAAATTATCAAACAGCCAAACGATAATTGTCTGTATTATGAAGTTCGGAATATACGATATAAAGAATTTTATAAACTTAACAAATCCCAAACGTTCTTTAAATGTAAGCTTACTGTTCAGCAAATACGACACCACATTTGACGTTATATATCCGGGAAAAAATGCAAGTGTGGTATTTGGAATAAACAATGAATATATTGTTGAAAAAATTACATTGCTCACCGTATTAATTCCGCCGACAATAAGGAACGACAAAAATTCTCTTGACAAGAACATTTTTAATTTTGACGGTTTATACTCATTCCACTCAATAAGTTCATTTCCTCTTATAATCATTGCTTTATCCGCAAGTTCGGCAAGCGGTGTATCAGAAAGTGAATCGGAATAAAATTCCTCACATTTAGCATTTGGGAATTTCTCATAAAGACGTTTAACCTTTTCTTCTCCCCAACAGTTTTCACCGTCATACAGTCCCGTATGCTTATCAACCTTTGAAGCCATAAGATTTTTTATACCCAATCTTTCGCATATCGGTTCAAGTAAAAATTCGGGCGAGGCTGAAATTATTATATCATCTTCCCTTTGTCTGTCCTTGTACCAAGATTTAACCTTGTGTTCATTTACATTCCAAAAATCGTTTAACGCACTGTCTATGTCAGGTACATATGTCAAAAATCTATACATTTTTTCCTTAAACTGCGTTTTCGTTTTAACTCCCAAAATGTACAAAAAGAATGTCCATGCCATAATCGGCACACTAAGCAATATTTTAGGGTATTTCTTCAAGCAGTAAAAATAGAAATCCTTTGTACTGTCACTGTCATAAATTGTTTCATCAAAATCGTAAATATTCAAGCCATATATCCCCCTATTTCAATAATACAACCGCCGTTGCGGAAATGCCCTCACCTCTGCCCTCAAAGCCGAGTTTTTCGGTTGTTGTCGCCTTGATATTGACATCATCAATACCGACATTCAAATCATCTGCAACATTTTTTCTCATTTGCTCAATATACGGTAACATCTTCGGTCTTTGTGCCACTATCGTAACATCTGCATTACCCACGGAATATCCCTTTTCAGCCACTTTCTTTACGACTTCTCTCAAAAGCATACGGCTGTCCGCGCCCTTATACTTTTCGTCTGTGTCGGGAAAATGTTTTCCTATATCTCCGAGTGCCGCCGCACCGAGAATTGCGTCTGCAAGTGCGTGAAGTGCCACGTCTGCGTCACTATGTCCCAAAAGTCCCTTTTCATACGGTATTTTAACACCGCAAATTATACAATCTCTGCCCTCTACAAGCTTATGAACGTCATATCCCTGTCCTATTCTCATTCCGTAATACCTCGCTTTCTGAGTATTCTTTCACCGATTATCATATCTTCGGGAGTTGTGAGCTTTATATTATCATAACTTCCGTCACTTATTTTTATCTTAACACCGTAATGTTCGGCAATCATACAATCGTCAGTAGCGACAAAATTTTCGTCAAGTGCTTTTTGGTGCATATCAAGTATCTTATCCAGATAAAACACCTGCGGAGTTTGAATCATAAATGTTTTTTCTCTGTCAACAGTTCCTACTATAAAACCGTCATTGTCCGCACTTTTCAGCGTGTCCTTGCATTTAACACCGACCGCCGCCGCACCGAATTTTATACAATCCGCAACAGAATTATTAATTTCATCATCTGTCACAAGTGCTCTAGCGCCGTCGTGTATAAGCACAATATCACCTTCGGCTTTTTTCAGTCCGTTCATAACAGACTCCTGACGTGTCGCACCGCCTTCTGTTATATATGATACCTTTTTTATATCGTATTTGTCAACAAGTATTTGACATTCTTCTATATCATTTTTGCCTGTGACAACTATAATATCATCAATTTTATCATTTTTTTCAAATGCCGAAATTGTATAATAAAGCACTTCACGTCCCAATATTTTAAGAAAAACCTTATTTTTATCGGCACCCATTCTTGTGCCTTTGCCTCCTGCAACTATAACCGCTGTTATTTTCATAATATATCCTTTCAAAATAAAAGCAGAGCCATAAAACATAGCTCTGCACTTTTAATCACATATCAAACCAACGCGTCAACAGTATCGTTTAAAATGCTTTCAATATCACTAACATCGGCAACTTCCGACAGGACAAGTTCGCTTACAACAATCTGTTTTGCACTGGTAAGAGTCTTTCTTTCACTTGTTGAAAGACCTTTTATTTTTTCACGGTACATCAGTTCTTTCAATACCAAAATCACTTGATAAATATCTCCCGACTTAATCTTAATAAGATTATCTCTCTGACGTTTATTCCAATTCGCGTCATCTTCAAGCTCCGCGTCACGAAAATATTGAAGTGCCTTTTTTGCCTCCTGCTTTTCTATAACAGGACGAATACCGATTTCTTCACTGTTTTCTATCGGTACATTTGTTACCATATTGCCTATGGCAAACTTTAGAACATAGTATTGACGTTTTTTGCCGACAATCTCTATTTCTTTGATTTCTTCTATTGTACCTGCACCGTGCATAGGATGTACAACTTTATCGCCGACACTATACATCTTTACTTACCGCCTTTCTCATTAACCACTATCTTAACAACATAATTATAACACAAAACGCCCCAAATGTCAAATTTTTTGATTATATCATAGTTACCAAAAAAAATCAACCCCTTTTGTGTAATTTTTTTAATAAATTGTCAAAATAAAAAGGATACCACTCTAAAGTAATATCCTTTTCGTTTTTATTCTTTATTTTGACCTGTGTTGTCGGGAATTATGCTTTCCAAGCGACCCGCCGCAGTAATCGCAAGATTTTTAAGCAAAGTCTTTTGATTATCGTCACTGCCCGAACCGGCTGTAATCTCAATTATACAGCCTCTGTCGTACACATGGATAGTCGGAAACGCTATATACGATTCCTGTCCTATACCCTCAACCAATTCAGCAGAAGAACGTTTTGACTTTTCCTGTTCGTACTGGTCGAAAAGCATTTGATAATCAATAGTATCTGTGAACTGTGTAACCTTAACCGTTACAGTATCATTTTGACCTATAGGCTCACTTCTGTAAAGCACTGTCGCAACATTACCGTTACGGCTTGTACCTGATTCCTCAATAACAGGTGTATATCCGGCATTTAGTGCAACATCATCAGTTGTGATAAGTGTCGCCGGGTCGATTTCAGGTATCGGTGTAGGTGTCGGCTTTGCAAAAAGTCCGCCGCCACCGCCGCAAGCACACAAACCTATTATCATGGCCAAGCTTGCTAACACAAGCAATAACTTTTTCATAATTTTACCTCCAATGATTATTTCATTGCAATGGCATCTTTTACATTCTTAACGATATTTTCAGGAGTTAAACCGTATTCCTTAAATAATTCAGCCGGTTTACCCGATTTACCGAATCTGTCAGTACCGATAATCTTAACAGGTACAGGAGCATTTGCACATACCACTTCCGTAACGGCACTTCCAAGACCGCCCATAATGTAATGCTCTTCAGCTGTTACGATAGCACCTGTTTCCTTAGCAGCCTTTGTTATTATTTCTTCGTCTATAGGCTTGATTGTATGGATATTGATTACTCTTGCGGAAATGCCTTCTTCTTCAAGCATTTTTGCCGCTTCAAGTGCCATACCTACCATAAGACCGGTTGCAATAATTGTTGCGTCCTTACCATCCTTTAGTTGAACGCCCTTGCCAAGTTCAAACTTGTAGTCCTCACTGTTTACGTCCTCAACGGCAAGACGACCGAATCTCATATATACAGGACCGTCGTGGTCAATAGCCGCCTTAACAGCTTGCATAGCCTCAATATCATCGGCAGGGTTTATAACAACAATATTAGGAATTGAACGCATTAAAGCGATGTCCTCAAGACATTGATGTGACGCACCGTCCTCACCGACAGAAATACCTGCGTGAGTAGCACCGATTTTAACATTAAGTTTTGTATAGCCGATTGAGTTTCTAACCTGTTCAAAGGCTCTGCCTGCGGCAAACATTGCAAATGTTGACGCAAAAGCGATTTTTCCGCTTGCGGCAAGTCCTGCTGCCACGCACATCATATTACTTTCTGCAATACCCATATTTATAAATCTTTCAGGATATGCTTTCTTGAACATTTCTGTTTTTGTTGATTTTGAAAGGTCAGCGTCAAGCACAACTATGTTAGGGTTTTCACCGTACTTTACAAGCGCCGCTCCGTATGATTCTCTTGTAGCTTTCTTTGCCATTACAGACTCGCCTCCAATCCTTTGATTATTTCATCAAGCTCTGCGATTGCTTGATTGTACTGTTCTTCATTAGGTGCAGAACCGTGCCAGCCTGCGTTATTTTCCATAAATGAAACATTCTTGCCTTTAACAGACTTCATTATAATAGCGGTAGGCTGTCCCTTTGTAGCCTTTGCCTCGTCAACAGCCGCCATAAGTTCTTCAAAATTATGAGCATTTACCTTTATAACGTGCCAACCGAATGCCTCAAACTTCTTATCGATAGGATTAGGATTCATTACCTTAGAAATGTCACCGTCTATCTGTAAGCCGTTGTTATCAACGAAAATTGTAAAGTTGTCAAGTTTGTAATGAGCGGCAAACATAGCTTGCTCCCAAACCTGTCCTTCCTCAAGCTCACCGTCACCAAGAACAGAATATACTCTGTAATCCTTGTTGTCAAGCTTTGCTGCAAGTGCCATACCGCCTGCGGCTGACACACCTTGTCCCAATGAACCTGTTGACATATCAACGCCGGGTACTTTGTTCATATCAGGATGTCCTTGAAGATAGCTGTTTACATTTCTGAATGTCTTAATATCCTCTTTTGGTATAAATCCTTTTTCTGCAAGTACACCGTATAGTGCAGGTGCTGTGTGACCCTTTGAAAGAACAAATCTGTCTCTGTCCTCCATTTTAGGATTTTTCGGATCTACATTCATTACCTCAAAGTAAAGCAATGTCAAAACATCTGCTACAGATAATGAACCTCCCGGATGTCCCGATGCCGCACTGTATACGGCTGTAAGAGCGTGCTTACGAACATTGTTTGCAATGATTGACAGCTCTGTGACTCTTTTCTTATCCATGTGTCGTATTTCCTCCCTTAAATTAATTATTATCTAACGCATTTTCATACGCGATATTCATAAGTGTGTCAAGTCTTTCCGTTTCTCCCGAAAGATACAGAAATCCTATAAGTGCCTCAAATCCCGTTGCTCTGCGGTATTCCGTCATATTTGCGTTTTTCGGCACTGTATTCGATTTTGCGTTTCTTCCTCGCTTGTATACCGCCGTTTCATCATCTGTCATATGTTCAAGCATTGCGTCTATACTGTTTGACTGTGCGTGTGCTTTGACATACTGAACAGTCTTTTTATGCAGTTTGTTTGCAGGAAGATTTTCGTGTTCTTCTATAATTCGTGTACGAACAAAAAGTTCATACACTCCGTCACCTATATAGGCAAGCGCCAAAGGCGAAAACTGTGACGGCTTTTTAGTTGTAAGCATAGTTACCTCCCCAAGCACTGTGGGCAAATTTTTTATTCTGAGATGTAGTTCCACTTTACACCCATCGGTGTATCCTTTAACTCAATATTCATAGCTTTAAGCTTATCACGAATTGCGTCAGCTTCAGCCCAGTTCTTCTCACTTCTTGCCTTGTTACGCTTTTCGATTAATTCTTCAACCTCTGCGTCTATCGACTTTTCCTGTGTCTTTTGGAATAAACCGAGTACACCGCCAAGCTCATGTATAAGGTCAAGCGTCTTTTCAACAACAACTTTCGCATTCTTATTTTCATTTGACAATGCGGTGTTTGACGCATAAACTATATCAAATATTGCCGCGATTGCGTCGGCTGTATTCAAGTCGTCGTCCATTGCCGCAATAAATTTAGTCTTGCAGTCATCAAGAGTTTTTGAATACTCCTTTTCACTGTCTGTAAGTTCTCTGTCCTCACTGTTTTGAAGTAAAAATTCAAGATTGTCTATGCAAGTGTAAACTCTTTCAACAGCAGATTTTGCCTGTTCCATTAATTCATTATCAAAATTAATAGGATTTCTGTAATGAGCCGAAAGCATAAAGAAACGTACCACTTCACCGTCATACTGTTTAAGTATGTCACGAACAGTAAAGAAATTTCCGAGTGACTTACTCATTTTCCTGTTATTTATATTAATATATCCGTTGTGCATCCAATAATGTGCAAAAGGCTTTCCATTTGCACATTCGCTCTGTGCAATTTCGTTTTCGTGATGTGGGAAAATCAAGTCTTGACCGCCCGAATGAATGTCTATCGTTTCGCCAAGATACTTGTTCACCATTGCACTACACTCGATGTGCCAACCGGGTCTGCCCATTCCCCATGGGCTTTCCCAAGCAGGTTCGCCCTCTTTTTGCTTTTTCCAAAGTGCAAAGTCCATAACGTCCTTTTTATGTTCGTTCACATCAATTCTTGCACCTGCCTCCAAATCTTCCAATGGCTGTTTTGAAAGCTTGCCGTATTCGTTAAATTTCTTTGTAGAGAAATACACGTTTCCGTCAACATCGTAAGCATAGCCGTTATCAACAAGTTTCTTTACAACATTGATAATCGCATCAATATTTTCCGTTGCTTTCGGGTGAATTGTAGCTTTGTGAATACCGATTGCCTGTGCGTCCTTAAAATATTCCGCAATAAATCTTTCACCAAGCTCTTTTACCGTTATACCTTCTTCATTTGCACGTTTAATCATCTTATCGTCTATATCCGTAAAATTCTGTACGAATGTTACCTTATATCCTTGATATTCAAGATAACGGCGCATTGTATCAAAAACAATAAACGGTCTTGCATTTCCTATATGAAAATAGTCATATACAGTAGGACCGCATGAATACATTTTAACTTCACCTTTATTTATAGGGACAAACTCCTGTTTTTGTCTTGTTAATGTGTTATAAATTTTCATAAGCACTACTTCCTTTTTCCATTCTAACTTTAATTATATCGCAAAATAAAAGAAAATACAACCTCTATTTTTAAAAAATAGAAGTTGTATTTATGTTTTTATATGCTAGGAATAAATAATCTGTTTCCTATTTCAAGTTTGTCGGATTTTTCCATATTGTTAAACCTCAAAATTTCGCTTTGCGGTACTGCGTATCGTTTTGCAATTTCCCAAAGATTATCCCCTTTTTGAACAAAGTAAATCACTATACCGTTTTTGTCACCGTTTTCAAGCGGTTCTGTCACCACTTCATTCACAAGTTCGATTTTTCTTTTTCTGATTATATTTGCGTTAAGCGATAAAATACATCTGATTTCAATTTCACCCGCCACGTTCAAATTATATGCAGTGTGCTTTACTTCCGCTTTTATTTCCGGAATAAGGTCACTGTACGTACTTTCGCAGTCAAGCATATAGCTGAACGGCAATTCTTTTTTCATACTGTAAACGGGGCTTTCGTTGCTGTCTGTCAAGTATAAAATATATGCCTCGATTTTACCCTCTGCCAAAAGTTTACCGCGTTGTATCTGTGCCTTTGTGATATACGGTCTTGTTATCACGTCATACACGCCAGAAACGGACGGTGTACCCGTGCCCATTTCCACCATTTCACGAATTGTGTTCTGTGATGAAGGACGTGACACAACTTCTTCAAGTTCCACTTCTTCCTTTAAAAGCTTAGTTTTCGTAAACGGCTCATAGCAATCACATATCATATCCACCGACACATTTTCCGTTGCCTTAACCTGTGCCGTAACGGTTACATCAATATCAACAATTCTGTTATCGCCGTCATCATCCTCGACAACCTTATACCTTACGTCCGATATGCTGTAATCAATATCGCACATCGTTTCGTCACCGGCGTCGTCGCAATCAATAATTTCCGTAAAAGGCACTTCGCTTTCCATAAACTGAATACAACAGTCACTGTCGGTATACAGAACGCATACACTTATTTCTCCCTTTACAACAATCTTTCCCGTAACCGCTTTATATTCCGAATCGGATATTTTTGTATCGACTTTCAATATCTCGTTGATTGATGTCTGACCGTTCGGAACTTCTATTGATTCCTTTACAGAAAATTCAGTTTCCGTCAGTCCGATACAATTTTGCAGTTTTACGTTTTCCTTGAGCAATTCCGCATTGTCGCAATCCTCCGCTTCAACCGCTATCTCAACATTCTTTTCGGCTACAACCTCATAGTCCAAACCCACAATCACCTTAATTCTCAGTTTACGACTGTTTATAAGCGAAAATTCGGCTCTATCCACGTTTGCCATTATAATTGCAGTCATATCGTCGGTTATATTTTTGCTGTCCACATTTTGCGTGAAGTCAAACGACGTTATAATACTTTTTATCTTTTCTCGGTCACTGTCGGGTATGTACAAAATTTTCAAATCAACTCTGCCTGTGACATTTACTCGTCCGTTTGTAATTTCCTTGTTCGTAATACACGATACTGCGTCAAGCTGCAAAATTTTTAGTATATCGGGTTTCACATCGGGTACGATTATGTCCTCATCAACAAGCACCTGCGTGTCGCCCTTGCATGAAACTTGATTTACAGTTACATTCTCCTTTACTAATTCCATAATTAATATAATTCTCTCCTTTCGTTAAATAAAAATCTAAAAAATTGTTCACATTTCTGTGTACAACTTTATTCAAACTTTTCTAATAAAAAAATTCTCATAGTAAATACTATGAGAATTTTTATGAATTATTCTTAATTATGCGTTTTTAATAATTTCTTTCCACTTTTCGTAAGCCGCATCCCACTTTTCTGAATCTTGCGGCTCGTATGTTTTAATATCGAATGAATTGCGAACAACTTTTCTGCCTTCATTGATGTCCTTAATCGCACCCATAGCCATTGCCTGTACAATTACGTTACCGATACTTGTAGCCTCAACAGGACCTGTGCTAACAACACGCTTTGTTGCGTTTGCGGTAAATTGACAAATCATCTTGTCCTTGATACCGCCGCCGACAATATTAACAACATTGTACTTGTTGCCTGTAACGTCCTCCATACCTTCAACAGTTTGACGATACTTGAACGCAAGACTTTCTGCGATACATCTTACAACCTCGCCCTTTGTTTCAGGCACTTTCTGACCTGTCTTTTTACAGTATTCCTTTATACGCTTAGGCATATTACCCGGTGTTTGGAACTCTGCATAATCCGGATCAACAAGACTTGCAAAAGGTTCTGCCGCATTTGCCTGTCTTTCAAGTTCGTCAAAGCTTAGAAGTTCGCCTTCTCTGTCCCATTGACGTCTTGATTCTTGGATTAGCCATAGTCCCATAATGTTCTTCAAGAAACGGATTGTCTTATTAACTCCGCCCTCGTTTGTAAAGTTATGGTTGAATGCACCGTCCGAAGTATTAGGCTTGTCAAG
Source organism: Ructibacterium sp. SJQ-7 (assembly GCF_054696575.1). NCBI lineage: Bacteria > Bacillati > Bacillota > Clostridia > Eubacteriales > Oscillospiraceae > Ructibacterium > Ructibacterium sp. SJQ-7. The sequence continues at coordinate 715,299 of NZ_CP195193.1, forward strand.
TTCAACACCCATAAGTGACCATGTACCCGAAGATATGTAAATAAAGTCTTTTTGGTCAACAACCGGTACCGAAGCAACGGCACTTCCCGTATCGTGTGAAGCAACCGCAACAACAGGCACTTGTTCAATACCAAGTTCTTCTGCAAGTTCCGGCTTTACTTTGCCGACAATTTCACCAGGGAATATAACATCTGTTAAAATGTCTGTCGGAATACCGAGTTTCTTTAACAAATCGTATGACCATTCGTACTTTTCACTGTTGTACATCTGTGTTGTTGACGCATTTGTGTATTCAGTCTTTTTAACACCTGTTAAGAAGAAGTTGAATAAGTCAGGCATCATAAGCAAAGTTTTTGCATTTTTTAGTGAAGTATCACCCGATAGCTTTGCTGACAAAAGCTGATATATTGTATTGAACCAGTTAAAAGCAATACCTGTTCCCTTGAAAATTTCTTCTTTCGGAACAAGTTTAAATGCCTCGTCATACATACCCTCTGTTCTTGTATCACGATAGTGGTAAGGATTGCCGATAAGCTTGTCATTTTCGTCAAGCAAACCATAGTCAACGCCCCATGTGTCGATACCGATACAGTCAATATCTCTGTCACCCGAATTTGCACACTTTAAGATACCTTGCTTGATTTCAAAGAATAATCTAAGAACGTCCCAATGCAAATCTCCGTTTATGTTAACAGGGTCGTTTGAAAAACGGTGTTTTTCTTCAAGAGTGATTTTTTCACCGTCAAATGTGGCAAGCATTGCACGTCCCGATGACGCACCAAAGTCAAATGCTAAAAATTTATACTTTTTACCCATATTCTTTCCTCTTTTCTTAAAAATAAATTTTACTAAATATATTATACATTAAATAAAATACTATGTCAATATTACACATAGTGCATTTTTGATTTATAGGAATAAGTTTTTATTTTTACAGTTTAAATAGTATGATTCGCCATCACTCCGTCACTATCGTGACACCTCTACTCAAGGAGAGGCTTTTCGTTGTCCGCCATATTTCACAAAGCTCACCTTGAGGGGAGCTTGCAACATAGTCGTCTGAGGGGTGGCTTTTGTGGGACGTCGTGGTGCCGTCCACTTCTCTCCGTTTTGGGCGACCAATGGTCGCCCCTACAAAGTGTTTCGTGACACCATTCCAACAAAATATATTTCCACACAAAAAAACTCCGACCGAAGTCGGAGTTTTTAATCTAATTAATACCAAGTTTGTGAATCATACTTATCAAGTACGTTTCTGATATTAGCTATTCTTGTTTCTGTATCAATAAGACCGTTATCGTCATAAGCACTTGTTGCCTTTAGCATAGCATCTTCTGCCCAGTGACCGTCAATGTCTACGATTGAATACAATTCAGGAGTTACTGTTGTACCGTCTTGAGCTACAAGACCCATATCTGTACGTCCGATAACATTATTGAACATTTGGCAGAATTCTGCTCTTGTCATTACTCTGTCAGGTTCAAATGTTGTATCACTTGTACCATTCATATAACCGTAAGCAACTACTGTTTCGATATATGACTTATACTGTGAATCAGCAATATCAGTAAATTCAGTTTCGCCTGTCTTTGTCAGTCCCAAACCGTATGCAAGAAGTTTTGCAACTTCGCCTCTTGTAACTGCACCGATTTCAACTGAATCAACACCGTCAAATGCACCCTTTTGAGCAAGATATGCAAGACCTCTTACATACCATGTACCCTCATGCTTTGCAATGTTATCTGTTACAGGATAAACTGTATCTGTTGTACCGTACTTTTGGTCAACCATTCTTGTAATCATAGCTGCAACCTGTTCTCTTGTAACAGCATCGTCAGGAGCCATCTTAACCTCTGCAACCCATTTACCGCCGACTACGTTACCTTCTTCGTCAGTTACGTCTACTCTTTGAATAGCAGGTTCATAACCGAATATATACGCATAGCCAAGGCCTTGAAGATCCACTTCTTCGCCCGGTGTAACAGTCGGAGCAGGTGTAGGCTCTTCAGTTGGTTCCGGTGTTGGTTCTTCTGACGGTACAGGTGTTACGTCAGGAGTTGTATTACCTGCATGACCCCAAATTACCGCACCTTCACCGTAAATATCAAGTGAATTACAGATTAGTTGACCGCGGTTAATACCGTTACCTGATGTTGTACCAATCTTTACATCAGCTTTCGGAGCATATACTGTACCTTCAATATTAGTACCGCCGCCGTAAATGTTGAATGTTTCCGCACTTGTTACAGTGTTACCTACCATATGGCAAGATACTTCATATGAAGTTGCATTGATTGCATTTACATTACCTGTAACTCTTTCGTCAGCATACTGACCGCTGTTTGCAAATCTTACTGTTTCAGCCTTTGTTACAATGTCACCTGTAATCTTACCGTCAAAGTCAAACTTTGATGTTCCGTAAGAATAAATGTCACCCTCAAGAGTAAATGTATTACCGAATGATACAGGTGCGCTGCCAAGAACTATATCACCCTTTGTCGGAGCATTAAATGATAAATTCTGCGGTTCACCGTCATAGTAAATATCCGCACAAATCATAGAGTTTGCACTTGTACTGCCGATTGAAACCCAGCTGTCACCCCATTGACTCGGAACGATAATCCATTTCAAATCGCCTGTACCGAAATCAAATGTACCGTCACCTGTGTCAACTACGTTTACCATAGCCTCACCCGGAGCTTGTGAAATAAGATATGCAGGATTGTCGCCTACTACTTCAATATAACCTTTCTTATCGTTAGCAGTAGAGAATGATAATTGATTAACTTTTACATATACCGGACCGTTTGTTGTATCGATAACAACCTTACCGCCTTGAACGCTTAGTCCGTCAAATGATGTATTTTCTGAAATTGTGTAATATGGATAACCGTTTTCATCGGTAGGAAGACTCGGATACGACCAGGCATTAACACCTACCCAACCTTGTGCAGATGTGTATTCTACATCTTCATAAGCAGGTGTTTCGGGTTTTACAGAATCATCTGTAAGATAAGTATCGGGATAATATGCATCAAGATACTTTGACATATTTTCTTCAACCTTATCCACACCTTTTCTGTTTGTGTCTTTAAGGATTGCAGAATATTCGTCTTGATAGCTTACTTCTTGTGATGAAATTATATCACCGTCAAGATAGTTTTCACCGGCATTGTCAAACTTGACCTGTCCGCCTGCATACACGTCACCCTCAATATTCATTGATTGATGTGCGTTTACCCCATTGAATGCTACAACAGCCGCATTGTCGATTGTAGAAACCTGTGTTTCCGGAATCTGAGCAAAAGCAGACACTGCCATTGTAAGCATTGATCCTGCAACCAAGCAGGAAACCATTTTTTTCATGTTCATAAACCTCTCCCTCTCTCCAGTTATTATAATATCAATATATAGTTATATTAATATTATATACATATAATACCACTCAACATTTATATTTGTCAATATGTTTAAGAATATTTTATAACATAATTTGTCTTTATTTCACCCAGTCAGCCCATTCGTAATCGTTGATTGAATCTTTGATGTAATCCTTAGTAAGTTCCAGTGCAACAATTACATTCAGACACCACTGTGAAGTAAAGTTTGTACTTATCCAGAACATTTCTTCAAGGTTTTCATTATTAAAGTAATTCTTGTAAACACATATATCGAAATTATCTTTCTTGTCCTTGCCTGCCAAAGAATGAATAAGCACTTGCCATACTTGATATGCAAGCTCGGCGTTATTTGTTTCTCTTGCCGCATATCCGCACAAAGCCGATGCCATATACGGATAAACAAATCCGTTGCCGGTCAAAAGACCGTTTGAAATTTTCTTCTTTTCTTCAACCGGCAAGAAGTAAAATTCGCCGTACTGAACAAGCATATCCTTAAACACTTCATCATCTAAAAGTTCCGCAAGTTCAAACCAAGTTTCGGGACCACCCATACAAACGGCAAGGTGTGCACCGCCTGCGGCACTTTCGCCGATATATCCCAAATGACCCGTTTCGGGATCATATTCATAGTTTGAACCCGAAATCATACGCATAGGCGACTTTTTCAAATCATTGATACCCGTAACAATCTTATCTCTGTAATGATTATCGTTATCTCTCTCCCAAGCCGTATACCAGTTTGAGCAATATGTTGACCAGTCAGGACCGCTTCTTGCATGAGTAGGAAGTTTCATTTCTTCTTTCTTATAGAAATATCTAAGCGGATCCATATTAAGCGTTGCATAGTCAGCATCCTTAACATCGTCCATTGCGTCACCTATTCTCGGATCACCGCCCATCAAATAATACAATGCTCTGTGATGTCCTGCCATAGCGATACGCGGTTCTTTACAGGAATCGCCCCAATGCACAACATTATGACGGCTGCCAAGACCTTTCAAATCACCGAAATGGTATATATCAACATCTGCACTGTGACGGCTCATTGCCTCCGCCATAGTGAAAATATCTTCTCTGCCCGAACGCATAAATGCAAGCCACAACCATAATGTCGGTATAAGTTCGGTATTCTGCCAAGCGTAACCGCCCATATCATATCTCCAACAATGACGTTGTGCGTCATATGTGTGCATGATATCGCCGTAATCCCAAAGACCGTACCAATGTCTTTGTTCGACTTCGTTCTCATAAAATGCAAATGCTTTGTCAAGTTCTTCTTCAAGCCACTTTTTAAGCGGTGTATCCTTTGACGGCAAGCTCCATTCACCCATAGCTTTAACTTCGTGATAATATTCAGGAGTCGCAACAAGTACAGACGGTTTCTGTACAGTTTCGGCTTGTTTCATAAGTTCATCGTCCGACGGCACTGTATCATATAAAAACAGTGACATTTCGTTTGTATTCGCAATTCCGTATGCCGACGAGCCTATTTCAGGGAATCCTTCATAATATGTTTGGTCATGTGCAACGGTGTCATAGTGACGCATATCCTGTGCGTCTGCGTCCGGCGGAACAATCCATGCGGTAAGGCTTGCGTTATCCGTACAAAGTCCGTCTGCATAAAGTGATGTAGGATACTTCTCCCAGAAGTTGCGCATACAGAATGCCGTACCTTTTGTTTCGTCCGCAATATACATAAGACCTTTTGAGCGTTTACCCCAATTTGCTTTTATAAATGTACATTCTTCGTGTCCTGTGCGTTTCTTTACTTCAAAACTGTCTGCCGTAACCTGTTGCAAACGATAGCTGTCCCACTTTGTTACATTGTCAATTTCCTCTTTTGTAACCGCATTACCGTTTCTCAAGTCGACCATTTCCGAAAGGTTTACCTTTTCTCCTGCAAGTTGTTTTGAATAAATCGGCTGAATACCGATTGACGGTCCAAGACGTGGTCGCCACAAATTTAAAAGCTGCATTGTTTCGTGCATAACACCGCAGTCGCCTGTTATCTTTATACGTCTGTTATAAAGTTCACCGTCCATTTTTCTTGTAAGCTGAATGCCGACACCTTTTATAAAGTCGGTCTTTTCATTGCCGTCATACAAGAATGTATGGATAATCTTGATTTCATTTTCATCATAGAATACAGAAAATCTGATTATGTAACGCAAGAATTCGCTGCCGTCAATGTTTTTGTGTTCACCCGTAACTTTTACCGTTGTTTTCAAATTACCGCAATCTTCAATTTCGACAGTATTGATTTCTCCTATATACGGTATGCTTTTTCTTATTTCAACGTCACCGTCTTTACTGCGAAGTTCTTTTACGGCTTTTAATGTTACATCACCGTAAGGAGTTTTCATCAAGACCGAACCTTGTTTTGGGAATACCGCTTTAAATTTGCCGTTGTCAACAGTTATCTCGTTTTCTGTTTCATTTGTCTTTATTCCGTCAAAACCGTCATATTTATCCGTTTTGTTTATTTCAACAGTTTCACTGTCTGTTTTGATTGTGTACGAAGTCCATTTTGTTGAACCGTCGGGATAATATGCAATCGGCTTTTCCTGATATGCGATACCGTTTCCGTTTTCGTCATTTATTGAAAATACTGTTTCTTTTGTAACTTCGCCTTTTTTCCAAGGCACACCGAATGTAACATATCCGCCTTTTGAACGGTTTTCAAGCCAATGTAATTTTATGCTGCTCATTTTTCACATCTCCTTATATTCTTGCAACGCCCGATTCTCTTGCTGCTTTTGCAACAGCCTTTGCAACGTTTTCCGCTACACGCTTATCGAATGCGTCAGGAATAATATATTCATCATTAAGTTCATCGTCTTTGATAATATCGGCAATCGCCTGTGCGGCTGCCATTTTCATTTCATCATTAATATCGCTCGCTCTTACGTCAAGTGCACCTCTGAATATACCCGGGAATGCAAGCACATTGTTGATTTGATTAGGAAAATCACTTCTTCCCGTACCTATAACTCTTACGCCTGCCTTTTTTGCAACGTCAGGCATAATTTCCGGAACAGGATTTGCCATAGCAAACACGATTGGGTCTTTCGCCATTTTTGCAACCATTTCTTCCGTAAGAATACCAGGTGCGGAAACACCTATAAATAAATCTGCGTCTACGATTGCCTCATCAAGCTTTACGTCAAGATTGTCCGGATTTGTAAGTTCGGCAAGCTTTGCCTGTTCGCTGTTCATTTCAGGGTTTCCTCTGTAAAGTGAGCCGTACTTGTCGCACATAATTACATTTTTCAAACCTCTTGAAACAAGCAGTCTTGTTATCGCCATACCTGCCGAGCCTGCACCGTTTACAACGGCTTTAATTTCCGTAATATCCTTGCCGACTACCTTTAGAGCGTTAAGCACCGACGCAAGTACAACAACGGCTGTACCGTGCTGGTCATCGTGGAATACAGGAATATCACATTCTTCTCTCAATCTTCTTTCAATCTCAATACATCTCGGAGCGGATATATCCTCAAGATTAACACCGCCGAATGAACCGGCAATCATTTTTACCGTATTTACAATTTCGTCAACGTCCTTTGAACGAACGCAAAGCGGAAATGCGTCAACATCTGCAAACACCTTGAACAATGCACATTTACCCTCCATTACAGGCATACCTGCCTCCGGACCTATATCGCCAAGTCCGAGTACAGCTGTACCGTCCGTTATAACGGCAACAAGATTTGAACGTCTTGTGTATTTATATGACAAATCCACGTCCTTTGAAATTTCAAGACAAGGCTCTGCAACACCCGGTGTGTATGCAACAGAAAGTTCTTCTCTGTTTGTAACCTTTGCTCTTGACACAACTTCAATTTTACCGTGCCAGTCCTCGTGTTGTTTTAGTGCAAATTCTTTTTTATCCATTAGTTTCTCTCCTATTCTATCACTGTGTACAATTATTTTCATTTTATCACAACTCACTCGTACATTCAATACATTTGCATTACTTAATTCATTTATTTTCTTATTTATACAATCTCACCAAACGAGCCTTACTGTTTTTAGCAAAAATATGCACAACAATTAACAAAATAGTTCTTTTCTTTTTGTAAAAAATATTGTATAATATATATGACATAGTATGAGAATATTATATCTATATATATAAATTTCCAAATTTCAAAGGAGAAGATTATTATGATTACTATTACCGGAAAACCAGTATGCAGCGGTGTTGCATTTGGACCTGTGTTTGTTTTCAGCCGTGAGGAAAGCACAATTAAAAGACATCATATCGAAAGCAGTGATGATGAAATCGCTCGTTTTGAATCAGCACGTCAGCAGACAATCAGTGAACTTGCTATGCTTTATGATAAGGCTCTTGCCGAAGTCGGCGAGGCTAACGCAATGATTTTTCAAATTCATCAGATGATGCTTGACGACCTTGATTATATCGAATCAATCAAAAATATAATTACCGACCAGCTTATAAATGCCGAAACCGCAGTTGCACAAACTTGCGACAATTTTGTGCAAATGTTCCGTGCAATGGACGATCCGTATATGCGTGAAAGAAGTGCGGACGTCAAAGACGTTTCGGAAAGACTTATAAAAATTCTTTCGGGTAAGGACAAGGACGGTCTTGTTACGGACGAACCTGTTATAATCATTTCCGATGACCTTGCGCCGAGCGAAACGGTTCAGTTCGACAAGAGCAAAATTCTCGCTTTTGTAACAGAGGGTGGCTCTACAAATTCTCATACATCAATTCTTGCAAGAATGATGAATATTCCCGCAATGATTGGTGCAAAGGGCGTTTTGTCTGCCGATGCAAACGGCAAAAATGCCATTGTTGACGGTTTTACGGGTACGATTTATATTGATCCCGACGAAGCTACAATCAACGAAATGACTAAGAAAAAAGAAGAAATTGATAAACAAAACAAACTTCTTCAACAATTAAAAGGTCGTGAAAGCGTAACAAAAGACGGTCAAAAGATTGAACTTTGTGCAAATATCGGAAGTGTTCTTGATGTCGGCAATGTTTTGAAAAATGATGCCGAGGGTATCGGACTTTTCAGAAGTGAATTTTTATATCTTGAAAGCAACGATTATCCGTCTGAAGACGTTCAGTTTGCCGCATATAAAGATGTACTTTCAAAAATGGTTAATAAACGTGTAATCGTTCGTACACTTGACATCGGTGCAGACAAGCAGGTTGATTACTTTAATATGCCGAAAGAAGAAAATCCGGCTATGGGTATTCGTGCAATAAGAATTTGCCTTCAAAGACCGGATATATTCAAGACTCAGCTTCGCGCTCTATATCGTGCATCGGTATTCGGTAAACTTGCTATTATGTTCCCTATGATTGCTTCGGAATGGGAAATCGTAAAAATACTCGAAATAATTGATGAAGTTAAAGCAGAACTTGACAGTGAGGGCATTGCTTATTCAAAGAATGTTGAACTTGGTTGTATGATTGAAACACCTGCCGCAGCGGTAATCAGTGATATTCTTTCAAAGCACCTGGACTTCTTCTCAATCGGTACAAATGACCTTACTCAATATACTCTTGCCGCTGACAGACAAAATCCCGACATAGGCAAATTCTGTGACACACATCATGTTGCAATTTTAAGACTTATTAATATGATAGTAAAAAATGCTCATAAAAACGGTACATGGGTTGGAATTTGCGGCGAACTCGGTGCAGACCTTGAACTTACCGAAGCATTTCTTGCTATCGGCGTTGACGAACTTTCCGTCACCCCAAGTGCTATTTTACCGATACGTAAAAAGGTTATTGAAACCAATGTTTCTGAAATTAAAGAAAGTGTTTTAGACAAATATTTGAACTAATTTAAAAGCAGACAAAGAAAAAATTCTTTGTCTGCTTTTTTATGTGCTATTTACATTTATATGTCTTTTTATATACTTTGTTGAATTTTGTAATTTGTTGATATATAATACTCTTGTCGGATTAATCCGATGTTAAAGGCAAACTTCATTAACGGTTTTTAACCGGCGGTTATGCCCACTTTTATATTCACAGGCTTTATGCCGAGTTTATGAAAGGGGGTATGCTTATGAAAAGTAAGCATATTGTTACATATGGCAAAGAAATTGCTTTTTGCAGTTTTGATAATTATCGCTATATTGATAATTTTCACCATAAAAGTACAATAGCCGCCCTCTCACCCAGGAACGGCTATTGAATAAATAGTTCTTTTTGGGCATAACCGCTTGAGGTTTGCCTTTTTCTATTTTTATTATATAACTATAAATTAATTTTGTCAACACATAATGCAAAACACAGACTGCATTTTGCAATCTGTGTTTAATATTATTCAAATTAATACATTCCCATACCTGGATCCATCGGAGCGGCAGGAGCTGCCGGTTCAGGAAGGTCTGTTACAAGACTTTCTGTTGTAAGTACCATAGACGCAACAGATGCTGCATTTTGAAGTGCACTTCTTGTAACCTTAACCGGATCAACGATACCTGCCGAAATCATATCAACATATTCTTCAACAAGTGCATTAAATCCCTTACCTGTTTCACAAGACTTAACCTTATCCACGATTACACTGCCTTCAAGACCTGCATTCTTTGCGATTTGCCAAGCCGGTTCTTCAAGTGCTTTAAGTACAATTTGAACACCTGTCTTTTCATCGCCTTCGGTTTTTTCAAGTAGAGCCGCAACAGTAGGAATAACATCAATATAACTTGTTCCGCCGCCTGCAACGATACCTTCTTCAACAGCCGCTTTAGTAGCTGCAAGAGCGTCTTCAATTCTAAGTTTCATTTCTTTCATTTCTGTTTCTGTTGCCGCACCGACTTTAATTACAGCAACACCACCTGCAAGTTTAGCAAGTCTTTCTTGTAGCTTTTCCTTATCAAATTCAGATGTTGATGCCTCAAGTTCACGTCTGATTTGTGCAACTCTGTCTGCAATTGCATTCTTATCGCCTGCACCGTCAACAATAATTGTAAGTTCCTTTTGAATCTTAACTTGCTTTGCTGTACCAAGTTGTGAAATTTGTGTATCTTTCAAATCAAAGCCAAGTTCTTCACTGATTACCTGACCGCCTGTCAAGATTGCAATATCTTGCAGCATTTCCTTACGTCTGTCACCAAAGCCGGGAGCCTTTACAGGTACGCATACGAATGTACCGCGAAGTTTATTAACGATAAGTGTTGAAAGAGCCTCACCCTCAACATCTTCAGCGATAATTACCATCTTTCTGCCTGCTTGCATAACTTGTTCAAGAAGCGGTAAAATTTCTTGAATATTTGAAATCTTCTTATCTGTAATAAGAATGTATGGGTCGTCAAGAACTGCCTCCATTTTTTCTGTATCAGTTACCATATAAGGTGTGATATAACCTCTGTCGAATTGCATACCTTCAACAATTTCAGAATATGTTTCGGCAGTCTTTGATTCTTCAACTGTGATAACGCCGTCTGCTGTTACCTTTTCCATTGCCTCTGCAATTAGCTGACCGATTTCTTCATTAGCAGCTGAAACCGACGCAACTCTTGCAATATCTTCCTTACCATGAACTTTCTTTGCTGTAGAAAGTAGCTTTTCAACAGCCGCGTCAACAGCCTTTTGGATACCCTTTCTTACGATCATAGGGTTAGCGCCTGCTGCAACATTCTTTAGTCCTTCACGAACAAGTGCCTGTGCAAGAAGTGTAGCTGTTGTTGTACCGTCACCGGCAACGTCATTTGTCTTTGTTGCAACTTCTTTTACTAGCTGAGCACCCATATTTTCAAATGGATCTTCAAGTTCGATTTCCTTAGCGATTGTAACACCGTCATTTGTGATTAGCGGTGCACCGAATTTCTTATCAAGAACAACATTTCTGCCCTTCGGGCCAAGTGTGATTTTAACTGTATTTGCAAGTTGGTTGATACCGCTTTCAAGAGCGTGTCTTGCGTCCTGTCCGTATTTAATTTGTTTAGCCATAATAATAACCTCCTAATATATTAGTCTACTATTGCAAGTATGTCGCTTTGACGAAGAATTGTATATTCCTCACCGTCAACCTTGACTTCTGTACCTGCATATTTTGAAGTAAGTACCTTATCACCAACGGAAACTTCCATCTTAACTTCCTTTCCGTCTACAACACCGCCGGGACCTACTGCAACGATTTCAGCCACCTGTGGCTTTTCCTGTGCCTTTGAAGTAAGGATAATTCCGCTCTTTGTCGTTTCCTCTGCTTCAAGCATTTTTATAACAACTCTGTCTGCCAATGGTTTGATGTTCATTATATATTACCTCCTAAAATTTTAATCAAGTTCATTGTTAGCACTCACACTTCTTGAGTGCTAACAATGCTATTATGTTCTTTTTTGCTCTATTTAGCAAAGTCCGTTTTTTTAATATATTGCTATATTTACTCTTATTTTCTTTATTTTTCTTTTTATTACGTTCAATATCTCCCTTTTGGTGTTTTAACAAATTGTTCATAAACTTAATACTGCTTTAACTTACGAAGTTTTCAAACATCTGTTGTGCCTCATCAAGATTATCAAATTCAACACCTTTTTTGAGTTCATCAATATCCTCGCTCGGAAATACATTTTCGCTTATTTCCTCACTCAAAATTGCTGTTTTATTATCCCCTACACATTTATTAATTTGAAGTAAACCGTTCTCAACCTTAACTTCATATACTGTAGTTTTTACATCATTTGCATTCACCTCTTCAACCGCCGCAACTGTAGGCATAGGAGTCGGCACACTGTCGGACACACCTATTCTGCCGATAGCGTATCCGCCTCCGAAAAACAACGCTACAAGTAATACATATGACGAAACAATAAGTGTATTCTTTAAAATTTTCATAATTTATTCCTCATTTCTTTTAATATTTTTTCTTAAATTATTCCCTTTTGTCCCATTTTTATACTTTGCATAAGACTTTGAAAAATAAATGTTGCAAATTTATGCAATTTAGGATATAATTAAAGTATGCAATTATCTTTAAAGAAAGATTGAGGCTTTTAACAGCCCCGAAATCAAAGTAGACATACTCTCACATTTTGTCTACAATCTTAATAAAAAAGATAGGAGAAAATATTATGGCTGATAATAACAGAAGAAACAGACCAAGCTCCGGATATGGCTCAAATGATAATTTCAACTGGGAAGAGTATGATATGAAAACTTCGTCAGCTTCAGGCGCTCCAAGACGTCGCAGACAAGCGGCATCCACAAAGCCTACAAGATCACCGCAGGCAAGTTCTTCATCATACAGAGAAGTACCGTCAAGGCGCCGAACTCAAACAACTTCCCGCAGTAAGAAAAAGCAAAAAAAGCAGCTTACTCCGAAACAGATTCAATTCAGGAAACGCTTACGGCTTACATTCTTTGTTGCGATTTTTGTGGTAGTTGTAATTGTATCCGGTATGGGCATAGGAATGTATGCCGCAGTATCACGTGAAATTAAAGATATGAATATTCAAACTCTTGCTTTGAATTATTCTTCATTTATATATTACGAAGATGCCGCCGGCAATCCGCAGGAACTTGAACAAATACAATCCGATTTTAACCGTATATGGGTAGATTCGTCGCAAATACCTCAAGTTATGAAAGACGCTATCGTTTCAATCGAGGATGAACGCTTCTACAAGCACCACGGTGTTGATATAAAACGTACACTCGGTGCAACGGGTAAATGGGTACTTTCAAAAGTCGGTATCGGCTCGTCAAACTATGGCGGTAGTACGATTACTCAACAGGTTATAAAAAATATAACCAATGAAAAAGAAAATACACCTTCGCGTAAGGTCAAAGAAATGATGCGTGCGGTTGCACTTGAAAAACAGCTTACAAAAGACGAAATACTTACAATGTATCTGAATATCGTATATTTCGCTAACAACTGTAACGGTGTTGAGGCTGCCGCAAACACTTACTTTAACAAAGACGCAAGCGACCTTACCCTTGCCGAAGCGGCATCAATCGCAGGTATAACACAGTTCCCATCAGAATACGATCCGTTTGTACATCCGGATAAGAATATCGAAAAACGTAATCTTGTACTCGGCAAAATGCGTGAACTCGGTTATATCACAGACGCTGAATATGCAGAGGCATCAGGCAGTGACCTTGTTGTAAGCAACGCTTACAGGCAAAATCAAGGACGTATTACTTCATACTTTGTTGACCAAGTTGTAAATGACGTTATCGCCGACCTTATGACTCAAAAAGGTTACTCGGAAGATTTTGCAACCCAACAGGTATACAACGGCGGTTTGAAAATTTATTCAACAATGGATCCCAACATTCAAAATATAATGGAAGGCATATTTACCAATACGTCTAACTTCCCTTATACAGGCAAGGGTGCTCAATCGGCAATGATTATAATTGACCCTTACACAGGTAAAATTCGCGGTCTTATAGGCGGTCTTGGCGAAAAGACTGATATTCGCGGTTGGAACAGAGCCACTCAATCAAAACGTCAACCGGGTTCATCAATCAAACCGCTTTCGGTTTACGCACCGGCGGTTGATATGGGTAAAATCACAGAAGTTGACACCGTTACAGACGAAGAAATAACAATCGGCAACGACAAGTGGAAACCAAAGAACTCATACAACGACTTCTTAGGCGATATGACAATTAAAGAGGCGGTTGCACGTTCGGCAAACATTCCTGCCGTAAAGGTATTGGATATGGTCAACCTTACAAACTCATTCAACTACCTACAAAACAAATTCCACATCACAACACTTGAAGAAAAAGATAAAAACTACAGTTCTCTTGCACTCGGCGGTCTTACACAAGGTGTAACCGTTGAAGAAATGGCAGGAGCATACTGTACATTCGTAAACAGCGGTAAATATATTAAGCCGTATACTTACACAAGAGTACTTGATTCAACAGGTCAAGTTATTCTTGAAAACACATCAAGCACAAGTCAGGCTATCAGTCCTGCGGCAGCATACATTACAGCTGATTTACTTTCGGGCGTTGTAAACAGCAGCGTCGGTACAGGTAAAGGCGCAAAGCTTGACTGCGGTATTTCAACATACGGCAAAACAGGTACAACCGATGATGACTGTGATAAGTGGTTTGTTGGTTTCACACCGTATTATGTAGGTGCTTGTTGGTATGGTTTCGATACTCCCGCATCAATTTCAGCGGCAGGTGTTTCGGGCAATCCGACAGTTACCGCATGGAATCTTGTAATGGAAAAAATTCACGAATCGCTTAACCCTAAAGAAATCACAAAGCCAAGTAATGTTGTTGAGGCACAGGTATGCGAATACTCCGGTATGCTTGCAACTGACACCTGCCCTACCACAACCGCTTACTTCGTTGAAGGAACACAGCCAAAGGCATATTGTGACGCATCACACGCAAGCAGACGTAATAAACCAACGCAAACACCTCTATCAACGGTTGCACCGGTTAATACTCCAAGCGTTATGCCTACAGTAAATCCTGCGGCTTCGGAAACGCACGAAAATCAAAACGGCAATAATTCAAATACATCTTCAGGTATAAATTCGGGTTCTTCGTCAAGTACTAACAGCGGTTCTTCGTCAAGTACAAATTCGGGTACTAACAGTGGTTCTTATGATACAAATTCGGGCAGCAGTACTTCGTCAAATTCGGGCGGAACTGATTACGAACAAGGCAATACAGGCTCATCTGAAAGCGAAAATACAGCAGGCGGAGCAGAAGAAGATACTTCATCGGAAGAATAAGACAGCAAAAATGAGGCTTTTTCAAAGCCTCATTTTTTGTTACTGATTCAGATTTTATAAACAGATATACCCCTACACAATGAAAAAAGGTTATCGGCATTTTAGCCGATAACCTTTTTATATGTAGCCGTCTATGCTACATAACACGTTATTTTTCTATCCATATTAAAACCTCCCATATTTTCGATAATTAAGAGGTTTTTAAAATCCGCCGAGTCCGAAACTTATTGACAATGCATTATTAACACTTGCCATAAGTCCGTCATCTATACGGCCTATTTTCTCTCGTAATCTTCTTTTGTCAATCGTCCTGATTTGCTCAAGCAATATCACAGAATCCTTATTAAGTCCGTAATCCTTTGCAGCAAGTTCGATATGCGTAGGCATTTTCGCCTTATTAATTTGGCTTGTTATAGCCGCCGCAATCACCGTAGGACTGTATTTATTACCTATGTCGTTCTGTATAACAAGTACAGGTCTTATACCGCCTTGTTCACTTCCGACAACCGGGCTTAAATCGGCGTAATAAATATCTCCTCTTTTCACAATCAATTTACTCACACTCCGTCAGTTTTTCCTCACACAGCGAAAGACTTTCGTTATCCGCCTCCAAACACATTTGTGCCAGTTCAAGATTTATATCCGCCATTTCCTTATAACCTTTTTCAAGTTCGGCTACAAGTTTATTTTTATCGGATTTTTTGATTTGTGACAAAGCAATCAGGCCCCCTTTTTCAGTTTTCAAGATAACCGTTTATCAACTACATAAGGTAGTTTAATACCTTCACCGCCTTTCCGTCTTTTGTATAAATTCTCGGGATACGCTTACCTATTACGCATGACACCTCGTAGTTTATTGTTTCAAGCCACTCGGCCAAATCGTCAACGGTTACTCCTTCACGTCCGAATATGATTACTTCATCGCCTTTATCAATATTATGGACATTTGTAACATCAATCATACATTGGTCCATACAAATTCTTCCGATGATAGGAACTTTTACGCCGTCAACAATCATCTTACCATGCTTTGCAAGCTTTCTTAAATATCCGTCAGCATAACCGATAGGTACTGTTGCAATTTTGGTTTTCTTATCGGTTATGTACTCTTTTCCATAACTTACCCCTCTGCCCGGTTCAACTTCTTTTATATGTGTTATTGTTGATTTTAGCGTCATTGCGGGAATTAGGTCAAGTCTTGACTTATCCACTTCGTCAGACGGATACATTCCGTACAAAATAACACCCGGACGCACCATATCAAGGTGCATTTCAGGGTACATCATTATTGCGGCACTGTTGCAAATATGCTTAATCGGAATATTAAGTCCTTTTTCTTCAAGTCTGTTGCAAACATCCATAAAACGTCCGTATTGCAAAAGTGTATACGATTTATCGTACTCGTCAGATGTTGCAAAATGTGAGAATATACCTTCAATTTCAATATAAGGCAGTTTTGATATTTTTATAATTTCGTCTACAATTTCTTCATTATTTTCTCCGGCAAGAAAACCTATACGGCTCATTCCTGTATCAATTTTGATATGAATTTTCGTAACCTTTTCTTTTCTTTCAGCCTCATAAGAAAGTGCTTTTGCAAATTCATATGTGAATACGCTCGGCGTTATATCAAAATTGATTAAATCTTCAACAGTTTCTTCACCGCTTGCGCCAAGTATCAAAATCGGCACGGTTACGCCACGGCTTCTAAGCTGTTTACCCTCCTGCAAAACCGCTACGGCAAGACGGTCTGCGCCGTTTTCAAGGAGCGTTTTTGCAACCTCCAAAAATCCGTGACCGTATGCATCGGCTTTTACTACCGCCATTATTTTTGCATTCGGATTTGTTATCTTTCTTATTTCCTTTATGTTATGAGCTATTGCGTCAAGGTCAACCTCTGCCCAAGTTCTTTTATCCATTGTTATACTACTCCCTTTCCGAAAGAAAATCATCCACATTACTGCGAGAGATTTAATTCAGTTCTTCTTAATTATAGCATATAGCCATTTAATTTTCTACTTGTAATATTTGTCTTAAAGCACACGGAATACACTCCATAACTTTAGATGCGGTTACGGACTCGATTCCATACTTGTCTTTGGCAATATCACCCGCCAAACCGTGTATGTACACCGCCATAGCTGACGCAACGGTTTCGTTTATACCTCTTGATACAAGTGACGCAACCGTTCCGGCAAGCACATCACCGCTGCCGCCTGTTGCAAGACCTGAATTGCCTGTAATATTAATATATTGTTCTCCGTCCTGACCTGTTACAATCGTATGATGTCCTTTTAAAATCAAAGTGACTCCGTTTTCCTCCGCAAACTCCTTTGCGGTAACAAGTCTGTTATCCTCAATATATTCTCTCTCAAGTCCCGTTAAACGTGACATTTCAACCGTATGCGGTGTAAATATCACAGGGCAAGTGCAACTGCTTAAAGCCTTCATATTTTCCGCTACGGCATTTATTCCGTCTGCGTCGATTATAACGGGAACTTTTGAATATTCAAGCACACTTTCAACAACTTCCGAAACATCGTCACATCTTCCCAATCCCGGGCCTATAAGCACCGTATCAGCCTTATCAACTCGTTTTAAAATTTCATCAATCGCCCCGGCAGAAATACGTCCGTTTTTGTCGCTTAACGGCACTGTCATAACTTCTGTCGTTTTTGCCTCCATGGCACCGTTAAGACTGCTCGGTACTGCAAGCGTAACAAGTCCGCTGCCTGTTGTAACGGCGGTTTGTGACGACAAATATGCCGCCCCTGTCATTCCGGCAGAACCTGCTATAACAAGTACCTTACCGTAATCGCCTTTCTGCGAATTGTTTTCACGTTTAGGGAAATTTGAACGCACAAATTTATCGTCAATTACGTTAATTTTCAAATTCTGTCCGTCAATTATATAGTCCGGAATTGAAATATTCTTAACCGCTGCCTTTCCCACATAATCAGCCGCAGGGAACATAAGCATACCGACTTTGTAAGCCGCAAAAGTCACTGTTTTGTCAGCCTTTATACATACTCCGCAAATTTCGCCGCTGTCGGAATTAATTCCGCTCGGAACGTCAACCGCCATTATATACTTTGCGTTATCGTTAATTTCACTTATAACGTCATAACTTATTCCGCGTACAGTTCCACTTATGCCTGTTCCGAAAATTGCGTCAACAATTATGTCATACGAACGCACTATATATTTCAAATCCTCTATATCGGAAATGACATCAATGTTGATATTCATTCTCTTGATTATATCAAAATTAATTTTTGCGTCGCCTTTAAATTCATTTCCGCATACCAAATAAACCGCCACATCAATGCCCATATTGTACAGATGTCTTGCGATTGCGAAACCATCACCGCCGTTATTGCCTTTTCCGCAAAATACTGCGACCGATTTTTCCGAAAGGTTTGCAAAGTCGTTTTTTAGTTCTTCCACACAAGCCATAGCGGCATTTTCCATAAGCACAATACTCGGTATTCCGCCGATTTCGCTTGCCGCCTTGTCCACACCTCTCATTTCAGAGGCAAAACACGCTTTCATATTTTAGTCCTCCATTACAAATACATTTCTCGGATTAAATCTCTTGATTGATTCAATCATCTTTGATGTAGGCTGGAACAATACTCTGTAATTTTCACTGTCTTGGCTGTAATCAACAAAGTAAACATTACCTCTCGCCTTATCGCCCGTAACGTCAAAAGTTTTGCTTACTGTTACGTTTTTATAATCGTGATTATGCTCATTATCATTGATATTCGCACAAATATTTATTTCTTTAAAGTCAAAGCTCGCAATTCTTTTTCTTGCTTTCTTTGACATAATCTTATCAATATCAATTTCGCTGTTTGTAAGTATATATTCGTACTCAATATTTTGCATACTCATAAGCAAATACGCACCGTACCACGCAAATGCTATAATCACAAGTCCGATACTAAATGAAAATGAACCGAATTGAGTGCCCGAAAGTGCAGTAGCCGTTGCAAAAATAAGTAATAGCAAAGCCAGCGATACAATAATCGCCGCAAAAATTATAACTGCGATAATCGCCTTTTGTCCGCCTGTCTTTTTCTTCTTTAGTATGTATTCCAAATATATATCATTCATCATAGCAATCTGTTACCTTTCTTATATTTAATTCATTTTCTTCAACTTATCATACAGATTTTTCAATGCACGTCCGCGATGACTGATTGAATTTTTTTCTTCGTCACTGCTTTCGGCAAATGTTTTACCGAGTTCGTCAGACAAAAATATCGGATCATATCCAAATCCGTTTTCACCCTTAGGCTCTTTTGTTATCGTGCCTTTTACTTCACCCTCAGCGGTTATTTCCGTACCGTCAGGCATTATAAACGCTACCGACGTCACAAACTTTGCTCTGCGGTTTTCGTTGTCGCCGAGTTCCGTTAAAAGTTTGTTGATTCTGTCCTCGTCCGTTGCATTGTCACCGGCATATCTTGCACTTCTGACACCCGGCGCACCGCCTAGTGCCTCAACGCATATGCCTGAATCATCCGCAAGGATAGGATAATCGCAAACCATAGCAACCGCTCTTGCCTTAATAAGTGCGTTTTTTACAAACGTGTCACCCGTTTCTTCCACATCAACATCAATTCCAAGCTCTTGTTGTGATACGATTTCAATGTCAAGCGGTGCAAGAATTTCTTGCATTTCTCTTATTTTCCCTTTGTTTTTTGTTGCAGCTATTACCTTCATAAGACTGCCTCCGTAATTTAATTATTTCTCTAAATATTCTACTACATATAGCGTTTTTTTTCAAGGTCTAAATAGAAAATTACACAATTTGAGTACAAAAAATGCACTCCGTAAAGAGTGCATTTTCATGACTGTCGCCATTATTTTTACTTGCTTAGTTCTTCATCTATTGCAGCAGCTGCGGCTTTACCAGCACCCATTGCAAGAATAACTGTTGCGGCACCTGTTACAACGTCACCGCCGGCGTATACATGGTCTTTTGAAGTTTTACCTGTTTCCTCATCAGCAATGATACAACCTCTCTTATTTGTATCAAGACCTTTTGTTGTCTTTCTGATAAGTGGGTTCGGAGTTTGACCGATAGCTACAACTACTGTATCTACGTCAATAATTTCTTCACTGCCCTCGATAGGAACAGGACGTCTTCTGCCACTGTCGTCAGGCTCGCCAAGTTCCATCTTGATAACTTCCATACCGTTTACCCAACCGTCCTCGTTGCCAAGAATCTTTGTCGGATTTTGAAGAAGTTTAAATTCGATACCTTCTTCTTCTGCGTGGAATACTTCTTCCGCTCTTGCAGGAAGTTCTTCCTTACCACGTCTGTAAACGATATATACATTTTCAGCACCAAGACGCTTTGCCGATCTTGCAGCGTCCATAGCAACGTTACCGCCGCCAAGAACCGCAACATTTTTACCTACATATACAGGTGTATCGTATTCAGGGAACTTATAACCCTTCATAAGATTAATTCTTGTTAAGAATTCATTTGCACTGTATACACCGTTAAGGCTTTCGCCCTCGATACCCATAAAGTGAGGCAAACCTGCACCTGAACCGATATATACCGCATCAAAATTCATTTCGTCAAACAATTCGTCAACAGTAAGTGTCTTACCGATAACTACGTTAGTTTCGATGTCAACGCCCATTTCCTTTAGGTTAGAGATTTCCTTTTGCACAATATCCTTTGGAAGTCTGAATTCAGGAATACCGTACATCAAAACGCCGCCTGCTGTATGGAATGCCTCGTAAATTGTTACTTCGTAACCCTTTTTAGCAAGGTCGCCCGCAACTGTAAGTCCTGAAGGACCGCTTCCTACAACTGCAACTCTCTTACCGTTTGAAACAGGCTTTTCAATTTCTTCCTTGACATTCTTCATATGCCAGTCGGCAACAAATCTTTCAAGTCTGCCGATACCGACGCTTTCGCCCTTGATACCTCTTACACACTTTGATTCACACTGCTTTTCCTGCGGACATACTCTGCCGCAAACAGCAGGAAGTGCATTTGTTTCCTTAATCTTCTTATAAGCGTTTTCAAATTCACCCTTTGCAACAAATGCAATAAATTCAGGGATTTTAACGCTTACAGGACAGCCTTGCATACAAGGCTTATGTTTACAGTTAAGACATCTCTGTGCCTCGTCTATTGCCATTTCCTCAGTATAACCTGTTGTTACTTCAAGGAAATTCTTGTTTCTTACATTAGGACATTGCTCCGGCATCGGATTTTTGTCCATTCTCATATTTGGCATATTAAAAATCCTCCCTTAATCAGTCTTGATGATTGGTTCTGCCTATTCTGCAGTGACCTTCTTTACATGATTTTTCTTCGTAATCCTTAAACATTCTGCCACGTTTCATAGCAGTATCCCAGTCAATCTTGTGACCGTCAAAGTCAGGACCGTCCACGCAAGCGAACTTTGTTTCGCCGCCGACTATTACACGGCAGCCACCGCACATACCTGTACCGTCAATCATAACAGGGTTCATTGAAACTGTTGTAGGAATGTTGTATTGCTCTGTCAGCTTACAGACAAATTTCATCATTACAAGCGGACCGATTGCGATTACTTCGTCAAACTTTTCGCCTGCTTCGATTTCTTTTTTAAGCATATCTGTAACAAAACCTTGATTTCCGTTTGAACCGTCGTCTGTTGCAACGATAAGTTTGTTTGAAACTTTCTTTAGTTCATCTTCAAGAATAACTAAATCCTTGTTTCGAAAACCTGTGATAACCGTTACGTCGGCACCAAGGTTATGAAGTTTCTTAGCCTGCGGATAAGCGATAGCTGTACCAAGACCGCCGCCGATAACCGCAACTTTCTTTAGACCTTCAAGCGGTGTAGGTGTTCCCAAAGGTCCGGCAAAGTCAAGAATTTCTTCGCCTTCTTCAACCTGTGCAAGGTCCTTTGTTGTCTTACCTACGATTTGTACGATAATTGTAACTGTTCCCTTTTCTCTGTCAAAATCTGCGATTGTAAACGGAACTCTTTCGCCGTATTCATCAATTCTCAAAATGATGAACTGTCCCGGCTCTGCTTTCTTCGCAACCAATGGAGCCTCAACCTCCATTAAAAAGATTTGCGGATTAAGCACATTCTTTTTAACTACTTTGTAAGCCATTATATCACCTCTTAAATTTAGTTCAATACATTAAAATATTAATACATATATGTTATCATATCATAACTTTACTGTTTTTTCAATAATTTTACGAAAGTTTTTCGATAAAAGCCCTCATATCTTCTGCCATTTCGTCTTTAAACTCCATTATTTGACCTGTTATCGGATGCGTAAAGCAAAGATAGCACGAATGTAACATCTGCCTTTTGGCAATATTATGGTCCTCCGTTCCGTAAAGCCAGTCGCCTACAAGCGGATGACCGATATATGCCATATGCACACGAATTTGATGCGTACGCCCCGTTTCAAGCTCCATTTCAAGCAATGTATACTCTCCGTAACGTTTTACAACTCTGTAATGTGTTACAGCTCTCTGTCCGTCAGGTGCTACAATTCTGTTTATAACACTTCCGTCGGCACGTCTTATCGGTGCGTCAACCGTTCCGTCACGTTCTACATCACCGCACACGATACACATATATTTTCGTTTCAATTCTTTTTTCTGTATTTCTTCACCCAATCTTGCGTGTATGTATGAATTTTTTGCAACAGCCATAAGTCCCGAAGTATCTTTATCAAGACGGTTTACCGCACGAAAAACTCTTTCCTCGCCCTTGCTTTTGTAATAATACATCACACCGTTTGCAAGCGAATTTTCGTAATTTCCCATTGACGGGTGAGTCGGCATATTCGACGGTTTGTTTATAACAAGCACGTCCTCGTCTTCATACACAATATCAAGCGGAATATCGGTAGGCACAATATTTTCGGACGCAGTGTCACGAATTGTTATTTTTAAAATATCGCCCTTTGCCGCCAAATCCACAACACGTTTGTGTTCTCCGTTTACCTGTATTCCCTCTTTGTATTTCTTTAAGTCCTTAATCAGATTGGTTGAAATTTTAAAATGCTGTTTTAAAACAGTCGTTATATTCGCTCCGTCATATTCTGACGGAATTTCATATTCAAGTACTCTGTCCATCAGTTGTTAAACCCGTTTAAAAGTCTTGTCGCATATGACGCGTCAACCATTTCCCAACCGAAGCTATACGGTTTCATACCCGATTCAAGAAGTTGTTTATGGATTGTGTCGTATGTTTCTTTAGGCACTTTTGATGTGTATGTTTGATTTTCGATTGTGTCGTATATCATAAATTCTATCACTTCATCCTGACACTTTCCGAAACGGCAAACTCTCTGCTCCGCCTTTTCCAAGTCCTGCGACAATACCATAAGTTTTATAACCTCCATAGTCTTGTCGTTCATATCGTTATCAAAGATAAGAATTTTTTCAAGCAATTCATTATAATCGGTTACAAAACGTAAATTATACCCCTCAAGTTTGTCAAGTTCGCCAGATTCTTTTGACGATTTCTGAACATTGTCAAAAAGCTGACTTTTCAAAACAACATCGTCACAAGGTGAAAATGAAATCATAAGACGCTTATCTTCATCGTGATAAAGCATAGGTGTAGGCATAAGTGCCGAGTACGAACAAGACGGACAACGGAACATATTCACCTTACCCGTAAGCAAGTCATGCTTTAAATCTTCACTGTCCTTAACCGTAATCGAGTTCCATACAGTAACTTCACTCATTTGACTGCACTTAGGGCATTTTACATTTTGCTTTAAATTAAGACTCATATTTTTATTCCTTTCTAATCATTTTATCAGCAGCAACCATTATTCCGAGTTTTGCGCTTTCGTATGTCAAACCGCCTTGCATATATGCAATGTACGGCGGTTTTATAGGTGCGTCAGCCGATAATTCTATCGACGCACCCTGTACAAACGCACCTGCCGCCATAATTACCTGTGACGAATATCCCGGCATATCCCAAGGTTCAGGTGTAACAAAGCTGTCCACCGGTGCACCTTTTTGTATTCCCTGACAAAATGCTGTAACTTTATCGGGATCACCGAATTTTATTGATTGAATTATATCGTGTCTGATTTCGTTAGGTTTTGGGTCAACCTCAAAGCCGAGTTTTTCAAAAACCGCCGAGCAAAGCACTGCTGCTTTTAAAGCCTGTGACACAACGTGCGGTGCCATAAACAAGCCTTGATACATCTGTCTGTTAAAACCGAGTGACGCACCTGCCTCCTTGCCGATTCCGACAGAAGTAAGACGGTATGCGCAAAGCTCTACATACTTCTGTTTACCTGCAATATATCCGCCGGTCGGAGCAAGTCCGCCGCCCGGATTTTTTATAAGTGAGCCTGCTATAAGGTCTGCACCGTATGCGGTAGGCTCTTCCGTTTCGACAAATTCACCGTAACAGTTGTCAACTATACAAATAGTTTCAGGCGAAATTTTCTTTACAAATTCTATAAGTGCGCCTATATCCTTTGCACTGTATGTCGGACGCCAGCCGTAACCCTTTGAACGCTGTATTGTAACGGCTTTTACATTCATATGAGTAAGAGTAAATTTAATCTGTTCAAGGTCAGGTGTTCCGTCATGCTTTAAATCAATCTGAACATATTTTACACCGAAATCTTTAAGTGAGCCGTTGCCCGCCTCACCTTGTATTCCGATTACTTCTTCAAGCGTGTCATACGGCTTGCCTGTTATCGAAACAAGTATATCATTCGGTCTTAAAACAGCAAAAAGTGCGGTTGAGATGGTATGCGTACCAGATATGAAATTGTGACGTACAAGTGCGTCCTCCGCACCCATAATATCCGCATATACTCTGTCAAGCGTATCTCTGCCCAAATCGTCATAACCGTAGCCTGTCGTAGCAACAAAGTGACTGTCAGATACACGATTGTCCGCAAATGCTTTCATAACTCTAAGCTGATTTATTTCACAAATATTCTCTATATGCTTAAACTGCTCTTTGATACTCTCCTCCGCCTCACTTACCAATTTAAGCGTCTTGTCCGATATACCGAAATTATCTTTTATAAATTTATTCTTATCCATAAGTAAATATGTCCTTTCAAAGCTTTATACTAACCTATTAATTATATCACTTATAATTTTTTCCGTCAATCATTATTTATTGGTCTTGTAAAAATTGCACTAATATGGTATAATAAAAATATCTATATTAAGGAGTTGAAATTAATATGATTACTATAATAGCAAAATTCAACGTACTTAACGGCAGTGTTGACGAATTCAAAAAATGTGCTGTCAATGTAGTGCGTGACACACGCAAGGAAAAAGGCAATCTTGCGTACAAGATATACCAAAGCAGAGAAGATGCAACAAAATTTACATTCATCGAAGAATGGCTTAACGACACTGCAATAGAGCAGCACAACAATGCAAAGCATTTTCTTCAATTTCTTGAGGACATCAAACCGCTTACAGATGGTGACGTTCAAATCGAACAGCTTACAAAAGTACCGTCTGTATTCTGCTGATTGAGGGATTTATGGATATATACGATAATAACATTAATGTACTTACAAATTATATAGCCGATGGCTCAAAAGGCTGTAATTCAAATGCAGTCGGAGTTGAGCTTGAGCATTTTGTAATTGACAAAAACGGCGATTGTGTGCCGTATATCAACGGTGTTGAAAATATAATCGAACAGCTTGCTCAAAACTTCCCCAAACACGTTTACAGTGAGGGTTTTCTTATCGGTCTTTCATGCGATAAATACAACATCACTCTTGAACCGGGCGCACAAATTGAAATCAGTATAAAACCGACCGAAAACATTTGTGAGATTGAAAATATTTACGGCGAATTTTTATCGGTGATAAATCCGATACTTGATAAATATTCATACAGACTTACAACACTCGGTTATATGCCTAAAAACAAAGCAAAGGATATATCGCTTATCCCGAAAAAACGTTATGAATATATGAATAAATACTTTAAATCGGTCGGCACACGCGGAATAAATATGATGCGCGGTACCGCGTCTGCACAGGTATCTATTGATTTCGCCGATGAAAAAGACTGCGTTCAAAAATTCAAAAAAGCAAACATAATAAGCCCTATTCTTTCACTTATATGCGACAACGCACCTGTTTTTGAGGGCAAGCCGTTTTTGGGAAATACGTTGAGAACATATATTTGGAATGATGTTGACAAGGACCGTTGCGGTATTGTTCCGACAGCGCTTGACAGTGATTTTTCATTCAAGAAATATGCCGAATACATTTACAATTCACCGGCTATACTCACTGTAAACGGTGACGATATAGAATTTACCGCCGATAAAAAAATATGCGATATTTACAAAGATACTCCTATTGACGAAAGCATAGCGGAGCATCTTCTTTCTATGTTCTTCCCTGACGTAAGACTTAAAAAGTATATTGAAATCAGACCTGCCGACAGTATGCCGATTAAGTATGTTTTAGCTTATGCAACGCTTATCAAAGGTATTTTTATGTCTGATTTTTCACTTGATGTTTCACTAAGTGCCATTACTCAGGCAAAGAACAATATAATATTAAAGGGTTATAATGCCGAAGTTTACGGAACCGACGCACATACGTTGGCTATGAAATTGTGCAGTGCGGCATATAACGCACTTGATTCAAGCGACAGAGAATATCTTCTTCCGCTTAAACAGCTTATAGACAACAAACAAACATTAAAGGAGACGATTGACCTTGCAAAAGGCAGAGGAATTTTATAAAAAACTTGTAGACGATAATTTCGAGGAAAGTCTGCAAAGTGCAAAAAAGCAACAGGAATATATTAAAACTTCAACGGCACGTTATCACGGCTATTTTGTACACACGCTTTATATGCCGAAAATGTTTACGGAAGAAATGGCGGCATACTTCAAAAAAGCCGCCGAAAGTATGTACAAAATACTTGAAAAGGTTATTCATGAATATCAAACTAATGCCGAATACAGAAAGCTTTTCGGTTTTGACGAAAAATTGGAAAAGCTTATTCTTCGTCCAAATCACTATGAATGTGCCTTGCCTATCGCAAGAATAGATATATTTTTTAATGAGGACGATTTTTCGTTTAAGTTCTGCGAATTTAACGCGGACGGCTCAAGTGCAATGAATGAGGATAAGGAGCTTAACCAAGCCATTCGTCTTACAAGCACTTTTGATAAGTTTACCGAAAAATACAATGTGAGAACATATGAATTGTTTAATTCATGGGTTAAAGCATTTATGGATATTTACCGTACATACGACAGAGCGGTAGAAAATCCGCATATTGCAATAGTCGACTTTTTCGGCGGTGACATAAGCCGTGAATTTACCGCATTTCAAAAGGCATTTGAGGACAGCGGTTTAACGTGTGAAATATGCGAAATAACCGACCTTTCATACGAAAACGGCAAACTTCTTTCGCCAAGCGGCAAGCAAATCAATGCAATCTACCGCCGTGCGGTGACTTGCGATATTATGCGTAATTACGATAAAGTTCAGCCGTTTATAAAGGCTGCCGAAAATAATGACGTATGCCTTATCGGTGATTTTAAAACACAGGTTATTCATAATAAAATCGTGTTTAAGGTACTTCACGATGATATGACTTCCGCATTCCTTACCGACGAAGAAAAGCAGTACGTCAAAGATCACATTCCGTACACCGCGTCACTTACACAAGAAGAAATCGATAAACACGATGTCCTTAATACAAAGGATAAATGGGTCATAAAGCCTGAAGATTCGTACGCGTCAAAAGGCGTGTATGCAGGTGTTGAGGGTATGAGTGACCACGCGTGGAAAGAAGAAGTTTTGAGTAACGTTGATAATCACTACTTACTTCAAGAATACTGTACCCCATATGCAACTTGGAATATCGACATCACCCACGATGAAAACGCAAAATATAAAAAGTACAGTAATATAACGGGTATGTATGTGTATAACGGCAAACTTGTCGGTCTATATTCAAGAATTGCCAAAAACAGCATTATTTCAACTCAATACAGTGAAATGTCACTTCCGACGATTGTGGTAAGTGAAAAATAGCACACAAAAAGTACACAGGCAAGCCGTAGGCTTGCCTGTGTACTTTTTATAGCTATAAATTAAACTTTAAAATATAAAAAATTCCGGACAATTTGTCGACATTCTGAGGCGAGCCGAACTGAAGTGAACCCCAAAATTTAGACAAAATTAAATATTAACTTGCTTGTGAATGAGTTCGGTATTGTACCGGACTCATTCCTTTTAGCTTTAAAGAAATTCTTTCATTGTTGTAATAATCAATATATCTTTTTAATTCATCTATGAAAGCTTTGACACTTTCAAATTTTTCACCATAAAACATTTCAACTTTCAATCTTCCGAAGAAGTTTTCCATCGCACCGTTGTCCATACAATTTCCTTTTCTAGACATACTTTGTACAATATTGTGTTCTGACAGTAAACGTTGATATTCCGAATGTTGGTATTGCCAACCTTGGTCAGAATGGAATAATGGTTTCGCATTAGCGGGCAGCTTTTTGAATAAACCATCAAGCATTTCTCTAATTTGCTGCAAATTTGGACTTAATGAAATTGAGTATGACACAATTTCTCGATTATACAAATCCATTACAGGTGACAAATATACTTTATCATTACACACTTTAAATTCAGTTACATCAGTTGCTAGTTTTTCAAAAGGTTTTGTAGCTGTAAATTCTCTTTTAAGTAAGTTGTCGGCTATTTTGCCGATTTCTCCTTTGTATGAACGATATTTACTGTTTTTGCGTTGTTTTCCTTTGAGATTAAGTTCTTTCATCAGTTTCAACACAGTTTTATGGTTAATTGTATATCCTTTTTGTCTTAATACAATTAAGATTCTGCGGTAGCCGTATCTGCCTTTATTAGCTAAAAATATATATAGTATTTCTTGTTTCTCTTTCTTGTATTTATCTTTGATTGGATGTTGTATATAGTAATAAAAGGTACTACGGGCTAAACCTGATAATTGCAGCAAGTCTTTTAACGGATATTTTTGCCTTAATTCATTGACTATTGCTGCTTTTTCTCTTCTTTTAACATTCTTTTCCGAACTAAGGCACTGAGTTTTTTTAAGTATTCATTCTCCATTCTTAATCGCTGATTTTCGGCAATTAAATCTTCTTCAATTTTCTTATCAAGTTTGGGTGGACGACCTTTTGCTATTCCATCTACTTTACTGGCTCTACCTCGTCTTTCTTTCATCAGACCTTCGGCTCCTTCTTCCAAGAATATGCGTTCCCATTTCGATATTACATCATGTTTAACATCGTATTTTCTCTCTGTTTCCATTATACCCAAATGGTTTTCTCGCATATCCATTATAACAGATAGTTTGAATTCTGGCGAGTGTTTTCTATATTTTTGCCCTTTCTTTGCCATAAAAATATGCACCTCCAAAAGTGTCTAACTTTTGGGGTGCATATCAAACAGCTCGCCTTTTTATAATGTTATTTACTTTAATTTATAAGCAATATCGTTCCAGAAAATTTCTTTTTCAAAATTTTCAACTGTTGTATTTTCACCGATATGCAGGAATTCAATACCCATCATTTCAGCCCAGTCTTTCATCATTTCAGCAGTAATGTCATATGAAAGAACGCTGTGATGAGCACCGCCGGCTTTAATCCAACATTCAGCCGAAACAGCAAGTGACGGAAGCGGTTTCCACATTACACCCGCAACAGGCAATTTAGGCATTGGCTTTAACGGATTACAAGCCTTAATATCATTTACGATTAAACGCATTCTGCCGCCCATATCAACAAGCGAAGCAACGATTGCGTCACCGTTCTTTGAGTCAAATACAAGTCTTGCAGGATCGCTCTTACCGCCAATACCAAGAGGATGTACCTGAATTTTCGGCTTATCTGCCGCAACAAGCGGGCAAACTTCAAGCATATGCGCACCCAAAATATGTTCATTACCTTTTTCAAGATGGTATGTATAGTCCTCCATAAATGCAGTACCGCCTGTCATACCTTCAGCCATTGATTTCATTATAACGTCCATAGCGGCAACTTTCCAGTCACCCTCAGCACCGAAACCGTAACCGTCTGCCATCATATTCTGTGCGGCAAGACCCGGAAGTTGGTCAAGACCGTGCAATGTATCAAAATGAGTAACGAATGCACTGTAATCAAACTGTTCACACATTTTTCTTATAGCGACTTCTTCTTTCGCCTGATAACGAACAGCGTCAATATTATCCGTATCCATTGTATAACGGCTTTCATATTCAGCCATTTTTGCATCGATTTCAGCCTCTGTAACTTCATTCAAAATGTCAACAATATCACCGATTGGTCTGTATTCAACGTCCCAACCGAACTTGATTTCAGCCTCAACCTTATCACCCTCTGTAACGGCAACTTGGCGCATATTATCGCTGAAACGTACCATTTTAAGCTCTTGGCTGATTGCATAACCGCAAGCACTTCTCATCCAATTTGCAAGCTTTGTCTGAGGTTCTTCGTCCTCCCAATAACCTACGATAACCTTTCTCGCCATTCTAAGTCTTGAACCGATAAATCCATGTTCTCTGTCACCGTGTGCAGACTGGTTAAGGTTCATAAAGTCCATATCGATTTCATTCCAAGGAATTTCACGATTAAACTGTGTATGGAAATGACAGTAAGGCTTTTTGAAGTCCTTTAGACCGTTTATCCACATCTTTGACGGACTGAATGTGTGCATCCAAGCAATTACACCGGCACATTTATCATCATATGATGCCTCTTTGAAAACTTTTTTAATTTCAGCAGGAGTTTTCACTGTCGGCTTGTACACAATCTTACAAGGCATTTTGCCTGACGCGTTAAGACCGTCCACCATAGCCTGCGAATCCTTTGCAACCTGTTCCAAAGTTTCAGGGCCGTAAAGATGTTGACTTCCTGTTACAAACCAAAATTCATATTCTTTAATTGATTTCATTGGTTTCTCTCTCCTTAAATACATAATACTCTGTTTTGTGTGTAAATTTCACACTATATATTTATTATATATTAATCGGTTTATTTTTTCAATAGGTTTTTGTATGTTTCGTCCAAATATTTTTTCACATTATCGCACTTCATAAACCCCGACATTATACAAGCGCCCTTTGCGCCGGTATTCTGTATTTTGCCGACATTTTCAGGCGAAATACCGCCGATACCGTAAACATCAATATCGACGGACGATACTGCATTTTTCAAAAATTCTATGCCGCGCGGCTCAAGACCTTTTTTGCAGTCTGTCGCAAAAATATGACCTGCCGTCACATACGTTGCACCCATTTTTTCTGCAAGCACCGCTTCATCTGCCGAATGAACAGATACACCGACCGTTTCAAATTCTTTCTCTGCATTTTCGTTCATCAAACGCAAAGGCAAATGTATTCTCTTTACGCCGATTTTTTTTGCAACGTTAATATATGAATGAAGTATCACGTTCGGACAAATTTCAATAACTTTTTTCGCAAGTTCTTCATATTCACTTTCCGACAAGTCTTTTTCTCTGAGTATTACAGGAACATTGTTTTCATAAAGCTCCCCCACTCTTTTAAAAAAGTTTTTGCAAAGTTTTCTGTGCGTCACGCATACAATATTAAACATAGATATAATCACTCATTACCGGCTGTAAGCCCTGCTCCTCAATCGCTTTATACACTTCTTCAACGTTTCTCGGGTCTGAAATTTCAAATTGTTCATCACCCTTTTGCTCTCCCGAATGACCGCCGATACCAACGTCAACTCCGGCACTTATTTTTGTAGCGGCAATATTAATAATATTATTTCTGAATCGCTCACATTCACGCGTTGAAATTGTTATGCTCGCAAACGGCATAAATATTCTGTACGCACATATTACCTGCAAAAGCTGTGGTTCGTGTACGTCTTTCGGATTGATTTTGTCGTTATTTATAATCGGTCTTAAACGCGGACACGAAAACGCAATTTCCGCATACGGATATTTTTTCTGCAACAAATATGCGTGCATACCAGTTGCGAAAGCGTCTTTTCTGAAATCGTCCAATCCCAAAAGTGCCGCAAATCCCACACCGCGCATACCGCCGAGTATCGCTCTTTCCTGTGCATAGAAACGATACGGGAATATTCTTTTGTGTCCCTCAAGGTGCAATGTTTCGTATTTGTCGCTGTTATACGTTTCTTGGAATACAGTCACAAAATCTGCACCGCACTTGTGCAGATGTGCGTATTCGTCAGAGTTCATCGGATAAACCTCAACACCGACAACCTTAAAATATTTCTTCGCTATTTTACAGGCATTGCCGATATATTCGACGTCTGACATTTTTCGGCTTTCACCTGTCAAAAGTAAAATTTCCTGTAAGCCTGTTTTCGCGATTTCCTGCATTTCCTTTTTAATTTCTTCTTCCGAAAGTTTTGCTCGGCGAATTTTGTTATAGCAGTTAAAACCGCAGTAAATACAATAGTTTTCACAGTAATTTGCTATGTACAAAGGCGTAAACATCGAAATGGAATTTCCGAAATGCTTTCTTGTTTCAATTTGTGCTCTTTGTGCCATTTCTTCAAGGTGGTTAAGTGCCGCCGGTGAAAGAAGTGCCGCGAAGTCTTCCGTTGTAAGTACATCGTGAGAAAGTGCATTTTCCACGTCTTTATCCGTATATTTATCATAGTCATACGCGTCCATAGCCGATATGACTTCATCAAGCAGAGTAGAGTCGATAACCTCCATACCCTCCATATATTCCATATGATTTGTTCTTTCTTTCATTTTCGTAACCTTTCAAAATTAATCGTGTAAAAATCCCGTAAGCGGCGATGACGCTCTCGCACCCTTTTCAACCACATCACCAAAGCCTGCAAGATACGATTCACGTCCTGCCTCTATTGCTTTTTTGAATGCCTGTGCCATTTTCGGCACGTCACCGGCTGTCGCAATCGCCGTATTTGCCATAACTGCCGCCGCGCCCATTTCCATTGCCTCACAAGCCTGTGACGGTCTGCCTATACCTGCATCAACAATAATCGGCAAATCGATTTCGTCAATAAGAATTTTTATAAATTCCTTTGTGCAAAGTCCTTTGTTTGACCCTATCGGTGAGCCTAACGGCATTATACAAGCCGCACCCGCATTTTGTAAATCTCTCGCAAAATTCAAATCCGGATACATATACGGCATTACAACAAATCCTTCTTTCGCAAGAATTTCAGTCGCTTTCAAAGTTTCGTAATTATCAGGCAAAAGATATTTAGTGTCCCTTATCGCCTCAATTTTTATAAAGTCACCGCAGCCTGTTTCTCTTGCAAGTCTTGCAATTCTTACTGCCTCATCGGCATTTCTCGCACCGGAGGTATTCGGCAAAAGCGTTACGCCCTTTGGTATGTAATCAAGTATATTCGCAACGTCACCGCCTGCGGCACGTCTTAGAGCAAGAGTTATAATCTCCGCTCCGGCATTTTCAACCGCCGCTTTTATAAGTTCAAGCGAATACTTTCCCGAGCCCAAAATAAATCGTGATGTAAATTCGTGTCCGTTTAAAATTAATTTATCTTCTTTGTTCATTTATTAAACCTCTTTCTCTCCTATTAAAAGTCTTAAAATCATATTTGCCTCATGTGCGGCACATATTGCCACTCTCGGTGCGGCAAGTGCAAGTCCGTCATTCATATCACTTTCAGCGTCCCCGCATAAATAAAATCTGTCGTTTATTTTTCGCGTAACAATCGTGTTTGAACTGCCGAAACCCGCCATACCGGAACCCGATACAATTTTAGTGTCCCCACATTCAGACAAGATACTGTTTACAAGCATTGCTTTGTTTTCAGCCTTATCAAAAGCCTCACACACTATTTTATATCCGCCGAATATTTCAGCGGCATTGTCTTCGTTTACTTTAACGCATTGCGACGTTATTTCGATAAACGGATTAAACCTTTTAATATTCTTTGTAAGCGCGTCTGTTTTCAGTGTTCCCAAATCTGCTATATCGTACTGTTGCCTGTTCAGGTTTGTAATATCCACTTTGTCAAAATCCACAAGGTGCAAATGTCCCACACCGGCTCTTGCAAGATACATTGCAATATTTGAGCCGAGTCCGCCAAGACCGGCTATTGCAACAGACGAATGACTTAATATATTATGT
This sequence comes from Ructibacterium sp. SJQ-7, assembly GCF_054696575.1. NCBI lineage: Bacteria > Bacillati > Bacillota > Clostridia > Eubacteriales > Oscillospiraceae > Ructibacterium > Ructibacterium sp. SJQ-7. Next base: position 749,559 of record NZ_CP195193.1, read on the forward strand.
ATTCTTTCGCCGTGACGCTGTTTTAAGGCATTTTCGTATTCTTCAAAAGTAATCATAAATCAACCACCTCCCACAAAGCTCACAACTTCAATTTTATCACCGTCATTCAAAACGGTTTTATCATAATCAGACTTTTTGATTATTTCGCCGTTAATTTCAACCGCTATTCTGTCACGTCTGAAACCGCTGTTTTCAAGCAAGACACTAAGATTTTTGCAGTTTTCCGTTTCTTTACCGTTCACATAAATCATAAATAACAACCTCCTTTTTTATTTTAAAAACAAAAAAGGTTACACAAAGAAGTACTACACCCTGTAAGGTGGTGTACCCCTTTGTGTAACCTTAGGTTTCACTTTGTTTGATATTTTAGCACAAATCAATGATATTGTCAAGCATTACTTTTCTTGTATTCAAGCAGTAAATTACGAAGTTTTGCCGCTTGCTTTGCACTGTTTTCCGCAAAATCATAAAAAGCCTGTTTTGCTTTGTCGTTGTCCTCCGTCAAATCGGCATAGCTTTGAAAATCTCTTACCGCCTCCATAGAATTTTCCCACGCCCTTAATAATCTGTCATACGTTGTTATTTTAATCTGTCTGTGACACATAATTTTATCTCCTTTCGATTACATTATAGTTTATTATAACCGAAAAAGAAATATTTTAAGACAAAACCGTTACGGTTTTGTCTACTTTGTTCTTGGGAGTTTGAGGTTCTAACCTCATTAAAAATCATTTCTGCCGACATGTGCGGCAGAAATGGCTTAAAATCTAAAGTTTCGACTTTGGAGGAACTTTACGATTTTTTCTCTGAAAACACTCAAAAATTACATCGCAAGATGTGATTTTTGGAGCTGTCGACATTTTGTCGACAGGCTCACATCTTATATTTCCGGTGCAAGATAATTCTTCTTTGCAAGCGCCTTTTCAATAAGGTCAAGTGTTTCCTCACTGTCGGCTTTTACTGTATGATAGTGATACCCCGACGTTATATTCATAAGTGCCGATGATTTACCGCTGACAAGCCCGTCTATACATTGCTGAACATTTCTTCTTGACGCGACGTTAAGTTTAGCCTCGATTTTTCCGTAAACTCTGTGCCACACAAACACATCAACAACCGTTCCGCCTATATCGACAATCGTTGTAAGCTCATCTTCCGTTTGGTCGTTCGTATGATATACCTTAAACACTCTCGTATGTGCCGCCACATCATTTATCACATATCCCTTGTTGGTAGATAAAATTTCATATCCTGCCGCCTTTAAAAGTGCTATATCCTGTACGATAACCTGTCTTGAAACGTCAAGTTCTTTTGCAAGCATACTTCCTGACATTGCTTCATCATTTGTGGTTATAAGTCTTACAATTTCCTGTCGTCTTTCGACTGCGTTCATATTAAGTCCCACAACCTTTCTTTAAATTGCGTGAAGATTTTTTAATGATAAATCAAGAATCGGTGACGAATGAGTAAGCGCACCGCTTGAAATATAGTCAACTCCTATATCAACAAGTCTTTCAACATTTTCTTTTGTCACGTTGCCGCTGCACTCCGTTTCAGCTTTTCCGCTGACAAGTTTAACAGCCTCTTTCATATCTTCAACGCTCATATTATCAAGCATTATTATATCCGCACCTGCGTCAAGCGCCTCTTTAAGCATATCAAGATTTTCAACTTCAATTTCAATCTTTCTTACAAACGGTGCATATTCCTTTGCCATTTGTACAGCCTCTTTAACCCCGCCTGCAGCACCGATATGATTGTCCTTTAAAAGTATCCCGTCACTCAGATTATATCTGTGGTTATATCCGCCGCCCACTTTTACCGCGTATTTTTCAAATACACGCATATTCGGTGTGGTTTTTCTTGTATCAAGAAGTTTTGTTTTACTGCCTTTTAAAAGGTCGGCTATGGAACGTGTATATGTCGCAATACCGCTCATTCTTTGAAGATAGTTAAGTGCCGTTCTTTCGCCCGAAAGAAGCACGCGTATATCACCTCTTACAACGCCGATTTTATCACCGTTCTTTACAGTGTCACCGTCTTTTTTTGTAAAAGTAACTTCTGTTTTGCTGTCAAGCAATTCAAATGTTCTCTTAAAAACGTCAAGTCCTGCGATAACGCCGTCCTGCTTACAAATAAGCTCAACTTCACCAAGCTGATATTCACGCATTACCGAATTTGTTGTAATATCTTCGCTTGTAATATCCTCTCTTAACGCACTCAAAATAAGCTCGTCTGCATTAAGCGCCATTGTTATATTATTCATGTTTCTTTCTCTCCTTTTCTATCTCCTCAAGAATTTCATCTTTGTACTTGTCTTCGTAATTCTTGTATAAATCCTTATCTATCGTAACTTCTCTGTCACTTGTCTTACTGTATGTTTCAATCATACGTTTTGCCGCACGTTTTGCAAAAACAAGGCTTTCAAGAAGTGAATTGCTTGCAAGACGATTTTTGCCGTGAACACCGTTGCACGCCGTTTCACCGACTGCGTACAATCTGTCCATTGACGTCTTGCTGTATTTATCAACGTCGATACCACCCATAAAATAATGCTGTGACGGCACAACGGGAATACATTCTTTTGTAACATCATAACCTTCTTCAAGGCAATGCTTGTATATATTTGGGAAATGGTTTTTTATCATTTCGGTAGGAATAGGCTTCATAGAAAGCCATACATACGGCTTATTATCCTTTTTCATTTCCTCTTGTATCGCCTTTGCGACAACGTCACGAGGTAAAAGTTCATCAACAAATCGTTCCATATGTGAGTTAAAAAGCACCGCTCCCTCACCTCTGACAGATTCGGAAATAAGAAATCTTCTGCCTTTCTTTGTTGAATAAAGCGTTGTCGGGTGTATTTGAATGTAATCAATATTTTGAAGTTTTATATTGTGGTTAAGTGCTATCGCAAGCGAATCACCCGTAAGGTGTCTGTAATTTGTCGAGTGCTTGTAAAGACCGCCGATACCGCCTGTTGCAAACACTGTAAAATCAGCCTGAATATCAATATATTTGCCGTCCTTGCCGTAACCGATTATACCGAAACATTCATTGTTTTCTTCAATTATATCAACCATTGTGAAGTTTTCGATAATTGTTACGTTGTCAAGCTCCTTTACCGCCGTCAAAAGATGTGATGTAATTTCCTTACCTGTTATATCTTCGTGGAACAGTATTCTTGACGTAGAGTGTGCGCCCTCTTTTGTGTACGCAAATTCACCGTTTTCCTTTTCAAAACGCACTCCGTATCCTACAAGGTCATTTATAACATCCCTTGATGAACGAATCATTATATCAACCGATTCTTTGTTGTTCTCATAGTGACCGGCACGCATTGTGTCCTCAAAATAACTGTCATAATCGTTTTCGTCTTTCAAAACGCATATTCCGCCCTGTGCCAAAAACGAATCGCTTTTATCATCGTCAGCCTTTGTCACCATTACTATTTTTTTATCACGAGGAAGATTAAGCGCACAATAAAGTCCGCTAACGCCTGTTCCTACGATGACTATATCTGTTTTCATATGTATTCTCCTTATTTTGCCATTTCAAGCATTTTGTCAAGTGGCACAAGTGACTTTAATCTTGTTTCGTCGCTTACATGCACTTCGTTTTCACCTGTTTTTAAAACGTGACAGACTTTTTCGACTGTGTTTAGTTTCATATTAGGGCAAAAATGTTTTGTACCTGCAAAGTAGAATTTCTTATTCGGATTTTTTGTTCTAAGCTCATAGCCTACTCCGCTTTCTGTACAGATTATAAATTCTTCATTGTCGCTTTCGGTTGCGTAATTTATGATACCGGACGTACTTCCTATGTAGTCTGCAAGGTCAAGCACTTCCTGTTTACATTCCGGATGTGCAAGCACAAGTGCCTTCGGATATTTTTCTTTTATAGCCTTTAGATTGTCGGCTGTCATTGAAACGTGAACATGGCAAAAACCTTTGTTTAGTATAATGTTCTTTTCAGGTATCTGTTTTGCAACGTGTCTTCCGAGATTTTCGTCAGGAATAAAGAAGATGTTTTTATTCGGCAATGATTTTACAATCTTAACCGCATTTGACGAAGTTACGCAAACATCACTGTGACACTTTAATTCGGCAGTTGAATTTATGTAACATACAACCGCAAGGTCATCATACTTTTCACGCATTTCTTCAATTTTTTCAACCTGTGCCATATGCGCCATAGGACAATCTGCCGACATATCCGGCATTAAAATAGTTTTGTTCGGGTTAAGAATTTTCGCACTTTCGCCCATAAACGACACACCGCAGAAAACAATAGTTTTTGCGTCAACCTCTCTTGCCACTTTTGCCAAATAGTAAGAGTCACCGATATAGTCAGCTATTTCCTGCACTTCATCATTAACATAATAATGAGCAAGAATTACAGCATTTTTCTCTTTCTTCAGTTGCTCGATTTCTTTTACAAGTTCATTCATAACATATAAACCCCTTATATAATTTATTTTTAACAGTATAGCACTTATCATTACACCTGTAAAGACACCTGTATAAACAATGTGAAAAACATACAAAAAAACGACAGTTTTTAACACTGTCGTTTGATGTATTCGTCAAATCTTTTTATATGATTTTCGGCTGATTTTATTATATTACCGTCTAATTTATAAGGTACTGCATTTAAAATACTTTTCAAAACTTCGTCAGTATCAATATTGTTCACATCATATATTTTACCGCTGTAACCTATTTCGTCAAGTGCATTTTTTGTCTTATCAGAATACGCAATCGGCACAACGGGTACGCCCATTCTTAGCGCAAGCATAGCAGAATGAAAACGTATTCCCAAAATTGCTCCGCAACGCTTAATATTTTTCAACATATCATTTATATCTTTGTATCGTATAATTTCGGTCATATGTTTATTTTTCATAATACCGTAAACTTGATTTGCCACCGAAACATCATCTTCCAAGCCTGTATTAAAACACAAAAGACAAACATTTCGGCCTGTTTCGTTAATAAACCTATCCGCAATCTCTGCCAACAAATTTATATCCGCACTATTATGCACGCTTATCCCAAGTGCATTTTCACTATGCACATTCGGTATCATTCCGTCACTTAACGACAGCACCATATCGGGATATTTTTCGCATTTTACGTTTGGTATATTCTTCGTTATATATTCGTACGAATATCTGTCACGCACCGTCACAAAATCATAGTCGCTTATTTGCTTTTGTATAACTTTTTCGGCAACGCGATTAATAAAACCACTTATATTGCAATTTATAACGGCTCTGTTTTTGGAATACCGTTTTTCACGGTACATATCACGCATACGATAAGCTATACCTTTGTTATTGTGTATCAAAAATCCCGAGCCTGTCACTTTTAAATAACAGTCAAAACCGCTTTTTTCTTCAGTATATTCGGCAATATCAAGTTTGGGAGATGTTATATACAGCTTATGTTCTTTAAGTCCGTCAGCCGCAAGATACAGCATAAGGTCATCGCCGAAATTACCGTCAATATATCCGTCAAGCAAAATCCTTAAATTTTTACTCATTCCTTAAACTTCCCATCTCCACGCATACAAAGACGCAACTTTCATTCGCCATCTTAGCGGAAAAATCAGCAATGCCAGGAAAAACGCCTTATGCTTGATACTGCATTTTCGTGTAAGTGCGGACTTTAAATATTTTCTGTAAACATGGCTTGTCATAACTCTGTATGCCGATTCATATGATAATTTTGCACATCGTCCTATATTATATGTAACAATCATTGACGCGGTAAATGACACCGCCTTTTTCATTTCAGGCTCTGCCTCTGCCATATAGTCAATGAACAAATCGCATATCGCCGCCAATCTTCGCTCGCCGTTGCTTACATTATGAAAATGACTTGTTTCATACTGATAGTAATTATAATAAGGCTCGGAAATAAAGCAAACTTTTTTTAAACAGCTAAGCATCTTTAAATTAAACATTAAGTCTTCTGAAAAATATTTCTTTGTATCGCAGAATTTCAAGTTGTTTTCCTCAAGAAAACTTCTTCGTATAAGTTTGTTACAAATTTCATAACTGTGATAGCACGTTGAAAAATATTTATCGGCATACTCGCCCTTATCCTCAACGATAACTGTCTTGTCCAGTGGTTTAAGCTGAATTTTTCTTGTTCTGTCGGGATATATGTCATATAAATTACACTGCACCATATCCGCATTTTCCGTTTCGGCTTTTTCATACATTTTTTCAAGCATACATTCCTCTATTGTATCGTCAGCGTCAACAAATGCAATATATTTACCGCTTGCAACAGACATTCCGTTATTTCTTGCATATCCTTGACCGTAATTAAGGTGAGAAATAATTTTTAATCTATCGTCATTTATACCTTTTAATACCTTCAAAGTGCTGTCGTCCGAACCGTCATTTACCGCTATCACTTCGATGTTGGCAAGCGTTTGATTAAGCACGCTGTTTATACATCTTCCTACTGTTTTTTCACAATTATATACAGGTATTATCACACTAACTGCTGTTTCCATACTTTCCTCCGTTCCCGTTTGTTCTATTAATAATATCATAAACATATTTTTTTGTAAATACTTATGATTGACTGTAACCGTTAAAAATGATATACTTAATAAAGTGTTGACACAAACTGTCAATAGCAAAATCATATGTAAAGGAGAACGTGAATGAGCATATTACTTAGTATTATCGTACCTGTCTACAATGTAGGTTCTTTTCTGCCTAAATGTATCAACAGCATTATTTCACAAACCTTTACCGATTTTGAACTTATACTTGTAGATGACGGTTCAACGGACAACAGCGTTGAAATATGTGACGCCGCCGCAAAAAAAGACAGTCGTGTACGAGTTATTCATAAAGAAAACGGCGGCGTTGTCAGTGCAAGAAAAGCAGGGCTTTCCGTTGCGGTCGGCAAATATGCAGGCTATGTTGACGGTGACGATTGGATTGACGAGCATATGTACGAACATATGGTTAATGCAATGGAAAAATATAATTGCGATATGGTTATGTGTGACGTTGAACACGAAAACAAGTCCGTTCCGTTTTCTTCCGGCAGCACGCATATCAATATAAGCGGCGGTTACTATAACCGTGAACAGCTTGAAAATAACGTGTTCCCTAAAATGATTTATACGGGTGTGTTTTATAAGTTCGGAATATACCCTGTCATATGGAATAAGCTCTACAAAAGAGAAAAACTCATTAAACATCAAATGGCGGTTGATGACGATATTCGCACCGGTGAGGACGCGGCTTGTGTATATCCGTATTTGCTTGAATGTGACAGTCTGTATTTCTTGGAAAATCTGTCTTTGTATCATTACAGACGTTCCCGCACTCAAATGACGGTAAGTTATGACAGTTCATATTTTGACTGTTTCAAGTCACTGTATGAATTTTTGTCAAATTCATCAATCGCAAATTCACCGTATTCAAATCAACTTGAATACTACTATTCTTATCTTGCGAAAACCGCAATAAGCAACGAACTGAAAAAAGCAAATTCAGTTCCGATTAAGACAAAGCTAAATCACATCAGAGAAATATGTACATTTGCCGATGAAAAAGGTTTTATCGATAAAATAGATATTTCCTCCTTGCCGTTTTTCCACCGTATGTACTTCAAACTTATAAAAAGAAACAGACCTTTTTTACTTACCGTCTGTATAAACATTGTGAGATTTTGGCAAAGATTTTTCAGATGAGGTAGCAATATGAGAAATTTAAAATCAGGATTTATACTTTCATATATAGCCATTTTTATACAAAGCATAATCAGCATTTTATACACTCCCGTTATGCTTAGACTTTTGGGTGAAAGCAATTACGGGCTTCTTCAGCTTGCCATCTCCACAATGTCAAGTCTCAGCATTTTAAGCTTCGGTTTCGGAAGTTCGTATATGCGTTTTTATTCACAATACAAAGCCGACAATGACAATAACGCAATATCGGTTCTGAACGGTATGTTTACGATAATATTTATTTCCGTTTCAATTTTGTCGCTTATCGTCGGCGGTTTTATAACGATGAACACATCAACTCTGTTCGGCAAATCAATGACCGCAAGCGAGATAAAATTACTGAAAACATTGCTCGGCATAATGACCGTAAACCTTGCGTTTACATTTCCGTGCAGTATATCCGATTCGTATATAATCGCACAAGAGCGTTTTTCATTTCAGAAAATTCTGATTATAATATCGTCACTTTTAAATCCCATGCTGACTTTTCCTTTGCTGATTATGGGACACGGTGCGGTTTCCGTTGCGATTTGTATGACGGCGATTACCGTTATAAAACTGCTTTGCGGTACGGTGTATTGTATAAAAAAACTTAATATGCGATTTTGCTTTGCATTTGATAAAAATGTTTTCAAACAGCTTTCGGTATTTTCGTTTTTTGTGTTTTTGAATATTATAAGTGACCAAATTAATTGGAATGTCGATAAAATTCTGCTCGGAATGTTCAGCGGTGCAAAAAATGTAGCCGTTTATTCAGTAGGTTCTCAATTCAACGGATATTTTCTTACATTTTCCTATGCACTTTCGTCACTTATGACGCCAAAGGCACATACGCTTATCGCAAACCATGCCGACAACAGAGAAACAAGCAAATTTTTTGCGTCATTCGGCAGAGTGCAGTTTGTCGTTATGGCTTATATTTATTTTATAATAATCGCAGTAGGCAAACCTTTTATCAAACTTTGGTCGGGGATTGACAGCAATATCCCCTACTATACCGCATTACTGCTTATTTCGCCGCTGCTTGTAACTTCAATTCAATCTATCGGTATTGAAATTCAGCGTGCAAAAGATATGCACAAATTCCGCTCGGTTTTGTACTTTGTAATCGCCGCAATTAATATTGCCGTAAGCATTCCGCTGTGTATAAAATTCGGCGAGCTTGGCTGCGCATTCGGTACGGCTTTAAGCCTTGTTGTCGGGAATATAATTATAATGAATATATATTATCAAAAACGTGTCGGACTTGATATTAAATATTTTTGGAAAGAGATTTTTAAATTTATTCCGTCTTTGATTATTCCGATTTTGACGATAATCGTAATCCGTCATTTTGTTTCGGATAATTTGTTCTCAATAGCTTTGTGCGGTATTATCTTCACCGTCTTTTATGCAGTGTCAATGTGGTTTTTAGGACTTAACCAAAACGAAAAAAGTTATATTAAAAAGATGTAAAGTTTTGAACTTTACATCTTTTTTTACTGTAACAAAACTATACTGTTTTCATATTATATACTGTAAAGCAGAAATGCTCTACAAGAAACATTCAAAAATTTTGAAAGGAGTTTTAATATTATGAGTTGCAGACAAAATTGCGGCATAAGCCTAATTTTATACGTTCTAAGTACAGTATTCGCACTTGCTATAGGTTTGATTTTCGGAGTATCGTTCCCTGAAGTTTTTAATGCTGTTCTTATCCCACTTATCGTTATAGCCGTTATCCTTTTCTTTGTTATTTTCGGACTATTGATTTCAAATTTGTGTGACCGATACAGAAATTAAAATCAAAAAAATGATGCACCCCGAAAGGTGCATCACTACATATTATTCTATTGATTCAATAACAGCATATTTGCCGTCTTTTCTCTTATATACAACATTCATTTCATCAGTTTCCTGATTTTTGAATACGAAGAATGTGTGACCCAACAAATTCATTTGAAGAATAGCCTCCTCAACACTCATAGGCTTAACGGTAAATCTCTTTGTCTTAACAACTTCAAATTCTTTTATTTCTTCACCCTCTGTATAAGTCGCACCGCTGATTAGTTTTGCGTCAAGAGTAGCATCTCTCTTTATCTTCTTTGAAAGACGTGTCTTATTCTTTCTGATTTGTCTTTCGATAACGTCTACAATCTTATCGATTGCGGCAAGGATTTCTTTATCCGATGCCTCTGCTCTGTACATCATACCTGCCGCATAAATTGTAGCTTCAATATAATCATTATCTTTAATCGTTCCGATTACGACTCTTGCCTCAGATTCATCTTTGAAAAACTTATCAAGCTTTCCCAATTTCTTTTCAACATAATCTCTGATCTTATCTGTCACATCGTATCTTCTGCCAATAATTTTGAACTTCATAAAACTCACTCCTTTTGTGTTTAGCCAAAGATTATTTTTAATAAATTATCTTTGTTACTATATATATACCACCATATTACAAGTTCAAACATTTTTTTTGAAAAAATTTTTATATTTTTTTATGCTTGCATTATATAGGAATATATAGTAAAATAATAAGTTGAGATAATAATTATTAAAATATGAGGTGAAAATATGCTTGGAATTTCATTAACAGTGCTTTTCTCGGCACTTGCCGCTTTTGCTGTATGGTCATATTACATCAATCCGGCACTAAAAAGCAATGTGAAAAAGGATAACAACGCAATGTATATTATTGCCGCCGCGGCAGTGGCATTTATACTTCGTTTAATCCTCGGAGCGGTCTACAGAGGACACAACACTGATATGAGTTGTTTCATAGGCTGGTCAAACGCCGTTTTTGAAAACGGTTTCGGTAAGTTTTACACACTCGATATGTTTCACGACTATCCGCCGGGATATATGTATGTCCTCTATATAGTCGGTGCGATTGAAAAACTGTTCGGTTTCTCCGACGGTGCGCAATACGCACTTGTAAAACTTCCGGCTATTGTATGCGATATTCTCGCCGGTGTACTTATATATAAAGTTGCAAAGAAAAAGTTTTCAGATGGACTTTCAACCGTGTTCGCGTCGCTATACCTTTTCAATCCCGCAACTGTAGTAAACTGTTCTCTTTGGGGACAAGTTGATTCGGTATATACATTGTTTATACTTCTTATGATATACTTCATAAGCGAAAAGAAAATGATTTATTCATATTTTATGTTCGCAATATGTATATTCATAAAACCGCAGGCATTTATATTTACGCCTATACTTATATTCGGTATAATCGAAAATGTATTTATAAAAGATTTCAGCAAAGAAAAGCTGTTAAAGAATTTAGGATTTGGTGTCAGTGCAATAATCCTTATGGTGTTGCTTGCACTTCCGTTCGGAATATCAAATGTAATCGACCAATACACCACGACTATGGCGTCATATCCTTACCTAACGGTCAATGCGTTTAACTTGTGGGGTGCATTGGGTAAAAACTGGGAAGGTCTTTCATCGTTCACAACTGTTATCGGTTATGTATTCCTTATTGCCATTGTCGCATATTCGGTATATGTATTCTTCAAGAGCAAAAACAATGCGAAGTATTACTTTGTCGGTGCATTGCTTGCGTTTATGACATATATGCTTTCAACAAAAATGCACGACCGTTACGCATTCCCTGCAATGGGGCTTTTGCTTTTGGCATTTGTTTCAGTGACTGATTTCAAAAACTTTATTATGTATGCACTTGTTACACTTTCGCAGTTCTTTAACACTGCATGGGTACTGTTTGTATACGAAAAAAGTCCGAACGACTACTTCCGTTCCGCACCTGTTTTGATTGCGTCTTTAATAAATGTCGCACTTATGATATTTGTAGTTTACTTGACGCAAAAACTTTATGCAGGCAACGAACTTAAAGATACGGTAAAAGAAGAAGTTAAGAGTACGAAAAATTCAAAACAAGCATATCAAAAGAATACAAAAAGTTCAAAAACATTCTCAAATACTCCTGTTAAGAAACAGGCTAAATTCACCGTAAGCGAAATATTTCCTAAAATAACCCGTGTAGACGTTATTGCAATGGCGGCTATAGTCGTTGTATATTCATGTATCGCACTTTACGACCTCGGCGATATGCACGCGGCAGAAACGGAATATATGATTTCAGACGCACCTGTAACGCTTGATTTGGGTAAGGACTGCAACATCAGCCAATATAAATTCTTCCTTGGTTCATATGAACTTGAGGACAACCGCAATTTAACAATCACTTTTGCGGACTCATCAAACAATACAACCGCTACGGAAACACTTACAGAGGGTTCTGTATTCCATTGGGAAGAAAAAACAAAGAGCGTTACAGCAAGATATGTTACACTTTCAACAAACGGCACAGAGCTTTCAATGAAAGAATTTGCCTTGCTTGATTCTTCGGGCAACCTTATAGAGCCCGTTTCGGCAACACCGTCAGAGGGACAGGCTTTGTTTGACGAACAGCAGGAAGTTCCGGAGCGTTCATCATTCAGAAACGGCACATACTTTGACGAAATTTATCACGGACGTACAGGCTATGAATTTGTACATCATCTAAACGTATACGAATGGACTCACCCACCGCTTGGTAAAGTATTTATTTCAATCGGTATAAGAATATTCGGAATGTGTCCGTTCGGCTGGAGAATTGTCGGTACTGTATTCGGTATATTTATGTTACCGCTTATATACCTTTTTGCAAAGAAATTGCTAAAGAAATCTTGGCTTGCAATAGTTACTTGCCTTTTGCTCACATTCGACTTTATGCACTTCGCACAGACAAGAATTGCAACAATAGACGTATATATCACATTCTTTGTAATGCTGATGTACTACTTTATGTATAAGTATTACAGCACAAGTTTCTATGATTCGTCATTCAAAAAAGGACTTATCACACTTGCATTGTGCGGAATCAGTATGGGACTCGGCATAGCAAGTAAATGGACAGGTATATATGCAGGCGCGGGACTTGCGGTACTGTTCTTCATAACACTTTACAAGCGTTACAGTGAGTACCGTGTCGCAGTTAAAACACCAAACGGCGAAACAAACGGAATAAGTCACAAATTTATAATTGACAACTTTAAGCCGTATATGATAAAAACAATTTTATGGTGCTGTATATTCTTCGTAATAGTACCGCTTATTATATACTGTCTTGCATATATTCCGTACTTGCAAGCACCGAATTCGCAAGGTTTCAAGACTATTATTGATAACCAAAGTTCAATGCTTACTTACCATTCAAAGACCGTTCTCGGCTCAGAGCATCCGTTCTCGTCACGTTGGTATGAATGGATTATTATGAAACGTCCTATATGGTACTATTCGGGAACAATTACATCGGAGGTTAAAGAGGGTATCAGCTCGTTCGGTAATCCGCTTGTATGGTGGATTGGTATTCCGGCATTCTTCTATATGGTATATTTGATTTTCAAGAACAGAGATAAAAACGCATTATTCCTTGTAATCGCTTACCTTGCACAGCTTGTATCGTGGATACCTGTTACAAGACTTACGTTTATATACCACTACTTCCCTTGCGTACCGTTTATCGTGCTTATGCTCGGTTATTCAATCCTCAACATCTATAACGAGGCGAAGAATAAAAAGGCGGTTATGTACGGTGCATTTGTATATGCAGGACTTGCAATCGTATTGTTTGCAATGTTCTACCCTATTCTTTCGGGTCATCCGTGCAGTGTAGACTACGTTGACCACTTCTTGAAATGGTTTGACTCATGGGTATTGATATAAGATAAGGAGAAAAATTTATGCGTATTATAAATTCAAATGACATTGCAGAAGTTGTTAAGGGTATGTGTATCAAAGCAAATTGTCATATAAACAAAGACATCAAATCTGCACTTAGCAACAGTGTCAAAACCGAAAAATCGGATATTTCAAAAGGTGTTATAGAAAACCTTTTGAAGAATGCCGAAATTGCCGACAGCAAAGAAGTTCCTATTTGTCAGGATACCGGTATGGCGGTGTTCTTTATCGAAATCGGCAATGAAGTTTTTGTTGAGGGTGACACAATAACAGACGCCGTAAACAAGGGTGTTTCAATGGGATATACAGACGGATATTTAAGAAAGTCGGTTGTCCGCGATCCGCTTGACAGAGTGAATACAAAGGATAATACTCCGGCTGTTATTTACTATGACTTCGTTAAAGGCGATAAAATTAAAATCACATTTGCACCGAAGGGCTTCGGCAGTGAAAATAAAAGCAGACTTAAAATGCTTAATCCGTCAGACGGCATAAACGGAGTTATTGACTTCGTTATCGAAACAGTCAAAAAAGCCGGTGCAAACCCTTGTCCGCCTATGATAATCGGCGTAGGTATCGGCGGTACTATGGATAAAGCGGCACAAATTGCTAAAAAGGCTCTTACAAGAGATATTGACGTTCCAAATGCCAATCCTTTTTATGCAGAGCTTGAAAAAACGCTTTTAGAAAGAATAAATAAACTGGGAATAGGTCCTCAGGGTATGGGTGGTACAACAACCGCCCTTGCCGTAAATGTGGAAACATTCCCTACCCACATTGCAGGCTTGCCGGTTGCAGTAAACGTAAACTGTCACGCAACAAGACATACTGTGGAAATTATATAAAATTTGAGCCTGTCCGACAGGTTGATATAAAATTGAATAATCTTGTCCGGATTATAATGAGACTATAGGGTTTTCTGTTTTTGAGTCAAACAGTATTAACCCTATAGTTTTTTTTCGGAATAAATATAAGGAGAATTATTTATGGATCAAACGTTTATGAAAGAAAAAAAGATATTGCCGCTTGTGCTTTCAATGGCTTTACCTATGATAATATCTATGGCGGTAAATTCACTGTACAATATCATCGACAGTTTTTTTGTCGCAAAAGTGAGCGAAAACGCAATGACCGCACTTTCGCTTGTCTACCCAATTCAAAATCTTGTCAATTCTATCGCAGTCGGATTTGGTGTAGGCATAAATGCGGTAGTTGCATTCCATCTCGGTGCGGGCGAAATGCAGAACGCAGACAGAGCAACAACTTACGGATTGTTTCTAAGCTTTATACACGGACTTATACTTACCTTCTTTTCAATATTCGGTATGCCGTACTTCGTAAAAATGTTCACAACCGATACAGATGTTATCAATCTTGCCGTAATGTACTCAACTATCGTGTTTTCATTTTCAACAATAGTAAATGTCGGCATAGCATTTGAAAAGATTTTCCAAGCAGTCGGCAGAATGAACGTATCAATGATAAGTATGATATGCGGTTGTGTCACAAACATTATTCTTGACCCGTTAATGATATTCGGCTTAGGACCTTTTCCCGCTATGGGTATTCAAGGTGCGGCACTTGCCACAGGTATAGGACAGACTATAACGCTTATCATTTACTTCATATTCTACTTTGCAAGTCCTATTCAGGCAAAATTCAGAATAAGTCTGCTCAAATCCGGCAAACGACTTCTGAAAAGGTTATACTCAATCGGTGTACCGGCTATGCTTAATATGGCACTTCCGTCATTGCTTATAACGGCACTTAACGGAATACTTTCCGAATTTTCAGGCTCATATGTTCTTGTACTCGGTGTATACTACAAACTTCAAACATTTATATACCTAACCGCCAACGGTCTTATTCAAGGTATCAGACCTATCATAGGCTATAACTACGGTGCAGGTGAACACAAACGTGTTAAGCAAATATATAACACCGCACTTTTGCTGTCGGCAATAATTATGGCTTTGGGTACTGCACTTTCGTGGATTATGCCGTCTACACTGTTCGGAATGTTTACTGCAAACCCTGCCACGCTTAAATTAGGCGTTACGGCACTTAACATTATCAGTATAGGATTTATCGTATCAGCTGTATCCGTAACGTCCTCCGGTGCTTTGGAGGGGCTTGGAAAAGGTATGCCGTCATTGTGGATTTCGCTTTTTAGATATATAATAATCATAATTCCAGCTGCTTTCGTTTTCAGTAGATTTTTCGGTGCAGTAGGCGTATGGATAAGCTTTCCGTTCGCCGAATTTGTCACAGCCGTTTTTGCGTATTTTATTTATCATAAAGCAAGCAAGAGAATATAAAGACCAGAGCCTGTCGCCAAAATGTCGACAGCTCCAAAAATCACATCATACGATGTAATTTTTGAGTATTGTCAGAGAAAAAATCATAAAGTTCCTCCAAAGTCGAAACTTTAGATTTTAAGCCATTTCTGCCGCACATGTCGCCAGAAATGATTTTTAATGAGGTCGTATCGGAAAGACATCCGACGCTCGTAGAGCGGTTTTGCCACAGGCAAAACTACTGAAAAAGCACCTCAAACTCCCCAAAATAAAGTAGACAAAACCATAAAGGTTTTGTCTACTTTTTTGAAAAGTGCGGTCATTTTATTTGACCGCACTTTTTTATTATCTGATTTTCTTACATTCAAGATAAAATCTCTTATCTGCCGCCTCACCCATTGAGAAAGTTTTTCTCGGAAGTGAGCCGTCCTTTATAACTGTTGTGAACAAGTCGTTCTTCTCCATTGAATCAACCATAAAACCGATTGTATTATCTGCCTTTGCAAGATTTCTTACAACGTCGTTTCCGTGGATATAATCAATTTTACCGCCGTTTTCGGCAAGGTACTTATCAAGAAATTTTTGAAGTGTTCCGACAGGAAGATTTGAGTCTGTATTCTTAATATAGATACTGCCCTCATTACCGCCGTATGTATAATCAATACGCTGACCGCCGTTATCTTCATATTCCGCACCGTAAAACGCAACAAGTTCATCAAGCAATTTCTTCGGCTCTGTTTCAAATATTACACGTTGAATAGGTTCAAATTCAAGTGTTTCGTCGTGGATATTCATAAGCTCAACCAACGCAAAACGTGCAGGGTGAGTTTTAATTTCTTCCTCTGAAAGTTCCTTTTTAATTTCTTCCCAACAAGTCTTTGCGGTTGCAAGAGAATGATTTCCGTCACCTGCCGCGAACATCAACACGCCCTTATCCTTAACACCGTATTTCGCCTCAAAATCAGCCTTATCGCCGAGTTTTTCTATTGCATCAAGTATATTCTTCTTTGCACTTTCATTTACATTATAACCCACGATATGTCCCGAATTTTTCATAAGGTCAAAATCATAAATCTTTTCAAAATCATTTATCTGATTTTCAAGCGGTTCAACAACCGCTTTTTCTCTGTCATCAATAAGTATCAGGATATGCGGTGCCTCAAGCGGTGCATTTTTTCTTATACGCTGTCTTGGCGGAATACGTTCGATAATTGTACCCTCAGTTGCACGAACTTTTGACTGTGAGCCTTTTGAAAAATCGTATTCTTCAAGATCAAGCATTCCGACAATACCGTGACGTGTTTTTCCGTTCGGCTGAGTACGTTTTACATATATAAACGTGTCCTTTAATTCTCTGAAAATACCCTTATTTATATACTCCTCCATTGTGCTGTTTATCTTCTTGATACGTTCGTCTCCGTCACCGTCCTCAAGATAAACCTCAGGGAAAATAATATTCAATGTTGACGGACTGTCGCCGACAATATTTTTTACATCTTCCCAATATTCTCTTTCAGACGTGTATTGGTCACACGCCACAACGCTCCACTTTGTGAAATCAACATTTTGCGGAATAAGTATGTCCGCCGGTTTAAAAATTGCCATAGTTCTGCCCTCCGTTATTCTTTCGTTATGTCTGCGAATACGCAGTCTGTTGCTTTTTGCACATCATTCGGCGAAAGGATAAGCGTTGTACCGCATCTTCCGCCGCTGATTGCGATTGTTTCAAAGTTTTGTGCCGTTTCGTTTATATATGTCGGATATTTCTTCTTCATTCCGACAGGCGATACTCCGCCTCTGATATACCCCGTAAGTCCCAAAAGTTCTTTGACGTGTATCATCTCAACCTTTTTGTTACCCGAAACCTTTGCAAGTTTTTTTAAATCCACTTCGTGATTTACCGCTATACAGCTAACCATTATACCCGTTTTGTCACCTCTTGCGACAAGAGTTTTAAATGATTTTTCAGGCGGAATACCTGTCATTTCGGCGATAGCCTCACCGAAATGCTCGCCGACTTCATCAGCTTCATATTCAACCGTTTCATATTTTATCTTTGACGCATTAAGCAAACGCATTGCATTTGTTACATTCTTTTTGTCCTTTGCCATTTATATCACCTTATTTTAATTCTACTATCGTTACACCGTCTTCGCCCTCGCCGTATCTGCCGTTTCTGAACGATTTGACGTATCTGTGTTTTTTCATATATCCCTGCAAGCCTTTACGCAAAATGCCAGTACCTTTACCGTGAATAATGCTTACAGGCGAAATTCCCGCAAGGTAGCAATCGTCAAGGAATTTTTCAACATTCATCCACGCTTCTTCAAGATTTTGTCCTCTGACGTCAACTTCCGTTGAAACGTTCTTTGACTTTGATTCAAAAGCCCTCGTACTTCTGACGTACTTTTCAGCCAATTCCTTTGACTTCTTTTCTTCAACCTTACGCAAGTTCGTTATATGCACGTCCATTTTTATAATACCCGCCTGAACACGAACATTGCCGTTTTTATCAGGCTCTTTTAAAACTGTCGCCTCTTGATTCATATCAACGATTTTAACAGTTGCACCCGGTTTAAGATTTTTAGGCGGTTCGACATATCTTTTCTTCGGCTTTGCCGCACGCGCCATTGCCTTATCAATCGTATCTTCTTTCTTTTTCAGCTTGTCACGCATTGCGGAAGTCTTTTTGTCAAGATTGCCGCCGTTTGAAATACCTTGCTGACGCATTTTTTCAAGGTCGCGAATAATGCTATTCGCCTCATCCTTTGCGTCCATTACAAGTATTTTCGCCTCACGTCTTGCCTCATCAAGTATTCTTGATTTATTTTCTTTAAGCTTTATTCTGTCATTTTCAATCTGCTTTCTGAGATCGGTAAGTTCACGCTTCATTCTTGCCGCCTCGTCAGCCTCTTTTCTCGCCTTTGCACGGTTTTGTTCAAGGTCTGTTATAACGTCCTCAAATTTTATATCCTCATCAGACAATATATCGTTTGCTCTGTCAATTATTCTTTCGTCAAGTCCGAGTCTGCGTGAAATTGCAAACGCATTTGACTTACCCGGTACTCCGATAAGAAGTTTGTAAGTCGGCTGAAGTGTCGCAACGTCAAATTCGCATGACGCATTTTCCACACCGTCAGTCGAAAGCGCGAACAATTTCAATTCACTGTAATGAGTTGTCGCAACGGTTGTAGCCTTTCTTGCACGAAGAAATTCCAATATTGATATAGCAAGTGCCGCACCTTCTGTCGGGTCAGTTCCAGCACCCAATTCGTCAAACAGTGCAAGTGAATTAAAATCAATATTTTCAAGTATGCTCACCGTATTGACCATATGTGACGAGAATGTCGAAAGGCTCTGTTCTATTGACTGTTCGTCACCGATGTCCGCAAAAATATGATGGAATACAGCCGCTTCACTGTTATCCTGTGCCGGAATATGAAGTCCTGCCGCCGCCATAATCGAAAACAATCCGATAGTTTTAAGCGTTACTGTTTTACCGCCCGTATTCGGACCTGTTATGACAAGCGTATCATATTCGCCGCCAAGCATTATGTCATTTGCCACGACCTTCTCTTTGTCGATAAGCGGATGACGTGCTTTTTTATATCGGATAATACCTTTGTCGTTCAGCACAGGCTCATTTGCGTTCATATCAAGCGACAGTCTGCCCTTGCAGAACATAAAATCAAGCTCAGTCACGTATTTATAATCCACAAAAATTGTATGACTGTTTTCCGCAACAAGTGCCGAAAGTTCCGCAAGTATTCGCTCAATTTCCTGTTGCTCTTTCGTATGCAAATCACGGATTTCGTTGTTGTTGTTTACAACGCTCATAGGCTCGATAAACAGAGTTGCACCGCTCGCGGACGTATCGTGTACAATACCGTTTACTTCACCTCTGTATTCACTCTTTACGGGTATAACGTATCTGTCCGAACGCATTGTTACAATAGGGTCTTGCAAAAACTTTTTGTAATGCGTTGAGTGAATCATAGAATTAAGATTTTCCTTAATCTTGCCGTTTAGATTTCTTATTTTTCTTCTGATTGTGTTAAGTTCAGGTGACGCATCGTCGGCAATTTCATTTTCAGAAACGATACACGAATTAATTTTGTCCTCAAGTTGTTTTGCCGTTATGATAGCCTCCTCTATACCGTGAAGAATTGTACATTCTTCGGCTGATTCGTCTATATACGACTTCATACGTCTTGCTACATACAAAAGTCTTGATATGTTTATAAGTTCCTTTGTATGAAGTACACCGTCACGCTCTGTTCTTTTTACAGCTCCAAGCACATTTTCAACAGACAGATCTACCGGCGGTGAGCCGAGCTTTAATAAGGTTGACATTGCTTCTGTCGTTTCTTTCTGTGCCGCCCTTGCGTCCTCTAATTCCGTATACGGAACTATTTCTTCAATGCGTTTTTTTACGTCCTTGCTCTCCGTATAAGATGAAAGTCGTTCAAGTATCTTGTCAAATTCAAGCACCTTGAACGCTTTATTCTGTTTATCCATTTTACCTCTCCTGTTTTATATAGAATATACTTTTAGATTAGAATACTCACCAATCATAGGCGCCATTTGTCTGAAACCTATTTTTCCGCCGCCTAAAACAGGACCGTATTCCTTTCCGTCGTCTTGCCACGAAAATACAGGCAAATCGTTAATTATAAAATCAATCTTACCGTCTTTTTTAACAAGTTTTATATGATAGCTTTCAAATGCGTCCTCACAATTCGGAATAGGGTCTGCACCTTGTACAACAAGATGAAAGCCCTTGCTTTTTCTTAAATTGCAGGTATGAAAACCTCTTTCCTCGTCCCACTTTCTGCGGAAATATGAAACGTGGTACGCATTTATATCACCCGAATGGTACAAATTATACTGTCCGTCCCTTTCCTGCAATGACGGATCAAACAAATCTTCACCGTTCACACCCTTTGCCGAAAAGAACAAAATTGCCAATCCAGGCTCTTCAATCGGTCTGAAATCCCACTCTATCTGCACATCTGACGGGAAGTCCTCGTTGCACCAATACACAAAGTTTGACTTTTGTCCCAAATCGGCAGACAACGCATTTTTCATACGCATTTTACCGTTTTCAAAATATATCTCGGCACTGCCCTCAAGAACGAAATCTTTTACGTCATTCTCGCAGGACAATTTGTTTTCATAAACTAACTTCATTGTTTTTAATCCTCCACAAAAAACTCATCTTAACCTATATTATATCAGCAATATTTACTAAATACAACACGAAATCAAAAAAAAGGATTGAAAAATCTGTGAGAATAGTATAGAATGGTATATATATTTTTATGTAAAGCAATATAACATTGCGAGTGGACAATAAGGAGGTACATTATAATATGTGCGGTATAGTAGGATATATAGGTAAAAATCAAGCAGCTCCTATTTTGCTTGAAGGGCTTTCAAAACTTGAATACAGAGGATATGACAGTGCAGGTATTGCTGTTTACAATAATAATGAATTGGAAGTTGCTAAGTCAAAGGGAAAATTAGCGGTTCTTTCAGAAAAAATTGACGGCGGTAAAAAACTTGGCGGTAATATGGGTATCGGTCATACACGTTGGGCTACTCACGGCGAGCCGTCAGACGTAAATGCTCACCCTCATCTTTCACAATCAGGCCGTTTTGCCGTTGTTCATAACGGTATTATCGAAAACTACATTTCATTAAAGAAAAAACTTGAAAGCAAGGGTTTTAAATTTATTTCTGAAACAGATACAGAAGTTATCGCTCACCTTTTTGAATATTACTACAAAGGTGACATAATGGATACAATGATTAAGGTTATCAACAGAGTTGAGGGTTCATATGCTCTTGGTGTACTTTGCGTTGACTACCCTGACCAATTTATCGCAGTAAGAAAAGCAAGTCCTATGATTGTCGGTCTTGGTGACAAAGAAAACTTTATCGCATCGGACGTTACTGCAATTTTAAAGCACACAAGAGATATTTACTACCTTGAAGATAACGAAATCGTTGTACTTAAAAAGGACAGCGTAAAGGTTTACAATACAGATAAAGAAGAAGTTAAAAAAGAAAAGTTCACGGTTGATTGGGACGTAAGTGCGGCTGAAAAAGGCGGCTATGAACACTTTATGATGAAAGAAATCGAAGAACAGCCAAAGGCTATCAGAGATACCATCAGTCCGAGAATTAAGGACGGCAAAATCGTTCTTGACGATATTTCTCTTACAGAAGAAGATATTAAAAATATCAATAAAATTTATATCGTTGCATGCGGCAGTGCATACCATGTAGGCGTTGTCGGCAAGTATGTAATCGAAAAGATGTGCCGTATTCCTGTTGAAGTACAGGTTGCGTCAGAGTTCCGTTACTGCGACCCTATCGTTGGCAAAGACGACCTTGTAATCGTAATCAGCCAGTCAGGCGAAACAGCCGATACAAAAGCCGCTCTTGAAGAGGCGAAAGCTCGCGGCGCAAGAGTGCTTTCAATCGTAAACGTTGTCGGCAGTGCCATTGCAAAAGCGTCTGATGATGTTATTTATACATGGGCAGGTCCTGAAATCGCCGTTGCAACAACTAAGGCCTACAGTACACAACTTACTGTTATATACCTTATCGCCGCATATATGGCTGATAAATTAGGTAAAATTTCTAAAGAAGAATATGCCGACTTTATTAAAGAAATTGAGGCACTTCCGGATAAGGTTGCTGAAATTCTTAAATCTAAAGAAGATGTTCAGTATCTTGCCTCAAAGTTCTATAATTGCCATTCAATATTCTTTATCGGCAGAAACCTTGACTATGCAGTATCTCTTGAAGGCTCACTAAAGCTAAAGGAAATATCATATATTCACAGTGAAGCATACGCCGCAGGTGAATTAAAGCACGGTACAATCTCACTTATTGAGGACGGTACACTTGTTGTAGCGCTTGCAACAGGCAAGAATTTGTTTGATAAAACAGTTTCAAATGTTAAGGAAGTTAAAGCAAGAGGTGCGGTTGTTATGGGCGTAACAACCGAAGAACATGAACATATGGACGACGTTGCTGACTATACTATAAAAATCCCTGCAACGCACGAAATGTTACTTCCGTCACTTACAGTTATTCCGTTGCAGTTATTCGGTTACTATGTTGCATCATTAAAGGGCTGTGACATTGATAAGCCGAGAAACCTTGCAAAGTCGGTTACTGTTGAATAATCCTGACAGAAATATTTTTTGTGGTATAATAATAATTGATAGAGTGCCTGACAGGCTTTGAATGTCAGACACTCTGTTTTTTTATTTATATTTGATTTGATGAGACGGTTTTATGCCGAACAGAAATAATCTTTTTTATGACGCTGTTAATACAGTCGCTCACAGTCACATTAATTGTGCCTACAATAACGCTTATCGCAACATTTATCCACAGTTTTGCGGGACGTAGAGGCACCGTCCACCACTTTCTCTATTCTTCCCACCATTACAAATATGCTATGACACTGCACCTATTTTCTTCGTAGGGTCGATCTTTGGTCGCCCTTTAATATGTATCCCTCACCACTCATCATTTTGCATAAATAAAAAAAAGTTATTCTGTTCTAAATTTTGCAAGTTGCATATTGACAAAACTTTATTTAGTGGTATAATTAAAGCATAGAAAACAGTTAGTTAAGACAACTAACCCCATAGATTGAGCGAAGATAAGACAAGGGTGTTTTATATTTTTAAATATAAAATGCCCTTTTTTCGTAAGATACTTATTGTTAGCTCAGCAAAACATTTTGATTGTACTTTTATTATATATGTGCATCAATAATTTCAGGAGGTATTATTATGGAAAACGGAAATGTAGCAGAAATTTTCGGTGAGAAGGTTTTTAATCTTCCTACTATGAAGGCAAGATTGCCTAAGGATATTTACAAATCATTGCTAAAAACTATCAATGACGGTTCAAAACTTGATATATCCGTTGCGGAAGTTGTTGCAAATGCAATGAAGGACTGGGCACTTGAAAACGGTTGTACTCACTACACTCACTGGTTCCAGCCAATGACAGGTCTTACAGCCGAAAAGCATGACTCTTTCATTCAGCCTACAGATGACAGAACTGTCATTATGGAATTCTCAGGCAAAGAGCTTGTTATGGGTGAGCCGGATGCGTCTTCTTTCCCATCAGGCGGACTTAGAGCAACATTTGAGGCAAGAGGTTATACAGCTTGGGACCCGACATCATTTGCATTCATTAAGGATCACTCATTGTACATTCCTACATCATTCGTTTCATATACAGGTGAAGTTCTTGATAAGAAAACTCCTCTACTTCGCAGTGAGGTTGCAATCGACAAGGCTGCAAGAAGAGTTTTGGCTCTATTCGGTAAATTCCCTAAGAGAGTTGTTTCATATGTCGGTCCTGAACAGGAATATTTCCTTGTTGACAAAAAGCTTAGAAATAAGCGTAAGGACTTACTTTTAACAGGCAGAACTCTATTTGGTGCAAAGCCTGCAAAGGGTCAGGAAATGGACGATCACTATTTCGGTCAAATTAAAGAAAGAGTTGCAGCTTTCATGCAGGAAGTTGACGAAGAACTTTGGAAACTTGGCGTACTTGCTAAGACAAAGCATAATGAAGTTGCTCCTGCTCAGCACGAAATCGCACCTATTTTCTCAACAACAAACATTTCTTCAGATCACAACCAACTTACTATGGAAGTTCTGAAGAAAGTTGCCGACCATCACGGTCTATACTGCCTACTACATGAAAAGCCATATGAAGGTATCAACGGTTCAGGTAAACACAATAACTGGTCGATCGGTACATCAGACGGCGAACTTCTTCTAAAGCCGGGTAAAAAACCTGAAGAAAACGTTCAGTTCCTATTGTTCCTTGCAGCAGTTATCAAGGCTGTTGACGATTATGCAGATTTACTTAGAGTATCTGTTGCAACAGCAGGTAATGACCACAGACTTGGTGCAAACGAGGCACCTCCTGCTATTATTTCAATGTATCTTGGCGACCAGCTTGCAGCAGTTGTTGACCAGCTAAAGAGCGGTAAGGGTGTTAAGTATGAGGCAGGTAAGCTAATCGAAACAGGTGTTGAATCACTTCCTGATATTGAAAAAGACACAACAGACAGAAACAGAACTTCCCCATTTGCATTTACAGGTAACAGATTTGAATTCCGTGCTCCAGGTTCAAGACAGTCAATCGCAGGTATCAATATCGTTATCAATGCAATCGTTTCCGAAACACTTACAGAAATCGCAGATCAACTTGATGGTAGCAAGGACATTTCAAAAGATGCTCTTGAACTTGCAATCAAGATTTTCAAAGATCACGAAAGAATTATCTTCAACGGTAACGGTTACAGTGATGAATGGGTTGCAGAAGCTGAAAAGAGAGGTCTGTACAACTTAAAGACAACTCCTGACGCTATGCCTTACTTCGTAACTCAGAAGTCAATCGACTTGTTCACAAAGCAAGAAGTATTTACTGATGTAGAAGTTAAGACAAGAGGCGAAATCATGATGGAGGATTACAACAATACACTTCATTTTGAAATGCTTACAATGCTTGAAATGGCTAAACAGGAAATTCTTCCTGCTTGCCTAAAATATACAAAGTTCGTTACAGACGATATTGCTTCAAAGAAAGCACTTGGTCTTAACGCTCCTAAAGAGCTTGAAAAAGCTCAAAGACTTACAGAGCTTACAGAGGATCTTATGATTAAGATTGATACTCTTGACGCCGCTACAGACGTTCCTGACGTTGACGTATACGCAGTGGGTATGTATTATAAAGATACTGTTCTTCCTGCTATGGACTCACTTCGTGAAACAGCCGATACTCTTGAAACAATCGTTGCAAAAGAATACTGGCCGTTCCCAACATACACAGATTTACTTTATCTTGTATAATCTAAAGAAACTTCTTTCTTTGTTATAAATATAGTAGCAACAAAAAATCCGATGGAACAAACCATCGGATTTTTTCCGTTTCATGATTTTTTTATTTACAAACTCTGTTTTTTATGATATGATAATTATACCACACAAAACTAAATTATTTGGTATTATCGCACGCATTTTTAATTATGTTAAAAATGCAAGCTCTTTTTGCGTGCTTTTATACCGTAAAAAGTTTTGTGTGGTAACAATTCCGAGCTCTGCATTTTTTAAGCGTGGCTCAGAATTGTTGCCACGCTTTTTTTATTATTAAAATTTATATTATGGAGGTAAAAGATTATGAAAAAAAAAGTTTGTGGAATTATATTAATAATTTCAATTTTTATGACGTTTGTGCCGTATATATATGCGGCAACGGTAGTTGACAGCGGTACTTGCGGTGATAACGCAACATGGTCGCTCAACAGCAGTGGAACGCTGACAATCAGCGGTACAGGTGAAATTTATGACGGATATGGCGAAAATGCCGAGCAACCTTGGTATGATTTAAAAGACAATATAAAGTCGGTAGTCATAAACTATGGTATTACAAATATTCCATTCGCCGCTTTTCGTGATTTTCAAAACATAACAAGTATTTCACTTTCAAACAGTATCGAAAGAATAGAATTAGAGGCTTTTATTAATTGTACAAAGCTATCTGATGTATCAATTCCAGACAGCTGCAAATATTTAGCAAACGATGCTTTTGCCAGAACAAAATGGTATAACAACCAACCTAACGGAGTTGTTTATTGTGGAAACTTCTTATACACCTATAAAGGAACAATGCCGTCCAATACTTCTATTAATGTAAAAAACGGAACTATCGGTATTTGTGGCGGATTTTATAACGAATCAAATTTAGTAAGTGTTACTTTTCCAAATACGTTAGAATATATAGATAACAGAGCTTTTTCATATTGTACAGGACTTACATCTATAACACTTCCTAAAAATTTAAAAAGTATCGGAACTGAAGCTTTTTCTAATTGTCAGAATTTAAAAAGCATTACTTTCCCTGACAATGTTGAATTCATAGGTCGTTTAGCCTTTTCAGATACTGCTTGGTACAATAACCAACCTAACGGTTTAGTATACTTAAATAATTGGTTACTCACATTAAAAGGAGATACCATAAAACAAGCAAATACTATAACCGTCAAAAATAATACAATCGGAATTGCGGTCAATGCCTTTGGAGATGATAAAAACTATGGATATGAAAATGGCGATGGTGCTCACGCTTCCACTATAAATTTACCAAACAGCATAAAATACATAAATGATAATGCATTTGAAAAGTGTCGCTATCTTACTAAAATTAATATACCGGACGGTGTTGAAACTTTAAATTGCTTTTCTCACTGCGAAAGACTTGCTTCAGTTAACATTCCCGACAGTGTAAAGAAACTTGGTGGATTTTATGATACAGCTATTACAAATATTACTATTCCACCGAATGTAAGCGAAATTATGCAAAGTGCGTTTCTTTACTGTTCATTGAAAGAAGTATTTATCCCCGTAAGCGTTACAAAGATAGATAATAGAGCTTTCTATGGATGTACGACTTTGACCGATGTGCATTACAGTGGAACAAAAGAACAATGGGATAAAATCAATATTGACACTCGGTACAACTCAAACGCACCATTGCTCAATGCTACAATTCATTTTGCAAAAGAAATCACAAATAAACCTGTAATAACAAGTTCGCAAGTCACAAAATCAAATAATACATATACTTTCAACGTAAATGTATCCGATGTAACAGCAGATTGTGAGTTAATTGTAGTTCTTTACAAAAACGGAAAAGTTGCAAATGTCAAAACAACTACTTTAACATCAAATACAACAAACAAAACTTTAAACTTGACGGCTACCAATGCCGACAGTGCAAAAATATTTATATGGGACAGTCTTAAAAATATGATACCTTTATGCAATGCCGTAACAAAAAATCTTTAATAAACATAAAATGCAGTGATTATAAAAAATCACTGCATTTTAATTTATATCTCTCTGTACTTTGCCTGACCTATTTCATAAAGGTCATTACCCTCGCAGTCTATAAGTACCACTGCCGGGAAATTTTCGACTTCAAGTTTTCTGATTGCCTCAGTACCCAAATCGTCATATGCGACAACTTCGGCTTTTTTTATCGACTGTGCAATCAATGCACCCGCACCGCCGATTGCACCAAGATACACAACGGTATTACGTTTCATTGCGTCAACAACTTCTTTGCTTCTTGCGCCCTTGCCTATCATACAGCCAAGTCCGTTATCTAAAAGCATCGGCGTGTACGCGTCCATTCTGCCGGCTGTAGTCGGTCCGCAAGAGCCGATAACTTCGCCGGGTTTAGCAGGACATGGACCTGCATAATAAATCACGTTGTCGGTCAAATCTATCGGGAACGGTATTCCGTTTTTGAAATTTGTCGTCATTCTTTCGTGTGCCGCGTCACGCGCGGTATATATTGTGCCTGTTATAAGCACGCTGTCGCCTGCTTTCAGGTCTTTAATTTTATCCTTTGTAAATGGTGTTGTGAGTCGTTTTTCCATTTATTCTCCCTCCACTAAAAAATCTTCTACACTTTTTAAAATATAGTTCGCCCCAAGTTTTTCAAAATAACCTCTTGCTCTCTCTCCTTGTATTCCCGTAAGCACCGCACAAAAGTCTGCGTCCATCGCCTGTGCCGCCAGAATATCCGCACCTGCGTCACCGACAACCAGTGTAGTCTTTATTTTTGCTTTATCATAATCGCCGTCAACAATGCGTTTATTGCTGTAATCAGTGCCGTAAAGCGCCTTTAGGAACATATATGGGTGCGGCTTTGTAAGTGCATTGTTGTTAAGCTCTTTTTCAGCCTCGACAACATTATCATAATTGCAAAGTCCGTTTTGTGCAAAATACTGCTTTATCCCCCAATTTTCAATCGGCGGCAGCATTTCTATATACGGTCTGCCCGTACCTGTACACACGCGTTTATTTCGGCTTAAAAGACTCATTATTGCAATAAGCTTATTCTTATCGACAATCGGTTCTTCCTTATATAAAAGCCCCGTTTTGCCCGTATTAATCGGTATATATCCAAAAGTCTTTTCAAACAGTTCATCACCAAGAAACCACGTCTGAAATATATCTCGCATAGTCGTCCACATAGTTCCGTTGCGTTTCAGCCATTCATAGTCAAAACCTGTTTTTTCGGCACATTTAATTGCAAGATTATCGTATTCATCAATAATATTGTCTGACAATGACCTTGCATATTCAAGCACTTTGTCAAAATAATTCCAATCATTTTTCCCGTTGCATATCCATGCTATAAGCACCGTCACATAACCCAAATCCCAATTTGAATTAACGCCTTTGCCTTTTAAAACGCTTATCAGCTCATCGTCTGAAAAAACGCGGCTTCGGATTTTTGAAATATTTTGCATACACTCTGCGGCATTAATTTTTTGACCACTGTTGTAATTCAGATATTCCCAGACAGTGAGTGCCGCACAATTCCAATAATTCTGTTCACTTGTTATAACACCGTCCATATCAAATATAACGGTATCGTATTTATCAAGAAATTTTGCGAGTTTCATATTTTTAATACTTTGTTCCTTTCAGATTTTATCTGTTTTCAGAAATAGGGACACTAAATTTTAGTGTCCCTATTTAGTGTCCCTAATATTATTCTATTACCCAATCAATTTTTCCGGCTACACCGCTTGTTTTGCCCTTGCGGCTTTCAGATACTTCAAATACCTTATTCAAAGCACTTCCGAAACTACGGTATATTGCCTCCCAAATATGATGTCCGTTATGACCTTTTACAAGGTCAATATGAAGCGTACACATAGCCCCCTGTGCAAAACCTTCAAGGAATGTTTCCAAATCCTCCGTATCCATTCCCTCAACTTTTTCACTAAGCTCAATACCGTGATAATCAATATCGCAATATGCTCTTGATTCAAAGCTCAACGCACATTCCGCTTTTGCCTCATCTATAATACCGACTGCGTCACCGAAACCTCTCGCACCGTCTGTACGGTCGATATATTCCTTTGCCGCCTTACCAAGTGCAATACCTAAATCTTCACATATAACGTGTGTCAAAACAAATTCATCAAGCTTTAAGTCAACATCAATATTGACCTCACCGCGCCATGCAATATGCTCAATCATATGATTTAAAAACGGTATAGGTGTCTTTATGTACTTTCTGTAATCCTTTTTAAGCGGTGCAAAATCAAGCACAACGTTCATTTCGGATTCGGTTGTTTTTCGGGTAACTTTTATCTTTTCCATAGTGGTATCCTCTTATAATAATAAATTCAAAATTGTTTTCATAGGTATCAATTTTGATTTTGAATAATTTCAAAATTGTTCGTATATGGGACGACAGGTCAGCGACGACGTATGCTGATACTTCGAGCTGACGGGAGTTTCATAGGCGTCAATTTTGGAATTATTTTCTTTCTTTGACGGCTAAACCGTGCGTATCAAATCCTTCGACCTTTGCAAATCTGTAAGCGTAATTTCTTACATTTTCAAAACCGTCTTTTGACGCATAGCCTACTGATGAACGCTTTAAGAAGTCTTGAACACTTACTGATGAATAAGTCTTTGCAAAACCGCCTGTCGGCAAGATTGCGTTAGGACCTAAAACGAAGTTACAAAGTGTTACAGGTGTGTAATCACCAAGAAGAATTTCACCTGCATTCTTAATCTTAGGAAGTGTATCGAAAGGCTTTTCTGTCATAACTTCCATATGTTCAGGTGCGTATTCGTTTACAAAATCGATTGATTCGTCAAGAGAATTTGTAAGAATTACACCGCCGTATGTTGTAAGGTTTGTTTCTATAAATTCTTTTCTCTTAGGAGAAATCTTTTCAAGCTGTCTGTTTACAATCGGAACAACCTTTTCAACAAGTTCCTTTGAGTGAGTAACAAGAAGTGCGGCACTGTCAGGGCCGTGTTCAGCCTCAATCATCCAGTCAAGAGCAACCTTTTCAGGGTCAGCCTTTTCGTCTGCAAGAACAATAATTTCACTCGGACCTGCCGGCAAACCTGCGTCAATATGGTTTGAAAGAACTCTCTTTGCGGCAGTTGCATAACTGTTACCCGGTCCAATTATTTTATGACACTTAGGAATTGTTTCAGTACCGTATGCAACGGCTGCAACGGCTTGAATACCGCCGACTTTATATATTTCAGTGATACCGATTATCTTTGCCGCTGCCAAAATAGCGTCGTCAACTTCACCCTTTTCATTCGGAGGTGTTACAACAACAATCTTAGGAACTTTCGCAACAACTGCCGGTATACCAAGCATACACAAAACTGATGGGAATGAACCCTTGCCGTGAGGAACATACAGACATACGTCAACTATCGGAGTAGTCTTTTCGCCTACCATAAGTCCGTCATCGACCATAGTAAACCACATTTCCTCCGGAAGTTGCTTTTCATGGAAATCGTATATGTTCTTATAAGCATATTCAATAGCCTCTCTTGTTTCCTTATCAAGGTTATTGTAGCCTGCCTCTATCTCTTCAGGTGTTACTTTCATTTTATCAGCAGTAAGCTGTACACGGTCAAACTTTGCAGTATATTCCAATACCGCTTCGTCACCACGTGCCTTGACATCGTCAGAAACTTCTTTGGCAACTTTCATTTGTTCTGTAATATCAAGTTCTGCACGTTTCATTATGAAATCATACTGCTCTTTGGTCATTTTTGAAAGTTCATAAATATTCGGGTTCATTGTCTTCCTCCTAAGTTTATTTGTTCAAGAAATCTTTCATCTTTTCTGCAAAAGATTTCTTTTGTTTATAATTTTTATCTTCTTCAAATTCACGCAAAAGTTCTTTTTGCTTTGAATTAAGGTTTCTCGGTACTTCTACGTTTACAGTAACGTATTGGTCGCCTCTTACCTTACTTCTGATTGACGGAATACCTCTGCCCTTCATTCTGAATTTTGAAGCTGTTTGAGTTCCCTCAGGAATTTTCAGTTCAACGGGGCCGTCAAGTGTAGGTACTTGTACGGTTGCACCCAAAGCAGCCTGTACAAATGATATAGGCATATCTATAAATACATTCGTTCCCTCACGTTTAAACATCTGGTGCGGATGTACTCTTATTGTAAGAAGTAAGTCGCCGTTAGGACCGCCTTTATCGCCGGCCTCGCCTTTACCCGAAAGTTGAATTGTCTGACCGTCATCAATACCTGCCGGAATATCAACTTCTATCTTCTTCGACTTTCTTACCTTACCTGTACCGCGACAGTCCGGACAAGGATCTTTTACAATCTTACCTTCACCATGACAGTGCGGACAAGTCGTAACGTTAGTCATATAACCCAGTACAGTTCTTTGTTGTGTACGGATTTGACCTGTTCCGTGACAATGCTGACAAGTTTGTGCAGTCGTACCCTTTTTAGCACCGCTGCCGCCGCAAGTTTCACATTTTTCCTGTGCCTGTATACTCATTTCTCTGTGACAGCCGAATGCCGCCTCTTCAAAAGTAAGATCAATAATCTTACGAATATCAGCACCGCGTTTTGGTCCGTTTCTTCTTTGACCGCCTCCGAATCCTCCGAAACCGCCTCCGAAGAAATCGCCGAATATATCGCCAAAGTCAAAACCGCCGCCGTTAAAGCCACCGCCGCCCGCTCCGAAGTTCGGGTCAACACCTGCGTGTCCGAATTGGTCGTATTTACTTTTCTTTTCAGGATCAGAAAGCACTTGATAAGCCTCGTTTACCTCCTTAAACTTTTCCTCCGCCTCTTTATTGTTCGGATTAAGGTCAGGATGGTATTTCTTACTCATCTTTCTGAATGCCTTTTTTATTTCATCATCAGAAGCACCCTTTGAAACTCCGAGCACTTCGTAATAATCTCTTTTTTCAGCCAATTTTTTCACCTACCTATGCTATTATACTACAATATTTTAGTTTTGTAAAGTGTTAATACAAAGGCTTTGTTAAAAGCCTTAAAAGGACGGACATTTGTCCGTCCTTTTAGTGTTTTCATTATTATTGTTGATTGTTATCGTCGTTGTCAACTTCTCTGTAATCAGCCTCATAAACACCGTCATCATTTGGTGCACCCTGTTGTGCATTAGGATCACCCTGCGGATTAGCTTGCTGATACATTTGCTGTGCAACTGCGTAGAACTTTTCTTGAAGTTCGTCTGTAGCCGCCTTAATAGCTGCCGAGTCTGTACCCTTTAGAGCCTCTTTAACCTTGTTTACTTCAGTTTCAACCATTGACTTTGTATTATCGTCAATCTTATCACCTGCGTCTTTAACAGCCTTTTCACATTGATATACAAGTGATTCTGCGTTGTTTCTGATTTCAACTTCTTCTTTACGCTTTTTATCTTCTTCAGCGTACTTTTCAGCCTCTTTAACAGCTCTGTCAATATCTTCGTCACTTAGGTTAGAAGATGCTGTAATAGTAATCTTCTGTTCGTTGCCTGTGCCAAGGTCTTTAGCGCTTACGTTTACGATACCGTTTGCGTCAATATCGAATGTAACTTCAATCTGTGGCACACCTCTCGGAGCAGGAGCAATTCCTGTTAGATTGAAACGTCCCAAAGTCTTGTTGTACTGAGCCATTTCTCTTTCACCTTGAAGAACGTGTACTTCAACAGAAGTTTGACCGTCTGCGGCAGTTGAGAATATTTGTGATTTGTTTGTAGGGATTGTTGTATTTCTTTCGATAAGCTTTGTAAATACACCACCCATTGTTTCGATACCAAGTGAAAGCGGTGTAACATCAAGTAGAAGAACGCCTGTTTCTTCACCGCCAAGTACACCTGCCTGTCTTGCAGCACCTACTGCAACACATTCGTCAGGGTTGATACCCTTATTAGGCTCTTTGCCCATTTCTTTCTTAACAGCCTCTTGTACAGCAGGAATTCTTGAAGAACCGCCGACAAGAAGGACTTCATCGATTTGTGATGCGTTAAGACCTGCGTCATTCATAGCGTTTCTGATACATGTAAGTGTTCTTGCTACAAGGTCAGCTGTAAGTTCATCAAACTTAGCTTTTGTAAGTGTAATATCCATATGCTTTGGACCTGTTGCGTCAGCTGTGATGAATGGAAGATTAATGTTTGAAGTTGTTGTTGTCGAAAGTTCAATCTTTGACTTTTCAGCAGCCTCTTTTAATCTTTGCATAGCCATCTTATCTGTTGAAAGGTCTACGCCCTCTGTTTTCTTAAATTCGTCAAGCAAGTAGTTGATAATTGCCTGGTCGAAATCGTCACCGCCAAGGTGAGTATCGCCGTTTGTTGAAAGAACTTCAAATACGCCGTCATCAATATCAAGGATAGATACATCGAATGTACCGCCGCCAAGGTCGTATACCATTACTTTCTTACCTGTGTCGCTTACGCCGTATGCAAGAGCTGCGGCAGTAGGCTCGTTGATAATTCTCAAAACTTCAAGACCTGCAATCTTACCTGCGTCCTTTGTAGCCTGACGCTGTGAGTCGTTGAAGTAAGCAGGAACTGTGATAACAGCCTGTGTTACAGTTTCACCAAGATAGCTTTCTGCATCTTGCTTTAACTTTGTAAGAATCATTGCCGAGATTTCTTGTGGTGTATAAGCTTTACCGTCGATTGTAACTTTTTCGCTTGTACCCATTTTTCTCTTAATTGACATAATTGTTCTGTCAGCATTTGTTACGGCTTGACGCTTTGCAACCTGACCTACAATTCTTTCACCGTCTTTTTGGAATGCAACAACTGAAGGAGTTGTTCTTGCACCTTCGCTGTTAGTGATAACATTAGGGTTACCGCCTTCCATAACAGCTACACAACTGTTTGTTGTACCTAAGTCTATACCTATAATCTTTCCCATTTTTAATTCCTCCTAATTTATAATTAATTTGCTACTTTTACCATACTGTGTCTGACTACTCGGCCGTCCTTATATATGTAGCCTTTCATCAAATCCTCGACAACCGTATTGTCATCGATTGTTTCATCTTCAATGTGCATAACCGCATTATGAAGATTAGGGTCAAATTGTTCACCCTCTGCCTTAATCGGCGTAACGCCCAACTTTGAAAGTGTTTCATTGAACTGTTTTAAAACCATTTCAATACCGTCTTTCATTTTTTGACCGTCCTCCGACTGAACTTCAGTCGCAAGCGCTCTTTCAAGGTTGTCGCCTATCGAAAGAATTGCACCGACCGTATCAATTACCGCGTCACCGTAACGCATATCTTTTTCACGCTGCGAACGCTTTTGGTAGTTGTCATATTCGGCATACAGACGCATATATTTATCAGTCTGTTCTTTCAGCTTTTCTTCAAGGACTTCCTCGTTTGACTTTTCTGCCTCTTTAGGTTCAGCCGTTTTTTCTGTTTCTTTATCTAATGTCTCCTCATTGACTTCCTCATTCTTCTTAGCCATCTGATTACCCCTTTCTCTACTCATCACTTATATATTCGTTGAGTATTTTATCTATTTCATTTGAAATAAGGTCAAGGCTTGCAAAAACCTTTGAATAATTCATTCGTTTAGGTCCGATAACTCCGATTTTTCCGGCTTTTTTATTGCCGAGTGAATAATTGATAGTTACCAATGAGCAATCCTGCAATATTTCAAAATCGTTTTCTTTACCGATTTTAGCCTCAATTCCGTCAGCGTCGCTTGAGGCAACAAGCTTTTTCAAATTTTCTTTGTCATCAAGGAAAGTAAATATCTTTTCCGCTTTTTCAACATCGTTGTATTCGGGATATTTCAATATTGACTTTGCATTGTTGACATATATTTCTGTTTCACCGCTGTCCGTTATCGTTTCATACACAAAGTGCATTATATCAATCAAAACTTTCGGATGAAGTGAAAGTCTGTTTTCAATATCTTTTTGAATATCCTGTATCTTATCAAACGTTATCTCTCCGGCTTTAAGTCCGGCAAGATGTTCGTTTAATATATTTGCAAGTGACATACACGTTGCACTGTCAATGTCGATATTCATCACCTTGTTTCTTACAGTTCTTGTTACAACAATAAGCATTACCGTTTGCGTGGCAATCGGCACAAGGTCAATCTTGTTAATTTCAAATTCCTGCTCCTTAGGCGCTGTAACAACCGTTGTATATTCGGTAAGATTTGACGCTATTGCACCGGCATATCTAATCAGCTTTTCAAGCTGACTGACACGCGTTTCAAGTACGCTTTGCAGCTGTGCAACTGCTTCCATACCTATTTTATACTTCCGCATAAGCGAATTAACGTAAAATCTATATCCCTCATCTGACGGAATACGTCCCGCCGAAGTATGCGGTTGTATCAGATAACCCATTTCTTCAAGGTCTGCCATTTCATTACGGATTGTCGCGCTGGACAAACCCAAGTTTTCCTTTTTGGAAATCGACCTTGAACCGACAGGTTCAGCAGTGCCTATATATTCATCAATGATTGCTTGCAGGATTTTTCTTTTTCTGTCGTTCAAATCCATATACAAACATTCCTTTCTATCTTTAAACAAGATGTCATATAAGCATTTTTTGTTAGCACTCATACACCTTGAGTGCTAACAATTATAAGATACCACTATTATACCCGATTGTCAAGTGATTAATATAACTTTTCATAAAATGTTCATAAATTATCCCATATTGCCAAATTTCTTATACAAACTCGCATAAAATCGAATTTGACACGTTTATTCCGTCCAATGTAAGACTGTATCTTCCGTCAATATATTGCATAAGTCCGAGCTTTATAAATTTATCAAATTCACTGCCGAATACATCTTTTATATTCTTGCCGAAACGCGACTTAAAATCATTTTCGCTTACTCCTCTGTTCATACGAAGTCCGGTAATCATAAATTCTGCTATCTTATCATTTTCGGTCAATTCGATTACTTCTTTTCTCGCACTGCCGATATATTCGTTTATGTCAGACGTGTTGTAAAAACGGCAGTTTCCGATATATGAATGTGCCGCTGTACCTAAGCCGATATACTCCTCACCTGTCCAATACTTCACGTTATGCCTGCACTCGTATCCGTCCTTTGCGAAATTTGATATTTCATATTGTTTAAAGCCGTTCTTACCGAGAAAATCGACTGTATGCATATACATTTCTCTGTCAGTATCTTCATTCGGAATATCAAGCAGTCCTTTTGAATATTCCTTTTCAATAGGTGTTCCGTCCTCAATTATAAGACTGTACGCCGATATATGCTTTACAGGCAAGCTGACGGCTGTGTTTAAAGTATTTTTTAGACTCTCAAACGTCTGTGACGGCAGTGCGGTCATAAGGTCAAGATTTATATTTTGAAAACCCATTTTATCTAAATGACAAATTGTATTATATGCCGTCTTTGCGTCGTGTATTCTTCCGATTTTTTTCAGTTCATCATCATTGAACGATTGTACCCCTACACTTATACGATTTATACCGCCGTTTAGCATTGCTTTAATTTTGTCATCATCCATTGTTCCCGGATTTGCCTCTGTCGTAAATTCGCAGTCACTCGCAACGTCAAATACATCAAAGCACATTTTCGTAACTTCTTCGATTTGTTTCGGTGTTAAAATTGACGGTGTACCGCCGCCGATAAATATTGTATCTATTTTTTCTCCCCTGTATTGTTCCGCCTCACGCTTTAGCGCGTCAACGTATTTGTCCGCCGTATCCTCCATACACGGAAATGATACAAAATCACAATACTTGCATTTTTGTTTACAAAACGGTATGTGAATATAAAGTCCTTTCATAAGTCACCTCAATAAAAAAAGGACTTAACAGTCCTTTTTTATTCAATTCAATATTAATGTTCGTGTCCGCAGTCGCAGTCATCATCGTCACAATCGCAATCAAATTCAAGTTCGATTTCTTCGTGACAGTTCGGACATACGATAGCGTTATCATCGTCAATCATATCAAAATCAATCATAACGTCTTCACCGCAGTTAGGACATTGAATTTCAAAATAATCATTTCCGTCACTGTCGTAATCATCGTCATCATAATCGTCGATATAATCATCGTCGTCATCGTCATCATAATCGTCATACTCATCGTCACCGTACAAATCGTCGGCAATTTCAAGTACACAATCATCAAGCTCGTCAACAACATCTTCAACATCATCAACTCTTGAGTTTAATTCTTCAATAGTATCAGCCATTTCAGACATAACGTCAAGCAATTTGATAATAAGCTTACCTTCGTCACTCTTTGGGCTAAGGTCAAGACCGTCTGCATAACCCTTTAGATATGAAACTTTTTTAATTAAATCTTCCATAATTAATCTCCTTTCATTCAAAAGGCTGAAAGAAAATTGTTCACAACACAAAATAAGTGCTGTGTGCGATTTTATTCAGACTTATTTTACTCTTTCCATGTATTCGCCTGTTCTTGTATCTACTCTGATAACTTCGTTCATATCAACGAATAGAGGTACTTGAATTGTAGCACCTGTTTCAAGAGTAGCAGGCTTTGTAGCGTTTGTAGATGTGTTACCTGCGAAACCCGGTTCTGTATCAACGACTTCAAGTTCAACGAATGTAGGCGGTTCAACACCGAATA
The DNA here is from genome assembly GCF_054696575.1 of Ructibacterium sp. SJQ-7. Lineage (NCBI taxonomy): Bacteria > Bacillati > Bacillota > Clostridia > Eubacteriales > Oscillospiraceae > Ructibacterium > Ructibacterium sp. SJQ-7. The sequence continues at coordinate 787,839 of NZ_CP195193.1, forward strand.
CGTTACCCTTGTAAGACATAACCTTACATACGTCATTTTCCTTAACGAACTTCATTTGTTCTTCGATTTCTGACTTAGCAATGTCAAGCATATCAAATGTTTCGTTGTCCATGAAATGATAGAAGTCGTCATCACCGTATGAATAAGCCATATCCTTTCTGTCGATATGAGCTTCTTCAAACTTTTCTGTAGGTCTGAATGTCTTTTCAACGACACCGCCGCTGATTATGTTCTTAAGTTTTGTTCTTACGAAAGCAGCACCCTTACCAGGCTTAACGTGCTGAAATTCTACGATTTGAAATACATTACCTTCGTGTTCAAAGGTTCTGCCATTTCTAAATTCACCAGCTGTAATCATAAATTAATCCTCCTGAATCTTTTGTAATTTAATATTAATAATTATATTTTAATATATTTTGTCTAAAAAATCAAGTATTTATTAGTTTTTTTTCCTTTTTATTATTACAGGTTTAAAACTTGTAAATTAATAAAATGATATTAGCGTACTATCGCCGTTCTGCTATCGGCGTCCCAATCTACGTCATATCCCATATTTTCCGAGAGGAAGCGCAGCGGTACCATTGTTTTGCCGTTTACGAGTCTTGCGGGCACATCCATTTTAGCGGGTTTATTATTTATTCTCGCGTTGACGTTATCTATTGAAAATGTTACTGCCTTATTCTCAATCGTTGCTGTTGCTGTCTGAGTTTCACTATCCCATTCAACATCTGCTCCCATTTGCTCGAACAAAAACCTCATAGGCACAAGCGTGCTGCTGTCCTCGATAATCGGCGGTACGTCAAAGCCGAGAATATTACCGTCAAACTCAATATACGGTGTATCCGACGGGCATTTTTCATTTAATACATCTTCAATATCTGCCATATCATATTCTACCAATCTTTTTCTGGTCCATAAAACAAGCTTATCTTTCCATAAATTGCACGAATTAACGTATTCACTTCCGGATATATTACCACTGTATTCAGGGATTGCTATATCAACAGAATATACACCGTCCCGAGATATTCTGAATGTATTACTATTATCAGATTGCATTTCAACATAGATATCGCCCTTTGCTTTATAGTAACATGTTATAGGTCTTTCTTGTACCACTTTAGTTAAATCCGAATTATTTTTTTTGATGAACATATCTTTTACTTCAAACCTATAATTACTTAAGTTTATGTATTTTGTCAATTCTCCTTGAAATACAAGAGAATTTCTGCCATTGCTTTGCGGCATACTACTCCTTTCATTATCAATTTGCCAATCAATTGCATCATAAGAATAGTAAATAGTATTATTTTTAAGTTCATAGTCTGTTGTTCCTATTTGTGTGTATTCTTGTGTTTCAGCATAATAAACACCGTCTACATATTCAAAATCGGTTAACGGTTTATCCAACTGAAATTCACTTACCAAATTAAAATTTTCATCCAATATATATATTGGTTTAATTCTCGGACCATGTGTTCTTATCATTTTATCTATTATGAAAGAAGGGTTGAAATATACTTCATCATATACAATATATTTATCCCCATAATGCTTAATGTTTGCCCTATACTGGCTGCTAATTTTCATACGCACATCATAGCTAATATCCATATCACTCCACTCTACCAAATCATCGGATTTTGTAAATTTAGTATCTAAAAGAGAGCATTTTATAAACTCAGTACCCGTCCACCAAAAGAAGTTCCCTTCTTGATTCGACAAAACATCTACATTATGGTAGTCAAAATAAGCATTTTCCAACTTATCATAACTATTTGCTTTTAAAACTACTGTTTCTGCATTCGCACTTAATGTTGTTGATAATAAAATAATAAATAATAATCCTATCATAAACTTTTTCATTCTTTTATCCTCCCCAAAATACAAAAAGGATGCAAAGTCTTATTTGTTGTCAAAGACTTTACACCCTTTAATAAATTCATTTATGCTCTATGCTGTTTTGTTTAATTCAGCCTTTAACTGATTAATTTTACTGTCTATTTTTTCATCAAGTCTATTTTCAATGTAATCAATAACGTTTATTTCGGTTTTATGGTTAAATTTAACATCGTTCTTTAGTGTCTTTACATCTGATTTAATAATTGTAATGTCATCTTGCATTGTGTCAAGTCTTTCATTGATAGCTTGTAAATTTGATTGTAAACTCGCTTGAATCATTTCTTGAATTGCCTGTAAATCATTTTTATCTAACATATCTATCACTCTTTCAAAATCACATTTATATTACTCTATTTACATTATAACATATATTTTTCAAACTGTAAAGACTTTGTCAGTTAAAAATTGCAAGTTCCGTTAGGGCAATGCGATTGGATATATTCGTCAAGTATTTTTGCCGCAAGACCGACTTTATCTTCGCAAGTGCGTTTCTTATAATATTCTTCTGTTCTCTTTGACGGAACAGGACTGTTATCTTTTCCGTCAAGACCTAAAAGTTCTCGGCATATAATAGAGCCTGTTTCCGCTTTAAATTGATTTGCGAGTTCCTGCACAAGTGCATAAGTATCTTTTTTACCCTCATAATCTTTCGCGTCGTCATATCCGTACAAAATTCCGACAACCATAAACATTCCCGTTACAGCACCGCAAACTTCTCTCATTCTGCCCATTCCGCCGCCGAATGATGACGCAAGTCTTAGCGCAGTCTTTTTATCCATACCCATCAAGTCACTGAACGCCGCCACCATTGCCTGTGAGCAGTTGTATCCCTCTTTAAATGCCTGTCTGGCAAGTTCTTCTCTTTTGTTCATATTAATCACCTTACGTTTTTATTCTAATTATATCACACTTGTCAAATAAAAAAACTGCGAGTATTGTTACCCGCAGTTTTTCGCATTTATTCAGCTGTAGCTGTTAGCTTATTGTATTCAGCCTGTGTAATCGGCATTACAGTACCGTGACGATATGTACCGTCAAACGAGAAGTCTGAATCTGCCGTAAATTCACCCTTTGTAATATCGGTTGTTACAAAAGGCTTATAGCCCTTACTCTTTGAGAAGTAGTCAAGAAGTAAGCACCATTCATTTTTACCGTTTAATTTATAAATTGTAGGACCTTCATAGCCTGTCATACTACCCAAATTATAGTTTGCAACATCTTTCCAATCACCGCTTAGAGATGTACACTCCTGCATTGTGATACTTGATTTTGCCTCATTCTTTGTAAATCTGTAATATGTACCCTCATGGTCGATAATAGTTGTATCAATAACCGCGTTAGGCTCTTCTATATACAATTCAGGAGCAGAGAATGTCTTGAAGTCCTTTGTATAACTTCTGTAAATTCTGTACTTTTGATAGCTGTCATCGCTTACAACCGATGCCCAGAATACCATATATTCATCCTTTTCAGGGTCATAGCAAGCCTCCGGCGCCCATGTACAACCGGCATTGTCATTATTAATCTTTACAAGGCTTGCCTCGCTCCAATTAACAAGGTCACTGCTTTCCCATACAACAATGCTCTTTGAGCCTTGCTGTGCGGCGGCTGTCCAGTTATTCTTTAAGTTATAGACGCTTAAGTCTGTTGCGATAATAAAGAACTTACCGTCCTCACCGCGAAGAATATACGGGTCACGAACGCCCTGTGTACCGACATTACTTGTCAAATACGGTTGTTTATTATTAAGCGTTGTCCATGTCTTACCGTCTTTTGATACTGAGAAATAGATTTGTTCACGAGTTGCGTCCTCTTGTGTATCAACGAAGTGAACAAACAAGTACGCACTCATATCATCAAGGTTCTTAATATTAATTGTCTTTTCCACCTTTTTCTTTTCTGTTGTTCCGTCTGATAATGTTGCTGTTATTTTATACTTACCTACTTCAAGATTATCAAAACTGCCTGCCGCATTTGTCTGCTCTGTTCCGACTGCCGTACCGTCTGAATCAGCCAATGAAACCTTTACGGCATACTTATCTTTCGTCGAATCACAGTCACTTGCATAAACGATTTTATTTCCGTCGGCATATGCTTTGAAACTGTCAATAACCGCTGTATATCCCAATACAGTTACGTCGAAGTTTCTTGTAAATTCAACACCGTCTTTTGTCATTTTTGCAGTCAAAGTAGCTGTTTTTGTTTCGTCACTTCTTGTAATCTTACCTGCCGTTGTAACCACAGCAGCGTCTGAAGTTGACCAAGTAACACCCTCTTGCGTAGGGATTGTAATGTCAGATGTAACAGCTGTCAAATCACCCAAATCAAGTGAATTTAAAGGATTTTCGTAAGCATAGTTATAGATTACAAAATCATCTATATAACCTGTTGCGAATTCACCTGTACCCCAGTTAGCCTTACCGATATATGCAACTGAATTTTTGCCGAGCATATCCGAGATATTAACTGTTGAATCAACACTGCTTGTTCTTGTTCCGTTTACATAAACGTCCGTTACGCCGTCAGCAATCGAAATGATTACATCGTTCCATTCATTTGTGTTATATGCACCTGTTGCCGACTGACTTCTTGTACCGGAGTTATTATATCTTTCGGATGTAAGTGTGCCGTTGTTTGTCATTGCACCAAGATACTGTTCCTTTTGATATGTCTGTGCACTGCCGTTTGGTGCGGCAAAGAACCACCATGATGTTGTTGTGGTTGTCGGCTTAACCTTAAATGAAATTGTGATATTTTTCTGACCTGTCAAAAGTGAATTGCCGTTTGCGTCTGTAAGCGTAACAACCGTTCCGCTTGTTCCGTCAAACTGAATACACTTCTTATTGTCAACCGTAACAAATTTCGGTGTACCTGTTGCCTTGCCGTATGATGATGTACTTGTTAAGTCGCCGTTATCAAAATTCATATTGATAAGCTCGCCGCTTTCAGGAACCGTCGGTGCTGCGGTTGGTTCAGGAGTCGGCGTCGGTGCCGCCAACTCACTGCTGTATGATATTACATCTGCGTTAAAGTTATCATATGAAACAACTCTTCCTCTTGCACCGTTGTATGAACCTGTTAATTCAAGCGATTTAACGCTTATAGGTGTGCTTATTGTTCCTGTGTAGCTTACATCAGTCTCACCGCCTGTAAAGCTTACGCTTGCCGAACCTGTTCCGTCTATTATAATTTCTACCTTTTTATTAAGTCCCATATTGTTTGCGTACTTCTGCGATGAGGTCTGCCAACCGTTTGCACCACGCAATTTACCATTTTTGACATCAGTTGATGTACACTGAATTACCGGTTTTTCCGAATTGGCAAGTACGTCTGTACCTCCGATACGCATTTGATTAAGATTATATCCGCCGCCTGTGATTGTAAATCCTACAACCTCGTTGCCGTATGCGTCTTTAACAGAGAATGTATTTTCCTTACCGTTCTGCTCCCAACCTGAGAACATATCGAATGTAAGTCTGAATTTATCCTTGCTTGTAAGTGACTTTGCCTCTGAAAGTTCTGCTTTTGCAGTTGCTTTAACAGGAACAAATACGTTACCGAATCTTTCAAGACCTGTTGCATATACTTGATTTCCGTCTGCCGACAAATCTCCTGCACTTGCATTAAAAATATTTGCTGAATCTTCAAAATCATCGCTCATTTCATCAATATCCGTAACGCTCGGTGCTCCGACTGCCGTTTCCGAAGACGGAGTTGCGTCAATCAAAAATTCTGCGATATTTGTCATATTAGTATCGTTAGTATATCTGAAGTAACGATATGCGTTTTGATCAGCCAAATCTGTACTGCTTATTGTTGTGTACTGACCTGACGGAATTGCCTCAGTAATCGTATACAAATCTGTCCATGTTATGCCGTCGTTTGAAGCCTGAACTTTACCGTCCTTTGTTCTTTCAGGCATACCGTTTCCGCTTCTTGCGGCAAGTTTTATGTTGTTTACTTTAACAGTCTTGCCGAAGTCGTACATTACATAGCCGTTTTGTACGCCGTCAAAATATGTATTAAGGTCGCCGTCTGCCGCTTTACGATAATCGTTAGCGTCACTCGGTGCTGTTGAGTCATTCTTCCATGAAGCCGTTCCGCTTAGAGTATACATTGTTACCTTAATATCTTTTGTAGCCTTAACGTCACCGATTGTCGCCGTTATTGTAACTGTTCCTGCCGACACGCCTGTTACTGTACCGTCTTGTGAAACAGTTGCAACTTTTTCATCGCTTACGCTCCAAACAGGTGTACCCTCTGCATTTGTATCAAGTGTATATTGTGATGTTTTGCCGACACTTACAGTTGCCGCACCCGAAATTGTTGCATAAACAGTGATGTCATAAGTTTTTGAAGTTGTGTAGTCACCTACCTTAACCGTAACAGTTACCTTGCCCGGTTTCTTAGCCTTCAAAAGACCTGTCTGAGAAATTTCAGCAATACCGTTTTCAGTTGCGTCACTGTCAACAGACCAAGTAACGTCACCTTTTAAGTTTGTGCCAACGGCAAGTTGTACCTCGTCACCGCGTTTAATTTCAACGTCACTGCCTGTAATAACCGCATAATCTGTTCCAAGCTGTGAAGTAGTATTTGTTACAGTCGCTTTCGGAGTAACTCCGTCCCAAGCCATAAACTTGAATGTGCAATCTGTAAAGTCACCAGTTAGTTCGCCTGTCGGTTGGTTTACCGTAACAGTTTTTAGTAAACCGTTCTTATCATACACTGCAAAATATTGGTTATATCCGTTCAATGTTTCGCTCGGTGTATAGCTGTATTTTAAACCTGTGCTTGTAGGTTCAAAACTTGTAACCTTTGCGCCTGTTTCAATCAAATATGTTGTTACTGTATTTGCTTTTAAAGTTGTTGTAAGAGTTTTTCCGTCAAGTACGGCACCGTCTTTGATTTCTGCCCACTTTTCCTTGCCTGCCATATCTGTTCTGATTTCTCTTACGTTTGTACCTACCGTATTAAATCCCGAAAGGTCAAATTCGTAATCCACATCAGATGAATTTGACGCATTGTTTGCTACAATTTTAATATCGCCTGTATTTTTGTTGTATGCGGCAAGTGTGTTTGCCGATGAGGCGATAATTGTGTCACCCGGATTTATGTACTTTGTAAATTGACCGTATGTGTAATACTTGTTTGTAAGTACCAATTCTTCTTTGTCATGGTCTGCCATACCTACGCCCCATACACTGCCTGTGTATGCCAAAGAATTGTTAGCCTCAGTCTTGTTTCCGCTCGTCGGGTCTACGAATTTTGAGTCCTTATGGAAGTCCACTATATCCCACATTACCCATGCAGACGGCTGCATACCGTTCATATCTTCGATAATCATACTTGCAAGAGTTGCACCGTTACCGCCCTTGTCAACTTCGCTCTGCCATAGGTTTTTGCCGAGTTCAAGTGCCTTTGCCTTAACCTGTGCGTGATAGCCACGGTCTGAATATGTGTGAGTATCAACTCTGCCGAGTGCAGTCTTTGCCTCGTCTGTAAGACTTCCGAGATTGTTTGCGGTTTTCTTCAAACTTGTTTCGTCCATACCTGCTACAAGCACATCTGTAAGTCCTGCATTGTCAAGTGCTTTTCTTGTTTCCGTAATCATCTTTGACTGACTTGTACCCGGATCAAAGTGACAGCCCTCTTGTTTCGGTGAGCCGTAACCCCAATAATCCGTATCAGGCTCATTCATAGGCGAATAGCTCTTAAACTCTATACCGTTATCTTTGAAAAGCTTTGTTGCGTCTGCAATAAACTTGGCAAAATCATCATACATATCGTCATTTAAGTTATTCAAATTTCCGTTTGACGTAACTGTTCCGTCACTGTTTACAGTACCGCCGCCGCTTGTACATCCTGTTTTAGTCATAAAATACGGTGCGGAATTTGAAAACCCTTCAAAATACAAATCAGGATTTGCTTTTAGTGCCGCTTTTGCGATATTTAATTGATTTTGGTCTTTCGTAATGTCATATGTAATACTCTCTACATCTTTGCCGTCACTTGACAATTTGTAATCACTGTACACACCGGGTACTTTTGAGTCAGAACGGTTGATGTGGTTATGTGTCGGATCGTCACCGCCGCCTAAGTTGTAACGTGCGATGTCAAGTCCCAATCCTTCGTCTGAGAAAAATGCCTCTGCCGCCGCATTGGTAAGTTTTTCACTGTAACCTAATCTGTTTGCCCACCAGCAAAGTGCAGTACCCCAGCCTTGGAACTCACCGTTGTTAAAAGGTGACGCGTCAGCCGGATTAAGCTGTACATATGTCGGTTTTGTATCTTGAGCAGATGCACTGATTAAGCCGCCAAAAGGAAGCATAGCACACGCCAAGATTGTGCTTATAATCTTTTTCTTATTCATTGGTTTTCTCTCCTCCTTAAGATTACATTGTCCGTTAATTATATTATAGCACTCCCACATAGGGCATTACAATTATAAGATTTCTAAAACAGTTGTAAATTTTCTAACTGTTTTGCTTTACTTTTGTACTTAGATATTTTATAATAGATATTAGATTAAAGACGCGTCTGTCAACGCTTTGCCGACAGACTCAACAGATATATCGGAGGCGGATAATATGTTCAAACCTGTATCAGCAAAAGAAGAACGACTTTTACCGGTGTATGTCTACGGCTCGGAATCGCTTGAACATCAAGCACAAATAAGTCGCGGCAAAGGTTTTATGCTACATTCTCAAATTTCCGTTTGTTACAGCGGAGAAGGTGTTTTTACAGACCACAACAATGTTTCGCACAAAGTTCAAAGCGGAGATATTATGTACTTTACTTCCGCAACATCAAATTCATATAAACCCACCTCTGTCCCATGGAAAACAGACTACATCGTTATGGGCGGATATGCTCTGATTGAGCTTATGAGGTTTTTGGGATATTCAAAAAGCGGTGTAATTCACCTTACCGAAAATATTAAAGAAAAAGTATATCAAAATTTTAAAACAATTATTGAACTAAACAACTCCAATACCGAAAATGCTCATTCGATTTGCAGCAGACTTTTGTATACCGTATTGTTCGATATTGCATCTTGCATTGAGGGCAATCCCAACAATGACAAAGCGAATTTAATCAAGCCGTGTATTGATTATATAAAATCTAACTATATGCACGATATTTCAATATCAGCTTTAGCTGAAATGATTAAAGTAACTCCTACTTATCTCGGAATTATTTTTAAGAAAGTTTACAATATAACACCGCAAAAATTTCTTACCAATATACGCATAGAAAATTCCAAACAACTTTTAGTCAGCAACAAAAATATGTCACTTTCGGATGTTGCAATCAATTCCGGGTTTAACAGTGAAAGTTATTTTTGCAACACATTCAAGAAATATATAGGCATTACGCCTACGGAATACAGAAGTATTAACACATTCGGAGAAATATAAGCTATGAAAAAGAATTACGAAAAAATTTTACCGTCATACATATGTGATATACAGGAAATAAACAATCTTTCAAAGGTTATGTTTATGAACAACTTTCCGCACCATCAATTCATTTTGTGTACAAGCGGAACAGGTAAAATATGCACCGAAAACAACATTGAACAAACCGTAAGCAAAGGCGATATTGTATTTATAAATTCTTCAATTCTGTTTTCGCTCAGACAACAAGAAAATTTTTCTATAAAGCGTATTGCGTTTAACGGTAATTTCGTTACAAATTACCTCCAATACTTTGATTTTAACCAAGCCGTTGTTTTTGTTCCGAAAAGCGACGAAGTTTTTAACGCATTTAATATTGCGTATGACGGCTATATGCACGATAAAGACGATATACAAAATTCTGTTAATATGTACAATCTTATCGGTGTATGCGGTGAAAGTTATGTTTCATCAAAAACCGCTCTTCTGACAACCGAAGACTTTATTGCCGAGAGTGGTTTTGATTTTATAAAACAAAACATATCGTCAATAAATATAGACTTTTCACCATATCTGAAATTACACAAAATTTCAATAACGGAGCTTAACGATATTTTTATAAACCGTTACGGCAAAAATATTAATGAGCTGATTTACTTTTACCGTATGGAATTTGCAAAGTACGCGGTTTTCAAGGTAGGAAATACTCATTACGAAAGGTATTATAATCAATGCGGTTTTAAATCTCCCCAAGAATTTTACAGTGAATTTAAAAAGTATGCGAATATGACCGTAGAGGAATACTTTAACCTTGTTTGGGCAAAACAATAGGCTGTCGGCAAAAAACCGACAGCCTATTGTTTTATTTATTTTCAATTTTATACAACATCGTTGCCGCTTCGGCACGTTTCATATTATTATTCGGAAGTATCGTGTTATCCTCATAACCGCTCACAATACCTGTCGAATACAACTTGCTCACACCTTCTTCCGCCCACTGCGGTATATCGTTTTTATCCGCAAACGGAAGATTCGGCAAATCATCATTATTCGGAAGTATTCTTCCCAAAATCGTCATTGCCTCTGCACGCGTTATATTGTCATACGGTGCAAATGTGCTTGTTCCGTCGTCATTGACGCGACCTAAAATTATACCCTCTTTATACACAGCTTTTACAGCCGGAACTGCCCACTGCGGTATTGTATCATTGTCCGTAAAATCAAGCTTTACATCATCATATTTTGAAAAATCAAGTTTTTTGTAATTTGCTATCATCGATGCAAATTCCGCTCTGGTCATATTGTTGTCAGGCTTAAAAATCATTTTTCCGTCTTCTTCAAAACCGCTGATAATCCCTGTTGCCGCCATATCGGCAATTATATCCTTTGCCCAGTGATTTTCTGTATCGTAAAACGGATTAGGTGTACTCGGATAATCCGAAATATGCACCGGTATTTCTTTCGTTAAATTTCCTGCCGTCACCTTTATTTTACCGTCTTTGTTGACCGTATCGGCAAGTGTGAAAATGCCGTCCTCTGTTATCGTACCTATATCGCCCTCAACTTCCCATTTATACAATCTGTTTGTTGAAAGTAATTCGGTTCCGTTTTTGTATGACGCCGCCGAAAGATTAAGCTGTAATTCTTCGTTTGCCTCTGTATAGATTTCGCTGATTTCTTTCCAGTCCGCTTGATTATATACCTTTATTTCTTCAGGTGTTTCATAAACGCCGTATGTCACGTCCGTCACGTCACCGTTATCGCCGTACATAACAACTTTAACATCGCCTGTACCGTTAAGCGATACTGCTCCGTTTTCATCTACCGTACTGTCCGTATCGGTTTCCGCACGATATTTTATATTATACGGTTCTTCCATTTTATAATTTGCGGTATCGTATACGCTTTCTATATTAATATTCGCGGTCATTCCCGAAAGATAGTTATTATTAGTTCCGCCTGTAATATTGATTATCCACGGAATATTCGTTCTCTCGCGATTGTCCTTTAAGAAAATATAATTTGCAACACTTCTCAAATAACCGTCCGACGGTGAATTTACAACCATTGTATTGTCTTTTCCCGGAAACCACGCAGAAATGGTTGTCGAACCGCCTCCGTCAAGATTTAACGCGTCAACACACCCAAGCTCAACCATACGTTTTGCAAGCGTTTTAAGTTGAGCGCCATAGCTGTAACCCGACTGTCTGCCGTCAAGCGTATAGAAAATAATATTGCCGTCTGCTTTTATTCCAACAGCCGTTCTCGGTGCCGCACCGGCTTCAAAATCGGAATTTGCCACTCCGTTTGTTACAAGTCTGCCACCGACACTGCTTACCGCGTTTTCAGCTGTTTTCCAAGTACCGTCATCTCCGACCGCCTGATTTGCGACCGTTAAAGTCTGACCTGCGTGAAGTCTGCTCAAAAAGTCATAATATTCACTTACACCGCTTGTATCCATAAGCAAAACAACCTTACCCTCAGGAATTTCTATCTCGCCGTTATATATGAACACATCGTCAACAGTAAGCGACATTGTTTCGTCTACGTGCAGTCTGCCCTCGTTAGGTGTGCAAATAACAAAAATACATTCCGATTGAGTTTTTGTCGTTTCTCCGAATTTGTCCGTCAAAAGATAAACAGGATCAAATCCCGCCTGACACCACTTATTTATATACATAACGTCAATCGATTTTTCGCCGTCCGTCACTGTTGTCTGAATGTCAAGCCACTTTATAAAACCCGTTCCGTCGCTTCTGAAACCGACTGCGTCCTGTCCGCCGTATTCCTTTGATATAATTTCGCCGTCGGCTATTGTATAACCCATCGGAATACCTGTCTTGAATGAAAAATAATCGGCATTAATTCCGGCAAGCGGTCTTAAACCGTTCTCCTGCATATATTGCTCTGCCTGTTTAATATTTCTCGTTCCCCATATGCTCGCACCGTTCACAACAATCGGTACGGCGTCCTCATTAGGTGTATATTCAACATAATATTCATTTTGCTTACCGACGCTGTCCGAATTGAACTGTACATTATGAAAGTATGTAAATGCTCCCATATACGTACTCCAACCGCCGTTTTGCTCACCCAAAACATCTGCACTTGCAGTTATTCCCGTAAGCAACAAAAGTGTCATTGCAAAAAATAAAATTTTCTTCCTCACAAAACATTCCTCCATATAAAAAACAATACATTTTATAGTATATCACAAAATCGGATTTATGTAAAACTTAAATAATGGAATATATGCAATTAAATATTATATAATTAAGGCTATCGACATCAAAAAATAAAGTAGACAAAACCATATCGGTTTTGTCTACAATCCAAATTTTGCTTAATTCTTATTCTATACCTACAACTTCATATCCTGCGTCAACAACGGCTTTTTTAAGCACATCGTCCGACACGTCTTTTGCAAGTGTTACGACAGCCTGACCGCCGTTATCAAGTGAAACTTCCGCACTTACTCCGTCTATTGCGTTTAGCACCTCTCCAACTCTGCCTGTACAGTGTGAACACATCATTCCGTTAATTTTAATTGTCTTTGTCATAGTTTTATTCTCCTTTTCATTTTTTACAGTTTTAATATTATTGCGTTTTGGTTTGAAAAATCTCAATCTCAACGCATTTGACACAACGAATACCGAACTGAAACTCATAGCAAGTGCGGCAATCATAGGATTTAATTTCAATCCTGCTATACCGTACAAAACACCTGCAGCAATCGGTATTCCGAGTGCATTATAGAAAAATGCCCAGAACAGATTTTCTTTTATATTTTTAATTACCGAGTGGCTTAGCTCTATTGATGTAACAACGTCCTGCAAATCACTTTTCATCAATACAATATCAGCTGATTCAATAGCTATATCCGTTCCCGCACCGATAGCAATGCCAACGTCTGCACGAGTCAAAGCAGGTGCGTCATTAATTCCGTCACCGACCATTGCAACCTTGTGACCGCTCTGCTGAAGTTTTCTTACTTCTTCTTCCTTGTCTGACGGCAACACCTCCGCAACGGCACTGCTTAACGGCAGCTTGTTTTTAATTGCATTTGCCGTAACGGCATTGTCACCCGTAAGCATTATTACGTCAAGTCCCATATTACGCATATCTTCTATCGCTTGCCTACTTGTTGCCTTTATGGTATCGGCAACTGCGATTATTCCGACAAATTTATTATCCACCGCAAAATACAATGATGTTTTTCCGTTCTTCGCGAATATTTCATCTTCCGATACTTCAATATTGTTTTCACGCATCATCTTATAATTTCCGGCTAAAACTTTCTTTCCGTCAACATTGCCTTTTACACCTTGTCCGACAATCTGTTCAAAATCTGCAACATCACTAAATTCCAAGCCGTTGGCTTTTTCAACAATAGCCTTTGCAAGAGGGTGTTCCGACAAATATTCTATTGACGCTGCAATCTGTAAAAGTTCCTTATCGGAAATTCCGACAGGTGCTATATCCGTTACAGAAGGCTTACCCTCTGTTATCGTGCCTGTTTTATCAAGTACGACCGTATCAACCTGATGTGCTGTTTCAAGACTTTCGGCTGATTTTGTAAGTATTCCGTACTGCGCGCCCTTGCCTGTACCGACCATTATTGCAGTCGGTGTTGCCAATCCCAACGCACACGGGCAAGAAATTACAAGTACCGATATTCCCATTGAAAGTGCAAAACTAACGCCTTTACCCAAAAACAACCACACTATAATCGTAATCACTGCGATTGATATTACAACCGGTACAAATATACCGCTGACCTTATCGGCAAGCTTTGCAATCGGTGCTTTTGATGCCGAAGCTTCTTCCACAAGATGTATAATCTGTGACAATGCGGTATCTTCGCCGATTTTTTCAACCTTAAATTTAAAATATCCCGATTTATTTATAGTAGCTCCGATAACCTTATCACCGATATTTTTTTCAACTGCGATACTCTCGCCTGTAATAGCCGACTCATCTATCGCACCGTTACCCTCAACGATAACACCGTCCAGCGGAACTGATTGTCCTGCTTTTACAACGACAATTTCACCGATTTGCACGTCATCTACACCTACTGTAACTTCTTTTCCGTCACGAATTACAACTGCCGTTTTCGGCGATAAATCAATAAGTTTTTCTATCGCCTGTGATGTTTTCCCTTTTGCCCTCGATTCAAGAAATTTTCCGAGGGTTATGAGTGCAAGTATCATTGCCGCCGACTCAAAATACAAATTAATCATATATGAATGTGCAAATTCCTTGTCACCGTGTCCGAGTCCGTATCCTATGCAATATATTGCAATGATTCCATACGCGAATGCCGCGCCCGAACCTATCGCTATCAGCGAATCCATATTCGGTGCACCGTGAAACAACGTCTTAAAACCTGTTATATAGTATTTTCTGTTGACATACATTATCGGCAACGTCAACAGCATTTGCGTAAGTGCAAATGTTATTCCGTTTTCTGCACCGTGAAACACGCTCAAAAACGGCCAACCCCACATATGTCCCATTGAAATGTACATTAGCGGCACAAGGCAAACAAGCGACACAATAAGTCTGAACTTCATATTTGAAATTTCATTGTCGATTTTGTTGTCTTTCTTTTCTTGTTTTTTCCCCGCAACAGACGCACCGTATCCCCCCGAAACAACTGCGTTTATAATATCGTCAACGCTTACAGCCGTTTCATCAAAATCAACGTGCATATTATTCTGCAACAAATTTACGTTTACAGATTTCACACCGTTAAGTTTTTTGACGCTTTTTTCAACGTGTGCGCTGCACGCACTGCACGTCATTCCCGTTACATTAAATTTTTCAGTCACATTATCACCGTCCCGAATATTTTGATTGAATTTATTTATTGTTTATGATATTATTATATCGTAAATTATTTATTTTTCAAGTATGCACTTTTTTGATAGATACTATCATTTATGATAGTATGGATTGGAGGTAATACATATGAACCACGATTATATATGCCCTGTTGAGGCAACACTTGAAATAGTGGGCGGAAAATACAAGCCACTTATATTATGGCACTTATCGGGTAAAACATTACGTTTCGGGCAATTACAAAAATTGCTTTCATCTGCAACGCCGAAAATGCTTACAAAACAGCTACGCGAGCTTGAAAATGACGGACTGATTGCACGAAAAGTTTATCCCGTAGTTCCGCCGAAAGTGGAATATTCACTTACGCCGCTCGGAACAAGTTTTATTCCTATATTATCAAGCATTTGCGATTGGGGAAATAATTATTTAAAGGCAAACAACATTTGTCCTAACTGTTCTATGACAAAACAAAAATAACAAAAAGGAGCTGATTTCAGCTCCTTTTTGTGTCAGTTTAATTAAACCAATATATTAAAGAACGTCGTTCTTTATAAGGTCCTCATATGATTCACGCTTTACAACTACCTTAGCTTTACCGTCCGAAACAGCAACAACTGCCGCTCTCGGAATTCTGTTATAATTGCTTGCCATTGAATAGTTATAAGCACCTGTTGCAAGAACTGCCAAAGTATCTCCGACTTTGATTTCCGGCATCATCGCATCTTTAAGCAAAATATCTCCGGATTCACAGCACTTACCCGCTACTGTAACCTTTTCGGTACGTTCGGCATTTGCGTTGTTCGCAACAACCGCTTCATACTCTGATTCGTAAAGTATATATCTTGGGTTATCACCCATACCGCCGTCTACCGACACATACTTTCTCACATTCTTAATATCCTTAATTCCGCCTACTGTATAAAGCGTAATACCCGCCGGCGCAATAATTGAACGACCCGGCTCCATAAGAATGAACGGTAGTTTGACTCCTCTTTTTTCTGCAGTAGCCTTAACAACCTCTGAAACGTGCTGAATATATTCATCATACGGTACAGGATCGTCATTTTCGGTATACATAATACCGTATCCGCCACCAAGGTTAAGATTATCAATTTCAAGACCAAGCTTGTCCTTTAAGTCGCCTACAAAGTTCATCATTATTTCAGCCGCTTTACAGAACGGTTCAATATCAAAAATTTGTGAACCGATGTGGCAGTGAACACCGTTTACTTTTACGTTAGACATTTTACTTGCTTTTTCAATAATTTCAAATGCTTCGCCATTTTCAAGTGCAACACCGAACTTTGAATCAATTTGACCTGTTTGAATAAAGCTGTGAGTATGAGCGTCAACACCGGGTTTGATTCTGAACATTATGTTCTGAACAACACCGTATTTCTTAGCAGTTTCGTTAAGTGCTTCAAGTTCATAAATATTATCAACTATGATATTACCAACTTTATTTTTAACTGCAAGCTCAATTTCATCAGCAGTTTTATTATTGCCGTGAAAATAGACTTTATCCATAGGAAAATCTGCCTTTATCGCCGTATAAAGCTCGCCGCCCGATACAACGTCAATACCCAAACCTTCTTCTTTAACAAGTCTGCAAGTGAAAAGTGAGCAGAAAGCCTTGTTTGCATAAAGGACAAGTCCGTTTCCTCCGTAATATTTATCCATCGCGTTTTTATAAACACGACAATTTTTTCTTATTAAATCCTCATCTAATACATATAGCGGAGTTCCAAACTCCTTTGCAAGTTCAACAGTATCATTTTTACCAATAACAAGATGATTTTTCTCGTTTACTGTCAAATCTTCTGATACAAACATTCTTTCTCACACCTTCCTAAAGTTTCTTAACCCTGAGTTCCGTCAGGCTCTAAATTTTCTTTGAGTTTCTTCGTTTCCTTAGTTTCGTGTATAATCTTAGGTTCTTTTAAATCTGTTATACACTTCTTTGTTATGATAACGGTTTTTATACTGTCATCGGACGGCACTTCAAACATAATGTCAGACATTGCCTCCTCGATAATTGAACGAAGTCCTCTCGCACCTGTATTTCTTTCAATCGCTTTATCAGCGATTGCCTCTATCGCGTCATCTTCAAATTCAAGCTTTACACCGTCAAATGCAAACAAGGCTTTATACTGCTTTATAAGTGCATTTTTCGGTTCTGTAAGAATTGTAATAAGCGTTTTTCTGTCAAGTTTATCAAGTCTTGCAAAAACAGGAAGTCTGCCTATAAATTCAGGAATCAATCCGAATTTAAGCAAATCCTGCGGTATAAGTTTACCCAGCAATTCATTGATGTTAGACTCTTTCTTGCTTGAAATCTGTGCACCAAATCCCAAACCTTGCTTACCTGTTCTTGAGCCGATAATCTTTTCGATACCGTCAAAAGCACCGCCGCATATAAACAAAATATTCGTTGTATCAATCTGAATAAGTTCTTGGTGCGGATGTTTTCTTCCGCCCTGCGGAGGAACTGACGCAACAGTACCCTCAAGCACTTTCAAAAGTGCCTGCTGAACACCTTCACCGCTAACGTCACGCGTAATTGACGGATTTTCGGATTTTCGTGCAATTTTATCAATTTCGTCAATATATATAATTCCGCGTTCCGCAGCGTCAATATCGTAATCAGCCGCTTGAATAAGTTTTAACAATATATTTTCAACGTCCTCGCCGACATAGCCCGCCTCAGTAAGAGAAGTAGCGTCAGCTATGGCAAAAGGTACATTAAGTATCTTTGCAAGATTTTGTACAAGGAACGTCTTACCGCTGCCTGTCGGGCCTATCATAAGTATATTACTCTTTTGAAGTTCCACATCGTCAGCCATATCAGAATGTTCTATTCTCTTGTAATGATTATATACCGCTACCGACAAAATTTTCTTTGCGTCCTCCTGTCCGACAACATATTCATCAAGAAAAGCCTTTATTTCCTTCGGCTTAGGCAGTTCAGTAGCCGTAAATCCGCCCTTATGCTCAAATTCACCGTCAAGTATACTGTTGCACATATCTATACATTCGTTACAGATATATACCCCCGGTCCCGACAAAAGCTTATCTACTTCTTGTTCAGTTTTTCCGCAGAATGAACATCTGAAATGTTTATTTTCGTCCATATATTTATACTCCTTTATTTAGAGGCTTTTACAATAACCTCGTCAATAAGGCCGTATTCCTTAGCCTCTTGAGCAGTCATAAAGTTATCACGCTCTGTATCCTCACAAAGCTTTTCGTAAGTTTGTCCCGTACGCTCTGCAAGAATTTCATTCATCTTCTTCTTTGTATTAACAAGATGATCTGTGTATATTTTAATATCAGTTGTCTGACCGCTAAGTCCGCCGCCGGCAATAAGAGGTTGATGTATCATAACCTCACTGTTCGGCAAAGCAAATCTCTTGCCTTTTTCACCGGCCGCAAGCAAGAATGCACCCATACTTGCCGCCATACCGATACAAATTGTAGATACGTCACACTTTATATACTGCATTGTGTCGTAAATTGCCATACCTGCAGTAATCGAGCCGCCCGGGCTGTCGATATAAAGCTGAATATCTTTATCAGGATCCTTTGCTTCAAGATATAAAAGCTGTGCCACAACAAGACTTGCCGTTGCGTCAGTTACCTGATCTGCCAAGAATATAATTCTGTCCTCAAGCAGTCTTGAATAAATATCGTATGAACGTTCGCCTCTGTTGGTCTGTTCAACGACCATTGGTACTAATGCCATACTATTCATCCCTTTCCGAAATTATGAAATTATTTTACCTGTGCATTGTTTACAATCATAGTGATTGTCTTTTGAATTTCAAGGTCTTTCTTAATGCTTTCCTTTTCAGCGTCACCAAGAAGTTCCTTAAGCTTGTCAAGTTCCATATTGTACTTCTTTGACATATCTACAAGTTCAAGTTCAACTTCTTCAGGACCTGCTTCGATTCCTTCAACCTTTTGAATTGCCTCAAGAACAAGCGAACCGCTTAGCTGTTTCTTAGCCTGTTCAGCGAATTGAGCTCTTAGAGCGTCCATTGTCATACCTGTATATTGCATATACATATCAAGGTTCATACCTTGGTATGAAAGTCTTTGAGCGAAATCTCTTACACTGTTGTCGATTTGAGTTTCAACCATAGCGTCAGGAAGATCGAACTCAGCATTTTCAATAACCTTGTCGATAACTGCATTTTCAGTTTCAACCTTAGCTTTGTTTTCAGCAGCCTCTTCAAGCTTTTTACGAACGTCTGCTCTGAATTCGTCCATTGTATCAAATTCACTTACTTCACTTGCGAAATCGTCATCAAGTTCAGGAAGTTCACGTTTCTTGATTTCCTTAACCTTTACTTTAAATACTGCGTCCTTACCTGCAAGGTTTTCTGCATGATATTCTTCAGGGAAAGTAACCTTAACGTCAACATCAGCGTCAGTTTCAGCACCTACAAGCTGATCTTCAAATCCAGGAATGAATGTACCCGAACCGATTTCAAGTTCGTAGTCTTCGCCCTTGCCGCCTTCAAATGCAACATCGTCTACAAAGCCTTCAAAGTCGATAACTGCGATATCGCCGTTTTCGATTGCTCTGTCGTCAACTGTGATAAGTCTTGCATTCTTCTTTTGTGTAGCCTCGATATCCTTATCTACATCTTCATCTGTTACAGTATGGTCAATTTTTTCCACTTCTATACCTTTGTAATCGCCAAGCTTAACTTCCGGCTTAGTTGTAACAAGTGCTGTAAATACTACAGGCTCACCCTTTTTGATTTCTTCAACGTCAATTTCAGGTCTTGCAACTGATTCAACACCTGATTCCTTTAGAGCTTCGTCATAAGCCTGCGGAAGTACGCTGTTAATAGCTTCATCATAGAATACAGCCTCTGTATAATACTTTTCGATAATCTTTCTTGGAGCTTTGCCTTTTCTGTAACCAGGTACGTTAAACTTCTTTACATTCTTTTTGTACACCTGATTAATTGCCTTGTCAAAATCCTCTGCACTTACTTCAAATGTAAGTTTTACAAGGTTTTTTTCGATTTGTTCATTTTTCACTGCCATAGTGATAATATCCTCCTTCTGTGTCCTATTACAGACATATTAACATAGCGTATATTATATCACTTATTTTCTTATATTTCAATCTTTTTTTTAATTCTTTACAACTTTTTCATAATTACATAACTTTTAAATATCGTTTTAGTATATTTTTACCCATTTTCGTATAAATTACTTAACTTCGTCTAACAATCCGGCAGTAAAACCAAGCGATTTTATAAGCTGCATATCCGACATTACCGTTTCGCCTGTTGTTGTAAGCATATCGCCCGATATAGCGGCATTTGCACCGGATTCAAAACAAGATTTTCCGCCGTCGTCAAGAAGTATTCTTCCTCCTGCAAGTCTGATTGCGGCTGACGGATTTATAAATCTGAATATCGCACATATGCGACGCATATCGTCCTTTGTAAGTTTTTTATTATTTTCGTATGGTGTTCCTTTTATCGGATTTAACATATTTACGGGCATTGAACTTACACCGAGATTTCTAACCTCAAATGCCATATCAATTCTGTCCTCCATACTTTCGCCAAGTCCGGCAATACCGCCGCTGCACACAGAAAGTCCGGCTTTTTTAGCGGCTTTGATTGCATTTATTTTATCGTCATATGTATGCGTTGTACAGACGTTTGGAAAATAATTTCTTGAACTTTCAAGATTGTTGTGTACACGCGTTAAGCCTGCGTCTTTTAGTCGCTTAAACTGTTCTTCGTTCAAAAGTCCGAGTGATGCACAGACTGATATATCGCTTATTTTTCTTATTTCTTTGATAATTTCACAGACTTTGTCAACTTCACTGTCAGACAGTCTTTTTCCCGATGCGACAAGTGAAAAACGCTTAATACCCTTGTCCGCACTCTTTTTAGCCGCATTTACTACCGTTTCCTTGTCAAGCAACGGATATTCCTCAACATTGGTGCAGTGAAACGCCGATTGTGCACAATACTTGCAGTCCTCACTGCATCTTCCGCTTTTTGCATTTATTATTGTACATATGTCAAATACATTGTCACAAAACTTTTCACGAATTTCATCAGCCGCTTTACAAAGCTCATCAATCGGTGCGTCTATAAGGCTCATTGCCTCATCTTTTGTTATCATTTCTCCCGAAAATATTTTGTTCTTTAATTCTTCAATCATTTTTCTCAAAACCTTTCCTATTGTTTATGTAGGAATTATATCACTTCTTATTTATATTGTCAACTATATAAATATACTTTAGTTTACAATCAATACAAATAAATACACCGCTAAAAAGCGGTGCATTTATTTATAAATTCATATCAATTAAAATATCTCTTAAATTTTTCAATTCTTCATTTGTAAAAGTAAGACCTTTACCCATTTTTTCATGTTCCGGTGCCCAATCACGCAAATCAAATTTAGGGTTTGCACCGTTCCACGAAACTATATTAAGCTCCTTTGTCCAACCTTTACTGCTCTCGGATACCGTTCCGATATGTTCTTTTATTTCAAACTTCAATTCAGCCATTATTTCTCCTCCGATTTAGAAATACATTTTCAAATATTCTTTTGTATTGTCGACCATTTCGTCAAACAATTTTCTTGCATCACTAACCGAAATACACATATTAGGGTCAGCTGCAAATGCGTTAAATACACCGTCAAGGTCACGATTTAAAGCACAATCGACAACTTGTTCCTGTTCACCGCACACACGGCTTATAAGCGGATAAATTGTCTGCGGAATATTTCCGGCAAATACAGGATTTAACAAATTTGCTCTGAAACAAGCGTTCGTTTCTACAACCGCACCGATAGGCAAGTTAGGAATTTGACCGTAATTCGGTATATTAACATTCGTAACAAGGTCGCCAAGTCCAAGCAATGCTCTTATCTGCTGTACACCCTCTTCGCCTGTTTCCTTTAATTCAAACTTTTCTTCACCGCTGTAAAGTCTTTCACTTCTTTCAAGACGTTTCTCAAGGTCGTCTTTTCTCCACGAAACAGGAGTTAATGCAAATCCCCACTTTTCAACGGTTTCTTTGTCTTTCAAATACCAATCACCCGGACAAAATTCAGCCAAATGTCTGTCCCCTGCCGCGGCGATACTTCCGTATCTTAAAAACAAGTCAATCTTAACTTTCTCACTGCATGAGAAATACTTATTCATCCAGTTTTCATCTGACTTCTTCACAAAGCCGTTATCTTTGTATTTCTCCGCAAATTCACGGTATACAGGGAAAATATCTATATCCTTGTACTGTGCCTTTGTAAGCCAAGTAAAGTGATTTACTCCGACAACATTAACTTTAATATCCTCACGTTTTACGTCTTTTATACCTTTAATATCTTCAAGTGCATTTACAAGCAGTTTTTGTGTACCGAACACTTCGTGACAACAGCCGAACGCCTTAATTTCAGGGAACACCTTATACAAAGTCTTTACGCACATTGTCATAGGGTTTGTGTAGTTGATTACCCATGCGTCAGGGCAATATTTTTTTATATTCTCTGCGATTTCTTCAAACATCGGAATTGTTCTTAACGCTCTCAAAATTCCGCCCGGACCTGCCGTATCGCCGACTGATTGATATATATTGTATTTTTCCGGTGTATGTACATCGCTTTCCATTTCATCGAATGTACCCGGTAAAATGGATATAACAACAAAATCCGCACCCTCAAGAGCCTCTTTTTCAGTTTCAACGGCTTTGTACTTCCACTGTGACTTACAGCCTTCTATATCCTTTATGCCGTTGCCTATCTTTTCGTTTTTCTTTGCCGCCTTTAAATCTATATCGTAAAGATAAACAGTACCGCACATATCCTCACACACCGCAAGGTCGCTCATAAATCCCCACGCCCAACCGCGTGAACCGCCGCCGATATAAGCGATTTTTATATCCTCGTATTTATTGTTACCGTATTTCATTTTTCTGTCCTCCGCTTTAATTTTATGACTTAATTATACCACTGATTTTCAACTTAAACAACAACAATATTGCTCCAAATCAAAAATGTACTGCCTAAACAGTACATTTTTTGCTTAATTATTTTTCAAATATTCGTCTACACCCTCAGCGATAGCCTTACCGATTTCATCACTTGACGACTGCAATATCGACAAGTCTGAGCTGTCGTAAAAACCTATTTCCATATAAGCAATCGGAACAGGGCATTTATTGAACAATATCAAATAAGGTGTATTTATAGGCGAATTTTGCGAAAGTCCCGTTGCCGCCGCAACTTTTTGATTTATGATATTACCCATTTCATTGGACTTTTCGACAAAGTCACTGCCTATAAATTTCTGTTCGTAATCCGTACCCAAAGCTATGTATGAAGTTCCACGACCGCCTCCTGCATTTGAGTGGATACAAACATATGCCGCAGCATCGGGATTTGACGTTGTATCATTATTAGGGAAACAATACGATACACGCTTGTCCATTGACGGATTTTGTTCGTTTGACGTTCTCGTCATACGAACTTCATAACCCATTTGTTCAAGATACTTTTGTGTCGCCAAGGCATTGTCAAGATTGATTTGCGGTTCTGTATCTCTGTCGGCATTACCCATTGAATACCAACACGACGCGTTTTCAGGCGACAAGCCTGTACAACCACTGCCATGACAATTTTCGCCGAATGTGCCGTTTTTATAGTGTCGCCATTCGCCCCAATTACCTTTTGACTCGTTATATTCATAACCTTCGGCTGTTTTTTCGTCAGATGTCATTTCAGATGATGACTTACCGTGTCCGGCGTCAAGTACGATTACCTTTTTACCTGCTCCGGATTGACTTTTACCCGCTGTAACATCATCTATCCCCAACGTATCAGCCGCCGTCTTTACTGCATTACTTTCACCTGTTGCACCGTCACCGTCATTTTTAACTTCTTCTGTCGACTGCGGTGCAAACGTAGGCATTTGCATTTCCGCAAGTTTGGTTTCGGTATCAAGGCGTTGCTTTTCCATATTACTTTTTTGTATATTCACTCCGCATATTACAGCTATACAAAAAACTATCGACACCGC
Source organism: Ructibacterium sp. SJQ-7 (assembly GCF_054696575.1). NCBI lineage: Bacteria > Bacillati > Bacillota > Clostridia > Eubacteriales > Oscillospiraceae > Ructibacterium > Ructibacterium sp. SJQ-7. The sequence continues at coordinate 812,046 of NZ_CP195193.1, forward strand.
CAAAAACACTGCCGCCCCTCTTAAACAGACTTTAAGTCTTTTATCACTCATAATCATCCCTGCGTCCTTTCTTTGTAAGACGTTTATCTCTGTACATTTCCGCGTCGGCTCTTGCGACAAGATTTTCAAAAGTCGTATCACCCTCCGTATACAACGATACACCCCTTGCAAAATCCAAATTCACATTATTTTCTTCATTGTATTTTACTCTGCACTTCTCAATGCGTTTAAGCACTTTTTCTATGCCGTCATCGGTAATGTCGTGAATCAACACTACAAATTCATCGCCGCCGATTCTGTATATCTTACCTTCATTTCCGACTGCCTCACGAAGTACTGTCGCAATACCTCTTATAAGAACATCTCCGGCACTGTGTCCCATTGTATCGTTAGCACGTTTAAGATTGTTTAAATCAATAGATATACAAGCCGGTCTGTTGTTGCCGATACATTCGTTTATATCGTTTTCAAAAGACAGTCTGTTGTTAAGCTCGGTAAGTCCGTCCGTAAATGCAAGATGTTCGTAAACCTCCGCTTTAAGGTGACTTCTGCTTTTTGCCATATACTGTCGTATCGTCCGTATTACCTGCATTAATACAAATATATACAGCCCCATTGAGAAGAAATATATCGTTTTGTCATCGCTGATCCGATACAATCTCACTATATCAATAATACTTCCTACAATCGGGAACATAATTGATATCAACATATATTGTATACTCTTCTTTTTGTAAAAAATAATCATTGTTGATAAAATCAATATCCCGAATAAGCCGATAAGAATATGCGTTACAAACAACATCATCTTATAATCGATTTTTAATACAAAATTCAAAAACGTCTGTACGAGCACATTCAAAACAAATATGCATGACATTGAGGTATACAATTTTTTAATAACGCCATCCACGTTAGTTCGTATAAATAACGATACAGCTACACTGATAAGCATTAATGACGTAAATTCAAAATAATACGGCAGATACCCGTTAGGTGCAATAATATGCGACACTTTAAACTGACAGGCAAGATATATGCCGCATATCACGGAAATCATACCAAGGTAAAACATTTTACCGCTCTCGTCATCCTCATACTCACTGCACCGTATTATTATTGCCAACAGCAAGAGTACAAAACCGAATATTATAATTAATACAGCTGTAATAACTTCCGACTGCTCGGATTTTAATATATGCCATACTATATCCGACCTGGTGCCTATCATCATAGGTGCAACGGAATACTGTATATGATCTCCCAAAAGAGGTCGTATTTCTAATTTTATCGTTTTTCCGTTTAAATCTTTTCCGATTCTGACAAGCCTAAGCTGTGTACCCATAGTTTTTGAAAAACCGTTTTGAGGAGTGGTCAAATCAAAAAGCTTTGTGTCATCCACATAAACGGTATAATCAAAATACCTCGACATAACCATTAAATACTGCGAATCATCAAACACATTCACTTTGTCAATCTTCTTCGTCAATACAATCGGTTCTCCCGTATATTTAAACCCACAAGGTAAAATCACTTTTGAATTATCTTTTTCAACGGTCCACGTCTTCAAAGTTGCAAATTCATCTTCCGAAAGTATTTTGCATTTGTACATATCTCCTTTTAGATACACAAACAAACCTATAAAACAAATAATAAACACAAGAATCAGAAACATATATTTACTGTTGAGTTTTCTTAGCTTATTCATAGTTTTCATTCCATTCTATCATATTAGATAAAACCGTTTTGGTTTTGTCTACTTTAAACACTCAAAAATTACATCGTAAGATACGATTTTTGGAGCTGTTGGCATTATGTCGACAGTCTCTCTATATATGTATTAATTTTATTTTACCATTTTCTATATGGAATTTCAAGAGAAAAACTGTGTATTTTAAAAAACGCATTAAAAAAACAGACAAAATCGCAAGAATTTTGTCTGTTTTCGCGTATTACTTATTTCATCAGGAATTTATCCACTGCGTCAGCCGCCTGTCTGCCCTCTCTGATTGCCCATACAACAAGACTCTGACCTCTGCGACAGTCACCTGCCGCAAACACGCCTCTAAGACTTGTCTTGTGGTCCTCTTCCTTGGCAAGAATGTTGCTTCTTCCGTCAACATCAAGAGTAAGCTGTTTTAAAAGTTCCTGTTCAGGTCCTAAAAATCCCATTGCAATAAGAACAAGTTCGCAAGGTCTTACCTGTTCAGTACCCTTAACAGGAACAGGAGCACCTGTTGACCAATCAACCTCAACGGTATGAACAGCCTTTACATTGCCCATATCGTCACCCTCGATTTTTGTAACCGTTGTAAGATACTCTCTTGGGTCTTTGCCGTAAAGCTCGATAGCCTCCTCTTGACCGTAATCAGTCTTTTTGATTCTCGGCCACTCCGGCCACGGATTATTCGGCATTCTTTCCTCTGAAAGTTCAGGCATAATTTCAAGCTGTGTAACGCTTTTGCAGCCATGTCTGATTGATGTACCCACGCAGTCTGTACCCGTATCACCGCCGCCGACAACAATTACGTTTTTGCCTTCGGCACTTATGAACATTCTGTCCTCAAGATTTGAGTCAAGCAAACTCTTTGTATTAGCCTTAAGGAAATCAACCGCATAATGCACACCCTTTAAGTCCGCACCTTCGCAAGTAAGCATTCTCGGTTTTGTCGAACCTGTGCAAAGTACAACCGCGTCAAATTCATTTACAAGTTTAACAGCCGGATAATTTTTACCGATTTCGGTGTCAAGTTTAAATACAACGCCCTCTTTTTCCATAAGTTCAACTCTGCGGTTTACGACTTTCTTGTCAAGTTTCATATTCGGAATACCGTACATCAAAAGTCCGCCCGCTCTGTCGGCTCTTTCAAATACAGTAACTCTGTGACCCATTTGATTAAGCTGGTCTGCGCAAGCCAATCCCGACGGACCGCTGCCGACTACCGCGACACGTTTTTCAGTTGACTTTTCAGGTAATCTCGGCTTTACTTTATTCTCCGCAAACATTGTATCTATAATATGGCACTCAATATTTCTAATCGTAACGGCAGGGTCGTGCATACCGAGTGTACAAGAACCCTCGCAAAGTGCCGGACATACTCTGCCTGTAAATTCAGGGAAGTTGTTTGTAAGCGAAAGACGTCTGTATGCCTCGTCCATATCACCTCTGTATACAAGGTCGTTCCATTCCGGTATAAGGTTATTTAAAGGACAGCCGATTGACGTTCTTCCGATTTGCTTACCTGTGTGACAAAACGGTACACCGCAGTCCATACATCTTGCACCTTGAAGCTGCAGCTGAGCAAGGTCAAAATGTGTATGGAATTCGTCCCAATCTTTCATTCTTTCCTTTGGAGGTCTGTCCTTAGGAAGTTGTCTTTGATATTCTAAAAATCCTGTTGGTTTTCCCATGATTTTAAATCCTTTCTGTAAGAGTTACCGTTCGGACTGTATAAGTCCGAACGATATATCAAACTTATTACGCTATTTCTACTTTTTTGCCCGTTACATTTTCAAATGCAATAAGCATTGCCTCATCTCTGTCTGTTCCCTTTTCAAGTTCTTCATCAAGAACAGTTATAACTTTCTTATAGTCGTTCGGAATTACCTTAACAAAATTCTTTACTTCTTCCGACCAGTTATTAAGCATATTTTCCGCAACGTCACTGCCCGTATATTTAACGTGATTTTCAAGCATTTCCTTTAGCTTTGCAATATCCTTCTCTGACAATGTTTCAAGTCCCACAAGTTCCTTGTTACAGTTTTTGTCAAGTGAACCGTCCTTGTTATATACATATGCAATACCGCCGGACATACCTGCCGCAAAGTTTCTGCCTGTCTTACCGATTACGGCAACACAACCGCCTGTCATATATTCACAGCCATGGTCGCCGATACCCTCGACAACCGCAGTCATACCCGAATTTCTTACGCAGAAACGTTCGCCTGCCGTACCTCTGATATATGCCTCACCTTTAATAGCACCGTAGAATGCAACATTACCGATAATAACGTTTTCACTCGGAACAAATTTAGCCTCTTTACGCGGTACAACAATTATCTTACCGCCGGAAAGACCTTTACCGATATAGTCGTTACTGTCACCCTCAAGTTTCATTGTAACGCCCGGTGCCAAGAATGCACCGAAACTCTGACCTGCACTTCCGACAAAGTTCAATTTAATGCTGTCTTCAGGAAGTCCTTCCTCTCCGTGTGCTCTTGCGATTTCAGATGAAAGAATTGTACCTGTTACACGATTGATATTTGTGATTTCAAGTTTTGCCTCAATCTTCTTACCGTCTTTAATCGCCGGTTCGCAAAGTTTCAATAATGTGTTCATATCAAGAGTTTTGTAAAGCTCGTGATCCTGCATTTCATTATGGTATCTCTCATAATCGTTTGAACAGATTTTCGGTTGATACAATAGTGATGACAAATCTACTTCTTTTGCTTTCCAGTTACCCGAAACAGTCTTTTGGCTGAGTCTTTCAACGTGACCAATCATTTCGTCAACAGTCTTAACACCGATTTTAGCCATCCACTCTCTCAAATCCTGTGCGATAAAACGCATAAAGTTCTCAACAAATTCAGGCTTACCGCAGAAACGCTTTCTCAATTTAGGATTTTGTGTGGCAACACCGACAGGACAAGTATCAAGGTTACATACTCTCATCATTACACAACCGATTGAGATTAGCGGACCTGTCGCAAAACCAAATTCCTCTGCTCCCAAAAGTGCCGCTACCGCAACGTCACGACCTGTCAAAAGTTTACCGTCTGTTTCGATTACAACTCTGTTTCTTAGATTGTTCATCAAAAGTGCCTGATGTGTTTCGGCAACGCCAAGTTCCCAAGGCAAACCTGCATGACGCACACTTGTCTTTGGTGCGGCACCTGTACCGCCGTCATAGCCCGATACCAAAATAACATCTGCTCTGCCCTTTGCAACACCGACTGCAATAGTACCGACACCTGCTTCAGAAACAAGTTTAACTGTTACTCTTGCGTCACGGTTTGCATTTTTAAGGTCATGAATTAGCTGTGCCAAATCTTCGATTGAATATATATCGTGATGCGGAGGTGGCGAAATCAAACCGACACCCGGAGTTGAATGTCTTGCCTTTGCAATCCAAGGATATACTTTACCGCCCGGAAGATGTCCGCCCTCACCCGGTTTAGCACCTTGTGCCATTTTAATCTGAATTTCTTTTGCATTCTGCAAGTAATGAATATGAACACCGAAACGTCCCGATGCAACTTGCTTAATAGCACTGCTGCGGCTGTCACCGTTTTCATCAGGAATATATCTTTCAGGGTTTTCACCGCCCTCACCGCTGTTTGACTTACCGCCAAGTCTGTTCATTGCGATTGCAAGACATTCGTGTGCTTCCTGTGAAATTGAACCGTATGACATAGCACCGGTCTTGAAACGCTTAACAATGCTTTCCACGCTTTCAACCTGATCTATTGCGATTGGCTTATCAATCGTCTTAATATCAAGCATACCGCGAATTGTGCATTGATGTTGCTGATGTTCGTCCATTTCCTTTGCATATTCTTTATAAAGCTTGTAGTTACCTGTACGACAAGCCATTTGTAATTTGTAGATTGACTCAGGGTTGAACATATGGTATTCGCCCTTTGCTCTCCACTTATAGTCACCGCCTGTTTTAAGTGCCTTTTTACCGTTTACTTTATCAAAAGCCTCTGCGTGTCTTAAAAGCACTTCCTTTTGGATATGCTCAATACCCATACCGCCTATTCTTGTTGTTGTACCTGTAAAGTATTTGTTTACAACGCTTTCCGATATACCAAGTGCTTCAAATATCTGTGCGCCTTGATATGACTGAATTGTTGAGATACCCATTTTAGACATAATCTTAACAATACCCTTTGTACAAGCCTTGTTAAATCTCTTTACGCCGTCCTCATATGAATATTCAAGAAGTTTTTCGTCCGAAAGCTCCTTAATAGCCTCATATGCCATATACGGATTGATACCGTTCACGCCGTAACCTACAAGACATGCGAAATGGTGTACTTCTCTCGGCTCACCCGATTCAAGAACGATAGATACTTTCATTCTTGTACCTTTTCTGATAAGGTGATGATGAAGTCCGGATGCAACAAGAAGTGCAGGAATAGGTGCTTTATCCTTATCTACTCCCTTATCCGAAAGTATGATTATGTTGTATCCGTTTTCGATTGCTATATCAGCCGCCTCGAATATTGTATCCATGGCGGTTTCCATATCGTTTTCCTGTTTTACGTTAAACAATGACGGAATTGTTATTGACTTAAATCCTTCAAGGTCAATGTTTCTTAATTTTGCAAGTTCTTCGTTTGTTAAAATAGGGCTTAATGCTCTGACCTTACGACAGTTCAATTCAGATGATGTCAAAAGGTTTTGTTCACAACCGAAAAGTGTGTATGTTGAAGTAACAATCTGCTCACGAATTGCGTCAATAGGAGGGTTTGTTACCTGTGCAAACAGTTGTTTGAAGTAGTTATACAAAAGTTGCGGTTTTTCCGACAATACCGCAAGCGGAATATCCGCACCCATTGCACCGATTGGATCGTCAGCTTTTTCAACGATTGATTTAATCGTTGTGTTGACATCCTCCCAAGTATAGCCGAATGCCTTTTGACGTGTAAGCAATGAAAGTTTATCGTCACTGTTTTCACGATTTACAAACATATTTTCAAGAACGATAAAGTTCTTCAAAAGCAAATGTTCGTTGACATTGCCTTTTGCGTTGTCCTTTAATTTATGCACCAAATCGTGCCATGTGTCTCCCTTTTTATCTGTATTAAGAGGAAGCTTGTCAAGCTCAACAAGGGTTTTCTTTACCCACTCTGCATACGGCTTGTGAAGTGCCTCTTCCTTTTTGATTTCTTCGTCTGAAATAATCTTGCCCTTTTCTGTATCGATAAGGAGCATTTTACCCGGATGCAGACGTTCTTTCTTTATAATAGTAGACTCGTCAACATCTGTTACACCGACTTCAGATGAAAGAATAATCATATCGTCAGAGGTCAAATAGTAACGAGCAGGTCTTAAGCCGTTTCTGTCAAGCGTTGCACCGACATAACGTCCGTCTGTAAATGCAACAGCCGCCGGGCCGTCCCAAGGCTCTGTGATACATGAGTGATACTCATAAAATGCTTTCATTGCAGGGTCCATATCCGCATTATTTTCCCAAGGTTCAGGAATTGTCATCATTACGGCTCTCGGAAGTGAGAATCCAGAAAGATGTAGGAACTGCAAATAGTTATCAAGCATTGCGGAGTCAGAACCGTCCTCATTGATAACAGGTAAAATCTTATCCATATCACCCTCAAATTCAGGTGTTGCGAACATTCTTTCTCTTGCCTTAACCCAGTTTACATTACCGCGGATAGTGTTGATTTCGCCGTTATGGATAATGTATCTGTTCGGATGTGCTCTTTCCCATGACGGGAATGTATTGGTTGAGAAACGTGAGTGCACAAGTGCGATTGCCGTTTCCATATCCACATCTTTAAGGTCAAGGTAAAATTCATTAACTTGATCAGGTGTAAGCATACCTTTATATACAACCGTTCTTGCAGATAGTGATGCGAAATAGAAATAGTTGTCAAGACCGCTCTTTCTGATTTCCTTTTCCGCAAGCTTGCCGATAATATAAAGCTTTCTTTCAAACGAATCTGCATCAAGGCTTTCGTCACCTTTGCCGATAAACACCTGCACGATATGCGGCATTGCCTCTCTGGCACTGTTACCGATACATACGTCATAAACAGGCACTTCTCTTATACCGAGAAGTTTCTGCTTTTCACCGTCAATAATCTTTGTAAGTCTTTCAAGACTTTCTTCTCTTGTATCCTTATCCGGCGATAAAAACAGCATACCAACGCCGTAATCACCCTTTTTAGGTAGCTTAATCCCTTCATTTTTACAAACCTTTTTCATGAAGGCATGAGGCATTTGAATTAAAATACCGGCACCGTCACCTGTATCAGGCTCACTGCCGACACCGCCTCTGTGTGCAAGGTTTTTCAATATCTGAATTGCCTGATTAATAATGCCGTGAGAAGTTTTTCCTTTGATATTTGCAATAAAACCGATTCCGCAGGCATCATGCTCAAATTGCGGGTCATAAAGGCCCTGTTTTTCGGGTAATCCATTATACTCCATTTTTTTCAATCCTTTCGCTGTATTCCGCCGAACAAAAAAGACGTTTCAATCAGAACATACCAATCCATAAATTGATATGTACCGATCGAAACGCCTTTGTTTCGTCAAAAAATTATTTTGTTATCCTGTGTAAACTTATTATAGCACATTATTTTTATTTTGTCTACTAAATATTTTACAAAATTGCTTTGATTTTTTCCATTGCTTTTATGGTATTTTCCTTAGTTGAGAATGCTGTAAATCTTACATATCCCTCACCGCTCGGTCCAAAACCCGAACCCGGTGTTGTTACAACGCCTGTTTCTTCAAGTAATTTATCAAAGAAATCCCATGATTTCATACCGTTCGGTGTCTTTGCCCAGATGTACGGAGCATTCACACCGCCGTAAACCGTAAAGCCTGCCTCTGTAAGCGATTCGCGGATAATTTTCGCATTTTCAAGATAATATGCAACAGCCTCTCTTGTCTGTTTATATCCCTCGTCTGTATAAACAGCCTCTGCCGCACGTTGAATTACATATGGTACACCGTTAAACTTTGTGCATTGACGTCTGTTCCACAATCCGTTAAGTTCAACTCCGTCAACCTTTAATTCGTGCGGTACAACAGTGTATGCACATCTTGTACCCGTAAATCCAGCTGTCTTTGAAAAGCTTCTGAATTCAATCGCAACTTCTTTTGCACCCTCAATTTCATAAATGCTGTGCGGTACGTCAGGGTCTGTAATAAATGCCTCATACGCACTGTCGTAAAGAATAACCGCATCATTCTTCTTTGCATATTCAACCCACGGTTTAAGCTGTTCTCTTGTTGCCGCAACACCGATTGGGTTATTTGGGAAACAAAGATAAATTATATCAACCTTTTCTTCCGGAAGTTGTGGCATAAATCCGTTTTCTTCCTTGCAAGGCATATATACAAGATTATTCCATTTACCGTCTGTAAAGTCACCCGCTCTGCCTGCCATAGCATTCGTATCAACGTATACCGGATAAACAGGGTCACACACTGCAACTTTATTGTCAACAGAGAAAATATCACCAATATTTCCGCAGTCTGATTTTGCACCGTCTGAAACGAATATTTCATCAGCCTTTACGTCAATACCTCTTGCCGCATAATCCTTTTCAACAATCTTGTTTCTCAAGAAATCATAACCTTGCTCAGGACCGTAGCCGTGAAATCCCTCTGCCGTACCCATTTCGTCAACTGCCTTGTGCATTGCCTCAATTACCGCAGGAGCCAACGGCTTTGTAACGTCGCCTATGCTCATCTTGATAACTTCTTTGTCTGGATTTGCCTCTGTATATGCAGCCGCCTTTTTTGCGACTGTTGAGAATAAGTAACTTCCCGGTAGTTTTAAATAATTGTCATTTACCTTTGCCATTTTTATTTGTTCCTTTCTGTTCTATGTTCAAATTTATCAGTTTGGAGCTGTCGACATTTTGTCGACAAGCTCTTATATAGTTATTGTTCCGTCAAATACAAACTTTGCCGGACCTGTCATATATACTTTATTTTCATTTTTATCCCACTTAATATGAAGTGTACCGCCCAAAAGTACAAGATCAGCCTCATCATCAACAAGACCGTTTAAATTTGCCGCAACCATTGTTGCACAAGCACCTGTACCGCAGGCAAGTGTTTCACCTGCACCGCGTTCCCAAACACGCATTTTTATAGTGTTTCTGTCAACTATCTGTGCAAATTCTGTATTGATTTTCTTTGGGAACAATTTATGCGTTTCAAACTTAGGACCGATTTTTTCTATTTCAAGACTGTCCGTATCATCAATAAATGTAACCGCATGAGGATTACCCATTGACACGCCTGTAACCTTATAAACCTTTCCGTCAACTTCAACATCTTCACTTATAAATCTGTCAAGATTTGAGTCAATCGGAATATTTTTCGGAACAAGTTCCGGACTGCCCATATTTACACAAACAGTCTGCACTTCTCCGTCTTTAACATTTAGGTCAAGAATTTTTATACCTGCCAACGTTTCAAGAGTAATCTGTGTCTTGTCTGTAAGACCTCTGTCGTACACATACTTACCGACACAACGCGTTGCGTTTCCGCACATTTCAGCTTGTGAGCCGTCACTGTTGTACATATCCATTCTGAAATCAGCCACATCAGACGGGCATATCAAAACAAGTCCGTCCGAACCGATACCGAAATGTCTGTCACTTACGGCTTTAGCCGTTTCGTTTATATTCTCGACTTTTTCCTCAAAACAATTTACATATATGTAATCGTTTCCTGCACCATGCATTTTTGAAAACTTAAATGTCTGCATTTACTTCATCTCCATTAAATATTTAAAATCATTCTTGCCGTATCGATAAACTTCGCACCTGTATCCATACTTCTTTTTTGTATAAATCGATGTGCCTGTTCCTCCGACATTCTGTGTATTTCCATAAGATATGCTTTTGCATCACGAATTATCTTTTCTTCTTCCGGTGTACGTTTTGCTCTGTGCTTTCTTCTTTCGATAATTCCGACAAAAGTTTCTACGGAATTTATTAAAAGCTGTCTGTTCAAAGGAAGTGTTACAACAAAAATATCTTGATTATATATACTGCTCTGCCTTTCGGCTTTGACTATGCTCATAAGTTTCTGACCTTCCATAAGGTCGTCATAAACATCATCGACAGTTCCGTCAGGAAGTTTATATCCCATAATTATAAGCACTTCGTCCATATCGGCTACAGTTCTTAAAAGTTCTGCTTTTGAGTGACAGACAGTGTAAACATCATAGCCACTGCCGTCAAGCATCATTTTTATTTTGTTGGCTGTTTCGTCTTTTGAAAAAGCCAATACTACTCTGTCCACCGCCGTCCCTCCTTTTTAGGAAATTGTTTTTAATTAATAAGCAATTAAATATTTTTCAATTTCCCACTGATTTATGGTACGACGATATTCTCCGTATTCTTCTTCCTTAGCTTCAAAATAGCTTGACGCGAATTTATCACCAAGCAATTCACTGATAAATTCGGACTTTCTTGCAATTTTAATCGCCTCGTTAAGACTTATCGGCAAACTCTTGACTCCGAGTGCCTCACGTTCTTTATCCGAAAGATTGTAGATATTAACGTCAATACTCGGCGGAAGTGTTTCATTATCTTTTATGCCTTTCAAACCGGCTTTAAGGCAAGCCGCAAGTGCAAGATACGGATTAGCTGTAGGATCGGGTGAACGAAGTTCAATTCTTGCGTCACCGGGCTTTTTCGATGACGGTACTCTTACAAGCAAACTTCTGTTGCTTTCCGACCAAGAAATATAGCAAGGTGCCTCATATCCCGGTATAAATCTCTTATATGAATTTACCGTTGGATTTGTAAAGCACGCCATATCCGGTGTATATTTTAATAATCCTGCCGTAAATTTATGTGCCGTATCGGAAAGCTTTGACGGATCATTTTCATTATAGAAAACATTTTTACCGTCCTTTTCAAGCGACATTGTAAGGTGCATTCCGCTACCGCTTACTCCCGCAATAGGTTTCGGCATAAATGTTGCGTGAAGTCCGTTACGTTTTGCAATAGTTTTTACAACAGTTCTGAATGTAACAATTCTGTCCGCGGTTTTTAATGCGTCGTCATATCTGAATGTAATCTCGTGCTGACCCGGTGCCATTTCGTGATGTGACGCCTCGATTTTATATCCCATATCTTCAAGCGTAAGACATATTTCACGGCGGCAGTTTTCGCCGTTATCAAGCGGTGCCAAGTCAAAATAACCCGCATTGTCATGCGGCTCTGTCGTTGGATTACCGCGTTCGTCCGTATTAAATAGGAAGAATTCACATTCAGGTCCCACATTAAATTTGTAACCCATTTCTTCCGCTTCTTTAATAACCGTTTGCAGAATATATCTCGGGTCACTTTCAAGACGTGTACCGTCAGGCTTATAAACATCGCATATAAGTCTTGCGACCTTTCCTTGATGCGGTCGCCAAGGGAAAATTTCAAATGTGTCAAAGTCGGGATGTAAATATAAATCACTTTCCTCAACACCGACAAATCCCATAATTGACGAACCGTCAAACATACAAAGATTATCAAGTGCGTCCTCAAGTCTTGAAGTTGTAATCGCAAGATTACGCATTGTTCCAAGCATATCCGTAAATTGCAGACGAATAAATCTTACGTCCTCTTCTTCAACCAAATCGAAAATATCTTGTTTTGTCAACATAACGAACTTTCCTTTCTAAATTAAAGCTATATAATATACTCAAGACAAAACCTTTATGGTTTTGTCTACTTTATTCTTGGGAGTTTGAGGTGCTAACCTCAAGTTTCAATCATTTCTGGCGACCTGCGCGGCAGAAATGACTTAAAATCTAAAGTTTCGACTTTGGCGGAACTTTATGATTTTTTCTCTGAAAATACTCAAAAATTACATCGTAAGATGTGATTTTTGGAGCTGGCGACATTTTGTCGCCAGGCTCAATTTTCTTATATGCAAAAAAGGTGCTTCTATCCTATGAGGACGAAACACCTTTGCTCGTTGTAAATATTGTAACACACCTAAAAAAGTTTGTCAAGACTAATTTTAATTTAATTCTACGCACAGAGCAATATGCAAAATGCTAAATTTTATTCATTTATTTGTGCAATTTCTACATAATACTTGTACCTGCTTTGTATTTTTATTGACTTTTTATATAATTAGTTATATAATATATTATATAAAAAGTCATTTTTAGGAGATGGTATCATGAAAAATATAAAAAAATTTATATGCTTGCTTATAGTGACAGTACTTATAACGCCGTCAATCGCAATAGCGGAGGACACTTACAGCGGATATTTTAATAATGAAGAAATTACAATGTTCGCCGATACTTCGGTTAAAATTTCCGAAAATGAAAAATCGGCGGTTGAAGATATTATTTCAGACTTAAATAACCTAAAAACGGAATCCGATATTCAAAAATACAACATTCCTTTGGGTAACATTCAAGAACTTATTGATTCTTTACCTAAAGCAATACAATATGAGCATCCCGAATTGTTTTATGTCAATTTACGTCAATTTTCTTATAAAACAGCAGACGGTCAGACAATTTCGGAAATAATAATCAATGACCCTTTCACTATGGAAAAAGACGAAATAAAGGAAGCTCAAAAATTGATTGATGATGAATGCAATGAAATTGTATCATCTGTTCCGAAAGACGCAACAGAGCTTGAAAAAGTGCTTTTTGTTCATGATTATATCACATCTCATTATGAATATGATATGTCTTATCAAAACCGCAATCTTTACACGGCAGTAAGAGATAAGAAATGCGTTTGCCAAGGATATTCATATTTATTTATGTACATCATGAATAAATATTTTGAAATAGAATGTACAACAGTTCCGAGCGATGCGTGCAATCATATATGGAACAAAGTAAAAGTAGACGGTAAATGGTACAACTTAGATTTAACTTCAGATGACCCTACACCGAATTTATCATCACTTGCAAATCACACATATTTTCTTTTGAGCGATGAAGAATTGAAAGCTGTTTCAGCCTCTTCGGTATCAAATTCAAACGGCGGATCATATGTTGAAGCACAAGATATTCACCGCACTTGGAACGTAAACACTTGGTATGGTGAACCGGTTATAACAGCAGAAGATGACACTTATAAAGATTCAATTATTCATAACGTATCAGGATCTGTAAGTTTTTTAGATGGAAAAATCTATTGTTTCAATGATAAAAATGAACTTTCCGCTTTAGATTTATCGACAAATACTTTTACACCAGTTTATAAGGATACTTCAAAATATTATTGGTGCGTATACGGTGATAATAAATCTGCATATTCATCACATTTTAATGTTACTGTTGCTTATAGCGGAAAATTGTATTTTAACTCACCGAATAAAGTTTTTGAATTTGACGCAAAAACAAATACAGCAAAAGAAATATATGAATATACGGAAATTCCCGACATTTCAAAAACGTATTTGTTCGGTCTCACAGTCAAAGACGGTAATTTGTGTGCCGAGTATACTACAAATTTAATGAACGGAGTTGAATCATTTATAACAATTATAACTGCACCTAAACCAACTGAAACACCGATTGTTACAGAATCACCTGTTCCTACAGAAACACCGACCGTTACGGAAGTACCGAAACCTGTTATAGCATACGAATCGAAAATCACACCTAAAGATGACGGAACTTATATTATATCTGTTGACAAAAAAATCGAAACAACAGATACACCTATTTTGTACGTAGCCGAATTTGACGAAAATAACATTCTTATAGGCTTAAAAGCTGTTCCGTACACAGAGCCTGTTTCTGTAAGCGCACACGATGATTCACAAATGCTGAAAGCATTCGTATGGAACATAGGAAGTCAACCGATTTCACTTGTATCTCAAATCGTTTTGACAAAACCGGTTGCGTCACCGGCACCGACAGATGTTCCTACAGTTACAGGTACACCAACCTCAACTGATACACCGACCGCAACCGATACACCCATTGCAACTGTCGCACCTGTTTCAACAGACACACCGACTGCAACAACACCGGAAGACAGACGATAAAATATAAAAAAACGCACTCTTTACAGAGTGCGTCAGACTGTCGACAAATTGTCCGGAACGTGCAATATATTATTTTTATATTTTAAAGTTTAATTTATAGCTATAAAAAGCAACAGGCAAGCCTATCTTTGATATACGGCTTGCCTGTGCACTTTTTGTGAAAATAAACTCTAACGTACAAACGTACGCCGACGAGTTCATTTTCGCAAAATCCGAGCTAATTTTTCGACCTCTGCCAGCGTGTAGACACTTTTGTCTACACGCTGACGCACTCTTTACAGAGTGCGTTTTTCTATGGCATTTCTCCTCTTATACGTTCTATTGCTTTTTTCTCAATTCTTGAAATCTGCACCTGCGACACTCCGATTATCTTGGCAATCTCAGATTGTGTTTTGCCTCTGAAATATCTAAGCAGAATTATTTCTTTTTCACGTTCTGTAAGACGGCTCAAAATATCGTCAATCATAACTTTATTTATAACTCCGTCCTCAATTTCTTCACCGGTAATTGTATCAAGCAAGCGAATTTCTTTATCGCCGTTATCGTAAACACTTTCATAAATACTTTCGGGCGGTGTTGCCGCCTCGAACGCCTCGATAAGACTTTCGGCATCAATTCCGCTTTCTTTTGAAATTTCGTTTATTGTCGGCTGTCTGTTCAGTTTTCGTCTTAACAGTTCTTCACACCGCCAGCCTTTCATTGCATTTTCCTTTAACGTTCTGCTTATTTTAACGGCACCGTCATCACGCAAAAAACGTTTTATTTCACCTGTTATCATCGGTACTGCATATGTAGAAAATTGTACGTTAAATTCGGGATTGAATTTCTTTACAGCCTTTATAAGTCCTATCGCGCCGATTTGCGTCAAATCTTCCGCATCATATCCGCGATTTAAAAATCGCCTTGCAATACTGTATACAAGGCCCATATTTTCTTCCACCATTCTGTTTTCTGCCTGCTTGTCCCCCTCTCGCACGCGTTCAATCAAAGCAGTATTATCTCGCATAACACATCACCTACTTTAACTTTTTTGTCATAGTAATGCGTGTGCCTTTTCCTACTTCACTTTGGACTTCGATACTGTCCATAAACGTTTCCATTATCGTAAAACCCATTCCGCTGCGTTCCATTTCGGGTTTACCTGTGAAAAGCGGTTCTCTCGCTCTTGAAATATCTGGTATACCCACTCCGTCATCCGATACGGAAAAAGTCACCGTATCGTCCTCTATACTTCCTGACATCGTTACAATTCCGTCTTTTTCATCATAGCCGTGAATTATCGCATTTGTAACTGCCTCCGAAACAGCCGTTTTTATTTCTGAAATTTGATCTACTGTCGGGTCGAGTTCAAGCACAAAAGCCGCCGCAACCGTCCTTGCAAATCTTTCGTTATCGCTTTTGTTCGGAAATTTTATTTCCATAATGTTACTGTACATCAATGCCCGCCTCCTTTACACCGTTTTCAAGGTTGTCGGCTACCGTTACGATACTCTTTATACCCGACATTTCAATCAGTCTGTTCACCGCATCAGACGCACCGTATATGATAACCTTTCCGCCGAGTGCCGTAACCGTCTTGTATCGTCCCATAATAACGCCGATACCCGACGAGTCCATAAAAGTCACATTTTCAAAATTAAACGCGACATTAACTGCCCCCGTTCTGCCAAGTTCCCTGTCCGCATTTTCTCTTACCGACGACGCTTTATGCTGGTCAAGTTCGCCGAAAATTTTTATAATCAGCAATCTGTACCTGCCCATTAACATTAACTCCATATTTCTTCCTCCTGTATATAAATGTTATCTTTTTATATTTCTATTATTTGTAATAAATTTCCTTTGTTAAATTTTGATAACCTTTGTCGAAAACACTTTTTATTATTTTTGAACTGTGATATAATAAAACAGACATAAGAAATGAGGTTACATTTATGAAAAGTGAATGGAATAAACTTGACAATGCCGCCAAGATATTTCCGGCGGCGCAGTCCAAAAAAGATACGCAGGTATTCAGATTTTCCTGCGAATTATACAAAACAGTAAACAAAGACCTTTTGCAAAAAGCCACTGAAGATACATTGGAGGAATTTGATATTTTCAAAAGTATATTACGGCGTGGACTTTTTTGGTATTACCTTGAAGAATCGGATATAAAACCGATTGTACGCGAAGAATATAAAATCCCATGTTCGCTTATATACCAGAGGAACAATCACAAGCTTTTATTTGAAGTGACTTACTACAGAAACAGAATAAATCTCGAAGTTTTTCACGTTTTGACAGACGGCACAGGTGCGATGAATTTTCTTAAAACACTTGTATCAAACTACCTTACACTTGCGGAAAATGTTGAAGACAGCGGAGTTGATTATGACGCATCAAGCACACAAAAAAGTGATGACAGTTTTTCAAAATACTATTCCGGCAAAATTTCTTCAAAGCAAGAAAATAACCCTGTTGCATACAAAATTGTAGGACGAAAATATCCCGACGACAAATTAAAAGTCATAAACGGTATGGTTGACGTAAAGAAAGTACTTGAAGAATCTCACAAATACAATGCAACTTTAACTGCGTTTTTGTCTGCGGTACTTATAAAATCAATCATAGACGAAATGCCTGTACGTTCAAAAGGCAAGAAACCGATTACAATACTGATACCGGTAAATCTTCGCAACTTCTTCCCATCCGTTTCGGCAAGAAACTTTTTCTGTCTGACGTATATTCAGTATGACATAAAAAAGCACGGTGAGGATTTTGAAACAATGGTTGACGTTATAAACACTCAACTAAAAAGCAAGCTGAAAGCCGAAAAACTTCTCGGCACTATCGACACATATTCAGCTGTTGAACACAATGTCATAACAAGAATTGTACCGCTTGTCGTGAAAGATTTCTTTTTGAGAATAGCATACAGAATGTCGGGCAGAGCCGTCACGGCAACTTTTTCAAATATAGGAATAGTTAAAATGCCCGAAAATATGAATAAGTTTATAAAATGCTTTGACGTGTATATCAGCACCGACAAACTTCAATTATGTTCTTGCTCGTTTGACGGTAAGCTGACTTTGGGATTTACTTCTCAATTCATCAGCTCGGATATCGAAATGAGGTTTTTCCGTGAATTGACTTCAAGGGGTATTGACGTTGAACTGACTTCCAACATACACGACGATGAAAGGAATGATTAAATGAAACATTGTGATAAATGTAAAATTGATGTGCGTGGTGAATTTGAGCGTTGTCCGTTGTGCCAAAACAAGCTGACAGGCGAAAGTACACCTTACGAATTTCCGAAAGTACAATCATTTTACGAAAAATATGAAAAGATTTTTAAATTTGCAATTCTTGTCACTTCGTCACTTTCGATAATAAGCATTGCCGTAAACATACTTCTTCCCCAAAGCGGTCATTGGTCGTTGTTTGTACTTTTCGGTGTAATATGCTTCTGGCTTACGACAAATATATGTATCAAGAAACGCCAAATCATATCGCAGAATATCGCCGCAGAGGCTGTTATAATATCAATATTGTGCGTAATATGGGATAAGTTTACAGGTTGGCACGGCTGGTCGGTCGATTACGTTATACCGATAATATTTTCATGGGCAATGCTCGGATTGTTCGTGGCAACAAAGATTTTAAAAATTAAAATGCCCGATTATGTGTTCTCATTTGTGATATGTATATTTTTCGGACTTGCACCGTTTATATTGTGCATAACAGGTGTCACAAAAATTCTTATTCCGTCGGTTATATGTATTGCACTGAGCATAATTTCTTTTATAACTCTTGTGTTATATGACGGCAAAGAACTTGTTTTGACATTATCAAAAAAATTTCACATATAGACAAAAAATGGTGTTGCTTTCGCAACACCATTTTTCAGACTGTCGACAAATTGTCCGGAACGTGCAATATATTATTTTTATATTTTAAAGTTTAATTTATAGCTATAAAAAGCAACAGGCAAGCCTATCTTCGATATACGGCTTGCCTGTGCACTTTTTGTGAAAATAAACTCTAACGTACAAACGTACGCCGACGAGTTCATTTTCGCAAAATCCGCACTAATTTCTCGACCTCTGCCAGCGTGTAGACACTTTTGTCTACACGCTGAAATGGTGTTGCCTTCGCAACACCATTTTTAATATTATAGATTTGCCTTAAAAAATTCTTCCAAAGCCTTTGCAGCTTCGTCCTCGTCCGAGCCTTCAACTTTTACGTTAAGTGTATTACCGCACTTTGCCGCCAAACCCATTACAGCAAATATTCTCTTTGCGTCACCTGTCTTACCGTCTTTTTCAAGAGTGATTGTTGACTGATATTTTGCCGCCTCTTTTACAAGCACACCCGCAGGACGAGCGTGAATACCTTGTGGATCTGTGATTGTGTAGTTAAATTCTTTCATAATACTTATCTCCTTTATATATTAATTTTCTTTGTATACAGGTTTCTTTAAAAGTGCAAGCATAAACATTGTAATAACCGAACCTGCCGCTAATGCTACCAAGTACATAGGCCAGTTACCTACAACAGGGAATACGAATATACCGCCGTGAGGAGCCATCAATGTACATCCGAATACCATTGACAATGCACCTGCTACTGCCGCACCGACTGCTGTTGCCGGTATTACGTGCAGCGGATCGGCTGCCGCAAACGGAATTGCACCCTCTGTGATGAATGCCAAGCCCATAACATAGTTTGTAATACCCGACTGACGTTCCGATTTTGAAAAACGATTTTTAAAGAATGTTGTTGCAAGTGCAATACCGATAGGTGGTACCATACCGCCAACCATAACAGCCGCCATTATATCATAGTTGCCGTTTGCGATTGACATTGTACCGAATACATATGCCGCCTTATTTATAGGACCGCCCATATCAATAGCCATCATACCTCCGAGAACAATACCAAGAATAACCTTTGATGTTGAACCCATACTGTTTAGTAGGTTTGCAAGTGCGTCGTTTATAACACCGATAATCGGATTGAATACGAACAACATCAATGCACCCATAATGAATACGCCAAGTACAGGATACAACAATGTCGGTTTAATTCCCTCAAGACTTTCAGGAAGTTTTGAGAATATCTTTCTTAGCAATAGTACAATATATCCTGCAACAAAACCGGCAACAAGTGCTCCCAAAAATCCCGAAACAGTTGTACCTGATGAATTGAATACTGTGTTTGCAAGATAGCCGTTAATTCCGCCTGAGTAGCTATTTGTAAATTCTAATATACTGTTACCCGTTGAGGCAAGCATACCGCCCACAAAACCGATCGCAAGACCCGGTCTGTCCGCAATAGAGTATGCGATAAATCCTGCAAGAACAGGCAACATCAAACCGAATGCGACACCGCCGACTGTTTTAAAAAATGCCGCAATCGGTGTATTCATACCGAAGTTTGACGGATCAATAGTAAAGTCGTCAAGCAAGAATGCGATAGCAATTAGAATACCGCCGCCTATAACGAACGGCAACATATGCGAAACACCGCTCATAAGGTGCTTATAAATTCTGTGACCGATTCCCTCTTTATTATCCGACTTAGCCGAAACACCCTCATCACTTTCCTTTGATGTAAATATCGGAACATTTCCGCCAAGTGCCTTTGCGATAAGTTCATCAGCCTTTGAAATACCGTCACTTACCTGTGTAACGATTACCTTTTTACCGTTAAAACGTTCCATAGGAACTTTTGTATCTGCCGCAACGATTATGCAATCAGCCTCTGCGATTTCAGATTCGGTAAGAACATTCTTTGCACCGCCCGAACCCCTTGTTTCAACTTTAATCGCACAACCTGCTTTTTCTGCCGCTTTTTGAAGTCCCTCAGCAGCCATATAAGTATGAGCTATACCTGTCGGACATCCAGTTACTGCAAGTATTTTCTTATCAGATGTAGTAACCTGTTCTGATTCAGCATTATCTTTTGCAGTTTCCGCGTCATCTATAATTGAAATAAATTCCTCTACCGATTTTGCATTAATAAGTTTTTGTGAAAAATCTTCGTCCATAAGCAAAACGGAAAGTTTACTCAATACGTCAAGGTGTACATTTTCTTTTGTATCAGGTGCGGCGATTGCAAATATAAGCTTTACCGGCTCACCGTCTATCGAATCAAAATCAGTACCGTTTTTGATTACCATTGCCGCAAGTCCGGGTTTTGTCACCGCACTGCCTTTATAATGAGGAATTGCGATACCCTCGCCGACTGCCGTCGTACTTTCTTCCTCTCTTTTTATCAAACCTTCTACATAAGCATTCTTATCTGATATTTTTCCGCTCTTTTCCATAAGGTCTGCCATTGCACGAATGGTTTCTTTTTTTGTGCTTGAAACTCCGTCAAGTCTGATACTCTCTTTTGAAAGTAAGTCTGTGATACGCATAATTTTTACCTCCTCATATTGTTTTAAATACATTTAAAATTTCTTCTTTGGTCGCAAGATTTTCCGAAAATGCACTTGCACTGCCTGCCGATAATCCCATCTTAAGTGCATACATAAAATCCTGCTTTTCCATATATCCCGCAAGGAAACCGGCAACCATTGAATCGCCTGCTCCCGTTGAGTTCACTAATTTGCCTTTAGGTGCCTCACTTTCGTACACTTCTCCGTTTTCACCAACGAACACCGCACCCTCGCCTGCCATTGAAACAAGTACATTCTTCGCACCCATTTCCTGCATTTTCTTTGCATACGGAACAACTTCACTTCTCGTCTTAAGTTCAACACCGAATATTTCACCTATTTCGTGATTATTAGGTTTTACCAAAAACGGTTTATACTTAAGAACATTCACAAGCAAGTCCTTTGTTGCGTCAACGACTATATTTAATTTTTTATCTTTAAGGTAGTCCATAATTTCGCAGTAAATCGAATCGGAAAGCGATGACGGAATACTTCCGGCAAGTACCAACGTATCGCCGTCATTCAAACTGTCAAGTTTTTCGTAAAGTTTCTTTACCGCACCGTCTGAAATATCAGGACCCTGACCGTTTATTTCTGTTTCGGCGTCTGATTTTATTTTCACGTTAATCCTCGAAAAACCGTTGTCAAGCTTTATAAAATCGGTTTTACAATTCATATCGGCAAGTATATTTTCAATCGCACCGCCCGTAAAACCGGATATAAAGCCAAGTGCCGTATTTTCGACACCCATATTGTTCAGCACAATTGAAACATTAATACCTTTTCCGCCTGCCATAATCTTTTCGGATTCCGTCCGGTTTACTTCACCGCTTCTGCAAGACGGAACAACCATTATATAATCCAATGCGGGATTGAATGTTATGGTATAAATCATAATTGAGCAGCCTCCTTTATATTATATCCTTTAATATTTTCCGTTATCTTATCCGTTATTACGGTTATGTCACTGCCAGCCGCAAAAGTTGCTTTTGATATTTTATTGAATTTTGACGAATCGCAAAGTACAAATTTCTTTGCACATCTTCTCATCGCAAAATTTTTAATATCCGCCTCTCTGACATCGGGAGTTGTGAACCCTCTGTCACTGCTCAGTCCGTTAGTTCCGAAAAAGCCTTTTGTGAAATTGTATTTTGAGAGTGATATAATCGCCTCGGAATCTATAATCGCCTCTGTCACCGATTTGATAAGTCCGCCGATTATATATACTTTAAAGCCTTTTCTCGCAAGACCGACTGCGTGAGATAAAGCGTTTGTAACAAAAGTTGCGTCCTTGGCGGTTATATACTCAATCATATATTCAGTGGTAGTTCCTGCGTCAATATATACAAGGTCGCCTTCATTTATCAGTGACGCCGCATATTTTGCGATTTTAATTTTTTCATCACTGTTTTGAATACGTCTTGCACTGACTTCCGAATCTTCCATTCCTCCGCCCGATACAACCGACATTGCACCGCCATGTACTCGTATAACTCTGTTATCATTGGCAAGAGTTGTTATATCTCGTCTGATTGTCGATTCAGATGCACCAAACATCTTGACCAATTCTTGATTAGATATACTTCCTCTTTCGTTTACTATCTTTACTATCTCATCAAGTCTTTCTTCAAGTAACATTCTCTCGCCTCCTTTTATCGTTTGAACGTTTTTGACTGTTTCTATTTGTATTATACAATCAAATTCGCTCATTGTCAATCAAATTCATTCACAAATTATATACAAAATAATTGTATATGTTGCACATATTTCGCTGACTTTTAGTTATATTGTACATTCTAATGATTGTTTATGAATGTTTTTATCTGTTTTGTTCTTGAAAGTTTGAGGTACTAACCACATTAAAAATCATAAATTACATCACAGATGTAATTTTTTAAGCTGTCGACATTTTGTCGACATACTCAGTATTTATACTCTCATATTATATTATAACACTTTAATTTATCAAGTAGCCATATTTATGTTGACTATCGTCAGACAAATGTGGTATAATAATATTGTTGTAATAATGGTCGGAAAAAATTAAATAACGGAGGTAAAATTGTGGCAAAAGCTAAAAAACTGAAAATCATACCATTAGGCGGACTTGATGAAATCGGAAAAAATTTAACCGCCCTTGAGTACGGAAACGAAATTATAATGGTAGATTGCGGTATGGCTTTCCCTGATGATGATATGCCAGGTGTAGATATGGTAATAAACGATATTACCTATCTTGAAAAGAACTGGTCAAAAATCAAGGGAATTTTTCTTACTCACGGTCACGAGGACCATATCGGCGGATTGCCTTATTTCCTAAAGGCTATCAACGTTCCTGTTTACGGTACAAGACTTACAATCGGTCTTGTCGAACATAAATTAAAGGAACACAATCTTTTATCAAGCGTAAAGCTTGTTCGTGCAAAGTACGGAAACGTAATTAATGCGGGACAAAACTTCTCTGTTGAGTTTGTCCGCACCAACCATTCTATAGCAGACTCTGCTGCTCTTGCAATCAAAACACCTGTCGGAACGGTTATTCATATGGGTGACTTTAAAATTGATACTACTCCAATCGTCGGAGATATGATTGACCTTGCAAGACTCGGTGAACTCGGAAAAGAAGGAGTTCTTGCCGTTCTTTCTGACAGTACAAATGTTGAACGACCGGGATATGCAATGAGTGAAAGAAGTGTCGGTGAAAAATTTGAACAGATTTTCAAAGGCTGTAATAAACGTATTATAGTCGCTACTTTCGCGTCAAACGTGCACAGAGTGCAGCAAATTATCGACGCTGCCGCCAAAAACGGACGTAAAGTAGCAGTTTCGGGAAGAAGTATGGAAAATATCGTTGAAATATCAATTCTTCTCGGATATATGAAAGTACCAGAAGGCGTACTTATCAATATTGACAACATAAAAAAATACAGACCGAACCAAGTAGTTATTATTACAACAGGCTCACAGGGCGAGCCGATGAGTGCCCTGACAAGAATGGCTTTTTCTGACCACAGAAAAGTCGAGGTCACAAAGGACGACCTTATTATAATCAGTGCAACACCTATTCCGGGTAATGAAAAGTCGGTTTCAAATGTCGTAAACGAATTGTTTAAAATAGGTGCGGAAGTGATTTATAAATCACTTGCGGAAGTACACGTTTCGGGACACGCTTGTCAAGAGGAATTAAAACTTATTCTTGCACTTACAAAGCCGAAATTCTTTATTCCTGTACACGGTGAACACCGTCATCTTGTTCTTCACAAGGAACTTGCGCAAAAAGTAGGTATACCGGAAAAGAACAGTTTTGTACTTTCAAACGGTCAGGTGCTTGAACTTGACTCAAAAACCGCAAAAATCGCAGGCACTGTTCCGGCAGGTAAAATACTTGTCGACGGTCTTGGAGTCGGCGATGTCGGAAATATCGTACTTCGTGACAGAAAACATCTTTCACAGGACGGACTTATTATTGTCGTTGTTACAATATCACACGACAGTAAAGAAATCGTTTCAAAACCTGATGTTATTTCAAGAGGTTTCGTGTATGTACGCGAGGCCGAATCGCTTATCGAGGGCGTTAAACACGTTGCCGGCGAAAGTATTTCGGATTGTCTTGGCAAACGTAATATGGATTGGTCAACTCTAAAGAGTTCAATGAAAGCGTCTGTCGCAAAATATATTTACGAACAGACAAAACGCAGTCCTATGATATTGCCTATTATTGAAGAAATCTAACAAAAAATTAAGCGTAGCTGAAAAATGCTACGCTTTTTATTTGTCCACCTTTTCTATATTAAGCACATTCTTCGTAAGTGCTGTGTATGAAATGCAATATTTCGCATTTTTTTCATACTTATCAGAGTTAAAATTTTTAAAAGAAATAAGATATTCACTTTCTGTTTTAACAAATTGAAAATATTGCAGAGTAACAGTCGGAGGAAATTCATCAACATAAATTTTCTTACCGCCCATAATCGCGCTCGGTATGTCAAGCACCAACGCAAACACCGTAAAAGAAATTGCAACTATTACACCCATCTCACAACCAAGCTCACTTCTGTCGTTTTGTTTCTTAACCGAATACCAAGTTACAGTTATCAGCACTGCCAATACTACACTGCAAAATATTAATATAGTCCAATACCCCATAATAAATTCCTCCTATATGTATAATCTCTTGTATATTTCTCACACTATACTTGTAAAAATCACAAGTATCCTTTGTTAAAATAGGTAAAAAAATATGATAAAATATATATAATATTTTAAAGGTGGTGTTTTGTTTGACTTTCGACTATAAAACTGTTGGCGGCAGAATAAAACATTACAGACTTTCAATCAACAAAACACAAGAAGAATTAGCCGAACTTGCAGACATCAGTGCCAATCATTTGTCCGCTCTTGAAAACGGCAGATCAGCAGGAAGTTTAGATAAATACTACAGTGTCGCTCAAGCGTTGGGTGTCACTGTTGATATGCTTATTGACAACTCATCTGATCGTGCATCCGGAAACGACTACTTCTTTTCCAACCAACTCTTACCGCTTGTTTCTTCACTTTCCGTTGAGCAACGTAAAATGTTGATAGATTTCATCGAACTTTTAAAAGATTACGATGTCGATAAGAATAACACCAAAAGAGGTTAAAATAACCTCTTTTTTTAGTGTTTTTACTATATCCATACATATTATAACACATTTATTTTTTTATGTAAATAGCTTATTATAAAAAAAGTAAGAAACTATACTGTTTTGGTATTATTCACTATACTTCACCAATATACACTTCTGTGTAGTTCGGCACTGTCGCAATACCTTTTTTTTCGTATTTGTCAAATAATTCATTCAATTCTTTTACATATTCATCAAACTTTTCATCATTCGCCGTAAGAGAATATGATGCAGACAACGAACGTCCGAATCTCTTTCAAGCAACTGTCTTGTAAAAATTCCCGTTCCCGCACCTATATCCGCAATCTTCGATTTATCCGAAAAACCGACTTCGTTGTATAAATAATCCATCAGCTTTGTCGGATATGACGGACGTGATAAAACGTATTTGTCCGCTTTATTCATAAATTTCTTCGTATTGTCCACTCGAATCGCCTCAATTATATTATAGCAAAAAGAGTGCAGATTTTCAATCTGCACTCTTGTGAACTATATATTCAAAAAGTTTTCAATCATTTTCATTCCGTTGGGTGTAAGTACCGATTCGGGGTGAAACTGTATTCCATAAACCGGACGTTCATTATGTTGTACACCCATTATACAATCATCATCACTTCTTGCCGTTATGTTAAGACAATTCGGCAAACTTTCCTCGTCAATCACAAGTGAATGGTATCTTCCAACCTCTGTTTTTACACCTATTCCGTCAAATATAGGGCAATCCATATTGACCGTTACAACGTCACTCTTGCCATGCATTATTCTCGGTGCGTGAACAATCTTACCGCCGAATGCCTCGCCTATCGCCTGATGTCCAAGACACACTCCCAAAATCGGAATATCTCCCGCTTTCTTAATCAAATCCACGCATATTCCCGCATCAATCGGAAATCCCGGACCCGGTGACAAAATAATATGACTCGGCTTTTTTTCAAGCACTTCTTCAACCGTTATTTTATCGTTTCGATACACCTCTATATCGGGATTTATCGTACCGATATATTGGTACAAGTTATATGTAAATGAATCGTAGTTATCAATCATTATAATCATACTATATCACCTGCCTCCTCAATCGCTCTAAGCACCGCCGACGCTTTGTTTATCGACTCCTGATACTCATTTTCAGGAATAGAATCGTAAACAATTCCTCCGCCGGCTTGGATATATGCCTTGCCGTCCTTGAATACTCCTGTACGAATTGTTATACAGCTGTCAAAGTTGCCGTTAAAGCTGATGTAACCGATTGCACCGCCGTATGTTGAACGTTTCGTTTTTTCAAGTTCGTCAATGATTTCCATTGCACGGATTTTCGGTGCACCCGAAAGTGTTCCTGCAGGAAGTGTTGAACCAAGTGCGTCAAAACAAGTTTTGTCACTTCTTAATTTACCTTCAACGTCTGTTATAATGTGCATAACGTGTGAAAAACGCTCCACATACTTAAATCGCGTAACCTTTACCGAGCCAAATTCGCTGACTCTGCCTATATCGTTTCTGCCCAAATCAACAAGCATTGTATGTTCCGCAATTTCCTTTTTGTCAGCCAAAAGCTCCTTTTCAAGTG
Organism: Ructibacterium sp. SJQ-7; assembly: GCF_054696575.1. Classification (NCBI taxonomy): domain Bacteria; kingdom Bacillati; phylum Bacillota; class Clostridia; order Eubacteriales; family Oscillospiraceae; genus Ructibacterium; species Ructibacterium sp. SJQ-7. Next base: position 839,447 of record NZ_CP195193.1, read on the forward strand.
CCATATCTTCCTCGACAGTCTTACCTCTCGGGCGTGTGCCGGCGATAGGTCCTGTCTGAACGACTCCGTTTTCAACTCTCACAAGCATTTCAGGTGACGCACCTGCAATCTGATAATCGCCGAAATTCAAATAGTACATATAAGGTGACGGATTGATAAGTCTTAACGCTCTGTATGTGTTGAACGGACTTACATTCGTTTCAACCGTAAATCTCTGTGAAAGCACAACTTGGAATATATCGCCGTTTTTTATGTACTCTTTCGCCTTTTCAACGTTCGCACAAAATTCTTCTTTCGTCATATTTGAAACCATCTTTGAAGAAGAACGATATTCGCGTTTCTCTTTTTTCATAAGTCCGGAAAGATCCGTCATTTCCTGCTGAATGTCAAGTAATCTGCCTGTTGCCTTTTTGTACTGATTTTCAATATCGCCCTCTGCGTGAATATTTACTATTATAACAATCTTTTGACGCATATGGTCGAACGCGATTATCTCGTCCATCAACATAAAGTGCATATCAGGTAAATGCAAATCGTCTTGATTTATATTCGGCAAATGTTCATACTGACGTATAATGTCATACGCAAAAAACCCTACCGCACCGCCGTTAAATGACGGTATATTTTCAAGTTTCGGTGCTTTGTACTTTTCAATAAGCTTTTCAAGCTCCTCCATCGGTTTGCCTTTATATGTATTTGTTTTTCCTGTGTAATCGGAAATTGTTATTTCATCGTTAAGACTTTTAAAACTGATAAACGGATTTCTTCCTATAAATGAAAATCTCGCTGTAACGTGGTTTTGACCGATACTTTCAAGCAAGAAACAATCCTTCTCTGTCTGCATACGCTTGAACACGCTTATCGGCGTATCCATATCGGCATAACATTCAATCGTCAACGGTATCATATTGTACTTTTTTGACAATTCTTTTACTTCATCTACGGTTAAATTAAACATCAAATCCCCGCCTTTCTTATTTTTATTAAGGCGGCTTTTCTGTGAAAACAAAAAAGCCTTTTTCTTGTATTAGAAAAAGACATAGAAATATCAATATAAATTTATTCTCGTCTAATCTAATCTCATCTGTAGTTATTATATTACACATTTATTTTTTTGTCAATATGTCTTGATAATATTTATTTTTGAAGGTATAATTAAAGTAATATCAGTTTTAGTTAAACCACCCCTCAGTCGGCTTTGCCGACAGCTCCCCTCGATGGGAGCCTTATATCCCTCTCCTTGAGAAGATGTGTCACGCAGTGGCGGAGCGGTAGCTTTTCCCGCCTTATCGGCTCCCCTTGAGGGGAGTTGTCAACGCTGTTGACTGAAGGGTGGTATTTAGTAAGCTACTCAATAAGTAAAATATAATCACGCAATGGCGGAGTGGCAGCTTTTTCCGCCTTATCGGCTCCCCTTAAGGGGAGCTGTCAACACTGTTGACTGAGAGGTGGCATTTGCGGTATTAAAATACAAAAAGGAGCATATTATGGAGAAATTCAGTTTAGACAGAGATTGGAAGTTCTACAACGGTGATTGTGAACTTCCGGAAACAAAAACACATACAGAATGTTATATGGCAGCCAAAGCCGGCGGTGCAATTGGTGCGGCGTCACCAGATTTTGACAAAAGCGATTGGGAAACCGTAAACCTACCGCACGACTGGGCGGTATACAATGAATTTGAAGAAAAATGGGGACCGTCGCAAGGATACAAAAAACGCGGTAAAGCGTGGTATTCAAAGAGATTTCGTCTTGATGAAAGTGACAGAGATAAGCAAATTTTAATCGAATTTGAGGGTATTTCTTCCTATGCAACAGTTTATCTAAACGGCTCCGTTATCGGCAGAAATTTCTGCGGTTACAATTCATTTGTCGTTGATGCGACAGATATGGCACTTTACGGCGACCAAGTAAACGACCTTGTCGTGTTTGTTGACGCGACACAAATTGAAGGTTGGTGGTATGAGGGAGCAGGCATATACCGTCACGTCAATCTGTACAAGAAAAACAAGTTACATATCGCACATTGGGGTGTGTTTGTTCACCCTATAAGAAAAACAGTTGACGTATGGGACGCGGCTACAGATACAACGATTGAAAATTCGTCTTATGAAAACAAAAATTTCAGATTAAAAACATATATACTCGACAAAGAAGATAATATTGTCGGCAAAGATGAAAAAGAATTCTCGGTTGCCGGCGGCAATAAAATCGAAGTCAATCAAAGTATTTTGACATACAGCCCGCTTTTATGGGACATTGATGCGCCTAACCTATACACAATGGTCAGTGAACTTTATGAAAACGACAGTCTTGTCGACAGTCAAAAAAATACATTTGGTTTCCGTACAATCGCTATTAACAAAGACAACGGCTTCTTCCTTAACGGCAGACACGTTCCGCTGTACGGTACTTGCAACCATCAAGACCACGCAGGTGTCGGTGTTGCCGTTCCTGACAGCGTGAACGAATACAGAATTAAGCTTTTAAAAGAAATGGGTTCAAATGCGTACCGTTGTGCTCACGGCAACCCTAATCCAGAAATACTCGATTATTGTGACAAATACGGTATTCTTGTCATGGACGAAAACCGTAACTTTAATTCAAGTGCCGACGGTATCAAGCAAGTGCAGGATATGGTTATGCGTGACCGAAATCACCCATCTGTCGTTATGTACTCGCTGTTTAACGAAGAACCGCTTCAAGGCACTCCGACAGGCAGAAAGCTTGCCGAAAGACTTCAATGCGAAATAAAAAAACTTGACGCCACCCGTTTTCTTGTGGGTGCTATGAATACAGGCGTCACAACCGACGGCGGTGCTTGCGATATTCTTGATATGACCGGCTTTAACTATATCACCCATACTTATGACGACTTCAGAGAAAAGTACCCCGATATGCCGATGTTGGGCAGCGAAAACGACAGTGCTTTTCAAACTCGCGGTGTTTACAAGACCGACCACAGCAAGAATATTATCGACTGTTACGACAGTGAAGCCGCTCCTTGGGGCAATACATATCGTGACGGTTTTAAGCAAGTCGATATTCGTCCGCACATTATGGGACTTTTCATATGGACAGGCTTTGACTATCGCGGTGAGCCGACTCCGTTTGAATGGCCGTCAATCGGCACTCAATTCGGCATCATGGATACTTGCGGTTTCAAAAAAGACGCTTTTTATCTTAACAAAGCATTCTTTACAGATGAGCCGATGATTCACATTCTTCCCCACTGGAATTTTGAGAACGGTGAAGAAGTGCGTGTTATGACGCACACTAATTGCAGTGAGGCTGAACTTTTCTTAAACGGCAAATCGCTCGGCAAAAAGAATGTTGATAAGTACGATATGGCGGATTGGTTTGTTCCGTTTGAAAAAGGTACTCTTAAAATGGTCGGATATATTGACGGCAAAGAGGTTTGCAGTGACGAAGTTTCAACCGCAAATGCGGCAAAAAAAATCATTATCACTCCGCAAAATGAATTTGTATATGACAGTTGCGATGACGCAGTAATATTTAATATTTCAGTTGTTGACGAAAACGGTGTAAGTGTACCGACCGCCGATAATCTTATAAAATTCACTGCCGACGGCGGCGAAATAATCGGTGTCGGAAACGGCGATCCTAATTCTCACGAAGCCGACAAAGCCGAAGAAAGACACCTGTTTAACGGTTTGTGTCAAGTAATAGTTAAGCAATCGGACGGTGCGGAAAATGTTACAGTTACTGCAGCGTCGGACGGACTTGAAAGTGCAACGGCTACCGTAAAATCAGTTGCAAACGAAAATAAAAAAATATTTATTCCGTCAGTGAATGAAAAATATATTGCAAAATGGCGTCAAGCGGTTGATTTATCAGAAACACGTCCTGACCCGAATGTTAAAATTGAGGACCACGATATGAATACTTGGGGTATCGTGTCGGTTGGCAGCGGATACGACGATAAATTTAAAAACATAACCGGATACGGACTTTACAAAACTACCGTTAATATTAATGAAAACGATAATTTCATTGTGTTCAGAGAACTTACAGGCAATGAAGTTGAAGTTTTCGTAAACGGCGAGCAGAAATTCAAAGGCGATTGCCAATGGGGACGTAAAGTTGAAATAAATGTTTCTGACGTAAACGGTGATGCCGATATTGCGGTTATCGTAAACAGCACCAAAGCAGACGGTAACGGCGGTATTTCAAAACCTGTTGTTATTACAGATTAAACAAAAAGCAAGGCAGAGTGATATGCACCCCAAAAGTTAGACACTTTTGGAGGTGCATATTTTTATGGCAAAGAAAGGGCAAAAATATAGAAAACACTCGCCAGAATTCAAACTATCTGTTATAATGGATATGCGAGAAAACCATTTGGGTATAATGGAAACAGAGAGAAAATACGATGTTAAACATGATGTAATATCGAAATGGGAACGCATATTCTTGGAAGAAGGAGCCGAAGGTCTGATGAAAGAAAGACGAGGTAGAGCCAGTAAAGTAGATGGAATAGCAAAAGGTCGTCCACCCAAACTTGATAAGAAAATTGAAGAAGATTTAATTGCCGAAAATCAGCGATTAAGAATGGAGAATGAATACTTAAAAAAACTCAGTGCCTTAGTTCGGAAAAGAATGTTAAAAGAAGAGAAAAAGCAGCAATAGTCAATGAATTAAGGCAAAAATATCCGTTAAAAGACTTGCTGCAATTATCAGGTTTAGCCCGTAGTACCTTTTATTACTATATACAACATCCAATCAAAGATAAATACAAGAAAGAGAAACAAGAAATACTATATATATTTTTAGCTAATAAAGGCAGATACGGCTACCGCAGAATCTTAATTGTATTAAGACAAAAAGGATATACAATTAACCATAAAACTGTGTTGAAACTGATGAAAGAACTTAATCTCAAAGGAAAACAACGCAAAAACAGTAAATATCGTTCATACAAAGGAGAAATCGGCAAAATAGCCGACAACTTACTTAAAAGAGAATTTACAGCTACAAAACCTTTTGAAAAACTAGCAACTGATGTAACTGAATTTAAAGTGTGTAATGATAAAGTATATTTGTCACCTGTAATGGATTTGTATAATCGAGAAATTGTGTCATACTCAATTTCATTAAGTCCAAATTTGCAGCAAATTAGAGAAATGCTTGATGGTTTATTCAAAAAGCTGCCCGCTAATGCGAAACCATTATTCCATTCTGACCAAGGTTGGCAATACCAACATTCGGAATATCAACGTTTACTGTCAGAACACAATATTGTACAAAGTATGTCTAGAAAAGGAAATTGTATGGACAACGGTGCGATGGAAAACTTCTTCGGAAGATTGAAAGTTGAAATGTTTTATGGTGAAAAATTTGAAAGTGTCAAAGCTTTCATAGATGAATTAAAAAGATATATTGATTATTACAACAATGAAAGAATTTCTTTAAAGCTAAAAGGAATGAGTCCGGTACAATACCGAACTCATTCACAAGCAAGTTAATATTTAATTTTGTCTAAATTTTGGGGTTCACTTCAGAGTGCCTTGCTTTTTTAAATCCGAATTTTCTTTGTACTTCAACGAACTTCTTAATATTTTTTATCTCCTTGATCGGTTCATTTATTATTTTATCTATAATAATCGTATTAAACCAACGGTTAAACTCAAACCCGCACTGCTCAATTTTTCAGACTAATCTATAACCCATTTGCTCATAACCTACTGTTTTGCCGTTTAGTTCCGCAACAAGATGGTGAATTTCTCAACCGTCGGCAATTAATAGTCATATACTATGGAGGTCTGTTCGACATAGTAACTGTAAATATCCAATAACGTGTTCGCACCATTAACATCAGCATTCATATTGTTACTTCTGAATCCGTGCTGTGTCCCCTTATTACAAAATCATTTCCATAGTTGTTTTTTGAGGTTTCAGACCTTGTTTTTCATAGAATTTTTGAGCAGATTCATTACAGCTCCAAACATTTAACGTCAAGTTATAACAGCCGATTTCCTTTGCATACTTCTTGACATAATCATAAATGACAGTACCAACGTGTTTATCTCTCATATTTTCATCAACGCACAAATCATCTATATACAAATTCTTCATATCTGTCAAAACATTATCATCTTTACGGTCGGTTATCACGCAAAATGCGTAACCTATAACTACTCCGTCATCTTCTGCAACGAATATCGGACGGTTATCGTCTTTTACGATTTCAACAAGCTCATCATTTTTATACTTACGGCAATTTGCCTTGAACAAATCAGGTCTGCCATAGTGATGTACCATAGCTACCTGCAATAACAATTCGTTTATTTTCTCAATATCTTTTATTTTTGCTCTGCGTACCAACATAATTTTTCCTTCTACTTTTTTTCTATTAAATAAAGAGTGCATAGGCACTCTTTATAATTACAAAATTCCAATATGTGAAAACACTATCGTTGCAATATTAAAATACAAGAACAGCGAACAACAGTCCACTATTGTTGTTATAAGCGGTGTTGCCATAATCGCCGGGTCAAGTCGGCATTTTTTTGCAAGCATAGGCAACATTGAACCTATAACCTTTGACAAAATAACTGTTGCGATAATTGACAATGCAATCGTCAGTGCAAGCATAAACGGATAATCGCATTTATGCTGATACATTATATAAATTCGCACACCGTTTACCACCGCCAATACCGAACTGACTATAATAGAAATTCTAAATTCCTTGAACACCACTTTAAAAAAGTCCGAAAAATGAATTTCATCAAGTGCAATACCTCTGATTATAAGAGTAGAACTTTGTGCGCCGCAGTTACCGCCGGTATCCATTATCATAGGCATAAACGAAACCAAAAGCGGTACTGCCGCAAATGCGGCCTCGTACCTATTCGTTATAATCTGTGTAATCGTTGCACTTATCATAAGTATCAAAAGCCATACTATACGGCTTTTTGCGTGTTTAAAAATACCTGTTCTGAAATACGATTCCTCATTCGGCGCAATAGCCGCCATTTTTGAGAAGTCCTCTGTATTTTCATCTTGAATGACGTCCATAGCGTCGTCAAATGTAACGATACCGACAAGTCGATTATCCTTATCAACAACCGGTAATGCAAGAAAATCGTACTTTCTGAACATATGTCCGACAATTTCCTTATCTTCAAGTGTATCAACGCTTATAATATGCGTTTCCATAATATCGGCAATCTTATCGTCCTCATCAGCCATAAACAAATCCTTTACAGTGATTACACCGATAAGTTTTCTGTTTTCGGTCACATAACAAGTATAAATAGTTTCCTTATTCACACCGACTTTACGAATTTTTTCAAAAGCTTCCGATACCGTCATATCCTTATGCAGACTGACATATTCTATTGTCATTATACTTCCGGCACTGTCCTTCGGATAACGCAGAATTTCATTAATCGCCTTACGCTCGCCCGTTGTTGAGTTTTTCAAAATTCTCGAAACAACGTTCGCCGGCATTTCTTCGATTATATCAACAGTATCATCAATAAAAGATTCATCAAGAATATCTCTGATTTCTTTATCGGAAAACATCTGTATAAGATGGCTCTGCATATCGCTGTTCATATGTGCAAATGTTTCAGCCGCCAAATCCTTTGGCAAAAGTCTGAACAAAATCATAAATTCAGTCTTTTCACCGAACACTTCACCGAACAGTTCGTCAAACAACACCGCAAGGTCTGCGGCATTCTCATCTTTCACAATATTTTTTACTTCAAAAAATTTTTTCTCTTTCAAAAGACGGTCTATTTTATTCAGCAAATCTTGCATTGGGGTACCCCCTATCTTATATGAAATTTTCCCATTCTCATATTTATTTTACTGAAAAGTTCTCAGGACGTTTGTCACTGTAACCAAATGCGTAAAGAATAGCTTCAACAGTTCTTCTTGACGCTTCACCGTCACCGTAAGGGTTAGCAGCGTGTGCCATTTTATTATACGCATCTTCACTGTCAAGCAATTCCTTTGCAAGACGTACAATATCGTCCTTTTCAACACCTGCTATTTTAACCGTGCCTGCCGCAACAGCCTCAGGACGTTCTGTTTCTTTTCTAAGTACCAAAACAGGCTTTGCAAGTGCCGGTGCTTCTTCCTGTATTCCGCCGCTGTCTGTCATAACCATAAACGAACGTGACATAGCATTATGAAGTTCTTCAACGTCAAGAGGATCAATAAGATGTACTCTGTCCATATCGCCGAGAATACCGAATGCAGTTTCACGAACAGCCGGATTTAAGTGAACAGGATATACAAGTTCAACATCTTCATATTCCGTAACAATCTGCTTTAACGCATTACAGATATTTTCAAGCGGTTTACCAAGATTTTCACGTCTGTGAGCAGTTACAATAATTACTCTCTTATTATCAAAATCAAGGTTGTTAAGGCACTCATCCTTGAACTTATAATCATCACGGACAGTTGTTTTAAGCGCGTCAATAACCGTATTACCGGTTATATAAATAATATCGTCCGAAACATTTTCTTTAAGTAAATTCTTTCTGTTTTGCTCTGTCGGTGAGAAATTAAGATCGGCAATTCTGCCTGTAAGCTGTCTGTTCATTTCTTCAGGGAACGGAGAATATTTATCGTATGTTCTCAGACCTGCCTCAACGTGTCCGACCTTGACTTGATTATAAAAAGCCGCAAGTGCCGCAACGAAACTTGTTGATGTGTCGCCGTGTACAAGCACAATATCAGGCTGTTCCTTTTTAATAACTTCGTCAAGACCTTCCAAAACTCTTGTTGTTATTCCGATAAGACTCTGTCTTGTCTTCATAATATCAAGGTCATAGTCAGGTGTTATGCCGAATATTTCAAGAACTTGGTCAAGCATTTGTCTGTGCTGTGCCGTTACACATACGATTGATTCAATATTGTCATATTTTTTCAGTTCAAGTGCAAGCGGAGCCATTTTGATTGCCTCAGGTCTTGTACCGAAAACTGTCATAACCTTTAACTTTTTCACTTTTCTCTATCCTTTCCTACTTATCCTCATTACCTTTTTTATCGGAAACTTCTTCAACGTCAATTTCATTATCATCAGTCAAATTTCTGTTATCCTGATGTTGATGTACATAACTGTTCTTTCCAAGCATACTTCCAATCAAAAGAAGTATAAGCACGCATATTACAAGCAACAATGCTCTGAGTACGCCGCTTTCAGCCAAAAGTACAGCCGTTATTCCAAGCACACCGCTTATTGCGTACAATATAAATACGGTTTGTTTCTGGGAAAATCCCATATCCACAAGTCTGTGGTGCAAGTGTCCTCTGTCCGCAGTCATCGGACTTTGTCCGCGCAATATACGTCTAATCATCGCAAACAATGCGTCAAACAACGGCAATCCCAAAATCAAAAGCGGTACTGCAAACGATATTACCGCATAACTCTTGAACACACCTTGTATAGACAATGTTGCAAGCATAAATCCCAAGAACGTCGAGCCTGTATCACCCATAAATATTTTTGCCGGATTAAAGTTAAACGGCAAAAATCCGAAACACGAACCCATAAGTGCAATACCCAAAATTGCAATCGAATATTCACCCACTCTTATCGATATAAACACAAGCGATATTGACATTATCGCCGACACGCCTGCCGCCAATCCGTCAAGACCGTCAATAAAGTTTACCGCATTTGTTATGAATACAATCCATATAACAGTAAGCGTTACCGAAAGCCATTCGGGAAGTACCCAATACGGATTGTCGCTTAGGAAATTTGGGTTTGTGAACACATCGATTTTTATATCGCCTGCAAACACAACCACAAGTGCGGCAATAATCTGAATTACAAATTTCAGCTTAGCGGGCAGGTTTTTGCAGTCGTCTATAACGCCCATGACGGCAATAATCGCCGCACCTGCGAGCGTTCCGTAAAGCTGCCGTGACGGCTGTGCAAAGCACAATGTCGCCACCGTAAATCCGAAAATAATTGCCAAACCGCCTATTCGCGGTGTAGGTTTTTTGTGCATTCTTCTGTTGTCTTTCGGTATGTCTATCGCACCGATTTTAAAAGCAAATCGTCTTACCAAAGGAGTCGTTGCAAACGTAAATGCGAACGATACGATGAATGCAAATATCATAAATAAAACTTGTCGAGTTAACATATTACCCTCCATTACAGCACAAAGCCGACTTTCTTATACACCTTTTTCAATGTTCTCTGTGAAATTCTCTTTGCACTGTCAGCACCTCTTTGACATATATCCATAAGGTACTGCTTATCGGCAATAAGTTTATCATATTCATTTCTGATCGGGCGGATACATTCAACAACCGCCTCCGCAACGTCATTCTTAAAGTCACCGTAACCCTTACCGCTGTAATCCTTTACGATTGACTCGATATTCCTGCCTGTTACGGCTGACATAATGCTCAAAAGGTTGTTAATTCCGGCTTTTGTCGGATCGTTTTCACGATATTCAATAACACCCTCACTGTCCGTTACCGCACTCTTTATCTTCTTGGCGATAACATTCATATCGTCCATCATTGAAATATATCCCTTAGGGTTAGGATCGGACTTTGACATCTTCTTTTCAGGCTCTTGCAAGCTCATTATCTTTGCACCCGACTTTGAAAGCATACCTTCGGGAATTTTGAATACATCACCATAAAGCGAGTTAAATCTCTGTGCAATGTCACGGCAAATTTCAATATGCTGCATTTGGTCCTTACCTACAGGCACATAGTCTGTTTGGTAAAGCAAAATATCTGCCGCCATAAGTACAGGATATGTAAACAATCCCGCATTGATGTTTTCAGCATGACGTGCAGACTTATCCTTAAACTGCGTCATTCTCTGCAATTCACCCATATATGTGTAACAGTTAAGTACCCAGCCAAGCTCTGCGTGTGCAGGGTTATGCGACTGAATAAACAAAATTGTTTCTTCCGGATTAATTCCGCAAGCGATGTACAAAGCAAGCACTTCAAGAGTTCTTCTTCTTATATCAGCAGGAGTTTGACGAACTGTAATTGTATGCAAGTCCATCATTGAGTATATACAGTTATAATCTTTCTGTATGTCAACCCAGTTTTTTATCGCTCCCAAATAGTTTCCGAGTGTAAGATTTCCCGACGGTTGTACGCCTGAAAATATGATTTTCTTATCTTCCATTATTATCTTCCTTTCACAGATTAAAGCATTTCTGTCAAGACTTCTCCCAAACGTCTTACACCTTCTTCTATATTTTCAATAGTAGCCGATGAATAGTTAAGTCTGAACATATTTGACGGAGCATATATATCCGTTGCAAAATTTGAACCGGGTACGATAGCGACTTTCTTTTCAAGGCACTTATCGACAATCGGTGTAATATCTTCGATAGTAGGGCATTCGCACCATAGGAATATACCGCCCTCAGGCACTACCCACTTAACTTTACCCTGTGGGAAATATTTTTCCATTGCACTGACCATTGCGGCACATTTCTTTCCGTAAAGCTCTCTGTTCTTTGCAATGTACTTATCTATATCGTACTTCTTCATAAATTCCACACACATAAGCTGTGTAATCATCGGTGTATGTACGTCATTTACCTGCTTTAGCATTTCAATCTTTTCCGCAAGCGGTGCAGGTGCTACAATGTAGCCAAGACGCATACCCGGTGAAAGAATTTTTGAGAATGAGCCTGCATAAACAACTCTGTCCTCTGTATCAAGCGACTTGATTGTCGGCACGTCCTCACCTGCAAAACGCAAGTCACCGTAAGGATTGTCCTCAAGGATTAGCACGTCATACTTTGATGCGATTTCAAGCATACGCTTTCTCTTTTCAAGCGACATTGTACAGCCTGTCGGATTTTGGAATGTAGGAATTGTGTAAATCATCTTTACACCGTCCGTATTCTTCAGAGTTTCTTCAAGCTCGTCCATATTCATACCGTCAGCCTCAACAGTAACGCCGACAAGTTCAGCCTCATATGTTCTGAACGCATTAAGACTTCCTATAAAGCTTGGACTTTCAACGATAACCTTGTCACCCTTATTTAAAACAGCCTTTGCAGTAAGGTCAATACCTTGATTTGCACCTGTCATAATAAGAATTTCATCATTTTCACCGACTGAATTAACTTTTTCCGCACGCTTTCTTGCACAGTCTTTCATTTTCGGATAGCCGTCTGTTGTACCGTACTGCAAAGCAAGAGTAGGGTTTGTCATAAGAATTTTACCCGCAATTTTTGAAAGTTCGTCACCCGGGAACAATTCAGACGCAGGGTTTCCTCCTGCAAGTGAGATAATCTCAGGATCAGCCATACGCTTGAACATTTCACGAATGGCACTGCCTTTCATCGTCTTAACTCTGTCAGCCATAAATTTTGTATATTCCATTTTTCAAAACTTCTTTCTATTTATTAATTTTCTTCCATGAATCTTTTAATGCAACAGTTCTGTTGAAAACAGGCTTTTCAGATGTTGAATCTTTATCAACGCAAAAATATCCCAATCTAAGGAATTGGAACTTATCTCCTACACTTAGATTTGTCAAATTGCTTTCAAGTTTTGCATTTTTAAGAACTATCATAGAATCTTTGTTAAGATTGTCTGTAAAGTCATTTACGCCTGTTTCGTCAGACGGATTTTCAACCGTAAACAATCTGTCGTAAAGACGTACTTCCGCGTCTATTGCGTGTGCGGCACTTACAAAGTGAATTGTACCCTTTACCTTACGTCCGTCAGGTGAGTCACCGCCGCGGGTTTCGGGATCGTATGTGCAGTGTACAGCAATAATATTGCCGTTCTCGTCCTTTTCACAGCTTGTGCAAGTAACGTAATACGCACTTTTTAGTCTTACTTCTCTGCCGGGTGAAAGTCTGAAATACTTCTTCGGAGCGTCCTCCATAAAGTCGTCCTCTTCTATATAAAGTTCACGCGAAAATTCTACCGTTCTCTTACCCATTTCAGGATTTTCCGGATTAACTTCCACTTCAATCTGTTCAACCTTATCTTCAGGATAATTGTCGATTATAAGTTTTATCGGTCTTAAAACCGCCATTGCTCTCGGTGCTTTCTTATTCAAATCTTCTCTGATACAAGCCTCAAGTAAAGCAAAGTCAACAACGCTGTTTGCTTTTGAAACACCGATTCTTTCGCAGAAATCACGAATAGCCTCAGGTGTGTAACCGCGTCTGCGCATACCGCAAAGTGTTGACATTCTCGGATCGTCCCAACCCGACACAATATTTTCTCGAACAAGTTTCAGACAACGTCTTTTACTTGTAAGCGTATAGTTAAGATTCATTCTTGCGAACTCAATCTGTCTTGACGGACTTTCAAAGCCGACTTCTTTTAATACCCAATCATAAAGCGGTCTGTGATCCTCAAATTCAAGTGAGCAAAGCGAATGAGTAACACCCTCAACAGTATCTGAAATAGGATGTGCAAAGTCATACATAGGATAAACTACCCACTTATCACCTGTTCTGTGATGATGTGCACGAAGTATTCTGTAAATAATCGGGTCACGCATATTTAAGTTTGGTGACGCCATATCAATTTTTGCTCTTAATACCTTTGCACCGTCAGCAAATTCACCATTTGTCATTCTCTCGAACAAATCAAGGTTTTCTTCAATCGTTCTTTCTCTGTACGGACTGTTCTTACCGGGAGTTTTAAGAGTACCTCTGTACTCTCTTATTTCTTCCGGTGACAAATCGTCAACATATGCCTTACCCTTTTTGATAAGTTTTACAGCCGCCGCATAAATATCGTCAAAATAATCAGACGCATAAAGCACCTTGTCCCACTTAAAGCCAAGCCACTTTATATCCTCCATTATTGCGTCAACGTATTCTGTATCTTCCTTTGTAGGATTAGTATCGTCAAGACGCAAATTACATTTTCCGTTATACTTTTCAGCCATACCGAAATCTATGCTTATAGCCTTTGCGTGTCCGATATGAAGATAACCGTTAGGTTCGGGAGGAAAACGCGTTTGTACATGGTCGTACACTTTTTCCTCAAGGTCTTTGTCTATTGCTTCTTCAATAAAATTTCTGCTGAATATTTCTTCCATATATCTTTATCCCCTTAAACTTTCTATTGCTTCGTCAAATCTCTTCATCACTTCGTCCTTACCAAGTACTTGAAGTATTTCGTAAAGGTCCGGAGTATTTCTTCTGCCTGTTGCCGCAACACGAATAACTCCTGCGACATCACCGACATGTCCCTTATATGAATCAGGGTCTTTTTTATAAACCTTAGGTGCTTTAGCATAACCTATTGTTTCCGCCATATCTCTTACCTGTGGGAACCAATCGTCGCTGCTGACGTTTTCGTCGTAAATCTGCTTGTAAAGTTCAAGTATTTCTATCATATCATCATTTGAAAGATTATCCGGAAAATCAAATTTTCTGTCCCAAAGCTCCGAATAGAAATACGAAACGTAATTTTCAACGTCTGTCCAAGCCGAAATATCTTTACGCGGTTTTGCGTTTCCACGTTCTATCGCAAATATTGCCTTTGCATATTCTTCGTCATCAACAAGAAGTTTGTATAGTTTCTTATTGTTTTCCTTTGCCCAATCAGTAACCATTTCATAAACTTCTTCCGCACTCAAACGGCAAATATAGTTTTTGCTTACGTCCGCAAGCTTAACCATATCGAAAAGTGCGCCTGCTTTACTCATTTTCGAGAACGAAAACTTAAAGTTATCTATATCCTCATTAGGATTTGCAAGACGCCAGTCTTCATAATTTGAATTGGCAAGTGTCATTAAGTATTCCCAAATTGCACCTTTCGGATAACCGACCTCACTGTAATAGCTTACTGCCGCCTCAGGGTCTTTTCTCTTTGAAAGTTTACGCTTACCGCCGTTTTCCTCTTTCATAATAGGCGAAATGTGCGCATACTTAGGCGGTTTTAAACCGCATAGCCAGAACAACTGCAAATGTATCGGCACTGATGAAATCCATTCGTCACCACGAATAACGTGAGTTGTACGCATTAAATGGTCGTCAACAACGTGAGCAAAGTGGTATGTAGGAGTTCCGTCCTTTTTCAAAAGTACAACGTCAAGAATATTTTCAGGCATTTCAATTTCGCCCTTGATAACATCCTTAAACTTAATTCTCTTGTCTTCCTTACCCGGTGACTTCAATCTTACAACGTATTCATCGCCGTTTTCAATTCTCTTTTGTGCTTCTTCAACAGTGATGTCGCGATACTTTGCAAATTCACCGTACACACCCGGAAGTAATTTTTCACTTTCCTGCTTTTCTCTGATTGTTGCAAGTTCTTCTTCTGTCATAAAGCACGGATATGCAAGTCCCTGCTCAACAAGCGACTTAACATATGCCTGATATATATCTTTTCTCTTACTTTGAGTATATGGACCGTATGCACCCTTTTCGTCAGTTTCTGACAGCATACCCTCATCGATTTCTATACCGAAATCGTTAAGTCCCTTTACTATAAGGCTTACACCGTTTTCAACCTCACGTTTTTTATCGGTATCTTCGATTCTCAGATAGAATACACCGTTTGTTGACTTTGTCGCTGTCTTTCCGATAAATGCGGCAAACAATCCGCCGAAATGCAAAAATCCTGTCGGACTCGGTGCAAAACGAGTTACAACCGCACCCTCTTCAAGATTTCTTTTGGGATACATTTGTTCGTAATCGTCGGGAGTTTTTGTTATATTCTTGAACAAAAGATCTGCCATTTGTTTATTACTGTCCATTTTTTTATTAATTCCTTTCATTATAGCTAATATACCTATTCTATATTATTATACCTAAAATGAACTCTAATATCAATGGTTTTGGGGAATTTTTTTCGCATAAAGCAAAAAAATCGGAGTATAACAGAATGTTATACTCCGATTTAATAATTTCATTAATTTATTTTGTCCAAAACTTCGTCATTTACGGTAACTTTTATACCGTATTCGTCAGCCCATTTTTGAACTTGTTCGTAAAATGCGTTGTTCTGCATTGTAGTATTGATAGTTTCCGCCTCATTTTCATATTCTTCTTCAAAACATTCCTGTGATTCGTCAAGCGGCAATCGTTTTATTACATAATATCCCGAATCGGACTGAACAAGTGTAAATTCGTCGGCTTTTATTGAATCAACGCCTTCTTCAAATTCTATGCCTGTTTCGTTATCGGTAAAAATATATCCGTTTTCATCGGAATCGTTTGCGGTATTCGGCGAATAATCACTTATAAGCGTATCAAAATCTTCACCGTTTTGTGCTTTTTCCAAAACTTCTTCCGCGGTTTTCTTTGCCTCTTCCTTTTTATCGTCCGATACTTCGTCACCGGTTTGTGAGTCGATAGTCGAAATCAACACATACTTGACACGTCTGTAATGTTCTTTAAAATATTCACGCAATTCATCTTCCGTAAATGTAGGTGTTTCCGTTTGTTTCTTCAACGCGTCCGTATAGTAGCTTACCGACGCAAGCGTATCAATATAATCATCAGTCAGGTTATTGTCCTTTAAAAACTTCTTATATCCGCCCTCACGGTCATAAGAATCTTTTATCGACTTTTGATAATCCTTTAATTTAGACTGTGTGTCACTGTCAAGCTTTATATCCATTGCCTTTGCAACTTCAACGATAAGCTGATTTCTTTGGCAGTATTCAAGCGATGATTTTTTCGCCTGACCCATATTGTAATTTTCCTTATATGTGTTCATATAATAGTTAAATTCACTCTCGGTAATCTGTGTATCGCCGACAGTCATAACAATCGGATTGTCGTTATTTGCACTTTGACCGCAGGCACTCAACATCATCACGCTTGCCAATGCCACTGCCGCAAGTTTTGTATATTTCATATGTCTTTCTCCTTAAAATCTTATGATTTTATTATACTATCTTTTTCGGCACTTTGCAATTCCTTTATTGTACTTAACAAATTATTTACAATATTCAAGATTTTCTTATATTCACCCTTAATCGCATAGCTTATGACAGGTTTGTCGCCCGACAACAGCTTTATGCGTTTAGGGAACATTTTATCAAGTCCCATAATAAGATTTGCGTCAACGTAATTCTCGCCGAATTTCATCAAAAGATTGTCACCGCTCTGTGCTATTTCATATATACCACATTCTTTGGCATACGTTTTAAGCGACGCAACTTCGATAATATTTTGTACGGCTCTCGGTATATCACCGAATCTGTCGATAAGTTCGTCCTCGATTTCAAACTTATCGTCCTCCGTTTCGATTGCCGCGATTTTCTTGTATATATCAATACGTTGATTGTGGTTTCTGATATAGCTTTCAGGTAAATATGCGTCAATATTTATATCAATCGCAACGTCCTGTACATCGTCAATCTTAATGCCCTGTGCCTCATCAACGCTTTCTTTCAGCAATTTACAGTACATATCGTAGCCGACCGCGTCCATATGTCCGTGTTGTTCAGGTCCTAAAATATTTCCCGCACCTCTGATTTCAAGGTCACGCATTGCGATTTTAAATCCCGAACCGAATTCGGTAAATTCCTTTACCGCACGAAGTCTTTTTGACGCAATATCCGATAATATCTTATCTCTGTGATACGTCAAATACGCATATGCCGCACGATTTGAACGTCCGACACGTCCTCTTAACTGATAAAGCTGTGAAAGTCCCATTTTATCGGCATTTTCAATTATAATCGTATTTGCATTCGGAATGTCAAGACCTGTTTCGATAATAGTCGTACAGACAAGTACGTCTGTTTTGCCGTTTACCATATCGTACATAATATCTTCAAGTTCGTCCTCTTTCATCTTACCGTGACCGACTGCAACGGTTATATCCGGGAACATTGAACGTATCCATTCCGCTTTTCTGTATATTCCCTGTACACGGTTATACAGATAAAACACCTGTCCTCCGCGTGACAGTTCATTTCTGACAGCGTCCGCTATAACTGCGGGATTGTCCTCCAAAACATACGTCTGTACAGGGTATCTGTTTTCGGGCGGTTCCGAAAGCACACTCATATCTCTTACACCCGTCATTGCCATATGCAAGGTACGCGGTATAGGCGTTGCCGTCATTGTCAGAACGTCTATATTTTGCTTTAATTCCTTTAACCGCTCCTTGTGTGCAACACCGAATCTCTGTTCCTCGTCTATTATAAGCAAGCCCAAATCTTTAAATTCCAAGTCCTTTGAAAGTATTCTGTGCGTTCCGATAATTATATCAATTTCGCCCGTTTTAAGTTTTTTCAAAATACGTTTTTGCTCGGATGCGGTACGGAAACGCGACAGCATTTCAACCTTTATCGGAAAACTTTCCATACGTTTTAAAAACGTTTCATAATGCTGCATTGCAAGAATTGTCGTAGGGCAAAGATATGCGACTTGTTTTGAGTCGCCGACCGCCTTAAATGCCGCACGAAGTGCAATTTCCGTTTTACCGAAACCAACGTCACCGCAAAGAAGTCTGTCCATCGGCTTTTGGCTTTCCATATCGCCTTTAACTTCTTCAATCGACCTTAACTGGTCGTCCGTTTCCTGATATGGGAACGTATCTTCAAAATCACGTTGCCAAGGTGTGTCTTCACTGTACGCAAAACCTTTTGCCTTCTCACGTTCCGCATAAAGTGCAACAAGTTTTTTCGCCAATTCTTCCGTTGACTGTTTTACTCTCTGCTTTGTCTTGTTCCATTCGTTACTGCCGAGCTTATTAAGTTTCAGCTTTTTATCGGTATTGCCGACATATTTATAAAGCAGATTAAGCTGGTCAATCGGAATATACAAAGAATCTGTGCCTTGATACTGAATTTTAAGGTAATCCTTTGTTATACCGCCGACAACCATTTTCTTTGTACCCATATATTGACCGATACCGTGCGTTTGGTGTACAACATAGTCGCCTACGCTTATATCTGTGTAATTCTTAATTCTGTTTGCATTTTCAACTTTACGTCTTGAACGGCTTTTCTTTGTTTCAAAAATTTCTCTGTCGGAAACAAGCACAAAATTAATTTCGGGATACTCAAAACCCTTATTAAGTTCACCCTTTATTATAACGGTTTCGCCTTTATTGAAATTCGCCTTATTTGCGTCATCACCGATAAATCTCGCTCTTATCCCCTTGTCAACAAGCACACCTGCAAGGTTTTCGCCGCGACCTCTTGACGTACAAAGAATTGCGACAGTATAATTTTTACTTTGCCAATTCCTCAAATCTTCATACAAATACTCGATTTTACCGTGGAACGAAACAGTTGTTTTAGTTGTGAATGTTTCAAGGTGCTTGTATTTAAAGTCGGTTGACGAATGAGAAAGAACATCAAGCGATATAAGTTTTTTCGCCGACATTTCATGCACTTTATCGTGATATGAGCAATAAAAACTATCCTTTGCAGCACCGATTATTCCCTTTTCTTTAAGTTCGGCTACTACTTCGTTTTTCTCCCATTCAAACGTCTTGCCACGCTCGCTTATACGTTTCGGGTCAATTATAAACACAAGGTCATTATCCGAAAAATAATCGGTAATTGACGGTATTTTGTCATATACAAGCGATACATATTTGTCTATTGACGGGAAATATCTTACTTCCTTAAAGCTTTCTATATCCGATTCGGTTGTTTCGATAAAATAGCTTTCGTCACTCTTTTTACGTTTTGCACTTCTTATGCGTTTTTCAAGCTCTGCTATAATTCTGTCACGTTTTTCGTCAGTGATAACCGCCTCATTCGCCGTTGTCACACGTGCGAAGTCAATCTTATCAAGCGAACGCTGAGTATATGTGTCAAACTCTCTTATAGAGTCGGTTTCATCATCAAAAAATTCGATTCTGTACGGATTTTCGTTGCCGACAGGAAATATATCAAGTATTCCGCCGCGGATTGCGAACTGTCCCGCACCCTCAACGCTGTCCTCTCTTGAGTAACCCATTACAACAAGGTCCTCCGTCAGTTTTTCAAGATTAAACGTTTTTCCAAGCTCAAAATCTATACAAAGGCTCTCAAATTCTTCTTTATCGCAAGTATACTGCAGAATTGCGTCAAGGCTTGTCACAACTATATAATCGCCGCCGCTTACAAGTTTCTGTATAACGGAAATTCTTGCGTGCTCGTTCTGATGACCGGAGGTTTCGATATTATAGAAAATATATTCCTTTGTCGGAAAATACAAGACATTATCCGAATACAATTCCATATCCGAATAAAGTTTTCTCGCCTCCATATCACTGTAACACACAACAAGCGCAGAGGATTTATTTTCATTTTTCAGCGAATAAATAAGCTGTCCCTGAGCCGATTCAACTATTCCCGCAACAGAAACAGGCGTATTATTAAGATTTTCTACTATGCCTTTATACGGTGCATAATCGTTTAAAATATCAGAAAAATTCATATTTACAGCCTTTCTGCCCACAACCGTTCTTTACACACCTTGTCGTGGACGGACAAAATGCACTTTTTTATTTGCCGTTATACTTATTCATCGCAGACTGTACACCGTTTTTGATAATCTCCGCAACGGCTTTTTCCGCTTTAACTATTGCGTCCTCCATTACAGGAATTTCTTCCTTTGTAAATCTGCCGAGTACAAAGTCTGCCAAATCATAATCTTCGTGTTTCGGTGCACCGACACCCATTTTTACTCTTGGGAATGTATCGCTGTTTAGACGGTATATTATAGATTTAAGTCCGTTGTGACCGCCGGCACTTCCTTTCGGTCTTACTCTTATTCTGCCTACATCAAGAGATATATCGTCATTGATTACAATAATATTTTCAGGCGGTATTTTATAAAACTGTGCCATTTCACCGACTGAATCACCGCTTAAATTCATATATGTCTGCGGTTTTACAAGGTACACCTTTTCACCGCTTATTGTCGCCTCACCGTACACCGCTTTAAACTTTAATTTGGTAAGTTTTGCACCGTACTTATCCGCAATATAGTCTATTGTGTGAAATCCGATATTATGACGTGTCATATCGTACTGCTTACCCGGATTTCCAAGTCCCACTATTAAATACATTGGTATAATCTCCTCTTTACGTCCAAAAAGGGCAGATAATTTATCTGCCCAAATATCTTTAAAACTCATATTACTTACGTTTATCCTTCCAACCCTCTTTATTAACCTGTCTTGCACGCGCGATAGACAAGCTATTTTCAGGAATATCTTCTGTTATTGTCGAACCTGCGGCAATATAAACGCCGTCACCGACATTAATCGGCGAAACGAAGTTTGTATTACAGCCTACAAAGCAATCGTCACCGATTGTTGTTCTGTATTTCTTCTTACCGTCATAGTTACACGTTACAGTACCACAGCCGAAGTTTACCCTTTTACCGACATCGCTGTCGCCGATGTATGTAAGGTGAGAAATCTTTGTACCGTCGTCAATATTTGAATTTTTAAGTTCGACAAAATCGCCGACTTTAACTTCCTTACCCACATGACAATTAGGTCTGATATACGCAAAAGGTCCTACGTGTGTACCCTCGTCAACTTCCGATTCAAGTATAACTGAGCTTAACACGTCAACGCCGTCATGTATAACCGCTCTGTCAAGCATACTTCCCGAACCGATAACGCAGTCAGAGCCGATTTTTGTACCGCTCTTTATTGTGACGTTCTGACAAATTTCAGTATCATTGCCGATTTCAACGCCGTCTTCGATATAAACGCTTTCAGGATTACGCATTGTAACACCGTTTCTCATATGGTATTCATTAATACGCTTTTGCATAATCTTCTCGGCTTCATTAAGCTGTACTCTGTCGTTTATACCTCTGATTTCGTCATTGTCCGAAATTGCGTAACCGCCGATTTTCTTACCGGCACTTAGAAGTATTTCAAGAGTATCTGTAAGGTAATATTCGCCTTGTGCGTTGTTCGGAGTAATCTTATCAAGTGCATATACAAGCGACTGTGCGTCAAAAACGTACATTCCCGAATTTACTTCGTTGATTTTCTTTTCTTCTTTACTTGCGTCCTTTTGCTCAACGATTTTCAAAACAGAACCGTCATTATCTCTTACAATTCTTCCGTAACCTGTCGCATCGTCAAGAATTGCGGTTATAACAGTTGCTTGATTGCCGTTATTTTTGTGATATTCAATAGCCTTGTTTATTGTTTCGGCAGTTATAAGAGGAGTGTCACCGTTTAGAATAACAACCTCGCCCTTTGAATTTTTTATAACGTCGATAGCTTGCATAACTGCGTGACCTGTACCTTTTTGTTCAGCCTGCAACGCAAATTTGCACACATCGCCGAGTACCTCTTTAACCGTTTCAGCCTTATGACCGACAACCGCGCAAACCTTGTCCGCACCTGCTGCCTCAGACGCGTCAATAACCCACTTTGAAAGCGGTTTACCGCATACTTTATGAAGTACCTTCGGCATTTTCGACTTCATTCTTGTTCCCATTCCTGCCGCTAAAATTACACTTGTAAACATAAATAACTCCTCTCAAAAACACTTATAAATCCATTTTTGATGTAACTTCCATATCGTGATGTATCTGTTCAATAAGTTTATCTACACCGTCAAATTTTATAACACCCCTAAGTTTTTTCGCAAAACTCACGCGTATATATTCTCCGTAAATATCCTCGTCAAAATCAAGGATATGACTTTCCACTGTCAATTTTTTTGCACCGAATGTCAGATTTTTTCCGACATTGACAACGCATTTCAAACGCTTACCACGCACATACGTTATACCTGCGTAAACACCCTCTTCGGGAAGTGCCATATTCACGTCATAATCAACATTCGCAGTCGGAATACCCATTTTTCTGCCGTTCTGCAAACCTTTCACAACATTGCCTTCAATGCAATAACGTCTGCCCAAAAAACGTTCCGCTTTTTCCATATCACCGGCTTTTATAATGCTCCTTATGTATGTACTCGAAACGATTTTTCCGTCAAGCTTTATAACGTCCGTAACAAACACTTTAAATCCGTATTTCTCGCCAAACCATTTTAAAAGTTTGACGTCACCTTGTGCTTTGTAGCCGAAACTGTAATCATATCCGACACAAACAGCCTTTATATGAAGATTTTCAACAAGATACTGTACAAATTCTTCGGGAGTTTTTTTCATAAACTCCTTATCAAATTTCTCCATATACACAAAATCAGGCTTTTCACGTTCCAAAAGCTCCAACTTTGCCTCATTCGGCGTTATAAGCTCAATCTTATGCCCCACAACGTCATTTGTGTTTTCTTCAAACAACAGCACACCGCTTTTTAAGCCGTTTTCTTTTGCATATTTAATACCGTTTCTGATAATCGTCATATGAGCGATATGAAGTCCGTCAAAATTTCCGAGTGCAACAACCGTACCATCGTAATCTGTTTTATCACGGAATATCTTCATTTATATCGCCCCCTTAATTCCAGAAAGATTTTTCAAGTTTTAATTTGCCGTCTGTAATCTTTGATATACACAAAAAATTATTTTTTTCGTCATACACGCGGTAAGATTGTCCCTCTTTACCGCTGTACGTCATCTGTACACCGTTCGTAACGCTTTTAACTTGCTTTGGGTTAAGTTTAATTTTAGGATATTCCTCAAACATTCTGTCAACGGGAATTATGATTTTTTCAAGCTCGCCGTTGTTTTTCAATATTTCGATTTCCTTTAGCGTGTGGCTTTCTTCTATCGTAAACGGTCCTGTTTTTGTACGTCTTAATGTGTTCATATACGCACCGACGTGCAGTTTCATACCTATATCCTCGCAAAGTGTTCTGATATATGTACCTTTTGAACACGAAACGTCAATAGTCACACGTTCGCCGTTAATTTCAAGTATATCAATAGAATTTATCGTCACCTTACGGCTTTTCCTCTCAACTTCGATACCTTTTCTTGCAAGTTCGTAAAGTTTCTTGCCGTTTTGCTTTATCGCAGAATACATAGGCGGTATCTGCTCGATTTCACCGACAAAGCTCATTATAGCTTGTCTGATTTCATCTTCACTGCAAGTCACTTCACACTCCGTAAGCACTTCACCGTCAGCGTCCTGCGTATCGGTCGTCATACCAAGCACAAGCTCAGCTCTGTAACACTTGTCCGACAAAGTAAGCATATCCGCAACCTTTGTTGCAGAGCCGATACAAACAGGCAGTACGCCCGTTGCCTCAGGGTCAAGCGTTCCCGTATGTCCAACCTTTTTTATACCCGTCATCTTACGCATAACATAAACCATATCATGCGAAGTACGTCCCAAAGGCTTATCTATTATAATTATACCGTTCATTATAATCTCCGTTAAATTATTTTATCCAAAGCTCTTTTGCAAGCGTCGATAACAGCCTTTTCGGCTTTTTCGGTTGAATCGAAATCCAAAGTCGCACCTGCCGCTTTAATATGACCGCCGCCGCCGAACTTCATTGCAACTTCCGCAACGTCGGCTTTACCGTTTGAACGCAAATTAAGTCTGAAACCGTTGTTTGTACGTTTTATGCAAACCGCAATTTCAGTACCCTCAATTCTTCTCGGAATATCAACCAAATTCGGAATATCTTCCTTACCCATTCCGTACTTTGCACCGATTTTTTCATCGGTAATTACCGCTTTAATTTTACCGTCTGCATATTCCTTGATATTTTCGGTAATTTCTGCTTTTAATTTCGCCGCCGCAAGCGACTCACTGTCAAAAAGCAGTCTTGCCACTTCCGCATGGTCAAAATCATATTCCAAAAGGTTTGCCGCCGTACGCATTGTTTTAGACGTAACGTTACTGTACTTAAAGCAACCCGTATCGGAGCATATTGCCGTATACAAATCCTTGGCAATATCATTATCCAATTCAATGCCCATTTTTTCAAATAAAGCATACAAAATTTCACCTGCCGCAGCCGCTTTACCGTCAACATAATTTGCATCGGCAAAATTAGTGTTTGTTAAGTGATGGTCAATATTTATTGAATTATTTATTTCTTCAAAGAGGGACTTTCTCTCTGCTATACGTCCCAAATCACCGCAGTCAATGCACGCGCAAAGGTCGTGATTATGTTTCATACCCTCTTGATACAAAACATAATCATCACCTATAAATGCCAATCTTGACTCAATTCTTCCGTTTACATATACGGTCGCCTCTTTACCCAACTTTCTCATAACCTTTGCAAATGCAAAGCATGAGCCGATTGTATCCGGATCCTCATTCAAATGAGTAAGCACTGCTACGGATTTTGCCTCCATTATCTTATCAATAACAGCCTGCATAACTAATCCCCTTTATTTCTTGTTTATATTATTAAGAAGTCTTTCGATATTTGCACCATGCTCGATTGAATCATCAAGTTCAAACACAAATTCCGGCGTATATCTTAAATCAATTCGTTTACCCAATTCACGTCTTATAAAGCCGGCGGCACTCTTTAAGCCCTGCATAGCTTTTTTCTTTGTTTCTTCATCACCCATAACGGAAATATATGCCTTTGCATATCTCAAGTCGTTTGTCACATTTACAGTAACAACGCTCGTCATAAGTGGAATACGCGTATCTTTTAATTCACGAATTATATTTGCAAGTTCACGCTTAACTTCTTCATTGATTTTATCAATTCTTGCCATATTTATTCCTCTCCGATGAATGGCTGAATTTCAGCCAATAACTATCTTTCTATTTCTTCCATAACAAAACATTCGATAGTATCGCCCTCTTTAATATCGTTGAAGTTTTCAACACCGATACCACATTCAAAGTTTTCCGCAACTTCTTTTGCGTCATCTTTAAATCTCTTTAGAGAATTTATAGTACCCTCGTGAACAATGATACCGTTACGAACGATACGAATTTCAGCATTACGCTGAATTTTGCCTTGTGTTACATAACAACCTGCGATAGTACCCACGTTTGACACCTTAAATGTCTGACGTACTTCCGCATAACCGATAACGACTTCCTTAAATTCAGGGTCAAGCATACCCTTCATAGCAGCCTCAATTTCTTCGATTGCCTGATAAATAACTCTGTAAAGTCTTATATCAACTTCATTCTGTTCAGCAGACGCAAGCGCACCTGCGTCAGGTCTTACGTTAAAGCCGACAATGATAGCATTTGACGCATTTGCAAGCATTACGTCAGATTCGTTAATCGCACCTACACCGCCGTGAATTGCTCTTACTCTGACTTCATCGTTAGACAATTTTTCAAGTGACTGTTTAACAGCCTCAACGCTACCTTGTACGTCAGCCTTGATGATAACGTCAAGCTCTTTCATGTTACCCTCGTCAATCTGGCTGAACAAGTTATCAAGCGATACTTTAACAACTTGATTAAATTTATTTTCTTGAAGTTCCTGTTTTCTCTGTTCAGCAACGTCACGTGCAAGTTTTTCGTTTTCAACGACCATAAATGTGTCGCCGCCCGACGGTGCCTCCGACAAACCAAGAATTTCAACCGGTGTTGACGGTGGTGCAGTCTTAACACGTCTGCCCTTATCGTTTACCATCGCACGAACTCTGCCGACAGCTGTTCCGGCAATTACAAAATCACCGACTTTAAGTGTACCGTTCTGTACAAGAACAGTCGCAACTGGACCTCTGCCCTTATCGATTTCAGCCTCGATTACAGTACCTTGTGCATCTCTGTTAGGGTTAGCCTTTAGCTCCTGCATATCTGCAACAAGAAGTACCATTTCCAAAAGTCCGTCAATGTTAATTCTCTTTTTAGCCGAAATTTCAACGCAGACAGTATCTCCGCCCCATTCTTCAGGTACAAGATCGTACTCAACAAGCATTTGCTTAACTCTTTCAGGGTTAGCACCGTCTTTATCAATCTTATTAATTGCAACAACGATTGTAACACCTGCCGCTTTTGCATGGTTAATAGCCTCGATTGTCTGTGGCATAATACCGTCATCAGCCGCAACAACAAGTATTGCAACGTCAGTTACCTGTGCACCTCTCGCACGCATTGTTGTAAATGCTTCGTGACCCGGTGTATCAAGAAATGTTATAAGTCTGTCGTTTAGTTTAACGCTGTAAGCACCGATATGCTGTGTAATACCGCCAGCCTCTGTATCTGTTACGCTTGTGTCACGGATTGCGTCAAGAAGTGATGTCTTACCGTGGTCAACGTGACCCATTACAACAACTACAGGAGGACGCGGAACAAGATCTTCCGGCTTATCTTCTTCCTCGGTTTCAATCATAAGCATATCTTCTTTTGTAAGAACAACTTCCTGTTTAACTTCAATACCGAAATCGTCACCGATAAGCTGTGCTGTTTCAAAGTCGATAGCTTGGTTTTGTGATGCCATAACTCCAAGCATCATAAGTTTTTTAACAACTTCTGCCGATGTCTTACCCATCTTAGACGCAAATTCACCAACCGTAATTGTTTCAGGGATTTCAACCTCTGTTATAACCTTAGCCTTTATTTCCTTTTTAGGCTGTTGGTTCTTTTCCTTTTCACGACGGTTTTTGCCGCCCTTTTTATTCTTAGCTTTACCGCCCTTTTTATCCATCTTGATATTATCAGGAACCATATCTTCAATACGTTCACGGGATTCTATTGTATCAAGTTCAACAGTTGATTGACGGGTATCAACATAACGTTTCTTTTCCTCTGTCTTTACAACATACTCTTCTTCCGTATTGGTATGGTCGATATTGCTCAAGTCAATTCTTTGACCCGACTGTTTCTTTGCAACTTTCTTATGCTTTTCTTGCTTTTGCTTTTCTTCTTTCTTTTCAGCCTTTGTTTCAGTCTTAACTTCGGCTTTTACCTCTGATTTTTCTTCAGTCTTTTTAACTTCTTTAACAGTTTTTTCTTCTGCTTTCTTTTCTTCTTTCTTAGCAGGTTTTTCAGCCTTTTCTTTTGTTTTCTTGGCAGGCTTTTTCGCCGGCTTTTCTTCGTCATTGCCGTCTTCGTTTGCTTTCTTCAAAGCCGCCTCACGCATTTCGCGAATTTCTTCCTCTGAAACTTGGTTCATCTCCGTATAAATATCGAAAATCAAACCGATAGTTTCTTCGTCAACCACGCTTGCCGAACTCTTTAGTTCTACTCCGAATTCCGCAAGTTTAGCTATTATATCCTTATTTGTAATCTTTAGATTTTTTGAAATCTCACCTAATTTTATCTTATCTGCCATATTTGCATCACCCTTTCTCCATGTCCCAGAGGGATTAGTCGTTTAATCTATCTAAAATTGCTTTCGCAAAATTGTCGTCATTCACGGAAACTACCGCACGGCTGTCTGCTCCTGTAAACTTGCCAAGCTCCGCCTTACTTCCCGCCTCAACAAATTTCGTTTTATAAAATTTGCATGAATCGGTTATTGATTTTTTTGTATTATCAGATGCGTCACACGCTACTATAATAAGCTTTGAAACACCGCTTTTAACGGCTTTTGAACATATATCTTCACCTGTCTGCACCTTACCGGCTCTTTTTGCCAAGCCGAGCATACCTAAAAATTTGTTGTTCAAATCAATTCCTCCGCCGCTTTATATAGTTCCTTTGGGACGGCACATTTAAAATGACGCTCAATCCCTCTTTTTTTCTCCGCATTTCGAATACAGTCTATATTCTTGCAAATATAAGCACCACGTCCGAACAATTTTTTATCACAGTCGAATTTAATCTCACCTGTTTTGTTGTCACGAACCAATCTTATAAGTTCATTTTGCGGATACATTTTTCTGCACGCAACGCACATCCTTTGTGGTATGTGCTTCATATATATTAGTCCTCCGCACTGATGTCTATTTTCCAGCCTGTAAGTCTTGCCGCAAGACGTACATTCTGACCTGCTCTGCCTATTGCAAGCGAAAGCTGATATTCAGGTACAACAACGTGTGCACTCTTTTCCTCTTCGTTGATTTCAGCTGAAATAACCTTGGCTGGACTTAGACTTGCCGCAATAAATTCGGCAGGGTCTTCGCTCCACTTAACTATATCAATCTTTTCATTCTTCAATTCTTCGCCGATATTCTGAACTCTTATACCCTTCGGTCCGATACAAGCACCTTGTGCGTCAACGTTAGGATCGTTTGAATAAACGGCAATCTTTGTTCTTGAACCGCCCTCACGCGCAATGTTCTTTATCTCAACAATACCCTCGGCAATTTCAGGTACTTCTGCCTCAAACAACTTTTTAACAAGTCCCGGATGAGTTCTTGAAACTATAATCTGTGTACCTTTTGTTCCGCTTTTCACTTCGCTCACATAGCATTTAAGCACTTGACCTACTTCATATGTTTCGCCGATTGGCTGTTCTTTTTCAGGCAGCATTGCTTCGATTTTGCCGATGTCAATAAATACGTTTCCTTTTTCTATTCTCTCGATTGTTCCCGAAACTATGTCATTTGTCTTTTCGGTGTATTCACTGTAAATTATTCCTCTTTCAGCCTCTCTTATTCTCTGCGTAACAACTTGTTTTGCAGTCATTGCACTGATTCTGCCGAAATCTTTCGGTGTTACTTCTATATTTACCATATCACCGATTTGATAATTACCGTTGATTGCTCTTGCGTCCTCAAGTGAAATTTCTTCAAATTCGTCATATACAAGGTCAACAACTTCTTTCTTTGCAAATACCTTTACAGTTCCGCTTTCTCTGTCTATTGAAACCTCAACGTTTTGTGCTGAATAAAAGTTTTTCTTATATGCCGCAACAAGAGCCGCTTCAAGAGCGTCTATAAGCACTTCTTGACTTATGCCCTTTTCGTTACAGATTTCCGTAAGAACCTCAAATAATCCCTTTTCCATTTTTATAAATCTTCCTCTCTAAAACTTAAATGATAATCTTATATAAACTGCTTGCTTAACAGGTATTTCTTTCACTTCCCCATCAAGTTCAACAAATGCTGTTTTATCCTTGTAATCCTTTAAAACGCCTGTAAATTCCTTTACGCCTTTTTCTGCTTTGTAAAGCTTTACGTCAACCTCTCTGCCGATATAATAAAGAAATTCACGTTCCTTTGTAAGTTTTCTGTCTGCCCCCGGTGACGAAACTTCAAGCGTATAATTTTCTTCAATAAAATCTTCCGCGTCAAGAAGTTCCTCTACTGCCTTTGAAAACAATTCACATTCGTCTATACCAATTCCGCCCTCTTTGTCAATATAATAGCATAGCGAATAAGTGTCGTCGGCTTTTTTGTATGTCACATCAACAATATATACATTTTGTTTCTGTGCAATTTGTTCTCCGAGTTCAAGTGCTCGGATTTCTGTTCCGTTAGCCATTTGTACCTCCGTAACTTTTCAAAAAATCTTTTCATATAAATATGAAAGAGTGGGTAAACCCACTCTTTCTGAATATAGTATATTCCTCTTTAAAAGATATTATATCACATAAATCCAACAATTTCAAGACTTTTTTGTGATTTTATCTTTATTATTCATCGCTGCCGTCATTGCTTTCACTGCTACTGTATTCAGAACTCGAAGATTCACCACTTGATTCTTCGCTTGATTCATATCTTTCGCCTGTACTCTCGTGAGAAGAACTTGATGTTCCCGTACTTTCTTCGGTCGTTTCATGATTTGATGACGAACCGGATGATGAGTTTGATGAACCGGATGATGAGCTTGATGAACTGTTTGAGGTACCTGAGCTTGATGAACCCGAAGTTCCCGATGAACTGTATGATGAATTTGAACTTCTGCTTTTTGAGTTCGATGAATTTGATGAATTTGATGAATTCGAAGTGTTTGACGAGCTTGAAGATATACCGCTTGATGAAGAACTACCGCTCTCTCTTGTAGCATTTTTAGGATTGTCCGTTGTGATATTATCTGCAGGATAACCGAACACATCTTGTACCATCGTTCTGATTTCGTCCATATTAGGTATCCAAACGTCGCCGTTCGCTGAATCTGAACTATATTCACCAGGCAATGAATACGAATGAATATTCACGCTTGAGAAATCAGCCAAATATTTTGAATACTTAATAACTTCACTTACTGTAAAGTTTGTCTTAATTTCAGAGCTTATATCCTTGAATATTGAAGGAATTTTCAAAATCAAAGATGCATTAACCTTTTGGTCTACAACAGCTTTCAGGAATTTCTGCTGCATTTCAACTCTGTCACTGTCACCGTTTACATAACCTTTAAATACACCGGTTGACGGATTGACATTACCGTGTCTGTAACGCATAAGCCATACAGCCTGCTGACCGTTCATCTGATAATCTCCCGGCGGAAGATTTATATGCAGACTCTGTACAGGGTCATCATATACCATACCTACACCGTCGCCGTAAAGATCCGGAATTGTAAATTCAATAGGACCAAGTTCGTCTATAACGTGAGCAACAGCGTCAAAGCTGAAATCAACATAGTAATTTATCGGAATACCCGTTATTCTCGTTACCGCCTCACAAGTTGCTGTCGCACCGCCGATTTCTCCGCTTTCATCCACAAATGCGTGTGCGGCGTTAATTTTTTGATAACGGTTTCCTATATACATTTTTGTATCACGAGGAATTGAGAGCATATTCACCTCTTTTGTTTCGGTATCAAAACTTGCAAGCATTATTGCGTCTGTTCTCAAGCCGTCAACGTCAACACCCATAAGTAAAACGTTTATCTTTCCGTCTGCCGCCTCAACAGTCGAAGTGTTGTCCACTGCTTCCTCATTGTTTGAGCCCGAAAAGTCAATTCCCATACAGACAGCTGCCACGGCAATAATCACTGCGAGTGATATTCCAAGCACTTGAAAATATCTTTTTACATTAAATTTAACTTTCACTCTGTAACCTCCAAAAATATTCATCTATGTTTCAAAAAAATACAATATATTTTAATTATACCATTCAAACTTACTCTCGTCAATAGAAAAAACACTTTATGTTTTTAAACTATTTGTAAACTTTACATACATATCCAAAAGTCAAATTGCATTTCAGATAATTCATCAGCACGCAAAAAGGGTGATATTTCCATACCACCCTTTAATTATTAACCCATATTAAATTTTTATACTAATGTGCAATATATGAAATTTTGTTAGCTTTCAGATATTCTTCGGCATATGTGCCTTTTACACATTTCACGTTGACTTTTTCACAGCCGTCAAACGCTCCGACAGCAATGTATTCAACGCTCTTTGGCAAAACTACGGTTTTAAGATTTTTGCAATTTTCAAATGCTTTTATATCTATGGCTTTCGTGCCGTCAGGAATTACGATTTCCTTTAAATCTGTATTTGAAAATGCTTTCACTCCGATTTCCTGTAATTTTTCGGGTAACTTGATGTTTTCAAGGCTTGTGCAGTCAGCAAATGTCATATCTTCAATCTTCATCACATTTTGAGGTATATTTATATCAGTAAGATTATCGCAACCTTCAAATGCTCCCCATTCGATATATGACACTGTTTCGGGAATTTCTATACCTTTCAACTCTTTGTTGTTTTTAAAGGCATCCGCTCCAATTCCCTCTACCGTCACACCTTCAAGTTCCTTTGGTATTACAGCATATTCGCCGAGATTATCCGCAGCTTTCAGAACAGCTTTCTCATTATGAACGGCATATGTCGCATATGATGAAGCGAATGCACTGATTTGAGTCATCATAACTATAAGCATAAGCGCCGCAACTAACATTTTCTTCTTCATATTTGACACTCCCTTTCATTCATTTCCTGTTCTCTTTATAAGTCTATTATACGCCGTATGAATATTTATTACAACAACAACAGACTTACAAAATTGTTTAAATGATTTAAGAAGTTGTTACAAATTGTTACAAAAAATTTTGTTTTATTTTGCATTCAAAAATACACCAAATTTGCGAAACCAAATCAAAGAAAAATATCAAATATTCCGTTCAAAAACGTTCAAAACAATATTATACAAAAAATCAGAGCAAGCTGTATACAGCTTGCTCTGATGTGGTGGGAGAGGATGGATTCGAACCATCGAAGTCGAAGACAACAGATTTACAGTCTGCCCCCTTTGGCCGCTCGGGAACTCTCCCAAACTATGAGGGATAAACCCGAAAGTTTATCCCTTTTTATGGAGCTGGTGATGGGACTCGAACCCGCGACCTGCTGATTACAAATCAGCTGCTCTACCAATTGAGCTACACCAGCATATTAAATTTTATCCCTACCCCTTAGGGGTAAAAAAACCACTTTATATGAAGTGGTTTTTGGTGGGAGAGGATGGATTCGAACCATCGAAGTCGAAGACAACAGATTTACAGTCTGCCCCCTTTGGCCGCTCGGGAACTCTCCCATGTGTTAGGGATAAACAAAAGCTTATCCCTGTTTGTGGAGCTGGTGATGGGACTCGAACCCGCGACCTGCTGATTACAAATCAGCTGCTCTACCAATTGAGCTACACCAGCATCATATTTAAGAACATTATTTAAAAAGTGGTGGGAGTTACAGGGCTCGAACCTGTGACATCCTGCTTGTAAGGCAGACGCTCTCCCAGCTGAGCTAAACTCCCATACTTTTTGGTCGGGATGACAGGATTCGAACCTGCGGCCCTCTGGTCCCAAACCAGATGCGCTACCAAACTGCGCTACATCCCGACGTATGTTCTCTGCCGTTTCGCTCTCGCCAAACGACTTGTATATAATAGCAAAGATATTTAGTTTTGTAAACCTCGATTACAGTCGATTATATTCCTTTTTTGCTTATTTTACTTTTGTATTCTCATTTTTACGTTCATTTTCTACTTTATTCATATTTTTTATAAAATTATAAATAACATAGAAAACAAGCACCAATCCGCCGTAACCGCAAAGTCTGTAAGCTGTATTTATAATTTTAGAAAAACCCGCACCGCTCATAGCAACCGCAATTACAGTCATAAAGAATACAACAACATTCTTCCCTATTTTTCTGCTTGCTATGTCAAGTACGTTAAATCTGTTTGATACATCTGTGGTAATGACCGCAAAGAAAAGCATTGTTCCGTAAATCGCCCCAAACACTTTGTTTTGTCTGAGAGCCATTGTGAGCATAGGTATTTCTCCGAGATTTATTTTGCCGTAATATATTTCAAGCACAGTCCATATAAGTAACATCATAACAAACAGCACCACTCCGGACATAACGCTTGCCAGTGCCGCATCTTTCCTGTCCTGCAAAAAACGGCTCATACCCGCAAGAATTGCACCTGTTGTTATAAGATTGTATCCGGCATATGAAATACTTGAAACAGTCATTTTAACTTCATTTGAAAAAACTTGATGTTCTCGAAATCTCAATATATAGAAACAACAAAAAATGATACCGAAAATTATTATTGCACCCAAAATCGAATTTATCCCCATAATTTTTTTATTGTTCATAAAAAATATCATTCCGCATACTGCATTAAAAATAATTGCGCCGAATATTTTTTTAATTCCGAACAATATAAAAAACATTTCCCCTGCACACGCCGTCATAACGCATACTGTGGATATTGCAAAAAGTAAAGTTATAATTTCGACAATTTTTCTTATATTATATCTAAAAAAATTGTTCAGATAATCCGAATAAGTTTCTATATTTTTTTCTACACACACCGATAAAACCGCATACGCAAACACCGAAAAAATAATACACGAAAGCAATACACCTATAATGCTGTATTTTCCGTATTTCACAAAAAAGCTTATAATCTCCTGTCCCGACGCAAAACCCGCACCGATAACCGCCGCCACATAACCGCATACGACGCTTAAAATATTCCGTATATTCCTCATAGCCTCACCCCCTAAGAAAATTTATGCAAAAAAACAGTGCGGTATTCAAATACCGCACTTAAATTTCTTATTAAATTATTTTTTGATTATTTTTCAATAGAAAGAATTTTAAATTCAATCTCACCGCCCGGAGTGTTTGCCTTTACAGTTTCGCCTGCCGCTCTGTTAAGACAAGCCGCACCGATAGGTGATTCGTATGACAGCTTGTTCTTGTAAGGATCAGCCTCTGTTGAACCGACGATTGTGTACTTTTCTTCACCGCCGAATATTGCAAGAACAACCTTTGAACCCGGAGTTACAACGTCTGACTTGATTTCTTCATCGTCAATAACTCTTGCATATTTAAGCATATATTCGATTTCGTTAATTCTTGCCTCTACTTCTGCCTGTTCATTTTTTGCTTCATCATATTCGGCATTTTCCGAAAGGTCACCAAATGAACGAGCCTCTTTAATTTTTTCGGATACTTCTTTTCTTGTGACATTCTTTAAAGTATCAAGTTCGTTTTCAAGTTCCAATTTACCTTCTCGTGTTAAAACAAATTCCTTTTCATCAGCCATTTTATGTCATTCCTCTCTTATTTTCACTTACGATTTAACTATTATAACTTTTTTTGAGTGAATTGTCAAGCTGTATTGGGATTTTAACACTAATTGTACCGCATACAAACGGAAATATATGAATATTGACGTTAGAGTTACACCAATCACATATGCTTCGTACCGGCGACCATCTGTCGCCCCCTACGCACTCTCACTTCAATCAACAATGAATTTAATTCAAAATTATGGGCAAGCTAATAAAAAGGAGTGATTTTTTTGAATTTTCTCACTTTAAAAGAGGACTTTTACAAGCGGTACGAAACATCAGGCAAATTTCTTCACTACACCTCATACGGTGCATTATGCACGCTTCTCGGACACACAGATATACCCACTGCACCGTCGTTATGCTGTACATTATCAATGCGAGTTGAAATGTTCGCACGAAAAAGCGGCGGCAACTATGTAAAAATTGAAAGCACCACCACAGACAAATGTCTGCAATACCCTTTCGGCACGTCCACAGACCTTTTTAAAGGCAAAACAAAATTCTTTGCCGAGTTAATACACGCACTTGAAAACAGCGGTTTAAAAGGTGCGGAAATACTGTACAATAACACAATACCGAATTTTATATCCTCAAAACACGCTTTTTCGGCTACACTGATAAAATCACTTATGCAAGTAAGTGATATAGAACTCACCCCTCTTGAAACCGCCGCAATATGTGCATTAAACGACGATTTAACGCCTTATCTCGCCGTACTTTTTTCTAAAAAAGGCTACTGTACACTTATGAACAGTGGTGAGCCGAAAAACCTGCCGTTGCCGCTTTCCGGCTACAAAATTCTTACCGCACACTGCACAGAACCGTTAAGCAACCATTCAAAGCACATTAAATATGCTATGTCCGAAATACGAAGATTATACCCTCACATCAATTCAATATCAGACTTGACGCCCGAAATACTGAGCACCGCAAAATCATCGTTTAAAAACAGCAAAGCGGCTAAATATATGTATCACCTATCCACCGAAAATACACGCATTAATACCGTTTCCGCCGCATTAAAACGATGTGATATAAAAACACTTTTCCGCGAAATAAACAATTCGGAACAATCCAT
Source organism: Ructibacterium sp. SJQ-7 (assembly GCF_054696575.1). NCBI lineage: Bacteria > Bacillati > Bacillota > Clostridia > Eubacteriales > Oscillospiraceae > Ructibacterium > Ructibacterium sp. SJQ-7. The sequence continues at coordinate 875,742 of NZ_CP195193.1, forward strand.
GGAACGTTTTTGGGATATTGGCACAGAACATAAATTCCTTGCAAATACTGCACGCAACACAGACGGCATAGCCGCCGCAAGATGTCAGGATAAAGGTATTTGGGCAATCGTTGAAGAAGATAAGGTCGATTATGCAATAAATATGATTAAAAGCGATTTTGAAAACACTATCGGTTATAAACCGACTTTTTGTGTATGTGACACTTTTTAAACAAAAAAATGAGTCTGTCGATAAATTGAAGTGAACCCCAAAATTTAGACAAAATTAAATATTAACTTGCTTGTGAATGAGTTCGGTATTGTACCGGACTCATTCCTTTTAGCTTTAAAGAAATTCTTTCATTGTTGTAATAATCAATATATCTTTTTAATTCATCTATGAAAGCTTTGACACTTTCAAATTTTTCACCATAAAACATTTCAACTTTCAATCTTCCGAAGAAGTTTTCCATCGCACCGTTGTCCATACAATTTCCTTTTCTAGACATACTTTGTACAATATTGTGTTCTGACAGTAAACGTTGATATTCCGAATGTTGGTATTGCCAACCTTGGTCAGAATGGAATAATGGTTTCGCATTAGCGGGCAGCTTTTTGAATAAACCATCAAGCATTTCTCTAATTTGCTGCAAATTTGGACTTAATGAAATTGAGTATGACACAATTTCTCGATTATACAAATCCATTACAGGTGACAAATATACTTTATCATTACACACTTTAAATTCAGTTACATCAGTTGCTAGTTTTTCAAAAGGTTTTGTAGCTGTAAATTCTCTTTTAAGTAAGTTGTCGGCTATTTTGCCGATTTCTCCTTTGTATGAACGATATTTACTGTTTTTGCGTTGTTTTCCTTTGAGATTAAGTTCTTTCATCAGTTTCAACACAGTTTTATGGTTAATTGTATATCCTTTTTGTCTTAATACAATTAAGATTCTGCGGTAGCCGTATCTGCCTTTATTAGCTAAAAATATATATAGTATTTCTTGTTTCTCTTTCTTGTATTTATCTTTGATTGGATGTTGTATATAGTAATAAAAGGTACTACGGGCTAAACCTGATAATTGCAGCAAGTCTTTTAACGGATATTTTTGCCTTAATTCATTGACTATTGCTGCTTTTTCTCTTCTTTTAACATTCTTTTCCGAACTAAGGCACTGAGTTTTTTTAAGTATTCATTCTCCATTCTTAATCGCTGATTTTCGGCAATTAAATCTTCTTCAATTTTCTTATCAAGTTTGGGTGGACGACCTTTTGCTATTCCATCTACTTTACTGGCTCTACCTCGTCTTTCTTTCATCAGACCTTCGGCTCCTTCTTCCAAGAATATGCGTTCCCATTTCGATATTACATCATGTTTAACATCGTATTTTCTCTCTGTTTCCATTATACCCAAATGGTTTTCTCGCATATCCATTATAACAGATAGTTTGAATTCTGGCGAGTGTTTTCTATATTTTTGCCCTTTCTTTGCCATAAAAATATGCACCTCCAAAAGTGTCTAACTTTTGGGGTGCATATCAAATTGTCGACAGACTCTTTCGGTTTAGCCGTTCATTTTCTTAAGAAACTTTTCATGTGCCGCTCTAAGTTCAACAGCCATTGCTTCAGGAGCAGTTGTGTTACAGTGAGCCCAAGCACCTGTTTCAGAAGATGCGTTATATTTAATCTTATCTGCACTTCTCATCGGCGGATAGAATGCGATATGGAAGTGGTAATAATCAGATACATCTTCACCGTTTACAGGGTTTTGATACATACACATCATATAAGGGAACTTATAATCAAACAAACTGTCGAATGTACCTGTTGTTTCCTTTAATATCTTTGCAAGATTTGTCTTTTCACTGTCTGTAAGCTGTGACAAATTCTGTACGTGACGCTTTGCAGCTATGTACATACCGTAAGGATATTCGCTGAAGAATGGCAGGAATGTAACGAAATCTTCGTTTTCCATAATAATTCTGTCACCGCAGTTCATTTCATCTTCAAGCATATCGCAGATTAGACAGTTATGTGTTTCGTCAAAATGCTCCTTACATGATTCCATTTCAAGCTGTAATTTCTTCGGAATTACAGAATAACCGTAAATCTGACCGTGAGGGTGAGGCATTGTAACACCTACAACGTCACCTCTATTTTCAAAAATAAATACATACTTAATCTTTTCGTCCTTGCTTATTTCAACAAATCTTTCTGTCCACAAATCAACAAGTTCTCTGATATGGTCAACAGGAAGTTCCGGCAATGTTACAGTATGCTCCGGTGAGTACAAAATAACTTCGCACTTGCCGTATGCCGGCTTTGTCTTGTAAATTCTTGTTTCAACATCATCCGGTACAGGCGGATTTTGTGAAAGTGCAGGGAAATCATTATCATATTCATACACTGTAAAGTGGTCAGGAACCTTTCCCGAACCCGGACAGAACGGACACCAATCCTTTGGCATCTGAGGTCTGTTCTGACGGTGTGATGCAATCATTACCCAATCCTTTATTAGTGGGTTCCAACGTAATTCAGCCATTAAATTTTTCCTCCTTGAAATTCATATAATACTATTTTACACCTATTTTCATTGTCAGTCAATACCAAAATCACGCAAGTTCAAGTGTGAACGTGAATTTTGTATATTTAACCGTTGAGCCTTCCTTTGTATCAACACTTTCAACCCAAACGTTTTGCTTATGCAATGTCATAATATTTTTTACAAACGACAACCCCAGTCCAGCACCGCTCTTTTCATTTACGCGTGACTTATCGGTTTTATAGAAACGATTGAAAATATTGCTCAAATCCGCACCGCTTATTCCGTCACCGAAATTACCTACGCAAAATCTCGCTCTGCCGTCCTCAATCCATGTTCTTATACCGATTGTCGTATTCGGATAACTGAATTTTATCGCATTGTCAAGCAAGTTTATGACAACTCGTTTTATCGCGTCTTTATCTGCTATAACTTTCAAAATGTCATCTTCAAAATCAACATTAAGTTCAAGATTTTTCTCGTCAATTCTGTTACACAAACCGATTATACAAATTCTTGTAAGCTCGTTCAAATCAAATTCAGACACATCAAGTTTATATTCGCTTGACGACATTTTTGACATTTCAAGCATATCATTAACCATTTTCGTAAGACGTTTTGATTCGTCAAGCACGATTTTAAGGTATTCCTTTTCTTTTTCGGGCGGAATTGTACCGTCCAAAATGCCCTCGATAAATCCAGAAATACTCGTCATAGGAGTTCTGAGTTCATGCGATACGTCGCTTATAAACTCACTTCTTGTATCCTCCAATGCCTCTATGGAATCCGCCATAAAGTTAAAACTTGACGCAAGCTGTCCTATTTCATCGGCACTTGTCACCTCAACACGTTTGTCAAACTTACCTGACGCAATTCCCCTTGCAGCCTTATTAATCTCCTCTATCGGTTTTGAGATTTTCTTCGACTGCATATACACAAGTACAAATGCTGCCAATACAGAAAACAGTGATGTAATAATAACCATCATAAACAACTCAAGCGTAGTTTTTCTTATATCAAAAATGCCTGTCACATAAAACGACGCTCCGATAATACCTCCCTGATATTTAATCGGTACACCTATAACCATCATTTTATTTTTATACGAACCGTTTAATGTGCTGTATTTCTTTACGATATTTCCGTTTGTTACAATATGTACAAGTTCGTCCGGAATGGTCGCGGAACTTGTTGTACTTTCCAAAACTTCACCGTTTGAATTAGTTACTATAATATCCGAGTTCAAAAAGCTGCCCCACGACCTTAAAAGCTGTTTATATGCCGCTCTTGCACGATAATCGGTATCTTCTATTTGCAGTGATCCTGTCCAATACTCCAAATTCTGCGATACGCTTATAACGTTATTCATATGAGTGCTTATTGCAAAATGATTTACAAATATACCGACCGTAACCGCAACCGACGTAAAAACAAGCATAAGTATTATAGCATACGTCCAAAACAAACGTCCCAAAATACTCTTAAACATTATCTTACCTCGAATTTATAACCTACGCCCCATACGGTTTTCAGCTGCCAATTTGCCTCAACGCCCTCAAGTTTTTCTCTAAGTCTTTTTATATGAACGTCAACTGTACGCGAATCACCGAAATAATCAAATCCCCATACCTCTTCCAAAAGCTGTTCACGCGTGAACACTCTGTTCGGGTTTGACGCAAGGAAATACAAAAGTTCAAGTTCTTTCGGCGGCACTTCAACTATATTTCCGTTTATTTTAAGTTCGTAGTTTGAAAGGTTTATTGTAAGGTTAGGGAAAACAATTTCTTTTTCCGCATTTGATTCCTTTGTATCACTTCTTCTCAATACAGCCTTAACTCTTGCAAGAAGTTCTTTCGGCTCAAAAGGCTTAACCATATAATCGTCCGCACCGAGTTCCAAACCAAGCACCTTATCAAATGTTTCGCCTTTTGCGGTAAGCATTATAATAGGAATATTACTTACGCGTCTGATTTCACGGCACACCTGCCATCCGTCCATTTCAGGCATCATAACATCAAGAATTACAATAGCCGGTGCCTCTGACTTAAAAAGTTCAACGGCTTTTTTACCGTTGTTTGCGGTAACGGTATCAAAACCCTCTTTGTCCATATAAAGTTTTATAAGTTCTACTATATGTTCATCGTCATCTACTATAAGTACCTTATTGTTAGCCATTATTTTGTCCTCCTGTTTTTTCATCTTAATTATGATACATTTATTATACCATAAACCGAAAAAATAATAAAGAGTATTGCGAAAATGTTTTAAATGTTATATAATAAATTCATAAAATTTTCACAAATTGGTGTCGAATATATTTTCAGGCACTACGAAAGGACGAAAAACATAATGAAACTTGGAATCGTAGGCTTACCTAACGTAGGTAAATCAACATTATTTAATGCAATAACTCAGGCAGGTGCAGAATCGGCAAACTATCCGTTCTGTACGATTGAGCCGAATGTCGGTATAGTTGACGTTCCGGACGAACGTCTTGACAAACTTGCAGAAATGTATCACCCGAAAAAGGTTACTCACGCATATATCGAATTTGTCGATATAGCCGGTCTTGTAAAAGGTGCTTCAAAGGGTGAGGGGCTTGGAAACAAGTTCTTATCTCACATTCGCGAGGTTGACGCTATTGTTCACGTTGTACGTTGTTTTGAGGACGCAAACATCACTCACGTTGACGGTTCAATCGACCCTATTCGTGATATTGAAACTATCAGTCTTGAACTTATTTTCTCTGATATTGAAATGATTGAGAGAAGAATTGACCGTACAAAGAAAGCTATGAAGGGCGACAAGTCACTTGCAACAGAGCTTGCACTTTTGGAAAGAGTTAAAGCGACTTTGGAAGAAGGACTTCCTGCAAGAAGTATTGAATACACAGACGATGAAATGACTATAATGAAAGAAATTTCGCTTATTTCAATGAAGCCTGTTATCTATGCCGCAAACGTTGCGGAGGACGATTTCTCAAAAGGTATCGAAAACAACGAATTTGTAAACAGAGTTAAAGAACTTGCCGCAAAAGAAGGCTCACAGGTTATGCCTGTAAGTGCAAGAATAGAAGAAGAAATTTCTCAACTTGACGGCGACGAAAAGGCAATGTTCCTTGAAGAACTTAATATGAGCGAATCAGGTCTTGACAGACTTATCAAAGCAAGCTACACATTGCTTGGTCTTATCAGTTACCTTACAGCCGGTGAACCTGAAGTTCGTGCATGGACTATTACAAAAGGAACAAAAGCACCTCAGGCAGCAGGTAAAATTCATACAGACTTTGAACGTGGATTTATTCGTGCGGAAGTTGTTCACTATGACGACCTTATGGAATGCGGAAGTATGACAGCCGCTAAGGAAAAAGGTCTTGTAAGAAGTGAGGGTAAAGACTACGTTATGAAAGACGGAGATATTGTTTTGTTTAGGTTTAATGTATGATGAATACGATTTTACTTTTATATGCCGAGCTTTTATTTGCTCGGCATATTTCGTAAAACAAATGTAACTAAAGGAGGTTAATCACTTGGTATTAAGCGTCATTTTTTCAATATTGTTTTTTTTGACAACTGCATTATTTCTAATAAAATTCATATCGCAATTAGGAATAACTTTACCTAACAACAAAATTTTTTCATATATTTGTACTGACAAATCGCCTGTAACTCAAAAATCAGAAATATCAAATAAAGAATATTTAAAAATTTTTATTTTTGCATTTCTATTTAGAGTAGCAATTTTCATTGTTGCATATCTTGCCAAAGGTATTTTTTCCGAATCGCAGTTGAGTTTTATGGATTACTGTAACTCTTGGAATTTATGGGATGCCCCTCACTATATAGAAATTGCTCAACAAGGATATGCCAATCATATTGAGGACGGACAATACTTAATGCTTGTATTCTTTCCGCTCTATCCTATACTGATAAAATTTTTTACACTTATTATACAAAACTATATTATATCTGCACTGCTCGTATCATTTTTAGCATATTCATTCGGGTGTGTGCTGATGTACAACCTTGTTGCAATAGACTATAATAAATCAATAGCAAAGAAAAGTATTATTTTTCTTTCTGTTTCGCCATTTGCATTTTTCTTTGGCGGTATAGTTACAGAAAGTACATTTTTCTTAATAATAATCGCTACATTTCTTGCGATACGAAAGCACAATTATCTAATAGCCGGTATTTTAGGTATTTTTGCTTCACTTACCCGATCGGTAGGTGTACTTATGATTATACCCGCCGCTATTGAGTGGATACAAGATGTTAAACCTTTATCGCTTATTAAAGAAAAACAAACTAAAGAACTATCAAAAAATATATTGAAAGTAATTCCTATATTACTTATTCCAATAGGAACACTGATTTACCTTTTGGTTAATTACAATGTCACAGGTGATCCATTTGCATTTCTCACATATCAAAAAGAGCATTGGTCACAAGGGCTTCAATTTTTCGGTAAAACAATTAAACTTATGTCAGGATATGCTTTTGGCGATGATCTAAGCTTAGCCGTATCTATTTTTATACCCGGTTTAGTTTCGGTATTTATTGCTATAATAGCTGCTGCATACGGAATAAGACGCACTCGCTTAATGTATATAGCATTTTTGCTGTTCTACATTATGTACAATTCCGGTGCAACATGGCCGCTTAGTATATGTCGTTATATTATGTGTTCATTCCCAGCTTATTGGATTTTAGCAGAATTTACCGAACGTCATAAAGAAACGGAAATTCCGATTATTGTACTTATGACTGTATGTTTCGGCATATATCTTGTCGGATACATAACAGTTCATCAAATTATGTAAACAAACACAGAGGTGATTTAATTGTTAGGAGTTATTTATTATTTGCTTTTTCTTATCATCGGATTTATTTACAGTTCGATGTTCTTCAAAGAAAAAGATATTTATTACAAACTATGGTCCGGACTTGTTTTCGGAAATATAATACTTATGGCAGGAATTATTCCGTTTGCCTTGATTTTTAAATTCACATACATAAGCCACATACTTTTACTTATTGCGGCGATTATACCGATAGTTGTGTTGGGAATTAAGCACAAAGACGTTGTGCAAAGTATTTTTTCTGAGAAAACAGTATATTTAAAAAAGCATCTTTTATGCAAAGAAAACGTGGTTATATCAAATAAGATTTTTCTGTTTTTGATTATACCTGTCACACTGTTAATATGCTTGCTTATGGTAAACCATATCCTTGCACCTTATGCCAACGGTGCTGTAAGTTCGGGACAGTCTACATACGGTGACTTACAAATGCACCTTGGATTTGTTACATCAATAGCCGAACAAAAATCATTTCCGCCGGAATACTGTTTCCTTTCGGGAACAAGATTAAACTATCCGTTCCTTATTGATTCGCTTTCTTCAAGCCTGTATATGTTCGGTTGTCCGCTTAGAATTGCCGTACTTATTCCAAGCTTTATATTTGCACTTTGTATAGTAATGGGATTTTACATTCTTTCATTCTCCCTTACCAAGAGTACAACCGTATCTGTCATTGCAACATTGTTCTTCTTCTTAAACGGCGGATTTGGTTTTGCGTATTTCTTTGAGAGTGCAAAAGAAGACCCGTCAAACTTTACAAAGTTCTTTACGGAATACTACCAGACACCGACAAACTATAATGAACACAATATACGTTGGTCAAATGTCATTTGCGATATGATTATACCACAAAGAACAACAATGGCTGGTTGGTGCGTAATCCTGTTTGAACTTGAAATGCTTGTAAATGCGGTAAAGAATAAAAAGACATCTTATTTCATTATTCTCGGAGTTGTCGCCGGCTGTATGCCGATGATACACACACATTCATTGCTTGCACTCGGAATTATAAGTGTCGGAATGTTCTTCCTTTATCTTTACGATGAAAAAGACAAGAAAAGCTATATTATGCGTTGGATATACTTCGGAGGCATCACCCTTGTACTTGCTATGCCACAGCTTTTCTTCTGGACATTCTCACAAACTTCGGGAAACAGTTCATTCCTAAGATATTCATTTAACTGGGTAAATGAGGCTGATCCGTATTTATGGTTCTATATCAAGAATTGGGGAATTCCTTTCTTGTTCATTATCCCTGCGTTTTTCAATACATCAAAGGATAATAAAAAATTAGTGCTTAGCTGCGGATTGTTGTTCTTAATCGCCGAACTGATATTGTTCCAGCCTAACGATTATGATAACAACAAACTGTTCTACATAGCATATATGATTGCGGTAATCATTGTTTCGGAATATCTTATACTTATTTATAATAAACTTAAAGGTATCAACTTACGTGGTTTCCTTGCGGCATTGGTTATTATTTCCGCTACGCTGTCAGGAGTTATGACAATTATCCGCGAATATCACTCAGGTGCAATGTATCAGACATATAGTGCCGCTGATATTGAAGTTTCTGAATATATTAAAGACAACACCGACGCAAACGGTGTGTTTATGACAAGTACAAATCACATTAACCCTGTAGTTTCACTTGCCGGAAGAACAATATATGTAGGTTCTTCGTTGTATGTGCATTTCCACGGGTTCGGAGAAGAATATACTAAGAGAAGTGAAGAATTAAAAACAGCATATGAGGGTTCTTCTCAACAGTTAAAGTCATTTGCAGATGAAAACAACATTTCATATATTTATATAGGAAACAACGAAAAACAGGATTTCAATATAAATTACAATTCACTTTCACAGTTTGAAAAAATATATGATGAAAATTCAATACAGATATATAAAGTAAAATAAATGCAAAAGCAGACAAAATTGTTTATGATTTTGTCTGCTTTATTTTTAACAATTCAGCATTTTCCCGCACTTTTGCAAACTTCCTTAATAGGACATACCGCACATTTAGGGTTTCTTGCCGTACATACCGCACGACCGTGTGCCACAAACTGATGGCACATTCTAAGCTGATAATCGGGCGGTACAACCTTTTTCAAGTCCATTTCGACTTTTGTAGGATCGTCGTTCGTTGTAAGACCTATACGCTTTGCAATCCGCTTACAGTGCGTATCAACCACAACAGCAGGCTTACCGAATATATCGCCAAGTACAAGGTTTGCTGTTTTTCTGCCCGTTCCGGCAAGACTTGTCAAGTCCTCCATTGTATCGGGCACTTCCCCGCCGTAAACGTCAATAAGCCTTTGACAGCACAAGATTATATTTTTTGCCTTATTACGGTAAAATCCCGCAGATTTTATATCTTCACAAAGCTCGTCATAATCCGCATTAGCAAAATCTTCTGCATTTCTATACTTTTTAAAAAGTGTTTCGGTAATTATATTAACTCTTGCGTCGGTACATTGTGCCGACATTTGAGTGGCAATAAGCATTTCAAGCGGTGTTGTGTAATTAAGCGAACATTTGACATCGGGATATGCCTTGTCCAAAAGTTCTCGCAATTTCAAAACACGTTCTTTCTTCGTCAAAGAAATCACCTCAATTCAATTTTTCTGATAAGTACATTATATAATTTTTCGTAAAAAATTGCAACAAAGACTTGCACTTTTATTAAATAACATATATAATATTACATAAAGTTGTTTTCAACTCAACACTTTTTATAAGAAAGGAAATGGGAAAATGGAAAAATACGAAAAGATGAAATCTTTTGATCCGGAAATTTATGCGGCAATTCAAGATGAAACAAATCGTCAGAACAATAAAATTGAACTTATTGCGTCTGAAAACTTTGTATCGGAAAGAATTATGGAGGCTAACGGCTCACCGCTTACAAACAAATATGCAGAGGGTTATCCGGGAAAACGTTACTACGGCGGTTGCGAACACGTTGACGTTGTAGAAACACTTGCTATCGAAAGAGCAAAAGAATTATTCGGTGCAGACTATGCAAATGTTCAGGCACACTCAGGTGCTCAGGCTAATATGGCTGTATTCTTTGCACTTCTTACACCGGGTGACACAGTTCTTTCAATGAGCCTTGCTCACGGCGGTCACCTTAGTCACGGAAGTCCTGTTAATATGTCCGGTAAGTATTTTAACATTGTACCTTACGGTGTTACAGAAGATACTAACACAATAGATTATGACGAAGTAAGACGTATAGCACTTGAATGTAAGCCAAAACTTATCCTTGCAGGTGCGTCAGCTTATCCAAGAATTATTGATTTCAAGAAATTTGCCGATATTGCAAGCGAAGTCGGTGCATACTTTATGGTTGATATGGCACATATCGCAGGACTTGTTGCAGCAGGTTGCCATCCGTCACCAATGCCGTATGCAGACGTTGTTACTACAACAACTCACAAGACTCTAAGAGGTCCTCGCGGCGGTCTTATTCTTACAAATAACGAAGAAATCGCTGTTAAGATTAATAAGGCTATCTTCCCGGGTATTCAAGGCGGTCCTCTAATGCACACAATCGCAGCTAAGGCAGTATGCTTTAAAGAAGCACTTGACCCAAGCTTTAAGACATACGCAGAACAGGTTGTTAAAAATGCGTCAGTTCTTGCAGATACACTTATGGCAGAAGGCTTTAAACTTGTAAGCGGCGGTACTGATAACCACCTTATGCTTGTAAACCTTACAGATACAGGCGTTACAGGTAAAGAAGCTGAAAAAATGCTTGACGAAGTCGGTATTACAGTAAATAAAAACGCAATTCCGTTTGATACAAAGAGTCCGTTCGTTACAAGTGGTATCAGAATCGGTACTCCTGCCTCAACTTCAAGAGGTTTTAAAGAAGAAGATATGGTCGAAGTCGGTAAACTTATCGCTATGACAATCAAAGACTTTGAAAATAATAAAGAAGAAGTTAAGACAAGAGTTAAGGCTCTTTGCGATAAATACCCACTTTACAGATAAACCTATCGAGCCTGTCACAAAAATATCGACAGCTCCAAAAGATTATTATGCGGATTTTGATATTTTTTCAAAATCCGCTATTTTTCTATTGACAAATATAAATTAATGTGGTATTATAGTATCTGTTAATGGCTCGTTGGTCAAGCGGTTAAGACTCCGGCCTCTCACGCCGGCAACGAGGGTTCGATTCCCTCACGAGTCACCAAATTTTAAAATCACAAAAAATCGTATAAATGCTTGAATATCAAGTGTTTATGCGGTTTTTTTAGTGCTTTTATAAATACAATCAATATTTGTCGTCTAACTCATTCCACATATGTCCTTTTGCGTCTATAACATATGGTTTTTTTTTTGCAAGATAAACCTCGTATAATTGCTGATTATCGGATTGAGCATAGCTATTTGATGTCACCTTGCTATCAAAAAAAAACAATGAAATTTTATCGTCAGACATTTTAGGGTCAAACACATAAAAGCCACCCTTATCCGTTCCGTGATACACCGCTTTAGGGGTGCCGTCCTCATTAACAACCTTACTTGCTTTTTTAGGATTGTTTTCCCAATCGCCGAACCAACGTTTAAATTGTTGAGAATATGTTGCATTTTTAATTTTAGGCTTGACAGACGAGTTTTTTTCTGTTATATTATGTATGAAGCCATCTTGAGGCAGGGGGTTGGGCAATCGGAGCCCTGGTCTCTGTAGTAAAGATAAGGCTTCTTTTTTATTCCAATAAAACATACTTGTTTTATTGTTTGCTTCATCAATTAAAGCATTTTTTAGTTGTTTTGTTATAGCATTATCTTTTCCGAATATAGAAACCACAGCGTTACTATCTATTGTAAGATTGTTTTGTGTTCCATACACTACTTTAGGGGTGCCGTCCTCATTTACAACTTTGCTTGCTTTGCTCGGGTCATTTTCCCAATCTCCAAACCAATTTTTAAAATTGTCGGATTTAATCTGCACATTAGTAGTATTATTTTCGACCTTGTCAAAACTACCGTTGTTTAAGTTCTTTAATGAGAATTTTCCTCGTGTTCTGTCTTTTTCTGAGTCCCTTCTACCATTCTCATATACTCTCTGAATCTCCGCCTGTGTTCCTTCATTCTTCGACATAAAGCTGTCAATTCCTCTTTTGTCAACTTTCTTTCTGTACTGCCTGATGAGTTCTCGTGTTTCTCTTTCTGTAAGTCCGTTTCTTGATATTTCACGTCTTATCCCCTCGCTTTCTGCAAAATTTCTAATCTTTTCAATTCCGAATTGTTTAAGTTTTTCCCAAGTTTCATCTGTAGTAATCATTTTCTCGGACATATCCTGCCCTGTTGTCATTGCATAATATCCAACAACTTTACCGCCGTTATCTTCTATAAATCCTTCAAGCCCTTTAATAAGATTTCCCCTTCAATTTGCTGATTTCCATTGCTTTGGATAGCAGTTCTTCTTGTGTTGCTTTTTCGTGACTTATCATATAGTCTATCATCATTTCTGTTTGAAATGCTTTCTGTGTCATCAACATTATTACTATTATACACTCCTCGTCCACTCTGAATATCTTCAACCCACGCAGTAAATCCTTCTGTGCTTGTGTCAATTTTTTTTGTTTCTTCATTATATAATTTCTCCCTTAGATTATCAATAAAATCTTCGTTGCCGTCAATTTCAATCTGCACATTATCAGTATTGTTTTCACCGGTATCAAGGTTACTGCTATTTGAACTCTTTAATAAGAATTTTCCTCGTGTTCTGTCTTTTTCTGAGTCCCTTCTACCATTCTCATATACTCTCTGAATTTCCGCCTTTGTTCCTCCCTTCTTCGACAGAAAGCTGTTAGTTCTTCTTTTGTCAACTTTCTTTCTGTACTGTCTGATAAGTTCTCGTGTTTCTCTTTCTGTAAGTCCGTTTCTTGATATTTCACGTCTTATCCCCTCGCTTTCTGCAAAACCCCTAATTTTTCCAATCCCTATTCGTTCAACTTTTTTCTAAGTTTCGTCTGTAGTAATCATTTTTTCGGACATATCCTGCCCTGTTGTCATTGCATAATATCCAACAACTTTATCGCCGTTATCTTCTATAAATCCTTCAAGCCCTTTAAATGTTCTTCCTGTTGTAGAGTTATCATCTATAAGCAAAAATGATTTACCTTTAATTTCATTATATCTTATGTCACTTGATATGTCAAACTCAGACTGTCCGTCTGGCTTTGTCGATACAAATATACCGTCCTCTTTTGCTGACATTACCCCTGTTTTACGAATGTTTTCGGCATTGTCTTTGGAAGTGTTATGATACACATACAGCATAACCGTTTTCGTCTACCTTGCCACCGACATTCCGAATTTCTTCTATTGTGTCATAAGCATTTAGCAAATCGTCGCCACTAAGACGATTTTCGATTTTGTCATAATCGCTTTCTTTTATCGAATATTTGACACTTTCAGATAATGCACTTTTAGGTCTTTTTGTATTATATTTTTCCAATATATCTTGAGGCAATGTATCTGCGAAATTATCCTTGACAATATCGAGAAAATCTGATACGCTTGTTTCGGAAGAACCTTTAGATAGGGGAGTTTCTTTTGAGGCGAACCCTGCTCCGTTAGGAGACTGGTTCTTCTTTTTTGTTCTCACCGCATAAACAACATCTAAAGGTTCTATTTTTTGAACTTCGTAATTATTTACGATTATTCTTGTAGGATAGTAGTTACCTTTATCATCTATTCCTATCCCCATTAACACATACCCACCAAGCGTATTATTTCTCGGTTTCAGTCCATTCACCTTTATAGCATTTTCTAATACATCCCCAATTTTAGTGGTTACTTTAGCCGTATCTTTTGAATTTCTCATAAGTCCATATCTTAAAGCGTATTTCCCCACAAAGATATTTTTGTCTATATCTTTTACATAAATAAAAGATGTATTCTCTGTATTATGTGAATTATTTTTATCCCTTACATTGTTCATTGTCTTTGCAAGTATATCCGCTCTATTAATCTTGCCATCTGAATTTATTGGCAAATCTTCCGCCAATTTTGTAACCGGCATATCAGCTTTTTGAGCTAATTTATTATATGTATACTGATTAATAATTCCTCTTTCTTTTAAATTTAGTTGCCCTATTGATTGTATCGCCGCAACATCTTTTTCGTCTATATTAGAGTTTTCATTGTCTGAATTATCCTTTAACGAAAACTTTGTTTTGTTTGTACATTTCACATTCTCCCAAAATACAACGTCCGCATTTTGATTAGGTTTCATACTTTCAGGGAATGTATTAAGCCGTTCTTCTTTGTTCATACTTTGTCTTGCCTTAACATCGTCAGCCTCAATTTCTCCTGTGCTTTGGTTTCTGTTTTCGTTAGCAGGACTTTCACCGACTGCAAATCCCTCTTTCACTTGTATTGCGTGTTGTACTTCGTGAATAAGCGATTTTAATTTTTCTTGTATATGTCGTGCCATTATCTTTAACAGGCACTCCCGAATTTTGATATGCCGTTATAACAAAAGAAGAACAATCATAATGCAGTCTCCATCTCACCGATTAACTGTAACCGTGACTGTCATCATTTGCAATATCTGTCGCCCATTGAACTGCATTATCAATTACCCCATATAAAACTCCTTTTCGACATACAAAAAAGTACATCGAATTTCGATGTACTTTTTAAGCCTTATTTGAAATTTTTAATTTGTCTTTTGAGTTATTATATATCCGTTTGCGTTATCTGTCGGAACAAGGCGGAATGTGACATTTCCGAAATCAGTTCCTGTTGAATCGGTATTTTTAAATACTACGTCCATTCCGTCACCGACATTTTCGGCACTTATAAATTCATATCTGCCGTCTCCGCGATTTGAAACACTGATTTTATAATTACCGTTTTCATACAAAACACTGCCGTTATCGGTTGGGTGATATTCGGGCATATCTGCACCGAAAAGCAATTTATAAGTATCTCTTACAGAATTTTCGGACCATTCAAAATATCCGTTTTTATATTGAGCAGACGTATCCGCACCGTAACCTTCTGTGTAATAATAGAAGATAAAACTTCTTACAAAATCTTCACTTTGTAAATCGTTCTGTGTAAAATACGGTATTACATAACCTTGCTCCGCAAGAAACGATTTTGCATTATCGTCTAAAACAAAAGCCTTTGTATTCGGTTTTGTTTCGTATACATATCCGTCTTTGGAAAGCTGAATTGTATTATCGTTAAAATCAACATTAAATCCGCCAACCGTATCGGCTATATCACGGAGCTTAAAATATGTACTGCCGTCAATATTATACCCCTCTACATTAACGTTTTCACCGTTTAACTGAATAGGAAACGTATTTTCCGTTGCGGTGTAATTTACCGCCAAAGCTACCGTAAATGATAAAATCACACCTGTTGCAATACCTGCTATATATTTCTTCATATCCATTACCTCCCTTTTGTTCTATTATATCACAAAAGGAAAATATTGCAACATTTTTTTAGTCGCCGAAACAACCTACGTCCATTATAACTAATCTTCCGTCAAGCCACTTTTCATATATCGCATTCTTTACCTTGTCACGGTCAAAAAAGCACGCCCAAAGACGTGCTTTAACGATATTATTTAGCAAAAACTGCTCGGCATTTTACTTCTGAACTCATCCGATTCTTTTGTATATAACTTCATATATTCGGCATGCAACCTTTCATATTCTTCTAAATCCCCAGCGTCGTAAGCTTCATTATATTTTTCCCACAATTCTAATACTTTCTTGGATGGTTTAAACATCATGATAAACACCTCTCTACATCAAACTTTTTATAACATTAATTAATAAATTTTTCAAGGACTTTAAGTATTTTATAAATAACTTTAAAATTATCCATTGTCTATACCCCTTTGTTGTAATAAAAAACACGCTCATTAGTATTTTTTTGCTTTAATCAAACATACTAAATTCTCTTTGTAACTTCTCGTAATACTTTTTTACTTCTTCAGGTGCATCTTCTCGTAAGTAGTTATCTCCATCTTTGGGATACACCATCCACTTAGCCATTTCTTTGCCTATTTTTATGTCATAATCTGTTATAATCCTCATCATTTTACACACCTCTTTACCAATTCCAATAACCGCTTATCTATACAATATTTTTCATTTCCTCCAAAGCTTCTTTCCATAAATGAACATTATTATTTTCAGGATATTCTCTTATCAGTTCCTCACAACATTTTTTTGATGTTTCTAATAAGAATTTGTACTCTTTTTCTTCTTCATCAGCAAGCGGCAAGCTCTTGTTTCTCATTTTGAACGAACGTATCCACTCAAACGGAAAATATTCAGAATTATTATATATTATTTCCTTTATTTTATTTTGGTAATCCATTATTTTTCACCACTTATTATTTTAGCAAAAACCAATCGGCATTTTATTTCTGTGTTCTTTACTTTCTTTAGCATACATCTCCATATCAAACTTTTTATAATTCCTATTTAATTATATAATGTTGCTTTTCATTTGCATATGTTTCACGCATAAGTTCATATGCCTCCTCATTAGGCGGATCAATCATACCTTCATAAAATGTTCCTTTGTAAATTTTTTTCGTTAGTTCCCAATATTCCTTTAATAATGCTATATGTGCTTCAGAATTATATTCCAACCCTTTCATTCTATCCATTATGGCTTGCTGTTCGGGTGTATCTAAAACCATCATCACTTTGTCATCCTTTCAATCTTATCTATAATTGATCTTGATATATCGTTAAATTTTATTGATACCATACATTCGGCAGTTACTTCTGAAAAATCACGTTTTGTATAACCCTTTCCTGCATATGGACTTATCGCTAATTGAACATCGCGGCTATCTTGTATAATTTGAGTTTTTATTATTTTTTCAATAGCTTGATCAATTTTATTTTTGGCTTCCGTTTTACTTATACCACTTTTCTCTACAAGCTTTCTAATACTATCATAATAATACTTATGCCCTGCTTCGTGTAATACTACAGATATCACTTCATTATTTGCAAAATTTCCACTTTCAACGAAATCAAGTATCTTTTCAGCCGTATTAAATTTTGAATTAAGCATAATTTTTCGTAGTTCATCATTATAACCACCAATAGCTTCTGTATTTTCTCCAGTTCCTGTACCATACTTACCGAAATCAACCAATATAATTTGCGACAATTCAACATATTTTTTAAGGTATGGATAAGTTGCACTTATAAATTCCTCATAAAGTCTTATTACTTTATCATTAGCTTTTATGCTATCTTCCACATAGAGATCACAATGACTGTTTGACACTTTTTTAACAGGTATTTTTAGATTACCATAGATAACTTTTGATGCATGACTCAAAACCGCTTTTCTCTTTTTATCCGTAAACGGAGACTTCATAAGATCCATATTATCTTTATCTACTTCTAGTATATCATCTACATCGCTATTGTCAAGGTCATCGTCCGCAAAATATGCCGTTATTGTACCACGTCAAGCCACTTTTCATATATCACGGTCAAAAAAGCACCGTTTCATAGGTGCTAAGGCGGTAAACCTCGTATATTCACTTGTTCCACTCTCCTTTTTGGTATCAAAAAAGCACGCCTTTTGACGTGCTTGCTTTATTTACTTTCTTTTACTATTTCCCAACCCATAATCAATTCTTCTGCTTCTTTGTCTAACCGCAGACTAAGTTCTTTCCATTTTTCAAAAGCCTCAACAGCTTCAGGCGGTGCATCAGAAGTTAAAGGTTGCTTTTCATTACAGCCATTAATATATGGTTTGAAAATATCACGAAGTTTTTTTTCTTCTTCTGTAGGTAATCTTAACATACATTACACCTCACTCGTTAGTTAATATTTCATATACTCTACACTCTGTATAAACCTCATAGTATTTTTGCTCTTGGTATGTTTTTTTAGCATATAGACTTACATAAATATTATATCCTTTCTCAATTTCTCTGTCAAGTTTCTTCTTACAATATTTATACAAATATGCTATATAGCTTTGTTTATATATCCTTTGTCAATAAGTTTCACAACAATTTTTCCTTGCGATTGTTCCCATTTCGTCACTTTCGCAATCTTTCTCTATCTTGCCGTGAATTTCACCTCGTTTTTGTTACTTAACAGGAATGCCCTTATTTTGTAGATTATTCATCAACTTTTTTTTATAGTTCTAAAGCAAAGTTGACAAATAGTCTACATTATGATATATTAATAATGACAATAAATGTTTAGACAGGAAGTGATATTTTATGGAATTATATAAGAGAATAAAAGCACGCAGAGAAGAACTCGGAATGTCACAAGAAGAACTTGCAACTAAATTAGGGTATAAATCCCGTTCAACTATAAATAAAATTGAAATGGGCAAAAATGATATAACTCAATCAAAAATCATAGCTTTTGCCAATGCACTTCAAACAACTCCAAGCTACTTAATGGGACTGGACGAACACGAAACGGAAATATATACAGATGATAAATTTCCAAATCCGAATATAACAGAGGACTACACAACATTCCCCGTTATAGGTGACATAGCGAAAGGATATAATCATATCGCTATTGAATCATGGGACGGAGATAAAGTCGATATTCCTAATTCATATTTAAAAGGACATACTCCGAAAGATTTCTTTGTACTGTGCATTAAGGGTGACAGTATGTATCCTCAATATCAAGACGGCGATAAAGTATTAATCTTACGTCAAAGCACCGTTAATTATAGTGGTGATGTCGGAGCAGTGATATACAATGACGAAATATCAACATTAAAAAAAGTCGAGTTTGTAGAAGGTGAAGATTGGCTAAGATTAGTTCCTATCAATCCGAATGTTCCGCCAATATTAATTGCGGGTGAAGAATTAAAACACTGCCGAATAATGGGTGTTCCTAAATTGTTGATTAGAGAAATGTAACTTTAATTTGAAAGGTATGCCCTACTAACTGCAAAAATATAGCTATTAAAGAAAAACTTTAATGACGTTGTTGATGCTATAACCGATTGACGTTGAACAATATCTAAATTACTTTGTCAGCTGAGATTATTCCTCTGACTATTAGGAGAAAACAATGCAAAATAAAACAAAACTATTTAAAACAGCAATATGTATTATAACCACGTTAATATTAATTTTCGGCACTATTCCCTGTGGTGCGGTTTTATCGAACGAATCAAACGCACCAAATTTCACAAATCTTGTTGTATTTATGAAATTTTCTGACGAGGACGAATTTATCAACAACACTTATGCCGACACAACTGTCCGCAACATTTTAGACAATACATATAATAAAAGTGTATATAATGTCGCTGACTATTTCAAAACAGTAAGTGGCGGGAAAATGAATATGCAAACGCTTTATCTTTTTGACAACAACAATTCGCTCACACTTTCAA
This sequence comes from Ructibacterium sp. SJQ-7, assembly GCF_054696575.1. NCBI lineage: Bacteria > Bacillati > Bacillota > Clostridia > Eubacteriales > Oscillospiraceae > Ructibacterium > Ructibacterium sp. SJQ-7. The sequence goes on from NZ_CP195193.1 coordinate 895,532, forward strand.
AGCCACGCGGTTATTATGCCGAAAAAGATGACCAAAACCCTTACGGCTACGAGAGTGGAGAAGAAAATTCCAGAATGTATGAACTACAGACTGATTGGGCGAATACAATTTCAAACGCAATCACGAACGGAAACAAACCAAAAGATATAGAAGAAAATCAATATAATTTTGCCGATCTTGACCGAAACCGTGACGGAAAAATTGATTTAATTACTGTGATTTACAAAAATACAACGCAAAATATTTCGGTTGGTTGGAATTCACCTCTTTGGGACTATCACTCATATTCAAATATGATTTCAGTGCAAGAAGGAGTTAATACTTATCAGAGTGGAGAATATTTACAGCTAACGTGCAACTACGAAAACGTAAACGGACTTGTGCTTTATCGCGGTGAGGATAATCTGCCTATTTTACCGACAGGTAAAATATGTCATGAGACCATGCACGCACTTGGCTTGAAAGACTTGTACCGCTCCAACCAAACAAGCGCGGTGTATTATATGTCACTGATGGCAAAACATCTAACCCCTATCGGACAGTATATTTCCGTTAAAGAACGCGAATCGCTCGGTTGGCTTGACAATAATCAAATTAAAACCATTGATAAAAACGGTACATACACACTCTACCCTGCCTCAGCTCAAAATGAAGTTGTTGCATATAAACGAGATTTGCCGAACGGAAAAACTCTTTATTTGGAATATCGTCAATTCGATGACAATGGTAACAAATATGATACAAAAAACAAGAAACTCTATTCGTGCAATACCGGTGACTTGATAAAAGGTGTAACTCTTAAGAGTGGACTGATTTGCTATCTTGCTAACACAGGTGTACGTTTTCCCTCAAATATAAACACTACAGGAGTTAACTGGAATATGCAGGTCGTTTCTAACGGTCAATACTCAACTATGTCAGATTGTGCAGTCGGTGACTGCGAAGAACTTTATATTGGTAACGACATATTTGTTTATGTAACAAATATGTCAGCAGATAAATTAGAGTTTGAAATTAGCGGAATTGCAGAAACAACCCCTACTCCGACTTTGACTCCGAGTCCTACTCCGAGTCCCACTCCGACTCCTACTCCGACTCCTACTATAAATCCCACTCCAACCGTGAGTCCGAGTCCTATTCCGAGTCATACTCCTACTGCGACTCCACGTCCTACTCATACAACGAGTCCGACAGCTACTCCGACAATAACTCCGACCACGAGTCCGACAGCTACTCCACATCCGACCCCGACAATAACTCCGACCACGGGTCCGACAGCTACTCCACATCCGACCCCGACAATAACTCCGACAGCAACGCCTACTGCAACTCCAAAACCTACATTAAATCCTACTGCAACTCCGACAGCGAGTCCGACACTAATTCCGACTTCTACCCAAAAACCTACACCACGTCCGACCGCGACTACAAATCCGACAATAACTCCTGCAACAAGTCCAACTGCTACAATGAGTCCTACCGCAAGTCCTACACATGATATTAACTGCAACATTGAAGGCAACAATATATCTGTTAAGCTCACAAACAGCACTTCAGGCGGAATTATCTTAATTTCTGAATTTAATTTGGACGGCAGATTATTACGTTGTACTACCCATTCACCACAAGAAAATATAAGTGCTTCCCTACTTTCTGCAACTCATACCGTAAAAGTTATGTGGTGGAATTCTCTAAACAATCTTGTTCCAATCACCAACTCAAAACCGGTAACGAAATAGTCCAATATATCGCCCCTACATCCACCGTTGACAATCAATACAATATTTGATATACTGCCGATAGAAGATGTAGTGGTTGGGACGTTTTGGACGTGTCAGGCGTGGTTACACTGTTTGTAGCAGTCGCTTCTCAATAATCTACATCTTCTTTTTGATGCATCATTAATTTGAGCAGTTACTTTAGCCGTATCTTATTTGTGTCACTGCCAAACAACCGCTTGACAATCGGCCTACTTTCACATATAATGTTATTAACAGATAAAGATACTATCGAATTTTGACTCACTTTCGGGAAACTTTTTCCCTGTCGGTATCTTATCTGTTTTTATTTTGTCTGCTTAATATTCTTGACATTCCTATTTTGATATGATACTGTTATATACAGAACCGGAGGCATATACGGACTTTGACAGTGAAATATCACCGTCTGCCCGTGCCAAAGGTTCTTTTTTACACACAAAAACGGAGCAAAAATGCTCCGTTTATCTTCTAAATGTATCTTTTATTTTTTTAATCAATCCCACACATCTGCCGTTACGCAGCTCGTCCATAAATTCGGCTTGTTTTTCCACATACCAAAGTTTTGACGAATCCATACACTTAACCGTCTTAACCGTATCCGCAATCATCACAAATGCAATTACGCACGTCATAATATGTAACGCCGGTAAACTCACGCTGCCAATCATATCAATCGTCACCGGTGCAATAAGCTTAATAAGTGCAACGGTAAATGTACCGAACGCAATTCCGCCTATAAGGCAAACACGTCCGTTTATATTACCGGGCCAACCTGTATAATCCCACCATCTCTTATGAAACAGCGTTTCCAAAAGCCACGATACAAAATATTCAAGCGAGCAGGTAACCACCATTCCCGCAAAAAACAGTATCAAAGGATTTTCAATCCATCCAAGCAATATCAAATCAAGCATTGCTCCCATACCGTATATAGGGCAAAAGCAAGTGCTTAAAAAGCCGCTGTTTACAAATTTTCTTTGTTGTATGCTGTAATATACCGTTTCATAAGCCCAGCCAATAAAGCTAAATACCGCAAAGCACAAGAAATATTGGCAAAAACTCATCATTTACCCCCCTTATTTAAATCATTTGTATTTCCTTATACAATTCAGCATAGTCCCCCGTAATCTTTGTATTTATCTTTCTGTACGCTTCTTTTTTAAATGTTTCATAAAGAGAACAATATTTATCCGCCAAACATACTATCCACCCTTCTCGGCAAGTCGGCGGAATTACAGTAAGCGGGAACATATGCTTTTTTATAATATCGCGTTCTGTATCGGTTAAATCAAAATCTCTGTCAGCATTTCTAAGAGCCGTCATAGGATGAGTAAAACCGTGTATTCTTCTCTCCTTTTCGCCGTCATGCCAATCATATAAGAAATAATCGTGCAACAATGCGCCTCTTATAAGGTCACGCTTTTTGTATTTTATACCGAAAAACTCGGCAATTTTAATACTGTAATACGCAACCGCAATCGTATGCAAAAGGCACGAAGTGTCACCGTGCTGAGTAAACTTTTCCATACGTCTTAAATGCGATTTTTGTGACAAATTATGCAAACAATACAAAACTGAATTCATTTATTCTACCGCCTTTTTAATTTACACATAGCCTTCTTTACCTATTATTATAATCACTGACATTTAATATGTCAATATATCTGCCGTCAAATTTATAAAATTTTAATATTACGCAAAAAAACAAGCGATTTTCATCGCTTGTTTTTCATCTTATTGAGCTATTATTATACGAATTCTGCCACCCAATGTCTGTGCCTTATCGTAATAAGCAGTAAGCTTATAATTTCCGTTTATAGCATCATCAAGCGTTATCTTCAGATATTTATTAACATCTGTCTTATGATATACAATCACCTTATCACTAAGCAAATATGTTTGATTATTGATTTTCGCCTCTGTACGTGTAAGCGAAGTTATATTGCTTGGATACGATGAAAGCTGACGCATACTTTCAATACCTGTCTGATTCATACTGAATCTGTGCGGACCTCTTACATTTGTTGAGAATGCAGTCGCATATGTGTTTTGCGTACCGTCTATATCAATAGTATATGTATGAGTTGTCGAATCAGCAGCAGTGATCACACCGTACTTATAAGCGTCACCCGTTATATCTTTCAATATAAGCTCTTCAATCTCACCGGCTTTATTCTTTGAATAATACAATACGCTTGAAGATTTTATCGTAACACCGTCAAGACGCTGCGGATAAATTCTTGTGTACATTGCTAAGTCGTCGCTTGCAGTTCCGGCAGTGTCAAGAATCTTCACATCGTCTGCAAGGGTATAATCGCCAAATTTATTCTTTTCGGAATTAAACTTACCGCTTACGTTGTCATACCCCTTTGCTCTTGAAAGACTTGCTTTACCGTTTGTAAATGATACATTTACTACAGCACATTTAAGCGAACTGCAATCTGATGAAGTCGCATATTCATTTACTGTTCCGTCAGGTGTAACAACCTTTGCATAGTAACTTGAATATACCGTATTATCAGGGTTTGTGAAATCTTTTTTGCCTGTTTCCGTAACAAATCCTACTGTTGTGTGTGAAGATGTGCTTTCACTTCCGCCGACAACTCCGGCTACCTCGCCGTTTCTGCCAAGAAGAAGTGTTACGGTATCACCGTACTTAAATGTTCCGCTTGATGAAAGTGCATTAAATGCATCTACGCTTTCAACAGAATACTCTTTACCCGAAATTGTAACGCTTGTCGGCGAATCCTTTGTCGGTGACGCCTTTTCGTACACGCCTGTAACCTTATCCGTATAAGCAAGCACCATATTCAAATCTTTACAATAGTAAATAATATCGTTAAGCTGAATTTCCGATGCGTCAACCTTATTACCGCTTCTCATTACCGTTGTCGAACCGTTTGTATCGAAATTCGCGATCCAATTTGAATTTGTAACCTTGACCGGTCCTTCCATATTACCCTTTTCATAGCTTACGTAATCAACATTACTTCCGTCCATCTTGACATAAAGAATGTCGCCCATTGCCATTTCATTCTTTATAGCACCGTATGTACTCTTATTCTTATCTTTGTAACAAGTTGTGCCGTCTGTTATATCAATCTGTTCAAAACTGCCGTTTTTATAACATATAACTGCATCTGAAAGAAGTGAATAGATTACATATTTATCAAAGCTGTCCGTACCTGTTTCGCTGTCTTTTGCAACAAGCATTGCATAGTCAACAGAACCGTTTGAATTTTTAAACAGCTTGAATGTATCGCCTTTTTCGGCTTGCATTGCGGCATTTTCGTATGTAAGTGCCTGTGACTTGTAATATGTAGTTGTGTTTGAATTGATGTTATACATATCGCCGTCAAGAATTATATCTGAACCGATTACATTTGAAACGGTGTATTCTTCAACTTGCTGGTCACGCGGTGTAAATGACACAAAATCTTCATCGTTCTTTACGACAATATCGCCTTTTCTGCCGACATAATCACTGTTAAAATTACCGTCAAATTCAAATGTTCCGGCTGTTGTATAGATTTTATCAGTACCAAGTGAGCTGTCCTCGTTGTGTGACGCAATAATCGTAACACCCTCAATAACTTTACTGTCAAACACTGAAGTTATAAGTTTGCTTTGATTATCTTTGATTTTTGTGTCAAGTGTATTGTAAATAAGTCTTGCAACTTGACGTCTTGTAAGTGCCTCGCCTTGCTCGGCATTTACGTTCTTTGTAATTTCAAGACTGTTTGCAAGCCCCATTTGACCGTAAGGCCATGAATCGCCGAAATCCTGTGTTGTGTATCCAAGCACCTTTAATACCATTGTAAGTGCCTCTTCATATGATACCGTATTGTCAGGTCTGAATGTTGAATCAACATATCCCTCTGCAATTCCGGCTGATACAGCGGCCTTTATGTAAGGTGCTGACCAGTGAGTATATGTAACGTCTTTAAAAGGTGATACTTTTAAACCTGTTGCTACTGTATCTTTGTAGCTTGATGACGCTACTGCAATTTTCGCAAATTCCGCTCTTGATACATTGTCATCAAGTCTTAAATTTCCGTCATCATCGCCGACCATTATATTAAGTTCCGACAAAAGCGACATAATATCTTCGTCATTGTTCCAGTCTGCCAATGCAGGCAAAGTCGATAATGACATAGCCGCCGCCAAAACAAAAGAAATTATTTTCTTCATAACTTACTTCCTTTCCGTGCAATATTATCGTACATACTATAAAATCAAGAAAACTCAGTCCGAGAGAAAATCATTCGTATCGCTGAGTTATCAATCATAACGTAAAGCATCTATCGGATTTAATTTGGCTGCTTTTTTAGCAGGCATATAGCCGAAGAACACACCTATCATCGCCGAAACCGTAAACGATACTATAATAGATGTCGGGGTCGGTAATATATCCATCCCCAAAAGTTTACCTGCCAGTATTGCCAAAAGCGAGCCTATAATAATACCGATTACACCGCCCAAACAACTAAGCATACCCGCCTCAATAACGAATTGAGAAAGTATATCTTTCTGCTTTGCACCAAGCGATTTTCTGATACCTATTTCCCTTGTACGTTCCGTAACCGACACAAGCATAATATTCATAATACCGATACCGGCAACAACAAGCGATATAGCCGCGATTGCGATAAGCATAAGTTCCATTTTATCAAGAATATCGGTTACACTGTCTGCCATAGACTTCATTGAAGTTACAGTATAGTAATCACTGTCGCCTATATCTTTATCACAAAGTGCTTCTAAAAGCAAAACCGCTTCCTCAACCTTTTCCTGGTCAACCGCATAGACAACATAGCTGCTTACGGTTGATGTACGGTTTGTGTATGACGCCAAAGTGTACGGTATATACACACAGTTATCCGAAGAATTTTCTGTCGAGTCGTCCTGTTCTTCAAGTATTCCGACAACTTCATACGGCGTACCCGTTATTTGAATAGACTTACCGAGTGCGTCACCGCCGAAAACTTCTTTTGCTATATAAGTACCGATAACGCAGACTTTCTGCTTTCTCTCAACGTCAACATATGTAAGCTCACGTCCGTATGTAATATTATACTTTTTCATTCCGAGATAGTATTCGTTTACACCTGTTGCCTGTGTTGAAATTGTATCACTGCCGTTTTTTATAAATGCAGGCATTGAAACTGTCGGTGACTGACCTGCAATAATATCGGAATGTTCTTCCGCAAGCTGTTCCATTTCTTCAGGCTTTACTTCCTTTGTCGCGGAACGGTCTTGAATTGAAACATTGATTGATTCAATACCCATTTCTTCAAATGCGTCCGTTATTTCCGATGTCATTCCCGACATAAGACTTACAAGCGCAATAACCGCCGTAATACCGATTATAATACCGAGCATTGTAAGTATCGAACGCATTTTGTTGCCGACAATACTTGACATTGCCATCTGAAAACATTTCCAAATACTCATAATCAAGTCGCCCCCTTTGCTCTTTCATCTTCGGGAGCATCTTCGCCGGCACCGTGCTGGTTCATTACTGTTATGTCACCCTCTGCCGGGCCGTCATAAACGATACGTCCGTCTGTTATACGAATGATACGTTTTGCTTTCGCCGCTATCGAGTTATCGTGAGTGATAAGAATAATCGTATTACCCTCCGCATTAAGTTTCTGCAAAAACAGCATTACTTCACGACCTGTACGCGAGTCAAGTGCACCTGTCGGCTCATCGGCAAGTATTACCGACGGATCGCCTGCTAAAGCTCTTGCTATTGACACTCTCTGTTGCTGACCACCCGAAAGCTGTGTCGGGTGGTTTTTCGCTTTTGATTTAAGTCCTACTCTGTCAAGTGAAGCAAGTGCTCTTTTCTCTTGTTCCGCGTCGCTAAGTCCCGCATACAAAAGCGGCAGTTCAACGTTTTCCAATACTGTTAATTTCGGCAGTAAGTTATATTGCTGAAATATAAATCCAAGCATTTTATTTCTTACATCAGCCAATTCATCTTGACTGTAATTATTAATTTCTCGTCCGTTTAATCTGTAAACACCCTTTGTTGCCACGTCAAGGCAACCTATAATATTCATACAAGTAGATTTACCACTACCCGACTGACCTACTATCGCAACAAATTCGCCTTTGTTTATGGTAAGAGATATTCCGTCAAGTGCGTGAACTTCCGTATCACCCATATGATAAATCTTATAAACATCTTTCATTTCTACCAATGGAGGCATTTTACTTCACCTCCGCTTTATCTTCCGCCCGGCATTCCGCCACCGCCGCCGGACATACCTCCGCCGCCTGGCATTCCGCCGCCACCGGACATTCCGCCGCCTGACATTCCTCCGCCTGACATTCCTCCGCCGGGCATTCCGCCCATATTGCCATTAGGAACTACATACATTTCTTGAGCATTTTGAACACCGAATGACGCATTCGCACTTGACGATTCTGTGTCAAGCGTTCTTACCCGGTCTTTTTCTGTTAAACCCGACTTGATTTCGATATAGTCTGTATCGTTAATTCCTGTTTCAACCTGAATTGCACGGTAACCGTCCGGTACATCTATATTAGTAGGTACACTTTCTTTAGCTGCCGAATTTTCATCCGATTTATCACCGTTCGGTGTATCGCCGCTTACAACAGGCATACCGCTTGACTGTGGCTTACTGTCTTTATTTTCGGCTTGTTTTCCGTCATCAGCTTTCTTGCCGTCCGGTTTACCCGATTTATCTTTATTACCCTTTATAATATCCGTAACATCATTTTCGTGAGTTGTTCCGTCGTCCTTTACAAATACAATATTGCCTCTGTTTACACTGTTTACAGGTACAGCAATTACATCATCAGCCTCCTCGACAACGATTTCAGCGTTTACATTCATACCCGGCAACAAATCGCCGTAATTTTCTATTTGAATTTCGATAGTGTATGTTGTTACACCGTTTTCGTTTACACCGTCTACAGGAACTTTTGTAACCACACCTTCAAATTCACCCTCTACCGCGTCTGCCGTTACAGTAGCTTTTTGACCTGTCTTAACAAGTGCTATTTCCGTTTCGTCAACGTCAATAGAGAATTTAACGCTTGACAAATCATAAATTACACAAAGCGGATCTGTTGCATTTGAAGAATCTATCGTATCGCCTGCTTTTGAGTTTTTCTTAACGACTGTACCCTCAATCGGAGCTTCTACAACATAATCGTCAACTGCGTCCTGTGCTTTTTCTATACCAAGTTCGGCATCGTCAAGTGCAAGCTGTGCGTTCTTTATGCTTGAATCCTGTGAGAAAGTATCATTTTGCAATACTTGCTTTTCAAGTGCCAAAACCGCATCATTATATGAAAGCTGTGCATTGCTCATTGTCGAGTTTTGATTATCATACTTAACATATCCGACTTTTTGACCGCTGTAAACAGAATCTCCTACCGCAATATTAAGATTTTCAAGTGTGCCTGATGCCGTTGATGTGATTGTTCCCTCGCTTACATATTCAAACTGTGCCGTATTTGCACAAGCAACTCCGTTTATTTCCGCACTGCCGTAATCATTTGTTGTAAGTGCACCGGGATTTGTGACTTCAACCGTTACATACACAACTTTAGCGTGTGCGTCTGTTGAAACGGCTGACGATGATTTTTCTTTAACAGTTCCGTAAATCGTATCGCCCGAACCTATAACAGATACTGTTGCGGCTGCGCCTGTCTGAATACTTTCGGCATCAACTTCATTAAACGGTATTCTCAGTTTCATATAAGAATCGTCATACAATGTTGCAACCGTTGCACCGGCATTGATATGGTCCCCTTCTTTTACGGATAATTCTTTAACTTTACCTGCTGAATTTGACTGTATGTACTGATTGTTTTTAGTATCATTAAGCGAATTTAATGCCTTTGTTACTGCATTTTGTGCAGACTTTGTACCGATATTGTTTGAAGAAACGGTCTGTGCCTTTTGCTTTACTGCGTCAACATATGCCTGTTGTGCTTTTGCAAGTGCATTTTTTGCCGTACTCAAAGAATTTTGAGCGTCACTGTCCTCAAATTGATAAAGCTTATCACCTTTCTTAACAACGTCACCCTCTTTGAATGTATCACTTGTTATATCGCCAGATTTGATTGTCGTTACGTTATACGAATCATTCGGCTCGATAGATGATGAACCTGTGATTGTATTTGTGATAGTACGACGTTCAACCGGCGAATCGGTATACATAACTTTTACGGCACTGTTGTTTTTGGACTTTATAATAAGTCCCGAACACACGCCTGCAAGTATTGCTATTACAAGAATAATTATAAGTAATTTCTTTCCTATCTTAAACTTACTGATAAAGAACTTCTTGTTTTGCTTGTCATATCCAATAAATTTCTTTTTCGGTTTCTTTTCTTCTTCCTCACTGTCGCCGTCATCATCTGAAAATCCAGATACTTCTTCAAAAGTGAGTTCGTCTGCATTTATATCTTCTGTGTTAGATACTTCTGCGTCGCTTTCTAAAAGCTTTTGCTCCTTTTCAGAAGTAAAATCTACCATATTCTTGCCTCCTGCACCTTTATATTTTTAAACTTATCTGCTCTGCGACTTTAGTTAATTTATCGCAAAACATTTTAAGGTCTGCTTCATCTACATCTCTGAAATATTCCTGTAAGTTTCTGATTATAACTTTCCTTTGATTTTCATATGCTTTTCTGCCCTCGTCAGTAAGAACTATATAACTCTTACGCTTATCGGTTGTATCCGATATACTTTTAACCAAGTTTTTTTTCTTCAAAGCCTTTATGCTTTGAGAAATAGCCGCCTTACTGACTTTTAAAATGTCACTCATCATAGTGACCGTCATCATTTTTCCGTCATTTGCGGACTGAGTAAGTAAATTCAACATCATATAATCGCCCCTTGACATTTCCTCAAAAGGACACTTTGAAAGAAACCACAGCTTTATCCTGCTTACGATTTCCCAACATTGAAGAAACATTTCTTCTTTCACCGTGTATCCCCCCACACACCGTAATATTAAATTTTGTTAATTTACTTAACCATTTTACCACCACAATTATTCAAAGTCAATATTTACACTTTTGATACAATATGAATTTACACTTTATTCACATTTCATTTGAATATTATTAACTTTTAGTATATAATAACTGTATCATAATTATACGAGGTGATATTAAGTGAAAAAAACATATATTGATACGGCTATGGAACGTATCGCACCTGATTTAATACTTAAAGGCGGAAACGTTGTTGATGTTTTTTCGGGCAGAGTTATTAAAGCCGATGTTATTATAAAAGACGGTATTATCTGCGGTGTCGGTTCATACAGCGGTGAAAACGAACAAGACGTTTCCGGCAAATATATTATGCCGGGTTTTATCGATTCGCACGTTCATATTGAATCATCTATGACGCAGCCGTCCGAATATGCAAAGGCAGTTATGCCTCACGGTATTACAACCGTTATTGCCGATCCTCACGAAATAACAAACGTATGCGGTGAGGACGGTCTTGAATTTATGTTAAAGTCTGCGAAAAATATTCCGCTTGACGTAAATCTTATGTTGCCGTCATGTGTACCTGCAACGCCTTTTGAACATACAGGTGCTAATCTCGACGCAAAAACAACTCAAAAACTTGCACCTAAATTCTTCGGTATCGGTGAAATGATGAATTATCCCGGTATTGTTTCAGGTGATGATGAAACACTCGGTAAGCTGTGTCTTGACATCATTGACGGTCACGCACCTTTGCTTTCGGGTCATGAGCTTGACGCATATGCAAGTGTCGGTATAAAAACCGACCACGAATGCAGTGTCGTTGAAGAAATGACCGAAAAGATAAGCAAAGGTATGTATATTCTTCTTCGTGAGGGTACGCTTTCGCTTGACGTTGCAAAACTTATCAAGGGTGTAACCCCTTACACGTTAAGACGTTGTGCGTTTTGTACCGATGACAGATTTGTCGGCGAAATTATTCGTGACGGCAGTATTGACCACTGTATCAGAAAAGCCGTTTCACTCGGTCTTAACAATATTGACGCAATCATCATGGCAACGCTTAACGCTTGTGAAATCTACGGTATGAAGAATAAAGGGGCAATCGCTCCGTCATACGTTGCCGATATTGTCGTTGCCGATGATTTGAATTTAAGTTCAATATCACAAGTCTACAAAAACGGCAAACTTGTATGTGAAAACGGTAAAGCATTGTTTGAATGCGAAACAGTTGACAATTCAAAAGTTACAAATACTGTTCATCTGCCGAAAATATCAGCCGACTTCTTCAAGACTGATGTTAAAGACAAATTTGACGCTATCGAACTTATACCCGAAAGTATTATCACAAAAAAGGTTACTGTATCGTATTCCGACAGCCTTTCTAAAGTATGCGTTATCGAACGTCATCATAATTTAGGTACAAAGGGTATCGGATTTGTAACCAATTACGGAATTACAAACGGTGCTATCGCCACTTCTATCGGTCACGACAGCCATAATGTAATCGTTATCGGCGATAACGACAGCGATATGGCACTTGCCGTAAATACTCTCGGTACAAGCGGCGGTATTGCAGTTTGTTCAGAGGGTAAAGTTATCGCATCAATGACTCTTGATATTGCGGGACTTATGTCCTTAAAATCAGCCGATGAAGTTACAAGAGAACACGATAACCTTTACAGTGCCGCAAAAGTGCTTAATATAACAGATAAAATCGATCCGTTTTTGTCACTTGCATTTTTGCCGCTACCTGTAATCCCCGAAGTTCGTATTACCGATTCGGGACTTTTCGATGTTATTAATTTTAAATTTGTGGAATGATGTTTTATTTTGCGGAAGGGCGATCATTGGTCGCCCTTTTTCTGTTCCTCTACCACCCCATCAGTCGACTATGTCGACAGCTCCCCTCTATGGGAGCCTTACTAATACCTCTCCTTGAGGAGAGGTAGCACGCAGTGTCGGAGTGATGGCTGTTATTCGGCGTCCTTTTTCACATTCCAACACGTTAAGGCAAGCCGATATGGCTTGCCTTATTTATTAATTTGTTGCACTTGTGTCGGTTGTGTTATCCGTTGTTTTTTGTCTGTGACTACCGCCGAAACCCGAATTTGACTTTGTTCCTATCTTCGTTATACTGCTTTCAATTTCGGCACTTCCGACTTCTTCACCGCTTGCGTAAACCGTATACATTTCACCTGTTTTAAGTTTATCCGATGAGTACACAATCTTACTTCCGCCTTTAACGGCTGTATACTCAGCGATTGTCTTACCGTTTGAATCAGTTATCTTAACTTCATCACCCGCGGAAATCTGTGAAGTTGTGTATGCCAAAATTACGTTTTGAGCAGAGTAACTGTTCGGATTCTCATCCATACCGCTGCCGCTTACACCTATAATTGTACCGCCGTTTACTATAAACGCACCGTCTGTATCAAAAGCACTTTCTGCACCCGTTGCCTGTGCGTCAACCGTAACAGTACCGCCATTGATGAACAATGAACCGTTTGAATCAATACCGTCTGCATCGGCAACTATTTTAATATTACCGCCGTTGATTTGGATATGATGTTCACTGTCCTGTTCATTACCCTCGGCTTGTTGCATATTCGGCGGTGTCATTTGTCCGCCGTTTTGGTCGCTTGACATATCCGGCGGTGTCATTTGACTACCGTTCTGGTCGCTTGACATATCCGGCGGTGTCATTTGATTACCGTCCTGTCCGTTTGACATTTCCGGAGGTATCATTTGTCCGCCGTTTTGGTCGCTTGGCATTTCAGGCGGTGTCATTTGATTACCGCCCTGTCCGTTACTGTTTCGTCTGCCAATTTGACCTCTGCCGCCCTGCTGACCGCCTTGCATATTAGTACCGCCGCCGAAACCGCCGTTTTGATTTGCACCTGTACCGCCTGAATTAAATCCGTCATCACTTGCAGTTATGTCAATATTACCGCCGTTTATCGTCAAAATCTCCTTACTTTCAATACCCTCGGTTGATTTTGTTATCGTTATATCACCGTCATCAATCGTTACATCACCATGACCTGATATACCTTTTTTACTCTCCGACGATAAATTAAGTGTACCGCCCGTAATATTTATATCAGACGTACAATGAATAGCATGGTCTGTTGAATTAACTGTAACTTCACCGCCCGATATATCAAGCATCCAATCCGCTTTTATACCTTTGCTTGAAGTATCTTCACTGTCGTCACTTTCTTCTGTTTGCGTAAATTGATTATTATTCATTTGTTCACGCATTGATTGAATTTCATCATCTGTCATTTGTGACAAATCTTTCATTTCACCTCGACCGCCGAAGTCATTAGATGTACTTGCCTTAACCTCGCCTGTTGTCGTAACATTCACTTCACCGTCCGATATATCAAGTATTTCTTCTGCTTGAATTCCGTCACCCTCTGCAGTAACATTTACAGTACCTCCGCTTATCGCAAGTGTGTCATTTGCATGAATACCGTCATTTTTTGCATTTACGGTAATATTTCCGTTACCGATTTCAATGCTGTTACTGCTGAAAATACCGTGATTATAATTTCCGTTTACGCTAAGTGAGCCACTGCCCTTAATTTCAAGATTATCTCTTGATGTTATACAGCCTTTTTCATTTTCATCACCGCTTGTGTAATTTTCTCCGTCCGTCAAAGTATTTTCGGTATTGTCCGTCAAAGTGATATAAGCCTTGTCGGCATTCTTTACATATACAGCCGAGCCGTTTTTATTTGTAAGACTCATACCCGACAAACGAAGTTTAACTTTTTCTTCGGTGTCAATAACAATTTGACCGTCATCAAGTGTGCCTGTGACTTCAAAGTCACCGCCCTTTGAAATTGTTATAATGTTATCCGATACGCTTATACCGTCACCTGTAACTTCAACATTGTCAAGATCAACCGTTCCTGTGTTGTTTTTCCAAGACTCGTCCTCATCATCTTGCGGAGTGGTTATTGTAACTGTGTTGTTCTTTTCGTTCCACTCAACATCAAGTCCGAGCATATCGCTTATTGCACGAATCGGAACAAGTGTTCTTCCGTCCTCGATTATAGGTGAAACATCAAATGAATATGTTTCGTCATTCTTAGTCATATCACTGCTGCCGATAGTCATTTGTATAGTCTTTGACTTTTTCTTTGCGGTTATCGTCTGTGTGTCGCTGTCCCATTTAACCTTTGCACCGAATGTTTCAAATATGGTACGCATAGGAACCATTACTCTGTCATCTACGATTTCAGGCTGAACGTCAAAGCTGATATTTTCACCGTCATATGTAACCGTAATATCATTGCTTTTTGCCAAAACACATCCGCTGCCGATTGTTGCGGTAATTGCAACTACTGCTGCTATACTTATTATCTTTTTCTTTAATCCGATATTCATTTTTATTACCCCTTTCCTTTATGTTGATTTCATTATACATTTAGTTTCTTAAATAAACCTTAAAGGAAGAATTTTATTTATGAATATTTTGTTAATAAAAAAAATGACTACGAATATGTAGCCATCTCAAATTGCAGACAAAACCATAATGGTTTTGTCTACTTTATTTTATGGTGTTTGAGGTGCTAACCTCATTGAAAATCATTTCTGGCGACCTGTGCGGCAGAAATGGCTTAAAATCTAAAGTTTCGACTTTGGAGGAACTTTATGATTTTTTCTCTGAAAATACTCAAAAATTACATCGTAAGATGTGATTTTTGGGGCAGGCGACAAGTTGTCGCCTGCCGTTCTCTTTATATTATATATCCGAAGTACCTCGCAACAAAAATCCAAAATGTAAGGCACAATGACGACATAAGCGTCGTTGCAACGACCACGCTTGATGTAAGCACACCCTCGTGCCCCATATTTTTAGCCATAATATAGCTTGACGGAGTTGTCGGTGAGCCAAGCATTATAATAAGTGCAACAAGTGCTTGGTCACGGAAACCGAGCTTTATTGCTATCGGCAAAAATACCGCCGGCAGAACAACAAGTTTAATCATAGTTGCCGCTATTGTCGGCTTAATTTTCGCTATCGCTTTTCGTCCCTCAAAGCCCGCACCGATTGTTATAAGTGCAAGCGGTGATGCCATTTTTGCAAGCGATGCTAATGTTTTATCAATTATTTCGGGAAAATCAATTTTCAAAAGTGACGCCGCAACACCCAAAACAATACCTATTATAATAGGATTTTTAACAATATTAATAAGTGAATTTATAATATTGCCTTTGCCGTCGCCGTCCTTTTCCCCCTCAAAAGTCAAAACAAGCACCGCAAATATATTGAAAAGCGGTACACAGCCGATAATCATAACAGGCGCCATTCCGCTGTCGCCGTATATATTTTGAATAAACGCAACACCCAATATCGCCGCACTGCTACGATAACCGGCTTGTACAAACTCACCCACTATCTTTTTATCTTTAATCAAAAACTTTGCCGCAATCCACAATCCGAAAAATGCCACTGTCGTAACCAATGCACAATACAAAACATATGTAATATCAAAATCGCCGATTATATCGGTAGTTGACAAGTCAACAAACAACAGCACCGGCAACGTCACAACAAAGTTAAACTTATTCGCCGTCTTAACAAATCCGTCATTTAGAATTCCTATCTGTTTCAGAACGTATCCGACCACTATAACAAGGAATACGGGAAGTGTCGCATTAAGACTGTAAATTAAACTATCCATATTTACTCCTTAAAAGAGAGTGTTGCGATGCAACACTCTCCATGTTCTCTGTTATTTTACAACTATATTAACAAGTTTACCCGGTACTGCAATCACCTTGACAACATTCTTACCCTCGATAAGTCCTTTTATCTTTTCGGTATTCATTGCCGCCTCTTGTGTGCCGTCCTTATCAAGACCTGCCGGAATCATAAGTTTATCCTTAATTTTACCATTAATCTGTACAACGATTTCAATTTCATCATCAACAGTCTTGCCCTCGTCATATTTCGGCCATGGCTGAAGTGAAAGAAGTTCGCCGTTACCGTAAGTCAGCCACAATTCTTCTGTCATATGAGGCGCAACAGGGTTTAGAAGTGTAATAAGCGTCTTATATTCGCCCTTTGTTACACTGCCTTTCTTTGAAAAATCATTTACAAGACTCATCATAGTTGCAATAGCCGTATTGAACTTCATTCTCTCGAAGTCCTCGCCGACTTTCTTTATAGTCTTATTCATATTCTTTTCAAGGTCAGCACTGTAACCTTCTTCGTCATTTACGATTGACTGCAAGTTCCATACTCTTTCAAGGAACTTATAACAACCTTTCAAACCTTGCTGTGACCATGGAGTTGACTGATCGAATGCACCGATGAACATTTCATATGTTCTGAATGCGTCCGCACCGAATTCTTCTACAACTTCATCAGGATTTACAACATTACCTCTTGACTTAGACATCTTTTCATTGTTCTCACCAAGAATCATACCGTGTGAAGTACGTTTCATATACGGTTCTTTTGTAGGAACTACGCCTATATCATATAGGAACTTATGCCAGAAACGTGAATACAAAAGGTGAAGTGTTGTATGCTCCATACCGCCGTTATACCAATCGACAGGTGACCAATATTCCAACGCCTCTTTTGACGCAAGTGCCTCATCATTATGCGGATCCATATATCTTAGGAAATACCAGCTTGAACCAGCCCACTGCGGCATTGTATCTGTTTCTCTTTGTGCCTTACCGCCGCAGCACGGACAAGTTGTTTCAATCCAATCATATGCTTTTGCAAGCGGTGATTCACCGTTTTCACCCGGTTCAAATGTTTCAATTTCAGGAAGTTCCAAAGGAAGTTCACTTTCAGGAATAGGCACCCAACCGCATTTATCACAATGTACAAGCGGAATAGGTTCACCCCAATAACGTTGACGTGAGAATACCCAGTCACGAAGTTTGAAGTTTACTTTTCTCTTCCCAAGACCTTGCTTTTCAAGCCATTCAATCATTGTAGGAATAGCCTCTTTTACCGGAAGACCGTTTAGGAACTCGGAATTTACCATATTACCCTTGTATACATCTGTATAAGCCTCTTCTTGTACGTTCTTACCGCCTGAAACAACTTCGATAATCGGAAGATTAAATTTCTTTGCGAAATCCCAGTCACGGCTGTCGTGTGCAGGAACTGCCATAATTGCACCTGTACCGTAAGTTACAAGTACATAGTCAGAAATAAATACAGGAAGTTTTGCACCGTTTGCAGGATTTACTGCATAAATTCCCTCAAGTTTAACACCTGTCTTTTCCTTTGCAAGCTCTGTTCTTTCAAATTCAGACTTCTTTGCCGCCTCTGTCTTATATGCAAGCACTTCATCATAATTTGTAATTGAATCTTTCATCTTTTCGATAAGCGGATGTTCAGGTGACATAACTGTATAAGTTGCACCGAAAAGTGTATCTGCACGCGTTGTGTAAACAATCATTTCATCGCCTGTTGAAAGTTTAAACTTAACCTCTGCGCCCTCACTTCTGCCTATCCAGTTTTTCTGCTGTGTTTTAATCTTTTCAAGATAATTTACATCGTCAAGGTCATCGATAAGACGTTGTGCGTACTCGGTGATTTTAAGCATCCATTGGCTCTTTCTCTTTTGAACAACTTCACTTCCGCATCTTTCGCAAACACCGTTTACAACTTCTTCGTTTGAAAGTCCTACTTTACAACCGGTACACCAGTTAATCGGCATTTCCTGCTTATATGCAAGTCCGTGCTTAAAAAGCTGCAAGAATATCCACTGTGTCCATTTATAATAGCTCGGATCGGTTGTGTTAATTTCTCTTGACCAGTCGAATGAGAAACCAAGCATTTTAAGCTGACGTGTAAAGTTAGCAATATTCTTTGCCGTTACGATTTTCGGGTGTACCTTGTTTTTAATAGCAAAGTTTTCAGTCGGAAGTCCGAATGCGTCCCAGCCTATCGGATAAAGTACGTTGTAACCCTCCATACGACGCTTTCTTGCGATAATATCAAGTGCCGTATAACTTCTCGGATGACCTACGTGCAAGCCCGCACCTGACGGATACGGGAACTCTATCATTGTATAAAATTTAGGCTTTTTGCTGTTTGTTTCAGCGTGGAATGCACCTGTTTCTTCCCACTTATCTTGCCATTTTTTTTCAATAGCTTTAAAGTTGTAACTCTCCATTTGTATATTTGCTCCTTTAAAATTTATTCTTCTTCTGATTCGTCTACGTTACCGACGTCGTCCCAAAGACGTTCAATAGCATAAAATTCACGCATTTCGTGCTGCATAACGTGAACGATTACGTCACCGCAGTCAACCAAAATCCAGCTGCCGCCTCTGTAACCCTCTTTATGATTTATCTCAAAGCCTGCCTCTTCAAGCTTTTCTTCAATTTCATCAACACACGCTCTTACCTGTACCGTTGACTGACAAGACGCAACAACAAAGTAATCCGCAAGTGATGTCTGCTCTGCAACGTCAAGCACTTCTATATTTGTCGCTTTCTTATCTTCAAGTGCCTTTTGAATAATTTCAACCTTAGTCATTTAGTGTCCCTCCTTTTATTTTCCGTTCATCAGCATATAATTCCATGCCGATAATGTATTGGGGTGTATTATTTTATTTTTCTGTGCGTTAAATACAATGCTTTGTTTAAGTCCAAGAATAAATGCCCTGTCAATATTTTCGTACGCCGCTTTCCTAAGCTCCTCCACTCCGTCAAAATCACGCATAGGCTCAATCATATCCGCAATATAGATTATCTTATCCAAAAGCGACATATTCTTCTTTGCGACCGTGTGGCACATTATCGCGTCAAGCACGTCTTTGTCGTTCACTCCATACTCAGCCTTTGCGATTTTTGCACCGAGCGGTGCATGAATGACAGGCTTACACGCAAGCGTTATATCATCAAGCACAACACCGTACTTTTGACAAAGTTCTATCTGTTCGTCTGTGTCATAACACTTTGCACAATCGTGCAAAATTCCGGCTGTGTATGCTTTTTCGGTATCTGCACCGTACTTTTCGGCAAGCTTTACCGCTTCGTCACACACTCCAAGGCTGTGCTTATATCGTTTTTCGCTTAGCATACTCTTTAATTTATTCTTGTAATTATCTATCATTTTCGTTTCCCTTATAAAGATGATACTTATTTATATAATCTCTAACATTTTCAGGCAGCATATATCTTACCGTCTGACCGTTTTTCACTCTGTTTCTTATATCCGTTGAAGATATTCTAAAAACGGGTGCTGATATAGGAAATATCCGACCGTTCATTTTTTCTTTTACGGCCTTTATCGTTTCCGTAAGCGACTTTAGCGATTTTCTCGGAAATACAAGCAGCGAACACATTTCAAGTATTTTATCGGGCTTGTACCACTTATCAAAATCATTAAGCGAATCTTCACCGATTATAAAAAACAAATCGTCATTCGGATATTTTTCTTTTAAATATCCAAGCGTGTTTACCGTATACGATTTTTCACTGCGATTAATTTCAAAATCGTCCTCCTCAAAAGCACTGTTATCCGCTATGGCAATATGCGTCATTTCAAAGCGTTGTTTTGCCGTAACGTTCGCACTCTTATGAGGCGGATTGCCGTCCGTTATAAATATCACACGGTCAAGTCCGTATTCCTCCCTTGCCATTTCCGCAATTAAGAGATGTGCGTTATGGATAGGATTGAACGTACCGCCCATTATTCCTATTTTCATTTCCTCGGCAACTCGATTTTTCTGTATTTTTCTTCATCGGATTTACGATAAATTATAAACTTATTTCCGATTGCCTGCACCGGCTCCGCTCCAAGACGTTCCGCAACGTAATTGCAGGTGTCGCGAGTATCAAGCATTGCAGTTTCAAGTATATGCACCTTTAAAATTTCACGTTTTGTAAGTGCTTTGTTAAGTCCGTCAATAAATGCGTCGGTAACACCTTCTTTGCCTATTTGGAATATAGGTTCAAGCTGATGCGCCATTTTTCTTAAATACGCTCTTTGTTTTCCTGTTATCATTAATATCCTCCGAAGTAATTTTTATCATAAATATACATATTTAATTATATCATTTCAATATTGTATTGTCAATAAAAAAACAGGCAATAAAAAAACCCCAAAATAACCGTCAGTTAAAGTCGAGTTTCTACCTGCTCATGCAGGTGGGCTAAATCCCGTTTACTTTATATGTCCACTGGCATTCCCGAAGGAACGGAGGCGTATACGCCATAAACGGAGATAATATCCCTTTTAAGAAGTGTTGGTAAAAAAAAGACTTTTAAACGCGAAATCTCAGGGTAATTAGCTATTTTGTTTTTCTGTTATTATAATAGCACATAATGAACAAAATTTCAATAGGAAATTTATAGTTTTTCAAAAAAACTTACAAAACGAATTATTTTGACATTACCTCTATGGTTTTGCCGATATTATTCTTCGTTTGCCATTTCCTCATCACGTCTTAAAAATTCATTAAATGCAGCCTCAAGTCTTGCCTCATCCTCAACCATTACAAGCTCAGCCTCTTCTGACTCAACGTCACCCTCAACCTGCATAATAAGAACTTCATCATTTTCCTGACCTTCAGGAAGAACTTCAAGAAGTGCGAAATATGTTACACCTTCAAATTCAAATACATCGATTGTTTCAAATTCAATCATACAACCGTGTTCATCTTCAAGCATTATTATGTTATTTTCCATTATAAAAATTCCTTTCTCTTTCCGTTATTTATTTTAACTATTTATATTGTAATATATACCACTTGAAATGTCAATCTATTTATTTTTTTGCGAACTTAAATATCCGTCAAGTATTATGCACGCCGCAACGGTATCCAATACATCTTTTCGTTTTTTTCCGCGTGTATTTGTTTCATTCAGAAACCTTGCCGCACCGACAGACGAAAGTCTTTCATCCCAAAATACAATTTCGCCGTCATATATTGTTTTAAGTGCGTCGGCAAATTCGTGCGTTGCGTCAACACGAAAGCCCTCACTTCCGTCCATATTTTTCGGCAGACCGATAACTATTTTTTCGGGTTTGTATTCGTCAAGTATTTCCTTTAATTCGGTCAGTAATTTTTCGGTACCTCTGTTTTTTATCGTTCTTACGCCTTGTGCCATAAAGCCAAGCAAATCACTTACCGCAATGCCCACTCTTGCGTCACCGTAATCTATTCCGAGTATTCTCATTATACTTCCTCCCTGTTAAAATCTCTTGCAAGCGATTTTATCCATTTATTTTTATTTATACGAATGACCGACACCAAACTTTTTAACGGCTCATCACTTTTCATCAAAATCAATACAAGCGGTACAGGCAACCTTAAAAGTGAACCTATCAGCGCAAGCGGTGTTGCAACACACCAAAGCGTAATAATTTCCGCAAACATACAAAATCTCGTATCTCCTCCGCCGCGAAGTATTCCGACAATCGTAACAGATGAAACCGATACAAATATAGTTATGAACGCAATCGTTACCATCAATTCATTTGCAAGTGCCTTTGTTTCGGGCGGAATTGTGTAGAAATTGATAACAAAATTCTTCAAAAGCAATATAACTCCGCAGGCAATAACGCCGATAACATAGCTTAAATATTTTAATGTTTTTGCTTCAACCTTTGCCCTTTCGATTTTTCCCGAACCGATAGATTTACCTATTATAATTCCTGCTGCATTAGCGATACCGAATATAACAACCGTTGAAAGCTGTTGCACCATTGACGCGATTGAATTGGCTGCAACGGGGTCACCGGCTGAATATTTAATGTGTCCGAGTATTGCCGCTTGTGCTGATACACCGAGCGACCACATAACTTCATTTATAAATACAGGCAATCCGTGTTGAAACAAGTCAAGCGCAAATATCTTGTCAAACAAGAACAAATGCTTAGGTTTAAAATTAAGACGTTTGTCAATGCAGAAAATGTATATACTTACTATCAAAAATTCAAGTATTCTTGCTGTGAGAGTTGCAATCGCCGCACCGCGAATACCCAGCGCCGGTGCTCCGAGATTACCGAAAATAAGCACCCAATTCAAAAATACGTTTGTACAGAACGATGTAATATTTACCACAACAGATATTTTCACAAGCTCTATACTTCTTATACAGCATATCATCGTATTGCTTAGACCAAACAAAATATACGCAAAACCGATAATACGCAGATATGATATTCCTGCCGCGATTATTTCATCATTGTTTGAATATATCCCCATCACGGCTTGCGGAAATATAAGTACCGCAAGTGCCATAAGTGTTGAAATGACAAACGCAACTTTTAATATAATCGAATAAATCGACCGTATTGACGCAGTATCACGTTTTCCCCAATATTGCGCACTAAGTACCGTTGATGCACCCGCCAAGCCGAAACAGACAAGCGATAAAATGAAAAACGGCTGATTTGCAAGCGATGATGCTGACAAAAACACACCCGTATCGTCTGCTCGTCCCAACATAATCGTATCCATCATACTTGTCGCAAAACTGATAAGATTTTGCAGTGCAATCGGTATTGTTATTGTGAGCAGATTAATGTAAAATCTCTTTTCCTTTACTATATGCAATTATTTCCCCTCCTATTGTTGCATAATAGTAATATTATACACGCAAACTACATTAATAGCAAGTATTTTCTTGACTATTTTCTTTTAAAAAGGTATAATTTATCTATAAAATACTTAAAAGTTTGAGGTGATTTCTATGACAAAGAAAATGCTTTTTATTTTTAATCCACATTCAGGTAAAGGGCAAATAAAAAATCATCTTCTTGATATTCTCGATAAATTTGCCAAAGCCGAATATGACATTACAGTCCGTCCGACTCAAGAACGTTTGGACGCTTACAATTATATAAAAAATAACGGTGATAAGTTTGACCGAATTGTTGTATCAGGCGGCGACGGTACTTTAAATGAAGCAGTAAAAGGACTTATGGAATTTGACGCCGACAAAAGACCTTGTCTTGGATATATTCCAACAGGCACAACAAACGACTTTGCCTCTACTCTTGAATTGCCGAAAAGTATAGCGAAATCGTCCGATATTGCCGTAAACGGCGTTCCGTTTAAATGCGATATAGGTAAGTTTAACAGTACGACTTTTAACTATGTTGCCGCATTCGGTGCATTTACCGATGTTCCTTATGATACACCGCAGGAAGCAAAAAACATTCTCGGTCATACCGCATATGTTTTGGAGGGTATGAAACGGCTTTCTTCCCTTCCGTCTTATCACGTTAAAATAAAATACGATAACGGCGAATTTGAAGGCGATATATTCCTATGCATGATTTTAAACGCAACCTCCGTTGCGGGATTGCATAAAACAAAACAACTTAAAAATGTAGATTTGAATGACGGATTGTTTGAAATGCTCGTTTTTAAACGTCCGACTAATCTTATCGAATTTCAAAATATTCTTATTAATCTTATGCGTGGAGAAAATTCCGGCGATGAATATTTGTTTGCAAAATCTTCGTATTTTGAATTTGAATGTGATGAGAATATTAAATGGACCCTTGACGGCGAATACGGCGGCAATCCTAAACATACCGTCATAAATGTTGTGCCGTCCGCTATGACTTTTATCATTGATAAAACGCATAATATGTTGAAAGAATAAAAAAATTAATTTTTTTATAAAAAAGTATTGACAAATCAACTTTTCACTGCTATAATATATTATGTTGTTTGCAGATGTGGCGGAATTGGCAGACGCGCTAGACTTAGGATCTAGTGTCACCGACGTGGGGGTTCAAGTCCCTTCATCTGCACCATACCGAGTGTTCTTACAAAACTTTAAAGTTTTTGTATGTCACTCGGTTTTTTTATTGTTTTTTTCAGTATGAAGATGCTCCGGTGTCAGGTAATCCAACTACTTTGTGAATTTACCGTAAGCAAAAAAAACCGCTCGTCAATAAAGGCATTTCACCTCTATTCCGAGCGGTCTTTTTTCTCATTATCTATTAGAGAAATTTCAATATTTTATTTTAAGTTTTCAACCATACGCATAAATACCGAAGCAACCTGTGCTCTTGTTGTGTTTGCTTTCGGTGCAAAGCTACCGTCTGTATTACCTGTCATAACGGACTTTTCAGCCGCCCATATTACAGCATCCTTTGCATAATCCGAAATATTGTCGTTATCCGTATAAGATGTGTTGCTGCTTGTAGTTATGTCATATCCTTTAAACGCTGCATAGCGATAGATAATCGCCGCCATCTGTTCACGGGTAATTGGCTCGTTCGGAGCAAAACACTCTTCAGAAATGCCCGAAACAATACCGTTTTCATTTGCCCAAGCAACTGCATTTTCGTAATAGCTGTCACTTTCAACATCAGTAAAAGCACATTTTCCCGTCTGTGGCTCATTTTCCATACGATAGATAACCGTTACAAACATCGCTCTGGTAACTTCGCTGTCAGGTGCAAATTCTGTATTTGATATGCCCTTCATCAAGTCATTTTCATACGCGTATTTCACCGAAGCGTAAAACCAGTCATTTTCCTTAACATCGGTAAACGGATTTTTCCATTCACCGTTATCCTTTTCAGTCCATTTCGCATATAGCGTGAAATTCTTTGTTACCTTTTCAGTAAAATCATATTTTGTTTTGAGTTCTTTATCGGTATACCATCCCTCAAAGTCAAATCCGTCTTTTATCGGTAATTCAGGCTCTTTTATAACACTGTTTTTTGTAACGGTTTTGCTTGCAATATCATTACCGCCGTTTGTTTCAAACGAAACGGTATAACGCACATTACCGCCTCCGCCTCCGTTACCGCCACTTGATTTCGTCCAGTTAGCGGTTACGGTTACGGCTTTACTCGGCATTGTAAATGTTGTTTCTGCCGACTTACTGTCCGCAAACTGTACACCGTCGTCAGTCGTCCAACCGCTGAATTTATATCCGCTGCGTTCGCCGGCCTTAATCGTTACCGTTTCACCCTCTGAATACTCTCCGCTACCCGAATTTTCCGCATAGCTGTCATTTACCGTTACGGTGTTTGATATTTTCTTTATAACAAGTGCAGTCTGCGGTATTGATGTATTTTCGGCAAAATCCTGTGCACAAAGCATAATAACACTGCTTGTTTGACTTTCATAAAGTTTTCCCGAAACAGCAAACTTACCGTCACTGCCTGCAACAACTTCTTCATTATCGCCGTATATAATTCTGCTGCCCGCATCTGATATTCCTGTTATCGTATATTCGCCGCTTTCATTGTCTGCATAAAATATATCAGATGAAAGCGTCAGAACAGGTGGTTCTTTATCCATATTAATAAGTAGGAATACACTTGTTACATCCTTGCCGGAAATACCGTCAATCTTAAACATCAAACTTCCCTCAAATTCCGGAATTGCAAAGGTGTTTTCACCGTTTTCGTTTGGTATTTGGTCATTTGTGTCCATTCTTGTCAGCTTAAATGTCGCATCAGCGTCCGATCCGCTTACAGACAAAGTATTGTCACCGCCGCCGATATACGCGTGATAAACGCCGTTTTCATCGGCAGTGCATTCGTTACCGTTCATCGAAAGTGCTATATCCATAGGTGTATATTTAGGAAGAAATTCGCCTGTAGATTCGGTTTCCTTACTGTAATACTTTCCGTTTTCCGATTCTTTGTATGCACGAACACCGACTTTATATGTCTTATCAGGCAACAAATTCTCGGCAGGAACAGACTCCGCGGTATCTCCGTTTTCGTTTACACGAACGCCGTTTCCTCCGACAGTTAGTGCCATATCAACCGCTGTCGTGTCTTTATCCAAATCATATCCAAATCCTGTGTCTGTCCATTCGCCGTCTTTTTCCTCATAAATTTTCACATTATAACCGTCAACATTTTCTGACGCATTCCACTCCGCACGCATTACCTCATTTCCTGACGTTTGCAGAGTAACATCTGTCGGTGCGGACGGTTCGTTTACATTGGTATATGCAACTTTTGTGTTAAACGCTTGATTATCAATAGCAATAAGTGCGTCTTCCTCCTTACCGTCACCGTTAAGATCTGCTTGCTTTTTCGTCATAAGAAAGGCTGTTACATAATATTCACCTGTCGGTGCTATCGCACCCGATGCAGGAACGGAAAGTTCAATATTTGAGGTATCACTGATTTCCTGTTCTGAAATCATATAGTCCGCTCCGCCCTCTTCGTTTGAAAAATAAGTGCGGATAACGTAAGGCGTGTTATCCACGGCATACTTCACCTTACCGGAAATTTGATTGTCATTCAGTGTCAGTGCCAACTTCTCAAACGGCTCAACAGAAAATGTCTTTTCATCGGTAAAAGTCAACCCGCCTGCATCAACGATATACTTTCCGTCTTCTTTAAGTCGCAGAAGAGCCAGACGATATTTTTTGCCGTCAGCGTTTGTTTTTTCCATATCTGCAATAGTTGTCGCGCTGACATCTTCGTCAGGATTAAACTGACTGTCATCAGTCATCCAGTCGATATTAAGCTCAACGTTTCTGTCATTGAAAATCTTTAGGTTCTCTTTGATCTGCTCCTCGGTTAGATTTCCGTCAAAGGCAAGTACGATATACGGTGCTTCGTCTGTACCGGCACTTGCTGAGATTTCCGTCCGACTCACGCCGGTGTTTGCAAGCACAAAGTTCTCATCTCGCACCGCCGCAAAATTCGCATCGCTGTCTTCCGCAAGCATACTTACAACCGGTGACACACCTTTATCCGCCCAGTTCCATTCAGGCATATAGCCTAACATCTTAAACTCAATATCCCAGCCGCCGCCTTTGCGGAAGTCGGTCTCTACGATTTTCGGCACAAGTACCCATGCTCGCGCGCTGGCTAACCAACCGCCCACCTCAGCCACCACGCCGAGGTACACATCGACATTTTGGAAGGCTTGCTTCATACCCTCCTCAACTGTGACGTTTCTGATTGGGAAAGCCGTCTGACCGCCTACGATCAGATTAATATTTCCGACGTTAAACCCTTTGCCGGCAAGAACAGGACTACTTTTTGGAATCTGAACTCTGCCTGCAACCGTGCCGTTTGCACCGATTGCAAGATACAGATAATCCTTACTGTTATTCACTCCGCCGAAAGCACCCAATTCAATAGAAGAATCAAACGTTATAACGTCTATCTGTTTACTCGGCAGATTTAATGCAAGCTTCTTTGAGCCGCCGAAATAAATGCCTTCATATGTATTACCTTTATAACTGCGTTCCTGTCCGTTTAATTTTAAGGAATAGCCGAAGCTGTCGACAATCTGCGTTGCCGCCCCTGCACCTACAAGATTAACATCGGTCGCTTTTAGTGAAATCTCGCTCGGTCCTATAATAATGTTACCTGTTCCTTCGATAAGATGCAAATATGTTCCCGTCAATGCACCGCGTAATTTTACAGGAGGAATGGCAAGATAATTGCCATTTACCGTTGCGGCAAGATCCTTAAAACCGGCACCTCCGCCGTTAAGCTGTCCTATAGGAACAGGCGGAACAAGCACAATTCCCGGTGATGATTTTACATAAAACCATAATTCGTCAGGGATAAGAGCGCCGTTATTGCTACGTTCAAGAGCAAGTGCCGCCTCGGTTTCAAAAAGGTCAAAGGCATTCAGTTCAAGACTGAACGCATATCGCTCCTCGCCCTTAAAGGTGTTTACTTCACCCTCAACCTTTGCAAGCTCCAACGCCATCATCTTGGCGGTGTCAAAGCTGCCTTTTGCTTTTACGCCGTTTACCTTAAATTCATATTTCTTTTTGCCGTTTACCGTCTTTTCTTCTAAACCGTAACCCAACTTTTCAAGCGAAAATTCAGCACCGTCAAATACTGTTTTGAATCCGATTTCACCGTTAAAAACAAGGTTGCCGTCCGCATCTGCGGTTGCTTTTTCCAACTTTGTCGTCGCATATGGAATATCGACAAAAATCACTGCGTTGTTTTTGTCGGGTTCAATATCAAACGAAAGACCTTCTTTTGACATTGTAATTTTCAAAGAGTCTTCCGCACCGTTTTGCGGCTGATAGAATTTGAATGACGGAGCGTTCAAATTAACGCCATGCTGTTCGATTCGTCCGTCTTTGTAAACAATCAACTTTCCGCCATTATTTTCGTCCCACGTTGCCGTCACAGACGGAGAAAGCGTTGCCGCTCCGCCGGTAAATTCAAAAGAAGAACCGTTTGTGCTTTTATACTCGCCGGCTATTTGTGCAACAGGAGACGCATTATATTTCTTTTTTAAACTTTCAAGTGTGGCGTCATCCGAGACATATTCAACGGTAATTGCGCCGTTTGACTCAAATACCGCAAGACGCTTTGCGGAAAAACTTGATGATATTTCGTCAGGTTTTGTCGGAAGCTCCTCGCTCAGTGTTTTCAGATTACGATAACCCCACAGATACTGCGCACCGACCGACATTTCCGTATTTGCGTCAAGGTCAAAGCCACAGTAGCTTTTGCTTTCCACCCATGTAAGAACAGGAAAATCGTTCGGCCTCACGGTAACTGTCTGCGGCAAGCTTACACGCAGCGGAGAATCTCCGCAATACACAATATCGAAGTTATCGTAGTAATCGGACAAACCGACAAACGGATTTGCCCACGGATATGCGTCTGTGTAAATTTCATTAACATAAACGCCGTCTACATCGCCCCACAAGGTATAGCCTTTCGGAACGTGCTTTGTTGACACATCATCAATTTTGCCTGTTACAACCGAACTTTTCGTTGTTATTTCACCGCTTTCGGTTACTGTTGTGCGATCCATCTTAATCGCCGGACCTCCGGAGCTGTTTGCGGTTTCACTGTGACCCATTCCGGTAAAATTGTTCATCACATACCGCCACTCAAAGTACAAATCATGTTCGGGGAAATCATCTCTGTTCATTTGTATTTCACTGACGGTTGTCAAAACGCCCCAAGCCGTTTTATCCTTTTTGTCAAGACATACAAGCTCGTGATAAACCGTTGCTTTTGCCGGCATTATTGTGCCGTACGGAGTTCCGGGAATATCGTTCAGAACCATTTCCATGTTGTATTCTGCCTTAATTGCGGTATTTTTTCCGTTCGGCGTTTCGGACACAAATTCCGCTTTTTGCAGTGTGATATACGGATAGATTTTCTTCTTATTTCCCCCGCCGGTATAAACATTAAGTTGGCAGTCTGGGGCTTGAATATCCTGTGTAAAAACCTCGCCTGTTTCCTTTGCGATTGCCCTCGGAACCGTTGCCGTATAGGTTTGATACTGCAAATCGTAGAAATAAAAGCTTATATAATCGTTTTGCAGAAGAAGCGTTTTACCGCCGTTAAAGGTAAGTGTTTCGTTTTGCTCGGGCGCCGCAAAAATATTCATCGGCAGTGCGCAAACTATGATGCAAAGTGATAATATCATAGACACTATTTTTTTTCTCATTTTCTGTCCCTCCTGTTTTTTATTTTGATACAAATTACGGTAATCACCGTTGCGATTATGAAAGTCACAACCGCTGTCAGTACATATCCGCCCATTCCGTCTATCAGCAGAATTGCACCGCAGTAACCTGCAACCGCCGCACTTTTGTACGATGTCGGAAATAATGCGGTGCAGCACAGCAAAAGAACGGAAAGCAGGGCGGTTGCCACTTTGCAGAAATTCAGCTTTTTTGTCTCCCTGCAATATTTTATCTTTTTCGCACGTGCGAAAACTAAATTCATTCTTTCCGCATTAGATTTCAATTCACACACCTCCTCAATCCACCCTTTTATTATATAGGTGCTTGAAAATATAAAATTTCCCCCTAAAAAAACAAAAAAAGACCGGATTTTTTTCCGGTCTGAATAAAACAGAGTTATTTTGAATCAGTTATTTTTCTGAAACGGTATTTCAGCAGAAACAGAATAAGGCAAGAAACAATCGGAACCGCATATCCAAATTGCTTTATTAAACCGTCGGTTTTCATAAGCATATTAAACATTGCGTGAAATGTAATCGCGACGCACAACAGTGCAAAAATGCCGGATGCCTTTAACGCAGCGGGTCGGCGGAATACTCTAAGTCCGTACCCGATTATAAAAGCACATGTAATGTGCATAGCCCCGGTCGAAAAACCGCGTACTAACAAATAAAACAAATTACCTGTTCCGTGTTCCAAAAGGTAACAGATATTTTCAAAGGTAGCAAATCCCACTGCAATATTAAAAATAATATTATCCCCCTCCTGCGGTTGGAGTTCAAAAACAATCAAACCAAACAAAAGAGGAATGAGTTTTACCGTTTCCTCTATAACAGGTGATATTTCCAATACAGCAGATGTTTCCTGTGCACCGTAAAGCACCGAAAAAAATGTATTCAAATAGGCGGATATAATACAGCAGACAAATCCGAGAACTATAAAAATGTAATTTTTTCTGTTGCCGGTATTTGTACCGAGTGCGGCAAGTAAAAACGGAGCCGCAAGGCATATAAATATATTTTCTATATTGTACGGCATAGCTTTTCCTCCCTGTTCTGTGCAACGGCTATCAGAATAAGAGCCGGATTCATTATAAATATGTCAACCAAATAATACGGATTTATAAAGGTGTTTTCCGTAATAAAATACGAAGAACCCCACAAAAGATATTCCGCCGCATAAAAAATCAAAGCCGCCGCAAAAATCCACAGCTTACCCGTCTGTTTTTGAATTTTTGCAAAATATATACCTTTTACCGCATAAAAACCCAATATTCCCATCGCTGTGCCCATTAAGATGTTCTCAAAATAACTGCCTCGCAAACAAAAGAAAATACCAATACCCAGAGAAAACAACGGTAAAATCCAAAATATCGCTTTATTTTTATGTTTTTCTTTCGGTACATCTGCATAAAGACGTAAAGCAAGAAAAATATACGATGCCGTCCAACTCAGTTCCGAAACACAGAACACAAGCGGAGAAGTGCCTAACAATATAAGGTACAGTACCCAATAGGCAAGCCCCATTCCGAAGCTCAGGTAAAAAAGCAATACCAAAAGGCGATTGTAACTTCTGTTTCGTATTGCCGAAATGCAGGAGTAGCATCCGCAGATAAAAACGCAGAAAAGCTGTAAAAGATTATCTGTCAGTTCTGTCATTTTCCTCATTCCTCTCTTTATTTCTTTTGTGAAGAATGTCACACATCAAAGTTACCGAAATGCCAAGTAAAAACGCCAAAATTCCTACAACGACATAACCCAAAAAGCCTTTGTTCGCAAAAATACTGGCTGTGTCATGCATCGGTGTCTGCTCAAACCCCGCAAAATTCAAATTACATACAAGTGCCGATATAACTACAATTAAAGCAATGCCAAACGAATAGCACGAGATGACCGCCAGTCTATGTCTTTTTTCGTTACGCTGTTTTTTTATTTCATCAGCCTGTTTTTTCACCAGTTTTATTCTTTCAGTCGTTGAACGCACTTTTTATCCCCTCCGTTTCAAGTAAAGGTCTTAATTTCTTTTTGCCGAGCTGCAACAGCTTATCAATCTGTTTTGCCGACTTTCTTAAAACAGCAGCGGCTTCTTTGTAACTCATTCCCTCAATGTATACAAGATAAAGAGCCTCTTTTTGAGCGGACGGCAAATATTCCATACAATCATAAATCCGCTTGTTTCGCTCCGCAATACACACTTCATCTTCAAATGTATTTTCTATGCAAAAATTCATTTCTTCCTCTGTAAGAATGATATGTCTTTTTGCTTTTCTCAAAAACATCAGTGCATGATTTCGAGCCGCTTTATATATGTAACTTTCAAAACTGCTTTTAATATTCGGCCGTTTGCTGATTAGATATGCAAAAACTTCTATCAACAAGTCCTCCGAATCGTGGAGATTTTTTATATATCCGTTTATGTACAGCGTCAGCTTGTCACCGTAAATCTCCATAAGCCTTTCAAGAGCCTTTGCATCGCCCGAAAGGTAATCGTTATAAATTATAGTTGTATCCATCATTAAACAAATCCCTTTCTCAGTTTTATTTGTCAGCTAACTTTTCTGACAGAATGTGACGTTATGCGATACAAGAAATCTATATTGAATTGTATCATACATTTTCCCTTCCGTCAATGAGCGACTGTTTAGTATTTCGAGTAACAAACACCTCCGATTAAAGTTACAAAAAAAGCAAGCTACTGCTACAAACAATGCTTGCTTTTTCTGTTAGATAAAATCTTCAATTACATCTTGCAGATGACAGGGTGACAATTCGTATTTGTTCAGTCTGTCGATTAATTCTGTCACCTCTTTTTTATTTGGTGACACGTCATTAACAGACATTTCCTCACATTTGATGCCGTATGTAGTCTTTACCACTCCCTCAACACTCTTTTCTTCTTGCAAAATTGTATACATATTGTATATTAGTCCTTTCTCCCCCCTATGTTATATAATACAACATATGCCACTAAATTACAATATTGTTTGATATTTTGTAAATAAATTGTAAATTACCGAAAAAATAAAGGTGGTATTACACCACCCTTATTTTATGCACGAATTAAAAGTCCGTTTATAAGATCATTCTTTGCCATTTCCTTAATTTTATAATGAAGTTTCTTACCTGTAACATTTGTCGGTATAGTCGCTGTAAATCTATAATATCTCGGACGTTTATAGTTTGAAATCATAGGACTGTTTTTACAAAATTCTTCAAGTTCGTCAACAGTAAGCGATTCATCTGCTTTTACGATATAAGCCGTAACAATTTCGCCGTGTGCTTTATCGGGAACGGCTGTAACGATACTGTCCGCAACTTTCGGATGTGAATTAAGCACTTCTTCAATCTGCGTAGGATAAATATTTTCACCCTGTGAAATAATCATATCGTCTTTTCTTCCGGCAATAGTAATAAAATGATTTTCATCCCAAGTACCGAGGTCGTTTGTGTACAAATATCCGTTATGGAATTTACGCTCTGTTTCACCCTCATTATTATAGTAGAAATACGCTGATTTTGCGTGTGAGCGGATAATCACTTCACCCACTTCGCAATTATCTTTAGCAACAATTTCGTGAGGTTCGGCACGTCTGTCCTCAAATACCTTTACTACTCGCACGTCATCATCAGTACAAGCTCTGCCCGCTGTACCCGCCATTTCAGGTAAATCATTCGGTCTAAGAAATGTATTCCAGAAAGTTTCGGTTGTTCCGTAGCCATTGAATATTCTCGGTGTAAGCACTCTCTGATAACGCATACAAGCCGCACGTTCAAGCGGCGAACCCATTGTAACGATACCGTGAAGTGTACTCAAATCTCTGCCGTTTCTCTCCTGAGCCTCCGTAAGACGTTCCAAAACAGCCGGTACACCGATTATGAACGAAAGCTTATAATCTTCCACATATTTAAGCGTCAAAGCCGCGTCAAATTTACGCATTATCGTAACACAGCCACCCGCATAAAATGTCGGTGTAAGACCGCCCGAATGCAAACCGCCTCTGTGGAACCAAGGTGTTGTATTCATAGACTTATCCTCTGACGAGAACGGGAAATGTATCATAACATCGTGCGCCGAAAGCACTTCGTTTATGCTTGTTATACAAACACCTTTTGGTTTGCCTGTTGTTCCCGATGTATAAAGTCTTGTCGTTTCATCATATATAGAAAGATTCCAATTCAAATTCGGATTTTCTGCCGATGCATTCTTCACAAAATCCGAATATTTTACCGTACCAGGTATAGGAGCCACTCCTTCTTCGTCCACCATAATTATCACTTTCGGTGTGAATTTTGAAAGTTTCAGTGCCTGTTCAACAGCGTCTTTGTTGATTGATTCATATATAAATACTGTCGGTCTGCTGTCCTCAATAGTTATTGCAATTTCACCGGCTGACAATCTGAAATTTATCGGACAACTTACTGTACCTGTTTTATGACAAGCGATATATGCAAACGCAAATTCCGGGCAATTCAAAAGTTGGAACATCACTACTCCGCCTTTTATTATTCCTGCGTCCAAAATCGCATTTGAAAAACGGTTTGCTTCTGAATTAAGTTCAGAATATGTCCAAGCAGTCTTTGTTTCGGGAGAAATCATAGCCTCTTTATCTGCAAATCTGTAAACATTTCTCATAAATCCGTTAAGCCACGTATATTCTCTTTCAAACTCAGATTTAAACATATCTATACGTTGTTGCTTTGTATCTGCCGTAAATTTTGCTTTTGCCGAATGTAAGGCTTTTTCAATGTCTGCAAATATGTTTTCTATTTCATCATTTGTGTATTCGTAATTTGATTTGTTTGAGCAGTTTTCAAGCAGGCGAATTCCGTCAAGTATTTTAATTTTTCTTGCCTCTGAAATTCTGTCAAATCTTTCTTTCTTAGTTTCCTTTTGCATTATTTTCTTTCCTTTCATTATTTTTCTTATAAATGTTGTTGTCATTATATCACCCATTTTCTATTAAATCAAGTATTTTTGTAATTATTTTTAAAAATATATCCGATTGTTTCATTTTCACAATATTTGATAAATATTGTGAAAATATCAACCATTTTAAATAATTAACGATATATTCTAAAAATATATGCTTTCATAAAAACTGTTGACAATTTAGAAATCATATGATATTATTTATGCAAACGATTGCACAGATACAAAATTTAATCTGTGCATTTTAAACACCTATTTACGCAAACGATTGCACAGGAGGTGAAATATTGCAAAAAGTAACAATAAAAGATGTGGCAAAACTCGCAAAAGTATCGCCTTCAACCGTTTCACGCGTACTTTCAGGTAATCCTTCAATTTCGGACGATACTTGCAAACGCGTAAAAAACGCCGTAAAAGAACTGCATTACACACCCAACACAACTGCAAGAAGTCTGCGTTGTGAAAAAAGCAAAAGTATAGGTGTTGTATTCCCCGACATTTCAGGTGAATTTTACGCAACGTGTGCGTCAGCGATACTTAAATACGCCCGTATGTCTGACTATACCGTACTTTTTACCGAAAGCGGACACAATTTAAAAGCAGAGAAGGACAGTATAAAAGCACTTTTGGAGCGACGTATTGACGGTATTATTTTTATCGGTGACAATTCCGACATTCCGCTTATTCAAAGCATCGCCGCACAATCTATTCCTATAGTTACAGGCGACCGAAAAGTCGGCAATATTCCATCTGTTACTTTCAACAACAGGGAAACCGTTCAAAAAATGGTTGACTCACTTTACAAATCGGGTTGCAGAGAATTTATGTACGTCGGCGAAACTCCGACAGGTCAAAGCAATCTTTTAGACAGATACAACGGATATACCGATGCATTAAAAAAATACAGCGACACAACTTCGGTGATATTTTTAGAAGAAAGCCTGCACGGTGACAAACTGAAAACCGCAAGAAGACTGTTCACAGAAAAAATTATAACCTCACTCCCCGATGTAATTATCACGTCCAACGATTTAATTGCACAGGGAATTATAAGTGCCGCACACGAAAACGGAATTAACATCCCAAACGATATGCAAATCACAGGTTTTGACGATTCTCTTTCATCTGCGTACTTTATCCCATCGGTCACTACAGTAAGTCAAAACATCGACGAATTGGCAAAGCGTTGTTTTTCAATGCTGATGGATTTAATTAATAAAAAAAGTTCCGTTTCTTCGATAATCGAACAAAACATTATTGCAAGAAACTCCGCAAAAATCAACATATAAAATAAGAAAGGATTTTGAAAATGTATATTGCAAACAAAGAAAGATATGAAACAATGAAATATAACCGTTGCGGAAAGAGCGGTCTGTTACTCCCTGCTTTTTCGCTTGGTTTATGGCACAACTTCGGCAGTAACGACAGTTACGACAATATGGTTGATTTGCTTACAACAGCTTTCGACCTTGGCATTACTCACTTCGACCTTGCAAACAATTACGGTCCGTATCCGGGCAGTGCCGAAGAAAATTTCGGTAAGGTTTTGAAAAACGAACTTGCACCGTATCGTGATGAATTAATCATCTCAACAAAAGCAGGCTACGGCATGTGGGACGGACCTTACGGCGACCACGGTTCAAGAAAATACCTTATCGCAAGTCTTGACCAAAGTTTGAAACGTATGGGACTTGAATATGTTGATATTTTCTATCATCATCGTCCCGATCC
Source organism: Ructibacterium sp. SJQ-7 (assembly GCF_054696575.1). Classification (NCBI taxonomy): domain Bacteria; kingdom Bacillati; phylum Bacillota; class Clostridia; order Eubacteriales; family Oscillospiraceae; genus Ructibacterium; species Ructibacterium sp. SJQ-7. Next base: position 932,335 of record NZ_CP195193.1, read on the forward strand.
TGACACCCCTATGGAGGAAACAGCGTCGACACTTGACCATATCGTAAGAAGCGGTAAGGCGCTTTATGTAGGTATTTCAAACTACAACGCAGAACAGACAAAGCAAATGGCTGAAATTATGAAGTCACTTGGCACTCCGCTTGTTATTCATCAACCGCGTTACAATATGTTTGAACGCTGGATTGAAAACGGCTTGCAGGACGTTCTAAAAGACGAGGGTATAGGTTCAATCTCATTCTGTCCGCTTGCACAGGGACTTCTTACAAACAAATACATAAACGGTATTCCTGCCGACTCAAGAGCCGCAAAGAGTTCACCGTTCCTTACAAAAGAGGGCATTACAGCCGATAAAATCGAAAAGATTGTTAAGCTAAATAAGATTGCCGAAAACAGAGGTCAGTCACTTGCTCAAATGGCTTGTGCATGGAACTTGAGAGGCGGCAAACTTACAAGTGTTCTTCTTGGCGCGTCAAAAGCTTCTCAGATTATTGAGAATGTCAACTCACTAAATAATCTTGACTTCACACAAGACGAACTTAACGCAATCGAAGACGCATTGAAATAATTTGCAATGAGCCTGTCGACAAAATGTCGACAGCTCCAAAAATTACATCTTACGATGTAATTTTTGAGTATTTTCATCGAAAAAATCATAAAGTTCCTCCAAAGTCGAAACTTTAGATTTTAAGCCATTTCTGCCGCACATGTCACCAGAAATGATTGAAACTTGAGGTTGCACCTCAAACTCCCAAAAATAAAGTAGACAAAACCATAGAGGTTTTGTCTACAGTATCCAACCCCATCTGTTTTATAGATGGGGTTTATTTTATCACCACAGGTCCATTACTAAAATCCTTAAATATGGTATTATAAATTCAATACAAATGAAAGAAGGAATTTATAATGAGTACACAAGATTTAAACTATGAACAACCTACAGTTTCCGACGCAGCCGTTGACAACAGCGACGACTATACCGAATACACTTTTTCAACCACAAAAGGTATGCGTTTCGCTTTACTTGTTACCTACATTCAATATACCATTCTTGCAAAGAATGATTGTATGGAAGTCAAGACATTCCCCAAAAAAGCAAACAAAATGTCTATTGTCAGATATGACGATATAGCCGCTATGCACGTCAAAAAAGTATTTACTTGGTATCATATATGTTTGGCAATTCTCACTTGCTATACAATAATTTTACCTTTGTTGTTTTTATATGCCGGTTCTAATCATAAATTAGAAATCACATTAAAATCCGGTGCTAAAACATCGATTTGTGCTTCAAACAAAAATGTTATGACCAATTTTGCAACTGAGCTTAACCAAAGAATTATCAAAAAATGCGGTCATTCTGTTTTGATTTAAAACAAAAGACGTATCTCATTTTATTGAGATACGTCTTTTTTCTCGTCATTCACAAATTCCAATGTAAAATCGGGTGCGTTATACACGCTGTCGGGGTTATATTTCATAGTTACGTCCGCTTTAAATTCCGTATCGTTTTTACCCATCAGCTTATTACATCGCACCTTGTCACCCGCAAGCCATTTTTTGACCATTGTTTGAGTTATTGTTGTTTTCTTAAATAATCCCCTATCGGATTTCTTCCATATAATAAATCCGCAGTTATTATTGCACGAAAATGCTTTCATACTTTCCACAACGTCACCGTTACACTTCGGACATTTTCCGAGCGGTTTCGGCGGCGCAAAAACAAATTGTACGGGATATTGCGATTCTTTATCTACTTTCAATTCAACATCAGCGTCAAATGTCGTGCCGTCGTTCTTCAACAGTTTTTTCATTCTGACACTTTTACCCGCAAGCAATTTTTTAGCCATAGGCAAAGTTATTGTGACATTTGAGAACATACCTTTTGTTTGATTTTTCCAAACAGTGAATTTACAGTTCATCGGCTCACGCCAATTACTGCACCCAAATCCCCTTGTTCCCTCTATAACGTTACCGCCGCAAAGCGGACAAGTTCCGATTACTTCGTGATATTTTTCCGTTACCGCCTTTGTCATAACGGCTTGATTTACCGCAGGATATGAATTAGAAATTACTGTTTTTATGGTATCAAGCACATTGTCCGTAAGCGATTTATACGTCTTATCGCCGGAACGAATATCCTCTTGTATCGCCCACCATTTTGCCGTCATATCAGCTTTCTTGATTTCATCGGGCAATATGCGGTACAGTTCACGTCCAAGCTCCGTTGAAATAAGCCGTTTTCCGTCTTCGGCAACATAGCCTTTTGTTATAAGGCTGTCAATAATCGTACTTCGCGTTGCGGAAGTTCCGATTGAGCCGTTTTCACCTTTTTTATCCTTATCCTTTTCCAAAAGCATTTTCTTGACCTCGGGATCAGTTACATACTTCGCAATCCTTGTCATATCTTCATTCAAGGTCGCCTTTGTGTATCGTGACGGCGGCTTTGTTTCTTTTTCCTCAAGCCGCGCGTCAATCGCAGTCCCTGAATACATACCGTCCGCAATAGTGCTAAGTTCCGTAACTTCTTCGGCTTTTATATCCTTGAATATCGCCGTATATCCTTTTTTCAAAACGACTGTCGAATATGCCGCAAGCGTATATTCTCCGTCAAGTTCAATCGTCATTTTTGTTTTTTCTTTAACAGCCTTAGGCAAAAATTGTGCCATATAATATTTACACACCGCAAGATATACATTTTTCTCGCGTTCTGTAAGCTTGTTCAAATCAACCTTATTATTTGTCGGAATTATCGCAAAATGTGCGGTGATATTTTTATCATTAAAACACTTTGAGTGAATTGTCGGGTCAAGTTCACTTGGCTTGAATTTAATATTCTGCACAACTTGCGCCAACGTTTTAGGTGCCTCTTTAAAATGTTCCTCCGACAGATACTGACAATCCGAACGGTTATACGTTATCGCCTTATGTGTTTCACGAAGTGACTGCGTAATATCCATAACATCGGCAGGGTTATACCCAAAGTGGCTGCTGCAATAACTTTGCAATTTTACAAGGTTAAACGGCAACGGCGGGTCTTCATTTACGACTTTCTTTTCGATTTTAATATTGTCAAACCGTTTGTTTATAAGGTCATTTTTTATCTTTTCCGCCTCGTCAAGCTCAGTTATTTGCTTATTTTCAGTACCCTTTTGTTTTTTCTTTGTATATTTTGCGGTAACGGTTTTATTTCCGTCAGCCGTTTCAACATTTACATCGGCAAAAATATCATAATACACAGTCTTTATATGTCCCTCAATCTGCATATCACGTTTTACGACAAGTCCCAAAGTCGGTGTCTGAACACGACCGACCGCAAGCAAAACGCCTGAATTTGAGCATGTAAAAAATCGACTCATATTGACGCCGATCATAAGGTCTGCGACACTTCTCGCATATGCCGACCAACCCTCATTCAAGCTGTCGTTGTTATCTGTCATATGTGACAGCGCCTTTACAAGTCCGCCGCGTGTCGTATCACCGGTATTAAGTCTTTTAACAGGCTTTTTATAATCAAACCACCTAAGAATTTCATCAATTAAAAGCTGTCCTTCTTCGTCGGGATCGCCTGCATGTATAACAGATTCCGATTCTTCAAGCAACTCGCCTATAAGTCCGACACGCTGTGCTTTGGTTTCGTAATTTCTGTTTGAATTACTGTCCTCACCCATTTTGAGTTCCCAACTGTCGAAATATATCGGTAAATCGTCAAGCGACCACTTTTTATATTTCATATCATAGTCTTCCGGTTCTTTCAGGCTCAGCATATGACCGAATACCCATGTGACCGCATAGTCGCCTTTTCGTATAAATCTGTTATTTCTCTCTGTAACCTGTCCCGGCAGTGCGTCCGCAATATCTCTGCCCAATGACGGTTTCTCGGCTATTACTAAAATCATATTCCCTCTCAGATAAAAAAGCCGTCCTAAGACGGCTTTTGCTTGTATTATTTATTATAGAAGATTCTTGCGAAGTTCTTCTCCGCTTAGCTTGCTAAGATAAGCCGGTGCAACGTCAAATACAGTCTTACAACCGCTTTGTCCCTCTTTGCTCATACGATATGCGGCTCTTGCATATGCAATAAGCACTGATGAAGTAAATTCAGGGTTTGAATCAAGCTTTAGGCTGTATTCAATAATGTGACTATTTTCACCGTTCCAACCTGTCTTACCACATCTGATAACAAATCCACCGTGAGGAATACCGCTGTGGTTAGCCTTTAATTCTTCTTCTGAAATGAAGTTTACAGTTGTATCATAATCTGAGAAATAGTTAGGCATTGTCTTGATTTCATTTTCTATACGAGCCTTATCTGCGCCTTCTTCCGCTACAACATAACATTCACGCGTATGCTTTTGACGAGTTGTAAGTTCAGGGTTTTCACCGTTTCTTACTGCCTTAAGTGCAGAGTCAACAGGAACTGTATATTGCTTTGCGTCCTTAACTCCGTCAATTCTTCTGATAGCGTCTGAGTGACCTTGGCTCACGCCTTTGCCCCAGAAAGTATAGTCCTTACCGTCTGAAAGTATAGCATTTGCATAAAGACGGTTAAGTGAGAACATACCCGGATCCCAACCTACTGAAATTATACCAACGTTGCCGTTAGCCTTTGCAGCTGCGTCAACTGCCGCAAAATGTTCAGGAATTTTTGCGTGTGTATCAAAACTGTCTATAACATTGAAATACTTAACATATTCCGGTGTTTGTTTCGGAAGGTCTGTCGCACTTCCGCCGCAAAGAATCATAACATCGATTTCGTCCTTCATCTTAGGAGCGTCATCAACCGAATAAACCTTAACGCCCTCTGTCATAATCTTAACAGTTGACGGATCACGTCTTGTGAATACACCAGCAAGCTCAACATCATCGTTTTGCTTGATTGCACATTCAATACCGCGGCCAAGATTGCCGTATCCCAATATACCTATTTTAATTGCCATTTGTATCACTCCATTGTTTTAAAAATTAATTCCGCCTTACATTTTATCAGATTTTATTTCAAAAAACAATATTTTTTTATAATTTTTTTAAAATTATTAACATCTTATTCTGACCTATGAATTTACAAACACAAAAAAGAATGATATAATGTAATCGTTAAAAATAAAATAGGAGAGAATTTACATAATGAAAAAAAGTAAAGCGTGGATATTATGGACATTATTTAAGTCTATGTTTGTTTTAAGCTCATGTACATTCGGCGGCGGATTTGTAATCGTTTCATTAATGAAGAAAAAATTTGTTGAGGAGCTGCAATGGCTTGATGAGGACGAAATGCTTGATGTGACCGCAATAACTCAGTCCGCACCCGGTCCGCTGCCCGTCAACGCATCTGTTATAATCGGTTACAGAATGGCGGGAATTTTAGGCTCGCTTTCAGCTGTTTTCGGCACAATATTGCCTCCTATGATTGTACTTTCAATCATATCTCTGTTCTATAACCAATTCCGAACAAACAAATACATAGCCGTTGCACTTCAAGTTATGCGTGCAGGCGTTGCGGCAGTTATATTTGACGTTGTTATAAATCTTGCGAAAAACGTATTCAAAACCCGCAGAATTTTATATATCGCAATGATGATTATTGCGTTTGTATGTACTTATTTTTTAGGGGTAAGCGCTATGATAGTCATACTCGTATGTCTTGGAATAGGCCTACTCGATTTACTTGTGTCGGTTTTAAAAGAGAAACATAAAAAGGAGATTGGATAATGCTTTTACTGAAATTATTTTTTTCATTTATACAAGTCGGTCTGTTCAGTGTCGGCGGCGGTTATGCCGCAATTCCGCTTATTCAGGAACAAATAGTAAACATACACCACCTTATGACTATGGAGGAATTTTCCGACCTTATCACTGTTGCGGAAATGACCCCGGGTCCTATATCCATAAATTCATCAACATTTGTCGGTATGCGTATCGCCGGTATAGGCGGTGTGTTGCTTTGCTCGCTCGGATGTATCATTCCGTCATTTGTCATATGCTTTATACTCGCGTATTTCTACTATAAATACCGCACTGTCGGCGGAGTTCAGACGGTTTTATCCGCCCTTCGTCCTGCTGTTGTCGCACTTATAACCTCTGCAGGCACATCTATACTAATGCTCGCACTTTTCCAAACCGATATTTTTTCTGCATCGTTAAAAGATATTCGTTTTGTCGAACTCGGTATATTCCTTGTGGCGCTGTTTTTACTCAGAAAATTTAAAACGAACGCAATTACAATTATTCTTGGCAGTGGTGTTGTCGGAACGTTGATTTATATGCTTTTTGGAATGGTATAATATTTCTTTAAAATTTACACTAAAATAGTGGACTTTTATTGATTTTTGTATTATAATAGTGATTGTCGAAAAACATATTAAAACGGAGGATTATTATGATAAGACAAGTTATAAAAATAGATGAAGATAAATGTACAGGTTGCGGTATTTGTGCCGATGCCTGTCAAGAAGGTGCAATAGGGATTGTTGACGGCAAGGCAAAGCTTTTGCGTGACGATTACTGTGACGGTTTAGGAAACTGCTTACCTACCTGTCCGACTAATGCGATTTCTTTTGAAACCCGTGAAGCCGCCGCATTTGATGAAGATGCGGTAAAGCAAAATATGCAGAAAGCAAAAGAACAAGAAAAGCCTGCGTTTGTCTGTCCGGGCAGTATGGCAAAGGCTATAAAGCACAATACCGAAACCAGCACGCCTGTTTCAACGAGCCAACTTTCACAATGGCCGGTACAAATCAAACTTGTACCTGTCAACGCACCGTATTTTGACAATGCCAATCTTCTTATTGCGGCAGATTGCAGTGCATACGCTTACGGCAATTTTCACAACAAGTTTATAAAAAACAGAATTACACTAATTAGTTGTCCGAAACTTGACGATATTGACTACACCGAAAAATTGCAAGCGATTATCGAAAGCAACAACATTAAGAGTGTTACGATAGTTCGTATGGAAGTTCCGTGTTGCGGCGGTATTGAGTATGCCGCAAAAACAGCGTTGCAAAACAGCGGTAAATTCATTCCGTGGCAAGTTTATACAATCGGTACAAACGGTGAAATTTTAGATTAATTTATTAACATAAAAAAGAGAATGCTGTTGAACCGACCCCCAAAAGTTAGACCAAAAATCTAACTATTGGGAGGTCGGTTTTTTCATGGCAAAATATAGTTTTGAATTTAAAATGGAGGTTGTGCAGGCATATCTAAATGCTGAAGGTGGGTATAGATATTTAGCAAGTAAATATAACATTCCTGCAAAGAGGAGAATTGAAGAATGGGTACACGCATACAGAGAATTTGGTGAAGAAGGGTTAATGCGTTCGAGACAAAATAAGAAATATACTTTTCAATTTAAGCTTTCTATGGTAGAATTGTATCTATCAAGTGAGGTCTCATATCAGGAATTAGCACTATCACAAGGAATTAGTAATCCATCATTGATTGTAAAATGGGTCAATGATTTCAGAATTGCCGGACCTGATGCTTTGAGACCTAAAAAGAAAGGTCGTAAGAAAACATTGGATATAAGAGAATGTAAAAAGCCTTCTAAATATGACGGAGAAAAACCCGTGGATACAAGTGCCGAGCATGTCAAAGAACTTGAAGACGAACTACTTAAACTTAGAATAGAAAATGCATATTTAAAAGAATTGAGGAGACTGCGTTTAGAGGAGGAAACTCTTCTGAAAAAACAGCGAGAATTGTCCACAGTCTCCGAGGACAGTTCAAATTAAAAGACATTCTCGCAGTAGTCGGTTTTCCAAAGGCAACATATATGTATTGGCAAAAACGATTTGACAGAGAAAATCCTGATAAACAGTTGGAGGATGAAATCACTAAAATCCATATAGAAAACAAGGATTACGGTTACAGACGGGTATATAGAGAATTACGAAACAGAAAGATTTTTGTGAATAAAAAGAAAGTTCAAAGAATCATGCAAAAATTATGTTTCCAGGTCACATCATTTACTCGAAAAAGTCGCAGATATAATTCGTACAAAGGCAATGTTGGTAAAATAGCACCAAACAGAATTAACAGGCGATTTAATACATCTGTACCGCATCAAAAGATAACTACTGACACGACCGAATTTAAGTATTATGAGATTGACAACAAAGGCCGAATGGTAATTAAGAAATTGTATTTAGACCCATTTCTTGATATGTTTAATGGTGAAGTGTTAAGCTATGGTATAAGCAAAACTCCATCAGCGGCAAGTGTTTTATCGGCACAGAAACAAGCAATAGAAATAACATCTGATTGCCCATACAGAAGAACATTCCATTCAGACAGAGGTTGGGCATATCAAATGGGTGCATATTCCTCTGTTCTTAAAGAAAACAAAATATTTCAAAGTATGTCTCGGAAAGGAAATTGTTATGATAACTCTGTGATGGAAAATTTCTTTGGAATATTAAAGCAGGAAATGTATTATGGAACTACATATTACAGCTTTGAAGAGCTTAAAGATGCTATTGAAAGATATATAAAATATTACAACGAGAAAAGAATAAAAGAAAAACTTGGGTGGATGAGTCCGGTTGAGTATCGGCTCAACACCTTGGCTGCATAAAAATAGCGTAGCAGTCGTTAAAACTACTACGCTATAAAAAGTCTAACTTTTGGGGGTCACATCATGTCGCATTCTCTTTTTTATGGTTTTACATCCAATCCTGTACTTTCAATTACAATAACCGATTTAATTCTCTTCCCGTTTCCATAAACTGTTTTCGCCGTAACTTTACAACGATTATACATACCTTCTTTATACAAGAGGTCAAGCACAACACTAATCGGCTTATCACTTTTCTTTAAATGCTTACATAATATTTTGTATTCGTCCATCGAATCGTGATGAACAATCTTATTGTCCAAAATATATTCAAGTGCATTTTGTATGTAAGTGCCAAACATATAGGAATGTCCTTCGGCAAGTTTTGTCTTTACATCAATGGTATTGTTTATAAAATAATACTCAAGTGCAATGGCGTCAATAAGGTCAAGTGCCGTTTCAAAACTGCGTCTTAGCATATTGAGTTTACTCAAAACACCCATTTGTTCACTGCTGTCCGAAACAGACGCATAATAAATTGAACAATCTTCACGGCTTGCAAGGTAGAAAATTTTAATCGACAGCCATATAACATCTTCACCGAATACATTTCTAACCTGTACGGAAACACCTTTATTCCCCGCTATTTTCGATTCGCGAAATGCCTCTATTGCCTTTTCTCTGTCATCGGGGTGAAGATTTTCCAATCCGTCATATCCGCCTGCAGTAACATTTTTCGGATAATTCTTAGTTATCGAATAATAAAATTCGTTTGCTTTTAAAACATTAAGTTTATTTCCGTCATTACTAAGCGAATACAGTGCAACGCCGCCCAAAATATTGTTAAGCAACCCCTCAGTCATAAAATCGGAATTAAGTAATTCTTCAATTTCAATCGTATTGTCAAAAACGTTGTCCAAATTTTCACTTGCAACATTATTTGGGTCACTGATTAATTTTCCGAAAGATTCTTCATCTATCGCTCTTGAAAAATAAAATCCTTGTGCATAATTACAGCCTCTGTCAAGCAAGAAATTCTTCTGTTCATCCGTTTCAACGCCCTCGGCGATTACCGCCAAACCAATCCACTTTGCCATTTTTATAACCGATTCAAGAATTTCTTTACCCTTTGTATTTCCGTCACGACCTGCCTCAAGGAATCTTGTATCTATTTTAAGTACATCAACGCTTATATCTTTCAACATATTAAGCGAGGAATAACCACTGCCGAAATCGTCCATCAATACAATAAAACCCAATTCACGAAGTTCGTCAACAGCTTTCAAAATCTGTTCTTCATCACTTGTAAACGCACTTTCGGTAATTTCTATCTCCAAATATCTTCTATCAATATTGTATTTATCCGTAAGATTTACAAAAATCTTTGACAAATCAAGAGAATAAATATCCATTCGCGAAACATTCACCGATATAGGAACCGCGGTATATCCCTTATCGATATAATCACGTAAAATTCGGCAACTTTCTTCCCATATATATTCATCAAGTTTTGTAATAAGCATATTCTGCTCAAACATCGGAATAAAATCTTTCGGAAAGATAAGACCTTTTTCGGGATGCTGCCATCTTACAAGGCTTTCCGCACCCATTACCTTTGTTGTTCGTATATCGTATTTAGGCTGAAGATACACTTTAAATTCGTGATTTTCAAATGCCCTTTCACTTTCGTTTAAAAGTTCGTGTTGCGAGAAAACATAGTTTTTCACACTTTCATTATATTCCGCAACATTAACAAGATAATTGTTTTTTATTGACTCACACGCAAAACTTGCTCTGTCGCACATAAGTCTTACGGGGATATTTTTTGTTTTAACGTGGTAAATTCCCACAGTCATTCTTATTTCAAAATCAATCGGATAATCCTTTACCCAACTTTGAATTTCCGCACCCAATGCATCCGGCTGAATATTTTCTTCAAAGTCCATAAAAGAAAATACATCACCCGAAAGCCTTGCGGCTACAAGACCGTATTTTGCGGCTCTTTCTTGCAATTTCTTGCCTATATAGCTAAGAAGTCTGTCACCTTCGACAAAACCGAATCTGTCATTGACAAATTTGAATTTCTCGACATCAAAACAAACAATAACATATTCTCTGTCCGGTTCATTTTCAAATCTGCACCTGACACGGTCATAATATGTATTCCTGTTGTAAAGTCCGGTAAGTTCATCAACACTCTTTACTTTTCGTAAACTTTCTTCCAGTTGATGAACTTTTTCTTGAAGTTCTTCCACTGTCCCCTCTGACATCTTCTTCGCCTCCCCCGCTGTGTAACTTTCAACTATATTATATCACTTTTTATTGTTTTTGCAATACTTAATTATAGCATTTTAAATTTTTTTCTGATTTTTAAAATTTTACTTGTTTTTATGCAATATGTATGATATAATAGAAATGTTAGGGGTGAATTTATGAAATATACACTATCCAAAGGACTCAATAACAGTCCGGATGCAAGAGCGATAAGACAGTCCGTTTTCGTGGAAGAGCAAGGTTTTGAATACGAATTTGACGACATTGACGAAACCGCTTTGCACCTTGTTTTGTACGATGAAAACGATAATCCTTGTGCAACGGGACGACTGTTTTTCGACGGTTGCATGAAAATCGGCCGTATCGCCGTTATGAAAGAATACAGAGGTCAGTCGCTCGGCAGTGAAGTTATTGCCATACTTGAAGAAAAAGCACTTGAATCGGGTGCACATCATATCGAGCTTTCCGCTCAAATACAGGCAAAAGATTTTTATAAAAAACTCGGTTACACCGAAATCGGCGAAATATATAAAGAAGAATTTTGTCCGCATATAAAAATGTTTAAGGATTTAAAATAACTTAGATAAATCGGAATTTGAAGCGGAGGTATGTATTATGAATATAGGATTTTGGTCGTGTATAATTTTGGTAATACCATTTCTGATTATAGGTGTGTTATTTGCGATTTTTAAGGAAAAAGCAGCAAAATTTGTTTCAGGATTTAATTCATTTTCTAAAGAAGAACAGGCATTGTATGATAAAGCTCATATCTCTCGTGATATAAGAAATCAGTGCTTTATGTGGGCTATTATAATGTTGGCAGGAGCATTATTATCCTGCTTTTTAACCCCATATATAGCTATACCAACCTATATTATTTGGTTAGTTCTGTTTTTTAGAGAAGTCCACTTTGATAATCATAAAGCGTTTGAAAAATATTTATTAAAGTAAATTTCGGTTTATCGAATAATACACTTACTAAAAAAAGGAGCAGATTTAAAATCTGTTCCTCTTAATTTACACGCGTTATCTTACCACAAGCGATTTTCTCACCGGAATTACCGCTCGCACGATTTCTTTTATACATATTCATATCTCCCCTATCGAGATATGAATTAAATTTCGATTTTATGACTTTTACGGTTTTTTCCTTATACTGCCCTCATATTTTTTTATACTTCCGCCAAGTGAAACCACATTTCCGAAACGATTTTTCAAATTATCAACCGTTTTTTCAAACTGCTCGACTTTTTTCGTATTTTCCGTATTGTCCTCAATCAAACTCATCTGTTCGTATACGTCATTCTCACCGACAAGGTTTGTTCCCGTTACAGATATCATTCGTATCGGTAATTTTAAATTCCAAGATTTTTTTACAAGTTCCATCGCCGCATTGCGTATATCTCTTGAAACATATGTAGGCTTTTCGAGTTTTTTCTGACGGCTTATACTCTTAAATTGCGGATCTTTTATCAATATTTGCACTGTCGTGCATTTCATATTTTTTCGGCGTAAACGTGCCGCAACACTGTCCGAAAGTGCATATATACCGCTCCGTACATCTTCTTCACCGACAAGGTCCTGTCTGAACGTCATACCGTTGCCGACCGATTTAACTTTCTCTTTTTCGTATATTGATTTAACCGGCTCACTGTCAAGTCCGTTTGCGTATCTGTACAGCATATTTCCCGCTTTACCGAAATGCCTGATAAGGATATGTTCGTCATATTTTGCAAGCTGACCGATAGTTTTAACGCCTAATCTTTCAAGTTCATCACCCGTCTTTTTGCCGACAAAAAGCAAATCTCTTACCGACAGCGGATATATAAACTGTTTCCAATTTGATTTTGAAAACACAGTTGTCGCGTCCGGTTTTTTATAGTCACTGCCAAGTTTTGCGAACACCTTGCAAAATGACACTCCGACTGAAATTGTAAGCCCTGTTTCCTCTCTTACAATTTTTCTAAGCTCATTCGCAATCTTCACACCGTCACCGAACAGTCTTTTACTTCCCGTAACATCAAGCCAAGCCTCATCAGGTCCGAACGACTCGACATAATCGGTGTACCGTTTATAAATATCCATAACCTGCTTTGAATACTTGTAATACAAATCATGGTGCGGTCTGACTATGACTAAATCGGGACACTTTTTCTTTGCCTGCCAAATTGTTTCGGCAGTTTGTATGTTGTACTTTTTCGCAAGCTCATTCTTTGCCAATATAATACCATGCCTGCTTTCCTCGTCACCGCCGACCGCCATAGGCACTTTTTTAAGTTCCGGATTTAATACACATTCCACCGACGCATAAAATGCATTACAGTCGCAATGAAGTATTGTTCTGTCCATCAGTTTTGCTTCCTTACAATCGTATAGTCGTCGCCCATTCTGAAATAATGGCAGTTATCGTTATTGCCCATCGTAAATCTGTACATTTCGTCCTCGTCCAAATTTATCGCACAGCAATAACATTCATATTCATCGTCATAATAGTAATTCATACAAAATTCACAGTTGGTTTTCATTTTTTAACACCTCTGAATATGATTATATCATAACGGCCTGCACTTTACAACAAATTTGTCTATGTCAAAATAATAACAATTATTGACTAAATGCACTGTTGTATTGTATAATAAAATTATTCATTATGATGGAGGATTTTACTATGGAATTTAAAGAAAATACTGATTTTGACCTTATCGGTTTAGGCGAAGTTATGCTAAGACTTTCACCTCCAAACAAAGAAAAGATTTCTCAAAGCGAAACATTTGAAAAAAATGCAGGCGGAAGTGAACTTAACGTTGTATCGGGTGCGGCAATGCTCGGTATTCGTTCGGCGATAGTTACAAAATTGCCCGAAAACAAGATGGGACATTTTATAAGAAATAAAATTCGTTACGGAAACGTGTCCGATGACTATATTATATACGACCACTCACCTCAAAAAAGATTGGGCGTTTATTACTATGAAAGCGGTGCTTATCCGCGAAAATCATCGGTAATTTATGATAGAGCAAATTCAAGTTTTTGTTCACTTTCTCTTGACGAACTTCCGGAGGATATATACGCAAAAACTAAGATTTTTCACATTTCAAGCATTACGCTTGCACTTGACCCATCACTAAAGGAAACGGCTATTAAAATGATACATAAATTCCACGAGGCAGGTGCATATATTTCATTTGACGTAAACTACCGTGCAAGTTTGTGGTCTGAAGAAGAGGCTAAAAAGACTGTTGAGGCGATATTCCCATATGTAGATTTTCTTTTCGTTTCGGAAGAAACATCAAGAAGGATGTTGCAGAGAACAGGTACTTTGGAAGAAATAATGAAAGGCTATGCCGACACTTACGGTTGCACACTTATTGCAACAACAAGACGTGAGGCTGTAAGCCCTACGCACCATAATTTCAACTCAAAAATATATATGAACGGTAATTTCTATGAAGAAGAACCTTACAATAATATCGAAGTTATCGACCGCATAGGCTCGGGTGACGCATATCTTGCAGGTGTGCTTTACGGACTTATCAAGTACGGTACTCCTGAAAGAGCAATCGAAATCGGTAACGCACTTTCAGCTGTTAAAAACACTGTTGCAGGTGATATGTCAGCAAGCAGTATTGAAGAAATCGAAAGCGTTATTAAATCACACAAAGCTACAGGTCATCAAGATGAAATGGTAAGATAAAATAAAGGATAGCGACATATTGCCGCTATCCTTTTTTGTGTCCCTATTTAATTTCAATTCTTATTTTAAATTCAAATTCACTTTCATCAAAGCGATATTCTTCTTGTGTAAGCGGTCCACAGCTGTTTTGACCTATACCGTTTTGCTTATAATCAATACACAAAACAGTATCGTCGCATTTTTCAAGTTCAAAATTATGTTTCTTTTCGGTCAATTCCTCTTGCGTGTAATGCAACGCACTGAATGAAAACGGAGTATCCGAGCTTACTCTGATATTTTCCGTTTCAACATATCTTGTACCGAAATGACTTCCGTTTTCCTGTGGTTTTATATATGGTTCATACATATCCGAAACGGTTGTATTAAATTCATCAATATATGTGCAAAGGTGCTTATCACTGTAACTTTCATACGGGCCGTAGCCGTAATACTTGACGTTCTCGCCTTTAGTGAAAAATCTCAAACCAAATCGCGGAATTACAGGCAGATTTTCGCCCACTTTAACGCTCGACTGCATATCAATAATACCGTTTGCATAAATCGTCCATACGGTTTCAATATCCATATGCTTGCGCTGCACAACGGGAATAAGCGCATTATGGCACTTTATCGTAACTGTATCAGTCACATCATAAGTACAGTCGTAGACGTAGCTTTGTTCTCTATGATAATCAGCATTTATCCAATCACGCATAATATTTCTGTCGTTGTCAGTCGGTGCTCTCCACATATTCCATTCAACAGGTCTTGTAACCGCATCGGAAAGTTTTTTGAAATTACCTGTTGATTTATCAAAGATATATTCAAAATTATTGCCTTTTATCGTAATGTTTCTGCCTTGCTCCGATACCTCAAAACTTCCGTCTGCATTTACAGGTTCAAGTTTCAGCACAGTGTCATTTACAATAAGTTGTTCAAAGCCTACTTCATATCCTTTTTTCGCCCAAAGCGTGTCGCTCTTTTGATATGCCTTAACCATTACGACATCACCATTCGGACGCGGAAAGCTCTTTTTTCCTCTCGGCGGAACATCAAATTCCATTCTTTCACCGTTGACTTCAAAATAAAGTTTATCGTCAAGCTCCGCAAAATCGTAACGATTTTCCACCACCATAATATTGCTGTATGATTTTATCGCAAACGGTTTAATAGCCTGCTTGTATTCCAAAAGTCCCGTATGAGGTCGTCTGTCGGGGTAAACAAGTCCGTCAACGCAGAAATTACCGTCATTCGGATATTCGCCGAAATCACCACCGTAAAAATATTTACTGTCCCCCATATCAATAGCATGGTCGCACCATTCCCAAGCGAATGCACCGAAAAATCCGTCATATCTGTATAGGCGGTCTATATATTCCTTTATACCGCCGGGACCGTTACCCATTGCGTGTATAAATTCGCACTGCATATACGGTTTTACAACCGCCATTTGTTCCTTTTCTTTCTTGCCGAGTTTACTCTCCGAAAGATTTATCCATTCGCCCGCACCGCCGTATTCACTGCCTTTTCCAAGACTGACTCTGTGCCAAACCACTTCACCCGGATTTTCAAAATACTTGTCTATCCACTTATAATCCGCATACATTGTACTTTCAACATCAAGCATTGAGGTATCGTTTATATGTCCCTCCATCTGCCACATACTGCTTTCGTAATGCGTCAATCTTGTGGAGTCATATTCCTTGACCCATCTGCCTGCTTTCTCAAAATTCACGCCGTAACCGCCCTCATTGCCGAGCGACCAAATACACACGCTTGTTCTGTTTTTATCGCGTATAACATTTCTCTGAACTCTGTCCAAAATTGCATTTTCCCAATCGGGATTTTGTGCAAGCAATCCGAATGTAACGGCTTGTGAACCGCCGAAAAATGATGCTGTTCCGTGAATTTCAAGATCCGATTCCGCAATAACGTAAAAGCCGTATTCATCGCACAACTGCATAAGCCACGGAGCATTTGGATAGTGACTTGTACGAAGTGCATTGATGTTATGCTGTTTCATAAGTTTTAAATCTTTTTCGGCTTGCTCGCGGCTTATGGTATATCCTGTTACAGGGTCACTGTCATGACGGTTTACACCTTTCATTTTTATCGGTTTATTATTAAGAAAAACAATTCCGTCATCAATTTTTATTTCTCTGAAACCGATTTTTTCGCGTATAACCTCATCTTCCGTTACAAGATACAATGTATATAAATACGGATATTCCGCGTTCCAAAGTATCGGTTTTTCAACCGTTATAGTTTTACTGTCCCCGCTGTATATCTCGCCTTTTTCATTTTCAAGAACAAAGCTCACATCAGTGTCCGAATCTATTTCAATATTAATTTTTCCTTGAATATCTGTTTCGATTTTATAGTCGCGGATATGCTTCTGCGGACGATTTAAAATATACACATCTCTGAAAATACCGCTCATTCTGAACTTATCCTGATCCTCAAGATAACTTCCGTCACACCATTTAAAAACCAACACACAAAGTATATTATCGCCTTTTTTAACCTTATCTGTAATATCAAATTCAGATGTTGAATGTGATACTTGACTGTAACCGACAAATTCGCCGTTCACCCACACATAAAAACAAGAATCCACACCCTCAAAATTCAAATACTTCCTATAATCATTATCCGATTCAAAATGAGTTACATACGCACCGCACGGATTGTCATACGGAACATACGGTGGATTATACGGAAACGGATATCTTGTATTTGTATATTGATGGCGGTCATAACCTTGCGTTTGCCAACATGACGGTACAGGAATTTTATCAAAGCCGTCTGTATTTCCGTCCTTAAAATCATCAGGAACATCATCAATGCAAGTGTAATACATAAAGTTCCACTCACCGTTTAAATCCTGCTTTCTGTCATTCGTTCCCTTTCTTGCATTTTCTATATCCGAACACGGCATATAATACGCTCTGTTTTCTTCTGTATTAATATGCAATGTGTTTAAATCATTGTAGTATTTTTCAATCTGCATACCTTGTCCTCCTATTCATATTTTAGTATATCCGAGTGTCTGATTTTTGTCAATATGATTGACAAATTTTTAATTTTGCAAATCAAAGAGGGACACTAAATTTTTAGTGTCCCTCTTCACCTACACGTATTCTCGTAAGTGCTCTTTTTAATTTTATTTCAGCGGCTCTTTCTTCGTAGTCGGAAGCTTCTTTAATTTTCTTTTCCGCAGCCTCTTTTGCCCTCAACGCACGTTCAACGTCGATATCTTCGGACCATTCAAACGTACTTGCAACAAGTCTGACCGTTCCTTTTTTCACATTCAAAAGTCCGCCCGAACACGCCGCCGTTCTTACATCGCCGTTTGTTGTAACTTTTGCCATGCCCGTATCGACAGGCGTTACATAATCGCAGTGACCGCTCATAATACCGACGTCACCCTCCGTTGTACGAACAAGTAATTTTTCCGCATCACCGTCAAACATAAGTCCGTCGGGCGTTACTATCTGCAAATGAAATGTATTCATAATCATTCACCCATTTTCTTTGCTTTTTCACGAACTTCGTCAATACCGCCCGCGAAAAGGAAACACGATTCGGGAATATCATCACATTTACCCTCGATAATTTCCTTAAAACCGCGAATTGTTTCTTTAATCGGAACGTATTTACCTTGCATACCTGTAAACTGTTCCGCAACAGAGAACGGCTGTGACAAAAATCTCTGAACCTTTCTCGCTCTGTTTACGGTATTCTTGTCCTCTTCCGAAAGCTCGTCCATACCCATAATCGCAATAATATCCTGCAATTCGGTATATCTTTGAATTATACGCTGTACCGCTCTGGCTGTTTCGTAATGCTCCTTACCCACAACTTCTGGTGTCAAAATTCTTGATGTTGATTCAAGCGGGTCAACCGCCGGATAAATACCCAACGAAGAAATCTGTCTTGACAAAACAGTTGTTGCGTCAAGGTGAGCAAATGTCGTTGCGGGAGCAGGGTCTGTAAGGTCGTCCGCAGGCACATAGACAGCTTGTATCGAAGTTATAGAACCGTTCTTTGTAGATGTAATTCTCTCCTGTAAAGCACCCATTTCAGTAGAAAGTGTAGGCTGATAACCAACTGCCGACGGAATACGTCCGATAAGTGCCGAAACCTCCGAACCGGCTTGTGTAAATCTGAAAATATTATCAATAAACAAAAGCACGTCCTGATGTTGCTTATCTCTGAAATATTCAGCCATTGTAAGTCCCGAAAGCGCAACTCTCATTCTTGCACCCGGCGGCTCGTTCATCTGACCGTAAACAAGCGCAGTCTTATTGATAACGCCCGACTCTTTCATTTCATTATAAAGGTCGTTACCCTCTCTCGTTCTCTCGCCGACACCGGCGAAAACACTGATACCGCCGTGTTCTTTAGCAATATTATTTATAAGCTCCATTATAAGAACAGTCTTGCCGACACCGGCACCGCCGAAAAGACCTATTTTACCGCCTTTTGCATACGGCGCAATAAGGTCGACAACCTTAATACCCGTTTCAAGTATTTCCGTTGTCGGATTTTGTTCTTCGTATGTCGGCGGCTCACGATGTATACACCATTTTTCTTTCGTTTCGGGATTTGGCATATTATCAACCGCATCACCCAAAACGTTAAAAATTCTTCCGAGTGTTTCTTCACCGACAGGCACTTTAATTCCCTCACCTGTGTCAACGGCGTCCATACCTCTGACAAGTCCGTCCGTCGAACCCATCGAAATACATCTGACAACATTGTCACCTATATGCTGTGCAACTTCCGCAACAAGCCTTTGACCTTTATTGTCAATTTCAATGGCATTTAAAATATTAGGCAATTCACCGTCCTCAAACCTTATATCAAGGACAGGACCTATTATTTGAACTATTTTTCCAACGTTATTCATATTTTCAAATCCTTTTTATATATTATTCGCACCTGATATTATCTCTGTTAATTCCTGCGTGATTGACGCCTGTCTTGCTCTGTTATATTCAAGGCTCAGATTTTCAATCATTTCCGACGCATTGTCCGTTGCGGATTCCATCGCATTTCTTCGTGCCGATAATTCCGACGCAACCGATTCCGACACAGCACCGTACACCATTCCGGAAATATAATAAGGTATTATCTGTGCAAAAGTTTCCTCTGCATCAGGCTCATACACAATAAGGCTGTAATTCATATTACGCATACCCTCTTTTGTATGCTCAACTCTTATCGGCAGAACATTTTCCGTCTTAGGCTCTTGCGTAAGCATATTGACAAAGCTTGTATACGAAAGAATAAGGCGCGTAAATTCGCCCTTTTCATACGCCTTTGCCAATAAGCTTCCTATTGCGTGACAATCGGAGATTTTTATATCGCCTGCTTTGGCATATGTGTCGGTATACACATTATCTTCACCGAAATGCTCCACAACCTTTTTACCTATCGGAAAAATTATATCTCCGTCTTTTATGTCAAGAGATTTAAACAAATTGTTGTTATATCCGCCCGCAAGACCTCTGTCACCGGCTATAACAATATGACACGTTTTTCCCTCTCTCTCACGCGTAAATACAGAGCTGAAATCCTTATTATCCTTTGCAATATCTTCAAGCGTTTCGTGAAGTATATTAAAATACGGCTTTGAACGTTCAATACCCTCGGACGCTTTACGCATTTTGGACGCGGCAACAAGCTCCATAGCTTTTGTTATCTGCATAGTTGAGCTTATACTCTTTATTCTGTTTTTTATTGTCTTCATTGATGAAGCAGACATCAGAGCATCCCCCCTACTTTACAAAACGTTTCTTACAATCTTCAACAGATGAACGGATTTTTTCTTCACATTCTTTATTCATTTCACCTGTGTTTTCAATCGTATCTATTATATCATGTGCATTATTTTCAATATACTCAAATAATGATGTTTCAAATTCCTGTATTCTTTCAACAGGTATATCTTCAAGCAAATCGTTTATAACCGCATAAATAATTACCACTTGCAATGATACTCTTATCGGCGTGTTTCTTCCTTGCTTCAGCACTTCAACTATTCTCTCACCCTTTGCAAGACGCATTTTTGTGTCTTTGTCAAGGTCCGAGCCGAACTGTGCGAATGCTTGAAGTTCTCTGTACTGTGAATACGAAAGTTTCAGACTTCCGGCAACTTTTTTCATTGCCTTTATCTGTGCGTTACCGCCTACACGCGACACGCTTATACCGGGATTGACCGCCGGCATAATGCCCGAATGGAATAATTCCGTTTCAAGGAATATCTGTCCGTCCGTAATTGAAATTACGTTTGTCGGTATATATGCCGAAACGTCACCTGCCTGTGTTTCTATAATCGGCAATGCCGTAAGCGAACCGCCGCCCAAATCCTCCGACAATCTCGCCGCTCTTTCAAGCAATCTTGAATGTAAATAGAATACATCGCCCGGATACGCCTCACGTCCCGGTGAACGTCTTAAAAGCAGCGACAACGCTCTGTATGCGACTGCGTGTTTTGACAAATCGTCATACACAATCAAAACGTCCTTGCCTTTATACATAAAATATTCGCCCATTGCACAACCTGCATACGGTGCAATATATTGAAGTGCCGGCATTTCAGACGCCGTTGCGGAAACGACAATCGTATAATCCATCGCACCGGCCTTTTCAAGCGTATCAACGATTGACGCAACCGTTGAACGCTTTTGACCTATCGCAACGTAAATACAAAGTACGTCCGTATCTTTTTGGTTTATAATGGTATCAACCGCAATCGCCGTTTTACCTGTTTGTCTGTCACCGATTATAAGTTCTCTCTGACCTCTGCCGATAGGTATCATAGAGTCAATCGCCTTTATACCCGTTTGCAAAGGCACGCTTACAGACTTACGTTCGATAATTCCCGACGCCGGAGATTCGACGGGGCGTGTTTCGGTTGTATTTATTGCACCCTTGCCGTCAATAGGGTTTCCGAGAGCGTCAACAACACGCCCCAAAAGTGCATCACCAACGGGAACGTCTGCGACACGTCCCGTACGTTTTGCGATACTGCCCTCTTTTATTCCCGTATCATCACCGAGAATAACAACGCTGACGTTATCTTCTTCAAGGTTCAGTGCCATAGACATAACTCCGCCGTCAAGCTCGATAAGCTCACCGGCCATACACGCATCAAGTCCGTGTATACGCGCAATTCCGTCACCGACTTCTACAACGTAACCCGTTTCTGTTTCGCGTATTATATTATCGTAATTTTTAATTCTGTCCTTTATAACTTTGCTTAAATCCTGCATCTTCTACTCCTATGCTATATCAAAGCTTTTTTTAAATCTTCAAGTCCTGATTTTATACTTGAATCAATCCGCATACCATCTGTTTCAATTATAATTCCGCCTATACATTTTTTATCAATGTGCATTTTCAAAACTACTTTTCCGCCTGTTTTCTTCTCAAGTTTCTGCAATAGTTTTTCTTCCAAATGCTTGCCGATAGGCTTTGCTGTTGTAACATTAACAATTTTTATATTATTGTCCTCATTATACAGCTTTTCATATGTTTTAAAACATTCCCCGATGTGATGTACAATATGCTTTTCCGAAAGTAACTTTAAGAAATTCAAAACATATCTGTTCACCTTGCCCAAGAAATCTTCGTTAAGTATCTCCATAAGGTCATCTCGTTCGATTTGAGGTGCATCAAGTATTTTAACATATGCAGGGTGTTCGTTAAATAACGAAACAATCCCCTCAAGTTCAACCAAAATCTCTCTTGACATCCCCTCATCTTTTGCAAGGTCGTAAAGCGAGGCACCGTAAGTCTGTGGTGCAGACATATAAATCACCTACATTCTATCAATAATATCAGAAATTAGTTCTTCATCATCACTGTCAGTTAATTTTTTGCCTATAATTTTTTCTGCCGCATCGACAGCCATAGACGCAATCTCTCTCTTTGCGTCAGTGACTGCGTTCTGCTTATCTTGTTCAATCTGCTTTTGACTCTTTTCCATTATATACCGAACTTTTTCATTTGCCTCATTTACAATAGATTCAGAGCGTCTGTCCGCCGTTTCAACCGCCGATTTTATTATACCGTCAGCCTCATTTTTGGCAGACAAAAGTTTTTCTTCGTATTCACTTTTAAGGCTTAGTGCCTTATCGTTGGTTTCCTCTGCCTGTTTATACGAATTTTCGATTTCTTCTGCGCGTTCATCAAGTATCTTCGTTACAGGTTTAAACAAAAACTTCTTTAAAAGCAGAAACAATATGAGCAGGTTTGCCCATGTAAAAATCATTGTCCATGTGTCTATGGATACAAAAGGCAAATATTCATTCATTTGCTCTCATCCTTTCGCTGTTTGATTAAAGAAGTCCTATAAGCGGATTTGCAAATAACAAAATCAATGCGACAACAAGACCGTAAATGCCTGTTGATTCCGCAACCGCACAACCAAACAACATTGTTGAAGTAATTGCGCCTTTTGCCTCAGGCTGTCTGCCGACTGCCTCTGCCGCCTTACCTGCCGCAAAACCTTGTCCTATACCCGGTCCGACACCTGCTATCATTGCAAGTCCCGCACCTATTGCCGACGCCGCTAATATAATTGCTCTTTCCATTTTAAAAATCTCCTTTGTTTTATATTTATTGTTGTTTTTTTATTGTTGTTTTTTAGTCGCCTGCACCTTGAACAAACACCATCGTAAGCATACAGATTATATATGCCTGCAAAAAGCTTGTGAACAGGTCAAAGTAAACCGAAAGTATTGCCGGAATACCGACTTGTAAAATCGGTATTGTTGCAAAGAAATCATTTGGTATCCACGAAAGTATAACACTGCTAAGACTCGCCAAACCGCCGTATACAAGTGATGTTATAACAAGACCTGCGGCAATATTACCGAAATGACGGAACGTCATTGAAACAGGGTTTGCGATTTCACTTATAAGGTTGAGCGGCGTTATAACCGGTACAGGTTCGGTAAACGACTTAAGCCAACCGAGAACACCGTGATTTTTGATGTTCGTCACCTGTATCATAAGGAACGTCACTATCGACCACGAAAGTATAACGCTTAAATCAGCCGTTATCGGTCTTAAACCCGTAAGCGACGATAAACTTCCGACTATCGAAAATATAAAAAGCGTTCCTATATACGGTGCGAACGACATATATTTTTCACCCATTGTATCCTTTACAAGATTGTAAAGCATTGTAATGAGTTTTTCTGCCACAAGTTGTTTTTTTGACGGATTTCTTACTCGCATACCGTGTGTCAGCCATACAGACACTATCACGAGTGCCGCCATTATAATCCACATATTGACTATACTTTCGGTTACTTTAATTCCACCGAAAAGCGGTATCTCAAATAAAACCTTAGGTCCGTTCATCTTCTGACACTTCCCTTTCCTTTTTTCTCGTAAGATTTAGTATGAATATAGAAATCTGCGGGAATATAAGCGGAATTATAACGCATACATAGTTTAGATAATCAACCTTTGTTGCCCAAATTACCGCAAGTGCAATAAGTGCCAGCCTACCTATATAACCGACTCCCATAAGTCCGGACGCACCTTTTTGCTTTGACACACATCTTTCAAGGATAATTCCCATAAGTGCAAAGTTTAAAATTGCCACCGCACATCCGAGAAGTGTTCCGAATATTGCAGATAAACCAAAAAACTTTGTCGGCAAAGTAACAAGTACTTGCACCGCTCCGAGTATGATTACACCTATTGCAATATTTCTTATTTCGACAAGTAAAGTCTTTGACACATATTTCCCCTCTTTCTCTTTTTGATACTATATCTATTTTACCATAATACTTATTATTTTCAACCCTTAGTTTTCCGACAAATATATATTTTTAAACAATTTTATCGTTATTTGTCGTTTATTCTTTTATTTTCTCACTTATACACAAATTTATCCTTTTCTTTGTTGCACTTTGCACAAAGAACAATAAGTATATTTTCACTTTTTGTTTAATTGTCTTAATTTCAAACCTTCCTATATATTATGTTATTTTTTATTCATTTATTCAAACATAACCTTTTCAAATCAAAAAAGCGCAAATCTAAACAGATTCGCGCTTTTTATTTTTAAAATCCCAACGGAATTTTGAACAGAATAAATGCCATTAACAGCAATGTCCATGATACCATAAATATAACCGAATACGGAATCATCATTGATATTAAGTTACCTGCCGTAAATTCCGGTTTATACTTTCGCATATACATAAGCACCACTCCCGCATACGTCATAAGCGGTGTTATGATATTCGTTGACGAATCGGCAATTCTGTATGCCGCCGCGACAACATCGGGCGTCATTGAGCTGTTTACACGGTATAGCATCGGCACAAAAATCGGTCCGAGCAACATCCATTTTGAACTCAATCCGCCGACAAACAGATTAATAAATCCCGTTATCAATATAAAGCCGATTATAAGAAATATCGGCGAATTTGACGCACCGACCGCCTGTAAACCAATTGCTCCGATATACGTTATATACGTTCCCAAATTTGTATAAGTCAAAAGTGACAGGAAGTTATAGCTGAAGAACGTTAAAACAATAGCATATCCCATTGTACCGATTTGCTTAGACATAGCTCCGACCATATCGCTGAGTTTTCTGAACTTACCCACGGCATATCCGTAAAACATTCCCGGGACAAAGAATATGAATGTAATTATCAATATGATGTTATCAAGAAACGGTGTTACGGTTTTACCTGTTTCGTCAACGTATGACGAAAGCGGTCCGAATCCAAGCAATGCTGCTATTACAAGTGCTGTCAAAAGTCCTGCAACCGACCACCAAAGTGCTCTTTTTTCTTTATCAGAAACGGCAAATTCACTTACATTTATATCTGACGGAATTATATATTTCTGTTTTTCAAATTTAGGTTTTACAAACTTTATTGTAACAAATCCGCCTATTATTACAAGCATTACTGTTGACGCAAGCATAAAATAATAGTGCATTGTCACAGGATTTATCGCTTTTCCGAGATACGAAACGAACGGTATATTCTGACTGCTTGCAAAAGCCTCCGCATTTGTACCGATTATAACGTCAACAACCGTTGCCGGTATCAAATTTGCACTGAATCCGGCACTTACGCCTGCAAACGCCGCCGCCATACCTATAAGCGGATTTTTCCCTATACCGACATATAAAAGTCCGGCAAGCGGTATCAAAATCAAATATCCCGCATCTGTCGCAATATTACTCATTATTCCGAGAAATACAAGCACAAACGGCAGCAGTTTATCCGATATATTTGTACCCATACGTCTTATAAGTGCCGACAAAAGTCCCGATTCTTCCGCTATGCCTATACCAAACATTACTATTAATATAGTACCTACTATACCTCCGGCATATCCGAGCCAGTTATTGAGTATCGCATTCGAGAATATCCACCTCACATTTTCGGCAGTGAACATATTTTTAATCTCATAACTCACGCTTGTACCGTCAGCCGAAGTCATAGAGAATGTATTTCCTCCGAATATCCCCGTTACAACAAGTACCAATATATATAGCAATATAAAAATTATAACAGGGTCAGGTATTTTCTGTCCGAGTTTTTCAATTATTCCGATTTTATCTTTTTTACGCAAAACAAAAATCACTCCCTTCTGTATGATACTATACCATACGGGAGTGATTTAATTCAACGAACAATATATGCCAAAAGCTATTTGATAACTATTGTCTTGATGATTTGATTTTGAACAGGTACATCGTCCATACCCATATCAGTTAGTGAATGAGTTTCGGTTTCCGCAATTTTATCCACATATTCCATACCCGATGTTACCTTACCGAATGCCGCATACTGACCGTTAAGCGACGGACTGTCTTGGTGCATAATAAAGAACTGACTTGACGCACTGTCCATACTTATCGCCGTTCTTGCCATTGATATAACACCTCTTTCGTGAGGTATCATATTAAAACTTCCGTTTTGCAAGAATTCACCTGTTATTGTATCCGTTTCGTGCTGTGCCATATCGGTATCATAGCCGCCGCCCTGAATCATAAAGTCTTTTATAACTCTGTGGAACACAAGCCCGTCATAGAAATTTTCGTTTGCAAGTTTAACAAAATTTGCAACCGTTTTCGGTGCAATATCCGGATAAAGTTCAAGCTCGATATTGCCGCCGTCCTCAAGTTGAATTTCAGCTCTTACGATATTTCCCGTATCATCCGCATAATTTTTATATGCGTCATATTTTTCGGCAAAAGCCTTTTCATATGATTCAAATTTCTTTGCAAGTCCTTCTTCTACATTTTTCTTCGTGTAATCGATTGTAACGGTTGATGTACCTCCGTCCCAATTAACCGTTGCGCCGAACATTTCCGATATTGCTCTTAGCGGTACCATTGTGTAGTCATTCATTATAGTCGGCGATACGTCCATTACAGTTGTATCTTCAAGTGCAGTTGCCGAAGTTTTAAATGCGTGATCTTTGTCAATCCAAGTAAAATACAGATTACTTCCGTCGCAAAGTGTTATGCCCTTTGTATCTGCGTCCCACGACACGTCACAGCCAAGTGTCTCCGAAACGACTCTAAGAGGTACAAGTGTTCTTTCTTCAACAATTACAGGCGCCATTTCGGGATGAATTTCCTCACCGTTTACCTTTACCGTAATATCACTCGCCTGTACTGTCGGAACCAATGCCATTGTCACCGTCATTATTGACGCCAATATTAAGCTTAACTTTCTCATTCTTATTTCTCCTTTTCTTACTCTTAAATTCTTCAATCATTTTTTGTGTTTCTTCAATTTCCTCTGTTGTTTTCATAAGCGGAATAAAACTTTTCGCAATCTTTCCTTTACCTCTGTGCTTTATGTAAAGTATTCCGATAATCGAAAATACAACCGCACCGATACAGTTTACCATAAGGTCTTTCATTGTATCGATTATTCCGACATCAAGATACCCTCCCTCTATAACGTACTGTCCTCCGTTATAGTTCACAATCGTACTTGTTATGCCGTTTAAGCTGACTGTGCCGTTAAGTCCGTTCGGGTTAAGCGTTGCGGAATGTATTGCATTCACGATAAAATCTTTCTGCATATCCATTCCGAAAATTTGGTCCATACCAAACTCAAAGAATTCCCAAACAACTCCGACCGTCATAGAAAAACAAAATGCCACGAACGCTACAAAAAACGGTGACATATTAATATGAAATCTCGGGTCTTGATTTAAAATATCAATAAGTGCAAAGCCTATCGCCGCCATTATAAATCCGTTAATTGTATGGAGTACGGTATCCCAATACGGAAAAATCGTATAAAAACTTTGTATCTCACCGAGTATTTCCGCCGCAAATATGAATAGTAAAATTACAACTTCAAGCATTGTCGGTAATTTTATGTTCAATTTTAAGTCTACAAATCTCGGAATGTTAAATAAAACCAAAGTTAGCAGACACAGAAATACATTGTAGAAATTTCTGTTGAATATTTCCGCAACCATTGTTAAAACAACCAGAATTTGAAGAACAAGCAGCAGTACAAACCTACCTTTTTTTCCGATCCTCTTCATAATATATTCTCCTTTAACGATAGTATAGATTATTATATCATAATCCGACATTTTTTTCAATCAAAATGTTTACAGTATGTTCACTTTTTGCAGGGTAATATTTACTGTACAAAATTTGTTTTTTGTGATATAATAAGTAAATAGAATTGATTGAACGATTTTTAGGAGCGTGTTATTATGAAAAAAAGCGATCTTACAA
The DNA here is from genome assembly GCF_054696575.1 of Ructibacterium sp. SJQ-7. Classification (NCBI taxonomy): domain Bacteria; kingdom Bacillati; phylum Bacillota; class Clostridia; order Eubacteriales; family Oscillospiraceae; genus Ructibacterium; species Ructibacterium sp. SJQ-7. The sequence goes on from NZ_CP195193.1 coordinate 960,598, forward strand.
AACTTATTGCAATCGGTGCGGCTGTAACAGCGGCTGCCGCCACTACTGCGATTGTTATTTCAAAGCACAAAAAACACAAAACAATGCTTGCAGAACACACAAAAACTCTTACGAAAAAGCAGGCATATATCACAGGCGGAGGACTTTCCGCATTTGCGTCAGCACTTTATCTTGTGCGTGACTGCGGTTTCACTCCGGAGAATATTCATATATTTACAAACGGTACTCGCGACTGCGGCAACAACGAAACAGGCTTTATCTGCCGTCGCGGAAAAACTATAAGCATCAAAGACAGTATGAATTTCTTTGACCTTATCAGCGATGTTGATTCTTTGGATATTCCTGATTTGACGGTATGCGATGAAATACTTAATATTTATCGTGCAAATATTTATCCTCGAAGTGTGACTTTGATTGATCAAGACAAGAACGTTATAGACAGTTCAAAAATCAAGATTTCAAAATCACACAGAAACGCAATACTTGCACTTATGCAGTCAAAACGTCCGCAAATTCAGTCTGTGTCGATATTTGACGTTATGGACAGCGATTTCTTTCTTTCGCCGTTCTGGAAACTTATTTCCGCATTATACGGTTTTACAGAAGAATCGAGTGCATATGAATTTGTAAACTGTATTGCAAATATGGATAATATGCTTTCGGGTATCATTCCGAATGATTTTGACAGATACGAAGAAATTGTCAACCCTCTAAAAGAGCATTTGAAGAAAATCGGTGTTGACGTAAGAGAAAATGCGGTTGTTACCGATATTGATTTTGAAAACGACAATGCCGACTCAATTCACTTTACGGACGGTGCAACAAGAAAGACTTTCTATCTTAATGACGGCGATATTTGTATTATGCCTACCGACGAAATGGCTGACTGCGAATCTTTCGGCAGCTTCAACGAACCTGCTCCGAAACTTTATTCAAAGCCGTTTGAACTTTGGGAAAAGCTTGCAGAAAAGCACCCGTCATTCAAATCACCTGACTTGTTCTTTGATGAATTTGAGGGTAATATGTCAGAGGAATTTACAATTACTCTTTCAAATAAACTTTTGCCTGAGCTTATTGACAAAGTTACTTGCGGTGCCTTGGGTTGCAACGGTATTATCGTGCTTGACGATTCAAATTGGAAAATGACAGTTTGTGCGGTACCGTCAACTTATTTTAAAGACCAAAGCGAAGATATTACAGTTTTGTGGGGCTGTGCTATGCGTCCTAATTGTGACGGTGACAGAAGCGGTAAAACTATGACTGAATGCAGCGGTGCCGAAATTTTATATGAACTTGTTTCATGCTTTAACCTTGATGAAGTTTGGGACGATATTCGCGAAACGGTAGTAAACGTAATTCCTTGCCACAGACGTTACGGTACATCATATTTATCACCTGTTAATTCAAAACTTGAAATAATTCCGACAGGTATAAAGAATTTTGCGGTTTCCGGCGATTTTGCCGAATCGGATAACGATACAGTATTCTCGGAAGAATATATCGTTTCAACCGCACGCACCGCATCATATAAACTTATGAAAACAAACAGAAAAATGTTTGAAAGCAAACCGAAATCATTCAGAGAAGTAAAAAAATCTTTAAAAAACTTGGTAAAATAATTTACAAACCGTAGACAAAACCGCTAAGGTTTTGTCTACTTTATTTTGGGAGTTTGAGGTGTAACCTCATTAAAAATCCTTTCTGACGACATGTGCGGCAGAAAGGGCTTAAAATCTAAAGTTTCAACTTGGGAGGAACTTTATGATTTTTTCTCTGGAAATACTCAAAAATTACATCGTCAGATGTGATTTTTGGAGTTTGTCGAAAATTTTTTCGACAAACTCTTTAAATTTAAGGTTATTTTAAGGTTTCAATATTATAATACAGTTAAAGAATTGATAATTATTAAATCAATTCACGATAATTTTTTCATTTTTTTCTTCCTTGAATTTACAATATAAGTGCAACAAGTAAAAAAATAATGACTCAAAGGGAAAAATCCAGTATAATAGAATTGCAACGACTATTATTGAAAGGATGATTCCCATGAGCCACTACAAACATTTTACCACAAAAGAACGAGAAAAGATACTGTTTTTTCTTGCACAAGAGAAAACAATTAGTTTTATAGCCAAAGAATTGCAGAGAGATAAATCATCGGTATCTCGTGAAATTAAGCGTAATACTAATACTGAAGGCATTTACTCGCCATCATACGCACAAAAGCAATATGAAATTCGAAGACGCAAATGTGGTAGAAAACCATTGTTATTAAATGCTGATATTCATAAAACTGTTCAATTCTTGTTTCTTCAATATCAATGGTCTCCGGAGCAAATTTCATTTCGTTTAAAACATGAGAAAAATCCTATACAAATTAGTTATGCTACAATTTATCGTGGAATATATCGAGGATTTTTAGAAGAAGGGAAATTATCTCCCGGTCAACGTGGAGTTGCAAGAAAGTTAAGACATAAAGGAAAAACCAGACATAAAAATGGTAGTATTGAAACGAGAGGCAAAATTAAAATTAGTCATCACATTTCAGAACGACCAGAACAAGCAAATCAACGAGAGAGAATAGGCGATTGGGAAGCTGATACTGTTGCAGGCGTAACAGGAAAAGCGTGTTTAGTAACGCTTGTTGACCGAAAGAGTCGTTATTTGTTGTGCGAAAAAGTAGCAAAAAAAGATTCTATCAGTGTAAAACAAGCGATAATTCATATGTTAAAAGATAGTCAAACAAAAACAATTACACCTGATAGGGGTAAAGAATTTTCACGACATGAAGAAATCAGCAAAGCTCTAAATGATGTGCAATTCTATTTTCCTGAACCACATCAACCATGGCAAAGAGGTACTAATGAGAATACTAATGGACTTCTACGCGAATATTTTCCTAAAAAACAGGATTTGACAGAAATTAAATCATCATTAATTAGAGATAAAACTCTTATTTTAAATCAGCGTCCACGCAAATGCTTGAACTGGAAATCGCCTTTTGAAGTTTATTTTGATATATCGTTGCATTTGACTTGACAATTCAAGTCATAAAAAAGCAGAGCCATTAAGGCTCTGCTTTTTTGTGCTGTTACAAATTTATATATTCTTCGGAACAGGTTCACCAAATATCGGAAGTCCGTTTTCATCATATTCAAACACTTTCGCTCTTGCGTGACGGTTGTTATCGTGAAGCGGATCGCCTTTGATTTCCTTATAGTTTCGGCTGTGATATATAAGCACGTCTTTACCGTTATCGGTCGTGAAACAGTTATGTCCCGGTCCGTACTGCTTATTCTCCTCGCTCGTTTTAAATACAGGCTTGTCGCTCTTATGCCACGACTTTATATCAAGCAAATCACTGTTTTCATCTGCCCAAAGCATTCCCATACAGTATCTCCAACCTGTATCGGACGCCGAATATGTAACGATAACTTTACCGTTTCTGACAAGTACCGCCGGACCTTCATTTACTTTAAATCCCTGCACTTCCCAATCATACTCCGGTGTTGTAAGAATCATCGGCTTTGTTGCAAGAGTCCAAGGATTTTTCATTTTTGCAATATACACGTCAGATACATCTGCAGGCTCTGTCTTTTGTGCCCAAAGTACATATTGTTCACCCTTATGTATAAATGTGGTCATATCAAGCGAAAAGCTTTCCGCTCCCACATCAATTCTGCCCTTTTCAATCCACTTACCAGTCATAGGATTTTCGTCCTCGCACATAAGCAGATACGGTCTGATTTCCCATACGTCTTTTGCGTCACCGGCGGTGAAATAAATATACCACACACCGTCTATATAATGAAGTTCAGGCGCCCAAATATGTGAGCCCATTTCACCTGTCGGATGCTTTTTCCACACTACTTCCGAATCAGCTGTCAAAAGTCCGTTAAGAGTCTTTGCACGTCTTATCTCAATACAGTCATACTGCGGCATTGTACCTGTGAAATAGTAATATCCGTCAGTATGCAGATACACAAACGGATCTGCTCGCTGATACACCAAAGGACTGTTATATTCATATTTCTTATCCATATTATTTTCTCCGTTTCGCTTTTATATTTTCATATTATCTATTATAATAGCTTACAACGGTTTTGTAAATAATTATTTTTGAAATTGTCTGCCTGTATTGTCTATCACATAATTATCTTTGTAAATAAGCTCCGACACTGTTACAAATTCATATTTGCACTCCAATGCCTCCAATATTTTCGGCAGAATTGCCGCCGTATTATTTGTGCCGTTATGCAAAAGAATTATGTCGCCGTTTTGCGTGCGTCTTACGCTTCTTTCATATATATCCTGTGCCTCCGCATCACCGTAATCAATTCCGTCCACCGACCACTGAATATACATTCTTCCGCTATCCTCCGCCGCTTTCACGACAGTGTTATTATATCCGCCTGACGGCGCACGCATAAGGTACGGTCTTTCACCGGTTATGCTTTCAACAGTTCCGTCACATTTATCAAGGTCGGCTGTAATCGCCTCTGCCGACATTTTCGTATAATCCGCGTGATTATATGAATGATTGCCGATTTCATGTCCCCTGTCATAAATTTTCTTCAAACTTTCGGAATACTTTTCCGCCCAATCACCCACGACAAAAAACGTTGCCTTGCAATTATACTTGTCCAACGTATCAAGAATCGAGTCAATATCATCATCGTTCCACGCACAGTCAAATGTCAGTGCGATTTTATTGTCGCACCTCTCTACGCTGTAAATCGGAATTTCTCTGCCGTTTACGTTAAACACGCTTACCGCTCTTGAAGTCGTAAACCAAATTATCGGTATAACCGCAAAAATCAGTAATGCTATTATAATATGCTTTAATTTAATAACATAAAAATTCAAAATGCCGACCTCCTAAAATATATCTGCTTAATATATCTTATTCGCGTCGGCATATGTTTATGACATCACAAAAGCCATGACGGAAGTTTATTTTTCTTTTCTTCTTTCTTTTCCTCGATCGGCTTTGTTTCTTCTGTTTTCTCGATTTTAATTTCAGTCTTTTTAACCTTTGTCACGTCTTTTTTCTTCGGTGCGGTTCTCTTAGGTTTTGCCTGCTTTTTCGGTGTATCGTTTTCTAAATTTTTGATACATTCTTCTATTTCTTCGTCAGTTTCAAGAGGCTCACTTTTAAATCTGTCCGCAAAAAGCTTGCCCTCTCTTTCGTGCGTTCTGTTGAAATATCTCGCATAACTTGTCGTGACAGGTTTCATTGTCATTGAAATTCCCTTTTCACCCTCTTTTACAACAAGACGAATTTCCGACTTTGTAAGATAATAGCCATGTACAATACCTGTTGCGAAATTCTTTTCAAGAATTTCAACAAACATTTTTTTATCCTCGTCTGTCACAAAAAGTTCATTGCCTTTCAGCGTAATATAATAATTACCACTTTTACTTATCTCTCTTGCCTTTCTTGCCATTTAGTGTCCCTCCTTTTCTTATATTATAACACATTTTCGGAGGGGACACTAAAACATTTTAATTACAATTTAAAGACAAGTTGGTTATAAATACAGGCAATACGGAATAGTTATATCGTATAAAACAGAGGAGGTATAAAAATGCAGACATACCACAATAAAACCGTACAGCAAACCGCCGAATTGCTCGGTACGGATATAAAAACAGGACTTACACATGACGAGATAAAGAAACGACTTCACCATTACGGCAAAAACGAACTTATCGAAAAAAAGAAAAAGAACATATTTATAAAATTCCTTGAACAATTTAATGATTTTATGATAATTATACTTCTTGCCGCCGCTGCGGTATCATTTATAACGTCAATTATGCAAGGTGACGCGGATGTAACAGAGCCTGTAATAATTCTTGCAATCGTCATATTAAACGCATTGCTCGGAGTTATTCAAGAAAAACGTGCCGAAAAAAGTCTTGAGGCTTTAAAGAAACTATCCTCACCCCATGCCTGTGTACTCAGAAACGGCAATGAGCTTAATATTCCTGCCGCGAACGTTGTTCCCGGTGATATACTTATAATATCGGCAGGCGATCTTGTTGCCGCAGACTGCCGTCTTGTCACATCTAACAACCTCACAACAGACGAATCCTCTCTTACCGGTGAATCTGTAAACGCCGAAAAAGACGCATCGGTTGTACTTGAAGAATTCACGGCACTTGGGGACAGAAAAAATATAATCCTTTCTTCCACCTCCGTAACAGGCGGAAAAGCCACCGCGATAGTTACGGGTACGGGAATGAATACGGAAGTCGGACACATTGCGAATATGCTCCTTGATGATGAAACACCGCAGACACCGCTTCAGCTAAAGCTTGCCGATACAGGCAAAACGCTCGGTATTGCCGCACTTTTCGTATGCCTTGTTATTTTTATTGTCGGACTGTTCCGTCATCTTCCGCCGTTTGATATGTTTATGACAGCCGTTTCTTTGGCGGTTGCCGCAATACCGGAGGGACTTCCGGCAATAGTTACGATTATGCTTGCAATCGGCGTAATGCGTATGTCAAAGCATAACGCAATAGTACGAAACCTTCCGTCTGTCGAAACGCTCGGCAGTGCATCCGTAATATGCTCCGACAAAACAGGTACTTTAACGCAAAACAAAATGACCGTAACTTCATTTTATACGCACGATGAAAAAAAGCTGATACGACTTTGTTCAATGTGTTGCGACTGTGATGAGGGACACAAAAGTCCGACAGAAAGTGCAATACTCGCCGCTGCAAAAAAACACGGTTTTGACAAGTCCGTACTTGACAAAAAATACAGACGTATTGACGAAATTCCTTTCGACTCAACACGCAAACGAATGACTACAATGCACAGGGACATAAAAGGTTATAAAACAATAATAAAGGGTGCATTGGAATTTGTACTTCCGCTATGCACCGATATTTATAACGGTAAAAAGGCTATTCCGCTTACTTCGCAGAGCAAGCGAAAAATTGTATCCGAAAATTCAAAAATGACTTCGGACGGTTTGCGTGTAATCGCCGTTTGTTATCGTGATGATTACACAAAGACAGCAATCAACGAAAACAATATGGTATTTATCGGTCTTATCGGCATTGAAGACCCGCCGCGAAAAGAGGCAAAGCAATCCGTAGAACTTTGTAAAAGAGCAGGTATTCGTCCTATTATGATAACAGGCGATCACGCAGAAACGGCTTTATCTGTTGCGAAAAAAATCGGAATTGCGGACGATAATTCAAAGGTTATGACAGGCGATATTCTTGAAAAAATATCGGATAACGAACTTGCACTCACAATAAATCAATACAACGTATTTGCACGCGTTACTCCGAGCCATAAAATGAAAATTGTAAAAGCGCTTAAAGCCAACGGTGAAATTGTCGCAATGACAGGTGACGGTGTAAATGACGCGCCTGCACTTTCCGCCGCCGATATTGGATGCAGTATGGGCATAACAGGTACGGACGTTGCAAAATCAGCATCTGATATGGTGCTTACGGACGATAATTTTGCTACTATTATATATGCAGTCCGTGAGGGCAGAAGTATTTTTTCAAACATCAAAAAAGCGGTACAATTTTTGCTTTCAAGCAACATAGGCGAAATTCTGACCGTATTTTCGGGTATTATGTTCGGTTGGTCGTCACCGCTTACCGCTATACAGCTTTTATGGGTAAATCTCGTCACCGACTCACTTCCTGCTATTTCTTTGGGACTTGACACTCCCGACAGCGATATAATGGATAAACCGCCGCGTTCACCGAAAAAAGGTTTATTTGCCGACGGACTTTGGCTGACAATCATATTTGAGGGCTTGATGATAGGTGCACTCGCACTTTTGGCATTCACCATAGGTGCAAACATCTTCGGCGGTATTACAGCAGGTCGTACAATGGCATTTGCGGTGCTTAGTATTTCTCAGTTGGTACACGCATTTAATATGAGAAGTGAACACTCCGTTTTTAAAGCCGGTATATTTAAAAATCCTTACCTTGTGCTTTCACTGATTTCGGGACTTATTTTGGAGGTGTCGGTAATTTCCGTTCCGTACCTTGCAAATATTTTCGGAGTTATTCCGCTCAATGCTATGGGCTGGATTGTTGTAACGGTACTGTCCGTTATGCCTCTTATAATCGTTGAGCTTCAAAAGTTTGTCAGCTCGTTTGTATGGCGAAAGGACTGATATATGAATTTAAGCAATTTAAAGAAAAACGAATCCGGCGTTATATCCGCAATACGGTTAAGCGGTTCAATTAAACGCCGTCTTTCCGATATGGGAATGACGCCCGGTGCAACCGTAAAAATGCTTAGATTAGCACCGCTCGGCGATCCTGTCGAATTTCGTGTACTCAACTGTAACATAGGTATACGAAAAAAGGACGCCGAAAAAATTTTTATTCACAAGGTGGTGAAATGAATGTCCGATACAAAAACAGTCGTTGCTCTTGTCGGCAATCCGAATTGCGGAAAAACAACTCTTTTCAACGAACTCACAGGCAGTAATTATGATGTCGGCAACCGCATAGGCGTTACTGTTGAAAGCAAAAAAGGCATATGCCGTTACAACAAAAATATGCTTATAGTCGATCTTCCGGGTATCTATTCCCTTTCACCGAACAGTGCGGAGGAAATTATAACGCACGACTTCATTATAAATGAAAAGCCCGATTTAATACTCAACATAGTTGACGCAACCAACCTCGAACGCAATCTCTACCTTACAACACAGCTTGCCGAAACAGGCGTGCCTATGGTAATCGCACTGAATATGGCGGACGCAGTTAAGAAAAACGGTTTTGAAATTAATGCAAATATGTTGACAAAACGTCTTAATATACCGTCTGTTCCGATTTCGGCAAGCAAATGTATCGGGATTGAAAAACTCATCAAAGAATGTAACTTAGGCGGTAATACACAAAATCAAATTAAATACAATGCGGAAATTGAAAGGGCAATTTCCGCATTATGCTTAAAAAATAAAATAAGCCGTTTTTACGCCATACAACTTACAGAAAAAAATGATACCGAAACACATATAGCGCAAGCTCGCTACAAATTCATAAAATCAGTCGCAGCCGACTGCGTAAAAATAATCGGTCAAAACAGACAATTTCTTCTGACCGAAAAAATAGATTCAATCGCTATGCACCCATTGTTTGCGATACCGATTTTTATACTTGTAATGTTTTGTGTTTTTCAGATAACGTTCGGAACTTTTGGTTCGATGATGTCCGATATGCTCGACACCCTGTTTAACGTTCAGTTTGCAAATATGCTTGAAAATATTTTAACATCAGCCGAAGTCGGTGCATTTTTCAAAGGACTTTTGCTTGACGGAATAATATCCGGAATAGGCAGTGTCATAACATTTTTTCCGCAGATAATGCTGTTATTTTTATTCCTTTCCTTTCTTGAAGATTCGGGATATATGGCACGAACGGCTTTTATTATGGACAAACTTTTTATAAAAATCGGTCTTTCGGGCAAGTCGTTTGTACCTATGATAATGGGATTTGGGTGCAGTGTTCCTGCGACAATGGCAGTCAGAACGCTTGACAACGAACGTGACAGAAAACTGACAATGCTGTTGATACCGTTTATGTCGTGCGGTGCAAAAATGCCGGTTTATGCGGTATTTACAGCGGCACTGTTTCCGAATAATGCAGGTATCGTCACATTCAGTTTATACATTTTAGGGATAGCTTTAGGGGTAATTTCGGGATTGATTTTGTCAAATACGGTATTCAAAGGCGATGAACCGCCTTTTGTACTTGAACTTCCACCCTACCGAATGCCGACTTTCAAATCGACATTTAATCATATGTGGGATAAAGTCAAGGACTTCCTTACAAGAGTAGGTACTGTAATTTTGCTTGCAAGTATAATCATCTGGCTTTTGAAAAATCTTGATTTTCATTTGCATTTAACCGCTGACAGCGAATACAGCATTATCGGCACTTTAGGAAAACTTATCGCACCGATATTTAAACCTTGCGGATTCGGTAATTGGAAAGTTGCGGTAAGCCTTATTTCAGGTTTTGCCGCAAAAGAGGCAGTCGTGTCAACTATGTCAATCCTATACGGAGCATACAACACCGCCGACCTTGTATCGTGCCTTACGACTTCATTCACTCCCCTGTCGGCATATTCGTTTTTAACGTTTGTACTGCTTTATGTGCCTTGTATCGCCGCAGTGTCAACACTCCGCAGTGAACTCAACTCACGAAAATTAACCGCATTTTCGGTATTATATCAGCTTTCTGTTGCGTGGATAATGTCAACGCTTGTATTCCAAATCGGTAATTTATTTGTATAGACTTCACAAAATTAAATTTTTTTATGTTAGCTATTGCAAATTAAAGTGATTTAGGTTATAATAAAGGCATAATTTAATTGATATTAATTTTCGAAACCAAAGAGGGTTTTAGAAACAGTAATGTTTCTATACCCTCTTTATTTTTTTATTAGTTTGCGGACAGAAAGGCTATGGTGATTAATATGTTAGTTGATAATGATATTTGTATCTCAAGCGCACTGGAAGATTATCTTGAATCAATATATGAAATTTCAAAGCAAAAGACGAGTGTGCGCATAACGGATATTGCCCTTGCACTCAAAATATCAAAACCAAGTGTGAACAGAGCGGTAAATACTCTAAAAAAGCAAGGTCTTGTTTCTCACGAGCCTTACGGCGATATAATTCTTACGGAAAAGGGTTTTGAGCTCGGTGAAGCAGTATATCACCGTCATACGATGATTAAAAAATTCCTTGTAAATGTTCTTCATATTCCCGAAGATGATGCCGAAAAAGAGGCTTGCCAAATTGAGCATAATATAAGCCAAAATACAGTTGAAAAAATGAAAAGTTTTATGGAAAACTAAAAAGGAGTACCGAAAATGAACTCATCGACGTACATTTGTACGTTAGAGTTTATTTTCACAAAAAGTGCAAAGGCAAGCCGTATATCAAAGATAGGCTTGCCTTTGTTTATAATATCCGTAAATTAAATTCAAATATAAAATAATATTTTGCACTGTTCGGACAATTTATCGACCTCCTGAATTTATAAATCTCTTTCGTGCATTAAACCCTTCATATAATCGTCCATTGCGTCTGCAACTTGCTTTGAATACGCAACCGCCTCAACAACCGTTTTCGCACCGCGGACAACATCGCCCGACGCAAAAATACCGTCACGCGTAGTTTCTCCGAACGTGTTTGTTACAAGCAAACCTTTTTCATTAACTTCCAAGCCTGTCGTTGTTGAAACAATTCTGTCCTTCGGGCCTTGACTTATCGCAATAATCGTTGAATCTGCCTGATAAAGATTTTCCGTCCCTCTTATCGGCGAAAGATTTCCTTTTCCGTCACATTCAAGTTCAACAAATATAACTCCGTCATCTACAATTTCCACAGGCTCAACGTGTACCACGAATTCAACACCGTCAATCTTTGCATAATCCACTTCACGCTGACTTGCTGCCAAATGGTCACTTCTTGAAAATACCGTAACCTTTTTAGCACCGTGTCTTAAAGCAGTTCTTGCAACGTCCATTGCCGAGTTACCAGCACCGATAATATTAACCGTATCGCCAAGTCTATAAACATCGGGATTGGTAAGATAATTAATCGCATAATGCACATTTCCGAGCGTTTCGCCTTTTATATGAAGTGTGTTCGGTTTCCATACGCCTGTACCGATAAATATTGCACTGTAACCGTCACGGAACATATCGTCAACGCTTATAGTCGTACCTATTGCCGTATTCGGTCTGATTTTAATACCAAGCTCAATCAATTTTTCCTTATATCTTTCCAAAATTGATTTCGGCAATCTGAATTCGGGAATACCGTATCTCAACACACCGCCGATTTTTTCTCTTGATTCAAATATCGTAATATCATATCCGCGCTGTGCAAGTATTACCGCAATGGTTATACCGGCAGGACCTGAGCCGATTATACCTGCTTTCAAGCTGTTTTTTTCAATCCCCGAAAAACTAAGTTTATCAAAATAGTTTTCGGAAATATAATTTTCAATACTGCTTATATGAACCGGTGAGCCTTTTCTGTTCAAAACGCAATGTCCCTCACATTGATTTTCATGATTACATATAAGCGAACAGACGATTGAAAGCGGATTATTCTCAAACACCATCTCGCCGGCTTGATTTATATCCCCCTCTAAAAACGTATGTATCATATCCGGTATCGGTGTATGTATCGGACATCCCTCTCTGCACATAGGTTTCTTACAGTTCAAGCATCTTTTTGCTTCATTAATAACGTGTATCGCCATTTCATATTTCCTTTCTGCAATATATTTACTAATTTGATTTTAACACATTTTATGTGAACATTCAACAGTTTAAATAATAAATTTTGTTGACAATTTGTTAATTTTTTCTCAATTACAAATTTCGACTTAATACTACATTCCTTATCCTTGAAAATACACCGTTTTAGTGATAAAATTATATTGTTTACTTGACAATTTACAAATTAAGTTGTATAATAACTTTATCGCTTTAGCATAATAAAGTTAAAATTCAAAAATATATTGAAAGGATTAGTTTTATGTCTAATTGGAAATTGCATACACCGAACGGTGTAAATGATATACTGCCGGACGAATGTGCAGTAAAAAAAGAAATTGAATCAACAATATGGTCTGTTTTTTCTTCAATCGGTTACAAAGAAGTTGAAACACCTACATTTGAATATTACGACTGTTATTTAGGTCTTAGCGGTCAGATTTCACAAGAGCATATGTTCAAGTTTTTTGACGAGCAAGGACGTATTCTTGCACTAAGACCGGACTTTACAACATCAATCGCCCGTATGGCGGCAACAAAGGTTGCAAATTCAGACAAGCCTCAGCGCTACCTATACACAGGCAACGTATACAGAGTTGAGCAAACACAAGGCGCACGTCAAAGAGAATTTACACAAAGCGGTATCGAGCTTATCGGCTCATACTCACCTGCCGCAGACGCTGAAGTTATTTCAGCAGCTATGGAGGCTGTTCTTGCGGTAGGTATTGAAGAATTTTCAATGGAAATCGGTCAGATTGCATTCTTCAACGGACTTGTAAAGCAAGCAGGACTTGACGAACAATCTATCGAAAAACTTCGTGAACGTATTGATTCAAAAGACTCTGTCGGTATTAAGACAATTACGGACAAACTTGATATTGATGACAATATCAAAAATCTTATGATTGATTTGCCTTACCTTTTCGGCGGTGAAGAGGTTTTCAAAAAGGCTTATGTTGACGGCCTTAACGAAGAATCCAAAAACGCACTTGACAACTTAAAGCGTATATATGAGCTTTTGTGTCTGTACGGTTTTGAAAAGTACGTTTCTATTGACCTTGGTATGCTTGAAAGTATCGACTACTACACAGGCTCAATCTTTAAGTGCTACACACACGGTGTCGGATTTCCTATTTGTGCCGGAGGACGTTATGACAACCTTATGGGACAATTTGGTGACAATAAAGGTGCTGTCGGTGCGGCAATCGGTATAAACAGACTTATTTCTGTACTAAGCGACAAGGAGGTACATGATGTTTCCGCATCACTTGTTTTTGCCGAAAAGAACGCCGAAGGCATTGCCTATGACATTGCATACAATCTTCGTGTAAACGGCTGCCTTGTTGAAATGTATATCGGTGACGGCGATTATAAAGCAGCAGAGGAATATTCAAAAGGTAAAAATATCGGTGCAATGCTTAGAGTTTTCCCTAACGGTCAGCTTATGATTAACGATTTTGCAAAACACGAAATTATAGAAACAACCGCAAACGAATTTTTAGGCTACTATGACGAATCTATGATGTTTGACGAACACGACCATTGCGGCTGCGGTTGTGACCATGACCACGAGCATGAACATCACCACGACCACTGCGACTGCGGTCACGAACACTGATTTTAGGGAGGAAGAGATTATAATGAGATATTTAACAGTTGCTCTTGCAAAGGGCAGACTTGCCGAACTTGCAATGGAATTATTTATTTCAATCGGAATGGATTGTTCCGAAATGAAAGAAAAAACAAGAAAACTTATTTTCACTGACGAAAAAAACAAGATGAAATTTATCCTTGTAAAAGCGTCTGACGTTCCTACTTACGTTGAATACGGTGCGGCTGACATCGGTATCGTCGGTAAGGACACACTTTTGGAAGAAAGCCGTAACCTATATGAAATGGTTGATTTGGGTTTTGGAAAATGTAAAATGGCTGTATGCGGTCCGAAAGAATTAAAAGGTAAGCTTGGCACTATGACAAATCTTCGTGTTGCGTCAAAGTATCCGCACATCGCAATGAAATATTTCCAAGACGACAAAGGTCAGACTATTGAAATTATAAAACTAAACGGCTCTGTTGAGCTTGCTCCGCTTGTCGGACTTTCGGACGTCATTGTCGATATTGTCGAAACAGGTAAAACACTTTACGAAAACGGTCTTGACGTTCTTGAGGATGTATGCCCTCTAAGTGCACGTTTTGTTGTAAACAAGGTTAGTATGAAAATGGAAACAGAACGTATTATGAATATTGTAAAACAGTTTGAGGAGAGAATTACAAAATGAGAATTTACCCTGCGATTGATATAAAAGACGGTAAATGCGTGAGATTGTTCAAGGGACAATTTTCGGACGTTACCGTATACGGTGACTCCCCTGCCGAAATGGCTAAAAAATGGGAAAGTCTTGGCGGTGAATATATCCACGTTGTCGACCTTGACGGTGCTTTAAAAGGTCATGGCGTAAATGCCGCAAAAATCAAAGAAATATGCGAAAGCGTCAATGTTCCCGTACAAACGGGCGGCGGTATTCGTACTATGGAGGATATTGAGGCAAAACTTGCCTGCGGTATTGACAGAGTAATCATAGGTACAAAAGCCGTTTCAGACAGTGAATTTGTTAAACGTGCCGTTGATAAATACGGCAAAAAAATCGTTATCGGTATTGACGCAAAAGACGGTATGGTTGCTATCGAGGGTTGGGAAAAAACAAGCGATTTTACCGCTGTTGAATTTGCAAAGAAAATGGTAAATATCGGCGTACAGACAATCGTTTATACGGATATTGCAACCGACGGTACACTTGCCGGTCCTAACGTAAACGCAATGGCTGAAATGGCAAGTGCGGTAAATGCCGATATTATCGCCTCGGGCGGTGTCGGAAGTCTTGACCACATCAAGTCACTTGTTACAACAGGTGTTGAGGGTGTTATCGTTGGAAAGGCACTTTATACGGATAAGGTTGACTTAACCGAAGCTATCAAGGCGGTAAAATAACAGGAAAGGCTGAATAATATGAAAAAGGTAGTAAGTCTTACAAGGCGTGCTATTGAACAGTATAATATGATTGAGGACGGCGATAAAATTGCCGTCGGTGTTTCCGGCGGTAAGGACAGTCTTGTACTGCTTAATGTGCTTGCGGAACTTTCGCGATACTATCCGAAAAAATTTACCGTTATGGGATTGACTTTGGATATGGGATATGATGCCGATTATTCAAAAGTACAAAAAATGTGTGATGATTTGGGCGTTGAATATAAGGTTAAGAAAACAAATATTAAAGAGATTATTTTTGATATACGAAAAGAATCCAATCCTTGCTCATTGTGTGCAAAAATGCGCCGCGGTGCGTTAAATGATATGGCAATCGAAAACGGTTGCAATAAAGTTGCACTCGGTCATCATAATGATGATGTGCTTGAAACATTCTTCCTTAGCCTTATGCACGAGGGCAGAATACATTGTTTTTCGCCTGTTACATATCTCGACCGCACTGATATGTATCAAATCAGACCTATGATTTACGTTCGCGAACGTGATATTAGGGGTGTGGTTAAAAATTATGATATTCCCGTTGTTCACAATCCTTGTCCTGCTGACGGATATACGCAACGTCAATATATGAAAGATCTTATTAAACGTCTTGAAAAGGAAATGTATCCCGGACTTAGAAAAAGACTTTTCAGAGCAATTCAAGACAGTGCAATAGACGGTTGGAGCGATTATACAAAATAAGGACGGTCATTGACCGTCCTTGTTTTTTTGCCGCCGCTCCTTCACTTCGTTACACCTCTCCTCAAGGAAAGGTTTTTTGTATGGCTCCCATTGAGGGGAGCTGTCGACATAGTCGACTGTGGGGTGGCTTTCTTATGCTTTATGCTTTTGCCACCACTCCGTCTCTTCGTGACACCTCTCCTCAAGGAGAGGCTTTTTGTATGGCTCCCATTGAGGGGAGCTGTCGACATAGTCGACTGTGGGGTGGCTTTCTTATGCTTTATGCTTTTGCCACCACTCCGTCTCTTCGTGACACCTCTCCTCAAGGAAAGGTTTTTTGTATGGCTCCCATTGAGGGGAGTTGTCGACGCAGTCGACTGTGGGGTGGTTATCTATCTTTTCCACTTTTCAGACAACATATCAATCTGGTCTGCGAACTTTGCCAAATCTTTATTGGCCATTCCCTCACAACTTCTTGCAACTGCAAGCAATCTTTCCGCCGCGGCAATAAGTCTGCCGAATACAGTCGCAGCACGTTTTGTAGTTTTCTTTTTCTGCACGCGTATGCCGTACGTCTGTACAACCACTTCACCTGTCAGCAAATCGTAACAAGTACCGCTGTACGGTGCAACAGAATTATAGCCGTATTCATTTCTGATACAATCGGTAAATTCATCGCAAGACTTTTCCTCGCCATGATTAACAAAAACAATTTCAGGCTTTTTCTTAAATGTTTTAAGCCACTTTATAAGACCGTTCTTGTCTGCATGTCCGCTTATTCCGTCAAGCATTTTAATTTCGGCATTTACTTCTATATCCTCACCAAACAATTTTACATTCTTAATACCGTCACACAACATTCTGCCGAGCGTTCCCTCTGCCTGATAGCCGACAAACAAAATCAAACATTCTCTTCGCCACAAATTGTGTTTTAAGTGATGCCGTATTCTTCCCGCCTCACACATACCGCTTGACGATATTATAACTTTCGGCTTTTCGTCAAAATTAATTGCAACAGACTCATCAGTTGAAACGGCAAGTTTTAATCCGCTGAATGTAAGCGGATTTATACCGCTGTCCACCAACGCTCTTGCTTCTTCGTCCAGACATTTTACGTCACACTGTAAAAATATCGCGGTAGCCTCATTCGCCAAAGGACTGTCCACGTACACAGAAAAATCACCGTAACCTTTTACAAGATTTTGTTCTTTAATCTGACGTATATAGTATAAAAGTTCTTGCGTTCTGCCTACAGCAAATGACGGTATAACAACATTTCCGCCCCTGTCAAATGTTCTCTGAAATTCCCCCGCAAGCAATGTTATATAATCAGGTACTTCCGTATGAAATCTGTTTCCATAGGTGGACTCTATAACAAGATAATCGGTATCGTCCGTATCATAAATCGGAGTCGGGTCTTTTATAATCGGTTGATTTGTATTTCCCACGTCACCGCTGAAAACTGTTTTCTTTGTAATACCGCTTTCTGTTATCCAAATTTCTATACAAGACGAGCCGAGCAAGTGACCTATATCGTGAAATCTTATTTCGACATTTTCCAAAATTCTTATTTTCTCATCATAATTACACGGACGGAATTGCTGAAGCACACCGATAGTATCGTCCATATCATAAATCGGAACATATTCTTCCCTGCCGGCACGCTTTGCTTTTCTGTTTCGCCATTTCGCCTCAGTTTCTTGAATATGCGCACTGTCCGGCAACATTATTTCGCATAAATCGGATGTTTCATTCGTCGCGTAAATTTTACCGCGAAAACCGTTTTTGTAAAGTAACGGCAAATTACCCGAATGGTCAATATGTGCATGAGTAAGCAATACACATTCAATATCATTTGGATTTACGGGGATTTCTTGATTTTCAAATATATCAGCACCTTGTTCCATTCCGCAGTCAACAAGAATATTTTTTCCGTTCGTTTCTATTAGCGTACAACTGCCCGTAACTTCGTGTGCCGCACCTAAAAATGTGATTTTCATACTAACTCACTTCCTTTCTATTTTATTTATACCACCGATTTCGGCTTTAGTAACAAATAAATTGTATTTTTTTATATTTTAATGTATAATATTTTTGAGGTGTTTGGTATAAAAAAAGAGCTTTAAAGCTCTTTTTTTATTTCCTTGAGTAAAGCAGTGTAACCTTCAAGTACATCATTGTATGTCACATCAAAATCACCTGTGTACCATGGATCCGCAATATCTCTCGGATTGTCGGACCAATCAAGTAAAAGGTGTATTTTGTTTTCGGTATCATTCGGTAACATACGTTTCATATTGCGTAAATTGTAACTGTCCATACCGATAATGTAGTCATATTTGGCATAGTCGGATTTTTTTAATTGAACCGCATATTTTCCGTCAACGGAAATACCGAATTCCGCAAGCTTTTTGCGCGTACCATAATGTACACCGTTCCCGATTTCCTCTGTACTCGTCGCCGCAGACGCTACGTAAAACTCATCACTAAGCCCTGCCTTTTTAACTAAATCTTTCATCACAAACTCCGCCATCGGCGACCTGCATATATTGCCGTGGCAGACAAATAGTATCTTTATCATTTTTCAAGTGCCTCCTAAAATGCTAAGTTTTGCCCTGATTTGCCCCGATTTGCCGAGTGTAGCAGAGCGGTTATTTTGCCCTGAACTCTGTCACCAAAATCCGAAACGGGGCAAAATACGGCAAATTGATGCCGTCAATCGTAGTAAAAACGTAGTAGGAATTGGGGGTGGTTACTACTGTGGGATTTCAATTTTCTATGCTAGATGCAATATTAGAATCCTTTATCTTATTTCCGTCTCCAATATTTACTCTATTATCATTAAATATTATTAGTTGTAATTGATTAACTATTCTTTCATTCTCATCAGCCGATTTTGAATCTACATCAATGTCTAAATCATCCAAAACACCGAACTCTTTTTCTAAAAGAATTAAAATGTCAAGTAATTTATTCTCAATGATAGAAAATATATTATGTATACAATGATTACCTATTTCAACTCTTGCGGATGTAATTATCATATACGGGTCATTATTATAATGTGCTATTATAGGAAAAAAATCAGCATTAACAGTTTTACCAATATTGCCATCCGAAGAATTACATTTTTTCGCAAGCTGACTCAAGGCTTCAACCCCTTCTTTGAAATATACCGTTAATAAATCATCCTTAAGTTCCTCTGGCATCTTCCCAAGTGGTATGGAGACATTATTCCATTTCATATGAGATACCATAGAACCTTTAAAATATGACCCCACAAGTTGCCCTTGAACAATTCTGTAATCTGGTATTGTCGATTTTTCAGAATAACCTGTAATTTCATAATTAATCCACGTGTTTAACTCTTCGTTTTCGAATTCTGATAATAACACTTTAGTTCTCTTCAAAGCAGTGAGTGTATCTACAGTTCCATTGGCTAACTCTTTGATTATTTTGCTTTTAGGCATTAAAACGCCCCCTCTATAAAACATATTATTTTACTCCAAAATGAAAACAGAAGAACAATACCTGCTATTAAAGATATTAAAAATCCACATATAACAGGATGTTTTTCATAAAAAGTTTTCTTTATAGTTGGAGATTCTTTTACTTCTAATTTTTCTATGATATTTGAATTCTTTATTTTATTGTTGTTACCAATATTTATAGACATATTCCCTCCAAATTTTTACCTAATTCTTGAAACATATCCTGAATATATTAAAGAATGTATTCATTATTAAACCAAAAAACACTATACTGTCATAATATCTTCATTAGGCAACTTTTGTTATCAGTACTTCTATTATTTTGTGTGTATACATATAATAATTATACCACATCCCACTCATCATATCAATTCACAATACCGACAAAATATAACAAAAAAACGAAAAACAGCACCCAAGCCATAGCCTGAGTGCCGTCTATGCAGTGTATATTCATCATACCACTCTGAACATCTTCTGCGTTACCGTTTTTCTGCCGGAGGTTTTATCAAGCTCCTTCCTTGCGTTCTCCAAGTCCTCCACACGCTTAAGTTCATCTGTTGCATCCTCAAGTCTGAGATGCGTATAGGTGTTGAGTGTAACTCCTATTTCGGAATGTCCCATAAGGTATTGCAGTGTTTTTGGATTCATTCCCGACTTCGCCATGTTTGAGCAATATGTGTGCCTGCAAATATGCGGTGTGATGTTGGGCATTTGTATTCGGTATATGTCATTGTATCTTTTTACCATGTGATTAAATCGATGTTCCCAGTGCATTGCCACTAATGGATTTCCGTTATCGTCTAAGAATAAAAATCCTGTGTAACCATCAATCATTTTCTCAAATTTAGGTTTCGGTCTATCATCGATAATAGCTTGAAAACAACGAGCTACATCTTCCGTCATCGGCAGCTTTCTCGTTCCGGCATTGGTTTTGGTGGATTCAATGACAAGTCTCATATCCGGCATTCGCTGAATTTGATGATCAATGTTGATGATACGGTTTTTCAAATCAATGTCACTTAATGTCAACCCACAGAACTCCGAAATACGCATTCCGGTGTGAAAAAGGATATAAACCACTTCATAGTATTTGCAATACACATTATCATCGTGAACGAACTTTAGAAATTTTCTCATCTGATCCCTTGTGATAGGGTATTCTATTTTTTTGATAAATAAAGTTTTTCATCAGACCTGTAAACAGGTTTCTTGTTTTTTATTCTATTCATATCTCCTGTACATTAGTAAATTATTTGTGAGTATTTACCATTATCAAACTAATCAATTATATAAATGACTCGGCAGACCGTCTACCATAATAGGCGACAATTCGGCTTGTATCAGTGGACGCGCGTATGACAAAAATTCAGGCGACACATATGTACCGTTATCAGTTATCCATTCCAAAGGTACTTTTTTCTCAATGTTTGCGATTTTGTTAATATCAAATGGCTGAGTGGTACACTGATACGGATTGTTTGTAACACGGTTAAATATAATCATTTTGCCCGTTTCACCTCTGAACGAAGCTTCAACCGCGTGTCCGCCTGCAACAAAGGCTTCTGTTATATCTACTCTTGAAACCATATGAGAGCCGCAGCGTTGGAGAATATTCAAATCTATCGCGCGCGATTTGCAGCCAAATTCTTGTGTTATTGTATTTGACAGGAATTGTGCCGTACCGCCTAATGCGACGTGTCCGAAAGAGTCTTTAAATTGTGATTGACTTGATATAAGCTCGCAGACATATCTACCGTCCTTTAACTTTATACCCTCAGAAACCGCAACAACTATCGACTTTTTATTTTTTCTTAAATTTTCTATGCTTGAAAGGAAACTGTCAACATCAAATACTTTTTCAGGCAGATATATCAAATCAGGACCGATACAATCCTCTCCCTTGCTAAGTGCAGCCGAAGCTGTAAGCCAGCCTGCGTTTCTTCCCATAATCTCTACAATATGTATATTTTGATTTCCATACACATTTGCGTCCTTGATTATTTCTTTCATAACCGTTGCGATAAATTTTGCCGCGCTTCCGTAACCGGGAGTATGGTCTGTTTCGGCAAGGTCATTATCAATAGTTTTTGGTACACCCATAAATCTTATGCTGCTGTTTATTTTTTCTCCGTAATGAGATAGTTTTTTAATGGTATCCATTGAGTCGTTTCCGCCGATGTAGAAAAAATGTTCAATTTCAAGGTCATTTAGCATTTTAAAGATTTTTATGTATATTTCCTCATTTTCTTCTATTTCAGGGAGTTTGTATCGGCAAGAGCCGAGATATGCCGACGGAGTTCTTTTAAGTAATTCAATATGCAAATCTGTCTGAATATGCTCCGACAAATCTACATATCGTCCTTCAAGAAATCCCGCAATTCCGTTCTGCATACCGAATACTTTATTTGCGCCCCTGTCGCGGGCAGTTTTAAATACCCCTGCAAGACTTGAATTGATAACAGCTGTTGGTCCGCCTGACTGACCTACAATAACATTTCCGTGTTTCATTTTTTTGTTTCCTTTCTTATAGATAGATGTTATTACTTTAATTTTAAAAATATTTATTCGATAAAATCAATTTATCACCTTTTATAAAATCAATTTCAGCCGTTCTACCGTTTTGTGAGATAATATTTTTGTTGTTACAAATCATATTATTCGCGCAAAATGGAGGCAGTTCGATTATTATATTAAATGTTTTGCTTGCTGTTAATTCTGCTTTAAACTCATTTTGAGGTATATTCCATTCCATATCAATAGTGCCGCCCTCAAATCTCCAGCCTGTAATTTTTCCGTGCTGCATATCATCGCTTAGAGCCGGAAGAAGTTTTATCAATTTCTTTGAGGAATACAAAATCATTTCCTGCACTGCGTTTACATATCCCATACTTGCGTCAAGCTGAATAGGAGCGGCAGAGTCCATTTCCAAAGACAAATCCATTCGCCGCCAATCATTATGCAGCGTGAAAAAATTAGTCTGCATACAGCTTCTTACGAGACTATTTAAGCAGTCCATTGCGTCATTACCGCGATTAAATCTTGCATATATTGACGCCATATGTGCCTGCGACCAACCTGTTTGCGCTCCCATATCTCTTAAATCAACCGCTTTTTCAAATGCTGATATAATATCATCATTTGTTGTTATTTCATCACCCGGAAAAACAGGATATATATGCGATAAATGCCTGTGATAATATCTGTCCTCAAAATTATCGTTCTGCCATTCTTTAACGGCTCCGTCTTTATTTACACCATATTCGGGAATGGAATTTACGATGTTTTCCCATATTTTAATTTTTTCGTCGTATATATTATGCTCAACGCATAGCTCAATTAAATTTGTAAACAATTCCTTGATTATCGCAAAATCCATAGTGGAATTAACCGCGCTTGTCATAGGGTGCGCCATATCTGCGTTGTCTTTTGGAATAAAATTAAGAGGTGTATTTTCGGGCGAAACACTCGGATATATTTTTATATGTCCGTTTTTGTCAAACACAATAAAATCCTCGTAAAAATCCGCCGCCGCTTTCATAAACGGTAAAACAACACTATGCAGATATTCGGTATCTCCCGTATAGGAATAATATTTATAATAATGC
Source organism: Ructibacterium sp. SJQ-7 (assembly GCF_054696575.1). Lineage (NCBI taxonomy): Bacteria > Bacillati > Bacillota > Clostridia > Eubacteriales > Oscillospiraceae > Ructibacterium > Ructibacterium sp. SJQ-7. The sequence goes on from NZ_CP195193.1 coordinate 983,701, forward strand.
TGCGCCAGCCAACCCGCTGCGCCCGTCCAATTCATAATTACAGGCACAAGCTGACACGGAAGCGGCATATTCGGCGTTGTTCCTGCTGGAATAAATATACCATTACAGCCGTAAAGTTTTTTAGCGCACTCCTCAAAGCTGTCAAGTCTGCTTATATAATACTCTAATAATGCTTTGTTAAGCTCCTCCAGATTGCCGATATTAGCGTGCCAATACATCATCTGTATATTTTCATTTGCCATATTATGACTCCATACAGCTTTATAATCTCCGCACCATAATCCGTACATAGAAAACGGAAATCCGTCCTTAGAACTTCCCGATATAAACAAATACCGCCCGTACCGCCATAGTTTTTCGATAAGCTCATTCGGAGATTTGCCGCTATACGCTTTTAACATAAGTTCCTCATTCGATAAATCATTGTTCTCAAACAAGTTAAGCTCCGCACTATGATACAAGGCACTGTGAAGCGAAATATGACGGTTTAGATAATATTCATAGCTGTTATTCTCAAATTTCAACTTGTCTTTATCAGGACAGCCATTTACAAACACCTTTATTTTAATAAGAATATCAGACGCACAATTTACATTGATACGATTTTCAATGTTTTTAATATCACCGTCAGCACTTTCGATTTTTACCGCCGCACCGTATGGTTTTTTATTGGTATTAAGCGATTTATAAATGATAATATTACTGTCTATTTCAGTACGGCTATGTTCCTTTACATATTGATATGTTTTGTCGGAGCTGTCGGTAGCTGTTGGAACATCTAATGAAAATACAGCGTCCAAGAAAGGCTTATCTGCCTGTATTCTAAGAAGTATCATATCGTCTTTTCGTGATACGAATAAATCTTTTTTTACCCACACATCTTTTTCACGAAATTGTGAGCTTACTTCGCCTGTTTCCATATTGACAGCGCGAAGATAATCAGAAAATCCTGTAAAGCCTGTAAAAGACATATTAAGTTCTGCAAGTGGCAGCGGATAACCGCGCTCATTGTTATATCCGCTTTCTGTAAGCGCATTTGTTAAAATCCAATTTGCCGTATTGAAATCTCTGTTATCCATTGCTTGACGTGTCTTTGTCAGACTTTTGCTTATATCAGGGAGAGGATTACATTCCGTACCCGTCCATAAAGCACTGTGATTTATAAGCACACTTTCGCGTTTTGTGCCGCCGTACACATTTGCGCCTATTTTTCCGTTACCGCTCACCAAACCCTCGCGCCACAAGGCTTTATGCCACGACGAGGGGTATTTCATTGTAATTACATTTATGTTTTTATTTATCAGTTTCATATTATCCTCCTTGAAGTCTTATACTATAAATGCCAATCCGAAATATTCCGAATTGGCATTTATAAAATATATATAGAGAGAGAGTTAACGCAAAATCTTTGCTTCTGTAAGCGGCTTCATATTCTCTAAACTGTTCCATAAGAACGCTTTAATATAATCTCCGCTTTCAATCGCTGAATTTGAATATGTAATGTTATATTCGTTGGCACTATTAGCCGTTACTGTATGCTTTTCGGTTTTCAATTCCTTTAAAGTTCCGTTTTCATCATACAATGCAATCATCATATTTACGGGTATATCCGTTTCACCGTTATTTTTTATAGCAGAAGTTGCCGTAACTGTTTCTCCTGCGGTTAATTCTGTTTTGTCAAATTCTATCTCACCAACCAAGAACGGTTCTTCAAATTCTCCCTTTACAACTGTTATTCCTAACAGACCTGCTAAGACCTCGCTTGAAAGACATTCAAAGTCAACGCTTTCTATTTGATTAACCTTGCCAAAGTCAAGAGCGAGAATATTTGAATGTGCCTTGTCGCCAAGCATTTGTACATATCCCGTTTCCGCATACGGTTTTGATTGCTGATAATTGAGCCAATCGTCAATATTATCAGGGTTTGTAAGCGGAAGTATCTCCTTTGTTCCGTCTTTCATATTGACTGTAATTCTCGCGTTTTCAATTCTGCTCTGCATATTGTTTGTAGATACGCTTAACATAAAGTAAATCTTTGAGCCGTCTGCATTAACGGGAATATTCATTTTGTCTGGGAATTGATTATACAGCGATACAAACGCCGCGTTGTTTCCCTCTGATGATGAAATTTTAAACGGAACACCTATATTAGTTGTATATTCACCGCCGCTTGACGGTAAATTAAGACTGCTCGGAACACCGTTCGCGCCCCTGCCCGGCTCCCACCAAGCGCGTCCATTCGGAAGAACTGTTCTTTCCGCGTCAGACGACCAATAAAACCTTTCAAGTCTGTAATGCTCGTTGCCCTCATAAGTGAGGTCATATGTATTTTGGTGAAGTGTTCTCAAATCCTGATTTACAACGCCGTCAAGCGATATTGTCTGATACTGCTCCGCAGTATTTGTTACGGTATCCTTTAAATCCCAAGCGGTAATTTCGCCGTAAATTGTATTGTCTATATCTCCGCTTAAAACTACTGTAACCTTATTATTGCCGGGTGTTAAATCGGTTTCATTTTCAATCGGTACAAGAATTTCATTGCTTGCGCCTTTTGCAGCTATTGTTATATTTTCTTCTGTAACTTTTCCGCTTACGGTTGACAATACAGCGTTTAATGTAAGCTGTTTTTCAGTGTTATTTGTGAGCTTTACTTTTATTCCTGCATTTGCGCCTGTAACTATTTCCATATCGGTTAATTCAACCGCGTCCTTAATTTCAAGGTCAACAGGCAATACTGCTGTCATATCGTTTTTCTCTACCGTAACAAAGAATGTATGGTGTCCTGACTTTTCGCCCAAGTTTACTGTTATTGTATCTGTGCCGATACCATCTGTATTTACAATTAAGCTCTGCGGGTCTGAAATGGCTGTAATTTTGCCGTTTGATTTAACAGTATAATCAGCATTTTTACCGCCGACAGCTTCCGTTTCTACTTTTGCGATTTCGTCATTTGCGTATGTTACCTCGACAACCGCGCTGTTGCCGACAGGAGTTTTTACATTCACAAAATTATCGACAGTGTAGTCTGTTACCTCCGTGCCGTTTACCTTAACGCTTGTAATTTTCGAGCTTCTTGTCGGAATGTGCATTTCATAGCTTAAATTTTCTTTTGATGTTACACTAAATTTATCTGTGTTATTTTCGTATGTATAGTCATAGCTTACAGCGTCCATTTTTATAGACGCATATTTCCAATCTGCGGGGAAGCCGGGCTTTATATCAGCTTTTGAGCCCGGAACATTTACTTTTATTCCAAATATACCCTCTGCCGCTGTTCTCGCATATTGAGATGTACAGTCTGCAAAGTCAATATGACCGTTATTTGATAAATCAGACTTTACGATATGCTGAACAGTTCCCTGACCTGCCGAGCTTCCTTTCATAAGGGGAACAATACAAGCTCTAAACTGTTTCATTCCCATTTCGCGCTGACCGTTTTCAAAATATGCAAGGGCATTATTCATAACCTCCTCAACATACAATCCGTCGCTTGAATAATATTCGGGAAGTCTATTTGAAGAATACTTAAAATCTATATTATCCCAAATTTTATCTAAGTTTGCAACACTCGGAACAGCGTAATCGGTAAATCTCATCATTTGATATACCTGCTCATCAGTCGCAATACCCATATCAACAGGAGTATATATTGAAGATAAATCAGGCGCGGCGTTAAGTCTGCCGTATCCAAAGCGTTCCTTTACCTCGCCGAATACGCCTGTGTCAGCGTTCCAAAGCTGCTCGTTCATTTCCTTTTTGATTAAATCAGCCTTTGTCTGATATGCTGCCGCGTCATCTGTCTTACCGAGCTTTGACGCGATTTTTGCCATTGTATTATACGCTCTCCAAGTATATGCGGTTGCTATTGAGCCTGCGCCGCCGTTATTCCATTTATTATCGGTATTCCAAGCATCAAGCCAATTTTCATATAAATTTGTTCCGGGAACCTGCATATAATCGTCCATAAATTTCAGGTGTCCGGCGATAAAGTCATATCCGCCCTCGTCTGAAAAGAACGCGTCATCTCCCGTCCAATCCCAATACTGCATTATAATGTCTACCATTACAAGGCTCATATTATAACGTCCGTCGTGAGATGGATATGCCCATATTCTTCCTGTATCTTTCTCCTGTCTTGCAATATAATTTTGAATATTAGTTTTTATTCTGTCGCTCCAGCCTGCGTTTACAAAGCAATAGCCGCCGCGCCAACCGCCTTGTCCGTTATGCCAGCCGATTGCCCCGTGAGTTATAACAGGATTATCCCATATGTTATCCATTGCCATAACCTGAGCGCGCATAGCTGAATTGATGTACGGGTCGGGAGTATCAATTTTTATAGTTTCCGCAACACCTTTGAAATAGCTTATACTATCGTTAAATATTTCTCTTGCGTTTGTCTGATACTCATTAAAATATTTGTTTTCAGACGGACTATCTGTCGTAATCATCATATACACCGTATTTTCGGTATTACCGTCAGTCGTACCTACTACCATTGGCTGATTTGCCGCTGTTGAGGTTAATAACGCGTCCACTCCTGAACTGTACATTGACGAGTCCTTTGCGGCATAATTCATTTTTACATTTGATGTGCCGCTTATTGTAGCATATGAGCCTGTGATACTGAATGAATTATCAGTAAAGGTCGGAACAGTTGAATTTGTATCAGACGGACTAAATTCAAGTGCGCTTGAATTTCCACCCGTAGGCTGTTTACTGTCTATTCGGTTTCCGCCTGCCGCTGCAACTACCAGCTTATCCTTTACACTGTCGGGAAGCTCCGCTTTTACAAGCATAGCGTCGATTTTGTCCGAGCGTGTATATGTCAGCTTTATTTCACCCTCAAAGGAACTGTCTTTTATGACATATTCCTCGTGTCCGTTTACATATCTTGCAGTTATGTTGCTCATTTCATCAAGCCATTTTCCGTCCTTTATTCCAAGAAACATATGAGCGAAACGGAAAAAACTTGTGCCTGTACCTGCGTTTGACAATACCAATTTCGGTCTGTCGCCGAGATAATAGATATATCTGAACGAGGTTTCGCCATCATCGTTTGTATGCGCCGCATATATAGGACGCGTATAATTTTTGTTTCCGTTATCAATTTCAAAGCCGCCGTCAACAGGCTTGTATGTAAACGGATTTTTTGTAACTACAACCTTTAAGCTGCCGTTTATATCAGCAGTTGAAGCGGTAACCGTTATGGTCTGTTCTGTTGCTGCGCCGTCTGCTGTAATCATAGCCTTTGCGCTGTCAAAGGTTATGCCGTTATTGTCATATGCTTCCATACTCCAAGAAAAGTCAGTATCTTTAATCTCAACGCCCTTTTGGTCGTATGCCTTTGCGGTATATGTAAAGCTCTTTTCACCGCTTTTCGGTATTTCTATTGACATATCACCGTCTACGGCGATTTCTGATAATACAGGCTTATATACTCTTACCGTCTTGCTTGCGGTTATATCGCCTGATGTTGCCTTAATTATAACGTCGCTGTCGCTGTTTGCTGCGGCTGTCAGCACTCCGTTTTCAAAGGTGATACCGTCTGTCATATTTTCAGCGTTCCAGCCGCTTAATTCCTCTGACGGCATTTCCACTCCGTATTGGTCGAATATTTTTATTGTATAGGTTTCACTTACCTGCGACGCGGTTTGTAACATATCCGCTCCGATTATATCTATTTTAGAAGCAGTCATTTTATATGTTTCTATTTCTTCTGAAATTTCGTAAACATTCGGATTATCTGCTAATTCAACCTTTACCTTAAAAGAGCTTGCCGCTGCTGATGAAGTTGAAGAAATAACACCTGTGCTTTCGTTTATGCTTATTCCGCTGTCGTTTAATTCTGTACCGTCTACATTTAAAAGCGACCATTTAAGCGGTATATTATATGCTTCGCTGCCTGCCTTGTCATAGCACTGTGCGAAAAATTCTGTGTTGACAGTGCCTTTATTTGGTATCGGAAGCTTTTCCGCCGGATTTACCAGACTTACAGAAGTCGCCGAGCCTGCCTGTGCTATGGTTATTTTTTTGCTGTCATATACCGCGCCGTCATAGCTTAAAAGTCTGACATTGTATTCAGCTGCTTTCGCGTCGGAACTTACAGTTAAAACGCCTGTCGCGGGATTTAACGCTACGCCTGTCGGTAAATTCTCCTGCAAGCTTTCTGTATCATTTGAATTATAAAGCTCAAACTTTACCAATTCTTTTGACAGCGGTTCATAGCTTGATAAATCAACGCCGTTAAACGAAGCCGCTGCGACAAGATAGTTTACTGTTTTTGTTGTTCCCTCGGCGGGAATAGAAACCTTGCTTATATCGTCTGTTACTCCGATAGTAACCTCCGTCGGCGCAGGTTTATATACTTTCATATTTCTGACGTCAACCGCGCCGGAGCGTATATCGCTTTCGCCGTTTACTTTGTTTGTAACATTAAATTTTGAAAATATTGTATTCTTTAAATTTCTGATTACTTTTTCTGATTTTGTCGCTTGTGCTTCCTCGTCTGTACCTGCCGCCTTAGTATAGCCGACCATACTTGTTGTTCCGTTTGCAAGAAATTTCACATTATACCATTTATTCGCTTCCGCACCCTGATACATAGTATCGTAGCTTGACGGATTACCATATTTGGTTTTTATTTTCTCTCCGTCAAAAATGACAGTAGGGCCAAGCTGCGAGCCGCCGTATAATTCTACAACACCCGAATTTGCGTCTGCAAATCTTACGTCAAATTCTGCGACATATACACTGCCACCGGGAAGTGTCGTATCAACCTTTCGCGTTACTTTTTGTTCCGTATCTGCCGCAATATAACGCATATACGGAATTTCCTCATCGGGTAAGATTTCCATATTTCCTGTCTTGCCCGTCCACTTGTTATTTTCCGAAGTAAAATTTTCGTTCAGATACATCTGCAATTCTTCCGCGTTTGCATTTAAGGCAATAGCCGGAGTAAATGCGCATATCATCTGTATAGATAATATTGCGGACAAAATACGTTTGAAAACTTTTGATTTCATAGGTGTGCCTCCTTAAATTTATTGTTAATTTTATTATACAATATCACCTTGCTTTTGTATATGTCAAAATAGTGCCTGTTTTATGATAAATTCACGCATCTTTATATTGCGTTGATTTCCGCAATATGATATACTAAAAGCAGGGGGTGAACGTATGAATAAAACTATCCGATATTCTTCGTTTGAAAATAAATTTGAGGTGATATACAGGAATGAAATTCCTACAATTCAAATGCCGCCGCATACGCATAATGCGATTGAATTGTATATAAATTTGACACCACTGTCAAATATACTGCTCGGTGATAATGTAATGCCGCTCAAAGAAAATTCGCTGCTTATAATACCGTCATATTGCATTCATCAGTTCACACAACTTCCTGACCGTGAGTATGAACGCTATATTATAACTATCAGTACGGAATGGCTTGAAAATTTTATAGCGGATAATAAGCGGTACAGCTATTTTACCGATACAAAAAATCCTATCGTTATTACTCTTGATGTTAAGCAAAAAGCATTATTGCTTAACCGTATGCAGGATTTTATCGCCTGTAAAAACAACGATACCTTTTCGGAAATATCAATATTTTTTGATATTCTGCAAATAATAGACGGACTAATTTATACGCACGCCGAAAATGACGAGGCGGAAAAGAGAGTTACAGGAACGCAGCAAACAGTAAATCAGATTATCAAGTATATAAACGCGCACCTTGTTGAGAATATTCATCTTACAGATATTGCAGAAAAGTTTTATTTAACACCTAATCATATATCACGAATTTTCAAAAAGCATACGAATACGCAAATAAGCAATTATATTATTTTACAGAGAATGACAAAGGCAAAACAACTTTTTCGTGAGGGATTTACAGTTGCGGAAGCGCAGACAGCAACAGGATATTCAAGCTATGAACATTTTTTCCGTACCTTTAAAAAGAATGTCGGTATGACACCAAAGGAATATATAAATGCGTATTATAATCCCGACTAATGATTTTTGAAATATATAAAAAAAACCACCCGCACATCACGGGTGGTTGTTCGGGTCTATATCTTATTTTTTGAGTATTCTTCAAGTTTTGTGTAAATACAAAATAGTGCAGAAAAATTTATTTAAGTGGACGGAATTAAATTCCGTCCGCTTTTACATTATCAGAAAAATCAGCACTTGTCAATAGCTGATTCTATCAGCGAAGAATATCTCCAACTGAGAATGAATCTCGCCCCAATCACGACGTCGACCTGTCCATTTTTTCGTGATGTCCATCATTGCAAGGTACAGCATCTTAAACAAGCTATCATCTGTAGGAAAAACCCCCTTGTTTTTAGTCACTTTTCTAAGTTGACGATTGAATCCTTCTATCGTATTGGTTGTGTAGATAAGTGTACGCACTGCTTGGGGATACTTGAAATATGTGGATAAATGAACCCATTTATCTCGCCAGTTATCAGCGATTTTTGGGTATTTTCCTCCCCATATTTCATCAAATCGGTCTAATTCTTGTAATGCGGTATCCTCATCTATCGCTGCATAAACACGCTTTAAATCTGCCATAAGTGCTTTAATATCTTTGTATGACACATATTTTGTTGTATTACGGATTTGATGGATTATGCATTGCTGTATTTCTGTTTGCGGAAAGACTGCTTCAATCGCATTGGTAAATCCGCTTAGTCCGTCAATACAAGCAATTAAAATATCATTTACTCCTCGATTTTTTAATCCGTTTAAGACAGAAAGCCAGAATTTTGCACTCTCGTTTTCACCAACCCACATGCCAAGAACATCTTTTCTGCCATCTAAATTTATACCTATTGCTATGTATACAGCCTTTTTTACTATACGTCCTTCGTATCGCACATGATAATGTATTGCATCCATAAATACAACTGCATATACTTCTTCCAAAGGACGTGATTGCCATTCCTTAGCTATTGGCAAAATTTTATCTGTAACACGGCTTATGGTACTGTCAGACACATCAAGTCCATATATTTCTTCAATGTGTGCTGCTATATCATTTTCTGTCATTCCTTTGGCGTACATTGATATGATTTTTTCTTCAATATCTCCCGACAATGTTGTTTGATGTTTTTGAATAAGCTTAGGTTCAAAATCACCATTGCGGTCTCGTGGAATATCTATATCCATGTCTCCAAAACTGGTTTTCATGGTCTTTTTACTGTAACCATTGCGACTGTTATTGGTTTCTTTGTTGCGATAATCGTACTTGGAATAGCCTAATTCTTCGTCAAGCTCTGCTTCAAGACCGCCCTCTAAGGCAGCCGCAACAAAAGATTTGAACAAATCTTGAATATCGTCCATATCTTTGATGTTCAATTCTTTCATAAGTGCTTTTGTGCGTTCTTTTCGTGCAATTTCTTCCGGTGTTCTTTTTCTTCGTGGCATAATTAAAAACCTCCATTTAGTGTATTTCTATTCTACACCATAATGAAGGTTTACACAATACTTGAAATTGACTCTATTTTTTTGAAACCCATTCTGCCATTGATTTACCGACTGACTTACCGAATTCGTTATATGCGTGTTGATTATAATGGTATTGGTCTACCACCGCTGATTCTTGATAGCCTCTAATATTCTATCAATTCCGGTCCCTGACAATTTTAATATCTCTGCATTTATACTTGATAACTTTCCATCCAAACCGGCTAATTTAGCAGATAGTTCTTGTCTTTGTGCCGAATATTGTGCCTGTTCCAAATTTAATTCCTGTACTCTCTTTGCATTATTCTCATTTTCTATTCCTTCACAAGATGCCTCAATTTCTCTAATCTTCAGAAGAATTTCATCTCTCTGTGAAGTTAATATCTGCAATTCACTCATACAATTTTAACCTCCTCATATTATACTTTCTCCAAGTGACAGAATATATAATTCTGATTGCTTTATAGCACTCTTTTTATACATTATACCACATCCCACTCATCATATCAATTCACAATACCGACAAAATATAACAAAAAAACGAAAAACAGCACCCAAGCCGTAGCCTAAGTGCCGTCTATGCATCATTATCATATAACCCTAAACATCTTCTGAGTTACCGATTTTCTTCCTGTATTCTTATCAAGTTCATTTCTTGCATTATTCAAGTCCTCCATGCGTTTTAGCTCATTCTCGGCATCTTCAAGTCCGAGATGCGTATAGGTGTTGAGTGTAACTCCTATTTCGGAATGTCCCATAAGGTATTGCAGTGTTTTCGGATTCATACCTGATTTTGCCATATTCGAGCAGTATGTATGTCTGCAAATATGCGGTGTGATGTTCGGCATTTGTATTCGATAAATGTCATTGTATCTTTTTACCATGTGATTAAATCGGTGTTCCCAGTGCATTGCTACTAATGGATTGTTATCTTTATCATAAAACAAAAATCCGGCATATCCGTCAATCATTTTTTCTCTTTGCTGCGGTTCTCTGTCCTCGATAATGGCTTGAAAACACTTTGCCACTTCCTCTGTAATTGGAAGTTTTCTTGTTCCGGCATTGGTTTTCGTTGATTCAATTACATATTGCATATCTGAGGTTCTCTGAAGCTGATGGTCAATATTTACAATTCGGTTCTTTAAATCAATATCTTTGAGTGTCAGACCGCAGAATTCCGATATTCTCATTCCTGTATGGAATAGGATATAAACCACCTCATAATACTTACAATAGCAGTTATCATCATGCACGAATTTCAAAAACTGTCGCATTTGCTCTCTTGTTATTGCAGTTCGCGTATGTGAATCATTCACCACAACTCCGGCAAGCTGAAATTCAAATGGATTCTTATTTAAAATATCATCATCAACAGCCATCTGAAATGCAGGTCTTAGAACTCCGCGTACCGACTTGACTGTACTGTAACCTTTGCCGTCACTCTGCATTTTAATAAGGAAAAGTTTTGCATCCGATGTTTTAACGTCTGCTATTTTCGCCTCGCTAAATTCCTCTTTTTTCAAGATATTCTTTACAAAGTTATAGTTTGCAACTGTACTGTGTTTTGCTCCTGTTTTTGTGGATAGGTATCGCTCTACAAGTTCGTTCACTGTTATATTTCTTTTCATCGGATCTAACTGCGATTCCAAGTCGTATCCTATCTGCTTTTCAAGTTCCCTCAGTGAAAGACACGGTTTCTTTCCTGCAGGTAATTTGTCCGTAGGTTCAAGTTTCCAACTGTACACAAAATGCGGTTTGCCTGCTATATGATACTTAAACTGATATTTTCCGTCTGCTCTCATTGACTCTCCCGCTCTCAAAACTCTATGTTTTGAATCGCGTCTTATTCTTCCTCTGATCCCCATTATCTGCACCTCCTAAGTTCCGGATGTTTTAAGATATACCTCTCAAATGCCGTTCTGATAATCAATCTTCGACTGCCATAGAAAACGATAAAATCATGAACAGTTTTTTCTCTGATAAGAGAATGAAACTTTCTTTGGCTGAGGTTGAAATATTCAATCGTTTCTGACAGATTTAATAAATCCTTTTTCTCTGCTGTTGCTCTCTGCATAAAATTTCTTCCTTTCTGTTCTTTAATTTTCACTTTTAGTTTGATTATAAGCTTTATTAAGCTTGCACTATATATCACTCTAAAATCTCATAAAGTCAACTACTTACGGCAAATAAAATCAATTTATATCGTAGAAATTCGGCAGAGATGTTCCTCAAATTTAGGACGTATTATTAAATATCTGTTGCCACTGTAAATAGAGAATACTCCGAGATTATCTTCCGCCAGTCTGCGGATTTTTTTGACTCCGATATTGAAATATATACTTGCTTCTCTTATGGTAAGCATATATTTTTCTCCGAGTGTTATAGGTACATTTTTCTCTTCATTCATTGCAATCACCTCTGTTATTTATATATTGTGGTTCTCAAATAATAAAAATAATGCCCGTTAAGAAAATCAATCTCTAACGGGCATAAACTCAACTATTCACTTTTACCATCCCATCTGTTTTCATATACTCCTGCTCTGTCATTTATAACAAAGACTCTCAGAAGTTCATCGGTCAAGCTCAGACAGCCGTTTTCGTCACCTTTAAGAAATCCCTTATCCATCATTTTCTGAACGGTAGGTCTTGCCCATTCAGGCATATTGTCATCAACATAATTGTAAATCATTTTGCTGTTCAGTTTATTCACATCAGCCTGTAATTTTGCGATTTCTGCTTTCAACTCCGTATATTCCTTACTCATAATTTCTTCCTCGCTTTCTGCCGTTTCATAATCCGGTCTGCAGAACTTTGTTCCCGCAAGATTACTTATATAATATCCTTTTCTGCAGACACCGCCGCCGTTTGCAACAACCGCACTTCCGGCTGACGTATTTCCCTCAACAGTAGTGAAATAATCACCGTCCACGCCGGTTACAATTCCCGTATGCGTAAATACCCCATTATGATTAAATATAACAATATCGCCCCTTTTCGGATTTGCGTACAATTTAAAAAGTCCCGACATTGTCGGACAATATACATACGGATAATGCTTCAATAATTGATGTGCCTTATCCACTCCGAAAACCTTGGTAAAGCACCATGTAACAAACACCGCACACCACGGCTGTCCTTGATATTCGTTTTTTATATCACGCCAATACTTAGTATAATTGTTCATACCGGCATTCGCTGTTTTATCATCAAGCTGTGAATTACTTGACTTCTCCAAATAGCCGACTTCATTATCGGCTGTCTGAATCAATTTATCTATTGCAGTCATCTCTTACTCCTTATCATCGTTAGGTGTATCGTATGTCAATGCACGTTTGCTGTCTGTAAATCCTGTTGTTGTAGGGTCTGTAATTGCGTTATATACACTGACAATTACAAGGCTCAAAATGTACGGGCTTGAAACCGCCTTTATAAGTACTTCCCCCAATACCGACCACGAGTTTAAATCCTCGGCTGTAAGTCCGAGATATGCCAGTATCGGCATAATTACAGACAGCAATATCTGTGCCCAAAACATAGGATTTCTCATTCGTACTTTCCAGTTAATCATTTTACATATCCCCTTTCAGTTCATCAATTTGGTGCTGCTGAGATTTAAGTGTATTTTCCGCAATAGCCACTCGTTCAACAACACTGTTGTGTTTTTCTACTTTGCGTTCAAGCTGTTCAATTCTGTACAGTGTCTTATTGTTTGAAACAATACCTGCAATAATAGAACCGCCGAGCGTTCCTACAAGCGACAAAATCGCCACAACAACCGTACTTTCCATAGTCAGTACCCCCCTTATCAGTTATTTTCTAATTTTTCTACTCTTTCGAGCAGGTCTTTTATTGTATTAAATATATCACTCCTTCCTATACAAATCGGCTTTCCGTCTATATAGATATATTCCGCTATATCTTCGTCTTCTGCCACTATATATACGGTTCTTTCGTCATCACTTTCATTTCCCGATTTTGATGTTATGCTTATATTGTCAATCCCCATTTCAACGCTATTTACATAAGAATAAATCTCAAGTCCAGTAACCTTACTTGCGGACTTATCATAGAAAGCAATCTCACCGCTTAATTTTGCTGATTCATTATTGTTTGTAATGCAATATGATACCGTTTTTGACTCGTAATTGACTTCTATTCGGCTATGAACCCAACAGTTAAAAAAGTTGTCTTTCCACGTCAAGTCACTGTTTATGTAATAATACTTTCCGTCTTTTGTACCTTGCGTGAAAACAACTCCTGTACTGTCATACGAACCTCTGCTTGATTCTCCCGGACGCTGTGACAAATCAGACAGTCCTATATACCAGCGGTCGGTATTTATTTTCGTATCAAACTCAATTATCAGTTCTTTTGCATTAGCCGTATATTTTGAAAAGTCAAGATAAGCAAAAGCATACATATTCGCAGCATTTGAACCGGTTACAATTTTTTGATACTTGTTGCCGTCACTTTCTTCCGCAACGGATACAGTACATCTATTTATAGCATTGAATTTTGAAACACCGTCTGAAAAACCAAATTCAACAGACATTGATGGCAGTACGCCTACAACTTTTTTCTTCAGATACCCTTCTGTTTCAAGCATAGCCACATCAGCCTTGCCGTTCCAATTTTGCTTGTCACCGGCAGTAACGTGAGTTTCATCACTGCCGATATGGTTATTCACTATATCCTCAAGTGCATCTAAATCTTCGCCTTTTGCCAATCGTATATCTTCCGGCATACTTTATCACCCCACGCTATTCCTTTACAAAATGATCTTTAGGATTATAATAAATATAATTGTTATCCGTACTCCAATCATTCCAAGAAAGCTTACTCACAATGCCACTGCTGATACTCCACAAGTATCTATGGCGTCCATATACCGTTCCGTCCGGATAGATTACAGCCTGAACATTATATATTTCACTTTCGTCACCGGATTCGGCAGCCCACGACACTAAAAATACGGGTGCATTCGATTTATTCGGCAGTTGAGCGTTATTTCCTACCTGCACTATATCAGTCTTATATGTACCGTTTTGATACTGACTGTATGTAATTCCGAAACTGTCAATATTACTGCAAGTGCCGATATTATCTTTATCAAACAACAGCAGAGCATAAGTGCTGTCCAATGTTGAAGATACCAATTCGGAGATTTTTTTATCCACTGCTTGCACCAAGTTCTGCACAAATGCGGTTGTTGCTATTCTCGTTGAAATATCAGAATGACGGCGGAGTCGGAGATTTCGGTGTACCCGTAAAACTTGGTGAATTTTTGTCCGCTTTGCCTGACAATGCCGTCTGTATGCCTTGTATCAGTCCCTGCACAAAAGCAGTAGTAGCAATCTGTGTAGAATTTGTACTGCTTGACGCAGTCGGTGCGGTTGGTGCACCCGTAAAACTCGGTGAATTTTTATCTGCCTTAGCAGACTCCAATGTTTTAATAAGTGCGTCGATATTTGTAAAATTCTCATTGAGCACCTCTACATCAATAGTGTCGGACGGTGCCGGCAGTTTAAAATTATGATTTGATGTGTATTTCATTTTTCACGCCTCCTTATAAAAAATGTGCATATGGCTTATTATCTTTAAATACCACATATGCGTTTGCTCCATTTTCTCTTAAATATACCTCATTGTTTTCTACATACAGCCACGTTCTGCCGTCATAATCTTTAACACCTCCCCATGTAAATATTTTTGCATTGCCCCATGTCCCAAGTTTTTTCTGTACTTCGCTCCAAGTATTGCTTTGAAACTCATAATTCACTTGAAGATGTGCGGGCTTAACCTCATCCACCGCTGATTTTATTTGTTCAAAATTATACGGCACTCCTTTACGTCCGCTGAATCTAACAGCCACTGTGTAATTTTTATAGTCCTCGGTTATTGTACAGCCTGTTCTGTCATACATTAAAATAAGCTGTTCAAGTTCCGATTTTGTCAGAAGATTATTTCCTTGCAGTCTTGCAATTACTCTCGCTCGCTTAGTTTCATTATCTGCCGTAATTTCAGATAGCCCGACATCTTTTTCATGCAGCAGAAAACTGTCCGTGGTAGTAATAAACAGACGCTTATCTTCATCAGAAATATCTTCCGAAACTTTATCAAGTATTGTTTGAACAACACTGTAAAAGTCCCTTACCGTCTTTGATTTTCTATAGTAATTCGGAAGTCTGTCAATCATTTCAACACCACGCTTTCAAGCACAGGTACCGCTCCGTCCGCTATTTTGATATTTTCTGTTCCGCTGTTGACCTTTAAATCCGTATAATCCTCAACACCCGATATTGATAATATAAGGCTGCCGATTTTGGCATACGATATATATTCCTTTTTTATTGCCTCTCCCGACAAATAGTCTTTTAATACATTTTCAACTGTTGTCTGTATATCTGATGTATTATCAGCTGTCAGCCTAACTGATATATTTATCATAACAGGTGACGCACTGACCACTGTAACTTCTGCACCGATTGGTCTGTTTTCCTCAATGTGCTCTTTCACTTTTGAAATAAGTTCACTGTCTGCGGGACGGTTATCAGCATCTACAATTACTATTTTTACTGTCCCCGCTCCGTTCCAAAGCGGTATTACTTTTACATCTCCTACTCCGCTTACTTCTTTTGCCCATTCAATATAATGATATTTATTTCCGCTGACATTCGGACGTGACACTTTTTCAAGGTATCGTTCCAATAAGTCTGCATCACTCTCCGCATCATAACCGCCTGTAAAATCCGTTATATTCTGAACGGCTGTAATTCCGGGAAGCGTTATAGGGAATCGATTTATATCTCCTTTTTTCAGACTTCAACAGAACCGTTTTCAGCAATGCTCACTGTTTCATTTACTTCAAACAGGACATTATCCGCCGCAACCTTTGCACCTTTCAAAATCACTTCACCTCGGTTTCCGCTGATTAGCAGTGTACCTTTTGAATAAGTGGCTGTTTTACGAACTATATTCTGCTCGGCTGTCTTGCGGTCAAGGTATTCTCCCTCTGCCGTCACGGCAAATGTGTTTTCTGACAATCTGCTTATCCTTTTCTGCAAAAGATATATTTGTTCTGCCACGGGATAAAGAAGATCATAAAAAAACGAGCCGACCGAAATATCATATTCTTCCGGCACGCTCGACAGCATATATTCAATTATTTCATCAAGTGTCATATGGTGTACACCTCCGCACTTTCTCCGTAAGCTGTGTTTAATGTGAAAGATATTTTAAGTATCGCTCCGACTTTCTCTGCTGAAAAACCGCTCATACTATAAATATCCTCATTCCGCAAAAGTGTTGTTTCTATTTCTCTGCGAAGTTCCGATTCTGCAAAATCAAAGTTATATGATTTTCCTATCACCAAATCTTCAATATTTGCACCGTATTGTTTGTCTTTGTATATGGAGTATCTGTAAAGCTGTGTCCGCATACATTTTTGTATCCATAGCTTAAGAGCATTAATGCCCGATAAAATAACGGGATTGCCGTCTTTCATAACAAATTCGCCGTTACCGAAATCAAAATCAAATGTCTTTTTCATTATTCGGTTACTCCTATCACAACAAACTTGTTGTCGTTGTCATACGGCAATAAAACTACTTCTTTTCCGAGGTATTTGTATTCCGTATGATTGTCCCTCTCTTGTGTTTCATAAATATCAAAGACCGATTTTATATCACTGTCATCAAGTAAAATATTGTTTCCAAGCTGTATTACAAGTTTCGGCAGAGATATAATTCTGCCGAACATCGGTGTATATGATGACGGATTGTCTCTTGCTTTTATGTGCCTTGCTAAATCTGTAACTCCACTCATATCATTTTTCCTTTCAACGAAAAAAGCGACTACCTAAGTAATCGCTTTATATTTTAATCTTCTTTTCTGAATCTTGCATTAAATGCTTAGCCTATGAATAATAACTTTAAATATTATTTTTAAACAGCAGTATTATAATGACCCACCTCATTTCCTCTTAGCTTACTAATAGAATAATCCTCTCGTAATGTATCCAATTTGTATTTATTTTTATACTCTGACAGAAGAGTATGTAATTCTCTTAAATTATCAATATAATCCACCAATATGTTAATATTTTGAACATTTTTACTATTTTCAAATATCTTGAATGGTTCATCTGGGAAATTTAGCATTCCTATCGGCAAATTTTCATAATATCCGATATGATCTTCAGATGCCCGTATATAAAGCATAAAGGAATTTCCCTTTCCTACAAACACATCAATGAATTTAGAATTTTTTACTTTAATAATCTCATTAATAATTTCATCATCTAAATATGTATGATACTGCAAAAACAAACTCTCTAAATTTTCATAAAAATTCTGGCATTTCATTTCTAAATATTCATGCCATTTCATTCTATTCTTTTTATCTTTATGTAAAAAGATTGTATCAGCATCACTATTTATGTCCAACTTTTTTATTTGTCTATAAAATTTATCATTAAAACATTCTATATCCGACTTACCCTTATGAATTTCTTCCCATTCTTCTTCCGTACAACAATTCTTACACATAAGTAACAAAAGATAAACAGAATCTTTATAAAATGAAGATAATTTACTGATCACTTCTTTTTCGACTGGTTTCTTTCTCTTTTGTTGAGGAATAAATACAGTCAATAGATATACAAAATATCCAGTTATATAGCCCGTTGCAATATTTAGCATAGATGCATCTACCGCTTTTTTGTGACATAATATTTGATTAATAATCTTATAATCTAACACCTTGAACAAAGGGATTTCTGACCACTTAATTGAAAGATACAAAGCTATAGAAAAAAATATGTGTAACACATATTTTTTAAAATATTTTATAATTGTTTTTATAATGCTTTTTATATTATTTCTATATTTTAAATTCATTATATCCCCTTTGATTATATACCTCATTCATATACATTGAAAATATTGTTTATTCTCATTCGTTCATAAAAAGATAATACAAAAGAAATCATTCTATGTTTTTATCTTCTATTTCATATTTTCTCACTTTTAATATTTTCAGCTAATTATACGCGTTCTAATTTAATAAAATGTCCTCTCTTTGAATAAACTTTTTGAGCCACATATCCATAATTGTGTAAATTTTCGCATATAAATATTGATATATCTTCTCCATCATCATCTGTTTCTAGTCCAAACTTTTCTTTAAACCAATTTGAAGTTTCGGTATATATCACTTTAAAATTTTTAGTTTTCATATACTTAATAAACTCCTCCGATATATTTTTTATGTATTCATGCAATAGCTTTTCGCCATCCTTAGATAATACATATATACTGTCATGTACTTTATCCTTTTCAGCAAAGCCCAGTTCTATAAATTTTTTTATTCCATCAATCTGCTCCAAATCATCTTCATTGCAACATGATGTAAATGTATAAAATAATAATATAAATTCTATAGCCTCTTTATAGCTAAACAGTGATAAATCTGCCATATTTATATCTCCTTAATCACTAAAGCATTTTGTTTTTATTTCAATATACAAATGATTACAATTGTTTCATAATACTTTTATATGTGTAACAACAGTGCAAATAGCTATCAGAAAGTTTATATAGCCATCTCGTTTTCTACCATATATTTTTTGTAGTAATCTCTCACTTTTTAATTCATAATCCATAACAATTATAGCAAAATAAACAAATATTGTCAACACAGATCATTTATTATAATATTAGTGTATTGTAAGCTTGTTAATTATTATATCATATTATATTTTTATCGACATATAATTCAGGTCATAGACTATTCTTTCAATTATAAAAGCGACTACCTAAGTAATCGCTTTATATTTTAATCTTCTTTTTCTGAATCTTTAATTAAGTCCTCAGCTTTTTTGCATCCGCCTTCTACCCATTCTTCAAATTCAGTCTGTACTCGCACAGGCTGATTAATTTGTTCTTCCACCGTTTACACCTGCTTTGCTTTTATTCAATAATAATCGGTAAATCATATAAGTGAAATTCTACTACATCACCATCACATAATTTCTTCTTATATCTTGTTATATATTGTTTTACCCTATTATTCTTATATCTTGTTATATACTGTTTTACCCTATTATTCTTGTCTCCTATTAAAATAATATTCTGCACAATCTTAGGCAATCTCCTCACAAAATTAATCTTTTTTAGATCATTATCCAGTATCTTATCTATCCGCTTTAAATACTCAAAAAAGTCTTCATCTTTTTCAATCATAGGATATCCGTATATTGTATATTCCCCTTCATCATCTTTAAACACTATACTATATTTAATATTATTACACATGTGTTTCCTAAGCTTCACTATGTTATATTTATTTTCAATTTCTTTACTTGGTATAAACTTCTTTCTTTTTTCTAAATCACACTTTACTCTGGTCACTTTTGCTAAAATGTATTCACTTCCTACTAACATAGCTGTGAGTGTTCTATGATTACCGTCACCTGTCAAAAAATATTCATCATCACATTCATAGTATACCATTTTCACTGGTCTTGTTAACTTTTCGTATGATTTTTTCAACTCTTCCAACGGCATTTTTTCCAGATATTCAAAACAAGCTTCAAACCTTTCTTTTTTTCTTTCTACCTTTTTCATTTTTCTAACATTTTCATATACACTATCCCCTACAGTGCCTCTTGATACTCCTATGACCTTATTCAGTGGAACTAATTTTTTATATGTATTTTTATATGTATCTTCACAATCATGATAATAATCTTTACGATCCATTAAAATCTTATTTTTCATTTTATCAATATGTTCAGCACTTACGCCAAATTGCAGCAAATACTCGGTTAAATCACCATCAAACTCACACTCATCTTTTTCTTCATTAAAAAGATACATATCATGCACCACCTTCCATACAAATTTCTTTAACAATTAAAAACTATTATAACAGAAACAACAAATATTATCAATAGATATATCACTCAAGTTTACTCAACTCCAGTTTATCAAAATGCCAGCCGTCTTTATAACTGTGGTTTGTGCTTTCGATTGCATACTTCACACCGTCTACCGATATAACTTCTCCGGCTCTGGTATAGCTGTCATATTTCTCTACTATTTCAAGCGAAAAAGTTTCATTCACCTTTGCATTTTCGTTAAGTTCGCGTTTTGCAACTGTATCGGCATTTTCTTTTTCGGTATCTATCTTAACAATTTTCTGCAAAAAGCCATATTTATCAATAAGGTCACGATTCTGCAAAACCATCAATTCCTTATACACATTATCCTTTTCAGATGTGATTTTAATAGAGTTGTACATATCCTCAATAGATATGCTATGGCTTACATTGCCTCTATAATCAATCGAATATTCCTGTCTTACATTACTCGCCACCTGAAATTCGGGATAGGCTGTCAAATCTCCGATTTTGTATATTCTCAATCCTTCCGGCACAAAATCAAAATTATAATTTCCGCCGCACTTTTCGAGAATATCTTTGAGTATATCCGATACGGTTTTATCAAAATATATCTGCTTTATATTTGCAGTCAATTCCGGCAGCATTACAATAGATATAGACAAGTCATTACAGATTTCTTTGATTGCATTGGCTGCCGAAATATTTTTAAACTGATATGTCTGACTTGTTTTATTAAGATACCACCCAAGGTCAGCAATAGTATATTTATTACTGTTCTTGTCACCGTCATCTGCCTTAGTTATTACTCCCCGAAAAATCTCTGCATTGGTTACCATTCTGATAATATCGCCGACTTGCGGTGTGTACATCAAATCTTTCAGGTATGTTGCGTCACTTTTCGCTATATCAAAAGACATTGTAGTTGCAAGTTCATATATACTGTTTTTCCACGACAGATTTCCTATCATTTCGGTTATATCGGTATCATTTGCATACATTCTCAGTTCATCAGTCGGCGTAATAGGAGTAAGGTTCTGCATTGCAGGATGAATGTTTTCCTTAACTCTGTTATTCCATACAGCCGTAGGTTCTTTTTCTCCGCCGTATGAATTTTCCGAATACATATAGCTTTCCATACTTCCGGAAGATGATGTTCCGTTTGACTTATCGGAGTATTCCGGATTAAACACATAATCATAATTACCGCCTGCAAAGCTCCATGTATGACTTCCCACAGTTCTGCAGTTGCTTGTCCCTCCTGTATTACCTTCAACAGTAGTAAAACTGTTACCGCTTACAGAAACAATTATTCCGGTATGTCCCTCACGCAGAAATATATCTCCTGCGTGAGGTGTATATGTACCATTTGTAACTTGATGTTTTGAATGAAGTCTGCCGTTTCTTCGTGCCCAATCAATACAGTTAGGGCAGTATGAGTAATTAGGAACTATACTTGTCGGAACACCGCACTGTCTTACAACATAGCTTACAAATGCCGCACACCACCAAAAGTTATATCCTATATTCTCAACATTGTCGGAATACCAATGAGTGTATTTATTGTTATTTCCGCACTTGCCCCCTATTTCCTGCATTTCTTTTCTTGCACGTTCCGCAACATCAAATCCCGATGACATTATTCAAGCAGCCCCAATCTATCCAACCACACAATTACACGCAAATCATCATATTTTAAATTCCATCCTTCGTCCGTTCCGCTGAGTACACCCTTGTCAACAGCCTTTTGGACACTCTTTCGTGCCCACTCCGGCATGTTTTCATCAATATAGTTATATATCATTGGATTTGCAAGGGTTTCAACAAGTCCTACAAGGTATGCAACTTGTTCTTTGAGTTTATTAAGTTCTTCCATATCAATTTCATCCTCTGCATTGCTTTGATCCTCATAATTCAGAAGATTAAACTCCTCTAAATCAAGTGTGTACCAAAGGTCACCGTCTGTCTTTATTGTGTATTTAAAGTCCTTGACCGCAACAGCCATATTTATCGGTGTTTCTGTAATAATGAGGCGTATAGGAAGTTTCAGGTCTATCCATGTATCAATTTTATATACATATTCCCACCCCTTCATTGACTTATCACGAAGATACGGATAATCTCTTATTGGGAAAAAGCTTGAAATAGAAATGCTTTTTAATTTCGGACTTCCTATCAGCATAAGTTCGCCATGCGATACTGTTTCAAATGTTTCGGTTGACTGTGGTTTGCTTATAGTAAACTGTGACGGCAAAACGGGAATTTTCAATATATCCGCTCTGTTATTTACGCTCAAATATATATCCAAATTCGCACCTCCGACCTAAAAAAACTGCAAAGAAAAAAAGCCGTCATGAGTTGACAGCCACCAAAATCACATATTCTCCAATACTTCAACAATTCTTTTTGCCACCTTATTTGCCAAAGTATCATCATCTTCGCCGTTTGAATACACAGTAACATTTATCTGGTTTATTATGCTCGGTTTCTCATTTGCAGACACCGGTTTCATATAGTTCTGCAGTGTGTTCCAAAATCTGTCGAGCGGAAGAATTGCCTCTGCTCCGGATTCACCTCCGACCATAGGGAAACCGCCGTTCATACCGAACATTGTAGGACGTGTCATAATACCGCCTTTTGCATACCATTGTATGCCTAATTTCGGTATCGGTGTATTGATACCGGCAATACTGATAGTTCCCGTCTGCACAATATGCGGAGTTTTAATAATACCTTTTATCCCGTTCCATACATTGCTTATTGTACTCTTTATTGAATTAAAGACGCTTGACACTGTGTTTTTGACTGAATTAAACACATTCTGAAATGTTGTTCTTATACTGTCTATTACTGTTTTAATTCCTTCTGTAACATTCGTTACAACCGTCTTTATATTGTCAAAAGCAAGTCCTGCGGATAATGTTATCGTATTCCAAATATTTATTATAACATTCTTCGCACCGTCAATTATTAATGTAATACCGCTTATCACATTCTGTACACCGTTTTTTATAGTTTCGGTATTTAATGTAAATATACCGACTATGACTTGGAACACACCGGATATTGTTGTTTTAATGCCTTCAAATATTCCTGCCACCGCCGTTTTTATATTTTCAAAAACAGATTTTATGTTATCAAAGAACATTTGAAAATTCTGCTTTATTCCGCCTATAATATTCGATATTACCGTTTGTATATTTAAGACGGTATCGGATACTTGATTTTTAATGCCGTCAATAACTTTTCTGACAGTTGCTTTGACATCATTCACAATCTCGGAAATTACATTCTTAACCGGAGCAAGTGCTGTACTTACCGAAGTTTTTATTTCTGCAAATTTTTCAGTAATTGCGGTTTTTATCGAAGTAAATTTCTCCGCAACTTTGTTCTTTATTCCGTTTGCGGCATCATCGATTGACGATAACTTTTCTCCGACAGCTTCTTTAATTCCGGTAAATTTCTCACTGATTTTTGTCTTTATACCGTTAAATGCACTTATGCATTTATCCACCATCGGTTTCAAAGCACCTTCATTATATGAATTTCTCACAAATTCAAAGGCTTTTGAAAAGGCACTGCCAAACACATCTTTTATGCCTGATAATTTTTCTTTGACAGTATTCAGCATAGGAGAAAGTTTTGTTTTTACACTCTCAACAACCTGTCCGAGTTTTCCGCCTGTAAGAGAGTTTATTGCATCATAGCCGGTCTTGTAATATTCTTTTATTGCTGTCATAGTACCGGCGACTGCACCTTTTATTCCTCCGCCGTGTTCCTGATATGCATTCTTGATGTTATTCAGTTTTGTTGATACCGCATTTTTAATACCGTCCCAAACATTTATTGCCGTTTCCTTGACTTTACCCCAAGCATTTGAAACTGTATCTTTTATCCCATTGAACACATTCTTTATACCGTTCCAGAGATTTTTTGCTGTTTCCTTTACCTTGTCCCAATGTTTAAAGAGCAGAACACCCACCGCAATAACCGCACCGATAGCAATAACAACAAGACCTATCGGTGATGTGACAAACGTCATTATTGCACCGAACACTCCCGTCACCACATTAAGTGCCTGAGTTGCGGCAATTTGAGCGATAGTCGCAGTTGTAAGCGGTGCAAAAGCAGCCGCCTGCGTTCCTGTCATGACAGCAGAAAATGCAATTAGTCCGTTTCTTATCCCCTCGACTACATTTGCAGCCGCAACAGCAATTTTATATGCGGTTACCGCTCCGGCAATTCCGGCAATCACAGGTGAAAGTGTGCTTGCAGCGGATATTACACCCGAAGCAATATTCATCACTGCCGCAAGTGAATTGCACAAATTCGGTACTACTACATTTGCAAGTGTCTGAATCAATTCAGTACCGTTTCCGCTGAATGCGTTTACAATGCTGTTCCTGACATTATCAAACGCATTATGAAGTCGTTCTATTGCCGGCTGATTATTTTGAATTGCATTCTTTACAGCGTTAAATACCGTGCTTGCAGTATTATAAATTGTCTGAATTGCAGAAAATAATTCGTTTCCTATTGCAACAGTAACATAAGAAATAGCGGGAGTTAATGCACCGAGTCCGTCAGACATAGACTGAAGAACGCCTTTAAACTGCGATGAACCGAGTGCATCAAATATCGCAATTTTCACACCCTCGAACTGCGACTTTAACAGTGTGAGTTTACCGCTTACCGTGTCATTCATAGTGTCAGCCATTTTTAAAGCCGCACCTTCCGAATTATTTATAGCGTCAGACAATGAGTAAAAATCATCAGGACTTGCATTCACGATTGACAGAAATCCCGACAGTGCATTTTTTCCGGCAATCATTGTTGCATACTGACCTTTTTGAGCATCGGTAAGTGTTGAGAAGCGTGTCTGAAGTTCGGGAATAAGCACCGATAAAGGTTTCATACTGCCGTCCGTATTTACTGCAGAAATTCCCAAAGCCGACATAGCCGCATCTACTTCTTTGGTAGGTTTAGCCAACCTTGTCATAACACCTCTCAGAGAAGTACCTGCGTCCGAACCTTTAACTCCGGCATTTGCCATCAGACCGAGTGCTGTGGTGGTATCTTTCATTGAATATCCCATTGCACCCGCAGTTGCCGCAACATTTTTAAAGGACTCGCCGAGCAAAGATACATTTGTATTTGACTTTGACGATGCAACCGCCAAAACATCAGCGAACTCACCGCTGTCACTTGCTTTAAGTCCGAAAGCGGTCAAGGCATCGGTTACAATATCAGATACACCGGCTAATTCCTCACCGCTCGCAGCGGCAAGGTTCATTATTCCCGCAATGCCGTCAATCATCTGCGATGAATTCCAGCCTGCCATACCCATATATGACATAGCCTCTGACGCTTCTATTGCAGAAAATTTGGTTTTAGCACCCATTTCCTTTGCTTTCTCGGAAAGTGCGGTCAGTTCTGCACCTGTTGCCCCCGAGATTG
The DNA here is from genome assembly GCF_054696575.1 of Ructibacterium sp. SJQ-7. Lineage (NCBI taxonomy): Bacteria > Bacillati > Bacillota > Clostridia > Eubacteriales > Oscillospiraceae > Ructibacterium > Ructibacterium sp. SJQ-7. Next base: position 1,009,540 of record NZ_CP195193.1, read on the forward strand.
CGGATACGTTTGCCATTCCCTGTTCAAACTCTCTGCCGGTATTCACTACATCTTTGCCGAAGTCAATCGCTTGACGTACACCGACAAACGCTCCTACGACTACTGCCGCCTTAGATGCCAACGAGGTTATAACCCCGCCTACTCCGGAAGACTGATTTCCGAAGTTTTTCATTCCCAACGTTGTACCGTTTAAACTGTTTCTAAGGTTATTGCTCGCATTGACAGCGGACTTCATATTGACGAAAAAATTACCGTTGTTAAGGCTTAAAGTTGCACCTATATTACGAGCCAAATTTTACGTCACCCACTCCCCAATAACGCCTTATACTTCTCCGTCTCCTCTTCCACAGCAAGTTCCATACTCGCCTTTAAAAATATTTTTTCAGACAGTGATAACCTTGCAAGCCTGTCCCAATCAAATCCCTTTTGAAGATAGAAATGAATAAGCTGCAGGTCACCGTCCGTCTGTATTAGTTTTTTACAGCTTCCACACCGCCCATATATCCGGCAAGTTTCATACACTCAATCGCAATCTGCGGTATTTCACCCGGTGCAAATATAATTTCAATAATATCCATAGGCACTGCACAGCCGAATGTGTCCTGTACTTCCTTCGACTTAAGGTCAGGTTCTTTAATGCATTCATAGCACATATATTTATCACCCTCACCTGCCTCCATATCATTTGCATCACGGCAAAGTGCTCCGTCCGGTTCTTCAATCGTTATAACCGAATCAATGGACTTAATATATAAATCCATTGTCTTTTTAATTTTCTTTGACGCAATCATCTGCTCCTTACGTCGTAAAAGTTCTGCTAATGTTAATTTTGTAGCCTTATTCATTTTAGTGTCCCTTTCTTTTTCCTTAATAAAAAAACAGCTGTATAGCCGTTAATTTTTTAGTGTCCCTACCATTAAAAATATAATCTTTTTATACACACGGGTCAGCGATTGTATCAAGATACTTGAATCCGACAAATCCGCCCGAAAATTCATCTTCGGTAATTTTTCCGTTTTCAAATGCCTGAAGTGTAAGTTCGTCAAGCCAGCATGACATAAGCTGTACTCTTTCTGTACCGCCGTTATCGGGGTCCTCTAATTTTGATATAAGCGACAATCGCTCATCAATACCCGCCGAAAGTTTCTCCGCATACGTTTTGCCTCTTGAATAAATCTTTTTTATTTTCGCTGTCCAAGTACCGGACACACCCATCAGTTTACTGTCGTCCCACATTTGCCCCGAAAAGTTTATCGTTTCACGGTTTGTTTTGATTTTTGCTTCAAATGAAGTTATTTCATAACAAATACTGTTGTTCCACCAAAAATAGCCGTGCGTACCGCTGATTACTTTTCCGACAGCGGGAAGCTTTCTTTCTCTTGCCATTGTTTACTGCCTCCCTTACTCCATATTTATAGAAAATTTCAAATCCTCTATTGCATCACAGAATGTTACATCCGCCGTTACAAAGACATAACTGCCCGTCTTTGCCTTACGAATCTGTTCATCACTGTACTCGGATATATCATATTTTTGTGCAAGCCAGTCACGTTGTGCATTAACATCTATATCCGCTGTATTTTCCGCATCGCCGTACAGTACGCCTTCTCTTACAAGTCCGTCAAAATACTGATTAATAGCAGCTACAAACATAACCTTATTGTCATAGCTGTTATTAATTCCGATATAGTTATTCTCAAATGCAGAACGAATATCGTCACGCATTAAGTCCATACCCTCAATAATTTTGATTTTCTTCATATCTTCGGTCTTATCACCGCTTAAAATATGCAGCGAATTTACACCTCGTGCGACTTTTACTTTTTCGCCGTCATTGATGAGTATAAACTTACCTTCGTCTATATCTTCATCGGGAGTAAGACTCTCCGTTATAGAGTCAATTTCCGAAAGAACTTGATATGTTGCACTCTCCGTCATTGACATTCCTGCAAGCAAGCCTGCAATTCTTGCACAATATTCATATGCCGAATATGTCTTTGCTCCTACTTTGATGCCACTCGAGGAAAAGTTAACAATGCCCTCATTATTTGCCGCAGAACAAGGCAAAACCGCTTTGAATGTCTTTTTTGCCGCTCTCTGTGCTATAATCCAATTCTGCAGTTCTTCCGTCAAATCTTTATGTGGTTCCAACCCCGGAAACGTCAGCCAGTTCCACGACTTATTTCTAAGGCGTGCCAAGGCGGCGTTATATGACTTTTTGAAGTCCTCGCCTGTTCCCGCTCTTTCCACAAGCACTCGTTTCGGTTTACCGAGAAATATTTTATTCAAGTAGTCAAGATTTGCCGTTGTCCAGTCTGATTTCACGATATCGGCTTCATAGTTATATGTATAACTTAAATTTTCATCTCCGACTTTGGTTGAATCTTCAAGAATAACCGCTACAATTCCGTTCTGACTTCGTGTTACCGCAGTCTGTGCCTTCGTCTTAAATTCAATTAAAATTTCAGGTAACCCCATTTTTATCCCCCCGTATCACAAGTTCGCTCATTTCATCATACTTTTCTGTTTTATCCACAGCCTGAATGAAATTTATATCAAAATACACATACATTGCACTCTTTTCAATTTCAAAATTCATTTCATGAATAGTCAGATGTCTGTCCATAATATCGAAAGTCGGGTACAAAAAAAGCTCTTTTATCCTGCTGTAAGCACCTATACAGTCCTCCACAGTTTCAAGAGCCGATATATATTTTAATTCTACCGAAACAGTAAGTTCCTCAAGTGCACCGCCACAGCACAGAGGCTGTACATCTGAAGGATACGCAGAAACAAACACTGCCGGTTTTAAAAATCCCTCATCTACTTCTGATGCAACTACGTTAAATCCGGCATTCGCAAGGATTTCCGCAGTTCGTGTCTGTATATCTTTTTCTGTAATCATCTCTACTCCTACATTTGTATATCTTTTGTTATTTTATCAAGCAGTTTTTCTGCACCCAAGTTGAATTTTGCCTGTGCCTCCGATATTGATTTTTCAAGCATAAAATCACCTTGTACATATCCGCCGGATTTAATGCCTATTGCAGAACGCTGTACACGATTAAGTTTTCTGCCTCTTTCCCGAGTTCTGCCGCCGCTTACAATCTTGTGACCGAGTTCAACAAGATGTGCATGAGGTGCTGTTGACTGAACTCTCACTACTCTTACTTTACCGCCCTTATACAGTTTTACTTTTTTCGTTCTCCATGAGTTTCGGAGCTTCTTTGTCCTTACCGGTGTAAGTGATTTTGTTCTCTTATTTACGGCACGTCCTTCTGCCATAAGGAATGCGTCTGCTTGACTCGGATAATTCTTCTCGCATTGCTTCATAGCTTTTTCAAGTTCGTCAAATCCGAATACATCAATATTCCTTGCCATTTCGGTCTTTCTCCTTTGCAACAATTTGCAATTCCGTATTGTTTTCGCCTATGTTAAGAACAGAAACAATATCAAGAACCTTTAGTCCGAACATGATTTTCATATCCTCGGTTATATTCGGAAAATACCTTGTTGTAATTTTGTATGTGGTTTCTGCACGCAGTTTTTGTGACTCCTCATACTCACGTCCCGACATCGGAGAAACATTTGCCCATACGGCATACTCATTCAAAGAAAGCTGATGTGAATACAGCTGTCCGCCGCCTGCTGATTTCCATAATGCGTTGCCTTTGTTATCAGTCAGCACATACACAGAAGTTTCATCGGCATTAATGTCACTGCTTAATTTAGGTTTGAACGGAATCCAAACCGGTACATTTTCATTCATTGAATTTAATCTTTTATCAAGCGGTTTCAAAAATATAACCCGATGACGCAGTTTTGAAAAGTCCATTAAAATGCCGCCTTTCTGTATGGTCTCAGCAATGTATAAAATATACTCGGTACGCCGTTTTTAGTTCCGTCACGCTGTTCAAAGAAATATCCTATACACACAAGCATGGCTTGTTTATAGCTTTCCGGCAGTTCGTCAGGTATTGCAAGACGTGTATAATTTTCACACATTTCCCCTGCTAAGAGAATAAGTATTCGGAGATAGTTGTCCTCTGCGTCAGAATCCAAATGCAGATACTGTTTAACCTCTTCAATCGTCAGCATTTTCTTCTTCCTCCGTTTTAGACTGCACTGTTTTAGATTTAGTGTCCCTTCTTGTTGTTTTTGTGTCCCTTACTTCTTCCGCAAATCCGCACTGAACCAAATCTTCGCCTATTTTCTTTTCAACATCAACAGTCTGACCTTCAGAAAAACTGAAAGTCAAACCCGAACATGAAGTTGTTATCTTTATTTTCATTTTACCCTCCTATTATTTCATCTGAACAGTCTTAACCGATTCAGGCAATATCAGCTTTCCGTCTAATCTTTGGAATACACGGAAACCGACTTGTCCGTTCTTTGCAAAAAGTTCATTCAATCTTTGGAATGAACGTCCTTGTCTGTCAGCCACCCAATAATATGATAAATCACCAAACAGCAATATCTTATTGCCGGACTCTATCTCAGGCATATATGCAGAAGTATGTATCGGACGGTTAAGAATTGTATCCGGCTGTCCCGCCTGCAGACCCGGTTGCCATAAATACTGACCGTTACTGTCTTTAAGTTTTCTTATAGCCTTTATTGTACTGTCGCTTGACATAAATACGGCATTCTTTCGATACGGTGTTCTAAGACTGTGATATAGGTCAATTATTTCATCTGTCGTAATTGCGTTTGACGCAGCAGACGTAACCCCTACTTCAGCCGTATTTAACACACCTGTCGGTTTTCCTGTACCGTTGCCGTTGATAAATGCCAATTCCTCTGCCGCACCCATTCTTCTTGCAAATTCCGATGATATGTATGTTTCAAGATTAAATGCGGAGTCATTGAGCAGTTCTTCCGATACTTTTATAATCGTACTGAGCTTATGAGCTCCAAGAGATACCGTTCCGAACTCATCATCGCTTTCAGTGTATTCCGAGCCTTCATCTGTCCACACAGCCTCACCGTGAGATGCAACTACCGGAATCTTTTTATCACCGTTTGCACTTGTTATGATTGTAGTTAATCCTCGCATAATGTTTTCATCGGCAAGTTTGTCAATAAGAACTGTCTCGTATTCGTCCGGAACAAGATATCCGCCGTCACTGTCAGTACCAATCTGCAATGTATCATGTACCGAATATGACAGCTGATTATTCTTCATAAGCTTCCAAAATGCCTGCTTATATTCGTTACTTGCTCTGCCCGTTTTTGTATTACCGTTCGTTTTAGGTGTTTCAAGAACGGGTGTATTAACAGGAGAATTCAGTCTTTTTTCCATCTCTGCCTGACGTTCTAAAATATCTATCTCTTTGCCGAGAGCAACAATTTCACTCTCCATTTTTTCATATGTTTCTACGTCCTCTGCCGAAAGCATATCGTTTTCTCGTTTTGCATTATCAAGAAATTTCTTTGTCTTTTCCCATAACGCTGCCCTTTTTTGTCTTAAATCAGTTATTGACGCCATTTATATTACCCCCATTATTTCAATAAATTTAATCTTGTTTCAAACTGTTCTGACGGAATACAATACTTTGAATCTTCCGGCTTGACTATCGGCTTAAGTTTTTTTCGCATTGCGGCAATAGTATTAGTCACCATTGTTGTTTTGTCAAAAATCATATCTTGATTATCAGTGCTGTCATCATTGCCGTATAGGATTTTGTCACAGAACCCCATATCATGTGCCGAATGTGCATTCATCCATGTTTCTCCGTCCATCAAATGTGACAGTTTGCTTCGTGACAGTCCGGTCTTTATCTGATAGGCATTGATAATTGATTCTTTTACTTCGTTAAGAAAATCAATACCTTGTTCAAGTTCCGATGCCTGTCCGTAAAGCATCATTGAAGGATTATGTATCATAATCATTGATGTCGGAGACATCTCAACCATATCCCCAGCCATTGCAATTACAGATGCCGCACTTGCCGCAATGCCGTTTATTTTAACGGTAATTTCGCCGTTATGTTCTTTTAGTGCCGTATATATTTCACTTGCCGCAAAACAGTCACCGCCCGGACTGTTTATCCATACCGTAATATCACCTTCGTACCGATTAAGTTCATCACGGAACATTTTCGGTGTTACATCATCGCTGTACCAGCTTTCTTCCGCAATTACGCCATTTAAAAAAAGCACATTTTCTGTGCTTTCATTTTCTTCGTCTATTTTGTTTTTAACAGTCTTGAACCTCCAAAATTTACTCATTTTCACTTTCACCCCCGCTGTTGTAATTTCCGGCATTATTTATATCAACCATATTGCCGTTACACAAATATCTGTCACCGCCAAGTTCTTTAGGTATTTTATTCATATCCTCCAATTCCCTTATATCGTTTGCACTGTACCACCCATTCTGTCTGCCGATAGCATATCCGCTCATACGGCTTTTAAAATCCCCTCGCAGAAGTCCGTCAACATTGAATTTTACGAAGTATTTCTTCTGTTCTTCTTCTGTCAGAAGCTGCTGAAATATTGTCTGCTCTATCCTCACAAGCCACGGCCGGATTGTATTCGTTACAAAATCAAGCGACTGCTGTTCTATATTGTTAAAACTTGATTTTTCCAAATCGGCAATCATATGCGGAGGAACACGAAATATTCTGCATATTTCATTCACTTGAAATTTTCTTGTTTCGAGAAACTGTGCCTCATGAGGATTTATCGAAATCGGATTGAATTTCATTCCTTCTTCCAACACTGCAACCTTGTGTGCATTTGAACTTCCGCCGTATGCGTCATTCCATGCGTCACGAACTTTTTCAGGCTCTTTCAAAACTCCCGGATGTTCCAAAACTCCGCTTGGTGTACCGCTGTTTGAGAAAAAGCTTGAGCCGTATTCTTCGGCAGCAATAGAAAGTCCTATCGCATTCTTCGCCATAGCAATCGGTGAGTATCCCACAAGTCCGTCAAATCCCAGTCCGACTATATGCAGAATTTCATCTTTGCGAAATACAAATGTCCCCTGCTTATCACTGTTATATGTGTAATATATTTTGCTGTCCGCACCTCTGTCTATATGCATCTTTTCCGGCATAAGCGGATAAAGTGCCGTAACCTCACCTTTACCGTTTCGGATAATCTGTGAATACGAATTCCCCCATAAAAGCAGATGTAACATCATAACCTCACGCATTATGAAACTGTTCATTTCAGGATTGGGTATATCGTGCAGAAGTCTGTACAACGGATGCGTAAAGGCTCGCTCTTTTCCGCTGTCCGTGTATTCATAAAGATGAATCGGCAGACTTGCTACTGTTTCCGATATGATACGAACACACGCATATACTGACGTTGTCTGCATAGCCGACCGTTCCGTCACAGCCTTTCCCGACCACGTTCGCCCGAACGGAAACGACCGTCCTCCTCCGATACTGTCACCCGTATGATTTTTAGGCTTGTCTCTTGGTTTGAATATTGATTTTATAACCCCCATATTTCCTCCCATAAAAAAAGCACCTCTAACGAGATGCTAAAAATCTATTTATCTAATTTAACCCCGAGTAATCGGGATGGAATATCACTTTTAACAATAAAACTTATCAATAATCCAACAAATGAAATAATGCTAATAATATCATTAAACATAGACACCCCTCCTCGAATACCAGCCATACTAACTTGTCCCCATTCTTGACATAGCTTTTCCAGGGCAGGACATATAAATTATACTATCTTTTAAGATAGGCGTCAATAAATTTTTTATATGAATATACTGTGTAAAAATTTTTTTTATTCTTACGATTACATAAAGCTTTCAAAACTCGATTAAATGTATGCATACCACCAGAATATTCAATTAAAAGTTTAACAATCCAATGATTAAATTTATTTCTATTTACATGAATTACTCCAGGCTTGTAAATTTCATTGCAATCTGCTAATATGCTTATTTTCTCTTTTATTCCATCTGACAGTGGTATACTATTATATTTATTCATTATTACACAGCCATCTGATAAATTAAAATCTATACAATTATCAATATTAGTTGAAATAAAATAAACATTTTCAAATTTTGTATTCTTGAATGTTGTATCTTTTAACTTACATCCAAAAAATACAATATTCTTTAACACTGCACCATTAAAATTACTTCCTCGCAAATTAGAAGAAATAAAATCCACACCACATAGCAAAGAATTTCTGAAATTGCATTCAGTTATATTGGAAGCTTTAAATCTTACATTTTTAAATTGAGCATCTTTATATATAAGATTATGTATATTTGCTTGGTATAAGTATCTATTGATACGCCCCTTCAACTTTTTAGGCGAATTTTGTAAATCAAATCGCACGCGTTCCCCTTTTTTTATCTTTCTATTGTGTTTTTGTTTTGCCAGCTTTCTTCTTTTTTGTTTTGCTCTTCCCAATTCACATTCAACCTCATCTTAATTGTAATTATATTTTTCAATTCGCACTATTTACTTTTAAAATATATACATATTACTCGCTGAACATATTACTAAAAATATCGTCACCATACTTATTATACAATTTTGCTGCTATTTCATAGCAATACTCATCATCCCTTTGTGATATTACAACTATGTTCATTATTTTTTCTTCTGACACAAGAGAATATACTACCCTAATTCCGATACCTTTATATTTTATTTTGAAAAATCCAGTCAAATTATTTCCACCTTTGTTTCCCAATGGCTTACCATAACCATGCGGAACAGGCAGAGGATTTGTTCTTACTTTTGCAATCCCCTTTAATACCTGCCCTTTCAGTGAATTATCTAATTTCGCCAAATCTTTCTTTGCTTCATTTAAGAATTTAACTTGCCACATTATTCAAACTCCACATCATCTATACCATTATATATTTCTTCTTCTGTAAAACCCAACTCAGTAATTACATCGTTAAAATCTGTGGTTTCATGACCATCGCTTATTCTTTCATTCGCAATACCAAGAAGCCTTTTCTCTTCGATTTTATCAAGTAATAGTTCCATCTTTGCTGCCTTATCTGCCATTTCACGATAATTGTCAATAGAAATAACCAACGCTGTCGGCTGATTATTTTTCAGTACAATATATTCTGCATTATTATTTTTTACGTCTTCAAATATCTGTGCAGTTTTTCCTTTACTAAAATCAGAAATAGGTATAAGTTTATCGGCAAAATTAAGAATTTGATTATTAATAGTTCCCATACTAAAAACCTCCTGACATATATAGTATTATTCTTTCTATGATTATTATACTCAATCCGAGTCAAAAAGTCAATAAATTTACCTAATTATTTTTATGTTAATTTATCTTAAAATACAATAATACCCCTACTGTCATAAACACTTCCCTGCTGTCCACCGTTACGAACTGCTCTGTCGAGTGCCATTACCGCTGCAACCGCACCGTCTATTCGTTCGGTACTGTGTTTCTTAGAAAGTTTAATATTTTCTGCCGAATCTGTTTCTACGCATACATTATCAAAATTCCATCTGAGTACAGGATGATTGTTATGTATAATCTTTTCTTTCAGAACAAGCGAGTAAAGTTCCTTTGTCGGAGGTGACATATCCTTAAAGCCTTGTCCGAAAGGTATCATCGTCAATCCTTCATCCTGCAAATTAAGAATTATCTGTGTTGCATTATATCTGTCATATGCTATTTCACGCACAATGTACTTGCTTGCAATATCCTTTATATCAGCCTCTATTCTTCGGTAGTCAACTACATTCCCCTCTGTTGTTCGTATAAATCCGTTTGCTTTCCATACATCATACGGAACATGGTCACGTCGTACACGCTGACGAAGATTTTCTTCCGGTATCCAAAAATACGGAACAATTATATATTTTTCTGTATCGTTTCTCGGAGGGAACACCAAAACAAATGCCGTAAGGTCAAGTGTTGTTGAAAGGTCAAGACCTGCATAGCATTCCCTTCCGATAAGTGTATCAAGATTTATTACTTCATCGCACGCATCCCATTTCTCCATCTGCATCCATCGTGTTGACTGTTTAACCCACTGATTAAGGCGGAGCTGTCTGAACAGATTTTCCTCAGCCGGATTTTCCTTTGCCGACAAAAATGCGGCACGGACTTTTTCGATGTCAACCGTATGTCCGAGCGAGGGATTTGCTTTATACCAATTACGCTCATCTGTCCAGTCATCTGTATCTTCTATTCCGTATATAACAGGATAAAATGTCGGATCAATTTTTCTGCCTTCCAAAATGTCAACTGCCTTTTGGTGCTGTTCAAAACATATGCTGTTTCGGTCTGTTCCGGCAGTAGTTATAAGAAAGAACAGTGGCTGTGTTCGTGCATCACCTGAACCTTTTGTCATTACATCAAACAATTCACGGTTCGGCTGTGAATGCAGTTCATCAAATATTACGCCGTGAACATTAAGACCGTGTTTTGTAAAAGCCTCACTCGACAGCACTTGATAATATGAATTAGTCGGTTTATACACAAGTCTTTTTACTGACATAACAGGCTTAATTCTCTTTTTCAAAGCAGGACATTGTTCGACCATATCCACCGCCACATCAAACACAATACTTGCCTGCTGACGGTCACTTGCACAGCCGTATACTTCTGCACCCCATTCACCGTCACCGCATGTAAGATACAGCGCCACTCCTGCTGCAAGTTCTGACTTACCCATCTTCTTCGGTATTTCAACATATGCTGTGTTGTATTGTCTGTATCCGTTCTCCTTTACCGTACCGAACACATCATTTATTATTTTATCCTGCCACGGCAGCAATTCAAAAGGCACACCCCGCCATTTGCCTTTTGTATGTTTAAGTGCATTTATAAATGTAACTGCACGTTTTGCTTTATTTTCGTCATACATTACTTTTTCTCTCCGCCCAATGAAAGAAGCTGTTCCATTGCGTCATCACTGCTGTCATTGCCTCTGTCTGTTACAATTCTTGACCTTGACGCAGGAGTAAGACCGAACTGTTCACAGAACTTGCTCATCTGTTTCATATACTGCTGAGCAATAGATACCTGCGGCACTTGCTGCCAATATCCGCTCGGAGTTTTGACAATAGCACCGTGTCTTGATATAAATTCTTCTGCTTCTTTCCAACGTGCATAAGCTTGGCAATATCCCGCAAAAGCCGCCATATCAACTTCTGTTAGAATACCGAGCTGTTCCATCTGTTTCGCAAGACGTCTCCATTCCTTTTTCGCATCATCTTCAAGCCATTTCGGACAAGACGGTGCACGAGCCGCAGGTTTCGGCTCATTTGCGTTTAACTGCCTCTTGCCCGGATTACCCTCAAGCTGTTTTACTGCCGTTGGTTTCGGCTTTCTGCCCCTCTGTGCCAAGCGTATCACCTCCATTCGTATAAATTTCTTGTCATTAAAAATTTTCATACAAAAAACCGCCATTTAAGGCGGTTTAAAAATTGTATTTTCTTATTTTTCTGTAATCATAATCTCATATTCATAGCTGTTTAGTTCAAAAAGGTCAACTACTTTCCATAAATCATATTGGTCAGGAATATCTTTAACTGTTCCGCAGAAATAAACGTCTGTACGTTTTTCATTAACCAATTTTATTGTTGCGTTTCGGTTGATAAGGCTGTAAAGTTTCTTTAATTTTAGCATTTTGTTTTCCTCCGTTTTCTCGGTCTGTTTATCTTTTTGTTGTACACATATTACCGTTATGTGAGGACTTTATCAATACCATTACTATACAAAAAGTACAGCCTTTATTTGTGTATATACTACCCTCGTATTCCCTTAAAGTTATAGTTTCCCTTACGAATTTCTGCAATGTCGGCGTCTTGTGACTTTTTGTATTCCGAATCGGTACATTCTTTTTTCTTGCAGTCCATACAGATACATTCGCTATTAAACATACTTTGAATTCGACCGTCTTTTAAAGACTTTCCGCATCGGTCACAGTTTTTCTGTGTAAAAAAATTATCCATCTCAATTCACCTCCGCCATACAGCGTTCAAATGCCGTCTTTAATTCCTCCACGGGCATACCGTTAGATTTATACCCGCATTCTATTCCTCCGTAATAATACTCTGTCGGTGTCTGCATCTTTTGACAGTATTTATCGTCCATAACATAGAACATCGCTTCAATCGTATCTTCGCCGTTATCAATTTCCACCGAAATATTCTGCTTGATATAAAAGCTCGGATAACCCTCATAATGGTCAAGTGTCTTTTCGCACTGTTCTGTAATAACCCAAAGCAGAACAGGCACTCGGTCTCCCTCGGATTTTTCAATGTTGGCAAAGCCTCCGCTCCTGAATGTGAGTCGATAGCCGTTTATGTACCCCACCTTGTACACTTCAGCATGCGGACATCTATATGCCATCTGTTCCAAATTAATGTTTGAGCCGTATGCTCCGTAGATTTTTGTTTTCATAATATTTCGTCCTTTCTGATCGGTTGATTTTTATAATACCGCTTCTACTGCCATAAGGACGGCTTAAACCGTCCGTTGGCTGTAACTGCTAAATACTTATTTGTCTTTTTCTCTCATACTGCGGTGTATAATTTCAAGTATTTCATTCTGCTCCTCTTTGCCTACACCGATATTTTCAAGTGCCTCGTGTATTCCGCAGTCAGGACAAATCATTGTTTTGTTATCTGCTCTTGATAATGCAGGTCTGCCTGTGTATTCCTGTCCGCATTTAGGACATATGGCTGTTTTTATATCTTCATACTTCTTCATATCATTGTCTCCTTTTTGCTTTCGTCAATAGCGTGTAACAGACGTTTGGAATCAAATCCGAAGTTTCTGTATCCCCAAAGGCAAGTCATAACATAACTCATTGACGGAACACCGCTCGGTCTGTTTTCGTCCAATATATATGCAAATGCTGCACGTTCACGTTTTTTGCCCGTCTTAATTCCTGTCACCGTTACTTGAAATTCCTTTTTATAATAATATTTCGGATACCCCTCGTAGCGGTCAAGCGACCGTTCGTCCTCTGTTGTCAACTGCCACACGGCAACGGGAACTTCCGCACCTTGTTTCGGTTCAACTGTCAGATAAGAGCCCGTTTTGCTTTTCTTGAACATCAACTTGTAATTCTCTATAACCGCAATTCCCATAAGCCGTGCCGACGGACAGCGATACCGCATTTGCGGTGTATAAAGGTTACTGCCGTAAGCTAAGTAATACCGTTTCATTCTTATCATATCCTTTCCGAAGGAAACACCCTTCTACCACCTTAAGACCGCCAAATGCGGTCACAGTTTTAAGGTTATAGGAGGCTGTTTTCTTCGGTTATGCCATTCTGCCATTTCTGAATGATGCATCTCCGTCAAGGTGTTTTGTAAGGATTTCTCTTGCCGTTGCAAATTCTTCACCGATAAATCCAAATCTTAAAAGCCATGTTCTCATTGCGTATTTAGGATTTTCAGTCTGCTGTGGTTTCGGACTTGCTGACTTTAGTGTTTTTGCCATCTGACTGAGTGCAAGGCAAAGCTGAATGTAGCTTTTTAACTGTCCTGCGTGTAAGCCGTTTTGTTTTCCGTTGGACGGTGCATCGAATTGAAAAAGTCTGAATTCAACCGTTCCTTTTGTAAAAGTTGCGTGTAGGTTCAGCATATGGTATCTGCTGTCGTTGTAATGCTGTGTTCTGCCGTAGTTTGCACCGTTTGATGTGTACCAAATATCCGCTAATTCCGACATTGTTCTTGGCTTTCTTCTGTTAAGGTTATCAAGAAATTTCGGACTTACCATTCTGCAGTAATTGTTTATTCTGCTCTGTGAAATATTTAATGCACTTGCTATGAGGCTTTCGTGGCTTGCCATTATGTTTGCAAGATTTCTGAGTGTCTGTGCTGTGTGTCCGTTTGCACCGATATGAATATGTACGCCGCATCCTCGTGTTGCATCGCTTTTGGCTTTTGCTTTTCTAAGTCTTCTTATAAGTTCCTGCAAAAGCGGAATATCTTCGTATTTAAGAATCGGCGTTACCAATTCGCATTTCTCACTGTCAACCCCTGCAATGCTTACATCCCTTTGGAATTTCCACTCTCTGCCCTCTGTGTCCCAAGCTGACCAAGTGTAATAACCGTTTCTGTCTGCTGTATATTTGTATCTGCCTGTTCCGAAATAGTCTGCGGCTATTCTCGCAGCATTTTCTCTTGTAATGTTGTTCATTTCAACCTCAACACCGATGGTCTGTCTTTTCATTTCCTCAATCTGAATTCTTGTTTTCTCGTTCATTGTATTTCCTCCGTTTTTAGGCTTTCTGCCCTTTTCTTGTAACACATATTACCGTCATACGGAGATTATATCAATACGATTAGTACACAATAATATACACTGTAATTTGTGTACATTACGGCTGTGGATTGAGTTCGTGTTTATTTTTCTTACTTACATCGCTCAGGTCTGCCGTAGCGAAATGCACCGTCACCGCTGAGATTTCTCATCAGTTCTTTACGGAGCGGTTTATATTCAATACCTGATAAACCGATACGGTTTAAGAATGTACGCATTGCAAATTTTTCGTTGTCAACCGGCTTATCCTTTGTATTCACTCTTACAGCTTTTTCCGCCATTTGGTAAAGGGCTTTGAAAAGTGATATATACAGTCCAAGCTTTTCATTAGGAATCACGCTGTCAAACCAGTCAAACCATATTTCATCCTTGTTCCATTCAACTTTCAGTTCCTTATCCGTACCGACTGCTTTTTGAAACAAGGTCATTTTACCCGCAATAATCGCTTTGAGATTTGCAATTATTTTATCGCTACAAGGTTTATCAGATAATTTTGCAATCGGCAGTCCGATTGAACAGCCTATTGTTTCACTTTCAAAATCTTTATTTGTATCTGAAATATCAACATTTTCATCATTCTCGGTTTCATATCCGCACTCATACAGCTTTTCAAGTAAATGCTCAACCTTATCATTGTCGGTGTCGTTTGAAATTTTAAGTGTTCCGTCACTCGTAACTGTGCAGTAGTCTCCAATTTGATAAGCAAACGACGGTGCTCCAAGATATTTAGACTTTTTTCCAATTATATTGCTAACTGCTTTCACAAGAGCCTTTCTGTCCGTTCCTGTCAGATTATATTTAATCTCCATTACGGTAATCCTCCTTTATTTTTTTGTTAAGCACATATTACCGTCATGCAGAAAATATATCAAGGTGTATAGTACACAATATTATATTACAGAATTTGTGAGTTCAGCATAGTGAGCAATTCCGTTCAATACATAGAACACGCACGGAAGTGCAACACCATTTCCCCACATCGTATATTCCGCACTGTCGGAATGAGGATTTTTAAGCCACTTTATAATCTGATTTCTTGTTTTCGGTTTTGTACTTTTACAAAGTGCTTTTCTGTGATTTTCAAAAATATCCGACCATTTCTGAATTTCTTCTTCCGTAGGATTTTCTGTTTCCAAACCGTCACACCACCATACAGGGAACCCTTGCAGCAGAGCACATTCTTTAGGTGTCAGACGTCTTACTATATATTCCGTACCGTTTGTATCATTTACAAGCGGAGGGTCTTTGTAATCGCTTGCAACAAGTGTATTTGCACATTCTTTTTCGGCACTTGTAAAGAATGATGCCTTGCTTGCCGAATATGCAGGTTCGGCTACCGCTCCCGGACCTTTTGCCACCATTGTCGGCTGTTTCTCTTTTTCTATTGCAAAATCATATAACGCATTTTGTCCTTGATTAAATGCAGCACGGTCAATTCCGTATGCAACCGCATGTCGGTCAACTGTATTTAATGTAAATGATGTATCCTGATTAAATCCGCTGCCGTTCGGTCCGTTTTTCTCCTTACGTCCAATCATTGAACCCTGTAATGCAACAACAGCCATACCTCCTTGATTAGATGACGGATTTACACCTCCGCAGTCAATGGTGCGAGAAGTATCTGCCGCATATATTCCGCTGTTCGGATTGTCAGACTTCATCGAATTGCTATCGTTTGAACATATCCCGTACACTTTCGGTTCAAATAAGGTCTGGTCATTATTACAGCTTAATGTTGCCGACTTATTTTCTTGTATCAATGCACCTTTACCACCGCCGTCACATCCGCATCTGATTTTTAAAGTTTTTGGTGTATGTACGACAAACGGCTGATTATTACCGCCCGTTCCGAAAGTTGCAAGCACTGTCTGTGATACTTCCAACGGACCTATATATCTTGTATCTTGAGAGTGATTTTCAAACATTACACACGGCGGATGATGTGCCTGTGCTCTCAATGTAGTTGTTTTGTCTTGCGTCACATCTATACGTTCTCCGCCTTGATCGTTTAAACATATTGTGCCTGTTTCTCCAATGCCCGTTTCAGCAGTTCCGGCAGTTCCTTGCCACGAGCAGAGGCTCTTCTTAAAATTCCCGAACACGCTCTCTGACTCAAATAATACTTTTCTGGCACATTCTCCTGCAAAATCTGCGACAAGAAAGATTCTTCTGCGTCTTTGAGGGACTCCGAAGTATTGCGCATCGAGTATTCGATAGGCAACGGAATAATCATTTCCCACAATTTCTCCGGCTGTTGTCCATTTCTTCTCAGGCATAGGAATATGTACGGTTTCATCTTTGATTTTGCAGATTTCTTCAAGGACTGTCCTAAAATCCTGTCCTTTTGAGCTTGACATTGCTCCCGGCACATTCTCCCACACAATCCATCTCGGATATTCTCCATTTGTACTCTCCCTCATTTCCTTTATAACCCGAATCGCCTCAAAAAACATTGATGATTTTTCACCGTTTAGCCCTTCACGTTTTCCTGCCAAAGACAAGTTTTGACAAGGACTCCCGAATGTAATTATATCAACCGGCTCAATCTTTCCGCCGTTCATTTTTGAAATATCCCCGTAGTGTTTCATATGCGGAATACGCTTGGTAGTAACCCGAATAGGAAATGGTTCGATTTCACTCGCCCATATAGGCGTAATTCCAGCCATCATTCCGGCAAGAGGAAAACCTCCGCTGCCGTCAAATAATGAGCCAAGTGTTAAATTACTCATTAGTCAATACCTCACTGTACGGAATTTTTTCACCGTTACGCAATAAAAAAACGTCATCTGAATTTTCTTTAAAATCCACATAACGTCTTACAATTACATCTACAAACTTCTCATCAATCTCAATCGCATAACATATACGGTCAGTCTGTTCGCACGCAATCAATGTACTTCCGCTGCCGCCGAACGGTTCAAGAATAACTGAATTGACCACACTTGAATTTTGTATCGGATATGCCACAAGCGGTATTGGTTTTGTTGTCGGATGAAGTTCCGATTTCTTCGGCTTGTCAAAATTCCATACCGTTCTTTGTTTTCTGTCAGAGTACCACTTATGTCCGGCAGTAGGTTTCCATCCAACAAGTATAGGCTCATGACAATACTGATAATCACATCTGCCGAGCACGGGTGTATTTTTCACCCATATACACGTTTGATGACAGAAAAATCCGGCATCACGAAATGCCGTTCTGAAATTTATACTTTCCTTATCAGCATGAAAAACATAAATACTTGCACCATCCGCACAAACATCATACATACACTTAAAAGCTGAAAACAGAAATTCATAAAACTTTCCGTCCTCCATGCTGTCATTTTGAATAGTACCTGCTGTGCCCTCGTATGCAACATTATACGGCGGGTCTGTTACAACAAGATTTGCTTTTTTGCCATTCATCAAGTTTTCATATGTTTCCGATTTGGTACTGTCACCGCATATTAATCTGTGTTTTCCC
Source organism: Ructibacterium sp. SJQ-7 (assembly GCF_054696575.1). Classification (NCBI taxonomy): domain Bacteria; kingdom Bacillati; phylum Bacillota; class Clostridia; order Eubacteriales; family Oscillospiraceae; genus Ructibacterium; species Ructibacterium sp. SJQ-7. Next base: position 1,027,256 of record NZ_CP195193.1, read on the forward strand.
AAAAGCCATATATCACCTTGTTCAGATACCGGATTTTCCGGAGGTGTCAAATCTGCATCATCTTCTTTAACTTCACCCTCTTGCGATTTGGCGAGAAGTTCATTAAGTGCTTCTTCCGTAAATGCAGACATTTCAAGTTCAATGTCACCGCTGTCCTTTATATCTTGTAAAATATCAGCAGACATTTTCATATCAAGTTCTGAAAACTCCTGTATTTTATTATCTGCCATAAGGTCGGCATATTCCGAAGCTTCACTTTCATAATCCTGAAAATCAACGGGAACTTGCTTTGCTCCGATTTCTTTTGCGGCAAGAAGTCTTCCGTGACCTTTTACCACAAATCCGGAACGGTTTGACACTACAATCGGATGTCGCCAGCCTTGACGTTTTATGATTTTAGCCAATGCTGTTATCTGTTCTTTAGGGTGCTTGTTCGGATTTCTCGGATTGCCCACCAAGCTGTCCGTATCGACAATTTTATCGTGAGCACAATACACTGCAACTCCGTCTGCTGTTGCTTTCGGTTCTATATGTTCAATCATACTTTTCCTCCGTTATGTAGATTCCAATATTGTTTTCTGCATTTGTCCGAGCAAAAAACTTTTCTTTTTTTGCCTGCTGTATGCTTAAGCCGTTTTCCGCAGTTCCGACAGATAAGTCCAAGCTGTACAGATACATCGTTGTTCATTGCCACCACTGGTCCTACGCCTACAAGTCCGTTCCGTTTACAATATGATTTCACTGTACTCAGCGGCAGAATAAGTGTACTTGCAATATGCTTATATCCGTTACCGTCAAGCCGCATTCTGCGAATTTTAATTTTCTGTTCTTCGGTCATAAACTGTTCTCCTCTATCAGTAAAATTCAATAAACAACAGCCGAATAATTGAAATCTTCATAATGTTGTGATATAATATTTATGAGTCATCTATTAAGCTCCTCTATGACTCACCAGACCAAGTGTGGTTCAGAGCAAACGAAAAGAATCGCGTTTTAGGAGGAGGAATGCTTATGAAGATTTTACTGTTTTTATATTATTTTATTGTCAGTGTTCAATTTACTTTTGTAATACCAAATAGCTTCATTGAATTTTCGTTTGTAGCCCTGATAATAATCGGTTCACATTTTTGTGAACCTTTTTTATATTAAAAAGCAATAAAAAATGCACACTTGAGGACGATTTCAAGTATGCAATAATGCAAGTGTATATTTAGTTATGCGATAATTTTAATGTGACCGTTTTTAGGCCCCCTTGCTTAATTTTGCGAAAATTTGCGTAAATGGGGGCAACGGTCTACGCTCACCCATTTTTTTAAGATTATATAGCCCCTTGGGGAGAGTGTACCCATAAAATGCCCGATTATTTGTTCATTCGGGATTGTAAACCTTTAACCGATTATATATTTTTTATTTGCTTCGCTGCCTATGATATCTTTATTATAATTGCATATAATATTTATATATTAAACTGCTGATTGCGTTTTATTAGCTTGATATTAGCAGTCTAATATGTTATAATAATACTACAATCAACGGAAGGAGTGATTTTACATGGCTAACATATCAAATGTAAGTTTTCGCATTGACAGCGACTTGAAAGCTCAAGCCGATACACTGTTTTCTCAGCTTGGTATGAATATGACCACAGCGTTTAACATTTTTCTGCGTCAGTCAGTACGCGAAGGACGTATTCCGTTCGACATAACTATAAACACACCCAACTCAGAAACAGTGGCGGCAATGCTTGAAACCGAGCGTATGTTGCGCGATCCCAATTTAAAGGCATATGATGTTGAAGACGCTCTAAAGGAGTTGAAGTCATGAATCTAAAAGTCATCTGGACTTCCAGATTTAAAAAAGACTACAAACTCGCAATCAAGCGCAACCTAAACATTGAGCTTCTTGACGATGTAATTCGTATGCTTGCCGCAGAACAGACATTGCCGGAAGAATACAATGACCATCAGTTAACAGGCAATCTCAAGGATTACCGTGAATGTCATATTCAACCGGATTGGCTGTTGATGTATCGCATTGAAAAAAACATTCTTGTTCTTACACTGCAAAGAACAGGAACACACAGCGATTTGTTCGACAAATAAATATCGGGACGATTTCAGTAACTGTATGTAGGTTTACTGTCAAACCGTCCCGTTTTTTTATCATGACAGCTCTTACAAAGGCTCTGCCAGTTGCTTTTATCCCAAAACAATTTATTATCACCTCTGTGCGGTTTGATATGGTCAACCACCGTAGCTTGAACGTATTTCCCGTTCCTCTTACAAATCTCGCACAGAGGATGTTCTCTAAGATATGCCTTACTTGATGTTCTCCATTTACTTCCGTATCCACGCTTTGTGGCTGAGCGAGTAACTTCAGGGTGACATGATATATGTTCCTCACAATATCTTCCGTCAGTTAAATTTGCACAGCCCGGATGTCTGCATGGTTTCTTTGGTCTATATGGCATATTCTTTCCTCCAACGAAAAAAGGACGCTCCGTATAGGAAACATCCTTCTTTGTATAACTTTTCACTTTCAAGTCTTAAATATTTATTTCTAATCTTCCCTGCAATACCGTATTATCGGAATAATATCAAGTGTATCGGAATAATACAACCTCAATTATTGGAACAATACACAAAGCCGACTGTTACATATCATCTCTCTGTTTATTCTTCTCTCGCGATTATAGCATAACACACTTTTTTACGATGTTCAAGAGTGAACTGAAGTGAACTTGCGTGAACTATAGTGTCCAATTTTCTTTTTATATGATTTTATCAAGTTCAGCCAAAGCTTTCAAGTGCATTTTATGAATATACCGTATTGTAAAATTAAGTTCCAACGCAATATATCTCCACGTTTTACGGTCGGCATATCTAAGCCACAAAATCCGTTTATATCTTTCATCTGCGATTTTATCAAGCTTTTCCCATACTTCTGCTTTAAAATCGACAAGTTCATCAATATCTCTGTCAATATCACGGTCAATATCGATTATCTTTGTCATTATATTTTCAAGCGGATTTTTATTCCGTGTATGCTGAACTGTTTCTCCGCTGTAATTCGGAGTGGTATTCATTGCAACATCACGAAGTGTCATAAGACGCTGTTGTTTTCTGTTTATCGCATTATCCATTGTTATAAGCTGACTTAAATATTCCTTTGCCGTCATTTGTATATTCCCTCCATCCTTGCTTTTATAGCCTCCATCAAAGAAGCCTGTCCCATGTCTTTATCATTTAAAGCCGTCATCACATCTTCATCAACCGTACCTTTGGTCACAATATGATGAACAACTACCGTGTTGTTCTGTCCCTGCCTATAAAGTCTTGCATTCGCCTGCTGATACAGCTCCAAACTCCACGTCAGTCCGAACCATATAATCGTGCTTCCGCCTTTCTGCAAATTCAGTCCGTGTCCGCAGCTTGCCGGATGTGCCAACGCAATTTGTATTTTACCGTTATTCCAATCGCAAATATCCCGTTCCGTTTTTATCTCACGGATATTAAATTTTTCTGCTATTCTGTCCTTATCGTGCTTATAGCCGTAATAAACAAGTATGCTCTTTCCGTTTGACGCCTCAATTAAATCCTCCAAAGCTTCAAGTTTACGATTATGTATTTTCTTCACATTTTGGTTTTCATCATAAACCGCACCGTTTGCAAGCTGCAGCAGTTTATTGCTGAGACTCGCCGCATTCACTGCATCAATATCACCGTCGGCAAACGGCAGAAACATTTCCTTTTCAAGTTTCCGATAAAGTTTCATCTCTTTATCGTTCATCTCAACTTCGTAAATATTGTCTATTCTTTCAGGCATTTTGATATAATCCGTTGCTTTCATCGAAATACATATATCCGATATTTTCTCATATATCCTTTTTTCTGCATTAACCAACGGCTTGTATGAATACACAATCGCACCGTTTCGTTTATCCGGTTTGAAATATTCATCACGAAAACCTGTTATATATCTTCCGAGCCTTTCTCCCATATCCAGCAGATTTATCTCAGCCCACAAATCAATCAAGCCGTTAGGTGCAGGTGTTCCTGTCAGACCTACAATTCTGTCAAACTTAGGTCTGACCTTACGCAGTGCTTTAAACCGTTTGCTTTGATGGGATTTAAACGAACTGAGTTCGTCTATCACAACCATATCAAAATCAATGTGACCGCTATTTACAAGCCACTCTACATTTTCACGGTTTATGATATAAATGTCTGCGTCTGCTTTTAAGGCTTTTTCCCTTTCGTCCGCACTGCCGATTGCTATTGAACATCTCAGGTATTTTAACTGTTCCCATTTGTCACACTCCTGTTTCCATACCGACAGTCCAACTCTGAGAGGAGCTATTATAAGGACTTTTGAAATCTCAAAATAATCATACATGAGGTCACTTACAGCTGTGAGTGTTGTTATCGTCTTGCCAAGACCGCATTCCAGCATAAGTGCCGAAATCGGATTGTTTATTATAAAATCAACACCGTACTTTTGATACTCATGCAAATTAGCTCTGTTCAATTTCATCAAGCACACCTCCGATTTGTTCCGTATCGTCAATGCAATACACCAAAAACCCTAATGCTTCTAATTGCCTTTTTCGCTTTATCTGTATGCTCCTCATTTTCCGTCCTGGTGCTTTCATCTCTGCAAATGCAATTTTTCCGAAAGGCAGCAAAATCAATCTGTCGGGCATACCGTTAAAGTTCGGCGATACAAATTTCAGTGCAAGACCTCCGTGTATTTTCACTGCATTCACAAGCATTTTTTCTATCTCATTCTCACGCATTTTACCTCCCATACAAGTTCCGAAGTTCCTTCCGTTCCCTATATCCTACGCGCGTATATATATGTGCGTAATTTTTAATATAATAATATATAATCTATATAACTTTTTAGGTAACATCGGAACATTACCTTTAATTTATATAGGTTTTATGCCGTTTTCGAGTGTTCCGAACCAAGCTTTTTTACGGAACTTTTCGGTTACATCGGAACACAAAACAGGTATAGAAGTCTATACCTCTGTCCTTTCGTAACCTGCTGCCGCTCCGTAAATTCCGAAACGGCTCTTTTTGCTCATCTTCTGCCAGCCCTCTATTTTTGCCATAATGGCAGATATGGCATTTGCGTCAATCCTTTTCAAATCCGCTTTCGCCTTACCGAAACATTCACACCATATTTCCATATTGCATACCTTCTGACGCTTTATTTCCCCTTTAATATTCACCTCTCCGAATTCACTTCCGTCAAGAAAATTCCGACGTTCATACAAGGACATTTCATTCCAATTTACAGGCAGCAATGTTTCAAGGTATTCACGCACCATACCCTCACGTTCGTCTGTTTCCATAGCCTCACGCTGAAGTTTCTTAGCAAGTTTCTCCGTCTGCTCATCAAGAATAAGCGGTTCCTTGTTCCTGTAATACACAAGCGCCTCCGCCCAAATCTGGTCTATTTCATTCTGCGTAATCTGCCACGGCTTTTTCTCCGAGTTCCCCGATACCTTAACAGGGAAAAAACGTCGGTTGCCCGTAGTATCTCTGAGGTATCCGTGTTCCGCATTCGTTGTGCCTATGAAAATACACTGTCTTAAATGCGGCGTCGCTCTGCGACCGAAGGACGCACGGAACACATCGTTCTGCCTTGATATAAAGCCGCGCAGTGTTTCAATCTCAGTTTTCTTAAGTCCTGCAAGCTCGCCTATCTCTAAAATCCAAAATCCCTGTAGCTTCTCCGCCGCCGTCTTATCCTTCGTATCGGATAATAAAAGCGAATCGTTAAACCACTCACCGCACAGCTTGGATATAATCGTCGACTTTCCTATTCCCTGCGGTCCTGACAGTACAAGCATAGTGTCAAACTTTATTCCCGGCACCATTACTCTTGCTACCGCTCCGCATAGTGTTTTACGGATAACCGCACGAGTGTATGGATTGTCCTCTGCACCAAGGTAATCCGTTAAAAGCGTATCTACACGTTTCTGCTTATCCCACTTCGGCAGACCGTCAAGATACTGCCGTATCGGATGGAACGAACGGTCATCAACAACTTTTGCAAGTGCCACATCATAATTCACTCTTGTGAATTTACCGTAGCTGTATGTAAGATATGTAAGCAGCTGTGCGTCATCAGCGTCCCGCCAATACTTAGACGGGTGCTGCCACGGTACATCACCGTTAATTTCTATACAGTCCGACAGTTCGTTAAAAACTATTCCCTTTAGTTTCGGATCGTTCTGAAGTATTATCGTGAGGTTTTGTATGCTGTTCTCTACATCGCCGTGCTTATTTACAGACAAATACTTATGCCACGATGTATCGTCATTGTCATCAATCACAGAAAACTCCTCATACACAGCCTTTTCCTTATCCGTCAGTGTCTGTTCTTTAACTCTGCCGTCCTGCATTGCAAAGTCTGTCATTGCTTTAAATGAGGCTGATTTCTCACTGTCGGTTTCATCTTTGTCAAGATATGAAAACTTATGTATCCGCACCAAATCAAAGCTGTTGCACAGCTTACCGCAGGCAGGGTCTGTTGCGTGATGAGAGTATGCAAACTTGTCATTATACACTATCACTCCGGCTACGGAATCGGCGGGGATATAATCATAACGGCCGTTCAGACTGCTTGGTTCATATACATCTGAAAGGAATGTGCTTATTGCGTCCTGTATCGTATATGCACGGCAAAATGCACCTACTATTCCCTGCTTTGTCAGAGGGTCTGCCTGTTTCTTCAATGCGTGTGATACAATTTTTTTCTGTCTTGACGAAACAGGATATTCAGAAGTATCATGCCAGTCTTTATAACGTGCAAGCACTGCGTCCGCATCTATTTCTTCACCGTCACGGTGCTGAAATACAAACTCACCGTCAGAAGATGTTGACGGCCAATACATAAGTCTATGCGGCTGATACGTTGTATCGTCAAACTGTTCTATGCCTATATCTGCCGCTATTCTGCGTGCAACCGCCGTATATTCATCTGCCGTAACAGGACGTGACAGAGGGATAATAAGCCTGAATCTCGGTGTTTGTGCAGTATGCTTGTGTGTGGAATATATCAGGCATTTGAAATTAAAGAACAGTTCAATCTGCTCCCAAAAATCCTCGTCTGCGTAATCCGCATCAAGAGTGAGCAGACATCGGTTAATCACAGTATCTTTTCTCCTTAGACCGCTGCGAAGTTCACCTCCGACAAATCCGCCCACATCTTTGATATTATCCTGCTGACCTTTAGGAAGTTTACGATATTCCTGCACCGTTTCAGCCGTTCGTATTGTCTGAGAACACTTCTGAACAAATTTCTCCCACGAAAATTCTTTAATCTTCCACGCTCTTGATGTACGGCTGTTCCCGACAGATATTTTCATTGTCCCCTCCCGTTATACATGTCTATTAATCCCGTTTTTCCCTTTCGTTTTAATTGTTTCTCAACTTTTTTGCGTTCTGTCGCAGCTTTCGTCTTTGTCTTATAAAACGAACATCTTCTTCCTCCGAAATCATTATTCGTTAAGCAAATACAATAACCGTCTGCATTAGCAAAGCAGTCTTTTTTATCCAAACATCTTATTTTCATAATCGTACCCCTTTAAATTTATTTTCTTTTGCATTTTTGTTATTCCTTTTTATAATACTCACATTCAAAACCGTCAGCATTAAGCGGAAGTCCGTCCGCCCATTCGGGTTTTATACACATCAGCTTGCACAGTTCGTCAACCGAACCGTAACCGTTCGGAACTTCACATATAATTTCATCATGAACGTGAAAAACAGTATCATATCCCGCATTTGCCGCATTTATCAGTGCATTTGCAAGCAAATCTCTTGCAGTCCCTTGTACGATATTCTCTGTCAGCTTACCGCCGAAAGTTTCAAGTCTGTCCCACTTCTTTGCGGAGTTTATCCCCATATATGTAATGCTGTCACCGCCGAACCTATTTGTACCGATTCGAGGTTTTATATATGACAGCCGTCTTCCGCTTGGCAGACGTATGAATAATATCCCCCGTTCATACGCAAACACAAGTTTTCCTAACGGAACGGTTGTTTTTTCTTTTATTGCTTTCATTGCCGCATTGCCGACTTCGTACCAAAAACGTACAATATGCGGATTGGCATTTCTCCAATCGTTAATTAAGCCCTGAAGTTCATTCTCCTGCACTCCCATCTCAACAGCACCCATATTCTTTAACGCACCGACTGAGCCGCCGTAACCGCAGGCAAGTTCGGATATTTTCCCCTTTTGACGCAGTTCGCCGTTTACTCCGTGTTTCTCCACCGGCACTTTAAACATCTTACTTGCGGACGCACAGTAAATATCACCGCCGTTTTTGAATGTATCTATTCGCCACTGCTCTCCTGCTATCCAAGCAAGCACACGAGCCTCAATAGCCGAAAAGTCTGCGACAATAAATCTATGGTTTGGTTTTGGAATGAGAACGGTTCTTATAAGTTCCGATAGGACATTCGGTACGTTTCCGAACATCATGTCAAGCATCTCAAAATCTCCGTCCTTTACAATATCCCTTGCAAGGGTTAAGTCCGGCAGATGGTTCTGAGGCAGGTTTTGCGGCTGCAGAATGTTACCGGACCATCTTCCCGTTCTGTTTGCACCGCAGAAACGCATCATTCCGTGTACACGGTTATCGCTGCACACACTGCGTATTACAGCCTCATATTTCTTGACGGACGTTTTCGCCATAAGCAGACGGAGTTTCAGCATTTCACTGACATCTCCGTCTGTTTCATCTGCCAGACTTTTAACAGACTTTTTTGACAGACTTTCAATTTCCACACCCTTTTCCTTGAGCCACTGTTTTAACTGCGTTACTGAATTAGGATTTTCAAGTCCCGTTATCATATATGCCTGTTCAACCGCCACAGCCGTCTGTATTGAATTAAGCTTTACCGCCTGCTCAGCCAATTCACTGTCAACTAATACCCCTCTGTCGTTTATTATTTGGTCGAGAACATATAGTCGATGTTCCTCATCACTTATAGGATACATTTTAAGTTTATCGGCAATCTGACGTTCAACGTCTACATCACGCATACAGTATTTTTTGAATGTTTCCCACTTGTTTATATCGTGACACGGTCTGTTTCGGGTACAGTTTCCGTTTGATTTTGTCGGCTTGCACGGTACACAGAAATACTTAATTAACTCCTTGCCCTCAGTCATCTTCTGCCTCTCTAATCCGAGTACACTTCCGACATCGGCAAGTGACAAAGGCAGTGCCAGTTCCGCAGCCTGCACAGCTGTGCAGTACCAAGACTGAGGATTAAGATATTCTCCATCGGGAAGCTTAAGATACCTTGACAGACACACACGCTCAAATTGTGCGTTATATGCCGTTTTCACAACGGTATCTGATTTTATCGCTTGTATTATTTTCTCCGGAAGTTCTTCACCGCCTGCAATATCAATTATATGAACATCACCATCATCAACAGCATATGCAAACAGTAACATCTCAAAATTAGGAGAGTCCGCATACTTATATACTCCGCATCTTATAAGGTCTACGTCAGAAAAGGTTTCAATATCACAGCTTAATTTTTTCATAGTTTTCACCATTTACCATTAAATTTTAGGTTGACTTTATCCTAAAATAAGAATATAATATTTATATAAAAGAAATGGAGGTATGCAATATGAATGTCAATACCAAAACAATGGTTTCTATTTCCGAAGCCAATCAAAACTTTTCTAAAGTAGCAAGACTTGTTGACCAGTACGGTTCTGCCGTAATTCTAAAAAACAACTCACCTCGCTATCTAATTTTAGAATTCAATCAAGCTGATGAACAATTATCAGCACAAACTGATGATGTATTAGCTATATCAGAAAATTTAATTACTCGTAATAAGGCCGTATATGAGGAACTTGCAAAATGAAAATCCTTACTAAAGAACAAATTTTATTATTACATTCACAGCTTGTGAAAGAATTCGGAGGTTCACTTGATATACGCGATGATTCTCTTTTAGAATCAGCTATCAATACACCATTCCAAACATACGGTGGAGAGGAACTGTATCCGACTTTATTGGATAAAGCCTCTCGCCTATGTTTTGGACTTGTAAAAAATCATCCGTTTGTAGATGGTAATAAGCGAATCGGCACTCACGCAATGCTTGTATTTCTTGCAATAAACGGCATTGATTTAAAGTACACTGATACCGAATTGATTGAACTTATTCTATCAGTTGCGTCAGGAACTCAGTCTGATTCTGATATTCTTCAATGGCTTCAACAGCATATTATTTAAGAACATCTTACGAGGTGTTCTTTTTTTGCATACATCTCCAATTCACCTTAATTTAAGAAATCATCTTCCTCGTCATATGCTTCAAAATCGTCCTCTGCTCTGGTACGTCCGCCAAGCGGTTCTCCGTCTGCAATCTTCTGTATATTGCCAAGTCCGCACGCAATTCCTTTATTTCCGTTTGTATTAAACGGATAAAGAGATATTGACACTCTTGCATAACATCCGCTGTAAACCTCATTTCTGTCTAAAATAGGCTGTACATTCTTATCAACAATCTGCGGTTTATCTTTTGAATTGCAGTTTATGAAATAGCAGTCTTTATATGCCTCATCATCAGGACGTTCAATATCACCGTCACGAAGAGGCAGTTTCAAATTCGCAGGTATTCTTCCTCCGAACTTTGCTTTGCCGTCCTGCTTTGCCTGTTCGACTGCGTTTTGAATATCTTTTACCGTCTTTGTATCAGACTTTGGTATAATCAAAGAAACACTGTACTTTTCATCACTGTCGTTAATAGATGCAGGCTCCCATATATGTTCATATGACAATCTGACTTTACCCGTTACTAAATGTGCCATATTAAAATTCCTTTCTAAACTCACCCAATGTATGTACTTCTTCTCTCTTATCCGTTTCCGGCACAAGTGTCAGTCTGCCTTTCGGTTTTATGATATAGTCACCGAGCAGTTCTTTAAAAATTTTTCTGCCCATAAGCTTTTCCATATCCGTTATACCTATAAGCGTGCTTTTATATATCTGCGACATGGTATAACCGTTATTTCGGCAGACCTCTGCAATCTTGTTTTCATCCACATACTGTCGTTTGGAACGTCCCTCGACTATTTTAAATCCGCTCCAGCTTTTCCCCTCATTTATAGCTTTCGCCTGTGCATAAGAATATACATCTTCTGCCCATTTTGACAGGTCGTCCGCTATTGTCAGCATGTGCAATATTTCATTGTCATTAAGTTCCGCGGGGTCTTTAAACTCATATTCTGCTGTTTCAAGCATAAGTTCTGCACGTTTTCTGCATACAGCTCTTAATTTGCAGAATCGACAATGATTTCCCGCTTTGAATTCGCCCTCGCCTTTTGCGGCAAGTTCGGCTATCGGTTTCAGTGTATTCTCCGCCCATTCCAGAAGTTCATCAACAGAAATCTCCCATTCGGAAATATTATCAAGTCTTGGCTGAACAATGGCTGTTTTCACTGTCTTGATGTCATACAGATAACCATAAAGATTAAGTGCCCCCAACGCATACAACATCATCTGCGGATTGAGCTCAGCCGATACCGTCACGCCTTTGCCGTACTTAAAATCTATCACCTGCAGTACATCATCTGCAACTATAACAAGGTCACCCGTACCGAATCCGTCCTTAACATAATTTGAAAAGTCAAGTCTTTGTTCTACCATAACTATTGCGTCGGGACATATTTTTCTTATTGTTTCAATTTTATCTGTCGCATAATACGCATAGCTGTCTGTATATCTGTCGATTTCTTCTGCATTGAAGTTTCCGACATTCGGAGGTGCAAGGTCTTTTGCACCTAAATGCCATCTGATTTTATATTCCGCCATTTCATGAGCTGCCGAACCTTCCTGTGCATATATTGTTGTTTCGTCCGGAATATCTGCTGTTGCAAGTGCTGACGGCGGACATTCCAGCCAACGATATGCCGATGACGCAGAAAGTACAGCGTGATTTAACGGCGGCATATCAAGATACCTCCATCTGCTGTAAATCTGCATAAAATGAATCAAGGTCTGATTCTGCAACAGCGGTAATATTCTTTACTCCGTATTTTTCAATAAGCTGTTTTATTTCCTCACGCTTACCGTTTCGTGACAGTTTAACCGCAAGTTCACGCAGCATTTCATGTGTAACACTCGGCTTATCAGCTTGTTTTTCCTTTGATACGCCGTCATTGCCCGCCACGGCATTTGCCATGGTTTCCAAGCTGTCAGCAAGCGAACGCATATCGCTTACAACGTCAAGCAAAAGTTTCGTTCTGCTCATCCTCTCCCCTCCTTGTTCACTTCACATATCGAAAGTTTCTCTACACTGTCACCCGGAACAAGTATTGTCATCTTACACGGTATGCCAAACAAAAGACGGAGAAATTTCTCTCTTATTGATATACTGCGGAAATTCACAATACTATCTGCTCTCGGTTTCTTTGAAACACTGATTGTTAATGTATGTTTCATAGTTAAACATCCTTTCCGAAAGGTTGATTTTTTTAATACCCTTCACTATACGGACACAAAAACACTGAAATATAAGATTTTTTATAACAACTTTTTCAGCTTTTTATAAATTGTTTTTAACTGCTGTGATACTGCCGACTGACTTATCCCCATATGTTTCGCATAATCACTTACAGACATTCCGTCAAAATATACAGCCTTTATAAGGGACTTCTGCTTATCCGAAAGATATTTTATCGCTTCTGTTAATCTTCCGAACTTACTGTCTGTTTCAAAAATTGCCGTAAGATTTTTGTCCTCCGACGCATAAACAATTCCTTCATACACACACGCATCAAGCGAATAGTGCCTGCGTCTTTCCTTCTTATCATTATTCCTCTCCAGTCTGTCCAGTTCCACAAGAATACTCGCCCATTCATTAGGAACATCAACCTCCACATCTCCGTCCGCAAACTCATACTTAATTTTCATAAAAAGTACCGCCTTTCCGCAAGAAAAACGGCACTCTAACAAGCCGAAAAAACTCGCATTTTTTTAAATGCAAGCCATTCGGCTCTGAATTAAGTTTTCATATAAAAGTCTCCTTTTCATTGATAATAAAAAAATGCTTGGTAAACAGTTCAGAAAAAGAACTGTTTACCAAGCATTCTGTTTTTTAATTATTTTATAAGCTCCAAAAGCCATGGTGCTGATGGTTTGGCTATTGCCCGAGCATTGAGATATGCCATTTCAAGAGTCAGACAAGTATTTCCTAAATAGTATCCGTCCATAACTGTCAGTGTCATTGCCAAATCCGGCTTATTCATTTTAGTAAGATATATCGGAAGTAAATATTGCACTCTCCCCATATATCCCTGTGCAGAAATAAGTCCCGGTTCTATAACTGCTTTTCGCCTTGCAAGTTCCACTGCAGTTTCCAATAGCAACGGCAAATTTTTAGCCTTTCTTATTTTTGCGGGAATTCTATTTAGATTTTCTTCATCACCCAAAATATGCTCAACATTTACCCTTATTGACCATTCGGGATTAAAATTCAAACCTTGCTGTGCCATATGATACACCGGTCGTTCAGGCAACGGCTCTATATATTTAAGCCATGGTGACATTTCATCACAAAAGCCTTTAAAATACCATTCAAGCATAGAATCCTGCTTTTTATTTCTGAAAAAGCAGCCATATATGCCTTTATAGCTCGGGGTGTATAATCCTGTATGAAAGCAGGCACATTCATTCTCAATGTAAAAATATTTTAATGCTTTATTATCTTCTTGTTCTGAGTTGAATTCAATAGCCTGTTTACGAAAAATTGTATGTATATATCGTTCCAATATCGGTGTTTCTGCATTCTTTGTTTCAACTGCCGGTTTCTTGAACTGCCATGCCTCCGGCAATACCATACATTTAAATCATGAAGATGCCTGTACCAATCGGGTACATAAGCAAACTCAAATAAGTCACTTTGTATTGTTATCATTTTTTATCACCTTACATTTCAAAAGTTCTTCAAGATACCTCATCTGTATCTCTGCTTTAAAATCTTCGTCTACATATCTTATCAAATTTCCAAACCTATCTTTTTTAGTAACCATTGAAACTTTATTTATATATCTCTCATAGCGTTTCAACATTAATATCTGTGCATCACAATCCCCGTTGATAGCTTTTTCTGCAGTTCGATTCTTAAGGTCCACGAATATCACACTCCAATCTCCTTTCTTTATAATTTTTTATTAGCTTAAAAGCTTTGTTTTTCCAATTTGTAATAGTTTTCTCTGAAACGTTTAATATCTTTGCAATATCTCTTCTTGATAATAAATACCAATATTTTAATATCAACACTTCTTTTAATTTATCATCAAGACATAACATAGCTTCATACAACCATTCATTCTTAACATTGCAACAATGTCCGCTGTTATCAGAAATAACATATTCACTTGGATATATATCTTGTTCTCCTACTAAATCTGTATCAAACTCAACAAAATCAAAACTTCTTTTCTTTGCGCTCATTCTGCGACGTATATCAACTGATGCAGTATATATAACATTCATACTATACTTATCAATCATATCCCATTGTTCTATTTCACCATCATATGAGGAATTAAGCATAACTTTTCCACCCCTCTATATGTAATTTTGAAAATGAACTTTTTTGCTCCTCATTAATAATAAATCGCAAAAAGCAGTGAAAAAAGGAACCTAATTCACAAAAAAATCTTTTTTTGTCTAAATATCACAATATATATATATATTGTTTATACAATTATTTCAATATTAATAAAAAAACAAACTGGATTTATCATCAAATATTTTGATGAATCCAGCTTATTTATTTTATGGCAATAAATGATTATCTGAATATAACTATTTTATCATAAGCAAATGTTCTTGAAAATAGCTATCATAATATTCTGACAAGATTCTGATTCACTATTTATACACTCAATCCTCAACATTTAAACTAAGCTTTCATAATATACTTTTTTCTTATGTGAAAAATTAATATAACACATCGTATATTTAACAAAAAGTATTATAACAGTTTACATTTATATATTTCTATCTATCTATAATTATTAGATATACATATAACAAATAATTTACATATAAAAGATACAACATTCTATATGCAAAAAAATATTGTTTTTAGGAGGTGAACTATAGAATTATATGTATTCAATCTATTATCTTATATAGATAATAAGATATTTTTTTAGGATTATAAAAATATTATATGCGAGAGGAGTAAATATGAAAATTATAGACAGTACAATTATTGTAGCTTTAATTTCAATGGCTGGAACAATCATTGGTTCTATGATAGGTGTTATGAAATCAAATGACAAAACACTATACAGAATTGAACAATTAGAAAAGAAAGTTGAAGCTCACAATAATCTTGTTGAACGGATGACAATTGTTGAACAAGAAGAAAAATCCAACGAACAACGAATCCAAAGATTGGAGTGTGAAAAATATGATTAATTGGAAAATAAGATTTAAAAATCCTGTGTTCTATATTCAGCTAATAGTTTCAATAATCTCATCTATTTTTGCCTATATGGGAATAACAGCCTCTGAAATAACGTCATGGTATAAACTATTTGAGATTATTCGTCAAGCTTTTTCAAACCCATATATAATTTTTATTATGGTTATAAGTATTTATAATTTTTTAATTGATCCTACAACAAAAGGTATAAGTGACAGCAAAAAAGCTATGACATATGATGAACCTAACATATAAAAAGGAGAATTGAGGATGAACGTTTTATTAATTGCAGGTCACGGAAATGGTGACAGCGGTGCTATCGGCAATGGTTATGAAGAAGCTGAGTTGACTAGAGAATTTGTTGTATTGCTAAAAGAAAATTTAAAATCTTTTTGCAATGTAACATTGGCAGATACTAATCGTAATTGGTTTGAATTCTTAGGTTCTAATAATTATGATTTTTCAAAATATAACTACGTTTTGGAAATTCATTTTAATTCAGGAGGTGGCTCTGGAAGTGAAATATTTGTTACTACAGCTGAAAGTGGAATAACTGTTGAAAACGAAATTCTAAAAAACTTATGTAATTGCGTTAAATATCACAACAGAGGTGTCAAAAGAAAAGATTTCCGTGTTATTTCAAAAATAAAATCTCAGGGAGTTTGTTCGGCATTGCTCGAGGTATGTTTCATAGATAACAGCAATGATATTGAAATATATCAAAAAAACAAAAATAAGCTTGCTACTGCAGTTGCAAAAGGAATTGCAACTGGATTCAATTTAAAATATATTTCGGATAAAAATAGCCCCCATAGTACAGATGTTTCTGAAAAAGCAAAAGATGCTATAGATTGGTGCTCTAAATACAATATATTGCCTCCAGATATTATATCAGACATGGATGATCAAAAAATATTATTATGCATTGGTCTATATAACACAGTTAAATTTTTAGCAGAACATATTTAATTTTATGTTCTGCAATTTAACAAAAAATATCTTAAATTATATATTATACAAAATTAAAGGGAGAATTTATTATGATAAATAAAAATGATCTTATTTCTATTATAGTAAAACCTACTAATGCCTGTAATCTACGTTGCAAACACTGTTATCACGCTGGAACAGGTTATGATAATGAACAAATGTCAGACAAAATGCTAGAGAAATTAATTTCTTCAAGCGTGCCACATTTTTCAGGTATACACTATATCTGGCATGGTGGTGAACCTTTAAGTATGCCTCTGACATTTTATAAACGCGCTCTAGAATTAGAACAAAAATATAAACATAACCCTAACCAAAATATTAAAAATAGCATGCAGTCTAACGGAACTTATGTCACTGAAGATGTTGCAAAATTTATTGCAGATAATAACATTTTAATTGGATTTTCATTTGAAGGTCCATACAATGACTTTTTGCGAAGTCATACAAATATGACCTTAAAAGGATATGAAAATTTAAAAAAATATAACATTATCCCTGGTACTATAGCTGTTGTAGGTAAGCATAATATTAATAACTTAATTGATGTTTATGAATATTTCCGCAATAAGAATCAGCCTTTAAAACTTAATACAATATTTGCATCTGGATCTGCTAAAGAAAACGAGGATATTTTATTAACAGATCCAGAATATTATGCAGAAAAAATATGTGAATTATTTGATTTATGGCTATTTGATACTACTACCGGAATCAGTATAAGTCCCTTCTATAGTTATGCACAATCTGTTATATCTGGCAAGCCAAAATACTGTACACACAGTAGTTGTCTAAAACATTGGTTAAGTGTACATTCAAACGGTGACATATATCCCTGCGGAAGATATTATCCTGAAGAGTATCGTCTTGGAAATATAATGGGCTTTAATGATCTACATGATGTTTTTGAAACAAAAATTTATAAAAATATTATAAATAAAAGTGCCATACGCAAGCAGAAATGTAGAGAACAATGTAACGTATATCATCTTTGTAATGGCGGATGTTTAAATGAATCTATTCTTGCTGGCGGAATAGAAAATATTCCTGAATTTTCTTGTACAGCTTTTAGTATAATCATCAGTCATATCAAAACACGAATGCAGGAAGCAATATCTAGAGGAATAGAATTTGAAAATATATATAACAAATATATAAGAAATATTATAAAAAAAAGATTGGAGATGAATGAAAATGTCAAATAATTTTAACGAATATAATTGTTGGGACGAATGGGATGAAGTGGACTATGGTGATACATGGGACGAATACGATAACTATACGGAATGGGACGAAGATGACAGTCCTGATCATAGTGACTGTTATGGATACGGAGTATATTCTGAATGCAGGGTAGAAGACAGCTATGATGATTCTGATATTCCCCCTTATGTTCCAGGCAAGCAACGCCTTCTTGATATTGCCACAAGTCATTTTCAAGTTGATAATTATATATTTACATATGTTATTTTTGACAAGTCAACTAATGTTATGATTGCTGTTACTAATCAGGAAGAAGCTTTTGCTAAAGTAACCCCTGTCTCAGCTGTAGAAGAAATCAACGGTGAATATTACGTCGATTCTGCTGCAAGTGTAACTTTCACAGAAATGGAAAGAAGTATTGATCGCCTAAGAAAAAAATACTCTGCTGCGGCCGAAGAAGATATACAGTTTATCTCGGCAAACAAAGGTACAAGAGTTATATACAAAGGGGTTTATTCATTTACTTATGCTAATCAAGTTATATGTAATTCTATGGCATATGCACCTTTAGGAGCTACTGAATATCGTCATGACTATATCAAAGTTCAGGATTTAATTGAAGAAGAAACCGGAGCTGGATATACAGTTGACTATAACCCACAAACAAAAGAGACCTTTGCTCGTTCAAAACAAGGTGATTTATATTATGTTTCTGTTGCACAGGATGCTGTTTTCTGCAATGATGAACGATATGTATACTCATCATTTGATGTTCAAATTCAGAAACTTTGCACTGTATCAGAGTGGATTATGATTCACTATAATGTCGCTCAGGCAGATATTTCTGTTTATAGTGACAGAATAGTCTTTACCGAAGAAGGCGGTAAAACATACAAAATTCTAGTAAATGATTTGCCTGATTATATTGTTTATGATTATGATAATTATATTCCTGCAGATGCAACTATTGAAGCTGTTCTTGATTATAAAGATGTACAAGGTGTACCTAAAAACTACTATAGGGTAATTGCACAAATCAAAAGTCTGACAGGCTTAGACGCCACACAGGATGAAAATAATTTCATTATTCTCTGTGGAAAAAGTTTTTATATACCAAATGCTGTTCGCTTTAATGGTTGGATATATGCAGAACGAAAAGATGTTATTTCAGCACTTGAATCTAATTTTGTAGATATAGATAACTATTTCCGCAGTTGTGGATTTTACTATGGAACTGATGATAATGGACACTCATATTCAGCTTCACAGTATAAAGCAAAATCTATGTGGCTTCTAAGTAAACAACTTAATATAACTAACAGAATCCGCGTAAATGATACTTCAGGCGGTAATTATTTTAACCTTACAACTAGTACAAAAAATATTGAAGAAGCAGTCGAATCAGTTTTTGGAAAATCAGCCAGCTATCTCGGAGCAATAGCAATCGAAAGCAATACTGTAAAATCATATATCGAAGACAAGCTATATATCCGAAAAGAACGCCTGTCATCAAACAGCACAAATCTTTTTATAAACGGCAAACCCTATGCCATTTCAACACTGCAGACAAGCTTTAATTCTAGTACTTATTATGATAAGACTAAATTATTATCCGCAGTAAAAAATCTTACACCTACAATATCAATCACAAAAGTTGAAACTATACTTAACAACGGAGAAAATTATGCTTACATTGCAGGAAACCAAGCAAAAATTACATTTACTACGTCCTGCCTTGACCATGTTGCTATTGGAGTTCAGACAGATTCAGAAACAAAGTGGTTTCATAATACTGCGCCGTCAAGTTCTATGAGTATGACTGTAAATCTTTATAAGGAAGGAAAATGTACATTAAAAGTACGTGGCAGAACCACAATAGATCCGGCTGATGTAGGGCTGACGTCTATTCCTCATTCTAAGGACTGTGAGCAAACCCAAGTTATCACCGTTCTTCATTCAATACCTAATAATATGGTATATATTATACCATACGCACAGAAGCAAGGATGTACGGTGACTGATAACAATTCCAATGTTGTTGTAAAATATCAACACAGATTTTATTCTAATCCTGAAACTTGTACATACTATAAATCTCTATCCGGAGAGCAAGCATATAAAAGACAGGTATCGTATACTGCTTCCGGTCTTTATATGAACAAAGAAACATTCCGCATGGATATGGATTTGGACATTATTAATGATTCTCACAATGACCGTGACTGGTATCTTGAAAAACGTATATGGCGTCTATGGTCACAAGGGAAAGTAGCAAGTTTCAGCAGAGAACAAATAGATGCTAACGGGAAAAAATACTTTAATGTAACTATGAACGGTATAACACGCACTATATATAAAGAACCTGCTGACAATGCTTTTTATGCACCACTATACAAAAATACCACTCGTTCCACAATAAGATTAGTAAATAACCACCTTGTTATGCCTGAAAGTCTTATGTATATTTTATTCTCAGATTTAAGTGATATTGAAACATATATATTAAATCACTACAAAATAACTAATCCGTCAAAAAATTTAAAAGGTCAATTAAATGCAATGACTTTGTATGATAAAAAACTTAATATTGATTGTATCACTCTTGACAAAAAAGGAGATGAAGTACAATTGATGGCAACTGAAGATAATACATCATACATAAACCATGCAACTGTCAATGATATCAATTCTGGAATGATTGAATATCGCAATCGCGAGCTTAAGAATGTATTCGATAGCCTCAGTAAAAAACGTCAGGAATTATTCCACTATAATCCTGTTACAAATACAGTTGATTTTGATGGATTTGAAGTAGATATACCATCATTAACTTTATATCCTATCAATAAAAGCACCCCGACATTAGACGATTATAAAGCAGCTCTATTTGCAACAGAAGCAGATATCAAAAAAGTCGATACATATAGAAGAATTGTAGTTTATGGTGCTGGAATGGGTGGTGTATGTGCAGCTTATAAAGCATACCAATATGCCTGTACAACAGGGTTTGAAAATTTTGAAATTATTCTTATAAATCCTGTACCTGTACCTGAATTGGGCGGTATCGGCACTGTAGGTGGTCAAAATTTCTGGGATGTCCGACACTATATTGATATGGGCCGATTCCCATATCGCGGTAGTGTGGCAAATGTAATGCCTTATGACGGAGGATTAATTCCCAAAAAGGACAGGTATAATACCAAGACTAAAGCGATTGACTTAGAAAATTTGATTTATGATAAAGAAAAAAATCTTGGTGTCAATATAAAGCACCAAATGGATATTTCCGACGTAGAACAAGATATAGATGGAATAATAAAATCTATAACTATATGCAAAATCTATCGCGATTTGCCTAGTGGTATCATAAAGTTTTCAGGCGCTGAAAAAGATAAGGAAATTATAAGCGGAGATATATTTATTGACGCATCAGAAGATGGAAAATTATCTCGTATAACAACAAATGCAACCACTGCCGGACGTTTTGACTATCCAACCCACTGTCTTGACAATAGTGAATTAGGGCAGAACATTGACGCTGCGCATAAAGGTCGTCAGCCTGCAGCTACACTTATGTTCAAACTAAAAGGCATTAAACCAAGTATAGAATTGAATACTGGTGATAATACATATGGCGTATATGAGTGGGATGATAATCCGAGTGACGATAATAAAGATGAACATGATCACCATGCTTGGCAATTCACAGGCGGAGATGATACTTTCTACAACAGAGGTAGATTTAGTGCAGAAAATCCTTCTGAAATGTATTTATTCAATGAAGAGTTCGGTGATAAGTATTTATTAAAATCACTTAATGCAGCCCAGGATGGTCCTGACTCAGATGAATGGTGGATAAATGGATTACTAATCTTTAATGTGGATGGTAGCGCTCACGAGCGCGATAAAAACACTGGTTTTTATCCTAACATTAGAGATGATTATGAAAATACGGATGAAGCTTGGATAAATTCAAGAAAATTCTTGGAAGACAATTCTGAAAGATTACTAATGGTTTATAGACAATTACCTGGTTTTGAAAATGCTGATTTTGTTTGGGAAAAAGATGCTAATGATCAAAGTCATATAACTGTAGGTGATATATTGTATATAAGAGAAACCGTACATACCTCACAAGACAGAGAGTCCATAGGTAATGAAACAGAAAACAACAATTATGCAGTCACACAACATCACTGCCATTATGCCGCTCATCCTGATGAAAAAGATAATCCTAATAATCGTCAATCTATAGGTTTCAATTTTTATGAATCCGATATCCATCCTTTCAAAAAAGATGATTATATAGATGAAAATGATTCTAAAAAATATATTTGCGGTCATTTAAGTTATCAAAAAATCCGCAAAGATATGAATGATCCTAATTATCCTTTAGACAAAAACTCTCCAACAGCTCCTGCATTTATACCATACTCAGCTCTTATTACTAAGTATGTAAAAAATCTGCTTATTCCTGGGTATGCCGTATCAGCCTCATCATTTGCTTGGTCAGAAATGAGAGTCTTGCCGAATCAATGTGTCTTAGGTGACGCAGCAGGAATTGCAGCTGTAACTTGCCTTTTATCTGGACGAACTCCATTTGAGTTAAATGATACTGACGAGAATGGCAAATATATTTACATTCAAGATATGCATAATATTTTTGACAAATATTACATTATTTACAAAGACGAGGATCTTTAATTGATTAAGAGCCACCATAAAAACATAAAAAAGCGGTTCAGAGGAACCGCTTTTTTATATATTATCATGAACCGTGATAAAGCGCTTGAAAATACCTAAAATTATATATGTTAGCTTCAGTATCAAAGTTAATTCCAAATGAATTTTCAATCTGAGAATCGGTATTATAATCGTATATCGGAAGCATGGGCTCACCATAGAGCTTTCGAATAGGATAATCAAGTCGAATTAAATTTGGAATATATGCTCCTCCCGACGATTGACTAAAACGCTTTTCAACATAAGCATTAATACCCGGAAAAACATTGTATACGATACCCCAATCGCCCATAAACAAATAATGATTATTAAAAATACAAGTAAAATCTCCTCCTATGCTAATTACAATACCATTTTCTTTGGATACATTCAGCTTCAAAGCATCAGCAGTGATATTGTCCACATAATGTTCACGATATGTTTTATTAAAAATTGAATATATCGGAACATATAAAATACCATTAACTATTTGTGCAGGTGAAGTTAGAGTATGAAGCATATAAAAATCTTTTTTAAAACCAACTCGATTACTGTTTATTGTAAAACTGATTTCTTTATCTGTTATACCTTCTTCCATATATTTTAACATTGAAGTTATTAGTTCATTTTCACTGTCTTTTGTTAAAAAATCATTTGGTTTTATATAATTATTGTCATCAAAAGCCAATATATTTATATCCAATAAATATGCAAAATACGGTTTTGACCATTCTTGAATCTTGTATGCGTCATAAGAGGGAATGTCATAGTGAACATAATCCGGTATTGTTTCTTTGTATGATTCAAAAATTTGCTCTATATGATTATAGTGACCGTATTTACTTATATAGTAATCAAAAGCCTCCGCATAGTCATACGAACATCCCAAAATTCTTGAAATGAAAAATGCTGCGTCGGTACGAGTGACACCTCTGTATGGATGTAATTTACTTCCGTTTTCATAACTATACTCGTCTATAAGATCTGCCTTAACAAGCAAATTTATGTACTTTTCTAACTTTGTATCTTTTATATCGCTGAATTTTTCAAGATAAGCAATATTTGTGTTTTCTTCATCATCAGTTTTTACATAGTGGTTATAAAAATTACTGTCAAAATCCATATGAGCTGCTTTGATGAGATCTATCATAAAGTCCTGATATGAAACTCTGTCATCAGAGATATCCAGCGACAGTGTTTTGTCAGGTTCACACCATACATAATTCAGAAAGAAATCCGAAATTTCATTATCCTTATTTGCTTCCGTATATATTTCACAGGTACGTTCAATCGGTATAGCCATTGAACCGTCAATATTAAATGCCGGGACTTCTATTCCGTTTATTTTAACCTTAATATCCGTATACAGAACATTTATGTCGGATTTTGTCGGTTCTGAAATAGGTGTTTTTTCTTTTTGCCAATCATAATCCGCATAGGCAATGCCGTCTTCAAATTTTACATCAAAACCGTAGTTCGACAAAGCTGATACTAATACTGCTGTTTCGCCGCCTATATTGTACGCAGGTATTTCATATCCACATATATCCGTTATTATATCTGTCGGATACACTGCGCCTATAACATCACCGACATTTTCTGCGGTGGCAGTAATACCGAATAACATAAATAAAGCGACTAATATAAATATTTTTCGTTTCATTATTATCTCCTTTTTTATCTTAAATATTGTCCTATGATTTATCCCATTATATCATATTGATTGTAAGTATAATATGTATAAAAATCATATGGCAATGTTGAAATAAGTTCTCCGTCTGACAGTGAATATACTTCTACTTCCTTATTCGCTTTATTTACTTTAGTGTAACAAACTTTATTATCACGTTTGATAAGATACACTTTTCTATCAGATTCTAAGAATACCTCACCGTCGGGATTGTATATATAGTATTTCGAACTTCCTTTTTCGTATTTGTACACTGGTGTATATCCGCTAAAGCCCTCAGTATCCAGAAAATCAATAAATTCCTTTGGATATACAGATGTATATAACAGCATATTAAATCCATCGACCGTATAATTCCCCTTAGGAGATACGCACTCGCTGTCTATATTTTCTGCCAATAAATCCTCAATATAGTCATCAGCGGATTTATATTGCTGATTTTCATCCCAATTCAATGAATCAATATGTTCTCTTGTCTGTATATCATATACCTCAATACTATATTCATCGGTTTCACCGAAACAAATTTTATTTTTATATGGCATTACAAATAATTTTTTATCACTTTTATAAATTATTTCTCCGTTGGGATTGTAAATTATGTATTCATCGTTATATTTGACCGGTGTATATCCTTTCAGCGTATCGGTATAAAAATATGTGAAATCCTTACTATATGTTGGACTGTAATACGGAGGTGACTTAATCAAATTCTCACCCTGTACAAAATACTCACCCAACGGCGATTTCGCCTTATCCAAATCAACTCTTATTTGTTGGTTATTACAAGGATATTCATTCTTATCAAGGTAATCACCACCCAAGTATGAATCATTGTGAGATGAGGCAAGCATTTCACCATCATAACTGTAAAGTTTCATATTTGTTATAAAAGAAGCAGGTTCGGATCCAGCTGAACCGAATGTTGTTACCATATAATAATTATCTGCAAACTCAATACGATCAGTTGCTCTTTGACATGTATCTAACGTATCAACCATCAGTTTATAGTCCATATTTCCTGTTTCGGCATTGTATATACCTGTGCATTTATTATTCTTGCTGTAATTTTCACTTTTGTTGTTATGAATATAAAAATACCATTTCCCGCTTTTTTCAAAGAACACAAACGACCTCTCATCATCAGCAACATCTTCCTCAGGACCGTCATATGTAAATATCGTTTTACCGTCATTTTTTATCCATTGCTTATCCTCACCGCTAAAAAGTGATAAATCACCGTTAATTTTTACTTCATACACATTGCTTGCGTAGTCACTCACATCAAGATTAAACAACTTTAGCATTGTTATTGCCGACTGCTCCATTGTATAATTTGATTTTGGCGAGAAATTGTTATCACCTACTCCTCGCATTATTCCGAGAGAATCCATTTTACGCACAGATTCCTTTGCCCAATCTGAAACTGTGTCATAATCAGAAAATACAGTATCAAATAAAGCTATGTCCTCTTTTACGCCCATAAATTCCGCTGTATTCGTCAGTATTACTGCCGCCTCCTCACGCGTAATATCGTCATTCGGTGCAAATTCCGTTTCAGAACGTCCATTTATTATTCCCGAATTTGCAAGAAAAGTTACTTCTTTATCATCGGTATCAGCAAACGAACTCTTAACATTATTCTCACTAATCAGTGATTTTTGTTCAAGCATTTTATATGCCAAATGACAAAAATCAATACGCGATATATTAGCGGTTAAATCTCTGTCCGAAAAGAAGTTCGGCAATAACCCCGCTTCATCTGCACTTATCAAACTTTCCTCTGCCCATTGTGAATGATTTTCACTTACTTCTGCTGACACACCTATTCCCGCCGCCAAAATCATTGACACACATAACACACCTAAAACAAACTTCTTTTTCATTTTCTTCTCCCCCATTTTTCTATTTCATATAGTTCGTTACATCTTTTATACGTTCAGGCACTTCTACAAGTTCACCTGTTTTAAGATCATACACATCAATATAAAATTGATCGTGTCCTCCTGATGCTGTTTCTACCCACTCCTGCTTTGTGATTGTATAACAAGGGTTTCCATCATATGAAATCAGATAAATTTTTCTATCCGATTCTGCTATAACTTCACCATCTGGATTATATAAATAATACTTACACTCATTAGGACCTAAATACATATACACCGGTGTATATCCGTTAAATTCTCCACTTTTCCAAAAATCATATTTTGTGTATGGATAAGAGTATAATGTATTATATCCCTTAACCCTATAATTGCCTTTTGGTGAAACACAGTCACTTTCTATATTTTTTTGAAGATATTCATACATATACTTATATACTGTATCATATTCATTTGTATCCCATTCTATTGAACCAACAAACTCTTTTGTTTTGGGATTATAAATCTGTACAGAATTGTCGTGATTTTCACCAATACATATGCTATCATCATATATCAGTGTAAATAACTCTTTATCACTTTTGTATATTATATCCCCTTTCTCATTAAAAACAGCATAATTATTTCCTTCTGAATCAGGCAATGACAGCTTAACAGGTGTATATCCTTTTACTGCATTTGTCTTACTATACAAAATACGCTCAATATCATTTCCATATCCACTATACTTGTACGGATATTTATCTAATAAAATTTCACCTGGAACAAAATATTTGTCTGACGGTGACTCTGCCTTTTCAAAATCTACTCTTATCTGTCTGTTATTACACGGATATTCATCCTTATCAAGAAAATCGCCACCTAAGTATGAGCTGTAATGAGAAGAAGCAAGCTTTTCGCCTTCATAGCTATAAAGCTCCATATTAGTTATATAAGAAACAGGTTCAGCTCCGGCGGAACCGTATGTTGTTACCATATAATAATCATCTGCAAAGTCAATATGGTCTGTTCTTCCTTGATTGTTATTTAGTGTATCAACCATCAGTGTATAGTCCATATTTCCTGTTTCGGCATTGTATATACCTGTACATTTATTATTCTTGCTGTAATTTTCACTTTTGTTGTTATGAATATAAAAATACCATTTCCCGCTTTTTTCAAAGAACACAAACGACCTCTCATCATCAGCAATATCTTCCTCAGGACCGTCATATGTAAATATTATTTTACCGTCATTTTTTATCCATTGCTTATCCTCACCGCTAAAAAGTGATAAATCACCGTTAATTTTTACTTCATACACATTGCTTGCGTAGTCACTCACATCAAGATTAAACAACTTTAGCATTGTTATTGCCGACTGCTCCATTGTATAATTTGATTTTGGCGAGAAATTGTTATCACCTACTCCTCGCATTATTCCGAGAGAATCCATTTTACGCACAGATTCCTTTGCCCAATCCGAAACTGTGTCATAATCAGAAAATACAGTATCAAATAAAGCTATGTCCTCTTTTACGCCCATAAATTCCGCTGTATTCGTCAGTATTACTGCCGCCTCCTCACGCGTAATATCGTCATTCGGTGCAAATTCCGTTTCAGAACGTCCATTTATTATTCCCGAATTTGCAAGAAAAGCCACTTCGGCATCATCTGTATCAGCAAACGAACTCTTAACGTTATTCTCACTAATCAGCGATTTTTGTTCAAGCATTTTATATGCCAAATGACAAAAATCAATACGCGATATATTAGCGGTTAAATCTCTGTCCGCAAAGAAATTCGGCAATAATCCCGCTTCATCTGCACTTATCAAACTTTCCTCCGCCCATTGTGAATGACTTTCGCTTACTTCCGCAGAAGCACCTATTCCCGTCGTCAAAATAATTGACACACATAACGCACCTAAAACTAACTTCTTTTTCATTATAAAATCTCCTTTAAACTTCCTATACCGTTAAAAAATCTAAATCAGAATTTTATTTCCTGATCCCTCTAAAATCACGTTTCCAAAATGTCCGTCTAGAGTCAGTTCAAAACCTGCGTACCTATCACCATATTTACATGATATTTGAGAAATTTTTCTATTCAACTCACATAATATTATACTATAATCCATCTTATGTCCTTTACTTGACACACCCAATCCCATCATATATACTTCATTACCAAACTTAAGTATATTATAATTTATACCATTTTTATAAAGTTTATAAAGTTCCTCATTTGAATCGATTTCAGGCTGAAGGTCAATAATCCCCTCCACCTTCCGTGCACCAATTTTCTCCATCCATCTATTGTTATATACAATATATAACACTTCAAGTGTTATAAATCCGGCACCTTTAGGATGTTTCCTCACATCCAAAAAATATACATCCTGATTGTCTACAATAAAAAACAACAGGATATTAGAACGATTATTTTTCATTTCCTCAATACTGTTTGCTTCTTTATCTGTTAAATGTAAGTGTTTAATACCCCATTGATTTAATAATATATCCTTGAATTCTACATCAAATGCTTTTTTACTTAAATATCCTTTTACACTTTCGCCCTTATCAAATTTTTTTTCAAATAATTTGATTAAATCACATAATTCCTTCGGAAATTCTTCATTCATTTTTTTAATCAGTTCACGAGAATAATGTACCTTTCTCGGTATATTGATTACATTTTTTCCGATAACATTCATAAGATGCAAAAAATTTGTTTCATATGTTTTTTCATCATCAATATTTTTTTCTCATAACAGGGTAAATTATTTGTCAAATAATTTGCTATTTCAACAGATATATCTCTTTTAATCATTTTCTCTACATTCATAAAAACAACTCCTCTTCTAAAAATATTGCGTATATATTTAATATTTTTATTTTATCATTTTAATCATAAAATGTCAGTTTTTTTTCACAAAGTCTAATCAAAAAAGCATAAATTTTTTTATTTGTGTGCTACATTTACAAAAACAAATTTATTTCTCTCCTTATATGTAGTATTGAAATTATTTCTATGTCAAAATAATTTATCAAGCAGATTATTTTGATGAAAGCTTGAAATGAAACAGTTTTAATACAACAATTATAAAGGAGGAATTATACAATGGCTTATAGTTCAAAAACAACAGTCTCAACAAAATACAGGGTTTCAGGTGGAAATTCTGTAATAAGCACTACTTTCTCAAGCCCATTTGAAGCTATAGGACGAGCATTCAAAGTAGGCGGAAAGGTCACTGAAACTGATTCAGGTGTTACAATATTTGAATCTAACACTACTAAATATTATCTTTTTCAGTTTACTAACTTTTACGGAAGCACTGCAAGCAGAACAGAAGCAGATAGTTGGATTAATGATTATGCAAATGCTCATGTTATTTATGGCGGGACAGGAAAGTTATACGGCAGTAACGCCAAGGTGTTAAAAGGTGGTTTATTTCGCACAGAAGCAACTAACGGTGCATATTTATATAATTTCAGCAGTAACAATTGGGGATTCCGTTCAATTAAAACAACGGTTTCTCTTTCTAAAGCTAAATTATATTTTTCGCCAAAAAATCGTGCTGATAATGCATATATATACGTTGCCGCAATCAGTGAAGATGGTTCAGAAGTTTATGAAACAGGCATTATGATGGATCAATATGCTCGTTCCAGCAAAGCCTGGAAAGCATATCACTTTGACAGCAACGGAAATATCAGTGCATCACCAATTGCTACAACTGCACGTTTATCTTCAGGTGTTTATACTGCCAATGACGATATTGTAATAAAAATGTCACTTAATACGGGAAATCCGGGATATTCTTATCGTATTGAAACTGCATCTGGTCAATTAAAAGACAGCGGTACTATAAATCTATCAAGCACAAGTAAAATACGCGCAGGCAATAAAGTCAGATTTTTAACTGCAGTATCTTTCGTGCCAGATTTAGGTTATGAAAATAATACTTATTCAATGCAGGACTTGCGTGACGGAGCATATTTAAAAAATGTAATTCTAGAAAGCTATCTTTATACAAGTACAGATCAGCAGGGAACTGCATATGGCTTTACCGCAACAAGCGACCCGCCTCAATATTCATATATATATGATACTGACTGTATAGATCATACTCGAAACGACAGTAAAGATATTATTAATATCTACTACAACAAGTCTTATACACATTAATATAAAAAGACTATGTCTGAGTTATATAAATACTCTGACATAGTCTTTTGCTTATTAACCTATTTTCTATATATAATAAGTGATCTTAAATCCAAGCAATATTTATTAGTTTCTTCACTTTTGTCATAGATATTGGCATCAACATTTTTTGAAAATAATACGGAAGTATTGTCTTTAGATATAAATAATCCGTCTTCTTCTCCAGAAACATTTAATTTTCCCCATTCGGTAATAAAATTATATTGTTTAAAAATATTATTCAAATCAATATATTCTCCATTATTTTTCAGCAAATACAAAAAGCTGTTATAACCATGTGAACTGCTTTGATTAACATATACCAAATATCCCATATCATATATCGGATAAACTTTTTTTACCAATGCCGCATAAAATTCTTGTCCTAAAGGGGTTTTCATATTATTTAGATTATTAAGCATTTGTTCTGCATTAAGAAAAGAATCTGTTGTGCTGTAAATGTTTAATATCCTTTCGACATCATCATAATTATAATTCATAAAGTATTTAGACATTCCAATCACTTTATTTGGATTATCTGTTTCTGTTACATCTGCTAATTCCTCTGCAACTGCTACAAGCCGTCCTCCTATATTTTCTGTATTTACGAAAACACCATTTACATATGCTTTAATATCTGTTTCATAAGTGTATCCAGCTATACCGCCTGCAGTGCCTCGTTCAAAATACGGGCTAAAATCATCCGCCACTTCCCCGTCTTTGTTAACAAACAATGTACGTATACTATCGTCATATTCTACTGTATATCCATAATTCTTCAGATCTTCCAAGCAAATCATCATTCTTCCGTCCAACGAATATCCTTCTATCTGTTTTCCGTCAAAATATGTTATAATATCAGTGTTATATAGTGTACTGGATATATCTCCGTTATTTGCATATACTGCTAAATTCCATATACAAAAACAAGAAATAATAATTATAAAAATTTTAGTCTTCATAGTATTTCACACTTTCTCAAATCTAATATACTTCTCTATGGTTTTGTTATTTATATTTTATGATTAATATCCAAAATGTCAAGTTTTTTTCACCAACATCATTTAAAAATACACCAAACAAAAAATCAAACGGTATAATCGTTTGATTTTTCGCAGAAATATTCCTAATATATTTAAACATTATATATAATGATATTAGCGTGAATAACGTTTTATTATTCGCATCATATAATTATTTATTGTTCTTTTTGTTTCTATTACTTCTTTTACACGTTTATGGATATGCTTTAAAATAATTTGATGAGATATACACTGAAACATATTGGGTTTAGTTATATCTCCAGATAAAATACAATCATTATTACATCCAGCATTGCAATAACTGAAAATATTACACTGTCTTCTGCACTCATTCTCTCTTATATACCTCTTATTTACTATCTGTTGATAAACCTTTTCTTTGAAAAGATTACGTATATCCTTAACCTCAGAAATATTACCCAAACAATATTCTTCCGGATATGAACGCCCGCACGGATAAACTTTTCCATCATGATATATTGATGCCATATGATACATGCAATTTCCTTTTGTACAGCTTCGCATATGGTGAGTGAAATAAGAACTAACATAACTAGCAAACGGACGAACTTCTATATTACCATCAACATCATTCATCCAGTAATCAAATAATTCACATATTTTATCTGCATATTCAGCAGGATCGGTAAGTAATAATTCACAATGATTTTTAGCCTCTCCTGAATCAAACATAGGTGAAAACTTAAATGATATATTTTTTTCATTGAAATATTTATATATGTCTATTAAATTATGAATATTATGTGCCCCAATAACGGAAATGGTTCCGTGTCTTTTATCGATTTGTTTAAGTAAATCATACGCATTAAGCGTATAATCTGTTTTTCCACGTGTCTGATCATTAAAAGGTCCGTCAAATGATAATCCTATACCAAAACCGTATTTCTTTATGAATTCTGCAGTCTCTTGTGTTATTAATGTTCCATTAGTTTGCATAGTATTTATTATGTGATGTTCCGGACCTTGTCGATATTTCTTTTGGTAATATAATACACGTTCATAAAAATCTAGTCCCATAATCAGAGGTTCTCCTCCGTGCCAATTATATTCAACTCTCTTAAAAAACGGAGCTGTAACAGCTATAGCTTTTTCTAATACTTGATCCGTCATTTTTTCTTTGTCATATCCATTATCTGCATGATAACAATATTTACAACGTAAATTGCATTGATTCGTTGGTTTCATAATAACTGTAATATTATCACTTGTCATTTTTATCACCTTTCTCTTTAAAACTATATATTAAAGAGTATTTTTCAAATAAAAATGTAAAGTTTATTAGCGATATTTAAAACACGCATAAATATTTTCGTTCTAACAGTTCTAACATTTTGAATTTTTTATTTTTTTATACATTCTGCTAAATTTCATCGTCCCTGTACCTATTTTCATAGAATTTGCTATTGATATTTCTTTTATACTATATCCTTCTATAAAATGTTGTCTAAGCATTTTTATTTCATTACTTGTTAAAATATTTTTCAAGTCATCAAAAGCAAATTGTTCCTCATATGCTACAGCTTCATATGTATCTAATTCACATTCTGGTATAGGTGTTTCGCATATATTCATTTTTTTCTTCATTGTTGTCATTATTTTATTCCTTGCGGTTTTATAAAGCCAATTTTGAGGTGATGGGTGTGTTTTTATCTCATATAACTTTTCCCATGCTGTACAAAATGTTTCTTGTACTATATCTTCCGAAAACCTTACACCAGTTATAAAAAGAATATATTTATATATTTTTTGATAGTATTGATTATATAAGCGGTTAAAAAATCCAACATCATCTTTTTTTGTATTTTCATTTATCATTCTATTTTCTCGTCACCCCAGTTGTATTTATTTAATAATTCTATAGTATCTAAAACATACAAAAGTTGCATTTTATTTAAGCATTTCACCTTTTCAATAATTTGATTTTCATATTTCCGACATTCCTGATAATTTTTCTTTTTTTTAATATGAGTTCCGACTAAATAGTCTAAACTAACTCCTAATTCATTAGCTATATCTATAATCGCACTAAGTGACGGTGTATCGACATTTCTTTCAATTAACCCAATATAATTAGTACTTAAATGTACTTTTTCTCCCAAATTTTCTTGTGTAAGGCCACGCATAATTCGAACTTCTTTCATATTTTTGCCTATTTTAATTTTTTTCATTTGAATTCCTCCAATATAAGCATATCCAACAGTAATTATAATAATGACTATCTCTTATTACAACAAACTATATAATTCTTAAACCAAGGAAATACTGTGTTTTAATATGATGTTGTTTTTTATACCAATTAGGAAATATATTATTATAGAGAAAACTAAATATTAAAAATAGGAGTATAGTAATGAATATAGTAATATGTGAAGATAGCATCTCTGACAGACATAAACTTGAAAAAGCAATAACAAAGGTCTTAATAAAAAATAATTTAAACAGTGAAATTATACTTTCTACAAATAATTCAGCAGACGTATTAAACTATGCAAATAAAAATAATCAAATTACATTGTATTTTTTAGATATTAATCTGCATGAAAAATTTATAAGTGGTATTGATATTGCTAATGTTATACGTGAAACAGATGAAATAAGTCCCATCGTACTTATAACTAATTACTCAGATAAATTAAGCCTAACTTTTGAGTATAAACTAAAAATTTTTGATTATATCTCAAAATATGATATTTCAAATTACGAAAAAAGAATTACAGACTGTATACTAATTACAGAACAACGTCAACGCAATGGGTATATCAACTGTTTAAATATTCAAAACTACAGTACCAATTTTTCTATAGAGTATAAAAACATTTATTTTATTGATACTGTTTCTGGACACCATAAACTAAAAATTCATACTGATTCATATGTAGTTGAATTTTACGGTAAATTAAAAGATATTTTATATAGATTAAACACAGATTTCTTTCAATGTCACAAATCTATAATTATTAATAGAACGAAAATTATCGGTGTCGATAAAAGAGAAAAATCAATTATATTATCAAATGGATATAAATGTCCGTATTCTTTAAAATTTTTTCATCCTAATACATTAATTGACAAAAATACGTCTATATGTTATAATAATCTAAATAAAATTTAATTATTATATAGGAGAATAATATGAATATTGTAATATGTGAAGATGATATACAATTTTGTAATTACATAAAATCTATACTTGAAAAATATATAGTTAATAATCACTTTAATTCTAAAATTGTTTTGACGACATCTAATCCAGACAATGTTATAAATTATATCCACAATAATTCTGAAATAACAATTTATTATCTTGATATAAAACTTCAAAATAATAAAAGCGGCTTCGATATTGCATCAATTATACGCGAAAATGATTATATGAGCCCTATAATATTCATTACTAATTATGAAGAAATGATGTCACTTACATATGAATATAAATTAGAGGCTCTTGATTTTATCATAAAAAACAATTTGGCATCATTAAGACAACGAATTTGTGAGAACTTAAAGTATATAGAAACAAGACAACAAAAAGGTTATATGAAGTGCTTAAATATAAAAAATAAACAGAAAAATTTTTCTGTCCCGTTCGATAAAATATGCTACATAGAATCAATAAAAAGCACTCATAAATTGATTTTATATTATGATAATGGCATGATTACTTTCTATGCATTACTGAAAGATATTGAAAAGGAACTTGACAGCCGATTTATTCGCTGTCACAAATCTATTATAGTAAACAAAAACAAAATAGTCAATATTGACAAAAAGAAACATACCATTGAATTATCGCACAATTATCATTGTATTTATTCACCAAGATGTAAGGAGATTATAAAATGAATTTATCACAGATTACTATACTTCTATCTAACACAATTTCTTTTTCACTTGGTTTTACCTGCATCGCTTACGTTTTAACTCTTTCATTAACAACGAAAAAAATCTCATTTGGCAAATTATTTTCTTGTTTGGGAATTACCTACTTAATTATATCTCTTACATTTATATTTGCGGGTATACCAGGCTTAATATTTACCTTATTTTTATATTTAACTCATGCCAAAATACCATTGATTAAAAATATATTTATTTGTGTACTTACTTTTTTAATGGTTCTTGTACTTACATTTATCACCAACATGGTATTTTATGCAATGAAATTTTCACCTGATCAAATTGAACATTTAAGAGAAATGGTATCTTATAATATCTTTTTTTCTATAGAATGGATTATTTCGTCATTAATCATTTCTTGTGTTATATATTTTTTAAGTTATAAAATTACCCGTCATCATAAAAAAATGAATTTTATTAACCATGTTAAACCAGATAAAACAATATATTTAATATTTATAAATGTGCTATTTTTAGTCATAATTATCGCCGGAGTTGAATTTGCCATAGCTACAGTAGATACAAGCATTACTAAATATATATTGATATTTGGTAATATCCTAACTTTGACATCTATTGTTTTTTCAACAATTTCCATTTGGTTAGAACTAAAAATTATTTCTAATAAATCAAAAGAAATTGAATTAGAAAAAAAACAGGAAATAACCTCTACATACAGACGTGAGATACAAAATATGTATAATGAAATAATAGATTTTAAACATGATTATATAAAAATATATTCATCAATGAGCACATTGATAGCATCTGACAATTTAAAAATGATAAAGGATTTTTTTTATAAAGAAATACTGCCATTTCATAATAGTATTTTAAAAGATGTAACATTTACACACTCTATAACATTAATTGAAGACAGCATAATACAAGGCATTATATATAGTTATGTACTGAAAGCAAAAAACAATTCCATTAATTTTAATATAGATATTCAGGAAAACATTAATATTGTATCTGAAATATCATCTTTAGATATGTCTCGAATTTTAGGAATACTGTTAGACAATGCATTTGAAGAAGCTGTCAAAACCGAATCAAAAAATGTCATATTGAGTATAATTCCTTTAAAAACGCAAATAATATATGTCATAAAAAATTCATGCAATACTGTACCTGATATTTCCAAAATTTTCTTAAATAATTATTCAACCAAAGGAGAGAATCACGGAAGAGGATTATCTATTGTTCAAAATATTTGTAACAATTATAGTAATGTATTCTTTAATGTTAAGATTCAGGATAATTTCTTTTTATCCGAACTTATAATAAATACAGTAGATTAATATTTGTCTTTTAGTTCATCAGGCATATCTTCTTCATATCCCCAAATTCCTAAGCATAAGTTTGGAGAAGCATTTGCTATAAATATACATACAGCTACAACTGTACCGCATAATGGTATTAATAACTTATTGATAATATTATTCATTTTCTTCATATCTAAAAATCCCTTTCATTGAATTATTATTTTCATTATAGGCAATATCATCACTGCTTCTAATGATATTCCTATAATGATTATATTTCTATATACATTTTCACCTATACAGAATGCAACAATAAATAAACAGGTTGCTGTAATTACAGTAATCTTTTTAAAAAATTTCTTCCGTGAATTGCCTATTGGACGTTTCATCGTTTCAATCGGAGCGTAACGCAAAAAAATAATTAAGCAAATTAAGTAAACCACCATTCCCGCAATTATATTAATGGGTTTCAACATAATTGCCATATAGACAGAACTAATAAATCCAATAATACCAATAACAGTGCACTTAATTGTATTATTTGAATGATAACCAAATCCACTTAATCTAACACATGTAAACACGCTTAATAATAATAATGTTTCTTTTACTATTCCTAATATTACTGATAAAATAATCAAAACAGCTGTTTTGCTAATATTAATATAAATAATATCAATGCCATATTTCATCTTTTGATAATTCTTTTTATCAACATTACAATAACTGCATATTTTGTCACTAATCCATTTGCTAATAGACATTTCTTTTTTCTCCTGAATGGTTTTGTCTAGAGTCATCATTATTGATTTTCTGTCCTTTATTAATCTTTTATCAGCTGACTATACAAAAATATTCAATAATCGTGAATCCAATTAATATATTACACCTTTTATGTTAATTATCGTGTATTTTTTCCCAAAAGCACCTCAAAACGACTTTAACTACAAAAAAAAACTATTGTTCTAACATTTTTCTTAGATTTTTCAGAGCCTTATTCTTATTGTTATAAACAGCCTGACGAGATATATTTAATTTGTTCATTATTTCTTTATCTTTAAACATAAAAAAAAATTTATATATAATAACCCATTTTTGATTATAATTTAATTTTCTAATTGCAAAAATTAAATCCAGATCCTTTTTCTCAAAATCTTCTGATAGATTTTCTATGTTCTTTATTATATCTGGATCATATATACATTCATTTTCACGTAAACGTATTCTTTGTTTTAAAAATTTTACATATGAATGTCTGATAGATGTTGATATATATGTAACCGCCTGTCCATCATGCTGAAAAAAAGGCATATTATATATTAATTCTATCATATCAACTATCAAATCATTTTCTGCATCTTCATAATTTAGGGCATATGCCTGTTTTTTTATTAACGGTCTAAATTTATTTATAATTTCCATTAAGCTATCTTTATTTTTATCTTTTGCTGATACTATTAAATCACATAAAATACCCATATTATTTCTCCTCCATATAAATAAAAGAGAAAAAATATGGGTATAATGTAAACTTATCTCAAAAAATGTCGTAATAGCATATATTTTCATTATAACAACAAATTTTTTTATAAATAAAAAATTTCCCAAAAAACATCTATATGAACACAAAAATATAAAAAATAATTTTTTAGTAATAGAACAAAAAAGAATTGACATTTATAAGAATAATTTTTATAGCGGAAATATATTTATAAAAAATATATTTCCACTTTGTTAAGAAGAATTCATTCGTTTAATCTTTTTGGAGAACCGTTTTAAGCTAGTATTCCATAGGCTCCTTGATCAAAAAAGCTGTATACTGATTATATATCAGTATACAGCTTTTTTCTCTCAACAATTTACTGTTTGTATTGGATAGCTTCCATCGCTAGGGGATGTGTAGTATATAATTTCTTCATTCTCTGAGTCGTAACAGTATATATACCCCTCTGTATCTGTAATAAATGCATAGCTTTTGTTTTCGTCTGGCATGGTATTTTACCTCCTTTTGACAACTAGTCCACATTATTTATAACTCCATACAGTGTTACAGAACAATTTTCTATAACAATAAATCAATTTCACCTCCTTCTTCACATTCTGCATTACATCACAACCATCACTCCTTTCATTTTATTAAGAGCAATAAAAAAGTCGTTATGGCTTATAAATATAACAGCCATCTCGACTTTACAAACAAATCAATATATAAAATTCTATTATACATTATATCATATGCCAAAATACAAGTTCAAGATATAATTTTGTATAAACTTTATTCATCCGTAGGACACATACAATAGAAAAAATAAGTGTATATTGTTTGAAATTTAATCAAATCTAGGTTAAATTTAAGTCAAAAAAAACACTGCATTGATTTAGCAACCAATCCAGTGGGTATTTCAAATTCATTATTTAATTGTTGTATTAAAATATGATGTAATTATTGACTGCATTAACTCAATTGCCTCTTTACGTCGACCTTTGAAAGTTGAGAAACTAAATGTTCTTTCATTTGCATCCTCCAAATTCTTATTGAATATTTTATATATCTTTTCTACGGTAATATCCGCTACATCATACTCACGAAAATAAATCGCATTAATTATATCGTATAGCTGTTTTCCTTTCTTGGGATAAGCTTCTAGTCTTTCCAATGCAATATCAATTATTTTCTTTATTTCGGTCAAGTAATAAAGTTCCTGCTCACAATCATAGAATTTTTTTATATCACTATTTTGGAAAAATATATTTTTTAAAAATTCTATTGATTCTTTTCTGATGCCCATTTGTTTGAGCTCTTTATTTAAGCTACTTTGCTGGTTATTTATGCGCCAGCATATATATGGATATTCTTTTAAAACTCTTTCTATTTGAATCGTATACTTTTTGGATTGCGCCATTATTTTTCACCTCCGTGCTTCCTTTGAGGTGTAAGATAGCAGAATCAGTTATACATTGTTGGGAGGTATATTGGCAAATATACTATAAGCTGTAATTATTGTTTATAACCTCCAAGTATTGACATCTCACACCTATTTACCTTTTACTGCAAATAGGTACAGTGGTTTGTCACCGTTATATACCATATTATTTATATGATAATTCAAGATATCTAATTTCGAATTGACTCCTAGATATAAAATTCCACAATTAAATGTAATTCTGTTCATTATAAAATCACCGTTCCTACTCTTGTTATTCTTGTGATATATTTTTTGGATTCGTACACCTATATACTGTGCTGTCAAGCGACTTGTTAATTTTAAAATTAATGTTACTAAGGGAATTATTTCTCAGTTCAGCAATCAGCTCATCAACTTGACGCAATGACAAATTTTCATCTTTCCGTAAAGTATTAACTATGAAACTATCTTCGATTGCATAGTATCTTTTGGAATAAAATGCCTTTTTAAGTCTGTCTGTAATCCGATCAGCCATTTCACATTTACCAAAAACCCCCTCAACTGACGTACTTAACATCTCAGGACTGATGTCAATATATTTGGTATTAAGTTTGAGATGGGCTTTAATAAACTTCATATGTGCTTCATCTACATCATAACCTGTAATTATAAATCTGTTCAAAACGGGCGCTCTTTTTAAGTCACCGGCAGAAATCGAAAGCATAGCCCCAACAGCACATTGGAATGTTTCACAATTCATTGGCTCATCATAGAAAGTTAAAGACACCTGTTCTCCAAAATCAGAATTTAAGACTATAAACACGTTGGGTGACATTTCCGATATCTGAAGATCTCCATAATATAACTTTTCTCCGCCTTCACTAGTTGCGATTTTCATAGTGACTGCTTCTTCTTTAGCGAAGTTTATTTCCAATGTAGCAACTGTCACCGTTCCCGATTCACAGTTGACTGTTCCATAAAAATACAAGTTATATTTACCGGCATATTTTCTATAACTTTTACTGTAAATTCTTTGATTAATACCCTTTTTTAACCCTTTATTGTTTTCACCCAACAAAAAGTCAGTAGTCACTCCCAAGCTTCGACTTAGTGCTATCAAGAAATTTGCATTTGGTGTCCTATCTGAAATGTAAAGTTTCAAATTACTCTTAGTTATGGAATATTTTACATTTTGGTTCAGTACATCACATAAAGTATCAAAATCTATTCCACGTTGAGCCATTGCATGTTGCACTCGGTCAATTAATATACTCTGTTTGAAAAATTCTTTATTTTCTTCCTTCATTGCAAATCACCTTCTTCGTTTCAGAATGTAACAATATCGTAACACACTTTTAATAAAAACAAAAGTGTAGAATCTCATAAATTTTGTGTGATTTTTTTGTATAAAACTGCCAAACAAATGCTTTTTGCAAAAAAAAACGTTCATATACATATATATCTTGTGTGATTCATAATGTTCTAATTAGATATTTTCATTCATTCTTGAAACAGTAAAAATAAATAAACACATATAGACTTAATATGTATTTTTCGACGATAATAGCATGTTTGTAAAGTATTTACAATAAATATTTAAAAACACATCAAAAATCACACATAATACAGCATATTTTTCCCTAACACAAAAAAGTCATACGCTTGACAATTTTAAGTAATAGAAAAAGATAAAAACGCAAATGGGTATGCCTCTCGAACAGTTGCTTAGTAACCAATATCTTAGTTGCTGTGCTTTTCAGCAAAAATTATCACTAATATAATAGCTTCCACTATTACTTTGAATGTTACTTGAAATGATTTTTCCTACATATGGTGATATCCTTACTTTTCATAAGCACCTTACTTTTCATAAGCACCTCACCTTTCATATACTCAGCATTCTACCTGTGAATATCAAGTTGCTCAAAGTAAAATACCGTTAAGAAATCTTACATATATTATGAAATCTGCCCTTCGATAAAATAATTTTCCGCTTTTTCTATATAGCACACATTCAAAACACATTATATAATACAGAATATGACAGCCATTTGTCCATCATTTCAAAAGAGATGTTTAATGCTGTACAGTAAGAAAAAGTCAGACGGAGCAATATTGTTACAGACGAATCCGGCACGCACGGAAAAAATACTCGGTATAGTTCAAAACAATTATTGTAATCACTTCATGATATTCTTACAAGATGTATATGTTTGTAAAACTTTCTATTATCTAATATAAAGCCTTTTCTTATAACCTGCATTACTCATCCTCATTCACATCAAATTCGTCCATAATCAACTGCTCAATATAGTTTTCAAACTTTGTTCTTACAATCAAATATCTGTTTCCCATGTAGAAAGCGAATCTTCCTTCATTGTTTTCTGCCATCCGTCTGAGTTTTTTTACTCCGATATTGAAATAAGCAGAAGCCTCATATATTGTCAACATATATTTTTCGCTTATTGGAATGTTATTTTTAATGCTACTGATATCTTTTTGATTAGCCATATTACTGCCTCCTATTTCATGTACAATAACCTTTTTGTTATTACATATATAACTCAAAACTCAGAAAATAGCAACTAATATCGGCAAAGAAAAAGCATTTATATCGTAGAAGTTTGGTTAAAATGATTCTCGAATTTTGTGCGATTTATGAAGTGGCAATTACCGCCGCAATGTCAGAACATTATAATACGAGTTCAACATTATTAGACATTTTATTTTTCATGTGTAAATCGACCAGCTTTATATACCTCTACACACAAAAGAAGATTTGTAATAACTAAAGCTGTTCCATTAATACCTTTATTTCTACTAATGCGTTCAATTTACGATTTAAAAATCCCTATAAAATAACCAAAAACAAGTATAAAATTAATTTATATGATTGACTTTTCATTTCTGGTTTTGTTCTCTCCAATATATCTCTTCATTTCATCAGCTTAGTTGTATGTATTGCATTTGGTTGTAAATTATGTATTTAGCAAACATACAGTTGCATTCGTTTACTATACTCTCCCCTACATTCAGTGTCACTTATTATATACCCTCACAAAATTGTCACACTTTTAATTTGTCGATAATACGAAATATCTTGTAAAAAATCATTAAATAATGTATAATAATATTATTGAATATTACAGATTAGAACGGTATGAATACGGCGATCGAATTGAACACCCTGGCCGTTTCAAATTGAACACCTTCGTCGCTTAAAACTGAACAGTAGCGACGGAATAACCGTACATTAACATTCCTTAATATGAATGGTATCATTAAATTGCTTTTAACCATTTCAGAGGATAAGGCAACACTGAGGAGCGACCTGAGCGCCGCATATGGGGTTTAGCAAGGAGAGTGATACTTTGGGTATGTCACTCTTTTCTTTTTGCTGGTACATAACCACCCTCCTTGGAAAACCTTAAAGCGTTAAAACTTGGGTTTGGTCAAAGCCCGATGCACTGAAGGTGTCTTAAATATCTGTTACACCTTTACGCTTTCGCATTGATTCCTTGCACTCAATTAAAATTGAATATGAGTTATGTACAATTCTGTCACATATCGCATCAGCAAGTATGGGATCACCGATTTTTTCGCGCCAACCCGGAATATCGAATTGAGAGCAGAAAATGGTTGAAGCTTTCTTGTATCTTGCTTCCGCAATCTCCAGCAGGTCTCTTGCCTCTGTTTCTTTCAGCGGATAAAGAAGCCATTCGTCCAGAATCAATAGAGCCGGCTTTTTGTATTGTTGAACAACTTTTCTGTATGTACCATTTCCGCGTGCAATTGCAAGTTCTGTAAGTAATTCAGGTAAACGTATATATTTTACCGGAAGAAAATTGCGAACAGCTGACATACCAAGAGCACAAGCAATATATGTTTTACCACTGCCGGTTGCTCCAAGCAGTAAAAGATTGTGATGTTCGATAATGAAATCACAAGTTGAAAGCCTTGCAATCTGAGTTTTGTCAAGATTGCGGTCTGCATGATATTCGATATCTTCAACGCAAGCCCCCGCATCCGAAAATTTTGCCTGTTTGATTAAACGTTTCAAATGGTTGTTCTTTCGTGAAGTCCATTCTTGGTCAACTATTAATCCAAAACGATCTTCAAATGGTAAACTTGTAATATTAGTATCTGTAAGCTGCTCCCTAAATGCTTTTGCCATTGTTGCCATCTTCATTTCCTGTAATTTGCTTATGGTATTTTCAATTAACATCATCCATCTCTCCTTCCATAATACTCAGCACCTCGAGTGAATCCATACTGTGATGTTGATGGTTTTTCCGGCTTTTCAGGTTCAATTCTGTCTTGACCTGAGGACAGTATTGCCTGTATGTTTTTGAGAGATGGTCTTGGTGTAAAAGTCAATGCCTTAAAGCAAGCATTTTCCAAACGCTCGGCGGAATATTTGTCTGCCAACTTCAAAATACCCATACAAGCCTTGTAGCCCTGTTGTTCAACCTTGTAGCCACTTAATATGGCAGAAACAACAGTTTCAGTGCTTTTGCCGATTTTTGATGCCCACCTTCTGAAACGCTCACCGTTCCATTGAACATATTGCAGGTGGTTTGGCGGCATATGTGCTTCAAGAGTGCTGTATTGATTGGAATGCCCATAAAGCCTTGGATGAGAAGATATGCGATTACCGCTATAAAATACTTCTACTGTTGATTTTGTAATGCGAACATCAACCTTTTGCTTGATATATTCATATGGCACAGAGTAATTTTGTTTGTAAACGGATATATGATAGTTAGGCGCAACCGTTGCAATTTTCCATTCCGAAAGTTCAAATGGTTTTGGCGGCAACGGAAGCAGGAAAGCTTTTTCTTCTTCAAAAGCATCGGCACGACTTCCGTCACGCTTTTGAAAATCCTTGTGGTTGAATTTGTATAAGCGTTCGAAAATTGCCTCGTTCAATTCCTTAAGGGACAAAAAACGACGATTACGCAATGCTGCCAGTATGAAATTAGAGATAACACCTACGGAGCCTTCGACCATCGCTTTATCCTTTGGAGAACGAACTCTACACGGGAGAATTGCTGTTCCATA
Organism: Ructibacterium sp. SJQ-7; assembly: GCF_054696575.1. NCBI lineage: Bacteria > Bacillati > Bacillota > Clostridia > Eubacteriales > Oscillospiraceae > Ructibacterium > Ructibacterium sp. SJQ-7. Next base: position 1,071,619 of record NZ_CP195193.1, read on the forward strand.
ATGTTCCGCCATTTCATTGTATGCCTTGTTTAATGTGATCTCACTTCTTCCGTGTTTGATAACGCCTGTTTTAAGATTGTCACACTGTAATATTTTCGTTATGCCACCAAAATATTTGAAAGCGTTTACATGGGCAGAAATCCAGCACTCCTGATTCATAGAGAAAAAGGCTTCTACATAAACATATCCGCTGTAAGGTAATGAGGAAACAAAAATATACGCCGGAATCACTTCGCCTGTATCGGTGTCAATAACCTCTGCCGTTTGTCCTGCCCAGTCAACCTGCAATATTTCGCCCGGTTTATGCTTCAGATGCATTGTTGCATTGGTTTTTACAGCATAATCACGGTAATGCTTTTTGAACTGTGTCAGTTGATAGGGAACCTCGTTTGATGCACTGCATTGCTCACAATACTCTAACCATAACAGATTAAGTGTTGTACCCGAACGTTGAAGCTCTTTATGGACATATTCATAATCTGGCATTTTGTATCCGGGGCGAGATTTGTTGCTTGGGAACAACAATTCAGCCAGTTTCCTGTCCGTAAGCTCCGGCGGAAGAGGATAACAAACTCCTTTTTCTTCGGCGATATTCAGAACTTGAATTACTGTAGTTCTGGAACAGCCTATACTTTGAGCAATTTGAGATTTGTTTAATCCTAAGCTGCTCAGTCTCAGAATTTCACGGTAATTGGTCATAATGTTGACCTCCTTAATATTTATTCGTGCATAAGCACGTGCAAACATTTTACCGCAAAAATCCGCACTGTTCAATTTGTGCGACGAAGGTGTTCAGTTTTAAGCGACGACACTGTTCAACTTTAGCGGCCGAGGTGTTCAACCTTGTCCGCTGTATTCACGGTAGGTACAGTTGTGCATATTATTGGAAAAATAGACATTGAAATATATCGATGCGTGACAGCTGATATACAGACAAGCGATGTTATCATAACACAACAACAGATTGAGCATATACAAGAACGTCACCCTAACGATTACGAACGATATTTTAAATATGTAAATGAAATATTGGAAAGTCCAGATTATATACTTGAGGCTAACAAACCAAATACGGCATTTATTTTAAAACACATTTGTGATAATGGTAAGAATTATCAACTTATATTGCGATTGAAGACATCACAAGACCCTATTGGTTATAAAAACTCTGTTATAACCTTTCTTAAAGTTGATGATAAAAGATATAATCGTTATCTTCGTACTAAAAAAATTCTTTACAAAAATGAATAAAAGTGCTATAATATTAGTAGGATAAGATAAGGTTATTTGAGGTGGACAATTTCGTGGCATCCACACGCCGATGGTAACGACAGGGGTAACCCGAGAGATGCAGGAGAACGCCACGCCTGCCAAATAACTATTCTTTAGAGAACCGCCTTGAATTTCAAGGCGGTTTTTGCTTTAATGACGGGAATTACAAAAATGACAGTTTTGAAAAAACAATAAACTTATTTGTTTTGTATGTTTTATCTATTCATTAAGTAATTCATACAAATTCACACGGAAACCTATTGCATTTAATGAAATATAATCTGAGCATTCATCAATAAGCGCAGATAAATCATTAGTGGTTTAGATGTCTTAGTCATATTGTGTAATACTCAATTCTAAATGAGACTCTTTGCATTTTTTAACATCTTTTAAACTAACCAATACATCAAGTTATCTAATCACTTTTACTTGTCTGTCGCTATAAATATTCGAAATAAAGTGATTATATTTCTCTGCACTTTCCCATTTACCTGCTACAATAAAAAGTTTATCACGATTTTTTTTAATTTCCGTTTTAATTTTTTCATAAATTTTTTCTTCATCAAATTGCAAAACAAACGTATATTTTCCACTTTCAGTTGGTGCTTTTAAAAAAACTCGTTTGCTTTCATCTTCAAAAAAGTGACCTACTTGTCGTCGTGCTTCAACGATTTTATTTTCAAAACAACCTTTAGTATAGTAATATGCACTTCTATCATCCAATATCATATCTCGTATTTTTTTACCTGCATACATATCAGTCACCGGACGACTTTTACACATTGAATATATCTGTCGTAATGTTTTTATCGGTTGTTTGTTGGGTTCTCCATTATTATGTTCTCCTATATTCCTCTGATTCCTATTCCTTTCTGATTCCTTCTTTACCAAAAAAAGATTATTTATTGCATCATCAAATGAAAATGCTTCTTCATTAAACTTATCAGAATCAAAATGATTCGCACTTGAAGCAAAAGGGCAATTGTCTATATGAGGAAATTGTTTGTGAGTAGCTCTAAAATATGCTTTTCTACTACCATCTACTGCACATATATGCAAATGTGCATTGCAATCTTTATTAGGGCAGAAAAAGAGCGTATCTATATTTTCTGTCATTGCCTCAGATGCATATATAACCTCTGTTCTATTCCTATCTCTATATGCGTATGCTGACATATTATAACCTCCTTTAAATCTATTCTTCTTTTTTTTAATTATTAAAGTGTATGTATAACAATTTAATAAGCACTTAAATAGCAATTTATCTTGTATACAATATATCATATTTTAATAATAAACACAATCAACTTTTTACAAATGTTTCTATCACTTTTATTATAGTCCAATTATTTAATTTTTTCAAAGAAATTTATTATAATTTTTTAGGCAATCCATTAGATATAAAGTCTTAACAATGTACTATTTTTCCTTATTAATGTATCTTTCAAATCTTCATACAAATCGAATAAATCTATTGATTTTATGCAATTTTTTAAATTTAATAGACATTAATAAATATTGATACACTTATATTTTCATTAGACTAAAATAATTTTTTATCATAAAATTCACTAAATTAGAGATACTTTTATGAATCAAAAGAAGTTAGATTAATAAAGCCAAAATTTTAAATTCCGGCATTATATAAAAAATATACAATATTTATTTGTCAAAAAAGACACCTGTATGGTGTCTAATCACAATAAAATAGGATAAGTACATATATATTTTTTCATCTGCTGAATAGTAGTAAAACCGTAGTACAGGACTTTTTCTAACGGCACGATTTGCCCCGATTTACCCAATCAAAAGGCGATACGTCTTTTACACTCATACTATTGCCGTGGCAGACAAATAGTATTTTTATCATATAATTCTTCCTTTCTAAATTCAAAACTTTATCCCAACAACTTCAGATAGGGATTTCCTTCTTCATTGCAGACTGTTCTTTTATATATTTAAAAGCCTAAGTGTTTATAAAATCCAACCGTTTTAAGGTTATTTTCATTGACGGTTACTTACTGTATATTATAATTTTGAACGCCATATCGCACAAATTGTTTACCTATTTCTTTTTCTCGTTTCTATGGTGAAATGAACAACATTTTCAAACGATTATTTTAAGTTCCCATAAAACCGACAATGTTATCCGTTTCGGCAACAACAAGATATTTTACGCTTTTTATAGTTTGCGGAACATATTCTTTAATCTTATTTACTTGCTAATCAGAAAGAAAAAGATGTATTGCACGAACGGAATTTCCCCAAACATTCAAAAGAGAATTTATAAGCTGATTATTTCTTTTACTTCATACAATTTAATATTATTATCCTCACCGTCTACCTATTATACCACAGTAAAAAAGCCTTGATGTGAGTCATCCGCCCACATCAAGGCTTTTTATTTATACAAATCTCTTTTCAACCGCAGTCTTAACTTTTGCAAGGTGATCTTCCTTAACTTCTTCAAGAATAACTGCAATATCCGGATTATATTGCTTTAGCTTATCCCAAAGCAAATCTTTATTAAGCAATCCGTCGCACGGGAATTCATAAGCAACTTCACCGTCAACAAGTTTAAAATCTTTCAAGTGAAGCAACTTTGTTTTCTCGCCCAACAAATCAAAATGAGTATTAATAATTTCATCTTGATTTTTATAATTTGCGGTATTGATATAATTAACAGGGTCAAATATAACTCTGACATTTGGTGAATTAAGGTCATCGACCAATCTTTTCATCTTTGTCGGAGTATTTATAACATGAAAATGAACGCCCTCAATACCCACATTTACGCCTATTTCTTCCGCCGCAGAAACAAGTTTTTTCATATTCTTCAAAAGATACTGATATGTTTCTTCGGAGTTATTTATTTCATCGTCATCACTGAAACGGCAAGTTTCAAGACCGACCATTTCCGCACCGATATATTTTGCATAATGCAAATTCTCGATAAAATAATCAAGGCTTTCATTAAGGCTTTCCTCGTTTGCGTCAGACGGATTGATATAACAGCCCAAAATCGGCACACGAATACCGTTTTCACGCAATTTATCACCTATTGACTTAGCATATTCAGGTGTAAAATTACCTTTCTTAAAATCAGCCAACGATCTCAAAAGCACAAGCTGAACACCGCCAACGCCGTACTCTTTACACTTTTCGCACAAAGCGTCAAGCGTATTAGTATCGAAGTCATGACCTCTCATTCCAATATACATTTTACTTCTCCTATTACTTCAAGTCCTTTGTTTCAATGAAGTCCATATCGTCAAACTCTTGGTTTTCACCGCACATTGCCCAAATGAATGAGTAATTCTTTGTGCCGACACCTGTATGTATTGACCAGCTTGGTGAAATTACAGCTTCTTCATTATGCATAATGATATGTCTTGTTTCGTCAGGCTCGCCCATCATATGGAATACTGCGTCATTTTCGCCCATATCAAGATATAGATAAACTTCCATACGTCTGTCATGTGTATGACAAGGCATAGTGTTCCAGTTTGAACCTACGTCAAGCATTGTAAGACCCATTGCAAGCTGACAGCTCTGCATAACTTCAGGGTGGATATATTGATTTATAACTCTCTTATTACAATCTTCAACACTGCCGCAAGGAACTTTCTTAGCCTTTGTAATATCAATCTTTACTGTCGGATATTCCTTATGAGCAGGACATGATGAAACATAGAACTTCGGTGGGTTTGCTTCGTCAACGCACTTGAAAGTAATTTCCTTATTGCCTCTGCCGATATAGATACCGTCACGAGGGTTCATTTCATAATCTGTACCGTCAACTGTGATTATACCTTTTCCGCCGATATTGATACAGCCCATTTCACGTCTTTGTAGGAAGTAGTCAGCAGCAAGTTCCTTACCGGCCTCCAATACAAGCTCTTGTTTTACAGGCATAAATCCGGCTGTGATAATACGGTCAATATGGCTGTATACCATTTTTGAATTATCCGGAGTAAACAATCCGCTGATATGAAATTCCTCTCTTAATCTTTCAGTTGTGTAATGCTTTACATCTTTTGGGTTTGATGCACATCTTAAATCCATTTTAAAATTCCTCCTTGTATTAAATACTTTCTACATTACATTTTAACATATATTACTTTTAAAATCAAGTGGCTACTATTCCTTAGCCATTATGCAAATGCTTTTTTCTGCATTTGCACCTTTCAACGTATGATTAGCCAAATCAAGTGCCTCGGTAACGTTTTCACCCGGATTAATCGTCGCAACGCCTGCGGTTATCACAACAGGACATTCTTTATAATTTCCGACCGTATCAGAAAAAGCTTCAAGCTTTTGTTGTATTTTCGTTTCTAAGTCCACACCTTCTTCAAACATAAAACAACTGATAAATTTATCCGTTCCGTTCAAATGACAATTCACGCATACCTCTTCAGAGCTAACAAGCAAGAACTTTGCAAATTGTTTTAAAACTCTGTCACCCTCTTCACGACCGTAAATACGGTTAAACTCATAAAATCTGTTAAAATTAAAATACACAAATCCGATTTTTTTGTTTGTCACGTGAGCGTTTCTCGTAATTCGTCCGACTTCTTCTTCAAACTTACTCAACGTAAATACGCCACAATCGTCATTATCAACTTTATTTTGAAGGAATTTTTCACGTTCCGTGATTATGTGTGACGATTTCATAAACATTGACAGTATCTTTGTTATTTCAAACATATCGTCAAATTCGTTCTTTTCCCAAATACGTTGTTTGTCCCAACACTGATAACAGACAACATAATATACATCTTCGTTTTCGGTATTTGATGAATATATCATTTGAACGTGTTCCGCCGCCTCAAATATGTTCCTGTATTTTTTCGTAAATCCCTCTTTAAAATCAGGAGTATACTTAAATATATTATCCTTTTGAAATTTCTTTTTAAACAAAACAAGGTCATTATGCTCGTAATAACCGCTCTTTTTATCGGTGAACACAACATTATAATCACCGTCATGTTCTTTCCACCACTGAAATTCTATTTCAACTTTATCGTTAATCATATCGTATTTCATAATCTGAATACAGTCAAGATTAACTGCAACACCGATATGACGCATAAGATTTGATATGGCATTATCCGAATCGGTTGATTTAGACGCAATTTCAAGTGCAACCATTATTATATCGTGATTTTCCGAAACTTCTTCGCTTTCGTCTTCTTCGGTCATAATTCCGGCGTATGTCAAAGCATTTTTATCAATAAATTCACCGTTGAAATATTCAAAGCGATTTTTTCCGTTCGTCTTTGCCGTATACAAAGCACTGTCGGCTTGTCTGAAAAGATCCTCATACTTCACTCCGCCACGTCCCAAAGTAACACCCATACTGCACGAAATATCTTTTTCGTCATTTTTATCTATACGCATTTTTAGTATGGCAAGACGTATATTTTCAAGTTTTCTCTCCAACTTTTCCGGCTTTGTGTTATCTATATACACAAGAAATTCATCACCGCCGAAACGACCGATTATATCCTTGCTGTCAAGCGTACTCTTTATACTTCCCGCAACCATCGCGATAACCGCGTCACCGTACAAATGACCGAATGTATCGTTTATGTTTTTAAAATTATCTATATCAAGAACGATAAATGCACATTCTTCGTTCATTTTTTGAGTTTTCAATCTCTCTCGAATTTTCTCGATTGCCGTTTCTCTGTTAAGCACTTTTGAAAGCGGATCTATATGTGCTTTTAATTTCAGCTGTTCTTCCTTTTTCTTTGTTTCGTTTATGTTTCGTGCACAGCCGATATATGTGTTCGTTTTCTCGGACGGTTTCAATACAAGTCTGTACCATTCAAACGACTCTGAGTCATTCATACGCATACGTGCGTCAATCGTCAATTCGCCTTTTACGGGTCTCCCTTTTAAAGACTTGAGCAGTATTGTATCTTCCTGAAACATATACGTATTATTATCAAGATTTTTCATAAAATTCGGAACAGGACGTTCCAACATTTCATTGTCGATAGACGACATATAAAATATCGTGTTTGTATCTTTTTGAGAATCATATTCAAAAAAGTACTCATTTGTCGCACTTAATGCGATGATATACTTTGAACATTGATTTTCAAGCTCCATAAATTTCTTCTTGTTTTCAGAGTCGTCAAACAACAATGCAAATATGTGCTTATCATCAAGCTTTACGGCAAACATACAAATATATATACTGCCACCGCTCAAGTTTTTACTTTTGAAATACAGTCGCTTGGGAGTGTCGGCACTTCGGATTGTATCATCAAATGATTTGCGACATTCTTCTTCAACTATAATATTATCTTGGTTAAAATTTCCGTTGTTGTATGTGTCATTGGTGTAATATATTTTGTAATCATCATCAACAGAAAACACCACCGCACTGCACGGCAATGAATCATATATTTCATAATCTTCTTTAAGAAAATACGTCATTGTTTTTCTCCGTTTACTCATTAATTTGTATTTTATATTATAACATACACTGAATATTTTTGCAATTAATTAATAAAAAAAGAACACTCAAAATTTGAGTGTTCTAAAATTAACAAATTGTCTTAAGCCAAGCCTGCTGCTTTTAGACCGATGTAGATTGCAAATAATACAACTGAAATCCACATAACAGCGCTGATGTCCTTTGCCTTACCTGTAACAAGCTTTAGTATTACCCATGATACGATACCGAACATAATACCGTTAGCGATTGAATAAGTAAGCGGCATCATAATGATTGCCAAGAATGCACCGATTGCATCGGCAATATCACCGTCAAACTTAACTTGTCTGATTGATGAAAGCATCAACAAGCCAACATAAAGCATAGCAGGAGTTGTTGCGAATGAAGGTATTGATGTAAAGATTGGTGCAAATATCAATGATATGAAGAACAATACCGCAGTTGTAACTGCTGTAAGACCTGTTCTACCGCCTGCCGCAACACCGGCACTTGATTCAACGTAACTTGTAACAGTTGATGTACCGAAGCAAGCACCTACAACAGTACCTACAGCGTCAGCCATAAGAGCGCCTGTTGCGTTTGGAAGTGAACCGTCTTTATCAAGAAGCTTTCCTTTTTCCGCTACACCTATAAGTGTACCTACTGTATCAAAAATATCTGTGTACAAGAATGTGAATACGATAAGTATAAATGCAGGAACATTCTTTGCTATAAATCCAAAGTCAAATTGGAACATCTTCGGAGCCTCAAAAGAACTTAGTGAGAATTGAGGAATAACTGAATATACGCCTGCCTCAGGATTTGGCACATACCAACCTACAAGCTGTGCTATAATGCCAAGAACCCAAGTTATAAGTATACCTAAAAGTATTCCGCCAGGAACTTTATAGTGCTGTAAAGCACCGATTATAAGCAAGCCTACAAGCGAAAGTACAACAGTCGGTGAAGAAAGTTCACCAAGTGCAACAGTTGTTGATTCACTTGCTACAACAACGTTTGCATTAAGCAATGCTATGATAGCAATAAACAGACCGATACCTGCTGTGATAGCAAATTTAAGGTTTGAAGGAATCTTGTTTACAAGAGCCTCTCTGAATTTGAATAGTGAAAGCAACATAAATATGATACCTTCAATAAATACTGCGGTCAATGCAACTTTGTAGCTGTAACCCATAGCACCGCATACTGTAAATGCAAAGAATGCATTTAGTCCCATACCTGACGCAAGAGCAACAGGATAGTTTGCAAAGAACGCCATACATAATGTAGCTATACCTGCTGAAATTGCAGTTGCAGAGAATACCGCTCCGGCTGACATTCCGTCAATTCCACCCAAATATGATGGGTTTACGGCAAGAATATATGCCATTGCAAGGAATGTTGTAATACCGGCAATAATCTCAGTTTTGACATCTGTACCGTGTTCCTTTAGTTTGAAAAGTTTTTCCATGGTAAATTTCCTTTCATTAATTTTTTGTTTTTGTAGATTACATTCTATCATAAAAAATTTAAAAAATCAACGAAATATTCATAGTTTATTCAAATTTTAAACTATTCTTCATACTTTTTTAACAGTCTTGTTGACACAAAAAAAATTACTGTGGTATAATTCTAAAAAATATAATAAGTCTGCCACCGGGTAGAATAAATCAAAGCACTCGTTACACATCGTCAGGTCTTAGAAGATGTATAACGAGTGTACTTATTTTTAATTGTATAATTTTGAAAGGTGAATGAAATGTTTAGAGAAATGCGTAGAAAAAAACAGGAATTGAGTAAAGAAGAATGTATTGATATATTACAAACCGCTAAAACAGCCGTACTAGGTGTTGTCGGTGATGATGGCTATCCTTATACCGTGCCGATTAATTTTGTATATGCAAATGATAAAATATATTTCCACGGTGCAAAAAACGGTCATAAAATCGACGCTATAAACAAGTGTAATAAAGTGTCGCTTTGCGTTGTTGATAAAGACGATGTTGTTGAAGAAGAACTTACAACTTATTTTAAAAGCGTTATTTTGTTCGGTAAAGCAAGCATTTTAAATACCTTGAATTGTCAAGTCAAATGCAACGATATATCAAAATAAACTTCAAAAGGCGATTTCCAGTTCAAGCATTTGCGTGGACGCTGATTTAAAATAAGAGTTTTATCTCTAATTAATGATGGTTTAATTTCTGTCAAATCCTGTTTTTTAGGAAAATATTCGCGTAGAAGTCCATTAGTATTCTCATTAGTACCTCTTTGCCATGGTTGATGTGGTTCAGGAAAATAGAATTGCACATCATTTAGAGCTTTGCTGATTTCTTCATGTCGTGAAAATTCTTTACCCCTATCAGGTGTAATTGTTTTTGGTTGACTATCTTTTAACATATGAATTATCGCTTGTTTTACACTGATAGAATCTTTTTTTGCTACTTTTTCGCACAACAAATAACGACTCTTTCGGTCAACAAGCGTTACTAAACACGCTTTTCCTGTTACGCCTGCAACAGTATCAGCTTCCCAATCGACTATTCTCTCTCGTTGATTTGCTTGTTCTGGTCGTTCTGAAATGTGATGACTAATTTTAATTTTGCCTCTCGTTTCAATACAACCATTTTTATGTCTGGTTTTTCCTCTATGTCTTAACTTTCTTGCAACTCCACGTTGACCGGGAGATAATTTCCCTTCTTCTAAAAATCTTCGATATATTTCACGATAAATTGTAGCATAACTAATTTGTATAGGATTTTTCTCATGTTTTAAACGAAATGAAATTTGCTCTGGAGACCATTGATATTGAAGAAACAAGAATTGAACAGTTTTATGAATATCTACATTTAATAACAATGGTTTTCTACCACATTTGCGTCTGCGAATTTCATATTGCTTTTGTGTGTATGATGGCGAGTAAATGACTTCAGTATTAGTATTACGCTTAATTTCACGAGATACCGATGATTTATCTCTCTGCAATTCTTTGGCTATAAAACTAATTGTTTTTTCTTGTGCAAGAAAAAATAGTATCTTTTCTCGTTCTTTTGTGGTAAAATGTTTGTAGTGGCTCATGGGAATCATCCTTTCAATAATAGTCGTTGCAATTCTATTATACTGGATTTTTCCCTTTGAGTCATTATTTTTTTACTTGTTGCACTTATATTGTAAATTCAAGACAGATAAAGAAATTTTTCACTCGGCAAAAGTTTTTGGTTTGAAGTATAATAATGATGTGACCGCAGTGGAAAAGGAAATTAAACGTGAGTGGAATGCCCTGTCCTGTATTGAAATCAAGATAGAACATATGACAGGTAAAGAAGCAATCGAATTGACACGTAAACGTGGGTAATATAAAAGCAAAAAAAGCCTTTCATAATGAAAAGCTTTTTTATGGTGACCCGTGCGGGAATCGAACCCGCGTTACCGCCGTGAAAGGGCGGTGTCTTAACCGCTTGACCAACGGGCCATATTAGTCAAAAAATCAGAATAAGTAATTGGCTTATTCTGATTTTTTTGTGTGGCTCCTCCAGCTGGGCTCGAACCAGCGACATCATGATTAACAGTCATGCGCTCTGCCAACTGAGCTATAGAGGAATATCTTCTTTAGCTTTCGCTAACTTTTTCTTTAAACACCAAAGATAACGACTTTTGTCGTTATCTTCAGCATTCTTCGTTCCGGCAACTTTCTACTTTCCCAGGCAGTCACCCACCAAGTATCATCGACGTTAAGGAGCTTAACTTCTGTGTTCGGCATGGGAACAGGTGGTTCCTCCTTGCTATCGTCACCGGATCTTCTCTTTTGAGGTCATACCCTCAAAACTAAACAACATAACTTCACAATGCGTTTTCTCTAATTTCTTATCTTTCTCGTTCCTAACCTTTGATGTAGCGATACATCTGTATTTTAATCTGCTTTTGCTTTCTTTATGCTCAAGCTAACGCTTGTATGTACTCCGCATTGCCTTACGGCAACCAGTCGCTCCTCGCAACTTTTCAAGTTGCTTCTGCTCCTTTGCTTACGTACATATTCGCATTTTTATCTGCTTCGCAGATTAAAATGCTTGGTCAAGCCCTCGGACTATTAGTACCGGTCAGCTGCATACATTACTGCACTTCCACCTCCGGCCTATCAACCATGTAGTCTTCATGGGTCCTTACTAGCCTACGCTATGGGAAATCTTATCTCGAAGGGGGCTTCACGCTTAGATGCCTTCAGCGTTTATCCCGTCCGTACTTAGCTACCCTGCTATGCCCTTGGCAGAACAACAGGTGCACCAGCGGTACGTCCAACCCGGTCCTCTCGTACTAAGGTCAGCTCTCCTCAAATTTCCTACGCCCGTGATAGATAGGGACCGAACTGTCTCGCGACGTTCTGAACCCAGCTCGCGTACCGCTTTAATGGGCGAACAGCCCAACCCTTGGAACCGACTACAGCTCCAGGATGCGATGAGCCGACATCGAGGTGCCAAACCTCCCCGTCGATGTGGACTCTTGGGGGAGATCAGCCTGTTATCCCCAGGGTAGCTTTTATCCGTTGAGCGACGGCAATTCCACTCTCATACCGCCGGATCACTAACTCCAACTTTCGTTACTGCTCGACTTGTCGGTCTCGCAGTTAGGCTGGTTTATGCGTTTGCACTCGTTGCACGATTTCCGTCCGTGCTGAACCAACCTTTGAACGCCTCCGTTACCTTTTAGGAGGCGACCGCCCCAGTCAAACTGTCCACCTGACAGTGTCCCCCACCCGGATTCACGGGTGCAGGTTAGAACCTTCATATTACAAGAGTGGTATCCCAACATCGACTCCCTAACACCTGGCGGCATTAGTTCTCTGTCTCCCACCTATCCTGTACATGTAATACAAAAATTCAATATCAAGTTACAGTAAAGCTCCATGGGGTCTTTCCGTCTTATCACGGGTAACTGGCATCTTTACCAGTACTTCAATTTCGCCGGGTATGTTGTTGAGACAGCTCTCAAGTCGTTACGCCATTCGTGCGGGTCAGAACTTACCTGACAAGGAATTTCGCTACCTTAGGACCGTTATAGTTACGGCCGCCGTTTACTGGGGCTTAAGTTCAGTGCTTCGATTGCTCTAACACTTCCCCTTAACCTTCCAGCACCGGGCAGGCGTCAGCCCATATACATCATCTTTCGATTTAGCATAGACCTGTGTTTTTGCTAAACAGTCGCTTGAGACTATTCTCTGCGGCCTACTCGCGTAGGCTCCCCTTATCCCGAAGTTACGGGGTCATTTTGCCGAGTTCCTTAACAACACTTCTCCCGCTGGTCTTAGGATTCTCTCCTCATCTACCTGTGTCGGTTTGCGGTACGGGCACCTTGTCAATCCATACAGCTTTTCTCGCCAGTGTACAATCACCTACTTCGCTACTAATTTTCGCTCCCTTACGCCCCACTCAACCAACGGTGGGGTTAGGCTATGTTCCTGTGTCCCTGTATTTAACGACTTCGGTGGCTACGGAATCTTTACCGTATGTGCATCGACTACGCCTCTCGGCCTCGCCTTAGCTCCCGGCTTACCTTGAGCGGACGAACCTTCCTCAAGAAACCTTAGATTTTCGACCATTATGATTCTCACATAATTCTCGCTACTCATTCCGGCATTCTCACTTGTGATATCTCCACTACTCCTTTCGGTGTAGCTTCGCAGACTTACACAACGCTCATCTACCAACAATATTACTATCATTCCTAAGCTTCGGTATGAATTTTAGCCCCGTTACATTTTCGGCGCACAATCACTCGACTAGTGAGCTATTACGCACTCTTTAAATGAGTGGCTGCTTCTAAGCCAACGTCCTAGTTGTCTACGCAACTGCACATCCTTTTCCACTTAAATTCATTTAGGGACCTTAGCTGTAGGTCTGGGCTCTTTCCCTTTTGACTACGAAACTTATCTCACGCAGTCTGACTCCCAGGAAACATTTATGCGGCATTCAGAGTTTGATAGGGTTCGGTAAGCCGTGAAGCCCCCTAGCCCATTCAGTGCTTTACCTCCGCTAAACTATCCTGAGGCTAGCCCTAAAGCTATTTCGATGAGAACCAGCTATATCCGAGTTCGATTGGAATTTCACCGCTAACCACAGCTCATCCCCGCCTTTTTCAACAGACGTGGGTTCGGTCCTCCATGGAATTTTACTTCCACTTCAACCTGTCCATGGTTAGGTCACCCGGTTTCGGGTCGTATACTGCAAACTGTACGCGCTATTCACACTCGGTCTCCCTTCGGCTTCAGTGCTTAACACCTTAACCTCGCTTGCAACATACACTCGCCGGACCGTTCTACAAAAAGTACGCTATCGCACATATATAGTGCTTTAGCAGCTTGTAAACATAGGGTTTCAGATTCTTTTTCACTCCCCTTCCGGGGTTCTTTTCAACTTTCCATCACTGTACTTTTCACTATCGGTCATCAGGTAGTATTTAGGCTTGGGGGGTGGTCCCCCCGGCTTCCCACCGGGTTCCTCGTGTCCGGTGGTACTCTGGATACTGCCATGTTAACATCCCTTTCGCTTACAGGACTATTACCTACTATGGTGTGTCTTCCCATACACTTCTGCTAAAGATGTTAAATCAATTATGCAGTCCGCAACCCCAAAGATATTGCTATCTCTGGTTTGGCCTCTTTCCCTTTCGCTCGCCGCTACTTAGGAAATCGATGTTTCTTTCTCTTCCTCCTCCTACTTAGATGTTTCAGTTCAGAGGGTTTCCTCCACATGGCTATGTATTTACCATGCAGTGATACGGTATTGCCGTACCGGGTTTCCCCATTCGGATATCTGCGGGTCTATGGATATTTGCTCCTAACCGCAGCTTTTCGCAGCTTGTCACGTCCTTCTTCGGCTCCTGATGCCAAGTCATTCTCCCTACGCTCTTTATAGCTTGACCAACTTGGTTTGGTTCTTGAATTACATAAGAATTAGAGATTTGTTTTTGAAATTGAAGTTTTTACCCATATACTCTCGTATATCGAAAAAACCTTTCCACATTAGTTTGATAACTAATTTAGTTATCGGGGTTTGACATTACTATGTCATTTCCTCGTTTCTCTCTATCATCGTTTGTTACATTGTTTAGTTTTCAAGGTACAATCTTTTATATTGATTTTAAATTCAAACAAGTTTGCGTGCAGTTCGCTTTTTCTTCGACGTCGTCGCGTACATCGGTACGCAAGACTGAGAAAAAATGCGAAATGTGCGTGAAATTGTTTGAATTGGTGGAGATGAGGAGAATCGAACTCCTGACCCCCTGCTTGCAAGGCAGGTGCTCTCCCAGCTGAGCTACACCCCCAAATTTTACTTTGGTTAATTTTGATGAAGTTCGGATTTTCTTCGACGTCGTCGCGTACTCATTGTACGCAAGACCGAGAAAAAATTCGAAATTCGCAAAATTGGTGGGCCTAAGTGGACTCGAACCACCGACCTCACGCTTATCAGGCGTGCGCTCTAACCGGCTGAGCTATAGGCCCATGCAGGGTTTCTATTGGGTTCAGTTTCCTTTTCCCACTTATATCAATATTTTGTGTTTTAAATGTTCATGCTTTCACATGTACATTCAAAGATAAACAGTACAAGTTCTGTCTCTGACGATATTTCTATCGTTCGACCTTAGGAATTTTGACTAAGCTATTCGCTCAATCGGTTCTCCTTAGAAAGGAGGTGATCCAGCCGCACCTTCCGATACGGCTACCTTGTTACGACTTCACCCCAATCATCAACCCCACCTTCGACTGCTGCCTCCTAATAGGTTAGCTCACAGGCTTCGGGTGTTATCGACTCTCATGGTGTGACGGGCGGTGTGTACAAGGCCCGGGAACGTATTCACCGCGGCATTCTGATCCGCGATTACTAGCAATTCCAACTTCATGCAGGCGAGTTGCAGCCTGCAATCTGAACTGAGACCGAGTTTTGTGATTCGCTCCACCTCACGGTTTCGCTGCACTTTGTTATCGGCCATTGTAGTACGTGTGTAGCCCTGGGCATAAGGGGCATGATGATTTGACGTCGTCCCCACCTTCCTCCGATTTGTCACCGGCAGTCTCGCCAGAGTGCCCAACTTAATGATGGCAACTGACAATAGGGGTTGCGCTCGTTGCGGGACTTAACCCAACATCTCACGACACGAGCTGACGACAACCATGCACCACCTGTCACCTGATTCCCGAAGGCACTCAAGTATCTCTACTCGATTCCAGGGATGTCAAGCCCAGGTAAGGTTCTTCGCGTTGCTTCGAATTAAACCACATACTCCACTGCTTGTGCGGGCCCCCGTCAATTCCTTTGAGTTTCAACCTTGCGGTCGTACTCCCCAGGTGGGATACTTATTGTGTTAACTGCGGCACAGAAGGGGTCGATACCTCCTACACCTAGTATCCATCGTTTACGGTGTGGACTACCAGGGTATCTAATCCTGTTTGCTCCCCACACTTTCGCGCCTCAGCGTCAGTTGTCGTCCAGAAAGCCGCCTTCGCCACTGGTGTTCCTCCTAATATCTACGCATTTCACCGCTACACTAGGAATTCCGCTTTCCTCTCCGATACTCAAGGCTGTCAGTTTCAATCGCAGCCCCGGGGTTAAGCCCCGGTATTTCACGACTGACTTGACAGTCCGCCTACGCGCCCTTTACACCCAGTAAATCCGGACAACGCTTGTCACCTACGTATTACCGCGGCTGCTGGCACGTAGTTAGCCGTGACTTTCTCACAAGGTACCGTCACTGTCTTCTTCCCTTGCGACAACAGTTTACAATCCGAAGACCTTCTTCCTGCACGCGGCGTTGCTGCGTCAGGGTTGCCCCCATTGCGCAATATTCCCCACTGCTGCCTCCCGTAGGAGTCTGGGCCGTGTCTCAGTCCCAATGCGGCCGATCAACCTCTCAGTTCGGCTACAGATCGTTGACTTGGTGAGCCGTTACCTCACCAACTATCTAATCTGACGCGAGTCCATCCATAAGCGATAAATCTTTCATAATCAAGTCATGCAACTTAACTACAATATGCGGTATTAGTCCACGTTTCCATGGATTATCCCCCTCTTATGGGCAGGTTACTCACGCGTTACTCGCCCGTCCGCCACTTTCCTCTTTGAACGTCACTCCGAAAAGATCTGTTCAAAGATTCTCGTTCGACTTGCATGTGTTAGGCACGCCGCCAGCGTTCGTCCTGAGCCAGGATCAAACTCTCGTTTAAATGGTTATATTAAAGCATCTCTGCTCTTATATACTCGATTGTTTGTTAGCTCTTAATTACTAACTGACTTCTCTTCGTAATTTTTATCCGAATTTCTGTCATAAAAAACTCAATAGTTTTACATTTGCAAAGCAAATGTTTGACATAAAACCTGCACTATTCATCTTTCAATGTACATGCTCTCTTGCGACAGCTTTTTTATTCTATCACATCGTTTTCAGTTTGTCAAGACTTTTTTAAAAGTTTTTTGAAAAAGTTTTTAACTTTCTCTCAACCCGAACACTTTTCTTCCCCGTGTTCTTTAGCCCTCTCAACTGACGACTTGATTATTATACACTCTATTACCCCTTTTGTCAACACTTTTTTTCATTTTTTTTGAACTTTTTTTGCTTTTCTTTTTGCTACACTATATATTGTGGATCACTTTCTTTCATATATACTATTCATGCTATAAAATCAAAAAAATATGCCGACTTCCGTCGGCATATTTCATATTAATCTTGTTTTTCTTCTTTTTTCTTTTCTTTGAAAACCATCTTAAGCAAATCAATACCGATTATCATATTTTCGGTAAACGGATTAATTACAACCGCCTCAACAGGATTCTTTTCATCATACACTACTGTAACGCATTGCTCGAAGTTAAGTTTCAATAATACACCAGACGGTGACTTTTGAACCATAGATTCTTCATCAGTAAATATAGGTAGAAATACCTTCTTATCCGTACTTGTCAAAAATGCCGGGTTAAATACAGTTCCCTCTTTCAATCTTACATTACCGTTTTCAAGTTTTTCAAACGGGTCTTCCACATTACATACTGACGGAAGCAAAAACTTTCTGCCTGACAGCATTTTTAATACAGCAATCAAATTCTGTTGATTTCTTTCTTGTTTAAATGCTTTCACCTTCGATTTAAAAACTTCATTTTCAAAAGCTATGTCGTCTTTAGGTGCTTGTTGCGGTTGCTCTTCAGCTTTTTCTTCTTTGTTGCCGCTCATTATTTCATCATAAGCCTTGGATATTTCGTCCTTTAGTTCATTATCCTCTTGAGTTGAAACTTTTTTCGTTTCTTCTTTTTTGTTCTTTTTAAATATTGCCATTTTTTCAATCCTCACTATTTATCATATTACTTCTATTATACATATTAACAAATAGTTTGTCAATGACAAAAAGTTTTACGCCTCCGGCATTACTATTGCGGCAATAATATAGGCAAGCACACCCGTACCGAATGCAAGACACGATAACAATACCACACCCAACCTTACCAAAGTAGAATCAATATTGAAATATTCGGCAATACCGCCGCACACGCCGCATATTTTTCTGTCAGTTGAACTTCTAAACAGTTTCTTCATTATAATCACCCTCCATATTATCTATTCCGAATTCTTTAAAGAAATCATTTATATCATCATTATAATCATCATACATATTATTCGGCTCTATTCTTGTTTCGACGTTAATTCCAATTCCGCGAAGTGCTTTTTCAACATCAGCGCCCATCACAACACCGCTTGCACACAACGCAATTCCGAGTGCGACCGACACAGCACAGATAATAAGTACAACTTTTGTTATAGTCTTTCTCATTTTGTCCTCCTTATCCATCACGCTTTTTTATTAAAAAGTCTTGAGCCTAAATCAACGATTTTTCTGATTACCCATGGGAACAGTTTTATACATACAACCACAGTCGCCCAAGCTATAAACAGTCCCAAGCCGAAGAATATACATCCAATGCCTATTTGCATAACCATATTTGCAAATCCTGCGTGAGCAAAAAAGCTTTTAATTATCATTCCCGCACCGCCGAGCCACATTGAAACACCGCTGAAAAATGCAAACGGAAAAATGCACAATATACCGAATATTATCGCTACCGCAAAAAATCCGATTACTATTGCCAACGGTATAAGTATCGGTGACAATAATATAAGAATAATTATCAACGCCCATATTCCGACGCCGTTTTTCTTTGGCGGTTTAATGTTTGCATTGCTGTTTGCTACATGCGTTCTGTAATAATTTTGTGCCGCATATTTAGGGCTTCCGAATCTTTCAATCACTTTTTCGTCCGCCTCACTGCCATTGAAATATGATTTAAAATATTTTTCGGCTTTTATTACTTCCTCATACGGCATAAATCCAAGTTCTTTTTTGATTTCGTCTAAAAATTCTTCCTTAGTCATTAAGCCTCATCCCTTTCATTAAATCCAATTTTGACGTTACCCATTCCGCATTTTACATTAATATTATGCGACGCGCCGATATTGTTATCCAACTTACTTCCTGCACCATGAATTTTCGTGCCGCCAATATCAACGCATCCCATACCCGCCGTCGCCGACATATTAAAGTTGTCTGCACTGTTTGTGAGCGTTAGAGTTACATTACCCATTCCGCAGTCAACATTCACGTCACCGTTCATACTGCAACTGCCGACTATGTCACCCATTCCGCACTTCATATCCAAACGCTGAGAATACATATTTTTAATTTCACATTTTCCCATACCGACTTCAACTTTTGTATTATCGGCTGACAATCCCGACACAAGAATATTTCCTGCGGTTAATTTCATAACAGCTTTCTTTGCGTGAAATCCTTTTGGTATTATTATAGAAACAACCCCGTTTTCATTATTTCCGATAGTCTTTGAACCCTCAACTGTCCAAGTATTGTTTGCAATATAACTTTTAACCTTTACTTCACCGGCTGACATTGTATCAACAGCAAAGCTGTCACCCGTTCTGAATTCAAAATTTCCTGCTTTCAAGTCAAGATATATGTTTTCAATATCAGAGCAAGTTTGAACTGTTGCATTTGAAACAGCAATTTGTTGATTGGTCTTGTTGCCGAGAAATTTTATAAGCAATACTATTACCACAACAAGAATTACAATTCCGGTTATCCCCGGAAGAGCGTTTCTTATCATATTTAATACAGGTACGCCAAACCCAACCGCCAATATACATACAAGCACTGTTTTCCAAGAAATTTGGTTATTGTGTTTTGCACTTTCATCATTAACGATTTTTCTGTCGTAATACTCATTTTTAAACTCTTCCGCCACTTTATGCGGAGTACCCATTTCCGCAATCACTTTCTCTTCGTCATCTCCGGCGTCATTGATATATTCATCATAATAACGAATAGCGTCATCAAGCTCATCTTTCGGAAGAAAACCAAGCTCACGCCTTAACGCCGCAAGAAATTCCGTTTTATTCATCATCTATCACTCCCTCAAATATATTTGTTATAGTCGCTTTGTAGTTCTGCCATTCGTCACGGTACATATCAAGCTGTTTCCGACCTCTGTCGGTTATCTTGTAATAACGCCTGTTTCGTCCGGAATACTCTTTGTCATAAATTTCAAGACAATCGTCCTTTTGCAATCTGCGAAGAACGGGATATAAAGTAGATTCCGATACATCAAGTTCGTTTTTTAAAACTCTTGTTATTTCATATCCGTAAGTGTCCTCTTTTTTCACTATCGCAAGTACGAGTGCGTCAAGCAGTGCCGCATTAATATTAAATATCATATATTCACCGCCTTTTACTGTTTTATTTATAATATGTTTTAATTTAATAATATTATATACCGTATAATATTATTTGTCAATAGTATATTATTTTTTAATTTATATATTGCAAACTTATTGAGAATTAGATATAATAGAAGTGTAAAATAAAAGAAAGAAGGTAAATTTCAAATGAAAATTGCTTTAATTAACGAAAACAGCCAAGCTGCAAAGAATGGCGTTATTGTTGAAACACTAAAGAAAGTTGTTGAACCGCTTGGTCACGAAGTATTTAACTACGGTATGTACTCAGCTGACGATGCAGAACAACTTACATATGTACAAATCGGTATTCTTGCCGCAATACTTCTAAACTCAGGTGCAGCTGACCTTGTAATCACAGGTTGTGGTACAGGTGAAGGTGCTTGCCTTGCTTGTAACGCATTCCCTGGTGTACTTTGCGGTCACGTTGTAGATCCTACAGACGCTTATCAGTTTACACAGGTTAATAACGGTAACTGTATCGCAATGCCTTTCGCAAAAGGCTGGGGCTGGGGTGCTGAGCTTAACCTACAATATGTGTTTGAAAAACTGTTCGTTGAAGAATGGGGCGGCGGTTATCCTAAAGAAAGAGCAGTTCCTGAACAGAGAAACGCTAAAATTCTTAACGAAGTTAAAAAGGTTACTCACAGAGACCTTCTTGATATTCTTCCTAACCTTGACCAAGACCTTGTTAAGGGTGCTGTTGCAGGTAAGCAATTCAAAGACTTGTTCTTCGCTAACTGCAAATGCGATAAGATTGCCGAATACGTTAAGACAATCGTTGATTAATTTTGTTTTGAAACAGGTGTGCAACGCATACCTGTTTTTTTGCGGATTTTTTATATTGCCACCACTCCGTCACTTCGTGACACCTCTCCTCAAGGAGAGGCTTTCAAAAGGCTCCCATTGAGGGGAGCTGTCAACACAGTTGACTGAGGGGTGGCTCGACGTTCTTTCGGTTATCTCTCTTAACGGGCGACCAATGGTCGCCCCTGCAAATCTCCTAATCGAGACGTCGTGGGCGCCGACCCTACTCTATCAATATTGACAACTATATCTAATAATGATATAATTATGAAAAGTTTTTAATGGGAGGAATACATATGAACGAAAAGGTAGAACAATTTTTACAATCCAAAAAATTAATTGAAAAGAAAAAAATATCTGATTATTTAACAAGAAATGGTATATATAACACCATATATGCTCCATTTGAAATAGTTTGTCATGGGCATACCGGCAATAAGACTTTAAATTTCACAGTTAAGTCTTCTACCAATGTAAAAGTTGGTGATGAAATTTGGATTACCGATAACAATGAAAAAGTTAAGGTTACTATTGACAAATTAGATATAATACAAAAAGATGAATATTCTGAATATCCATTTACTGAATATGATTCCACCTTAAAATGTTTGCGAAAATATAAAAAGGAACCAATTTCTTTAACCGATGAAGAACTTGAATCAATAAAAGAAGCAATAAACACCAACGAATTTAAAGTAATATCTAACAACAATATTATAGCCAATATATTAACCGTTATAGCTTGTATTATTTTTATTCTCGGTTTTATTCTTGGCATTTATATGGGAGTTGAAAATGCTGATAGATATAGCGATTTTTCATTTTTTACTGCTCTAATTTATTGGGGAATTACATTAACAAGTGGAATTACTTGCTTAAGCTTTGCCGAGATTATCAAGTTATTAGAGGCTATAAAAAACAAATAATTATATAATCAATCCGATAGCGGTTTATTCTTAGTTACAGAATAAACCGTTATTTTTATACATTCTTTTCTAACATACAAAAAAGCGGTCGTTTCCGACCGCTTAAATCACTTTGACAATCTATCAAATTCTTTAAAATAATCTCTCGTTTCTTTCGCGACAACACCGCTAAGTGCGATAAGTGCGATTACGTTTGGTATCGCCATAAGTCCGTTGAAAATATCTGCAATAGTCCAAACAGCCGCAACAGTAAGGTACGGACCGATGAACACTGCAAGTACATATATCCATCTATAAACCTTAACAACAGTTTTATTTCTGTTTGATAGGTATTCAAGACAACGTTCGCTGTAATAGTCCCAACCAAGAATTGTTGTAAATGCAAAGAATGCAAGACAAATCATAAGAACAAATGATGACACAACCGATGGGAACGGAAGACCGCTTTGGAATGCGACTGTCGTTATCGCAACACCCTTTAAGTCAGGATTTGCCCATGAACCTGCTATTACGATTGCAAGACCTGTCATTGTACAAATAACGATAGTATCAATAAATGTACCTGTCATTGAAACAAGACCTTGACGAACTGTATCCTTAGTTTTTGCCGCAGCTGCCGCAATCGGAGCAGAACCAAGACCTGCCTCGTTCGAGAATATACCTCTTGCAACACCGTTTTGCATCGCCGCCATCATTGCACCAAGCACACCTCCGGCAACCGCTCTGATTCCCTGTATGCCGTCACCGTATCCAAACGCACCTTGAACAATTTGCACAATCGCATCAGGAATTTTTGTAACATTGCAAAGTAACAACAACACAGCAAATACAACATAAAGCACTGCCATAAACGGTACAACAACTTGTGATACATTAGCAATTCTCTTGATACCGCCAATAATAACAAGTGCCGTACATACCGTTACAATAAGACCGGCAATTACAACCACCCAAGAAATATCTCTGCCGAACAAATGAATTGCCCAGCTTGTATTTGGGTCAAAGAAATTAGTAACCGCACTTGCGATACCGTTTACCTGTGTAAAAGTACCTATACCCATAAGACCTACACAAACACCGAAAAACGCAAAAATCTTTGCAAGCCACTTCCACTTTTTACCCATACCGTTTTCTATGTAATAGAAAGGTCCGCCAAGAACGTGACCTTCTTCATCTATAGTACGATACTTAATAGCCAAGAAACCTTCGGTATACTTTGTGGCCATTCCGAAAAATGCCGCTACAATCATCCAGAACAACGCACCCGGACCACCAGCCGCAAGAGCAGTTGCAACACCGACAATATTACCTGTTCCGATAGTCGCCGAAAGTGCCGTACACAAAGCACCGAAACTTGTAACTTCGCCCTCTCCGCCTTCTTCGTTTTTAACCATAAACTTCAAAGCCTTACCGAGGTGTCTTACCTGCAATCCTCTTACTCTGATTGTAAGATAAATACCTGTAAGAATTATCAATACAATAAGCGGAACTCCCCATACAAATCCGTCGATTTGTTTCAAAATCTCGCCGAACGTCTTAAAACCTTCACCTGTCATTTTCTTTATCAATCCTTCCTTTTTACAAAAATGCAATAAAATTTTATCACATATCGCAAAGATTGTCAATTAACGATATTTCCAAAACATTAAAACACATTTTATGCAACTTTAACGTAATAAAGTACAAAACAAAAACAGTATCTTTGAGGAAAGATACTGTTTTTAAATCATTTCTATGAAAAACTGTCCGAAAGACAATTATTCATACGGGTCTTGGACCGTATTAGTTGTTTTGTTTTGCGAAACATTCACTGCAATATACAGGCTTGTCGTTTCTCGGTTCAAAAGGAACTTTGTCAACCTTACCGCAAGATGCACAAACTATCTCATACATCTCCTTGTTTTGACGCATACTGTTCTTTCTTGCCTGACGACATTCCTTACAACGCTGAGGTTCATTTTCAAAACCCTTTTCAGCGTAAAATTCCTGTTCACCGGCTGAGAATGTAAATTCCTTACCGCAATCCTTACATACTAATGTCTTGTCTTCGTACATTGTTTTTACCTCACTTTGGTTATTTGTTTGTTTTCTGCCTTCAATAATTCCCCTCGTTGCCCTCACGCAAAGTGCTTTCAAGTTTTTTCTTAATACGTTGGACGGCATTGTCAACCGCTTTCGTATCTTTTCCCAACTTTTCCGCAATTTCCTGATAGGAAAGCCCCTCAAGATAATATACAAGCACTTCTGTTTCAAGCTTGCTGAGTACTTTATTGATTTTATACTCCATACCATCCATATTCTCTCGATCAATCAATATGGCCTCAGGGTCTTGAAGCTCACTGAACGCTATGATATCAAGCAAGGTTGTATCGCTGTCATCGTCATAAGTATTCTTATCAAGTGATACATAAGAATTTAAGGGAAGGTGTTTTTTTCTCGACGCCGCTTTAACGGCAGTTATAATGTGCCTTGTCACGCATACTCCTGCAAAGACTTTAAAGAACGGAAATCTGTTGCCGTCAAAATCCATAACGGCTTTGTACAGTCCTATAAGTCCCTCCTGAATAATATCGTCATCATCGGCACCGGCAAGAAAATAAGGTTTTGATTTTGCATAAACAAGATTTTTATATCTCGACAATATCGCCTCCAAAGCCTCGTTATTGCCACTTTGAGCGGCTTTAACAAGTTCTTCGTCCGATAACGTCTTTAGATTTTTTCTTTCCGTTTCCAATACCGTCACCTATTCTTCCCTCTGATATAAGTACAAACCGTAGTATATCATTTTAATTCCAAAAAGTCAAGGAATATTTGTAAAACCTGCAAAAATATTTTATTTCTAATTTATAATTATACAACACTTTTCACAATGCGACATTTTATTTCAAAAGTGAACAAAAAAATGACTGCCGATAAACCGACAGTCATTTTCGTTAGCAGTACATATCCTTGTATGCCGCAATACAATTCTTAATAACTTCTTTTGCCTCGTCCGGACCAAGCACCTCATTTACAACAGTTTCCTTACCCTCAAGAGATTTATACACTCTGAAGAAGTGAGAAATTTCACTGAAAGTATGTTGAGGTAATTGGTTAATATCCTTAAATTCCGCATATGACGGGTCATTAAACGGAATTGCAATTATCTTTTCATCGACTTGGTCATCATCAATCATTTTCATAACACCAATCGGATAACATTCAACAAGCGTCATCGGAACTATTGATTCCTGACAAAGTACAAGAACGTCAAGCGGGTCATTATCCGCCGCATACGTTCTCGGAATAAATCCGTAGTTTGCAGGATAGTGAGTTGATGTGTAAAGTACGCGGTCAAGACGCAAAAGTCCTGTTTCCTTATCCATTTCATACTTGTTTTTAACGCCTTTCGGAATTTCGATTACCGCCATAAATTTTTCAGGCGAAATTCTTCTTGGGTTAATATCGTGCCAAATGTTAGACATACCTTATCTCTCCTTTTTATCATTTTTTAGACTGTATTATAACAGTTTTTGTTTCTTGGTCCCATTCAACGGTACAATCAAGCGATTCGCTTACCGCTCTTAAAGGTACCATTGTTTTATCATTCATAAGTTGCGCAGGCTCGTTAAGTTCCGGTTGTTTTTCGCCGTTCACATAAAATTCCTTGCTGTTTATTGTCATTGTTATAGTTTTATCTGCCGTTTTTGCAATGATTTGTTGCACACCGTTTTCATCAACCCATTCAACTTCTGCATTCAACGCCTCAAAAATCGTACGCATAGGCACAAGTGTAGAGTCATTTTTTATAACAGGGTCTTGCGTCGGGAACTGCAAAGTCTGACCGTCAAGAACTACAGTCACAATATCAGGCTTTTTGCTAAGCTCGCTCAAACTGCTGTAATCTTCAAACAGCACAACAGGCTTTTCGTCAAATCTTACACCCTTTGCACGAATATAAGTTTTCTGACTTGCATTGCTTTCAATATGAGAAATTCTGAAATCATCTTGATCCTTTAAATTATCTCTGTTTGAAATTTGATTTTGAGTTAAATTATCCGTATTGTTTTTATCGTCACCAAACCACATTCTATCATATGACGCAACGAATGCATCCGGAATATTGCTTTCTGTCAAAGCCGCTCTTGCCGCCGCAACCGAATCCTTATAATTATCAGGATTCATAACAGTCTGCAATCCCTCACCCAACGTATATGAATAATATGTTTTACCGTTTGCCCAAACATTTTCTTCACGGCCGTCCTCATTTACAGTCTTTTCGATTTTTACTTTCGGCTGTAATTCGTCCGTATCGGGATCAAGCATATACATTTGAAGAAGATATGTCGTATCAACACTGCTGAACGTTTCAACACCTATATATTTCTTATTTCCGACAGGGATAGTAAAAACGTTTGCATAAGAATTACCGTAATTTGCAATTAAATCGGTATCTATCGAGCCAAGGAACGTAACACCGTTTTCGCTGCCTTGATAAACCGATACACCGCTGCTCTCAACAGTAATAAGTTCATTGTCAAAGTCCATATCTATATCATCGTAAAATGCAGAGATAAGTCCCGAAAAATAATTATTTACATTGTCATATTCATTTTCGTGACCGGCAAATGACGCCGCAAAATCACAATAACCGACCTGAGGGCCAATCACTGTCGAAATAAACTTATTATAAGCATATATGTTATCTTTTGCAAATGCACTTGTGCCTAAAAGCATTGCACCTGCAAGTACCGCACTGACCGTTTTTTTTAATTTCATAATTAAACTACCCCTTCTTCGGGACATTTATCACAATCCCGACTTTAAATCTTTTATTTTTGCACGAAGATTATTAATTCTTTCTTCTACACTCTCACCGGTTGCAATAGACTTAACGATTGCACTGCCGACAATAGCACCGTCGAAATATTTTGTAAGTTCCTTAACCTGCCTGCCGTTTGAAACACCAAATCCCACGCAAGCCGGAACGTCAGTATATTTCTTTATCGTTCCCACAAATTCATCAAAATTTGTGACAAATGATGATTTCTCACCCGTAACGCCGAGTGAAGAAATACAATACAAAAATCCTTTTGCGTCTTTCGCAATATTTTTAATTCTGTCTTTTGAAGTCGGTGATACAAGGCTTATCTGATATACACCGTATTTTTCGGTATATTCCTTGATTTCATCACTTTCTTCATAAGGCAAATCGGGAATAATAAGTCCGTCGACGCCTGTTTCCTGACAACGTTTAAAGAATTTTTCAATTCCGTATTGTACCATTACATTATAGTAAAGCAAAAATACCATAGGTACTTCCACATTATTTCTGATTTTTCGGACAAGTTCAAACACCTTGAAAATATCCACACCTTGCGCCAAAGCTCTTTCATCGGCACGCTGAATTACAGGACCGTCCGCCGCAGGATCCGAAAAAGGTACGCCCAATTCAATAAGGTCAACGCCCTCCTCCTGCATTGTGTATATAGCCTTTTCACTCACTTCCATATTAGGGTCGCCTACCGTCAAAAATGTAATAAGTGCCTTTCTGCCATCTGCTTTCACCTTAGCAAATCTCTCGTCTATTCTATTCATTCTCATAACTCCTCACTGTCTCTATAAATTTCTTTATCTTCTGTTCATCTTTAAAACCGTCCGTTTCAACCGAAGAAGAAATATCCACTCCGACAGGCTTAAAAATATTAATACCCTCTATAACATTTTCGGTTTTAATTCCTCCGGCAAGCATAATCGGCTTATCGGTCTTTATCCTACTGCCGCCGTGCCAGTCAAAAGTTTGACCGCTGCCACCGTACTCTTTATCAGTATACTTGTCTAAAAGCAGTCTGTCAACCCCTTTTACATCATAAATATCTTCTCCGTCACGCACTCTTACGGCTTTCCAAATTTCACATTTGCAGTCAAGGTTTGAAATATACTCCTCGTTTTCATCTCCGTGAAGCTGAACAACGTCAAGCTTTGCTACCTGTATCGCCTCATTTATCTTTTCATACGTTGCATTGACGAACACACCGACTTTTTTTATATTCTTATCAAGATTTTTCGTGATTTCAGCAACCGTTTCTGGTGTGACTTCACGTTTGCTCTTTGCGAATATAAAACCGATGTAATCGGGTTTGTACTTATTAATTATATCTATATCTTCCTTACGGCGAATACCGCATATTTTAATTTCCATATCTCAAATTATCAACAGCTTTTTTAATATCCTTTTCACGCATAAACGCCTCACCGATAAGTGCGGCGTCAAACTTTAATCCTCTCAGATATTCAAAGTCACTGTGTTTCCTTATCGCACTTTCCGCAACCTTTACTTTACCGTCGGGTATCAGCGGTAAAAGTCTTTCGCACGTCGTTATATCCTCGTCAAACGTCTGAAGATTTCTGTTGTTTACGCCTATTATCCTGCCGTATTCAACCGCTCTTTTGACTTCTTCTTCGTTGTGCGTTTCAACAAGCACATCAAGTCCGATACTGTCTGCCAAAGCGTGAAACTTCTTGTATTCCGCGTCGGTAAGTGCCGCCATTATAAGCAAAATTGCGTCCGCACCGTACAGTTTAGCCTCATATATCTGATACTCGTCAACCGTAAAATCCTTGCGAAGTACGGGAATGCTGAATTTACTTTTAATATCCTTAACAAATTCTATATTGCCTTTAAAATATTCCGGTTCGGTAAGTACCGACATTGCTTGAATATTGCATTTGTCATATTCTTCGGCAATCTTCATATGGTCAAAATCTCCGCGTATAAGTCCCTTTGACGGCGATGCTTTTTTTATTTCCGCAATAATTGAAACATCGTCAATCGACACAAGTCCGTTTTTGAAATTCAGTGCTTTAAGTTCCACTTTATCCAAAGCCTTTAAAAGCCCGCTTGGGCTTAAATTTTCTTTCGCCTTCGCTACTCTGATTTTCGTAGATGCAATAATTTTATCAAGTATCATATCAAATTCCGCAGCCTTTCTTCTTAATTAAATTTCTTAGTTTCAGCCACAAATTCGTTTACTTTATCCATAACATTACCGCTGTCAATAGTCTGTTTTGCGATTTCGACAGCCTCTTTGTATGAATCTGCTTTACCGCCGATATATATACCTGCCGCACTGTTAAGAACGATAATATCGCGTCTTGAACTCTTTTCGCCGTTAAAAATACTTTTTGCGATTTCGGCATTTTCCTTACCGTCACCGCCGGTAATATCGCTTGCAGCCGCATATTCGATACCGTAATCGTGTGGATCGATTTCATACACGACAATCTTACCGTCAATAATTTCGTTTACCAATGTTTTACCCGTAACCGTAATTTCGTCCATACCGTCACTGCCGCAAACGATCATAGCGCGTTTAACGCCCATTTCACTCATTACCTTAGCAAAAACGCTGACTTTTTCAGGTGAGAAAACACCTATAACCTGTCTTGATGCATTTGACGGATTTGAAAGCGGTCCAAGCATATTGAATATAGTTCTGATACCGATTTGTTTTCTGATAGGTCCTACATTTTTCATTGCCTTATGGAACTTCATAGCATTCATAAAGCCCATACCTGTTTCATTTATACATTGCTCAACCTGTTTCGGCTCAAGCATAATGTTTGCACCGAGTGCCTCAAGCAAATCGGACGCACCGCTCTTTGAAGATGCGGCTCTGTTTCCGTGCTTTGCCACAGTCACACCTGCCGCCGCACAAACAAACATTGATGTTGTCGATATGTTAAACGAATTAGCACCGTCACCGCCCGTTCCGACAAAGTCTATGTACTCATCAGTATCAAGCTTGACGCTGCCGCCCTTTGACTTCATCATTTCCGTACAACCGACAATCTCGTCTACCGTTTCGCCTTTCATGCGAAGTGCCGTCAAAAATGCCGACACCAACACCGGTGACGCTGTACCCTCAAGCATCATATCCATTGCTTTTGCAGCCTCTTCACGCGTAAGATTTTGTCCTTCTGTTACTTTTTTTAATAGTTCTTTCATAATTATAGTCCTCCTCTAATCTCAGGCAAAATGTAAAAGAAAAGCCCGTTTTTGACCAAAACGAGCGTAATATCCCTATAGAATATAAAACATCTTTTTAATTTTGCTCATCTCGTCTAATCTAAATTTATTATAGCATAGCATAACAAAAAATGCAATACCGGAAAATCGAATTTTCTACATTATTTTTTTCAAATTTCCCTTGTAATATTTGTTTAAATATTGTATAATAAATGTATCAATGAAACAGGGGTGAAAAACTTAATGAAAAGTTTCGATATAAAAACAAAAATTTATTTCGGTGACAATGCACTTGACAGACTTGCAGACCTTCCTTATAAGAAAGCGCTTATCATCACAGACCCGTTTGTTGTAAAGAGCGGTATGCTACAGATGATTACATATCGTTTAAACGACGGTTATACTGAATTTGACGTATTTTCAGACGTTGTTCCGGACCCACCGATTGAAAAAATTTCTCTTGGTGTTAAGGCAATGCTTGACTATGATCCTGACGTTGTTATCGCAATCGGCGGCGGCAGTGCCATTGACAGCGCAAAATCAATTCGTGAATTTGCAACAAGAGCATCTCAAAAAGAAGTTGCACTTATCGCTATTCCTACAACTTCCGGTACAGGCAGTGAAGTTACAAGTTTTGCCGTTGTATCTGATCCGGCAAATGATATAAAATATCCGCTTGTATCAGACAGTATGTTGCCGACAGAGGCTATTTTGGACGCCGACCTTGTAAAGAGTGTTCCGGCAAACATAACAGCCGACACAGGTATGGATGTACTTACTCACGCAATTGAAGCCTATGTAAGTATCAACAACAACGAATTTTCAGCCGCACTTGCAGAAAAGTCAATCGAGATATGCGGTACTTTTCTACTTCGTTCATATCTTGACAATAACGATACACACGCAAGAAAGAAAATGCACGTTGCGTCATGTCTTGCAGGTCTTGCATTTAACAGTGCATCACTTGGTCTTAACCACGGTATTGCTCACGCAATCGGTGCTAAGTTCCACATTCCGCACGGCAGAGCCAATGCAATGTTACTTCCTCACGTTATCGAATACAACTCAGGAATTAACAAACATTCAAGAAGTCAAAGCCACTATCCTAAGTGCGTTGAAAAGTATGTAAACGTTGCTAAACTTCTTGGTGTAAATAACTTCAATGAAATCACAACAGTTCGCGCTCTTGTAAGCTGGATTCAGTTTATGTTAAAGGAAATGAACGTTCCTGTTTCGGTTTCACAATGCGGTGTTGACAGAACAGAATACTTCAATGCAATCGACTCAATGGCTGAAAAAGCTCTTGCAGACGCTTGTACAGCAACAAATCCTCGCGTACCTACGAAGGAAGAAGTTGTTCAAATTCTTGAACATTTATACGAATAATATTATAAATACAACAAATTCGGGCGTGCTTTTTAACACGCCTATTTTTGTAAAAACTATTATATTGGGAGGATTTTCGTATGAATCAAATCAATCGAAAAAGCAAAATATCCTCGTTTTTTGAACTGCTTTCTTCACATTGTGAATATATTATGACTTTCGCTTTGGGATTGCTTATGATTGTTCAACGATTTTTGAGCGGAGTATACAAGCCTGTTATGGACGACTGGTTTCTGTACGGTGATTTGTATAAAGGTATATCAAACCGACTTGCAAACTTTGCAATTCCGAACGAAAAGTTTGCAATACGCCCGCTCGCAGGAGTGTTTGACTGTTTCGTAAACGCACCGTTGTTTAATCATTTGTGGATTGTCGAATTGTTTTTGACATTTTCACTGCTTTTCGGTTCATTTCTGATTATAAAAGCACTTCGCAGAAACAATTTTGCAAGCGGCGGATTCTTCTTGTGCCTTGTGTGCCTTTTTCCTGTTGGACTTGAGGCTACTTATTGGATTGCCGCCGCAACAAGAGTTGTATATTCACTGCTGTTTATAGGTTGTGCCACACTTTCGCTTGATTACTGTTATAAATCGGATAAAGTGAAATTTTTAGTTATGTTTGCCGTATTCGGTATGCTCAGTGTATGTTTTTACGAACCGGCAATAGTGGTTTATATCATACTTACGCTTTTCATTGTTTGGAACAATTATAAGAATAAAAAAGATTTGCTTCCGCTTGCAATAATGGCGGCACATATAGCGATTATCGGAATTTACTACATTTTAAATTCCGGTTCCGGCGAAATAGAATCGCGAGGCGGTTTCCTTGAAACAGATATATTGGAGCATACCGCACTCGTTACCGATTATACGAAAAATATATTCACCGATTTTACAAATTCAATATTTAAAAACGGTTACGATAAAGGTATTATTATCGTTTTCGGCGGTCATAAATTTATAAAAATATTACTTATCGCAATACTTTCGATTATATTCGGTGTATTTTCGGCTGTATGTATTAAAAAGCGTAAATTTTCTTGGAAAATCCTTGTGCTTGGAATTGTGATGTTTTTCGGCGGACTTTCGCTAAACTACATTCTCGGTTCTGACAGAATACCGTTAAGACTTGTATTTTTCGCATATCTCGGAATAGGCATAGTAATTGATGAACTTATAGTTCTTTTACCGCTATCGTTTAGCAGAATTTTATGTGCGGTTTTACTTACAGTTTCGGCATTTTCATTTACAGTTACAGGTATCGGTGAAGTAAGCGATTATCAAAAAACATCTGACATTGACGTCGCTCTTACATCACAGCTTATAAACCTTGACACCAAAGAGAATATCACGAATACAGACAAAAACGTATATGTATTCAGCGGTCAGCATTACTATGACGAAACAAAATGTGTAAGCTGGCTCGATCATATAAGAGGCGTCAGCGGTAATTATGCTGATTTTACAGGTTGTATGCGACATATCACCGGCGCTGCGAATACAAATAACGTTATGCCTTTCACTTACGGAGATATTCATAAACTTAAACCGTTTATTGATATTGAGGGTGTTTGCAATTTTTATAATATAGAATATGACAGAACAATCGTTCCCGTAAAACTCGTAGCTGACGGCGATAACTACATCATTAAACGCAATGATGATTCAATAGTCGGTACATTGACAAAAGTTGACGATGTCTCATATCAATTCTTTAATTAAAAAAAGCGACTGACAGTCGCTTTTTTAATACTCTCATTTTGTGCAATCCTTCGTACAGGCGACCATCGGTTGCCCTAAACCTACAATATATTCTCCAATTTAAACTTATAATTTTTCGGCAAATGTTCAAACAAAAAACCAAGCACACGACAATGTGAAACTGCGTCTGTTTGCTCTCCGCCGTTAATATACCCCTCCACTTCGGATATATTCATTTCAATTTTATCAAAATCCTCGTGATTGCCTGTTGCGGCAAGTACAGTACGATTTTCGTCAAGATACTGTACAAGTTTTTCGATTTCATCACCGGCACTCTCATAATCGCCGTCATACAAAAACGCCATAACTCTGTCATTAATCTCCCCCAGATCTCTCGACACTTTATCAATATGATTTGTATACGCAACACTCCCTGCCACAATAACCACCGCAATAACCGCTGATGCTATAACTCCTTTCATTTTCTCCATTCCCCTTTTAACTGTATAAATAATTCGTCCTCCGCGTCAAGTGACGCAACAAATATCTCTTTTACATCTTTAATATTACGTTTTTTCAATTCCTTTGTAAGCCAAATGTGGTCTTTTTTCGCGCGAGTCAATTCACCCTCGTTAAGTGTTCCGTCCGACACGATAACACAAGGCAATCCGTCGTGACGAACATTTTCAAGCTGTAAATCCTCCACCGTCACAGGTCTTGCCTTATCTTTCGGTATAACGCTCAATTTACCGCTTGTTTCCAAAACCGCCACCGCCACATCGGATATATCATGACAACCGTTAAGGCGAAGTTCCTCAAGCAAATCATTAATATTGAACCGAAGTTTTTTTAACTCGGCTTCATTTATGCACCCGTCATACACGACAATACTCGGTTCACCGCTCAAAAACTTGCGAATATTTTTACTTTTAAGGCTCAAATATGACATCATAACTTCCGCAACAATCAACGTCAGCACAGGAATAATCCCCGACAAAAGCGGTATATCGATAGCCTGCATAGGCACAGACGCCAAATCGGAAATCATTATAGCGACAACAAGCTCCGACGGCTGCAATTCCCCGAGCTGTCTTTTACCCATTATACGCATAGCGGCAATAACCATACCGTACAAAATCAAAGTTCTAACAACAAGTATAAGCATATTTCACCTCAGACATTTTCTTTTGCATATTATTCTCTTTAAGCACAATATTTATGTATTTCACTTTACTTTCACGCGTTAAAGTGGTATAATCAAAGTATATTTTGTAATGCACACTATCGGCTCGCAGATATATGTGCATTAGTGATTTATTGTGAGCAGAAAGGTTACTGATAACAAATGAAAGAAATAAATGACGAACGAATTGACACGCTTTTCAAAGCAGTTCTTGAATTAAAAACCGTTGATGAATGCAGAAGATTTTTTACTGATTTATGCACTATTTCGGAACTTAAATCAATGAGTCAACGTATGGAAGTCGCACTTATGCTTAAAGACAAAAACATCTATACGGACATTGCCGCAAAAACAGGTGCATCAACCGCAACAATCAGTCGCGTAAACAGATGTATAAATTACGGCTCAGACGGCTACAATTTAGTAATTGACAGAATGGAGAATAAAGATGAATAGCTATACCGATTTCGCCTATATTTACGATTCGCTTATGCACAAGGATATTGATTATGAAAAATGGGCGGACTATATAGAAAATCTTTTTATTATGTATGACGTAAACCCCGACCTTGTATGCGACCTCGCATGCGGTACGGGCAATATAACAATACCTCTTGCCAAACGCGGATACGATATGACAGGTGTTGATATTTCGGAGGATATGCTTAACATTGCCCGCGAAAAAGCCAACGGACTTGACATACTTTTTCTGAACCAAAGCATGACCGATCTTGACCTTTTCGGCACAATGGGTGCATTTCTATGTATGATTGACGGTATAAATTACATTCTTCCGCCGAAATCGTTATTAACTCTTTTTACCAAAATCAAAACTTGCTTTATCGATCCCGACGGTCTTTTTATATTTGATATAAGCACGGAATATAAGTTAAAAAACGTGATAGGCTCAAACACATTTGTGCACAGCGATAAAAACATATTTTATACCTGGCAAAATCGCTTTATCGAAAAACACAAATTATCCGATATGTTCCTTACTTTCTTTGTAAAGCAAGGCAAAAAATACAGCCGTTTTGAAGAACGTCATCTGCAAAGAGCATATTCGGTAAATGAACTTACATTACTTCTCAAAAAAGCCGGTTTTAAGTCTGTCGATACATATGACGAACTGTCGTTTGACAAACCGAAAAAAGACAGCGAACGCATAGTGTTCGTATGTCGTTAAATACTGAATATTTATAGGATTTTCCTTGATTTTAAGCCCAATTTGTGGTATAATAAATAAGTTAAAAGTATTAAATTTTGTACTTGGAATTTACATTTCAAGTCTGAAAATTAGGAGGAAATTATGGCAAAAAAGTCCAAAGAATTGAAACTGGATATGGACGCAATCAATAACCAACATATTATTGATGTTGACCTTAACAGTGAAATGAAAAAAGCTTATATTGATTATGCTATGAGCGTTATAGTAAGCCGTGCCCTTCCTGACGTTCGTGACGGTATGAAACCTGTTCACAGACGTATATTATATGATATGTATGAGGCAAACCTATTATACGAAAATGATTTTAAAAAGTCTGCCGCAACTGTCGGTGACGTGCTTGCTAAATATCACCCTCACGGTGACGCGTCCGTATATGACGCAATGGTACGTTTGGCACAGGATTTCTCACTTAGATATCCGCTTGTACAAGGTAAAGGTAACTTCGGTTCTGTCGACGGTGACCCGCCTGCAGCTTACCGTTATACCGAGGCGAAAATGTCTAAAATATCGGCACTTATGCTTACCGATATTGAGAAAAATACGGTTGACTATGTACCTAACTATGATGACAAATTAAAAGAGCCTGACGTTCTTCCGTCAAGATTTCCGAATTTGCTTGTAAACGGCTCTGCCGGTATCGCAGTCGGTATGGCGACAAATATTCCGCCGCACAATCTTACAGAAGTTGTTGACGGTATAATCGCAGTTATAGACGACCCTATGATAACAACCGAGGAACTTATGACTCATATTCAAGGTCCCGATTTTCCAACCGGCGGCGTTATTATGGGCAAAAGCGGTATAAGAAACGCTTATACAACAGGTCGCGGAAAAATCATTCTTCGTGCGAAAGCCGAAATAGAAGAACACAATGACCGAAACAGAATTGTTGTCACAGAAATACCTTATCAAGTAAACAAAGCAAAGCTTGAAAAACATATTAACGAACTTGTTCGTGACGGCAAGATTGACGGTATTTCATCAACACGCGATGAATCCACCGAACATATTCGTCTTGTTATCGAACTTAAACGTGACGCAAACCCTAATGTTGTACTTAACAATCTGTTCAAGTATACACAAATGCAGGATACTTTCGGCATAATCTTGCTTGCACTTGTAGACAAACAGCCGAAAATTCTTACACTTCGTGAGATGATTGACTACTACATCGCCCACCAGGAAGATGTTATTTCAAGACGTACACAGTTTGAACTTGACAAAGCACTTGACCGTGCACATATCTTAGAGGGTTACAAAATTGTTATAGACAATGTTGACGAAGTAATCAGAATAATCCGCGCATCAAAGAGTATTCCTGACGCAAAGCAGACCTTGTGCGAACGTTTCTCACTTACAGACGCACAGTCAGACGCAATCGTAAAAATGCAGCTCGGTCGTTTGTCCGGTATGGAACGTGACAAGATTGAGGAAGAATATCAAGCACTTGTTGTAAAAATCGAAGACTTACGTTCAATTCTTGCAGATGAAAGCAAAGTTCTTGAAATAATTAAGAACGACCTTACCGATATTAAGAATAAGTACGGCGATGAAAGAAGAACTGAAATATCAATGGTTACAACTGAAATTGATATTGACGACCTTATCGACGAAGAAGATATTGTCGTTACTGTTACTCATAAAGGTTACACAAAACGTCTGCCTGTTGATACTTATAAATCGCAAAGACGCGGAGGTCGCGGTATTTCAGGTCTTACAACTCGTGAAGAGGACTTCGTTGAACACCTGTTTACAACCACAACGCACCACACATTGTTATTCTTTACAACTCGCGGTGTTGTGTACAAGCTGAAAGGTTATCAAATCCCTGAGGCAAGCAGACAGGCAAAGGGTACGGCGATTGTAAACCTACTTCCGCTTGAAAATGATGAAAAGATTTCCGCAATGATTCCTATTAAGGACTTCGAGGACGGCAAATACCTTACATTCATCACCAAAAACGGTATTGTCAAAAAGACAAACGTTATGGATTACTCAAAAATCCGTAACGGCGGACTTCGTGCGATTGACCTTGACGAAAACGATGAACTTATCAGAGTTAAACTTACAGATAATACTCAAGATATTATTATTGCCACACATGACGGTTATGCAATCCGCTTTAACGAAACTGAGGTACGTTCAACAGGCCGTACAACAAGAGGTGTTATGGGTATCCGCCTTCACAACGGCGACTATGTTATCGGTGCGTCTGTTGCACTGCCTGACAGCCAGCTTCTTACTGTCACAGAAAACGGTTACGGCAAGAAAACACCGCTTGACGAGTATCGTATTCAGTCAAGAGGCGGTAAAGGTATTTTCACTTATCGTATTACCGATAAAACAGGCAAACTTGCCGGTATGAAAACTGTCACAGATAATGACGATATTATTCTTATCACATCTGACGGTGTTATTATAAGAATGCACACAGATGAAATTTCTTCATACAGCCGTCAAACTCAAGGTGTAAGAGTTATGCGTCTTGACGACGGTGTAAGTGTTATGAGTATCGCACGAACAGAACGTGAAGAAGAAACTGATGAAGAAGCAGAAAATTCTGAAGAAGTTATTGCTGATGATACAACCGAAACTCAAATTGCTGACGAAAGCGAAACAGAAGGAGATGTCGAGTAATTATGAAAAAATCAATTAGTGTTATAGCTATAATTCTATCAATGGTAATGGTGCTTGCGTCATGCGGCACAAACCAAAACGGCAAAGATGAAGAGCCCGTTTCAACACCCGATCCGGAACTTGTAAAAAACACAGTCAACGCCACAATAGAACTTGAAGACGGTGACGAAATTATGCTTGAATTATATCCGGACCTTGCACCTGATACGGTTGAAAACTTCGTTGAACTTGCAGAAGACGGTTTTTATGACGGCACAATATTCCACAGAGTTATTGAAGATTTTATGATTCAAGGCGGCGGCTATGACGAAAATCTGAAAGAGCAAAAAACTGAGTCTATCAAAGGTGAATTTGCAAAGAACGGTTTTGAAAACACACTTTCTCACACCAGAGGTGTGATTTCAATGGCAAGAGCACAGGATTATGACAGTGCAACAAGCCAATTCTTTATCGTTCAAAAAGATGCGACTTACCTTGACGGTCAATATGCCGCATTCGGCAGAGTTACAGAGGGTATGGATATAGTTGATGAAATCGCGTCTGTAAAAACAGGTACGGTTGCCTCATCAAATATGGAGGACGTCCCTATCGAGCCTATCGTGATTGACACAATCACCATTGACACATCTGTATCAAGCGGTAAATCAAGCAAAACAAAGGCTACTTCAAAGCCGTCAAAAGATAAAGACACAGATAAAAACTCAAAAGATACTGATGATGAAGACGAAGATACATCATCTTCAAAGTCATCTAAATCATCATCAAAATCAACAACTGCTCCGAAATCAACACCTAAGTCAAATTCAAGTTCAAAATCGAGCAGTTCAAATTCTTCATCAAGCAGTAAATCAAACAGTTCAAATGATGATGAATTAAGTGAAGATGAACTTAATGACATTCTTCCATTCTTACAGTCAGACTCAACAGAGTCAAATTCTTAAAAATCAAGGAGATAAATTATGAATATTGAAATCGAAATGGAAAACGGCGGAATTATAAAAGCAGAGCTTTATCCGGACGTTGCACCAATCACAGTAGAAAACTTTGTTTCACTAATCGAAAGAAACTTCTTTGACGGTCTTATTTTCCACCGTGTAATTCCGGGCTTTATGATTCAAGGCGGCGGTTTTACGGCAGACGGTCAACACAAAGAAGCAGATTCAATCAAGGGCGAATTTGACGGTAACGGTGTTACAAATCCATTAAAGCATACAAGAGGTGTGCTTTCAATGGCAAGAACAATGTTCCCGAACAGTGCGTCAAGTCAATTCTTCATTATGCACGAGGATGCACCTCATCTTGACGGTCAGTATGCCGCTTTCGGTAAAGTTACAGAGGGTATCGAGGTTGTTGACGAAATAGCAGAGACACCGACAGATATGCAGGATAAGCCAATCGAAGACCAAATTATAAAAACAATAAGACTTGTATAATAAAAGCTCCGTAAGCAATGCTTACGGAGCTTTTTTTGTTGTTGTTTTTAGTGTATAAAACTAAAATATAAAATTACCAATATACCAAGTATAATTCTGTAATAACCGAATGATTTAAAATTGTGTTTTCTTACATAGTTCATCAAGAACTTAATTGCAAGCATTGACACAATATACGCAACAACCATACCTGTCAAAAGCACAATTACATCCTGCATAGGCATAGCCAAGCCGTATTTAAGCACTTTCAGTAGGCTTACACCGAACATAACCGGTATAGCCAAGAAGAATGAAAATTCAGCCGCAACCGAACGTGAACAACCTATAAGCATTGCACCAAGTATTGTTGCACCTGAACGCGATGTACCCGGAACGATTGACAACACTTGAAACAGTCCGATTAAAAGTGCTGTTTTGTATGTCATATCGTCCATGCTTTCAATTTTTGTTTCCTTATGCAACGATTCAACAACTATGAACGCTACACCGTACAAAATAAGCATCGCCGAAACGACCTGCCAATTTTCCCAAGCCGACATAAAGTTATCAAGTACAAGACCGATAACCGCAGCCGGTACACAGGCAATAATAACCTTGAACCACATTTTCCAAGTATTCTCTTTTTCAGCATTTGTCTTTTTCGGTGAAAACGGATTTAACTTGTGAAAATATAGCGTTACTACCGCCAAAATTGCGCCAAGCTGTATTACATACAAATACAAATCAGATGCGGTAAATCCCTCTGTATTGTTTATAAGTTCGTTTACAAGTATCATATGTCCTGTCGAACTTATAGGCAACCATTCGGATATACCTTCAACAATGCCCAGAACAATCGATTTAATCATTTCGAGAAACAAAATATAACAACTCCTTATTTAATTTTCTTCTTTGCTGCATTTATTATCATATTTGCAGTTTCTTCAATGCCGAATTTTTCAGCATCAATACACAAGTCGTAATTAGACATAACTCCCCAATTTTTGCTTGTGTAGTAATCGTAATATGTACGACGTTGTTTGTCGGTTTTCAAAACCTTGTCTTTTGCTTTGGCTTGAGTAATATCAAGTGCCGACATAACTCTCTTTGCACGATAATCAACCGAGCCGTATACAAATACACTTAAAACGTCCACATTTTCATTTTCAAGAACATAATCTGCACAACGTCCGACGATAACGCAAGAGCCTCTCTTTGCAACCTCTTTAATAACGTCAGCCTGTGCGATAAATAATTTATCGTTTATAGGCATTTCGTAATAAATCGGTGCGTTTATACCTCTCATTGAGTAGTTGCCGCTTGCAAGCGAGTAAAGAAAACTGTTCGTTGCGTGTTCGTCAACCTCTTTTAACGCCTCTTTGCTGATATTGCTCTTTTGTGCCGCAAGTTCAACAAGCTCCTTGTCATAAAAAGGTATGTTAAAATACTCCGCAACCTTTTCACCTACATCACGTCCGCCACTTCCGAACTGTCTTCCTATTGTAATTATCAATGACATAATTCATTCTCCTCTCTGTTTTAATTTTATGTTAATGATATACATTACTGATACATTTCTTTATAGTGTTCCCAACTCGAATTTACCTTTACAACATAATTACGAGTTTCAGAAAACGGAATATACTTGAGTGTCACTCCGTCATCACTGTATCGCGAGTCATTAAGCCAACTATAAACATTTCCCATACCACCGTTGTAAGCCGCCAAGGCGGTGTCAATATTTCCGTAAACGTCAATCAAGTGACGTAAATAATGACAGCCAAAACGTATATTTGTTTCGGGGTCCATATAATCATATTCAGTCGTTATCCCTAATTCTTTAGCGTTCCATTCGGCAGTTTCCTTAGTAAGCTGCATAAGTCCGCCGGCAACACCCGAATGTGCCTCAGGCACAAAATTACTTTCAACCTTTATAACCGCCATAACCAAGAACGGATCAAGGTCGTTGGCTTTTGAATATTTTACAATATAATCTGCATACGCAACAGGATATTTGAATTTTTGACTTGTTTGATAACCGCCTAATATACCCAGTACCGCAACAAATATTGCAAGAAGTACAAGGAATGCTTTAAAAATTTTACTCAAAACTATTCCCCTTTATTTTATTAAATAACCCGACAACATCACTTTCAAGCTGTGCAATATCACCGTTATTATATATGATATACATTGAATTTTCCTTATAGAACTCATCATCATTTTGAGCATTAATTCTTTGTATCGCCTGTTCATCGGTAATATTGTCACGCGTCTTAATTCGTGTGATTCTGCTTTGTTTATCAGCAATAACCGACACTATAAATTCACAAAGCGGTTCAACATTACTTCCGATTATCACTGCTCCGTCTATACCAACCCATTCGGCATCAGTCGTGTTTATGTCTTTTACCACTTCCGCCTTTATATATTTATGCGTTATGTTGCTTAATGCCTCTGTTTTTTGTTTGTCAGAAAAAGCGATTGATGCTAATTTCTTTCTATTCAATGTCTTATCGTCATTTAGTATGCTATCACCGAAATAATCGACCAATTCATTAAGACAATCACTGTTTGGTTCTACGATTTCGTGTGCAATTACATCTGTGTCAATAATATGCACACCCAGTTTTTCA
Source organism: Ructibacterium sp. SJQ-7 (assembly GCF_054696575.1). Lineage (NCBI taxonomy): Bacteria > Bacillati > Bacillota > Clostridia > Eubacteriales > Oscillospiraceae > Ructibacterium > Ructibacterium sp. SJQ-7. The sequence goes on from NZ_CP195193.1 coordinate 1,114,042, forward strand.
AGCATTTTTGAAACAGATGTTTTTCCGCTTCCGCTTCCACCTGTTATACCGAAAACAACCATTTCTATCCCCTCTTAAATGTTCTCAATTTGCCAATCTATCGGTGTTTTACCCATTTCCGTCAACATTCTGTTTGCCGTTTCAAAATGACCGCAGCCGAAAAATCCTCTGTTTGCCGACAACGGACTCGGATGTGCGGCAGTTAAAATTTTATGATAATGATTAGTAATAACCTTTATTTTCTCTTTCGCATTGTTACCCCAAAGCATAAATATTACCGGGTCTTTGCGTTCATTCAAGCACTCGACAACTCTGTTGGTAAATATCTCCCAACCTTTGTTTCTGTGCGAATTTGCCTGACCGTCACGGACAGTCAATGCTGAGTTAAGCAACAACACACCTTGTCTTGCCCATTTTTCAAGATAACCGTTATTTGGAATGTACAATCCCAATTCATTATAAAGTTCCTTATACATATTCAATAATGTCGGAGGAATTTTAACACCTTTTTGAACAGAGAAAGCCAATCCGTGTGCTTGACCTACTTCATGATACGGATCTTGACCAAGAATGACAATCTTCGTATTTGCATAAGAGGTCCATTTCAAAGCATTAAAAATATCATACATATCCGGATGAATACAATGCGATTTATATTCAGATTTCAAAAAAGCTCGAAGTTTCAGATAATATTCTTTACTAAATTCATCTTTAAGAATTTCGTCCCAATCATTTCCTATATTAACCACTCAATTCACTCCTAAATAATTATCTTATATATATTATACCAAAAAATCGTTTAAATTGCAATTAGATTATAAAATTATAAACAAATATTTATATTTGTAAAATAGATTTGATTTGAAATACAAAAAAGAACAGTCCATATGGACTGTTCTTTTAAGATACTTTAATATCAATTATTGAGCATCAACGAATGTATCGAAGATTACCTTAGCTGACTGAGCTCTTGTAGCATTTGAATGTGGTTCAAATGTTGTTTCAGTCATACCGTTGATAATACCGGCCTTTTGAAGAGTCATAACTGCTTCAAATGCGTAATCTGAGATTTCATGTGAATCCTCAAATGTGATTTCAGCATTTACAGGTTCAAGTGACTTGTTCATGATTTTAGCTGTCTTATATGTCATAAGAGCCATATCTTGTCTTGTGATTAGGTCATTAGGACCGAAGTTACCGTCACCGTAGCCTGAAACGATACCAAGTTGACTTGCAACTGATACTGCATTGTAGTACCAAGCGGTTGAAGGAACGTCTGCGAATGTTGATTCACCTTTGGCGTTAAGAGCGTTGATAGCACCCATTAGAATCTGGCAGTATTCTGCTCTTGTGATGTTTGCATTAGGATCGAATGTATATTGATCTCTACCACTAATCATACCTCTCATAGCAAGTCCGTTGATAGCTGTTCTTGCCCATTCAACTGAGTCAAGATCCTGGAAGTCTGGCTTGTAGTTAGTATTTGTGTTAGGTGTTGTTACAGCACCTGTGTGACCAGGAGCGATTATGCTAGGGCCACCACCTGAAGTTGTACCGTCATTACCACCAGTTGTTGTAGAAGCCTTCTTAACTGTAACCTTTACAGATGCTGACTTTTCGTTACCTTCAGTATCTTTGTATGTTGCTGTGATTGTAACTGTACCAGCCTTATCATTTGCAACGTAAGTAGCCTTTGTTTCACCCTTAGAATTGATTTCTGTAGGTGTACCGAAGATTACTGCATATTTTTCATCATCATTTGTTGTGAATGCAACCTTAGCACCGTCTTTTGCGTTCTTAACTGTAGCTGTTACAGTGAACTTCTTATCAAATTCAACAGTTGTTGATGAAGCCTTAACTGAGATTGATGGTTCTGTTGGCTTAGCTGTTGGTGTTGGATCAGCATTTACTGTACTGTTGTCAACAACTTCATTATTAGCATTTACCAATTCAGCATAAATCTTAACGCCAGAATTATATGTCTTGAATGTAATGTTATCAATAACATCCTTTAGACTTGTAACGCCATCAATAGAATCAAGGTAACCATTTACAAGACCCACATATTCATCTTCTGTAAGTTCCTTATCGCCATAGAAAGCAATAAAGTCTGTACCATATTCAGCTTCAGCACCGTTCTTTGTTACAACGATACCGATACGATAATCTGATTCATTATTTGCAACATTTTCACCTGTTACCTTATCTGATGATACAAGTTTATTCAAAGCTACTGAACCTACAACGCTTGGAGCAGCTGTTGGAGTTGGTTCAGCTGAAGAAATTTTAACTGTTGTCCATGCAAGTGGAAGGTTATTTCTTACTGTTGAAAGCTTTTCACTACCATATGAAATACCTGACTTTTCTTGTAGAGTTACATCAAATGAATCTGTAACTGTGCTTGGCAAAGTAAATTCAAATCTACCAAGTACGCCATCTGCCGGTACATCTACTGCTGTTGCTGTTGCAACTGAATATCCGTAAACACCGTTTGCAAGATTTTCTACACCACCGCTGATTAATAGACCTGAAGCTGTTACTTCTGTTACACCATCAGGAACATTAATATTTACTGTGTATGAATCTACCTTTTCAAAGCCTACGGCTTTTGCTACTACTGCAACTTTACCATTTGCAGCTGTTTCTGCTTCAAGAGAAATACCCTTTGTTACCTCAACAGGAGCTTTTGTTGGAACTACTGTTGCATCAGGATCTACTGTAGGAACAGGAGCCTTTGTTGGCTTAGGAGCACGAGTTGTAACAGGGGTTGGAGCTGGAGTAATGCTTGGATCAACATACTTTTCAACTGTTGTAGTTGATATTGTAAGGTTATTTCTTACTGTTGAAAGCTTTTCACTACCATATGAAATACCTGATTTTTCTTGTAATGATACATCAAATGAATCTGTTACTGAACTTGGTAGAGAAATTTCAAACTTACCAAGTACGCCATCTGATGGTACATCTACTGCTGTTGCTGTTGCAACTGAGTATCCGTAAACACCGTTTGCAAGGTTTTCTACACCACCGCTAATCAACAAACCTGAAGCTGTTACTTTTGTTACACCATCAGGAACATTGATATTTACTGTGTATGAATCTACCTTTTCAAAGCCTACGGCTTTCGCTACTACTACAGCTGTATCAGCTGTACGGCTGCTTGATTCATATTCAAGCACAATACCTTTTGTTATTTCCTCTGCGTTTACTACTGTAAAGCTTGCAAACATAGAGAAAATCATCGCCATAGCACATATTAGTGCTACAATTTTTTTGTTTTTGTTCATTTTAATTTTTACCCCTTTCAATATCCTATAAATTTAAAATTTATGGCTATTTCATATTACGAGATTATAATATTATTTGTAAGTACCGATTTTTTCTGTACTTGAATCTACAACACCAACATTATACTTCAAGATTGCTGTTGCGTCACCACCATCAACAAATCCGTCTTGGTCTGCGTCTGCTGCAGCTTGACCATCGCCTACAAGTTCAACACTACCAACATTATACTTCAAAATTGTTGTTGCGTCACCGCCATCAACAAATCCGTCTTGGTCTGCGTCACCGATAAGGACTTTACCTGCGCCAACTCTAAATGTATCGCTGTAAACCTGACCGTCGCCACCCATGTAAACTGTGTATGTACCGTCTTTAAGATCTGCCGGAAGTACAACGTCTACGATTTCTGCATTTTGGTCGATTTGTACAACATCGTCAGCTGTAACCTTATCAAGACTTACACTTGAAGGAACGATAAGCAATGTCTTTTGATCAGCTGTATATTTTGTTGTGATCTTTAGACTTGCTGTTGTAGCACCAGTTTCTGCCGGTGTGTATGTAGCTGAAACTTCTCCAGCTGCCATAGCTGATGTTGCGACTGCAGCTGTAACTGCTGCTACTGCTGCGCATGATAGAAATAGTTTTGAGAATTTCTTCATTTTGTTTTACCCCTTTTCTAAAATAAATTTTTTGTTTTTTTGTTTGAGTGTCTATAAAATCCGGACACGCATACAAGTTACATTCATATATTTACATTATAAACTATAAGAACAAAAATTTCAATTCTTTTTTGGTTTTATGTTATTTTTCGTGATTATGAATTAAATCAGCATTTATATTTTGTGCATTTTCAACAACTAAACATCAAAAAAGCGAACCTTACGGCTCGCTTTTAATTATTTTGACGCCATTCTAAGCGTTCTGTATTCCCTACTGCTTACTCTTATAAGCAATTCAGGATTAATCCTTTGAATTATTTGCACAATTTTAGTCACATTTCTCGTATCAAACTTTACAATCGGCATATAATAGCACTCTTTTTCAAAAGTTTCTACATATAATATATCCATACTCGAAACGGTTTTCTTCTTATAAAAATCTTTCGACTTTTCAAGCACGCGTATATTCTTCACAAAATCAGAATCAGGTGCAACATTTCTCTTTATAAAATTCTTTGTACCGATAAGCACCTTACTTATTTCATTAAGAGGTATCTCAACAATTTTCGTTTTCGCCGGTATAAATTCACTCAAAATTTTAACTTTATTATCGTAATCATACGGTAAAAAGTCATTATTCCAATTTTTCATAAACAAATTCATTCTGTCTGTTGAAATATATGTTGCAAAGACGGTATTAATTCTTATAAGAACATATGTTGACGCCAATACCGTAGCGATAAACCACGCAATCGAAAACAAATAACTGCCCTTTATAAGATTATATATCACCATTACAAGTGCAAAACACGAAAGCAAACTCAATATTGTAATAATCACTATATTGGTTTTTCTGTAACGTGAATTTGTACAAGCTTTTACAGATGATGCCATTTCAATCCCCCCTGTATCATTAGTAAACTCTTCTTGCTCCTGCGTACTGACTGCGGTAATAATCAGTTTCCATAGACTGATATTTTACCACATCACCTGTTCTCGGTGCGTGAATCATCATTCCGTCACCGGCATAAATACCGACATGGTGAATGTATCCGTTTTGTTCAAAGAATACAAGGTCACCCGGTTGAAGTTCATCTTTATTCACCGCAGTACCGTTCTTAAACTGGTCTTCCGCAACACGATTTACGTTTATGCCAAGCGAATTACATACATACTGAACAAGTCCGCTGCAGTCAAAGCCGTTCGGAGTTGTTCCGCCCCATACATACGGCACGCCCAAATACTTCTCAGCCTCGCTCACTATCGCATTACCCTTTTCATTATCGCCCGTAAGCATATGCGTTCTTATAACAGGGTCGCCCGTTGTGTATTCCATTTTATTTCTATACTTGGCAAGTTGTCTGTACCCCTTTGTCGCCTTAACTTGTTTCTGAATGATTTTCTTCTTTGTGACTGTCTGCATGTTGCCGTTTTCGTCCTCTTCGTCAACGTCAACCAATTCTTCGTCATAGAAGTACAAAAGTCCCAAAGCCTCGTCCTCATAAACAAAGTAATATGTATCATCCTTATCAAGAATAATTTCATTTATAACAGGCTCTGCCTGAGTTACTTCAAACGTCACGCAATCCTGTGCCTTTTCAACTTTACTTCCACGTCTTAACGCAGTTATATATAAGAAATACTTACCCGGATCAACGCCCTGAATAAGTGCCTCATATTCGTCTTCGACAATCTTGCTCACAACAAGATTTCCGTCCGAGTCATACAAATCGACGTAAAAATCGTGATACTTGTCGGATTCCCATGCGATTGACACATAGTCGTCATCTGTAACACCGTTATTGTAAGGAGTAACGATATTAACGCCTGTATCGTATGCAGTACCGTAGCTTATAAGCACTTCATCGGCACTTAAAGCTTCGCCGTCATCTGTGATTGAGCTTACGATAAGTCTGTAATCTCTGCCCGTTTTGAATAATTCAGACGGCAATGTAATTTCCGTTGAATCGGTAGTGATATACTCATTTACCGCATATTCATCGTTTTCAACGTCAAACATTTCTATATGATATTCCGTTGCCGCCTGCATAGCAAGCTCAATTACAACGTCATCGCCTTCTTCATAATTATCTTCCGTTACCGGCGAATTGAGTATAGGCGTTGTAACCTCCTCAACAGGTGTTATTCTGTAATCCTTTTGCGGTATTTCAACAGTTGTCTTTTCTTCCGGTACGGCTATTGATGTTGTATCCGCAACTATTTTTGCCTGAATACCACCCGATAAGTCTGTTGTTGTATTCAAACCGATAGGAGATGTGTATTGTGTGTCCTGTACAAGAATATCGTTATCGCTTTCAAGCAACTGACGATATACAGAGAACACATCATAACCCGACTGTGTAATCACATCACTTTCATATTCCTTTTCATTCATAAAATCAAGTGACGAAAGCCATGCCGCCGCATTCATATCGGAATCTTCAACGTATATAGTCTTGTTATGTTTACTTCTGTATGAGTTTATCATATCAAGAAGAAGCATTGACTTTGAACGTTTTACAGATGTGCTGTCATCAACACCTCGATAACGCGGATTGTACAATATCGAATCAAGATGTCCTTCCGAGTCGGCATAAAATCTGTAACAACGATTATCAAGATAATCCGCTGTTTTTGAATAGTCATCACCCGACTTCATCCCGTTAAAATCAAAGCTTGAACTGTTTGTGTACAAGGCACAAACTCTGTCTGCCTCAACACCTACCATACAAAATTCCGAATAGTTTGAATCATAAACATACCATTCAAATCCGTATTCTGTCTGGTCAATTCTGTTAGGCTCGCCGAACGTATCAAGAATTGTGCTGACATTCGCACCGACTCTTATTTCTTTTCCGCCGACTGTCACCATTACATTCTGTGCAAAATAATCATATACAGTGTCGATAAGAGTTTCACATTCTTCTTTTGTAAGCTCTTTGTTCGGCTCTGTACCGAATTTTGCTGTAATTATGCCTTGTTTCATCATAAACGCATATGCAATTCTGTTTTCATCATTAATATATGCGTTGTCGTAACATTCATTCAGAATTGAGTTTGCCTCATCTTCATAAATCGTGTAACTGTCGTTGTATGTAATTATTGTTTTGTATAGGATTGTCATAAAATCCTGTTTTGTTATACTTTTCTCTTGTTTTGCCTCTTCGGTATCTTCAAAATTAATATATCCCAACACAATAGGTTTTATTAAATTTGTATCAAGTCCCGTTTCGTCAAGTCCCTGTGGGATTTCGACTTCTTTATCCGTAAGATGTTCATATAAAGCAACTGCCTTATCCAAAGCCTCTGTTTCTGTTATTGCAGAATCGGCAAAAACGGTTAATTTTAAGCTGGGTGTAGCTGTTGACAACATTATTCCGGCTAATATAGCACATAATACTGCCTTCTTCCTGACCTTCAAACACCTCAACTCCTTTTTAACAGATTAATTTACAGTTTACATTATATCAAATGTAACCGTAATTGTCTATAAACAAATTGTTAATTTTTTATGACCAAAATAATGATTTAATACCTTTATTTTCACAAAAATTTGTGATACAATATCCTTACTATGGTTTTTGGAGGTTTAAATATGAAAAAAGGCATAGCATTTGCAATACTTGCGGCTGCATTATACGCCGTCAACGCTCCGTTTTCAAAAATATTGCTCGACTGCATTCCGCCGACTTTAATGGCGGGTTTTCTTTATGTCGGTGCAGGAATAGGAATGATTATAATTGCACTCGTCCGCAAAATCAGAAAAACAGAAACAAACGAATTAAAACTGACAAAATCGGAATTGCCGTACACTGTGGCAATGATACTTTTGGACATAGCCGCACCGATTTGCTTGATGTTCGGATTGAACGCGACAACCGCCGCCAATGCGTCACTGCTTAACAATTTTGAAATTGTCGCAACGGCAATTATCGCACTTATGATATTCAAAGAAAAAATCAGTCCGCGATTGTGGTTCGGTATATTGTTTATAACTGTTTCATGCGGAATTTTGTCGTTTGAAGATTTATCAAGTCTGCAATTTACGTACGGCTCGCTGTTCGTACTTCTTGCCGCCGTCTGTTGGGGATTTGAAAATAACTGTACAAGAAAACTATCTTCAAAAGATCCGCTTCAAATCGTTTTACTTAAAGGTATTTTCTCAGGCTTAGGCTCGATAATTATAGGCTTGTGCATAGGTGAACGTTTAACTGTATTTTGGAGCATTATACCTGTGCTTTTGGTCGGATTTATCGCATACGGATTGAGTATATATTTTTATGTCTACGCTCAAAGGATTCTCGGTGCGGCACGGACAAGTGCTTATTACGCAATTTCACCGTTTATAGCCGCTATTCTGTCATTAATTATTTTCAAGCAAATTCCTACGGTTACTTATTTTATAGCATTAATTTTTATGGTAATCGGTGCTTGGCTTTCTTCAAATGACAACAAAAATTAAACAAGAGGTGACAGTTGAACCGACCCCCAAAAGTTAGACCAAAAATCTAACTATTGGGAGGTCGGTTTTTTCATGGCAAAATATAGTTTTGAATTTAAAATGGAGGTTGTGCAGGCATATCTAAATGCTGAAGGTGGGTATAGATATTTAGCAAGTAAATATAACATTCCTGCAAAGAGGAGAATTGAAGAATGGGTACACGCATACAGAGAATTTGGTGAAGAAGGGTTAATGCGTTCGAGACAAAATAAGAAATATACTTTTCAATTTAAGCTTTCTATGGTAGAATTGTATCTATCAAGTGAGGTCTCATATCAGGAATTAGCACTATCACAAGGAATTAGTAATCCATCATTGATTGTAAAATGGGTCAATGATTTCAGAATTGCCGGACCTGATGCTTTGAGACCTAAAAAGAAAGGTCGTAAGAAAACATTGGATATAAGAGAATGTAAAAAGCCTTCTAAATATGACGGAGAAAAACCCGTGGATACAAGTGCCGAGCATGTCAAAGAACTTGAAGACGAACTACTTAAACTTAGAATAGAAAATGCATATTTAAAAGAATTGAGGAGACTGCGTTTAGAGGAGGAAACTCTTCTGAAAAAACAGCGAGAATTGTCCACAGTCTCCGAGGACAGTTCAAATTAAAAGACATTCTCGCAGTAGTCGGTTTTCCAAAGGCAACATATATGTATTGGCAAAAACGATTTGACAGAGAAAATCCTGATAAACAGTTGGAGGATGAAATCACTAAAATCCATATAGAAAACAAGGATTACGGTTACAGACGGGTATATAGAGAATTACGAAACAGAAAGATTTTTGTGAATAAAAAGAAAGTTCAAAGAATCATGCAAAAATTATGTTTCCAGGTCACATCATTTACTCGAAAAAGTCGCAGATATAATTCGTACAAAGGCAATGTTGGTAAAATAGCACCAAACAGAATTAACAGGCGATTTAATACATCTGTACCGCATCAAAAGATAACTACTGACACGACCGAATTTAAGTATTATGAGATTGACAACAAAGGCCGAATGGTAATTAAGAAATTGTATTTAGACCCATTTCTTGATATGTTTAATGGTGAAGTGTTAAGCTATGGTATAAGCAAAACTCCATCAGCGGCAAGTGTTTTATCGGCACAGAAACAAGCAATAGAAATAACATCTGATTGCCCATACAGAAGAACATTCCATTCAGACAGAGGTTGGGCATATCAAATGGGTGCATATTCCTCTGTTCTTAAAGAAAACAAAATATTTCAAAGTATGTCTCGGAAAGGAAATTGTTATGATAACTCTGTGATGGAAAATTTCTTTGGAATATTAAAGCAGGAAATGTATTATGGAACTACATATTACAGCTTTGAAGAGCTTAAAGATGCTATTGAAAGATATATAAAATATTACAACGAGAAAAGAATAAAAGAAAAACTTGGGTGGATGAGTCCGGTTGAGTATCGGCTCAACACCTTGGCTGCATAAAAATAGCGTAGCAGTCGTTAAAACTACTACGCTATAAAAAGTCTAACTTTTTGGGGTCACATCAAGTCTTTTCAGACCGTCACCTCTTTTAATTTATTTTCTAATCATTTTCAAAATTTGCACAATCACGAATGTACCGAGCGACAATCCGTAAACCGTCAACAGTTCCGCAATCGTAAGCGGTGCAACCGCAAATATACCTTGCAGTACAGGTACAAGCAATACGGCATTTAAAAGCACAAATCCAACAAAAAACGCACCTATCATACTTTTATTGTTCCACATTGTTTTTGTAAACCAAACAGGTTTATCCGATTTACAATTAAAGCCATGTACAAGTCTTGACAGACACAATGTTGAAAAAGCCATTGTACTTGCAACTTCGGCATTTCTCATAAATCCGACATAGAATGCGATCATAGTCATAACACCTATCACAATGCCCTCAACACATATATTTGTAAGTACCTTTTTTGTAAGTATAGATTGATTTTTCGGTCGTGGCTTTTCATTCATAACATCACTGCTGTGCGGTTCAACACCGAGTGCAATCGCAGGCAAACTGTCCGTAAGCAAGTTTATAAACAACAGATGCACCGCTTTAAACGGAACAGGCAACGCCATAAATGACGCATACAATACCGCAAGTATACCTGCCGTATTACCCGAAAGCAAGAATTGAATTGCACGTTGAATATTTCTGTACAGATTACGTCCGTTTTCGATTGCCTTGACTATCGTTGCAAAATTATCGTCCGTAAGCACCATTGACGCGGCGTCTTTTGCCACTTCACTGCCCGTTATACCCATTGCCACACCTATATCCGCCTGTTTAAGTGCCGGTGCGTCATTCACTCCGTCACCGGTCATTGAAACGATGTAGCCTTTTCTCTGCCATGCGCTGACTATTCTTATTTTATGTTCAGGCGAAACTCGCGCATAAACCGACACGTCCGAAACAAATTCATCAAGTTCTTCATCTGACAGATTTTCAATCTCTCTGCCCTCTACCGCACGGCCGTTATCATCCAATATACCGATTTTTCTTGCAATCGCCGACGCGGTCACAAGGTGGTCGCCGGTTATCATTATAGGACGTATTCCGGCGGTTTTACATTTTCTTACTGCCTCTGCACTTTCTTCTCTAGGCGGGTCTTGCATTGCAACAAGTCCTAGCAAGATATAGTCCTTTTCATCGTCAACGCTTATGTCGACTGTATCAACGTCACGTTCGCACACAGCAAGTACACGAAGTCCCATTTGAGAAAATTCCGTATTAACTTTCTTTAACTCTGCCAAATCTTCGGCAGTAAACGGTCTTTTTCCGTCCATAGTTTTGACTTCATCAATTCTGCCCGACAAAACGTCAACCGCACCTTTTGTCAGCATTTTATAATTGTCGCCGATTTTATGAACGGTACTCATCAATTTTCTGTCTGAATCAAAAGGGATTTCACCCAAACGCTGATATTTTTCACGCATTTTTTCAACAGGCAAATCATGCTTTTCCGAAAAATTCACAAGTGCAATTTCTGTCGGATCACCGATTTCCTGACCTTCTTTTTGAACGGAGTCATTACACAATGCACCGTCTATTATAAGCTGACCTTGACGTGCATTGATTTCATCGTCTTTATCAATAATTTGACCGTCAAAATAAATTTTTTGAACAGTCATTTTATTTTGCGTAAGCGTACCCGTTTTGTCTGAACAAATTATAGAAACACTGCCCAGTCCCTCAACAGCCTGCAATTTTCGTATAATCGCATTTTCTTTTGCAAGTTTCTGTGTTCCGACTGACAAAACTATCGTAACAATCGAGCTTAAAGCCTCCGGAATTGCCGCAACGGCAAGTGCAACCGCAAACACAAATGCGTCCGTAAACACTGTCAAATTTATACCGTCACTGCGGAACAGTTCCAAACCCAAAACAATAACGCATATTCCGATTATGATAAGCGACAGCTTTTTACCGAAATTATCAAGGCTTTCCTGCAACGGTGTTTTCTTTTCCTGCGTACTTTTTAACAGTGACGCAATTTTGCCGATTTCGGTTTCCATACCGACTGACGTTACAACCATTTTCGCTCTGCCGTAAGTCGCAAAACTTCCCGAATACAGCATATTCACTCTGTCACCCAGCGGTTTTTCGCCGTCAAGTACAGTTTCCTGTTTTTCGACAGGCTCACTCTCGCCGGTCATTGCACTTTCATCAACCTTCAAGGAGGCATTTTCAATTATACGTCCGTCCGAACAGACGTAATCACCTGCCTCAATGACCACAATATCGCCTACTGTCACATCTTTTCCCTCAACGACTTTTATTTCACCGTCACGGATAACCTTTGCAGTCGGCGCAGACATTTCTTTAAGACTGTCAAGCGACTGTTCCGCTTTGATATGCTGTACAGTACCCAAAATCGCATTTATCGTTATAACTACAAATATTACGATCGCACTTTCTATATCGCCGAGCACACCGGATATAATCGCCGCAATAATAAGAATTATAACAAGAAAATCCTTGTACTGCTCCAAAAACAATATAAACGGATTTTTCTTTTTACCCTCCGCAAGTTCGTTTTTGCCGTACTTTTTCTGATTTTCCTTTGCTTGATTTTGCGTAAGACCATTTTCATCAGTCCCGAGCATTGTAAGCACATCTTCTTTTTTCATTTGATATGGGTTCATAATCAATTCCTCCATCTTCTCACTTATGCCGCAAACAAAAAAGCAAGACTTTTTATTGCAGCACAAAAAATTATCTGCAATAAAAGTCTTGCTTCATAGAATATGATACGGTTCTTCCGAACGTGTATTGACGACATCATATTACGCATATAAAATGCGCAAGCTACTCCCCTTTATTGATTGTATAATATCATATTATTACCAAACTGTCAACTGCATATTCTAAATTTATTCGGCAATTATACTTCCGTCACGTCCGAACATACTTCCGATATTGATATTACCGAAATTATCAACTTTTTTACCGTCCATAAGGAATTGAACACGCTGAATATTGTCAAGCTCTGTAAGCGAATCAACGATTGAATATATCGTCATTTTTTCTTTTTCCGCAGTACCTGAATTTTTATCGGTAAAATTAGCTTTGAAATTTACAAAGCAAATATTATCCGAAGTTTCCACACTCAAAAGTACGGTATCCTTGCTGAGCGGTACTGACAGTTCCTTGTTTTCAGGACCTTTGATAAGTTCATTTATAATATATTGTGCCAAAGGTTGTTGGTCGGTGACTTTAATTGTTCTTGTTTCCATAACAAGCTTGTTGCCGTCTTTATTTGGAAAATACAATGCAATTTCACGTGTTTCACTGTTATATGTATCGGTTGACAGATTAATGTCTTGATTTCTCAAATACCCTATAATCGAGCCGTCCGCCGTTGCAATATCCTTGCCCTCAACAATTACTTTAACACTGTCAACACTGCTGATTGCACACAACGATTTCACAACTGCATAAACCGCAAGCACATCTTTTGTATTGTCGCCTGTCAAAAATTCACCTGAAAAGTTTACAACAATATTACCGGAATCAACGTCGTTAAGCGACAGCAACTTCGTATTTTTTTCAATAATTTTCATATAACGGCTGTTGTCGGGACCTTTCATAAGTGCCTCAATTACAGACTCCGCAAGTTCCTTATCGTCCTTATATTTAATTTCACGATTTTCCATAACTATCGAAGTCGCCGTTTCATTAAAGAAATACAGTTCACTGTTGTAGCGATAACTGCCGTAATCTTTTTTTATAAGTATTCCGACAACCGCCGCCACTGTCAGCACCGCAACCGCAACGATAGCTATTACTCCCTTTTTACTTTTCATTCTGTCCTCCAATAGTAATCTTGTAAGGTAAACGTATTGTGAATACACTGCCTATATCCGACACATTTGCAACGTCTATAGTACCGTTATGCATAAGTACAGCCTCTTTTGTGATAGCAAGTCCAAGACCCGTTCCGCCGGTATCTCTCGCTCTCGAATCGTCAAGTCTGTAAAAACGTTCAAATATTCTGTCACGCTCGCCCTCCGGTATTCCCGGACCGTTGTCCTCAATTTTTATTGTCAGATAGTCATTATCAGCCGTAAGGTCGATATGGACAAAACCGCCCTCCGGCGAATATTTAATCGCATTATCCGCGATATTGTATATCGCCTCATACATTTTGTCATAGTCAAGCAAAATCGGGCTAAATTCTGTCTGATGATTGTCAACATATATAACAATATCCTTTGCATTTGCAATCGGTGTGAGTTTTTTTACAACCTGACTTATAAGCATCTTAATATCGACTTCTTCAAGTTTCAGCGAATTACCGCCTGCGTCAAGTTTTGTAAGCACAAGCAGTCTTTCGACAATTCTTGTAAGTCTGTCAACCTCGTCCGACATATCGCCGAGGAATTCCTTTACCATAGCCGGATCGGGATTTTCTGCCGCAACAAGACTGTCGCATATAAGTTTTATACCAGCCATAGGGGTTTTAAGTTCGTGTGACGCGTCCGAAACAAACTTACGTCTTTTTTCTTCCAAAAGTTCAAGTTCGTCACACATATAATTAAGCATTTGTGCCATTTGTGCAATCTCATTATGACCTTTAACTTCAACATGCTTTGAGAAATTACCCTTTGAAATTTCCTTTGCAACGGCAATAAATTCTTCAATCGGTGACGTTATAATATAGCTCATACCCAAACTAAGCATACCGATAAGAATTACAATAAGCGTACTGAAAACTATAAGACTGTTCCTTGTCGTTCGGACTGTATCATCAATCGTGTTTATCGATTCTGCCAAATACACACTTCCGATTATTTCACCGCTGAATGTTACAGGCACCGCAACGCTTATAAGACGCATATTGTTTTCGCCTGTCGTTATAATATCGGCTTGTTCGCCGTCAAGCGCACGTTTTAAAACGTCACGCATAAAAACCTTGCCGATAAGCTGTGATTCTTCGTTCGTGTCATACAAAACCGAATACGATTTATTTGTCACAACACCTCTTATATTCGTACCTGCAAGGCTTCGCTCAACAACATCCGAAAACTTTTGAGCCGAAGTCGCAGATGTATCACTTCCCCATACGTCCGCAATGGTTTCAGATATAATATTCGCCTTTGCAAACATATTTATCGTTTCCGTACTGTACAGATTTTCGCTAAGCAGACTGATTATATAAATACTCATCAAAACAAGCGTTGTAACAATAATTGCAAGATAAGTTGCAATCATCGTAAAACGCATTGAATTGGTGATGTTTTTAATCTTTTCCTTAATCCTTCTTATAATAGTAACCAACTCCCCACTTTGTCTTTATATATGAAGGCTCGGCAGGATTTTTCTCAATTTTTTCTCTAAGCCTTCTTATATGAACGTCAACCGTTCGTACATCACCCGGATAATCAAAGCCCCACGCTATATCCAAAAGATTTTCTCTTGTATAAACCTTACCCGGATTTCTCATAAACAGTTCCAAAAGGTCAAATTCCTTGCTTGTAAGTTCAATAACCTTATCATTTATCACAACGCGTCTGAAATTATAGTCCAAAGTTATATCGCCCGATATGATAAGCTTGTCCCTTTCGCCTTTCGGTGCAGGATTTACTCTGCGCAAAATCGCCTTGATTCTTGCCGTAACCTCACGAATGTTAAAAGGCTTGGTTATATAATCGTCCGCACCGTATTCAAGTCCGAGTATCTTATCTATATCTTCACTTTTCGCCGTAACCATAATTATAGGTACATTTGAAAAACTTCTTATCGTACGGCATACGGTAAATCCGTCCACTTTCGGCAACATCAAATCAAGCAAAATTAAGTCTATGCTTTCATCATGTGCAAGACGAATAGCCTCCTCACCGTCAAATGCAGTCACTACCGCATAACCGTCTTGCTCAAGGTTAAACTTTATACCTTTCACCAAAAGTTTTTCGTCATCTACCACTAATATTTTCATCTGTCCCATCCTTTCAACTCACTGTAATATTTATATTAATTAAAAAACAGATTTATTCTACCGAAATATATTCCTTAATATCCTCAAATTTCTTCTCACTTATTCCCGACACCTTCATTATCTCCTCTATTGACATAAAAGGGCCGTTTTCCTGTCTGTATTTGATAATTCTTTCAGACATTTTCTCTCCGATACCTTTCAGCTTTACAAGCTGTTCTGTATCTGCGGAATTGATATTGATTTTACCGTCGGTGACTTCTTTCGTGTCCGATTCATACGGAATATAATCCTCCGTTGCCACGGTTTCCATAACAAAAGCGTCTTTTTCAAAGTGTTCAACGGCAAATCCGCCCAAAACCAACAATACAAAAATGATTATGTATAAGAATATTTTTGATTTTTTGTTCAAAACTAACATTTTGCTACCTCTGAAAATGTGTTATATTAATAGTATAACATAAATTTTTCATTTTTTCATCTTTTTTTACGAATTTAAAGAAAATTTTATTGCAATATAATTAGAATTTCGATATAATAGTAAATTGAGATATAATGTATTAAAATTAGAATATAGATTTATGGAGGCAATGATACTATAATGAAAAAGAAAAGGTTAATTTCTTTACTGCTTGCGGCATTTATAACGGTTATGCCGCTATCATTTTCTTTTGCGGCACCGACTCCGGAGCCGACTACTGATAACACAACTTCAACCGTAACTTCACCTGACGGAACAACCAGAACAGTAACTTCCGACGGCAATGATGTAAAATCAACACCAAAGGCAACCGAAAGCACAGATACATCAAGCGATACGGAAACAACATCCGCAACCGAAACACCGTCAGATACTTCATCGGATACATCAAGCACATCTGATACAACTTCGCAAAGCGATACAGATACAACATCGCAAAACGCAAATTCACTTCCGAACGGCATAACTATGGAAGATCCGTCACTTACGCCTCCGAACGTGCAGTATGCACAGTCCGCACTTCTTATGGATATGGCGTCGGGACGAGTTTTATACAGTAAAAACCTTGACGAAAAAGTTTACCCTGCAAGTACAACAAAGATTATGACAGCTATACTTGCACTTGAAATGGGTAATATGGACGATACGGTAACCGCCACATATGACGCGCTGAAATCAATAACTCTTGAAGATTCTCATATGGGTATACTTACCGGCGAGGAACTTACTTTAGACCAACTTGTAAAAGGTATGCTTGTATACAGTGCCAATGATGCGGCAAATGTTATTGCAATTCACATTGCAGGCTCGCTGGACGCATTTGTCGATTTGATGAATCAAAAGGCACAGGAATTAGGAATGACAGGCACTCACTTCGTAAATCCTTGCGGTTCACATGACGATAACCACTATACAACGGCTCGCGACCTTGCAATACTTGCAAAGTACGCAATGAAAAACGATCAATTCCGTGAAATTGTAAAAATGCCTATATACAAAATTCCGGCAACAAATAAGTATGCATCAGAGCGTATTCTTGTAAATACAAACCTATTCCTCGGAACATCACGTTCGACTTACTACTATTACCCACCGGCAATAGGTATTAAAACAGGTCACACCTCACAAGCCGGATACTGTCTTGTATCAGCCGCTTCATATAACGATACTGAATTTCTTGCAATCGTTATGAACTGTAAAAACGTAGATACAAAGGAACAGGCTTATTCATATATCGATTCAAAGACTTTGTTCAATTTTGGTTTTGATAATTACACACATCAACCGCTTGCGGCAGTCGGAGATATAGTTTCCGATTCAAAGGTTTATGAGGCAAAACAAGATATGCGTGTTGCTGTAACTGTTGAAAACGACGTGTCAGCACTTATTCCGAGCGGTGAAGGCAACGCAGAGCAAATAACAACGAATATCGATATGCCCGAAAAATTAGAGGCACCTATTACAAAAGGTGACGTACTTGGTACAGTGACATATTCATATAAAGGTATTGAAGTCGGTTCGGCTAACCTTATCGCAACAAATGATGTTGAAAGAAATAATATTCTTCACGCATTCCACCTTGTGTTAAAGGTTATAACAAGTCCATTCTTCTTCATTCCGGCAATACTTCTTATACTTCTTATTATGTACGCCAGATATCAGAAGAAGAAACGCGAAAGACAAAGACGTATTCAGCAGTTAAAGAAAAACAGACAGCGTTCATCATCAGAAAATGAAACAGGTACACGCACACCAAACAGAAATGCATCAAGAACAGAAAGAATTGACCGCGAAACAAAAGGTTCAAATTCAAGATACAGAAGATAATAAACGAAGATAAAACAAAAGGCAAGCCACATCTATAGCTTGCCTTTATTTTTTAACCGTTTCAAAACTACCTATTCAAAAATTCATCAATTAATTTTTTCGATTCTTCAAAAGGATTTTTACTGCTTACATAATGTATCCTATCGTCGCGTCTGAACCACGTAAGCTGACGTTTGGCATAACGGCGTGAGCTTTGCTTTATGAGTTCTACGGCATCTTCAAGGCTCATTTTACCGTCATAATAGTCCATAACTTCTTTATAGCCTATACCCTTCATTGAATTTAATTCCTGCGTATAGCCCATATCCATAAGACATTTAACTTCCTCCAAAAGTCCGCTTTTTATCATAATATCGACACGTCTGTTTATTCTGTCATACAGTACGTCCCTATCCCAATCAATACAAATCATAAGCGGATTATATCGGCTTTCAACTCGCTTTGTTTCCTCTTGGTGTTTAGAAATCGGTTTGCCTGTCGTTTTATAAAACTCTATCGCACGAATAATACGTCTGACGTTATTAGGGTGCAGTCTTTCAGCTGACTCCTTATCAAATTCCGCAAGCATATCGAGCAAATATTCACTGCCTTTTTCCTCTGCTGTCTTTTGCAGTTTTTCACGAAGTTCGTAATCAGTGTCAATCTCACCGAATGTAACGTCATTTACAACAGAATTTATATAAAGTCCCGTACCGCCTGCCATTACGGCAATTTTGCCGCGGCTGGTAATATCGGCGATAGTCTTATGTGCAAGCTCGGTATAGTCCGCAACACTGAACTCATCATCAGGTTCAAGAAAACCGATAAGATGATGAACGGCTTGACTCATTTCTTCCGCAGTCGGTTTTGCCGAGCCTATATCCATATATTTATAAATCTGCATACTGTCGGCACTGACGATTTCACCGCCGACATAATTTGCAATATCAATCGCAAGTGCCGTTTTTCCCGACGCGGTCGGTCCGACAACAACAATAAGAGGTATCTTAGACAATTCTCTTAAACTCCTTTTCAAGTTCCTTTTTGCTCATTGTTACTATAATAGGTCTGCCGTGAGGGCAAGTATTAATATTTTTAAGCCTTAACACATTTCTCACAAGCGTTTCCATTTCTATCTTACTCATACGCATATTCGCTTTAACCGCCGATTTACACGCAATCGTATATAAAAGTCTTTCGTTCTTTTCCGTTATAAGTTCTTTCCTCAGTTCCTCGCCTTGTGCGACAAGTTCAAGCACAAGCGGTTCAACTTCACCGAGTTCAACTTCACCCGGAACACTTCGTACAATAACCGCGTCATCGCCGAATTCTTCCGACTCAAAGCCTATATCGTCAAAAAGCTGTTTATTGTCACGATACGCAGTCATTTCACTGCCGGTAAGATTTACTATAACAGGCTCGATAAGCATTTGTGACACAACTTGTTTTGACGCAATATCTTTCTTCAATTCTTCATATTTCAAACGTTCGTGTGCCGCGTGCTGGTCTATAATCATCATTTCGTCGCCCTTTTCGGCTATGATGTACGAATCAAAAACCTGACCGACTATTTCAAAATATTCGTCTGCAAAAACAGTTTCTTCGCGTTTCGGAACTTCGGTTTCAACATTTTGCTCTGTCGGCTTTTCTTCCTTAACGGTTTCAACCCTTAATGTTTCAGTAACAGTTTTTTCCTCATTCTTTATTTCTTCAACTGTGGCTTCTTCCGCTTTAACCGCGTCCTTTTTAGGAAGTATTCCGTTTGTTTCCGCCTTCGGAGTTTCAAGCGATACAGTTCTTGTATAAGGAATTTCGGGTTGTCTTGATTTTATAAAATCGGGTTTTAGTGATACAAAATTATTTTGTGTTTTAGTGTCCCCAACTTTATCCGTTTTATTGTCACTCACCGAATTATTTTTAGTGTCCCCACTGTTTTTCAGGAAATGATTTTCTCGTGGATTATATGCGGTCGTTTCCGGACGTTTTGTCATTGTCTTCGGAAGTGCAACCGCAATGTCGCTTAGATTTAACTGTCCCTTTGGCGTATCACGTTTAAATTCTTCCGAAGTACGCTCGATTTTCGGTACATTCGGTATTTCGTAAAGTGCGTTTTTCACACCGTAATACACCGCATTATAAACCGCCTTTTCATCTGAAAACTTCACTTCAAGTTTTGTCGGGTGAACGTTAATGTCAATAAGTGACGGATTGATTTCTATATTAAGTATCGCCATAGGGAATTTGCCTATCATAATCTGATTTTTATAGGCATTTTCAAGTGCGGCGATTATTGTTCTGCTTGTTATGTATCTTCTGTTTACAAAAAAGCTCTGATAATTTCGCTTAGGCCGTGCAAGAGTTCCCTTGCCGATAAGACCTGTAATTTTAATGCCGTCCGATTCGTATTCTACGGGAATTGTACCCTTGGCATAATCTCTGCCGTAAACTGTATAAACCGAATTTTCAAGCGAATTATCGCCCGGTGAAAACAATTTTTCTTTGTTGTCGATTATCAGCTTAAAGGATATTTCGGGGTGTGCGAATATAAATCTTGTCATTATATCCGTTATGTATCCTGCCTCAGTTGCGTCTTTTTTCAAGAATTTACGTCTTGCAGGTGTGTTGAAAAACAGATTTTCGACAAGTATCGATGTACCGTCGGGAATACCTGCCTCGTCAGAAGAAAGTATTTCTCCGCCTTTGCACGTTACACATACGCCTGTTTCATCCTCGTGTCGCTTTGTAAAAAGTTCAACTTCGGCAACAGCACCTATACTTGAAAGTGCCTCACCTCTGAAACCAAGCGTATAAATTGCGTCAAGGTCACTGCTCGTCTGCACCTTACTTGTCGCATGGCGTAAAAAGCATATTTTCGCATCCTCCTCCGACATACCGCTGCCGTTGTCGCTGACGCGCATATATATGCTTCCGCCTTTTTTTATCTCCACGCTTATCAGAGTTGCACCGGCATCTATGCTGTTTTCAACAAGTTCCTTTATAACGCTTGACGGACGTTCAACAACTTCGCCCGCCGCTATTTTATTTGAAACTTCACTGCTCAGTACATGAATTTTTCCCATTTTAAACCCTTTCAACCGTTAATACTCGTGACTTTAACAGCCACAAATGTTTATATTTCCTTCGCCCTGTTTGCCAATTCGTAAAGCTTGTTCATCGCCTCAATCGGTGTGTACGTTGTGACGTCCATATTTTTAAGTTCGTCTGCAATTTCGTTTGCTATACTGTCACCGAAACCGATTTGATTTGTTGTGTCCTCGTGTTTCTTCGCCGTATGTTCTACAACGATTTCATCATTCTCAATCTTTTTCAAAATCTTCTTTGCACCGTTGATTACTTCTTTCGGAACACCTGCAAGTGCCGCAACTTCAATACCGTAACTGTCGTCCGCACCGCCTCTGACGATTTTACGCAAAAACGTAATATCGTCACCACGTTTTTTAACGGCAATTCTGTAATTTTTAACACCGTCAAGTTCTTCCTCAAGTTCGGTAAGCTCGTGATAATGAGTTGCAAAAAGCGTCTTTGCGCCGATTTTGTGCTTATTTTGTATGTACTCAACAACCGCCCAAGCTATTGACAATCCGTCAAATGTGCTTGTACCGCGTCCGATTTCATCAAGAATAATAAGCGATTTTGACGTTGCATTCTTCAAAATGTGACTTACTTCCGTCATTTCAAGCATAAACGTACTCTGTCCCGACGAAATATCGTCAGACGCACCGACTCTTGTAAAAATCTTGTCCACAATACCGATTTTAGCCGACTTTGCAGGCACAAAACTTCCGATTTGTGCCATAAGAGTTATAAGTGCAACTTGTCGCATATACGTTGACTTACCTGCCATATTCGGACCTGTTATAATAATCATTCGGTCGTCATCGTTATTCAAAAGAGTGTCATTCGGTACAAACATCGAATTTTTTGACATTTTCTCAACAACAGGGTGTCGTCCGTCCGTAATTTCGATTTTGCCGTTATCCGATATTTCAGGCATGGTAAAGTTGTTTTTGTATGCAGTCTGTGCCAGCGACAAAAGTACGTCAGTCGTTGCGATAATATGTGCCGCATTTTTCAAACGCTCGATTTCCTCACTCACGCTTGTTCTGACCTGTTCAAAAACATAGCTTTCAAGCGTCACGATTTTTTCCGATGCACCGAGAATTGTGTTTTCGATTTCCTTTAGTTTCGGAGTAATGTATCTTTCACAGTTTGCAAGCGTTTGCTTTCTGATATAATAATCGGGTACGTCTTTTATCGCCGATTTTGTAATCTCTATATAGTAACCGAAAACCTTGTTATAGCCGACTTTCAGCTTGCTTATGCCCGTTGATTCACGTTCTTCGTTTTCAAGTGCCGCAAGCCACTTTTTACCGTCACGCATTGCAATACGCAAATTGTCGATTTCCTCATTAAAGCCCTCTTTTATAACATTGCCGTCACGCAAAAGTGCCGGCGGTTCGTCATTTATCGCTCTTTCAAGCAAATCGCACACATCTTCAAGCAAATCAAAATTTTTACGCATATCACCAAGCATCGGTGACTTGACGTTGCTTAAAGTGTACTCAAGTTCAGGTAACTGTAAAAGCGTCATTTTAAGTGCAATTAAATCTTTCGGTGTAACAGTGCCAAGCGAAATACGGCTGATGATTCTTGATATATCATATGTTCCCGAAAGTACTGCCGAAAGGTCATCGCGGAGCATTATATTCTCCGTAAGCTCCTTTACCGAATACAGTCTCTTGTTTATCTCAATAGGATTGATAAGCGGCTTTTCAATCCACTGTTTTAGAAGTCTTGCACCCATTGACGTTTCTGTATTGTCAAGCACCCACAAAAGCGAACCTCTTTTAACCTTGTCACGCATTGTTTCGGTTATTTCAAGGTTACGTCTTGTATTCACGTCAATATCCATATACTGATTAACTTCGTATGTATTAATCGTGTTTAAATATGTAAGACTTGTTTTTTGCGTATGTTCCAAATACGCAATCATAGCACCGACCGCACGAACCGCATAAGGTTTTGTGTCAAGTGCTATTTCCGACAAGGAATTTTTACCGAACTGCTGCAGGATATTCTTTTCAAATTCCGAATTTTCAAAGAAATCGTCCGTACATTCGTCGGGAGTTATATGAAATCTCAACTCAACCTGTGCAGATAATTTTTCCGCTGCGTCCGAATTTAAGAGTATTTCTTTCGGCTCATATCTCGCTATTTCGTTTAGTGCCTCGTCCGCTCCGCTGATTTCGGTTGTATAAATCTCACCCGTTGAAATATCCGAAACCGCAAATCCGTATTTGTCACGCTGACTGTATATAACCGCAAGATAATTATTATTCTTTTCGTCAAGCAACTCCTCATCAACAACCGTACCCGGTGTCACTACACGAATAACCTCACGTTTTACAATACCTTTAGCGGTTTTAGGGTCCTCAACCTGTTCGCATATAGCAACCTTATACCCCTTTTCAATCAGCTTTGCAATATAAACCGACGCACTGTGAAAAGGAACGCCACACATTGGTGCGCGTTCCGAAAGTCCGCAGTCTTTACCTGTAAGCGTTATTTCAAGCTCCTTTGAAGCTTTTATGGCATCATCAAAAAACATTTCATAGAAATCACCCAATCTGTAAAATAATATACAGTCCTCGTATTCCTCCTTTGTTTTCAGATATTGAGTCATCATCGGCGTCATCTGCTCTTTTGCCATTCCGCTTTATCTCCTTGTCTTTAGATTTGTGTATAAATTAGTGACAGCCGCCGCAAGTGCTGCAATCATGCGTACAGTTTGGATCTTGTCCTGTGATGTAGAAATTCAGCATTTGATTAACTTGATTAACCATTGCGTCAAATTCTTTCTTTGCATCAATGTACTTCTTTATTGATTCCGATTTTTCAAGCATTTCTTCAAATGCTTCATTATTCTTCTGTATAGCTTCTTCACGCGAAATCTTGTTGTTTTGCATATCGCGTGCAAGGTTCATTCTCTGCAAGTTGAATTCCTTTAAAAGTGCCTGTGCCTCGTCATCATTTTCTTGTAAAATCTCGGCATTCTTTGCATTTTTCATTTCTTCTGAATTTTGGATAAGTTCTCCAAGTTCTCTTGTCTTTTCGATTATTTCGTTCATATTATTAAATTCCTTTCTTATTCTGCAATCTCACCGTTAAGGCTCCATGTGTGTGCCTCGGTAATTCTTACGTCTATATATTTTCCTATAAGCGATTTATCGCCCTTAAAGTTTACTATCTTTGAACTGTCACAACGGCCCGAAAGTGTTGTTTCGTCATTCTTGCTTACACCGTCGACAAGCACCTTTTCAACCAGTCCTACATACGCCTCATTTTTGCGTTTTGAAATTTCATTCTGTACTTCCAAAAGCTTGTTGAAATTCTCGTGTATTTCTTCGTCTGTAAGTACAAAATCAAGCTTTGCCGCAGGAGTTCCCTCACGTCTTGAATATATAAATGAGAATATGTTATCATACTCAACCTTACGAAGTACGTCAAGTGTTTCCTCAAAATCTTCCTTTGTTTCCGTTGGAAAACCGACTATAATATCGGTTGAAAGAGAAATGTTCGGTATTCTCTTTTTAACCTTTTCAATCTTTGCAAGATAATCTTCTTTTGTGTACTTTCTGTTCATTTCTTTCAAAATCTTGTTTGAACCTGCTTGAACAGGAAGATGAAGTTGTTTACAAACCTTGTCACATTCCGCAATCGCATCAATAAGTTTATCGCTTAAATCCTTTGGGTGTGATGTCATAAATCTGATACGTTCAACGCCCTCAATATCATTTACCATACGAATAAGGTCTGCAAAGTCAACATCTGTGTCAAGGTCTTTGCCGTATGAATTTACATTCTGTCCTAAAAGTGCAATTTCACTGCAACCTCTTGCCACAAGTTCCTTAACTTCGGCTATAACCGCCTCAGGTGTACGGCTTCTTTCACGTCCGCGTACATACGGTACAATACAGTATGAGCAGAAATTGTTGCAGCCGTACATTACAGATACCCATGCTTTTTTATCATCGTCACGCATAATAGGAATATCCTCTGCGATTGCACCGTCACTGCTGTCAATATCGACAACTGTTTTCTTTTCGTGAATTGCTCTGTATAAAAGCTCCGGCATTTTGTAAAGTGCGTGTGTTCCGAAAACAAGGTCAACGTGTTCGTGTACTTTTTTGATTTTCTCGGTAATATGCTCCTGTTGTACCATACAACCGCATACACCGATAACCATATCTTTTCTTTCTTCTTTGATGTGCTTTAAAATACCGAGTCTGCCGAAAACCTTTTGCTCCGCATTTTCACGCACCGCACAAGTATTATATATAACAACATCAGCTTTGTTGCTGTCGTCCGTAAAGTCAAACCCTGCCTGTCTTAGCATACCTCTTATACGTTCAGTGTCGTTTTCATTCTGCTGACAACCGTATGTTTCGGTAAGCGCTAATTTTGCGTGTCCGTTTTGAGCAGCATAACGCATATTTTCTTCTTTGAGTTTCATTATATAGCTTTCTTGCTCCGCCATCTGCTCCTTAGTTATAAGCTTTGCCATTTACATTTCTCCTATACTTCAAAAGTAAAGTTAATTATATCACATTTAAATTGTAATTACAACTTAAAATTCATAATCGCAAACACGTCTTTCCGCTACATACGGACGCACATACGTTGCACCGACAGCTTTGTGTTCAGGGTGATTTTGGTAAGTGTTTAAATCCTCTTTTGTTTCAAACTCCGATACAAGTACTACATCTGACGCGGCGTCTGTATCGTTGAAATTAAGTCCGACTTCAATGTTTACCAAAACATCTATTTTACCCTTTAAAGCCTCAAGATTTTCCTTTATATCCTTTGCTCTCTGCTCTTTGTCTTCACTCTCTGCCATTCTCCACATTACTATATGCTTAACCACGTTAAATTCCTCCTAAATACATATACATTTATTATATCATCTTATTTTAATTTTTTCAATAAAATATGTGGTTTTTATTAAAAAATAGTGGTATAATAAACCCATAAATATCTGAAAGGACAGATTATTGTGAAAAAGCTTTTAAAAACAGCAGTGCTTACGGGCGGAATATTATTTGCCGTCAAAGGTTTGGACAACAGAATTGAAGTTACACATTACGATATATCGTCACCGAAAATCCCCGAAGGATTTGACGGATATAAAATTTTGCAAATTTCAGATTACCATGCAGACAGCGTACCGGGGCTGATTGAGGAAATCGAACACGAATCGCCCGACATTATAGTTTCGACAGGCGACCTTGTTCACGACACAGGCTCATACACACCCGGAGTACGTCTATGCAAACATCTTATCGACATTGCACCCGTTTATGCGGTAACGGGCAATCACGATTTATGGCGAAGTGACTACGATGAATTTGAGCGGGAACTTACCGAAGTCGGCGTTAAAACATTGCATGACGAGCGTGTCATTTTAAATCGTAACGAAAGTGAAATTTCACTTTCGGGAATTGACGATCCGTTTGCTTTAAACAGTGTCAAAATCGCCGAAAATATCGAAGATTCACTTGCGAAACTGCCACGTTACAACGGATATGACATACTGCTTTTTCACCGTGCGAATTTATTTGACAGATTAAAATACCGAGGTTTCAACCTTATTCTTGCAGGTCATATGCACGGCGGGCAATTCAGAATACCGAAAGGCAGAGGTGTCGTTGCACCTAAATCAAGCTGGGGCAGTAAATCGTCAATGTTTTTTCCGAAATACTTTGCCGGGCATTACCACGCACCGCACACCGATATGATTGTAAACAGAGGTATAGGCAACCCTATGCTTTTGCCGAGATTGTTTAACCGACCTGAAATAACGGTCATTACATTAAAACACAAAAAGGAGATATAAAAAATGGAAAACAAAAGACCTTTCAAAACAATTTACACTTGTTTCCCACAAGGAAAACACAAGGTACTTACAATGAGTTACGATGACGGTAAGATTTTCGACAGAAAGCTTATCGAGATTTTCAACAAATACGGTATCAAGGGTACATTCCACCTTAACACAGGTATTATGCCTGTTGATGAGGACAGAATACAGCTTTCGGAAGTCAAGGAACTTTACAAAGGCCACGAAGTATCGTGCCATACAAGCACTCACCCAACTATTGAACGTTGTCCGCTTGACCAAGTTGTTCAGCAAGTAATTGAGGACAGAAAAGCACTTGAGGACGCAGTCGGCTATCCCGTAAGAGGTCTTAGCTACCCTAACGGCTCATACAGCAAGGATATTATCAATCTTCTTCCTGCCTGCGGCATAGAATACAGTCGTGTTGTCGGAAGTACGGACGATTTTGCATTTCCCGACAACTTCCTTGAATGGAAATCTACCTGTCACCACGGTCACAACCTTATGCAGAATGCAGAACGTTTTGCCGACCTACATAAGACACAATATCTTTATATGATGTACGTTTGGGGACACAGTTATGAATTTGACCGCGACAACAGCTGGGATTTAATCGAAGGTTTCTGTAAATTTATCGGCGGACGTGACGATATATGGTACGCTACAAATATTGAAATCGTTGACTATATGAATGCCGCCAAAAATCTTAAATACACCGCTAAGGGAGACAAAGTTTACAACCCCAACGCAATATCTGTATGGATTGAAGTTGATGGTCAGCATTACGAAATCAAACCGGGAGAACTTAAAGAAATATGACGGAAAAAGAACTTTTTCCTCCTGTACGTGATTTATTCGTAAAACGCGGATACAAAGTCAATGCAGAGGTGCGTGACTGTGACGTTACCGCAACGAAAGATGACGAATTTATTATTATCGAGTTAAAGAAAAATTTATCCGTAACACTTTTGGCACAAGGTCTGAAAAGGCTCAAAACAGGCGCAGACGTATATATCGCCGTACCCAAGCCGAAAAAATATTCACTGAAAAAATTCCGTAACACTTTTGCGGTTATAAAAAAACTTGAACTCGGACTTATATTCGTTTCAGTTCGCGGCAGTCATTCATTTGCGGAAATCGTATTTGAGCCGACCGAATTCAAACCGACAACACGCGACTATCGAAAAAGGCGTGAAATTCTCACAGAAATCAACGGCAGAACGATTGACACAAACACAGGCGGTGTGACGAACACCAAAATCATAACCGCTTACACCGAACAATGTATACATATCGCGTGTATCCTTGATATGTACGGCGATTTGTCGCCGAAACGCATAAAGGAAATCAGCGGTATTGATCGCGCGTATAATATTCTAAGAATGAATGTTTACGGTTGGTTTTATAACATCAAAAAAGGAGTCTACGGTATAACGACAGAAGGACGCAAAGGACTTTTGGAATATCCCGAACTTGAAAAATACTATACCGAACTTTTACAAGAGAATACAGAAAACGGCTCACCTTTGTGAGCCGTTTTTTGAATTGCTTTTCTTTAATATTCTTGCTTCTTTTAAAAGATAATCTCTGTTGTTAAGGTTCGCATCTATGATAACCTCGTCTATCAACTTTCTCAGCACATCGCCGATTTCTCTGCCGGGGCGGTAGCCAAGACGTATAAGCTCCTTGCCGTTTACCGCAAGATGCGAAACAAGATACGGCTGTCTTTCAGCCAAAATCTGCTTATAAATCTGCATTGACGCGTCTATTCTGTTTTTCTTTTCTGGGAAATGCTCAAGATTTTTCGCCATATTGTCCGCCGTTTGCAGTATCAAAAGTTTTTCAAAAAGCACCTCACCCGTTCTTGCCATCATTCGCTTAACAGCAGGCAACGACGGCTCAACTCTTACATCATGATTTTCAACAAGTATCGAAACTTCACGAATTGTGTCGTTATCCATACGCAATCTGTGCATAAGGTCAACCGCAATTTTACAGCTTTCTCTGTGATGTCCGTAAAAATGAATTATACCGTTTTGGTCCGTACTCGAACAACACGGCTTGCCAATATCGTGCATAAGTGCCGCCCATCTCAATACCAAATCATTCGGCGTACACTTAACGGTGTGCATAATATGTTCACCGACATCATAAATATGATACTTGTTTCTCTGCGGTTCACCGAAACATCTTTCAAGTTCCGGCATTATATATTGCAGTAGTCCGCACTCGTGCAATTTTCGGATATAGTCGGGATTTTCTGAAAGAAGTATTTTATTCACTTCCTCCAAAATTCTTTCATGACTGACTTTTTTTATAAGCACCGCACATTTTTTTATTGCTTTCCATGTTTCGTCCTCAATTCTGAACGAAAGCACCGCACTGAAACGTATCGCTCTTAACATTCTAAGTGCGTCCTCTTTAAATCGTTTTTCGGGATTACCTACACATCTGATTATCTTATTTTCAATATCATGCTGACCGCCGAAATAATCAATTATACCCGTTTTCGGCAAATACATCATCGCATTTATGGTAAAATCGCGTCTTGCACAATCTTCCCTTGCATCATCGACAAAACATACACTCTGCGGATGTCTGCCGTCACTGTATTCACCGTCAGTTCTGAACGTGGTAACTTCATAACCTGTCTTGTTGTGAACAACCGTAACCGTACCGTGCTTTATACCCGTATCAATCGTACGGCGGAAAAGTTTTTTCACTTCTTCAGGTCTTGCACTCGTTGCAATGTCGTAATCATGCGGAGTTTTGCCCATAATCGTATCACGCACCGCACCGCCTGCCACAAACGCAGAAAAGCCGTCTGTGTTCAGGCGACTTAAAATATTCATAACGCTGTCAGGCAGTATAAACTCCATAATTTTCCCCTTTTTACCCCTTATTCTCTGTAAAAATTATAAATCTTATACTCGATATATGTCAATAGTTTTGTATATAATGTAAATTGAATTTAATATTCTGATTGCAAATATCTCCTATTGCTCATTTTGTTCTTTGCACATCTCGATACACTGCTTTATCACCGCATTTATTCTTTCAATCTGTGTATCTGTCAACTGTTCCATTTCTTCAATCAATATTGATGTAGGATCACGTCCTTTTATCAAATAGTCGGGAGTAGTTTCGAGAATTTCACAAAATTTTATAAAGTTTTCAAGTTTCAAAGCTTTCTTGCCGGATTCCGTTCCCGAAATCATCTGTATACTGACGTCCATTTTTTCAGCCAAATACTCCTGCGTATACCCAAGCTCAATTCTTCTCTTTTTAACTCTCTTTCCTATATCCTCAAACAATTTCTTATTCATATTACCACTCCAGATAAAATACTAATTGTATTTTATCAACTAATAGTTTAAATTATAATCAAGAAACAGTTTAATTTATTAAAATAACGGTTGACTAAAATGTCGATTTATGTTATACTCATTTCAGTTGGTAATTATTTATCAACAAAAAAACATTCAGTCATTACGCTTCCCCAATTACAGCATTTGACTGAATGTTTTTTCTTTTATGAACGGTCTGCAAAACCGTAACGGCTTTGCAGACAATCTGTCTTTTATTACATAGTTTCTATTTCGTGAATTTTTTTAATTCTGTCGGCATGTCTGCCGCCTTGAAATTCCGCTTCAAGATAAGTGTCAACAATCATATTTGCAAGCTCTCTGCCCAAAACACGACCGCCCATACAAATAACATTTGCGTTATTATGTTCCTTTGACATTTTCGCACTGAACACATCACCGCAAAGTGCCGCTCTTATACCCTTAAACTTATTTGCCGCCATTGATATTCCTATACCTGTACCGCAGATAAGTATACCGCATTCACATTCACCGTCAAGAACAGCCTTGCATACAGGCTTTGCACAGTCTGGATAATCAACGCTTGCCTCACTGTATGTTCCGAAGTCTTTAACTTCGATACCCTTTTCCTTTAAATGTTCGATTATATGTCCTTTTAATTCAAAACCGCCGTGGTCACTGCCTATTGCTATCATTTGCTTTCTCCTTTTTCTTTGTTTTCTTTTTCTTCAAGCTCTCTTTCGGCTTGAGATTTTCTTATATAATACGGTTTCATTTCAAGATACGATTGCGTTTCACCGCGTTTTGCCTTATCAAGTGCAAGTGCCGCAACCGATGACGCTCTTGAATTTAATGCATTTGCAGGCGGAAATATCGCCTTGTCACCAAGTTTTTCTTTAATATATTCCCTATGCACCTTAACACCGTCACCGACAAATATAGTATCAAGAAATTCACCGCAACTTTCAAGACATTCATCAATGCTGATTGCCTCAGGCTCTCCGATTTCCTTAAAGCCCTCGTCCCAAATATAGCTTGCCGTAAACACATTGTCACGTCTTGCGTCCATTATCGGCACAATTATATGCTCCGCATACGGCACGTTATATGCAAGTGCCTCAAGTGTTCCGACGCTCACCACAGGTTTGCCCGTTGCGTGTGCAAGAGCTTTGACAGTTGCAACACCTATACGAAGTCCTGTAAACGAACCCGGTCCGATAGCCGCCGCAAATATGTCAATATTCTGAACGGTCAATTCAAGCTCCGACAAAATCTGTTCTATCATTGTCATAATCTTCTGCGAATGAGTTTTTTTATGATTTAAAATATACTCACCAAGCAAAAGCTCATCTTCCATAACCGCAACAGTAGCGACATTGGACGAGGTATCTATTGCAAGAACTCTCATTTTTCTGCCTCCGTTTTTTGAATTTCGATTTTTCTGTAATTATCGTGACGGCTGTAATCCTTTGATATAGTAACGTCATATCTTTTTTCGGGAAGTATGTCGTCAATAAGCTGTGGCCATTCGATAACGCTTACGCCGTCACCGTAAACATATTCTTCATAACCGATTTCATACATTTCATCACTGTCTGCTATGCGGTACACATCAAAATGATACAAAGGAAGTCTGCCGCTGTATTCATTCACAATCGTAAAAGTCGGACTTGTGATAGGCTCGTCAATTCCGAGTCCCTTTGCAAGTCCCTGCACGAATGCGGTTTTGCCGACACCCAAATCACCGTACATACAAAGTACGTCACCTGCCTTTAAAGTTTTGGAAAACTTCTCGGCAAATTTTTGTGTTTCTTCGTAACTGTTTGACTCAAATTCCATAATTAAAATAACCCTGTTATCTTTCCGTCTGCATCAACGTCTATGTTATCAGCCGCCGGTACTTTCGGAAGTCCCGGCATAACCATTATATTACCCGTTTCAACAACGATAAATCCCGCACCGTTTGAAACTCTTACGTTGCTTACCGTAATTTCAAAATTTTCAGGTCTGCCCAAAAGTTTTGCGTTGTCAGACAATGAATACTGCGTCTTTGCCATACATACAGGCTTTTTATCAAGACCGAGTTCTTCAAGTCTTGCAATCTGCTTTTGTGCTTTCGGTGTGTAATTAACACCCTTACCGCCGTAAATTTTTGTCACGATTTCATTAATCTTATCTTTGATTGACATATCGGTATCGTATGCCGGTTTAAAGTCAGCCTTTTGGTTTTCAACCGCCGAAATAACCTTTTCGGCAAGTTCCAATCCGCCCTCACCGCCTTTTGCAAAGACTTCGCTAAGTGCACATTCTGCACCTAATTCGTGACATCTTTCAATGACAGTGTTAAGTTCTTCTTCACTGTCCGTATCAAAACGGTTTACCGCCACAACAACCGGTACACCGAATGACTTCATATTTTCAATATGCTTTTCAAGGTTTACGATACCCTTTTTCAAAGCGTCAACATTTTCTTCTTTAAGGTCGGTCTTTTTAACTCCGCCGTTGTATTTAAGTGCACGAACAGTCGCAACAATAACAACCGCGTCAGGGCTGATTCCGGCCATACGGCACTTAATATCCATAAACTTTTCGGCACCCAAATCAGCACCGAAGCCGGCTTCCGTTATTGTATAGTCCGAAAGTTTCATAGCAAGCTTTGTAGCTTGTACACTGTTACAGCCGTGTGCAATGTTTGCGAACGGACCGCCGTGAATAAAGCAAGGTGTATATTCAAGCGTCTGAACAAGGTTAGGCTTTATAGCGTCCTTCAAAAGTGCCGCCATTGCACCCTGTGCCTTTAAATCCGAAGCCTTAACAGGCTCACCGCTGCGGTTATATCCGATTATAATTTCACCCAAACGGTTTTTCAAATCCTCCAAATCGTTTGCAAGACAAAGTATCGCCATAACCTCCGATGCAACGGTAATCATAAAACCGTCCTCACGCGGAATACCGTTCACCTTACCGCCCATACCGACAACAACGTGACGCAAAGCCCTGTCGTTCATATCGACAACACGTTTCCAAACAATGTTTGTAACATCAATATCAAGTGCGTTGCCCTGATGAATGTGATTGTCAATCATTGCCGAAAGCAAGTTATTTGCCGCAGTTATAGCGTGCATATCACCTGTAAAATGAAGATTTATATCCTCCATCGGTACAACCTGACTGTAACCGCCGCCTGCAGCACCGCCTTTAATTCCCATAACAGGTCCGAGTGACGGCTCACGAAGTGCCAATACGCACTTTTTGCCCATATTGGTAAGTGCATCGCCAAGTCCGATTGTTGTCGTTGTTTTACCTTCACCCGCCGGAGTAGGATTTATTGCCGTAACAAGAATCAGCTTTCCGTTTTCATTGTCCTTAACCTTTCCCAAAAGTTCAGAGGCAATCTTAGCCTTATACTTTCCGTAAAACTCCAAATCGTCCTCTGCTATGCCGATTGATGCGGCAACATCACGGATATGCTTCATTTTTGCATTTTGTGCAATTTCAATATCTGATAGCATATTCATATCCTCCCTTAAATTCTCTATTGTGCATTAAAATGTTAATATCTTTATAAAGTGAAATAGAGCTGAACAGTAAAATTAATCCAGCTCGAAAATATTTAATCGTTATTTAATCAGTTATTATTGAAATAACCTCTGTCCTCACGAACTTTTCTAAGTAGCAAGTCCAATCTGTGTTCAACGTCGTTAAGAACGTCATCAACATATTGGTCTGTATCAGTCTTAATTTCGATAGACTTCTGTTGTGCGGCATTAACAAGCTCATTAGCCTGTTCATATGCAGCCTTTGTAATTTCGTGTTCGTCAATAAGCTGCATTTGAGTTTCTTCGGCATTCTTCTGAATAGCCTCGGCTCTGTTTTCAGCCTCTGACAAAATTCTTTGTCTTTCTTCCTTAACCCACTTTGCTTCCTTTAGCTCGTCAGGGTATACAAGACGAATTTCCTGAATGTAGTCTAAAAGTTCACCCTTGTCAATCATAACCTTTCCGGTTAGAGGTACAGCCGATGCTTTTTCAATAGCCTCCTCCATCATATCGACAATTTCCATGATATCCATATCCATATCCATTTCGTTCAATCCTTTCATCCCTACTTATATTTTTCTTCGATTGTTTCTATTATTTCACAAGGTACAAGACCTGTCAAATCTCCATGAAATCCCGCAAGCTCCTTAACCATGCTCGAACTGATATATGAATACTTCGTATTCGTCATCATAAACATAGTTTCGTATTCAGGATTAAGAGCCTTATTCAGAAGTGCCATTTGAAATTCATATTCAAAGTCAGCTACGGTTCTCAGGCCCTTAACAATCACCGTTGCATTTTTGCTGGCAGCAAAATCAACCAATAATCCCGTAAAAGTATCCACTTCCACATTATCCAAATGTTTAGTTACCAAGCGAATCATCTCAACTCTTTTTTCGGCAGAAAAAAGAGGGGTTTTGCTTGCATTGCTTAAAACTCCGACCACCAATTTGTCATAGACACGGCTTGCTCTTTCGATAATGTCAAGGTGTCCGTTAGTTATCGGGTCAAAACTTCCCGGATAAACTGCAATTCTCATTTGTTCTTCTTTCCTCTTAGGCTTATCCCACAAAAGCCGATTTAATTGCTTACATCGTATGATGTAATTTGGGTAGCTGCCGACATTTTAGCGACAAGCTCAATTATGTTTCTTATATACCGTGATATATGTTCTGCCGTACTTTCTCTGTCTGTACATTTCAAGTCCGTCAAAATCATCATGAAAATCAGTTCCGTCACTTTCCAGAACCACTATACCATCCTCGTTTAACAGATTGTTTTTAACAATACCCTCAAGTACAGGTTCGATAAAGTTTTTATTATACGGAGGGTCAAGGAAAATCACATCGAATTTTTCCTTTGCCCTCTCCATATAATCAAAACATGACGTATTAATAATTTCACAGTAATCCGAAAAATCCAAAGAATTTGCATTTTTCTTGATAATATCAATCGAACGCTTGTCTTTATCAAGGCAAACGGCTTTTTTTGCACCGCGTGAAATCGCCTCAAAGCTCAAAGCACCGCTGCCGGCAAACATATCAAGGCACACCGCATCGGGTATAAACGTCTGAATTATATTAAATACAGACTCCTTAACTCTGTCAGTCGTAGGACGAACATCATCACCCTCAAATTCAAAAAGTTTATGTCCGCGTCTGATTCCAGATATTATCCTCATGCACAATCCTCCATATTATTCTTCTATATTCTAACCTACTTTTTGCAAAAGGTCAACAATGTTATTGTTTTTTTTCCTAATTTACATAAAATATCAATCGTTTTGTAAAGGATTTGATACATAGTATACATTAAATGCTAAATTTCATCAATATCTTCCGTAAAGTCAGGAATGTTAATTCCTCTCACATATTCGTTGTTAGGTACAGGCGGTTTATCCATTTCAGGGCCTATATAGAAACCTGTTTGTGTACACTGATTGTAAGCGGTATTTTGGAATGCAACGCTTAATCTGTAAACACTGTCGTGCATAAACGTATAGAACTTGTGGTCTGTAAGATCTGTTGTTGTGTAAATACGAAGTTCCGTATCATCCTCATTTCTCCAAACAGCCTCTTCTCTCCAGTCACCCAAAATATCAGCTTGAATACAAGGTGTACCCTTCTTCCAGTTGTTTGACAGAGTACCCTTAGGGTCAAGAATTGTCACAAGTTTGTTGTTTTCATAATCCCACTTATAAATTTTCGGATAACCGACTGCCTTTTCATCATCAAATTCGTGGTCAAGAAGTTCACGGATAAGGTCGCCGTCCCACCAAATAGCAAAATCTATTGATTCAGGGCCTTTTTCATTGATAAGTTCACCCTCCATTGTGTAGATACCGTCGTCCATTACCCAACACTGATTGCCTTCATATCTCGGGTCAATCTTCGCGCAAAGTCCTCTTGTTGTGTCACGGCCTGTAAACTTACCCCACTTAATCTCGCCTGTTGCAGGGTCACGCACTTCAAAACCGTATTCGGCACTGTCGTGTTCGTGAATTTGGAAGAAGTCAAGGTTAGGTGTTTTCTTTGTGAAGTTACCAAGGTTCATACAGTCGCCGTGTTCAAGGCCTGTTGAGTAAATACCCTTACCGTCATGGTCAACAGCCATTGCGCCGTAAACGATTTCGTCAAGTCCATCGCCGTCAATATCACCGACACCAAGATTGTGGTTACCTTGATTTGTGTATTCGATATTCTGATCCTTGTTAGCAAGGAACTTCCAACGCTTAACAAGTTTATTGTCAATTACGTCATATGCAACAAGCACTGTCGGACAACCGTGGTCATAGTAACCTCTGCACATTACAACGCTCGGATTTTCACCGTCAAGATATGCCACGCAGGCAAGGAAACGGTCAACTCTGTTACCCCAAGAGTCGCCCCATTCACGAACGTTGCCTCTCGGCGGATCATAATCGACAGTATCCATAATTTCGCCTGTTTCACCGTTGAACAATGTCAAATATTCAGGACCTTCAAGAATGAAACCGTCCTTATTTCTGTAATCCGCGTCCTTGTCACCGATTACGTTACCCTTGCCGTCAACAGTTGCGTCTGCTGTTTTGCAAACAAGTTCTGCCTTACCGTCATTATTAAAGTCATACACCATAAATTGTGTATAGTGTGAACCCGAACGGATATTACGTCCGAGATTAATTCTCCATAGCTTTGTACCGTCAAGCTTGTATGCGTCAAGCAAACATTCACCCGTTATACCCTTGTGTGAGTTATCCTTACCGTTTGCGTCCCAACGAAGAATAATTTCGTATTCGCCGTCACCGTCAAGGTCTGCAACAGACGCGTCATTTGCGGTATAAGGATATGAATTGCCGTCAGGGTCAATAAAGTTTTCAGGCTTGTCAAGAGGAATTGATATATAAGGTGCATTTACGACTTTAACTTCCGCACCCTTTTTCTCAGCCTTATTACCCTTTACGGCTTTGATTGTGTAAACGTCTTCCGGTTTACCGTCTTTGTCAAGATAGTTTGTAGAATCGGTGATTACGTCTGTAATCTTTTCACCGTTTCTTAAAATTATAAAGTTAATGTCCTGTTCGTATTCATACGCATTAAGACGCCAGCTAAGGAATACGCCGTTTTCTGTCATCATTGCAACGGCACCTCTGCCCAACGTTTCCATTTTGCGTTTCTTCGGCTTAGCCTCCATATCTATTGTTACCTCACTGCGTTTTGATATACCGCTTGTTGTAACAGCCTCAACCGCATATACGAAAGGTACGTTTGTTATTACTTTATCATCAATGAAATGTGTTTCTTCTGTTTTTCCTATGTACTTGTAAATACCGTAAGGTGCTTTTTGGTAAATGTTGTACCAAACCGCCTCCTTAAATCCGTTCCATACAAGTGTTACGGAATTAGGAGTTTCCTTTGCGTCAAGCTCTGTTATCTCGCCTGCAACGCTCTTGCCGTCAACGACTTCAACATCAATCGTAACAGACTTATCCGAACAGAACTTATGTGCATACAATGCACACACGCTGTATTCAAATTTATCGCATATTGTAACGTCACCGTCAACAAATTCCTCTGTAATAACTTCCTGAACCTTATCAATTTCGTTATTCTTCGGATTTCTGCGTGACACTCTGTAACCGATAACACCGTCGGCTTTATCCCAAGTCAATTTAACCGAAGCTGTATCACGTTTTGCGATAACGGCACTTTTAACATTCTTAACTTCAATGTCTTGCTTTTGTGCAATATCAATGCTGTTAAGGCAAGTATGCTTACCCATTTCAAATGCAAATTCAATCTTACCGTCAGTAACTGTAACAGGAAACACTCTTTCCACAACAGTACCGTCACTTACCCATACGCCGTATTTTTCACCGTTGACGTTGTAGAATGTCATAACATCGCCTTCGTCAACATAGTCGCCCGTAGAAACGCGTACAATATATTCGCCGTTTTCAATATCAACGATAAATGACTTTCCGCCCATAAAAAGAAAATCTCTGTTTAATTCCTTTTCACCGATTTTTCTTTCGTCAGCCTCTGCGGCTTCCGAAAGTCCAAAACCTTTTTCCTTTGTGTAAACAGATTTTTCAGTCACTTTTGTGTAACCGTCAACAGGCGGTTTCTTACCAAAATCAAAACTTGCCTCTCTCATTTTATCAATTTCCTCTCTAAAATACATTATAATAATTTAATTATACACCAAAATGATGAATTAATAAAGTGTTTTTTAAGAGTTTTTATGTTTTTTTCTTAATTATTGCAATTCATCAAGGCTTTTAAACGTATATCCCTCATTTTTTGCGTAATTTATTATATCTTCCAAAGCATTTGCATTGTCGGAGGACACTGCGTGAAGAAGTAAAACAGCTCCGTCATGCAGATATGGCGTAACTTGATTAAACGCATAGTCCGCCCCCTGCTGCATATTTATGTCCCAATCCTTGTACGCAAAGCTCCACAGAATTGTCCTGTATCCCATATCCTTTGCAACCGCAAGCACCCGTTCACTGTATTCCCCCTCCGGCGGACGCATATATTTCATACTCACGCCGTACATTTCCTCACACATTTTATTCAAATCGGAAAGTTCTTTTTGCTCCGTTTCAACGCTCTGTTTCGGTAAATTCGGGTGATTTACGGTATGATTTCCGACAATGTGACCGCCATCAATCATTCTCTGCACCAATTCCTGCTGATTTTCAAGATACGGACCTGTCACAAAGAATGCCGCAGGCGTTGAAGTCTGCTCCAAAACGTCCAAAATCTTTGACGTGTAGCCGTTTTCATAGCCCTCGTCAAACGTCAGATATAGTGTTTTCGGTGCATTTTCATCTATATAATAGCAATCGTATTTTCTAAGCACTTCCTTTTGTGAATTAGGTATTTCGGGCGGTGCACCTTTCTTGCGTACAAATCCCCAACCAATCCCCTCATTATCCATTTGGTCATATGACACGTTCACCTGTTGTACGTCATTGCTGACCGTATCGGCGGTATTAGATGAACAACCGCTCATCAAAATAGCCGTGCAAAAAATTACCAAAATCACTTTTTTCATTGTTTATCATACCCTTTCTTTATTTATTTTTATTCTTTAATAATAATGTTGATAATAATGTTGAATTTTATTGTAAATTGGTATATAATAATGATATATCAGCTTTTTAGGGGGATTTTAATTATGTCTAATGCAACCGAATTTGAAATGAGACGTCGTGAACGCCGCAGACGTGAACGTCTTAGAAAAAAACGTATCCGTGCGGCTATTATTTTTATAGTTCTTATAGCAATCATTATTGTTGTCGCAGTTGCCGTTTCGATGAAAAAAGGTAACAACGAACAGCAAAATACAAATAATGTATCAATCGAAGCAACAGAAAATCCAGAAAATGTCGTTCCGACCGTAGAGCCGGTACAAACAAGTACATTAAACATTCCTCCCGCAACGGAAGAAAACGACCTGCTTCAAATCGTTAAAGATTCAGTACAGGAAAAGCGTTGTTATCTTACATTTGATGACGGTCCTACAGAAAATATAACTCCGCAAATTCTTGATACTTTGAGAAAGTACAATATTAAAGCCACGTTCTTTGAAGTCGGTTCACTTATCGACTCAAACTTTGATATGGCAAGACGTGTATACGAAGAAGGACATCTTATAGCCAATCACTCGGACGGACATAACTATGAGAAATTATATGCGTCAACAGACACATTTATTAATGAAGTGAATGCTTGTTTCCAAAAAATTGACGCAGTAACCGGAGGAACTCAAACAATGAAGCTTGTACGTTTTCCGGGCGGCAGCTACAAATCAAGTGCCGACAGTTTTTCACCGGTAAAACAAGAATGTAAACCAGTATTGAAAGAAAACGGTTATTATTATTGTGACTGGAACGCGCTAAACGGCGACGCAGAAGGTAAAAAGAAAGATGCGCAAGGTCTTTTGGATTACCTAAAGTCAAATATGCCGGAAGGTCAAAATGTTGTCATTCTTATGCACGATGCCTCCGCTAAACAAGCTACGGCTGACGCTTTGCCAATGATTATCGAATATTTGATTTCAGAGGGATATACATTCCACAGACTTGACGATATTAATTATCAAGCCGCCGTCACAACAATCGCCCCTGAAAGCGGTGAAACAGCCACAACAACTACTTCAACCGATACAACAAATACAGCAAGCACAACAAATCCAACAAATACAACAAACCCAACAAGTACAACAAATCCAACAGCCGACACAGCAAACGCACAAAACAGCAATACACAATCGGCAACAGACAAACCTGTACAGGCACAAAATACCCAAAACATAACCCCTGCCCCTGCACAATCGGGTACAGCAATTATAATTCAATAAACAGTCTTATATTATAGACTTACAGAGA
The DNA here is from genome assembly GCF_054696575.1 of Ructibacterium sp. SJQ-7. Classification (NCBI taxonomy): domain Bacteria; kingdom Bacillati; phylum Bacillota; class Clostridia; order Eubacteriales; family Oscillospiraceae; genus Ructibacterium; species Ructibacterium sp. SJQ-7. Next base: position 1,154,871 of record NZ_CP195193.1, read on the forward strand.
GGAAAACATATGAAAAAATTTATATTAGCTGTTTGGGTGATGTTATGCACTATGCCTTCCACATTTGCATACGCAGCCGATTTGCCCTCTGAAAAAGGTATCGAAAGAATAAAATGGGCAATAATGAGTTGCGGTCATATGCCTAAAATAATGATTATAGGTCTTAGTATAACCGCCGCAATAATTTTGGTCACCGTTATAATCGGCATTACGTACAGCAGGAGGGAAACAAATGAATAATTCACGTCAAAGCGATATTCCTGGCTATCTTTACGCTTTGGACGGAATGAGAGCAATATCACTTATTTTTATAGTAATATTTCACACATTCCAGCAAAGTTGGATTTTTTATAATTTAAAAATAAGCCCCGACAAGTATTTGTTTAATTTTGAAATATTTCAACGTTACGGCTATGTAGCCATAGATTCTTTCTTCGTGTTGAGCGGATTTTGTCTTTTCTATCCTATCGCACGAAGTATGTTTGGAGAATGTGAGTTCAGAGGTTGGAAGAATTTCTTTATAAAGCGCGCAAGAAGAATTTATCCTTCATATGTCATAATGCTTATTCTGACTATTCTAATTCCGAGTTTTTCATATATAGGCGGAATGTATGATCCCAAAAGTTTTACGAATGTTGCTCACAATGTTATAATGCATTTGCTTTTCATTCATAACTTTGATTCGCATACTATCGGAACAACCATTTCTACCGCTTGGACAATGAGTATTGAAGTTCAGTTTTATGTTCTGTTTCCGCTTATATGTATTCCGTTCCGCAAGAAACCTGTTCTTACAACAGTCGTTATGTCTTTAGTGGCTGTATTGCTGAGATTTATACTTATGGCAAATGCAAACATATCACAGCCTATAATGTCGGCAATCACACCTATTTATTTTGACGTATTTGCTTTCGGAATGATTTCCGCATATTTCGTGGTATATGTAAGAAACAAAGTAAAATGTATAGATAAACTCAAATTGTGCATGACAATTATATCCGCTTTGAGTATTTTCTCTGCTTTCGGATATATGTGCTGGCTTAGAAAGATTTCATTCCCGAACGGAGTTGCGGGCGATGTGTATTTTCGCTTTTTGTACAGAGGAATATTCTCTGTATTAATAGCACTTTTCCTTTTCACCGCTTGTTTCTCATACGGTTTTTGGGAAAAGAAAATATGGGGAAATAAATTTTTCGTTTTCCTTTCATCAATATCATATACGGTGTACCTATGGCACCAGAATGTATTTATATTCCTAAAAAATCACAACATACCTTACAGCACACAAAATCCCGTAATGAACGACAGAGCCGCAATGGACGGATTAACCTTAATTTGTTGGACTGTTTCAATATTGGCGGGAATAATCATAACCAACTATATAGAAAAACCAATCGTAAAATATGGCTTAAAAAACAGTATTTTAAAATTATTGGAGCTTATACATCTAAGAACCCCTCAAAAAAAACACAGTCCGCTCCAAAGAGTGAATAAAGTACATAACTAAAAAAAACACACAGTCCTATGAAAACAGATTGTGTGTTTTTAATTAAAATCCTATTCTTTTTCTGTTTTTAATCAATATCGGTACAATAATCGCCGATGCAACCATACTCATACACCACTGTATCGGTGATGAAATAAGCGATACAAGTGCGGTTTCATATCCCATAAGCGGAATTTCCGCAGCAAAGTAACCGCCTGTAACAATCACAAGTGCAGCGATACCGCCGATTATAAAATGTTTTATATCAACGTGTCCGTAAACGATTTTACCGATTGCAAATCCCATAATACCTTTAATAATAAATGTCGGTATACAGAATATCGGATAACCCGAAATAAAATCTGCCAAGCTATGTCCTATCGCTCCGACAATCGCACCAGGTATAGGTCCGAGTATCATTGCAGCCACATAAATTATGCAGTCGCCGAAATGCACATATCCGCCGCCTATCGGCACTTTCGGCACGATAGTAAGCACGCACGCCAACGCCGTAAGCATTGCCACTCTAACAAATTGTTTAGTATTCATCGTATTCCCCTTCTGTAAGTTCCGTCACTGTTTTATCTTCAAGTGATTTCTTTACATTTATAATTCTTTGATTTTCAGACCCTCTGAATTTCAATTTCAAATTTTTCTTTTCCGCCACAAACGCACCGTCAACAAGCACGTCAATATACTTTAAAATATCTTCACATTCTCCGACAAGTTCTTCAAAAGTAAAACCACTGTAACACCATACGGTTTTATTCGGAAAATGTTCCTTTATTGTTTTTAAAATATATTGTACCGCCACGCGGTTTTCCTTTTCAAAAGGCTCACCGCCGAGCAGGCTGAAACCTTTTATATACTCCTTATCCATTGCGGTTATAATTTCGTTCATTGTATCGTCCGTGAACTCATTGCCATAGCAAAAATCCCACGTTTCACTGTTAAAACAGTCCTTGCAGTGACGTCTGCAACCGCTGACAAAAAGCGATACTCTCACGCCAGTTCCGTTTGCAATGTCAGTTTTCTTTATATTTCCATAATACATATTACTGTTCCTTATTACAAATGCAAAACTCTGCTCTTAATCTCTTTCGTCTTTCCCGTATTCCAAAAATTTTCGCCGAGATAACCGCAAGTACGTCTTGTAACATTCAATTTACTGTGGTCTTTATTATGACATTGCGGACATTCCCATTCCATATTGTCATTAATCATAATCTCACCGTCAAAGCCGCAGTCTTGGCAATAGTCCGACTTTGTATTAAATTCGCCGTACTGAATGTTATCATAAATATACTTCACGAGCGTTTCAAGTGCAGGCAGGTTATTTTGCATATTCGGTATTTCCACATAAGAAATCGCACCGCCGAGCGAAATATTTTGGAATTCGCTTTCAATATCGAATTTATCAAAAGCATTGATTTTCTCTCTGACGTCAACGTGGTAAGAATTTGTATAATAACCCTTATCGGTAACATTCTTAATCGGTCCGAATTTCTCATAATCAATTTTAGCAAAGCGATAGCATAACGTTTCCGCAGGTGTGCCGTAAAGACTGAAACCCAATCCTGTTTCCTCTTTCCACTTTTCCGCCGCGTCACGCATATGATACATTACTTTAAGTGCAAATTCTTTACCTTTACCGCTTGTTTGGCTTTCGCCGGTCATAAGATAAGTAAGTTCATAAAGACCGATATATCCGAGCGACAACGTAGAATACCCATTGTGCAAGTATTTATCAATCGTTTCACCTTTTTTCAAACGTGCTATAGCACCGTATTGCCAGTGAATAGGGCTTACGTCAGACACAACACCCTCCAATGCTTTATGACGGCACATAAGCGCCTCATAGCAAAGCTTTAAACGTTCGTCAAACAGTTTCCAAAACTTTTCTTCATCGCCCTTAGCCACAAGTCCGATTTGCGGAAGATTTATACTTACAACACCTTGATTAAATCTTCCCTCCCACTTGTACTCACCGTTTTCGTCTTTCCAAGGTGAAAGGAACGAGCGACAGCCCATACAGCTGAACACGTTACCCTCATAATTTTCACGCATTTTCTTTGCTGAAATATAGTCTGGATACATTCTTTTAGCGGAACATTTAACCGCAAGTTTCGTAACGTAATCGTATTTACCGCCCTTTAGACAGTTGTTTTCATCAAGCACATATATAAGCTTTGGGAATGCAGGTGTAACATATACACCCTGTTCATTCTTAATACCGTCAAGTCTTTGACGAAGAATTTCTTCGATAATTCTTACGTTTTCGTCAACGTATTCGTTATTTTCGTCAATATATAGGAACAAAGTCACAAACGGCGACTGTCCGTTCGTTGTCATAAGCGTATTAATCTGATATTGAATAGTTTGTACACCCGATCTCAATTCATCATCGACACGCATTTCAACTATTTTCTCAATATCTTCCCGGCTTAACGTATCCTTGAATTTTTCCTGTGTTTCAGCCATAAACTTGTCGCGGCTCTTTCTCAAATATTTTCCCAAATGTGCCACGTTTACAGACTGTCCGCCGTACTGATTACTTGCAACCGCTGCAATAATCTGCGTTGTAACTGTACAGGCAACCTGAAAACTCTTAGGCGATTCAATCATTTTGCCGTTCATAACAGTGCCGTTGTCAAGCATATCCTTGATATTTATAAGACAGCAGTTAAAAATCGGCTGTATAAAATAATCCGCGTCATGAAAATGAAGTATGCCGTTTTGATGTGCCATTGTGATATGCTCCGGCAACAGCATACGTCTTGTAAGGTCACGCGACACTTCACCTGCTATATAGTCACGCTGTGTAGACGCGTGAACAGTATTCTTATTTGAATTTTCCTCCGCAAGCTCCTTGTTTTCATTTCTGATTAGCTTTAGGATTGATTCATCTGTTGTATTCGACTTTCTCAAAAGACTGCGTTGGTATCTGTATATCATATACTTTTTCGCAAGTACATACTTGTTGTGTGCAACAAGCGTTTTTTCGATTATATCTTGTATCGTTTCAACGGGAATTACTTCCTTGTCTGTTTTTTCAACGTTTCCTATCGCCTCTTCTATCAAGTCGTCACTGACTTTTTGCGAATTGTCCACCTCAACATTCGCTTTTTTAATGGCGGCTGTTATCTTGTCAGCATTGTATTCAACAATTCTGCCGTCACGCTTCTGTACTTTCACTTTCATAACCCCTTCTCTGTATAAAACACTATATACAGTATTATCGCTCAAAAAAAATATGCAGAAAGCACGTCTTTATGCGTGTTTTATGCAAATCCCAAATACTATGTAACCACTATATTTTGTGTCCTTGATATTTTTGTATATCTATATCTTGTATTATATTATAGCACAGTTGGATTATAAATGCAATACATTTTATTTTACAAATTGAATACAATATAAAAAAGCAAGCACAATTTTTATGCTTGCTTGTCAATATATTGTATTTATATAAAATAATCCGGAATAAAAGTTTCCCTCATATCAATGTAGCCCTTAAAATCTTTTTGCCGCTTGCCGTCTATCGTAAACCTTACATTCACAATCCCGTCAAGTCCTGTAAGCGAATTAACGATTGAATACACTGTAAGCAGTTCCAAATCACGACCCTCGGGGTGCTTGTCCGCCAATTCCTGCTTTATATCCACATACGCAATCCTATCAAGCACTTTCACCTTTATACCGTGTTTGACGTTCGGAATAATTCGCCTTATTTTCGGATTGTCGTCATATCCCTCAACAAGCTCGTCCGCTACTCTTTGTGCCATTTTCTGCGTACTCATCTGCGGTATTTGAGTTTTTACGGGAATCAATCTAAGCATTTGTGCGTCAACGTAATACAGCTTTACCTCTGCTGTTTCCGTATGTGTATTCTGCGATATAACCACAGTACCAAAGCCGATTGCAAGTATTAATAAAAATATAAAGTGTCTTATAAGCGTGTTCTTCTTTAATGTAACTATCTGCAAAACAAAAACCTCCATACACTGACTTATATACAGTATATGAAGGTTCAATGATTTTTATTACATATTTTTACTTTGTTCCAATGCTATTGCAAGCTGGTCAGGACAAGACGTACCGCGTCCGTTACAGTTTGTACCCTTTAATCTCGAAATAACATCGTCAATATTCATACCCTCAACAAGAGCGCTTATACCTTGCGTATTACCGTTACAACCTCTTGTAAAGTGTACATTTCTGACAATTCCGTCTTCTACCTCAAAATCTATCTGTACAGAACAGACACCCTTAGGCTGATATGAAAACTTAGCCATTATATCCACCTCCAAAATTTTATATTTATCGACATTCTGATTATACAACATTTATTGCTTTTTTTCAAGCATATCTATTGACTATACACCCATTTTTTTATATAATAATATACAGAAATAAATTTAGGAGGAAGTTCAAATGAAATTATTTGTAGATACTGCCAATGTAGATGAAATCAGACAGGCAAATGATATGGGCGTCATCTGCGGTGTTACAACAAATCCGTCTCTTATTGCAAAAGAGGGCAGAGATTTTGTTGAAGTTGTTAAGGAAATCACAACTATTGTAGACGGTCCTATCAGTGCCGAAGTTATTTCTCTTGAGGCTGATAAAATGGTTGAAGAGGCTAAACCTCTTGCAGCTATCAACAAGAACATTGTTATAAAAATTCCTATGTGTGCAGAGGGTCTAAAGGCTGTTAAAAAGCTTACAGCTCTTGGTATCAAGACTAACGTAACTCTTATCTTCTCAGCCGCACAGGCACTTCTTGCCGCAAGAGCAGGCGCTACATATGTAAGTCCGTTCCTTGGCAGACTTGACGACATCGGTACAAACGGTATGATTCTTATTGAAGAAATCGCTGATATTTTCAAAATTCACGAAATCCCAACAGAAATTATCGCCGCAAGTATCAGAAATCCTATCCACGTTATCGACGCCGCAAGAGCAGGTTGTGACATCGCAACAGTTCCTTATAAGGTAATTGCTCAAATGCTTCACCACCCACTTACAGACAAGGGTATCGAAAGATTTTTAAAAGACTGGGAAACAGTTCCGAAGAACTAATCAAGCAAAAATTAAGGCTGCCGATTTAGGCAGCCTTTTTATTATACTTCCACAGCTATTGCACTGTAATTATCATTGTTTTCTTTTTCGTTTTCGTGCAGGCTTTCGAGCATTTTTTCAAGCCATTCTTTCGGTGATTTAGTTTTTGCGAATGATTTTTCTATATCATCTTCATAAACATATTTCCAAAAACCATCTGTACAAAGTACAAAAGCGTCACCTTTTTTCAAGTCAATCACTTCCGACACATCAAAATTCAAATCATCAATGTCACTTATCGATGACAACAATTTATTTTGATTAGGGCTTGTACGTATTTCATCAAATGTAATTATCCCCTCTTTAAAATCTCTGAATGCGATAGAATGGTCGTCCGTAATCTGCGAAATTCTCTTTTTTGATATGTAGTAAAGACGGCTGTCGCCGGAATGTGCCCACACGGCTTTTTCACCGTCAGTTACCAATGCAACAATCGTACTCGACATATTCGATTTTGTACTCTCTCGTTCCTCACCCAAAACAGACGCCGCCTTTTCGATATATCTGTATAACGCCTTACCCGAAAGTTCAGGTGCTTTTTCAAACGATTTACAAACCGTTTCACACACAATCTCCGACGCAACCTCGCCGAAGCTCTGTCCGCCCAATCCGTCGCACACGACAAAGCACCACAACTTATCCGAATTTGCGTAACCTACATAATCTTCATTGTTTTTACGACCGCCTCTGTTTGTCAGTGACACTGCTCTCATAAATTTTTACCCCACATTTATTGATTTCCGTTTTCTTCTGCACTGTTTTCAAAATCAGCTGTATTTTCTGAATTTTCCGCATTATCTGTATTTTCCGTATTACCGTTATCAATGCCTTTCAAAGAATTGATTTCCTCCTGCATAGTGAGCTGTCCCTGCAAAGCCTCATCAAACATAGCTTTTGTCTGACGGTTTGAAACAATAAGCACTATATTAATAACGCATTGAACCAATATTACAGCAGTCAAAATCAATGCCAGCCATACAAGCCCTTTTTCACGACCGCTTTTTACACGTTTATAATCCATCTGTATCACTCCTGATTTTTATACTCTGCAAGAAAGCGTGAAAACTTTCCGACGCATTTTTCGTTAAATCTCACTCCGAGAGAAGTTAGTTTCATAAGTAAATCCGCACTGATTTTTTCTTCATATTCGACTTCAACTTCATAATCCGTTTTATCGAAATATGTCGTTTTATCAAGGCACAATTCCGATCCGTTATGCACAAGGCTGTTTCTTATCGTTACGGCACAGCCCATTTTATAAAGCTCGCCCACATCCTCGCCTGTTATCTCTTTTGCAAGTTCGGCATTTATAATATCAGGTACTTCTTCCGTTTCAAATTCATTTTCTTCGCAAATCTGCAAAGGACTGTTTTCGTTTTTGTGAAGTTTCACCTGTATTTTCGCCACTTCACCTACAACTCTTATTCTTACCATTATACGTTTTTCTCTAAGTATACCCGCTTTATCGGTATAATAATAATTCGTCTGTTCTCTGACCTTTTCCCATGTAAAAGCGTTTAAAATACTCTCATACAGGTCTTTGTCTATCATACTTTTTATCTCTGTTTCCGTCATTTCTGCTCCTTTATATAAACTGATTTCTTTCTTCACTGTATTTGTACCCAATTAGTGACAGTTTATCCTCAATAGTTTTTCTTTCAAGCTCCATATCGTCACACATATCGTCAAGATTTGAATAAAAATCACGAAGTTTTGTGTTGACAAAGCTAAGCAATATAGCAGGATCGTTCGGTATCATATTATCCCTCCAAGTGATCTCTTATAAGTGTTTTTATTTCGTTTTTGCCCTTATGGATTTCATATTTCATTGCCGGTATAACCGTTTTTGAATATCTGATATTTGTGTTCGGTGATGATTCGATTATACAGCCCTCACCGCCGGTTTCCGTAAGGACTTCACAGAATTGAAAATCATTCCTCGCTTGTGCAATAAACGAATCCTTTGTTTTAATGTTGTCCTTATCTCTTGATGCAACCGCAAAACCTGCGTCATACGCAACGCAATCATATTCCGAATTAATTTCGTGACTTCTCGTATGACCGAACGATGTCGGAGTTATAACGGTTTTAACGTCAATTCCCTTAAACGGCGACCATTCTATGACAACTCTGTCATTTTCGACATTGTATGACTTCAAATGTCTGCGTACCAATACCATGCCGTCAACAACAAACGTAAGCATACTGTCGCAAGCCGCCTCATCAATGCTTACATTACTTCTCATAACATTAAATCCAAAATGAGCGCTGTATGCAAATTTCAAATATTTCGGCACAATCTGACCGCACGCAAAATCGGTAATTGTTCCTGCCGGATATGCAATACTCTTGCCGTTTCGTCTTGATACAAGCATATCTGCCTCTTTTATAAGTTTAAGTTCGTCAAGTTTAGGCATTTCTTCAATATCGCAAGACCAAAATTCATGGTCATCAGACAACATAAGGAATATATATGCTTTAAGTCCCCAATAAGGTGAGCCGTGTGCATTATAATGCTCTGCCATAAGAAGATTTGAATAATCGTATCCGACAGATAAAATTCCGCTTGTATCGAATATATTTTTTGAAAGCCAATTTTCAATGTTTCTTATTAATATTCCTTTCATAACACCAAGCGAAAACGGTCTTATATCCGCCAAAATACAAGCACCCCAAAACGCCGCTTGTGCAAAACGATATGTGAGTGAACGACCGTAAGGAAGTGCCTCGCCGTCCTCGTCAAACCAATATATGAACGTTTTTGCAAATTCCGTTGCACGTTCCTTGTATATATCGGAACGCTCCTTGTCGTCGTCCTCCATTGCAACGGCATAAATCAATCCGTAAAAATGGAATGCAAAACCAATGTAATAATCCTTTTGTCCATGCAGTCCGTCTATGTACCAGCCGTTGCCAAGATAGAATTCATCTATCCTTGCAATATCTTTGTCCAACTGTTCTTGACTGTATTTTCTGCCGACCTTTTTCAAAGCAACGTTGACAAGCACTCTGAAAAATGTCCAGTTGCTGTCGCAAACTTCCTTGTCATTTATAGAATAAAGCCATTTTTCAAAGTTGTTTTTCGCAGTGGATTTAAGCGGCTCCCATACCTTTTCCGGTGCAAAAATCAAACCGTATGCAAATGCAGCCATTTCAACAAAACGTTGGTCTCTATCGTGGCAATCGCCCCAGTAACCGTCATTTTTTTTATCCGCACCGCTTGTTATACCGGTTATATATAACTTTTCAAACGTTTCATTTTCACCGCCGCCTGCCCAAAACGGCACAAGTCCCCATAGCGGACGTGCAAAAGCCTCAACGTCCGCCGAAAGATTTTCGTACCACGCACTGTGTCTTGCATACTGTACCTTTCCGCCGTTGTAATACTTTTCTATAGGCGATATTATATCCGATAACTGTTGTCTGAAATATTCTTTTGTATACATAAAGCCACCTCTGTCACTTTGAATTATCTTAATATTTTTATTATAGCATTTATTTACCAAAAAGTAAATAAGATAATTGTAAACCTTTGTTTAATTTTTAGGTTGACAATTAAACTTTTATAATATATAATTATCTCAGTTTTTAAGTTAGAAAGGAAATTTTCAAATGAAGAAGAAATTTACAACAAGAGATTTAATTTTGTGTGCATTGTTCACTGCACTTTCGGCAATCGGAGCGTTTATAAGAATTCCGGTTCCGCTTGTGCCTTTTACTTTGCAAATAACATTTACAACATTGGCAGGTCTTTTGCTCGGTTCTAAAAAGGGCGCAATAAGCGTTGCGGTATACGTGCTTATGGGACTTATCGGAATACCTGTGTTTACACAAGGCGGAGGTTTCAGCTATGTGCTAAAACCAAGTTTCGGCTTTTTGGTAGCCTTCATTATAGGAGCATTCGTAACAGGGCTTATTATCGAAAAGAAACAAAATCCGTCATTCTTGAGAATACTCGGTGCAAGCTTTGCCGGTATGGCATTCGTATACGTTTTGGGTGCGATTTATTTCTATATTATATGTAACTTTGTTATTAATGCACCTGTCAGTATCGGTAAAACAGTTATGTCGTGTTTCGTGCTTGTCGCTCCGGGTAATATCGCCCTTGCAATCCTTGCAGCACTTGTCGCAAAAAGAATTATACCGATTCTAAATCGTCAAAACCAGTCAACTGTTCCCCAACCTAAGACTGTATGATAAAAAAAACACTGTGCTTTGTCACAGTGTTTTTTTTGATTACTCATAATATTTAAAATAAAAAATACACCTACATCAATATTTCATTGATGTGGGTGTACATACAAATGGTGCGACTGTCCTTATTGGACTTATGGAAAAATCGCATAAACACAAGGGTTTTGAGCGGTCAATAAACAGTATTAACCTTAAAATAAAATAATTTTATGTTTAAAAAATATCGTGAATTGCATATTTACGGTATTTTTTATTTCCCTTTTGCACCAAAGACCGACCTTTACATTCTCAGATAGTATATCATAAATACATAAGGCGGTCAATTAAAAAACAAAAGAACGACAAAATTTTTATTTTGCCGAAGTAAAACAGAATATTTTATATATAAGGCATTGGGAACACTCAATGTCTTTTTTTGATGTCGATATTTAGGAAAGGAGCATATCAGCTATGGCAACAGTATTCAGAGTTCAGAAAACAAAAGATTTTACAGTGATGTCTAATCATCATTTAAAAAATAAAGATTTGTCCCTGCGGTCAAAAGGGCTTTTATCGTTTATGCTTAGCTTGCCTGAAGATTGGGATTATTCCCTTAAAGGCTTAGCAACTTTAAATAAAGAGGGCATTGACGCCATACGCTCGGCAATCAATGAGCTTGAAGCGTTTGGATATATTGAGCGTTCCCGCGTCAGAAACGAAAAAGGGCAGCTTGGCGAAAATGAATATATCATACACGAATTGCCTATATCGCCCGAACCAAAACAGACCGAGCCTACATTGGAAAATCCAACATTGGATAATCCTGTACAGGCTGAACCTGAACAGGGCAAGTCCACGCAATTAAATACTAATAAATCAAATACTGAAATATCAAATACTGATTTATTAAATACTTATCCAATCAATTCTACGGAGCCGGAGGAAAACGGCGAACCTGTAAAACCACAACAGCCTGAACGGATAGGAATGGATAAGATTTTAGCATACAGACAGCTTATAAAACAAAATATTGAGTATGATATTTTATGTCAAAAGCTAAACGGCAATATCGGTATTCTGAATGAAATTGTTGATATTATCACTGAAACGGTATGTACAACAAGAGAATACTTAACCGTTGCAAGCGAGGAACGAAATGCGGAAACGGTAAAATCCAAACTTCTGAAACTAAACAGCGAGCATATCGAATATGTCATAGACTGTATGAAGAATAACACAACAGACGTACACGATACAAGAAAATATTTACTTGCGGCGTTATTCAATGCCCCCTCCACTATTGACAGCTATTACACCTTGAAAGTAAATCACGATATGTACGGAGGTAATTAAAATTACATACAACCCAAAATCACGCGCCCCGCCTATGCGAGCGTGTTTTTTAATACAAAATTTTAAATCTTGACAAGGAGGATTTTTAGAAATGAGAAACAAAATAAAAAGAATTTTAGCCGCTGTAATGGCGGCGGGAATGACTTTGAGCGTTATTCCCTCAATCACCACTTATGCGGCGCAGAGTAACGAATATGTCGATCCGGCGGACGTATGGATTGAAGCAAACGGGCGCACAAGCGAGTTTGACATCAATGCAACAGTAACTACGGGTACAATGTTCTGCCCCGTCTGCGATATGCCGACAAGCAACATTTCCTACCGCGTACCCGAATACACACGAACTGGCGAAACCGCATATAATCGCGGCGTCTACTATTCGGACGGTACGCTTATTGACGGAAAAGGCAAAGGCAATCTTGACGACGGAACACCCGGCGTTGACGCGTTCTATACGGGGTATCATTGGACAAAATCAGTTTGTCAGAATTGCGGTACGGTAAATTCCGTTGACGGAATTAACGCGTATTCGTGCGGTAAAGATGTATATTCCCTTAACCCCTGCGACAGCAACTTTTTCTTGGATTTTGACAGTACGGAATACATACCGTACAACAGCAGGACGCATACGGTAAAAGCAAAAAAGGGCAAGTATTGTCAATTCTGCAAAGGCACGAAAGAGCGGGTGCAGGACAAACAGGAAAACCACAACTTCACCGAAAATGTAAACGGCGAATTGGGAAATCAGCGTTTTCACATTACAGCGGATTGTGAGGACTGCGGATATAAGAAAAACGAATACGCGGCGGCAAAGTCTGTTGTACAAAGCTATTATGGCAAGGTTGACGGAAAACCTCATACCGTAACCGTCAATGACTTATCGGAGAATGGCGTAAATACAAGTATTCGTTACGGAACGGAAGCGAAAAAGTGTAACAAGACAAGCGCGCCGAATTATACCGACGAGGGCTATTATCCCGTATATTATGAGATAGAATATACCTACGGCGGCGAGAGTATGACGGAAAACGGCGTAAGCTATGTATGGCTTTTAAGCGATAATCCGCCCTCAAATACAAACAGTATTCATACTCACGATTTCAGATTTTTGGAAACAGTGCGCCCCACTTGTACAGAGTTAGGTTTTGACCGTTTCCAGTGTGCCGAGTGCGGAGCCTTGCAGAAAACGAATTATACTCCCGCAAGCGGGCACGATTACAATACTGTTGTAATTCGTGAGCCGAGTTGTCAGCAAGGCGGTTTAGAATTACATTCCTGTACAAAGTGCGGCAGCTATTATACAGAAAGTACCTCAATGACGGGACACCGTTATGAAACAAATATTGTTGCCTCCACTTGTACAAAGAACGGATATACAGAACATATTTGTATCGACTGCGGATATAAGTACATTACGGATTTAACGCCACTTGCAAAACACGATTACAGACCGACAGTAACCGCGCCCACTTGTAAAACAAAAGGCTTTACCACATACAAGTGCAGAAATTGTGATGATACCTATGTCGGCGATTACACCGAGCCGCGCGGTCATAAATGGGACGAGGGACACACTGTAACTAATTCGACCTGCGAGAGCGAGGGCGTTATGGAATACCACTGTAAACATTGTGATGAAAAGATGATACAGGCAATTTCAGCGACAGGACATACACCCGGAAAGGCTGCTACCTGTACCGAACCGCAAAAGTGCGAAAGCTGCGGCGCTATTCTTGAACTGCCGACAGGACACACCTATTCCGAAACAGTAACGGAGCCGACTTGTACAGCTATGGGATTTACCACATATAATTGTGAGAATTGCGACCATTCATATATCGGTAATTATACGGATAAGACCGAACACAAGTATAATTCAGTTGTAACTCCCCCGACCTGTACGGAAATGGGATATACAACATATACTTGCGAGGATTGCGGCGACAGCTACATTTCAGATTATACGGATAAAACAGAGCATAAATATAATGCTGTTGTAACTTCCCCGACTTGTACGGAAATGGGATATACAACATATACTTGCGAGGATTGCGGCGACAGCTATAAATCTGATTATACGGAGGTTCTTCCTCATAATTACAATAAGCAGACGATTAAGCCTACTTGCACATCACAGGGCTATACAATTTACACTTGCCCCGATTGCGGCAAGGAATATATCGGCGACGAGCAGGAGCCGACAGAGCATAAATATATTCCCACTGTAACCGCGCCGACTTGTACGGAAATGGGATATACAACTTTTACTTGCGAGGATTGCGGAAAATCGTATGTCGCGGATTACACGGACGCGAAAGGCCATAACTATGAGGAAAAAATCACAACTTCCACTTGTACGGGTATAGGATATACAACCTTTACTTGTAAGGACTGCGGAATTTCATATATCGGAAACGAGCAGGCAAAGACCGCTCACGATTACGAAACAACAGTAACCGCGCCTACCTGTACAGAATTGGGCTATACAACATACACCTGTAAAAACTGCGGCGAAACATATAGAGCCGACGAGGTATCGGCAAAAGGACACAAGATGTCAGATTGGATTATTGACGTTCCCGCTACGATTGAGAATGAGGGCAGCAGGCATATTGAATGTACGGATTGCGGTACAGTTTTAAAAATTGAGGAAATCCCCCAGCTTACCGATAAGGACAATTCGGACGAGGACGGATATTCAAAAGTCGGTGATTATAGTATTCTGATTACCGATAAGGACAGCAAGCCTGTTTTCAATTCAGAAATCAGCATTGACAAGGACGATAACATCACAATTAAGCTGCCGGAGGGCAGATTGCTTGACTATGAGGACAGAACGACAATTACGGTTGTTCGTACAGATACAAAGGCAGCGGCAGAGGGCTTGAATATCAATATTTCAGACAAGAGCGGCAACGCCGCAACAGGTCAGACGGACGCAGGCGGTCAGCTTATTGTTCCGAATAATCAGAGCTCAACGGGTAATGAAAACGGCACTATCGGCGGCGATAACGGCGAAACAAAATATACTTATGTTGTTACCGTTACAGACAAAAACGATACCGTCATTCCCGATTGTGAAATTCACATAGGCGATAACCACGATATTGTCGTAAAACTTCCCGACGGTACGGCTATGAACAGCGACAACCGCGTTACTGTTACGGTCAAAGACCAGAACGGCGAAGCAAAGGAAAATGTAAACGTGATTGTCATAGGCGACAGCGACTATATAGAAAAGGGCGTTACAAACGCAAACGGTCAGGCTACATTACCGAATAAAAATCAGGCGTACACGGACAAAAACGGTACGGCGAATGTAAACGGATATATCGTACTTGTCGAAGATGAAACGGAACCGGTATATATGGCGCTTGTAACCGTTGACGATAACGGCGTTATGGTATGCCTCCCCGACGGTAAAAAGATTGATTACCATAACCGTACATCTGTAATTGTAAAGACGAATGACGGAAAAGCGGTTGAGGGCGTAAGCGTAAATGTCTATGACAATGCAGGCGGCGACAGAACCGAGATAACAGACAAGGACGGAAAAATCACTGTTCCTCCGCTGAATGAAAATATAATCGAGAATAAACCGACGCCGGAGCCTACTCTGACAACAAAACCCGGACTTGAAACTCCCGAACCGTCAGAGAAGCCGGACGCAACAGACGAACCGAGCGCAACGGATAAACCGTCAGAAACAGAAAAGCCGGACGCGACAGAGCAGCCGAGCGAAACGGAAAAGCCGAAGCCTACCGTAAATCCCGATAATGGAAGCGAGGTTGTTACTCCCGATTATTCGTATAAGGTATCTGTAAATGACAATGACGGCGCTGTAAACGGCGCAATCGTCAGTGTTGATAAAGACAACGGCAGCGTTACGGTTAAGCTCCCTGATGAAAAGGGTATCACTCCCGATAACAGAATTATTATCGGAATTACAGACAAGGACGGAAAAGCTGTAAACGGCGTACCTGTTACCGTAATTGCAAAGGACGGAACGGAAGCAAAAGACCTTACAAACAGTGAGGGCATTGCGATTGTTCCCCCGACAAGTACAGACCGTACAGACAAAAACGGCTATGCACAGGTTGTTGAGGGAGAAAAGACATACAATGTCATTGTCGAGGACACAAAGGCAAAAATCGAAAATGCCGCCGTTGAGGTTAAGGACGGTAAAATCAGCGTTATTCTTCCCGACGGAAACAAGCTCAATACAGATAATCAAACCACTGTAACCGTCAGCGGCAAGGATAATACAGCGGTCAAGGATATTTCCGTAACTGTTACCGATAAGGATAATAAGACAGCGACAAAATCAACCGACGCAAACGGTAAAATCACTGTACCCGTCAAGACTTCAACAGGCGGTGGCGGCGGTTCTTCTTCAGGAGGAAGCGGCGGCAGTAGCGGATATGTCAAGCCGTCATACACTGTAAAGGTTGTCGATAAGGACGGAAAGACCGTCAATGTCAATAAGACCGTCAAGGACGATAAAATCACTTTGACGCTTCCGAGCGGCAAAACTCTTGACGATAATTATTATACAATTACCGTAACGGATAACAAGGGCAAGACAACGGCGGGTATTGATGTTACGCTCAAAGACAAGAATAATTCCGTCAGCGGCGCAACCGACGCAAACGGTCAGCTTATTATGCCGACAAACACGCATAATTCTTATGTAGTCGGATATGAGGACGGAGCCTTTAAGCCTGAAAATAATATGACAAGAGCAGAAGCAGCTGCCATATTCGCCCGTAATATTGCAGAGCGTAAGGGCGAAAATATTTCAAGCCGTAAATCATCATTTAAGGACGTATCAAGCAAGGATTGGTTTAATAACTATATCGCCTATCTTGAAAAGTACAAGGTAATATCCGGCTATGACGATAAGACATTTAAGCCGGACGAACATATTACAAGAGCCGAATTTGTAACAATGTGTATGAGGTTCTATGCGCTGGACGCTAAGACAGTGGCGGCAAAGAAGAATATTTTTAATGATGTACCAAAATCACATTGGGCGTCAGGTTATATTTACAGCGCTGTTGGTATGGGCTGGATAAACGGATACAGCGACAGCACATTTAAGCCGGACAGCAACATCACACGCGCGGAGGTTGTAACGATTGTAAACCGCGTAACAGGACGCGCCGCCGATACGGAATACATCAATAAGAATATGTCAGCCGTAAATAAATTTACAGACCTCAAAGACAAGTCATATTGGGCGTTTTATGAAATCCTTGAAGCAAGCAATACGCATAATACCGTTGACGGAAAGAGCGGCGAAACTTGGGTAAAATAATTGTCTGATTTGTGTATTGTGTTTGTTGACCGGATATGATATAATCTTTATAATATTTTATATCGAAAGGAAAGAATATTATGGATAAAAAATTAAAAATAATTATAGAAAACTGTCCCCAAAATCATAAATGCCCCGCTGTCAATGTTTGTCCTGTTGGAGCGTTAAGTCAGAAAGATTTTGAAGCACCGATAATAGATTATGACAAGTGTATAGGGTGCGGTAAATGTTCAAATTTCTGTCCTAAAAAAGCATTGGTATTATAATTGGATTATACATAAGGGGTGTAAACGGTGGAGGAACGCATAGAACCGACAAATACGGTACAGACTGAATTTGACGAGTGGATTATAAACGGTTTGGATAAGGCGGAAGAAATAATCCATAAATCAGATACAGAGAATATTAAGCAATAAGCGGTTGTTTGAAAATAAACAGCCGCTTTTTTGTTGCAAGGAGTGATGTCTATACAGGAAGAAATAAATAAAAAAACAGTTGCGTTAGTTATAAGCGCTTCCAAAATGACGGGGCGCGTATTGCAGGCGGCAATTCGTGAATACCTAAGACAGCAGCAGAAAAATAAAAACAAGGGCTATCAGGGTAAACAGACGATTAAGCAGCTTGTAGAGTCAGGCGCGGCGCTTTCAAATATTGAGATAACGAATAAAAATATAAAATCTTTTGAGCCGGTGGCGAAAAAGTACGGACTTGACTATGCTTTGAAAAAGGATAATTCCACGAAACCGCCGAAGTACCTCGTATTCTTCAAGGGTAAGGATATTGATGTCATAAATATGGCGTTTCAGGAGTATTCGCAAAAGCTGTTACGGGAAAAACCGTCAATCCGTAAAATGTTATCTCAAATGCGCGAGCTTGCAAAGACTATCAATCCGAAAGACCGCGCCCGCCGCAAAGAACAGGAGCGCGATATATGAGGATAGACAAAAGGTTTATTCTTTTAAATATCCCGTATCTTCTGTTCTTTTGGATTGCTGATAAGATATGCTATATATACAGGATAACAGAGGGTAATAAAATAATAGCGTTGGTTCAGGGAATTGCGGAGTTTTACAAAGCTCCGCTTTTTTCGTTCCACATAATCGATATATCAATCGGAGTAATAGCCGCGCTTCTGATTAAGTGCGCAGTTTATGTCAGGGGTAAAAATGCTAAGAAATACCGAAACGGCATTGAATACGGTTCGGCGCGCTGGGGTACGGCGTCAGACATAGCCCCGTATATTGACGGACAGAATTTCTATAATAATGTTCTTCTCACGAATACGGAACGGCTTACAATGGACAGCCGCCCGAAGCTGCCGAAGTACGCAAGAAATAAGAATGTTCTTGTAATCGGCGGCAGCGGCAGCGGTAAGACAAGGTTTTTCATAAAACCGAATTTAATGCAAATGCACAGCAGCTATGTTGTAACCGATCCGAAAGGTACGGTTTTAATTGAGTGCGGGAAGCTGTTACAAAAAGGCGGATATATCATAAAAACATTTAATACGATAAATTTCAAAAAGAGTATGAAATATAATCCGTTTGAGTACATACGCAGCGAAAAGGATATTTTGAAGCTCGTTAATACCCTTATTGCGAATACCAAAGGCGAGGGCGAAAAGTCAAGTGAGGATTTCTGGGTTAAGGCTGAACGCCTGTATTATTGCGCCCTCATAGGCTATATTTGGTACGAAGCGCCCGACGAGGAAAAGAACATCATAACTCTTTTGGATATGATAAACGCGTCGGAAGCAAAAGAGGACGACGAGAATTATAAAAGCCCCGTTGATTTACTCTTTGACCGTCTGGAAGAAAAGGAACCGGAGCATTTCGCAGTAAAGCAGTATAAGAAATACAAAATGGCAGCCGGCAAGACTGCTAAAAGTATTTTGATTTCGTGCGGCGCGAGATTAGCGCCGTTTGACATTAAGGAACTCAGGGACTTAATGGAATATGACGAATTGGAGCTCGACAAAATCGGCGACAGGAAAACGGCGTTGTTCGTTATCATTTCCGATACGGACGATACTTTTAATTTCATAGTCGCTATGATGTACACGCAGTTATTCAATCTGCTTTGTGATAAGGCGGACGACGTTTACGGCGGCAGACTTCCCGTACACGTTAGATTTCTGCTTGATGAAATGGCGAATATCGGACAAATACCAAAATTTGAAAAGCTGATTGCCACAATAAGAAGCCGAGAAATATCGGCGTCAATAATCTTGCAGGCGCAAAGTCAGCTAAAAGCTATTTACAAGGATAACGCCGACACGATTATAGGTAATTGCGATACTACCCTATTTCTCGGAGGTAAAGAGAAAACTACTCTTAAAGAGATTTCCGAAACGCTCGGCAAAGAAACGATTGATATGTACAATACTTCCGAAACGCGAAGTAATCAAAAATCTTACGGACTTAATTATCAAAAATTAGGAAAGGAGCTGATGACGCAGGACGAATTATCGGTAATGGACGGCGGCAAGTGCATTTTGCAATTAAGGGGCGTCCGTCCGTTTTTGTCTGAAAAGTACGATATAACGGCGCACCCGCGCTATAAGTATTTATCAGACGCAGACAAGAAAAACGAGTTTGACATTGAACGATTTTTGAACCGCAGACCGGCGGTTGTAAAGGAAAATGAACAATTCGACCTTTACAATGTAGATGTGCCGGACGAAGAAAAAAAGACAGATTAAAATTTAGGAGGATTTTATTTATGCAATTTTTCACAGAAGCGGTCAATGTTTTAAAAACTCTTGTAATCGCGTTAGGCGCAGGCCTCGCGGTTTGGGGTGTTGTCAATCTCTTGGAGGGATACGGCAACGATAATCCCGGCGCAAAGTCGCAGGGAATTAAACAGCTTATGGCGGGCGGCGGCGTCGTGCTGATTGGAACTACACTTGTTCCCTTGCTCTCAGGGCTGTTTAGCTGATGAACTCAATAATTGATAAAATTACACAAGCGATTTGCGATTTTCTGATTTCGCTTATTGAGGGTAGTTTATCAACAATGTTTAATGACGTAAACGAGAAAGTCGCCACGATTGCGGCGGACGTCGGACAGACGCCGCAGGGCTGGAACGCAAGCATATTTTCTTTGATACAGAATATTTCTCAGACGGTTATTCTGCCGATTGCGGGGCTTATTATAGCCTTTGTCTTATGCTATGAGCTAATAACTATGATTACGGAAAAGAACAATATGCACGATATAGACACGTTTATGTTCTTCAAATATTTCTTAAAGGCTGGGGTAGCAATTTATATTGTTACCCACACCTTTGACATTACTATGGCGGTATTTGACGTTGCGCAGCATATTGTAACGAACAGCGCGGGGGTAATCGGTGCGAACACGAACATTGATATATCTTCCGCGCTTGCCGACATACGAACTACTCTTGAAGCTATGGGAATGGGCGAACTGTTCCTATTAGTTTTGGAAACCTCGCTTGTTAGTTTATGTATGAAAATTCTATCCGTTTGTATTACCGTCGTAATATTCGGACGTATGATAGAGATTTATTTATATTGCTCGGTTGGAGCTATCCCGTTTGCGACAATGACTAATCGCGAATGGGGGCAAATGGGAAATAACTATTTGCGCGGACTTGTGGCATTAGGCTTTCAGGGATTTTTCATTATGGTATGCGTAGGCATTTATGCGGCGTTGGTAAACGGTTTTGTTGTAACCAATAATCTGCATACTACCATATTTACGATTGCGGCATATACGGTTGTACTATGCTTTTCCCTGTTCAAGACAGGTAATCTGTCAAAGTCAATATTTAACGCACATTAAAAATAAAAAAATGAAAGGGGGAATTTTTATTCCTTATGTTCCCGTACCAAAAGATTTAACTACCGTAAAAACAAAGGTAGCTTTTAACCTTACGAAGCGTCAGCTTATATGCTTTGGACTTGCGGCCGCTGTCGCTGTTCCGACATACTTTCTTACGCGCGGCGCGCTTGGCACAACCGGCGCGGTTATGACGCTTGTAATCGCGGCCTTGCCGTTCTTCTTCCTCGCTATGTACGAAAAGGACGGACAGCCGGCAGAAAAGATTTTAAGAAATTATATACGGTCAAGATTTTTGACGCCGAGAGTCAGACCGTATAAAACAAATAATATGTATTCGGCAATTATGAACCAAATTAAACTTGATAAGGAGGTCAAAATAATTGCCGAAGCAGAATACAAACACAAGACCAAAACAAAAGAAAAAGCACATAATATCAGCGAATAAGCCGCTTTCAGCACGACAGAAAAAGGCTATTGCGGCAGCTATCAGAAAAGCGCAAATGCAGGGCAGGCGCGCAGCGTCAGCACAGCAGACTATTCCATATAAGGAAATGTACCCGGACGGGATATGTAAAGTCAAGGATAATTATTTTACAAAAACAATTCAGTTTTTCGATATAAATTATCAGCTTGCAAGGAATGAGGATAAAAACGAGATATTTGAAAACTACTGCGATTTTCTTAACTATTTCGACCAGTCAATTTCTGTACAGTTTTCTTTCCTCAATCAGACTGTCGATATGGCGGAGTATGAAAAAGCCGTACATATTCCCGAACAGGCAGACAATTTTAATGACATACGCATTGAGTATATGGGTATGCTCAAAAATCAGTTGTCGCGCGGAAACAACGGTATTATAAAGCGCAAATTTATCACATTCGGAATTGAAGCGGATAACTTAAAGGCGGCTAAGCAGAAGTTAGAGCGTATCGAAACAGATATACTCGGCAACTTCAAGGCTCTTGGCGTACAGGCAAGACCGCTTAACGGATTAGAGCGTTTAGAGCTTTTACACTGTACTTTCAATGAGGGCGAAAAAGACAAATTCGGCTTTCATTGGGATTTGGTACATAAGACGGGGCTTTCCTCAAAGGATTTTATTGCGCCTACCTCGTTTGATTTCCGCGACAGCCGCACGTTTGGAATGGGCGGCAGAATTGGAACTGTATCATTTTTACAGATACTCGCGCCTGAATTAACAGACCGTATGCTTGCGGATTTCCTCGACCTCGATATGGGAATAGGCGTAAATATTCATATTAAGTCTATCGACCAGTCGGAAGCTATAAAGACGGTCAAGCGGAAAATAACCGACCTTGACAAGATGAAGATTGAGGAACAGAAAAAGGCGGTCAGAAGCGGTTATGATATGGATATTATACCGTCAGACCTTGCGACATTCGGCGGTGAAGCAAAGAATTTATTAGAGCAGTTGCAGAGCAGAAATGAAAGAATGTTCCTTGTTACTGTTCTTGTGATGAATACGGCGGATAACAAACAAAAACTTGATAATATGTTTTTCGCGGCGCAGGGTATCGCTCAAAAATATAACTGTGCATTAAAGCGTCTTGACTTCCAGCAGGAACAGGCGCTAATGTCAAGCGTGCCTATCGGATTAAATCAAATAGAGATACAACGCGGATTGACTACCTCGTCAACCGCTATTTTTGTACCCTTTACTACGCAGGAGCTTTTTCAAGCCGGCGATGAAGCGTTATATTACGGTTTAAACGCATTATCAAATAATATGATACTTGTTGACCGAAAGAAGCTCAAAAATCCGAATGGCTTAATTTTAGGCACACCCGGCAGTGGTAAATCATTCAGCGCGAAAAGAGAGATTGCTAACGCTTTCCTTGTAACGCAGGACGATATAATTATATGCGATCCGGAAGCGGAGTACGCGCCGCTTGTGTCAAGGCTTAACGGTCAGATTATACGGATTTCCCCGAACTCGCACGATTATATCAATCCAATGGACATTAACCTCAATTACAGCGAGGACGAAAATCCCGTACAATTAAAATCAGATTTTATACTTTCATTGTGTGAGCTTATTGTCGGCGGCAAGAACGGACTTGAACCGATTGAAAAAAGCGTGATTGACAGAGCGGTTATAAATATATACCGTCCGTACCTCGCTAATCCCGAACCGTCTAAAATGCCGATTTTGGAAGATTTATATAACGAGCTTAAAGCTATGCCGGAGCCGGAAGCGCAGCGTATCGCGTCGGCGCTTGATTTGTATGTAAACGGTTCATTAAACGTGTTTAATCACCGTACAAATGTAAATGTAAATAACCGTATTGTCTGCTATGACATTAAAGAGCTCGGCAAGCAGCTTAAAAAGCTGGGTATGCTGATTGTTCAGGATCAGGTATGGAACAGAGTAACAATTAACCGCGCGGAGCATAAGGCGACGCGGTATTATGTAGACGAATTTCATTTACTGTTAAAGGAGGAACAGACGGCGGCATATTCGGTTGAGATTTGGAAACGCTTTCGTAAATGGGGCGGTATTCCGACAGGCATAACGCAGAATGTCAAAGACCTGTTATCGTCAAGAGAGATTGAGAATATTTTTGAAAATTCCGATTTTATCTATATGCTCAATCAGGCAGGCGGCGACAGACAGATTTTAGCGAAGCAGCTTAATATATCCCCTCACCAATTATCGTATGTAACGCAGTCGGGCGAGGGCGAGGGACTTTTATTTTACGGAAATGTAATCATTCCGTTTGTAGACCGTTTCCCGAAAGACTTGAAGCTGTATTCGTATATGACGACGAAGCCGGAGGAAATACAGAAAGATGAATGATTTAACGCATTTAAGCCTGTTTACAGGTATAGGCGGAATAGACCTCGCCGCAGAAGCAGCGGGGTTTAAAACCGTCTGCCAATGTGAATGGGCGGATTTCCAGACTTCCATACTTGAAAAGCGGTGGCCTCGCGTGCCCCGATTTCGTGATATTACAACTCTAACAAAGGAGGTATTTTTTGAAAAAACAGGACGAAACAGCGTTACCCTCATTAGCGGCGGATTTCCCTGTCAGCCGTTTTCAAGCGCGGGGAAACAAAAAGGGTTTGAAGATACCCGCTACTTGTGGCCTGAAATGTGCCGCGTCATTACAGAGCTCAAGCCCCGCTGGGTGCTTGGCGAAAATGTTGCTGGGTTCATCAATATGGGGCTCGACAAAACGATTTTTGACTTGGAAAAAGCGGGCTACACTGTTCAAACATTCGTATTACCAGCTTGCGGTGTCGGCGCGTGGCATCAGCGCACAAGAACTTTTATCGTCGGCGTTGATGTTTCCCACTCCGCTTGCCTCCGACAACAACAAAAAGCAGACGGCGGCTGTAAATATGAATGTGTATCTTTCAGACAACGGGATATTTCGGAAGAAGAACAAAAACGGCGCAATCTGGAGCCTTCCGCTGTCGGCGGCGGTGTTCTATATGACGCCGGTAGCGTCGGACGGGATAAGGTCAAAATTTCCGCCGGAGGTAATGAGGAAAAGCAAGGACGGGGCGAACCTTGCGGCGCAGGTGATATTAGAGGAACAGCCGCAGTCGGAGACGGCGGCGCTCAATCCCGATTGGGTGGAATGGTTAATGGGGTTCCCGAAGCAATGGACGGATTTAAGTTGTGGGAACGGGAACCTGTCGGCGTTCCGCGTATAACGGACAGGACGGACGGCAGAGCCGACAGGCTAAAAGCCTTAGGTAATGCCGTATGTCCTCCGCAGGTGTTCCCTATACTTAAATTCATTTCAGATATTGAAACGGGAAGATGTAAGAAATATTGTGAGTTTGGAGGTGAGCAGATATAAGCAGAGAAAACAAGGATTTTCTTAACGGCAGCGGGTGCAAGGATTTTACGGCGTATGAAGCAATCAGGAATATAGAGCGCGCGGAACGCAAAAAGCTGATTGCCGATATTGCCGAGCTTGCCGCAAGACGCGGCTATGAGATTGTAAGCCCTATCCGATTAAAGGAATTAGAATAAAAAATGTCAGGAGGTATATATGTACAAAGATTACGATAATTACCGTACTTATGAAAATGACGATTTATCAGCCGGCGCCACACTTAAAGTTGAGCATACCATAATCGTTAATGAAACCGATATATTGAATTTGATTTCACAACCGCTTGAAAAAATACAGGCTATGCGTGATAATAACGTCAAAAAAGAAACAGCCGCCTTTGAAAAAGTACGGCAGTCAGCGCGGGATTGGGAAAAAAAAGCGGCAATTACAAGACAATTTGACAGGGCTATTGAGTATTTGCAAGTACCGGAGGTTTCGCATTCTTCAAATAAATGGGTAAACGACAGAGATTGTTATAACTACGATTGTACATCTATCAGTAATATGGTATATAAAATGACATACCGTATGTATGATTACACAAGCTGGCGTTCAGAAAAAACAAGACGCTGGGAAGTGAAATGGTCTATTGGCACAAATAGTCCAGTTGGTCATAATAACTGTATTGCAGAACAAGAACGCTCATTTAAGGATAAGGCGGAAGCGGAAAAATATATACAAGGCAGAATAAAAGCCTATTCACATTTATTCACGGAAATTTCCCCGCCCATTCCGAAAGAATATGAAAAATCCTTTATGGTACACGAACATCTTCTACCCGGATATGTTACAGAGAAAATGCAAAAAGCTCAGGAAGCGGCAAAGACGGAAAATATCAGCCGAAGCGCAGATAAAAAGCCGTCAATCCGCAAGGAGTTAAATTCCATTAAGGCGGCAGAGAAAAGCGTGCCGAAGCCGACGCAGACAAAAAAGCGCGATAATCTCGAACTTTAACAGCGGAGGTAATGAATGAAAGACAATGAATTTAAGGCGCGGAATAAGGACACGGATTTTTCAAAAAAGGTTGAAGCCGATACCGTTCTCGGACGGCAGAGCGCAAAAGGCAGCGCGAAGCCCTTTACTTCTTCAGAACATAATAGGTATCAGCAGAAATTTTTAGATACCGAAAAGCCGCTTGATACTTCTACCGTACAAAATCCGTCAGACAGTCAGGAAATATTAAAGCCTACCGAAAATAATACAGAACAGCAAGAGGACTTAGAGAATATTAACCTTGATAGTCAGCCGGATATACCATATTCCCCGCCGACAAACGAGCCGCCCAAAAGTGGCGGTTTTTCTAATGCCGTAACTACGGCGGCAAGAAATAAACGGTATCAGCGCAAATTTAATCAAAAGAAATTTGATGTTGATATTACTGAACATTCCGCAGATAGTACGGCGGAAGAAACGCAGCCGGATAGTGCCGAAGCCTTAAAAGATAACGGAAATTATGACTTTACCGAGCAAACACATAATCCTGATGAAGCGTTTGACCGTGTAAACGGCAATTCGGATTTTCAGCTCGGCGCGGATTCCGAAAAGGATTCCGCAGACGGCAATCCGAAGCAGCCGGATAAAAACCGAGCCTATCAGAAAAAGCGCGTCAAGACCGAAAAAACAGCAGAGTACAACATCAAAGAAGCGGTTGACGCAGGCGATACGGTTTTTGACAGAGTAACGGAAAAAGAGGATTTTGTTTTTGAAACGCGGGAAAGCAAGACGGAATTTTCATTCCGTCCGTCAGAGGATAAAACCGAAAAACAGACAGCCGGA
The DNA here is from genome assembly GCF_054696575.1 of Ructibacterium sp. SJQ-7. Lineage (NCBI taxonomy): Bacteria > Bacillati > Bacillota > Clostridia > Eubacteriales > Oscillospiraceae > Ructibacterium > Ructibacterium sp. SJQ-7. Next base: position 1,181,773 of record NZ_CP195193.1, read on the forward strand.
AGCAAAAACCGCTTATATCAGGAAAAGCAATCCAAAACAGAGTCGGCGGAAAACGCCGATACTGTTTTAGATATTCCCGAAAAGGGCGATTTTCAGTTTAAGCGAGCGGAAAAGGCGCAGGCGAAAGCCGATAAGCTCAAAGGCAAGGCGGAAAAAGCACAAAACAAATTACCTCATAAGCGCAAGGTTAAAAAGCAGCGTGTTTATGATGAAAAGAAAAAGAAAGCTAAAACCCGTCTGAAATTTGAAAAAGAGATTAAGCCTCAATCCGATATATACCACCGTTCCCCTGTAAAAAATGCGGCGGATATGGCAGGTATGACCGTATTAAACAAGGCACATTCAAAAGTGAGCGAAACAGAACACGAAAATACAGGAATTGAAGCCGCGCATAAGACAGAACAGAAAGCCGAAAGCATTTTACGGTTTGGAAACCGTACAGGGCGTATGATTATACAAAACCGCAAAAACGCGCCGTATAAAAAAGCGGCGCGTCTGCAATTCAGAGCAGAGAAAGCGGAAGCAAAGGCCTTTGTTCAAAAAACACTTGCGGATAATCCCGATTTCAAGAAAAAATCAGCTTTGAGGAAATTTTTTCAGAAAAAGCAGATTAAGAAAAAATACCAGCAGGCGAAGCGCGCCGAACAGAACGCTAAAAAGGCAAAACGAGCCGCAAAGACCACAAAGGACGTTACGGTGTACGTTGTTGAATTTATAAAGCGTCATAAAAAGGTATTCGGCGTCATTCTTGCTATTGCTTTAATAATTGCTTGGATAGCAACTACAATTTCATCTTGCGCGGTTATGGGTACAACGGGCTTTAACTCAATTATGGTATCGTCATACTTTGCGGAGGACGAAGATATATACGCGGCGGAAAACTATTACAAAGACCTTGAAAGCGGTTTACAAAGTGAGATAAACAATATTGAACGCGATTACGGAGGTTATGACGAATACAATTACGATTTGGCGCAGATAGGCCATAATCCGTATGAGCTCATTTCCTACCTCACGGCGTTGTATATGGATTTCACTTTTGATGATGTAAAACAGCCGCTTGATGATTTGTTTGAACAGCAGTATATATTAACGCTTACATCTCAGACGGAAACAAGGACGGACGACGAGGGCAACGACAAGGAATATAAAATACTCAATGTTACGCTTGTAAACAAGAATATTACTATGCTTACAAATACGAACCTTACGGACGACCAGCGGGAATTATACGGTATATATCTTGAAAGCAAGGGCAACCGCGATTATTTATTTGCGGACGATATTTATTCTAATCCGGCAGCGCCGCCGAGTTATACCATACCCGGCGAAGCATTAAACGACGCTACATTCCGACGTCTTATAACGGAAGCCGAAAAATACTTAGGTTATCCGTATGTATGGGGCGGTTCTTCACCGTCAACGAGTTTTGATTGCAGCGGTTTTGTATGCTGGGTATATCAGGCGTCAGGCGTATATCCTCTATCCCGTACAACAGCGCAGGGTATTTTTAATCAATGCGCGGTTGTGTCAAGAGCGGACGCAAAACCCGGCGACATTATATTTTTTACAGGCACATATAACGCGGGCGAGCCTGTAACCCACGTCGGAATATTTGTCGGTAACGGTATGATGATACATTGCGGCAACCCTATTCAGTACGCGAGTATTGATAGTTCCTATTGGAGTTCGCATTTTTACGCCTTTGGCAGACTTGGGGGCGGTTGATATGCGTTATCTTTACAGTTGGAGCGGTGGCAAGGACAGTACGGCGGCAATAATACTTAGTCATATTCATAACTTGCCGCCGTCAACCGTCATTTTCAGCGAGGTAATGTTTGATAAGAAACGCGGTATTTCAGGCGAATTACCCGAACATATAGACTTTATCAAAAACAGAGCTATTCCCGTTTTTGAAGAATGGGGTTATACGGTTGAAATATTACACGCGACAAAAGATTATTTAGATTGTTTTCATCAGATAATCACAAAATCTAAAAATCCGTTAAGAAATGGAAGAAAAAGCGGTTTTCCGATAGGTGGAATGTGTACAATTAACAGCCGTATAAAAATAAAAGCAATTCAGGATTATTTGAAAAATGTAAATGGCGGATTTGTACAATATGTCGGAATAGCCGCAGACGAACCGGCGAGGCTTACAAGGCTTGACGGTACAAATAAAATATCATTACTTGCCGAATATGGCTATACTGAACAAATGGCTTATGATTTATGCAGCAAGTATGATTTGCTGTCCCCAATATATAAGTATCACAAAAGGGGCGGTTGTTGGTTCTGTCCTAACGCGACTTACGGCGAGTTTGCATATTTGAAGCAATACCACCCTGACCTATGGAATGAGCTTGAAATATTATCAAAGGACAAAAACCTTGCAAGTCAAAAGTTCAAATATGGGAATACATTTTCCGAAGTCGATAAAAAGATTGATGAATTTATCGCAAAACAAAAAATTTAATTTTATGGAGGTATTTTAATTATGGCAACACTTGAAAAAATCGAAAAGGATATTATAAGGACAAAAGCAAAGATAAGCGAGTATCAGCAAAAATTACGCAATCTTGAAGCGCAGAAAGTCGAAGCCGAGAATTTGCAGATTGTAAATCTCGTTAAGGCTGTTAAACTTAGCACTCCCCAGCTTACCGTACTTTTAAGCGCGTATGCAAAGGGTGATGTTCTTCTTCCCGACGAGTACGAGGAGGAATTAAAGGCTATTGAGGAAAACGAGCAGCAGGAGGACGGCACGAATGAAGAATAAAATTATTGCGATATTATCAGCAGCTTTATTATGCTTTGGCGGAATGTGCGGAATAACCGCACACGCAAACTATGACAGTACAGCAGCAGCGCCGGCGGCAACGGAAACGCCGAAGCCGGCGCGTACCATATCAACAGCGGGCGCGGGGCACGTTGTAGACAACATTTCCGACAGTGATAAATTGCAGTTTATAAGCGTAACCGCAAAGGACGGCAGCGTATTTTTTATCGTTATCGACAAGCAGAATGTAAACGATAATGTGTATTTCTTGAATAAGGTTGATATATCCGACCTTGAAGCGCTTGCAAAGGAAAACAGCGCGGCAGTACCCGCAGCAGTAAAAGCAAGCCCTACACCGCAGGCGCAGGCGTCGCCGTCGGCGGAGCCGGACGGTAAGACGAAAACCGCGCCGAAAACCGATAAATCAAAGTCAGGCAATTCAAGTATAATGCTTATTCTGATTGCGATTATAGGTATAGGCGGTCTTGGCGCGTACTATTTCAAGGTTTATCTTCCAAAAAAGAATATGGAAAACGCCCCCGATTTGGAAGATTTTGAATTTACCGACGGCGAGGACGAGGAAACCGAAAACGAGGACGATACATATACAGAAGATGAATAAAATATATTGCAATATTACTTTGTTTATGATATAATATTTATTCAAGAAATTTTATACTTACTAACAAGTAGAAAGGAGATTGTATATGAGTAAGGTTGATGAATATACAGGTAATGGAATGATTGTAGTTAGTGATGGTGAAGTTTGGGCGGTAGATGATAGCGGACTACCTGATGTAATAGGAGAAATAGGACGTGTTGAATTATCCATAGAAATGCCAGAAAACTTAATTGGCATATATCGAGTTGAGCATATAATGTTATTTGATGAAGATGATGAGGAATTATATGACGACCAAACATTAGTGGATAATACGGAATACCATTCAGAAAGAGCGTTAGTAAAAGCAGTTGCAAAAAAATACGGTATTTCAGAGGATATTATAACTGTTTTATAAAGGATAATATACAACCACAAAAACAGCACTCATTGTTGGGTGCTGTTTTTGTATGTAAAAATAAAGGAGGAATGATTAAATAAATGAAATTAGTAATTGCGGAAAAGCCGTCGGCAGCCCAGAGCTACGCAAAGGCTTTGAACATAACCGCTAAGAAAAGCGGATATTTTGAGGGAAACGGATATATCATTACTTGGTGTATCGGACATCTTGCAGGCTTGGCGGACGCAGCGGCGTATGATGAAAAATACGCGGTATGGAAATATGAGGATTTACCTATCCTACCTGAAAAATGGCAGTTTGCCATAAACAAGGGCAAGGAAAATCAGTATAAGGTTGTCAGCGGTTTAATGAACCGAAACGACATAACCGAGATTATAAACGGGTGCGACGCAGGACGCGAGGGCGAATTGATTTTCAGATTTGTATATAATATGTGTGGCTGCAAAAAGCCGTACTTCCGTTTATGGATTTCCTCAATGGAAGAAAGCGCAATCCGCGAGGGATTTAATAACCTCAAAGACGGACGCGAGTATGATAATCTTTATAATTCCGCGTTATGCCGCGCAAAAGCTGATTGGATTATCGGTATAAACGCAACAAGACTGTTTACATCACTGTATAGAAAGCATTTGAATATAGGACGCGTTCAGACGCCTACCCTTGCTATGATAGCAGAACGGGACAGCAAAATTTCAATGTTCAGGAAAGAAAAATATTATACCGTTGAAATTGACGGCGGCAATATTAAGGCTGTAAGCGATAAGATTTCCGACAAAGACGAAGCGCAGAATTTACAAGCGGCTTGCCACGAAAGGCAGGCCGTTTGTATTTCCGCTGTTAAAGAGAAAAAGAAAACAGGCGCGCCGAAACTGTTTGACCTCACAACATTACAGCGCGAAGCAAACCGAATATTCGGATATACGGCGAAACAGACGCTTGACTATGCTCAATCGCTTTATGAAAAGAAGCTGATTACATATCCGAGAACCGACAGCCGATATTTAACGGACGATATGCACAATACTGTTATTAAAATCGTTCATATAGCGTCAAAATTCGCGCCGTTCTCAAACTGTACGGATTTTAAGCCTGATACATTCTGCTTATTCAATAATGAAAAGGTATCAGACCACCACGCTATTATTCCGACGGCAGAAATTGAAAATATCAGCTTGGCGGAAATACCAAACGGCGAAAGTAATATACTTCACCTTATTATGTGCAAGCTGTTATGTGCGGTTAATTCCCCGTATGAGTATGAAACGATTACCGCAGTTTTGGAGTGCGGCGGCGTACAGTTTACGGCAAAGGGTAAAATCATTTTATTTGAGGGCTGGAAAAATATCGAACAGCTTTTTAAAAGATATATTCATTCGGACACAGACCGCGCCGAAGATGTATTTTGTATTACAAAAGGCGAAACCGTTACCGTTTCATCAGAAGTCAAAGAGGGTTATACCTCACCGCCGAAAGCGTTTACGGAGGACACTCTATTATCATCAATGGAAACGGCAGGAGCCGCCGAAACAACGGACGAAGCGGAACGCAAGGGCTTGGGAACGCCGGCGACAAGAGCGGCAATTATAGAAAAGCTGGTACAGACAGGTTTTGCAGAGCGTAAGGGCAAGTCTATTGTTGCAACTCATAACGGTATAAGTCTTGTCAGCGTTCTTCCCGAAAAGCTCACATCACCTATTCTAACGTCCGATTGGGAAAATAACCTTGCCGAGATTGCAAAGGGCAATTATCCGCCGGAGCAGTTTATGAAAGGAATTGAGGATTTGACAAGGGAGCTTGTAACCACATATTCATTCATCACAGACGAGGACAGAGCGATATTCCGCGCGCCGCGTGAGGTTATCGGTATATGTCCCCGCTGCGGTTCGGACGTACACGAAAGCAAAAATAACTTTTATTGCGCTAATAAAAGCTGTAAATTCGTTATGTGGAAAAATGACAGGTTTTTCACAAGCAAGCGAAAAGAGATTACAAAGAAAATGGCGTCTGATTTGCTCGCAAAAGGCAGAACAAAGGTAAAAGGCTTGTATTCCGAGAAAAAGGATAAGACCTATGACGCGGACGTGGTTTTAATCGACAGCAACGATAAGTATGTACATTTCAGGCTGGATTTTGACGGAAAGTGAGGTTGATATATGGCAGATACAGAAGGCACACCAGATTTTCACTTGGCCGCTTATGTTACCAATCTTGGAAAATATAACGAGGGATATTTAGTAGGCGAATGGGTGAAGTTCCCTGTTACTCCTGATGAAATGCAAGATGTATTTAGGCGTATAGGTATAGGCGGAAAAGATGTATTCGGTTCGCCGTATGAGGAATGGTTTATTACAGACTATGATTGTTATATTGACGGGATATATGATATGTTGAGCGAATATGAGAGCCTTGACGAATTAAATTATCTCGCAGACAAATTAGATGAAATGTCGGACGCGGAAGTACAGCATTTTAAGGCTATCGTTAAAATGGGCGAACATTCAGACAGTGTACAGGATTTGATAAATCTAACTGAAAATCTTGATTGCTACGAAATATATCCAGATATTACAGACGAGTATGATTTGGGATATTACCTTATCAATGAATTGGGCTGTTATGATATGAACACACTGAAAGCATTGGAAAATTACATTGATTATAAGGAGTATGGAGATGATACTGCGCTGAATGAAAACGGTGTATTTACGGATTACGGTTATGTTGTGTGTAATCAAAGTGATTTTAAAGAGATATACAACGGCAGCCGTGATGATATTCCTGACGAATACCGTATAAGCTCTATACCCGATATTGAAGCTGAACAGAAAGACGCTGTAAAAACAGAAGAAAAAAAGCCGTCAATTCGTCAGCAGCTTGCGGAAAATAAGTCAAAATCCGAAAAGACGCAATCCGTACCGTTAAGGCAAAAAAACGATTTGAGCCTATGAGGTTTGGTATCTGATGAAACGTATTGACATAACAAACGGAATTATGCGGATTGATACTAATACGGAAACATTTGATATTCAGAAAATCCAAAACCGCCGTTTTATGTATAATCCGCAGACAGGCACGTTGATTTTGGGAATACAAACACAATGCAACGATTTCTTTTATAAAAAGGTTACGGAATATCGGCGTATAGGTATAAGGTCAAATTTCAACGAGTTTGTGAGTGGCTGGGTTGGAAGCGGTAAAACGGGCGTAATAGATTTTACGCCCTCCGTTCCGACTGCCGCAAAATCTATTTTTAATAAAGCGCTTGATACGCTTATTATGTTTTACAGAAATAACGCAAATATGAAAACAGAAATAAGAGGGTTCGGCAATACGAAGCCGCAGCCTTTGGAAAATATTATAACTGAAAGAGAGGTTGAGCTAATGGCAAAAGCACAAGCAACAAAAGCGCCTGAAAAATCGGAGCCGTCAAGGGCTTCTGTACAGGCGATAGAATTATCCGGCGAAACGCCCTATGAAAAATTGAGCGAGATTTTGAAAAAGCTGGAGGACGGAGTGAAAGACATATTTAACGGCGATAAATATGCGGAATATCTTGCGTGTATGTCAAAATTCCATAATTACAGTTTTAGAAATTCGCTTTTGATTTTAATGCAAAAGCCCGACGCTTCTATGGTGGCGGGATTTGGCGCATGGCGCGATAATCACAAACGCACAGTAAAACGAGGTGAACGCGGTATTAAAATAATCGCGCCGTCCTCATACAAAACAAAAAAGCAGATTGAGAAAATAAATCCGGCAACAAACAAGCCGATTATAGGCTGGGACGGTAAACCGCTTACAGAGGAAAAAGAAGTAACTATCCCCACTTTCCGAGTTGCTACCGTATTTGACTTGTCGCAGACGGAGGGCGAACCGCTGCCGAGTTTGGGAGTTGACGAGCTTACGGGCAATGTTGCGGATTTCAAAAAGTTTTATGCCGCACTTGAAAAAATATCGCCTATGCCTATTGGGTATGAGGATATAGATACGGGAGCAAAGGGATATTGTAATTTTGAAGAACAGCGAATAGCCGTAAAAAACGGTATGAGCGAGGTTCAGCAGTTAAAAACGCTGATACACGAAATTGCACACGCTAAACTACACAATATTCTCAAAGAAAAATCAACGGAATTGACGCCCGAAGAACAAAAGAACAATCGTACAATGGAGGTTGAAGCTGAAAGCGTCGCCTATACCGTTTGTCAGCGATATGGGATTGACACTTCCGATTATTCTTTCGGATATGTTGCGGGTTGGAGCAAAGATAAGGAATTACCGGAGTTAAACGCTTCCCTTGACACAATACAAAAAACGGCGAATGAAATTATATTAGGCATTGACGAGTATTATAAAGAGCTTGCAAAGGATATTGAGCAGACCGAACAGGAAACGGATTATACACAATTTACGGGCTGGGATTTTAACGGCGGATACGCTGCAATCAATACAGACGCTAATTATCTGCAAGTATTTTTTAATGAAAAGCCGGACGATAATATCCGCGCCGAATTAAAGGCAAACGGTTTTCATTGGGAGCCGAAAATAAAAGCGTGGCAGCAGCCATTAACAGGCGAAGTCCTTAACGCTGCTGACAAGGTGGAGTATATCAGACCATTAGACGGTACATTACCGTCTGAATTTCAGAAACGAAACGAGGAACCGGCGAAGATAGCCGAACAGGACGGATTTTCTGAATTGTCGGACGCAGACGCGGCAGACGGCGCAAAAGTATTTGAGCCGGAGGACAATTCCAAAGACACACCTACCATTGACGAGCTTGAAGCAAAGGCGAAGAATGGCGAACCTGTCGCTATTATGGATATTATCGCGGCAAATGAAGCGGAAAAAGTTAAGAAAGGCAAAACGCCTTCCAAAAATGAGACATCTAAGAAAAAGCCGTCAATCAAAAAGCAGTTGGCGGAAGCAAAGGCGCAGGCAGATAAACAGCCGCAAAAATCCGAAAAGGTCAAAAATGCGGCTTTGGAGGTTTAAGCTATGCGTAAGTTTGAAAATGTGGATATTATAAATTCGCTGCGCCGAATAATGAACATAAATACAGAGCATTACAAAAATGATTTTTTTCTTGATGTTGATACAATACATACGGCAGCGTTAAGCGACAGTGCAGAAGATAAGTATTTACTTTTTATGTCGCGTCTGAACGGTACATACTGTTATTGTGAAACGGACGTCTTTACAAAAGATACATCAGCATATAATACTTGGACATACTATGGCGAACAGGCACACGACAATATTATTGCCTATGCTATTAAAATAACGGGTTTTGAAAATGAAGTCATCAAGGGCAATCTTTATGAATTAGATTATCCGAAGCATTTTAAACACGTTATAAATGTTTCGGTGTGTGCCGATAGTGTTTCCGCTGATGAAGAATTAAAATTTACTCTATCGTGCGAGCATAAACGACTTGAAAAGCTGAAATGCGGCAATATTGACAATCATATTGCGGATTTGTCAAAAAAGAAAATCAAGGCGCAGCTTGATAAAATGACGGAAGCTGAAAAGGAGGATATTATAACCCACGTCGAATTAAGCAAAGATTTTGGCGAAGCAGATTTACTAACGCAGGCAGATATTGATTTATACAATGCCATAATTGCAGAACGGACAGCGAAAAAGCCATCAATCAAAAAGCAGCTTGCGGAAAACAAGGGTAAATCCGAACCGATGAAATCAAAAACACAACAACAAAAGGAGGATATTTTACTATGACATTTTCACAGGACGAAATAAATTTGATGTGTATTTATGATACATCTGATAAGACGGAGCTTTTAAAAGAGCTCCGTTTTTCTGTTCCGTACATTGAAGATACGGAATTAAAGGAAATTACGGAAACGGTTATTGACAAGCTGGAGCGTATGACGAATGATGAATTTTCTAAGCTGGAGCTTGAACCTGATATTGATATGGAGGATTAGCCTATGGCAGATGAAAAAGATTTTAGAGAGCCGGACGGTGCTACTCAGGATTACGAATTAGACGAAGTATTTGAACTTGCTTTTGAAATAGACGCATTTTTAAGAGCGCATAATTTGAAATACAGGACAAAATTTCCTATGGAACAAAGGCAGCGTGAAATACTTGCGGATAAAATGTTAGAAAGCGACACATTTTATATTAAACATCTCATATCTTCCGTATTGGGACACGAGGGCGACGCACTGATGAACCGCCTTAATGCTTATGAAACGGAATTTAGAAAAAATCAATATTCTGTCTATCATCTGAAATCGGATTATGACAAAAAATGCGGATATAGCTTAAAGTCTGAAAGAGAAAAAGGAAATTATATAAATAAGGATATGTATGAGATTGTTCGTTCCGAACCGCTTGAACAGTATAAAACGCCTATGGAAATAGACGTAGGCTTAATGATAAATAAAGCCGCCGGCGCTGCTGTTTATCAGCCTGATTTAAGGGATATTATCGTCATAAATTATGACGGTCAACAAAAGGCATATTTCAAAGGATTAAAGGAATATACAGAAGCTCCCGAATTTACAGGGGTTCATATAACATCGGCGGCATTAAATAATTATAAAGGTCTGACGGCTTTTCTCGGAAAAGACGGTAATGTTTATTTGGGAAAAAGTGAACGCAATCTATATAATTCCGAAAAAAAATCATTGCCGTTTTATAACAATTCGGATAATTCCTTAACCTTTATTTCCGATAATAAAAAAATGTTCTCTTTCCTATGCGGTTCTGGCTGGGTATTATCTCAATCTGAAATGATAGAAAACGGAGCTTTTACAAAAAGTGATTATCAGGAATTTGCGGAATTGCAAAAAGGTGTATTATCAAAATTTGAGCCCATACGGGAAATAACCTTTAATGGTGAACCGTTCAATTATCCCGATTACAACCGTAATATTGAACAGACAGCCGAAAAACAAAAAAATGAAAAAGGAGTGTTAAAAAATATGAATGACTATAAATTTGCAGCTTTTATCGTCAACCGTTCCGAATATGACAACGGAAACAGAGAAACAAGCGGTACGGAACTGTCTTTCCCGACAGACGCGGAAACGGTAAAGCGGACATTTGCAGAAATAGGCTTACCTGAAAACGCAAGCCCTGATACATACTTTTTTGATGATTACGCTTGCGGCAATGATGATTTAAAAAAGTGTTTAACTATGTATGAAAGCGTTGACGCGCTAAATTATTTTGCTATGCGTATATCGGAATTGGAAGATACTGAAATGACCGTTTTTCAAACCGCGCTTAAAGCCGGCGAATGTAAAAATATAACGGACGCAATAAATATTACATACAATATGGAGTATTATAATATTGTTGACAATATATCTAATTGGGCAGATTACGGAAAGTATATTGCACACCGAGATATGCTTGATGAAAGAAATATGAATTATGAAGAATACGGCAAACATCACGCATACGATCATGGCGGATATTTGCTTGACGGTATTGTCTTAGAAACAGGCTGGACGGAGTTTGACAAAGTGTATGACGGTAAAAACATACCTGACGAATATCGCGTTACCGTACCTACGGAGCCGCAAAAAATGACCGTTCTAATTGTGCCGCCTATGCAGGAGCCTTATATAAAGGAAATTTCGACAGGTCTTGAAGCCCTCCAGAAAGAGGTTGGCGGCAGAATTGAAGTTGTATATCCGTTTGCGGAGCCTGTCGGTCTTATTTGTAATGACGAGGGCAAAAATGAGAGAATGGAATTAAACCGTGCGCTTTATGACGCAGAGGATAATATGTACGATATTATCGCAGGAACATTTGTATTAGCAGGATTATCTGGCGACAACTTCGGCAGCCTTGATAAAGACCAGATAAAGCAGTTTTCAGAGCGTTTTGCTAAACCTGAAATGTTTATGAGAATTAACGGAAAAATAACGGCGGTCGAGGTCAAGCCCTCAATTAAAGCAAAGTTAGACAGATTGCAAAAGGAACAAAACAATACTGATAAGCCGCAGCCGCAGAAAAAGCCGCGTGAGGAAACGCTATGAGTGATATTATACGAATGACGCCCGAACAGGCGCGGCGGAGCCGAGCATTGATAAAAAATCAATGCTGTAATTATGACAACGGGAATTGTATTTTACTTGATGACGGCGAGCCTTGCGTCTGCCCTCAAAGTATTTCATATTCACTTAATTGTAAATGGTTCAGAACAGCGGTTTTGCCGAATGATAAGGAATTGTACATAAAGCTGATGAAGCCGAAGAACAGGAAAAAATGTACGGTTTGCGGTAATGAATATACGCCGACAGGGCGCAATTCAAAATATTGTGATAAATGCCGCCGAAAGATACGATTGCGTAAAGACGCTGAACGGAAAAGAAATAAGCGGTCTATGTCCGCATTTTAAGGGAATAAAACCGCATAAAATCAAGTGTTTCAAAGCCTAAAATTGATAAAGTAATGATAGCATATCAAATACCCTTAAAATAGGATTGAAAACGCGGACATTTTATATTAAATATAGATAGGAATAACTGTTATATTAGCCGTTATTCCTGTCTTATTTTTTTGATGTAAAAAGGTATTTACAATAATAGTAATTTATGATATATTTATAAATGCGAAAACAATTTTTATATTTATAGCTTTTTTTGCATACAATTTTTTTTGGCACGAAGAAAAACATTTTTATCATATGATAAAAATGCGTACTCTTTTTAATACTTTGTGCCATATGTTACAACGTATATTGGAAAGTATAAAAATTGTTTTCGCAGACAATAGAGTATCGCATTTTTTGTGCGTTGCCTCTATTGAAGCGACGCACTTTTATTATGCAATTTTATTTAATGAAAAGAGTTGTTACATATGGATTTAAAATCTACCCTATATCAAAAATTATCAGAACAAGATAAACAAAACATAAAAGAATTAACGAATAAATATAAAACATCTGATTATACATTAGCAGAAATTTTTAATGTAAAATCCGAAATCTACAAAAACATTCCGCTCTCACAACTTTGTTTGTCTGCAAGAGTCGTGTCTGCTATTATACGATTTAAAAATATTATTGATTTAGAAAAACTACTAAATTTGACTTTGCCGCAAATATGGGGAATAAAGAATTTGGGTGAAATTGGGATTAACGAATTAGTATTACTTATTCAAAAATATATAAATGACCATACTCCTAAAACGAAGAATAGTGTACAAAAGCCAACAAACGAAGAAATCCAAAATTTGCTCAATGCCATACATTCACAAGGACGTAGCGTAAGAGAAGTTACCGAGTTGTTAGAAAAGAATATTATATAGTCAAAGAGAAAAAGGAAGCATAACCGCTTTGGTTATGCTTCCTTTTGTAAATCCTTTTTGCATAACTCTATTGCTGCGTCTTTTTCTGCTTGTGTAAAAGTATAATCCAACCAATGCCAATTACCGTTAAAATCCACATAATACAGTTGTTTATCATATTCGGACGATATAACATATTTGTCCTCGTCAGCGTGATATGAAATCTCTATTCCAAAACAATCCTCTTTATAATACTTTCCGTCTATTTTCTTTGCTTGGGCTACATATTTGCTTGGAACATCAGTAACCAATATTGCGAAAACCTTTATATCGTCTAAATCATCACAATTATCTATTTCTTCAATTTTCATTTTACGGCAGCCTCCAATAACAATTTCCTTGCGACTGTAAACATTTCCATTCCGACAGCGGGAATATCTCGATAACAGGTATCAAGTGAAAATTGCTCGTCATAATTAAATGACGTGTCTGCTGATTGATAGATTTTCTCATAAGCCGTTTTTGTTGCAGTGTCAATATCCATACCGTTCTGAACCGCTGTAATCGCATCTGCAATCAATACCTTTAATTCTTCCTCCGCTTTTGCGTATGCGTCAGGTCTTAACTGTTTATCCCTCATAACGCGGATTGCGTTCTGCGCGATTGGCGATAAGATACCGTAACCGTTACCGTCTGTCTGATTTGCCATTACAGCCTTGCGGATTTTTGTATTAGCATATCCGGCAGCTAATGTGTAACCGAGCTTGCCCGTCTGCACTTCATCAAGAATATCACCTACAATATTTTCAGTGATTTGGATTTGTGCTTCTGTCGCATTAAGCGGCGCGCTTTCTCTTGGAATCGGGGCGGCAAACGCTGTTGTCGCTGTCGCTGATAATGCAGCGATTAGTGTTAGTGTAATAATTTTCTTTTTCATAGTGAAAACCTCCTGAAATTAAAATATATTTTCTCTATACTAATTATATCACTTACTATATGCCGCGCCCAGCCGGAAAAGCGCACAAGGTTTTAACATCAGCCTGTATAAAACGCCGAATGACTATTCTATCTGATTTTCTCTTGTCGGTTCGCTCCTTTGCGGAGTGTGCAGCATAGCGTCAACATTAGCTTTTACAATATCAATTTCGGACACCTCTTTTTTCGCTTTTCTGTAATCGGTATATAATTTCTGCCGCTGCTCCTCTAATTCCATACGCTGAACATTTACGCTTTCAAGCGTCGGTAATTTTCTATCGGTCTGCTCCTGCGATAAATATTTATGAGAAGCCTTAAATAAAATAATTTCCCGTTGGTGTTCCTTTTCAAACTTTGCCTTGTTATTCGACTTGACATATTTATCATATACAGGACGGAGCGCCTTATATGTGCTTATATGCTTTCGTAAAATATTTATGTCGTTCAAATTCCGTTCAACTGATTTGAACTTGTCGGCGGTATCGTCAAACTGTTTGCACGTTTCATCAATACGGCTTTCCAATTCCGAATAGCTGTTTATATTATGCTCGGTCAAATAATTAAGCGTCTTTGAAGCCTGTTTAAGATTATTGATTTTAGCCCAATGCTCGTAGCCCTTGCTTTCTTGCGCCTTAATGCAATTCTGAATATCAATAATAAGGCTGATACGGTTATCACGAATAATCGGCTTGCGTTTGCGCGATTTTTCAATCCGTTTTGTAATTCCCTCAACACTGTATCTTTCGCCCAGCGTTTGAGCTTTCAGACGTATAAACCGTTCCTGCCCTTTGGCGCGGACAGATATATATTGACCTCGTTTTATCTCATAGCCCTGTAATTCCATAAGACGCAAAAAATCCTCAAAATCTTTTACTTGCGGAATTATCTTGTCAATCTCGGTTTTCAGTTTCGCCCTCCAGCTTGTCGGTTTATTCTCATACTTGGTATTTTTATTTTTCCTTTCAGCGTTTGGTTCGACAACGGATAATCCGTATTCCTTGCATAGTCTGTCATTTATGCGGCGTGAATGGTTATACCACTTTTCATTGATGTGGATATGCTTGTAATCAACAAAACTGACGTCATTACAAATTATATGATTATGAATATGTCCCTTGTCAATATGCGTTGTCAAAATGTATTCAAATTTACCGCCCAGCAGTTCATCAGCGAAACGCTTTCCGATTTCGTGAGCCTGTTCGGGTGTGGTTTCACCCGGCGAAAATGCCTGTATGATATGACGCGCGAGATGTTCTCCCTTATTATATGCGTGTTCTCTTGTGCAATCAAATTCAATATCTGCAATTTCAGGAGTACAGGCGTATGCGTGAACAAGCAGCTTTGCGTCTGTCTTATCGGGATTTAAAATATAGTCAATGGCTTTTCTTAGGGTAGTGTCAATAGTATGGTTCGTTGTAATTGCCATATTTTATTTAACCTTTCTTGAATTTCCTTTATATCTTCCTCATAAATGGAGCCAGTTTCATTTACGCGCTTTGCAATTTGATTTATATTAACGCCGATAGAATGTAATTCCTTGTTCATTTCCTTAATGTTGGTTGTGTCAGTATAAATAATTAAACCGTCAATCGCCATTTTCCGTAAATACGCGCCTATCTGTCGTGTCGGTAGCTGCGCCATTTTCTGCTCAATTAACTGTTTTTCTTCTTCTGTTACTCTGAATTTGATTTGAATATTTCTTTTTCGCTTTTCCATATATTTACCTCCGTTTTTTATCTGGGTTTGGGATTTGTTCCCAAAATATTTTTTGTGACTTTTGCAAGGCATAGACAAACAAAAAATCGCCGTTCGGGTACCCGGCGGCTTTGCTTGCTGGTAGCAAAAACCCCTTATATATGGGTAACAAATAAAAATAAGTTTTTCTGCACATCTTTAATGAAAATATAGCAAAACAGTGTAAAAATCTTGACAATTTATAGCTTTTATAATAAAATTTATTTATTGTGATTGTGTTGTAATATACATAAAGATATTACGAATTTACTGAAAAATATTTTTAATTTACATTGAAAGTGAGATGAAATAATGACACTGTGTATAGCTTTATGTGATGATGATAAAATAGCCTTAAATAATGAGTTAAGGCTTATAAAAGATGTTTTAAATGAAAAGAAAATAAAACACTCAATCGACATTTTTAGTTCACCGCAAAAGTTGTTACAGTCCGACACTGTCTATGATATTATATTTTTAGACATTGAAATGGCTGAAATGGACGGTATTAGTTTAGCTGAAAAAATAAGTATAACAAATAAAAGCTGTTTATTCTTTTTTGTAACCAATTACGAAGCATATTTTGATAATGCGTCTAATGTGCGACCGTTCAGATTTTGGACAAAACCAATAGACAGGCGCCGCTTGGTCTATGGAATTGACTCAGCTATACAGGAGCTATACAAAAATAATCAATTCATCAATGTAATGGTAAATTCGGAAAACATACAAATATTTATCAGTAATATTATTTACATATATGTTCAAAACAAGAAAACACATATTATAACGACCAAAGGTGAAATTATTGTAAGTATTCCGTATCAGACGGTTTTTGAACAAGTAAAAGATTACACAAATTTTTTTGAGCCTTTTAGGGGATATTGTATAAATTTCAGTTATATAAAAAGATATGGCAAAGATAAAATCTATTGCGGATATAGGGAGACAGAATATGAAATATATTTGTCGCGGCGTAAGCAAGAGGATTTTCAAAAAAACTTTGCTAAATGGATTGGAGAAAAATAATGCGGATTGATTTAGGAATGGTATTAGCAATAATATTTGAATATATAATTTTTATTTATTATGCTGACACTTTATTTTACAGAAAAAGAAATAAGTATCTTTGTTATGCAATAATTGCATTAGTTTATATTGCTGATTTGTTTATATGTGCACGCGGAAAGATAGTTGTAAATACTTTAACTTTTGTTGTAATACACCTTGTTATTTTTGGCGTATGTTATCGCATTAGCTGGAAAAGCGCATTGTTTCAAAGTATTTTACTCGCGGCTATAACTTCGGCGTGTGAATTTTTAGTTATATTTATTCCATATATTAGAATTATACCTGACAATACCATAGCAATGACATCTTCACAGTCGCTTATATTGACATTTGCAAGCAAACTCTTATATTTAATTGGAATAATGATAATAAGCCGCGTATTCTGCAAAAAACAGAAAAATGTACAAGCTACCTCTCTTGGACTTTTATCTATTCCTATTTTGACTGTTATTATAATTATGCTTGTGATGAAAGTCAATACAACATCACACTTATTGTCATTGGTGTGCTTCATACTAATAATAATGAATATTATTATTTTTGCAATAAATCAAAAATTGATGATAATGGAAACAGAGAAAGCAGAGTTGGAAGCTCAGCAATTAAAAGAAAAATTTGATTATGACGAATATATGATGTTAAAAGAAAATAATCAGCAAGCCTCAATACTTAATCACGATTTCAAAGAACATATAGGTGCTTTAAGCTCTTTAATCGGAGCTGATAATGAAACCGCTCAGGAATATATAAAATCTATTTGCGGCAAATTTTCTCAGCCTAAATTTATTGAATATTCAGATAATAAAATCTTAAATGTGCTTTTATCTAAGAAGAAAGAAGAATGTGAAAATCAAAATATACAATTTTTGATAGATCCCATACGAGCCGAGCTGTCGTTTTTTAACGATATGGATATTGTAACTATATTTTCTAATTTAATAAATAATGCTATGGAAAGCTGCGCCCATTCATCAGAGAAAAAAATTTATTTGAATATACATACTGAAAATCAAAATTTTATAGTTATAAAGATAGAAAATACATCAGATATAGAGCCTATTGTAATAAACGGCAGACTAAAAACTCACAAGGATAATGCGAAGCTGCACGGTATAGGAATGAACAGTATCAGCAGAGCATTATCAGCTTATAATGGTTCTTTGGATTGGAAATATAACAAAGAACAAAAGATATTTTCCACAACGATAATAATACAAAATTTAACCGCTTAGGCAAATATACGACCGCTTAGGCAATTTGGGTTGACTTAAATAACATTATTTGCTAAAATAATTTCATCAAAAGAGAAGGAGGAATTTACTATGCTATTAAGTAGAGTAAAAAAGTTGTGTCAAAAAGGAGCGTCATTTGCAATCAAGGCATTGCCTGTTATTGTACCTGCATTTCTTCTTTTTCACACAAACTCAACCTGCTGTATTGTAAACGGTCAGCCGACGCCGCCGAACAGCATAAAAAAGTACAGAAAGTTTTAAGCTATGATACATAAAATTTCAGAGAAAGCAATTATGTATGCAATCCTCAATAACTACATAAAACAGGAACAATATGACGAATATGTATATGCCCTTGAAATTATCTTAAATATATTGATTACAGATATTACTATGATAATTATAGGACTTGCTATGGGTATGATATGGGAATGTATTTTATTCTGGCTCGTATATAAAATCTTGCGTAAATATTGCGGAGGGTATCATTTCTCAACATCGCTGAAATGTTATTTATCATCTTGCATTATGTGTCCGGTTGTATTGGCAGTTGTAAGGTATGTTCCGTACAGTATGACCGTATGGGGCTTGCTTACCTTAACAGCGCTGATAATACTTTCTATTCTTTCACCTGTTGAAGCGGCGAACAAGCCGCTTGACGAAAAAGAACAGCGGATATTCGGAATAACGGCGAGAATTTTAATAATCATAAGTGCGGTATGCTGGAGTGTAACAGCCATAGTCTTTCGTCAGCTTATATTATCTAAAATCATATCGCTTAGTATTATAAGTGTTGCTGTGTTTGTTATAGCCGGTAAAATGTATTTAACTGTACGAAAACACAATTAAGAATTACCCTTATCCAAAAAAGGATAAGGGTAATTTTTTGTCAAATTTTAACCGCTGGGGCAAATATACGACCGCTTAGGCAAAAGCTATTGACATCAAAATTTTCCTGCCGTATAATGCAGATATAAGCAAAACAGCTTATTATATATCCCCTCACAACCAATCACAATATACCTATGGGATATATGGTAAATTGTTTATGATTTATAAACAGGGATTGAGTACATACGAAACGGTGCATTGTCTGATACGGACAGTTTGTAAAATCTGAATATGCGCGATAAATGCTATTTCTCAATGTTAGTTTAGTGAGCTTATCACATAGGGGCAAACCCGATATTTTGATGTTGCAGAAAAGCATATATCAAGCCGGCAAAATGATACGCGTATCGGCATAGGACGGTCTTATGGATTTTCTGTATGGATAATGCAAAGTTTCAAAAACAAAAAAAACAAATATAATGCTGATTTTATGTTAGACATAAAACAAGAGATACCCTCAATCTTAAATCTACGCACGCAAGCCTGATTAAAGATAAATAGAGTACCTCTCTTATTACCTCAGTATATACAAATTCCTTTGATTTGTCAAGTGATGTATAAGAGCTTGTTTTATGAAAGCAGGCGAATTGGCGTTATGACAAGAAAGGACGATTTATTATGAAATTGAGAAAGATTATTACAATGGGTTTGGCTGCTATTATGGCAGTATCGGCTATGAGCATTTCGGCATTTGCGGCAAACATTCCTATGCGTTCTGAAGTGGACACAAAAGCTGCATCAGCGGATAACCCAGTAACCTATCGTACCGAAGACGGAATAAAAATCACGATTTATGACCCTAATATATCGCTTGATTTTGCAGAAAAAGAAGAGCCGGAAATCGCATTAGCTAATGCGAGCGGAAGAGTTTATATTCCTAATATCCAAACAGGAGTAGGAAATAAGACAAACTCTTTCTCTGCTGACGGCAATAGCATTGTAAAATTTGGACTTTCAATATGGGAAGGCGGTCCTAAATACAATGTAGCATTATACAATTCAAAAAATGTTTGCTTGGCAGTAGCTGAAGATGTCCCTAAGAGCAGCGAGGGTACACTTGATGGTACAGGAAGTGACGGGGATTATTACTTTAGAGTAAGCACATACTACACCGCAGGTAATGCCTCATATTACGCATATACTATTTCAAAATAATACAACAGTTTATGGAGTATGCTTGTAAAGAGCATACTCCATTTTAATTAAATATATGTTCTCTAAATTTTATAGAAAGGATTATTTGATTTTGATGAAAGCAACAAAAATACTTATTATTTATTCATTGATATTTATATTGTTAAACTCTACCATAGTTCTTGCTGAACAGCGTAATGGAATATATGAACCATTAGACTATCTAAATGACAATACGCCACTCAGTATTGCCATTCCGTCAAGCAATGCGTGGAAAACGGAAATAGCAGCGTCAGAAATCAATTAGGAGTGGAACGACAACGACGAATTCAGCATTGTCAATTTTGACAATGCCGATATGTCATTTGATAATAACAATGTTTTGACAATGACTTTTAATAATGTTGACTATGAAAATGGAAACCTTGTTGTTTTACTGTTCCATAACAAAACCAAAGACGAATATTCGGCATTGCAGATTGATTTTTCAGAAACAGGCATACCCACTTTTCAATCTGAAATCCAACGCGACAGAGTTATGAAAAACAGCCTTAGCCGTTCGGGTTCAATTATTGTTGACGATAATATTCCTGAAACAGTGAATGACGCAAAACAGGAATACAACAAAAATGTTGAGCCTCCTATGGATATTGTCTTAGCGGACAGTCAGGGCGCAGAATATAATCCTGTTCCGTACACGGACGCAGGCAGCCGCCAATCGACAACCACATCATCAACAAAGTTTTATGTTTATAACGCTAACGGTATAAAACAGGATAATTTGACAGCAAATGAACCGTTCTATGCTATTCAATACCTGTCAAAGAACAGAAAAACAAATTGGTATGTGGCGCAGTCTAATGACGGAACGGTGGTATTTAAGTACGAGCCATACAATACAAGTAAATTTTATTTGTTTCAATTCGGCAATTTCTACGGAACGGCAACAACAGCCGCAGAGGTTAAGGATTGGACTTCTTATGCTTTATATTCCCATTCCGTAAGAGCAGACGGCGTTTACGGCAGCAATACAAGCGGCAGAAGCGAGCCTCAGCCGTATTCTCATTCTTATTCATCAGCGATAAGAGCGCCGGAAGTGTGGGCGTTAGAGGGTAATACAGGCGCATATGTTTATAAAAAGTCAATAAGCTATGACGGCTACAAGTCAATGTCCTCAAAAGTTCTGCTTTCTCAGGCAAAATTGAAATTTGACAGCGATACACCTACAAACGCATATATCTATATGTCCTCTAACAGTAATCATTCATCAGGTGCGATTGCTTGTGACATAGGCTTGATAGGTGCGCCTGCAAATAACGGTGGCTGGTATCTGATAGCAAGCCGAAACAATAATAACAGCAATACCACATCATCAGCCGGAATGAAAACCTTTTACAGTTCCCCCATTGTGCAGTCAACATTAGTAAACGGCGAATACAGACCGAAGCATGATATATATTTATACTATACATACGGCGACGGAACGGTATATTGTCAGGTGCAGAATGTAATAACGGGAGTAGCGCAAGAGGGATATGTGGACGATTACAGATTTAACACATCAGCGCCTAACATCTGTCTTATGACAGGTACGTCATTAGTTCCCGATATTTACGATAGTACGGGAACGCAGACGGCAGGCGATATAAAATGCGGCGCATATTTAAAAAATGTAATCTGGAGTGAAAATAAAATTTATAAGCAATCTTTATGGAAAGGTACAGCGTACAGCTTCGCAGGTAATAATTCATCTACCACAAATTATTTACTGACATACGACAGAGATAATGCAAGCTGTACCGCTACAAGCGACAGAGATACTATAAACATTTTTTATGACGCTGCATATGAACAATAATAACAAGATAAGTTAAGAGAAAGGAATGTTTTACTATGAAAAAGGTAATTTTAGGTTTAATAATTGGTATAGTTATATCGACGGGCACAATATATGCAAAACAGATAAATGACACAATAGAGATTGCGTATAATAACATTAAAATATCAGTTTTCGGACAAGAGTGCATTCCGAAAGATACGGACGGAAATATTGTTGAACCATTCATATATGAGGGTACAACATATGTCCCTATTAGAGCTATTTCACAGGCCTTTGGAAAACGTGTGGATTGGAATGACGAAACAAAAACCGTTGAAATCTGCCAACCATTTTCCTATCAAGAAGTTATGAAAGCTCAAGATGTAATTAAAACATTTTTTGATGATTTTGCAGAAAATAATTATACTGAAATGAAAAAAGTTCTTAGCGAGCCATTTTCTCAATATGATATTTCTAATGGTGTATATGGTATGAAATCAGCCACATTATCGGGAATTGAGTATATAGAAGAAAGTTCAGATTGGTCTACTGATACATTGATTTTTAATTGCACTTTCGATAATGTGGAGTTTACTCCTAACGCAAGTAATAATAATGGGAATAACAAAGGAGCTTGTTATATATTAGTTCATAAAGATAGAGATACATACACTATAAGTAATTTTGTTTCTGGACTTTAAAATACTTTAAGGATAAAACATCAATATTTTTCTTATACAGAATAACTTATTTACAAAATCAATATAATATGGTACAATATGGTTACTTTTATAATGTTTTTGTAATAAGGAGTGAACAGCGTACAGCCACAATGTGTGGATTGTCAAAAATTTATGCGCTATTATAGGATTATAGGGACTAATAAAAAGTCGGACTTGTCAAAAAAATTTGTTTGATAGGTTCGGCTTTTTTAGTTTCTAATGCGAAAAATGACCGTTTAAGACTAAATAATATAGAAAGCGTAATATTATGTGTATTTATGACAGATAGTATTATGCTTTTTTCTTTTTATACGGCAATGCTAAATATATATCAAAATTTTTTTGGGTATCTTTACGAAAAATCGTTCATTCAATATTATAAATCGTTTTTTTGTTTTATTATATCAAAAGTGTATGAATTATATCTTTTTGTTTCGATAAATAAAATAAAATGATATGTTTTTTTATAAGACCTCCGCCCGATATGCTTGATTTTTCTTACAAACTTTTTGCTAAAATACAGAGAATTTTTATTAAATGTTTTTTCTGAAAACAAGCAGAAATTTATCTAATTATTTGTTCCCCATATGAGGGATAAAAAATCAGTTTTCGGTGTTAGGAGTTAAAACTATGAGAGAATTTTCAGAACAGGACAAGCAGCGCATATCAAAACAATTTTGTTCCTTTTGTTGCAGCGTCCTAAAAAATGAAGCAAACAATATAAGAGCTGAATATAAACACTATGCAGATTTGGAAATGGATTTTAGTTTCCTAAGTGACAAGGAACAGGCAGAATTATATACATTTGATTGCTATTTTGTAACCGATAATGTTTTCAATGTATGTGATACTCGTATCATAGTATCTAACAATATGTTGGCAGAAGCTATAAACAAACTTCCTTGTGATTTAAGAGATATTGTTTTACTATCATACTTTGCAAATATGCCTGATATAGAAATAGCAAAACAGCTTGATTTAAGCTATTGGATTGTTTTTCGGGCGCGCATACGCGCATTAAAACGATTAAAGGCAATTATCAGTACGGAGGGCATTAAGTGAAAAAAACTTTATCAGACATTCCTTTTTCAATAATCGAAAAAGCAATAAATGAAGACATAGAAGCCATTGATTACATACTTGCTCATTATAGAAATTACATAATTCGTTTGTCTACGAGGGTTGCCCGTGATGAAAATAATAATGAATATATGTATGTAGATGATGATATGCGTTCAAGACTTGAAAATAAACTAATTTATAGTATTATAAAAAAATTTAAAATCTTGTCTTAAAATAGTGCGGGGTGCTTTAAGCACTCCGTAAAGTACACGATTTATCCGATATAAACGCATTATATCTCTAATGCGCTTATATGGGCTAAAATCCCCTTTGTTCTTTGACAACTGAATAATCCAATCATCAAATACTTTCTTTCCGAGCAGGAGCCGGCGGCTCGCCGTAATGAATGTAACAGCTTCTACCATACAAACAGTATGCCGAGTACGGACGTTTTACATTTTAGCGATAAGACCGTCAATAACTATCGGCTTGCAACCGATACGGCCACGATTGACGAAAAGTATAATGATACTCCCGCCTTGAACGCGTCACTGCATTGGGTGGCTGGACGAGAACCGTGCAGGGGTGAAATTCCCGTGATACTGATTAGCTATCAGTAGTTTGATGATTGTTTGAGTGATTGGGTTATTACTCTCGGTAGGTGGATTTAACATAAAATATTTATGGAGGTTCACTATTTATGAATGACACTACTCAAAACTTAGAACACAAAAATATTTGTAATAAAAAATCCCTTGACGCTGAAATTACATATCAAGTCAATGGAACCTCATTTGTTGTACAACCGATATTCAAAGAGAAATCTTTCGAAACATTAGGCTCTGTTTTATTACGGCTTATGACATCAAGCGAATAAAATTTTTAAAACAGGCTGACAGACGGTTAAAAGCGCGGTATAATATAAATGTAATACTGTTTATTTGACTGTCTGAAAGGAGGAAATAATGAAGCGGTCAAATAACAAACAAAAAGAAATGACAGCGGCTTTATATGTTCGTTTAAGCCGTGATGATAACTTAGAGGGCGATAGTTACAGTATAGGCAACCAAAAGAAATTACTAACCAAAATTGCAAAGGAAAAAGGCTATACAAATTTATTGATATTTTGCGACGACGGTATTTCGGGCGTTACAATGGAACGTCCCGGATATAAAGCTATGATTGAAGCGATAGAAAACAATAAAATTTCAGCCGTCTTTGTAAAAGACCTTTCAAGATTGGGACGTAATTATATTGAGGTCGGCAGACTTACGGAAGAATTTTTCCCTGAATATGATATACGGCTTGTTGCTGTTTCTGATAATATAGATACACAAGAGGGCGAAAATGAGCTTGCGCCAATAAAAAATCTTTTTAATGAATGGTATGCGCGCGATATTTCAAAAAAACGCCGTATCAGTAACAAGATAAAGGGTAATGCGGGCGAACCGCTCGGACTTCCCCCGTATGGATATATCAGAAATCCTGACGGAAAGAATTGGATTGTTGATGAAGAAGCCGCAAAGGTAGTCAAACATATTTATGATATGGCGCTTGGCGGTTTAGGTACAGACCAAATCGCTTGCAGGCTGGAGGAAGAAAAAATCCTTACTCCTGTAAACTATTGGTATAGTAAAGGGATAAGCCGTCCGGGCTTGAAAAGCTCTCAGGAATATCCTTATAAATGGCACCACTCAACAATTATCAATATACTTTCCAAACAGGAGTATTGCGGTGATGTGATAAACTTTAAAACCTATTCTAAGTCATACAAAAATAAAAAGCGTTATGAGAATGACAAAGAGAATTGGGCGATATTTAAAGATATTCACGAACCAATTATAGACCGTACCGTTTGGGAAAAGATACAGGAACGCCGAAGCAGACGAACACGCAAAAAGCCAGTAACAGGCGAAGATAAGAATATGTTTTCGGGATTGCTGGTATGCGCGGACTGCGGAAGCAAACTCGGTTATCATTTCAATCAGGCTAATCACGATATAACCTATTTTAATTGTATGGGATATAACAGGGGCAGCAGAAAAATATGTACCTCAACACATTATATCCGTACTGATTTTTTAGAGCAGGTTGTACTCGGTGAAATCAAACGCTTAATGAAATTTGCCACTCTATATGAAAATGAATTTGCTAAAATTGTTATGGGAAATTCGATTAAAACGGCAGAGCAGGAACGACGCTCCAAACAAAAGGAAC
The DNA here is from genome assembly GCF_054696575.1 of Ructibacterium sp. SJQ-7. Lineage (NCBI taxonomy): Bacteria > Bacillati > Bacillota > Clostridia > Eubacteriales > Oscillospiraceae > Ructibacterium > Ructibacterium sp. SJQ-7. The sequence continues at coordinate 1,207,695 of NZ_CP195193.1, forward strand.
TTAACTCCTTGCTTGCGCGTGATAAAGAGCTTGACTTACTTTTTGAAAAAATTTATGAGGATAACACTCTTGGACGCATAAGCGACGACAGATTTTCAAAATTGTCTGTAAAATATGAAACAGAACAAAAAGAAAATGAAGTAAAAATCAATGAACTTCAAGCGGAGCTTGATAATGAACAGAATAGAGCTGTTACAAGCGATATGTTTTTATCTTCTGTTCGTAAATATACAAGGGCAAGGAAACTGACACCGAGAATGTTAAACGAATTGATTGACAAGATAGAAGTATATCAGGCTGAAAAAATAGACGGTAAAAAGGTACAGCGGCTTAAAATTCATTATAACTGTATCGGAGCTATTGAAATACCTGATTTAAGTAAATTACCTGAAAATAACGTATCAGTACATACACGTCAGGGCGTAAATGTTCAGTATGCTGCGCTTGCCGTAATGAACGAGTGTGTGAGATTATTTCTGTAAATTTAATTTTTCTATGATAAAATACTTAGTTTTATTTTGGCAGATAAGCAAAATTCAGCTTATCTGCCTTTTTGTAATATAGCACGGATTTTCTTCCGCGTCAAGAGCGGTCTTGTAAAAGACCGTATTTTTTACACTATATAAATATAAAAATATATGCTAAACAAGTCGTCCATCATACATAATTGACAGTTCTCCGTAAACTCTGCCCCAATTTCTAAGTGGCATTGTCCACTTCTTTGTTGCTTCAAAGGTTGCCAAATACAGTGCCTTTAAAAGGGCTGTATCGCTCGGAAATACGCTCCTTTGGCTATTCAATCGACGAAGTACGCTATTAAGGCTTTCTATTGCATTTGTTGTATACATAACTTTTCTGACTTCTGCTGAAAATTTGAACATCGGTGATAAAACATCCCAATTTTCTTCCCATCTTCTCATCGCATTAGGATACTTTTCTTGCCATTTTTTTGTGACACTCTGCATACGTTCGTATCCGCTTTCTTCGTTCGGTGCATGGTATATACTCTTTAAATCATTTGCAAATGCTTTTTTGTCTTTTTCCGCTACATATTTCAATGTATTGCGCACTTGATGGACAATGCAACGCTGATACTCCGTATTTGGATAGGCTGCTGCTATTGATTCCTTTATCCCTGATAAACCGTCTGCACATAATATTAATATATCTCTAACACCACGATTTTTGAGTTCATTTAAAACTCCCAGCCAATATTTCGCACTCTCATTTTCGCCAATGGTTATGCTTAAAACTTCCTTCTTACCCTCGTCATTTACACCAAGAATTATGTATGCAGCTATCTTTTTCACTATATGCTCATCACGAACCGAAAAGTGGATTGCATCAATGAAAACTATCGGATACACAGCTGATAAAGGGCGTTGTTGCCATTCTTCTATTTGAGGTAATATTTTATTTGTAACTGCGGTTACCATACTTTCGCTTACCTCAAAACCATATATATCTTCCACAATATCAGAAATTTGTCTTGTTGTCATGCCCTTTGCAGACATAGCAATGATTTTTTGTTCTATTGCTGATATGTCCTTCTTTCGTTTAGGGACTATCTGCGGTTCAAAATCACCGTCACGGTCTTGTGGAACATCAATAGGTATCTCGCCATAAGAACTACGAAGTTTTTTGTGTTTTACTCCATTTCGATAATCCGGATTGTCACTGCGTTCATATTCGTCATAGCCTAAATGTTCATCCAGTTCAGCTTCCATCATTTCCTGAATAGTACCGCCTAACAGATCCTTTAGTGCCTCTTGAATATCTTCTGCTGTCTTGATGTTGTATTCCTGAATCAATCCGGCAATGATATTCTTCTTTCCTTCACTCATTCTTTCTCGTCTACGTCTTGCCATAAAAAAATTCCTCCTATGATTTATTTATATTCTATCATAGAAGGATTATTTTTTACAGACTTTTTCTCACACTCTCGTATGAACACAAAAAAAGAATGTCCTTATTGGTTCAAGTCCAATAAGGACACTCGGTATGGTTGCGGAGACTGGACTTGAACCAGCGACCTTCGGGTTATGAGTAGTATATTATATTTTACTCACGCTTTCACACCATACCCCAAAACCGCATAACAAAGCCATTTTCATAACTATTACTTTTTATACTTTACCGTACTTTGTCCGCTGTTTTTATATGTGTAGCGGACAAATAGCGGACAGAATTTTTATATACAATATCATCTATATTTTTCTATTTTAACATCTACAATGTTATACGTTTCTTGATTTCTTATGTAATAATCATTATCTTGCACTATAAACGTTTCAGGATAATATATATCTTTACCGTTTCTGTCATACGCAAAGCCTAAATGTGCTATATCTTCTCCGTAGTCTTTAAACAACATATATTGCGTTAAAAGCGTTGTCTGCGGTACTTTTCTATAATCAAAATCTATTATAATTTTTGAATTCATAACATTATCAATATCCGGAAAATACTCCAACCTTTTTCTTATATCCTCATAATGAGAACTTTTAATAATATCATCAAAGGTTATTTTCCCTTTTATAATATTTCGATAAATTGAATTAGCGTTATTGTATTGTGTTTTTTTAAGCTGTACTATATCAGTCAATTTATGCAGTCCTAACAAATGATAAAAGTGTTTTTTCTGAAATCCCACCGTAAAATTAATACCACAATCCAAAAATAAAGTATAGTTATACCCCGCATAAGTTTTATATTTGTTTATACATTCATTTAATAAATCCATTTGTATCTCCTAAACAAAAACGCCCCAAATATCTTGGGGCGCAATATGCTGTTATCACTTTTTCTTTCGGAGGTTATCCCTCCTATTCAAGAATTGGCTAAGTGAGAACCACTAAGAGCCTCAATAAAAAACTCCTTGAAAAAGCTATTATATCACAGGCTATATTTAAGTATATCTTTGTTGTATTTATATTATACCAACTTTTTTGATTTTTGTCAACTCAATATTGTAAGTTAGGACACTTTAAGAATGAATATGAAAAGATATGACAATTATATTAACATTTCCGCTCCGAAAACTCCTTGCGTTCCTTATAAAAATCATAAGTATATTTACCGCTATATCGGCATAAATACAGACTTTTCAGCCGTTCACTTCTTTTATAAAAGCCTTTTTCATTTTCGGAGTGCGTATTTAACCTTTTAATAAATTTGCCTATGCTTCCGATATATAAAAAAACCGCTTACGGCGGCGGATATGTTAAGCATTCCGCCGCATAAAGCGGCTTTTATTCTGTTCTATTTTCTTTCAATACTTTTAATTGTGGTATTTCGTCCTCTAAAAGCTCATTTATTAACTTGTTTGTAGATTTGCCTTGTGAGGCGGCATAATTGCTTATAACCTCTTTAGAGCCTTTAAAAACACGCACCTTAATTTCATCATATGCTTTGGAATTATATTTAGCTACTGCCTTTTGTTGAGCCTTTGAAACTGCCATATTATCACCTATTTTCTACTTGACTTTGTTGTTGATATGTGGTATAGTTTAGATATAAAAGGAACGGTTTTAACTGTTCCGCTCTAATAAGCTTTAAATAAGCCGCTTAGTTTGGTAGACAGGGCGGCTTATTTTTTTATGTTTTTAAATAATTCAATTAGTTTATCAATCAATGCTATGCAAATAAGTAAGTTTATTATGCCTAACACTGTATTTATCAAATCATTCACTTTAACACCCCCTTATATGTTTTAGTACAGTTTACACCTCCTAAAATCATTATAAAGGGCGGAACAGCCGCCACCGTTCCAATATATCAAGGTCACATAAATTTCTTTATCACCTACAATTAATATCTTAACTGCAATTTTATTATAACACACTTTAAATACTGTGTACAGTGGTATTTTAATTATACATCTGCACCGTTGTTATTCAGTTTCATCTTCAACATATTCCATTATATCGCCCGGTTGACATTCAAGTAATTTACAAATAGTAGATATATTTTCCCACGAAACAGGCTCTTTATTTCGTAGTTTTTGAACAGTAGCCTCACCCATCAATTTATTTTTTCTTATGCGATATGTTGAATAACCCTTTTCTTTTAACCCCGCTAAAATATCAATTTTATATTTTATAGGCATAATACAAAAACCCCCTTGACATTCCGATATTTTTATAATAGAATGTAAGCAAGAGGAATAACAACAGTTATTTCTGCAAGTTGTTAAAATAAATTTAACCGTCTACTGTGCAGAGTAGGCGGTTATTTTTTTATATTTTTATCTGACATCATTCTATTTTCTATCGATTTTTTTATATAGCCGTTTACACTTTCACTTGCATTTTCGGCGGCGGTTTTTATTTCTTGATATTTTTCTTTTGTGACATCTAAAGGTATTCTTTTTAGCTTTTTCTTGGCGTATTCTATATCATACTGTGATTTACTTTTTTTATCTGTCATATTATCACCCCTTGACAATACATATATTTTTTGATAAAATACAAGTAGATAAAGGAGTGACTTAACGGTCATTCTGTTAATATGAATTTTTTAGATGTAGAAGAATTTCTACCCTAAGCCGTTCACTTTGGCAGAAGTGGGCGGCTTATTTTTTTATCACATATACAAGCAAAAACAAAATGATTAATACCAAAGTGCTTTCACTCATTATATTTTGTTCCTTTCCCCGTAAGTCAGAACAACCGCCCAAGTCACCCCCGACACTACAGGAGATTAAATATAATCTTTAATCTAAGATTATTATAACATACTTTGAATACTGTGTACATAGTTACATTATACAAAAACTATGTACATATTTTATACATATTGCATATTGATTTATTACTATGTACATAGTATAATATAACCGTAGTCAAGGTTGACTACACAAAAAAACGAAAGGAGTAAACCACAATGAAGTATGATAAGAAAATAAAGAGCCGTATCTGCATAATAGCAAACAGATTGAAGAAAATGGGCTTAACACTTTCCGCCGCATTTAAAAAGGCTTGGGAGCTGATAAAAGGCAACACCATTGAAAGCAAGATTGCCGGAGTAACAAAAGGAAACAGACAAAAGGCATTACACAGAATATTCACACACTACAAACCAAAGCAAGTAAGAGTATGGCTTGAACGTGACAAGGCGAATTTACACGATAACAACGCAGTAGCGGTTATGATAAGTGTAAACAATTCTATGCCGTACAAAATAGGCTATATTCCAAAGAATTTAGCTTATGTCATATCAGCAATAGCCGATAAAGGAATTAAGCTTAAAACCACCTTTAAAGAGGTTAGAGGGCATTACACCCGTTTTATGAATTACGGGGCGGTAATAACCTTGCAATTATCATAAAAGAAAAGCCTTGTATAAGCTACCAACTCATACAAGGCAAGTGCATTACCACCAGAAGAGGAAATACACACAAGTTTATCACACAAATAAATTATAGTGCATTTCCTCTATAAAGTCAATATTATTAGGAGGATTTAATAATGAACCGAAATAATTTCTTTGCTTTTATAAGCTCTAAAGATGAAAATGATATTCTTACCGTTAAATACGAAACAAAAAATAAAGAAACCGTTACCGAACAATTCAAGCACAAAAAATTACACGCTTGTCCTTTTTGCGGCGGCAAGGCTCGTTTAATTCCGCTTAGTTCATACGGTAGCCCTTGTGTAAAAGTACAGTGCGAACATTGCCGCTCTTGTACTGTTATAGCCGTTACCGGTCAAGATATGATAACAAAAAAATTTCACGATTGGCTTGATGTTCTATCGGATGTTATAAAGCGTTGGAACACTCGCACGCATACAGCTTAACGAAATAAAGTGCCTACCATTCGGTAAGCGTTTGATATAACAGTTGTTAATATATTTTTGCTGTTTTTAAATTTCTTTCAATTATAGCGCGCGTGTGCGTGCGCGAACACCTTAACAAAACTTAACAAAAATCAATTTTCCGCCGCTTGCATTTTTCATTTTAAGGGTATATACTGAAAGAAAAAAGGAGGCTACAAGCTATGAAAAACAAATTTATATTAGGTTTTATAACAGGCGGTATAATCTGTGCGACCGCGACAGGTTTCGCCGTAGAATATGTCGTAACGGCTAACCCGTTTCCTGTTGCCGTAAACGGTACGGAAACAGCGATTGAGGGTTATAACATCAACGATAATACATATTTCAAATTACGTGACGTTGCCGACGCTGTCGGCGGTTTCAATGTTGGTTTCAGTGACAACACTATTACGATTGATACAGATACCGCCGCAGAACCAACACCAACACCGACTGCAAAGCCGTCAACCACTTCCGACTTATCGCCGTTACCCGAAGTGGCAATCGAAGTAATTGACGGTGTGCAGTATGTTCGCAAAGAAAATATTGAAGAAATGCTTGAAGATATCGGGTTAGGTCAATACAAATTTACATCTGTTGTATTTTATGATAGCACCCGTGATGACGGCAAAGCCATTCTTGAAAATGTACCGCACCCCGAAGACACTAACTCCCTAATTCCATATGATTATTATGTTTCAACTGTTATACCCACTATAAATAGTTTGAGATAATACAAAGACCTGTACTATTCTTGTGTACAGGTCTTTGTTTTTTTAATTTTCCAACTCTGATATTTTTGCCTTTAGTTGTCTGATTTCTTCCATAATATCTTTTAAATCATCGGTATTCAATAGACGGTTGCCGTTCTGCATAACCTTTGTCGCATTTAATTCTATTGATGACATTGCCCCGATTGCAAGGTTATTACCGCCGTTTGTAGTCTTAATGCTTGTATATCCGCTTAATAATATACCGCTTTCATCAGACCATTTATATATCGTCTTGCCCTCGTCGTTCACATATGAGCTGATATATCCAACTCTTAAATACTGTCCTACACTTGCGTCTTTATTTACATTGATGTCGGTATCTGATTCAATCTTTGCACCTCTTATTGTACCGCTGAAAATTCCGTTACCCTTTTCATCAAAAAATATTACAGGGTTTCCGTCAACGTCATATAACAGAAATACAAATTGTTTTTTATTGTCAACTTCATCATTACCGATATGTATTCTATCTCTTTGACTGTCCTTTATCGTCAGCAAATCGCCGACAATCTTCAACAGCTCATTGTCGCTCTGCACTTCGTTTCGGTCTGTGTTCACCGTTCCTTGTACTTTGCGAATGTTTACGCTGTTATTCGCCGTCTGCCACTTTGCAAATTTCTTTGCTTTTTCTGACGTCTGCCATAGTTCGATAAAAAAATCACGTCTGATATGCCCGATTGATATATTGCTCTCTTTCGGCTCCAACGGATATGCCTGATACTCAATTACCCTCTGCACATATTCCGTTCCGTCAATATCAAATACGTGTACCGTATCGCCTATTTCCAACTTTTCCGCCGCACCGTATTCAGCTAATTTGGATAGGTCAATCAATTTACCGCTGATTGTCAACTGCGGTGCATCTATTCTATCTTCGTTGTCCTCGTCAAACTCCCATTTAGCATTTCTCAACAGCTTTTCCGCTGACGTATAGTCGCTGTAATCTTTGTACCCCTCTTGTACTCCGTATTTTTCAATGTTTGGACTGTCTATATATGCTTTGCCGCCGTTTACACTGCTGACCGTTAAATCGTCACTTCCGAACGCCCATAAACGCGTTATCATATCGCTTACGTTGCGTTCTATTGATATGCTTCGCATATTCTTTTCTAAACGCAGTCTGACGCCGTTATCTGTGCCGATACGTTCAACAATGGCTATGTTACATACAACGTTGTTACTGCTGTCAATGCCTGTTTCGTGATATATTTCGCCACGCCCCAAATTTTCTATTATCGTTTTTATAACGTCCCACAAATTCGTTTTGTCGGTAGAGAAAAAATCAATTAACAGTTTGTCATCTGCTACCCACTTCATTCCTTTGGCGGTAAGCTCTGCCTCTGTCATAATGTGAAAAATGCACCTTTCCCCGACATACTTTTTAAATTCTGATATAATATCAATCGCTTGTTTTAGAACATATCTTGAACTTTTACCGATATTGTCGCCGATTGTCGGTATAAATGCTTTCTGTGCCTCATATACGAAATGCGGTGTACCGTAAACGTGCAATGTGTCTGTACCGTTTGTATTCGCGTTGTTCGGCTGATTTCGTATATATGACCGTTTACACTAACCAACATATTTTGACTGATTAGACGCGCCTTTTCGTCGTATGGATAGTCAAACTCAATACTTCCTGTATCGTTCAATATCCTTGTTTCCTTGATATTATATGCGTTGTTCAGCACCTCGCCTGTTTCAAAACTGTCTGTATATCTGTCGTGCAATCGCATAAATGTTATCTGTCCCATTTGTATAAGTCCTCCTATTTTTATCATTTTGTCGGTAAACCGTTTTAAAACAGCTTACTTTTTTACTTATCCGCCGCTTTTGCTGTTTTCAAGTTGCTTTTTCAAGTATTCACGCTGTAAAACCGTTTGTTCTGTGGAGCTTGTCCAAGTTGTATTGAATGCACTTACTCCCCTATGGTTATAAAACAATGTGCGGCGGTCAATATCTTCATCAAGCAACCGTCTTGATATTCTCGGGTGTCGGAGTTTTCTTAACCCCTTTCTTTTCAACTGTCGCACCCACTCAACAGATTTATCAACCTTTTGTGCTATTGCCGTATATGGCAACCCCTCAAGGTATGACATTCTTATAACTTCTTTTTCTTCTTCCGGCAGTTCATTTATAGCCTCGCCGACTACTTGGCTTATATATCGTCTTTCATCAGCGGCGGCAATATCATTTTCAAAATCAATTCTATTATCCGCTATGGTATCCCCTACCGTTAAATTATCAACCCCTTTCACGTCCTCATAAATTGACTTTATCGGCTTTGCGACGTTTAATATATAATTTACCGTCTTAACGTCCATACTCATATTTAAGGCTAATTCTGTGTATGTCGGGTATCTTCCGAGTGATTGCATAAGCTCCGAACGCTTACGCAGTATTTGCCGCCTTTGACTGTAAACATATTCGGGCAAGTCCGAGCATTTAAGTTTACCTCGTTGTATTGCCGTTTGAATGTGATATTTTGCGTATGTAAGGAATTTATACCCTTTACTTTCATCAAATCTTTTTACCGCCTCATAAAGTCCAAAATAAGAGTCTTGCATTGCGTCCTCAAAATCTTCCGGTTGCTCGATTCCGATATGCTTTATAATCGCTATTATAAAACTCCTGCAATTCTGATACAATTCGGACATCAAACCTTTTTCGCCTTGCTTTATACGCTTAACAAGTTCTTCATTACTCATTGATATTCCGCCTCCCATATGATAAAATTATTATAGCGGCGGAAATGTCAAGTTTTATCAGGTTTTTATAAATCACAAATCGCAGTAAATTCCGAGTATTTCCGAGTATTTCGCATTACTCATTATTTTTATATACCGCCGCAAATCGTTGCAATATCTCTTGTTGCCGCCTTTTGCCCTCTTGCTTGTCAATGAGTTTTTCAGCATAAGCGATATACACATCCGCAAGCTTTACGATTATAACCGCCTCATCAGCCGTAAACAAATTATTAAAATAATCTCGTTTATATTCACTTGCAAAGTTACCGTTCTTTATGTATAGCTTTGCATAGTGATTGGCTTGACGTTTGTAATATTCAACTTTATTCTTTGTAAGTTGTTGTATCGCACTCGGTAATATATCTTTTATATGTTCCAATATATGCACCTCTTTAGTTACTGTTCCACAAGTCCAATTTACCCCTTATATCAAGCGGTACATTTTCGCCCTCGTTTAACCTTACATCTAAGCCATACATATAAATCATATGCAACACCTCCGCTTTTGCAAGCTCTATTACTTGGCTATCGTCAAGGTTTGGATAAACCTCTTTTATTTCGTCTACTATTTTCTTTATACCTAAGTCCATATTACTTTACTCCTTTTTTGTCGTGTCTTACTGTCTGTCTTGCGCTTTTCTTACGTTTTTTCGGTAGTAGGTAAGCCCGATAAACCGCATAGCTAAGCCATTTTCAGTAAAAGTCTTACTGTCTTGCCGATTTTTTTAGTGTATATCTATATATATTTATAAAAAAATAATATATATTTTTTTGTTTCTATATACTATATATAATAATTAGGTAAGACAAGTAAGATATATATATTAATATATGTAAATAGTAAGTATTTAAGCGGTTTTGGGTGGTCTTACCTTTTTCAAAAATCGAGTAAGTCCAAAGATAAGACAGTAAGACTTATTTATTAAAATGGTGAAGTATCAGATACTTCTGTATATTCGTTATCTCTGCATACAAGTTTTATATAACTCGCTTTCCAACCTCGCACCTTTGTTTGATGTACATACTTACCTTGTGAGTTCCTCATAATATACCCACGTTCAGCGAATTTTCTCATAACCGAACCGTAGTCAAAGCTATTACGTTGCAGACACTCGGTAAGTACACTCTTATTAATCGTAGCAACATCATTTTCAACCTTTCCCCACACTTCGCCGGTATCGTTGGTTGAGTCATTAAATTTATTTTTATTTTGAGCCACCCAATCGCACAACCATTTATAAGCACGTTCCACAATGTCAACTTCTGATTTTGTAGCCATAAACCGCTTAACGTCATTTACATTCAAGTTACATTCGTCCTTAAAAATATACTTAACCGCCAAACTATCGGCAAGCAACAAGAAAGCCATTGCCATACATTGCTTATCCGTTGTATCGGTGTCCGCCTGCAATTCTTTCAAAATATCTCTGTAACTGTTTATCAAATCCTTTTCTTCTTTCAGACGGCTTATAAATTCACGTCCTGCAAAGCCGTAATTATTACTTACAACATTCATTGTATAATTGCCGTCCTCAATAACAGTATCTTGTACTTCAAGGCTTATAACTCTGTTAATACTTCCGCCGCCGCTGTTATCCTTTACGATATTTTCTTCACCCGAACAAATAAAGCAATTCTTCCACTGCTTAACTTGCCTTATGCCGCCGCTTGCCGCTCCTTGTGTCTTATTCATACCCTCTGTGAGTGTCATAATCATTTGATTAAATGAAGTGTTTCCGCCTTTAATCGTCTGCAATTCATCAAGAATACAAGGCAGAGAATACATAAAAGCCGCCGTTTCGCTTATGCCGTATGAAGTACCGTTAAGCGTTCTCACAAGTCCGCCGCTCGGTTTTCCCCACACACTCGCCGCCACATTCAAAGCTACTGTTTTGCCTGCTCCCGTTCCGCCCCAAAGGTGAACGATAAAAGGCAAACCGCCTATAATTTCTATCAAAGGAGCGGCAAAGCTCGCCGCCATTGTAAGCCTTAAATAGATATTTTCCCGAAGTTTTAAACAGTGTTTTATCCACAATTCATAATTGCCCTTGCTCTCTATCGCTCTATATATCCCCAAAAACTCCGATATGCTGTCACATTTCACCTTATCCGAATACGGTACAAATTCGCCATTTTGCCACCCCAAACGGTTTACGGTATGTGATACTTTAATCAAGTTAATATTCTTCTGCATTAAGCATTGCAAATACTTAACAATATCTTTTGCCGTTTCAGAAGTTACGTCTATACTGAAGTTTGCCAATCGGATAATTTTCGTATTGCTCGCAATTACTTCACGTTCAACTTGCACTGTTTCCCAACGATTTCCGACGCAAAAAGCAAGTACAACCTTTTCACAATTATCTTGTATATTCCTTAATCTCTCAACAATTAAAAGCGGGTGTGAGCATATCGGCACAAGAATAAAATCCCCGTCTTTTGTTTTTGCCGTCTTTTTTACTCCCTCGTCATTTAAAATATAGTTACCGCAAGAATAAATGCCCTTTATATCCTCATATCCCTTTGGCATTGTACTAAGCTCCGCAACACCCGATACATTCGCCGCTATTTGCCTTTGAATATATTCTTTTTTAAATTGTTTAAGCTGTTCGTTGAATCTTGTTAATTGCTTTCGTTCCCTTGCCTCTGTACGAATTGTATTAATGCACTTTTCTTTTGTTTCCTTATCGTGAGTTTTGTATATTTCATCTAATAAATCACCGACCGTATCAGTGTCATATTCATACTCAAAAGCATTTTTACATATCTCTTTTATGTCATCATTGCTTAAACATTCGCTCAATATTTCTCACCTCTTTCGTATATATTAAATCTCTTTTATCCTCAAAGGTTCCGTTCGCCATTACGTCACAAAAATAATCCGCTATATCAATCTTTTTTACCGCCTCTGTGTATTTGTCTGAAAAATCGGTTACTTCGTCCGTAGGCTTGTAATTCACTATAATACTGTGTAATCGTTGACGATACCGCAGTAAAGCCGTTTCACACCGTTTAAATTTTGCACTATATACATTTTTGACTATCCTGTCCGTTTCCATTTTTTCTTTTGTGCCGTTTTCTTTACTGCACTTCTGCTTAAAGTCTATCCCCAAGCCGAAAGCGTCATTTAAAATCTTAACCGCCCCGATAAAGTCGGTTTTGTAAAACAGTTTTGTAAATTCAATCACATCACCGCCCACACCGCAACCGAAACACTTGAATATATTTTTAGTAGGGTGGATTGAAAATGACGGCGTTTTCTCGTGATGAAACGGACAACAAGCCTTGTTGTGCTTTAAGTTCACGCCTGCACGCTCCACAACGTCAACTATACTTACCCGTTCTTTTATGTACTCCGCATAATCTGTCATATTGCCCTACTCTGCTATTTTTCTTATTCCCGCGGCGGTTATCGGTTCGCTTTCAGTCGTTCCGGTACATAGATAATTATTAAGCACGTCCATATTAATAAGGTACTTCGCACCAATCTTTACCGACGGTATTTCTTTAGTTAATATAAGGCGGCGGAGTGCTTTTTCCGTTAATGCTGTGTATGGATCAGCTTGCTTGATTTCTTCTATTGCTTGTTTTATTCCTCGCATATGCGCGGTTTTTCTCGTTGGTATGGTATTAATCATTTTTATCACGCTCCTTTAAATCATCAATTATTTTGAATATCTGCTTCTTTTCCGCCTCCGATAATTCTTTTCTTAATTTTCTTGAGAAATTACCGTCAGTAATTCCGAGTGCGTCAGCTATTCGCCATAAATGCACCCCGTTTTCTTTTGCTTTTCTTCTGATTTCAGTGTTAGACATATTTTATCCTACCTTTCTTTTGTTTTTGTTGTTATATATTATAGCATAAAATATTAAACAAGTCAAATACTATTTAACTTGTTTAATTTAATTATATTTTTTTATATTTTTAAAGACCGTCAAATTTTCATTGACTTGTTGCTGTTGTTGTGTTAATATATAAATAATATTAAAACAATTAAAGGGCGTGTAAAAATGGAAATAAATAATGTTACAATAGGTAACCGCATAAAAGAACTAAGGACTTCAAAGAATCTTACACAAGAGGATATTGCAAAGATGGTAAAAGTATCTAAAGCAACTATCAGTAATTACGAAAAAGGAAAAGTTTCGCCGCCTATCGAACTTCTCATAAAGCTTGCGGAACGATATGACGTGTCTATTGATTGGTTGTGTGGTTTAAGTAATGAAGAAATCCCTCGCCTTATGTCATATGGAGATGCCTTTTTTAGATTAGTAGAAATTGATAAAGTTATCGGTTTTTCTGTGGAAGATGTTACTTTTTTCTCTAACCTTAGAGGTACAGCCGTTTTATTTGACGCAACATTGACCAAAGCATTAGAAGAATATCAGGAAATGGTAAACTTAAGAGATAACAACACAATAAGCGAACATTTATTTAATCTATGGATTTCAGACAAAGTACAACAACTGGATAAGCAATATCGACTTCTCTCAAACCCAGCACTTAAAAACCTAAAAAAAATGGATAAAGACTTAGAAAAATCAATTAAGCAAAAGGAAGATGAAACAAATGGCAACAGTACGAAAAAGGGGTAACACATATCAAATAAGAGTATCTTGCGGCTATGACTGTACAGGCAAACACATTGAAAAGTCAATAACTTGGAAACCGTCAGCCGGAATGACAAAAAAGCAAATAGATAAGGAGCTTGAACGTCAAAAAGTATTATTTGAAGAAAAGTGTATAACAGGACAATTTCTTGACGGCAACATAACTTTCAACGACTTTGCTCAAAGGTGGTTTAATAACTATGCAGATAAACAATTACGCTCCCGAACTGTAACACGATACAAGGAGCTTATGAACCGAATAACCCCCGCAATCGGACATATAAAACTATGTAAATTACAACCTCATCATTTAATGGAGTTTTATAGCAATCTTTCAGAGGACGGCATAAGACTTGATACAAAATACACGCCTTGCAGTGATTTCAAGGAAATACTTTCCGCCTCGGGCTATACTCAAAAAATGCTATCAGAAAAAAGCGGTGTTTCACTTACTGCAATACGTTCTTGTATAAACGGTAAAAACGTATCTAAAAACACAGCCGATAACATAAGTGCAGTGTTAAACCGCAAAGATATTTTCGCAGTTGCAGAGGGTAAAACAAGGCTGTCCGATAAGACTATATCAGAATATCACCGCCTCATATCGTCTATACTTACGGCGGCGGTACAATGGCAAGTTATACTCGCAAACCCTTGCGACAGAGTTAAACCGCCAAAGGTTGAACGTAGAGAGGCGGTAAGCCTTGATGAAGTACAAGCAAATGAGTTGATTACTTGCTTACAGTCCGAGCCGATAAAGTACCGCACCGCTGTTATGCTTACATTGTACACAGGTTTAAGACGTGGTGAAGTATGTGGCTTGGATTGGTCCGATATTGATTTTGAAAACGGACTTGTTAAAATAAATAAATCTGTACTGTATTCAGCGGATAAGGGAGTTTATGAAGATACCACAAAAACAAACAGCTCCAACCGTATTATAAGCATACCGTCGGCAATGGTGCAGTTGTTGAAAGAATATAAAATCGAACAATCAAAGAAAAAGTTGTTAATGGGTGATATGTGGAATAATAGCGGTAAAGTGTTTACTTCCGAAAGCGGTGGAATGATAAACCCCGATACTCTTTCAACGTGGTTTAAAGGCTTTATAAACCGCCATAACTTACCCGATATTCATTATCATTCATTAAGACATACCGCCGCAACATTGCTTATTGCAGGTGGCGTTGATATTGCAACGGTTTCAAAAAGATTAGGTCACGCCGATAGGACTACCACTTTAAATATTTATACTCACGCAATTAAATCAGCCGATAAAGCGGCGGCGGATAAATTGCAGGACATTTTTACACATTCAAAAATAGGCTAATTTTATACCATAGCGGACAAATAGCGGACAAAATACGAATTTTAATAATATTCCGAAAATACAAAAACGGCTCAAACATAGTGTTTAAGCCGTTTATAAATGGTTGCGGAGACTGGACTTGAACCAGCGACCTTCGGGTTATGAGCCCGACGAGCTACCAACTGCTCTACCCCGCGATATTTAACTTAGTGCCTCTCTCAGAGTGCTATAATAGTATAGCACACCCTAACTTATTTGTCAAGTGTTTTTTTATAATTTTTACATTTTTATTTTTTAAACCTCAATACTATTGTTTTTATCCGTGATTTAGTATATAATGTAAGTATTATTTCAAAGGAGAGATGATTAATTTGGAGCGTTTTCTTTCAAATTTGCGCGTACGTCTTGAAGAACGTATTTCGCCGAATATGATGCGTGTAATACGTCCTTTTATGACGGTGCAATTTGTTATATTTATGCTTTTGGGCATTGTGAACACTGCCGTATCGGTCGGCACAGCCACATTACTTGACATTCTTCACAATGCGTTTCTCGCACCGGACAACCCACTGCGATTAATCGCCGAACACTCACGTTCCAACTTTATATTCGGATATATAGTCAGCATAATAACATCATTCTTTTTAAACTGTCACTTTACGTTTCACCAACGACCGACACTTAAAAAGTTTCTCAAATTTCCGATAAGCTATATACCGAATTTCATATTTCAATACCTAATGGTATTCATTTTTACGGCTTTAAACTTAAATTCGACGCTTGCATACATTTGTGCGGCGATACTCGGCACACCGCTTACGTTTGCGGCAATGAAACTGATGGTATTCAGCCGAAGAAAATCAACTACTTGAGGTGATATAAATGCTTTCACACATATATTCCTGCGGACTTTCGGGTATAGACGGATTTTCCGTATGCGTAGAAACGGATATTTCAAACGGTTTACCCGCATTTGATATAGTAGGCTTACCCGACGCCGCCGTTAAAGAGGCAAAAGAACGCATACGTTCTGCCATAAAAAACACAGGCTTTCGTTTTCCCGCAAAGCACATTGTCATAAACCTTGCCCCTGCCTCCAAGCGTAAAGAAGGTTCGGGATACGATTTACCTATGGCACTTTCTATTATATGCGCCACGGAGCAGATTTATGCACCGGACTTAAGCAAATGTGCGTTTTTCGGCGAACTTTCGCTTGACGGCACCGTACAACCGATAAACGGCATACTTCCTATGGTTATTTCGGCGTACAAAAGCGGTTTTACCGATATGTTTGTACCAACCGAAAACGCGGACGAGGCAGCAGTCATTGAAGGTGTAAACATATATCCCGTATCATCTTTGAAAGCATTATGCGACCATTTTTGTGACATACAGAAAATTAATGTACATAAAATTGACCTTACCAATTATTTTGCGTCAAGTGCTTCAAATGTACTTGATTTTTGCGACGTAAAAGGTCAGGAGAACGTCAAGCGTGCGCTTGAAATTGCCGCCGCCGGCAATCACAACGTACTTCTTATAGGCAGTCCCGGAACAGGTAAAACAATGCTCGCACAACGTATGCCAAGCATACTTCCTGACCTTTCGTTTGACGAAGCTTTGGAAGTCACAAAAATACATTCAATCGCCGGACTTTTACCTAAAGACCAACCGCTTATTTTAAACAGACCTTTCAGAAGTCCGCACCACACGATTTCATCTGCAGGTTTGTCGGGCGGAGGTTCAACTCCAAAACCGGGTGAGCTTTCCCTCGCCCACAACGGCATACTTTTCCTTGATGAATTACCGGAATTCAGACGTGATTCGCTTGAAGTTTTGCGTCAGCCGTTAGAGGACGGAAACGTCACAATTTCAAGAGTAAACGCAACTCTCACCTACCCTTGCAACATTATGCTTATAGCAAGTATGAACCCTTGCAAATGCGGTTATTTCGGTGACAGTCGCAGACAATGCACCTGTACTCCGACACAGGTTAACCGTTACCGCAGTCGAATATCGGGTCCGTTGCTTGACAGAATTGACATTCAAGTTGAAGTATCGAATGTTGATTATGAAGATTTAAGCTCGACCGAAAACAGTGAAACAAGTGCCGAAATAAAAAAACGCGTAAACAAAACACGCAAACTGCAACTTGAAAGATACAAAGATTACAATATCTACTCAAATTCACAGCTTGACGCAGGTATGCTTAAAAAATTCTGTCCGCTCGGCGAAGAAGAAAATGCAATTTTACGTGCCGCATTCGACAATCTCGGTTTAAGTGCCAGAGCACACAGCCGTATTTTGAAAGTCGCTCGTACCATTGCCGACCTTGAAGGCTCGGAAAATATAAAAAGTGAACACATAGCTGAGGCAATACAATACAGAAGTCTTGACCGCAAATATTTTGAATAGCCAAAACTCAGTAAATGATTAATCGTTCACTGTGCCGGAATGTCAGCAAATTATCCGGAACATGCATAATATTATTTTTATTATAATTTACATCTATAAAAAAATGACAGGCAAGCCTATCTTCGATATACGGCTTGCCTGTACACTTTTATCTATACACTGACGCAGTAAACCCTAATTGTTTACTGCGTTTTTTATTGTTCTTCAGGATATTTCAGTCCCCACTCATTACGAATATCGGTCATAATTTCCATAACGTCTTTTGTATATTCCCTAAGCATACAACCGCTTCGCTTTGAAATCTCCTCCTCCATATCCTCCATTTCATACTGCAACGCTCTTTCGGTTTCACCCTCACAGATTTCTTTTCGCTCGCCTGTTTCGGTGCAGACAATCGTTGCCTTACACGCTCTAGGATATTCCATAATCTCGATATATCCCTTATCACCGCATATAACACATCTTTTCGGTTGTTTTGTATGAAGCGACAATGAAATAACCGTCATTTGTCCCTCTTTGTTCGTCATAACAATTCCCGACATTTCATCAACACCGCTCGGTGCAAATTTTACAGTTGAAATTACATTGTCTGGCTTTGACTTCAAAAAACATCTTGCAAGCGAAATTGCGTAAACACCTATATCAAGCATTGCTCCGCCTGCCAAATTCATATTAAAAAATCTGTTTTTCATATCATAGTCCTTGTAACTTCCGAAATTCGCCTGTATCATACTCACGTCACCGATTTCGCCGTTCGCAACAAGTTTCATAAGTTTTTTGTATAGCGGCATATGATAAATCGTCATTGCCTCGGCAAGTACAAGATTTTTCTCGTCAGCCTTTTTTAAAGCCTTTTCCAATTCAACGCTGTTTAATGTTATCGACTTTTCACACAAAATATGCTTTCCGTTTTCAAGTGCTTTCATAATAAAATCAATATGCGTGTTATGCGGTGACGTTATATAAATAACGTCCACATTGTCGTCATAAAACATATCGTTCAAATCGTCATACACCTTTTCAATGCCGTATTTATCAGCAAAATCAACGGCTTTGCTGTGCGTTCTGTTGCCTACAGCGTAAAGTTTGCACCCCACACCTTGCATTGCCTGCGCCATCTGATTTGCCACAACTCCCGTACCAAGCACCGCCCAATTTAATTTATCCATTATATACTCCTTTCTCAGTGTGGCATTGCCGCATAGCTTTTATCAATCGTGATTACACAGTAATATGTAGGATATTTTTCCTTTACCATATCATTTATCGCTTTCTTGACTTCCTTGTCGGTCATATCCATATTATGCGGAACAACGCAGTCAAATATTACGTTTGTATGCGTAATACCATACACTATACGCAAGTCATGAATTGTCAGACGTTCGTCAATCTCTTTTACCTTTTCACCAATCCAAATTCTAAGTTCGTTCACTGTATTGTCCTTTGTCGAAATCGGGTCAAAATGCACAATCATATGAAGTCCTTCATCATTCATAAAATCACGCTCAATATTATCTATGACGTCATGATTTTTCATAGCATCACCTTCCGCCGCCATTTCAACATGCACACTTGCAAATTGTCTGCCGGGTCCGTAGTCGTGTACCATTAAGTCGTGAGTACCCAAAACACCGGGATAGCTTAAAATCTTTTGACGAATTTCTTCAACCTGTTCGTCCTCCGGTGCTTTTCCGAGCATAGGGTCAAGCGTGTCTTTTACAAGTCCGAAACCGCTGTACAAAATAAATACCGCCACACCAAGACCCATCCAGCCGTCAAGCTCAAAGCCGACAAAATGCGATAATATCGCCGCAACCAACACTGCGCCTGTCGTTATAACATCATTACGGCTGTCTGCCGCCGTTGCTATAAGCGTGTTTGAGTTAATCATTTTACCTGTTTTCGTATTAAACAATGCCATCCACGTTTTAAGCAAAATCGAAAACGCAAGCACACCGACAGTAACCCAGCTGAATTCAACCGCTGACGGATGAAGTACCTTATCCAAACTGCTTTTGAACAGTTCAACGCCGATTACCATAATAAGTACGGCAACCATAAGTCCCGACAGATATTCATATCGTCCGTGACCGTAAGGGTGTTCTTCATCTGCCGGACGGCTTGCAAGTTTAAAACCAAGCAGACTGATTATGCTTGATGATGCATCGGATAGGTTGTTTACCGCGTCGGCAGTGATAGAAACAGACGCCGACAGTGTTCCGACAATCAGTTTGCTTATGAACAGTATCGCATTGCACACTATTCCGACTATGCTTGAAAATTTACCGTATGCCGTACGCACATCGGAATTTTGCGTGTTTTCATAGTCTTTTATAAATCTTTTTATAAGTAGTTTTGTCATCTATGTCACCCAACCTTTATAACATAATTATTCTCTTTCAATACGTCAAGTGCCTTTTGAAAAAATTCGTTCTTTATAAGTATATAATCAGTGTTGTACGTTGATACCGCAAAAATCGGTATTTTTGCATTTGCTAAAATGTCCGCAGCTCTCGCAAGTATTCCCGTGAGTGAAAAATCAAGTATACCCTCGATTCTGAACGCTCTCCAACCGCTGTCACATACAATCGTATTTTTCGGAACAAACTCGCTTGAGCATACAAGCGATAATTCCTCATCAGTCTTGCCGACAAAGCAAAACTCGTCATTAAAGTTCACTTCCGTAACATCATTTATCTTGCATACCGCAAATTCTTTGTCTATTACCTTTATATCCATTTTTATCCCCTCAATTATTGTTTCTAATCAGTATAGCACATTTTGTTGCCAACTGCAACAAAAAAAAGAGTCAAAGGCTCTTTTTTTATTTTCTGTGTCTTTTTATATGAATAATCTCAATAAAATATTTATACTGTCTGAACAAAATCAATCCGATTACATACACACCACCCATAATTGCCAATTTAATAACGGCATTTATTGTTATACCGACGATATTTGTTGCATCAATAGTAGCGTAACGCGTCAAAAAACCCGCAATGCAAACCATAACCGCAATACACACGTCCGGAATAAAACTTTTCAGAAATTTCAAAAAGCTAAATCCAAACGTCATTTTTATAAGCATAAAATATGAAATCATAAAATTAATATTATATGAAATCATTGCATTTCTTGCGACTGTGCCAATATCGCCGAAAACAATTCCAAGTACAATACCTATCAGAGTAGTCGACGACGACAAAACACCCGTTATAAAAAGATTTTTCGTGTTGCCAAGGCTTTGGAATATCGCACCGGAGCTTGAATTTACAACCTGTGCCCAAACCGAAAGACTAAGCATTG
This sequence comes from Ructibacterium sp. SJQ-7, assembly GCF_054696575.1. Classification (NCBI taxonomy): domain Bacteria; kingdom Bacillati; phylum Bacillota; class Clostridia; order Eubacteriales; family Oscillospiraceae; genus Ructibacterium; species Ructibacterium sp. SJQ-7. The sequence goes on from NZ_CP195193.1 coordinate 1,228,672, forward strand.
CAAGGCAAGGAATTGCCGCCGCCCAATGCTCACCGAACATCATACAGATAATCTCATATGACGCAAAATACATATACGCACCGACAAACAATCCGAGCAATGAAAGTATCTTGACAATCTTCATATAATTCTCATATATATACGCCTTATCGTCCTGATACTCCGACAAAATCGGGTGTATAACAGGTGTTATGACGTGCGTCAAATTTTGTTCGGGATAAAGTGCAAGTTTATATGCCTTGTCGTAATATCCAAGCTGTGTATCGCCCATAAACTTCGCCACAAGCAAATTATCGGCATTTCTTGCAAAGTAGTTAAACACGTTAAACGCAAACTGATATGACGAAAACGAAAAAATCTTCTTCACACTGCCGAAATCACATTTAATTCTAAGTTTTATCCTTGTACTGCTGTAATTCCATATAAAATTGACCATAACCTGTATAATAGACTGTGCGGCAAGTGCGTAATATTTCAGTCCGAGTTTTGCCAATACAATCGCTATACCGCTGCTTACAACAGTTGTGGTAATCATACGAAGTCCGATACGCACGAACTTTTTTTCTTTCATTAAAAGTGCGTTCGGCACCATATTCATTGTCGAAAAAAACAAAGACACCGAAAGCAAGCACCCTATCGGTATGTACACGCTGTTGCCGTAAAATTTAGACAACGGCACAGAAAAAATCGCAAAAATTATTGAAAGCCCTACCGCAACATATAAATTAAAAGTGAATATATTCGACACATCATAGTCGCTAAGCTCCTTATTCTGAATAACGGCAGTGCCTATCCCCATATTCGCAAGCACCGAAAAAAACGTGGTAAAAACGGTCATTACACCGATTACCCCGTAATCCTCCGGTAAAAGTATTCGCGCCAAAACAGCACTGAAACCAAGCTGCAATATAACACAGCTATAATTTGCGGCAGCATTGATAAACGCCGCCTTTTTGATTGATATATTTTTAACATTGTTTTTTATCATCCATGTTTCAACTCCCTGTATATAATATATACACTAAAATTCAACTTGTCAAACATATTTTTTCTGACAAAAAAAGACAGATGAAACGTTTTGAATTTCATCTGTCTTTTTATCAGTCCATAGTTACAGTAGGCGGAATTTGTCCGCTGTAAACAGGTACGTCAAACGATAATGTTGCGTCTGTGAATGACGAGAATATCTTTTCAATGCTTACCGCCTGCTTAACTGCCCAGCCAATATCCGTTGCATATTGGTGAGTACCCGGATTTTCAGGGTTCCAAAGCATTTTATAAAGTGTGTTCTGTCTGCCATCCGGACTGTTCACATAGTTTTCGCTTATCCACTTTGCACCACCCTTAATAGCCGCCTCTACACTCGTCCAGCCTTGACTGTATGCTCTTTGTGAACCGTTTCCGACAGGGTTTGCGTCATATGCACCGATACCGAACAAGTTATAAACGGTTGTGCCGTTGACCTCAACACCGGTTGCAAGCTGTGAAGTACCGTTTCCGGACTCAAGGCAAGCATGTGCAACAAGGTAAACTTCGCTGACGTTATATTCCTTAGCCGCCTCAATAAATGCCGCTCCCATTCCTTTCATTACACCCTTATCGGCAAGATAATTATTAAGCGTTTCTTCGCTGACATTATTCGGTTTTGAAAGGTCAAGGAACTGATATTTATATGCGTCCGTATAGAAACTGTTCGGATTCATATATTCCGCTGTTTCGGACTCTGTCGCATATGACATTCCGCCGTTTCTCCAAATTTTCGGTGGTGGGTTCAAGCCCATCTGTATTCTTATAATCTGTGGGAATGATATGTCATATGACGTGTATGTTACAGTTCCCTCCGTATCCAAATCAGAAACTTCATCATTCAAATTGAATGGGTCTTTTGCGTCCGATTCGGTTACGTTGACAGTAAACGTCTGTTTCTTTCCGTTAGTCGTTTCAACCGTTATATTCGCCGTACCAACGCTGACACCGCGTATTCTGCCCGCTTGACTTACTGTCGCTATCTTTGTATCGTCACTCGACCATTTAAGCGTTTTGTTTCGTGCGTTTGACGGTGAAACGGTTACTATCGCGTTAACACTGTCGCCAACTTTTATCGTCATTGCGTCAGTATTTTTTACGGATAAAGTCTGTACGTCAACGTATGAATTTACGACATTTACAAAGCACTTCGCCTCAAAGCCTCCGTCCTCCGTTGTTGCCGTTATCTCCGTCATACCGACGCCGACAGGCTTTACTCTGCCGTTTTCGTCCACACGTGCAATCTTTGTATTTTTAGATTTCCATGTTATGTTTTGGTTCGTTGCGTTTTTCGGGAATATTTCTGTCTGTAAAAGTCTGCCCTCACCGCCTGTATAAAGCGTTATTGTGCTTGTCGGCATAAATATACCCGTTACAGGCTGTCTTACCGACAAAGTGGCGGTTGCACTCTTTTTTTGACTGTACAACATTGCCGTCAATGTCGCTTTACCGGGATTTTGTGCCGTTATATTACCGCCGCTGTCAATCTTTGCGATATTGTCATCAGACGATTTCCAAGTAATTTTTTTATCGGGTAAATTTATCGGATAAACCTTTGCTTTTATTTTTGCCTCTGCCGTACCGCCGTTTAGGTCAACAGCACCGTCGTCCCAGCTTAATTTTATCGCAACATTGGTTTTGTCGCTGTGGTCGAACGTGTAATAATTCTGCAAAACCATCGCATATCCGACAGAATCGTCACCCTCTTGAAGATAGTCGGAATTTACGGAATTTTTTATCATAACGCCCAAAAGCACACCGAGTACCGCCACTCCGACAGCAACTGAAATCAATGCCTTCAGCCTGTGTGCCTTTGCATACTCCCAAATGTCCTTTCTGAATTTCGGAAATTTAACGTATGCAAAATTTGAAAACTTTTTGCTCTTGCACAAAAGTTTCCAAAACTTTTTAAACACTCCGCCTACCGCACCCCAGCCTGTTTTAATACCTTTAAATATCTTGCTGAGCCACGAAAACGGACTTTTATTATTCGGTTGTATATTTCCTGTTAATTTAGTTTCCATACCGAATTCAATCCTTAATAAAAAATGGTATTGTTTCTACAATACCATTTAATTTTATGACTGCACAGTAAAAAAGTCAATACATATGCACCATTGTTAAAAAAATGTTTACTTTTTAAATCTATTTACAATATATTGGTTTGCCATATCTTCAAGAGTGTCCTCCAAGCCGCCAAGACCTTTGAAGTCGGGATTTTTTCTCTTTATTGCGTTTGTCAGAATGTAATCGCAAAGTGCAGGGTTTTTAGGCAAAAGCGGTCCGTGCAAATATGTTGCGACAACGTTTTTATACACAACACCCTCAACACCGGATTTTTCATCGTTTCCGTAACCGTAAACAACTCTGCCGAGCGGTGTGTGATTACCGATGTAAGTTCTTCCGCCGTGATTTTCAAAACCGACAATTTTTTGATTTAGAAAGTCATTTTCAAGTACGATATTTCCGATAAGACGTTTTTTGCCTTGTTCGGTGTAAATATTAAGTATATCAAGCCCTTCGATTGTTTCGTTTTCAAGCTTGTAATACTTACCCAAAAGCTGATAACCGCCGCACACTGCGACAAGTACACCGTTATCTTCAACATAATTTCTTATTTCGTCCTTGTGTTCCAAAAGTCTGTGGCAAACAATTTTCTGTTCTCTGTCCGAGCCGCCGCCTATGAACACAATATCAACGTCCGACAAATCAAATCCGCTGTCCTCACAGGTGTATGTCACAACCTCCGCGTCAATACCGCGCCACATAAGTCGTTTTCGCATACATTCGATATTTCCCCTGTCACCGTACAAATTCAAAAGGTCGGGATAAAGATGAAGTATTTTGATTTTCATTATGCCTCACCTCCGAGCTTTTTAAGTACCGCCTCTGTCGAATAAAGTGCAGTATAATTCACAAGTACATAGACAACTTCGCTGTCCGTTTCAAGACATTTTGTAATTGCGTCCGCCATATCCTGCGTCATACGGTCAACCTTTATATCCGAATACTTAAATCTAAGACTTATATCGTAAACTCTGATACCTGTTGTTGTAAGCGTGTTCAGGTTTTCGTCTGCAATTTTATCAAAGTCCACGTCCCACAGCCACGACACGTCACGACCGTCATTAGCCTTGTCATTGATTGCGATTATAACGTCTTTCTTACGCTTGTCCGTATTTACCGTTGCAATGGCTTGGTTAAATCCTGCGGGATTTTTTGAAAGGCTTAGTATAACGGGCTTGTTGAATTTGTATTCCTGCATTCTGCCGATTTGCGGTTTGTAGCCTGTCAAAAGTTTTGCGAAATCATCCGTTTTTTCTCCCAAAACATTTAGTGCACCGTATACGGCAATAAGGTTATATATATTGTAAAAACCTTTGTAATTTATCACCATAGGCTGATTGTTTATCGTAAACTTCATCGGTGTGTCGAGCGATACATTCTTGACTTCAAAATCAATCTCAGGTCGCTTGAAACCGCACGACGGGCAATAAAAATCGCCGAGCTGACTGTAATGATAGTAATTGTACTTCTGTTCCTCACCGCATACAGGACAGAAACGTCCTTCCTTTGTATCGTCAAGCTGCGGAAGTACCTTTTCGGATATTCCGTAATAATATGCCTTGACGTTTTCCCCTCTGCCGAACTGAACGCACAGCGGATCGTCACCGTTTAAAACAAGTTTTAAATTCGGTACTTTTTTTATTGCACGCTTGATAATATCCGAAGTAATGTCAATTTCGCCGTATCTGTCAAGCTGGTCACGGAATAGGTTCGTTATAACCATAACATCGGGCTTTACATAGTCAAACACTATCGGCGTGTACGCCTCGTCAATTTCAAGACACGCATAGTCCGCTTTTAATTTGCCGAATATACTCATTTCCTGTAAAACGGTGGTTGCAATACCGCTAAGCATATTCGCACCGAGCTTATTGCAAATAACCTTATATCCCTTTGCCTCAAGTGCCGATGCCATAAGATTGTTTGTCGTTGTTTTTCCGTTTGTGCCGCAAGTTACGATTATACCCTTTGACACGCATTTTTCCAAGCCTTTTACAAGGTCGGGACATATTTTAAGTGCATACGCACCCGGCGAAGAAGATGATTTTTTACCTACTGTTTTTCCGACTATGGTAAGAATTTTTCCGAGCCATATCGCAAGAAGTTTTCTCATTACAGTTATTCCTTTCAAATCATATAATATATGAGCCTGTCGACAAAATGTCGACAGCTCCAAAAATCACATCTTACGATGTAATTTTTGAGTATTTTCAGAGAAAAAATCATAAAGTTCCTCCAAAGTCGAAACTTTAGATTTTAAACCATTTCTGCCGCGCATGTCGCCAGAAATGATTAATACTTGAGGTTAACACCTCAAACTTCCCAAAACAAAGTAGACAAAACCATAGCGGTTTTGTCTACAGTCTGATATGATTATACTACACTTTCTTCCCTTTTGCAACTTTCTCTTTAAAGTAATGAGGTTTTTATGTTCTTACTTTACTTTTTTTCGTGAATGTGTTATTATTGACACGAAATAAACATTAACATATCGAAAGAATGACGTAATTATGACAGACTTTATAACGCAGATTGATTTTAATATTTTAAACGCAATTCAAAGCATACGCAATCCGTTTCTTGATACAATTATGCCACTTATAACGTTTTTAGGCAGCGGCGGCATTGTATGGGCTGTAACTGCACTTATAATGCTTTGTTTCAAAAAATCACGAAAAACAGGTATTATAATAATAGTTTCACTGCTTTTGGGATTATTCCTTTCTACAATGGGGCTTAAAAATGTAATTGCACGTGAACGTCCATATAACACCGAAGGAGCGTTGCTTACAGTTGAAAATCTGCTGATAGGCGCGCCGTCGGGAAGATTTTCGTTTCCGTCCGGTCACGCAATATCTTCATTTTCCGCCGCAACGGTTATTTTGCTGTACAGCAAAAAATTAGGTATACCGGCAATTATTCTTGCGGCTTTGATATGCTTTACAAGGCTGTATCTGTATGTACATTTTCCGTCCGACGTTATTTGCGGTGCGTTGTTCGGAATATTGCTCGCGTTCATGTCAAACTTCTTAGTCAATAAAATATGGGAGAAAAACAATGAAAGAAAATTATCAAATAATTCTAAACAAAACGATTGACGAAATTCAAAAAAACAATATCGTTCCGTCACTTCTTCTGCACAGCTGTTGTGCGCCTTGTTCAAGCTATGTACTTGAATATTTGTCGGAATATTTTGATATAACTATTTTCTATTACAATCCGAATATTTCACCCGAAGAAGAATTTTATAAGCGTGTCAATGAGCAAAAGCGTCTTATAAATGAAATGCCTTTAAAGAGAAAAGTAAAGTTTATCGAGGGCAAATATGACTGCGAAAAATTTTATTCGATTGCAAAAGGGCTTGAAAATCTCAAAGAGGGCGGCGAGCGTTGCTTTAAATGTTACCGACTTCGCCTTGAAGAAACAGCAAAAACCGCCCAAAAGGACGGTTTTGATTACTTCACTACCACGCTTTCGATAAGTCCGCATAAAAATGCTCAGGTGCTTAACCAAATCGGTCTTGAACTTGAAGAAAGCTACAGTGTTAAATATCTATGCTCCGATTTCAAAAAGAAAAACGGTTATAAGCGTTCTTGTGAACTTTCGGAAATATACGGTCTTTATCGTCAGAATTACTGCGGTTGTATTTATTCAAAGCTTGAGGCTGACGAACGTGAAAGAGCTAAAAATAATAACGAACAGCCGCTATCTGTGCAATAAATTCACGCACGCAAGATACAGGCAAAAGCGTTATCGGTGTAGACGCACCTATATGTGTTGCGTCTATGCCGTTTATTTTTGCCATCAATTCCGAACGCAAAACGTGAAATTCGTTTGTGACAAATACGGCTTGTCCCTCGTCCATTACCAACTTTGAATATTCAAAATTTTCATATGTGCTTGTGGAGTTGTCCTCTTTTATAATTCTGTCTTCTCTTATTCCGTGATTTAAAAGGTAGTTTTCCATTGCCTGTGCCTCTGAAATTGTTTCGCCTTTGCCCTGTCCGCCGCTGACTATTGCTATTGCATTTCCGTTTTTGTTCATATATTCAGCCGCTTTTTCAAGTCGTCTTTCAAGTGCCAAAGACGGTGTATCGCCTTTCAGTCCCGCACCAAGCACGATTATATAATCTTCTCTGTATGTCGCATTGTCACTTTTTCCGACAACGCATATAATTCCAGAATAAATCACAAGTACAATCATTCCGAACGTAAACAAACCTTTTATAAATTTCAAAAAGCCTTTTGTTTTGAACGCGTCGTAAAACGTACTCCATAATATAAACATAATACCTATCGCAACGGTAAATGCCTCACCCACACCCATTGATGTGGTTGACGCAAAATAAAGTCCGTCCGCCGAAAAAAGCAATCCCAATATAAATAATATTACTCGCATATACTGTCTCCTTATATTATTGAATATTCCATACATTCATAATGTAGCTTCGTGCCGATGTCTACACCCAACGGCAACAGTGCCATTGCTATGAATAATTCTTCCTCACTTTCAATATCCGTACGCTTTAGGTACGCATATTCCCCCTCAATTCTTGATACAATATAATCCTTCGGTTCCATATTCGACCTCCATATTTGCTTTTATACTCATATAATACATTAACTATTATATCATTGTCAATATTTTTTTATTTTTTTGAAAAAAAGTGTTGACAAAAGCATTTTTATGTGCTATTATATTATCTGTCGTCAGACGTAAAACATAATATGCGTGATTAGCTCAGTTGGTAGAGCACCTGACTCTTAATCAGGGTGTCCAGGGTTCGAACCCCTGATCGCGTACCACAAGTTGCAATATCCGAACTTTTGTTCGGATATTTTTTTGTTATGGGCTTTTTCCCATTTCATAAGCATTTTGCATTGTCCTGCTTTGCTTTATACATCTATCGTTAATTGCCACAACACATCAATTCTTCACACAAATAACTTTTTCATAACAAATCACCCTTTTTATTCTATCGTAGCTGTCCTAATCTCTGTTTAGTAAACCACTTAAACGTTGATTTTTTACAAAAAGCACGTCCGAAACGTGCTTGACATAATTTTTATACTATGTTATACTTTAGATACAAGATAAGGGCAACAGCAGTTGTCTTTGCAGAATGTAAACGTTTTGTAGAAAAATTCTACCTTAACCGTCTATTTCGCAGATAGACGGTTATTTTTTTATCTCTATAACAAGCAAAAATACAATTATAATTATAAGAGTAAATTCACTCATATGCTGCTCCTTTCGGAATAGCAGAGACAACCGCCTTGCGTCCGCTTTGCCAAACGTTATTGCCCTTTTTATATCTTGGGGTTTTATAAACCCATATATATTCTACACTATACCTCACGCAATGTCAAATTACGTTTATTTTACTAAAAAAAATACAAAATGGCGGTTTTAAACCGCCATTTTGATTACTTCAATTTTTCATTAATACGCATAAACACTGCCGCTGTCTGTGCTCTTGTGGAATTCGCCTGCGGAGCGAAAGTACCGTCGGTATTACCCGACATTATTTCTTGCTCTGACAGCCAATCAACCGCATTCCTTGCATAATCTGAAATACTGTCACTGTCAACATAATTTGCCGTTTCATTTACCGTTATATCACAATTTTTGTATTCCGCATAACGATAAACAATCGCCGCCATTTGTTCACGTGTTATACTCATATCAGGTGCAAACTCTGTATCGCTCACACCGCTGACAATTTTATTTTCTTCCGCCCATGCCACTGCATTTGCGTAATAACTGTCACTTGCCACATCAACAAAGCTTGAATTTTCCGCATACGGTTCACCCTCTGTTCTGTACAGAACAGTTACAAACATAGCCCTTGTAACGTCACCGTCAGGTGCAAATTCCGTATCGCTCACACCATACATCAAACCGTTTTCATAAGCGTACTTAACTGAATTATAGAACCAATCGTTGTTACTTACGTCAACAAACGGATTATTCCAATCAGTCGGTTCAGGCTTATCTGACGGATTAGGCACAGCATCAATCTTTTTGAACTTTGCAGTGATTTCAGCTTTTGCATTCACCTTTTCAAACGTATATTCGCTCACCTTACCGACACTTTCGCCGTTTACGATTACGTCCTCAATTTCGTAACCCTCATCAGCCGTTATCGTAAATGTCTTGCTTTCATTTTTATTTACGGTTACGGTGTCCGGACTGATTTTACCGTTTTCGGACTGAACAACTGTAATTTTATATGTTACATTGCCGGAGTTTCCTCCTCCGCCACCGCCCGAACTTGGTTTAATCATAAGTGGACTGCTTGCGATAATGTGAGTGTTTTCAACCATTGTACCCGTCAAATTAACCGTAACGGTATATGTCACAGACGTATCAAACGTGCCGTACAACGTATATGTCTTATTATCACTGCTTGCCTTAACCTCTGTAAGTTCCACATTCTTATCACCGTTCAGTACAACAAAATTATCTGCCGTCATTCCCTCAATCGCTGTATCAAGATTAATCGTGATATGCGTCTTTCTTGCCGTACCTGCCGACGCATTCACTTTAATTTTTTCACTTGGAATATCAGTGCTGTCCTTGCCGCCCAAAACGGTATAAACATTCTGATTATCAACAGTCGCACTTACTACGCCGTTTATTTTTTCATCAGTTGTAATGTAGCCGTTTTCATCAACATTCGCCGCACCTTCTATTGCCGAAACGTTCCATTCAATTCTGTTTGCCGCCGCACTGTCGTCATTGATTTCAATAATTCTGTTATCGGTTTTCACCTTTAGCGAAAGCTGACCGCTTGTGCCGGCTTTAATTGTACTGTCACTGCACTCTTTTCCGTCAATGTACATTTGAAGTACACTGTCGTCATTGCCGAGTGCTTTGTTTGTAAGCTGTAATGTTACAGGTACTGTTTCGTTGCCGATTTCGTCTGCCGCATACACAACTATATTTTGATATGCCATAGAATTATCAAGTGTAACAGTCTTTTCAAAACTGCCGTCATCTCCGACAGTCACTTCCTGTATTTCTTGATTTTCCGCACCGATATACACTTTCGCACCACTGTCGCTGATACCCTTAACCGTAACAGTGTCCTCGAAAAATCCGCCGTTATTCGGACTGCTTATTTGCAATCTCGGAGGAAGTGTATCAACAGTAAACATATACTCCGACAATGTACCGTCTTTTGAATCGTTTTCGCCCTTGAAGGTTATTATATGCGTACCGTCCTCTAAGCCGTCAAGATTTATACTCTGCGACATAGTTTTTTCCGAAACAGTACCGTTCATTTCACCGCCGTCCAAAGACCATTCGCCGGAAACATTCATATCCGATACAAGGTCTATGACTGCATTACTGCTTTTAACCGTATCTGTTCCGTCAATGTTTACCGCATTTTGTGCTTTAAGTGTTACATCAGCCTTTTTAGGCTCAACCATTGTCACAGGTGATGACAGTGTTTCAGCGGAAACAATCTGACCGCCTGAAGATGTATTTTTATAACCCTTTAATCCTATCACATACTGCTTACCGCTTACAAGTCCGACTTGTTCGGTCTGCGTTTTTATATCCTTTTTCTCATCTTCCGTAAGGTCGTTTTCATTCACGATATTTCCGTTCTTATCCACCGTAACCGTCTTTGTATACTGACCGCCGACCGTAATCACATCACTTCCGCTTACAGTCATATTGTCAAATACAGTCGGTACGTTTTTACCGTCTTGAACTTCATATATACTTACCTTATAGCCGTCATAATTATCTTGATTTATACCTGTCAAATCAATACTGTAATCACCGCCCAATGCCACATTAAATGTCGGTGCGGACGGCTGTGACGGATTTGTATAATTAAGCTTTTTATCGGTTGTCACAACCGGGTTAGCACTTTCGTCTGTCGTTGTCGCAACAACTTTTACCGTATATTCACCGCTCGGCATATTTTCAGGCATTGTTATATTTGCACTCTTACTCTTTATGTCATTCACATTTTCTGTTTTGTACAACGGATAAACTTCGTTATTGCTGTCCTCTGCATAAATTGTAAGACTGTTGAATTTATCCAAATCTTCGCCCGACCACGTTACAGTATTATTGTTCAATACCGCATTGTCGATTGTCGGCAACTTTGAAAGTGCGTATATAGTCACGCTTGACGCAATACCTGTTTTTAATTGCAATGCTTTATTAAAGTAATTTTCATCTGTAACCGTTATTGTAACGGTTGCTTTCTTTGTATCCTCATTCCAATTCAACATTGCGTTGGCATTTGCGTTGGCTGTATCGTCTGCCGTTTTTGAACTGTCTGACCATACTATCGGATAATTTTCCATTTCAATATTCTTTGCGTATGTTTCCGCAATAAGCTGACTCGGTGCGTCATACGAAATTGTAAGTATTCCGTTTTCGTTGTTATACTTGCCGAAATTAACCGAATGTACCGTTTTACCCGCAAGCGATGATACCGTCGCACCGTTTGAGCCGAACAATGATATATCCTCTGTTGACGCCAATGTGCGAATACTGTTATTGAGTTTCATATACAAGGTACGGTCTGTTTTTTCATCATAATAAACAGGAATACCCTCCGCACTCAACTCAATAGTCGGTTCCGGTGCGTCATATTTACCGAAAGCGAAATCTACATCTCCGCCCCAATAATATGTTACACCTGCGTCAATTTTCAAAACGTGCAAAGCACCCCATATTTTTTCGGCATTGACACCCAAATCGGCAGAACCTATTTCAATACCGCCGAAAATCGGTATTTTTTTAGGAATACTTACCACTGCCGTGGCATAACCTTCCCAGAAATATTTATCCTTAACCTTATCTTTTTCTACAATTAAATGTCCGTCACCCGAAATAACGTCGAATATACCGATAGACACTCCCGCTGCAAATCTAAGTTCGGGATACCATGCACATTCAATTCCCGCATAGTCTATAAGTGTAATTCCCGCAACATTCACGTCCGACAGTGCAATACTCAAATCTCTCGGGCTGATACTTACATCACCTCTTGCGGAAAGAACATCAAACAAAGCGAATTGTCCGCTTAGCAGAAGCGTTATAGGCGGTACGGATGAGGACGGATAAATCGTTTCAAACAGATTATCTATACCGCCGCCTGCACCTTTAATCCAAAATACGCCCATTCCGTCAACATTTATGCCCGGTGTAAATCCGCCTGCATAGAAATATAATTTATCCGGAATAGGTATTCCGTTGTTACTTCTAAGACGAATTTCCGCCTCCATTTCAAATGCCATCATATCGGCACTGCCTTGAACGCCGATAGTATATTCGTTGTTCATAACCTTTAAGTCAAGAGTACCCTCAACGCTCGGAAGTCCATCCGCATATGACGGAACTTCTACTTCGACAGACGTATTAAATCCGATAAATCCACCGCCGAAAAGTATATCATGGATATACAAATTCAGACTTCCGCCCTCTGCGTCTTCCCATTCCTCTTGGTCCTCGGCATATCTGTCCTGTACATCTCTAAGCTGTGACGGAGTGTAATTACTGCTCGCCATTTTCAGTTGTGCAACCTCCATTGCGGAAGTTTTTCTGTTGCTCCAATCAAAGTTTGACGGAACAAGAAAATCAGGTGAAAGTTGTGCACCGAATGCGATTACTCTTTGTTTCGGTGTTTTTGAAGTGACTTCACCGTCAACTGTCGCCATCTGTCCGAACTGACAGTATCTGAATTCCATTACCATTCCCGCAATGGTTTGTGCGGTACTTGCCGCACCCGGCCACATAAGCATAATACCGTTTGTATTTGCAACGCTGTTTTCAACGTCACCTGTCTGTTCGCCCTCGTTTGTGTACTGCAAAAGTGTTGATTCGGAGCCGTTTTCAAATGACGAAATCGCACATACACCGCTCCAAACCTTTGTTCTTGCGCCTGTCGTATAAACTTCGCCGTCTATATCTATATTAATAGTTTGGTCGTCCTGACCGATGTTTTCGACAGACACGGTTACAGTACCTTTTTCAATATCAAGACAATTACTGATATTTATTGTGCTTTTCGCCTTATGGTCTACCGTTTCAAGCGAAACTGCCTCTGCCTCTGCAATTTTACCGTTTTCATATTTTAACGTAAAGTCACCGCGAAGTTCAAGCAAAGAGATATTTTGAGCATTTGGAACTTCGTCACTGTATTCCTTTTCGTCTTTATACGCCCTTAGGACATACTTGTTATCGCCGTCTTTTTCAATCGTGACAACTCCATAAGAACCGCCTTGATATGCAATATCATCACTGACATTAAACTTCAGTGCGTCAGACGTAATATCTTTTTTAGTCGGATCTTTCATATCAAATACAATCTGATATGTACCGACCGACATAAGCTCGTCAAGTATCAAATCCGCCGTATTGTTTTCGGTATCCAAAATGAAGTTTTCCGCACTTACGGTCAACGGCTGACTGCCGTTTAAAGGCGTAACCTTTATATCGTATTCACTCTTATTTTTAAGTAAATTGAAATTCTGACCTGCAAGGTAAATATGTCTTGTTCCTCTGTTATAAACAATCTCGGGTGCGGTGCTTATAAACGACACCCTGTCACCTGTTGCACCCGGGCAAAGAAGATATATACTTCTCTGACCGATTAAGTTTTCGGAAAGCAATTTACCGTCCGTTCCGCTCACGTCATAACAACGCACTTCGATTTTTCTGTAATCGGTAGCCGTAAGCGGTTCGGCATTAAAGTTAAACACAACCTGTCGTTCTTCATCTGCGTTAAAATCTATAATATCAACACTGAAAGGGTTTGAATATGAAGCTGTAACGTCAAGATTACCCGACAAGTCATACGGTGTTATTCCCTCCTGCGGATATACCGCAACGGCAATTTGTTTCATTTCGTTCTGCGACACGTTTTTAATTTGCGTTGACACGCTGAAATCACCGTTTTTACCGTCCGCCGTTTGCGGTTTGTATTCGTCTTTTGTATCGGTAAGCTGCATTGCTCCGAGTTCAGATGAAAAATTTATTGCAACCTTATCATCGTTATTTACGGTTACGTTTGAATATATACCGTAATTTGTCGCAACGGTATCGCCCTCACCGTTTGCCGCCACACTGCCCATATCGAAATACAAAGCATACGCACTGTCGGCAGTCAAATATTTTTCGTTATACGGATTTGTAAATGTCAACGAGTTATCTGGTTCAAAATCAAATACACTTGACGCAAGGTTGTTCCAATGTCCGAACGCTATTTGATACGGTGCGACAATTTTATTGTTAATCGACGCATTCACCGTATAAGCCGTTACAGACGGTGCTTTCGGATTGTCATATCCGAACAATGCGTTGTTGTATGCTTCTCCGTCAGAGTTATCAATAACCGTTTCGGATTGTATCTGCTCATATGTACTGTCCTTTTTCGTCAGTTCATACACCGCGTAATCCTGATAACCGAGTGCGGTATCAAGCATAACTCTTGCCTGAACACTGTCCGCACTTCTTCCATCCGTACTCTTTACACCGTATGAAATTGACGCCATACCGTGCAGAGCCGATTTTGTATTTGCAAGCGTGACGGTCTGCGTAAAAGTCAAACCGTCAACGCTCCACGTTGCGACAATGTTGTCACTGTTTTTCACCAAAGTGACGTCACTGCTGTCCTTACCCAAGAAACCGTATTTTCTTCCGAAAATATAGTCCTTTACCTCATCACCTCTTTTTACACGAAAAGAGGTATATGATGTATCATAATTTTCATCGGGAAACAAAAGATATTTATTATCATCTGCTTTGTTCAGCTTATCTCCCTCAACGGTATCTATCAGAAAACCGCCGTTTTTCGCTGAAACAACGACTTTCAAATAACCGTCGTTCAATTCTTCGTAATCCGCCTTATTCAGATTTTCGGCAAACGCGCCGATAGGCATTATACCGAAAATCATCGCTGTTACGGTTAAGGCTGATATAATCTTTTTTAATCTTTGCAGCATAGTAAACCTCCTTTTTTCATTATTGAACGTAAATTACAAATCTGTAATTGTCACGTCCCTGCGTTTGTACATTAAATGTATAATACCCCGCCTTTTTCGGAACGAATGTAATCGGCTCTGTATTATCCTTATTCTTTGCCAATTCAGTCGCACCGATTTTCATTTGACCGACTGTCTTTATACCGTTTTTATATTTAACACTGTACGGCTCGCCATTGCTTTCAACGACAATGTTCTGTGCCTCGTTTTTGCTTAGCACAATCATATCTCTGTAAATATACTCACCGTTTACGCTGACTCTAAGCTGAGTATCCTCATAGAAATAGATATATCCGTATCTTTCACTGCTGTTTCCTGCCTCGTCAGTTGCGGTATAAGTCACCCTTACGGTTCCCGTTGTCTGCGGTTTTGTGTAAGTAACATCAAGCTTGATTTTGTCCTTTTCGGTTTCGTTGTCGCTTACCGTCATATTCGCTTTAAGCTGTGACAAAATATCTTCTGAATTTAAGTCGATTTCCACCGTTTCCTTTTTCAATTTGATAGTCGGTGCTTTTTTATCCGGCATTGCTATCTGCATAAAGTGATAATACTTTGTATTTGAATATTCGTCCTTTGCCTTTATTGTAGGATACAAGCCTGCCAAATCCTCCGATACGGTTAACTTCGTCCACGCACCGGCCGTAAGATTTTGACCTGTTGTGTCACCGTTCCATGTTACCGTACAGTTTCTGTTTGCACTCACATATACAGTGTCACCGACCTTTAAACGACCGAGTTTATCCGGTGACTCCTTACTGTCTGTACCGTCACTTGCAAGACTGAATGTAAGCGACAAATCTTTATCAATGATGCTGTCAACCTTAACAACCTTTTCCGTCAGATTGCCTGCAGCGTCCGCAAAGTGATATACATATTCGCCGTTTGCGTTTATTACTCGTGTAAATTCAGTTCCCTGTTTTCCGTTTTCTCTGAAAATAACTTCTTTGTCAGCTTTTAAAGTCACTGTCACTTTACGGTGATTTTCGGACGGCTGAATTGTTTCGGTAATAATCGGTGCGTTTTTGTCGATGTTCTTAACCTCATTCAAAGTAATTTCACACACTTGACCGTTTACGGCTGTACAAACAAGCGTCATAGTCGGTGCATTTTCCGAATATGAAATTGTAACTTGATTATCAAGTTTGTATATTTCAGGAAGATAGCCGCTTTGATTTTTCCATTCCGCTTTCGTGATGAGCTTATCAAATCTAAGCTGTGCCGTAACGGATTTATTCGTCTTACTGCTCTTTGCGTTTTCAGACCAAACTTCACTGATTTTATTTGCAGGTGAATTGTCTATTTCCGTAACGGCTGCTTTTAATTCACCGCTTTCGTTCTCACCTTTATATGTGTATGTGTAGTTTATAACAATATTTTCGTTGCCTGTTACTTCTATATAATACAAGCCGTTGTATTCTCCGTCACTTGTTTCCTGTTTTGCGTTGTCATTAGTCATAACAAGGTTTGTAAAGTCACTGTCCTCAGGCGGTATTAGGTATACCTTTACGGTCTGCATATCGCCCGACACGACTTTCTGTAAATGCGGCTGAGGCGCTTCGCCCAAGTTATCCGCAACAAGCGGAATTTCGGTGACATTATTACAGCTGTCGACTGCAAACAATGTAAATTCCGCATTCTTTGTTATATCAACGGTTCTGCCGTTTACACTCACTCCGTCAATCGTATCGCTTGTTGAATCAAATGTCGGTGTTTCGGCATTAAGTCCCGCTTTTGCAATAAGCTTTACACCGTTTATATCAGACACGATTACATTAAATCTGTAATGTGACGACCAACCCATTTTCTTCATAAATGATATACTGTCGGTAACTGTTTCATAGCCTCCGCCGCTTAAATCAGGAAGTGACGGATTTAAGTAATGCTTGTTATCATCATACAGATTAAGCACAAGTTTTTTGCTTTGTGCCACACCGCCCCTTACGGTATAACCAACCATTTCAACACTCGGCGGCATTGTATCGACATATTCTTCGGGCGGCTGATAATCTTTAAGTGTTACATCAAGCGTAACTGTATAATCTTCACCCAAAGTATCATTTTGATTTTTGTAATTCCTGAATGTAAATTCCGTTTCACTGTTAGGATAGAATGTATGGCTCGGTGTTTCGCCCGTTGCGGTATCAACAAGTGTTGAGCCGTTTTCATCAACAAGCTTTGCGGTTACTTCGCCGTATATACAGCCGTCAACCACATCATCTTCGTCATAATCCCATACAACTTTCGGCTTTATCGGTTTTATCTCATTATTGGTTATATTTAATATTTTACTCTTTTCAGCTCCGTTATCCGTCCACTTCATTGTAACCTTTGTAGGCTGTGTTGCGGTTACGGTTACGTTATTTGTTCCGTTGTTTTCGATTTTTGCAAATGTGTTTCCGTCATTTTCCGTAACAGTTACGGGAGAAGTATATTCGATATTCGCCGTAATATCGCCCTTTGTCTTATACAAAGTTGACATTGTAACCTTTGGACCGTCTGCAAGAAGTGTAACAGTTACAGGTATTGTCCATGTATTGCCGAACATATCCTCGCCCTCAACTTCGTATGTACCGTTTGAGTATATCGGCAGATAGTGAGCAGACGCATAAACCGTATCGCCCTTTAATTTTAAATATCCGTTAAAGTATACCTTAACACCTCTGTCATTGCAGATATAACTGTAATCCGCTAATGAATCGTCATCAGAAACTTCAACAAATCGCGGTTCTTCATATTTAAAGTTCGTTACCAAGCTTCCGTAATTTTCATCGTCTTTGGTATACGTTCTCGTTGCTGTGTCACCATGCACACCTACAAAGTTAAACGTAATACTGTCAAAGAAAGGCTCGCCTGCCTTTTCCACACTCCATGGTCTTGTAAAGTCTATACTCAAATTAGTGGACGTGCTGTCCTCACGATAATAACCGCCCTCAAAACCCAATTCATTCGGATATTGATAGTTTTTCATAGGCATATTGTACATTTCACCGTCTTTCACAACTGTAAAAGAGCTTTTGTCCATGTCAAGATTTTTGGCATAAAAATTATAAATATAATCACCCTGGTTGTATGTGTTAAGATTTGCTTGAGTTACTGTCAATGCATCATTTTCAAAGGTATATTTCGTTTTTTCCTTGAACTGCGGAATATATGAAACAGAATTACCGGATTCGTCTATCGCAATAAATGCAAAGTTGAGCCTATCTCTGCCGTTTTCGTCTTGTCTACAGTTCTGATAATTAAAGGCACTATCACCCTTCAATGTAACAACCTCGTCAAGTCCGATTTCATCGGCAGTCCAACTGCTGTAATCCTCTCTGTGAACATAATATACCGTTACATTACCGTTTTCGGAGAAAGCATTTTTTACGGTTGCATCAGCGGAAATAACGTGCATTGTTCCGTTGTCATCCGTATAATTCTGCGATTCGTTCATATCAAAATCCATTGCAATCTGCGGTATACTTTCAACCATATTTACCGTGAACTCGTATATCGGCGATACATTGCCGTTTTCCAATTTAACTTGATAACAGAAAGTGTTACTTCCCTTTTCAAATTGCAAACCGCCCGTTGCCGTTACTCCGTCAAGAGTTTCTTTTGCAGTGTTTTGCATTAAGTTTATCTCGTATTCTCTTGTTAGGTCAGTAGTCTTTTCAAACGGTAAATCTTCTCCGCCATTGCACGCTTTATTCCACAAGCGGAATCCCTCTGCCTTACCGATTGTTTCACCGCACAATTCTTTTGAAACATCATTGCTCTTAAGCGTCATTTTGACGATATGTGCCATATTCTGTTCTAAAGAATATCCCTCATCTTCATTACGGTCAATCTCCTTAAATTCAGCATTACCGATATTGATTGTTTTAAATGCCGTATCGCTTTCTTTTACGATTGACGGTATCGGATTAGGAATAGGGTAATATTCGTGTTCGGGAATGATTTCATATCTGTTTACACCGACATCTGCGGACGTTTTGATATTGTCAAGAAGTACCGCCGTATCGCACTTAAATTCGGCAGGGCTGTCACTGCCTGTCTGATACAAATAAACCGCAATTCTGTATGTATCCGTTCCAAGCAAGTTACCGTCTTTATCTCTAAGCGGCATTGCAAGAGTTTGGCTTGCATTTCTGCTTAACTTTGCGTTGTAAACCTCGTTGTTTTCCGAATTTGTTATTGTCACATACGATTTATCAAAGTCCAAATTATCCGTAACCCAATCGGCAACTTTTGTATTTGACAATTCAAAATTAATTCTGACATCAGTCATATCGCTGTTTCTTCTTATGTGCTTGTCATCACCCACTCCTGTGGCTTTAATAACATCTCCGTTACTGTCCTTTATTGAAGTAAATTCAAGATTATATACATTATCAAGTACAGGTGCGGTCATAACATTAAAGTCGCCCTCCGCTTGATATGTCACTTCTTCTTCGGAATTTGACGGCTTTATACTTGCACCGCTTACAGGTGTCAAATCTGCAAACGCACTTTCAAATTTTACGTTTACTGTGCCGTAAAAGTTTTTAAGTTCATTCACTCCGTCCGCCGTAAGAGCGGTTACTCCGTCAAAACCGGTTTTATCCTCGTTGTATGTAACCGCATACCATGTGCCGTCAAAATCAAATATGTTTTTACTGTCGGCACTGTCATATACGCTTGCGTAAGTCTTGTCACCCATTGTAAGTGTTACACGCGTGGTGGCATTAGCTTTATTGTCGGGATTGTCAGGTGCCGAAATTTGCACATCAGGCTTTGTATGTATCTGTGACAAATCGCTTACAACCGTATATTTTGCCTTTGCCTTTGTCAAGTCGGCATACACCTCATAACGTGAAACATTCGACTTGTTACCTTTAAAGTCTGTCGCATACACAAGCAATTCTTTTTCATATTTTTGTGCCGCGTCAAATTTAGTTTCAAAGTCAAAAACTCCGTCATTAAGCAAGCCCTCCGACCAATCACTGTCGGTCGGTTCAACACCTTTGTCTACAAGCTGATATTTAACATTCAAGCCGTCTGTGTTAAAATCGGTTACACGTACCTTTGCCAATATCTTTGCGGTATCGTTTTCATACTCGGTATTCATCGACATAAGCGCAACATTCGGTGCTACACGGTCAATATTTATATCCGTATCAACAGACTGTTCACCCACATTTCCTGCCCAGTCCTCTGTTCTGAAATAAAGTTTTGTGTTTTTGATTTCGGAATTATCGGTTTTAATATGTAAGTAATAATCTTTTACAGGCAAATCGAATTTATTCCACGCAAGGTTATTTTCGTTGTTAAGCACCGATTCTTTATACTCACTCGGTGTATCGGCGGAAGTCGTCACAGCATACTTAAACGGAATTTGCTTATCTTGGTCATAGCACCACGCAAAACTTGCCGTCAATCCGTCAAAATCAGATACCGTGCCTTTTCCGTCACTGAAATTCAGCGGTATGCAAAATTCACCGCTGTTTACATCACCGGTTATTTCACCGACATTTACAGTCGGTGCGATATTGTCAAAATAAATCTGCTGTTTCGGATTTTTCGATATTTTCTGCGTTGCCAACTCATTATTATACAAATCGACTACGTTTGCCGTGTTTATTTTTTCAATTCTTATAGGCTCGCTATTATCACAAGTCATATCGGCGGTTATCGTAATCGGTTTAAACGTAATCTTCGTTGCCGTCCGCTTGTTTACGCCGTCATACATATCTTCAAATTTTTCGGTTTCAAGCACTGCTTTACTTCCGTTTTGCGATATATTAAGTTCTGCAGTCATTGAACTTTTTTCGCTCGTTTTAATTTTTTCCGTTGTCATTGCAGAAAAAGTTAATGTATCGCCGACACCTGCAAACACACTGCTCTTGTCAATATCTTCAGGCCAATCGCTCGGCTGTGAATATGACGTTGAATCTGCCGCTATCATATTTCCCGCAATTTCAACGCTGTCAATTTCAGGTGCTTTTTTATCGACTAAAAGTGAGTAACTCGTCAAATCCTTTGTATGAATGTCAAGGCTGTTGCCGGCATAGTCCGTAATCGGAGATGTGGCGGTAAAGTATTCCGGAATTAATCCCGGTGCGTTGTCTATAACCTTAAATCGCGGTTCTTCGTTTCTCGCCAAATATTTGTCGGCATAAGCTATACCGTACATTTGACCGGTGTACTCTTTTTTGTCATACTCTATGCTCTTAATCTTCGTAATTTGATATTCCTTAACATTTTTAGGTGCGTGTACATAGAAAAATATTTCATTTCCGTTTATACCGCCGGAAGTCGCAGTAAGTTCCATATTTTGAACGCCGCTTTCAACGTTTGTCGCATAAAGCGTCAACGTAATCTTTCCGTTTTCAATACTTCTCAGCTTTTCACCCATATCAAGATACAGTACAGTGCCGTTCATTTTTGCCGATTTAACAGTTGGCTTTGTTATATCGGCAAAGAACACATATGGTTTTTTTACTTTTGCATCAAATACACCTTGCATTTTAAACTTATTGTTTAACGTATCACCGCTTTGAAGTTTAAACCAACCGCTGTCCTTTTTTCCCTCACCTCGAATCATAGTATTCTTAAAGGACATTTTTGCGTGATTACCTATCAAATTAGCGCCGAACCTCATCATAAGCTGACCTGTCGCTTCCAATTCGGGAAATACGGAATTGTTTGCAACGCTGTCTTTCAGCTTAAAACTCGTTGACCAAAATCCGTTATCGTGTCCTCTGAATGTCGAAACGTAAGCCATACCCATAGTTTCAACCGCCTCATTGATTGAACCCCAGTATTGATAATACGCATTATCCACATCACATCTCTTGAACAACATTCCCGCCGTCAATGTCAAATCGGTTGCCCACCAATCCGACATATCGCGTGTGTACTTATTCATAAGTTTTTTGTTGTTGTACGTTTGCTCATTCAATATAGGTACTTTTACTTGATTTGCGACACTCATAACATCGCTGTCAGCCTTTGCAATTTGTGCGGGCATAAGTGCCGCAACAAATACAATACACAGTAATGTGCTTATAAATTTTTTCATCTTCTTTCCCTCCATATAGTTTTTTAATTCATTTTAAGTTCTATCATTTCGGTTGTTATACTGTTGTTATATATATCGGTAAGCTCATAACAAATATTCGTGTCATACTCGCCGACATATTCATAACCTACAGTAATATCGCCGTTTACAACGATTTTATCACCATATGAATACACTCCGTCATATTCACCGTCATATGTATAGTAATCACATAAAAATTCCAACGTATCGCCGTTTTTAAGTTGCTTAAAGCCTTTTTGCGGAACTGATATATTTTCTTCTTCGCTGTACGGTCTGTAACCTGCCAAATAACCGTCGGGGTGCTTTTCGTCCCAATAAATCATCATTTCAATCTGCTCGTTGCCGTTAAGCACCGCAGGGACATAGCCGTATGTGTATCCGTCCTTTACGTTCTCCGGCGTTTCGTATTCAAAGTAAAACGGAACAACCTGACCGTTTAATGCAACCCAATAATAATCGAAATCAACCATTAAATCACCGTCATCGTCAAATTCATACACATTGTCCGAACCCAAGTCAACGTAACCATCGCCGTCATCAACATACACCCATACATTAATTCCGTTTATTTTATCCCATTCCTCGTCCGAAAGCGACAATGCAAAATAATCACCCTTGTCCTTTACTTCCAACTCATCTGATACATTATAGGTATCGTAATTTGTATTGTCATACCAAGAATAATCACTGTAATCATTCTCACTCGAATAATTCATCTGTCCTGTACCCATAATGCTCAAAAATCTATCGAAAAAGCTGTTGTAGCCGTTATAACCGAACTTATCTGTTTCTGTTTTTATTTCCGCATAATAGTCGGGATAGTCATACGGGAAATACATTGCAAGTCCGTTCGAATTGTAAGACGAACTGCCCGAATACTTAACCGCACTTCTAAGCACCTTGCCCAGTTCCGTATCACTCTTGCCGCATTCTTCAAGATATGATTTTATATCAATCTGTTCATACTCACCGTCACCGAATGATTTTGCATTGTATCTTGCCTGTGATATTACGGAATATCTGCTGTCCAAAACTCCTTCTTCCTGCTGCATTGTTTCGCATAGCTTTGAATATGTATAAGGAATTTCTCTCAAATCTACGATTGAAAGCGTATTTGAATCAAAAAAACTCGAATCAGGACCGTTTATATAGTCCTCCACAATCTTCTTACCTATTTCGACAGTCGGCATTGACGTATTGTCAGACAAATTTTTAAGCCATTCACTGTAATACCAACCCGTTCCCGGCTCATATTCTTCCGATGCAACAAGATAATCCGCATACGGTTCAAGCATATATGCCGTTTCAATCGTACCCATAAGGCACGCGTCAAAGCCTACAATATCAAACTTAATTCCGCTGTCTGACAGAGCATTTCCTATCTGTGACAGCGACAGCATATCATCAGGATACATTTCGTCATATCCGAAACCAAGTGCCGTACCGCCGCCGTGATTCCAAAGCACAAGTTCATATCTGTCGGCAGGATAATTTGAGGCAGACCATTTTATAAAATCAGTCAGCGTATTAGGGGACGTCATTTGTGCTTCACCCAAGTTCTCCACGTTCTGCAATTCACCGTTTTTAATTATATGACGTTCCGTTTTTCCGTCACTTATGCTTGCATTTTCCCACGCGGCCGCTCCGCCTGTCTGTAATGTAATATTAATATTATCCGCATTTGCCGCCGCCATTTCGGCAATATCTTCACTCGCCGCTCCGCCGTCACTTTCAAGGTCAGAACCTACCATATACACCATAAGTGTAACTTTGTCCTCTCCGTTACCCTTTATATGAGTATAATAATCACGCATATTCGGAATATCGTAATTAACCGTTTCATACTCCTCCGACGGCATAATCAAAACCATACAAAACAACACAAATATCAAGCCTATAAATATTAATAATGCAATTCCTATTTTAAATAAACACCCTTTTTTCTTTGCCATAATCTCTCTCTTTCAAAAAACATCCCCAATTACTCCAAAAGCGACAGCTAATGCTGCCGCTTTTCAATTTTTGCAGTACAGATAAAATGCACTTATATTTTATATGGAGTCCAATAAAATATCGGATTTTTTAGGGGACTGTTTTAAATTTCCAAATCAATTATTCTGCGTCAACACCTGCAACGGCAGCCAAACCATCAGCCATTTTTGACATAGAATCTACCAATTGTAGCGCCTCGTCTTCATCTGTGAAATCAGTCTGTTCAATATCGCCAATTTCTTTGATTACGTCGGCAGCTTGATTTAGAAGATCAACTGTTTCTGCATCTGCCTCGATTGTACCGTCATTTACAGCGTCTGCAACTGTTGTATGCAGTTCAACAAGGTTTGAATAGATGTCTTGAAGCTGTGCGAATGTTTCATCATCGATAACAGTATCAGATGATGTTGTATCGTCAGAAGTTGTTGTTACATTTGATGTCGTTGTGTCTGATGATGTATCTGCATCACTTCCGCAACCGGCTAAAGCTGTTACTGACATAGCGGCAATCATTGCCATAATTAAAATTTTCTTTTTCATAATATATATTTGTCCTTTCATTTTAAAAAAATTATTTTTATTATTCTGCATACTCTGAGCCGTCTTTTGGCTTAAGTTTTCCTGTTGCTATCATAATTAAGTCGATAAGCCACCAAATTCCGAATCCCCCACAGGTTATTAATTTTAAAATACCTGTACCTATGTAGCCAAGATAAAATCTATCAATTCCAAGTTCCCCCAAAAAGATAGAGAGAATTAATGCTACTACCTTTGATTTCATTCCATTTCCTCCTTTTAACGTACTTCTTAATTAATATGCATCGATTAAGAAATTTATTCCTCTTTTTTTATTTTTTAAGCCAAACCCCTTTTTTCCAAAAGAACTTTAAGCTTTTCCCCTACTTCTCTGGTTGCTCTGTTTAGGTCAATATTTTCTTCATTGACTATATCATACATTCCGTTTGTAAAAGCGTCACCGATTATCTCTTTCGCCAAACCGCCTGCACCGCTGTATATTTTTGAAATGGTAATCGTTTTTGAAGTTATAGCAATTTGAATTTTATATTTATCCACAGCAGGAAATTGAATACATCTCATTAATCCCGAACCCGTAATCTCAGGTTTGCCGACAGAATATGTTTCGTCTTTCATAATCTCATAAAGTTCATCATATGTAATCTTTTCCTTTAGCTTAACTTTATCATACCCCTTAAAGACATCTTTTGCTCCGGACTTAAATGAATCAAAAAATCCCATTCTCATATCTCCTTATCTTCTGCTGTATCTCATTGCTTTCTGATGAAATTATAATATACCTAAAATCAAAATTCAATAGATTTTGCGTAAAACGCATTTTGCACGTTTAAAAAGCAATTTTCCGCACTGAAACTCAATTTTATTAACTGAAACTCAATTTTATATGTTGAATTATTATTTTTACAATGATATAATATAATCAGAGTATATCGGCAAAATGTTGACAGCTCTTAAATCCATAAGGCGGTGAACTCGATGAATATTGCAGTTGTTGATGACTTAGCCGTCGGCAGAGAAACGCTTGTAAATTACCTTAACGAATATTTCTCCGAAAGAAATATGAACGTTACAATATCCGACTTTTCCGATGCCGAAAGTTTTGTCACGCAATTTGAAAACAACAAATATAATATAATTTTCTTTGACATATATATGCCGGGTATGAGCGGAATTGAAGCTGCAAACACTGTACGCAAAACAGACAGTTCGGTTGAAATCATCTTCCTTTCTACAAGCAATAACTTCGCTTGTGAAAGTTACAGTGTAAATGCTTTTTGTTATCTTGTAAAACCGATAACAAAAAATGCAGTTGAGTCACTTATGCAGAGATATTTCGAAAAATACGAAAAACCTTCAAAAGCATTATCGGTTCTGTACAAAACAAAACCCGAAATAAAACTTTAAATAGCATATGATTCGATAATGTACATAGATGTTATAAACAGAAAAGTCCGGCTTCATTTGAAGGACAAGACGATTGAAATTCAAAACACATTTTCACAGTGTGCGTCAATTTTGACAGAAGACAGCCGTTTTTCAAACTGCTGTAAAGGATTTATCGTAAATTTTGATTACGTCAACACTGTTTCGGGCAATGATTTTTTAATGCAAAACGGAGATTATGTTCCGATTAAAAAACGTGAAAACCAACAAGTAAAGAAACAGTATTTAACTTATGAATTAAAAGATATTATAAGAGAATAAAGGTCACTATGATTACTATGGAAAATAAGCAACGTATCAAGACTATTGCAGTAATTTTTATTATCGCAATAGTTCTTATCTCTTTGATGACAGAATTTTTATATACTTTCAATAACAAATATACATACAACAAGCTCCAGCCCGAAAAAGGTGTGTTGACGCTTTCGCAAGAGGAAATTGACAACAATTCGTTTCACTTTCTTATAAAGGATTGGGAATTTTACGAAGACGCACTTCTCACTCCGACATATTTTAAAAATCAAACTTCACTTCCGAATATGAAATATATTTCAATCGGCGATACTGAGTCAGCGTACACAAGCCAAACAAAAAACAATATCTTTATCGGAACATACAGAATGAAAATAAACTTCCCCGAAAAAGAGGGATTTTACGCACTGGAAATGCCTCAGGTTTACTCGGCATATGAACTGTACATCAACGACAAACTGTATTTAAAGGTCGGCGATATACATAATTATAAAGCACAAATACAAAACCGTGGCGCATTTTTCAGTGCCTCCGGCGAAACGTATATAACAATCGCCGTCAAGGACGCGTCAGGCATTAAAGCGGGAATTACATCACCGCCGACACTCGGTGTTCCATATGCTATCAATATCGCCCGAATACTTAAAGTTCTCATAAGCAACTTTTTTATGACGATGATATTCTTCGGTGCGATATTCTCACTGTTTCTTGCATTAAGCAGTAAAAGCAATTATTCGTATATGTTCTTCTTTATGTGTCTTACATATGCCGCTTACCTCAATCACCCACTGCTCAATTTGTGTTTCACTATGGACGGTAATTTTTCGTACATATTTGAGCATTTTTGTGCGTACTTTGTGTATTTGATGGTTATAATGCTCCAAAACAGGCTCTGCAATTTGAACAAAACCGTGAGCAGTATTTCCGAAATATGCGGTTCAGTGTTTTGTGCAATCTCACTTGTATACGGAGTATTTACGCCTTATTTAAGCGCACCGTTATGCACTTTCTTTTCAAACCTATGCAATGTGTTTGAGTGGTTAGCCGCAATTTATCTTGTCACAATAGGCACTTATGCGGTCTTTAACGATATTAAATACGGCAGAATTTTTCTGTTCGGCAATATCTGCTTTGCCGTATCGTTATTCTTTAACATTATTCAACCGCTTTATGACTCGATTTATACCGACCAGTCGGTTGAAATAGGTATACTTGCGATTTTGGGCTGTCTGTACTTTGTTTACTGGGCAAGTATTGCAGATAAATACAGACGTAATATGGCTCTTGATGACGAAAGACGACTTATGGAACGTCAGATAAATCTTTACAAGGAAAACTATGTCCACATAACCGAACAAATCGAAGAAACACGTAAGCTCCGCCACGATATGCGTCAGCATTTCAGAGTAATAAACGACTTTGCAAACAATCGTCAATTTGATAAAATCGCCGAATACCTCGAAGAATATTCAAGCGAAACAAATGACACAGTACCGCTGTTCTTCTGTGAAAATCTTACGCTTAACGCTCTGCTCCACTTCTATGTTTCTTCATCGGCTAAAAATTCAATAGACTTTAAAACTTCGGTATCAGTTCCGAACGGACTGCCTATGAGTGATATTGATTTAAGTATTTTGGTCGGCAATCTTGTTGAAAATGCTATGGAGGCTTGTTCAAAAGCACCGCTTAAAAACAGGCGAATTGTGCTGAACTGCACAGCTGATGAAAACAAATTGATTTTAGATTTAAAAAATACGTTTGACGGCAGCGTTAAGAAGATCGGTTCTAAATTAATATCATCCAAAAAAGGTATGCACGGTTTGGGACTTGAATCGGTCAATGCCGTTGTTGACAAGTATCACGGCGTTATGAACGTTTCAAATTCAGACGATATGTTCACCGTCTCGCTTGTTATATTCTTCTAAACAAACAGCCCGCAAACGAAACGTCAACAGCTCCAAAAATCAAATCAACAAAAAATCCGACGCAATCAATACGTCGGATTTTTTAATTTCTATTCTCGCCACATCATTATCCGTTATACCCTCGCCGATATTAGGCACAAATGCCGAATATGCCATATCCGCGACAAACAGGACTACAAGTACGACACATATAATCTTCTTAATTTTCATAGGAATTTTGCAAAACAGATAGTCAAGTGACGGTGCTACAAGATACACCGCCGCACAACCGCCGAGTGCAAACACAACCAATCCCTCAAGGCAAATTCTGCCTTGAAAATTCATAAAATATCCGCTGTAATCCCACCAACGCATACCCTGAACTTTTTCAAGTATAAGCGATGTAACATACTCTATTACACCGCACAGCACCATTGACAAAAGGAATGTCAGCCACGGTTTGTTTCTGAATTTTTTTAACACAATCAGTACAACCGTACCGCCTACGCCGTAAATCGGCAGCCACGGTCCATGTGAAGTACCTCTGTTGATAAATTCACCTCTTGTAAACAGGAACAATAACACTTCCCACAACCAACCTATCATTGCAAATGTGAAAAATATCAGTATCAATGACGATAATCCGTAATCACGTTCATAATCTTCCAGTATCCACTTCTTGCCCTTAGGCACTGTTATGAAGTATTCATTAATAGGATATATTCCGCTTGTCACTTCACTTTCAAGCAATTTATCGCACAGCCTGTCCGCATTTTCAATATCTCTTTCCTTTGCTTTTTCACGCAACGTCATATAAAGTTCAACTGTCGTCATACGTTTATACGGTTCAAGGAAAAATACGCCCAAAATCTGAAGTGTAAGTATATTCAATATATCCCAACCGATAAATGACAAATCAATCAAAAATGCTCTCCACTTATACCCTTTCATCATATCTTCAGAAAGTTTTATAGCCTCTTTTGCACTCAATTCGGGATTTTCCGCAATAATCATCGGTACAAGTTTATATGAATAAATCTTAATAAATCCGCCGACTATCGTTAAGCACCATAAAAGTGAATACACACTTCTTACAAACATAACCCATGCAATATGCAGTGCCTTTTTTACAGACCACGGAAACAATATTCGCGAAATTCTCGTGCCTGTGTAGACTCGAATTTCAAGCAAATACCGATACAGTCCGATAAGCAAAACCTTCGTAAAAAGAATGGCTATAAGCAAATAAATCAACGAGCCGATTGCAATAGTAACACCGGCACTCACTCGGTCGTTAAACACAATTTGATTTATCGAATTTAAAACACCGTAAACAAAGTTACCTGCACCCTCGGTATTCTTCGCAAACACCGACAGTACACCTCTTGTCCAATGCTGTGCTCTTTCACTTTCCTCACCGCTCTTGCCTAAAAAGTTATCGACAACTTCCGTATTCGACATATCGGAATTGTGATTTTCCGCAAAAAGCACCGTTCCGTTAAGCTGGTCGAAATAAGTGTCTTTTATTGTCCTCACTTCTTTTAGCGGGTTAATAAAGCTGCCCATAACAACGGCCGCGATAAAGCACGTTATAACAATGCCGATATAATTCCGCTTAAAAGTTCCCCTTGCCTTTTTCTTTAAATCCCTTATCTTCCACATATTTATATACCCCCGTTTTTCGTCTTATATATTTCTTGCAGTATCCGCCACGCATTTTATGTGTGACAAATCAATATCATTTGACAACGTACAATCCGCCCCCAGTATTGTACCTTTTTTCCGACCGTATTTATAAGTTTTATTGTTTCCGATTTGATCTCATCAAGCGTACCGCTGTATAAAACGCCGTTTTTTCTGTTGTCAAAGCCACCAAGCACGCAATTTGTGTTAAAGAAATCTCTACCCACATTTAAGTCCATATCTTCCACATAAACCGCCAAATTTACTGCCGCTGCTTTATAATTTTTCCATACTTCAACTCTGTTTTTGTCACCGCTCCAACCGCAGCAATGAAGTATATTATATTTACTGATACTGTTGGCATAATCAAGCACCTTTAAATCATACGGCTCTACAAATTTATGATATTCCTCCGAAGTAAATCTAAAAGTTTCCGCGTTTTGCACGCAGTAATAAATACCGTCACAGCCTGCCTCCTGTATAAGGGCTTTCACAAGAGTTATTGCATCTTCCGAAATCACTTCACACGCATATTCAACTGCTAACTAATCTTATATATAATTATATCTCACAAAATATTACCTGTCAAACTTAAATAAATAAAAACAAATTCCAACCGCATCCGCGATAAACCAACCAATCGGAATTGACCACCAAATACCGACTACATCGATAACACGCGACAAAACATACGCAAGCACTACTCTTATTCCCAAAGAAATAACCGTAAGCACAACAGACATACTCGGTTTATTTATAGCTCTGTAATATCCGTAAAGCATAAACAAAATACCTATGCCGATATAGCAAGCCCCCTCTATACGCAAATACTGTACGCCGATGTTTATAATCTCCGTGCTTTCGGCATTTACAAATATCATCATAAGCGGTTTTGCAAAAATAAACACAATCGCGCTGATAAAAATACAGAACAGTACAACACTTTTGAGTGCTTTTTTAATTCCGTCTTTTATTCTGTCATACTTGCCCGCACCGAAATTTTGTGCGATAAAAGTCGAAAACGCATTTCCGAAATCCTGTACAGGCATATATGCAATGGTGTCGATTTTCACAGAAACGGCAAACGCCGCCATAATTTGTGTACCGAAACTGTTTACAATCCCCTGCACCATAAGTATGCCGAAATTCATTACAGACTGTTGCAGACACGTCATTCCCGACAGTATTGCTATGTCGTATGCCGTACGTTTTACAAACTTTGTATCTTCATATTTTAATCGAAGTTCGGGATAACGAATGTACACATATATCATAAGTCCGATACCCGAAATATACTGCGATATTACAGTTGCAATCGCCGCACCGCTTATGCCTTGCTTTAATACCAAAACAAAGTACAAATCAAGACCGATATTAAGTATCACAGATACGCACAAAAACGCAAGCGGAATTACGGAATTGCCTATTCCTCGCAGAAGATTAGAAAAATAGTTGTATAGGAATGTCGCGAAAATGCCTACAAATATCCACTTCAAATATTCGCTCATTATACCTTGAATGTCATACGGCACTTGAAGTATTTTCATAATCCGGCCGCAAAGGTAAAATGACGCAAACGTCAGTATGAGTGAAAATATTCCTATCATAACAAACGAAATAAACATTCCGTTTTTCAGTCGTTTTATATTTTTTTCGCCGAATGTTATTGAAAAAAATGCACTGCTTCCAAGACACAATCCCAAAATCACTGATGTTAAAAATGTCATCAGTGAATATGACGAACCGACCGCCGCCAAAGCATTGTCGCCTATGTATTTTCCTACTACCCATGTATCGACTAAGTTGTAAAACTGCTGCATTACGTTACCGAGCATAAGCGGTATCGCAAACACCCAAAGTTTTTTATTTATGTTTCCTACCGTCAAATCTTGTTTTGATTTCACAATTCAAAACTCCTTCTAAAATTGTAAAAGGCTGTACACAAATACAGCCTTTACACATTATGCGTTTTTGTCATATAAAAATTCAATTTTCTTGCCTTGTTTGCGTTGTTCCACGCAGTCGTCAACAGCCGTTCACCCGATGAATCTCACGCACCGATAGCGTCCGATAAACCTTGCATAACGTTATTAAAAGTTTTATTTCCTCCTGTATTTCTCCTTAATACTTTATAAACAGCCAATAATACTATTATAAGTAATGTTAAATATTTTGTCAAGAAAAATAAGATTGTTGGTGATGGTTTAATCTCATAAATTACACCGATTTTTCATATATATGCTATACAGAAAGGTCGGTGGGAGAATGAAAGATTATATCGAAAAACGGGCTGTCGAATTGGCACAGTATATTGTAGAAAATAACGCCACAGTCCGCAAAACTGCCAAAATTTTTAATATCAGTAAATCTACCGTGCACACCGTAGTATCTATTCGTGTCGGTTATGTTGGGTGATGGATTATGAGGTAAATTGAATACAAAAACGAGGACCTGAAATGAACCGACCCCCAAAAGTTAGACCAAAAATCTAACTATTGGGAGGTCGGTTTTTTCATGGCAAAATATAGTTTTGAATTTAAAATGGAGGTTGTGCAGGCATATCTAAATGCTGAAGGTGGGTATAGATATTTAGCAAGTAAATATAACATTCCTGCAAAGAGGAGAATTGAAGAATGGGTACACGCATACAGAGAATTTGGTGAAGAAGGGTTAATGCGTTCGAGACAAAATAAGAAATATACTTTTCAATTTAAGCTTTCTATGGTAGAATTGTATCTATCAAGTGAGGTCTCATATCAGGAATTAGCACTATCACAAGGAATTAGTAATCCATCATTGATTGTAAAATGGGTCAATGATTTCAGAATTGCCGGACCTGATGCTTTGAGACCTAAAAAGAAAGGTCGTAAGAAAACATTGGATATAAGAGAATGTAAAAAGCCTTCTAAATATGACGGAGAAAAACCCGTGGATA
This sequence comes from Ructibacterium sp. SJQ-7, assembly GCF_054696575.1. NCBI lineage: Bacteria > Bacillati > Bacillota > Clostridia > Eubacteriales > Oscillospiraceae > Ructibacterium > Ructibacterium sp. SJQ-7. The sequence continues at coordinate 1,261,592 of NZ_CP195193.1, forward strand.
CAAGTGCCGAGCATGTCAAAGAACTTGAAGACGAACTACTTAAACTTAGAATAGAAAATGCATATTTAAAAGAATTGAGGAGACTGCGTTTAGAGGAGGAAACTCTTCTGAAAAAACAGCGAGAATTGTCCACAGTCTCCGAGGACAGTTCAAATTAAAAGACATTCTCGCAGTAGTCGGTTTTCCAAAGGCAACATATATGTATTGGCAAAAACGATTTGACAGAGAAAATCCTGATAAACAGTTGGAGGATGAAATCACTAAAATCCATATAGAAAACAAGGATTACGGTTACAGACGGGTATATAGAGAATTACGAAACAGAAAGATTTTTGTGAATAAAAAGAAAGTTCAAAGAATCATGCAAAAATTATGTTTCCAGGTCACATCATTTACTCGAAAAAGTCGCAGATATAATTCGTACAAAGGCAATGTTGGTAAAATAGCACCAAACAGAATTAACAGGCGATTTAATACATCTGTACCGCATCAAAAGATAACTACTGACACGACCGAATTTAAGTATTATGAGATTGACAACAAAGGCCGAATGGTAATTAAGAAATTGTATTTAGACCCATTTCTTGATATGTTTAATGGTGAAGTGTTAAGCTATGGTATAAGCAAAATTCCATCAGCGGCAAGTGTTTTATCGGCACAGAAACAAGCAATAGAAATAACATCTGATTGCCCATACAGAAGAACATTCCATTCAGACAGAGGTTGGGCATATCAAATGGGTGCATATTCCTCTGTTCTTAAAGAAAACAAAATATTTCAAAGTATGTCTCGGAAAGGAAATTGTTATGATAACTCTGTGATGGAAAATTTCTTTGGAATATTAAAGCAGGAAATGTATTATGGAACTACATATTACAGCTTTGAAGAGCTTAAAGATGCTATTGAAAGATATATAAAATATTACAACGAGAAAAGAATAAAAGAAAAACTTGGGTGGATGAGTCCGGTTGAGTATCGGCTCAACACCTTGGCTGCATAAAAATAGCGTAGCAGTCGTTAAAACTACTACGCTATAAAAAGTCTAACTTTTTGGGGTCACATCAAAAAGGTCCTCATTTGAGTGGGGGGTGCGGACATATTCTTGGACTCCTAAAGGAGTAAAATAAATGTATACAAAAGAACAGAAAGAGCGAGCGTTGAAGGAATTTGAACGATTGGGATCAGTACAAGCGGTAGTAACACTTCTTGGTTATCCATCAAGGCATACCTTGTATGAGTGGTACAGAAAGAAAATAGCAGACATTACCGATTATCATGGTTCACTTGATAAAGAATATATAATCAAACAAAAATATATTAATAAACCAAATCATCCGCGCAATCCTGATATAAGTTTAAAATTAGATGTAATTAAACGTTGCTTTTCTCTTGGTGAAGGTGTAGAATATGTATCAAGAGATATTGGTTACAGTCGTGCCAGTATATATTCATGGTACCGCAAATATAAGAAATTTGGAGTGGCAGGTCTTATGTCATCTAAGAAACAAATAAAAAGAGAAAATATAGATTTTAATATAGAACCTTCCGAGCAACAGGATATCTCAGAATTGCAGGATCAAATCAAACAATTACAAATGGAAGTAGATATACTAAAAGAAGCTTTAGGTTTATTAAAAAAAGATCAAGGCATCAATATGATGAAACTGAAAAATCATGAAAAAGTAGTGGTTATTGATGCCGTTGAAGATAAGTATCCACTGCAGCAGCGTTTAAAATGTCTATGTATGGCGAAAAGTAGTTACTATTATCAGAAGTCTGTGATGAAACGCCCTGACAAATATGCAAAAATCCGTGTACAAATAAAAATGATTTTTCAAAAAAACAGAAATTGCTATGGATATAGACGTATTTACGAAGAACTCAAGAAAATAGGTGTTACTGTTTCAGAGAAAATTGTACGACGTATTATGAAAGAAGAAAATTTAACAGTACCAATAAAACGTATAAAAAAATATAGCTCATATAAAGGCGAAATCACACCGGAGGTAGACAATATAATTAATAGGGATTTTCACGCAGAACGTCCTAATACAAAATGGTTAACCGATATAACCGAATTTGCCATTCCTGCCGGGAAGGTATATTTGTCTCCGATTATTGATTGTTTTGATGGTATGGTTGTAAAATGGAATATCAGAACAACTCCAGATTCTATCTTGGTCAACAAAATGCTCGAAGATGCTATTAGCACATTGGCACCATATGAACATCCTCTTGTACATACGGATAGAGGGTGCCATTATCGATGGTCCGGATGGATAGAACAGATGCGAGTTGCCGGGCTAACACGGTCTATGTCAAAAAAAGGCTGTTCACCTGATAATGCAGCTTGCGAAGGATTTTTCGGTAGATTAAAAAATGAAATGTTTTATGGACGTTCATGGATAGGTGTCACGATGGATGATTTCATAAATGAGCTTAACAGCTATATTGATTGGTATAACACAAAACGAATAAAAAAATCTCTCGGCTATATGAGCCCGGTAGAGTACAGACATAGTCTTGGATTATCAGCATAAAATAGTCCAAGAATATGTCCGCACCCCCGTGTGTGAGATTATTTCTGTAAATTTAATTTTTCTATGATAAAATACTTAGTTTTATTTTGGCAGATAAGCAAAATTCAGCTTATCTGCCTTTTTGTAATATAGCACGGATTTTCTTCCGCGTCAAGAGCGGTCTTGTAAAAGACCGTATTTTTTACACTATATAAATATAAAAATATATGCTAAACAAGTCGTCCATCATACATAATTGACAGTTCTCCGTAAACTCTGCCCCAATTTCTAAGTGGCATTGTCCACTTCTTTGTTGCTTCAAAGGTTGCCAAATACAGTGCCTTTAAAAGGGCTGTATCGCTCGGAAATACGCTCCTTTGGCTATTCAATCGACGAAGTACGCTATTAAGGCTTTCTATTGCATTTGTTGTATACATAACTTTTCTGACTTCTGCTGAAAATTTGAACATCGGTGATAAAACATCCCAATTTTCTTCCCATCTTCTCATCGCATTAGGATACTTTTCTTGCCATTTTTTTGTGACACTCTGCATACGTTCGTATCCGCTTTCTTCGTTCGGTGCATGGTATATACTCTTTAAATCATTTGCAAATGCTTTTTTGTCTTTTTCCGCTACATATTTCAATGTATTGCGCACTTGATGGACAATGCAACGCTGATACTCCGTATTTGGATAGGCTGCTGCTATTGATTCCTTTATCCCTGATAAACCGTCTGCACATAATATTAATATATCTCTAACACCACGATTTTTGAGTTCATTTAAAACTCCCAGCCAATATTTCGCACTCTCATTTTCGCCAATGGTTATGCTTAAAACTTCCTTCTTACCCTCGTCATTTACACCAAGAATTATGTATGCAGCTATCTTTTTCACTATATGCTCATCACGAACCGAAAAGTGGATTGCATCAATGAAAACTATCGGATACACAGCTGATAAAGGGCGTTGTTGCCATTCTTCTATTTGAGGTAATATTTTATTTGTAACTGCGGTTACCATACTTTCGCTTACCTCAAAACCATATATATCTTCCACAATATCAGAAATTTGTCTTGTTGTCATGCCCTTTGCAGACATAGCAATGATTTTTTGTTCTATTGCTGATATGTCCTTCTTTCGTTTAGGGACTATCTGCGGTTCAAAATCACCGTCACGGTCTTGTGGAACATCAATAGGTATCTCGCCATAAGAACTACGAAGTTTTTTGTGTTTTACTCCATTTCGATAATCCGGATTGTCACTGCGTTCATATTCGTCATAGCCTAAATGTTCATCCAGTTCAGCTTCCATCATTTCCTGAATAGTACCGCCTAACAGATCCTTTAGTGCCTCTTGAATATCTTCTGCTGTCTTGATGTTGTATTCCTGAATCAATCCGGCAATGATATTCTTCTTTCCTTCACTCATTCTTTCTCGTCTACGTCTTGCCATAAAAAAATTCCTCCTATGATTTATTTATATTCTATCATAGAAGGATTATTTTTTACAGACTTTTTCTCACACTCTCCCTCATTTCTATTCTTGCATATTTAACGAAATCAACTGATATGTATCTTTACCATTGTAATTATACGGTCTTACTACCGCTTTTCCTGTTGCTCCTTTATTCACTTTGATTCCAAAACCCTCTATTGATTCAGATGTAAGATTATAGCAATCATTCAAAATGTCTGTATATCCAGAACTATAGTTTGTAAATATTACAGTATATGTTCCGTCCCCATTATCATACATATTATCAACTATCGAGAAAACTCTTCTGGCATCTCCCTCTTCACCGGAATCATAATAATAGTATCCATTGTCATATCCAAATTGCCAGTCGTATCCCATAACATTATATTTTGCCTCGCCATGCTGTACTTTTTTCCCAAGATACCTGTCAATAGAATTTGAAACTGTTTCCTCATCAGTTTTATAACAAGCATGAATAAAATCATCCAATGTTACATACTTAGCTGCTTCCTCATCAGAAATAGGAATTGCCCCTGACGTATGATTAACCGAATTATGTTTACAACCAAAATATATCAGCTGATCTCTGCTTGCAGTATTTGCGTCGTAATCATTAAAATCAATTTCACTAAAATTACTCAAAAATATATTAATCATATATCTTTGATTTTCACTCATTGTAGGAATTAAATCCTCATTTTTGTCCTCATAAACATATCCGTCTTTTGATAATCTGATAGTATTGTTTTTAAAATCCACATTGAATCCGCCTACAACATCTGCTATATCACGAAGTTTAAAATATGTACTACCGTCAACATTATATCCGTTTAAATTAACGTTGTTGTTATTCAATTTTATAGGGAAAGTATTTTCGGTAGCAATATATTGCCCCGCAAAAACACCAACCGTACCAAATACCAACGCTCCTGTTATCACTCCGATTATAAAATTCCTTTTCATCAAAATCCCTCCAACTGTTTTAGCAACATTAATTACATCACTTACATTACTTATTGTAATTCCTTTAATCCATCTTTTCGCTTTGTCTTTCTCCATACGTTCTTTTAATTCAACAACATCATGCAAATTACGACACGCATTAGTTATATATTCAAATATTTCTCTTATTTTTTTATAATTATCATCTAAGTTTTGTTCTAAATCAATACTAATATATTTGTCAAATCTAAGTTTTCCTTTTTTATAATTTACAAGAACAAGCTGTAATTTATCTTTGTATTTATCTTTATCTTTTAAATAATGATTAAATTGTTCTTTAACACTGATAAAAGACTCTAAATCATAATATATACGAGTGTCATTTCCTTCAAATTTTAATATTTTTTTAGTAGCTGATTCATCATTCGGGCATAAATATTCTCCATAACCCGCCCAAAAAATATCTAAATATCTTTTTGTATTATAATTCCAATACAAATAATTTTCCTCAATAATTCTCTGTACATGCTGTAAGTCATATCTGGCAAAAATGATTCCAACAATACATTGTTCATTATATTCATATCTGTCATGAACTTCTTCTTGTAATCTTTTAAAATTCAATGCCTCTATCATTATATCACCACTTTTAATAAAAAATATAATTTATTCTCTCATATCGGACAAAAAAAATCATTCGAATCAGAATTTTTATAAAATCTGATACTTGCATAATCACTCACATTAACACCCATATTTTTTTTATAAATCTCCCACTGATTATATTCGCCCATGCCGAGATGTTTTAATATATCATCAATATTTTCTCGTGTTTTCGGAACAACACAATCGCTTATATACAACCTTACACGACTATCTTCTACAACATCGGATATTTTCAAAATTCCAAACAGACCTCTCGGGTTAGGATTTTCCCTATCCTTTAAATATGCTTGAAATTTATCTGTTTTCGTATTATATTCCAAATATCCTGTAACGTCTTTATTCCGCCACACTATCTCGTAAATCTCTAACATACTCAATCCTCCACATTATAAAGTCTATAATTTTTTCCCACCAAATATCTTTTAGCTGAATATTATTTATATCCGCATAAACCAATTCGCTGTATGTTTTCTTTACCGCCATAACCCTATCTGCAACTTGATTTCTTTCAATATTAAGATTAATTGTAGGCACATATATTTTAGACATTTTCTGAAATATTCTTTCCGCCGCATTAAATCTTTCCTCATACAACGGTGCATTACAAAGACAGTATCTATATGCCAATTTAAAATCATTCAACATTCCTTTTATATCATCATAAAGCAAAGAATATCCGTTATCATATATAGGCGACAATTTAAGCTCTCCGTTATCCGACATAAGAAATCCTACGTTACTGTTATGCCTATCCTCATTCATTATAATCAAATCAAATGCCAACAGATTTATTAAATCATTTCCGCACCCGGTGTTTCTGCAAAGCTTTTCAAAATCAATATTGCTTTCATCTTCCGCATATAGACTTGCCAAATATATTAACGTTTTTCCGTTTCTGAAATCGGGAGAACTGCAAACCAAAGTTCTGAAATTCTTACCGTATCTAATTCCCTCCATACCAATAAGACTTTGCTCCGCTACATTTAATCCCATTAGCTTGCCTATTTCATAACATAGCACCTCAATAACAGGTTCAATTCCCCACTTCTCAGGAAAATCACGAACCTGTAAACGTCCCGATTTAACAAAATACACTATTCCGTCTTTCTGATATTCAGTTTTAAGTAAATTACCCTTTAAATTACTGTGTATTGAAAAATTGTTTCTTGTAATGCTACTCATTATAATATCCTCCGATATTGATATTATATCAAACTATATAGTGTAAATGGCGAAATAAAATTCTACCGCAAACAAACTAAATATACAACTAATATATCACAATGAAAGATGAATTGCAAATGAAATTGGTTTGACTAATAAATACGTTCAAACGCATAGACGAAGAATTTGCTATTCTAATCTCAAAAATCACGAAATTAAACGGTAAATTATAAACAAGCCGAATTTATCAAATCAAATCGACAAATTCGGCTTATTTTATATGAATGTAGCTTATAAACTAATTACTCACTGATTACAGGTCTCATATTTTCGAACGAATACCAATATGTAATAAGCGAATTTTTACTGCGTTCTGCCTTTTGTGCCTCCGACACCTTTGCAGGTGTGGTTGTTAAATTGACAAGTGTGCCGTTATCGTCATATTCCGCTTCTATTTTAACGCAAGGTTTATTTGTGCTCTCAGTCAGCACTCTTACAAGCTCCGACACTATACCCGGTGCAGTTCCATAGCCGTTAAGCATTAAATCGCCTGCAAGCTGTGATCGTCCCCCGTTGCCGTAATGGTTATGGTCGCCGAAGCAATCCATAATTGCCTTTGCCGCCGCATCCTCGTTTTCATAACCGTTCTTTGCATAATCCGCTACATATTCGTTAAATGCATTGTCAGCGTTAAGTCCTATATCAATAAATCCTAAAATATCAGGATCATCCTTTCTTTCCTCGTAGATAACTCTTATGCCTAAAGAATCATACGCATCCTCTCGACAGCCGTGGAATGTATGTGTTGTTTTATCATATACATATTCGTAGCCTTCAACGCAGCCGTGCGGGGTATAGCTTGTAAGTATTACTTTTGCACCCATTGCAAGACACGCATCAACATAATAGTCAAGCGGAGCCTTAAACTGCGTACCGGACATTCCGCCCGGATTTGTCCCCATATTTCCAATGGTGACAATATCGCCCGGTCTTATGTTTATCAGAATATTATCAAGCCAGCCCTGTGTATAATATGTTTTAAGATTTCTTGAACCCTTACCGTTATTATGATAATCGGCAAGTGCGGTAAGCTCGGGATAATTGGCTTGATCACGTGCTAAATTATATGCGTATGAGCCGCTGTTGCCGATAGTTGAATCGCCGACAGACCAAATGTTAGGTTTTTCGGCGGCAGTCTTTTCAACCTTTTCTATTGATATATACGCAACCCTTGCACCTGAGAATTTTAAATCCATTACATCATCCACAACCGGAATATCATATACTTGTTCGGTTATTTCTTCTGTTTTTACAGTATATCCCGTATGTGTTGTCCCCTCTGCGGCAAGAGTTCTTTCATGACCTGACAGTGCTTCACTTACATATTCGGACACCAAATCACCACTAAAAGCAATCTTTACTCTGTAATGTTTTCCTTTTGTAACCTTAGCCTTAAAAGTGAAATCACCCGACAAATAGTCAGATTTTGCATTATCAATACTTGGTGTGCCTTCTGCTTTTGCACTTCCCTCTATTCCATAACCGCGTGATACAGTATAAGTTGTTGAAGGATTAATGTCCGTATAACCATCCGCAACACTTTCATCCGCACCACTTCCGAAGTCAAATGACAAACCGTGAACTGTGACCTTAACACTTCTTGATAACATTTTGCCGTCACTGCTTTCGCCTGTGGCTCTTACGGTAAACACACAAGGAACAGCTGCCGATGTAACGCTTATTGTACCCGCTGATGCGTCAAACGATATACCGTCGGGAAGATTATATTTATTGACATTATTTTTGTCATATATTCCAAGCGATACATTTCTGTTCAAATCCATACCATCACCGTTGATTACCGCCGCACTGTATTTAGCAGTATTTACTGATTTTTCATCAAGCGGTATTGCAAGGCTTCCTTGTGATGATGTAAACTTTATACTTTCAGCCGAGTCGGTAATATTGAGCTTTATGGTTTTGGTATAGCCGCCGATATTCACCTGAACAGTTGCCTCACCGGCTGATGCACCCTCTCCCAGAGTTATTGTTGCTTTGTGAGAATCTACTACATCGGGAGTTATTATAATGTCTTGCATATCATCTTCTAAGATTGACCATTCTGCCGCACCTGTTATATTATATCCTTCTTTGCTTTTTACCGATGCAGATAATGTTGCAGTATCTTTGTTTGGAATTGACAAAGTTTCCTGTGAAATATTGAGTGTATAGGTTGAAATATCCGCAGCCGGATAATATGCTCTATATGCATCAAAATCAACCGTTCCTGTCTGCTTATTTGCAAAACCGATTGAGTAATATGTCGGCTCCGAGTTTTCAGTCCACGCTATGCTATCGGTTTCACCTACAAACTGACCGTTTAAGTCATACACCTTTACAAAACAACTTTCGGTAGTCTTGTCAGCCGACAGTACAATTTTATACCATTTGCCCTTGTTGACTGTAACATCAATATCATTATTTTTTATAGCTATGCCATTTAGCTTTATTGTTGTTCCGTCAAATTCAAGCGTTACAGGCGTTGTATAGCCTTCCTTATCCGTCCAATACGGCTGTTTTGATGTAAGTGTAATACATCCATTGCCATTAAAGCGTATATTCTGCTCAAATATAATTTGTTTTTGCGGTGTATCTATTGAATTTGTGAACATATGTGATTTACTCGATGTTGGGCAATTAATTCTAAGGAATTTGTTATTCTCCTCTTTCATAATAACTGCATCACCGCTATCTGAACCGGACATACCCCAGCCGCCGACCATAATATCGTTACCGCCGTAAGTGTCCTTTAATGTAGTATATCCAACAAGACTGTCGGGATATTCGTCAAAGTCGGATGGGTAGCCTGCTTCAGGCAAGATTTGGTTATCTGCCATGCTCTTATCACCTGTTGCGGCAACATACATTGACGCTTCGATTGTTTCGCCGTTATATGTCACTGTGGCATTTAGCTTACCATAAAAATTAAAATCGCATTGTCTGAGCATAAACAAAACCTCTGTCGCAGTGTTCGTATGCTCGGCAAACTCGCCATAGCTATCGCAATATTTATCAGTATCGTTTACAGTTTTAAAACCGTCTATATCCCACTCAATGTTAAAATCGTCTATTCGGCTGTCTATCGTATCGGCTGTAATAATCGTTCCGTTCTGACCTGTAAGCGTAAGTGTATATTTGTTTTCCGCCGCAATGTCGGGACTATCGCCAAAGGTCATTATTTGATTACCTTTTATTTCAGCAGAAATTATTGGCTCAATATATTCCGTATCTTTTTCATAAATTGCCGTAAATTTTGTATCGGCTGTAATTTTATATTCCTTTAAATCATCAATCAGATTTTCAGTGTCATCATTTACTTGCCACCCCTTAAATATATATCCATAGTTTGTTAAGTCCGGAATATTTAACGGACTTGTATTTTCCTTTACAGTTTCCTCAGATTTTTCTCCCTTTACATCATACGTTACTTTATAGTATGTGTTTCCGGCATCAAGCGAGCTGTCATATGAGCGGACTAAAATATTATCAATACCGAATGTCACAGTATTCTTTCTCGCCTCACAAATCAGTAATTTTCCGATTTTTAATTCTGTCGTACCCATAGGGACCTTGTTATCAAAATATACCGTTTCACCGTCATGACTTGACAATGTGATTGTCACATTATGCTCTGTAAAATCCATAATCGCCTTTGCGTGTGTCCAGCCTGATTTATTCGTCCAATCTGTTGTTGTATATGTTTCCTTAGAACCATCTAAATTATTTATGATGAGTTTATCGCTATTCTTAGGTTGTGTAAATGAAAAGATATAATTATTTCCGCTGTAATTTGCATTGCCTTTAGGGTTGCCTGCTGCAGAATCAAGTAATACAAGCTGATTTATATTTTCATTTCCTGTATTCGTCATATAGAAGTCAAATTCGATAACTGCTTTACCATTTTCCGTTGTCTGAGCGTCAGAATCGAAGGTATAGTATGCATTTCGTGTTCCACTTCCGTTTGTATTTGCAAATTTGAAATACTTATTGATACTGTTGTCTTCATCTGTTGCTATTGACATATCGCCCGGAGCATTTGCAGACGTCCAGCCCATTGTATCCGTTGCACTTTCAAAATCAAGCGAAAAATATTCCGCCGCGTTTGAGGTTATAACAAATGACATTTGCAGTAGAAGCGATATTGCTGTTATCACTCCTAAAATTCTTTTAAGTTTATTTTTCATCACTTTGCCTCCTTAATTGTTATTGAATTATATAACGGCTTCATTCCGTCCTCCCACAAGAACAGCTTGATATATGAGTCAGTATCTGCACTTAAGCTGTCCGTCTTTATCGTGGAAGTGCTGTATGCAGCGATTGTTTCTTTTCTTTGCTTTACAGATTTTAATTTTCCATAGTTATCATACAAAGCCATATACAATGTTAATTCCTTTCTGTCTGCATTGTCGTTTGTATATACTGCCTCGGCATATACCTCTGCGCCGTTAAGCTTATTTACTGCGTTGCCCTGCATATCTTTCAGTGTAATTGAATCTTCAATATGCTCATCCGGAACATTAGTATTTAACCTACCCTCGATAACCGTACCGTCATAATTTCTTGTTAAATACATATCGTCTATCCTTACATAACAGTTTGCCGGTGAGTCTGAGTACAAGCCAATCTCACATTCTCCGTTTTCAATAATAATATCCTTTACAACGACATCTGTCCAATTACTCATTTTTGATTTTAGAGAAGCTGTGTAGTTCTTATTGTTTGTATTTGCATACAATACACATTCATTTTGTCCGCCGCTTGACATAACGCTTGCTCGAAGTGTATATATACCGTTTGGCAAATCTTTAATTGTTTGTTTAAGTCTTGCGGTATAATCTGTGTCTGCACTTTGCTTTGCGGCATAGTTGCCGTAAAAACGTCTTGCTTTTACATTCCCGTTTACCGAACCGTCTGTACTGTCACTGCATTCCCAACCTGTCAATGATTTAACATCAACTCTGTCAGCATCAAATTCATTGTTTGCAATATAATTATTTCCGTCGCCGATTGTCCACTCGCCTGTTTCTGAGTTTAATTTCCATTGACTTAAATCGTTGAAATGAGGAGTATATCCGTCCATTGTCAGTGGAACCCACTGATTATATCCTATACCATGTGTTCCGAAATCACACCAACGGTCACCACAATAAATAACCGTGTCCTGCTTGCTTCCGTGAAGCGTATAGTAAAATCCGGTTTGTGAATTGTGTGCATAGCTATACTTTGCACCCGGCATAATGTACGGAAGATTTGAACTTGATTTTGAAGTATCAATATAATCCGGCTTTAATTTGTAATCGCCGAGTATATCTTTTGATTCAAACACATACACTCTTGAACCACGCCAGCCGTATAAATCTGAACCGGTAAAATAATAATGGTCTTTGTATTTAAACATACAGTCACCCTCTATACCGCCTTTATCTTTTTGTTTTATTGTACCATCTTCATCAAAATATGAACCGGTAGAACCGTTCAGCTCTTTTATATTATCAAAATCAAAATCACAGAAATTCTTAGTTTCATCCATAGGTGCAATATATAAATGTCCTCTGCCGTTCGCGCTTGAACATATCATATAACCTTTGCTGTCTTCATCATAGAACATTGTTAAATCACCTGTATCACCATTTGCGATAACAGGAAGTGACGTTCCACCCCAAAAATATCCCTTTTCTGTTTTAAATGGGCCTTTCGGATTATCCGCACTTGCGATAATCGTTCCGTTAAACTGTGATACAAGAACATATTTATTTGCCTTTTCGTTATATACCACACCGCATCTGCCTGCCCAACCACACCATGATTGACCCAGAGTTTCAAGCGTTGCGACATCGCCTTCATATTTCCAATTTACCAAATCATCTGATGTGTAGCAAGTGTATGCTTCAAAAGCAGGATGCTCAACCGTTTTACCTAAAAGAGGGTCAGTCGCATACGTTACAGCCTCTTTATACCGAACGCCGTACCAATAATATTTATCATCATTAGGGAATTTGAATATACCACCACCTTGCGAATATAGGATATTTCCGTCTGTATCGGTATAGAAACGGTCGTTTGTTATAAGCTGCTTATCTTCTGTTACTGTTACAGTACATTTCGCTGTTTTGCCATTTGATGTAGTGGCTGTTATTTCCGCTGTGCCGACTTCGCCTGCGACAATAACGCCATCATAAACCTTTGCAATTTTTTCATCACTTGAAGTCCAAGTAATTCTGTCATCCGCGTTTGACGGCTGAATATTTGCATTTACTACGGTTGTTGCACCGAGCTTTGGTAAAGATACATTTTCTTTATCAAGTGAAATGCTTTGAGGTTCAGCCATTTCCGCTACCGTTACATTGCATGAAGCCGTAAGCTTTTCGTTGTCAGCCGCCGCTGCGGTAATTATTGTTTCACCAACGCTTATAGGAGTCACAATACCGTTTGATGAAACAGTTGCTACATTCTCATCTGAGGACGTCCATTTTATTTGTCGTTTAACTGCTGTTTCGGGCAGCAATTTGGCTGTAAGTTCGCCGTTTTTACCGCCCGATAGCAGTGAGAGAGAGGCTTTGTCAATAGTTATATCCTGAGCCGCCTGCAATACAGTAACGGCGCAGTCGGCTTTGAAACTGCTGTCAGCCGTTTTTATAGACACCACTGTTCTGCCTGCCTTTTTCGGTGTGACAAGACCTGTGTCATCAACGGTGGCTATATCCTCATTTTCGCTTATCCATACAAGGTCACCATCATTTATTCCCTCTCCGAAAATAGAGTAGGTAAGTCTTTGAGGCTCGCCGGAGGTAGATAGAATAAGCTCGTTTTTATCAAGTGCAACGCCGCCGTCATACATTGTAAGTGCGAGCGTCGCGGTTTTCGGGTCTATGTCAAGCGTCTGTGACGAGTTTGAAAACGCGAATTGTACTTTGCTTTCCACATCTGCTTTTACCTTGCCTTTTACATATTCACGAATTGTTTCGGTTGATATTTGGTCCGTGCGCGTTTCGCCCTGTTTAACCCCATCCGCCTGATACATACTTTTGTCAAGTGAAATCGCCTTTATTTCGGAAGCCGTTGTATCGGCGTTTATTGTGATGTCGGCTGGATATATATCATATGTTCTGCCACCGCTTCTTGACGAGCCGTTATGTACGCTTACGGTAAGTGTGGCGGATTTTATGCGTTTCGCTTCTGCCGCAGGAACGGTAAATTCAAGAACGCCCACTCCGCCCCAAGAATTTGATTTGGTATTCCAGTTAATATTTGAAATATCCTCCTTGCCCGCATAGTTCACTATCGTCTGCGTAACATTTCCGTCACCGTCCGTCAAGTATGACGCGCTTTGCGTACAGGCAATCGGTGTCATTTCCTCGTCAGCGCTGACAACTGCTGTGGTAAATGACGATACGATAATAGCAAATACGCTTATTATGCTTATCAATTTTTTCAGTACCATTTTCCTACCTCCATTAAAATATTATTTTTATGATAGTATTTTATCATAAATAATGTATCGGTAAAAATACATATTTGCCGTAAACCAATCAATTTTTGCTCTTTAATCTTGACCGAGAGTATATGAAATGATATACTTTTAATAGGTGATTTTTATGATATATGAAAAAGAATGGGGAAACCCGAATTACAAATTTCTTTCATATGATGTGGATAATCTGAATTGGAATATGCATTACCACGAGTCTTTTGAGATATGTTTTATTATTAACGGTGAAATAAATATCATAATAGATACTGATTGTTATAATTTAAAACAAAATGACAGCGTGATAATATTTCCGCGACAGCTCCATAGTTATGAAACAGCACAAAGTTCAAAAATACGAGTGATTACTTTTATGCCGGACCTAATCCCTGAATTTACAAACCACTATCAAAATATGCTGCCCGAAAAAAACGATATTAAGGAGATTTCGGATTTAAAAAAATATTTTGACGCGAAAAATATATTTGAGCAAAAGGGCTTATTATATTCTGTGTTTGGTATTTTAGTAAAAAGTACAAATTTTAAAGAAACTGTAAATAATGAAGAATCACGGTTATTGCTCAAAATTCTAAGGTATATTGAAAAAAATTTTAAAACCCCCTGTCTTTTGCAAACAGCTGCCGAAGAATTGTCTTATGGGTATTCGTATCTATCGAGAACCTTTAAAAAACGTATGGGAATAAGTTATACGGAGTATTTGAATAAATACAGAATAAACCGAGCATTGTATATGCTCAGCAATCAAAATTATGTGCAGATACAGCAGATTGCGGAAGAGTGCGGCTATGACAGCCTATGCAGCTTCAACCGCAATTTTAAGCATTTTACGGGTCGTACACCGCGTGAGATGATAAAGTGTAATGACAACCAAAAATAGCATTCAGACATCATAACAGAAATATATCGGAACGGTTGTATTTGCCACAAAAATATTAATCTCCTATGGTTATCATGAACCAAAGCTTTAACAACAGCAGTTATAGTTTTTCAGAATATGTTAAAGTGTTGGAATATAGGTGAGTTTGTTAATACACTATATGCCAAAGGAACATCTGATAACATACTTCAATCTAAAATTTATATTGATTTGAAAATATGAAACAAATATGATATAATATTTGTAAATAGCTTATAGAAAGGCAGGTATGCTAAATGGAATACAAACCACCATTTTCAATTAATGACGATATAATAAATTTACTTGCCAAAACCAGTGAACTTGTCGGACAAGTAAGTATATTGCATAAAAGTAGCAGTCTAAAGCTAAGACGTGAAAACAGAATAAAAACAATTCACTCATCTCTGGCTATTGAACACAATTCATTATCATTAGAACAAGTTACAGCGGTTATAAATGGTAAGCGAATTTTGGGTGCACCTCAAGAAATCAAAGAAGTGCAAAACGCATATGAAGCTTATGATATAATGCTTACGCTCAATCCTCTTAGTATTGAAGATTTGTTAAAAGCACATAAGCTAATGATGAATGATTTAGTTAAAGAAAATGGTCGTTTTAGAAATGGCGGTGTCGGTATTTTTGACGGAAATAAATTAATTCATACCGCTCCTCCTGCAAATTATGTACCTCAATTAATCAGTGACCTATTTGAATGGTACAAACAATCTCCATTGCATATTTTAATTAAAAGTTGCATTTTTCACTATGAGTTTGAATTTATTCATCCGTTTGCAGATGGCAACGGACGAATCGGTAGAATGTGGCACACACTATTACTTAGTCAATGGAATAAATTATTCTCTTGGTTACCTATTGAAGAACTTATAAAAGAGCGACAACAAGAATATTATGACGCTCTCGCTATCTCAGATAACAAAGCTGACTGTACTGTATTTGTAGAAATGATGATGCAAATAATATTCGATGCCCTAAATGATTTAGACACCACCGACCAAGTTAGCGACCAAGTTAGCGACCAAGTTGAAATACTGTTAAATTGTATGGGAAATGAAGTGCTATCTGCTACTCAGCTTATGCAACGATTAGGACTTTCACATAGACCTACTTTCAGAAAAAATTATCTCAATCCGGCACTTAAAAACGGACTCATAGAAATGACTATTCCCGATAAACCAAACAGTAAAAATCAAAAATATCGTAAAAAAATATAGACTGTTATGTAAAAAATAAAGCAGAGAATAACAAAACGTATTCTCTGCTCTATAATTTTTATGTATCCGTATCCTCACCGCAAACTTCTTTAATAACCGTGCGGGCAAGGCTTTTTGCTATTGCGGTTGCAAGAACGTCCCTTATATGTTCTTTTATCCGCTCGTCTACTTCATCTATTGTTATAACTTTTTGTGACTTGTCCAACGTACCTCCCCCTTTCCGTGATATGTTATAATATGCAATGCAGATTAAAATAATAACAAAATTATCATATATACTGTGCCACATGTGACATGATGCCACACTGTAATATGCCTATAAACCGCATAAATACTATATTTGACACACCTGTCACACTTGGCACACTTAAAATTTATTTATTATTTTCAAACTTTTTGCGGTCGAATCTCATTAATCCGCTTCTTGACCCGTTAATAGTTTTTTTGACTTTATGACGCCCGTCTTTAGCAGGTATTAAATACCCTTTTTTAATTAATTTTGTTTCAAGTTCTCTTTTGGGCAAAGAAAATCCATCATCTGCTTTCCGCAAAAATTCATTTGCTTTTGCATATGCCTCTTCCCAGATAAGATAAATATAAATTCCATCATAATAACCAATACAATTATTAGAACAAGATGCTATATTCTTCTTACCCTCTTGTATTTCTGAAAGTGAAACCTTATTTGAGGCTCTCATTACATTAATAGTGTCAACAAAAAGTTTTGCTTCGTCTTTTGAATGAAGTTCTTCTTTTTGAAGTTTAATCGATTTTTCAGTGGCAGAATTAAAAATTTTTTTGTATTTTTTAAGACGCTTAAGGGATACCTTATACTTATCGCAAATAAATTCTAAAAACATTTCAAACCCCGCCTGCATCCATGCAACATTTTCAGGTATTCGATTATGAATCTGACCAAGTTTAATATTTTGTTTTCGGAAATTTTTAAATTTCCATTCGAGTGATTTCATATAAGACCATTTTTCAGAACATATCCAACCTAAATAGTCTGTAACAAACCTCACAAGGCAATGTTTTTGTTTCTGAACTTTGGACAAGTTTTTTTTATCAATCTCACCAGATTCCAGTTTATACAGAAATGCACGCGCTATATCCGAACTATCGGTTAATGGCTGAAATTCAGCAGTAATTGCTGACAAACAACACGGTTTACTATTTTTAACCGAATCACCTTGCATAACGTTTCTACCTGTATCATCGCCGACAGCTCGTGTAATGCTTTCGCATTTTCTCACAACTTCATCATTTCCGTATTTAGATGGTGCACCGTCATCAAGCAAGCATACACAATCACGAAATTGAGTGCATGCATAGTGAATCGCCGGCAATGTTGCTACTTTAATATTTATTGGAGCCTTAGTATAATACTCTTTAAAAATGCCCCAAATATGTTTTGCAATCGTTGATTTAAATGTACCTGTGCTGCCATATAACAAGAAGGCAAAACGAGGTTTATCATTTTGATATTTTGAAAAAGTAAAACTTAGAATCAAGAATGCAAGCATTCACATATATACTATATGTTTATAACTTCGGAAAAGCCAAAATAAAAAAACTGCGATATATTACTTTTCTCAGTAATTATATCGCAGTTTTTTATTATAGTGTCTTAGATTATGTTGAAAAATTCTCTGATTTTGTTTGAGATAGTTGAATCGATAAAACCTTTCTGTGCCATGTCATCAAGTATATCACATGTTTTTTCATGCGATAATCCTTTCTTATATGGTCTGTCCTCGGTAAGCGCTTGATAAATATCAATGCAAGCCATGATACGTTCCGGCTCATTTAATTCATCAGCAGTTTTTCCAAAAGGATATCCTTTTCCATTTAACTTTTCATGGTGAAAAGCCGCCCAATCTCGTATTTCCTCAAAATCATCAATATCTGATAATATACGATACGTATACCCAGCATGATTTTTCATTTTAGAAAATTCATCATCCGTGAGTTTATCTGGTTTTTCCAAAATCTCATTGCCTATTGCCATTTTACCGATATCATGCAAAGCACCAGCCAAATACATTTTTTGCGTATTTATTGTGTTAAATCCCATATAGTTAGCAAGCAGAGATGCTTTTTCAGCTACTCCTACAGAATGCCTGCTGGTAAAAGAAGATTTATAATCTATAATATTTGCAAAAAAGTCTGCAACGTTTTTACATGTTTCCCAGTCAAAAACTTGTTTTTTTCTTGGAATAATCCCCCATAGATTTGTTTCAAAAGAATCATCACTTAAACACATAAAGGATTCTTTTGTGAAGGCATGACGAAAAGCGTTCACACATTCGGAGTCAAATAAACAATCCTTATTTTTTGAAAGATACTGACATATAAAATTCCATCTCTGCCCATTAAAGTCCTTACTGTTTCCGATAATATCAATCATATCAGCCAAATGAATTATCCTTGCAAACAATGGAATTTCCCGCCATGTCTTTTGAAATGGACCGGTTCCATCCGCATGCTCATGGTGATATAATATAGCGTTTGAAACATCTGTTTTAAACGGAAGTTTTGAGATATTTTTTTCACCATAAATACAATGAAGATGTTTTTTCTCCTCTGATAAATTATTTTTGATATAAACATCGGAATGATTTTGTAGTTCTTCCGAAATATATTGGGTTAGGGCATTATCATGCAACAAAGCACACATGGCTAAATCTTGTAACGCATCACTTTTGATTGACCAATATTCAGCCATACGTACACTTATATAAGCCACTCTTTTTCCATGTTTATTTTTTACATTTACAAGTTCTGCTTCGATGCAGTCCAATGCATAAGAACAAGCTCCTACCAATCCAACAATATCTATACTAAGTGGCTCTACTTTCATATATATATCCTTTATAATCAAATTAAGCTTCTGAAAACTGATCTTTTCCTACAAAACATAACGGACATTCAAAATCCTCCGGAATATCCTCCCATTTTGTACCGGGTGCAATACCACCTTCCGGGTAGCCCTTCTCCTCATCGTATTCCCATCCGCAAACATCACATATGTATTTCATTCGTTGTTCCTCCTTATAAATATATTAATGCACAGCCTATATTGCTGTTATATTTGTGTTATTATGTAATCTTAATATGCATATTCCATTTTATTCTATCTGCAAAAGTTTATAGTTCAATTTTTTCTATAATTTTTTTCAAAGCATCAGCTGATTCCTTAAGCTTTAATGCTTCCTCGCCATTCAAATTAATAGGTACGTCTGACTCAACACCATTTGCACCTACAATAGCCGGCATACTCAATGAAACTCCGTCAATGTCATATATACCATGAATCATGTGAGATATTGGGAGTATTGATTTCTCGTCTCTCATAATCACTTCACAGATTCTTTTTACAGACATCGCAATTCCATAATATGTAGCATGCTTTTTATTTATAATTTCATAAGCACTATTCTTGACCGCTGTCGCTATTTCTTCCGTATTTTCCTTATGCTTGTAATGCCCACGCATTTCACACATTTCACTTAACGGAACACCAGATACATTGGCTGATGACCATGCTACAACTTCACTGTCACCATGTTCTCCTAAGATAAATGCATGAACACTCCTGCTATCCACCGATAAATGCTCACCAAGCTTATATCTTAATCGTGCACTATCTAACACTGTACCCGAACCAATAACTCTGTTTTCCGGAAGTCCTGATAACTTTATGGCTACCTGAGTAAGAATATCTACCGGATTAGCGACTACCAACATGATACCTGCAAAATTCCTCTTTGCTATTTCAGGAATAATTGACTTAAATATTGCTACATTTTTATTTACAAGATCAAGTCTTGTTTCTCCCGGTTTTTGTCCTGCTCCGGCAGATATGATAACGATTGCAGCATCAACAACATCATCATAATCACCGGCATATATTTTCATTGGACTGGCAAATGGTATTCCATGACTAATATCCATCGCTTCACCATCTGCTTTATCCTTATCTGCATCAATAAGAACAATCTCTGTAAATAATCCACTTTGCATAAGAGCAAATACAGATGCGGAACCGACAAAGCCACAGCCTATCATTACTGCTTTTTTTGAATTAATCGTTTGTTTCTTCGTAATAATCTCCCCCTTAATAATTTTCTTCATGCACTTCAAAATAGCTCTGTGGATGATTACATACTGGACATACCTCCGGAGCCTTTGTTCCTACCACAATATGTCCGCAGTTACGGCATTCCCATACCTTAACTTCACTTTTTTCAAATACCTGTGCAGTTTCGATATTCTTAAGAAGAGCACGATATCTCTCTTCGTGGTGCTTTTCAATCTCTCCTACAGCTCTGAATTTTGCTGCAAGCTCATGGAAACCTTCTTCCTCCGCCGTTTTTGCAAAGCTCTCATACATATCTGTCCACTCATAATTTTCGCCTTCCGCAGCTGCCGCTAAATTTTCTTTTGTATTACTAATCCCTGCCAATTCCTTGAACCACATCTTTGCATGTTCTTTTTCATTATCTGCTGTTTTTAAAAATAAAGCTGACATCTGCTCATAGCCTTCCTTTTTCGCTACAGATGCAAAATAAGTATACTTATTTCTTGCCTGTGATTCTCCTGCAAATGCCTCCTGTAAATTTTTCTCTGTCTGTGTTCCTGCGTACTTGTTTGCTGCCATTACTTTTACCTCCGTTTTCTTTACTACTTTTTCAAAATCTGATGCCGGGTGCTTACATAAAGGACATATAAAATCATCCGGTAGTTCTTCACCTACATATTCATATCCACAAATTCTGCAACGCCATATTGGCTGACCGTCCTCCGTTTTTCCAACGTTCTCTGGCTTAATATTATTCTGGTAATAATCATATGTGACAGAAGGTATATTACTTAAAACTTCCATATCGGTTATCTCACCGATAAACATTGTATGTGAACCCAAATCCTCTGTTTTAATAACTTTTACAGAAATATATGCATTTGTACCTTCCGTAATATAATAAATATCATTTATACCCCTGTCACACTTTTTAAATGTTTCAAATTTATTGGTATTTCTTCCTGATTGAAAGCCAAAATGTTTAAATAATTCAAACTGTGCATTCTGACTCAGAACTGATACTGTAAATTTTCCGGTTCTTTCAATCATATCATGCGTGTAATTTGTCTTATTGACGCATATACTTAATTGGTTTGGTTCCGAAGCTGCCTGAATCGCTGTGTTAATAATGCATCCATTATCTTTTTCAGCTTCCCTTGCAGTCAATACAAACAGTCCGTAACTCAGCCTATACATTGCTTTTCTATCCATGTTATTCCTCCTTTGCCTCCTCCCTGCATTTTGGGCAAATGCCTTTAAATGAAATATCGTAATCCAAAAATTCAATTCCGTGAGTATCATGAATTTTTTTCATCAAATCCGGTATTTCATCCATATCCACATCTGATACATCACCGCATTTTACACACCTGACATGGTAGTGATTTTTCAATGTAAAATCGAATCGGTTTGGTCCCTCCGAGACTTCAACTTTCCTCAAAGCACCTTCCTCTACCAATATATCAAGATTTCTATATACAGTTCCTTTTCCGATTGTAGGATATGATTCTTTTATAAATTCATACACTTCATTTGCTGTAACATGTCTTTTCATCTCATATACAGCATTTCGTACTAAGTCTTTCTGAATGGTGTTTCTTCTACTTGTCATTCGTCCTCCTTGTTAGGATTTATTATTAATTAAGATTATATATCATTTTTCTTTTATTGTCAAGGAAAATATCAACAATTACTACTATCAAATATATATTTAAACCGACTTTTATCTCTGCACTCACTTCACCATCTCCGATTATACATCACCTGTCATTATATAAGTATAAATACTTTACCAAATAAAAATATAAAAAATAATATTAAGATAACAATATAATACTAATATCGTATTATATATAAACCAATAATGCGGTAATACTAAGGAGGTAATAGTATGAATTTTCATACATTTGAACTAAGTTACAAGTTATCCACTGATGATGTGCGTATTGTATACAATGAATTATATAATGCATCCGGACAAAATTACAAACCCAAAGATGATTGTGCTGTTTTCAACGCATTACAAGATTACGGTATCATAATATTTATAAAAAAATACAAACAAGATGAATATAATCATCATGTCTTATATTATAGAATAAATCCAAGACGTGTATTGGAAAACCACAACTATATTGGAATATTTAATTCTAAAAACATTGATAAACTTATAAAGAAATTTAATATATTGATAAAAACCGTATCACCATTTTTACCTGAATTTGATTCTTGCAATATATCAAGAATTGATTATTGTAGCAATGTGGAACTTAATGATCAGGCAGTAATTGATTCTTACATAAATTTATTAAAACGAGGATATTTCCCGAGCAAATATACCATAAAAAAATATAAAAACGAAAAATCTAAAAGAAATACCTTATCAAAGAATGGTATTACCATAACCGGAAATAACGGTATTGAAGTCACCTACTACAACAAATATCGGCAGCTAAAAGAAAAAAATCCTAAATGTCGTTATATTGATAATTCAAAAAAAATTATAAGAATTGAAATACGTTGTTTTAAAAAGAAAGTCAGACATCTTACAAAGAAATTCAAATGTACTTCTGCATCTTCCTTTTTAAAGGAAAGTGATATTATAGGAAAATACATTTTCAAGCATTATGCAAATATCTTCTATGGCACAGGTGATTTTTATAAACTTACCGATATATATGCCATGATTGATAAATCATCATGCAAGAAAAATTCAAAGAAATTGATGAAAGAGCTTGTAAAGTCATCTGCTACTCACAGCAGTTTAGATATGGCGTTTGATATACTTAATTTCAATAAATCTCAGATAAAAGCCATACTTAAAAAGTTTAATAAAATCGGTGTGAGTCCTGTCGTAATTCCAAGGCGCTACGAATTTGATACAATCAGAAATCCTTTAGACTTGGCATTGGAGTATTCCGATTATGATGATTTGTGCGTATAACATACAATTAATATTTTACGAATGGAGTTGACGTATAATGTCAGATAATTATGAAATATGGACCACTGATGAAGTTATGGATTATCTTCTTGTCGGAAGAAACACTTTGTATAACCTACTGAGGAAAGGTAAAATCAAAGGCTTTAAAATCGGCTCATGTTGGAAAATTCCCAAGAAAGCCGTAGACGACTATATCGCTTCTGAAAGCGGAATAAATACATAATGGTATCGCAATAAACACAAAATGGTGAGGTACGTCCTCACCATTTTTAATGTTTGGTGATACTTTATCTAATATTATTTACAAATTTACATTGTACTATTGTATTTCAAATAATTCTATGATATACTTCTTTTAAGATATTTTAGAATTAACAGAGAGGGTGTTTAAATGGACGCAGTGGCATACATCAGGGTTTCTACAAACAAGGAAGAACAAGAGCTAAGTCTGGAAAATCAGCGTGAATTTTTTGAAAAATACGTTGGCAATCGTAACGACACGCTCATTCGCATATACAGTGACAAAGGCAAATCAGCCACCAAAATGAAAAACAGAAAAGATTTACAAAGGCTTTTGAGTGCGGCAAGGCGTGGCGAGTTTCAGCGTTTATATGTCAAGGACATAAGCCGTCTGTTCAGAAACACTCTTGACTTTATAACGGTTTCAAGGGAGCTTGCAAATCTCGGTGTTCAACTGCACCTTGTAAATATGGGTGAGGGCAAAGATATTGACATGTTTACGCTCAACCTTATGGCTATGATTGCGGAAAACGAGAGTCAGAAAATCAGTGAACGTACAAAATTCGGCAAGCAATTTAGCAAGGAGCGAGGTATTGTTCCGAATTTTGTTTTTGGCTACGACAGAACAGACAAATACACTCTTGTACCCAATCCCGAAGAAAGCCGTTGGGTACAGAAAATCTTTGACTTATACACCGAAGAAGAATGGGGTATGGCGAAAATTGCAAAATTTCTTTACGAGTCACACGTCAAGACAAAAAAATTAAAAGACGGTCAACCGAATTATAATTGGAGTCAAATTTCTGTCGGCAGAATTTTAACCAATCCGATTTATATAGGCACTGTCATTAACGGTAAAGAGAGTATGAAAGATATATTTACAAGTCAGCGACAAAAAAATCCTAAAGAAGAATGGTATGTATCGGAAAGACCGGAATTTCGCATTATATCGGACGAGCAATTTGAAAAGGCACAGCAAATAAAAGAAAAGAACGCAAAACAATACTGTCAACGTGAGAAACGCAGTAACAAGCATTTATTTTCAAACCTTATAAAATGCAACAGCTGCGGTTTTTCATACAGACGGTACCAAAAGCAATACTCCCCTAATCGCCCGCCTAAAGTTTGGTGGACTTGCTCAAAACGCAGCTCATACGGCAGCGGCAGATGTGATTCCGAATACATCCGCATTGATGAAGATTGGTTGAAATCGGCTTTGAATACATTGTTTAAATCATTGCTTAACGACCGAGAAAGCTTTTTTACACTTGTCGAAACAAGGTGCAACAGTATAATCAAAGAATACATCAGAAATACAAGCGGTATTGTGTTGGAGGAAGTCGAAAACCGTCTTGACGAATTAAAACAGGAACGTGAACGATTAAAAACACTTGCCGTAAAAGCACTTATTACAATGGACGAGGCGGAACACGATATGATTCCTATAAACGAAGAAATCGAAAAATTGAGTTTTCGTCTTAACGAAACAAACAAGACACGAGAAATCACTCAAAAAATCAAAGCAAGTATTCAAGCATTTCTTAACACATTCAGTGCATTTGATTTTTCGGGAAACATCACAAACGAGGAATTGAAAAAGGTTGTAAAAGAAATTCGTGTTGTTTCAAAAAACGAGATATATGTTTACTTTAACATAGCCGAAGATATTGAGGGACTGAACTTCCCTATCAATATTTCAGACGTAGTTGAAATCGACACTAATAGTAACAACCGTGCACAAAGATGTACATGAACGACTTTATAAAATAAACCCTGCACTGTACAAAGAAGCACAGTCGGTTTTGGAGCAGAACAAGGCAGAACGTCACATTCGTGGGGGTATGGCAACAAAGGAAAAATATTTGCTTGAAAAATTAAAATAAGAAAAACGGTGTTCACGACGAACACCGTTTTAAATTATACAAACATCGAAACAAGAAATACGGCTGATATTATTATAAATACAATATGCAGCCAAAATATTAAATTAACCGCATTGTAGTTACCGTTTTCCATACATTGCTTTATTATTTTTATAAGCACAAGCGCCGCACCGAATATGATTGCCGGCAGAAAGAAAAATCCTAATAATCCGCCGCCGACAGATGTGTGTGACAGTATGAATTTTAATACTACAATATAATACGCACAACCGCTTAAAAGTGCAAATATGAGCATTCCCGCTGTGCTTTGCAATAATTGAATAATCTTGTTCTTCATAATATAATCCTTTGTTAATGTTTGTGTTTAAAACCCGCAAATTTCAATTCAAGTTAGTTGGTATAGATGTACAGTTTTTCACTGCCGACGTATTTTTATACTTCAAGTTTAAAATATTGTGCAGATATGCTACCAATAACTCGAATTTTAATTCAAGCAAGTTTTAGTTTCGTTGTGCTTTTTTAAGTCGCAGGCGTATGTTTATACTTCAAGACTTAAAAAATGTGCAAATAGGCTGAAAAACCACTTAAATTTTAATTCAAGCAAGTTTTAGTTTAGTTGTGCTTTTTTTAAGTCGCAGACGTATGTATATACTTCAAGACTTAAAAAATGTGCAAATAGACTGAAAATTGCTTGAATTAGTCTTCTGAAGGCATATCCCAGTTGTGGTATACATCCTGTACATCATCATTGTCTTCAAGCATATCAAGAAGCTTGGTCATTGCATTGATTTGACCATCTTCTGTAAGTTCAGTCATTGTTTGAGGAACCATACTGACTTCGGCAGAAGAAATAGTATACTTTTCCGCAAGTGCGTCACGAACAGCACCCATATCAGACGGAGCTGTCACGATTTCTGCAACGCCGTCCTCTACTTCAATATCATCTGCACCGGCTTCAAGAGCGTCCATAGTGATTTCATCTTCGTCCATATCTTCATTTTCGATAATGATAATGCCCTTTTGGTCAAACATAAAGCTTACGCAACCTGTCTGTCCCATATTACCGCCGTTCTTATCGAATGCGTGACGTACGTCTGCGGCAGTTCTGTTTCTGTTATCTGTAAGTGCGTTTACGATTACCGCAACACCTGCAGGTCCATAACCTTCGTATGTGATACTTTCGTAGTTATCACCGTCTGTATCGCCTGCCGCCTTTTTAATTGTTCTGTTTATATTATCGTTAGGCATATTATTTGAACGAGCCTTTGCGATAGCGTCTTTAAGACTTGAGTTATTATCCGGATCCGGACCGCCTGCCTTTACGGCAACTATAATTTCACGAGCGATTTTTGTAAATATCTTAGCTCTTTGGGCATCGTTTGCACCCTTTTTACGCTTAATTGTACTCCATTTTGAATGTCCTGACATAATTAAAACTCCTTTTAAATTTGTTCATACTAATTTATTTTATCACATTCTATGCGGTTTTTCAAGTTTTTTCTATAAATATTTTCTTTTTATTGACGTTTATACTGCACAGATGATATAATAAATTATAACCATTAAGGAGGCCGGAAATATGTGGGCATATGAAAGTGTATTTTATCAAATTTATCCGTTAGGATTTTGCGGTGCACCGTTTGAGAATGACGGTATTTTAACGCACAGAATTTTAAAAGTAAACGATTGGATTGAGCATATAAAAAATCTCGGAGCGAATGCAATATATTTTTCACCTGTATTTGAATCGGACACACACGGTTACAATACTCGTAATTACAAAAAAATCGACTGTCGTCTTGGCACAAATGACGACTTTAAAGAAGTATGCAAAAATCTACACAAAAACAACATCAAAGTTGTTCTTGACGGCGTATTCAACCACGTCGGACGAGGATTTTGGGCATTTCAGGACGTTCTCCAAAACAGGGAGAACTCACGTTACCGCGATTGGTTCTTTATTGATTTCAACGGTAATTCAAATTACAATGACGGTCTTTGGTACGAAGGCTGGGAGGGTAATTTCGACCTTGTAAAAATCAACCTTCGCAATGAAGAAGTTATAAATCACATCTTTGAATGTATCAAACTATGGATTGACGAATTTGACATTGACGGTTTACGTCTTGACGTTGCGTACTGTCTTGACAAGGATTTTCTAAAGAGATTAAGAAGTTACACTGACAGTTTAAAAAATGATTTTCTTCTGCTCGGCGAACTTCTTCACGGTGACTACAATCAATTTGTCAATGACGATATGCTCCACAGTTGCACTAATTATGAATGTTACAAGGGTATTTATTCAAGTTTCAACAGTATGAATATGTTTGAAATTGTACACTCATTGTTACGTCAATTCGGACCTGAACAGTGGACACTGTACCGTGGCAAGCACCTATTGAGTTTTGTTGACAACCACGATGTTTCAAGAATTGCAAGCATACTTACAAACGAAAAGCATATACCGCTTACTTACGGTATGATTTTCGGTATGCCGGGTATTCCTTGCGTGTACTACGGAAGTGAATGGGGTGCAAAAGCACATAAAAACGAGGGTGACCCTGCACTTCGTGTATGCTTTGATGAGCCTTTGGACAACGAACTTTCAGAATTTATATCAAAACTTGCAATGGCACACAAAAACAGTAAAGCATTGTGCTACGGTGATTTCCGTTCGGTTGTTTTACAAAACAAGCACTGTATATTTGAAAGAAAATGCGATGATGAACGTGTTCTTGTCGCTATCAATGCAGACGAAAATCCTGTTACAGTGCATTTTGACGCCGGTTGCGGTACGGCTGTTGACTTAATCAGCGGTAATATGCACGACTTCGGCGGCGGCAGTGAATTACCGCCTTACAGTGTACAGTATTGGAAAATGGAAAGATAATACAAAAGCCTGTCGACAAAATGTCGACAGACTGGCAGAGGTCGAGAAATTAGTTTGGATTTTGTGAAAATGAACTCGTCGGCGTACATTGGTACGTTAGAGTTTATTTTCGCAAAAAGTGCACAGGCAAGCCATAGGCTTGCCTGTTATTTGTTACAGCTATAAATTAAATTTTGAAATATAAAAATAATGTTTTGCACGTTCCGGACAATTTGTCGGCACTCTGTTATTCAACCAAATATACATCTTTGTATACAACACCGAGTGCCACTGCCATTGAATGAGTCGGCACAGCCATATCAATATGATATTCACCTATACCGCTGCCGGTATCTTCGGCGTGTCTGTAACCATAGCCGTCAACATACACCCAACTTAATTTAGGAATAATTTTAGGGTTCACCGCAATGGTCTGACCGGGAATAAGCTCACCCGCCCAGGCGGTATACGCTCCCCAACCGCCGTTACAGATTGAACAAGGGCAATAATGCGTAATCTTAAACTTACCCAAATATGTACCGAGTTGCTGATCATTGTCAACAGGCACATCCTCAATATCTATACTCGGATTTGAGTTGTCGGCAAGATTATCTGCGCTGTATTTACCGTTTCCGTGGTTCGGAATTATTGCAAGTCCCTCGGGAATACCTATTTCCTCGGGGATATTAACTTCCGCACAAAGCTCATCTTGATACCATTTAACATCAAGTCCGAACATTTCCATAGAATCACGTATCGGTATCATAAGCGTACCGTCCTCTATGAAAACAGCCTGCGAAACCATTTCATAATCCTTACCAAACGGCACATTATCGCCGTCAGAATCGGTAAAGTTATACCTAATAACAGCGTTGCTGTCATTAAGTCTTAAAGCTGCCGTTATACTTGTCGGCGTCATATCCAACCCCAAACCGTCAATTTTATTAATCGCCTCTGACGCAAAACGTTCTATCGGTCTGTCCGAATTTGCGTCTGCTTTAAGCGTCAAAAGTGCGGTCTGAGTCGGTTGGTCCCATTCAACCTCCATACCGGCAGCCTCCGCCATTGCCCTTGCGGGCGTCAATGTTCGGTTATCGATTTGTATAGGTTTCGTATCCGTAAAATTTATGTAACTGACGTCATTCGACACAATCCCATTCATTCTTACACTTATATCACCGTCAGCGAACACTGCGTTAATATTTCCTACCACCAATACCGCTGATAAAACTGCCAAAACAGCTTTCTTTAATTTTTTCATTTTTAATTTCCTCCTACTCTCTTTCTACAATTTTACAATCGTATAGGATTTGTTGAGTTACATTAATTGTTGAGCCTGTCTACAAAACCATAGAGGGTTTGCAGACAATCTGATTAATCATTATAATTTTCGTATACAACTATATCCGTTGCCGTTCCGTCAACCACTCTTACAAGTGCGTAATTATAGCTGTAATCGTTTGTGAAATCTATTGTATTGTCCTTATCGAAAGTGCTTTTCGGAATTGTTGAAGTTATATCGCCAACTGACGCAATTTCAACTTCATTCTTATTCGATACATCGCAAGTATAAACTATTGTATCTTTCTTTGTATCAACTTCGATAACATTGTCTGTACTGCCGCTCTTGTTTATCAAAGTAAGTGAATTTGAACCCACCTTACCGATAAGTCCGAATGCGTACTGATATCTGTCGCTTGACGCTTTTTCACCGTACTTCATAAGCTTCCATTGATTTGCAACACTTGAGCCGTTTTCAGTAATTAACTTTTCAAAGTCAGTGCCGAAATCCTGACTGCCCGTAATTATATCTTCGTCCTGCGGTCTGTAAATAAAGTACATATGATTTATTCTTGTTCCGGCAACGTTTGATGTAAGGCTGATAACGTCACCCTCCTCAAGATTTCCTGCGTCTTTGCCTTTCATAAACGAATAAGCCTCCGAAGAAGTTTCAAATGTAACATCATTTTCAATCAACGTCTTTATTTCCTTGCCCTGTGCAAGCAAAGTAACGGCATACATATCTTCACCGTCTTTTGTAGTTGTTTCAACTTCCTTAACAACCGCCGGTGCATAAATTGCGTCTGTTACTTTTTCGTAAATTGACGGTGTGTCCGTTGACGGCTTAGTTGTCGGTACCGTTGTTGCAGACGGCTTTTCTGTCGCAGACGGTGTGGCTGTCGGTGTTACAGACGGTGTGGCTGTCGGCTGAACATCATCACTTACGCTGACTTCTTTTATCTCTTTTGAATTTACAAAGTAAACCTTTGTTTTCATCCCCTTATACTCTTTAGGTATATCGGCACTGAAATTGCCGTCCTCAGACTTATACATATTGCTGTAGCAAAGCTTGCCGTTTTCGTCATAGCACGAAACAACGGCAATATTTTCGTCTGTCTGTTCAAATGACAATACATTATCCGTATAATTTGCATTAATGTTTTCGGCAAAAGCAACTGTTGACATCATTGCCGAAACTGCAAGTGTAATAGCTATAATTTTCTTTTTCATTATAAACTTCCTCTCTGAATTTATTTTGCAATATAAGACGTTACAAACTGCTTTGCACATCTTGCACTGCGGCCTCCGTAGTTCATCTGCCATACTACCGCCTCTTTTTCAATATCCGCATTCATTTGGATATTGTGCTTTTTAAGCATTTCGGAAACGATATTAAGATATTCTTTTTGGTTAGGTGCAGAGAATACAAGACTGATACCGAAACGTTCCGAAAGTGAAAGTGTTTCCTGCATTTGGTCGTTTACGTGGATTTCTCCGCCCTCTCTGTCTGACCAATTCTCTCTTATTAAATGTCTTCTGTTTGACGTTGCATATATAAGCACGTTTGTAGGATTAGCCTGAAGTTGTCCCTCCATTGCAACCTTTAACGCTCTGTACTCTGTTTCGTGTGATTCAAAAGTAAGGTCGTCAAGGAATATGATGTACTTATTCGGGCTTTCAGCCAACACCTTTGAAAGTGACGGTATATCCTTTATACAATGCTTAGGCATTTCGATAATACGAAGTCCGTCATCACAGAACATATTTAAAAGTGCCTTTACAGATGATGATTTACCAGTACCTCTGTCACCGAACAACAATACGTTATTCGCCGCTTTACCGCTGACAAACGCTTTTGTATTATCAATCAACACTTGTTTTTGATACTCAATACCGACAAGCGAATCAAAAGTAATATCATCAGTATTCGATACTCCGATAAGTTCGCCGTCATATCTAAACGCATTATACTTAGCCAAAATTCCGCTGCCGAACTTTCTGTAATGCTCAATAAGCAAATCAAGAAGTTCCTGTGCCGACTTTGACTCTGTTATCGCTCTGATTGATGCCACATATCCGTTACTGAATCCGATAGGATTACCTGACGGTGCGTACTTAATTTGAGTTGAAAACAGCTTTTTATAAATCTGCTCAATATCAAACTTCGCAAGTCTGTAAAGGTCGTCTCCGATAAATTTACCCGCCTGTGCAAGACGTGATAAAATATTATCGTCATTCGCAAGACGTGTTGCAACGTATTCTTTTATTGCACTGCTTGTAACGCCCTCTGTTTCGGAAAATTCGATAATGTTTCTTAAAACGATAACATTATCCTTTTCCAATATCCCCTTTATACATAGGTCATCTTCTATTTTATTAAATATACATAATTCCAACTATGTTCACCTTCCAAATATCTATATCTCGTTTGATTATAGCACATTATCAAAAGAATTGCAACAGCAGAAGTTACCTCAAATTTGTTGGAAAAAATCTCTTTTTTATATTGCCAAACATAGATAAGTTGTTTATAATAATAGTTAAGAGTTTTATTCTTTAAATAAAAAAACAGAGGGAGAAAATTATGGAGCAGATTAAAAACGCAATTCAAAACGGCAAAACCGTACTCGGTATTGAGCTTGGCTCAACTCGTATAAAGGCAGTTTTGATTGACGAAAATAACAATCCTATCGCGTCCGGCAGTTACGAATGGGAAAACCGTTTGGAAAACGGTATTTGGACATACAGTCTTGAGGACGTTTGGACAGGTATTCAGACAAGCTACAAAAATATGGCTGACGACGTTAAAAATCAATACGGCGAAGAACTTACAAAAATCGGTGCAATAGGCTTCAGTGCTATGATGCACGGCTATATGGCATTTGACGAAAACAAGGAGCTTTTAGTTCCGTTCCGTACTTGGAGAAACAGCATAACAGGCAAAGCCGCCGCAGAACTTACAAGTCTTTTTGACTTCAATATTCCTGAAAGATGGAGCATTGCTCATCTTTATCAGGCGATTTTAAACGGAGAAGAACATATTTCAAAAATCAAGTATCTTACAACACTTGCCGGATATGTTCATTGGAAACTTACAGGTGAATTTGTACTCGGTATCGGCGAGGCGTCGGGTATGTTCCCTATCGACAGTGCATCAAAAGATTATAATAAGGGTATGATTGAGAAATTCGATAAGTTGATTTCAAATAAAAATCTTCCTTATACAATTTCAGACTTACTTCCAAAAGTGCTTGTTGCAGGAGAAAATGCCGGTACACTTTCAGAAGAGGGTGCAAAACTTCTTGACACAACAGGCAAACTCGGTGCAGGTATTCCGCTATGCCCTCCGGAGGGTGACGCCGGTACGGGTATGACCGCAACAAACAGCATTACAAAGCGTACAGGAAACGTTTCAGCCGGTACGTCCGTATTTGCTATGGTTGTACTTGAAAAACCGCTTTCAAAGGCTTATCCCGAAATTGATATAGTTACAACACCGGTCGGTGACGACGTTGCAATGGTACACGTAAACAACTGTACATCTGACCTTAATGCTTGGGTAAATATATTCAGAGAATATTCAGCCGAACTCGGTATTGAAATAAGTACGGAAAAGCTATACGGCACACTTTACAGAAAAGCTCTTGAAGGTGACGCAGACTGCGGAGGACTTCTTTCATACGGATATTTCTCGGGCGAAAATATTACAGGTCTTGAAGAAGGCCGTCAGCTTTTCGTTCGTACACCGGACAGTAAGTTTAACCTTGCAAATATGATGAGAACTCACCTTTATTCCGCACTCGGAACATTAAAGCTCGGTATGGATATTCTTCTTGACAAGGAAAATGTCAAGCTTGACAGAATGTTCGGTCACGGCGGGTTGTTCAAGACAAAGGACGTTGGTCAGAAGTTTATGGCTGCCGCTATAAACACACCTGTTTCACTTATGGAAACAGCCGGTGAGGGCGGTGCTTGGGGTATCGCATTGCTTGCGTCATATATGCTTGCAAAATCAGAAAACGAAACACTTACCGATTTCCTTAACAACAAAGTATTCTCACAAAGTGAATCATACACACTTGAGCCGACAGACGAGGACGTTAAAGGATTTAACGAATTTGCTGTACGTTACAAGAACGGTCTGCCTATCGAAAAAGCGGCAGTTGAATATTTGAAATACTAATAAAAGGAGATATATAATATGTTAGAAGAATTAAAGCAAAGAGTTTACGAGGCTAATATGCAGTTACCAAAGCATGGACTTGTTACATTCACTTGGGGTAACGTAAGTGAAATTGACAGAGAAACAGGCTATTTTGCAATCAAGCCGTCGGGCGTTGATTACGATAAGCTAAAGCCTGAAGATATGGTTATTATGGACCTTGACGGTAACAAAATCGAAGGTAAATATAACCCATCATCAGACACAGCGACTCATATTGAGCTTTACAAAGCATTCCCTAATATCGGCGGTATCGTACATACACACTCACCTTGGGCAACAAGCTGGGCACAATCGGGACGCGGTATTCCTTGCTACGGTACAACTCACGCTGACTATATGTACGGCGAAATTCCATGCGTAAGAAATCTTACAAAGGAAGAAATCGACGAGGCATACGAAAAAAATACAGGCGTACTTATCGTTGACTTCTTCAAAGACAAAGATTACGTTGCAATGCCTGCCGTACTATGTAAAAATCACGGTCCTTTCACTTGGGGCAAAGACGGTATGGAGGCTGTTCACAATGCAGTCGTACTTGAAGAAGTTGCGAAAATGGCAGCGCGTACCGAAATGATTAATCCGAAAGTTCAAGAGGCACCTCAAGAATTAAAGGATAAACACTATTACAGAAAACACGGCGCAAACGCATATTACGGTCAAAACAATTAATTTTTTAAGGAGGTTTTTATTATGATTATAAGTAATATCTACAAAAGAGCTTTTAACGTATTGTCAAAAATGCCGTTTAAGCTATGGGGACTTTCACTTTTGAGTTCACTTTTAACTATACTCGTTCTTGTATTCGGCGTATTACCGATAGTTATTGTGCCTGTTATAGCGGTTCTTTCCGCAGGTATGGCGGCAGTTTATCTTGACGGTTTCAACGGTAAGGAAGTTTATTCCGACCAGCTTTTCAAAGGTTTTAAAGATTTTTGGAGAACTGCCGGCGGTATGTGTTGGAAAAAGCTATGGATTTTCATTTGGTTCTTAGTTCCGATTGCAGGTCCGTTTATCGCTATTTCAAAGTATTATGCGTATTCATTCACACCGTATATACTTAATGAAGAAAAATCGGTAAACGCAACTGCGGCACTCAGAAAATCAATGCAGGATACAAACGGTTACAAACTTCAAATGTTCTGTGCCGAATTTATCCCTAACTTGCTGATTTATGCTGTTATGGCTATACTTGCATTGCTTTCAAAGATTCCGTTTGTCGGTATATTGTTTGCGGTTATCACAGTCATAGTTCAGCTTGTATATACATTGTTTGCACCGTTGTTCTTCGGTCTTGTACACGCAGGTTTCTATGAATATGCAAAGACTCCGGTAAAGTCAACAACATATTCGGCACCACAGGCACAATCCGCACCGGTTCAAACACCTGTTCAACCACCTGTTCAACCACAAACAACCGAACAAGTCGCTCCGACAGAAAATGACACACCTAAGCCGATTACTTGTCCCGTTTGCGACTCTGTAAACGCACCGAATACTCATTTCTGCTATAAGTGCGGTTCAAAATTAGACTAAAAATAATACGACAATTTATTGTCCTCTGAAAATGAGCTGTTTTTTCAACAGCTCATTTTTAGTTATATGCACATTCATGCATGGCACATAAAGCAATTTTGGCATTTTCATCATACACTTCATCAAGCATACTCATCGGCAAAGGGTTTTGTCCCGTACCTATTTCCACCGTAAATCCCTCTTTTCCGAACTCCTTTATAAACCAATCCTTACAACCGCCGTATGACGCCGTACCTGTCGGAATACACACCGCATATCCGCTTTCCTCCGCCATTTTCTTTGCAATCTCAACCGAATTTTCACCTGTCATACCGTCAAAGTCATAATATATCTCACGGCCTTGACTGTGAAATGCCAACAACATATCAAACTGCTCTTTTCTCACAAATTCCGTAATTGCCCTTGTTTCGGGCTCGGACTCCGCATATTCACCGCCGTATTTTGACGGTGACGGTTTATCGACAACCATCTGCCACTTTGCGTCAAAATTATGGTTTATATCAACTCCCCTCGAATTTGCCTGCCAAACATGATTAAAACTATGTATTCCCACCATACTGATTAAGTGCCTGTGATATTCGTTAGTAATATCAAGACCGTTAAGTGCAATATCTACTCCGTCAGGGTTGACAATAGGTACAATGTAAACCGTAATATCCGAATACAGCCTTTTTATGTCATACCCGAAATATTCCGTTTCCGTCATCAGCTTTACGGTGTAATTTGACACAAATTTTATCAAAAAAGCCGCCGTAAGATATTCAAGTCCGTGATACGCACCGCTTAAAAGCAGTTTTTTCTTTCCCTTTCCGATTTTCAAACACGGAATATCTTTCTGCATAACACTCTTTCCTATCGAAAATCTTTCTATAATGTTATAATTGTCCGTAAGCATTTCTATGTCTTTCAACATTCTCGCATAGTCATAACACAATTTTTCTCGCCTCCCAATATTTATTTATGTATATTAAATTATGTACATTCGGACAACTTTATGATGATTTTATTGACATTAACAATGAAATGTTATAAAATATCTAAAGTCGTTTATAAACGAAGGAATGGAGT
Organism: Ructibacterium sp. SJQ-7; assembly: GCF_054696575.1. Taxonomy (NCBI): domain Bacteria; kingdom Bacillati; phylum Bacillota; class Clostridia; order Eubacteriales; family Oscillospiraceae; genus Ructibacterium; species Ructibacterium sp. SJQ-7. The sequence goes on from NZ_CP195193.1 coordinate 1,298,170, forward strand.
TTTAGAATGAAAAGAATTGTGTCAATACAAGATATTTCGTGTTTCGGTAAATGTTCGCTTACCGTTGCGCTTCCTATAATTTCCGCAATGGGTATAGAAGCTTGTCCCGTACCTACGGCGGTACTTTCAACGCATACAGGCGGATTTACAGGCTATACATATCGCGATTTAACGAACGATATTCCGTCTATCGCAGACCATTGGAAAAGCCTTGATTTAAAATTTGACGCAGTTGCAACAGGTTATTTAGGCTCATTTGAGCAGATAAAAATAGTTTCGGACTTTTTCGATAAATTCAAGACCGATGACAACCTTATAATCGTTGATCCCGTAATGGGTGACAAGGGACATTTTTATGCCGGTTTCACCGAAGATTTTGCTTTGGAAATGAAAAAACTTTGTTCAAAAGCCGACGTAATCGTGCCTAACCTTACCGAAGCGGCACAGCTGCTTGACGAGGACTATATCGACGGCGGATATAATGAAGAATATATAAAGAATCTGCTTATACGTCTTTCAAATCTCGGTTCAAAAATTGTCGTTCTTACAGGTGTAAGTTTTGACGATAATTCACAGGGCGTTATGTCCTACAACAGAGAAACAGGCGAATTTTCATCGTACTTTAACGAAAATATTCCCGGTTACTTCCACAGTACAGGCGATATTTTTTCAAGCACCTTGTGCGGTGCATTGGTTAAGGGATTTGATATGAGTAAGGCGGTTAGGATAGCCGTTGACTTTACGGTTGACTGTATCAAGCACACTGTAGGGAGCGAAAAAGAGCATTGGTACGCGGTTAAATTCGAGGAATGTATCCCCGATTTAATCGAAATGATAAAATAAAGCAATATAATAGGGACACTAAAATTTAGTGTCCCCTTTATTATATACTCATTTACACTTGTAATTAGCTATATTTGTATGTTATACTGATATTAACAAATATATTTTGAAAGGGAGTTTTTATATGAAAAAGGATTTTGTAAAAGGAATTGCAGTCGGCTGCGCATTGTCAATGGCAATCGGTGGTGCGTCCGCGCTTGCCGATACGTACAGAAAATTTCTTGAAGTGGCTTACACTGACATCAAAGTTGTCGTAAATGGAAAGCCGACAACACCGCGTGACAGTGACGGCACCCCTGTTAAGCCGTTTATCTCCAGCGGCACGACCTATCTGCCCGTAAGATCCATTTCAAACGCTCTGGGACAAAACGTTGATTGGGACAGTGACACAAGCACTATATATATCGGCGATAAATTAGAAACAGACAAAGTTAATATGGCAAAAATCGAGCCAGTTGAAGGTACCCATATTTTAAACAGTTCAAGTGCTACATTTCCCCTTAGACAAGTTACAATTGTTCCTGATAACCGTTTTGCTCCTTATAGTAGTACTTTATTTATTCTTGACGGCAAATATTCTTCTTTAGAAGGCTTATTTGCCGTACCTGATCGTGATAATGATGATGACATAAATGCTGTACAATTCATAAATGAAGATACCGATGAGGTGCTTGCAACAGTTTCAAATAAAAGACTCGAAAAAGCCGTAGATGTCAAAGTAAATCTTATAGGTGTTGATAAGCTTCGAGTTAAAGCCGGTCGTATTTCAGATGATAACAACTTTGAGTTTGGTTATAACGGTGGCTATTTATACAATCTCTACTTAACACCAATAACTCAAAAATAATTCAACCAAAAAGGACGCTGAAATCAGCGTCCTTTTGTATTCAATTTCTTTTGACATTTATCACAATAGCCGTATATTTCAAGTTTATGTCCCGTCACCGTAAAATTATCTATATGCGGTGAATGTACGGGGCATATATCGACGTAACGCATTTCCTTACAGCCAAGACATATTGCATAATGACGGTGTTCGCCGTTTATGAGTTCATAATAAAACTTATCACTGTCTTGAATTGTATGCTTACTAACTATACCCTTTTCACACAGCTTTTCCGCAATTCTGTAAACGGTCGAAAGCGACATTCCGTCAACCTTGTCATATATATTTTCAACCGTAAGAGGTGCGTCTGCGTCCGACAGTACCTGCATAACGCTTATACGCTGTTTTGTACATTTCAAACCTACTTTTGAAAGTATGCTGTTTATATCCTCCATACTCTCACCTTCTCCTTTTACTTGTACAAGCCATTATTACAATCAAGAATACCACACCCAAAAGCACAATCGTGCCTCCCGGTCTGAGGTCAAGATAGTACGATATGAATAGTCCGGCAACAGTGAAAAATTCTGCAAACGCGATTGACCACCATATTGTCTGCTTATAGCTTTTCGCAATCATCATTGCCGCCGCAACAGGTATAACAAGAAGTGACGAAATCATAAGCGCGCCGACAATTCTTGACGCAACCGAAACCGTAACCGCCGTTAATAACATAAGTACAAGATTAATACCGCCGACAGGCACTCCCGCAAGCTTTGCCGCCTCTTCGTCAAACGTAACGAAGAACAATTCTTTATACAATAATATTGAAGTTATAATAACCGCTATGCCGAGTCCAATCGTTAAGTACAATTCAAAATCGGTTATTGCAACTATCGAGCCGAACAAAAAGCTGTTTATATTGGTTGAGCCGTTGGTTATAAATCCCGACAATACCGCCGTAAGACCGATACCCGCCGACATAACAACCACCGTTGCAATTTCCGAATATTTGCCGAATGATTTTCTGAAAACCTCTATTCCGATAACCGCAAAAATCGAAAACATCACCGCACCCAAAATCGGATTAATTCCGAGCAAAAGTCCGAATGCGATACCTGCCAATGCCGAATGTGACGTTGCGTCACCTATCGCCGAAAGTCTTTTAAGTACAATCGAAACGCCTATACACGGTGCAATCACCGCAATTATTGCCGCAACTACAAATGCTCTTTGCATAAATGCGTACTGAAAAATATTATCCATGATGATGCACCCTCTTCCCTGCAAATATTTCGTTTATCTGTTGCATTGTAAGGTCGTTTCGGCTTACAAATTCGCCGTTGCCGTGTTCGCAGAATATTAAAAGTTTGTCCGATACTCTGACAAGTTCCGGAGTATCGTGGTTTGTCATAATAATCGTCATTCCCTGTTTGTTGAGTTCGCTTATTATGTCCATTATCTGTCTTACCGACTTCGCATCAACTCCGACTGTCGGCTCGTCCATAAGCAACAGTTCAGGCTCCGAAATCAACGCTCTTGCAATAAATATCCTCTGTTGCTGACCGCCCGACAAATTACCGATCAGTCGGTTTTCGTATCCCGACATTCCCACTTTTTCAAGCACTGTACTTAGTTTTTCGTAATCCTCTTTTCTGTAGCGTTTAAAAAGTCCGCGTCTGCTGTACAGATTTGCCATTACAACCTCTTTAACCGTTGCAGGGAAATCGCTGTTAAACGAATTTGCTTTTTGAGAAACATAACCGATTTTATAATTTTCTTTAAACTTCGATAAATCTTCTCCGAAAAGTGTTATTTTACCCTTGTTGTACGGCAAAATTTTTAAAATTATTTTTATCAGTGTACTTTTTCCCGCACCGTTTGCACCGATTATACCGAGAAAATCACCCTTATGTAATGTAAAATTCACATCACGCAATACAGATGTATCGGAATAATCAAAATACAAATTTTCAATTTTTAAAATTTCCTGTTCCATATTATCCTCAATCTTCCTTATTAATAAGCATAATCGAAAACGCCGTTATCAGCAATATACTGCTTACCAAAATAGCCTTTTCGCTGAACAATCTGACAGATACGTTACCCATAATCGCACCTATCGTAAATATTGCAATTATGCCGAAAAACAAAAATCCTTTTTCCATTGCGGGTTTGTCTTTTGTAAACCAATAATCACATATCGATTGCGTTGCCATACGCAAGTTACCTATGCACATTGTAGTCGCCATACCGTTGCCCTGTATCTTTCTGAAACTTTCAACCTGTGCACCGCACGCAAGCGATGTAAGGCTGTTTGCAAGCAAATTCAGTTCCTGCGGTATAAACATTACGCCGAATAATATCACTGCCTCGCAAAATACAATTATCTGTCGCCAGTGAACGTGTTTTCTGTTTGTAAACTTTCTTCTCACAAATTCTGCCGCCGCAATACCAATCGCAAATGCCAAAACAGGACACACATATTGGAGTGCCTTGCTCCAATGCCCCATTGACAAATTAACACCGAACAAAAGTATGTTACCCGTCTGCGCATTTGCAAAAACTTCACCTCTGCAAAGATAACTGTATGCGTCCATAAATCCACCGGACAATGTGAGCAGTATCATAATCGGAAGTGATTCTGAAATCTGTTTTGATGCTTTCATTTTAAATCCCCTTCTTTAGTTCCTCAAGATTTGCTTTCATAACCGTTACATAGTCACGACTTTCGCTGTCACCCTCAAAAGTATAAAGCGGAAGTGCCTGAATATCAGCCTCATTCGCAACCGCCTGTGCCATTTTGTCACCCTCAAGCGGATCATAGAAAATACAGCTTATGCCCTCGCTCTTTATTTGGTCAACCACCTTTGCCATTTGTGACGGTGACGGATCACTGTCACCTGTAACCCCCTCAAGCGCAACTTGTTTCATACCGTAATCGTTGCAAAGATAGCTGTACGCACCGTGTGTTACAAATATCGTCTTACCGTCAAGTTCGGCATTTTTGTACTCGGTGTCTACCTCATCAATTTGAGTTAGATAACTGTCAAGTCTGTTTATATAGTTCTGTGCATTTTTGCTGTCCACCTCTGACAACACGTTGCATATTGCCTGCATTTGCAATTTTGCATTCTGCGGACTAAGCCAAATATGCGGATCGTTTCCGTCTGTCGGTATCTGTTCCGATGTGCATATAACTTTTACGTTCTGCGGAAGTGTTTCGATTATTTTGTCCGCCCAGCTTTCCATTCCGACGCCGTTATATATAAATATGTCAGCCTCCGAAAGTTTCGCCATATCAGACGCAGTCGGCTCAAAATCGTGCGGCTCTGTTCCTGTCGGTACTATGTTTGTTAGATCTATATCGTCACCTCCGATTGTTTTCGTAAAGTCATACATTGCATAAAATGATGTGTATACCTTTGGTTTGCCGCTGTTTTCAGCGTTTTTTTGACACGATGTCAATGCCAAAACAAGTATAAGCATTAGTGGTATCAGCTTTATAATTTTTTTCATATTTTTATTTCCTTTCGTTGTTGTTTTGATGTAATAATCGCACATACGGGACGTCGTGGGTGTCGTCCCCTACGAATTTATCTATTATCTATACTTGCCACCCCTCAGTCGTTTCACGACAGCTCCCCTCAAGTGGCGCCTTTTATGCCTCTCCTTGAGGAGAGGTGGCACGCAGTGACGGAGTGGTGGCAAACTATTTCGCGTCATACCAGCTATGTCCTGTTGACATATCCACTTTAAGAGGAACATTAAGTTCCATTGCACTCTGCATTTCTTCGCTCAAAATTTGTTTAACCTTATCCACTTCGTCCTTATGTGCCTCAACGATAAGTTCGTCATGTACCTGCAATATAAGCTTTGACTTCAATCCCTCATTTATAAGTCTATTATCAACTCTCACCATTGCAAGCTTTATAATATCCGCCGCCGTACCTTGTATCGGTGTATTCAGTGCAACACGTTCGCCGAACTGACGTATATTATAATTCGGTGACTTCAATTCAGGGATATAACGTATTCTGTTAAGCATAGTTTTAACATAGCCGTCCTTTTTCGCCTGTTCCTTTATGCTCTCCATATAATTTCTTACGCCGTGATACTTTTCAAGATAGCTTTCAATATATGCCTTAGCCTCTTTAACCGATATATGCAAATCCTGTGCCAGTGAAAATTCACCTATGCCGTACACAATACCGAAGTTTACCGCCTTTGCACTTGAACGCTGTTCCTTTGTAACATCCTCAAGCGGTATACCAAGCACCTGTGATGCGGTAACTGCGTGAATATCCTCATTATTTCTAAACGCATTTATCATTGTTTCATCATTTGCGATATGCGCAAGCACTCTAAGCTCAATCTGTGAATAGTCTGCATCCACAAGTACATAACCCTCTTTCGCAACAAACATTTTCCTGATTTCTCTGCCAAGCTCCGTACGAGTCGGAATGTTCTGCAAATTCGGTTCTGTTGATGAAAGTCTGCCGGTAACGGTCACTGTCTGCGTAAACACTGAATGTATGCGGTGCGTATTCGGATTTACAACAGCCCGCAAACCGTCACAATATGTGCTTTTCAGCTTTGCAAGCTGACGGTATTCCATAATAAAATTAACTATAGGGTGCTTATCTCTGAGCTTTTCAAGCACATCTGCATTTGTCGCATATCCGGTCTTTGTTTTCTTTACAGGCTTTAATTCAAGTTTTTCAAAAAGAATTACACCAAGCTGTTTCGGTGAATTAATATTAAATTCTTCACCGGCAAGCATATATATTTCATTTGTAAGCGCATCAATCTTTTCACCAAGTTTATCGGCAAATTCCTTTAATTGATGGTCGTCTACGAGAAATCCGTTTATTTCAAGGTGTGCAAGCACCGTAACAAGCGGTAATTCCACCTCTTGATACAGCTTTTCCTGTCCGTTTTCCTTTATCTTATCGCCTATACGCTCATTAAGCACACCGAGTGCAACTGCACATTTTGCAAGGTATTCGCTCCTGTCGGTTTCCACATCGTCAAGTAATGACAACTGCTTGACTTCAGGCTTTTCTATAACCGTGCCGAAATATTCGCTTGCCAATTTTTCTATTGTGTATTCATTTTTTGCAGGATCTACAAGGTATGCGGCGATTGCGGTATCATCTGCTATATTTTTTATGTCAATTCTGCAGTTTAATTTAACGATAGCCTCTTTGACGTCAAACATAACCTTTGCTATGCTGTCATCTTCAAGCAACTCTTTTATATCGTCTTGCTCATTTAATACTACCGCATTATTCCCCGCTCCGACTGCCGCCGATGAAATATTATCACCGTCAAAGTCAAGCACAACGGTCACCTTATCACCGCTAATCATATTCTTATCCCCGACTTGATAAGAAAAATCTTTAAAAATATCCTCGTTTTCTTTTACGTTATCCACGCCTGACAAATCAAGCTTCTTTATAATACTGTTAAGTTCAAGTCGCTTTAATATTTCGTAAAGCTCGCCGTTGTTTTCAAAACCGTCAAATACACATTTCTCCGCATTAAATTCGATCGGTGTATTTCTGTTGATAGTCGCAAGCTCCTTTGACATAAACGCCATTTCCCTGCCGTCTTTCATCTTTTGGAGCATAGCGCCCTTTAGACCTATATCGTCAATGTTTTCATATATATATTCAATGCTGTGATGTTTTTCGATAAGGCTCATAGCCGTTTTTTCGCCGACACCCTTAACACCGGGAATATTATCGGACGGATCGCCCATAAGCGCTTTTACGTCAATAAATTCAGTCGGTGTGACGTGGTACTTTTCCTTAACACCCTTGTCATCATAAATAATCGTTTCATTATATCCCGACTTTGTAACCGTCAAAATGACCTTTGTTTTGTCACTCGCAAGCTGCAGATCGTCTTTATCGCCCGTTGCAATGAAACAGCTTATTTCACTTTCTTCACAAAGTCTTGCAACTGTTCCGATTATGTCATCAGCCTCGTAACCCTCTTTTTCAAGAATTGTTACGCCCATTGCACGAAGTACATCCTTTGCAAGAGGCATTTGTGCGGCAAGTCCCTCGGGCATTGGCTTACGCTGTGCCTTGTATCCCTCGTACTGCTTATGACGAAATGTCGGTGCTTTCACGTCAAAAGCCGCACAAATATAATCCGGCTCCTGCTCCTTTATCAGTTTCAATAATATATTAAGAAAACCATATATCGCATTTGTCGGAGTACCGTCCTTTGCGGACAAATAACGCACACCGTAAAACGCACGGTTTAAAATACTGTTTGAATCAAGTATAAGTAACTTCTTCATATAAAATCCTTTCTACTTTATAATATCTTTGCGTGTATATTTTGTTGCAAATAATTCGCATTTATACATATTCTAACCTTATTATCTCTATTTGTCAATACCTGTTCACACTTTGTTCATAAAATAAGTCATTTCTATTTACATTTAATTCATACCAGTGTCAAAAGTGTACTGTATCATATAACCATAGTCAAAGGAAAGCTATAAAGAGTATGAATTTAGATTGTTTTGATAATAATGATATAAGGAGGATGACGACCATGAAGAAATACCCTTATACAGAATCAACTGACTTGATTATTTACGACCAAAAGCCAAAGAAAGAGAAAAAACAAAAAGTATGGCTAACAGCTGTCTGTTCAGCTCTTGCAGCAAGCATATTTACAGCAGGTGTATTCGGAACAGGAATGTACTTTATGCAAAAGAATATGAACAACAACACTCAAAGCGCGGCAGTTGCAAGTGCAACAACACAATCGGATGATTCATCATCTTCGGATTCAGCTCAACTTGCAGCATACAAAAACGGTAAGAAAGTTCTTACAATTCCCGAAATTGCAGAACAAGTCGGACCAAGCGTTGTCGGTGTTATAAACAAGACTACAGTTCAACCGCAAAAATATTACGATCCGTTCAGCGGAAGATATTATTATTCAAGCGGCGACGGAAGCACAGACGGTCAAACCGTTGAACAAGGCAGCGGTTCAGGAATTATTTTCCAAGACGATGGTTACATTGTAACAAATCAGCACGTTATTGACGGTGCTTCGGAAATATCGGTAATACTTAATACAGGTGATGAATTCACCGCAAAACTTGTAGGTCAGGATACAAAAACAGACCTTGCGGTTTTGAAAATCGATCCGGGTTCAACAAAGCTTACAGCCGCAACACTCGGCGACTCGACAACAGTTCAAGTCGGTGAAACGGCAGTTGCAATCGGTAACCCTATGGGACAGGAATTTTCCGGTTCAGTTACGTCAGGTATAATCAGTGCCGTAAACAGAACAATGAATATAGATAACAGAACTTATAACCTATTGCAGACAGATGCCGCCATTAACTCAGGTAACTCGGGCGGTGCTTTAATCAACCAATACGGTGAGGTTATAGGTATTAACTCAGTTAAATTATCAACCACAGGCGTTGAAGGTATGGGATTTGCTATCGCAATATCAGAGGCAAAACCAATCATTGACGACTTGATGGCATCAGGATACGTGACAGGCAGACCGCTTGTCGGAATCGGTATCAAAGATACAGGCTACGGTTTGTTTATCGGAAGTGTTTCCGAGGGCAGCGGAGCGGCAGAGGCCGGACTTAAAGTCAACGATATGATTCTTGAAGTTGACGGTCAGAAGGTCTCATCTACCGAGGAGGTCAACGAAATCCGTGATAAGAAAAAAGCGGGCGATTATTTGACCTTTAAGATTTTAAGAGACGGTGAAACTATGGAAGTACAGGTTCGCTTGATGGAAGACTCGGCAGATAAAACTAAATAAGCTATCCAGTTTTAATTGATAGACTGTGTAAAAACAGTCGATACCATCCTTTTTTTCATATGCCCTTGCCTTCCCCAAAGGCAAGGGTCCCCCCAAAAGTTACAAATATCTTTGATATTTGTTTCATATATATATATTACATCTTTTATAGTTGTGATAACTCCCCCATTTAAAACATTTACTCCCCCCAATATGTATATGTTTTTGACACCGCCGATACGGCGGTGTTTTTTTATGCGTTTTTATATTTCGTAGGGGCGATCATCGGTCGCCCGTTGCCTATTTTTCTATCACCACCCCTCAGTCGGTTTTGCCGACAGCTCCCCTCAATGGGAGCCTTACAAAATACCTCTCCTTGAGAAGAGGTGGCACGCAGTGACGGAGTGGTGGCAAAAAAGGACGTCGTGGTGCTGTCCCTTTTCCCACACACACTAACTCATTAAGGGCGACCAATGGTCGCCCCTACGAAACACTTGCCGTATTGCAATACAAAACCACACAAAAAGGCGACCAACGGCCGCCCTACGAAATATTTATTATATAGCAAAAGGCGATCAATGACCGCCCTTTCTCATTTCAGCAATTTTCTTTTTCAGCACATCATATGCCGTATTCGGTTCATCTACTTCAAGCACTGCCTTTTCCATAGGACACATACCTGTTTTATCACGATTTATAATATACTCAACCAAATTATCGTAATATGCCTTAACCTTATATTTTTCAAAAACATCAAGTGCATGAGAGCTTATAATATCGGCATAAACCTCTTTTACTCCGCCTTTTACCATAAGTAAAGCCGCCGCTTTACCGACAACTTTATCGGCAGCAAACGAATTTTTTATAATATCATCCCCACCGTCAAGAATTTCCAAAAGAGGTGCAACGCCGTGTTTCGTTGAAGTATAAACATCATTTTCGCCTACAATCACAATAGAAAAATTATTATTATGCAACTGTTCCTTTGCAGATTCTAAAATGTCTGTCAATGTAACCGCTCCTTTCAAGTGCATATACAACAGGCGGAATTATCAAAACTTGAATTATAATTCCAGGTACACCGCTGACTGTTGCGGTAACTGCCGCAATAGGTCCGCCACACTGTATACCCATAAGATTTACCGCAACAAACAATGAAATTGCATACACAATTCTACCGCAAAGCATGGCAGTTAAAAGTGAAATATATGTACCCATTTTCTTCTTATTAAACTTAAATGTATTATACATCAAACCGCTTACCAATCCATATACCGCAAGCTCAATCATCATAAACGGCAATCTGCCTACTGCCGGCATACCCGTCAAAACAGAGCTTATAATCGGTGAAAACAATCCTACAAAAAATCCAAACACAGGTCCTAAAACAAATCCTCCGAGTAATACAGGTATGTGCATAGGCAAAAATACTTGACCCGGTTGCGGCACTCCCGTTAAATGAAATGCCATAGGCAATACAAGTGCCAATGCGATAAGCAGTCCTCCGACCGTTATTTTCTTTACATTTTTCTTCATTCCGATCTCTCCCTTCTTTTAACTTGCATATTATATCAAATATTATATGCAATGTCAAAATACAAAGCAAAAAATAAACGATTTCAAGCAAAATTTTGAAACATTTTATATTGTGCTATGGTATAATGATATTAATAAAACAGACGGAGATTAGAATTATGATTATTTACGATATGAAAACAGAGGATTTAATAAATCCAATCGGAATTGATGAAAAGAAACCGCGATTTTCTTGGAAACTGCAATCGAAAATCAGCGGTACTGTTCAAACCGCTTACAGAATTATTGTTCGCTCCGACAATGATACGGTTTGGGACAGCGGTAAAGTTATGTCTGACCGCTCAATCTGCATTGAATACAACGGTCGATCTTTATCGGCTATGACAAAGTATTCTTGGCAAGTAAGCGTATGGGACGAACAAGGCAATGAATACACAAGCGATACTGCCGATTTTGAAACAGGCTTAATGAATAATGAATTTAATTCCGATTGGATTGGCAGTCCGCAAGAAACCGTCAACACATATGCCGTTGATAACTATAAAATTTCTTGTACTTTCAAGTCGGACAATCTCGGCTTGGTTGCGAACGCAAGAAATAAAGATAACTATGTCCTATTTAACATCTGCAAAGACAGCGTTTCTGTTTACGAAATATCCGACAATGCTTGGAATGACAATGTTCCGTATAAAAAATTACTCGGTACATTCCATGTTACCGAACATTCCGACAGCCTTGAATTATCGGTAAACAAAACAAATGTACTTCTTTATCTGAACGGTCAAAAAGTAATTGATGAAGATATTCTTCCGAAAAATATCATAAATCAGCCGCGCAAGGCATTTTTAATGTCTGTCGGCTTTAATCAGCTAAACAGTGTTGCCGAAATCAGTCACTTAAAAATCGAAACAAACAATCTTGTTTTGCAAGAGGATAATTTTGAAAACGGCTTACTTTCGGCACTCGGCACATACGAAAACGGAAAACTCACAATCAACAACGCATTTGAAATTGTCAATCCCGTACCGTCTGTAAATCTCCGCAAACGTTTCAATATAGAAAAAACAATCAAATCGGCACGTCTTTATGCGTCTGCGCAAGGTTTTTACAATGCCTGCATAAACGGCGAAAAAGTCAGTGACGATTTTTACAATCCCGGTTTTACCGACTACAGACTAAGAATTCAATACCAAACTTTTGACGTTACCGATATGCTTGCAGACGGTAAAAATATCATAAGTGCAGTTCTTGGAAAAGGACATTATTCGGGCTTTTGCGGTTACAGCGGTGCTATGATATACGGCAAAGAGAGTTCGTTTATTGCTATGCTGAATATTGTCTACACTGACGGAACAAGCGAGGTTATCAAAACAGACAGTTCGTGGGAGTTTACTGATAAAGCACCGATAAGCGACTGTGATTATTTTGACGGTGAAAGCTATGACGCAAGGCTTGAATACAATCCCCTTGCGGACGATAAACGCTGGGTTAAATGCGGTATCAAACAACAACCTAAAAAGCCTGTCCCGACAAACGGCACACTATCCGATACTGATTTTAAATTAACCGCCCAAAAGGGTAACACTGCAAAAATTATAAAAAACTTTGTCGGTAAATTCGTGTGTGAAAATCCGAAAAATCATTTCGTTTATGATGTCGGTCAAAATATGGTCGGAACAATAAAATTGAAAGTTAAAGGTCAATGCGGTCAGTCGATTAAAATTCGTTACGGCGAAATGACGCATAAAGACGGCTGTATTTATATAAAAAATCTGCGTTCCGCCGCAAATACCGATATTTATACACTTTGCGGACGTGATACGGAGGAGTTTATTCCTACTTTCACGTCACACGGTTTCAGATATGCGGAAATCAGCGGTAACGGTTGCGATATATCAAAAGATATGATTATCTCGGTTGACGGTCTTGCAATATCGAATATTGATATTGTTACAGGTGAATTTGAATGTTCAAATCCGCTTATTAACAGGCTTCAGCACAATATCCGTTGGGGTGAAATCGGCAATTTTCTGCTAATTCCTACTGATTGTCCGCAACGCAACGAGCGTATGGGTTGGACGGGTGATATGCAGGTTTTTGCAAAAACAGGTGCATATAATATGAACATAAAGTCGTTTATCGACAAATGGCTTGATGATTTGATTGACGCACAAACTATGTACAATAAAAACGGTGCTGTTCCCGATACCGCCCCACTCGGAGGTGATAACCGCATTGACGGTTGCGGCGGTTGGGGCGACGCCGCAACGATTGTGCCGTGGGAAATGTATGAAGCATACGGCGATATACGCATACTTAAAAAATGCTATGATATGATGAAAAAGTGGGTTGAATATCAAAACAGCACTGACCGCCGTAATTACGGTGTACGAACGGTTGACGGCAAGGAAGTACCGGAACAATCCGACCTTGCGACAATTCCGTATATTCAAGTACAGCAATGCCGTGGCGACCACCTTACTTATGACAATTCCACGCCTTACATATATTCCGCAACGGCATATGCCGCACATTCTGCCGACATACTCCGCAGAACCGCGTACATTCTCGGCAAAACCGATGATGAAAAACGATATACTGAATTATTTGAAAATATAAAACGTGCATTCAATGATGCGTGGGTTAATGATGACGGCTCTGTTTCGTATTACGGCGAAGTGAGTTCACAGACCGCACATTGCGGCGAATCGGTCGCACTTGACGGAAGTGTTACGCGATATACATATTATGCCGAAAACACTCCGCACTGTCCGAGTCAAACAGCATATGCACTTGCAGTTGACTTTGACCTTATCCCCAAAGACAAGCTTAAAAATACAAGAAAATATTTCAAAAACTCAATATTGAGAAACAACGGCAAACTTACAGTCGGCTTTCTCGGTATATCACATCTTGCACCTGCACTTTCAAAAGTCGGTCTTGATGATGTTGCTTTTAAGTTGCTTGAACAGGAAGACAATCCGTCTTGGCTTTACAGTGTCAAAAACGGTGCTACAACCATATGGGAGCGTTGGAATTCGTATATTGCCGAAACAGGCACTTTCGGCGATGTTTCAATGAATTCGTTTAACCATTATTCTTACGGTGCGATAGGTCAATGGTTCTTTACCGATATACTTGGTATTTGTCCCGTTGAATTTGGGTATAAATCATTTATGCTTTCACCGAAATTCGGAGGCGGTTTGACTTATGCCAAAGGCAGTTTTACGTCACCTTACGGTAAAATCAGTTCTGCGTGGAAATTGCATGACGGTAAATTTACGTATGATTGCACCGTTCCGACTAATACAACCGCAACTTTGAAATTGCCTAACGGTGATATTCATACACTTGTAGGCGGTAGTTATCATTTTGAAATCGATGTTTAAGTGTGTTGAACAAGGGGCGACCGATGATCGCCCCTACGGAATTGATGTGGGAAAAGGGACGTCGTGGGCGCCGTCCCCTACTCACACAAACGCAAAAAAGGCGACCGATGGTCGCCCCTAATCAATCATCCGTCTATATTCCTCTTTCATATACCCGGACAAATCTTCCAAATCAAGTCTAAATTCCACGAATCCACGGGCATAGTATGACAAATCATACGGTTGAAAGAATATAACCAAATCATCGTCTTGAATATAAAAATCCGTCTGATGTTCCTGTTTTATTTCAGGCTTTGCCCACAAATCCTTATATTCTTCCGAATGTTTTTCCATTTCTTCATTAATCATTCTGTTAAGCGTACTGACATACCCGTCATCAGCAAACAAATCCGCAAGTTTCACTTCCTTTTCGCCCGACACATCTATGTTTACGGGAATATGCACCGTTGTACCTCTTGCACCGCCGGTATAAATATATTTTTCTTCAACCACACTGATAAAATCATTTTTATTATAAGTTTCCTCCCAACCTATCTCCATAACGCACTTGTTCCCCATTTGCAAATTATCCTTACATTCCTGTGCTTTGGAATCAAAAGCAACAAGGTCACTGTCTATGGACTGTTGTATCTGTGCGTTGATATTTTTTTCAAACTCACTGTTTTTCATACCGCTGAATTTAACTGTTTCGGCATACACCGTTGAAAAATCGGTTTCATATTCCTTTATACTGCTTTCTGTGCGGATACGTTTCATATCGCACCCGCACAAACAAAGAATCACGAGGATTACAGCTATTATACGTTTCATTATCAAGCCCCTTATTACAGAATTATACAAATCAAGCCGTTACTTCCGTCATTAATAATCCTCTGCAAAGTTTCTTTTAATTTCATTCTTGCCGATTCAGGCATTCTTGAAAGTTTATTATGAAGTCCTTCATTTACAAGCTCATAAAGCGACTTACCGAATATATTCGACTGCCAAATTTTTGTCGGATCTGTTTCAAATTCCGACAGCAGATAATGCACAAGCTCCTCCGACTGTTTTTCAGTACCGACAATCGGACTTACTTCCGTTTCAATATCCGCACGAATCATATGTATAGACGGTGCGGACGCTTTAAGTTTAACACCGAATCTACCGCCCTGTTTAACGATTTTCGGTTCGTCAAGAGTCAATTCTTCTGTTGACGGTGACACAATTCCGTAACCCTTTTCCATTACCTCGTGAAGTGCGAATGACACCTTATCATACTGTGCTTTCATCTGTGCCAGCTCCGACATAAGCGTCATAAGTTGATGTTCGCCGTCAATTTCAAAGCCGGACATTTCACCAAGCACACGATAGAAAAGCTCCTGCGGAAGTTCCATACACAGCTTAACCGTACCGTCACCCAAATCCATACCCTCGATATACGAACGCTGAACAAAACCGCACTCAGCCATACCGTCCGACAATGCACGCACATCGCGAATACGGTTTACGTCCTCGATTTTTTCGATTATCGCACCGTATATCTCTTTTTTCAGCCAATGCTCACTGTCAAGTTCTTCAATCCAATCGGGAATTTTAATATTAATTTCTTTAAGCGGAAATTCAAACAACACCGTTTCAATAATATTATGTATATCCGTTGCATTAAGTTCTTCACAATTCACCGCCACAACAGGTACACCGTGCTTTGCCTCAAGTTCAGCCTTTAAATTCTGTGCACTCTGTGAATTAGGCGCTACCGAATTTAACAGTACGATAAACGGCTTATTAATCGCTTTCAATTCATTTATAACTCTGTTTTCGGCGTCAACATAATCGTTTCTGTCAATCTCCGTAATCGTACCGTCAGTCGTAACAACAAGACCGATAGTCGAATGTTCGCAAATAACTTTTTTCGTACCTATTTCCGCCGCCTCATTAAAAGCAATCGGGTGGTCAAACCACGGAGTTGTAACCATTCTCGGCTCGTTATCCTCCACATACCCAAGCGAACTGTCCACGATATAGCCGACGCAGTCAATCATTCTCACCTTTAAATGTGCATTATCGCCCAGGGATATTTCAACCGCCTCATTCGGTATAAACTTCGGTTCTGTCGTCATAATCGTTCTGCCGCCGGCGGACTGTGGCAATTCATCTCGCGTTCTCTCTGCCTGATACACATTTTCTATATTAGGTATTACAAGCAAATCCATAAACTTTTTTATAAATGTAGATTTACCTGTTCTGACCGGTCCGACTACACCTATATAAACATCTCCTTGACTCCTCTGTGCTATATCACTGTAAATATTGTATTCTTCCACTTTTTGTTTCCTCCTTTTGTCCAAAATATATGTTATATGTATATGCACGATAACTTATAATATGTATACCAAATATAAAGCAGATACCCCTTAAAGGTTTTGTCTGCAATATTTTTTAATATTTTTAAATTTTTTGTTTGAACATTTGGACAATGTGGTATATAATATATGAGAGAGAGGATTTAAACAAAGGGGAATTTGAATGAAAAACATAAAAGCAATTATTTTAATGCTTTTAACATCTGTTATTTGCTTTACTTCTTTTTCGGTATATGCTGAAACGAATACGCTAAAAGCCGGTATTCTTGATGATTACAGTTTTGACGGCAACAGTATCAGTGAATATGCCGAAGATAGTATGAATACTATTTTAGATACAACTGCAAGTACAAATTTTATAGCTAACGAAATAAACTTCGATGACACAACTTTTAATAAAGGTATTTCCGACCTTCAAAGCGGAAATATAGATTTTTTATGTATGGTTCCTGTGAGTGATGCCTTTTTGGCGTATGTTGACTATACATCATCACCTATCGCAACAGGCTTTTTAGGACTTTATACCACTGATTACAAGCAATTATATTTTGAAGAATTTGATACATTCAATCAAATTAAAATCGGCTTACTTAAAAATTCGTATATAGAAAAAATTCTTTCCGATTTTTCGGCTGCAAATAATTTTACATACATCCCTGTTTATTACGATACTGTGGACGATATGTTAAGTGCCGTAAAAAACAATTCAATCGATGCAATTTTTACGCCTACAACAAACAATCCCGACGGATTAAAATTAATAGCCAAAGGCGGCAAATTGGACTACTACTGTGCCGTAAAAAAAGGCAATACCAATCTTCTTACAAAGCTAAACAGCGCTATAAATCAATACAAAATACAAAATCCGTTCTATCTGTCAATGGAATATACAAAGCTGTTTAAACGCCCTTACAGCAATTCAATAGGCTACACGAAAGAAGAGCAGACAGCAAAGGAAAATCACCCTAAACTTCGCATACTTGCGCCCGACAACAATTATCCGTCATCATATTATGACAAGGACACGGGCGAATATAACGGTATATACGAAGATATTATCAAAAAAGTTGCCGACAATGCCGGTTTTGAAATTGAATTTATCTCGTACGATCAATCCGAAATGTCAATGAACGGAATTGTTATGGGCAAAGCCGACATAATTCTTACGGTTTCAGGTTCAAAACAAGGTCTTACCACTGCAACACTGCCTTATACAAAGGTTTCATACTTGCCGTTAGTGAAAAAAGACACGAACATTTTTGAGGACAGTGAAATTCACGTCGGCATATTGGCAGACGATTCGTGGATTACAGATTATCTTGACGACAAATACAAACAATGGTCTGTCGAAAAATATTCATCCATTGACTCACTTTTAACGGCAGTCGAAAACAACACTGTTTCAGCTGTACTTGTTTCGTCGACAGATTTACAGACAAAAATGAGTTTGATTGCACATCCCCAGCTTTCAATATTGCAAGACTTTGACGTCGAAGTTCCCGCAAGTCTCGGTGTTTCCAACCTTACCTGCAATCAGCATATCGTAAGCCTTTTGAACAAGACAATCCAAAATGTAACACTTACAAATTCGGAACTTGAAAGGAAAGTCTACACATTAAATCATATATATGTTCCGACTTTAAAAGATATGTTGCAAACAAACAAGCAATGGGTATTTATAATATTGCTTGTTATAATCGCGATAATCGTATTCATAAAATGGCGTGAATATTATTACAAAAAACTTCTGCATACGGACACACTTACACAAATTCCGAATAAGCAGTATTTTATGAAAACGGCTGAAAAAATATTGGATAACAACAGCGATAAATCATACTTACTCACATCGCTTGATGCAAGAAACTTCAAACTTATAAACGAACGTTTCGGTCACATAGTCGGCGACCAGACGCTTATGAACATTGCCAAGAATATAAAATCAAAATTCCACAAAAACGGGCTTTACGCACGTTCGCAAGGTGACAGTTTCTTAATTCTCGTTGAAGACACTTCACAAAACCGTGAGCTTTTAAAGAGCCTTGTGGACTTGGATATTTCAATACATAACACAACAAATTATAAAGTACCGCTAAAAATCGGTGTTTGCCCTATTCCGCGTTACAACCCCGCTTTGAGCCTGTCGCTTTACATTGACAGAGCAAATATTGCCAAAAAGTACACATCAGCGCGAAATACAAATTATATATGCTATTTCACGGACGATATGAACAAAAAACTTAATATGAAAAATATGATTGAAAGCGAAATGGTTCGTGCATTGAGCAAGGGCGAATTTGTCGTTTACTATCAGCCGAAATACGAACTTGCAAACGATACAATCATCGGTGCGGAGGCTCTTGTGCGTTGGAATCACAAGGAAAAGGGTATTATTTCACCGGGCGTATTTATCCCTGTTTTTGAGCGCAACGGCTTTATTGTTGACCTTGATTTCTATGTATATGAACAGGTTTTGAAAATGCAAAAACATCGCCTTGATATGGGTAAAAAGGTTATTCCTATTTCAATGAACGTTTCAAGATGTCACCTTTCAGATACGAATTTTGTTGACAAGCTTGAGGCGGTTGTCGCAAAGTACAAAGTGCCTAAGCAGTATATTGAAATGGAAATTACAGAAAGTATATTCAGTCAAGAGGACAGCTCGGCAATCGCACTTATATACAATTTGAAAGAACACGGTTTTACAATATCAATGGACGACTTCGGAAGTGCTTACTCATCGCTTAACCTGCTTAGAAAAGTGCAGATTGATACACTTAAAATCGACAAAGTATTTATCGACAGTACCGAAGATGTTCAGCGAAGTCAAGTTATTGTTGAGGAAATTATTAATATGGCATCAAAAATTCACGTTAAAACAATCTGCGAGGGTGTCGAAACACAAAGTCAACGTGATTTCTTAAAAAATGCAGGCTGTAATATGGTTCAGGGTTATTTCTATTCTAAACCATTGCCGTATGAGGATTTTTCCGATTTACTTAATTCGTCAAAATGAACATTGACATAATTAAATATATATGCTAAGATAATAAACAGCAAGGGGGCTTTTTACAGTCCCTTTTTATCTATAATAAAAAGGAGTATAAGAAAATGGCAAAAATTCAGATGAAAACACCGCTTGTCGAAATGGACGGCGACGAAATGACAAGAATCATATGGAAGATGATTAAGGATATTCTTCTTACACCTTACATAGACTTAAAGACTGAATACTATGATTTGGGTCTTGAACACAGAAACGAAACTAACGACCAAGTTACAGTTGACAGTGCGAATGCAACAAAGAAATACGGTGTTGCGGTTAAGTGTGCGACAATCACACCTAACGCTGCAAGAATGACAGAATATGACCTAAAGGAAATGTGGAAATCGCCTAACGGTACTATCCGTGCCATGCTTGACGGTACAGTTTTCAGAACACCTATTCTTGTTAAGGGTATCACTCCTTACATTCCGACTTGGACAAAGCCTATAACAATCGCACGTCACGCATACGGCGATATTTATAAAAACGTCGAAATGCAGGTTAAAGCCGGCAGTAAGGCTGAGCTTGTTTGCACAGACAAGGACGGAAAAGAAACTCGTGAATTAATTTACGATTTCAGCAACGAGGACGGTATTATTCAAGGTGTTCATAACAGAGATGAATCTATTGCCAGCTTTGCAAAAGCATGTTTCAACTATGCTCTTGATATGAAGAAAGATATTTGGTTTGCAACAAAGGACACAATTTCAAAGAAATATGACCATCGTTTCAAGGATATATTCCAAGAAATCTATGATAACGAATATAAAGAAAAGTTTGAGGCAGCCGGTATCGAATACTTCTATACATTGATTGATGACGCGGTTGCAAGAGTTATCCGTTCAAACGGCGGATATATTTGGGCTTGTAAGAACTATGACGGTGACGTTATGTCGGATATGGTTGCGACCGCTTACGGCTCACTTGCTATGATGACATCAGTACTTGTATCACCTGACGGTGTTTATGAGTATGAGGCTGCTCACGGTACTGTTCAAAGACATTACTACAAGCATTTAAAGGGCGAAAAAACTTCAACAAACTCTGTTGCAACATTGTTTGCTTGGACAGGCGCACTTCGTAAGAGAGGCGAAATGGACGGTCTTGACGATCTAATCAAGTTCGCTGATAATCTTGAAAAAGCTACAATCCAAACAATCGAAGAAGGCTTTATGACAGGCGACCTTGCCGCACTTTCAACTCTTGAAAATAAGCAAAAGGTTGATACAGAAGAATTCTTGCTTGCAGTAAACGAAAGATTGCAAAAGTTAATGTAATTTAAGACAAACAAAAACGACTGTTTTGAAACAGTCGTTTTTTTATATCTTTATGTAACCTAACTTTACTAACATATTCATACAATCAACTACAGCGGCAAAATATACGGTACGTAATCTTACATTATCAATACCCTGTATGTTTTCAAAAAAATACTGTATACGCTCCTCATATCCCTCAGGTATACCTTCTCCACCGTTACAATAATGGTGAAACATATCCGAAAGAGTTGCACTGAGTTTGTTGAATACCTTGTTATATTTACTGTCGTTGCTCTCAAGATGTAACATTGCCACTTCAATACGCTCGTCAAAAAATTGGTCATTAAATCCAAAAATCTCTTCCATAATACAAACCTCCATAAAAAAAGTGCGTGGCAAAACCACGCACTAAAAACGCAGCTTTGCTTGTATTCTTGCGACAGAAATTACACCAAATCAGTATATATCAAAGAAAGCTTACGTTTTTTACTAACGTAAACTGATTTGGTATTAAATATTCATTTCTATCGCAAAATTATTATATCACACTTTTCTATTTTTGTAAACACAAAAAAGACGGTTCATACGAACCGTCTTAATATACAATTAATTAGTCTACAAGCTCAAGAATTGCCATAGGTGCACTGTCACCGCGACGAGGACCTGTTTGGTAAATTCTTGTGTAACCGCCGTTTCTGTCAGCGTACTTAGGAGCTATTTCAGAGAAAACCTTTGTTACAACGTCTTCTTTTGTGATAAACTCCAATGCCTGACGACGAGAATGTAGTGTATTTGTCTTACCAAGAGTAATCATTTTCTCTGCCATGCTCTGAGTTTCTTTCGCTCTTGTTAAAGTAGTTTCAATTCTGCCATTTTCCAAGAAGCTTGTTACAAGGTTACGCAACATAGCTTTTCTTTGGTCTGTTGGGCGATTTAACTTTCTTGTTCCCGGCATTACTGTTACCTCCTATTAATCTTCTTCTTTTTTAAGGTAAAGACCTAAACCATTCAATTTGTTTATGACTTCTTCAAGCGACTTTCTACCAAGGTTTCTAACCTTCATCATATCTTCTTCAGATTTGTTTGTAAGGTCTTCAACCGTGTTAATACCAGCACGCTTTAAGCAGTTATATGAACGAACTGATAAATCAAGTTCCTCGATAGTCATTTCAAGAACCTTTTCCTTCTTGTTCTCTTCCTTTTCAACGATGATTTCAGTATTCTTAGCGTCATCTGAAAGGTCTACGAACAATGAAAGTAGGTCGTTCATTATCTTAGCAGCCAAAGACACAGCCTCATCAGGCTTAATTGTTCCGTTTGTCCATAGCTCAACTGCCAACTGTTCTCTATCTGTATATTGACCTACACGAGTGTTTTCTACTGTATAATTAACCTTTGTTACAGGAGTATAGATAGAATCCACAGGGATTACTCCGATTACCGGCTGCATTGCTTGCTTGTTCTTATCAGCACTTACATAGCCTCTGCCCTTTGATAGAGTAATCTCAATATAAAGATTTGCATCATCATTAAGTGTTGCGATATGAAGATCCGGATTAAAAATCTCAACATCTTCGTCACGCTTTATGTCACCTGCTGTAATTTCCTGTGCACCCTTTGCCTCGATGTAAACAGTCTTTGGAAGATCACCGTGAATCTTCAAAGCAAGCTTTTTAATGTTAAGTATAAGCTCTGTAACATCTTCTGTAACACCGGGTACAGTTGAAAATTCGTGCTGCACACCTTCAATTTTAATTGAAGTAGCAGCCGCACCAGGCAATGATGAAAGTAAAATTCTGCGTAGTGAGTTACCAAGAGTTGTGCCGTAACCGCGCTCAAGAGGAGATACAACGAATTTGCCGTATCTGCCGTCGTCACTCATTTCAACGCATTCTATATTAGGCTTTTCCATTTCTATCATTTCAGAACCCTCCTTCATAATTAGAGATGACTTCGGAGCAGTCTAAGCTCCGAAATCTCTCGAAAAAACATATATATATATCCACGTACCGAGGGTAACATATAATTATTTAGAATAAAGTTCGACGATAAGGTGTTCCTCAACTTCGTAGTCGATGTCATCTCTTGCAGCCAATGTGATAACCTTACCTGTAAGTGTATTCTTATCCATTGAAAGCCACTTTGGAACAACCCTGTTTGCGTTTGTTTCAACGATTTCCTTAATTCTAACAGAGTTCTTACTCTTTTCTCTAACTGCTATTACATCACCCGGCTTAACAAGGTATGACGGAATATCAACCTTTTGACCGTTTACTGTGATATGACCGTGATTAACAATTTGTCTTGCTTCACGTCTTGTATTAGCCAAACCTAATCTGAAAACAACATTGTCAAGTCTTGACTCAAGGATTTGAAGCAACATTTCACCTGTGATGCCCTGTTTCTTTGTAGCCATTACATAGTACTTTCTGAATTGCTTCTCAAGTACACCGTATATAAACTTAACCTTTTGCTTTTCATTAAGCTGCAAGCCATATTCAGACTGCTTTTTTCTGCCTTGCTTTGGGTTTCTGTTTGATGACTTATCAATACCCATTGTTGCAGGGTTAATGCCCAAAGTCTTGCATCTCTTTAACACTGGTTGTCTGTTTATTGCCATGTTAATTTTTCCTCCTTTACAATAATATACAAATCAGACTCTTCTTCTCTTTGGTGGTCTACAACCGTTATGAGGAATAGGAGTTACGTCCTTAATCATTGTAACATCAAGACCTGTTGCTTGAAGTGCTCTGATTGCAGCTTCTCTACCTGCACCAGGGCCCTTAACGTAAACTTCTACTGTCTTCATTCCATGTTCCATAGCTGCCTTAGCTGCTGTTTCTGCAGCTGTTTGAGCAGCGAAAGGTGTGCTCTTTCTTGAGCCGCGGAAGCCTAAACCGCCGGCACTTGCCCAAGATATAGCATTACCAGCTGTATCTGTAATTGTAACTATTGTATTGTTGAAAGTTGAACGGATATGAGCCGCGCCTTTTTCAATATTCTTTCTATCACGACGTCTTGTACGTGTAGTCTTCTTTGCTACCTTAGCCATTTAGCTTAGTCCCTCCTTTATTTCTTCTTACCTGCAATCGCTCTTGCAGGACCCTTACGGGTTCTTGCATTGTTCTTTGTGTTTTGTCCTCTTACAGGAAGACCTCTTCTGTGACGGATACCTCTGTAACATCCGATTTCCATAAGTCTCTTGATGTCAAGAGCCAACTGTCTTCTAAGGTCACCTTCAACTGTGTATTCAGCGTCGATAACTTCTCTTAGCTTACTTACATCTGCTTCTGTAAGATCCTTTACTCTTGTGTCTGGGTTTATACCTGTTTGAGATAGAATCTTTTGAGAACTCTTTAGTCCAATGCCGTATATATAGGTAAGACCAATCTCTACTCTCTTTTCTCTAGGTAAGTCAACACCTGCTATTCTTGCCATACTTTTCTACACCTCCATTAAAAGATATCATCAAAAAATTTTTATAGTGTTGTATTAAAACTCATTCAGGCTGTTCGCCTGAACAAGTCATAAACAAATTTTAATGCAGTGCTTTTCACTGCGTTTTGCAAAATAATATATAAATTAGTATCCTGTGATATAACCTCTCGGCTATTTTAATCAGTTCAGATTTGAGTGCAGTCCAAAGCTTCTTTCAAACTGCCGTGTACTCAGTGTACACAAAGTTCGAAAAAGGTTCGGAATGTGCAAAATATGGACTGATTAACCCTGCTTTTGCTTATGCTTTGGATTCTCACAAATAACCATTACTTTGCCTTTTCTCTTTATGATTTTGCACTTTTCGCAAATTGGTTTTACTGACGGACGTACTTTCATATCTATTACCTCCTTGTCGTCACTTATCTGACCGAAGTAAATTATTTACTTCTCCATGTAATTCTGCCCTTATCAAGATCATAAGGACTCATTTCAAGAGTTACCTTATCTCCCGGTAGAATTTTTATGAAATTCATTCTCAGTTTGCCTGAAATATGTGCTGTAACCTGGTGCCCATTTTCAAGCTCAACTCTAAACTGTGCGTTAGGCAAGTTTTCAACAACCTTACCTTCAACTTCTATAACATCTTGCTTAGACATATGTTATAAACCTCCTTTAGATACGCTTTCAGGTTTAATTAAACTCCGCTAATGCTTTTCGCACCTCTGAATTTGTAACCTTACCCGCAGTTGCAAGTTTGTTACTTACAAAATCCGAAACAGAGTTTGTACCCTGAAGGTGCTTGAGCTTTTTCTTTTTCGGGTGATCCACTTTTCGCAATTCACCGTTTGCAAGATAAACAAAATCGCCTTCTCTTGAAAGGACGATGAACAAATCACCCTTGTCACGTCCCGCAATGGAACGCACGATTGAACCCTCTATAATTTCCATATAATACTCCTAAAGTGTTAATATTTCACACCCGTCTTTTGTAATCAATACGGTGTTTTCATAGTGGGCTGACAAACTTCCGTCATCAGTTACAACTGTCCAATCATCATCAAGTACCGCAACATGATAATCACCTGCATTAACCATAGGTTCAATAGCAATTGTCATACCTGCGGCAAGCTTTACGCCATGACCGGCTTTGCCAAAATTCGGTACGCTCGGATCTTCATGAAGATTACGACCAATTCCATGACCGACAAGGTCACGCACTACGCTGTAACCATGCGATTCAACATACTGCTGAATTGCTGACGAAACATCGCCTAATTTGGCACCGTGCTTTACATATTTAATTCCCTCAAAGAAACTTTGACGTGTAACGTCTATAAGATTTTGTGCCTCGTCCGAAATCTTTCCGACTCCGAATGTTCTTGCGGCATCACTGTGCCATCCGTCAAGTATAGCGCCCATATCAATGCTGATTATGTCGCCCTCTTTCAAAATGGCTCTCTTACTTGGAATTCCGTGAACAACCTCGTCATTGATTGACGCACAAATTGTTCCCGGGAAACCGTTATAATTAAGGAAATTAGGTTTTGCACCTTGTGATATAATAAAATCATATGCGATTTTATCAAGCTGCGCCGTTGTTACACCCGGTTTGATGTGCTTCTCAAGAAGCTCAAGCGCACCTTTTGTAACTTTTGCTGACGCACGCATTTTTTCGACTTGTTTTGCTGATTTAATAGTTATCATAACTCACACCTCAAGTCCCAAAGCCTTAGCAACATTGCTTGTTGTATCTTCAAGCTTATCCTCGCCCTTTGCAGTAACAAGAAGTCCAAGCTTTTCATAATACGCTTTTATCGGCTCTGTCTGTTCGTGATAAACATTAAGTCTGTTCTTGATTGTTTCAGGAACATCATCGGCGCGCTGAATAAGTTCGCCTTTACATTTATCACATATTCCTTCAGTTTCAGGCTTGTTTGATATGATATTGTACGGTGCTCCGCACTTTGAGCATTCACGTCTTGATGACAAACGCTCGATTATTGCCTCATCGGCAACTTCAAGAGAAAGCACTTTATCAATTTTTACGCCCGATTCTGTCAATGCCTCAGCCTGAGCTGTTGTGCGAGGGAATCCGTCAAGGATAAATCCCTTTGCACAATCAGGCTTTTGCAATCTTTCTTTTACTATAGAAACAATTACGTCATCCGGAACAAGTTTTCCATCATTGATATACTTTTCAGCAATCTTTCCGATTTCTGACTGTTCCTTGATGGCGGTTCTCAGCATAACACCCGTTGAAATTGTGTTTATATCCAATCTCTTAGATAAAATTTCGCCTTGAGTGCCTTTTCCTGCCCCCGGAGGGCCCATTAATACCAAATTCATACTAAATACCGCCTTTCCTGAAATTATTCAAGGAAACCTTTATAATGACGCATTGTCATTTGTGATTCAATTTGTCTGACAGTTTCAAGAGCAACACCTTCCATAATTAGAAGTGATGTACCGCCGATTTGAAGTGCCGTTACATTGAATATCGCACCGACAATTACAGGTAGGATTGCAATAATTGCAAGGAAGAATGCACCTACAAGATTTAATCTTGAAGAAATCTTTCCTATATAATCGCTTGTCGGCTTACCAGGTCTGATACCCGGAATGTATCCTCCACTCTTCTTCATATTATTTGCAAGTTCAATCGGATTGAACTGAATTGAAGAATAGAAATATGTGAAGAATAGTATAAGCAACGCATAAAGAATTGCGTATACAAGACTGGTCCACCATGCTGACGCATAGCCGGCTGATAAACAACCAAGGATATAATATCCAAGACCGGCTGTCGGCATATTACCGCCTGAAACCAATCTTACGATTGTTGCAGGGAATGCCATGATTGAAGATGCAAAGATGATCGGCATAACGCCGCCTGCTGCAACTTTAATCGGAATGTTTGTGCTTTGTCCGCCGTACATTTTTCTTCCAACAACACGCTTAGCGTACTGAACCGGAATTCTTCTTTCAGCCTCTGAGAAGAATACAACGAACGTGATAGCAGCTATTGCCACAACAATGATGGCAGCTACGAATATAAGACCCTTTGCATTTAATCCTGCTCCCAAGAATTGATTATAAATTCCGTATGCAGCTGATGGTATTCTTGATACGATACCTGCAAAGATAATTAGTGATACGCCGTTTCCAAGTCCCTTTTCTGTAATAAGTTCACCCAACCAGATAATAAATGCTGTACCTGCTGTGAATGTAAGAACTATTACGAAAAATGTTAAAACGCTTGGATTTTTGATTGCGTCAAGACCGTTTGTAACGCTCATATTGTAAAGTGTTACATAAAGTCCGGCACCTTGTATGAATGCCAACGCAATACCAAGGTATCTTGTAATCTTGTTAATTTTCTTTCTGCCCTCAAGACCTTCTTTAGCCAGACGCTCAAGAGAAGGTATTGCGACAGTAAGAAGTTGAACGATAATAGATGCGTTGATGTATGGTGAAACACCCATTGCCATAACTGTTGCGTTTGAGAACGCACCACCTGTGAATACATCGAACAAGCTGAACAAGTCAGTTCCGCCGTTTCCAAGGAACGCTTGCATAGCATCAGCTGTCAGATACGGTACAGGAATATGTGCACCGAATCTGAAAACTATAAGCATCATTAATGTAAATAGAATTCTGCGACGTAGGTCCGGAATTTTCCAAGCATTCTTTAGTGTCTGTAACACGATTACATCACCTCAGCCTTTCCGCCTGCCTTTTCTATTTTTTCCTTTGCAGAAGCGCTCATCTTAGCCACCTTTACAGTAAGCTTTTTGTTAAGCTCACCTCTGCCAAGTATTTTAACACCGTCAAGTGTTTTGCTGATTATACCGTTTGCCTTTAGTGTTTCTGCTGTAACTTCTGCTCCGTCCTCAAGCTTATTAAGCTCCTCAACGTTAACAGCAACATACTGCTTTGCAAATATATTCTTAAATCCACGCTTAGGAAGTCTTCTGTATAATGGCATTTGACCACCTTCAAAGCCCGGTCTAACGCCACCGCCACTTCTTGCGTTTTGTCCTTTATGACCTTTTCCCGAAGTTTTACCTGTACCGCTTCCGATACCTCTGCCCACTCTCTTAGGAGCGAACTTTGAACCTTCAGCAGGTTGCAATTCGTTTAAGTTCATTTGCTACACCTCCTTACTAATTAGTTTTCTTCAACTGTTACAAGGTGAGATACCTTGTTAATCATTCCTCTGATTTGAGGTGTGTCATTGTGTTCAACAACACTTCTTATTTTCTTTAGTCCAAGAGCTTCAACAGTAGCAATTTGGTCTTTCTTTCTGCCGATTGTACTCTTAACTAATGTAATTTTTAGCTTAGCCATATTACTGTGTGCCTCCTTATTAACCTCTGATTTGGTCTACAGTCTTGCCTCTTAGCTTAGCAACTTCTTCAGGCTGCTTTAACTCTGACAATCCCTGTATAGTAGCACTAACTACGTTTCTCTTGTTATTTGATCTCAAGCTCTTTGCTCTGATGTCTTTAACACCTGCAAGTTCAAGAACCGCACGAGCAGCACCACCTGCAAGCACACCAGTACCTTGTGCAGCCGGCTTAAGAAGAACCTTACCTGCACCTGAAATACCAACAACTTCATGAGTAATTGTTGAACCTACAAGAGGAACAGAAATCAAATTCTTCTTTGCGCTTTCAATACCTTTTCTGATTGCGTCAGGTATTTCAGCAGACTTACCTTGACCGAAGCCAACGTGACCATTTCTGTCACCAACAACGACCAAAGCGCTGAATCTCATTGTTCTACCGCCTTTAACAGTCTTAGCAACACGGTTGATTGCTACGACATTTTCCTCAAGCTCTAAAGCTTCTACGTCTATTCTTTCAGCCACTTATCTCTTCCTCCTTCTATTAGAATTCCAAGCCGCCTTCTCTTGCGCCTTCTGCAAGAGCAGCAACTCTGCCGTGATATACATATCCGCCTCTGTCGAATACTACTGCTTTAATGCCTGCTGCAAGAGCCTTTTCAGCCACTTTCTGACCGATTGCCTTTGCACCTTCAACGTTTCCGCCGTAGCCTTCAAATTCTTTGTCCATGCTTGATGCTGAAACAAGTGTAACACCCTTTACATCATCAATAACCTGAGCATATATATGTTTTGCACTTCTGAATACGTTTAGACGAGGTCTCTCCGCTGTGCCGGAGATGTTCTTTCTAACTCTTGCGTGGCGTCTAACTCTAGCCGCTTTTGTATCTATCTTCTTAATCATTTAAGAACACTCCTTTCAATTATTTCTTCTTAGCTCCTGTTTTACCTTCTTTACGTCTGATGTGTTCATCAACGTACTTAATACCCTTACCCTTGTATGGTTCAGGCTGTCTGTACTCTCTAATCTTCGCTGCTGTTGCACCAACGTCTTCTTTGTTGGCACCTTTAACGATGATTTTGTTTGGAGCAGGAACTTCGATTGTTACGCCTTCCTTTGGTTCATACAAAACAGGATGTGAGTAACCAAGACTCAAGTTAAGAGTCTTGCCTTGCATTGCAGCTCTGTAACCAACACCGTTGATTTCAAGCTCTTTTGTAAAGCCTTCTGTAACACCGATAACCATATTGTTTACAAGTGTTCTTGTAAGACCGTGCAATGACTTGTGCATCTTATCTTCTGAAGGACGCTCTACTGTGATAACTCCATCGTTAAGCTTAACGATCATATCAGGATGAAGTTGTCTTGAAAGTGTGCCGTTCTTACCTTTTACTGTGATTTCGTTTGTATCACTGATCTTTACCTCAACTCCGGCAGGAACAGTGATAGGTAACTTACCTATTCTTGACATAGGGATTTTTCCTCCTTAACTTAAATTTGCTCTGTTTTACACACAGCCGTGTGTTTCCACAGGTTTTCAGTTATTTTTTTATTAATATTAATTACCAGATGTAAGCAAGTACTTCGCCGCCAACGTGCTGCTTTCTTGCTTCCTTATCTGTCATAATACCCTTTGATGTTGAAACGATTGCGATACCAAGACCCTTAAGAACTCTTGGAAGTTCGTCAACGCTTGCGTAGAATCTAAGACCAGGCTTAGAAACTCTCTTAAGACCGCTTATAACTCTTTCCTTGTTAGGTCCGTATTTCAAAGTAATTCTGATAACGCCTTGTTTACCGTCTTCGATTACTTGAAAATCTTTTATATAACCCTCATCATTAAGGATTTCAACAATCGCCTTCTTCATGTTTGAAGCAGGAACATCGACTGTTTCATGCTTTGATGAGCTTGCATTTCTGATTCTTGTAAGCAAATCTGCGATTGGATCAGTTATTTGCATTTATTTTACCTCCTTACGCTCTCACAAACCGCAAGCGGTTTGCCTTATGCTACGGTATTTGATGTCTCGCATCAAATACCTGCTTCAGCTATAACTTGCTGTGCAAGTCACTTTACCTCTTTCGGATTTTTGTAAGTCCGAATTTTATCATATATCTAAAAATCAATTCGTTTCTTATAAGAAACGCTCGATTTTACCAGCTTGCTTTTCTTACGCCAGGGATTTGACCTTTGTAAGCCAATTCTCTAAAGCATATACGGCAAATACCAAACTTTCTAAGGTAAGCATGCGGTCTGCCGCAAATCTTACATCTTGTATAAGCTTGTGTTGAATACTTAGGTTGTTTCTGTTGTTTTAAAACCATTGCTTTCCTTGCCATGTTAAATCCTCCTTTTTAACTATGAACGGAACGGAGCGCCCATTAACTTTAGAAGTTCACGAGCTTCTTCGTCTGTCTGTGCAGTTGTGACAATGTTGATGTCCATACCTCTGATTTTGTCAATCTTATCATAGTCAATTTCAGGGAATATAAGCTGTTCCTTAATACCAACAGAATAGTTACCTCTACCGTCGAAACCGTTAGGGTTGATACCTCTAAAGTCTCTTACACGTGGAAGAGCAACATTGAAAAATCTGTCTAAGAATTCATACATCTTGTCAGCTCTAAGTGTTACTTTACAGCCGATATTCATTCCTTCTCTTAACTTGAAGTTCGCAACTGACTTCTTAGCCTTTGTTATAATAGGCTTTTGACCTGTTATAGCAGCCAAATCTCCGCAAGCAGCCTCGATTGCCTTAGGGTTGTCTTTAGCTTCACCCATACCGATATTTATAACGATCTTGTCGAGCTTAGGGATTTGCATTGTACTTTTATAGCTGAACTTCTCCATAAGAGCCGGAGCAACTTCTTTATTATATTTATCTTGCATTCTACTCATTGTTAGAATCTTCCTCCTCTCGAAAATTAATCGTTAAGTTCTGCATTACACTTCTTGCAGTATCTCATCTTTGAACCGTCATCAAGAACCTTAACACCTGTTCTTGCAGCTTTACCGCACTTTGAGCAAACTCTCATAACGTTTGATGCGTCGATTGGCATTTCCTTATGGATAATACCGCTTTCCTGACCTTGAACTCTTGCCTTTTGATGTCTTTTAGCAACAGCAACGCCTTCAACGATTACCTTACCGTCAGCCGGAATAGCTGTGATAATCTTGCCCTCTTTACCTTTATCTTTGCCGGCGATAACTTTTACAGTGTCGCCTCTTTTTACATGCATCTTTTTCATTGTATCAATTATCCTCCTTAATTAAAGAACTTCCGGAGCCAATGATAGTATCTTCATGTACTCTTTATCTCTAAGCTCTCTTGCAACAGGGCCAAAAATACGAGTACCTCTTGGGTTTTTGTCATCTTTTACGATAACTGCTGCGTTCTCATCAAATCTGATGTATGAACCGTCAGCACGCTTTGACTCTTTAACCGTTCTGACTACAACAGCTTTTACAACGTCACCTTTTTTTACAACGCCGCCCGGTGTTGCCTTCTTGACACTGCAAATGATTTCGTCGCCAACTGCTGCATATCTTTTCTTACTGCCGCCCATAACTCGGATACACATAACTTCCTTTGCGCCAGTGTTATCAGCCACTTTTAAAAGTGTTTGTTGTTGAATCATTAAAACTTCCTCCTTACGCTTCACAAATCGCAAGCGATTTGCTTACTACAACTTGCAAAGCAAGTTGTTCCACTCTTTCCGGGAACGCTATATTACTTAACTTTTTCTACTATTTCAACGAGTCTCCATCTCTTGTCCTTTGATAGAGGTCTTGTTTCCATAACCTTTACCTTATCGCCGATAGAGCATACGTTTTCTTCATCATGTGCCTTTAGTTTGTAAGTTCTCTTAACGATCTTACCATAAAGCGGATGCTTTTTATTTTCTTCAATAGCAACAACGATTGTCTTATCCATCTTATTGCTGATTACTTTACCGATCTTAACCTTACGGCTGTTTCTTTCTTCCACAGATAAGTGCCTCCTTCCGCACGTTTCTAATAATCTTCTATCTGCTCAATTTGTACCTGTCAAACAAGTACCGGCATTACATCGCACTGCCTTGTAGTTCTCTTTCATGAATGATGGTTAAAATACGAGCGATAGTCTTCTTTACATCACCAATTCTCTTTGGATTTTCTAATTGGTTAATAGCATTCTGAAATCTCAAGTTGAAAAGCTCTTGCTTGCTTTCTGCAAGTTTTTCTTCCAATTCAGCTGTTGATAAATCTCTTAGCTCATTTACTTTCATTCTTATTCACCATCCTCTGCTTGACGTTTTACAAACTTACACTTGATTGGTAGTTTGTGCATAGCAAGACGCATAGCCTCTCTTGCTACTTCTTCACTTACGCCTGCCATTTCAAAAAGCACTCTGCCAGGCTTAACTACTGCTACCCAATACTCTGGAGCACCCTTACCTGAACCCATTCGAGTTTCAGCAGGTTTTCTTGTTACCGGCTTATCAGGGAATATCTTAATCCAAACCTGACCGCCACGCTTTGTATATCTTGTCATAGCTATACGGGCTGCTTCAATCTGTCTTGAAGTAATCCATGCCGGCTCAAGAGCCTGAAGGCCGAACTCGCCGTGTGATACAACGTTACCACGTGTTGCCTTACCCTTCATTCTGCCACGCATAACTCTTCTGTATTTAACTCTCTTTGGTAACAACATGATTATCTGCCTCCCTTCGGTCTTCTATCGCCGCGTCTTCTGTTATCGCGTCTGTTATTGTCAGCCGCTTGTTGAGCAGCTTCCTTTCTTCTGCCGTCAGCAACGTTTAGGATTTCACCTTTGTAAATCCAAACCTTAACGCCAAGAATACCGTATGTTGTATGAGCTTCAGCGAAGCCATAGTCAATATCAGCTCTCAATGTCTGTAGAGGAATTGTACCCTCGTGATATTGTTCTGTTCTTGCGATTTCAGCACCGCCTACACGACCTGCAACTGCAGTCTTGATACCCTTAACGCCAAGACGCATTGCTCTGCCCATAACTTGCTTCATTGCACGTCTGAATGAAATTCTTCTTTCAAGTTGTGCAGCAATGTTTTCAGCAACAAGCTGTGCATTTGTATCAGGAGTCTTAACCTCCATGATGTTTACGTTAACAGTCTTTGAAGTAAGCTTTTCGATTTGAGCCTTTAGCTTATCGATTTCAGCACCGCCTCTACCGATGATGATACCAGGCTTAGCAGCATGAATTGTGATAAACACTTTATTCTGCTTTCTTTCAATACCGATCTTAGCAACACCTGCATCATAGCAAGCCTTCTTAACGAACTTTCTTATATTATAATCTTCAACCAACTGGTCTCCGAAATCTTTTTTACCTGCAATCCACTTAGAATCCCAATCTTTTATAACTCCGACTCTAAGTCCGTGTGGATTAACTTTTTGTCCCATGAGTGAACCTCCTTTTCGATTAGTCTTCCATTTCCTTTAATACTAAAGTGATATGGCTGGTTCTCTTTAAAATCTTGAACGCTCTGCCTTGAGCATGAGGCTGAATTCTCTTTAAAGTAGGACCTTGTGTTGCGTAACATTCTGCAACGTATAACTTATTCTTATCCATATCATGATTATTCTCTGCGTTTGCAATCGCTGACGCAAGAAGCTTTGTCAAATACTCGCTTGCTGCTTTAGGTGTGTTGTTTAGAATACCCATTGCAACGTTAGCAGGCTTGTTTCTTATTAGATCAAGCACTATCTTAACCTTTCTAGGTGAAATACGAGCATATCTTAACACTGCACGTGCTTCCATGTGGATTCCTCCTTTTGCAATATTAGTAACGGGATTTAACATCCCTCTGTAAATCTTATTTCTTTGCTTCTAAGCAATATCATAGATATTACTTAGAAGTTTTAGCTCCGGCATGACCTTTGTATGTTCTTGTAGGAGCGAATTCGCCAAGTCTGTGGCCTACCATGTCCTCACTGATGAATACAGGAACATGCTTTCTGCCATCATGCACTGCGATTGTGTGTCCAACCATTTCTGGGAAAATTGTGGAAGCTCTTGACCATGTCTTTACGACCTTCTTTTCATTAGCTGCGTTCATAGCGTCAATTCTCTTCATAAGACGCTCTTCAACGAAAGGTCCTTTCTTAAGTGATCTGCCCATTAAATCTTCCTCCTTTCAATCTATATCAAAATTAAATATCTATTATTTAGCGTTTCTTCTCTTAACGATGAACTTGTCAGTTCTGTTCTTAGTCTTTCTTGTCTTAAGACCAAGTGCTGGTTTACCCCAAGGAGTAACCGGTGCAGGACGACCGATTGGTGACTTACCTTCACCACCACCGTGAGGGTGATCGTTAGGGTTCATAACAACACCACGAACTGTCGGTCTCCAACCCATGTGACGCTTTCTTCCGGCTTTACCGATAGATACGTTTTCATGCTGTTGGTTACCTACAACACCGATAGTTGCTTTACAATCAAGTCTGATCATTCTAACTTCGCCGCTTGGAAGTCTAACCTGTGCATAGTCGCCTTCCTTAGCCATAAGCTGTGCACTGTTACCTGCACTTCTTACAAGCTGAGCGCCCTTTCCAGGATACAATTCAATGTTATGAATTAGTGTACCAACCGGAATATCTTTTATAAACAATGCGTTACCCGGCTTAATATCTGCACCTTCGCCCGATACTACGACGTCACCGTCTGTAAGACCGATAGGAGCGATGATGTAAGCCTTTTCGCCGTCTTCATATTGAATAAGAGCGATATTGGCACTTCTGTTCGGATCGTATTCAACACCGATAACTGTTGCCGGCATACCGTCTTTATTTCTCTTAAAGTCAATAATTCTGTACTTTCTTCTGTTGCCGCCGCCTCTATGACGAACAGTGATTCTACCGTATGAGTTTCTGCCGGCGTGCTTGTCTTTCTTAGCAAGAAGCGAACGCTCCGGTGACTTCTTTGTGATTTCAGCGAAGTCTGAAACTGTCATAAATCTTCTGGCAGGCGAAGTAGGATTATACTTTTTAATAGCCATTATCCTTTACTCTCCTTATCTATAAATTAATAACGATTAAATATCGAAGAATTCGATAGTTTTGCTGTCAGCTGTAAGAGTAACGATAGCCTTTTTCCATGAAGGACGTCTTCCTTCGTTTCTGCCCATTCTCTTAACCTTACCAAGAACATTCATTGTGTTTACCTTAGCAACCTTAACGCCGAATGCTTCTTCAACAGCTTTCTTTATTTCAACCTTGTTCACAGTCTTTGGAACTTCAAAGGTATATCTCTTAATCTCGTTACCTTCTCTGTCTAAAACAGTTTCCATGCTGTGTTCAGAGATGATTGGTCTTCTTAGAATATCAAATGAATTCATTATGCAAGCACCTCCTCAATCTTTGCAATGGCATCCTTTGAAACGATGAATGCATCGTTGTTAAGAACGTCATATGTGTTAAGTGTACCAACGTGAGTCGGTGTAACACCCTTAATGTTTCTTGCTGATTTATAAACCTTTTCATCAGCATCTGCTGTAACGATAAGAGCCTTTGAATTAACGTCAAGTCCCTTTAGAAGAGCTACGATCTTAGCAGTCTTGATTTCGTCAACAGCAAGTTCATCTATAACAAATATTTTGTAATCAGCATACTTAGCTGAAAGAGCACTCTTAAGAGCGATTCTCTTAATCTTCTTGTTTACGCTGAATCTGTAACTTCTTGGCTTTGGACCAAGTGCTACGCCACCGCCAGTCCACTGCGGAGCACGGATACTACCTTGTCTTGCACGACCTGTACCCTTTTGTCTCCAAGGCTTAATACCGCCGCCACGAACTTCTGTACGTGTCTTTGTAGACTGTGTGCCTTGTCTTTGGTTTGCAAGATAGTTAACAACTACCTGATGCAAAACTGATTTATTCACTTCAGCAGCAAAGATAGCGTCTGATACTTCCATATCGCCTGTCTTTGTGCCTTCCATGTTATATAAAGCCACTTTAGCCATTATATTTCCTCCTTTCCAATAACCTCGATTATGCCTTTACGCTGTTTCTGATTGTAACAAGTCCGCCCTTGTTTCCCGGAATTGCACCTTTTACAAGGATTAAATTCTGTTCAGCGTCGATTTTAACAACCTCAAGATTCTGGACTGTAACTTTTTGAACACCCATGTGTCCCGGAAGTACCTTACCCTTGAAAACTCGTCCAGGGTTTGAGCACATACCCATTGAACCGGAAACTCTCTTTGATTTTGAACCGTGAGTCATAGGACCTCTGTGTAGACCGTGTTTCATCGGACCGGCAAAGCCTTTACCCTTTGAAATACCGCTTACGTCTACTTTGTCTCCGGCTGCGAAAATGTCAGCCTTAATTTCGTCACCAACATTCAGACTTTCGCAATCATCAAGTCTGAACTCTCTGACATACTTTTTGTTTGCAGTGTCTGCCTTTTTGAAATGACCTAATTGCGGTTTGTTAAGGTGCTTTTCTTTAACGTCACCAAAACCAACCTGTACAGCTTCGTAGCCGTCTGTTTCAACAGTCTTCTTCTGTGTAACTACGCATGGGCCTGCCATAACAACAGTTACAGGAATAACTACTCCGCCTTCGCCAAAGATTTGAGTCATACCAATCTTTGTACCCAAAATTGCTTTTTCCATTGATTTTTCCTCCTTAACAGTTATTGGTTTCCGCAAAAGCTATCGGAAACTTGACCTGCATCATAGCCGCATAGGCTACTGCACTTTATAGACGATCTTACTTCTGGATTACGTCGATATCCACTCCAGCAGGAAGATCAATTTTGATTAGTGATTCCATAGTCTTAGCACCCGGAACAACTATATCAATCAATCTTTTGTGAGTTCTTCTTTCGAACTGCTCACGAGAATCCTTATACTTATGAACCGCTCTTAGGATTGTGATAACTTCCTTATCTGTAGGAAGCGGAATAGGGCCTGAAACTTTAGCACCTGTTCTCTTTGCAATCTCAACAATCTTTTCAGCACTCTGATCAAGTACAACGTGGTCATAAGCCTTAAGCTTGATTCTGATTTTCTGGTTTGCTGCCATACTTTTCCCTCCTCGAATTGTTATTGTGTTGTAATCTGCACGACAGCGCTTAAAGAAAATGGCACACACCGCCGGGTGTTTCGCATCACCCTTATAAAAAAACCCGAACCTCATATTGTAGAGTTCGGGCAAAGTTAGCCAATTTCGCCGCATACTTATCCTGTCTTATGCCGTCAAAAGACCGCACTTTTCCTAAGTATACATTGACTGCCGCCCGGTTTCATGAATCGGACTCACTCCACAGAAAAACCGACGTTAAATCGCCGCAACCTCCCGCTTCATCGTTTGTCAGTACCTATATGCTTTCGCATACTTTAGTCACAACACTGTTATTATACACTATAACAGCCGTTTTGGCAAGCTTTTTTGTATAAAAAAATCATTAAATTTTA
Source organism: Ructibacterium sp. SJQ-7 (assembly GCF_054696575.1). Classification (NCBI taxonomy): domain Bacteria; kingdom Bacillati; phylum Bacillota; class Clostridia; order Eubacteriales; family Oscillospiraceae; genus Ructibacterium; species Ructibacterium sp. SJQ-7. Next base: position 1,336,430 of record NZ_CP195193.1, read on the forward strand.
TACAAATTTAATGATTTTGCAAATATTTTTTTGTATACTTTTACACGTATGATTTTTGGTATTATTACAAAACTTAATAATTTGTAATCAAATTTTAACGAAGTGAATCGTCAAAGTTCAAAGAATGTATAAATCCGCGGATACTTACGGTCATTATATCACCGCCGACAGGTTCGTTATTTATGCAGATTACATTCGCCCTGACCTCTTCGCCGACATCTTTCGGATAATTTTCTACTATATATGTATATCTCACGCCTTTCATACCCATATACGGTCTTAAATCAAGTCCGGCCTTTAATTGAATATCATTATAATTTTCATACACGCGGTCAAAAGGTTTCGGAATTATAATATCCTCCTTTTCAACAGATTTTGTCCTCACTTCCCAACCATATCCTTTCAAAAACACAATATTGTTCGTATCGGTTTCACCGCTGGCAAAAAGCACAAACATCAATGTAGTTACTATTATTATAACAACAGAAATAAAATACATCATAGCTTTTCTCCCCATCTTCTCACCCCATATATAATATGAAGTTTTTTATGAAGTTATTACCACGTTTAAAATTTCACTTCTTTGTTTACACTAAAAACAACAATATAAACCAATTCAAAAGGAGTGTAAGTATTATGAACAATACTGCTTTAATCATAACAATTATTGGTGCGGTAAACTGGCTGCTTGTCGGACTTTTCAAATTTGACCTTGTCGCGTCAATCTTCGGCGGTCAAGCCGCAATCATAAGCAGAATTATTTATGTTATTGTAGGTCTTGCAGGTCTATGGTGCATAACTCTTTTATTCCGCAATCAAGGTACAGAGCATAGCAAAGCATAAAATATAACATTTAAAAAGCGGTGCTGTTAATTTAGCACCGCTTTTTTGGAGGATTTTTCAAATCAATCTATTTTCGTTTTTATATAGTTTTTGATTATATCAATAACCTTTTCTTTTTTCAATCCGGCTGTATTAAGACATATATCGTAATGCACAGCCTCGGACCAGTTCAAACCGGTATTATGCTGATAATAATCACCTCTTGTCTTGTTCATCGAATGAATAAGACTTTTTGCATCTTCGGGATTAAGCTCATACAATCTTATTACACGACGCATACAATCTCTGATTGGTGCGTAAAGATAAATCTTAACGACATTATCCATATCCCGAAGCACATAATCGGCACATCGTCCGACTATAACGCACGATTCTTTCTCGGCAATTTCGCGAATTGTTTTAGACTGTTGTTTAAACAATTCGTCAGCCTCTTCAAGAGATGCATTATGAATACTTTCATCATCGCCGGAATCCAAATCACTCTCAACTCCTTGTGACATTTCAAAAATCTCACGACCGTAATATTTTATTCCGAGTTCTTTCGCAAGCAATTTACCGATTTCCTTACCGCCGCTGCCGTAAGTTCTCGCAATCGTAACAACGTATTTCATAAATTCCACCCCTCTCTTTCGTGCTTATGTATTATATATACCACCAAATTAAGAGTTTAAACATTTTTTCAGAAATTTTTAAAAACAAATTTTCCGCTTTCGGTAAGTTCGTCCTCACTTATTCCGTCATTCACATTCGCACCGTTCACCAGTGCGGCAGATGATTCATTTTTATCGCAAAGCGACCAATTCGCCCAACTTATTCCTCGTTCATTCATAAAGTCAATCCACCTTTGCGCCTCGTCAAGATAAACACCTCCGTTTCCGTCAGCCGCACTTGTACCCCACTCGCTCACAAACACAGGCAAACCGCAGTCGGCTATACGTTGTCTTAGCCAATCGGTGTGAGTTCCCGCGTAAAAATGGCATGTGTACATTATATTTTCGGCATTAATCGGATTTTTTGCAGCCTCATGCAAATCCTGACTCCATGTCGGACTTCCTACTAATATAATAGCGTTTGTATTTGCACGTATAACAGGTATCACCGTTTCGGCATACGGTTTTACATTATCGTTCCAAGTCACATTGCCGTTCGGCTCATTACATATTTCATAAAGCACAGCATTGCTGTCCTTATATCTCTCCGACATTTCGCCAAAGAAATCAACCGCATCATCAATATGTTGCATAGGGTTTCCGTCCGACAGTATATGCCAGTCGATTATTACATACATATCCTGACGTATCGCACTGTCAACCGCATTTATAAGTGTATCTTTTACAGACGGATTGCTTATATATCCACCCTCATCGGTATACATTGCACATCTGAACAAGTTTGCACCGTAATCAGCAGTTGCTTTAACAGCATTTTCGGCCGCGAAATTACCAAACCATTGCAAACCGTGTGACGACATACCGTGAAGCACGACAGGCTCGTTGTTTTCATTCATAAGTTGCGTACCGTCAACGTGCAACGCACCGTTTTCACTTACACCGCCTTTTCTTGTCGTTTGCGGTTTTGGTTGCTCCGTCACAGTCGGCTCATAAGGTTTTAAATCACCTTTCATACTCGCCGCACGCATAATTATAGCACAAGCCTCAGCTCTTGTAATTGATGACTTCGGGTTTAAATTGCCCTTGTCGTCACCGTATACAATGCCTTTGCAGTAAGCCGCAATCATACTGTCATAATATCGTCCGTCAAGCTGTGCAAAATCAGATACAGACGAACTCACTCTGTTGTAATCACCGCGTTCGTCTTTAAAAAATGCATTCATAACAATTTTAACCGCCAACTGTCTTGTTATCGGCTCGTCATATGTTTGTGCCGTAGGCGGTATCTCGTCCCAATCGAACAAACCTTTTGTAAGTGCCGTTTGCACCATACCGTCTGCCCAATGATTGTTTTGCTTTGCACTCTCTTGAAGCCCCGCAATTCTGCCGACTATCGATACAAGCTCCGCTTTTGTAACAGTTCCGTCAGGTCTGAACGTTCCGTCCTCATAACCGCTTAAATATCCTTGGTTTGTCATATCGGTTACATTGTCATAATACCAGCTTCCGCTCTGTACATCAGAAAACGCACACGCATTGACGCAAAATATCATCATAACAAGTGCCGTCAGTATAAAAATTTTTCTTTTCATAATCTCACCCCTTTTTGTTCAGTTTATCACATTTTCGTCATTTAGTCAAAAAAAGAGCGGCACAGCCACTCTTTCATAATACAACTCCGTCTTTGAAAATTGAAATTTCCTTATAACCGTTTTTCTCATTATTCGTTTGTTTGCCGTTTGCAACTTCTATAACATATTCAAAAAGTTCATCGGTCAAATCCGCACCGTTTATAATCTCACCTGCATTAAAATCAATCCAATGTGGTTTTCTTTTTGCAAGGTTTGTATTCGTCGCAATTTTCACAGTCGGCACAGGCGCACCCACAGGTGTACCGCGTCCTGTTGAAAACAGTATCAAATGACAACCCGACGCGGTAAGGTTTGTTACCGCAACAATATCGTTACCCGGTCCGGTAAGCAGATTAAGTCCTTTTCTTGTAACACTTCCGCCGATTTCAATAACGTCCTCAACGTCTGCACTGCCCGACTTCTGCACGCAACCGAGCGACTTATCTTCAAGCGTGGTTATACCGCCTTTTTTATTACCCGGTGACGGGTTTTCATAAACGACTTGATTATGACTTGTGAAATAATCCTTGAAATCATTTATAAGCGAAACCGTCTTATCAAAAACTTCTTCATTAACACATCTGTTCATCAAAATCGTTTCCGCACCGAACATTTCAGGCACTTCCGTAAGCACCGTACTTCCGCCCTTGCTTATAAGCTTATCGGAAAATCTCCCTATAAGCGGATTTGCGGTAAGTCCGGAAAAGCCGTCACTGCCGCCGCACTTCAAACCGACAACAAGCTCCGACACATCACATTCTTCACGTTTTTGATTTTTCGCATATTCGGCAAGCTCGCCTATAAGACGCAACCCCTCACCGATTTCATCATCAAAATCCTGCGTACTCATAAATTTAACTCTGTTTTCGTCAACTTCACCAAGAACTGTTTTAAATACGGAAATATTATTATTTTCACAGCCTAATCCCAGCACAAGCACACCTGTCGCATTAGGGTGATTGACAAGACCTTTAAGCACGTTTTGAGTCATTTTCTGGTCATCGCCAAGCTGAGAACAGCCGAACGGATGCACATAATTAAACACACCGTCACACATATCGCCGTACAGCTTATCAGCCTCTCTTGCAAGTATTTCGGACGTCTTGTTCACGCAACCGACAGTGTTCACAATCCAAATTTCATTTCTTATACCGACTTTGCCGTCTGCACGTCTGTAACCCATAAAAGTGCGTTTTTCCGTTTTCGGTATTTCGTTTCTTTGCGGTTCGTATTTGTATTCAAGCACACCGCTTAAATTCGTTTTAATGTTATGCGTATGTACATGGTCGCCTTTTTTTATGTCCTCTGTCGCATGACCGATAGGATAACCGTATTTAATTATATTTTCGCCTTTTTTTATATCGTTAAGGGCAATTTTATGACCGCTCAATTCGCCCTCAAGCATAACGGCTACGTTATCCTTTTCATTAATTTTTATCTGTTTCATTTTCAGTCAACTACCTTTTCCATAGCCTTTCTTATACCGTTCTTTTCGATTTCGTCAAGATGTTTTTGTACAGTCGGAAGTAAGAATGACAAATCTTCACCCCAATATTCCGTCTTTTTAAGAATATCTTCCGCACTTGCCGTTTTCATAAATTCCATTACCGCTTTATCATCATTCGCCGCGTCTGTTCTGTAAAATGCGATAAGTGCCGCAAGTGAAAATACAAGTCGTTTCGGCTCACAATTCTTTTCCTTAATATATTCAAGCACGCTCGGAAGCACACGCACTTTGTATTTTGAAACGGAATTAAGAGCAATACTCAAAAGATAATGCTTGATGAACGGATTTTTAAATCTTTCGATTACGTCATTTGCGAACTGTTCAAGTTCGTTTTTAGGCAAATCAAGAGTCGGAATAATTTCTTCAAAAATACCCTGTTTCATAAATGAAAATACAAGTTCATCGTCCATTGCGTCCTTGACTGTTTCGAGGCCGGCAAGATGTGCCGCAAGCACTGTCATTGTATGCGCACCGTTCAAAATACGCACCTTACGTTTCTTGTACGGTGTAACATCGTCTGTCCAAAGTACATTAAGACCGATTTTATGGAACGGTATTTCCTCCGCAAGTTTCTTATCACCCTCTATTACCCACAAATGAAAAATCTCCGCAGTGTCAATCATATCGTCAAGATAACCGTATGACTGCTCCATTTCCTTTGCATTATCTCGCGGATAACCTGTAACTATTCTGTCCACAAGTGTATTTGTAAAATGGTTTTCGGTTTCAATCCACTTCTCAAATTCACTGCCGTAACCCCAATCCTCGCTGTACTTTAAAATACATTCCTTTAGATTGTCACCGTTTTTGTCAATCAATTCGCATGGAAGAAGTATAAAACCTTTTAGTCCCTCGTCAAATCTTTTCTTCATAAACAAAGTAAGTCTGCCCGGAAAAGTAAGTCCGTTAAAATCATCGGGATTTTGGTTAGGCTTGTACTCGATACCTGCCTCTGTAGTATTTGAAACGATAAAACGTAAGTCGGGATTTTTTGCACATTCAAAAAATTCATCTGTATTTGTATACGGATTGATACCTCTTGTCACACAATCAACAATTCTTGTTTCCTCAACCTTTTCGCCTTTTAAAAGTCCTCTTAAATACAGGCTGTATCGTCCGTCCTGCGCATTTAACTTGTCAACAAGTCCGCCCGCAAGCGGCTGAACTATTGTCACACCGTAATCTCCGCCGTTTTCCTTGTTAAGTTTGTCTATCATCCAATCCACAAAACCTCTCAGGAAATTGCCCTCACCGAATTGAAGTACACGTTCCGTAAGTGTGTTTTTTTCCGTTCTCTTTAATCTTTCCATTACAAAATTCCTCCGTAATATTAATTATGATAATATTATACATCAATTTAAGTACAGTTACCATTAGTTTTTTGCTATTATCAGAAATTTTTTATCATATTTTGCTCAAAAGCATTAAAAACAAAACTGATTTACAAAAAGGCAAAAAAAGTATTGCAAATTTTAGAATTTGTGATATAATAGATAAGTATTTAATGATTTACTTTAGAAGAAAAAGGAGGTTTATATAATGCAAACTCTATTTTTGGTATTACATTTGATAGTATCTGTTATACTTATATTTGTAGTTATGGCTCAGGAAGGTAAAGATCCGGGTATGAGAGGTATTCAAGGTGCATCTTCCGATATGGGCGATTCATTCTTTAAGAAGAACGGCGGAACTACTAAGGAAGCAATGTTCATTAAGCTTACAACAACTATTGCAATTCTTTTCCTTATAACAACAACAGTTCTTGTTATTTTAGGCGCATAATCAAGTAAATTCAAAGGGACATCAAGTTGATGTGACCCCCAAAAGTTAGACTTTTTATAGCGTAGTAGTTTTAACGACTGCTACGCTATTTTTATGCAGCCAAGGTGTTGAGCCGATACTCAACCGGACTCATCCACCCAAGTTTTTCTTTTATTCTTTTCTCGTTGTAATATTTTATATATCTTTCAATAGCATCTTTAAGCTCTTCAAAGCTGTAATATGTAGTTCCATAATACATTTCCTGCTTTAATATTCCAAAGAAATTTTCCATCACAGAGTTATCATAACAATTTCCTTTCCGAGACATACTTTGAAATATTTTGTTTTCTTTAAGAACAGAGGAATATGCACCCATTTGATATGCCCAACCTCTGTCTGAATGGAATGTTCTTCTGTATGGGCAATCAGATGTTATTTCTATTGCTTGTTTCTGTGCCGATAAAACACTTGCCGCTGATGGAGTTTTGCTTATACCATAGCTTAACACTTCACCATTAAACATATCAAGAAATGGGTCTAAATACAATTTCTTAATTACCATTCGGCCTTTGTTGTCAATCTCATAATACTTAAATTCGGTCGTGTCAGTAGTTATCTTTTGATGCGGTACAGATGTATTAAATCGCCTGTTAATTCTGTTTGGTGCTATTTTACCAACATTGCCTTTGTACGAATTATATCTGCGACTTTTTCGAGTAAATGATGTGACCTGGAAACATAATTTTTGCATGATTCTTTGAACTTTCTTTTTATTCACAAAAATCTTTCTGTTTCGTAATTCTCTATATACCCGTCTGTAACCGTAATCCTTGTTTTCTATATGGATTTTAGTGATTTCATCCTCCAACTGTTTATCAGGATTTTCTCTGTCAAATCGTTTTTGCCAATACATATATGTTGCCTTTGGAAAACCGACTACTGCGAGAATGTCTTTTAATTTGAACTGTCCTCGGAGACTGTGGACAATTCTCGCTGTTTTTTCAGAAGAGTTTCCTCCTCTAAACGCAGTCTCCTCAATTCTTTTAAATATGCATTTTCTATTCTAAGTTTAAGTAGTTCGTCTTCAAGTTCTTTGACATGCTCGGCACTTGTATCCACGGGTTTTTCTCCGTCATATTTAGAAGGCTTTTTACATTCTCTTATATCCAATGTTTTCTTACGACCTTTCTTTTTAGGTCTCAAAGCATCAGGTCCGGCAATTCTGAAATCATTGACCCATTTTACAATCAATGATGGATTACTAATTCCTTGTGATAGTGCTAATTCCTGATATGAGACCTCACTTGATAGATACAATTCTACCATAGAAAGCTTAAATTGAAAAGTATATTTCTTATTTTGTCTCGAACGCATTAACCCTTCTTCACCAAATTCTCTGTATGCGTGTACCCATTCTTCAATTCTCCTCTTTGCAGGAATGTTATATTTACTTGCTAAATATCTATACCCACCTTCAGCATTTAGATATGCCTGCACAACCTCCATTTTAAATTCAAAACTATATTTTGCCATGAAAAAACCGACCTCCCAATAGTTAGATTTTTGGTCTAACTTTTGGGGGTCGGTTCAAGTGATGTCCCTTTTGTTTTATTTTATAAGTATTTCTTCAAGCGAACGTTTCGGAACATTTATAACTCCGTTTTCATCCTCATAATATTTAACGTCATTATCTTTCATATCCACGATTTTGCTTTCCTGTTTCGGATAGCCTACCGCAAGCAAATATACAACATTAAGATTTTCATCCAACTCCAAAAGTTTTTTTATTTCATCACGCTGTATAGCCCCGAGCCAGCAAGTGCCAAGTCCCATTTCAACCGCCTCAAGCATCATTGTTGTTACTGCCGCGCCTGCCTCAACTTCATACATTTTATTCGATTTAATACTGCTGTCGCCAAGTATCGCTATATATGCCGCAGGACGTTCATCCTCTTTCGGTGCACCGTCTGCAAGATAGCCTGCCCACTTTGTCATTGGGTATATTTTTTGAAGTATTTCGCTGTTGTTTACAATCATAAATTTAAGCGGCTGAACATTCGCACCGTATGCCGCAACTCTTGCACAGTCCACAAGTTTCACAAGATTATCTTCACTGACTGTCTTTTGTTCAAATTTTCTTATCGTTCTTCTTTTCATTATCGCATCATATACATTCATAATTTATCTGTCCTTTCCAAAAATAACTATTGTTATTAAACCTGTCACTATTATATCATATTCTTTTGTGTTTTTCAATTTTGTATTCCATATTACTTTACATATACGCAAAAATTTTATATAATAATAGGAAACAACTAAGGAGATGTGTCTATGTCAGCACCACTGTATGAGCATTTGCTTGCATACTCAAAACAAAACAGAATATCATTTGCAATGCCCGGTCACAAAAACGGCAGAGGATTAAAAAAAGATTTACTGTCCCTTGATGTAACGGAACTTTCCGCAACGGAAAATCTTATCCACCCCGGTGAGTATGTTTTAAAAGCACAAGAGCTTTTGTCAAACCTTTACGGCAGTGACAAAAGCTACATACTCACAGGCGGTTCAACATCTGCAATTCAGTCTATGATATGTGCAGGCGTAAAGCCCGGCGGCACACTGCTTTCGGCAGGCGACTGCCATATGAGCGTTATAAACACTTGCGCTTTACTCGGTATCAATTTAAAATTATTTCCGAAAGAAATAGACAGCAGTTTTAGTGTCCCCAAAGGTACAGGGACACTAAAAGAACATTTAACGGACGACATTGACGCGGTTATAATTACATCACCGAATTACTACGGAATATGTTCCGACATTAAAAACACAGCCGAAGAATGTCACGCAAAAAATATTCCTTTACTTGTTGACGAGGCGCACGGAGCGCACTTTATCGCAAACAATTTATTTCCGCAAACCGCAGTAAAATATGCAGACGCAGTATGCCAAAGTGCTCACAAAACGCTTAACGCAATGAACGGAAGTTCGTATCTTCACATAAACGGCGATTTAATCGACAGAAAACGTCTTGAAAAATCACTTTATATGTTTCAATCGTCAAGTCCGTCATACGTCATCGCGTCATCGGCGGACATTGCAAGAGATGAATTAACCGACGGTGCAATGTGGGAGAAAACATATGATATGTGCAAATCATTTAAAGAAAAAATCACCGATACAGGTATCAAACTTCTTGAAAATGACGATATGACAAGGCTTGTGCTGAATTTTTCAAATTTGGATATTACAGGCTTTGACGTTGATGACATACTTTCAAATAATGGCATAGACATTGAAATGGCTGATTTATTCAACATAGTTTTAATCGTTACGCCGTCAAACACGCAATCGGATATGGACGTGCTTTTTGATGAGCTTATCAAAATTACAAACAATACACCTAAAGCAAAAAGCACATTAAATCTAACGCCTCCACCGATTTGCAAAGAAAAACTGTTTCCGCAAAAAGCATTTTTCTCAAATCAAAGGGACACTAAATTACAGAATTCAATCGGACATATTTCTTGCAGTACGGTTGTACCTTATCCGCCCGGAGTACCGGTTATATACACAGGCGAAACTATCAGAAAAGAACAGATTGATTACATAGAATACCTTGAAACAAAAGGCGCAGAAATCACAGGAATTTCAAACGGCACAATAGCCGTATCGGAGCAAAATAATGAGTGAAATTATTACAGTAACAGGCACAGTTGAAGAAATTATATATTCCAATCCCGACAACGGTTATTCTGTTGTCGGAATCGACAGCGTTGAAGAAGGACAATTCACCGCAACGGGATATATGCCGTTTATAACAGAGGGTGAAAGCGTTGCCCTGTCGGGTAATTGGACAACTCACCCCGATTACGGCGAACAATTCAAAGCGGAATATTATGAAACAGTTATGCCGTCGGACGAGGAGTCTATTATTAAATATTTAAGTTCGGGAATAATAAGCGGTATACGCGAGGCTACCGCAAAAAAACTTGTCGACCATTTCGGACTGGACGTACTTCAAATAATGCTTACCCAGCCGTCAAAACTTGCCGAAATCAAAGGAATAAGCAAAGAAAAAGCGAAGAAAATAGGCGAACAATTTGCAGAAATACAGTCTATGCAAAATATCGTTATGTTCCTTCAACAGTACGGAATTTCCGCAACAACCGCAGTAAAAGTACACAATTCTCTCGGTGCAAATTCGGTTGAACTCATAAAGAAAAATCCGTATATCCTTTCTGATATGGTTGACGGCATTTCTTTTAAAACATCGGACACAATAGCCTTTAATATGGGATTGCCTAAAAACAGCATTATGCGTATACGTTCGGGAATTATACATATTTTACGCAGTGCCGCATATACAAGCGGTCATGTATATATGCCGAAAGATGTATTAATCGAGCATACCGTCTACACATTAAAAGTCACCGATGACGAAGTAATTGCGGCTGTTTCCGAATTGCTTTCTTCAAAAGAACTGTTCCAAGATAAAGTTGACGGAATTGACGCATACTATCTTTACAGCTATTATGAGTCTGAATATTACATTGCGCGCCGACTTATTGCAATGTCGCAAAACACGCAAAAATTCACAATGACCGAAGAAAAAGCAGAAAAAGCCATTGACGCGCTTGAAGCAAAAACAAATTTATACCTTGCCGCCGAGCAGCGCAATGCCGTTGTCACCGCACTTTCGGCAGGTTGTATGATTCTTACCGGCGGTCCGGGAACAGGTAAAACAACAACAATAAACACAATAATAAAGCTTTTGGAAGATTTAAAGCTTTCAATCGCACTTGCCGCGCCGACAGGACGCGCCGCAAAGCGAATGAGCCAAGTTACGGGTTACGAGGCAAAGACGATACACCGTCTTTTATGCACTCAACGATCTTCTGAGGGTTACAGTATTTTTACGCACAACGAAGAAAATCCACTGCCGTATGACGTTATAATTCTTGACGAAGTCAGTATGATTGACGTAAATCTTATGTCGTCATTTTTAAAAGCGGTCAAAACAGGTGCAAGAATTATCCTTTCGGGTGATGCGGACCAACTGCCGTCAGTCGGGCCGGGAAACATCATTCACGATATAATCGAAAGTAAAACAATACCGGTAATTCAGCTTAACAAAATTTTCAGGCAAGCCGAAGAAAGTCTTATAATCGTAAACGCACACAAAATCAATCACGGAGAACTTCCCGATTTATCGGTAAAATCAAGCGATTTCTTCTTTTTAAGAAGAAAAACACCGCAGGACAGTGCTTTTACGGTGATGGATTTATTCAAAAACAGACTGCCGAAAAGCTATAATGTAAACCCGATTTCATCAATACAAGTCCTATCACCGACAAAAAAAGGACTTGCCGGAACGATTGCATTAAACAAACTGTTGCAGTCACACATCAATCCATATGACGAAAGACGTCCGCAACACGTTTTCGGCAATATAACTTTCCGTGTCGGCGACAAAGTTATGCAGACAAAAAACAATTACGATATGGTCTATTCACGTGAAAACGGCGAGGACGGTATGGGGATTTTCAACGGTGATATGGGAATTATAGAGAGCATTTCCGTCCGCGACAAGTGTATGAATATCGTGTTTGATGAGGATAAGCTCGTTGAATATCCGTTTACCAATCTTGATGAGCTTGACCTTGCGTACGCGATAACCGTCCACAAAAGTCAAGGCAGTGAGTTCCCTATCGTGATTATGCCCGTATGCTCATTCTCGCCTATGCTTATGAGCCGCAACTTATTTTACACCGCTGTAACGCGTGCAAGAGATATGGTTGTGCTTGTCGGCAGCGAAAAGACTATTCAAAATATGACTATGAACAACCAATTTCATCAACGATTTACGGGACTTACGGAAAAGTTAGTTGCGGTAAAAAAATTTGTTACCGAGAAAGAGGAAAATTCATAAACGCTTGAAATATTCGGCAAATTATTGTATAATAGAAATACAGAGGTGATATAATGCGAGGAGCGATTTTTGACGTTGACGGAACATTGCTTGATTCAATGCAGGTTTGGTGGGACGTTGTAGTAGATTTTTTCAAAGAACACGGTGTTGAATTGCCTTACGAGGAGGCAAAGGAATACAAAGAAATGACTATGAAAGAATCTATCCCAACAATAAAAAACAGACTTAATCTTGACTTGTCATTTGAAGAACTTTCAAATACTTTTATGCACATGGGATTAAAGCAATACGAAACGACCGTACCGCTAAAAAAAGGTGCAGACAAATATTTAAAGAAATTGCACAACAGCGGAATTAAAATCGCAATAGCCACATCAGGTTATGAAGAACTTTGCAAAACGGCTTTTACCAGGCTCGGAGTTTGGAATTACATTGACGCTTGTGCATTCTCGTCCGAGGTCGGAGTGAACAAATCAAATCCCGATGTTTATTTGCTTGCCGCAAAACGTATCGGAATACCTCCGGAAGAATGTACAGTATTTGAAGATATAACAACAGGTATCGGCGGTGCTAAAAAGGGTGGTTTCTCAACCTGTGCAATATTTGACGAAACAAACGCCGATGAAACAGATGCGCTTAAACAACTGTCTGACCATTATATTACGGGGTGGGAAGAACTGTTGTAGCGATAAAAAGAAATGGAACTTGGCATTTTTGCTAAGTCCCATTTTTTATTACTTGATTTTCTTATATTGTGTCTTTGTTTTTATAAAACCCGAAAAACTTTCGACATCTCCGCTAAAGTGAGCCTTATCAACGATACTCACACTTTCCGAATTGTGAAATATGAAAAAATACTTTCCCGTTTCAAGCACTTTTTGTATATCGTCATATTTATATTCATTTACGTGTGATTTTGTTTTTTCCGACATATAATTTTCAAAAAAAGCAAAGTGCGTTGTCTGACTGTTGTCTTTTGCGTTTTTGTATGGCTTGCGGTATATCATACGCGGATAAAAAAGCAGAAATGCACCAATCCAAAGTGCAATCGCTCCCCACAAAATTCCATATCCGTTTGCAAGTATATAAAATGCACCAAAAATCGCAATCAATCCGACTATTTCGGCAACGATTTTAAACACCTTTAGTTTTTCGTTATAATATGTTTTATAAAAATCTTTATAAACAGCAGGCGTCATTTGGGTTGATGCACCATAAAGTTTTTTACTCTCCATAAATATATATCCTTTCTGTGATTACAGACGTAAAAGTCGTTTTACAAATGCTCCGATTACTGTTGCCGCAAATGAGAATATCGCATAAACTATACACATAATAATCGTTGTCATCATCATATTTGCCGCCGCGTCAAACTGATAGTACATCGGTATTGATACCATTGAGATAATCGCCATAAACAGCGGAAATTTAAAGTTAAATCCCTGTTTTATTCCGTATATAAGTCCAGATAATGCGATAAACATTGGGTTTAACATCATAAGGAAAAATTGTAACAGTAATAATTGACCGTTTTCGCCCATAATAACAAATACAAGCGGTACAATATGAAACATAATAATTGTCGCAATTATATATATTTTCGATTCGTAAAACGAAAAATCCGTTTTTGGAATTACAGGTTCTTTTTTCAGTGACTTTCTTCTGTTCTTGCTCATAAATTCCTCCTATAATCTGACGCTTTCACCGTTTTCACGCAGATATTTTTTTAAATCGTTAATTTCAATTTCTCTGAAATGGAACAGACTCGCCGCCAAAACCGCGTCCGCCTTTCCCTCAGTGAATGCGTCAAGAAAATGTTCCATCTTGCCTGCACCGCCCGACGCTATAACAGGTATTTTTGCATTTTCCGAAACACGTCTTGTAAGTTCAATATCATATCCGGCTTTCGTACCGTCACAATCCATACTTGTAAGCAATATCTCACCTGCGCCAAGCTCCTCGGCTTTTTTCGCCCATTCAAGCGCATCAATTCCGGTATTCACACGGCCGCCGTTAAGGTACACATCCCAACCGCTCTTATCTTCACGTCTTTTTGCGTCAATCGCACAGACAACGCACTGTCTGCCGAATTTTTCAGCCGCCTCGCTGATAAGCTCGGGACGTTTTATCGCCGCACTGTTGACGGCAACCTTATCCGCACCGGCATTAAGAATTTTTCTGAAATCTTCAACTGTTCGTATTCCGCCGCCTACCGTAAACGGTATAAACACCTGTTTCGCAACAGCCTCAACCATATCGACAACCGTTTCACGTGCATCCGATGACGCGGTTATGTCAAGAAAAACAAGCTCGTCCGCACCGGCTTTATCATAAACCTTTGCACATTCGACAGGATCACCTGCGTCAATAAGATTTACAAAATTGACACCTTTAACCACTCTTCCCTCTTTAACGTCAAGGCACGGTATAATTCTTTTTGCGTACATATCGTAATCTCCTTATTATAATGCAATAAAATTCTTTAGTATAGTCATACCTGTTTCACCGCTCTTTTCAGGGTGGAACTGTGTAGCAAACACATTATCTTTTTCAACGGCTATATCAAGTTTCTGACCGTACTCGGTGTATGCGGAAATAACACTCTCGTCCTCCGCATTAACATAATATGAGTGAACAAAATATACATATGGTTCACTGCCGATATTCTTTAATATTTTACTATTCTTAGTAACAGTTATACTGTTCCAACCCATATGCGGAATTTTAAGTCCGTCTTTTTCGGGTATCTTTACGATTTTGCCTTTGAATATTCCAAGACCTTTTACACCCGGCGTTTCATCACTTTCTTCAAACATCAGATGAAGTCCCAAACATATTCCCAAAAGCGGTTTACCGCTCTTTGCAACAGCTTTAACCGTTTCAACAAGTCCGCTTTTTTCAAGACATTTCATTGCATCACCAAACGCACCGACACCCGGAAGTATCACCTTGTCAGCATTTAAAATCGTTTCACTGTCACCTGTGACAATGCTTTCTGCGTTCAAGAAATCAAGTGCATTTTTAACACTGTGCAGATTTCCCGCACCGTAATCTATAATCGCTATCATATTCTTCTCCTTAAAAACAATATAGATAAATTATATCACTATTTTTCAAAAGTTTCAATATATAAAAAGCGGATTGCTTAAGCAATCCGCTTCAGCGTGTGGACATTTTTGTCTACACGATGGCAGAAGCCGAGAAATTAGTTCGGATTTTGCGAAAATGAACTCGTCGGCGTACGATGGTACGTTAGAGTTTATTTTCGCAAAAAGTGCACAAGCAAGCCGTATATCGGAGATAGGCTTGCCTGTAATTTATTATAATAATAAATTATAGAATAAAAAATAATATTTTGCACGTTCCGGACAATTTATCGGCATTCTAAAAGCGGATTGCTTTAAGCAATCCGCCTTGGTTCAAAATTTATTAAGCATTAGGAGCTTCTGTTGCATCTGCGCTGTCTGTTTCGGCAGGTGCTTCTGCTGATTCGGCAGGTGCTTCTGTTGATTCGGCACTGTCAGTATCCTTGTTCTTATCTGATTCTTTTTCAGCTTTTTCAGATTCAATTCTCTGTTGTCTGCTCTTCTCGTCAACAGTTTGTCTTACGTCTTTCCAAAGTGTATCTGCTGTTATATCATCACCAAAACCGTAAGTTTCTTTGAATTCAGCAAGATTATCTTCACCGACATAATCGCCAAGTTTTACTTGACCGATGGCATCGCCCCAAGCTGTATCTTCATCTACATCATCAGGGAACTTTAGCACTTCTTTGATTGTATTAAAGTCCATACCATACATTTCTGCCATTTTTGATACAGGAATACAGTTATAAGCAGCTGATTCTGTTGTGTTACCAGGCATATCTGACGGTAAATCAAACTGTTCAAGGAATTCGTCAACGTCCATTCCCTGTTCTTCTGCAACCTGTGCAACTGTACGTCCGCTTACGTCAACATAACCAAGTCTGTTATACTTATTGAACATTGACGGACCGAACTTAACTGCAAGTACGACAACTATTGCAACAACGATTACCGCAGCTACGATTATAGCGATAAGTCCGCCTTTGCCGCCCTTTTTCTGTTCGTCCTTTTGAACGTTTTCAAAAGCAGCTTGTGCCGCCGCAACAGCCTCGTCAACTTCTACGTCTGTATTTTCTTCGGCAACCGCCGGAGTTTCCTCTGTTTCGGCTGTTTCCAATACTTCAGTTTCAACCGGTGTTTCTTCTGTTTCAGCCGGTGTGTCGGCTGTTTCTTCTGCCTGTTCGGCAGTTGTTTCTTCTGTTTCTACAGGAGTTTGTTCTTCATTGTTTACTGATTCGTTATTTTCTTCATTTAGATTCTTTTCGTCGCTCACTGTTCTAAATCTCCTTATATAATATTATTCAGCAGGTGTTTCTGTTGTTTCTGCTGTCGGTGCATCAGTTGCCTGTGAGGCTTGTGATGCGGCTGCTGCCTTTTGATAAAGCACTTTTTGGAATTCTTCGTAAGTAGTTGAATCTGAAATTTCATCATCACCTATTTGATACTGCTTCTTAACCTGTGCAAGAGCGTCTGCGTCTATAACTTGAGATACAGGCATTGCCATTAAGTCTTTCCATACAGTATCTTTTGTTACTGAATCGCTCATTCCTTGCAGAAAACTGTCAGCCTCTTGACCATTGTATTTAGCATAATTTTCAATAGTCATATTGTCAAGCATTTCGCTTTCAGTAGTCTTTGCTTTGATTGTATCGCCAAGAGTAAGACCATACTGTGCAAGGTAATCTTCAACAGATTGACCGGCTTGATTTGCAAGATATTCAACAGTCGCCTCTGCTTTACCGCTTTCAATCTCCTTGTTTGTAACACCTTCCGATATTTTACCGTATGTTGCGTAAACTCCTACAGCGACAAATACCAATATAATTAAAACTATAATCGCATTTACCGCTTTATCGGCGGGAGTTGCTTTTTTCTTTTCGGCTCCGTTCATAACTGTATTTTCTCCTTTCATTTATTGTACCAATATAAAATGATCATTCCTCATTTTACATCATCTTTAACAATATACCACTTTAGCATAAAAAAATCAATATCTTTTTTATTAATTTTTTGTTAAAGGTAACATTTGACTTGTATATTGTAGGGGATTATAATAATAAGAGATAATATTATCGGTGTGATTTTTATTTGTGTGTTGTCAGTTTCACGCAATGCTCCGTATGGGACAGAGCCTCGACGTCCCTTATTCAAAAATAATAATATCGCCACCGCTCCGTCACTTCGTGACACCTCTCCTCAAGGAGAGGCTTTTATATGGCTCCCCTCAAGGGGATCTGTCGCGACCGCGACTGAAGGGGGTATCTATTATCTGTAATGAGGGCGACCAACGATCACCCCTACGATATTTTACCGCAATAGGCGGAACGTTGAGGCCCCCTTCCCTACGACCGAAAAAATCACACTGCACAAGAAAGGTACAATGCAATGAATTACGAACAATCGATAAACTACATACATTCAATCCCCAAATTTCGCCGACCGTTAGGCAATGCAAATCTTGAAAAATTACTGACTCACCTCGACAATCCGCAAAAAAAGCTAAAATTCATACACATCGCCGGAACAAACGGCAAAGGCTCAACTGCGGCAATGACTGCGGAAATACTGAAAAAAAGCGGTTTTAAAACAGGACTTTTTACATCTCCGTATCTTGAAGTATTCAATGAACGCATAAGAATAAACGGTGAAAATATTACAGACAATGACCTTGCCAAATACGTTACAAGAGTAAAAAACACTATGGAAGAAAACAACGCACTTGTTTCGGAATTTGCTTTTATCACCGCAGTATCGTTCCTGTATTTTTACGAAAAGCAATGCGATATTGTCGTTCTTGAAGTCGGTATGGGCGGTAAGCTTGACGCAACAAACGTTATAGACTCAAGCCTTGTAAGTGTTATATGCAAAATCGGTCTTGACCACACGCAATATCTCGGCAACACTGTCGAAGAAATCGCTAAAGAAAAATGCGGTATTATGCGTGACGGCGGCACAGCCGTTTCATATCCGAACAATGATGTAAGAGATATAATAGAAAAATATGCAAAGAGCAAAAATGTATCGCTTACATTCGCCGACACCGCATTACCGACTGAAAACGGTTTTATTTACAAAAGCAAAGAATACCCTCTTTCATTAAAAGGTACATATCAACCGCAAAATGCGGCGGTTGTGCTTGAAATCACAAGTGCACTTAATAAGCAGGGCTTTAACATTTCCGATGAAGATATATCATACGGTTTGTCGCACACATCTTGGGCGGCACGATTTGAATTTGTATCCGACAGAGTGGTCATTGACGGCGGTCACAACATTGACGGAATTAAGGCGTTGAAAAAATCGCTTTTATCGTTAAATCGTGATATAGTACTTGTCATTGCAATGATGGAGGACAAGGATTACAAAGCCTGTATTCGTGAAATATCGCCTGTTGCAAAAGCTGTTTTTGCGACACAGCTTGATATGCCAAGGTGTCTTTCGTCCGAAAAAATTTCCGATATTATCGGAAGTATGAACATTCCCGTATTTGTTAACAATAACCCTAAAGACGCACTTCAAAACGCTCTCGATTTTTCGGACAATTCAATTGTTTGCGTATGCGGTTCACTTTACCTCGCAGGTGAAATCAAAAAAATTTTTCATAAAAAGTAAAAAAAGACTTGCAAACAGTCGTTTTATATGTTAAAATACATAGTGGTATTTTTTGTACCGTAAAATTTTTAAAGGAGGCTGACGGTAGTGAAAGAAGGAATTCATCCTGATTACAAGCAGACTACCATTACTTGTGCTTGTGGCGAAGTAATCGAAACAGGTTCAACAAAGGAAAATATCCAAGTTGAAATTTGTTCAAAGTGCCACCCATTCTTCACAGGTAAGCAAAAGCTTGTCGATACAGGCGGTAGAGTTGAAAAGTTCAACAGACGTTTCAACAGAACAGCAAAGCAAGACTAATTTTCTTGCAACAATTATTTTTATTACAGTTTATAAGTTGAACCCGTATCTTAGAAAACCGAATCACCAACGGTATCTCAGACTCGGGCGATGATTTATTATAGGAGGTGAAATCATGACAAAGGAACGTAAGGAAGAAATCATAAAGACTTTCGCAACTCATGAAGGTGATACAGGTTCTCCTGAAGTACAAATTGCACTTCTTACAGAAAGAATCAACCACCTTAACAATGACCACCTTAACATTCACAAGAAAGACCACCACTCAAGAAGAGGTCTTCTTATGATGGTTGGTAAAAGACGTGGTCTTATGAATTACCTAAAGAGTCAGGATATCGAAAGATACCGTGCTTTAGTTGCTAAGCTTGGTCTTAGAAAGTAATTTTATATTTGTTTATAAGGCAAACGGGATTTATTCCTGTTTGCCTATATATATTTATGGAGATATTTGTTTAGCAAATAAATAGAGCGTTAAGCCATATACGAGCTGTTGGCAAAACTAAGTTTATCGTTGTATTTATCTGCTAAAACGTATCTCCGAAGAAATAAATTTAAAGGAGAAAAACTATGTTTAGAACATTTGAAACAACTCTTGCAGGCAGACCGCTTGTAATTGAAACAGGCAAAATGGCACAACTTGCAAACGGACATTGTCTTGTACGTTACGGCGACACAGTTGTAATGGTAAACGTAACAGCGTCTCGTTCACCGAGAGAGGGCGTTGACTTCTTCCCTCTAAGCGTTGATTACGAAGAAAAGCTTTATTCCGTAGGTAAAATTCCGGGCGGATACATCAAGCGTGAGGGTAAGCCGTCTGAAAAGGCTATTCTTACAAGCCGTGTTATCGACAGACCTATCAGACCACTTTTCCCGTCAGATTTGAGAAATGACGTATCTGTTGTCGCAACAGTACTTTCAGTTGAACAGGACAACCCACCGGAAGTTGCCGCTATGATCGGTACTTCAATCGCTATTTCTATTTCAGACGTTCCTTGGAACGGTCCTATCGGCGGTGTTTGGCTTGGTCTTGTTGACGGCGAATACGTTATCAACCCAACTGTTGAACAAAGAGAAAAGAGCGAAATGCTTGTAACTGTTGCAGGTACAAAGCAAAAGGTTGTTATGATTGAGGCCGGTGCTAATGAAGTTGAAGAAAGCGTTATGCTTGAAGGTATCAAATTCGCTCACAAGCACATTATCGAACTTTGCGATTTTATCAGCGGTATTCAAGCTGAAATCGGTAAAGAGAAGTTCACATACGAATCACACGATGTTGACCATGACCTATATGACGCAATCAAGAATATGGCTTTTGAGAAGTTACAGTATGCTCTTGATACAGACGACAAAAATGTTCGTGATGAAAGAATCGGTGAAATTACAGACGAAATTATCCCTGCTCTTGAAGAACAGTTCCCTGACATAAACGAGCAAATCGGCGAAATTCTTTACAAAATGCAAAAGGAAATCGTTCGCGCATGGCTTGTTCAGGGCAGACGTGTTGACGGCAGAGGCCTTGATGAAATCAGACCGCTTGCGGCAGAAGTTGACCTGCTTCCGAGAACACACGGCAGCGGTATGTTTACAAGAGGACAAACTCAAGTGCTTTCAGTTGCTACACTTGCTCCTCTTTCAGAAATTCAAAAGCTTGACGGTATCGACCTTGAAGAAACAAAGAGATATATCCATCATTATAACTTCCCGTCATACTCAGTAGGTGAAACAAGACCTTCAAGAGGTCCGGGCAGACGTGAAATCGGTCACGGTGCACTTGCAGAACGTTCACTTGTTCCTGTACTTCCGTCAGAGGACGAGTTCCCATATGCTATCAGAGTTGTATCAGAAGTTCTTTCTTCAAACGGTTCAACTTCACAAGGCAGTGTCTGCGGTTCTACACTTGCACTTATGGCAGCAGGCGTTCCTATTAAAGCCCCTGTTGCAGGTATCTCTTGCGGTCTTATAACAACAGAAGACGGCTTTACAACAATGGTTGATATTCAGGGTCTTGAGGACTTCTACGGCGAAATGGACTTTAAGGTAGCCGGTACTAAAAAGGGTATCACATCAATTCAGGTTGATATAAAGAATGACGGTCTGCCATACGAAGTAATTGAAGAGGCTCTTGCTAAGACAAGAAAAGCAAGATGTTATATCATTGACGAAATACTTCTAAAGGCTATCCCTGCTCCGAGAGAAGAACTTTCGGCATATGCTCCGAAAGCTGAAACAATGAAAATTGACGTTGATAAAATTCGTGAAGTAATCGGTCAAGGCGGTAAGGTTATTCAAAAGATTGTTGCAGAAACAGGTGCTAAAATTGATATAGAAGAAGACGGTACAATCCATATCTTCGCAGTTGACCAAGAAAGCGGTAAGGCTGCAAAAGACGCTATTGAAGCTATTGTTAAAGAACCTGAAGTAGGCGAAATCTATAACGGTCTTGTTAAGACAATTCAACCGTTCGGTGCATTCGTTGAAATTCTTCCGGGTAAAGACGGTCTATGCCATATTTCAAAACTTGCTAATCACAGGGTTGAAAAGGTTGAGGACGTTGTTAAGGAAGGCGATTGGCTAAAGGTTAAGGTTATGGAAGTTGATAAAAAGACAGGTAAAATATCACTTTCACATAAAGACGCTATCGAAGAAGGCGAAGAATAATTTTTTCGGCAATGTAGAGGCGACCGTTGGTCGCCTCTTTTTTTGTGTAATCTTCAAAACATTTCTGTATTTGACGATGCAATCAACATTCCTTTGCTGATATGTGAAAATTTTATGCCACCCCTCAGTCGACTTTGTCGACAGCCCCCTCAATGGGAGCCGAAAAAGCCTCTCCTTGAGGAGAGGTGCCTGAAAGGCGGAGTGGTGGCTTTATCCAAAAGACCGTCATATGAAATAATTCGAGAAAAATGGACATCGTCGGCACTGCCCCTACGGAAAAAAAGTACACTGATTATTGAATGTACCAAAAAGGGCGACCATTGGTCGCCCCTACGAAAACAAATCACATACCACAACGCAAAATTACCACACATAAAGACCGCTCTTTAATATGCACCGCGTTTAAAAATAACCGCAAAAACAGTTTTAACGATAAGTTTAATATCAAGGAAAATATTCCTACGTTTTATGTACTTCATATCCATATCCATCCAATCATCAAAAGACAGATCACTGCGGCCGTACGCCTGCCAAAAGCACGTCAAACCGGGCGTAACAAGCAATCTCTGCATTTGATATGAATTATACTGTTCAACCTCCCTTACAAGCGGAGGACGCGGTCCTACTATGCTCATATCGCCTTTAACAATATTTAAAAGCTGTGGAAGTTCGTCTATACTGTATTTTCTGATAAATTTACCGACCTTTGTTATTCTCGGGTCGCCCTTAATCTTAAATACAGGACCGTCCATTTCATTATATTTCATCAAATCATCTTGCAGATTCTCTGCATTTTTACACATACTGCGGAATTTATACATCTCAAAATGAGTATTATTCTTCCCCACTCTTGTCTGCTTATAAAACGCAGGTCCGCCGTCACTTCTTACCGCCAATGCCGTTACCAGAAAAACAGGGGAAAGAACAATCAGAGCCACAACCGAACAAATTACATCAAGAATTCTTTTAAAAAATTCATATATCGGTTTATGCAAATCTTGTGATGTTATAATAATTTCACCTTTATTAAGCTCTTTTGTTTTCATTCGCCCCACTTCCTTCATTAATACCAGCTTATATCTGCAATTACGATTTCAGGCTTATTATTAATTCTCGGAACAATTCCCGATTTACCCAAACCGCGTGAAACGATGAACTTACTGTTACCGTCTTCGTGGTATCCGTCACAAAGCTTAGGGAACAAGCCTTGATCCGCCGCGTAAAGTCCCCCTATAAACGGAAGTCTGACTTGACCGCCGTGTGCGTGACCTGTAATTGCAAGGTCAATATCATAGTCATTTAATTTACCCAAGAAATATTCCGGATAATGCGTCAACAAAAGTTTGAAATTATCGTCCGCACTCATTGCTTTTTCAAAGAAATCTTTTCCGTATTCATCAAACTCCGTCGGATTTTGCGTCAAACCGATTATATCAATAGCAGTTCCGCCGATATTGACGGTTTCGGTTTCATTATTGAATATCTTAATACCTTCCGCCTTAATATCCTTATATATATTGGAATTTTTGAAAAGCATTGCGTCAATTTCGTGATTACCAAGACAATAATACACAGGTGCAATTTCATTAAGCTGTTTACAAAGTGATATTACACTGCTGTAATTGTCCGGCTGACTTTCCAAATTCATATCACCGACTATTGCGACAATATCCGGACTGAGGTTTTTAACCTCAGCCACAAGTTTTTCGTTGTCCTTGCCAAATTCCTTTAAATGCAAATCGGCAAGTGCCACAATTCGGATATTATCTACAACTTTATTTGATTTTACCTGATAAAATTTCTTTTCAAGTTGATTATTCTGATGAACAATCATCAGCGAGCATACGCCCAAAAATGCAACTATAACAGCTAAAATTATAATCAGCTTTTTGCCGAATCCCATTTTCTTTTTCGGCTGAATTACTTGAGTTTGTTCACTCTCTGCCATTAACGTATCCTCCCCGATTATTTGTTATCTTTATTTTCTTCTTTATTTTCTTCTTTATTTTCTTCTTTTTTATCTTCCGACTTATTTTCAGCCTCACGTCTTGGCTGTTGAGCAGAAGCTTTACGGAATGTAGCACCCATAAGTTTTCTTATATCATAAATCTGCTCTGAATTTGTTTCCGAAACAGCTACGCTTACTTGCATTGTAACGTTAGGCGTCTGTACATTATGATAATGCACAAGTTCTTCAAGGTACTGCTTAAAGTCCTCTGCACGCTGAACGGTACACTCTTCAAACATACCGATAAACTGGTCACTTCCGTTATATCCGACAAATCCGTAACTTGACGCGGCTCTCTTTAGCACCTTACCGAATACTTTCAAAAGTGCATCGCCTGCCTCACGTCCTCCCTTGTCATTGACATACTTCAAGTTATCAAGCTTAATAAGCAAGAATACAAATGAGTCTTTAAGCTTATCAGCTGCATACTTTTCAATCTCAATATCACACATTGCTCTGTTCGGAAGCCCTGTCTTACGGTCAGTGTACATAATATAATCAAGGAAGTCTTTTGAACGGCCGAGTATAATAGCACCGATACAACCGCCGAAGAAGAATATGATAATCGCAAGAACGATATACATTTTTACATTAATCTTCTCACTTGTCGAAATACTCGAAAGTGTTGAAACGTTATACGCACCGATATATTGGTTGTATTCATCAACAGTTGTCGAAACACTTGAATACATATCACCAAGCTTTTGTGAAAGTTCTTCAAGGCTCTGTTCGATTTCGTCCTTATTGCTCATATCATCCGATTGAGCGCCGTCAGTAAATACGGCAAGCAGCTTTTTCTTATGCTCAAGGTCAACTTCAAGTTTTTCCTTTTCTGTTTCAATGTCCACGTACTCATTAATAAGAGTATCGTATGTTGTTTCACTCTGAACGTGACCGTCCTCTTGATTCCATTCATCATACACATTCTTCAAGATGTAGTCACTTGCGTCATTGCCCTCGTCACTTTGTGTACCGTAGTGATATTCAACGCCCTCTTTATTCTTATCACTGTACTTTGTAATAAGGTCATTTAAGTCGTTGATTTTCTCCTCCATATTCTGCAAATCAAGTTCATATGTACTTATATCACTCTGATACTTCTTAATAAGAGTTTCCTTATCGCCTGTAACCTCTTGTTCCAATATAAGCGAATAAATCTGCGGAATATCGTAATCTATATATGACTTATAAATTTCATACAAGTCACTGAATGAATATCCCGTTTCCGCACTTCTGTAATTCGGCTGAGTTTCCTTTTTAGCCGCAAGATAGTCGGAAATATTAAGCGCCCACGCGTCAAGGATTTCCACACGTTCAATATAATCATACTGACCGTCAGTTCCGCGCACGTTATTATTAGGCAATGTTTGTTGGTTGATATATTTTTCACCGTATGTTGCGAAGTAATTCTTGATTATCGAATCAAGCACGGTTCTTGCAAAATCTTGGCTGTACTCACTGCCGACAGAGAACGACACAACATAGTCTGTAGGGAAATAAGTATATTCTTCACCGGCTTCCAAAAGAGCCTGTTTTTTAACTTCTTCGTCCGGAGGGATAATTTCCGTAACCTTACATTTTGAACGGATTGCGTCCGCACCGATATTCAAGTTAAGGTCCTCCAAAACATTGGTTATTACCGCCGCCGAATAAATTTCCGTAACGTCTATATCGTCACCGCTCGGAGTTTTTCCGTCTGCGGCATTCTGTCCGGTATAACTGATAACCGTACTTGCTGTATATTCCTGATTATACATGGCATACTTGTAAACAATCAATGCACCGAGTACGCAGACAGCAAAAATAAGATATTTCCATTTACTAAGATATTTAAGCAAATTAAATTTATTCATATCTGCCGTCCTCCTTTCGTCTGATATATCCGTCTATAACGTAATATACAGCACAAAGTATAATAAAGAATACTACAGCAGTTCCGATAACCGTTTCAAGAATAAACATCTTGTTACCCGAGCCTGTATATTCGGTAAACGTCAAGTAATCCTTTGTTGTATGCTTGATATACTCCTTGTCGGTTGTGTCAGCAGTATTTGCTACTTGCTTTAATTCTTCATCAACTGTTTTGATAAGCTCATCGGCTTTTTTATAGCTTTCCTCATCAGCCGTTGACGCGTTTACTTTTGCGATTATATCGTTGTTGTCGATAATGTCACGGTCAACCGCATTACCTTGCGAAAGACTGTAATCAGCCTCTTTTGTAAGGTAGTCGGTACCCGTATTTGTTCTCGACATATAATATTCCTGTTTTTCGTTGATTGACGGCACCATAACCGTACCAATCATTGCCGAATCATAGTCCTGTACCTGTTGTTTTCTGACATTATAATCAATCATAAATTTCTGGTAGTTTATATTCAGCATATCGTTTTTATAATTCAATGTTCTTATGTAGTGGTCTTTGTTTCTTGAAAGTCCCGATTCAAGTACGAATGCACTGTATTTTTTAATACTGTAATTCTGAACATTTTGAATCATTTTCTTTATAGTCTGAAAGCTCTGACCGGTTATGTCTGAACGATATGTAGCATTTTCTTCAATTCTTTGCTGAATATATCTAAGCATTTGATCCGATTTGTTTGTAAACAGCTTTGCGATTTCGATATATTCCTTACCCTCAATATCGCCAAGGTCGTACTTTAGGACAGACTTTGTACCTACATATTCCTCATGGAACATATCGTTATACGATTTACAAATAAGCGTCATCATATCGTCAACAGAAATATTTTTAATCTCCCTGTTCATTCTGTACGAAACCGTATAGCTTGTTGAAATATAGTAAGTGCTTGAATCGTTAGGATCTATCGTCTTACCGCTGCTGTTTTCGGCAATATCAATATGTTCCGAAAGTTCAGTCGGTGTCAAAACGTCCTGAAGTCCGGCATTACTGATTACCCTTTCCATTACTCTGTCAGACTTTAATTCATAGACATTGTAACGTGTAAGGTTAGGGTTCTGCCCCTTTGACGCTTCCTCATAGTTAAGCGACAACACTACGCTTTTCTTGTTAAAACTGCCTGTATACGTCACGATAAGAGATATAAATACAAACACACACATAAGTACGACTATCGTTTTTATATTGCTGAGCACTATAAAAAGAATACGTTTGAATATGTTTGTGTCTTCCAAATTCACATTTGTAAATTTCTCATCACTTCTCTTAAAGAAACGACGCAGACCTTTCCACATTTTTTTCATCTTCTCTCTCCCAACTATAATTTATAATCTTAAAATATCATAACTACTTTATATTTTATCACATTCTTCCATCAATTCCAATAATAGTTTTCTGTATTTAACCATTTTTGGGATTGCAGACAAAACCTTTATGGTTTTGTCGACTTTATTTTAGGGTGTTTGAGGTGCAACCTCAAGTAAAAATCATTTCTGACGACCTGTGCGGCAGAAATGGCTTAAAATCTAAAGTTTCGACTTTGGAGGAACTTTTGATTTTTTCTCTGAAAATACCCAAAAATTACATCTATGATGTGATTTTTGGAGCTGCCGACATTTTGTCGACAGGCTCTATTTTTTTTCCTTTACCCATGGCCACAGCTTTATATCCTGTGTTGTCGGAATATGGAACGCATAAGCCAGCGGCATAAGTCTCAGTACAAGACTTGTAAAGAAATAGTATAATGTATTATCTGTTGTGTATGTTATAAAGATGTACATTTCACAGAGGAAGAACAGCATACCTGTTTTTTCTCCCCAGTGATTTATCATCCAATTAACCTGAAATACCCAAGTATATATCATCCATGCCCAGAATCCCAAGAAACCGAGCTCTATGTAAATTGTAAGTATGTTATTGTGAAGTGCAACGACACCGATATGTGCGTTAGGATTGTCAACCATAATTTTCTGTAAAATTACTGTTGTGTACTCAAATCCGTACCCCATAAAACCTAAGCTTATCTGATAGTATTTTTCAATGTACTTGTACACATCATTTCTACCCATTGTATCTATGCCGAAGTAATTCGTTATGTATTCAAATGCACCTGTTTTTGTTACAACCACATACCCAAACGAAATGATAACCGCACACCAACCGATGAATTTCATAAATCCGATACGTCTGTTAGGTTTCATTCGCCCCATAATCAATCCGAAAAACAACGCAACCGGCAAAGCCAAAAGTGCAATTCTTTTCCATCCGAGTATGAAGAAGAATATTGACACCAAAAGGCATAATATTCTCTCTTTCGTGTGTTGTGCAAAAAACAGTAAGTATATTATGAAAAAGCCGTATGTAAACGTAATATCGTGTATTTCCATTGCCCTTGCAAAACCTTCTTGTGCATCACTGCCCATAAGCATTGCAATTACGGAATTTATACTGTCCGATATTCCGTACACGCCCAAGTTGTACACGACCATTAGCATATTTGCCGCCGCAAGTCCGTAAAATGTAGTAAATATCGCTCGTTCTCCGAACAAATATGCACCGGAGAAAATAATGAGCAGCACCAGAAACTGATACATAAATTTCGATGCGCCACGCAGAATGAAGTCGATAGATTCAATGTTGATTATCCACAAAAATATCGACCATACGATAATTCCGATAAGGACAAAGCCGTAAACACCGACAAAGCTTGCCGCCGTTTTAACTCTTTCCAACCGTCCTGATATAAACAGGTACGCCGCAGCCATAACAACAATGAAAAGACTTATCGCTTTCATCATACGGGTTTGGGAAACGGAAAACACTTTTAGGTCACCCATAGCCGCAGACATAAGCATTAAAATATACGCAATTTCCATTGCTATCTTTCGTTTTTCACCGTTTATAATCAACCGCTTACACGCCCTTTCTCATAAATATTTTCAGTTCGTTTCTGCACTATCACACTGCCTGCGGGATATACGCCTTTCAGCACCGAACCCGCACCGACAACGCAGTCACGCCCTATTACCGTTCCGCGAAGTATAACTGTATTTGCACCAATCCACACATCATCACCTATAACGACAGGCGACGTTTTATAACCGCTGTCGTGTATGCTTTCAGCTGATGATATGTCATGGTCGTGGTCATATATAAGCACATTCGGACCGAATGCCGCTCGATTTCCTATGGTTATTCTTTCTTTTGCAACCGCCATACAGCCGTTGTTGAAAAAACACCCTTCGCCGATTTCAAGCGTTCCTCCCTCTGCACATAAAATAACATTACGTTTAGTATGTATATGCTTTTTTAATAAAATCTTCCCTCTTTCATTTACAGATATTTTTGTTGTAATCGAAAAATCCTGTATAAATGCAGAGCGAAAACCTTTTATATTAAATATTTTTGTTATTACTATACGCAAAAATGTCAATACACTTCTGACGTACAGTGAAATTCTTTTTTTCATTCAATTCACCTTTTTGACAGAAAACAAATCTCCGTCATTTATCATTTTTTATATAATTCCAATGTTCTGTCCGTAATTTCGTCCCAACTGTAATTGTTTTTTACATATTCAATCTGCTCTGCCTTATCCGCTTTCGGTTTGCCGAGTATTTCGCACAGCTTGTTTTTAAGGTCATTTACATCACTTTTCTTAAATGTATACCCATACTCCCCTACTACGTTTTTTGCAGTATCTATATCGCTTACAAGGCACTCACAACCGCAAGCCATTGCTTCAAGCAGGCTTATCGGCATACCCTCAACGTCACTCGGAAGTACATACATTCTGCAATTATAATAAAGCTCCCAAAGCTCGTCCCCCTCGACAAAGCCGGTAAATATTATTCTGTCGTCTTTTGCCATATCGTGAATTTGTTTTGCATATTCGCTTGAATGACTTACTCCTCCGGCAATTACAAGTTTTTTATCAGTATCCGTCTGCATAAATGCGTCTATCAAATAATGCAATCCTTTTTCCGGAACAATTCTTGCAAGAAACAATATATATCCATCTTTTTCAAGACCGTATTTTTTTGTGATTATATCGGCTTTCTTTTCATTTTGAACATCTATTCCGTTCGGTATGAAAACCGTTTCTCTGCCGTAAGTTTCTTTGAAATAGTCACGCGTTCCCTCAGACAGTACAATAAGTTCATCTGCATATTTCGCCGCCGTTTTTTCGCCGAATTTGAGAAATTTCGTGGCAAATCCGCCCCATTTGGCTCTCTGCCAATCAAGTCCGTGTATTGTCGCAACGGTATGTATTCCGAATAAATGCGGAAGCCATATCATCGAACAAGGACCTTCGGCGTGAAAATGTATAACGTCATATCTGCCGAAAAGTGCCAGAAATGTTGCTATAACCGAATAAACTATTGCGTTGAGTTTACCATTTTCAAACGTCGGTACACTCTTTATCTTAACGCCCTTATATTCTTTCAAATTAACGGTCTTACCGCCGGAAACGTGTTTCCCTTTTCGGTTATACACCGTCACGCTATGACTTTTTTCGACCATTCTTGTAGCAAGTTCTTCAACAACTATTTCAACACCGCCCTCGCGTGACGGTATTCTTTTATGTCCTATCATTGCGATTTTCATTTTGTAACTTCCTTATACAGTTTTATCAGTTTTTCGGAATATTCTTTTATTGTGTCATACTTTATATCTCTGCAATTTTCACTCATTTGTCTGCAAAGTTCTTTGTTGTTATACAAATATTCTATCTTTTCAGTCAACTCTTTCAAGTTTCCGCTTTCAAAAAGTATGCCTGTTTTGCCGTCATTGATAAGTTCGGGAATACCGCCGATTTTTGCACCGAGTACGGGAGTCATAAGACTCTGCGACTCCATAACAGAAAAAGGACAATTTTCCGACCATTCGGCAGGAAGTACGGTAAACAACGCTTTTTCTATAATATTCCTTAATTCATCGCCTGTCTTAAAACCGACATTTTTAATATTATCCGCACTGTTCACTTCATTTTCAAGTTCGCCCTTGCCCGCGAATACAAACGGTATATTACTAAGTTTCTTTGCCGCTTTAACAAGGTTTAATATTCCCTTTTCCTCTGAATATCTGCCGAAATACAAAACATAATTTTCACATTCTGCTCCCAACGGTTTTATCTCGTCAATAAAATTGTACATCGTAACCGTTCTTCCGTTTATATCATCATTACGGCTGATTTCTTTTTCCATAAATTCAGACGGACAGACGGTTAAATCTATCATTTTGTATGTATGACGCAATTTATAGTACCAAGCCTCGACCGCTCCAAGAATACTGCGTATTTTTGAAGAATGTACGCAATTATTTTTTACACACTCAAAATACTTACCGCCGTCACATTTTCTGCAAAGACCGTACGTATAATCATTTTTTAATTTATGATTGGGACATACAAGCTGTACGTCATGTGCGGTGTAAACAATCGGTATATTATGTTTCTTTATTTCATATATTATTGACGGCGTAAGCTGATAATTAAAGTTATTCAAATGTACAACATCCGGTTTAAAATCGCTTAACACCTTGCGGATTTGTTTTCTTGCATTAACCGAATAAATAATTTTAAAAGGGTAAGTAATATGCTTTAACGATTTTTTGTGAAAATCAATGTTTTCCGTATATGCCTCTACCCTATTTTCTACACAGTTACGCTCATCTGCCATACCGAAATATTCAACCTCGTTGCCGAGTGATTTCAGATATTCGCCTAATTTTATAAAATAAGTTTCCGCACCGCCTTTTCGGTACAGATATTTATTTACCAACAATATCTTCAAGGCAGACTCCTCCCACTATAATATGTGTATCAATTATATCAAATTTAATATTTCAAATCAAATAACAATACTTGACACTATTGTTACAACTATTATATAATCATACATATAATTTATAATCAAGGAAGGTTAATCGCTATGAATACAAAAAGACTTGATTGGATAGACATTGCAAAAGGTATCGGAATAATCCTCGTTGTACTCGGTCATACACTTGTTCCTCAGGTTCGCGAAACAGGTTTTGCAGGCTTTTTATGGATATTTATATATAATTTTCATATGCCGTTATTCTTCTTTTTATCGGGGTATTTGTTTGAAAAAGGACTTCCTCACTACACGAACAAAGGAAAATTCATACTCGGAAAATTACAATATCTGATGTTGCCGTATTTGATATTCTCAACCTTTGCATATTTATTTATCGGTTTTTCGTTAAAAATTCCACTGCTTGCAAAAGTTCTTGAAAACGGCGGATATACGTCAGTCGGTTTAAAAGACGCAATTCTGCAAATTGTTACATACAATAACCACATTGACAAGCATTTATGGTTTGTTTTTTCACTGTTTATTGTATTCCTTGTGAATATACTTATTCCGAAAATTATGAAATCAAAACCAATGCTTATTGTACTTCTCGGATTGTATATTTCAAAAGCATATGTGCATTATTACGGAATACTTGACTATGTAACAAGCGATTTACTGTTTTTCTCACTTGCAAGAATTGCGTTTAGCACCGGCAACAAAAAATCAATTAACACTATTGTCACCGCAGTGATATTCGTTGTTACCAACTGTCTGTACAGTTATTTTTACGTTACACAAATGCCGTCGGGTGTTTTGAAAGGTGTACTGTATTTGATAAGAAGTATCTCGTCCGTAACAGGAATTATGACGGTATGCAACATTTCAAAACATCTTCAAAACAAAGCACCGCAAAGATTATTAAAAACACTCGGTATGTATTCGTATGACATTTATCTTATGCACGCACCGTTTCTTGTGTCGGGATTGATGGGAATACTGCTCGCATATTCACCGCTTCCGACTGTTATATGCTGTGTATCGGTACTTGTGTTGGGATTGTTTATTCCGATTGTCGTGTCAAAATTCATAATACGGAAAATACCGTTTCTGTCGGTTTTGATACTCGGCAAAAATTACAAAAACAGCACACCTATAAACGCAAGCAACAATTTATCGCATAATTCGTAATTATTCGCACATACTATTACAGGGTGATTTTATGGATTGCGAAAATATAAGTCAGCTTATTTCGTCGAATGTTGAGGCAACACAATATTTCAACTCACTTTCCGCCGAAATGCAGCAAAAAATTCTTGACCGCGGAACAGGTGTGAATACACTTGATAAGCTGAAGGAATTTAAAAATCTCGTAGAAAACAACGGACTAAAATAATAAAATAGACAAAACCGCAACGGTTTTGTCTATCAGATTACCGACAAATTGTCCGGAACGTGCAAAATATTATTTCAACTATAAAAAAACATCAGGCAAGCCTATCTTTGAGATACGGCTTGCCTGTGCACTTTTTGCGAACTAATTTCTCACCATCTGATTTTATAATGATGTTTTATTTTTCTCGTTCGCTTATAATACCTTGTCTATACGCCTCTATAAGCTCCTTTAAATCGGCTATATTTTCTTTTAATTTCTTACCGTTGTCGGTATCGCCGACAAGTATTCTGTTAAATGCGTGCTGCACGGCGACTTGGTTGGACACAATATCTTTGCCGTTTTGAATAACCTGTTCCGCCGATTCAAACGGCTCGTGTGCCGTTAATGTCAGTCCATATGAATTATATGTAAGAGTATATCCGGCAATTCCGGTCACTTTATGATACGGCTTTGAAAAACCGCCGTCAATCATTATAACCTTACCGTCACATTTAAGCGGATTTTCACCCTCGCTTTGATGTACGGGAACGTGACCGTTTATAATATGCCCTGTTCCGTCAAGACCGAACTCTTCAAAAATCCTGTTTGTCGCGTCCTCCGTTTCAATCAAATCATAATACGCATTTTTTTCTTCGTGATGTGAAGTTTTATCCTCAATAAAGTATCTTTCAAACGTTGTCATTCTGTCACGACCAAACAATGGTGAACCCGAACCGCTCCAAAGATACCACAAAATATCACCGCCGATGCTTTTTTCCTTTTTATTGTTTGAAACAAGCACTTTTCTCACGCAAGCCTCATAGGCGTCATACAAATCTTTACCGCTGTACTCCTTGCCGTTCACATTAACTGCTTTAAAACTGCCGTCACTGTTCATCGGCACACAACCGTGAAACAGCAAGTTACCGTTATAAACCTTATACATACCGCCTTTTTTCAGCATTAACTGCATATGTTTCTGCAATTTTTCACACTTCACAAAGGCGCTGTAAAGTTTATTCATCATATCTTCTTCACGTTCGGTAAGTTTATACGGATTTTCCTTGTCAATTGTAGGAAAATTGACATCTTTCATTTTATAAACATTTTCACCGATAGTTACCGTACTGTTTTCAAAGTCAATTTTATCAAGCAAGCACCTTTCGTTCATATCAAATTCAGGGTGATTTTGTATAAGCTGTCCCTCAAGTTTGAATTGAATAACGGTAATTGCCTTGTGCATTTTCATTTCAAGTTCTATTTCCGTTTCGTATGAGTGCTTTTTATTTTTGATTTCAAAACAACTGCAGTCATCATCTGCATACACACTCATAGCAAACGTTGCAAGCGGTATCATATTAATTCCGTAACCGTCCTCGATAACGTCAAGATTGCCGTATCTGATACTGTTTCTGATAACGGTTGCAATGCAAGCAGGATTGCCGACAGCCGCACCCATCCAAAGAATATCGTGGTTGCCCCACTGAATATCAAGTGAATGATAAGAGCAAAGCTTATCCATTATCTTGTGCGCTCCGCTGCCCCTGTCGTATATATCGCCTATTATGTGCAAATGGTCAACGACAAGTCGTTGTATAAGTTCCGCTATTGCGATAATAAACTTTTCCGCCGCACCGATTTCAAGAATTGTATTCACTATTCCGTCATAATACGCACCGCGATTTAAAACCTCAGGTTTTTCCGTTATAAGTTCTTCGATAACATACGCATATGCCGGCGGAAGTGCTTTTCTGACCTTTGAACGCGTGTATTTTGACGAAACCACCTTACATATTTCAATAAGCCTGTAAAGCGTTATTTTGTACCAATTTTCCGTATCTTTATCAAGGCTTTTTATGTAATCTATTTTTTCTTTTGGATAGTAAATAAGTGACGCAAGCTCACTCTTGTCATTTGTACCAAGTGTATGCCCGAATACATCATCAATCTTCTTTCTGACCGCACCGCTACCGTTTCTCAAAACGTGCGAAAACGACTCATATTCACCGTGAATATCAGAAAGAAAATGTTCCGTTCCCTTTGGCAAATTCAGGATTGACTGCAAGTTGATAATCTCCGTAGATGCTTTGTCTATCGTCGGATAAAGTTCCGATAGTCTTTCGAGGTATCTCACAAATTCCGTTTTCATATCTCCGCTCCTTATATTTTGGTACTTTATTTTTATTATACTATGCTATATTTGTTTTGTCAATTTGATACATTTTTAACACTTTTCACACGTCGTTTTACTAAATCATTTATTAGGCTAATCTTTATCTATATCTCATCATCTTCCTCAAAATCTATGTCATCTATCTCATCTTCATCATCATTCAATCTTTCAGCAAAATCTTCTTTCAATCTTTCAGCAAATTCTACAATATCACTTTCAGCATCTTCACCTTTTGAATCATTTATAAAATCCATAACTGTTGGAACCTCTGAATATTTCTCAATTTTATTTTTCACTGCGTCATTGATTCTATATACATCTACATCTACATCTTCTCTTTCCTCGTTAACCAATTTTAAATGTTTCAGTTCATCTGCACACTCGTTTTCATCAAAATTTATAAACTGTTGAATTAATATCTCTATATCTTGAAATACATCTTCCACATATAAATATCCTTTGAGCAGTAAAAAATGACGTAGTTTTGATGAAAAGCTATCAGATTTGATTAATAATTCCTTGTTATTACAAATATTCATTATATTCCAAAACATCGATTTTATAATTTTTTCTTGCGCATATCCGAAATAATTGTATACTGTTCTTTCCCCGTCATGAAAAAAAGTTACAGACGTAAAATTTTCATCCAGCTCACTTTCACTTTTTTGATTGCAATCAGCATCTAACTCATGTTTTTCAATT
This sequence comes from Ructibacterium sp. SJQ-7, assembly GCF_054696575.1. NCBI lineage: Bacteria > Bacillati > Bacillota > Clostridia > Eubacteriales > Oscillospiraceae > Ructibacterium > Ructibacterium sp. SJQ-7. Next base: position 1,372,363 of record NZ_CP195193.1, read on the forward strand.
TTTATAGATAATTTATATCTATCTATTATTGTTTTTAAATATACTGTTTCAGTAACAAGATGACCATATTCTAAAAGGTGCTTTATTTCTTCAAAAATTTCTTCATATACGAATCTTAACGAAGTTGCATTGCAATGACTACCTAAAACTCCTTTTACAATTTTACTTCTCATTGGATGTCTTAGCATTCTAAATAGCTTTGCTACATCTTCATCATAATCAAAATCTAAATATATTAATAATTCATCTTCTTGTTTGTTTTTTGGTAAATCATATATACGCTTAGTTATTTTTTTATATTTTTCCGGCAATCTATCTGTCATTATTTTAATTATAAAATCTATATTATCTAATACCCATTTTTTTGTTTTGAAGTTACCTGCAAATATTTTAAATAAAAACTCTATTTCAGGAGTCATTTCCTTTAGGTACATTTTTGTTCCGTGACACTCTAAATATTTTTCCATCGTATCCCCTCATTTCACACTTAAATTATGTATTCATATTATATCTTTTTTACTTTTTTGTCAACAAAAAAGCTACCGCAAATATGCGATAGCTTTTATACTTATTCTTCACCTTTAAATTCATCACTGTGACCTGCAAGATAATCTTCAAAATTCTTGTATTCTGCCTTATGCTGTTGAGGCTTGAAGTCAGCTTTATAAGTTGTTGTGTAACTTCCTGTTTTTTCTGCAACAGGCTTATCCGAATGATTTCTGTGCGGCTTAGGACCTCTCTTTTTATAACCGTCCTTTTTATAACCGCCCTTACCGTAAGGCTTTGCATTCTTAGGTGCAATTACGACTTTACGATACGGTTCAGAACCTACAGAATAAGTTGTTACTGTTTCGCTGTCTTGAAGATTTGAATGAATTATTCTTCTTTCATACGGATTCATCGGCTCTAAAGTAAACTTCTTACCTGTCTTTGTAACCTTATCGGCAAGACGTGTTGAAAGTGCCAACAATGCCTCCGCACGTTTTTCTCTGTAATTTTCAGTATCTATTGAAACCTTGATATAATCATCTGATCTTTGGTTTACAACAAGTGAAGTAAGATACTGCAAGCTGTCAAGAGTATCACCTCTTTTACCGATTACAATACCCATATTTTCGCCTGAAAGGTCGATTGAAACAGACTGTTCTTCCATCTTTGCGTCAATGGCAACGTCAAGATCCATTGCGTTAAATATGTCGCTTAGGAATTTCTTAGCGTCATCAGCCGGATCGCCAAGTGATTCTTTCTTCACTTTCGGCTCACGCTTTACAGGCTTAACTTCTGTTTCTGCTACTTCTTCTTTTTCTTGAACATAAGTTTCATTTACAGGTTCTTCGCTCTTTATAAGAGTTACTCTAACACGTGCATCTCTTGCACCTATTCCCAAAAATCCTTTTGAACCCTCGTCAAGAACTTCTATTTCAACATCCTCTCTGCTTGCGTTAAGCTCTTTTAATGCAAGTTCGATTGCGTCTTGTTTATTTTTTGCGTTTTTTTCTATGCTGTTGTTTCTTTTCTGGAACTGTGACAACGATCTCTTCCCCTTTCTTATCTAAAAAAGCATTTAGTATCAACTGCTGAAGAATTTGTACAACTGAGCTTATAATCCAGTACAATCCAAGACCTGCCGGAAGTGTAACTGTAAAGAACGCTGTCATTACCGGCATCATAAGATTCATTGACTTTGTCATTTGAGCAGCCTGACCTTCTGTGTTTTGATTTTGACCTGTCTGTGCCTGAGTAACTTTCATTGAAATTACCGACGCAATAACCGCCAAAACAGGAATTAGCAGCAATAATATAACACTCATATTTGAAAAATCAAGTGCCATAATATGTCCGAAAGCCGCTGACGGTGCGTTTGAAAGGTCAAGACCAAGGAAATTGAAATTCAATACCCAAGGGTGAACTCCGCCCGAAACACCTTCAAGAGCCGTTCCCTGTGTTCCGACAATACCTGCCCACTTTGAAAGCTGGATTTGCGAATTGTTCGCAAGCTGTTCCATTGTAGCATTAGCAAGATTACCAATGTTATATCCCAAATTTACCATTGCGTCCTTTAGACGGATAACTTCGTTAATAACCGACGCATTAGCCCAATCAACACCTGCTAGGTATGAAAGAGGTTTCTGAATAACCTGATAAAGACCAATCAATATAGGCATTTGAATAAGCATAGGCAAGCAGCCGCCTGTCATACTTATATTATTTTCCTTATAAATCTTCATCATTTCACGCTGAAGTTTTTCTTGGTCATTTGCATACTTCTTTTGAAGTTCAGCCATCAGCGGCTGTATTTTTTGCTGTTTCTTCATAGCCTTTTGCGAATGTATGTTAAGCGGAATTAAAATCAGCTTTATAAGAATCGTAAAGATAATTATCGCAAGACCATAATTTGAAACAAGATTATAGATGTGCTCAATTATAAAGCCCATCGGTCGTGTAATAAGATATTCAAACATATGTCTTATTTTTCCTCTCCGCTGCCTTTATGTTTATCGGGTACAGGGTCATAGCCGCCCTTATGAAACGGATGACATCTCAATATTCTTCTTACGGCAAGATATGTCCCGTACAAAGCACCGTATTTCTCTATTGCCTCTCTTGCATATTGTGAACAGGTCGGGACAAACCGGCAGCACGCCCCGCCTTTATACGGTGAAATTTGGTGTCTGTAAAAATCAATCAATGCGATTAAAAATTTTTTCATTTAATTAGTCCCAGCTTTCTCATAGCAAACCTAATATCGCCTTGAATCTGCGACTGTGTTTTTCCAACAGCTCTGTTTCGTGCAACAATTATGAAGTCATAACCCTTTTCAATATCATCTTCCATAAGGCGATAACTCTCACGCATAAGCCTTTTCAAGCGATTTCGCGTAACAGCCTTACCGGTCGCCTTACCGACTCTCAAACCAAGACGGTTAAACTGATATTTATTTTTCTTCATATATACAACGGTATATCCTCCGACAAAGTTATCACCCTTGTATGCACGTCTGAAATCTCTGTTGAGTTTTAAACTTTGAGTGTTTTTCATATTAAACCTCATTTGTCTTATTATGAAAAAAAGGCAACAAGCAAAGAATTCCTCCCCGCTTCCTGCCTACATCTTCATATATTATGCAGATAACTTCTTTCTGCCCTTCTGTCTTCTGCTAGCCAAAATCTTTCTGCCTGACTTAGTAGACATTCTCTTTCTGAAACCGTGTTCCTTAGCTCTTTGACGCTTTTTCGGTTGAAATGTTCTTTTCATTGTTACAGCACCTCCTCTGCTTAATTCCGGCCCCAATCAGCCGTCTTTATTCCTATCATAAAAATAGACACCTCAAATATTATATAGATTTTCTCTCGGATTGTCAAGCATTTTTTACTAAATTCTTTATTTATTTTGCTTTTTCCAATAAATCTTCGAGTTCTTTCTTATTGAAATGGTATTTATTATCACAGAACTGGCAAGTAAGTTCAGCTTCCCCCTGATCCTCAATCAGTTCTTCAAGCTCTTTTTTACCTATTGAAATAAGTGCTTTTTCCATACGCTCTTTTGAACACGTACACTTATATTCCGGTACAACCGCCTTGTTTTCACATACCATCGAAAATCCTTCCGTTACTCTGAACAGAATATCCTCCGCAGTCATACCCTCTTTAATCATTGTCGTAACAGGAGGCAACTCCTTTAATATATCTTCAAGCTGAACTGCCATTTCTTCGGTAGCCTCCGGCATAAGCTGTATCATAAAACCGCCTGCCGCTATTACGCTGTTGTCTGTATCAACAAGCACGCCAAGTGCAACCGATGTAGGTATCTGCTCACTTTTTGCATAATAATATGTCAAGTCCTCCGCAATTTCGCCCGATACAAGCGGAATTTGTCCGACATACGGCTCTTTCAATCCCAAATCGCGTACAACACTCAAATATCCGCCGCCGATAGCACCGCCGACATCAAGTTTACCTTTATTGTTAAGCGGTCTGTCAACATACGGGTTTGAAACATAACCTCTGACCCTACTGTGACAATCCGTAACGGCAACAAGGTTTGTAATTTCACCCTCGCCCTTTATCTGAACCGTCATACTGTCTGTTTCATTCTTCAATCCTGCCGCACCCATAATTGCCGCACCTGTAAGCAATCTGCCGAGTGCAGCCGTTGCAACCGGATAAGTATGATGTATTCTCTGTGCCTCATTCACAAGGTCGGTTGTCACCGTCGCAAAAACACGGATTGCACCGTCCATACTGTTTCCTCTTACTAATTTATCTGCCATTTATTTATTCTCCTATTCTACAGTAACTTCTATTGTATAATTTTCTGCGAAACTAACATTTTCACCTTCAATTTTTACAGGCAAATTGTATGTTCCCGCTCCAAGTCCGCTTACGTCAACGTAAGCCTTTACATTATCTGTGGTAATTTTTCCTTCCTCACCCCAAACCTGTGCGATGAGTTTATTGTTTATCTTAGCCGTCAAACCTGATTGTACATTTTGTGCCTGTACGGTAAGTTCAAGCTGTGCAACGGCTTTTTTTACTATATCCAATTTATACTTGACTTTTTTATTATCCTCCGGTATATACATACCGCTTGACAATTCAAGTTCATATTCGCCGAAACCGTCTGACGGAACTTTATCTATAAGTGCAATGACTTTATCATCCGTATTAGTTTCGTCCACGCCAACCGTAACGCTTGCAGGTGTGGCAAAAGATTTATCCGCTTTCAAAATATATTCCTTGTCAAGCTCTGCCGAAAGTCTCGGCACAACAGGCAAAAGTTTTGCGTCATATATCGTATTTACAACCTCCACATAAGAACGTGCACTTTCAATCGTTTCATTCTTGTTTATAAGTTCACCGTTTGTGTCCGTCAGAAGATAGTTCACGTTTTCCACGCCGTCCTCTTGAATACTTGACACATCAACCGTTGCAATAGCACCTGCAACCTCGTCTATTTCACTTTTTGCACCTGTTATTGTGACAGTCGGATTATTTACAGACGATTTTACTATCTTGTCTTTGAGCATACCGGTCTGTTTTACAGTAACCTCAATATCTTTCATTTCAAGCGGTTCAACCGTAATCGGAATATCTCCGTACTTTTCCTTTTCAACTGAAATTCTCGTTGTCGGAATTGAAATCACTCCCGACAAATTATATTCACCCGTTGCGTCAATATCGCTGACATCAACCTGAACATATATATCGTCCATAAAATTCATAAGGTCACTTCGTTTACCCGTTACAACAACTGACAGTTCGGGAATTTTATCCTTACCGGTCACCGCAAGTTTTTTATCCCTAAGCGACATTTCACCGACAAATCTTACATTCAAATCCGAAACGGTAGTCGTAATATCGGGATCATTCACATATATAACCATAAACCACACGATTACTGCAAGGAAAACCGAAAGTATTACGGTTTTCAGCTTTTGAGTATTCGTTACATTCGCTTTCTTCTCCGTCATTTCGTCCTCCAAAACATAATCTTATCTATCTTTTCGTTCGTTTCCTGCTTTTGACTCATAATCTTTTTAAGTGCCTTTGCAAGCGATTCTCTTGAAAGATTACGTGTAAGCGAGCCGTTTAACGCTATGGAAATCTTGCCTGTTTCTTCGCTAACCACTATAATAACTGCGTCTGTGACTTCGCTGAGTCCTATCGCCGCTCTGTGACGCGTACCCAAATCTCTTGATAAATTATTATTTGCGGTAAGCGGCAAAAGACAGCCGGCTGTCACAATTTTATTATTCCTTATTATAACCGCACCGTCATGCAAAGGTGTATTCGGTACAAATATATTCTCCAAAAGTCCGCTTGATACATTCGCGTCAAGCATTGTCCCCGTACTTATATATTCACCCAATCGCGTTGCACGTTCCATTACAATAAGCGCACCCGTCTTTGTCGCCGACATATTCGCGGCGGCTTGTGCAATCGAATCTATAACCCTGTGTAAATCGTCCTCTGTAGTGTCCGACGCAAAATCAATTATACGTCCGACTTTGAAACGCCCCATTCTTTCAAGCAAATTACGCAATTCGGGCTGAAATATTACGATTACCGCAAATGCACCGATTTGCATTGCACCGCCTAAAATATAGTTTAAAGCATTAAGTTTCAGCCACTGACTTAAAAAGAATGCTATAAACAAAAATATAATACCTTTTACAAGTTGCATTGCTCTTGTTTCACGAATTAAATTTATAAGATAATACACTATAACCGAAACTATCAATATGTCAATTAAATCACTTATTCTAAGCAACTGTACATATTTTACTAAGTATTCCAAAAACGCATTCATATTCAGATACTCCTTTCATTTTCTTGGAGCTTAAGGCGATATATCCTCTATATGACCTCAGTTGTTTATTATTATACTACATTTTCGATTGTATGGCTATACAAATTTAAAAAATTTTATTGTATATTTCGAGTTTTTGTGTTATAATGTTTGATAAATTCGTAAAATGAAAGGAAGTATTTTTTATGAAGAAACAAATTTTAAGCATTTCTCTTGCAGCTGCACTTGCAGTTTCATGCACAGGTATTGCTATGGCAGAGGATAAAACTCCTACTGTATTCGTGAACCAAGGTCAAATCTTTTTTGACGACCAAGCTCCTGTAATTCTTGGCGAAGGTACTACTCTTGTTCCTGCAAGAGGCGTATTTGAGGCTATGGGTGCAAAGGTTGAATGGAAAGAAGATACAAGAACTGTTGACGTTACAAGTTCTGATAACAAAACTCTTATCAGATTGACTATCGACGACAGTACAATGAAAGTTTTTGACGTAAGCGGTGTTTTTGGAGCTCTTATGTCAGGACAAGACTTCGTTGCTCCTGAAAATGACGTAACTTTGGACGTTGCTCCTCAAATAATCAGCGACAGAACTATGATTCCTCTAAGAGCAATCAGTGAAGCTCTTGACGCAAAAGTCAACTGGAATGACGCTGATTACACAATCAATATCACAACAGCTAACGCTCCTTCAGCAGACGCAGGCGTTCCTGCATTGTCACTTTCAGCTGACAAGCTAACAGCCGCTAAGGATGAAGAAGTTGTTCTTTCTGTAAACGCAGAAAATCTTCCGACTGAAAAATTCGTTTCAGGCGTAACTGCAACTGTTAAGTATGACCCTACTGCATTTGAATTCGTAAAAGCTGAACTTGTAAACGGCGACAACGTAATCGAAGGTGCAATCGGTGCAGCAAACCCTGAATTTACATACGGTTATGTAAAAGCCGCATCTGTTACTGTTAATGCCGAAACAGCAGTTAAGACAGACGGTGCTGTTATGAAACTTACATTTAAGTCACTTACAGGCGAAAAGGGTTCATTCCAACTTTCAAACGGATACAACACAAAGCTTGGTTACAACACATCACTTCTTGTTGACTCAGTCAACAATGCAGGAAATAAATCAGTACAATATGAAGGTGATGATCTAAAGATCAGCCAAGCTGAAGTTGTTATAAACGGTACTGATACTCCTGTCGAAACAGTTGAACCAACTGCTACTGCAGATCCAACAGCTACTGTTGCTCCTGAGGCTACTGTAGACCCAACAGCTACTGTTGCTCCTGATGCTACCGCAGACCCATCTGCTACTGTAGCACCGACAAAAGCTCCGGCTGAAACAGCTGCTCCGACAGCTACTCCGGCTGCATAATTAAATACAAAAATTTATATAGTTGCTCAAATGAGCAACTATATTTTTTTGCATAAATAAGGCAGTCGCAAAAATGTGACTGCCTTATTTGAGTCTTATTTTTTAACAGTAAACTTATCGTCCTCAACATCTACAGTAATGCTGTCACCGCTCTTAATGTTACCGTCAATTATTTCTTCCGAAAGCATATCTTCGATTTCGTTTTGAATTGCACGTCTTAAAGGTCTTGCACCGTATACAGGGTCAAAGCCCGATTTAGCAATTTTACTTACGGCACTCTCCGTAAATGTTACATTGATTTCATTCGCATTCAAACGTTTTTCAAGAGATTTAAGCATAAGTTTTGCAATTTCCTTGATGTTATCCTCTGTCAATCTGTCAAATACGATTATATCGTCAATTCTGTTAAGGAATTCAGGTTTAAACGCACGTTTAACTTCTTCCATAACTTTGTTCTTGATACTGTCGTGTTCACTGATGTTCTTGTCCTTTTCCTCGTCTTTCTTGAAACCAAGTTTAGATGATACATTGCCGAGAATTTCTTTTGCACCAAGGTTAGATGTCATAATGATAACAGTGTTCTTGAAGTCTACTTTTCTGCCCTGTGCGTCTGTAAGAATACCGTCATCAAGAATTTGCAGCATAATGTTGAATACGTCAGGATGTGCCTTTTCGATTTCATCGAACAAGATTACCGAATAAGGGTGTTTTCTGATTTTTTCAGTAAGCTGACCGCCCTCTTCAAAACCTACATATCCCGGAGGCGAACCGATAAATTTAGATACGGCGTGCTTCTCCATATATTCCGACATATCTACACGGATAAGTGCATTTTCACTGCCAAACATCGCTTCAGCCAAAGTCTTTGAAAGTTCTGTTTTACCTACACCTGTAGGACCTAAGAACAGGAATGAACCGATAGGACGTTTAGGGTCTTTAAGTCCGGCTCTGCCACGCTTGATTGCTTTCGCAACCGCACTTACAGCCTCGTCCTGACCGATAACTCTTGCGTGAAGAATATTTTCAAGATTCTTTAATCTCTCCATTTCTTCCTCTTTCAATCTTGCGGCAGGAATATGAGTCCAGTCTGCCAAGATGTCGGCAATATCGTCCTCGTCTACAACAAGTCCCGAAGATGAGCCTGTACCTTTCCATGAAGATTTTAGTTTTTCGACTTCTTCTTTCAATACCTTTTCTTCATCACGGATTTTTGCGGCTTTTTCAAAGTCTTGTGCAGTTATAGCCTCTTGTTTTTCCGACTGCAATTTTTCAAGTTTCTTTTCTTTTTCTTTCAAATCATCGGGTTCTGTCTGTGAACCAAGACGTTTTTTAGATGCCGCCTCATCAATAAGGTCGATTGCCTTATCGGGAAGAAATCTGTCTGTGATATAACGTGACGACAATGTTGCGGCGGCTTTCAATGCGTCATCCGTGATTGTTACGCTGTGATGTGCCTCGTACTTGTCACGGATACCTTTCAATATCTCAACCGTTTCTTCGACTGTCGGCTCACCGACTGTTACAGGTTGAAAACGTCTTTCAAGTGCGGCGTCTTTTTCGATATATTTCTTATATTCTTTAAGCGTTGTCGCACCGATAAGCTGCAATTCACCTCTTGCAAGGAACGGCTTTAGGATATTCGACGCGTCCATCGAACCCTCGGCACTGCCTGCACCGACGATTGTATGAAATTCATCAATGAACAATATTACATTCTTTGCCGCAAGAACTTCATTTACAACTTTCTTCAAACGTTCTTCAAATTCGCCTCTGTATTTTGCACCGGCAACCATACTCGAAAGGTCAACCGATACAAGACGTTTTGTCTTTAACGGTTCAGGAACGTCGCCTGACGCAATTTTCTGAGCAAGTCCCTCAATTACGGCTGTTTTACCTACACCCGGTTCACCTATAAGGCACGGGTTATTCTTTGTACGTCTTGACAAAATCTGAGTTACACGTTCGATTTCCTTACTTCTGCCGATTACGGGGTCAAATTTACCCTCTTTTGCAATAGCTGTAAAGTCACGTCCGAACTGGTCAAGAGTCGGTGTTGACGAATTTGGATTTGGGTGATATTCGCCGCCCGGCTGTGACTCCATTTCAACGTCACCCTCTATTGAACGGACTGTATCCGTATAGAAATTCGGCAAATTAACACCAAGCGATTCAAGAATTTTTGCGGCAACTCCGTCACCGTCACGAATGATAGCCATTAACAAGTGTTCTGTACCGATATAACTGTGGTTCAAACGTCTTGCTTCAAGAGCACTCATTTCCAAAATACGTTTTGAACGCGGTGTAAGCGGAAGTTCGGTCTGCTGTGGGAGAGAAACTCCGATACCGATATATTCGTTTATTTTATCTTTAACCTTTTCGGCGGTTACGCCGTTTTTCTCAAGCACTTTAGCAGCCACTCCGCTACCCTCTCGAATAAGTCCCATAAGAAGATGTTCACTGCCAATATAGTTATGACCCATTTCCGCAGCCGCATCGTGAGCCTCGCTAATCGCAATTCTTGCTTTTTCTGTGAAATTTGAGAATAACATAATAATCAACTCCTTTTCTTCTATGTGTTATTTGTTATTTAGATATTGTTTCTTATTAATTCTGCACGTTTTTTATCACGTTCATTCGGTGATAATTCCTTACCGTCACACACAAGCGCCGGCTCTGAAAGCACCATACATTCAAGCGGTGCAATTTTGCTTTCCTTTGGAATTATACCCAAACTTTGTCCAAGCATTACATCGGACAAAAGTGATTTCGCCTCTGATGACGACACACTTCGTGCATATTTAAGTGTACCGTATGAGCGGAACAATCTGTCCGCAATGACGTCATAATTTTTTTCTTTAAGCATATTTCTTGCTTTTGTTTCCATATCGACAATCTGATTAACCACATTAGTCAATTTTTCGATTACCTGACTTTCGGAAAGTCCCAAAGTAATTCTGTTTGAAATCTGATACAAATTACCGTATGCCTTTGTACCCTCACCGTAAAGACCTCTTACTTCAATGCCAAGACTGCCTGCCGAAGAAATAACTCTGTTGATATTCTCGGTCATTGTAAGTGCAGGCAAGTGCATCATTACCGACGCTCTCATACCTGTACCTGTATTTGTAGGGCAAGCTGTCAAGTAACCGAAATCATTATCAAAAGCATATGTGATATTTTCTTCGATTACATCATCAACCTTGCTTGCAAGTGAGTAAGCCTCGTCAAGTGCAAAGCCGTCTTTTATGATTTGCAGTCTGATATGGTCCTCCTCCATAAGCATAATGCTCATTGTCCGGTCTTTGCTTATCATAACCGACTTACCTTTGCCCTCGCACATAACAGGACTTATAAGATGTTCTTCGGCAAGCTCCTGTTTTCTGATAAGCGGTGTATTATCAAGGTCAATAAAGTCAAAATCCTTTGCCAATGTCGAATTACCGCCCAAAACAGCGTTTTTAATTTTTTCTGTTACTTCCTTTGTGTCCTTTAGGGCATTCGGGAACGGTGTTTTATCAACATTTCTCGCAAGACGTATTCTTGTTGAAACAACTATGTCCGAATTATTATTTTTATACCAAATCATGACTTTTTCACCTCATTTTCTATTTCACGAATCTGTTTATGAAGTTTTGCGGCTGTTTCGTAATCCTCATTTTTAACCGCCGCCGAAAGTTCTTGCTTTAGTGTTTCGTACTTTCTCTTTAATTTAAGTTCTTCGCCTGACTTTGACGGTATCTTACCGACATGAACGGTACTCGGATGAATTTGTCGTAATGTTTCGGTTACAGGACCTCTGAACACTTTGTAACATTCACTGCACCCAAGCTTGCCATCTCGTCTGAAATCGGAATAAGTACGTCCGCAAACGGGACACTTCTTTTCCTCTTTATAAGTTGTCGGCTGCATAAACCAATCAAACCCATCAAACAAATCTGAAAATAAATCATACATTCCAATCATCCTCCTTATTTACCTGCCATAGCAAGCATATTCTTAAATATATTTGCTCTTACTTTGTCTTTTTGCGGTTGATTAACAGTCAAAGAATTGTCGCATATTCCGCTGAATATAATTGAGGCTGTTCTTTCATCAAGAGCGTTGTGCCTGATTAAGTTTGCCAAATATGATTTAGCGGTTTTCTCGTCAAGGCTTTCGCCTACGGCTTTGATGGTCTGCATTATGATACCATCTTCGTGCTTTACCTGTTTAATCCTCAAATAACCTCCGCCGCCTCGTCTTGATTCGACGATGTAACCGTGGTCGGGATTAAACCTTGTTGAAATAACGTAATTAATTTGTGACGGAACACATCCGAATATTGAAGCAAGTTCGTTTCGTTTAAGCTCCAACCATTCGTCCGTATCGTCTTTGAGAAGTTCGTTTATGAAAGCTTCTATCTTATCACTCATACCCATTTTTCAATCACCTCTTTGACTTTGACTTTCTTTGACCTTTCATCTATTATTATACTCACATTGTTTCTTTTGTCAATGAATATTTTGTATTTAGTTTTTTAACAATTTGTGAACACAAAAAAAAGATGAGGTTTCCCTCATCTTTGATTGCAAGTAAAAAGGACAGTTTTTAAACTGCCCTTTGGTTTTAGTTATTAAACAATGTACCTTTTCTCTGCTTTTCACAAGCGTCATAATAGCTTTCCGGTGTACCGATGTCAATGCGAACTGCGTCAAACACATATGCGTACACATCGTTTTTACCGATAAGCCACGGTATAAAATGTCCCGGTGCGTCGGGATTATTGCCCTCTTTTAAATATTTATCTATAAGAGGTAGTGTATCGCGTTTATACAGATAAAACGGCGGTACACCCAAATCCGATTTAGGCTGTTTCGGCTTTTCTTCAAAACTTGTCACCTTGCCGTCATCGTCAAGTTCAACAACACCCATAGAATGTAAATCTTCTTTATTCTCAATCGTATGCGCACAAATCATATCAGCGTTTTTACTGCGGTACATATCCACAAAATCGCAAAGCGAAAAATCAAATATATTATCGCTTGCCATAACAAGAATTTCGTCATTGATATTTTCCGTATCAATAACGTACTTCAAGTCACCGATTGCGCCGAGTCTGTTATCATTACTCGTTGTATGGTCGTTAATAACCTTAACTTTTTTCGGACCTTTATAGCTTTCGCACCACTTTTCAAACTGCTTATAAAACTTTTCGTTAGTCACAATGTAGATATTTTCGACGTCGCTAACCTCGTCAATTTTATCCGTAACCATTTCCAAAATAGTCTTGTCACCGAGTTTTAAAAGTGCCTTAGGCATATTTTCCGTAAGCGGATACAATCTTGTGGCATAGCCTGCCGCCAACAACACACACTGCATAATTATCTCCTATTTATTTTCAAGTTTACTGACAAGATTCTTAATCTTTGTAACAGGGTTAAGAAGACTTGATATAGTTTCATCATGGTTAAGAGTATCGATAAGAAGTGAGATATATTTTGACATATCAACTTCACAGTACCATTCACGAGTTGCAAGGTCAGGATTTCTGTAAATCAAGTTTGTTGTGAAAATCTTATCAACAATACCGTCTGCCGCCGCTTTATCAAAGCACTCAAGACCGTTACAGAAAAGACCGAATGACGCAAATACGAATATTCTCTTTGCACCCTGCTTTTTAAGGTTATTTGCAACGTCAATTACAGATTCACCCGATGAAATCATATCGTCAACGATAATAACGTCCTTACCGTTTACGTCACGTCCCAAATATTCGTGAGCCTCAATAGGGTTTTTGCCGTTTACGATTACAGAGTAATCACGTCTTTTATAGAACATACCAAGGTCAAGTTTTAGCACTGATGAATAGTACATACATCTTGACATACCGCCTTCATCAGGAGAGATTACAATAGTATCTTTTTTGTTTAGTGATATATCAGGAACAGCTCTGACAAGTGCCTTTATCATCTGATATGTCGCTTGAACATCATCAAAACCTGCAAGTGGAATTGCATTTGAAATTCTCGGATCGTGTGCGTCAAATGTAATGATATTTGACACGCCCATATGAACAAGCTCTTGCAGCATAAGTGCCGCATCAAGTGATTCACGACCGTTTCTTCTGTGCTGTCTGCCCTCGTAAAGCATAGGCATTACGACAGTAACACGTCTTGCCTTACCGCCCATTGCAGCAATAACACGTTTCAAATCCTGATAGTGGTCATCAGGACTCATATGATTTTCAACTCCGTACATTTTATAGGTAACACCGTAATTGAACACGTCGCATATGATATACACGTCATGACCTCTTACAGTTTCATCGATAACGCATTTTCCTTCGCCTGTACCAAATCTCGGACAAGTTACATGAGTAACATAAGTTTCTGTATCCTCATAACCTCTAAAAGCTCTAAGATATTCATCAATCTTAGCCGTTATGCCTTCACAGCCTTTCATACTTATGATACTAAGCTTGCCGACTATCGGTGTTTCGTTACTTATAAAGTTGTTTGTCATTGTAATTCTCCTTCTTACTGGATATGTATTAAATTTTCTCTCTCTCTTTGACGGTTTTCGTCCGTCTACGACCTTATTTTACATTTACATTACAAATATATCATAAGTAACGATATTTTTCAAGTGACATATCGTATTATTTTGCATAAAAAGTATAAAAATATTTTGTACAAAATTATTTATTTTTGAATTTCACTTAAAAGTTGTTTTATTGATTTTCCATTTACGGGATTTTTTATATAAGGCGCTATCTCACAAAGCGGTTTTAAAACAAATTCTCTGTTTTCCATTTCGATATGAGGTATGATTAAATCGTCCTCGTACATAACAACATCGTCATAAAGAATAATATCCAAATCAAGTGTTCTCGGTCCCCAATGAACAATGCGTTCTCTATTATGTGCCTGTTCGATTTTATGCAAAAAATCAAGCAATTCATACGGTGTGTAAAGCGTTTCAAGTTCAAGACAGCCGTTTAAAAAATCGTCCTGTTCAACACCGCCGACAGGCTCTGTCACGATAAACTCCGACACTTTTTTCACTTTGCAACACTTATCCGCGTCAAGTTCTTTGACAGCACCGTCAAGGTGACCTTTGCTGTCACCCATATTTGAACCGAGTGCAATATATGCCCTGTGCCATTTTCTCGTTATGCTCACTTCCACAGTATCAACACTCATCATAATCGGCGCCCAAGGTTTTTTTAATGTTATTGTTACTTCTCTTATTAAATCGTATTCAAGCAATATTTTCTCGGCAATATCTTCCGCCGCCGCCTCAATAAGCTTAAATGTGTTGTTTCTCATTACTTTGGTAATAAGATTGCACACTTCTGCATAATTCACCGATTTTTCAAGATTATCCTCTTTGCCCGCAATTCTTGTGTCACACACAAGCTCCGCATTCACGATAAATTTTTGTCCGAGTACGTTTTCTTCTTTGAAAACACCGTGATTTGCAAAAACTTCAAGTCCTCTGATAGATATTTTGTCCATTTTCCGCTCCTTTTATCAGCTGTTTATTATTGCCTCGGTCATAAGTATCGCACGTTTGTTTTCAAGCACATCGTGTACCCTTACAAATCTGCAGCCTTTCATAACTCCTATAACCGATGTTGCAACAGTCCCCTCAACTCTTTGGTCTGACGGCAAATCGAGCGTCAAGCCTATCATTGACTTTCTTGACGTACCGAGCAAAACAGGGTAGCCGAGTTCGTTAAGTCTGTCTACGTTATTCGTTATAATAAGATTTTGTTCATACGACTTCGCAAAACCCACACCGGGGTCAAGTATTATTTTATCGTCAGCAATACCCGCTTTTTTCGCAATGGCTATTGTTTCTCTAAGGTCGTCAAGTACGTCCTCCACAAAGGAATTATATTCTGCTCTTTCTCTGTTGTGCATAAGACAACACGCCGCACCCGATTTTGCAATCACTTCCGCCATATTCTTATCGTATTTCAATCCCCATATATCATTTACAAGATCCGCGCCTGCTCCGACAGCCGCCGCGGCTACCTTGCTTTTATATGTGTCTATCGAAACGGGCACATCAAAATCAGCCTTGATTTTTTCTATTACAGGCACAACTCTTTCAATTTCTTCTTCATCACTGATTTTTGTATAATTCGGTCTTGTCGATTCACCGCCGACATCAATTACATCCGCACCGTCATTTATAAGCTGTTCGGTATGCTTTAAAGCACTGTCAATATTATTAAACTTACCTCCGTCCGAAAATGAATCAGGCGTCACATTCAATATACCCATTACATATGTATGATTTCCGAATTCCTTGTTTCCTATTATCATTTTTATCCCCCTTACAACACTATATCTGTATTTTTCTCATTTTCGCTCCACTTGCAGGTATCTATTGCGTTGCACATCATACACAAACGTGTTCTCTTATCCGCAATCGCAATAATATCGCCGAGTGTTTCCGCTTTTTCGGGTATTTTCCTATGCGCCCTTACCGCTTCAACCATATATTCAATCTCATCACTTGCAAACCCACATTCACAAAGTATTTTTTTCGCAATTTCACCGCCTGCTTTGTGATGATTTGTGCCGTTTTTATATTGCTCATACCGTCCTATATCGTGCAGTAAAGCCGTACCGTATATAATCTCTTTCGGTATGTTAAGTCCGTTTTCCAAATTCAAAATATACGCACTTCTTGCAACGTCTAAAAGATGGTCAATTCCGTGATTGCAGTAAATTCTGTCCTTTTCGGCAGAATTGATTTTTGACAGAATGTCACGAAAATTTTTATTCTTCAAAATATTGTTGCATTTTCGCATACTTATTATGTCGTCCGTTTTTCTTTTCAATTCACCCAAAAACGACAATGAACCGAACGCAATAACAACGCAGTCCGTCATATTAAGGCACAATTTAAGTGCTGTATCAAAGCTTACCGCCTCAACATTTTGATTATATTCACTTATTGCACTTGCATATTTTTCGTTTGATAACGCTCGCGGATTGTTCGGTGTAATCGTGTATATCTTCTGTGCAAGCGGTGCGGTTATTTCAGCAATTTGCTTGTATGCCTTATCCGCAAACACACCTGTTATATACACGATTTTTCGATTGCCGTAATACTTTTCGATACTTTCTTTGAGCCTTTTCGCGCCGTCAATATTATGTGCGCCGTCAATTATAAATTCCGGTTTATCGCATATTTTTTCAAACCTGCCGTGCCATACCGTATTTATTAAACCATTCTTTATATCATTTTCGCTCACACCGTCAATATGCCTGCACACTTCTTCCGCAACGGCGGCATTTTCGCGTTGATATTCACCGTCAAGCGATATTTCATATTCCGTCACATTGTCGGCTTTTATAAGCCGTGCATTTTTTTCACAGCACTCGTTTTCTATGACATTCATCACACAATTTTCCTGTTTTGCCGTAACTACAAGTCCGTTATTTTTTATAATACCCGACTTTTGATATGCGATTTCTTCCAGCGTGTTGCCGAGGAATTTCATATGGTCCATACTTATCGGAGTTATCACCGATACAAGACTTTTCGGAATAATATTGGTTGCGTCCTCACGTCCGCCCATACCGACTTCAATCAAAACAACATCACATTGTTCTTCTTTAAAATACAAAAATGCCGCCGCCGTTTCCATTTCAAAAGGTGTAGGGTGCGGAGTCATTTTGTCCGCAACTTCACTGATACGGCTTATATAATAAGCATATCTGTCCTCACTCATATTTTCTGCATTTATACGAAACTGTTCAAGATAATCAAAAACCGACGGTGAAACATATCGTCCGACTTTCTTGCCGGACTCAATCAAAATCTGTTCGACAAAAGCACCTACACTTCCTTTACCGTTAGTGCCGGCGATGTGAATAACCTCAAGTTCATTCTGCGGATTACCGAGTTTATCGCAGAGATTTGATATATTATCCAATCCCGGAACAATCCCATATTGCGAGGCTTTTTTTATGTACTCTCTTGCCTCTTTGTAATTCATCAACTTCATATCCTTTCAGACAAAGCCGTCCCGTTAAAAAGAAAAAACTCCCTTGCCATAGGGAGCTTAAATAATATTTTCTACCGTAAATCAGCGGGATGCAATCCGTATACCGCAAGCCTAAGGCTTTTCGTCAAAGTGACAACTCCCCGTTCACTCCGCACTTCACGCACACGAATCTACTCTGTTATTTTTAATGCTGAGCCTGTCAACAAAATAAAGCAGACAAAACTGCAACGGTTTTGTCTGCAGCATATTTATATTATATACCACTTCACGCCTAATTGCAATTATATTTTAATCAAATTCA
This sequence comes from Ructibacterium sp. SJQ-7, assembly GCF_054696575.1. NCBI lineage: Bacteria > Bacillati > Bacillota > Clostridia > Eubacteriales > Oscillospiraceae > Ructibacterium > Ructibacterium sp. SJQ-7. Next base: position 1,390,346 of record NZ_CP195193.1, read on the forward strand.
CACCGTCTGTCCTAAAAGTAGAAAAATAGACAAAAAATTTTATTATTTTTGTTTTTTTTGCTGTCTTGATAAAATGCACTTATAGGAGTAAAATTAATTCTTAGATTTAAAAAATTAATACTTATTTATATAGGAGGCAACAACAATGGAATCTTACAAATATTTACTCGACATTGCACTTATTTTGATAAGTACAAAAATCCTCGGACTTTTAACAAGACGTATCCAACTGCCACAGGTAGTCGGTGCTCTTATCGCCGGACTTCTTTTAGGTCCTGCCTGTTTCGGAGTTTTGCAGGAAACCGATTTTATCAAGAACATTGCCGAAATCGGTGTTATCGTACTTATGTTCGCAGCCGGTCTTGAAACAGACGTTCAGGAACTGAAAAAGACAGGTCTTGCGTCGTTTATAATCGCTCTGCTCGGCGTTATCGTACCGCTTGTCGGCGGATACTTTGTAGCCACGATCTACAACCCGATAACCGACCAACAGACAATGCTGCAAAACATATTTGTCGGTGTCGTTCTAACCGCAACATCTGTCAGTATCACAGTTGAAACACTTAAAGAACTCGGCAAACTTTCGACAAAAACAGGTAACGCAATCTTGGGTGCGGCACTTATAGATGACGTACTCGGTATTATTGCACTTACTGTTATTTCAAGCTTTGCCGGCAGTGACGTTTCTCTGTGGGTAATACTTCTGAAGATACTCGGTTTCTTCATATTCTGCGGAGTTGTGGCATTTCTTTTCATCAAGTTTGTCAATCCATGGATTAACAAATACAAAAAGGATTTAAGACGTTTCGTAATTCTTGCATTTGCATTCTGTTTGCTTATGTCATTCGCCGCCGAATATTTCTTCGGTGTAAGTGATATTACAGGTGCTTTCGTTGCAGGTCTTATCCTTTCAAACAACAAAAAAACTTCGTATATGCTAAACCGTTTCGATACGGTTTCATACGTTCTTCTTTCACCGGTATTCTTTGCAAGCGTCGGTCTTAAAGTAACATTCAGCAATATGTCTGCAACGGTTGTAGTGCTTACCGTATTATTGCTTGTAGTTGCAATTCTTTCAAAGATGATTGGTTGCGGACTTGGTGCCAAGATATGCAAATACACAAATCTTCAATCTGTTAAAATCGGTATCGGTATGATTTCAAGAGGTGAAGTTGCACTTATCGTTGCCACAAAGGGTATGTCAATGGGACTTATGAAAGACGAATTTTTCGCACCGCTTGTACTTGTCGTTGTTGCAACAACCATCGTTACACCGATACTTTTGAAACTTGCATATAAATATCAGGCAAGCCGTGAGGCGGACGTTCCTATGGCATCATCACTTGTCGATAAGGTTGAGGAAAGAAACGACCTTGAAAAAATTACTCAAAACGCCGCAAATATGCACGAAGAAATGAAGGAAATTCATAAATAACACCACTAAAGAACCGACAATAAAATCGGTTCTTTTTTCTTGATATTATATACCGTTTTATGCTATAATATAATCAATCAAACGAAAGGATATTTAAAATGCTGACAGATTTTCATACACATATTTTTCCAGACAAAATGGCGGACAAAACGATAAAATTACTTGAATCGAACATCAAAGAAGAATACAGGCCACACAAAGCCGAACTACGCGGTACACTTGACGCACTCAAGCAGTCAATGCGTGAAAACAACGTTGACATATCGCTTGTACTTCCGATTGCCACGAACGTAAAGCAATCAACAACAATAAATAACTTTGCCGCATCAATAAACGGCATTGACGGTATTTATTCACTTGGCAGTCTGCACCCTATGCAATCGGATTGGGAAAGTGTTTTGTATGACATCAAAGAAAAAGGGCTTAAAGGTATCAAGCTACACCCCGAATATCAACAATTTTACATCGACAGCAAAGAATCAATACAAATTCTGAAAAAATGTGAGGAACTCGACCTTATAACCGTACTTCATTCGGGCAAAGATATAGGTATCGATCCGCCTGTTCACTGTACTCCCGAAAGGCTTTCTCACGTTCTTGACTACGTTAAAGGCGACAAAATCGTTGCCGCACATTTGGGCGGCTGGAAGTTATGGGACGATGTCGAAAAATACCTTGTCGGCACACCTATATATTTCGACACAGCCTTTACGCTTAACTTTATCACAGATGAACAGCTTTTACGCATAATCAAAAATCACGGCAGTGAAAAAATACTTCACGCGACAGATTCACCTTGGGAAAAGCAAGGTCGAATGGCAAAACATTTATCTACCTTACCTCTTTCAGAGGAAGATTGTAACAATATTTTTTACAAAAATGCGAAAAAACTTCTGAAAATAGGTTGAGTTAAAACGAATAATACGATATAATAATAGTATATGGCTATAAGCATTTTGCGTATAGTCCGATTTTGTTAATTTAGGAGCAGAAATATGTTCAATAATGATATAAGTATAGACTTAGGCACTGCGACGGTGCTTGTCTATATCAAAAACAAGGGCATTGTACTGCGTGAGCCGACCGTTATCGCGGTAAACACCAAAACAAACGAAGTTTGTGCCGTAGGCAAAGACGCACTCGCAATGCTCGGAAGAACTCCGCCGCATATACAGGCCGTTCGTCCGCTTATTGACGGTGTAATTTCAAATCTTACGCTTACACAGGAAATGATTAAACATTTCTTTTCAAAAATATTTTCACGAACAATCGGTCACCCACGCATAATGATGTGCGTTCCGAGCGGTGTTACGGACGTTGAACAAAGAGCCGTAATTGAGGCGGCAAGAGATGTCGGTGCAAAAGATATTTACATTATAGAAGAACCTGTTGCTGCGGCACTCGGTGCAGGGTTTGACATTTCACGTCCGCACGGTACTATGGTTGTGGACATAGGCGGAGGTACAACCGACATTGCAGTCTTATCGCTTGGCGGTATCGTTGTCAGCCGTTCGCTGAAAATCGCCGGTGACGAATTTAACGAGGCGATTATTCGTTATATGCGCAAAGAAATGGGTATGATTATCGGTCCGCGAACAGCCGAAAGAATTAAAATGGAAATCGGCGGTGTTATACCGCGTTCAAATGAGCTGTTATGCAAAGCAAAAGGTATCAGCGTACTTTCGGGGCTTCCGAAAGAAGTAACTATTTCTTCAAACGACCTATACCCCGCATTTGATGATTTTGTTTATAATATGACCGAGAGAATTAAGGAAGTGCTTGAAGAAACACCTCCCGAACTTCACGGTGACATTATACAAGACGGAATAATAATGACAGGCGGCGGTTCTTTGATTTACGGTTTGGACAAGCGTATTTCGGACGACATCGGCGTCAAAGTGGTGCTTGCACCGGATATAATCGACTGCGTTGCAAAAGGTGCGGGAATTGCACTTGACAATATCGACACAGTTACCGAACCGACTCATATATTCCACAAAAAAGCATACATCAGAGATTAAAAAAAGAGAGGATATATTAATTATGAAAAACGAACCAATCACACTAACAAACGTAGAAATCCAAAAAATTCTTCCGCACCGTTATCCGTTTTTGCTTATAGACAAAATCGTTGATTTTGAAGAAGGCAAAAGCATAACAGGTATCAAAAACGTAACGGCAAACGAACCTCAATTTACAGGTCACTTCCCGGGTAACCCAATTATGCCGGGCGTACTTATTACAGAGGCACTTGCACAAGTCGGTGCTGTAATGCTTTTGTCAATGCCTGAAAACAGAGGTAAACTCGGTGTATTCACAGGTATCAACAATTTCAAATTCCGCCGTCAGGTAGTTCCGGGCGATACATTGGAGCTTCACGCCGATTTGGTTACTTACCGTCACGGAATGGGTAAAGCAAACGTAAAAGCAACAGTAGGCGGTCAAGTTGCGGCAGCAGGCGAAATCAGCTTTGCGGTTGTTGACAATATTGCAAACGAGGACTGATGATAAAAAACGATGAATGTTTGGACGATTTGCAAAACGGTCTTTTCATAATCCAAAAGAAAAACGGTTTCAAGTTTGGTATTGACGCTGTTTTATTATCCGATTTTGCAAAGGAAACAAGGTCTAAAAAAACACTTGATTTATGCACAGGTACAGGTATTGTACCCTTGCTTTTATCCGCAAGAACAAACACACCGAAAATTTTCGGTCTTGAAATACAGGAAGATATTGCACAAATGGCACAGCGCAGTGTGGAACATAACAAGCTTGAAGATCGTATTTCCATAGAATGCGGCGATTTAAAAAACGCCGTTTCTATATACGGTCGTGACAGTTTTGACAAAATAACCTGCAATCCGCCGTATATGAAGTGCGGCAGCGGTAATCAAAACGATATTGACACAAAATCAATTTCACGTCACGAGGTTATGTGTACTGTTGATGACGTTATAAACATCAGTGCAAAACTGCTTATTCCGAAAGGCAGATTTTTTATGATTCACAGACCTAACAGACTTGTAGACATTATGTGTGCCATGCGTAAATATAAAATAGAGCCGAAGCGTATGCGTTTCGTCCATCCGTCATATGATAAAGTACCGAATATGGTATTAATCGAGGGTATGCGTGACGGCGGTGAGGAATTAAAGCTTTTGCCGCCGCTTTATGTGTATAATCAAGACGGTACTTATTCCGATGAAATTCACAAGATTTACGGAAATTAACAAATAAAACGAAAGAAGTGATAAATGTGTTAGAGTACGATGAGTACAGACTAAAGCTGCAAGGCTTTGAAGACAGCATAAACGATTTGAGGGATTCACTTTGACATCGCAGGTGCGGAAAGTGAGATAACAAAACTTGAAGAACAAAGTGCCCAGCCCGGATTTTGGGACGATATGGATAATTCACAGAAAGTTCTTCAAAAAACAAAGCAATTAAAAGACAAGGTTGAGGCATTTAACAGCCTTGTTTCAAAATGGGAAGATACACTTGTTTTAATCGACCTTGCAAACGAGGAAAACGACGAAAGTATGTTACCCGATGTTGTTTCGGCAACTGAAGAAATCGAGGCGGATATTGACAAAATGACGCTTGAAACCCTTTTGAGCGGTCATTACGACAAAAACAACGCAATTATGACGTTCCACGCAGGTGCAGGCGGTACAGAGGCACAGGATTGGTGCGAAATGCTTATCCGTATGTATCAAATGTGGGCGCAGAAAAACGGCTATACCGCAACTGTTCTCGATTCGCTTCCGGGTGACGAGGCTGGTATTAAAAGCTGTACAATAGAAATCGACGGTCTTAATGCTTACGGCTATCTTAAAGCCGAAAAAGGTGTACACCGTCTTGTGAGAATTTCACCTTTCAACTCCGCCGGCAAGCGTATGACTTCATTCGCATCAATCGAAGTTATGCCCGAACTTGACGACAACGTGGAAGTTGATATTCGTCCCGAAGATATTAAGATGGAAGCATTCCGTGCGAGCGGTGCGGGCGGTCAGCATATCAACAAGACAAGTTCCGCAGTCCGTCTTACACATATCCCGACAGGTGTCGTAACATCTTGTCAAACACAGCGTTCTCAACACCAAAACAGAGATTACGCAATGAAAATGCTTAAAGCAAAGCTTGTCGAGCTTGCCGAGCAACAGCAGAAAGAAAAAATTTCCGACATCAAAGGCGAACAGATGGATAACGGTTGGGGCAGTCAGATCCGCTCATATGTATTCCAGCCTTACACTATGGTTAAAGACCTTAGAACAGGTTTTGAAATGGGTAATATCGGTGCGGTTATGGACGGCGACTTAAACGGTTTTATTAACGCTTATCTTAAAGCCGCAAGTCTTGGAACTCTGAAAAAATAAAAACAAAAAAATACGGCATTGCAATTTTTCCGCAATGCCGTATTTTTTTCTTAAAAATTGTTTTGGTTGTTTTTTTGATTGTTAAAGTTATTATTTTTCTTGTTTTGTTTTTGATTTTGCTGTTGGTTTTGTTGCTGATCTTGGTTCTGGTTCTGCTGTTGGTTTTGGTTATTGCGATTATTGAATTTACTGTTCATTTATATTCACTCCCTTCTTCAAATTCTATTTTAACCATTGTTGATTATTTTATTCAAAAAAGCCTGTTTTACTTGAATTTTTCTTAAAAAAATGTTATAATAATAAGTAGTATTTATGTAAAAAAAATTGCGTTTTGGAGTAAAATATGATAGATAAGATTTGGAATATAAAAAGTAAAAAAATCAAAGAAGAAACCATTGACGAAATATCTAAGGAACACCATATTCCCCGCGTTATTTCAACCATACTTTTAAACAGAGGAATTGAAAGCAAGGATATTGCACCTTATCTGAGAAAATCAATGGCTGATATTATAAATCCAATGCTTATGCTTGATATGGACAAGGCAGTCGAACGCATAACAAACGCAATTCAAAGCAACGAAAAAATCGCGGTTTACGGTGACTATGACGTTGACGGAATTACTTCAACCGCACTTTTATACAAATTTTTACTTTCACTCGGTGCAGATGTCGAATACTACATACCTGACCGCAAAGGTGAGGGATACGGTATAAACATCATGGCTGTAAACAAGCTATTCAAACAAGGTATAAAACTTATGATAACCGTTGACTGCGGTATAACCGCTATCGGTGAAGTGGAATTTGCAAAACTTCAGGGAATGGACGTTATTATTACCGACCACCACACTTGCAAAGACCGACTTCCGACAGCTGCGGCGGCTATTTTAAACCCGAAAAGACCTGACTGCGACTATCCGTTTGACGCACTTGCAGGAGTAGGTGTGGCTTTCAAGCTTATTTTGGCTCTTGCAATTAAAAACGGACTTAAAACCACAGATGTGTTTAACCAATATGTCGATATTGCTACTCTCGGCACTATTGCCGACGTTGTACCGCTTTTGGGCGAAAACAGAGTTATCGTGGATAAAGGCTTAAAAATTTTGCACAATCCAAAAAGAATAGGCATTCGTGCAGTAATGGAAGTTGCAGGTGTTTTGGATAAACCTTTAAGCGCGTCAACTATTGCTTTTTCAATCGCGCCGCGATTGAATGCCGCAGGCAGACTCGGCAGTGCGGCAACAGCCGTTGAACTGCTGCTTACAAATGACGAAAGCCGTGCAAGAGAATTGGCACTTTTACTTGATACTGAAAATAAAGAACGTCAGCAAACCGAACGTCAAATATTTGACGAGGCATTGGAACTGATTGCAAAAGATCCGAATTTTGAAAAGAAAAAAGTTATCGTGCTTGCACAGGAAAATTGGCATCAAGGTGTAATCGGAATTGTTGCGTCAAGGTTATGTGATATGTATTACAAGCCTTGCATACTTATTTCCCACACTAACGGTGTCGGAAAAGGTTCGGGAAGAAGTATAAAAGGTTTCAACCTTTTTGACGCACTTACGCATTGCGAAAAACAGCTTATTGATTTCGGCGGTCACGCAGTGGCGGCAGGATTGAACGTCAATATGTCCGATATTGACTCATTCATAAAAGAGATAAACAAATATGCAGACGAAGTATTGACCGAACAGGATATGATACCGACAGTCGATATTGACTGTCCGCTTTCAGAGCGTTCCGTAACTCTTGAAAATGCAAAACTGCTTTCAAAACTTGAGCCGTTCGGTATGAACAACGAAAAGCCCGTATTCGCACTTGCACACGCACAGGTTATGAATATCGCCCCTGTCGGTGCGGATAACAAGCATTTAAGACTTCGCATAGTGAAAAATAATCAGACAATAAACTGTATCGGTTTCGGAATGGGTGAATTTGCGGAATTTATCCATCAAGGCGATACTGTAAATATAGCATTCCAAATGGATATTAACCATTATCAAGGGAATGAAACCGTACAACTAATTTTAAAAGACATAAAAAGGAAGTGAGCATATGTCCGAAGCAAAAGAGCCGGTAATTCTTTCGCCGGAAAAAATACCTCAACACGCTGATGATACAGATGTACTTGTAGATAAAATTATCGGTATGGTTAAGGGTTACAGCCCGAATGCCAACACAGATATGATTTACGTTGCCTATAAGCTTGCAAAATCTGCTCACAGTCACCAATTCCGCCGCAGTGGTGCACCGTATATCGAGCACCCTGTTCAGCTTGCATATATTGCGGCACAGCTTTCGCTTGATGCAACGGCAATTTCGGCGGCACTTTTACACGATGTTGTAGAGGATACGCCTTACACTTATGAGAATATCGAAACGATATTCGGCAAAAGCGTTGCGGAACTTGTTGACGGTGTTACGAAACTTAGAAAAATCAAATACAACACCCGTGAGGAACAGCAGGTCGAAAACCTCAGAAAAATGTTTCTTGCAATGGCAAAGGATATACGTGTTGTTATAATAAAGCTAATCGACAGACTGCACAATATGCGTACATTGAACTTTATGCCGCGTGCAAAACAGCTTTTAATTTCAAAAGAAACGCTTGACGTATATGCTCCTCTTGCCCACCGTCTCGGTATGTCAAAAATCAAAATCGAACTTGAGGATTTGGCTTTAAAGTACCTTGACCCTGTCGCATACGAAGAAATTCGTCAGAGCATAAATCAGAAAAAGGACGAACGCGAAAAGTACATACGCGACATTATGGACGTACTTCGTGAAAAACTTGACCAAATGAATATTAAAAGTCAGGTTACGGGACGTGCAAAGCATTTTTACAGTATTTTCAGAAAAATGTACACGCAGAACAAGACAATCGACGAGCTTTACGACCTTTTCGCAGTCAGAATTATTGTTGATACCGTTGCGGACTGTTACGCGGTACTCGGTATGGTACACGATTTATACACTCCCGTTCCTATGCGTTTCAAGGACTATATCGCAATGCCTAAACCGAATATGTATCAATCACTTCATACAACGGTTATAGGTCCTAACGGTACACCTTTTGAAATTCAAATTCGTACTTGGGAAATGCACAGAATTGCCGAAAACGGTATCGCGGCACACTGGAAGTACAAAGAAGGTATATCAGGTAAAACCGATATGGATTCAAAACTTGAATGGGTACGTCAACTGCTTGATACACAGACAAATATTATAGATACCGACGATTTCTTTAACACACTTAAATTCGACTTGTTTGAAGAAGAAGTTTTCGTATTTACCCCACAAGGTAAAGTTATTTCACTTCCTGCAAAAAGTACGGTTATTGACTTTGCTTTTGCAATACACTCGGAAGTCGGATATAAAATGAGCGGTGCAAAGGTAAACGGAAAAATCGTTCCGAACAACTATATGGTACAAAACGGTGAAATAGTTGAAATCCTAACCGCAAATACGCACGGTCCGAGCCGTGACTGGCTGAAAATCTGTCGCACTTCACAGGCGAAAAACAAGATTAATCAGTGGTTTAAACGTGAAAGACGTGATGAAAATATTGAACACGGCAAAGAACTTATCGAACGTGAATTAAGACGTATCGGCAACACTCACGAACAGCTTTTCAAACAAGAATGGATTGCTATTCTTTTGAGAAGATACGGTTTTCAAAGTATTGACGACCTATATGCAAGCGTCGGATACGGTGGGCTTACCGCACAAAAAGTCGTTTTCAGACTTCGTGACGAATGGACAAAGCTGAACAAAACTCTTGAAGCAAAGAAAAATCTTGAGGCGGTATACAACGAGGAAAGCAAAACCGTTCAAGCCGAACCAGCTAAACGTCACGCATCAAGCAAAGGTATCGTTGTTAAAGACATTGATAACTGTCTTGTACGTCTTGCACGTTGCTGTAACCCCGTTGCCGGTGACGACATTGTCGGCTTTATCACGAAAGGCAGAGGCGTAAGTGTTCACAGACGCGACTGTCCGAATATGAATCCGCAGTCAATGTCCGAAGAAGACAAGGGCAGATTTATTGACGTATGGTGGGACGATGAACGCAGTACGTCATACATTGCTAACTTGCAGGTGGAAGCACCTGACATCGACGGTATTTTGCTTGAAATCACAAACATTCTTTCGTCACTTAAAATACCTTTTAAATCGGTAAATGCGTATGTAAACAAAAAAGGTATCGCAATTATACAAATCGGTGTTGAAATCAGAAACACCTCCGATCTTGCACTTCTAAAAAAGAAAATAGTTCAAATTCAAGGTGTTACATCTGTAACAAGATTACAGAATTAATAATTTATTGAGGAATAAAGTCTTATGGAAAAAATGAATATAAACATCACAACCGAATATATAAAACTTGACCAACTGCTTAAATTTTCCGCACTTGCCGAAAGCGGTGCTATGGCTAAGGATATGATTTTTGACGGTATCGTATCGGTAAACGGTGAAGTTTGCACAATGCGCGGCAAGAAAATTCGTCCGGGTGACAAAGTTACGGTCGAATTTGAGGACGCGACAGTCGAAGTCGAAGTAGGAGCGGAATAAATGTATATTTCCTCACTGTCCCTTGCGAATTTCAGAAATTATACTTCCGAAAAAATTGAGTTTTCCCCGTACACAAACGTGATTTACGGCGACAATGCACAGGGTAAAACAAATATTTTAGAGGCGGTATATATTTTCTCACAAGGCAGAAGTCACAGAGCAAAGTCCGATAAAGAGCTTATAAAATTCGGTGAAGATTTTTCGCGTCTGTCGCTTGATTTTCACGATTCGGAACGTGATTACACAGCCGCTATGCAGCTTATGAAAAACGGCAGAAAGAACATTAAAATCAACCACGTTCAGATAACAAAACTAAGCAAACTTATGAATTATCTCAACGTTGTAATGTTTTCACCCGAAGATTTGGAGCTTGTCAAAGGTTCGCCGTCCGCAAGACGAAAGTTTATCGATTCATCGGTAAGTCAGCTTTATCCGCGATACCTTACAAGCCTAATCGACTATCACAAGGCGTTGGGTCAAAAAAACAGCTTACTCAAAGTTCTTCGTGCAAAAGGTGCAAAGTCGGATATGATGCTTTCCGTATGGAATGAACAGCTTGCCGCAGAGGGCGAAAAAATCATCAAATACCGCACCGATTTTGTCAAGCTGATAAATAACTTTTCAGCCGCTATACAAAATGAAATATCGGGCGAAAAATTGCAAATATCGTATATGCCGGGTATGAGGGCAAGCAGTGATGATAAAGATTCGATATACGAATATCTTGAAAAAAATCAAAGACGCGAAATTGATTTAGCCTCCGCCCAAGTCGGCGTACAGCGAGATGATTTGCACATCACAATCAACGGCAGTGAGGCGAAAATTTACGGCTCACAAGGTCAACAGCGTACATCTGCACTGTCAATGAAAATTGCACAAGCCGATTACATTCATCACATAAAAAGCGAATATCCGATACTTCTGCTTGATGATATAATGAGTGAGCTTGACATTAACCGCCGAATGTACCTTTCGCAGAAAATTCGCGATAAGCAAGTTCTTATAACTTCAACGGACACCGACCTTATCGAAAGCACCGACAATACGAAGTTATTTAAAATAAAAAACGGCTCTGTCGTAAGGGAGGAAAATTAATGTACCTTAGAGTTGAGGAAAACATTGTTGTAAACACAAAAGATATAATAGGAATATTTGATATGGATAATACGACTGTTTCAAGGCTCGGCAGAAACTTCCTTGCCGAATCTCAAAAAAACGGTCTGATTATAAATTCAACCGACGATTTGCCGAAATCCTTTGTTGTAGTTAAGGAGAAAGACGAAACGAAAGTTTTTATATCCTCCGTTTCTTCAAAAGTATTGGCAAAACGTGGTTTATAATACACGCAAAACGGATAAAATTAAGATAAAGGGAGAAAAAAATATGAGTGATTTGGAAAAGATTGAAACCACCTATGACGAAAGTCAAATACAGGTACTCGAAGGTCTTGACGCAGTAAGAAAACGTCCGGGTATGTATATCGGCTCTACTTCGTCGGCAGGTCTGCATCACCTTGTCTATGAAATCGTGGACAACTCTATTGATGAGGCACTTGCAGGCTATTGTACGGAAATTAAAGTTGATATAAACCCTGACAATTCAGTGACCGTTACAGATAACGGTCGTGGTATTCCTGTCGGTATTCACCCACAGCAGGGTATTCCGACAGTCGAAGTTGTACTTACAATTCTTCACGCCGGCGGTAAATTCGGCGGCGGCGGATACAAGGTATCGGGCGGTTTGCACGGTGTCGGTTCTTCTGTTGTAAACGCACTTTCGGAACATCTTGAAGTAGAAGTAAGCGACGGCGAACACGTTCATTATCAAAGTTACGAACGCGGTAAGCCTACTTGTAAACTAAAGGTTATCGGTGATACCGACAAGACCGGTACAAAAATTACATTTAAGCCTGACCCCGAAATTTTCGAAGTGCTTGAATTTGATTACGATGTACTTTTAAAAAGACTTCGTGAACAGGCATTTCTTAATAAGGGTGTAAAAATCCTGTTTACCGATTATCGTGTTGAAAATCCCGAAACGGTCACTCTACACGCAGAAGGCGGTATAAAGGAATTTGTACAATACTTAAACAGAAACAAAGACCCGCTTCACGATGATATTATTTACTTTGAAGCACAGCGTGAGGATATGATGGTTGAAGTTGCTATGCAGTACACAACATCATATACAGAGTCACTTCTAAGCTTCGCAAACAACATTCACACAGGCGAAGGCGGTACACACGAAACAGGCTTTAAATCAGGTCTTACACGTGTCATAAATGACTACGCAAAAAAGAATAATTTACTAAAAGAAAAAGACCCTAACCTATCTGGTGAAGATACCCGTGAAGGACTTACCGCAGTAATCAGCGTTAAGGTTGTCGAGGCACAGTTTGAGGGTCAGACGAAAACAAAGCTTGGTAACAGTGAGGCAAGAGCGCTTGTTGAAAATGCTTTAAACGATAAGCTTTCTGCATTCCTTGAGGAAAATCCTAAAATCGCAAAAATTATTATCGAAAAGACTTTGACCGCGTCACGTGCTCGTGAGGCCGCCAAAAAGGCGCGTGAGGCATCGCGTAAAAACTCAAGCAGCAATTCTTCGCTTTTGGGTAAACTTGCAAGATGTACCGATGAGGGTGCGGATTACGCAGAATTGTTTATAGTCGAGGGTGATAGTGCCGGCGGCAGTGCAAAGCAAGGCAGAAACAGACGTTTCCAAGCAATTCTTCCACTTTGGGGTAAAATGCTTAATGTCGAAAAATCAAGAATTGACAAGGTTTACTCAAACGAAAAGTTGTTGCCTATTATACAGGCACTCGGTACAGGTATCGGCGATGATTTCAATATTGATAATTTGAAATACGGTAAAATCGTTATTATGGCGGATGCCGATGTCGACGGTGCGCATATCAGAACATTGCTTTTGACATTCTTCTTCAGACATATGCGTCCGCTTATCGAAAACGGTAATGTGTATATCGCACAACCGCCGCTTTTCAAGGTGTTCAAGGGTAAGAATAAAAACCTTGTTGAAAAGTTTGCGTTTACGGACGATGAACGTGACAGACTTATAGCCGAAATGGGACCCGGTGCAAAAGTTCAGCGTTATAAAGGTCTGGGTGAGATGGACCCTGCCGAACTTAAAGAAACCACAATGGACCCTGCTAAGAGAACTATGTTAAAGGTTGATATCGAGGACGCAATGATTGCGGACGAAACATTTACCATACTTATGGGCGATAAGGTTGAACCGCGTCGTGAGTTTATTGAAAAACACGCGAAATATGTTTCAAACCTTGATATTTAATTATAAGGCGACCAATGATCGCCCCTACAAGGCTCCCCTTGAGGGGAGCTGTCAACTTAGTTGACCGTGGTGTGGCAACATCTCAAAACTATGTCTATCGTATGCCACCTCTCCGCCTTTCAGGCACCTCTCCTCAATGAGAGGCTTAGTTCGGCTCCCCTTGAGGGGAGCTGTCAGCATAGCTGACTGTGGGAGTGGCAACACCGCAAAACTATGCCTATCATTTGCCACCTCTCTGCCTTTCAGGCACCTCTCCTCAAGGAGAGGCTTAGTTCGACTCCCCTTGAGGGGAGCTGTCAGCACAGCTGACTGTGGGGTGGCTTTTGGGACATCGAGGTGCCGCTCCCTACGTTCGCCGACCGCAAGTGACTCATTATCACATACAAAAGCAATACAAAAGAGATGAATTAAAATGTTTAAAGACAGTTGGGTAATTTACGCAATACTATCGGCATTTTTCGCTGCACTTACCTCAATACTTGCAAAAATCGGAATAAGCGACATAAACTCAAACCTTGCCACTGCAATAAGAACAATCGTTGTACTTATAATGGCATGGGGAATTGTCTTTATGACAGGCGCACAAAGCGGAATACAGGATATAACCGCAAAAAGTTGGATATTCCTTGTACTTTCGGGAATTGCCACAGGTCTTTCTTGGCTATTCTACTACAAAGCACTTCAACTCGGTGATGCGTCAAAAGTAGTTCCGATTGACAAATTCAGTGTTGTTATATCAATGATACTTGCCTTTGTAATTCTTAAAGAGGACTTGACATTCAAGACGGTTATGGGCGGTATTCTTATAACAGCCGGTACTTTTGTAATGATTCTTTGATTAAAAAACACTTGCCCTACATATAATAATATCATATCTTCTGAAAGGATTGATATTGTATGGCAAGTGTTTTAAAATACTTCTTTTTATTTTCCTTCGGCGGCATAGTATACGTCTTGATTGAAATGCTTTGGCGCGGATATTCGCACTGGAGTATGTTTATATTGGGCGGAATATGCTTTGTACTTTTAGGACTTATAAACAAAAAATACACCTGGGATATTCCTTTGTTAATACAAATGCTGATAGGCACATTTATCATAACATTAATGGAATTTATCTTTGGGTGTATTTTTAATTTATTGCTAAATCTTAACGTATGGGATTACTACGATTTGCCGTTCAATATTATGGGGCAGATATGTCTGCCGTATATGTTTTTATGGTTTTTACTAAGTCCTGTCTGTATAGTCGTTGACGACTATATACGTTACCTGTTTTTCAACGAAGAAAAACCGCATTACAAATTATTTTAAATCACGCTCATAAGGTAATACACAAACGGCAATGTCAAAAGTCCCAACAGATGCGTTATAAACACACCCTCCGCACAATAAAGCACATCGCCGTCATATTCCATACCGAGTATTACAAGTATGGTTGACGCTGGCATTGCGGCTTGCAGTACGACAACCGCCGTAACCATTTCCCCGAGATTAAACGGTTTTAAAACAAACATCAATATAATCGGTATAATGACCATCTTAACCGCCGTCAATACAAACAGCCACACACGTTTATATATGTGCTTAAAATCAACAAGTGCAAGCGTACCGCCTATAAAGAACATCGACAAATACGTTGTTGTACTGCCGATACCGGTCATTACTTCCCCGAATATACCGCTGAATTTCAGTCCGAATGCCATCATCACAAATGCGACAACAAACGCAATCGTTCCGGGATTTACAAGATTTTTTATACTTCCCATAAACGATTTTTCTTTTTCCTCTATCGACTTCATCTGATACACGCCGAGCGTCCAAAGACAAGTATCGTTTGCAAGTTCATAAATCGCCGCATATAAAAGTCCCTCTGCACCGTAAAGTGCCTGTATAAGCGGAAATGCCATAAACACAACATTACCGAAACACGTCATACATCGGTGCATTATCGCTCGCGATTTATCCATTTTACTTATTTTTGACGTGACCGTTCCGACTGCAAACAGAAACGCAACCGCGACTATCGACACAAGCAACACATAAATCGAATTTTTCAATTTTTGTGTATCAAATTCAAGGCTTGTAAGCGAAGTTATAATGAGTATCGGAAGCGTCACTCTCACGATAACTTTTGAAAGTCCGTTGTTTTGCTCTTTCGTTATGTAACCCGTCTTTATGCACAAAAACCCGACAAGCATTGCAATTCCGAGTTTAATAATACTGTTTATTATTGTTTCAAATCCTTGCATACCCTTATCCTTCTGTTATACTTATTATCGAAAATTATTATATTTCTGCGTTTTTCACAATCCGACAAAACATCATATTCAAATGTTTCAAACTGCAAATACTTGACTGTTTCTTTTGTCGGAATATCTGCATATTCACTCAAATTTTCTGCAATAAATTCATCTGTCAATATATCAAATCTTGTCTTTAAAATTGACCTGTCGTATTTTGTAAGCGACCATTTCGGCGAATTTACGCCCTTGTTGTATGTAAAATAATCGAGTTTTAAAATATCGACAAACAATTCATCATCACAAAAATGCGACAATATTTCATACAAAGAATTTCGCGATTGTCCGACTTTATTGTATCCGTTTCCGTCGTAAAACAGCCACAATTCTTTAAACATTTCAAACGGTGAATTATATTTTTCAAGCAAATATTCCATTGCACCCTTAAAAACACCGCTGTTGTAGTACCGTTCAAAAACCTCCTCTATCCCCTTTAACAAAAGCACATCTTCATAGGAAATAAAGTCGTTTTTAAGCACTTCATACGGCGGTTTTGAGTTATATCGGTAACCGTATTTTTCTTCTTCACTTCTTATTTTCGTTCCGCGTAAAAGTTTTAAAAAACCAAGCTGAAGTACATCGGGACGAAGATTAAACACATCGTCAAACGATTTACCGAACGAATTAAAATCTTCAAAAGGCAATCCGACTATAAGGTCAAGGTGCATATGTACACCGCCTGCTTTTTGCACGAGTTTTACGGCACGTTTTATCATCTCAAAATCGGTTTTTCGGTCTATTGCCTTTATCGTTTTGTCATTTGTTGACTGTACACCGATTTCAAGCTGAAAAAGTCCTTCCGGCGCGGTTTTGAACAATTCGACAAGTTCATCATTTATAAGGTCCGCCGCAACTTCAAAATGAAAAGTCGTATTTTTTGCATTGTCGATTAAAAACTTCACCAACTCACAAGTACGTTTTCTGTCCGCATTAAACGTTCTGTCCACAAATTTAACAATTCTCACATTATGTCGCACGAAGAACATCAATTCTTCTTTCACGACGTCCATATCCCTAAAACGCACACTATGCGTTGTTGACGAAAGGCAATAACTGCACCTAAACGGACAACCGCGGCTTGATTCGTAGTATATCAGCTTGCCGCTGTTTTTTTCAATATCTTCGTCCGTATACGGAAACGGAATTGATGTAATGTCGTGAATAAGCTCTCTGTCTTTGTTTCGTATTATCTCGCCGTTTTCACGATAGGTAATTCCGTCCGCCATTTCACCGATTTCAAGCCATTCTTTAAAAGTCGCTTCCCCCTCGCCGCGCATAATCGCGTCAATAAAACCGTACTTTTGCATATATTCCGTATCGTCAAAACTGACCTCCGGACCGCCGAAAATAATCTTTGTTTCCGGTGAAACCTTTTTCAGCATATCGGCAACATCAAGACAGACCTCAACATTCCAAATATAGCACGAAAACAAAACCACGTCCGCTTTTTTCAAAAAAATCGAACGCAGTATGTCCTCTACTCTCTCATTAATCGTGTATTCCGCCATCTCAACATTATCCGAATTTGCGTATGCTTTAAGCGTTCGTACACTAAGCGAAGTATGAATATATTTTGCATTAACTGCAACAAGCAGTGCTTTCATATCAGCCACCGTACACTTCTCTCTTTAGTATACCGATGTATGGCAAATTTCTGAATCTTTCGTCATAGTCCATACCGTAGCCGACAACAAATTCGTCAGGAATTTCAAAACCTTCGTATTTAACGTCAACCTGTGTTTCACGTCTTGCAGGCTTTGAAAGAAGTGTACAGATTTCAACGTTTGCACCTCTCTTTTTTAGAAGCTTTACAAGTGCGCTTAGCGTATTTCCGCTGTCAATAATATCTTCCGCAATAATTACATTTTTACCGTTTACGTCAATTTGTCCGTCTTTCAAAATCTTCAATTCACCGGAAACAGACGAACTTCCGTAGCTTGAAACCTGCATAAAGTCAAGCGAAACATTTACGTTAAGATAACGCATAAGGTCAGCCGAAAAAACAACACTGCCCTTTAGGATAATCATAAGTACAATATCCTTACCGGCATAATCTTTATTTATTTGCTCAGCCAAATATTTTACTTTCTCTTGAATTTCGCTTTCATTAATCAATATTTCCTGTACTTCGTTTATCATTATTAATATTCCCCTTTTTAGTATGATATTTTTATTATAACATATATTTTTGAATTTTTTAATAGAAAATGCGAAAAAAAATCGAATTTTCGGAAATAATATTTTTATGAAGTAACTATTAGTTAAAAAAATCGAGAAAGGCGTGGTTTTCTATGAAGAAAATACTGTTTTTTATACCAATCCTTACACTTATGTTCAATACTGTCTTTGCCATGCCCACAAAAACGAATGATGAAATCATAGCAGATTACCCTTTTACGAACAGAGTAAATGAGCTGTCCGTTTCGGAAAAGCAGGAAATCACGAAAACCCTTACCGCCTGTGCTGATGTTATGCGGTTTAATATAAGAAATTATAACTATGACAAACTTTTCAAATATGTGCTTTACACTCACAAAAATTTTCAAATCCTCACCGACATTCCCGCCGATACGGGAAACAGCAGTAATTCGGGTTATAACAATGTTACACTTGTGAACAGTGATTATATCGATTATATTATGACGAGAGTTTTCCGCATAACACCCGAAAAACCACCTGTAAATGAGCTTTTGGAACGCGGTTTCTGTTACAATGACGGTTACTATTATTATATCGGCGGTTTCGGTGTTTATTTTGCGACGAAAATTGTTGATATAAAAGGCGTTTATGATATTGGCGGCGGTGTTATATTTGTTGTTTTCGGTGACATTTATTACGAAGGTGACACAAGAACACCCGAATACAGTTTTGCAATTCTGCAAAACACCGAAAACGGATATTCATTAATGCGTCTTGGTATGGGTGAAGATTTGCCGACAAGCGATGAAGTTCGATTGTATTCGCCGTTTAAAACTTACAACGAAATGAATTGGAATATAAATAATGTGGACAATAATAATGATGATGATTTTGTAAAATCGTATATCTCAATACCGATACTCTTGCTTGTCATATCGCTTGGATTGATAGGACTTACCGCGTGTATCGCTGCACTTGTAAAAAGAAAATAGAGTGGAATTGGGAAGTTACCTCAAGATTCCACTCTCAGACATCGACAAATTGTCCGGAACGTGCAAAATATTATTTTTATAATTTAAATTATAGCTATAACAAATAACAGGCAAGCCTATCTTCGATATACGGCTTGCCTGTGCACTTTTTGTGAAAATAAACTCTAACGTACAGGGTGTACGCCGACGAGTTCATTTTCACAAAATCCGAACTAATTTCTCGTCCTCTGCCAGCTCGTATTTATAAAACAGTGCCGCCGCCGAGAACAATATCACCGTCATAAAATACGACAGCCTGTCCCGGAGTAACCGCTCTTTGCGGTTCGGGGAACATCAATTTAACCGTACCGTCTTTTTGCGGGCAAAGCATTGCCGCCGCAGGCGGTGCTTGGTAACGTACTTTTGCGGTGATAAGCATATTTTCTTTAGGAAATTCACCCGACACAAAATTCACATCGTATGCGGTTAATTCATTTGAAAATTCCATTCCCTTTTCGCCGAGTGTAATCGTATTGTTTTCCGCATCTATCTTCATAACAAACATAGGTCTGCCGTATGCACCGATACCCTTTCTCTGACCGATTGTATAATAAATCAAACCTCTGTGCTTGCCGATAACATTGCCGTTTACGTCAAGTATATCGCCCTCTTTAGGCTTGTAACCGGAATAGTCGGTTATAAATTTCGCATAATCATCATCTTCAACAAAGCATATTTCCTGACTGTCAGGCTTATGTGCAACGCCAAGTCCGAGTTCTTCCGCCTTTTGACGTACCCAATCCTTATTATATCCGCCCAAAGGCATTAATGTATGTGCAAGCTGTTCTTGTGTGAAATTGTACAGCACATAGCTCTGGTCTTTCTTAACAGCCTCACTTGCACGAAGAATATACTTGCCGTCCTCACCTTTTTCGATTTTGGCATAGTGACCTGTCGCAACGTAATCAATACCCATAGCCAACGCTTTTTTTAACAATGCGTCAAACTTCAAATACTTATTGCACGCAATACAAGGATTAGGTGTTCTGCCGTGAATATATTCATCAACAAAATAATCAACGACCTTATCTTTGAACATATCCTTAAAATTCATCACATAAAAATCAATACCAAGCTTATCACACACACGTCTTGCGTCCTCAACCGCACTTTCCGCACAACAGCCCTCATGCTTCATATTACAGCTGTCCGAATACGTCCAAAGACGCATAGTCGCACCGATTACGTGGTATCCCTGCTCCTTTAAAAGAGCCGCCGCAACGGAACTGTCAACGCCACCCGACATTCCTATCAATACACTTTTCTGTTCCAATTTATGTTTCCTCCTCAGATATTAAAACGGTAGCCTACACCCCATATGGTTTCTATATACCGCTCATTTTCAGTATTTATCTTATCACGCACACGCTGAATATGCACCGTAACGGTCGACACATCACCTATTGCGTCCATACCCCATATTCTATCAAATAAAACCTCTTTTGAAAAGGTATGGTTCGGATTTTCCGCAAGAAATAAAAGTAAATCGTATTCTTTCGCAGTAAGCGATATTTCTTTTCCGTCCACTGTAACCTTATGCGCATCTTTGTCTATCATAAGTTTACCGACTGTTATTACGTCACCGCTTTTTGATGTAAGCGTATCGTATCGCGATATATGTGCCTTAACTCTTGCGACAAGTTCGTTCGGTGAAAACGGTTTCGTCATATAATCGTCCGCACCCAAGCCAAGTCCGCGTATTTTATCTATATCGGTATTTTTCGCCGATAAAAATATTACGGGCGTTTGTTTCTTTTTTCTGAGTTCCGTTATAACCTCAAAACCGTCCATACCCGGAAGCATTATATCTATTATTATAAGGTCAAAATTTTCCGCAAGTGCTTTTTCAAGTCCCGTTGTACCCCTTGCCGCAATTTCACACTCAAAATCATTTATTTCAAGATAATCTCTTTCAAGTTCCGCGATACTGCTGTCATCTTCTATAATCAATATTTTTTTCATTTTATTCTCCTTAGATTTTCGGCAAGAATACAACCGCCGTTGTACCCTTACCCAATCCGTCACTTTTCAGCCATATCTTGCCGCCGTGTTTTTCTACAATCTGTTTTGCAATACCAAGTCCAAGTCCGCTTCCCTTAATACTCCTCGAACTGTCCACGCGGTAAAATCCATCAAACACGTTTTTAAGCTCATTTTCGTCTATACCGATACCGTTATCGCTTATATTCACGTACACACCGCCGTCACTGCACATTGTACTGACGGAAAGTGTCGGATTATCCTCACTTCTGTACTTCACCGCATTGTCTATCAAATTAGAAAATACTCGGCTCATTTTCTCATAATCCATTCTCACGATAACTTCATCGGTCGGAATATCTGTTTCAAGTTTTATGCCGTTTTTCTCAAGGTCAAGTCTGTAATCATCTACAAAATCACGCATAAACAAATTAATATCGCCCTCTTTAAATTCAAATATCAGTCTTGATAATTCCAGTTTTGAAAATACAGACAAATTATTCACCAAATCGTCTATAACTTCCGCTTTTGTATGAATTGTATCAAGATAGCGTTTCATCTTTTCGGGTGTGTCGGCAATGCCGTCCTGTATACCCTCAACGTAACCCTTGATTGACGTAATCGGCGTCTTTAAATCGTGAGAAATATTTGCAAGGAGCATATTCCTCTCCTTTTTCATATACTTTTCACGTTTCCTGGCACGTTTCAATTCCTTACGCATCATATCAAAATTATTACAAAGCGTGTCTATTTCGTCATATTCACTTCCCATAACCTCAAAATCAAGGTTATCGGCACGAATATAATCGGCGGCTCTTGCAAGGTCATTTATTGAATGTTCAATGCTTTTTGTCATCAATCTTGTGGCAACGGTAGTTGAAAGCACGACAAGCAACACGCATATCGTAAGCCACAACACCACATAAAATATTGCACTCGGATTACTTTTGAAAAATTCACCGACCGCCTGCGAAAACACATACGGATCAAGCATTGATGGTCTTGATATATTTAATTCTTCGACAGGAAATTTTAATATAAATATCAGCACAAAACATACCGAAATAACACCTATCAAAAGGATAGGTGTTATCAGCATAATTATATTATATATCGTAAATTTACTTTTAATTTTCATAACATTTAATAATCCTTACTATCAAATATTATATACGATAATGTGTATAAAATCAAGATTGAGCCGAACAAAATTCCAATCTTCGATATAAGTGCCGTAAACGGAAGCACATTGCCGATCCAAATTTTGTGCCATTGTGAATATGCCGTAAATACCATTTGTCCGACAGGCGTTATATAGTAGTTCAAGTATTTAAAGAACACATACACGACTATACATAAAAGCATTGCAAGAGTCGGGCTTTTTGAAATCATATTTATGAGCAGTGCCATTGAAACTATCGCTATAAGCGGTATCATATCGATAAGATATGCCGCAAATGTTATAGGCACACTTCTTAAACTGTTGCCGGATACAATTTGAACGATTAATGAGATAACAAACATTGCAAGTGTCACCATACAACCAAGCACAAACACTGCCAATGACTTTGATGTCATAACTTTAAATCTTGTCAGCGGTCTTAAAAGTGAGGCTTTCATACTGTCCTCCTGTACTTCGCTTGCGAACAAGTCCGTCACTGCCATAAATATTATAAGCGGAACAAGTATATCAAAAACAAAACCGACCATTTCCATTATCAGATTGCTTTTTATAACAACCTCGCCGCCCGTAATCTTGTTTACAAGTACATTACCGCCAATTCGGAGAATACATATAATCGCACCTAAAACAGTTAAAACAAGATACTTTTTTTTCATAAGAAGTTTTTTAAGTTCACTTCCGATATTCAAAATCAGTGCTTTCATATAATAATCTCACCCCTTCTGTCCTTAACAACACTTAGAAAATAGTCCTCCATTGACGGATGAAATCTTAAAGCGTCCTCCGTAGTTGATGTTGCTATCAATTCGCTTTCATATATAACCGCAACCTTATTACAAGTCTTTTCAATCTCGCCTGCCATATGACTTGAAATAAGAAAAGTCACGTTTTTCTCTGCATTGAGTTTTTTTATAATTTCTCTGATTTCCACAACGCCCTCAATATCAAGTCCGTTTACAGGCTCATCAAGAATTATCAAATCGGGATTAGATACGAACGCAACCGCCAAACCAACTCTTTGTTTCATACCAAGTGAAAACTTACCTGCTTTATCGTTCTTGTACGGCAGAAGATGTACAACGTCAAGTATATGTTCAATGCGTTTTCTGTCTACGTTTGGATACATATTCGCGTGCATTTTTACGTTTTGATATGCCGATAAATCTTTATATATCGCCGGTGATTCAATCAACGCGCCTGTTCTTTGCATAATACTTTCAAAATTATCGTGCAAGTCCATACCGAACACCTTAACACTGCCCTCCGCATTAACAAGGTTAAGTATTGCTTTCATCGCTGTCGTTTTACCCGAACCGTTCGGTCCGAGTAATCCGAGAATGTCGCCCTGTTCAACGGTTAAATTCAAATTTTTGATACCTCTGCCATTGCCGTAAAGCTTTGTCAGGTTTTTAATCTCAATTACATTCATAATCTCACCCCTATCCGTTTTTATAAATTATTCGTCATCTCCGTAATATGTGTGAACTTCTGAGTTATCAGAATACTCAACATTCGGAAGTGTGGAAATATCAACTCTCTCAGGCTTTGTAGTTCCGTAGTCTGACATATCCAATGTTATATTAACTGTTGCCTCATGCTTTTCGCCGTTTGAATCATTGCCGACCATACTTGCTTCCGCATTCAAATTAGTAAATCTGCCTTCATTGTCAACAGTAAATTTCACTGATACGTTTTTAACAATCGGATCTGTTCCAAGCAAGATGTACGGATCACTGTCATCATCAGAGTCAGCGATGTTTTCTGAAAACATTGCGGATAAGCCTGCATTCGCAACTTCAGGGATTTGAATTGCGTCAAGATTCATTTCATATGTTGAAGAATTATCATCACCTGACACATAGATTATGTTGTTTTTCAAATCACCAATCATTGTATCAGCTATAAGCTCAACGAAATTAACCATTTTCTGATTTCTCTTATCCTCATTTGCATCTTCGGTATAGAATTTATCAAATCCTCCAAATAAATTTAGGTATTCAGATGCGTTTTCCTCAACAAGTGTTCTTTTTTCGCCATCATAATGCATTGACGAAATTATATTAGTATCATCTTGAACCCATTCTCTGTACTCGCTGTTATAATCATATGATGAAACCTTATTTTCCTTGTTGATTTTCACGTCACCGTTTCTGTCATACAATTCTTTCAACGTGTCGCTTGAAATTTCCTTACCGTCAAGGCTTATCTTTGTTGTCATATTTGCGGTGTAGTTTTCATTTTTCATCAAACCTTTAACAGCCGTCTTAGCCACGTCATATCCGTTTGATGTGTTGTAGCTTGCGAATGTCGCTCCGGCTAACACCGTCACACCCAAAACCATACCGATTGCCATTGTTATTTTCTTCTTGTTAGATTTCATTTTAATCATTCCTTTCTATCCCAAACACTGTCTATTATTTCTATAAGGTACCTTATGATTATATTCTATCTGTTCTTTATAAACATTATATAATACAATTCTAAATAATTTATAAACAAATATAAATAAATTATAAAATCCAACAAAAAAACCACTTGTCCAACATAACATTGAACAAGTGGTTTAATATTAACTAATTAAGTCAGTCAAAATCAATTATTTCTGA
This sequence comes from Ructibacterium sp. SJQ-7, assembly GCF_054696575.1. Classification (NCBI taxonomy): domain Bacteria; kingdom Bacillati; phylum Bacillota; class Clostridia; order Eubacteriales; family Oscillospiraceae; genus Ructibacterium; species Ructibacterium sp. SJQ-7. The sequence continues at coordinate 1,415,285 of NZ_CP195193.1, forward strand.
ACTGAATCGTCTTCTTCATAAGCCTTGTTTAGTTCATCGATAACCTTTTGACCACCTTGTTGTAGCCATCTGTCTCTTTGAGCTTTCCATTCGTCTTCGCTGATTTGACCAACGATGAACTTAGTATTAGCCTCACTCATGATAGCTTCAAGCTGTGGACCTCTTGTTGAATATGTATCTGATACATATGGTTCAGCAGGGTTAGCAACTGTGTGAAGTTTGTTTTCATCATAAACTTCCTGAATCTTTTCAGCAACGTCTGTTGCATACTTAATTTGAAGTTTTGTAGCAACTATACCTGTTGAGAATTGGTTAAGGTCGTTATATTCTTTAGTTAGGTTAGCATCGTCCTTCTTAACTACATAACCGTCAGCGTCAAGGTCATAGTTTCTGCCTTCGATACCGTAGTTCATTAGGTTTAGAGCTTCCTGTTCATTAGCCTTATCCATTACGCCAAGAATGAAGTCAAGGTCTTCTTCTGTAGCAACAGATGTCTTAGGGAATACATAGTATCCGTCATAACCTGTTGTAGGAAGTGTTCTTGGTTCTGAGCTTGCGTCCTTTGTAACGTAACCGAATACGTCAACAACTGCGTTAGGATCGATAGCTTGGATATTTTGTGCAAGTCTTCTTGCTCTGTCGGCAACGTCGATGATTACACCGGCTTTACCTGATAGGAACTGCTCATTCCACTTATCTGATGAATATGTAGCCATATCTTGGTTGATAAGACCTTCGTTATAGCACTTGTTCATGAACTTAAGTGCCTCAAGATATTCGTCAAACATAAATGCAGGAGCAAGCTTGCCGTCCTTTAGACCATACTGGTTAGGAGCGCCCATCCAAATAGCAATATTGTTAAGAGGACCGTTAAGGTAATCTGTAACGATCATACCGTATGTATCATTAGCACCGTTACCGTCAGGATCCTGTTCCTTAAATGCCTTTAGTACATTATAGAAATCATCTATAGTCTTTGGCTGTTCAAGACCAAGCTTATCAAGCCAGTCTTTTCTGATTGAAACGCCGGCTCTACCAAGCTCTCTTGAACGATATACACCGTAAACTTTACCGTCGATTGATGTGTTGTGGTTTACAGTTGGATCTGTTTGAGCAAGATTTGGGAACTTTTCAGCATCTGTCAGCTTATCTGTAACATCCCAGAATGTACCTGCTCTTGAGTTTTGGATAACGCTTGAACTTCTTGAACCAACAAGCATAACCTGTGGATATTCACCTGAACCCATAGCAGCTGTAACCTTTTCGTCATAGCTTGTTGACGGTACCCAAGTGATATTTAGCTTTGTACCAAGAAATTCTTCAAGTTTTTGAAGAACAGGGCTGTCCGGTGATGCAGATTCTGTATTGTAAGCCTTTGTCATAACATTAATTGATGGATTTTCCTTGTCGATAGAAACTGCTTTTTTACCGCAGCCGGCAAGTGAACCTGTAAGCATTACTGCTGCAAGTGAAACAGTAGCAATCTTCTTCCAAGTTTGTGTCATTGTATTTTCCTCCTTAAATATATGTTTTTCTCTAATTAAGCGGCTATGCCGCAATAATTCATTTTAAACTACCCAAAAAAATTATTTTCTTAAATTAACTCTCTTAATTAACCCTTAACGGCACCGACCATAACACCTGCTGCGAAGTGCTTTTGTAGGAACGGATATACGATAAGAATAGGAACTGTACCGATAACGATAACAGCCATCTTCAATGTATCTTCCGGAATAAGTGCATTCGGGTCAGTTTGTGTTTCAGCTGTCTGCATTACGATATTTCTAAGCACAAGCTGGAATGGGAACTTTGTTGAATCTTCAAGATATAGAAGAGCACCAAAGTAGTTGTTCCAGTGACCAACCGCATAGAACAGACCGAATGTAGCCAAACACGGAAGTGACAACGGAAGTGCTATCTTTATGAAGATACCAATGTCACTGCATCCGTCGATAGATGCGGCCTCTTCAAGTTCTCTCGGAAGTTCCATAAAGAAGTTTCTTACGATAATCATATTATACGCACTGATTGCACCAGGCAAAATAAGTGCTGAATATGTATCGTACATACCAAGTCCTTTAACAACCAAGAACAATGGAATCATACCGCCGCCAAATACCATTGTGAAAAGAACCATATTAAGCAGTGGTTTTTTACCTATAAGATTTGATCTTGAAAGACCGTATGCCATTGTTGTTGTAAAGAATAGGTTAATAAATGTACCTATTGCTGTTACACATACTGAAATTAACAATGAATGGAATACTCTTGTACCCATATCGTTCATATCAAAAATTCTTGCATAAGCGTCAAGAGTAGGACTATCAGGAATAAAGAAAATCGGTCTTGTTTGAATTTCCGCTTCAGTCGCAAAAGACGCTGCAATAACGTATATGAAAGGTATAACCATGATAACTGCTATAAGAGTAAGTAATATGTATATTACTACATTAGCAATTATATCACCGACACTTCTTCTTTTTATACTAATCATGTCTTATTTTCCTCCTTCTATTAGAATAGACCATCCTGACCGGCCTTCTTAGCAAGACGGTTAGCTGTCTGAATACATATGATACTGATTACAGATTTAAACAAACTTACGGCAGTTGAATAACCGTAGTTACCCTGTACTCTACCTATTTGATAAACGTATGTATCGAATGTTTCTGATGTGATTCTGTTTAGGTCATTCTGCATAAGGATGATTTGCTCAAAACCTGTATCAAGAACGCTACCCATACGCAAGATAAACATTGTAACAACTGTGCCCATGATTGCCGGCAATGTTATGTATATAAGCTGTTGGAAACGGCTAGCACCGTCAACGATAGCTGCCTCGTATTGTTCTACGTCAACACCTGCCAAAGCTGCAAGGAAGATGATTGTGCCCCAACCTGTTTCCTTCCAAATGTTTTGGATAAGAAGTACCCAATAAATTGCGATAGGACTTCCAAGTGCATTTAGGTTTTTACCTGTCATTGACTTTACGATTTCATAAAGCGCACCACCGCTCATACCCTCCATTGACGGAGTCTTAACAAGCATGAATGTGATAGATGCGATGACAACCATTGATACAAAGTGAGGTACATAAACAAGTGTTTGAAGAACTTTCTTATACCATTGTACTTTGATTTCATTAAGTAACAGTGCCAAAACAATCGGCAACGGGAAGAAGAATATAATGTTCATTCCCGAAATGATTAGAGTGTTTCTCAATAGTTGCAAGAAACTTGAGTCTGTAAAGAAGTTCTTGAAGTTATCAAAACCAATCCAACCGTTAAAGAAGTTTGAACCGAAGAACGGAATTCCTGCGTAGTAATCTTTGAAAGAAATAAGAATACCCCACATCGGAACAATCTTAAAGATTATAAAATACAAAAAACCGGGCAATAATAATAAGTACATCCACTTATCTCTCTTTATTTGTGCCCATCTTTTTTGTTTCGCCTCTGCTTTCTCCTCAGGTGAAAGCACGACTTTCTGAGCTTTAGCCATAGTAGACCCTCCCTAAAAAAGTTTACTGTTGTTGTTTCAAGTCAATTGAAATCAGCAGAAACCGGGCAAGTATCCGCAAATTGCACAAAGACTAAAAACTGATAAATATATTATAGCTTATTTTATTAACTTTTGCAATAGATTTTGTGAATAAACTGCAAAAATTATTAATTTTTTTTGTGGTTTTGTATAAATTCACCACTCAAATTATGTTTTCGCATAAATATATTTAAAACGGTATTACTTATAATAACACTTCAACCGTTTAAAAGTCCATAAAAAAATCAGTGGTTTTTTGTTCAATTTAACGATAAAAAAATGACGGATTTTAGTCCGTCATTTTTATTTGTTAATTATGACTAAAAGTTTTATTCGGCTAAGAATTTGTTAAGTCTGATAACTTCGATACCCGCAAGCATAACAATACCTGTACCGTGTGTATCGTTTAAGTTCCAGCCAAGTTCATACTTATAGTAGTCGGCAATAAACGAGAACTCACTTCCGCGGCATACGCCGTATACGTTACCGTTTGAGTCAACACTTGTCTTAGAAATACCTTTCCAAGCCTTGTATATAGCCTTAACGTACTTTTCAGGATTCTTTAGCCAGCCGAAACGAATACCTCTTGAGAACGCATATATAAACATTGATGTACAAGATGTTTCAGGATATGATTCGTGGTCGTTAAGTACCTGGTGCCACATTCCCTCATCGTCCTGCAATGCAAGATAACCCTCGCATAAAGTGTTAAGGAACTCAATAAGGTCGTTTCTCTTTGGATGGTCCTCAGGAAGGACTTCAAGCAATTCTGTCATTGAGAACACTACCCAACCGTTACCGCGTCCCCAAGGAACATTTGTCTTTGAATCATATTTAAAGTCATAAACGTGTGACATAATCTTTTCTTCCGGCATAAACAAACGTTTCTTAAAACCGAAGAACTGATTTGCCGCATCGTCAAGATACTTTTGGTCGCCTGTAAACTGTGAATATCTTACAAGGAACGGAACTGACATATATAAATCGTCCGCCCACATAGTCATATTATGGAAGTGGTGCATCATTTCCTTACGGAAGAATGTACCGTCCTCAAGTCTTGACTGGTGGTTGTAAATATAATCACCGACATAATCGGCAACTTTCTTTACGTCACGAAGTCCAAGATACTTGTTTACTTCAAGCATCATCGACGCAAACGAACCGCAGTCGTCAAGGCTGTCGATACTTGTAAGCAAGTTGTGTATACTTGTCGCACCGCCGTACTGCTCTTTATCCCAAAGTGCATATTCAAGCGTATCAATACATAATTGAACGTGGTCTTTTATGTAATTCTTTATATCTTCCGAGCCGATTGCAATGGCTGTATGAAGAAGTCCGTACATTGTAACACCCAATGGGTAGTTCCAACGACCGAACAGTGTATTTTCGTTATACGGTCTTACGAATGTATCAGGTGCATCCAATCTCCAATATGTAGCAGGCTCACCGACAATGTGAAGCATATCAGACGCAGTGTCAAACGGAAATTCAAAATCGTTTACGAATGTACCGATATACATCCATACGTCATCTGTACCCTTAACTCTTGCCGCACTTTCAAATTCAACAGTGTCACATTCAAGTGTGTAACCCCAGTCACTGCCGTTGCAAATGCACTTTACATATACGTCATATGTGCCAAGAGGAAGTGTAGCGTCAAAAGTTTCTTTGCCGCCTTTTGTCTTGAACACTTCTTTCTTATTTATATACACAACCGTTTCACCCTTTGTATCAAGAGTAAACTTGTGTGTTGTGTTGTTAATATCGTCAGCAAATACCTTTGTGTAACCTACGGCATATTGACCGTTAGGTGTGCCGAACATACGAGTCAGCTGACCTTTTTTCATTTCGTCGTCAGACCAGTTTATTACAGGATAAAACTTTTTGTCAAAGTTCTTTTCGCTCATACCGATTTCAAATTCAGGCACATAATCGTCCGGAACAAGTTCTGTAAATACAAAGCCCTCTTGACCGTCACGTTCCTTTGTCGGCATAAGTGTGTACATATCCCACTTACCGATCCATGTACCGAACTGACCGCCGAAGCCCGCCTTTGTCTTTTTGAATTGAATTCTGATGTCGTTCCAACCTTCTTCAACGTCCATAAATACACGCGTTGAAGTTTCAGAATATCTCTCTTTGAAAATATCAGACTTATATGCAACTTCGCCGTTTACATATACAACCATAGGTCCGAAACAGTTTATATCCCAACCGAATGAAGATTTACCGGCTGAATAGAACTTTGTGAATGCCCATACACATTCCTTGTCCTTGCTGTCAGGGAAAATCTTGTTAAAATCAACAAGGTATCTGTAATCGGTTGTACGAACGATACCGTTGTTTGTGTATGCACGATAATAAAGTCCGTGCTTTAGATTTTGTCCCATATATCTGTATGCAAGCGATGAAATTATCGCCTGCGGGTCAGTGCCCTCGTAAGCGTTAATGCTTTGACTGTCATCAAAATAATAACCCATTTTACTACTCTCCTTAAAAACTTTTCTTATTAGTTTATTATATCATTATCCTTTGTTGCTTGTCAATTAAAAATCAGTTGTTTTGGTGTTATTATTCGGTGTATATTTCGTCTGAATTTTCATCACCGCACGTTTAAATGCCAATAGCAGATATGTCACGGCAAACACCATTACCGTGACAATCAAAATCCACCAAGCCACGCCGGGCATACCGTGCAGATTAAACCAACCGTATTCGCTCCCTCCGCTATACATTCTGTTAATGTATAGTACAAAAAACATTGTCATCAGTGCATTAACCCAATATTGCTTTTGCTTTAAGTATTGCAATAGCGGTTTTTGCGTCATAAATTTTATTATCCATTACCATTTGATAAAGTTCGTCAAGGCTGTATTTTGACACATTCAAAAATTCGCCGTCATCAAGATTTTGCCCGACAAAGGTAAGTTTTCTTGCAAGAAAAATATTAAGTTTTTCTTCACAATATCCCGGTGTTGCGTAATATTCGCCGAGATGTGTGAATTCCTCTGCCTTATATCCCGTTTCCTCAATAAGCTCCCTTGCACCACATTCCAAAGGATCTTCGCCGTACTCCATTTTACCGGCAGGAATTTCAAGCATTTCCGACTTAGCGGCAATTCTGTACTGCGTAACCATAAACACCTTACCGTCCCCGTCAACCGCAATAATTCCGACACCGCCCGGGTGACCGATAAGTTCACGCGTTGCCAAACGTCCGTCGGGAAGTTCGACTTTTTCCTTACGCACCTTTATGATTTTACCGTCATAAATTTCTTCGCTCGACACTGTTTTTTCTTCAAAATTCATTATATTTCACCCTTTCGACAAAATCTTTCAATAGCAGGTTTAACATTCAGCAATTCTTTCAGATTTTCAAAATCCTGTTTTGACTTTTCGTTTTTCTTGCCTGTATACACCGCACGAATCATAATATTTTTAGGGGTTTCAAGCGGTGATATATACTCAATCATACTAACCTTATATCCGACACTTTCAAGATATGCCGCACGAAGTCCGTCCGTCAATGTATCGGCAAGTCTGGCTTTTAAAATGCCGTGCTTTGTTATCGCCTCAAACGGCTCATACGAATACTGTTTTAAAATATCCTTATGACAACACGGAACAGACACAATCGCTCTCGACTTTGCTCTTATACCAAGTGCAAGTGCCATATCCGTTGCGGTATCGCAAGCGTGGAGCGACACGACTATATCGGGTCTTATAGGCGGTGTATACTCCGTAAGGTCAGCCTTGATGAACTCCATATTGTTGTATCCGAGATTTTTAGCCATTCTCTTTGACGCTTCAATTACCGTTTCGGAATAATCAACACCGATAAAATGACACTTCTTTTTAAGTATTTCTTTCAAATAGAAATTCATAACGAACGACAAATAACTTTTACCGCAAGCCGCGTCAAAAATAACATATTCGTCCCTGTCACCGATTTCTTTAAGCACACCCTGCATTAATTCAACAAAATAATCTATCTGATTATACTTACGGATTTTATCATTTTTAATCTTGCCGTTCTTGGCAAGTATGCCTATTTCTTCAAGCAAATCTTTCGCAAGTGCGGGATTTACGACATACTCTCTGCCCGTTTGCACAACGCTCGTCTTATTTATCTCTTTCGTAACATCCTCGTGACGCATATTGACTTTTTTATCGTTTGCGTCAATCACAATCTTCGCACCGCGTTCGCTGTAAATTATCTGCGCCTCGTCATATTTAAGCAATTCTTCCGCGATTATATCCCACAAACCGTCTTTTTCCACATTGCGCTTAACCGCTTGATAATCAAGAGTTATATCGTCCGTATACAATATTTTTGCAGGGAAATTCTTAGTTCCCGACTTTAAATTAATAGTAATATCATTAAAAAAATCTTTGTTTTCTTCCATTCTCGAAACAAGTCCGCCGAAAAACAAATTTACTTTTGAAACAGTTTTCTTATTCATTATTTCTCCCTATTTTCTTTAATAAATTTATAACATTATTCTATCATTTAAGTTCTGTACTGTCAATTATTTTACCAACTAAAAAGGGATAATCTTAACGATTATCCCTTCAGACTGTCGACAAATTGTCCGGAACGTGCAATATATTATTTTTATATTTTAAAGTTTTATTTATAGCTATAAAAACAACAGGCAAGCCTATCTTCGATATACGGCTTGCCTGTGCACTTTTTGTGAAAATAAACTCTAACGTACAAACGTACGCCGACGAGTTCATTTTCGCAAAATCCACACTAATTTCTCGACCTCTGCCAGCGTGTAGACACTTTTGTCTACACGCTGAAGGGATAATCTTAACGATTATCCCTTTTGGTTTTTATTTTTTCATATCGGCATAAGCCTGTTCTTTTTCATCAAGAACAGCTTGATAACCTGCGTCAAGGTATTCCTTGCAAGCCGCCTCATACTTCGCGTCAAATTCTTCAGGCTTACAGTTAATCAAATCAACCTGAATAACTTCCCATTTACTCTTTAGAGTTTCGGCATACTGCGAAAGGCTGTCGATTGATCTGTCAAACAAGAAATCTGTATACTTATATTCCTTAGTCTTTTGATAACCGTCATATGACTGTTGAATTAAGTCCTCAAATCCCGCCGGTGCGTATGTTTTCTTTTGTACGGCAAGGTTTTTCTCGTCACTGCCGTAGTCCTTACCCTCTGTTACAAGGCACCACATATCCTTATTTGAATTGTAGTTCAATCTTTCTTCACCTGTGTAATCGTCAATAAGTACAGGAATTTCGTCCTCAACTTTATATGTAACGTTTTCGATACCGTTTTGCATTACGAACAGGTTTTCATCTTGTGCAAGCCACTCAAAATACATTAGCACTGCCTCAGGGTGTTCACAGTCAACACTGATACCGCTTACCATACCAAACGGCCAATCTGCTCTGCCGGCAGGCTTTGTACCCTCCGGATAACCTGCACCTGCGTCAAGCACTGCAACCTTTGCGTCAGGGCAATTTTGCAATAATGTTTGAAGTACAGGAGGATTTTGTGACAAATAGAAACCGAACACGCCTGCTTTACCCGATACAAAATCAGCTTGCTTTTGGTTACCGTCCTTGTCAAGGTACCATTCAGGACTGATAAGTCCGTCGTTATAAAGCTGATTCATATACTTTAATTTCTGCTTTGTTGCGTCATATGTAAGCGATGCAACAGTAATATCCGAATACATCGCGTTATCTTCTTCCGAAAGCGGATATTCTCTGTATTCATAGTTCGGGAAATATGCGTTGTAAAGGCTCTCCGTTGCAGGGATTGTATTTTCGCCGCCAAGCTTTAATTCCTTAAACTTCTTTAGTGCATTTACATATTCCTCTTGATTTGTCGGCATTGAAAGTCCTGCTTTTTCAAGCCAGTCTGTACGGATAAGAGTTACCCAGTTATAAGCCTGCGGACGAGTTGCCGCAAGAAAATATCTTTGGTCGTCAACCTTTGTATATTCCTCCAAATCTTTTGTCTTTTCATAGAATGTCGGTGCGTATGTCTTTAACACGTCCTCATCAATCGGCTGGAACGCTCCTCTTGAATAATACGAAATCATCGTCGGATAGTCATAGCTGAAAAGAATATCAGGTTCTTCGCCTGCCGCAAGCAATTCATTAAATACCGTTACATCTTCCTTACGCGTAACAGGTACAAATGTCATTTTGATATTGTACTTGTCACCGAAATTCTTTTGAACATAATCCGTCCAATAGTTGTTGTCTACGTCTGCCTGTCCCTGCATACCTCTGTCATATACAGGTATTTTAAGCTCAATTTGCTCATCATAGGCTTTCGGGCCTGTAAGCTCCGCTTTATCCATCTGCATTTTACCCTTACCGCCGCATGACGCAAGCAAAGATACCGCAGTCACTGTGCTTAATGCAGCACACAATACTTTCTTTAAATTCATTTTTCTTTTCCCCTCTCTTTTTAAATATGTTTTTTCATTATTCTTTTACTGCACCTATCATAACACCTTTAACAAAATACTTTTGTATAAAAGGATAAACAATTACGATAGGAATAGTTGCAAACATAATACAAGCCGATTTCAAAACTTCCTCAGCCTGCATACTCTCCCCTGCGACTTCCTGCGAAACCGACGAATTTGAACCTGCCGCATTAACAAGCTCATACAACTTTAACTGCAATGGTTTAAGCGGTGACTTTGTTATAAAGTAAAGTGCGTCTTGGAATGTATTCCAACGACCTACCGCATAGAACAGTGCAAGTGTCGCCAAAACAGGCACCGACAACGGCAATACAATTCTAACCAGTACAATAAAGTCGTTACAGCCGTCAATCGCAGCAGCCTCCTCCAAGCTTTGCGGTACACTATTTTGCATAAATGTACGAAGTATTATCAAATTATATGCCGAAAATGCAAGCGGTAGTATCAAAACCGCCGCCGTATTTATAAGGTGCAACTGGCTCATAAGTATGTAATCGGGAATTGTTCCGGCAGTGAAGTACATTGTTATAAGAAATATTACGCCTATAACTTTTCTGCCCTTCAGACGTTTTCTTGACAGTGCAAACGCACCGCATATTGTAAGGAACATACCGAGTGCCGTAAACGCAACCGTCACAAACACCGTAAACCACAATGAACGCATCATTGTCGAATCACCGAAAACCGTCTTATATGCGTCAAGATTGACGTCCTTTGGAATAAGAAACACTTGATTTGACATTACCGCACCGTTACCGCTGATTGAAACCGAAAGAACGTGTATAAACGGTATAAGACACAAAAGCGAAAGCACAGCCATAAACACATATATAAACACATCTGCCAAAACATCAGTAGCTTTTCTTTTCATTATATTATACCGTCCTCTCCCATAAGTTTTGCAAACTTATCCGATGCAAATACGAAGATAAGTCCTACAACCGACTGGAACAAACCAACCGCCGTTGCGATGTTATATCTGTGCGACTGCAAGCCGACACGATAAACGAATGTCGAAATAACGTCCGAGAAATCTCTTACAAGCGGATTATCCAATGTATACGGACGTTCAAACGATATACCCAAAATTCTTCCCAAACTCATTATCAGCATTACAACGATTGTCGAACGAATACAAGGAAGTGTTATATTCCATATTTTTCTCCATCTGCCTGCACCGTCAACCGTTGCCGCTTCGTAAAGGTCAGCATTAATACCTGTGATTGCGGCAAGATATATAATCGTACCCCAACCCATGCTCTGCCATACGCCGATTAAACAGTACGACACAAGCCAATGCCATTTTTCCGTCAGGAACGGTATGCTTTCACCGCCGTGACGCATTATAAGTACGTTCACAAATCCCGTAGACGGTGACAAAAGCTGATAGAATATACCTGCAATGATTACCCACGAAAGAAAATGCGGTAAATATAAAACCGTTTGGCTGATACGTTTGAAATACTTATTGCGTATTTCATTTAATAATATCGCCAAAATTATCGGAGCCGGAAAACCGATTATAAGATCAAGACCGTTAAGCACGATAGTATTACGAAGTGCTATGTAAAAATCTTTCATTTTGAAGATTTCCTTAAACGCGTCAAAACCTATGAATTTCGCTCTCTCAAAACCGCCGACAACGTCATAATTAAGAAACGCTACCGACAACCCCAAAAGCGGTAAAAACTTAAAGACTATCGCAAATGCCAACGGAAAGAACAGCAGTACATACAACTGCCAGTCCCTTTTCAGATAGTATTTAAAGCCTTTTTTATCTCTCTCTTTTAACTTTTTACCCTTTTTCATTAAACAGCTTTACCCCCTCTTTTTACCTTAATTTGTTACTATGCAATATAAATACTATCATTTTTTATGCAATATGTCAATCAAATTACGTTTTTTATATAAAAAAGCCGTCTTTTTATACAAAACAAAAAAGACGTTTTAAAAACGTCCTTTTTGAGTGTTGTTGTTTATTTTTTAATTAATCGGCTGCCATTCCACACATAAACCGCATATTTACCTTGCGGCAGATTTACCGAAACGATCTCTGCCGTATTTGCGTTTACTTCTTTTGACACGTTTTGTACACTGTTTATGACATTGTTTTCGTCATAACCGATTACAATAACACTTACCTTGTTCGTACTGTCGGTATTGTTTTCAATTCGTGTTTTGACATTCTTTTCATCACTTATAGTTTGAATATTGACTTCTTCCTTACTGCTTGAAGAATGTTTATATACGTCAACCGATGGAATAGCTTTTCCGTCAAAATCGAAAAGCGTTGTGTTTTCGACAACGTTAACGTCTGTCTTATCGTCACTTTCCTTTACAGCCCAACCCGACAAAGACGCATTTTTATTATCTTTATCTTCGACGTGAATCATACAAGGGTCCCAATAAAGCACACCCAGACATCTGTTATCGTCAACGCTTTTTAATTCGTTGAAAAGTTCTGCCATAAAATTTTTATGTCCTGCCATTGTCGGCGGATAAATGTCCTTATACACATCTGAATCCTTTAACTGTCCCGCATAACCGTCTTTTCTTGTTTCGTTCCAATTAAAACCTGTTTCCATAATCATAATGTCTTTGTCGTACTTCTTTGAAATTTCATTACAAAATTCCTTACAGGCTTCCGCATTGTTGTCCGTCCATGCAGGATAATATGACGCACCGATTACGTCATACTTTGCACCGAGTTTGTCAAGTTCATCAAAGAAATATGTGAATTTGTTTGACTTTGAACCGTCGTCAAGGTGAATTATAACCTTTGAGTCCTCCGACACCGCCTTTACCGCGTCATATCCGGCATTGATAAACTTAACAAGCCCTTCCCAATCTTTTGGGCATTTTATATCTTCATCTGCGTTTTTATCGTCACCGAATACAAGTTCAAATCTATCTCTGTTCATACTTGCATCATATGTGTTGCCGAACGGAAATAACATTCCGCCGCGAATTTCATTGCCAAGCGAAACATATTCCGGAACAGTCCCCTGTGCCTTTAACTTTGACATAATATCATATGTATAGTTGTATACTATTTCCGCAAGTTTATCTTGAATTTCCTCTCTTTGTTCACTTGTCATTGAGTTTAGAAAGTCAGCATTCTTAACGTCATAGCCAAGCTCGTCTTTAATCTGCTTAACCCATTCGGACGGAATAATCTGTCTTGAGCCGTTCGACCAATAATCGGAATAATTAAACGTGAACTGTATTCCTATACCTGCGTCCTTTGCACGCTTTGCAAGCTTCAGACAATCTTCTTCGTCCTGAAAACCACTCGGAAGATAATACACTCCGTCACCTGTACCCTTGCCCGGTGTATTGCTAAGACGTATTCTCGCCATATTCATACCGTTCTGCGACAAAAATTCAAACGGGTCAACCTTGTTTCCGTCACTGTCTTTATATTCACCGCCAAGGCTTTCGATATAATCAACTTCGGTCATATCGCCGCCTTGTATAAAGCCGTTTTGCTTGTCCGTCTTAACAAGATCAACGTCCGATATTGCAATCACGCCGTTTCCGTCAGTACCAACGCCGATTGTGCATTTACCGTTTTCAACTTCAATTCCTCTTACGGTAACCTTAACACCGTCAGCCGAAACAGGTAAAACCGTACTTGCCGCAGTGTATCCGTCCGATACTCCGTACAAATACGACACACCCTCCTCCGAAGTATTTTTACATACTGCCGTAAGGTCATAATATCCGTTTTCAAGATTAGTTACTTCAACGCTTTTACCGCCCGTAACGTCACCGCTGAAATCAATGCTTTGTGCATATACCGCAGTCTGTAAGACAGCAACCGCCGCTATAACCATTAATATCTTTTTCATACAGCACACTCCTTTTTATTGTTTTAATATTTTTCTGCTTCTTATTGTAAACATTATCGTTGTACAGCTTGCCGCAACGACATCACTTACCGGCTCCGCCAAAAGCAATCCCCACACTCCCATATTTGCGATATTCGGAAGTATAAGTGCAAGCGGAAACAAAAGTATAATTTTTCTAAGGCACGCAAGAAACATTGATATTTTCGCCTCGCCCAACGCCAAAAATGTCTGCTGACATGCACACTGTGCACCCATCACAGACATACCTGCAAGGAAAAGACGAGTTGCGTTTATACCTATATCTATAAGCTCTTGGTCATTTGTGAACATCTTCAAAAACGCTGTCGGGAACACTTCGACAAGCGCAACCGCAAAAAGCGAGAAACATATACTTACCGTAAATTGAAGTTTAAACGCTTTTTTCACTCTGTCAAAACGCTTTGCACCGTAATTATATCCGATAACCGGCTGTGCGCCTTGCGAAAAACCGTTAAGCGGCATCCATATAAGCTGTGTTAAGCTGAACAGTATCGACATCAATGCAACATACAGGTCATTTCCGTATTTAAGCATACCGTTGTTGAATGTAAGCTGAATTAAACATTCCGTTGCCTGCATTATAAACGGTGACACACCGAGCGACAAAACCGAAGTAACGATTTTTCCGTCCAAAACAAGATTTTTAAGTCTGATTTTCAAAACGGTCTTTTTACCCGTCAAAAATTTAAGCACCCACAAACACGATACACCTTGCGAAATTATCGTTGCAAGCGCCGCACCCTTTACGCCCATTCCGAACACATATATAAAAATCGGGTCAAGCACAATATTCAGCACCGCACCTATGCAAACGGTCATCATACTTGTTTTTGCAAAGCCTTGATTTGTTATAAACAAATTCAGTCCCAACGCAATCTGTACAAATATCGTACCGACAAGATATATGCTTATATAATCCGACGCATACGGCAAAGTTGCCTCACTTGCGCCGAATTTCATCAATATCTGATTTTTCGTAAGCATAAACACAACCGCCAGCACTACCGAAAATATTATAAGCAGCATTGTACAGTTGCCGAGTATTTTCTCTGCTTTGTCGTTGTCTTTTTCACCCATGCTTACCGCCGCTCTTGACGCACCGCCCATACCTGCAAGCATTGCAAATGCCGAAACAAGCAATATTATAGGAAACGTAACACCCAATCCTGCAAGCGAAAGTGAGCCTATCTCCGGTATTCGTCCGACATAAATTCTGTCAACTATGTTATACAGCAAGTTTACAAGCTGTGCCATAACAGTCGGTATCGCAAGCTTAAACACAAGTTTTCCTATAGGTGCGGTTTCAAGCTGATTATTTTTATCCATTAAATACACCTCAATATACAAAACGAGCTGTTAATTTCTAACAGCTCGTTAGTTTTTATTTTATTACAGCTGTACTATCTGTGTATCAAATGCACTAAGTGTTACAGTCTTATCACCTGCGTCAGTCTTAACTGTTGCAGTTTGTTCTGTATCCGCATTATTGATAACAACAAGCTGTTTACCTTCAGGATAATAGCAGCACTCTGTATTTACGTTATCTGTCAAATACTTTTGGTCTGTGCTTTCGCCTGCGGCAGTAAGAATAAGGTTAAGAAGTGTTCTGTTATTAACTTCGCCATGCTTAAAGCTTGACATATAAACACCGGTACCTTTACCGAACTTATGAGTTGTAACTGTCGGCATATTTCCGTCAGCTGCAAGCACCTTTGTTTCGCCGTCAACAAGATAAACCTTGTTTTTACCTGCAAGAACCGTGCCGTCTACAACCGCACCGTTGTTTTCAACGTCAAACGAATACTTACCGTGACAAATTCTTGCACCTGTATCTTCGCTTACGCCAAGAACGTGTGACATACGGAAGAATGTATCGTAACCATCTGTTGCAGACGGTTCGTTTACACCGATGAATGCACCGCCGTTGTTAACCCACTCTGTAAGAAGTGAAACAACCTTTTCGTCTTTCCATTGTTCTCCACCTGACCATGCGCTTCCTGCAAATCCGGCATTGATAACAACGTCGTAATTGTCAAGTCCCTTATTCTTTAGGTCATCAAAGCTGATGAATTCAACGTCAAACGGCATACCTGAAAGAGCCTCGATAATGTTTATAAGATCAAGTTCAGGGTGTTCGTGATAGTGACCTGCACAAGTCCATGAACGCAGACTGCCCCAGAATGTAAGAACGGCAACTCTCGGTTTTAAAACGTATGGCTTACCTGCCTTATGGAATTCCTTTATTTCTCTGAATTCGTCTGCAATCTTTTCGATATAGTCGTTGAAATCAGGGAACGGCAATGTCAATGAAAGGTAACCGCCAAGACCGATCCTGTCGATAGGTGCACGAAGAAGTGCACGTCTTACGTTCTTCCAATATCCCTTTGCTTCAAGTGTAGGATTACCGCCCTCCATAAATGTAGGAGCACCGCCAAGACCTACAGGGAACAAATATGGGTGAAGTCTGATTTCGTGAGTTTCAACTGCGTCAACGCCTGCACAAAGTCTTGCCTCAAAGCCGTTGAATACGCACTTGATAAGGCCGTCAAAGCCGAAGTCCTTAAATCTCTTACCCCAAGGCTCAACGCCTACCCAGCTGTCATCATAGAATACATAAGCTTTTTTACCGTATGTATGTACAAGGTCAACAAGCTTTTTACCGAAGTCAACAACAAAATCATTGATGAATTCCATCCAATCAAGCTTTTTCTTGTCACAAGTCATATGTGTAGCGTGAAGTTCGCCCTTATTGATGAAGTCCTCTGAAGTAAGTGCATAACCGTACTTCTTTTCAAATTCCTTTAGAGCAAGCGGAGAAACCGTAAAGTCATATGACGCCCAATCTGAGAATAAATCTCTGTTTCTCTCGTTTGAACCCCAAATCCATACGAAGTTATAGAACATTGATGTGAAACGAACAACTGTTGTTGCAGGGTGTGTTTCGCACCAGTTCTTCATCCAATCAAGCATATATTGCTGTGTTTCAGGGTATCTCGGATCAATCTGCATTAGATGTTCCTTGTCCCAATTATTTGTTGTATGATTGTACATTGAAATTTCTTCCCAAATTCTGTATGCAAGGAAGTTTACTGTGTACTTATGCCAAGGTGTTACGCCATTTACCGTAACAACGCCGTTTTCATATGTCCAATCCTTAACTTCTTCATTTGTAGTTCTGTCGAATACCTGCCAATATGCCTTTGATTCGTCAGACTCGTTAATCTTGAACTGTTCGTTAAAGAAGTCCTTCATAAGGTCAATCTTAACACTGTCGCTTTCTGCAACAACAGGATTTGTCATAAGGAATGACTGCTGTAATTTATCTGTGTTTTGCTTTGCCCACTCGTTATGGTCACGAATAATACAAATTGTAGAATAAATTCCGTAACCCGCATTTATAATTTCAGGTGACAATTCCGTACCGTCAGAATCTCTGATTACGTCTGCACCCCATTTTTCAGCCATTTCAAGTGTTAGCTTTTCATAACCGCTTTCACCCGGAAGTGTGAAACCGCCTTTAGTCTTACCCATTTCATTCTCTCCTTTTTGTTTTTTCTCAATATTAGAATTATATCATAACGAATTGTTATTGTAAAGAAAAAAGCGGTAATTCTTTATAAAAAGAAACCGCTTCTTTGTTAATCGTACAAATTTTCAAGCAAATTACAATAATCCGAAAAAACAGTCGTGAAAATATAATTCACAACAAGCACCTCATCAGGTGAATACATATCCAAAATCATCTGAAAATCGCAGTCAAAAATTCTCGGATCGACAAGAATTACATTTTTATAGCTTTCTATAAGCCATGGTGCAAGTACGTTTGTATACGAATCTTTAAGCACAACCAACGTTTTACCGTCAGGATTTTTCTCATTCGTCATTTCGACAATCGGATGGTCACTGCCGAAGAAAAAGTTATAATTCGCTTTACTTCTGTCGTACATCACACCGTTGTACGAATACATTTCGCCTTTTTCGTCGGTTGCATACATTGTTGTTTTGATATGCTTATCATAGTCAACGTCGTACCATTCAATCGTGTCGGGTTCTGTCGCCACATCTGAACTTACTCTGTCATAAAGATAACCGAGTACGCCTTGTATCTTACCCGTTTCGTAATCATCTTTATTTACCGCTTGTCCGCCCTCTTTATTCATAAACGCACTGTAACCGTAATACGCGCCGAGTTGCGTCCAGTGGTGGTCGGTTCTGAAATATGTGTACTCATTTGAATGTTCGGACAGCAAACCGTATGCGTCAACAGTACCCACCCTGCTGTCAAGCTTTGAATAAATACTGTCTATCGTATCCTTTTGACTGTCCTGCAAATTCTTATATATAGGTTCTTTAAATTCAAGCTGTGTCGGAATTACCATACTGAAAAGTTTTATATTTTCAGGAAGTTTTTCGGCATAGCGATTTATCGCGTCGGCATATTCCTGCTCTGTTTTATCGTTTCTTATAAACATCTCCATAATAGTGTTATCCGCAACAAGAAGAGTTTGCTTTTGAGTTGTACCCGTTCCTATATCTTTATTTGTGGAAATAATTTTACCTGTTTTCGGTACAAATCCTCTTTTTTCGTCCAACGTTTTTGAAAAATCGGTAATTTGTGAACGATAAGCGATATTATCCCCGATAAAACTTTCAAACCCTGTTTCAAATTCACCCGAAAACACTGTTTCCTCATTTACAGGCGGAATTGTTGCCATCACTCTGTTTTCAGATTTTATACTTTCCTCGTCCGCCGGAAGTGCGAGTACAACGATAAAAGCTGTCAACATAAGAAGAAATGCACCGATTGTAAGCTTATTTCTCATATTCGTCACCTTTCCTTAAAATCTGAAATACAAAAACGGATTATATGTTTGTCCCACAAGCAGAACAAAGCACACTCCAAGTCCGACAATAACCAAAATCGGCTCCGATATTGCCACAAATACCTTTGATTTTTTGCAGAAATTCTTGTGTATAATTGTCGGTATCGGAGTTGACGCTATTACGCAAACCGCAATAAGCCATGCATTCGTACAGAATGTTGACACCGCCGTCAAGTCGTACAATGCCGTACCCACACCGAACGCACTCTTTATGAATGTCCAAAGTGCGTTTAAGTCCGTAAAATAGAACAGCGCCCAACCGAGTATTACGAAGAACATAGTGTATATATAGCAGATGGGAGCGGGAATTTTTTGAAGTTTCTTTTTAAACAGTGTTTTTTCAATAAACAAAAGTACACCGTAAAACAATCCCCAAAATATAAAATTCCAGCTTGCTCCGTGCCAAAGTCCGGTTAAAAGCCATACTATGAATATATTTCGTATTGCGTGATATCTGTTACCGCCGAGCGGTATATAGACGTAATCTCTGAAAAATGTTGACAGTGATATGTGCCACCTTCTCCAAAATTCGGTTATACTTCTTGAAATGTACGGATATTCAAAGTTTTCACCAAAGTGAAAACCCAACATTCTTCCCAAGCCTATCGCCATATCACTGTAACCCGAAAAATCGAAATAAATCTGAAATGTATACATTATTATTCCGAGCCATGATGACGCAACCGTAAGTCTTGTACTGTCAAGCACCATTGACGCAACCGCACCCGAACTGTTTGCAAGCATTACTTTTTTGCACATACCTGCGGTAAATCTTTTTACGCCGTATGCAAAATCATCAGCCGTAACACGTCTGCTGTTCAGTTCGCTCGCAACCGTACTGTACCGCACAATAGGTCCTGCGACAAGCTGCGGAAACATTGAAACGTATGCCAAAAATCCCAAAAACGATTTTTGCACTCGCGTTTTTCCTCTGTACATATCTATCGTATACGACAGCGTTTGAAATGTGTAAAACGATATTCCGATAGGCAGTTTGAAATTCGGATTAGGGATTGACGTGTGTAAAAACGTGTTGATGTTTTCAATAAAAAATCCCGAATATTTAAACATTGCAAGCAAGCCTAAATTTATCACAAGTGACGAAACAAGTGCAATCGTTGCACCTGCCCTCGCATAGTATTTATCAATTATACGTCCGTTTATATAATCCACAAACGCACTGAATATCAAAAGTACTACCCATATCGGCTCACCCCACGCGTAGAAAAAAAGCGAGGCGATAATCAGTACTGTATTTTTATATGTAAGATTTTTCGATAAATTATATGCAATCAGCACTATCGGCAAAAATATGCACATAAATATTAAACTTGAAAATACCAAAAGAACAATCCTCCTGTTTTTTTCATTACAAAAACGATTATACTACATTACCGTTGTATAAGTCAATATCGCATAATAAATTCCATACAAGAAAAAGCTGTCTGAAATTTATCAGACAGCCTCAGACTGTCGACAAATTGTCCGGAACGTGCAATATATTATTTTTATATTTTAAAGTTTAATTTATAGCTATAAAAAGCAACAGGCAAGCCTATCTTCGATATACGGCTTGCCTGTGCACTTTTTGCGAAAATAAACTCTAACGTACAAACGTACGCCGACGAGTTCATTTTCGCAAAATCCGAACTATTTTCTCGACCTCTGCCAGCGTGTAGACACTTTTGTCTACACGCTGAGGCTGTCTGAAATTTATCAGACAGCCTTTATAATTATTTCGCAAATATTTTTGCAATTTCGGTCATTGTGTGACTGATTTTAATACTCTGCGGACAGACTTTTTCGCATTTTTTGCATTTCTTACATTGGTCCGCACCCTTGTTAAGTTCTGCATAAATTGCCTTTGCTCTGTCTGTACCGAGTGAAGCGGTTGCATTGTACGCCTCAAATGTTTTAGGTATGTCAAGTCCGAACGGACAAGGCATACAGTACGCACATTTTGTACACGGTACAAGTGCCATTTTGTCAAATACCTCTTTTGTCTTTGCAAGCATATCAAGATTTTCTTCCGTCAGCATACCCACTTCCGCTTTATCCGCATAGTCTATATTTGACTGCACCTGTTCCATTGCACCCATACCGCTCAAAAGAAGTGATACTTCTTCTCTGTTCCACAGGAAATCCATTGCCCACTCAACAGGCGTCTTTTCGTCAGACAGCATTTTTGCGACCTGCGGTGACGGGTTCGCAAGTTTACCGCCCAAAAGCGGTTCCATTATAACCACGTCAAGTCCTTTTTTATGTGCATATTCAAGTCCCTCAAGACCCGCCTGATGTTTTACGTTAATATAGTTAAGCTGTATCTGACAAAACTCCCAATTAGGATTTGCATCAATAATCTTTTTTAATGTTTCAACGTCATCATGGAACGAAAAACCGATATGACGTATTTTGCCGTCGGCTTTCGCCTTGTTGAGCCTGTCTATAAGATTGAATTTTTCGACAACATTCTTAAATCTGTCCTTATCAAGTGCATGCATAAGGTAAAAATCAATATAATCGGTTTGAAGTCTTTCAAGCTGTTCGTTAAGCAAACGGTCGAAATCCTCCTCACACTTCACTTCCCATGTAGGACATTTCGTGGCAATATGTATTTTGTCATGATACGGCTTTAAAACTCCGCCTATAAAACTTTCACCTTTTCCGCCGTGATAAACATACGCTGTATCAAAATAGTTCACACCGTTTTCAATAGCGTATTCAAGCATTTTTGCTGATTTTTCGGCATCAATGTCTTCCGCATTTTTTGACGTTGTCGGAAATCTCATACAACCGAAGCCCAATACCGATATTTTCTCTCCCGCCATTTCTCTGTACTTCATATAATCTTCTTCTCTCTGTTTTTATTTATCTTTTTCTTTTAGTATAATAAATTACAGTCAAATATTCAAGCGATATTCGTAAAAATAGTGTCAGATTTGACAACACTAAAAAATTTTAGTATAATACAGATATTTAAAAAGAACTTGAACACTTTTTATTATGAAAGGAAAAATAAAATGAAAAAGATTATTTCGGCGATAATTGCCACTGCTATGATGTTTACGCTTTGCGTAACAAGTACATTTGCGGCAGAGAGTTGGCGTGAAGCATTCGTTACACGTCTTATGAAAATTATGTCCTCAGATCCGTCATACAATCAAGTAGTTCTTACCGATCTTGACAGAAACGGTATACCGGAGGCATTCGTTATGCGTGACGGTATGGACGGAGGTATTTCAGCCGCGTTCACTATGAAAGGCAATACAATTTCAAATATTGATGTTCCTAACAACATTATCGGTACTTGCCTTTCAGACATCACCGTATACCAAGACGGCGGAAGATACATATTTGTCGGTCGTGAAGTACCGCGCTATTCTTCGGTTATCAACTTCTACAAGCTTATGTTTGACGGTCAGACTTTCTCAACAGAAAAAATACTTAAATCATATGTAAGCTCATATCAAACCGTTCCTTACGTTGATATGTACGGCAACGACTTTTTGACAAACGGTTATCCGAACAGAGCAAAAATCAAGGATTTTGTCGACAGATACGAGGGGATCAACACGCTTACCGCAACAAATTCAAATGCAAAACTATCCGTAAACGGTATAGACGTTGAAGTATCGGGTTATTCCGTAAACGACTCAAATTATTATAAAATTCGTGATATTGCAATGGTACTTCGTACAACAAATGCACGTTTTGACGTTGCGTGGGACGAGAATTTGAGTGCTATCGCAATTTCAACGGGAGTTAAATACACAATAGTCGGCGGCGAGCTTAACAGCGACCATTCAGCCGCACTTAATGTTGACCAAAACACCGCCCCTGTTTATGTGGACGGCGAAGAAAAAGAAGTTCTTTCTTACAACATCAACGGAAATACTTACTTCAAAATCCGTGACATTGCCGATATGGTAGGCTTTGACGTTGACTGGGACGGAGATACTCAAACCGTTGTTATCCGTACAAACTAAAAATTACAAACACATAAAAAAAGCCGATTAATTCGATTAACTCGGCTTTTTTTATGTGTTTTTCGAGTTTTTTGTTGAATATTGCCTTGATTAAAGGCAGAATATATAGTATAATATAAATTCAAAGCTAAATTATGGGGGAATACATAATGTCAATTTCAGAAATAGTGCTTATCGGTATAGCACTAAGTATGGACGCTTTTGCGGTCTGTATCGCAAGTTCAATGGTCTATACGAATATGACAGGGCTGAGAAAACTTTCAATGCCGATTTTGTTCGGGCTTTTTCAGGGAATAATGCCGATTTTAGGGTTCTTTCTCGGAAGTCTTTTCGCATCGTTTATTGAAAAATGGTCAGGACCGATTTCACTGCTTATTCTCGGTATAATCGGTATTAATATGATTCGTGAGGGGCTTGCCAAAGACGAAGAGACCGAGCCGAAAAAGCTCACGCTTTGGATATTACTTGTTCAAGCAGTTGCAACAAGCATTGACGCATTCGCCGTAGGTGTTTCGTTTGCCGCAAACAGTGCAAACATATGGCAGTCCGCACCGATTATTGCGGTAACTACATTTGTTCTAAGTCTTATCGCATTATTTGTCGGTACAAAAGCAGGTGAGAAACTTGGCGACAAAGCAGAAATACTCGGCGGAATTATTCTTATTATAATAGGTATAAAATCATTATTCTAAATAAACGAGCAGACGTGAAAGGAGGTTTTTAATATGTACAATGTACGACGCAAATTATGGATACTTACCGTACTTCTTTTTGCCGTGTCTGCTGTTATGTTAAAATTCTTTCCTTCTTCCGATAATAATGACGCAATCGCCACTCCGGCGAGTGCACAGCAAGCCGAAAGCGGTACATCAACCGTATTTTCAGGCGGCAGCACGGAACGTTTTGTCGCACACAGAGGATATTCAAACTATGCGCCCGAAAACAGTATTCCGGCGTTTGAGCTTGCCGGTAAAATTGGTTTTTGGGGTATCGAAACGGATATTTGCGAAACAAGTGACGGTCAATTCGTCTGTATGCACGATGACACTCTTGACAGAACAACAAACGGTTCGGGAGCTATTTCCGACTACACGCTTGACGATTTAAGTCAGTTCCAAATTGACTACGGAAATTATCTCGACACAAACGAAAACTTAAAAATACCTACTCTTGAAGAATACCTTTCGATATGCAGTACATACGGAAATGTACCGATTATCGAAATCAAAAATATCACCAATTACGATGCATTTCTAAACACAATCATAGCAAGCGGACTTGAAACGCATTGTATAATCACAGGTGCGATTGATGATGTAAAAGAAATTCGTGCAAGAAACAGTATTATCCCTGTTATGACAATCGGTTACACTCCTGCACCGTATACGGATAATCTTGAACGTATTACGGAAATATCCGAAAACAGAGGTATTTTGTATAACTATCCGCAAGTAGATCAAGCCGCAATAGATATACTCCATCAACAAAATATTTTCTGCGGTGTATGGTCCGTTGACGACACGGAAACAGCACAAAAATACATTGATTACGGTGTGGACTTCATAGTAACAAACGAAATCCCCGCAAGAATTAATCATATGGTAAATGATAATGAGTAGTGAGCCTGTCGACAAAATGTCGACAGCTCCAAAAATCACATCTTCGATGTAATTTTTGAGTATTTTTTTGAGAAAAAATCATAAAGTTCCTCCAAAGTCGAAACTTTAGATTTTAAGTCATTTCTGCCGCACAGGTCGCCAGAAATGATTTTTAATGAGGTTGCACCTCAAACTCCCAAAAATAAAGTAGGCAAAACCATAACTGTTTTGCCTACTATCTAAAAATGTGTGTCATATCAAATGACACACATTTTTTATTTGTTATCTTTTTTGTGATTCCAACCATACAATCAATACCGACATATCGGACGGTGAAACACCGGAAATTCTTGACGCTTGTCCAAGTGACTTTGGCTGTATCTTATTCAATTTTTGTCTTGCCTCCAATCGCAAGCCGTGTATATCAGAATAATCTTGATTTTCGGGAAGAAGTTTTTCCTCCATTTTCTTAAACTGCTCAACCTGTGCTATCTGTCTTTTTATATAGCCGTCATACTTTAGTTTAATTTCAACCTGTTCACAAACTGCGTCCGGAAGTGTCGGACGGTTATGGTCGACAGGTGCAAGTTTTTCATAATCAAGTTCTGGACGTTTTATCATATCGCTAAGACGTATTCCCGTCTTAACGGCGGTCGAATTATACTGTTCCAAAAGCGGATTTGCATCTTTCGGCGGTACTATAACCGACGTCACACGCTTAATTTCATTTTCAACCATATCCATTTTTTCAAGGAACTTTTTATATCTTTCTTCCGATATAAGACCGATTTTATATCCGAACGGAGTAAGTCTTTCATCTGCGTTATCCTGTCTTAAAAGCAAACGGTATTCCGAACGTGATGTCATCATTCGGTACGGCTCGTTTGTACCCTTTGTTATAAGGTCATCTATAAGTGTGCCGATATATCCGTCCGAACGTTTTAATGTAAGCGGTTCTTCGTTTTTAAGTTTCAATGCCGCATTAATTCCGGCAATAAGTCCTTGTGACGCCGCCTCCTCATAGCCGGACGTACCGTTAAACTGTCCTGCGCCGTAAAGTCCATGTACATTCTTAAATTCCAACGTTGCATACAGTTGAGTCGGATCACAGCAATCATATTCTATTGCATATGCAGGACGCATAATTTCGACATTTTCAAGTCCCTCAACACTTCTATACATTTCAAGCTGTACGTCCTCAGGCATACTCGTTGAAAAGCCTTGTGCATATACTTCCTTTGTATCAATTCCCATAGGCTCCATAAAAAGCTGATGTCTTGGCTTTTCCGAAAAACGCACAACCTTATCTTCGATAGACGGACAGTATCGCGGACCTATACCCTCAACCATACCGCCGTACATTGCCGAACGACCGAGATTGTCGTGTATAATTTGGTGAGTTTTTTCATTTGTATACACAAGATAGCAAGGAACAAGATTTTTGCCGACATTCTCCGTTTCAAACGAGAATGGCACGATTTTTTCGTCACCCTCCTCAAGCTCCATCTTACTGTAGTCAAGTGTATCCGCGTGCACTCTTGCCGGAGTACCTGTTTTAAATCGCTTTAATTCAATACCCAATCTGCGAAGATTTTCCGAAAGTTCATTTGCAGGGAACATTCCGTCAGGACCGCTTTCACGCGAATAACTTCCGATAAGAATTTTACCCTTTAAATAAGTTCCGCTGGCAATAATAACCGCTTTTACCTTATATTCAACGCCTGTATGTGTTACAACTTCCGTTACATTATTATCTTCATCGGTAATTACATTTACGATTTCCGCTTGTTTAACCTGTAAATTCTCTTGATTTTCAACACGTTTTTTCATTTCAACGTGATACTTTTTTCTGTCAATCTGTGCTCTAAGCGAATGTACGGCAGGGCCTTTGCCTTTATTAAGCATTTTTGACTGTATAAACGAAGCGTCCGCCGCTTTACCCATTTCACCGCCGAGTGCATCAAGTTCACGAACAAGGTGACCTTTCGCCGTACCTCCTATACTTGGGTTACAAGGAAGATTTCCTATTGCGTCAAGGCTTATTGAAAACATAATCGTTTTCATACCCAATCTTGCCGCCGCCAAAGCCGCCTCACAGCCCGCGTGACCGCCTCCGATTACGGCAACATCATATTCACCTAAAACCATTATTCTTCCTCCCCGATATATTCAACCTTAGGCTGTTTTTCTTTCATATCCTTTAATATTGAGCGTTCAATTACTCTTGCAGCATAAAATTGCGGCGGATAGCAAGTAACGCAAAGTCCGATAACTACTACTATAATTGCCGCTGCAAGCGGATTAACGAATGTAAACAACGCACCGTATATAAGTACTCCTATAAGCGTTGTAAAAAAGTTACCCGGTAATTTTGCAAGTGTTATAAGCAACGCATTTTTATAAAGCGAGCCGATTCCACATTTAAATGTAACCATAATTTGATACAAATACGGGTGCATCATTGTATAAACAACAAGTACGAGTATCATAACATACAGCAACATCATCCAAAGCATACTGCCCGTTGAAACGTAAAGCGAATGATAGAAAAGAATTGCATTAAGTCCGAACACAAGCAAAACCGCGTCAATCAGCACAACTACCATACCCTGTTTAAAGTTTTCCTTAAACTTGTCCGCACCGTCACTCAAAACCCAAGTATGTTCACCGCGTGTGAAACATCTTGTTATATACGAATAAGCCGCCGTTGCAGGACCTGAACCCCAAAACGTGAACACACCGATTGAAAAAGCAAGCTGAATAAGTATCATAATACTTCCCTGCACATTTTCCGCACTTGATTCCGTACCAAGTGAAATAATAGTGTCTGAAACATTCTGAACGATATGCGTACTGCTCAAAACTATACCGCCGAAAATATATAAAATCGCAATCCATATAATACTCGTTATCGCATAAAGACAGTTCGCACCCAAAAATTTAGTGAACTTACGTATCACAATATCAAAAAACAAGAAAAAGCCTTTCTTTTTAGGTTCATTCTTATCTACTCCCTTACCCGGTTTATCATAACCGCCGCCGAAAATTCCCATATTTTTTCTCCTTCCGAAATTTGAATACAATTTTTATTCATATAAAATATTTATGCAAACTATATTGTAACACAATTTTTTTTATGATACAATATCAAAAATAAATGTTTACAAATAAAATATCAATCGAGGTAACAAATGAGGGAAATCACGATAAATCAAAACGACGCAGGGCAACGGCTTGACAAGTTTCTTACAAAATATCTTGTCAATATGCCACAGAGTATGTTATATAAAAGTCTTAGAAAAAATTGCGTCAGAGTAAACGGCAAACACATTAAAGACGGCAAATATATGCTCCAAAACGGCGATGTGTTGAAGTTATTTTTTAAAGACGAATTTTACGAAAGCAAATCAAGCTTTAAAGCAGGCAATTCCGATATTGACGTTGTATATGAGGACGAAAATATTATACTTATTAATAAAGAAAGCGGTGTTGTAGTCCATTCGGACGATAAAGGCACAAAGGATACGCTTCTTGAAAGAATGCAGAGTTATCTGTACAAAAAAGGCGAATACAATCCCGAAAACGAACACAGTTTTTCGCCGTCATTCTGCAACCGCCTTGACCGAAATACATCAGGTATAATAATCGGTGCGAAAAATGCCGCCGCACTTCGTATAATAAATGAAAAAATTCGCAGTCGCGAAATTAAAAAGATATACCTTTGCATTGTCGAAGGTCATCTAAAAAAAAGTGGTCATCTTACCGCATATCTTACACGCGGTGACAAAAAAGTTACGGTTTCAGATTATAATGAAGAAAATTCAAAGAAAATCGGCACAAAATATAATGTTATTGCCGAAAAAAAAGACACTTCACTTGTGGAAGTCGAGCTTGAAACAGGACGCACCCACCAAATCAGAGCACAGTTTTCGCACATAGGAAATCCGCTGTACGGAGATACGAAATACGGCTCACAACACAGCGGAGGTATGAAGCTTGCAAGTTACAAGTTGGTATTTGATTTTAAAACTGACGCAGGCATATTAAATTACCTAAATCACAAAGAATTTCAAATAAGCGTTGATTTTGCCAAAACCTTTGCACAGCAGAAATTATAAAGGTCAGCCGTTGCATTCGGTTTACCGAGATGTCTTACGCTTTCCTCCATCATTGCAACACGCCAAGGACAAGCAAACATTTGATTTATCGCTTCAGAAATCGGATAAGTGTCATTTACCATAATTGCCGCACCATTATTCACAAGGAAATTAAGGTTTCTGTCCTCTTGTCCGGGAAGCGGATTCATTGTTATCATCGGCAATCCTTTTGCAAGCGATTCTGATGTTGTAAGTCCGCCCGGCTTTGTTATTATAAAGTCGGCGGCGTCCATCATTACGTCAACATTATCTACAAATCCGTATGAATATATTTTTTTATTCCAATCACATTCATCAACTACGCTTTTTATTTTCTTATTTGTACCGCAAACGCACAGCACTTGAAAATCTTTCGGATATGTATCAATTTGTGCCAAAATCTTTTTTATATTTCCGTACCCCATTGAACCCATCATTATAAGTATAGTGGGAATATTTTCAATCCCGAGTTTTTTCCGTGCCTCAATAGGGTCGTTTTTCTTTACAAACTGTTCTCTTATGGGTATACCGAAAGGCAAAAGTTTCTTTTTCGCTATACCTTTTTTCTGCATTTCGTGTTCCAAAAGTTCATCCGGAATTACGTAATAGTCAAGGAACGTACTTTCCCAAAACGGATGTACGGTGAAATCGGTTACTATTCCGACAGACGGACAGTCAAAAGCCGCACGGTCGGCAAGTATGCTTATACACACTCCGGCATAGCTATGCGTACCGATTATCAAATCGGGATTATATTCAACAACGAACTTTTCAAGTTTCTTTGAAACAAACCGCGAAAATATCGATACAAGCGAATTACGGTCATACGGCTCGTCCTTTTGCGTAAGTTTGCCGTAAGCCTTCGCATACGTCTTTGCAAGGTACTTTGTCGAAAGCAAGTATCCGTCCTGTATTGAATTTCCCAAACGATGATTTACATAGTCGAATATATCAAGCATATGACATTGATGTCCGTTCTCCTCGAAATATTCCATAATAGCCTTAGCCGTAGAATGATGTCCGTAACCGGCTTTTACGGATAACAACAACACTTTCAATTTTAAGACCCCCTTGTCTTTTTTAACAATATTATAACAAATAAAAATAAATTTTTCAACCTTATTGACTTTATGAATTTAATAGACTATAATGTCATAAGTTATTAAAACGAGGGGCGGTGTATTGTGAAATGATAAGCGATATGACTAAAGGAAATCCGTTAAAATTGATAATTTCTTTTTCAGTTCCGATGCTGATCGGAAATATCTTTCAACAGGTGTATAACTTTGTTGACGCGGCGATTGTCGGTAAGTTTGTGGGGGCTGAATCTCTTGCGGCGGTAGGTTCGACAGGTACGATTGTCGGAGTTATGATTTGTCTTATGATGGGACTTACGAGCGGTGCTGGAATTATTATAGCGCAGTGTTTCGGTTCAAGGAATTTTGACGAACTGAGAAAAACAGTTACGGGACTTATTTACATAGTTGGAATTTTGGCGGTGGTTACGTCAGTTGCCGGAGTTATGTTTTCACGGCCGATTTTATCGTTTCTGAACACGCCCGACAATGTAATCGACGAGGCAGTCGCATACATAAACGTAATATTCGCATTCACAATCGGTACGGCTATGTATAACGCGTCAAGCGCAATACTCAGAAGTCTTGGCGACAGCCGTACACCGCTTTACGCACTTATACTTTCTTCTGTATTAAATGTAGTTTTCGACTTGTTGTTCGTTGTTGTGTTTAAAACAGGTGTTGTCGGTGCGGCGGTTGCAACCGTTATCGCACAGATTATCAGTGCGATTTATTGTATTATACATATGGTAAGACACCGCAGACAGCTTAATCTTGAGGGCATAAACTTCCAAACAACAAAACGCGCAATCAAACGGATTTTCCAAACAGGAATACCGTCGGCACTTGAAAGCTGTCTGATTTCACTCGGCACAATGAGCGTGCAACGTCTTGTAAACTCATTCGGTGCAATGACTATGGCAGGCTATACCGCCGCCGTAAAAATCGACTCAATCGCAATCGCACCGATTGTATCGGTCGGCTCGGCATTGTCGGTTTTCTCAGGTCAAAACATCGGTGCAAACCAGATGGACAGAATAAAAAAAGGTATGTATCAGACGCTTGCATCACTTATCGGTATATGTATAGTGATTGCTGCCGGAATTGTATTGTTCCGTAATCAACTGCTTGGCTTGTTCCTTGACAAAACACAAGCCGCAGAGGCTATCGTAATAGGCAGCAAGTACCTTACTATCGTGTGTGTTGCGTATATAGTTGCGGCGGTTATGAGAACATATTTGAACGTTCTTCGCGGTGCGGGTGATGTTAATACCTCCGCAGTCGCAGGTATACTTGAACTTATCGGAAGAATTATTTTCGCGTATATACTTGTTCGCCCGCTCGGCTCAACAGGTATTTGGATTGCTACTCCGCTCGCCTGGGCAATGGGTGCGTCAGTACCCGTTATCCGATACTATTCGGGTAAGTGGATTAATAAAAAGTTGGTATAAAAAAATGGCACTTTCGTGCCATTTTTTTATACTTATTCTTCTACTAATTTTACTGTTTTCTTTTCCGAAATAGGTTGTAATTGTGATGACAATACAAATATATTCACGTTCTTGGCATTATCCTTTTTGTCAAGAGAAATTTTTGTATCGTCTTTCATCGAAAGCGGTACTCTGTCAATTCCAATCATAACGCCGTTTTCATCATACATTGCCGCATATACATAGCAGTCGCCGTACTTCATTTGTGCGGATATATCAAAATCATATGATGTGTCGTTTTCTGTTTTTGTAACTTCTACCGTTGTCATAGTCATATCCGTAGGTATTCCGTTATAATGGATTGTTGCGTTTGTAAGATATGTATTTCCGACCAACACAATCTTACTCCACTCTTCCTCCGTACCTGCGTAATACACATTGGTAATACTATAACAATCACTAAAAGCATTTTTTGCAATTTTATTTATATTTTTACCCATCGTTACAGTGGTTAAGTTTGTACAGAAGGCAAATGCACTCATCCCTATCGACTTAACCTTATTCGGTATGTCAATACTTGTCAAACTTTCACATTCGTAAAACATATTTTCTTCTATTTTGTCGATATTTTCAGACAGCTTTATGCTTTCCAACTTGTTGCACCAGCTAAAAGCTTCCTCTCCTATGCTTTTAACATTATCCGTCATTGTAACATTGACTACTCCGCTCGAATAAAAAGCACCGACGCCTATACGTTCAACACTTTCAGGTATGTTTATATTTGCTAAATTGCTGCAAGAATTAAATGCATTGTCATCTATCACCGTAACCGGCAAGCCTTCAATTTCACTCGGTATAGTAGCTTCGCTGACAGATTTGTCACACTTAACAATAACCACAGATTTTCCGTCGGTACTAAAATTGTAAGTAAACGGCTCGATTGTTTTATTATAATGAATTGTTGCGTTTTTCAACGCGCCGTTGCCGTCACCTGCGCTGTTTTCTTCTATATCAATTTTATTCCATTGTGTTTCGGTACCAAAATAGTATATATCTTTTAAGCTGTTACAATCATAAAACGCATACTGTTCAATCAAATCAACACTTTTAGGTATTGTTATACTTTCCAGACTTGCACAACCGCTGAAAGCAGAAGAATATATTGTATCTACATCACTTGGAATTTTTACACTCTTTAGGCTTGTACAATTTGAAAATGTCGAACCCTGAATCCAACTTAGATTCTCAGACAATACCACTTCTGTCAAATTTGTACAGCCGGAAAATACAGAAGTTCCCATAGTATTGACATTATCCGAAAGAGAAACAGAGATCAAATTTTTGCAGCCCGAAAATGCCTGCGCCTTTATAGCCGTCACGTTTTCCGAAACAGCATAACTTGTATCGCTCTTGCCCGACGGATATGCAAAAATCTGTGTTTTACCTTTATTAAACAACACTCCGTCCTCTGAACTGTAATCACTGTTGTTTTCATCAACGTTTATCGCTTCCAAATTAACGCTGTTACTGAATGCACCCGCTGCTATTGATGTTGTTTGTTGCGGAACATTTATAGTCTTAACATTTTGTGTATACTTAAAAGCGCAACCGTCAATTTTCGAAACACTTGACGGAATTGTATAGCTTACACCACTTTTTGCAGCAGGATATTGAATAAGTTCTGTTTTACTCTTGTTAAAAAGTATTCCGTCCTCTGAAATATAATTTTTGTTTTCAGAATCGACAACTATATTTTCAAGGCTTGTACAGCCCAAAAATGTATCGTACCCTATTGAAGTTACGGTTGACGGGATTGTTACTTTCTTCAAATCCACACATTTAAAAAACGCATCGCCATCAATCTCAGTTACCGTTGCTCCCTCAATTTCACTTGGTATATTTACTTCCGCCACTTCCTTGGCACATTTTGAAATCGTAACCGTATTATCTTCATTTACCCAATATTCCAAATAGTTCTCATACGTTTCCGCACTTGCCGTCATCGGCACAAATGCACACAGCATTGACAGTGCCAAAATCATACTTAAAATTTTCTCTCTCATAAAATAATTGCCTCCCACATATAAATTTTTACATATATAGCTTATCATATCTTGGTAGGAATTGCAATATATTTTTCAAATATTGTCTTTTTTAGTTTCTTATCAACCTTATTGTCGCAACGGTCATATCGTCGATTACTGCGTCACGGCTTTTTTTGACTGCGTTTTCAATTACGGATTGTGACATTTCGTCCATAGTGTCAAACGGCATTTTTATTTCTTTTTTCAGCCAATCTGTACGGACAGTACCAAATCCCGCTTCGCTTATTCCGTCCGACATCATTATTATTATATCACCGTCATCAAGGCGTTTGGCTTGTCCCTGTACCTTTATATCAGGCAGCATACCGACAGGCAACGATACAGAAAACACCGTTTCAACATTCGGACCGTGAAGTACAATACTCTCCGAACCGCCGATTTTGAAAAACTCACATATACCTGTCATAAGGTCTATACATAGCAGGTCCACGGTAGAAAAACACTCATAGTCAAGTTTTAAACAGAGTGCCGAATTTATCATATCAATAGACGTTTTCACGCCAAACCCCGACTGCAAAAATTCT
Source organism: Ructibacterium sp. SJQ-7 (assembly GCF_054696575.1). Classification (NCBI taxonomy): domain Bacteria; kingdom Bacillati; phylum Bacillota; class Clostridia; order Eubacteriales; family Oscillospiraceae; genus Ructibacterium; species Ructibacterium sp. SJQ-7. Next base: position 1,448,924 of record NZ_CP195193.1, read on the forward strand.
CTCAACAATTTCAGTGTTATATGGCTCTCAAACATTGCCCTTTTACCGCTGCCCATACCGTCCGACAAAATCACATACTGTTTATAATCCTCCGTCACAAACGTATCTATACTGTCGCCCGACACTTCGCTGAAATCTCGGCTTATCTGTCTTATCGCAATATCTGCGGTAAATTTTGCGCGTGACACAAATTTCATAAGTCCGTTCGCACTGTCACATTCATAGCCCATAGGTGTTTCGACAACGCTTTCAAGCACGTTTTCAATCTTCCCGACTTCCGTACCCTTAGACGTTCCGAGATACACCTCCATTTTTCCGTGACTGCTTTCAATAACGCTTATTTCAAATGCCATAATTCCGACTTTGTCAAGCTCGGCAATAAGTGTTTCCTCCAAATCCTCTCTGAACGTAAAGCCGGAACATATATTTTCCGCCATTGTGTCCATAAGGCTTGACATTTCTTTATACTGTCTTGCAACCAAGTCACGGCTTGTAACCGCCTCACCCGTCCGTACAAGGTTTTTCTTATACAGTTCATAGACGTGATTAAACTCCACAACGAACAAATCAGGTCGTAAGCATTTATCCTTAAAGCTGTTCGGTACTGATGTAAACTCCAATATCCCCCTTGTTTCAATCGTATCAAGCAACAGCATTATACTGCGGTATGTGCGTGTAAAGTCGGACTGCCAGCATTTAACCGCATTCGGACACCCCTCACACACTCTGTCCGCAACCTCATCAAAAAGCGTAGCGACATCTTTATTATATGATTTCAGTCTTTTCTCCGAAGCATTTGAAAAACACTCCTCCAAACTCTTAAATGCCTTTGCCGATTTTTCAAGCTGCATAGACAAATACTCTTTAACTCTTACGTCCGCACTCACCGTTTCAAGCTTTAACGACCTTGCAAAAAAAGATTTTATATACCCTTGAACTTTATTCGGTGTCAGTACAAAAAGCACCGCCCCTATCGCTGTTTCGATAATCGTCACAGGCAAAGACGATGCACTTCCCGCATACAAAAGTGCCACCGCACTGCCGCCCAAGAATCCCAACGCAACTCCGAAACGTCCGAACGATTTCAGCAAATTTCCGAACAATGCACTTATACCGAAAATACCCATAGTCACAACCGCCGACGGTGACGACATTGCCGACATAAACCCTATACAAAGTCCCCCGCTGCCCGCCGCCGCAATACCGCCGTGAAGTGCAATACAAAGTACCGCATATACGGAAACTATATTGGCAAGACTGATATTATACGGAAACACAATTCCCGAAAGTCCAGTTATAAAAACACCCACGCTTACAGAAATACTGATAAGCTCGTCCTGTGCGGTCTGCGTGCGTTTTTTGCGGTTTGCAATCAATCCGTGTGCTTTTTTGAATATTATATACATGAGTGAAGTGACTATCGCCTCAACAAAAAGCATAAGTATATCGTATGCTCCGACATATGTATATATAAGAAAAACAAATCCGCCGACCATAACCGCACCGCCAACGCACGCCGCGTCAAGCACAAGATTTTCCTTATTTCTGAAACGTGTATATATCCAAAACAACAGTGCCGCAACAAGATATTTTGTAAGCACCGCACTGCCTGCCGACGTCATAAGTGCAATCGAAAGCACAGTTATACCAAGATACGCAATACTTTTATCAAAGCAAGAAGCAAAAAAAGCCACTCCGAACGGAAAAAGTCCCAAAACAGACGCTCGTCCTGCCAAAAGCAATAGCATACTCATTCCCGCATCTCTCACAGACGGTGCTCGGAGCATTTCTGTATTCCGTTGTCTTTTTACCGCTGGCTGACTCATTTTTAATTCCTCCTACAAGTGCAATATAGGTTATTATACCACTTGTTTATGGATAAATATGTAAAATCCTGTTGTCGATATATAAAAATATTTCGACATCATTTTTTGACAAATTGCGTTTGCATATGATATACTACATACATACTTTTTATATTGAGAGGATTAGATTATGAAAAAAATTTTGATTTTTTCCGATACTCACGGCGATATTAACCGCTGTTTAGATATAATTGAAAAAGCCGACAGTGTAAGTGCGATTTTCCACGCAGGCGATTACACAGGTGACGCGGAAGATTTGGAGTCGATATACCCAAACATACCTATATATTATGTAAAAGGCAACAACGACTACTTTTCAAAAGCGCCGTCACATATGCTTGTTACAATAGACGGTGTTAAGATATTTATTACGCACGGTCACGAACAGAATGTAAAATACGAATATGAATTTATGACTCTCCGCAAGGCTGCCGAAAAATATGATCCCGATTTAATAATATTCGGTCACACGCACATTCCTTATACCGATTACAAAGGCAAAGCCACACTTTTAAACCCGGGAAGTATACGTTATACAGGCACATATGCAGAGGCTGAAATCGAAAACGGTAAACTAAAAACAAAAATCATAGAGGTTTGATGTACAAATTATACAAAAATGTCACGTTATTTTATATATCCCCGTTATGCGTGACATTATAAATGAATTATTTGTAAAAATGTCACGTCTTGTCACGCAATATGACAATTTTAAACGATTTATACCTTTTAAATATAGAAGATTTATCCTTTATATTGCAATTTTTACAGTAATAATTTATACTATTAGTGAACTTAATTGAGTTCATTAAACGAAAAAAGACGGTGCATTCCCCAATGTGCACCGTCTTTTTTTCTCAGAATCCGATAAATTGTCCGGAACGTGCAAAGCAATTTATTTTTTGTTTTTTACTTTAATTTATAACCCAACCAAAAAACAGGCAAGCCTATCTTTATACGGCTTGCCTGTGCACTTTTTGTGAAAATAAAACTCTTGCGTACCAACGTACGCGACGAGTTTATTTTCGCAAAATCCGAACTAATTTCTCGGATTCTGAACGGTATGATAAATTGTCCGGAACGTGCAAAGCATTTATTTTATGTTTTTACTTTAATTTATAACCCGACAAAAAACAGGCAAGCCTATCTTTGTACGGCTTGCCTGTACACTTTTTCTTATAAATTTTTTGTTACTTCTTTTAAATATTCCGCAAATTCATCTTTTAAATCATCTCTTGAAAGTGCAAAATCGACTGTTGCCTGTAAAAATCCCTGTTTACTTCCTATATCATATCTTCTGCCCTCAAAGTCATATGCGTACATATCTTCATTCTTTGCAAGCATTACAAGTGCGTCGGTAAGCTGTATTTCGCCGCCTGCACCCTTAGGTGTTTTTTCAAGGCAATCGAATATTGCAGGTGTGATTACATATCTGCCGAGTACCGCAACGTCTGACGGTGCGTCCTCTTTTTTCGGCTTTTCAACCATTCCTTTCAGCTTATACATTCTGCCTTCAACATTATCACAGTCAACAATACCGTACTTTGAAACTTGATCCATTCCGACCTTTTGCACTCCAAGCACTGTCGCATTATATTTGTCAAACTGTTCGATAAGCTGACTCAAACACGGCTTTTCCGCCACAACCACATCATCGCCGAGCATTACCGCAAAAGGCTCGTTTCCGACAAAGCTTTTCGCACAAAGTACAGCGTGTCCAAGACCTTTCTGTTCCTTTTGACGTACAAACTGAACGTTTATTTTATCCGACACTTCACGAACAGCATTAAGCATTTCCTGCTTGCCGTCACGTTCAAGTATCGTTTCAAGCTCATATGCCTTATCAAAATGATTTACAAGTGCGTCCTTACCGCGTGATGTAATTATAAGCAAATCCTCAATGCCCGATGCGATTGCCTCCTCAACAATATACTGAATTGTCGGCTTATCGACTATCGGCAGCATTTCTTTCGGCACTGCCTTAGTCGCCGGAAGAAATCTTGTTCCGAACCCTGCCGCAGGTATTACCGCTTTTGTTACTTTCATATTTTCTCCTCCCTCAATTTCTAATTTTATAACTATCTATTATTATACCACATAACTTCCATAATTGCGATATAAAAATCAGTTAATTTATTTCAAATTTCAACACTTGATATTGTTTCAAATCTGCGGTATAATATTTTTATATATAATTACAGATTAAGGAGAAAAACAGAATGTTTATAAGAGATATATTTGCTCAAAAAAAGCCGGTGCTTTCATTTGAAGTATTTCCGCCGAAAAAGGACAGCGGACTTGACAATGTAATTTCAGCAGTTGACGAGCTTTCAAAAATGCCTATTGACTATATGAGTGTTACATACGGTGCAGGCGGCAGCAATTCAAAAAATACCGCATACATCGCCTCACATTTAAAGAATAATCTTTCTATTCCGTCACTTGCACATCTTACTTGCGTTGCAAACTCAAAGGACGATATTAAGGTAAAATTACAGGAATATAAAGACCTTGGAATTGAAAATATCCTTGCACTTCGCGGTGACAAGCCGAAAGATTATGACGGTGAAATATTCCCGGGTTATCACTATGCAAACGAACTTGTAGAGGCAATCAAAGATTTCGGCGATTTTTGTGTCGGCGGTGCTTGTTACCCTGAGTGTCACCCCGATTCTCCGAGCCTTGATGCCGATATTGAAAATTTAAAAGTAAAAGTTGACGCAGGTGTTGATTTTCTTGTTACTCAAATGTTTTTTGACAACGACGAATTTTACAAATTCCGCGATAAACTTGCAAAGAAAGGTATAAACAAACCTATCACAGCCGGAATAATGCCTCTTACAAACGCAGGTCAAATACAGCGTATGGCAATTCTTTCAGGCGGTGCGTCTATGCCGTCAAAATTCTTGCGTATGATTTCAAAATACCAAGACAATCCGGAGGCTTTAAAACAAGCAGGTATTGCGTATGCGGTTGATCAAATTATCGACCTGCTTTCAAACGACATTGACGGTATTCATCTTTACACAATGAACAAGCCCGAAACCGCACAGAAAATCGTAAATGTTATAAACAACCTATTTGTATAATTCGCATTTTGCAAGGAGAACTTATGAACGGAAAACTATATTTATGTGCCACACCGATAGGCAATCTCGGTGATGTGTCCGCGCGTTGTCTTGAAGCATTTAACAATGCCGATTTAATTGCCGCGGAAGATACAAGACGTACTCTTCAGCTTTTAAATCACTTTGAAATATCAAAGCCGCTGACGAGCTACCACGAACACAACAAGCACGAAAAAGGCGAATATATTATATCACTTTTAAAAAACGGTAAAAACATTGTACTTGTATCGGACGCAGGTACTCCCGCCATTTCAGATCCCGGTGAGGACTTAGTTAAGCTATGTATCGAAAACGATATTGACGTTACCTCAATCCCCGGACCTGTTGCAGGTATAAACGCACTGATACTGTCGGGACTTCCGACAAGACGATTTGCATTTGAGGGATTTCTTTCGGTGAACAAGCGTCACAGAAAAGAACATCTTGAACTTGTGAAAAACGACACTCACACACTCATTTTTTACGAGGCACCGCACAAATTAAAAAACACACTTTCCGATATGCAAAAGACATTCGGCGGTGACAGAAAAATCGCTCTTGTGCGTGAGCTTACAAAAATTCACGAAGAAGTGAAAAGATGCACAATCGACGAGGCAATCGCATATTATTCCGAAAACAATCCGCGCGGTGAATATGTACTTGTAGTCGAGGGTGCAAAAGAAGTCGAAGAAACGGAAGAAAACGAATGGGAAAACATTTCAATTAAAGAACACGTTGACAAATACATTGCGGAAGGTATGACTTCAAAAGACGCAATAAAAAAGGCCGCCGCAGACAGAAATCTTCCGAAACGTGACGTATACAACGAATATCACAGAGGTGAATAACGTGAAAAAGAGAACATTATTTTTAATAGGCACTGCCGCCGCGGCAGGCATATACAGTGCAATAACAGGCAAAGGTTTATTCAACAAACCACGCTTTAAAGAACAGCACGAACGCGTTGCAAACTACGTTGAAACTCACTATCCGAACGCGGTTTACACTCCTATCGAAATGACCGCAAACGGTTGGGTAACGGTCATAAGACGTATTGCAAGACCGAACATAATCCTTTACATCACCCGTGACGGAAACGGCAATTATGTCTTTACCGAATCGGAAGTCCGAAATGCGTAACCAAAAACAACGCTTTGGCATAGTATAAACCATAAACAAATTAAAGGAGGTTTTTACTATGTTTTTCGGCGGAGGATGTAATAACAATTCAGACAGTTGGATATGGATTGTGGTAATAGTGGCACTTGTTATACTTTGCTGTGACGGTAATGTTTTCGGCGGAAGCAATAACAACTGCTGTTGCTGTTGTGATCCATGCTGCGACCCTTGCTGTGACAATCACAAAAACGATTGCTGCTAAAATCTACTGTACTTAAAGGTGCCGGCATATCGGCACCTTTTTTAGTGCAAAATAAATTTTACAAAAAATTAATAAAAAACAGTAGTAATCCTTACGTTTTTGTGATATAATATACGTTAATAATGCGATAATTCCATTCTTTGGGATTACACAGACCGATATTATTTATGAGGAGAAAAATAAATGAGTATATTCGACAAAATATTCGGCACATATTCTGACAGAGAACTAAAGAGAATACGTCCTATCGCAGACAAAGTTATGGCACTTGAGGACGATATGGCAAAACTTTCAGATGCAGAATTAAAAGCCAAGACACCTGAGTTTAAGGAAAGACTTAAAAACGGCGAAACACTTGATGATCTTCTTCCTGAGGCATTTGCGGTAATGCGTGAGGCAAGCTGGCGTGTACTTGGAATGAAACACTTCTATGTACAGGTTATCGGTGGTATTATTCTTCATCAGGGACGTATCGCAGAAATGAAAACAGGTGAAGGTAAAACTCTTGTTTCTACACTTCCTGCATATTTGAACGCTTTAACCGGTGACGGTGTACATATTGTCACCGTAAACGATTATCTTGCTAAGCGTGACAGTGAGTGGATGGGAAAAGTTTACCGTTATCTTGGTATGAGTGTCGGACTTATTATTCACGAGCTTGACAACGGTGAAAGACGTGAGGCATATGCCGCTGACATTACTTACGGTACAAATAACGAACTTGGTTTCGACTATCTTCGTGATAACATGGTTGTTCATAAAGAAGAAATGGTACAGCGCGGTCATAATTATGCAGTAGTCGATGAAGTTGACTCAATTCTTATAGATGAGGCGAGAACTCCGCTTATCATTTCCGGTATGGGCGAGGACGCAAATGACCTTTACAGAGTTGCCGATATGTTCGTTAAACGTCTTAAAAAGGTTGTCGTTACAGAACACGACGACAAACAGCTTGACGAAGATGTAGATGCAGATTATATCGTTGACGAAAAAGCAAAAACAGCTATGCTTACCGAACAGGGTATTAAAAAAGCTGAACAAGGTTTCGGTATCGAAAACCTTTCCGACCCTGAAAATATGAAACTTCAACACCACATCAACCAAGCCTTGCAGGCTAACGGTGTTATGCACCGTGACCAACAGTACGTTGTTCAAGACGGCGAGGTTATGATTGTTGATGAATTTACAGGACGTATAATGCCGGGCAGACGTTACAGTGACGGTTTGCACCAAGCTATCGAAGCAAAGGAAGGCGTTAAAATCGAAAACGAGTCAAAGACTCTTGCAACAATCACATTCCAAAACTTCTTCCGTCTTTACAACAAGCTTTCGGGTATGACAGGTACGGCACTTACTGAAGAAGAAGAATTCCAACATATATATAAGCTTGACGTTGTTGCCGTTCCTACAAATAAGCCGGTAATCCGTAAGGATTTACATGACGTTGTATTCAAAACAGAAAAAGGCAAGTTTATGGCGGTTATCAAGCAAATCCAAGAATGTAACGCAAAGGGACAGCCTGTACTTGTAGGTACCGTAAACGTAGACAAGTCGGAAATACTTTCGGCACTTCTAAAGCGTGCAGGAATTAAACACGAAGTCCTAAATGCGAAGTATCACGCAAAAGAGGCTGAAATCGTTGCACAGGCAGGTAAAAAAGGTGCTGTAACAATCGCAACAAACATGGCGGGTCGTGGTACTGACATTAACCTTGGCGGTAATGCAGAATATATGGCTAAGCATGAAATGGCACGTCAAGGATTTACAGATGAGCTTATCGCAGAGGCAACAGGTTTCGGTGATACAGATGATGAAGATATTATCAATGCAAGAAAAGTATTTACCGAACTTAACGACAAATTCAAAGCACAAATCAAGCCGGAACAAGACGAAGTTCGCGAGCTTGGCGGTTTGTATATTATAGGTACTGAACGTCACGAATCAAGACGTATCGACAATCAGCTTAGAGGTCGTGCAGGTCGTCAGGGTGACCCCGGTGTATCTCAATTCTTCCTTTCACTTGATGATGATCTTATGAGAATTTTCGGCAGTGACAAGGTTAAGTCTATGGTTGACGCACTCGGCCTTGAAGAGGACGAGCCTATTCAAGCAAAAATGCTTACAAATGCAATCGAAAATGCACAAAAAAATCTTGAAAGCAGAAACTTTGATTCTCGTAAGCACGTTCTTCAATACGACGAAGTTATGAACGAACAGCGTAAGATTATATATGCACAGCGTCAAATGGTACTTGACGGTGAGGATATAAGCGGTACTATCAAGAATATGATGGAATCTGCAATCGACAGTGCACTTGACGATTATATCGGAATTTCAGAAATTCCTGAAGATTGGAACATTCGTGCAATCACAGAATTTGCAAATCAATATCTAAATGCTCAAGGTGAATTTAAAATTCCTGAGGAAGATATGGAAACTATCACAAAAGCAGACGTTAAGGATATGCTTATGGAGCTTGGCAACAAGCGTTACGAATCACAAGAAGAAGTATTCGGCGAGAATATGCGTGAGCTTGAAAGAGTGCTTATGCTTAGAGTTGTCGATACTCTTTGGATGGATCATCTTGACGAAATGGAACACGTTAAACGTGAAATCGGTCTTAGAGCATACGGTCAGCACGACCCTGTTCTTGAATACAGAAATGTCGGCAGTGAGCTTTACGAAAATATGCTTGACAGCATAAAGAAAGATACTGTAAGATACGTACTTTCAGCTATGCCGAGAGTTAAGATTGAACGTGAGCAAGTCGCTAAACCGCTTGATACAGGCGGTGACGGTTCTCTCGGAAACACACCTAAACGTGCAAAGAAAGAACCCGGCAGAAACGACCCTTGCCCATGCGGCAGCGGTAAGAAATACAAGAACTGCTGCGGTAAGAACAAATAATCTAAACAAACCCTACGGTTTTGTTTACAATCTAAAGGGTATTGCATTTTGCAATACCCTTTTTATACGAAATTTTTACGAAAGGATATAAATAATGAACGTAAGAGAATTACTCGGCAAGAGAATGCTGTTTTTTGACGGCGGTATGGGTTCAATGCTGCAAAAAAACGGTATGGGTGCGGGTGAAATTCCCGAACTTTTAAACCTTACAAATGCCGCTTTAATAGAAAAAATACATATCGAATATCTTGAAGCGGGCGCAAATATCATAACCACAAATACCTTCGGTGCAAACCCGTTAAAATCAGAAGAAATCGGCGAAAGCCTTGATATGATTATCGCCGCCGCAATAGGCATTGCAAGAAAGGCGGTAAACAGTTTTCAATCAGAGGAAAATCCGCGATTTGTTGCATTCGACATCGGTCCTTGCGGTAAATTGTTAGAGCCTTTGGGCGACCTTTCTTTTGATGATTGCTATGACGCATTTGCGAAAATCGCAAAAACTGCCGAAAAATGCGGTGCCGACCTTGTTATAATAGAAACAATGTCTGACACTCTTGAGGCAAAAGCCGCCGTACTTGCAGTAAAGGAAAACACTTCACTCCCTATTTTCTGTACAATGACGTTTGACGAAAGCTATAAAACACTTACGGGCGGTGACGTCAAGGTTATGTCGGCGATTATGGAAGGACTTGGGGTTGATTGTGTCGGTATAAACTGTGGTCTTGGTCCTGCTCAAATCGGTGAAATGATGACTGACCTTGCCGAAATTTCTTCAATTCCTATAATGGCACAGCCAAACGCAGGTTTGCCGCAAATCGAAAACGGCAAAACAGTTTACAATGTATTACCGAAACAATTTGCAGACGAATGTGAACATATGGCAAAGCTTGGTGCGTCTGTTCTCGGCGGTTGTTGCGGTACAACACCTGACCATATAAGAAGTCTTGTTGAAAAATGCAAAAACTACAAACCGATAGTCGAAGAAAAAAACATCACTGTCGTTGCGTCATATTCAAAAACGGTTGTACTCGGAAAAGGTCCTGTAATTGTCGGCGAACGTATCAATCCGACAGGTAAGAAAAAGTTTAAAGAAGCACTTAGAAACGGCGACATAGACTATATTCTAAACGAGGCATTTGCACAACGTGACGCAGGTGCACACATACTTGACGTAAACGTCGGACTGCCTGAAATTGACGAATGTTCGACAATGGAAAAAGCGGTTAAGGCAATCAGTGCCGCTGTAAATCTTCCTTTACAGATAGACAGCTCCGACCCTGTAACAACCGAACGTGCATTGCGTATTTACAACGGTAAACCTATGGTAAACTCCGTAAACGGCAAGGAAGAAAGCATAAAAGCAATTATGCCGATAGTTCAAAAATACGGCGGTGTACTTGTCGGACTTTGTCTTGACGAGGAAGGTATCCCTCCTACTGCCGAACAAAGATTTGAAATTGCAAAAAAAATCCGTGACAGAGCGTCAGAATACGGCATAAAGCCGAAAAACCTTGTAATGGACGCACTTACTCTTACAATTTCGGCACAGCAAAAAGAGTCTGCCGAAACAATCAAAGCATTGAAAATGATAAAGGACCGACTTGGTATTTGTACAACGCTTGGCGTATCTAACATATCATTCGGACTTCCGCGCCGAGAAATAGTCAACGGAACATTCTTCGCATTGGCACTTAACAACGGTCTTGACGCCTGTATTATCAACCCGTGTGCCGATTCAATGATTAACACCTATCGTGCATTTATGGCACTTTCGTGCTATGACGCGGATTGTCAGGAATATGTAAGCAAATATGCGGGTACAAAGTCACAGACAACCGTAACAAAAGAAAATCAGACGGAAGAAAAAGCTGAAAATGTCAATCCGCTTTTCGATATAATCATAAAAGGTCTTAAAGACCAGTCGTTTGACGAAACAGTTCGCCAGCTTGAAACTACCGATCCGATGGACATTATCAACAACGTACTTGTTGAAGCGCTTAACGTTGTCGGTCGTGAGTTTGAAAAAGGTACAATGTTCCTACCTCAGCTTATGATGAGTGCAGAAACCGTCAAAAATTCATTTGACGCAATCAAGGCTCACATTGACCAAAGCGGTGAAGCACAGGAAAGCAAAGGTAAAATCTTGGTTGCAACGGTTAAAGGCGATATTCACGACATCGGCAAAAACATCGTAAAGGTGCTTTTGGAGAACTACGGTTATGATGTTTATGATTTAGGCAAGGACGTACCGCCCGAACTTATTGTCGAAACATTAAAAGAAAACGATATTCACATATGCGGACTTTCCGCACTTATGACTACAACAGTAGTAAGTATGGAAGATACAATCAAAGCAATTCGTGCGGCAGGACTTGATACAAAAGTATGGGTTGGCGGTGCGGTGCTTACACAGGAATATGCCGATATGATAGGTGCGGACAAATACTGCAAAGACGCACTTTCTTCGGTAACTTACGCAAACGAATTTTTCGGAAATTAATAAAAATTGAGAGTACGGAGACAAATTAATCTAAGCAGATAAATCAAAAGTCGATTTATCTGCTTTATTTTTTTGTAATAATGACAGATTTGAATTGACAAAAAGCAAAAAGAATGTTATAATCAATTCATAGTGAACAAATAGGAAAATAGGAGTATAAAATTACGGTATGGAAAATCAATTTGAACGAACGGAACTGCTTTTAGGAAAAGATGCCATACAGAAACTGAAAAATGCACACGTTGCGGTTTTCGGTGTAGGCGGTGTAGGCGGTTTTGTTGTCGAGGCACTCGTTAGGAGCGGTGTAGGCGAAATAGACGTTATAGACAAAGACACCGTTTCGCTTTCAAACATAAACCGACAGATAATCGCACTTCACAGTACTGTCGGACAACCTAAAGTCGAAGTTATAAAAAATCGTGCATTGGATATAAATCCAAATGTAAAAATAAACGCGTTTGAAACATTCTTCTTGCCCGATACGGCAGATATGTTTGATTTTTCAAAATATGATTACGTTGTTGACGCAATAGACACCGTAAAAGGTAAAATTGAAATAATACTTCGTGCCGAAAAAGCCGGAGTAAAAATTATCAGCTCTATGGGTGCGGGAAACAAGCTTGATCCGACACTTTTTGAAGTTTCGGACATTTACAAAACGTCCGTATGCCCTTTGGCGCGCGTTATGCGCCGCGAGCTTAAGGCAAGAGGTATAAAAAAATTAAAGGTAGTTTATTCAAAAGAAGAGGCTATCAAAATTCCGGCATCGGACGGCGAAAGACCTGTTCCGGGAAGTATTGCGTTTGTACCGTCAGTTGCGGGATTGATTATAGCCGGAGAAATAATTAAAGATTTGGTTAAGGAGGAATAACATTGAAAATTTCAACTAAAGGCAGATACGCCGTAAGGCTTATGCTTGACGTTGCAATTCACGGTATGGATAAAAACGTTTCTATGCGTGATGTTGCAGAACGTCAAAATATATCAATAAAATATCTTGAACAAATTGTGAGTATCCTTACCCGTGTGGGATACTTAAAGAGTGTGCGTGGTGCCCAAGGCGGTTACCGACTCACAAAAGCACCGTCAGAATACACAATCGGAGATATTTTGCGTACAACGGAGGGAACACTTTCACCTGTATCGTGTCTTGAAGATGAAGAAAATACTTGTCCGCGAGTTTCTGTGTGTCCGACAATAAAGCTTTGGAAAGGGCTTTATGATGTTATCAATAAATATGTTGACAGCATTACTCTTGAAGATTTGGTAAACGAAAGTGTTGCAATCAATTCACCTGATTTTTGTATATAAAAATAACGGACGGCTATGGTTCGTCCGCTGCGAATACAGTGTGTAGGGGCGATCATTGGTCGCCCTTTTTTAATTTTCAGTATTGTGACACCCCTCAGTCAACTTCGTTGACAGCTCCCCTCAAGGGGAGCCTTTTTTTGCCTCTCCTTGAGGAGAGGTGACACGAAGTGTCGGAGTGATGGCTTTTGCGGGATGTCGTGGGACGCCGTCACCTACTAACAAACCACTCGGGCGACCAATGATCACCCCTACGAATGTTCGCATTTGGGACGTCGTGGGGGCTATCCCATACGAAGTAAGGTATTTACTTATTAATTACTTCCCCGATATTATTAATCTGAATTGAAATAGTTCCGTCATCGTTATTTATAAATTCGATATACTCATTATTTTGATAATATTCAGCCGGGAAAATAACTTCAACACCGATATCCGTTACAATTTTCACGTTTGACGCCAATTTCTTTGTAACATAGCTGTTCACTTCAACCTTTTGAGGTACGTTTGCTTTCTCAATTTTGTCGATAAACTCACTTTTCATACCCGGTTTACCGTCAAAAATTTTATCGGCAACCTGTTCGGTATCAATAAATTCCGTTTCGCCCTCCTCAATATTTTCGGTGATGTATTCTTTCATTTTTGAAAGTGTTTCGATTGTATCGCCGCCGTTTTCTTCCGTAACCTTTTTCGCAATTTTACATACTGCATTTACGGATTCTCTTGAAGAAATATCATAAATACATTCAAGCAAAACATCTGCGATAAGGTCGGTTGTTTCACCGTCTATTTTACGCTTTTTACCGAGATATTTAATTGAAAAATCATCTTCAAAAACAAACGCACATTCCGCAATTTTTTGTGAAGTAGTCGGCAAAATCGCATAATGGTTTATAATCTGATTTTTCACTTTACCGTCGTCCTGCAAAACTTGGTGTGTATACCCTATTTTATTTTCACACTTTAAAACCGCAAGCAACGGACGTTCATTTATCATACAGTCGCAAACTATAAGGTCGGACGAATCGGGCTTATCCGATTGAGTAACTCCCTCATAAACGCGTTGTGCAATAAATTTCGACATTGTAATAAAATAATTTTCGTCCTTTATATACTCTGCCAAATGATATTTAAAACCGCTGTTTTCCGAAAATTCGGCATTTCGCATACTTGCGTCCTCAAAAACTTTTTCTATATGCTTTGTAATAAAACTGTTTATACTTGCGTCTGTAACATCAAGTTCTTCTTCCGAGTACACACTCACACCCGAATTTGCGTCAAGTATATGTACAATCGCTCTTTTTAATAATGCTATCATTTTATCAATCCTTTCAAATCAAGTAAAATTCATTATACCACATCACTCAAAAAAAGTAAACATTGACAAACATAACTTTAGTGTTTATACTAAAAATATCTAACAGAAACGGCGGTGAAATTATGCAAAAATATAAGGACAAATCTTTGAATATTGAAGAAAGAATTGACGATTTACTCTCTAAAATGACAAACGAAGAAAAGGTCGGTCAAATGTTGCAAGTCAGCTACAACACGTTGAGCAAAGAAGATTACGAAAAGTACAAAAATCTCGGTATCGGCTCATTCCTGCACGTTTTGGGTGATGAGGCAGACGATATAAAAGAACGTGCAGAAAAGACACGGCTCGGCATACCGCCGATATTCGGCATTGACGCAATTCACGGTCACTGTCTTTTAAACGGTGCGACAGTGTTTCCGTCACAGCTTGCAATGTCGTCAAGTTTCAATCGCAAGTTAATACACGATATGGGCAAAGCTACTGCCAAAGAAGTTGCGGCAGACGGTCTTGACTGGACATTCTCCCCCGTTTTATGTATCGCAAGAGATTTAAGATGGGGACGCGTAAACGAAACATTCGGTGAGGACAGTTATGTTATAGGCGAACTCGGCAAAGCCATAATTGAGGGATACGAAGAAGATAATTTGATTATTGCGTGTGCAAAGCATTACATTGCATACGGTGAGGCAACAGGCGGACGTGACGCATACGACAGTGAAGTCAGTGAAAGAAAAATCAGAGAAGTATTCCTACCGCCGTTTGAAAAAGCCGCAAAAATCGGTTGCGGCTCGGTTATGACCGCTTACGGCACCGTTGACTCCGTTCCGCTTAACGCCAATCCGCGTATGGTAAGAGAAATTCTTAAAGACGAAATCGGTTTTGACGGATTTGTTGTGAGCGATTACGAAAATGTCTTAAATCTTGTCACCAAGCAATTCATAGCCGAAAATTTAAAAGACGCGTCCAAACTGTCGATTGAGGCAGGCAACGATATGAGTATGAATACGCACGAATTTTACGATTGCGTGTCAGAACTTATAGAGAACAATGAAATTGACATAAAATATATTGATGATGCGGTAAGAAGAATACTTAGAGCAAAATTCAGAATAGGTCTTTTTGACGGTAAAAAGACAGTTGACAGAAGCGTCATAAACTGCAATGAACACAAAAAACTTAACCACAAACTTGCACAGGAAAGTGCGGTTTTACTTAAAAATGACGGTACACTGCCGCTGAAAGGAAACAAAACCATCGCCGTTATAGGTCCTAATGCGGACGACATAAGAGCGATTTACGGCGACTGGACATATTTTTCACACCCTGTTCCGAAAGAAAACGTTACACCTATGGGCGACTATTACACGATACGTTGCGGTATGGAGGAAGTATTCGGAAAAGAGAATATTTTATACAGCAAAGGCTGTGACATTTTAGGTGAAGAAAATTATATTGATGACGCGGTAAAAATTGCCGAAATGGCTGATGTGGTTGTATGCGTAATCGGCGACTGTCTTGCTCAAAACGGCGAGTATCGCGACAGAGCCGACCTTGAATTATCGGGTTATCAAACAGAACTTGTCAAAAGTCTGATTGACACGAAAAAACCCGTAATAGCCGTACTTGTAAACTGCAAACCGCTTTGCATATCGTACCTAAAAGAAAACTGCAATGCAATTATCGAGGACTTTAACGGCGGTGACTTTGCCGGTTTGGCGGTTGCGGAAATGATTGGCGGTAAATTTAATCCGAGCGGTAAATTGACAATTTCTTTCCCGCGTCACAGTTCCCAAACACCTTGCTACTACAATCAATACGAGGGTTGGCACGGCGGTCAGTATGTTGATTTGGAAAAAGGCTATGTATACGAATTCGGTGACGGTCTTTCCTACTCCGAATTTGAATATTCAAACCTACGCTTATCCCAAAACACAATAAAAAATGAGGAAGAAATAACCGTATCGGTTGATGTTACAAACAAAGGCAATATGGACGGCAAAGAAACCGTACTTATGTTTGTCAACGACGTCATAAGCTCCGTCCTCACACCGACAAAACAATTAAAAGGTTTTGAAAAGGTATTTATAAAATCAGGCGAAACAGCAACGGTAAACCTAAAATTAAACATAAAAGACCTTGCAATCGTGACGAGAGATTTGGAATATATCGTTGAAAAAGGCAAGTTTGAAATTATGGTCGGCAGAAACACAAAAGAATATTTAAAAGATATTTTATCGGTCGAAGAAAACATAAAATTTTAAAATTTTTATCACTCATAATATAAAAATTATGAGTGATTTTTTTTGATAAAATTCGCCTGATAATGAATATTTTAATCTCAAAATTCAATAATATACAAAAAATTTGTTTTAACATAAATATAAGTATCTAACAGTAACAATTCTGTATAAAAACAGTTGACAATTAGCTTATTCGCTGATAAAATAAAAATAGTACGATAATATATTTGTACATATTCCGTCATAAAATGACGGACAAAACAGCACCATCTTTTCAAAAAAGCATTAGCTTTTAGAAAATTCGATTTTCCACAAGACAAATCAAATATGGTGGTTTTTTTCGGCACAGAAAATCGGTGTGCCAATATTTATTACATTAAATTTCAAAGGGGGAATTTTTTTGAGAATGACCGGTGCTGAAATGGTTGTTAAAACACTTGAAAAGAACGGCGTTAAGGTTGTATTCGGTTATCCGGGTGCGGCTAACTGTCCTATTATAGATAAGCTGTCCTTTTCTTCCATAAAGCATATCCTTACTCGTAATGAGCAGGGTGCGGCTCATATGGCTTCCGGCTACGCAAGAGTTACGAAACAGGCAGGTGTCTGTACCGCAACTTCAGGTCCGGGTGCTACAAACCTTATAACAGGTATCGCAACCGCATATATGGATTCTATTCCGATGGTTGCACTTACAGGTCAGGTTGCTACAAAGCTAATCGGTAAAGACGCTTTCCAAGAAGTTGACATTACAGGTGCTACGTTGCCTTTTACAAAGCACAGCTACCTTATAAAAGACGGACTTGACATTCCGCGTGTTGTAAATGAGGCATTTCATATTGCAAACACAGGCCGTCCGGGTCCTGTACTTATCGACTTCCCTATGGATCTTCTAAAAAAGGAATTTGATTATCCGGACGAAGATGAGGACGTTAATATCCGTGGCTACAAGTTAATGGGCAAAGCTAACGAATCACAGGTTAAGAAGGTTGCCGAGGCAATCAAAGGTGCTAAAAAGCCGGTTATACTTGCCGGTGGCGGTGTCGTTATATCCGATGCTACAAATGAATTCAGAAAATTTGTAAAAGAAACAGATATTCCTGTTGTTTCAACAATGATGGGTATAGGTATTCTTCCGTCGGACAATCCGAGATACTACGGTATGATCGGTTCACACGGTGTTAAGAGAGCTAATCTTCTTTTCAATCGTGCAGACCTTGTAATCGTAATGGGTTCAAGACTTGGTGACAGAACTGTTGCAAATGTCAAGGGACTTGAGGAAGGCAACAAGCTTATACATATTGATCTTGACCCTGCCGAAATCGGCAAAAACACTCAGCCTTATATTCCTGTTGTCGGTGATATTAAAGATGTTCTTGAACAGCTTACATCGCAAATTTCAGGTTACAAGACAAGCAAAGAGTGGATTGACGAAGCTGACGAACTACGTCAAAGATTTACACATAAACCGGTATGTGAGGATAACGGATTTGTAAATCCGAAGTATTTCTTAAACGTACTTTCGGAAAAGACAAATTCAGATGTATACCTTTCAACCGAAGTCGGTCAAAACCAGATTTGGTGTGCCAATAACTTCAACTTTAAAACACCACGTTCACTTTTGACTTCAGGCGGATTTGGTACAATGGGTTACGGACTTCCTGCCGCAATCGGTGCGTCTGTTGCCGCAAACGGCTCAAAGCCTGTTATCGCGGTAATGGGTGACGGCAGTTTCCAAATGGATTTACCGGAAATGGGTACTATGGCTCAATGGGATATTCCTGTTAAAATGGTATTGTTCCAAAACCACCGTCTTGGTATGGTACACGAACATCAGTATCTTCTTTATAAATCAAATTATCAGGCTGTTGAAATAGAAGGAAAACCTGATTTTGCAATGCTTGCAAAGGCATACGGCTTTGAGAGCGGCGTAGCTAACGAAAACAGTGAGGTTTCAGAGGCGATAGATAAGATGATGGCACATGACGGTTCATATCTTCTTATCGTAAACGTAAATCCTTTTGAACCTACCGGTGATGCTCTTAATGAGGCTACTCTTCCGAAAAAGGAGGATAAGTAATATGGAAAGATATACATTATCAGTCCTTGTCGAAAACAATCCGGGTGTACTTTCAAGAGTTGTAGGCTTGTTTTCAAGACGTGGATTTAACATTCATTCACTTTCAGTGGGTACTACCCAAGACCCGCAAGTATCTCGTATCACTATTGAAGTGAACGGCGATGCACAAATTGTCGAACAAGTGTCAAAACAGCTTTCAAAGATTATGGAAGTTATCAAAATTAAGACACTTCGTGACAGCGAAATCGTAAAGAGAGGATTTTCACTTGTAAAAGTTAAGGTTACACCTAAGACAAGAAGTGAAGTTATCGAAATTACAAACGTATTCAGAGCAAAGATAGTTGATATTTCACCTAACACTTTGACTATCGAATTGACAGGTCATAATACAAAGCTTAACGCATTTATCGACCTTGTAGAGCCGTACGGAATTGAAGAAATCGCCCGTACCGGTATGACTGCTCTTGAACGCGGGGCAAACACATTAAAACTAGATAAATAATTATTATTTATAATACATATTTAAGAAAGAGGTAATCAAAATGGCAAAAACATTAGACCATGAAGCAAAAGTATTTTATGAAAGCGATTGTAATCTTGGACTACTAAAGGGCAAGACTATCGCAATTATCGGCTACGGTTCACAAGGTCACGCTCACGCACTAAACCTAAAGGACTCTGGCTGCGATGTAATCATCGGTCTTTATGAAGGTAGTAAGTCATGGAGCAAGGCTGAAAAGCAAGGCTTGAAAGTATATACATCAGCAGAGGCTGCAAAGAAGGCTGACATCATCATGATTCTTATCAACGATGAAAAGCAAGCTGACTTGTACAAGAACGAAATCGAACCAAATCTTGAACCGGGCAATATGCTTATGTTTGCTCACGGTTTCAACATTCACTTCGGAACAATCGTTCCTCCTGCAGACGTTGACGTTACAATGATCGCTCCTAAGGGTCCTGGTCACACAGTACGTTCAGAATATCTTGAAGGTAAGGGTGTTCCTTGTCTAATCGCTGTTGAACAAGACGCAACAGGTAAGGCACAGGATTTAGCACTTGCTTACGCTTTGGGTATCGGTGGTGCAAGAGCCGGTGTTCTTGAAACAACATTCAGAACAGAAACAGAAACAGACCTATTCGGTGAACAGGCAGTTCTTTGCGGCGGTGTTACAGCTCTTATGCAAGCAGGTTTTGAAACACTTGTTGAAGCAGGTTATGACCCAAGAAACGCTTACTTTGAGTGTATCCACGAAATGAAACTTATCGTTGACCTTATTTACCAAAGCGGTTTCAAGGGTATGAGATACTCAATTTCTAATACTGCTGAATACGGTGACTATGTAACAGGTCCTAAGATTGTTACTGCTGAAACAAAGAAGGCTATGAAGAAAGTTCTTTCTGATATTCAAGACGGTTCATTCGCTAAGGAATTCCTACTTGATATGTCACCTGCAGGTCGTCAAGTTCACTTCAAGGCTATGAGAAAGATTGCAGGAGAACACCAACTTGAACAAGTCGGTGAAGAAATCCGTAAGCTTTATAGCTGGAACAGCGAAGACGATAAGCTTATCAATAACTAATTTGACGTATTTAAAAAGACTTCACGAAAGTGAAGTCTTTTTTGTTGCATTTTTGCCACCACTCCGTCACGGCTCATAAGGCTCCCATCGAGGGGAGCTGGCGACGCAGTCGACTGAGGGGTGGTACTATCTGTTTATTTTAAGAACAACCACTGGTCGCCACTACAACACCGATATTTTTTATGCTTTTCTTGCCACCACTCCGTCACTTCGTGACACCTCTCCTCAAGGAGAGGCTTGTTTGGCACCATAGAGGGGAGCTAGCGACGCAGTCGACTGATGGGTGGCACATTTAATGGCGACTAATGGTCGCCACTACGAAACATCAAACGCAACACAAAAAGCCGTCAAAGTAATACTTTGACGTCTTTTACATTATTCAATTATACGATTTCAGCACCGCTTTGAATATCATTAAGAGTAGTCAAAACAGTAAGCTTATCTTCAAATTCGGCTGACAAAATCATACCGCAAGATTCAAGTCCCATCATCTTTCTCGGTTTCAAGTTTGCAACAAACAACACATTTTTACCGATTAATTCTTCAGGCTTATGGAACTTTGCAATACCTGAAAGAATTTGTCTTGTTTCACTTCCGACTTGCAAAGTAAATCTAAGAAGCTTTGATGACTTTGGCACTTTTTCGCATTCAAGTACCTTACCGACACGAATATCAAGTTTTTCAAATTCTTCAAACTCGATATAATCTTTATACGGTGCAATTTCAATCTTTTCTTCTTCCGGCTGACCGAATTCTTCTTCAAGTTCGGCAAGTTTCTTTTCTGCGTCAATTCTTTGGAACAGCGGAACAGCCTCGCCTACTTTTGTACCCGCCTTTGTTTCACCGAATGTCTTTGTACTTTCAAAGCTCAAATCATCTGCACCGATTTGTTCGGCGATTTTCTTTGATGTTTCAGGCATATACGAACTTAACAATGCCGCAATAATTCTGATTGTTTCAACAAGATTATAAAGCACTGTACCCAATCTCGGCTTATCGTCTTCATTCTTTGCAAGCACCCATGGAGTTGTTTCGTCAATATACTTATTCGCTCTGTCAACAACTTTCCAAATTTCGTCCATACTATCCGCAACGTGAAGTGTATTCATCTTCTTAATAATCTTATCAATCGCACCTGTTGCAACAGCTTTCAAATCATCATCAAAATCACCGTGTACGTCACCGCTCTGAATTTCACCGTCAAAATACTTATTAATCATTGCAACAGTTCTGTTTACAAGATTGCCAAGTGTATTTGCAAGGTCACTGTTAAATCGGCTGATAAACACTTCATAAGTGATTGTACCGTCTTGTGCGAAAGGCATTTCGTGAAGTGAATAATATCTTACCGCGTCAACGCCGAAATGCTTTACAAGGTCCTCCGCATAAATTACGTTACCTCTTGACTTACTCATCTTTTCATCACCGACGAGCATCCAAGGATGTCCGAACACCTGTTTCGGAAGCGGTTCGCCCAATGCCATAAGCATAATCGGCCAATAAATTGTATGGAAACGAAGAATGTCCTTACCGATAATATGCACATCTGCAGGCCAATACTTATTATACAATTCGCCCTTTTCTTCCGGTGTATAGCCAAGGGCCGTAATATAGTTTGAAAGTGCGTCAATCCACACGTACACGATATGTCCAGGGTCAAACTCAACAGGAATACCCCATGTAAAGCTCGTTCTTGACACGCACAAATCCTGCAATCCCGGCTTTAGGAAGTTATTAACCATCTCATTCTTACGTGATTCAGGTTGAATAAATTCAGGGTGTGACTCGATGTATTCCATAAGCTTGTTCTGATACTTGCTCATCTTGAAGAAATAGGCCTCTTCCTTAGCCTTTTTAACTTCTCTGCCGCAATCAGGACACTTACCGTCTACAAGCTGTGTTTCAGTCCAGAATGATTCACAAGGTGTACAGTACCAACCTTCATATTCACTCTTATAAATATCACCTTGATCATAAAGCTTTTTAAAAATCTGCTGAACAGCCTTAACGTGATAATCGTCGGTTGTACGGATAAATTTATCATAGCTGATATTAAGCATATCGGCAATATCCTTAATTTGTCCCGCAATCTTATCAACGTGCTGTTTCGGTGTTATACCCTCATTTTCAGCGATTTCCTGTATCTTCTGACCGTGTTCGTCAGTACCTGTAAGGAAAAATACATCCTTACCTATAAATCTGTTAAAACGTGCTATTGCGTCCGTAAGAACTATCTCATATGTATTACCTATATGAGGTTTCTTTGAAGTGTACGCAATGGCAGTAGTAATATAAAACTTTTCTTTACTCATTCCAGTCACTCCCCATTAAATTAATAACAAAATCTTTGAACAATAGGCACTGTTCTTTTATAAATCTGCCTATTCTCTTTAAAAGTCTTATCGGTGCGTCAAACACACCCGCTTTATAAAAACTGATTA
The DNA here is from genome assembly GCF_054696575.1 of Ructibacterium sp. SJQ-7. Taxonomy (NCBI): domain Bacteria; kingdom Bacillati; phylum Bacillota; class Clostridia; order Eubacteriales; family Oscillospiraceae; genus Ructibacterium; species Ructibacterium sp. SJQ-7. The sequence goes on from NZ_CP195193.1 coordinate 1,471,654, forward strand.
TCAGCATAAGTATTATCGGGCCTAAAATCATACCGCCGATACTAAGCGTTCTGTAACCGATATACATAGACATAAGCGTCAATATCGGATTCATACCTATTCTTGAGCTTACAAGTTTCGGTTCGGTAAAATGTCGCATAAGCGCAACTGCGGCATATATAACAATCAGACCAACTCCGAGTTTAATATTGCCGTTCAAAAACGAAATAAGCGACCACGGCCACAAAACAAGACCGCTGCCGAAGAATGGCAATGCGTCCAAGAACGCAATACCTAACGCAATAAGAAGTGCATACTCAATATCAAGTATACTCAGTCCGATAAACATAATCGCAAACGCAATACACATAAGTATTCCCTGCGCTTTAATATAACCGCCGAGATACTTTTTCAATTCCGTCTTTATAAGATTCAGCCTATCCACAAATTTAGGACTGAACACACCTTGCACAGTCGACATAACGGTTTTGTTTTCCGAAACCATAAAATACGATGACAAGATAAAAACGACTATACCTATAAACACGCTCGGCAAAGCCTTTGCAAAATTGCCCGCATAATCAACCATAGGCGTTGACTTTATATTGATAAATTCAGCGGCTTTGCTTGAAACCGTCTCACCTGCCGAAGTAATCGCCTGTTGAATGTTGCTCGGCAAATTCATATACACAACAGACCATTTTTCGCCTAGTGCCTTTGTACTGTTTTGAATATTTTCGTAAATAGTCGGAAACTGCGTATATAACATTCGTCCTTCATCAACAATTTTCCATATTGCAAATGTGAGAACACCACCAAAAATTCCGACTATCAGTACTATTACAAGCACCGCAGACAGTCCTCGAGGTATTTTCAGCCGTTTCTGTAATGTATCCGCAAGCGGATTTACCGCCATTGAGAACAGATAGCCGAGCAAAAACGGCAAAAACAACTTAACAAGAAAACCTAACAGCTGCAATATTTTAGGCAGACATATATATGCCGCCACAGCCAATATCACAACACCCAATACAAACAGTACAATTTTTACCCAATTTTTTTTCAGTTTCATAAAATCATTCCCTTCGCAAATCACGAGAATGTATCATTATTTTCCAAGAAATCTATTCATCAAAGTATATCCTTCTTCGATATAAATACCTGTCTTTTTACCGTTTTCTTCAGTATATGTAAGATTAGCATTTTTATCCGTTTCGTTGGTGCTGTCATAGATGATGTACGGAACAGGGTCCGAAACGTGCGTCTTTAGCTTAATCGGAGTCGGATGGTCGGGAAGAATCATCATTCTGTAATCAATGCCTCTCTTTTCAAGCTCGTCCTTTAGGAACTTGACAACCTTTTTATCTATCGTTTCAACCGCAAATTTCTTCTTTTCAGGTGCACCTTGGTGTCCCATTTCGTCAGGAGCTTCCATGTGAACATAAACGAAGTCACTGCCGTTTAAAATTGCGTCAAGTGCGGCTTGTGCCTTACCTTCCCAGTTTGTGTCACAGTTACCTGTCGCACCTTCAACGTCAATCGAATTCATTCCGGCACATTTTGCAATACCTTTGATAAGGTCAACAGCGGAAATAACACTGCCCTTTAGACCGAACTTTTCTTCAAAATTATCAAGCTGAGGTTTTGTACCCTCGCCCCATACCCATATTGATGTTGCAGGATTTTTGCCCTCTGCAACACGCTTTTTGTTTACAGGATGTTCTCTTAAAATCTTTTCACTTTTTTTCATCATTTCAAGAAGTGTATCCGCACCGTCACCCTTTGGAAGATGGTCTGTTATCTTCTTGTCTGAAATGTCGTGAGGAGGTGTTAATTCAACATTAGTCGAACCGCCCTCCCAAACTGTAAGATGACGGTAGCTGATACCCGGATAGAACTTAATCATATCAGTATCAAGCTCTTTTGCGACAGCCTTGATAAGCTCAGCAGCCTCTTCTGTTGTGATTTCGCCTGCACTATAATCAAGCATTGTCTTATCCTCGTAATTTTCTTCGTCAGAAAGAGTTACAAGGTTACATCTGAATGTAACGTCATTATCCTTTAGCGGAACGCCGATTGACGCCGCCTCAAGCGGTGAACGACCGCTGTAACATTTCTTTGTATCATAACCCATAACAGATAGATTGGCTACGTCACTGCCCGGTTTCATACCGTCTTGAACAGTCTTAACCATACCCATCTCGCCATGCTGTGCCATATAGTCGATTGTAGGCTTATCAGCCACCTCTAAAATTGTTTTACCGTCAAATGCGTCAACGGGATAATCTGCCATACCGTCGCCAAGTATTACTACATACTTCATTTTTTATCTTCCTTTCATTTTATCTTTATGTTTAAAGTTTATTCAGTCACGATTTTCACCAATATTGCTATTGCCCCACGTCCGACGTGAGTACCGATAAGCGGACCGAATTCACCATACATTTCTATACAATCTTCGCCGTATTCATCGCGAAGTTTTTCACAAACCTCCTGTCCCTTATCCTCGTCCGACTGAACGATTAAGAACTTAGGATTTTCCGCGTCAAAATCAGAATCATCTTGAATTTTTGCAATCAATTTATCAAGCAGCTTTTTCTTACCTCTCAGCTTGTCTAAACTTTCAACAAGTCCGTGTTCTATTGTAAGTATTGGCTTGATGTCAAGCATTGTGCCGACAAATGCGGCTGCTTTTGAAAGTCTGCCGCCTTTTTCAAGATATTTTAACGTATCAACCAAAAGGTAACATCTCCATGTTTTTATGTACTTTTCACATTCCGTTATAATCTCGTCAACGCTTTTGCCGTCCTTAGCCATTTGCGCCGCATGAACGGCGGTTTGTGCAATGTACAGAGAAAACTTCTGCGTATCGACAATGTGAAAATCCGCATTCGGATTTTCTTCTTCAATCTCACTCTTAACAAGATTTGCTGTTTGGTACTGACCGCTTGCGGCTGATGAAAGTGCAAAATATATTACGCTCTCATGCTCCTCACACTGCTGTTTAAAGTAGTCAAGCATATCACCGAACGGTGTCTGTGAAGTAGTCGGAATACCGTCGTACTCCTCGAGTTTATCAAAAAATTGCTCATTTGTTATTTCAGTTCTCTGAACATATTGTTCAGTGCCGAAAATACTTAAAAATGATATAACGCCTATATTATATTTGTCGGCTATATCCTGCGGAATGTCCGAACCGGAATCCACTATTATTTTTATATCTGCCATATTTGCTCCTCTCATATAAATTCGGTATAAATAAAATTTAAAATTGTTTTTTATTCTCTTGATTAAAAGCTTTAGACGCAGAGAAAATTGTTCACAGTGCCGTTTTGCAGCTCACGGTGCTGTACGGTTACCGCCCTAAGCAAAAAATGGTGCTGTTGGCAATTTAATCAAGTCTAATTACCAATGGAATTGAGTCAGCTGTCCTAAATCCTTTAAATTATCAAACCCTTGCTGACGAAGTGCCTCGTATACAACAATCGCAACGGAATTTGAAAGATTAAGACTTCTCGCCTCTTCTATCATAGGTATTCTTATACAACGTTCTTCGTGTTCGTACAAAAGTTCTTCGGGAAGTCCTGCATCCTCACGACCGAACAATATATAATCGTTATCCTTAAATTCAGCCTCAACATATGTATGAGGTGCTTTTGTTGTTGCATAAAAATATCTTGCACCCTCTGTTTTTTCAAAAAAGTCCGCCAAATTATCGTAATAGCATACATTCAGCAAATGCCAATAATCCAAACCCGCTCTTTTCAAATTTTTATCGGTAATCTGAAAAGCCGTCGGACGTACAATATGAAGTCTACACCCTGTCGCCGCACAAGTACGGGCAATGTTGCCTGTATTCTGCGGTATTCTCGGTTCAACAAGAACTACATTAAACAAAAAATCATATCCTTTACTTTAGAAATTTAATCATAAATCTATTTAACAGCGGTCGTTTTATCTTTACCGCTTTTTTGGGGCAAAGTTCTTGACAGCAAAAACATTTTATACACCTTTTCGTGTCAATAACAGGTTTACCCGTTGACATATCAATCGCTTTCGGCGGACAACATCTTGCACATTCTCCGCAACCTACGCATATATCGTAATCCATTGCCGGCTTTGACGCAAGTGCATTTATAAGTCGTGCATTAAGTGCGTCCGGAAGTGAAATCAATTTAATCAAATTAAAATGGCTTTCAGGCTTTAAATAATCCTTCATAACAAGCGGTTTAATATCTTCGCCCGCTATATCAATTTTTTCCGCACTGTCACACACAAGTCCGCGTTCAATCGCCTCACGCACCGTATCAACTTCATTCGGTGCATAATCAATCAAATAACATGACGCCAAGTCAAGCGCGTGTGCATTTTCTGATGCCATAACAAGTCCTATATGTCTGTTCTGACCTGCCGTCGGACCGTTGCCCTCCATACCCCAAACAGCGTCCATAATGGACAATGTCGGTTTTACACATTCGTGCAAATCCACAAGCATTGAACAGAATGACTTTCTCTCATTCAATCTGAAATGCAGTTCCGCTTTATATGTTCCGGGAATTGTGCCGAAAAGATTTTTAACGGCACCTGTATAACTCGTCATTGCGTGAGTTTTCAGTTTCGGCAGTGAAATTATAACATCTGCATTCAAAATCGGATTTATTATCGGAATTTTCTTTACGGTCTTTCCCTCAGGGAAATGCACTTCCGTAAAACTTGTATCAAAATTCAATTTTGCGTTTGTTCCCTCGACAGCCTTATCCACACCGCAGACTGAATAAACGCCCTTTAAAGCCGTAGTGTTATACGGACCGCCGGGACTTTCGGCAATCGTCACGTTTCCGCCGGCTTTTTCGACCATCACTATAACCGCGTGAAGAAATTCGGGATTTGTCGTAACCGCCTCCTCAGGCTTTTTCTTGGAAACAAGGTTGGGCTTTATAACAACATTATCACCCTTTTTCACAAACTTCCCAATTCCACCGATTAAAGACACCGCATTTTCTACGGCATTTTGCACTTCGGAATATCTGTCACATTTTACGACGGAAACTTTATTATTCATTCTTTAATTCCTCTCTTAGGTTTCTAAATGTTGTAAACCTCTGCCTATTCTATCATTATACAATATTCCGAGTAATATTTCAACCGTAAAACAGTAATTTTTATAGGCATAGTGCCATTTTATTGCATATATATTTTGCTAAAATACGGCACACTCCATTAAATTATATCTTTTTTCGTTTTATAGACAGTTTGCTCCCTTTAAAGTAAAAAAAGACTTGACATAAAGTCAAAAGCAGAGTATTATTTTCACATATCGAAAATACGTTACTTTGATGTAACTTTTAAACGGTGTATTTTTGGTATAAAAAAAGGTGATTTGCAAAAATCACCTTTTTTCAATATCAGCTTTTTTAGTTTTTTGGATTGACAATATCACGCCAATCAAGGTCACCGCGTTCAAGACCGTGAATAAGCACTTCTGCCGTTGCACAGTTCGTTGCAATCGGGATATTGTGCATATCGCAAAGTCTCAGAAGCGAAAATACGTCAGGCTCATACCCTTCGGCGTTAAGCGGATCACGGAAGAAAAGCACCAAGTCAATTTCATTATATGCAATTCTCGCACCGATTTGCTGATCGCCGCCCTGCGGTCCTGACAAAAATCTATATACATTAAGACCGGTATTTTCAATAATCATCTTACCTGTTGTGCCGGTTGCATACAGAGAATGTTTTGACAGAATACCCGAGTAAGCAATACAAAACTGTACCATTAATTCTTTTTTCTTATCATGTGCTATTAAAGCGATGTTCACGAAAATACCTCCTCATTCACTCTATTTTCCGAAAAGCTTTTTAACCTTATCAAAAAAGCTTTCCTTTTCATCAAATTCCATAATAGGCACTTCTTCGCCCATAAGTCTTGCGGCAATATTTAAAAATGCTTGTCCTGCCCTTGAATTTTCAGCCGAAACCGCCAAAGTGCCTTTAAGAGCGGCAACCATAAGTTCCTCGTCATCGGGAACAATTCCAAGCACAGGTACGCCCAACATATCTACGCAATCGTCCATATTCATCATTATTCCCTTATCAATCATATCCGATCTTACGCGATTAATGACAACCTTGACATCTTCCACACCCATATCTTCAAGTACGGATATTGCTCTGTCACCGTCACGAAGTGCCGTAACTTCTGGCATTGTGACCAATATGGCACTGTCCGCACCCATAGCCGCATATAAAAAACCGCCGTCAATTCCTGCCGGAGCGTCTACAAGGCAATAATCAAACCTTGAAGAAAGTTTTTCCCATATCCCCTTTACCGCCTCATCTTCGACAGATGAAGTGTCACGCGTTTGCGGAGCGGGTATAAAATACAAGTTTTCATATCTTGTATCCTTAATCAAAGCCTCGTCCAAGTCACAATTTTCTTCGATTACGTCAAATATATCGTAAACGATACTGCTTTCAAGCCCGAGTGTAATATCCAGATTTCGACAACCCATATCCATATCGACAAGTGCAACAAGATTACCCCTCATAGCCAATGCCGCACCTATATTTGCAGTTACAGTTGTCTTTCCCGTACCGCCTTTTCCGGATGCAACTATGATGATTTTTCCCATTTTCCTTATCCTTTCAATATGAATTTATGCGTAGTAAAATTACCCAAAACTCTTTTCTGCGTAATTATATCACATTTTTTTCTCTTTGTCTATATTTTTACCAAAAAATCATCTACACAAATTTGATTATTTATTAAATATGCCTTTTTAGGATTTTCGGTATTCGGCGTATCAAATTCATCAAAATTGCAGTGAGTTTTTGAAATTCTTACGTCTGTCGGCTTAAAGTCAAGCGCAAATATATAGGCATTGTCATTACCCATACACCCTGCCTCAACGCTGCCTTTTATACTTCCGATAACGATAACATTACCGACCGCCGTTATCATTCCGCCCTCCTCAACGTCACCGAAAAGGGTAAGGTGTCCATCCGCAAAAACTGTTTTGCCTTTCTTTACAACGCCTTCGTAAAACCTCGCACGACTGCTTTTAAAATTAGTCGTTACGACTTCCTTTATCTCCTCAAGCTCCGTTTCTTCCTCAGCAATTTCGCGGACTTCTTCACTCTCATTATGTATTTCTTCAGTATTTTCCTGAAGAAGTTCCTTAGGCAATTCAAGAGTTTCTTCAAACGAATCTTCGGCTTTTATCACTTTTCTTTCACCGTAATTTATCTCACATTCCGGCAACATAGCCGTAATAACCGCGTCAAGACGCATTTTATCACTCGTTGAAAGGTCCCTGCCGACAACGTATATATTACAACGTCCGCCGCCGAAAAACTTTCTGAACTGTCTTATTTTTTCATACAGGGAGTTCATCAACTTAGAAAATTCACATTCACTGTCAAGATATATCTTTACCCCGTCAGCCGTACCTTTCAGCTTTATAAGCTCTTTTTCCAATTTAATCAAACCTCCCCATATTATAAACTATCTCAATAATCCGCCTTGCACATCTGTTGCGGTTGTAGGCTCTGCGGTTGTGTCTGCACTGTCAAGATTGAAATATTTATCAAAAATATCTTTTGCTACCTGCGCGGCATTTGTACCACGAACACCGTGTTCAAGCACAACCGATACCGCGATTTGCGGATCGTCAAACGGTGCAAAAGCAATAAACACAGCGTTATTTGAACCGTTTCCGACCTGTGCCGTACCTGTTTTACCGCCGACCGCTATACCGTAATTCGCGAAAATTTCACTCGCACTACCTTCGTCAACAACTCGTTTCATACCTTGTTTTACGGCATTGATAACTTCATCGTCCATATCGACTTTTTCGACAACTTCCGGATTAAATTCTTTTACAACACCACCGTCAACCGATGAACGAACGCTTTTTATAAGATTTACTTTATATCTTGTACCGCCGTTTGCGATTGTTGCAGCATAGTTTGCAAGCTGAATAGGTGTAAACAAACTGTATGACTGACCGATTGCCGCTTGAAGAGTGTCACCGCCAAACCATTCCCGATCGGTAGCACTTGCAACTACCTCTTTTTTATATTCGGGGCTTGCCATATGACCTGCCACTTCTTCGTCAAGCTCGATACCCGTCTTTTCACCAAGACCGAACTTCTTTGCATACTCATCAAGTTTATTTATTCCCATACGTCTACCGACTTCATAGAAGAAATAGTTACACGAATTTTCAAGTGCCGCACTGACGTTTTGCTTACCGTGAGTCAATTTATATTCGCCCCAAATCCAGCAAGTCGGCTGATAGTCGGCATAGAATTTATAAATACCCTCGTCCTCGATAATTTCGTTTACATTCAAATTACCCGTTTCAAGTGCCGCAATCGCCGTCAAAGGTTTAAATGTCGAACCCGGGCTGTAAAGTCCGCTTACAAGCCTGTTCCACATAGGCTTTGCGTCATTATTAATCAAAGTTTCATAATCCTCGTTAAACTTCGACATATCGTATGTCGGATACGATGCACCTGCAAGCAAATCGCCTGTCTTTACATCAATGACAGCAACAGAACCTGCGTCACAGTCTGCACCGTCCTTTGCTTTCACACCGCTTGACGCACGAATATTTTGTATTGTATCTGCAAGCGATTTTTCCGCCACTTTCTGCAAATCCGAATCCAATGTAAGCACGATATAATCGCCCGGAACAGGCTCTGCATCGTTCATAACGGTAATCTCTTTACCGTTTACTTCCTTAGTTGTACCTGTAGTGCCGTCAATACCTCTTAAATACTGTTCGCCCCACTTTTCAATGCCCTGTTTACCGATAATGTCATTATAGCCGTAACCCAAATCTTTGTTTGCCTCGTATTCTTCGGCATTGATTTTACCTGTACGACCTAAAATATGCGTTGCAAGTCCGGGAGCGTCATATTGACGGATATAGTCGTTTATAACGGCTATGCCTTTAAATTCGTCCTGACGTTCCTTTATCTGTGTTACCGCATCGACGGATATATCGTCCGCAACTGTAAACAATGTTGTCTGCGACAAACCGCTCGCCTCCGCAGCGTATCGGATACCCACGATACGTCTTTGCTCGTCCTCGCTGTAAACATCGCTGACTTTATATATTTCCTTGTATGCCTGCATTATTTGGTCGGCAGACATATTTTCTTCTATACCCTTGCCAAGATGTGAATTATTCTTAAACCACGCTTCACGTTCGTCCTCCACGGAGCCGTCCTCGTTTTCGTCCTCAAACTTAAACTGATACGGTGCGAATGAAATTGGTAAATCGTCATAATATTCACATTGAGTCGAATAAAATATATCCACAAGTTTTTTTATAATATCGTTAAATTCTTCGTCTTTAACATCGGTTTTCTGCATAACAACAGAATAACCGACTTTGTTGGATACAAGAGTTGTTCCGTATCTGTCAAGAATTTCACCTCGCGGTGCTTTTTCGACTATATTGGTAGTCATTCTGTCATTAGCGATTTCATAATACTGTTCGCCCTTTAATACCTGTAAATCAAAAAGCTTCCATATCACCGCCGCAAACATAACAGCTATGACTATTTTTAATATAATAAATCTCGCTTTACTGTTTGGCATTTATATACATTCTCCTTAAGCTATCAAAAGCTTTTTCTTCTTTTCTTCTTTATACAATGTCTTTTTTAGTATCGGATACAATATAACTGCAATAACCGTATTAAATACCGCCGTCGGCAATGCATCACTGAAAATTACCGACACATCAAGCGTCATTTCTCTTATGACGAACAACAATATTTCAAGTATTGCCGACATAATAAAGGTCCATACAATCGTTTTCGGAAAATTACCGACATATCTCGGACGTTTTCTTGCCGCAAATACGATTATCGAACTGTACGCATAAAACAACGTAATCTCCGTAAAATTTCTTCCTCCGATTGCGCCCATAACAACGGCACATATTCCGCTTATTATAACAGCAGTGCGAAATTCATTTTCAAGAATTGCCACACACATCACAAACGCCAATACCGCAGACGGTACCGCACCGAATATATGGATAGGTGAAAGCACTACCGTCTGAACAAGAAAAATCACAAAAATCCACAGAAAAATCTTAAAATTTCTCACTTTTTCTCTCCAATCAATATGTTCCGTTTATAACAAGCACTTCATAAAGCTTGTTGAAATCAACAAGCGGTTCTACTGTTGCATAATTCAAATTACCCATAGCGTCCGAATTTATCTCACGAATTACGCCGACAGAAAGTCCTGCCGGATAAATTCCGCCTGAACCTGACGTTTCAAGAATATCGCCTATTATAAGGTTTGAGCCTTTGTCAATAAACGTCATTTTACAGTAGTTTTGGCTGTACAATTCACTGTCGCCTTCTACAACCGCAACATCGCTTGTTCTTGAAACCTTTACGCCCATTGCGTTATCGGGATTCAATATTGTCGAAACAATCGACCATGTAGGACCTGTTTCAACAACTTTTCCTACTACTCCGTCAGGCGTTATAACCGCGTTTCCGACAGCCACACCTGCAAGCGAGCCTTTGCTTATCTGTATTGTGTCGTACCAGTTATTTGACGAATACGCAATAACAGACGCGGCAACGGTTGAATAATTTTCAAGACTGTTTTGAAGTTCAAGCGTTTCTTTTAAACGTTCGTTTTCTTCTCTGTAATTTGCAACATCTTTATTTTGTTTTTTCAGCTCATTAATTTCGCCCACAAGTCTTGCGTTTTCTTCCTTGTAGCCGTTCATTTCACGAATAAAATCAGTCGTATCCGTAACCTTGTTCACTATATACGAAAAACCGTTCTGAAACGGTGAAAATACAGTTCTAAGCACTTTGGATACGGGATTTGTACCGCCGAAATGAGCAATAGCGGCACATACAAGCACTACGGCGGTTATAATCGCCGCCGCAATCACGCCTTTTCTTTTAAAAAATGATGACATATTTTCTAACCTTCCGTTATACAATCCAAAATTATTTTGATGATTCGATAAGTTCTTTTATATTATCAAGAGCCTTGCCTGTTCCTATTGCAACACAGTCAAGCGGATATTCGGCAACATGTGTAGGAATTTTTGTGGTTTCGGTGATAAGTTTGTCAAGACCTTTAATCAACGCACCGCCGCCTGTAAGCACTATTCCGCGTTCCATAACGTCTGCCGCAAGTTCCGGAGGCGTGTTTTCCAATGTCAGCTTTATAGCTTCAATCATTTCGTCCACATTCTCGCTTATAGCGGCTCTGATTTCGCTTTCCTTGATTTGTGCCGTTTTCGGCAAGCCTGTCGCAACGTCACGACCTCTTACTTCGTAAACGCCTTCTTCGTCATCTTCATATGCAGACGCAATGGCTACCTTTATATCTTCAGCCATTTTGTCACCTATATTGATTTGATTTTCTTTCTTCAAATAATTGATAATAGCACTATCCAAAGCATTTCCCGCAATTCTGATTGATCTTGACGAAACGATACCGCCCAGCGAAATAACCGCAACTTCGGTTGTACCGCCGCCGATGTCGACAACCATATTACCTGTTGCATCATTCACAGGAAGTCCGGCACCCATAGCAGCCGCCATAGGTTCTTCGATAAGTGCAACTGCCTTTGCGCCTGCTTGAATAACCGCCTCTTCAACTGCACGTCTTTCAACTTCCGTTATGCCCGACGGTATGCAAACAACAACTCTCGGCTTAAATACGTTGCTCACGTCAGCCTCTTTTATAAACGCTCTTATCATAGCTTGAGTTATGTCAAAATCCGCAATAACACCGTCTTTCATCGGACGTACCGCAACAATGTTTTCAGGCGTTCTGCCTATCATCTCATTTGCCGCATTACCGACCGCAAGCACCTTACCTTCGTACTTGTCAATCGCCACAACAGACGGCTCTCTTACTACTATTCCCTTGCCCTTTACATACACAAGTGTGTTTGCTGTACCAAGGTCAATTCCTATATCTTTTGAAAATATCCCCATTTTCGTTGTTCTCCTTTTATAATATCTTTATATCCATTTCGTCCTCAAGCGTGTCCGCAAGTGCACTTATCGGCAGACCGACAACATTAAAATAATCGCCGTCAATCTTTTCAATCAAAAGTGAACCGAGTCCCTGTATTCCGTATGCACCTGCCTTATCCATAGGCTCGCCCGAATTTATATATCCGCGAATTTTGTCATCGCTCAAATCTTTAAACTTTACTTTTGTCCTAACTTTTCCGCAAACGGCTTTTCCGTCACTTATTCGCATAACGCAATATCCCGTATATACTTCATGTTCACGTCCCGAAAGTTTTGAAAGCATATTAAATGCGTCATCTTCGTCTTTCGGCTTACCGAGTATTTGTCCGTCAAGCGTTACGATTGTGTCTGCTGAAATTATAACCGCATTTTTATTGCGTAAAACCTCTTTCGCGGTTGCACTCGCCTTTAAAAGTGCAAGCTCCTGCACGTAAAGCTCGGGTTTCAAATCTTTTGAAACGGAATCTTCGTCCGCTTGCGAAACAATCACCTTAAATTCAAGTCCCATAAGCTCCAAAAGTTCTTTTCTTCTCGGTGAACCCGACGCAAGTATAAAATCTATCATTGCATTATAACCTTTCTTAAAGCACACCGCGATAAAAATGTCCTCTTGTGTATGTGTTTTCCGTCATACTCTGCACATTTTTTTCGCCGTTTAAAGCTCTCTTATACATATCTATTATTTTATCACATTGAGCGAATTTTTCAACAGTAAATATCAATCTGATACTGTTTATTTTAAGTTTTTTTAAATCCGCGATTTTATCCGCCATAAATATAGGCTTTGAATTTAAAATTTTTGCTATACAGCCTTTTGAACAGACAATCGGAAATTCCTCTCTTTTTCTGTCTTTCAGCTTGTATATCATTTTGCCCTTTTGGCATTTTCCCATAGCCTTTATCGGGCAGTTTTTCATCAACATAAGCGGAATATGTCCGTAGCCTATAACTTCAAGATTAGCGTTTGTATTTTCACATAAATCGGCAATTTCATGTAAATTAAGTTCAGGAGATAATGTAACCGTTTTCAAATCGCCGTAATGCTGTGCCGTTTGCGAATTAAAAACATTCAATCTGAAATCGCCGTATATCTCTTTATCTTTATACTTGTAAATTGCCGCCGGTGACGAAACAAGTACGCCGTCCGTCTTTATATTCTCTTCACAAAATATATCCGCCGATTTTGATATTATTTCAACATCGTCAGGCACATCTTTTAGTGTCCCCACCAAATCATTGGGGGCATATATTCTTTTTATGTTATTTTTAACTGCGGCTTTGAACTGTTCTTCATCACTAACTTCACAAGTGAGTATTATATTCGTGTTTTTACGGTTGCTATGCTCAATTTCAAAGTCAAGTTCTCTGCCTTTTTCACGCATTTGTCTTTGATTTATAAGGCTTTCGCAACATTCACGTCTTACGCTGTTTATTTCCTTAATCGGAATTGTAATTCCGTCGTCTATCGTAATATTTATATCGTCACATTCAAACGGTGTACTTCCAAGTTTTAAAAGCTGGTCGCGAAGTCTTTTTTCGTCCATAGGTTTATGGAATGCTTTTTCGGATTTTAGTGTCCCTTGTGCATACGCATAATGTCCGTCATTATCGTACATTGTAAGTTCAAGCGGGGCATCAATATTTAGTGTCCCCATAATACCTGTGTTGATTTTACGGATATTTGCGTCCTCTGCGGCACGTTTTTTCGCCTCATCGGTAAATTTATTTTCCGCACTGTTACTCGGAGTATCGTGGCTCATCATATTTTTACCGAGATTGCCTTTAAAATATCCGTCTGTAAAACCTGTTCTTGAAAATGCGTCAAGCAGTTCCTGCATATCTTTTTTTGACACGTTTCCGCCCTTGTCAAGATAATTTCGGTACACGCCCACAACAGCGGATACATATTCCGCTCTTTTTAAGCGTCCCTCAATTTTCAGTGATGTTACGCCTATACGTTTTAGTGTCCCCAAGTCATTCACAAGTGCCATATCTTTAGGACTTAAAACATATCCGCTTTTAACCGTTTTGCCGTTTTCAAGCAAATCATACGGCAATCGACACGGTTGAGCGCAACGACCTCTGTTACCGCTCCTGCCGCCTAAAATACTCGACATAAGGCACTGTCCGGAGTAACACATACAAATTGCACCGTGAACAAAAACTTCAATTTCCGCTTTTGCATTTTTGCAAATATGCTCTATCTCTTTTTCCGACAATTCACGCGCCAAAACTACTCTTGAAAATCCCATATCCTCAAGATATTTTACACCCTCAAGACTTGTAACGGTCATCTGCGTGCTTGCGTGTAAAGTCATATCCGGAACAGTCTTTTTGATAATCTCCACAGCGCCCATATCCTGAACAATAAGTGCGTCAACGCCGATTTTATTAAGTTGCTTCAAATATTCTTTAAGGCTTTCAATTTCCTTTTCCTTAACAAGCGTATTTACCGTAACGTGAACGTCAACACCGTATAAATGGCAGTAATCCACCCACGTTTTCATTTCTTCGATTGTAAAGTTTTCGGCACTGTAACGTGCACCGAACTGCGGACCGCCGAGATATACCGCATCCGCTCCCGATTGTACCGCCGCCGTAAGTGCCTGTCTGCTGCCGGCAGGTGCTAAAAGTTCCATACTCATTTAACCTTCTTCTTGCCGTCTGATACAACTGTATTTTCTTCGTATGCTTTTAGTTTTTCTTTTAAACTTTTAATAGTTTCTTCAAGAGTTTTATTGTTTTTATTTGCTGTTTCAAGGTCTTTTTTTGTTGATGTTAATTCGGCATTCAATTCTGTTTCATCAATCGTAACCTGTCCGCTTTTTGCGTCATCAAGTTCTCTTTTTAGCGAGTCGTTCTCTTTTTTTAAATTATCGATTTTTGAATTTAATTTTTCTATTTCAACCTTTACCGAATCGTCCGATTCAAGTGCTTTGAAATATTCGTCACAAATATTAAGTGCCGCCAAAACAATAGGACGTTCCCCAAGAACATTTTGACCGCCATTCAAAACGTTTTTAACCTTTTCATTTATATGTTCGCCCAATCTTTCGATATACTCTCTGCTTTCCTCAGCAACAACTGTATATTGACGTGAATTAATGGTTATTGAAACTCTGTTCACCGCCATGACTTCATCTCCGTTTCTTAATTTTTTCGCATAAAATACCTAATATACTCTTATTATACAATAAAACCAATTAAAAAAACAGAGTTTTTTTGACTTTTTTCAAAATATTTTATAAAAAAAGAACGGTCACGCCGTTCTTATAATTCTATCGTTAATTTTCTGCCCGTTTTTTCATATATTCTGTATTTAATACCTACCATGTCAAACATTTTCTTTGACGCAATAGTGTTAGCCTCATCGGCATATTTGTCGGACATATACACAACTTCCTTGATACCGCTTTGAATAATCGCCTTCGCACATTCGTTGCAAGGGAACAGCGTTACATACAGCTTAGCGCCCTCAAGCGAGCCTGAACTTCTGTTTAAAATCGCATTAAGTTCGGCATGGCAAACGTACATATATTTCGTATTTACAGGATTTTCACCGTTTCTTTCCCAAGGCATATCGTCATCGCAACACCCTGTCGGCATACCGTTATACCCAAGCGACAATATTTTATTTTCATGATTTACAATACACGCACCAACCTGTGTATGCGAGTCCTTGCTCCTCTGTGCCGACAGTAACGCAATCCCCATAAAATATTCGTCCCATGATATATAATCTTGTCTTTTCATCTTCAATCCTCCAGCAAAGAAATCTTTCGTCATATAACAATTTTAACATTCCTAAAATCATTAGTCAAGAAAAAAAGTTGTTCGACTAAATGTCGAACAACTTTTAAATTAATATTTCTTTATACCTATATCACTTCTATGGAATTCATCTGTCCAAGAAATTTTTGCAACACCTGCATAAGCATTCTTAATAGCCTCGTCAAGGTCTTTGCCGACAGCCGTAACACCAAGAACACGTCCTCCGTTAGTAACGATTTTACCGTCCTTTACCGCTGTTCCTGCATGGAACACAGTCAAATCGCCTACGTTATCAAGACCGCTGATTTCATAGCCTTTTTTATAGCTTACAGGGTAACCGCCCGACGCCATAACAACGCATACCGCCGCATTATCTTCCCATTCAATGTTGATTTCATCAAGGCGTTCATCAATAATAGCCTCCATAATTTCAACAAGGTCAGTTTTTAATCTCGGCAAAACAACTTGTGTTTCAGGGTCACCGAAACGGCAGTTATATTCAATAACCTTAACACCGTTCGCAGTCATCATAAGACCGAAATAAAGTACGCCCTTGAAAGGTCTGCCTTCACTGCTCATAGCCTTAATAGTCGGAACAAAAATATTTTTCATACATTCTTCCGCTTTTGCATCATCATACAAACGGCTCGGTGAGAATGTACCCATACCGCCTGTGTTAAGACCTTCATCATTATCATATGCTCTCTTATGGTCTTGTGCCGATACCATAGGTTTAACAGTCTTACCGTCGGTAAATGCAAGTACACTGACTTCGGGACCTGTCAAAAATTCTTCGATTACTACACGACTTCCGCTCTTTCCGAACTTTCCGTCGTCAATCATTTCGCGAACGGCTTGCTCAGCCTCCTCAAGGTTTTGTGCTATGATAACACCCTTGCCAAGTGCAAGTCCGTCGGCTTTTATAACTGTCGGAAACGTGTTTTGCGCTTTGATATAATCAATCGCAGACGTACTGTCTGTAAACACTTCATAATTTGCGGTAGGAATATTGTACTTCTTCATAAGTTCCTTTGAAAAAGCCTTACTTCCCTCTATTATAGCGGCATTTGCACGAGGTCCGAATGCACGAATACCCTCTTTTTCCATTGCGTCAACCATACCAAGTACAAGCGGATCGTCAGGTGCAACCATAACAAGATCAATCGCATTGTCCTTTGCAAACTTAACCATATTTTCAATATCCGTTGCGGCGATGTCAACACACTCCGCAAGTTCCGCAATACCGCCGTTACCCGGTGCACAATAAATTTTATCTACCTTTGGCGACTGCGCTATTTTCCAAACAATAGCATGCTCACGTCCGCCGCCGCCTACTACTAATATTTTCATAATTCGTTCTCCCTTTAATTAAAATACTCACCAATTAAAATCGCAGAATTGTGTGCAGTTCGTTTGAAACGGCGAGCGGTGCTGTACATAGGTACCGCCCCGAGCCGTTTAATACGAAATATACCAACCAGTAAAAGTCGCAGAATCAGTTTCAGATGTGCCGAAATGCAATGGGTGCTGTACGCGTGTACCGCCCCATTGCTTTGAAGTGCATATGGAACTGATTATGCGTCTTTGGGATTAATGATGGAACAATCTTATACCTGTGAAACTCATACACATATTGTACTTGTTGCACGTTTCAATAACATTATCGTCACGAATTGAACCGCCGGGTTGTGCAATTACTGTAACACCGCTCTTTTTGGCTCTTTCAATATTGTCACCGAACGGGAAGAATGCGTCTGAACCAAGTGCAACATCTGTATTCTTATCAAGCCATGCTCTTTGTTCTTCCTTTGTGAACACTTCCGGCTTTACTTTAAATGTCTTTTCCCATACGCCGTCTGCAAGTACATCCATATATTCATCTGAAATATACACATCAATCGCATTATCTCTGTCGGCTCTCTTAATTCCGTCAACAAACTGCAAACCAAGCACTTTCGGTGCTTGTCTCAGCCACCATATATCAGCCTTATTGCCTGCAAGACGTGTACAATGTATTCTCGACTGCTGACCTGCACCGATACCGATTGCCTGACCGTCCTTAACATAGCAAACACTGTTTGACTGTGTGTATTTCAATGTTATAAGCGCAATCTTTAGATCTCTCTTTGCCTCGTCTGAAAGTTCCTTGTTATTCGTTACTATATTTCCAAGCAATTCGTCATTAATATCCAGTTCATTTCTGCCTTGCTCAAATGTGACACCGAAAACTTGCTTTCTTTCAATTTCGGCAGGCTTATAATTTTCATCAATCTTTATGATGTTGTAATTGCCTTTTTTCTTTGCTTTTAAAATTTCAAGTGCCTCGTCTGTATAACCCGGAGCAATAACACCGTCTGAAACTTCTTTCTTTATAAGAAGTGCGGTAGCCTTATCACACACGTCCGAAAGAGCGATAAAATCACCGAATGACGACATTCTGTCAGCACCTCTTGCGCGTGCATATGCGTTGGCAAGCGGAGTAAGTTCAACGTCATCAACGAAATAAATCTTCTTCAATGTGTCAGACAACGGAAGTCCAACAGCCGCACCGGCAGGAGAAACGTGTTTAAAAGAAGTTGCGGCAGGAAGTCCTGTTGCTTTCTTCAATTCCTTTACAAGCTGCCAGCCGTTAAGCGCGTCCAAAAGGTTAATATAACCAGGTCTTCCGCAAATTACTTCAAACGGTAAATCTCCATTCTCCATAAACACTCTTGACGGCTTTTGATTAGGGTTACAGCCGTACTTTAATTGCATTTCATTCATTATTTTATCGTCCTTTCGTTTTTTATTTATGTAAATATTATTTGTTTTTGTTTACAATCTTTGTTTTTGTTTCGCCTGTTGCAAGGTCGATAAATCTTACGAACAACGAAACTTTATTATCCGCATTAAGTGAATTCCAAAGACCGTCTGTGAATTCATTAATATCGTTTGGAATTGCAACCTTTTTAGGCTCGCCCTCAAATGACGGAAGCGGACTGCCGTCACCCATATATGTATGGATAAAGTGACCCTCGCCGTCAAGCGGATTGTTATACGAAAAAGTATATCTTTGACAAGACTGCGGATTGCCGTCAGCACTCTTTAGGATTGACATTGAATAATCAAATCCGCCCTTGTTAGGTTCAATAATACCCGATATTCTCGGTGTAAAGTTAGGGTCATCGTCCTCAAATTCACGTGTTCTTAATGACTGTTCAAATGTCTGACCGTTTTCCATATGTTCGTAAATCGTATCTGTTTGGTCACCGTTTGTAACAATAGTCTTGTCACCAAGCACGCGAACAGGTGCATATATGATAAGATGCGGGTCTTCAAGCTTTGACGGGTCAAACGCTTGTGTACGAATACCGTCGCCGTCCTCAATAAATACACGGTTACGGCTGTTTACACTTCTGCCCATTATAAAATATGCCGTAACGGCACTTTTACCGTCAGCACTTTTTCCGATTACAATACCACGACCCGGATAGTCTTTGCTTTTTAGTTCTTCATATATATCAATTTTTTTCATTATACTTCTCCTTTTAACTTTGTATCCATAAAGCCACCCCTCAGTCGACAAAGTCGACAGCTCCCCTCAAGGGAGAGCCATATAATGCCTCTCCTTAAGGAGAGGTGTCACGAAGTGACGGAGTGGTGGTCATCACACCATATCGGCACAAACCAATTCAACGGCTTGAGGCAAAATAATCCATTCTGCCTGTTCCATAACACGTTTTTGCAAAATTTCAGGCGTATCGCCGTCCTCAATATAAACCGCTTTTTGTAATAAAATTCTACCGCCGTCTGTGATTTCATTTACGAGATGTGCCGTTGCTCCGGTCACTTTAACACCGTAATCAAGTGCCGCCTGATGTACTTTCAATCCGTAAAAGCCGTCACCGCAAAATGACGGTATAAGTGACGGGTGGATATTGACAATTTTATTTGCGTATTCTTTAAGCAAGTCACCGCCCAAAATCGCCAAAAATCCTGCAAGTACAATCACATCAACGTCCATTTCTTTCATATACGCACAAATTTGTCGGTTAAATTCGTCGTTATCACCGCCGCAATCGGCATTTTTGCGGATTACTTTAGTCGCAATACCTGCATTTTTTGCACGTTCAAGACCGTACGCCTTACTGTTATTTGAGCATACACACACAATCTTACCGCTTTTCAAAACAGTACCTTGTTTATCAATCAAAGCCTGTAAATTCGTGCCGCCGCCCGAAATAAGAACACCTATTTTTTTCATAAATTAAACCTCCTCGTGAAAAAGATGTGGTATATATCAGGAGCAAAAGGAACGCTGATGTATGTTTATACTTCAAGTTCCTTTTAAACCCGAGAGATGCCTCATATTTTTTACGAGATAACCTCATTATTACCGACTATCTCCACACCTTTTTCGCCGTCAACAAGTTCACCGATAATATAAGCTTTTTCGCCTGCGTCCTCAAGGCACTTAACAGCCTTTTCAGCCTTATCCGCATCAACAGCTACTATCATACCGATACCCATATTGAATGTGTTGTACATATCTCTTTCAGGAATATCAGCCTTTTTCTGCATAAGATTAAATATAGGAAGAACTTCCCATGAACCCTTTTTGATAACGGCTTTCAAACCGTCAGGCAACATTCTCGGAACATTTTCGATAAATCCGCCGCCTGTGATATGAGAAACGGTATTAATACCGACTTCGTCAATAAGCTTTAGAAGCGGTTTAACGTAAATTCTTGTCGGTGTCAAAAGTTCCTCACCGATTGTCTTGCCAAGTTCGTCTGAATATGTATTAAGAGTTTCCTTTGCGTTATCGTCATTAAGACCGAAAACTTTTCTTACAAGTGAATAGCCGTTTGAGTGAACACCGCTTGACGCGATACCGATAAGCACGTTACCTGCTTTTGCATTTTTACCGTCAGTGATTTTGCTCTTTTCAACAACACCAACGCTAAATCCTGCAACGTCATATTCATCTTCCGGCATCATTCCCGGATGTTCTGCAGTTTCACCGCCTACAAGCGCGCAACCCGACAAAACACAGCCGTCCGCAACGCCTTTAACGATTTGTGCAACCTTTTCCGGAACATTCTTACCGATTGCGATATAGTCAAGGAAGAACAACGGCTTTGCACCCGAACAAGCAATGTCGTTTACACACATTGCAACGCAGTCTTGACCGATAGTATCGTGCTTGTCCATAAGGAAAGCAACTCTAATTTTTGTACCTACACCGTCAGTACCCGAAACAAGTACAGGATTTTCGTAGTTTTTCGGCATTTCAAAAAGTCCGCCGAAGCCGCCGATTCCGCCAAGTACGCCCTCAATCGCTGTCTTTTTAACGTCGTCCTTGATTAGTCTTACTGATTCGTAGCCCGCCTCAACGTCTACACCTGCTTGTTTGTACGCATTTTCACTCATATTTTTATCTCCTTTAAAATTGTTTTCACTTAAATATCAAATTACATTTCTGCAACTGCTTTTTTAATTTTTTCGTCCTTTTTCTCGACGCCCTCAACCATTTTAACCTTTGCGTCTTTTAGAGCGTCTTTCAAATAATCATATTTAATAGCAAGCATTTGTGCAGCCAAAATCGCCGCATTCGTGCCGTTATCTATACCGACCGTCGCAACAGGGATACCAGGAGGCATTTGGACTGTTGCCAAAAGTGCGTCCATACCCTCAAGTGTTGACTTAATCGGAATACCTATAACAGGTACTGTTGTGTGAGCCGCTATAACTCCACCGAGATGTGCCGCCATACCTGCCGCACAAATTATAACCTCAATACCGTTTTTCTCGGCATTCTTGGCAAATTCTGCCGCTTTGTCAGGTGTTCTGTGTGCAGAAATTACATTCACATCTACCTCAATTTTAAATTCTTTAAGCTTTGCAACGCAACTCTTTAATTTTTCAAAATCAGAGTCACTTCCCATTATTAATGCTACTTTAGGAGTCATAAAAACTCACCTGTCCTTCCCTAAAATTTACTTATAGTAATACATAATAATAGTATCAAAAATCGACCCTGTTGTCAATATTTCTTGCATATTCATTTAACTTATATTAACTAAAAATTCATCTGTAAACATTTATTGCAATTAACTAACCAATATGATAAAATTAAATAATCAAATTTAAAGTAGTAGGTGTATAAGATGAAATCAATAAAAAATAAAATTTTTAAAATTATTCAACCTGCCGATAATTCAAGCATTCTAAGTAAAATGTTCGACTTAGTTATCGTCACATTAATTTTAATTAATACCGTAACTATTATCGCAGCAACCTTTTCCTTATCCGCATTAAAAATCCGTATATTCTTAATTATAGAGATTGTTTCCGTTATAATTTTCTCTGTTGAATACATATTAAGGCTTTGGACTGCCGATTTATTATATCCGGAAAAGAAACCGTTCATTGCACGCATAAAATTGTTCTTTTCTCCGATGGCTATTGTCGATTTATTAGCAATACTGCCATTTTACATACCGTTTCTATTACCCATTGATTTAAGAATTTTGCGGTTAATAAGATTACTTCGCCTTTTCAGACTTTTCAAAATGAACCGATATACATCGGGATTATCTTCAATAGGTAATGTACTAAAGAAAAAATCCGATCAATTAGTTTCGTCAATATTTGTTGTATTTTTATTGATGATTATTTCTTCGGTTATTATGTATTACTTTGAAAACCCTGTTCAACCCGATGTTTTTTCAAATGCTTTTTCGGGTTTATGGTGGGCAATATCTACGTTTACCACTGTGGGATATGGGGATATTTATCCTCTTACCGTAGCAGGAAAAATATTCAGTGCAATAATTGCTTTATTGGGAATAGGGCTTGTGGCTGTTCCTACAGGAATTATATCGGCAGGGTTTATGGAAAATATAGAGGACAACAATAAGCAATTAACCGAAGACAATATAGCAAAAATCAGAGAAATCCTCGAAAAATACGACAGTAAAAACCTCTAAAGCAAATTATAGATTTTGCATTTTTGAAATTAATGCAACCTTTTGAGCTTTTAAAAAGTATTTGCAATTACCAAATTTACTCTGTAACATTATACTAATATTACACCAAATCACAAAATATTCTTGTCTATTTTATACCAATCCTTTTTTCGTTTTTGTGCTACTTCTACAATTTTTCTTCGCTTGCAAAAAATATATTGACGCATTGCACAAAGCCGTGTTATTCTTAGCTCATGTGGAGTTTAAGGAAATGGGAGAGCATGAAACGAAAGGAGAGTTTTATGAAAAACGAATCACAACTAAAGAGTTCAAAGAGGGGCGTACTGTTAAGACTTGCCATATTTATGGCTTTGATGATTTCCGCATTCATCATACCAAGTTCGGCTTTGGCTGATTTCGGTTACACCGAGGACAGTACAAATTACACCATAGACACGGGTGCAAACCTTGTGTTTAAAGTAAAACGTTCAAACGGTGATATTTCATCGCTTATTTACAACGGAACTGACTACAACGGCTACACAAACAAAAATTCACACGTTGAAATCGGTCTTGGTCAGTCGGACGTAACAATTTCACAGCCAAGCAGTTCAGTAATAATGGTCAAAGTAGTTTACGGAACATTAGAGCAATACTACGTTGCACGCAAAGGTGAAAACAACATCTATATGTTTACATATATCGCCGATGACAGTGTAACCGTAACACGCTACATTGTCAGACTTAAACCGTCACTATTCCCTGTTTTGAATACTTCTAACAGTTGGTATAGTTCGTATTCAACCCTTGAGGCAAAGGATATATTCACCGATACCTCAACCGGTTACACATATTCAAAACATTATTCAGATACAAGAGTAATGGATTATAATTACACAGGTATATCAAACGGCAACGTCGGTGCATACATTGTACGCAGTAATCACGAAAAAGCATCCGGCGGTCCGTTCTATCGTTCTCTTATCAGAGATAATACAAATGTTGCCGTAAATCTTTACGAAATACTTTACTACGGTATGGCACAGACCGATGTTAAGCGTTACGGCTTACAAGGTCCTTATGTACTTGCATTCACTGACGGCGGCGAACCTTCATCAAAATTATATGCCGGCAATTTAAAGACAGATTGGATTGATTCGCTTGGCATTCACGGTTGGGTCGGTTCAAGCGGCAGAGGCAGAGTTGCCGGAGTAGGTATCAAAAATATGAAATCAGATTATGAGTACGTTGTAGGTTTCTCAAATGACGAGGCTCAATATTGGACAAAAGCATCTGATTCAAACGGATACTTCTCCTGCACAAATATGCTGCCGGGAACATATACAATGACAATTTACAAAAATGAGCTTGCTGTTTACACAACTGATGTAACGGTAACTGCAGGCGGTACAAAAATTTTAAATTCAATAACAATTACCGATGACCCGTCAGACAATGACGTAACATGGAGAATCGGCGATTGGGACGGTACACCGCTTGAATTTAAGAACGGTTCACTTATGACTAAAATGCACCCGGCAGACAGTCGCGTTGAATCTTGGAAAGGCAACTACATTGTCGGCACATCAGACGCATCATCATTCCCTTGTTACATCTTTAAAGATGTCAATAACGGACTTATAGTATATTTCAGACTCAATTCCGAACAAGCCGCCAAAGACCACACTTTGAAAATCGGTATTACAGGAAGTTATATCGGCGGACGTATTCAGCCATCGGTAAATTCGTGGGCGTCTAAATTACCGTCAGCATCGAATCAACCGGGTACTCGTTTAATGACAATCGGTACTTACAGAGGTAACAATTATACTTATTCATTTACAGTACCTGCATCGGCATTTAATAAAAACACAAGAGATTGGAACCGGCTTAAACTTAACGTTATAAGCGGTAGCAGTGGCTCGGATTATCTTAGTCCGGCTGTATCAATCGACTGTATCGAACTTGAATAGTACAAAAAAGACACCATTTAGCATTTGCTAAATGGTGTCTTTTATAATACCGCTCTTTAAATTAGAACTTACCGGCCTTTGCAGCTTCCTCTACGGCAACGGCAACAGCAACTGTTGCGCCAACCATAGGGTTGTTACCCATACCGATAAGACCCATCATTTCAACGTGAGCAGGAACTGAAGATGAACCTGCGAATTGAGCGTCTGAGTGCATACGACCCATTGTATCTGTCATACCGTATGAAGCAGGACCTGCAGCCATATTATCAGGGTGAAGTGTACGACCTGTACCGCCGCCTGATGCAACTGAGAAATACTTCTTACCTTGTTCGATACATTCTTTCTTATATGTACCTGCAACAGGGTGTTGGAATCTTGTTGGGTTAGTTGAGTTACCTGTGATAGAAACGTCAACGCCCTCGTGGTGCATTATAGCAACACCTTCACGAACATCGTCTGCGCCGTAGCAACGAACGTTTGCTCTTTCGCCCTTTGAGTAAGCTGTTTCCTTAACGATTTCAAGCTTACCCGTATAGTAATCAAACTTAGTCTGTACATAAGTAAAGCCGTTAATTCTTGAGATGATTTGAGCGGCGTCCTTACCAAGACCGTTAAGGATAACTCTTAGGTCTTCCTTACGAGCCTTGTTTGCACTTCTTGCAAGACCGATAGCACCCTCAGCAGCTGCGAATGATTCGTGACCTGCAAGGAATGCGAAACATTTTGTTTCTTCTCTTAGTAGCATTGCGCCAAGATTACCGTGTCCGATACCAACCTTTCTGTCGTCGGCAACAGAACCAGGAATACAGAATGACTGCAAGCCAAGACCGATTTTCTCGGCAGCCTCTGCAGCTGTCTTAACACCGTCTTTAATTGCGATAGCCGCACCTACTGTGTAAGCCCAACAAGCGTTTTCAAAGCAGATTGGCTGAATACTCTTTGTGATGTTGTATGCGTCAACACCAGCGTCATCACAGACTTTCTTTGCTTCTTCTATTGATGAAATGCCATGCTTTTTAAGCTCAGCATTGATTTGATCTATTCTTCTTTCATAACTCTCAAATAAAGCCATTATATATTTACCTCCCTTTTCAGATTATTCGTGTCTTGGGTCAAGAAGTTTTGCAGCATCGTCAACTCTTCCGTATTGTCCGCTTGCCTTTTCCAAAGCTTCGTTAGCGTCCATACCCTTAGCTATCATTTCCATCATCTTACCAAGATGAACAAACTTATAACCGATAATTTCGTTGTTATCATCAACTGCAATCTTTGTTATGTAACCTTCTGCAAGTTCAAGGTATCTTGGGCCCTTTTCAAGTGTTGCATAAGTTGTACCAACCTGTGATCTAAGTCCCTTACCAAGGTCCTCAAGGCCTGCACCGATTGGAAGACCGTCCTCTGAAAAAGCTGTTTGTGTACGACCGTAAACAATCTGCAAGAAAAGCTCTCTCATAGCTGTATTGATAGCATCACAGACAAGGTCTGTATTAAGAGCCTCAAGAATTGTCTTGCCTACAAGAATTTCTGATGCCATAGCAGCTGAGTGTGTCATACCCGAACATCCGACTGTTTCTACCAATGCCTCTTGGATAATACCTTCTTTTACGTTTAGTGTAAGTTTACAAGTACCCTGTTGAGGTGCACACCAACCAACACCGTGTGTAAGACCGGAAATATCTTTAATTTCCTTTGCCTGTGTCCATTTACCCTCTTGAGGGATTGGAGCAGGACCGTGATATGCTCCTTTTGTCAAAGGACACATATGTTCTACTTCTGCTGAATATTTCATACTATTACTCCTTTCGATTTATGCGGCAAAATCCGCTCATTATCTTCATTATAACATATTAATTTCATTGTATCAATAAAAAAATATACAAAATTATCGTTTATTGTAACTTTCTTTTTACATAAAAACATCATATCTCAAATATTATCGTTTTACTATTGCCCAAATTCGGATAAAATGTTATAATGTTAGCGTAATTTTTAAAATATATTTTCTCACAGAAAGGCTAAATAATTATGAACGGTAATGTAATTGTAGGACAATCGGGCGGACCGACATCTGTAATCAATTCAAGTCTTGTCGGAGTTTTTCAAGGCGCTAAGCGTGCCGGCTGCGGTAAGATTTACGGTATGCGAAACGGTCTTGAGGGACTTTTGCAGGAGAGATATGTCGAGCTTAACGACTGTATCAAAAACGACCTTGATATTGAAATTTTAAAACGCACTCCTTCATCATTTCTCGGCACTTGCCGTTACAAGTTGCCACATTATGAAAAAGACAGTGCCGTATACGAAAAACTTTTTGCGATACTTAAAAAGCTTGATATTAAGCACTTCTTCTATATCGGCGGCAACGATTCTATGGATACGATAAAAAAGCTTGCCGAATACGCAAACAAGATAAACAGCGATATTACATTTATGGGCGTGCCGAAAACAATCGACAACGACCTTGACAAAACCGACCATACACCGGGTTACGGAAGTGCGGCAAAATACGTTGCGTCCGCAATGAAAGAAATCATCCTTGACACCGACACTTACACGACCGACTCAATCACAATAGTTGAAATCATGGGCAGAAACGCCGGTTGGCTTACAGCCTCGTCTGCACTTGCAAGAACGGAGGACTGTACAGGTCCCGACCTTATTTATCTTCCCGAAACACCTTTCAGCTACGATAAATTTGTAAGCGATATTTTAGAGGTTAAAAAGCATAAGTCGTCTGCTATTATCGCATTGTCGGAAGGTATACGAAACGCCGACGGTCAATATATATGCGAAACACAAAAGGACGATATGAAACTTGACGTATTCGGTCACAAAATGCTTGGCGAAACCGCACTTTTCCTTTCTGATATGGTTGGTAAAGATACCGGTATGAAGTCAAGAGGTATCGTGTTCTCAACACTTCAAAGATGTGCGTCACATATCGTTTCAAGACGCGATATAACAGAGGCATACGACGCAGGTGCAACAGCCGTTGCGGCAGCGCTTGCAGGCGAAACAGGTAAAATGGTTATATTTAAACGTATATCAAACGAGCCGTATAAAGTGTTTACCGAAACTCACGACATCGGCGATATTGCAAATGTAGAAAAGACTGTGCCTAAGGAATGGATTACCCAAAACGGCACCTATGTTTCACAAGAATTTATAGACTACGCACGTCCGCTTATTATCGGTGAACTTACACCGTTTATGGTTGACGGTCTGCCACGTCATTTGACAATAGACTAAAAAGTCTTGTTGACTGCCAAATACAATGTAATTTTAAAGAGCTTATTCAAAAATTGATGTGACCCCCAAAAGTTAGACTTTTTATAGCGTAGTAGTTTTAACGACTGCTACGCTATTTTTATGCAGCCAAGGTGTTGAGCCGATACTCAACCGGACTCATCCACCCAAGTTTTTCTTTTATTCTTTTCTCGTTGTAATATTTTATATATCTTTCAATAGCATCTTTAAGCTCTTCAAAGCTGTAATATGTAGTTCCATAATACATTTCCTGCTTTAATATTCCAAAGAAATTTTCCATCACAGAGTTATCATAACAATTTCCTTTCCGAGACATACTTTGAAATATTTTGTTTTCTTTAAGAACAGAGGAATATGCACCCATTTGATATGCCCAACCTCTGTCTGAATGGAATGTTCTTCTGTATGGGCAATCAGATGTTATTTCTATTGCTTGTTTCTGTGCCGATAAAACACTTGCCGCTGATGGAGTTTTGCTTATACCATAGCTTAACACTTCACCATTAAACATATCAAGAAATGGGTCTAAATACAATTTCTTAATTACCATTCGGCCTTTGTTGTCAATCTCATAATACTTAAATTCGGTCGTGTCAGTAGTTATCTTTTGATGCGGTACAGATGTATTAAATCGCCTGTTAATTCTGTTTGGTGCTATTTTACCAACATTGCCTTTGTACGAATTATATCTGCGACTTTTTCGAGTAAATGATGTGACCTGGAAACATAATTTTTGCATGATTCTTTGAACTTTCTTTTTATTCACAAAAATCTTTCTGTTTCGTAATTCTCTATATACCCGTCTGTAACCGTAATCCTTGTTTTCTATATGGATTTTAGTGATTTCATCCTCCAACTGTTTATCAGGATTTTCTCTGTCAAATCGTTTTTGCCAATACATATATGTTGCCTTTGGAAAACCGACTACTGCGAGAATGTCTTTTAATTTGAACTGTCCTCGGAGACTGTGGACAATTCTCGCTGTTTTTTCAGAAGAGTTTCCTCCTCTAAACGCAGTCTCCTCAATTCTTTTAAATATGCATTTTCTATTCTAAGTTTAAGTAGTTCGTCTTCAAGTTCTTTGACATGCTCGGCACTTGTATCCACGGGTTTTTCTCCGTCATATTTAGAAGGCTTTTTACATTCTCTTATATCCAATGTTTTCTTACGACCTTTCTTTTTAGGTCTCAAAGCATCAGGTCCGGCAATTCTGAAATCATTGACCCATTTTACAATCAATGATGGATTACTAATTCCTTGTGATAGTGCTAATTCCTGATATGAGACCTCACTTGATAGATACAATTCTACCATAGAAAGCTTAAATTGAAAAGTATATTTCTTATTTTGTCTCGAACGCATTAACCCTTCTTCACCAAATTCTCTGTATGCGTGTACCCATTCTTCAATTCTCCTCTTTGCAGGAATGTTATATTTACTTGCTAAATATCTATACCCACCTTCAGCATTTAGATATGCCTGCACAACCTCCATTTTAAATTCAAAACTATATTTTGCCATGAAAAAACCGACCTCCCAATAGTTAGATTTTTGGTCTAACTTTTGGGGGTCGGTTCAAATGAATAAGCTCTTTTTTCACACTTTCTCCAATTTACCCGCTATTTCACAAACATACAAAAAGCAAGCCGAAAAATCGGCTTGCTTTTAGAATTACATATTTTCCATTGACTTAATATTTTCAAGGACTTTTTCAAGCATTTCTTTATACTTTTCGCCCTTAGCTTTTTCTTCGTCAACGACCTTTTGAGGTGCTTTTGAAACGAAACCGGCATTATTAAGTTTACCTTCTACACGTTTAATTTCGCCCTCAAGCTTTTTCTTTTCCGCATTAAGTCTTTCAAGTTCCTTTGTCTTATCAACAAGTTCATCAAGCGGCAAAAATACTTCCGCTGACGGAACAACCACGTTTACGGCGTTATCGCTGATACCGCTCTTATCCGTCTGAACAACAGCCTCGCTTGCAGACGCAAGTTTTTCAAAGAATGCTGTACCCTGTTTGAACACGTCAGTTTTATCAGTTACGATAATAACCTTTGCTTTCTTTGACGGCGGAACATTCATTTCAGCTCTTCTGTTTCTGATAGCACTGATTGACTGCATAATAAGTTCCATGCTCTCAACGTCCTTAGGGAAGTTAAGTTTTTCGTCATATTCAGGCCACTCACTTATCATAATGCTTTCGCCCTCATGAGGTAGATGCTGCCAAATTTCTTCAGTAATAAACGGCATAAACGGGTGAAGTAACTTCATTGTATTTGAAAGTACGTATGTCAATACATACTGCGCCGTCTTACCTGTCGGATTTTCCTTATCGAACAATCTCGGCTTTACAAGCTCGATATACCAGTCACAGAAGTTCTCCCAAATGAAATCGTACAAGTTTGAAAGTGCGATACCAAGTTCAAACTTATCAAGATTTTCAGTAACCGACTTAACAACGTCATTATACTTTGAAAGTATCCATTTATCCTCAAGCTGTAAATCGTTCAAATCAGGTAATTTATTTTCAGTTACATCAAGGTTCATAAGAGTAAATCTTGACGCATTCCAAATCTTATTTGCAAAGTTACGGCTCGCCTCGACACGTTCAATATAGAAACGCATATCGTTACCCGGTGCATTACCTGTTGCAAGAGTGAAACGCAATGCGTCCGCACCGTATTGGTCAACAATTTCAAGCGGATCGATACCGTTACCAAGCGACTTACTCATTTTTCTGCCCTGGCTGTCACGAACAAGACCGTGAATGAACACATGCTTAAACGGTACTTCACCTGTGTGTTCAAGTGCCGAGAACATCATTCTCATTACCCAGAACGGAATTATATCGTAACCCGTTACAAGCACGCTTGTCGGATAGAAGTAATCAAGTTCTTCTGTCTTATCAGGCCAGCCAAGTGTCGAGAACGGCCACAATGCCGATGAGAACCAAGTATCAAGAGTATCGGGGTCTTGACGCATTTTCTGGCCGCACTTAGGGCAAACTGCACTGTCCTCTTTTGTAACAACAATTTCGCCGCAATCGTCACAATAGAAAGCAGGTATTCTGTGTCCCCACCAAAGCTGACGTGAAATACACCAATCACGAATATTTTCAAGCCAGTGGAAATACACCTTTTCAAAATGTTCGGGAACAAACTGTGTATCGCCGTTCTTAACTGCGTCAATAGCAGGCTGTGCAAGAGGCTTCATTTTTACAAACCACTGCTTTGAAACGATAGGCTCAACAGTTGTACCGCAACGGTAACACTGACCTACGTTATGGCTGTGATCCTCAACCTTTACAAGAAGTCCTTCGTCCTCAAGGTCCTTAATCATTGCCTTACGACACTCATATCTGTCCATACCCTCATACTTGCCGGCATATGAATTCATCGTTGCGTCATCATTCATAACCTTAATTTGTGCAAGGTTGTGACGTTGACCGACTTCAAAGTCGTTAGGGTCGTGTGCAGGAGTGATTTTAACACAACCTGTACCAAATTCTTTATCAACATATTCGTCCGCAATAACAGGAATTTCACGTCCGACAAGCGGAAGAACAAGCATTTTACCTACTAAATCCTTATATCTTTCATCCTCAGGATTAACTGCAACGGCTGTATCGCCAAACAATGTTTCCGGACGTGTTGTTGCGATTATAACGTAATCGTCACTATCCTTTATTGGATACTTGATGTGCCAGAAGTGACCTGCCTGCTCGGCGTGTTCAACTTCCGCATCAGAAAGAGCCGTTATACAATGCGGACACCAGTTTATAATTCTTGAACCTTGATAAATAAGTCCCTTATTATATAGATTTACGAATACTTCTTTAACCGCCTTACTGCAGCCCTCGTCCATAGTAAAACGTTCTCTGTCCCAGTCACATGAAGAACCGATTTTCTTCAACTGATTTATAATTCTTCCGCCGTACTGCTTTTTCCAATCCCATACTCTTTCAAGGAACTTTTCACGTCCCAAATCGTAACGGGTAAGTCCTTCGTTTACGCGAAGATTTTCTTCAACCTTAATTTGTGTTGCTATACCGGCGTGGTCTGTACCCGGAATCCATAACGCACTGTAACCTTGCATTCTCTTGTATCTGATAAGAATATCCTGAAGTGTTTCGTCAAGTGCGTGTCCCATATGAAGTTGACCTGTTACATTTGGAGGTGGGATAACGATTGTAAAAGGTTTCTTGTTTTTATCCACTTCTGCGTGGAAATATCCCTTTTCTACCCACTCATTATACAGCTTATCCTCAAATTCAGCCGGATTATAATTTTTTGCTATATTCTTTGCATCTTCCATTTATACTAACTCCTTTTAATTTTATCTTCCTAATATAAATACCGCCATAAAGGCAATTACCGCTAAAGCAAGTGCAATGTATTTGACTCGCAGGACCAACCCTTGGGTCGGCTCTTTTTTGAAAACTTTTTCAAGTATCAGTTCAGCTTTGAAAGTAAGAACTATCGCTATAAGACCGATAATAAAAGCCGTTATTTTAATAATCAAAAATACTCACACCCTTTCAATTTATACTCAGAAGAAAAAATACTCCATTTAATTATTATCGCATTTTAATGTATTTTTGTCAAGGTCAAACTTGTATAATATAAGAAAATATGTAGCATAATAAATTAATAAGCATAAAAGCGGACATATCCGAATAAATATAACTTGATGATAAAGAGCATTTAATTACAGCAGAGGAGGTTTTCTACACATGGATAACAACTTATCAAACAATCAGGCAATAATCATAGGAACTATTGAGGACGAATTTGTATTCAACCACGAAATTTACGCCGAAAAATTCTATACATTTACCGTTAAAGTACCTCGTTTAAGCGGTGCATCTGATAATGTCAGAGTTATGGTATCTGAAAGACTTATAATGGACGGTGAATACTGTATCGGCGATATGATTGAGGTGACAGGTCAATTCCGTTCCTATAACAGTTACGAAAACGGTGACAATCGTCTTGTTCTTACGGTGTTTGCAAAAGACATCTGCCACTTTGACGAAGAAGAAAGCAAAAATCCAAACACACTTTTCCTAAACGGATTTATCTGTAAAGAACCCGTTTACCGCACAACTCCGTTCGGTCGTGAAATTACGGATATTCTGCTTGCGGTAAACAGAAGTTACAACAAATCCGACTACATACCGATTATTGCATGGGGACGCAATGCTCGCTTTGCAAAAAATCTTCACGTCGGCGATAATGTAAAAATATGGGGACGTATTCAGTCACGAACATATCAAAAACGTATCAGCGAAGAAGAAACAATCACCAAAACCGCATACGAGGTATCTATCAATCGTATGGAGCTTGTTGAAAAAGAAGAAAAAGAGGAATAAAAACAAAGAGCAGACAAAACAGTCTGCTCTTTGTTTTTACAGTATTCTCACTTTATAATCTCTAAGCAAATAATTCATCTGCACAATATATCCTATAAACTGCGGTCCTGCCATAAGCTGACCGAAAAACGGCTTACCGTAATCCGACGAACCGCCGTCCAAAAGTGACGTTAATTTTGTTTTATCGCAAAGCGCCAAAATAGGTGCGTTCGGATCGGATATAATACCGTCAAGCAACGTCTTAACCGCCTCCTCATAATGCGGATTATGCGTTTTCGGATACGGACTTTTACGTCTTAGACGTACATCTTCAGGCAAGATTCCCTTTGCCGCTTCACGCAATACATTTTTAGAAACATTGTCACGATTTTTCATTTCCCAAGGTATATTCCAAACGTACTCGACAAGTCTGTGGTCGCAGAACGGCACACGCACTTCCAGTCCGCTTGCCATACTCATTCTGTCCTTTCTGTCAAGCAAATTCGTCATAAACCAATTTATATTCAGATACGAAATTTCACGTCTGCGTTTTTCCTCATCATTATCTCCGTCAAAAGTCGGCACTTCCGCAATACTTTCTTCATATCGCATACGCGAATAATTGTCTATATCCAAAGTTTTACGAACACTGTCAAGCAAAATATTATTTCTTATCGACAAATCATAGCACCATGGGAAACCGTGTGTTTCAAACGCTTTCTTCTCCCTAAACCATGGATAACCGCCGAATATTTCGTCCGAACATTCGCCGGAAAGCACAACTGTATGATTTTTCTTCACCTCACGACAGAAATACAGCAGTGACGCGTCTACGTCTGCCATACCCGGCAAATCCTTCGCCAAAAGTGCCTCCTCCAAAAGCTCCGTAAGCACGTTATTCGGGCAAACAAGATATGTATGGTTTGTATTAAATGCCTCCACCATTCTCAGCACCCACTTCGTATCACTGTCCGGCTGAAAATGCGACGCTTTGAAATACTTATTATTATCCTCGTAATCAAACGAATACGTTGAAAGTCTTTCGCCTTTTTTCTTCATTTCCATAGCACCGATTGCGGTTATAATACTCGAATCAAGTCCGCCCGACAGAAATGTTGCAATAGGCACATCTGAAATAAGCTGTCTTTTCACCGAATCATACACAAGCGAACGCACCTTTTCTATCGTTTCCTCGTAACTGTCTTTATGCTCACCGCTCACAAGCGACCAATATTTCTTTATTGTCATTCCGTGACGGTTGATTATCATATATCTTGC
This sequence comes from Ructibacterium sp. SJQ-7, assembly GCF_054696575.1. Classification (NCBI taxonomy): domain Bacteria; kingdom Bacillati; phylum Bacillota; class Clostridia; order Eubacteriales; family Oscillospiraceae; genus Ructibacterium; species Ructibacterium sp. SJQ-7. Next base: position 1,506,261 of record NZ_CP195193.1, read on the forward strand.
CGGTCGAAGTTCTCTTACATCTTTGAACACACCGACACCCTGTGTTCTTGCGGGACTTAGCGCAAACAGTTCACAAAGTCCCGTTTTATCAAGCACTGCCGATACGTCCGGATATTCAAACAGTGATTTCAGTTCGGACGCAAACACCGTCACATCATTTTTCTGTGTATAGAAAAACGGTTTTACGCCGAATCTGTCACGACAAGCAAAAATTCTTTGTCGCATAGAATCCCAGATAACAAACGCATATATGCCGTTCAGCATTTCGGCACATTTTTCGCCGTAATGTATGTAGGCATACAATAGCACCTCCGTATCCGATGCAGTGGTAAATTCGTATCCGTGAGATTTCAAATCGTTTCTTATGTCGTTCGTGTTATAAAGTTCACCGTTATATGTAATCACAAATTCGTGTCCCTCGACTGTACGTTTCATCGGCTGAAGTCCGTTTTCAACGTCTATAACCGCCAAACGGCTATGAGCAAACACTGCGTGTTCGCCAACCCATTCTCCCCAAGAGTCCGGACCTCTGTGACGCAGTTTTTCTGCCATACGGTGAGCAACAGCAAGATTTTCTCGTTCGTTCTTGACAAGGTTTGTCTTAAAATTTATAAATCCGCATATTCCGCACATATCCTCTGCCTCCCATTCGATATTATGCTATATCATATGCAAATTGCAAAATTTTGTGCAAGAAAAAACAGATAGACATTTTCGTCTATCTGCTTGTTTTTTCTTCTTCGTCCCACGGCAATACATCGCCGTCCTCACGCAAATAATCAATTATTTTCCAAACGCCCTCGCCCGTTTTTGAATCAACTCTGAAAATCGTTTCACAACCGGCAAGTCTTAACCAGCTTTCCGCTCTGTCGGGATCAGCACCGTCACTGTTTATCTGTGTAACTATTCCGATAACAGGTCTGTTACAAAGCGGTGTTACGCATGGCGGATACAATGAGTACGGCTCTCTTGAACTCATCAAAAGTCCCACAACGTCCGCTTCAAAAGTATACATTGCAATCGCATTTCCCAAGTTTTTGGTTTGTATGTACTCACCAGGCGTATCGATTATAACATCAAATCTGTTGACATACTGCGTCTTATGATAATGTATTTTTTCACCTTTAAGTGCCTGTGTAAGCGTGGTTTTACCGCACTCACTTCTACCGATAAGTATTATCTTCTTCATGTTTTTGTTATCTCGCAAACAGTAAATTTAAGAGTTCTTTCGGCATAGTCCATAATTGCACGAAGTGACGTTTCAACGTCCGCAACCATACCCGTAATTATAAGCGTACCGCTGAAACGGTCAACAAAGCTTAAATCAACATTTGATGTTTTTGTCGCCAAGTCCGCCGCTATAATCGCTGTCTCCGCAGGACTCATTGTAAGTATTCCGATTGCACTTCTTCCGAAGTCAATTTCGGGATTAAGTCCAAGCTTCGTATATAAAATAGGGTCAGGACTTGCAATAACGTGTGCAAGGGTAATTTGTTTACCCGGTACAAGTTCCTGTATAATTCTCAATTTATCGTCTGTCGATAAAATATCTTTCAATTCCACTGCCGTATCTTCCTTTCCGACAAATTCTTATTTTATTATATCACACTTTCTTTGAAAATTCCAGTCCTTTTAGAAAAACGTCCAAAATCCCAAAAATCCGAGTATGAAACTGTTTAAAATAAGCTGTAATACGAACAAAATCGGTATACCGACCGAAAATTTCTTTTTCAGCGTCTTGTGACGGAACACATTCATACCGATAATACCGCCTGTCGCACCGCCGAAAAAGCATACTTTCATCAATTTACTTTCTTTTATTCTTCTCTGTTTTCTCTTTGCATTTGATTTATCCGCACCGAACAGTGCGAATGCCCATATATTCATCAAAAGCAAGTATATTGCAATACCAAAAAACAAATATTTATTAGCCGTATCATTGCTGAAAAGCTTTATCGCATTCGGCCATGGCAGACTTTGAAACCAATCTGCCAACATTCCGAACAGCTTTTGCAGCCCCTCAAGCAATGCACGAAAACCTATATAAATATACTGTCCGGCGGTTTGCAATGCCTCATGTATATCCAATTAAACCCTCTCCCAAATTACATAGTTATTAATGTATTTTACAACAATTCTTTCATTTTTGCAACACCGTTTTTAATAACAATTATAAAGTCTTACCATTGTTGCAATAGCCTGTTCAACGGTGTAGTTGCCTTTCGGAGCAAATTCAGTATCAGAAACTCCTTCCATAATCTTCATTGAATTCATAGTCGAAACAGATTCTCTCGCCCAATCAGAAATTAATTTTACATCATCAAATGTCGTACCATTCGGCTCGACAATCGTCTTGTTTCCCAAAAATCCAGCCGTTCTGTAAAGAATAGCCGCCGCCTGTTCACGGGTAATATTATCATCGGGTGCAAAAGTTCCGTCGTCCATACCGTAAATTATCCCTGCACCCGACAAAAATTTAATTTTTTCATCATCACAATCGGAATATGAAACTTCGCTGATTTTATCTTCAAGCTGTCTTTCTGCAATAACCTGCTTTATTGCGTCCTGTTGACCTTTTCTTGAGTCGGCAATCGGATTAAATTCCGTTGCGGTAAGACGATAAATCAAATCACAAAATTCTTTTCTTGTTATACTTCTTGTATATTCATTTGTAAAATCTATCGGCAGTAAATTACAAGCCGCTGCCTTTTGCATTTCTTCTTTCGCCCAATCGCTCGCACCGTCTGATGAAAATATATTGTCTTCAGGCACAACCGCCACATCATCAGATGTAACATCACGCAAGTTATATCCTTCATATAAATATTTGGTTTGCAATATTGAATTTTCCGTATATAACGCATTTCTTGCATTTCCTATATACGGAAAATACCACAAATAATTTTCCTTAACCTCTCCGTGAGATTTGCTCGGTTCACCGTATCTTCCTACTAATATACCCGAATTTGCATTCACAACATAAGATTTTGTTTTATCCTTGTTCCATAGCTTAATATAATAATAGCCGTTATTCGACTGCGGTAAAATCACAGGCTCATAGCCCTGAAAATTCCAATACACATTAAGCCACTGTTGTAAATCTTCCTGTTCAATATCCGCACATTTTCCGTTATCTCCCACTATAACCGCGCTTTGAATATCGGATATATCATTCACTCCCAAAACGCTCTGAAAAGAAAACATTTCGGCAAATGCCGTTGTTGACATCATTGTCGCAAATATGATACCTATAATACAAAGCAATTTTTTCATAACTCTTCCCCCTCGTATAATATCTTTATAGATATATTTTTATATTCAAAATATCAATCGGTTTGGTAAACCTATGATATAATTGACTTGGTGTCAATCAGGTAATAGTTCTTTGTCCCCCTGTTGAACCATTGCGGTTGCTTCATAATAAGTCTGTTCCCCTGATATGGAAGTTAACTTCAAACCGGCTGGCTGTTTTCTTAAGCTTCGGGACAACCATTTAGCAGTGTGGTTTCGCATCTGTCCTTCTTAAGTTAGATTCTTATATGCGAGGGTGTTGATGCTCCATAATCATGGGTTTTACCAAACCGATTGAACACTTAAAATTTTAACGAAAGAAGGTGATTTTTATGAACCCACTTTACGTCGGTATTGATGTAAGCAGCAAATCCAATGTCGTTTATTTCATGCTTCCTGACGGAAGTAAACATTGTAACTTTTCTGTTGCCAACTCACATACCGGTTCTTCACAGTTGGTAAAAAGAATTCTTTCTGCTATGACATCTTGCTCCTTAGATACTGTTTTAATAGGTCTTGAAGCAACCTCTGTGTATGGTGATAACCTTGTTTATTTTCTAAGGGAAGATGCTGCATTAGCTCGTTTTAATTCAAAGATTCATGTCCTCAATCCTAAGCAAGTCAGTAAATTCAAAGAGGCTTACAATGACTTGCCTAAGAATGATCTCATTGATTCTTTTGTTATTGCTGATTGCCTGCGTTTCGGTAGAATCAACAAAGAGGTATACATCGGTGACTATCGTTACAAAGCACTTCAGAACCTTACACGAGCACGTTATTTCGCTGTTTCCAACCTCATCAAAGAAAAGCAACGTTTTATGAACATACTCTTTAAGAAGTATTCTACTATGACACAGGAGAAGGTATTTAGCGATACCTTCAGCACTACCGCTCTTGCAGTCTACGATGAGTTTGAATCCGCAGAAGCATTGGCAGATATGGACTTACATGAGCTTACTGCTTTTATTATGGAAAAGGGGAAAAACCGTTTTCCAAATCCCAATGCAGTAGCCAAAGCCATTCAGAAAGCAGCCCGAAGTTCTTACCGTTTACCAAAGACGGTAAATGATTCTGTTAATCAGGTGCTTTCTATATCCATAACCTCCATAAAGGCATTGGAAGCTCAAATTAAGGAGTTTGATAAAGCTATCGCTACTCAAATGGAACTCCTTCCTAATGTATTGATATCTATTCCGGGTATCGGACCGGTTTTTTCTGCCGGAATCATGGCAGAAATCGGAGATATCAACCGTTTCCACAATCAAGCTCAGCTTGCAAAATACGCAGGTCTTGCATGGAAACAACATCAATCCGGAGATTTCGAAGCTCAAACAACAAGGCTTATTAACTCCGGTAATCGATTTTTAAAGTATTATCTGTGTGAAGCCGCATTTTCTCTTGTAAGATGCGACAAGGAATACAGCGACTTCTATCATCTCAAATACAAAGAGGTAAACAGATATCAACACAAACGTGCACTCGCATTAACTGCTCGTAAATTTGTGCGGTTAGTCTTTCGACTGCTGAAAGACAATCGTTTATATACCTCGGCAGAATAGCAAAGCTTTTCTGCTGAAATCAGGTCGCCCTGCTCATTTTTAAAAATTTGATAGACAGGGCTTAGGCAGGTGTTTTGTACCTTTCGGAATTTGGTGAAAAATATTTGCTTTTTCACTTATTTTCCTCTTGACATTTCACCGCTGGACTTAACTGTTTGTCATTTTCATTATAATTTCATGAACTCCGTCACTGTCGTTTTTATAGGCTTTTTCGTACAGCTTATCAAGCATTTCCGCAAAATTTTCTATACTGCTGCCGTTTACACGCAATATTTTTTTATAGCGTGTTTTTTGCGGTTGTTCAAAGTCAAAAAACAGTTTTTCGTGAAGTTTATCCCCTTTTCTCAGATCTGTAAACTCAATTTTTACATCTTTGTACGGCACTTTTCCACCGTCTTTTATAACTTTTTCCGCAACGTCAAGTATTCTCACCGCTCCGCCCATATCAAGTACAAAAATTTCGCCGCCATTCGCAATCGTCATTGACATAAGAACAAGCTCAACCGCCTGCGGTATAGTCATAAAAAATCGCGTAACGTCTTTATCCGTCACCGTCACAACTCCATTTTCGATTTGTTTTTTAAACAACGGAATAACAGAACCGTTGGAATTTAAAACATTTCCGAAACGCACCGCCGAAAACTTAGTGTGTTTTGATTTCAGCGACTTTTCATACACATACATTTCACAACAACGCTTACTTGCACCCATCACGCTTATCGGCTCAACCGCTTTATCAGTCGAAATGAGTACAAAATTGTCCGCGTTATATTTTTCGGCTAAATTGGCAACCGTTTCTGTACCCTTTACATTGTTTTTAACAGCCTCCTCGGGACTAAGCTCCATAAAAGGAACGTGCTTATGTGCCGCCGCGTGAAATACAATATCGGGACGATATTTATTCATAATGCAGTCCATTTTCTCATAATCGCGAACAGACGCAATTTCAACCGCCACCTTGTCGCCGACTTCACATTTTACACTGTACGCACCGTTTTCGTATATATCGACAATTACGATTTTTTCCGCATTGAGTTTTGACAGTGAACGCACTATTTCACTGCCGATTGAACCTCCGCCGCCAGTAACCATACAGACTTTGTCCTCGATATATGGCTGAACATCTTTTAAATCCATAACAGTACCTTTCTTTTCAAAAAAGACTGTCCTACGACAGTCTTTTTGACAATAAACAAGCCACGGCTTGCCTACTTTATTTTAGTCCTCTTTAAACGGGAATATATCACCTAAAAGTTCTTTGGCTTTTGATTTTACACCCTCGCCCTTTAGCTTGATTTCCCTTGTAGCGTCCATATCGACTTTTTCAGACTTTTCGTTTTCTTTCTCGTCCTCGAAATCTTCGCTCGGATTACGTTTAGGCTGATAATTCTTTCTCTTTATTTTCTTAACGTCATCAAGTTCTTCGTCAAATTCTTCTTTTAATACTGATTTAGGCTTTACTCTTTCATTTCTCGGTTTAGACTGTGCCTCTTCCCATCTTCTGAAACGTGCTTCTTCTTCCGCACTGACTTCATTAAGTACAGGCTGTTTTGCAGTCGGCTTTAATCCTTCATCATCAAGCGCAAGACTTTCGTTTAAATTCTTAATATCAACTTCTTGTTCTGAAAAACCGCCTACGTTGTTTACAAATTTTTCTTCAATATCTTTTCTCAATGCTCTGATTTCAAATGAAAGGTGATTATCTTTCTTTGAAATTTTGTAAAATCTGTTTCCAATCCAAAAGCTGATAATTGCATTGATTATAATAGTGAATATAAACCAAAATACAGCCCATCCCTTTGACAAGTATTTCTTATTTGAAACTTGTGTTGAAGTGTCCGTTTGAGTCTGTGCATTTCCGGCTGCCGGAATTTGTGCCTGTGTATTTTGATTGGCTGTGTTATTTTGATTAGCCGTATCTTGCTGGGTTGTGTCAACTTGTTCTGCCTGTTGAGTGTTGTTTGCAGGTGCCGGAGTTGCCGCCAATACGAATGGTGATGCTGAAAATGCCATAATACCGGTTGCAAATATTACCATAATTTTCTTTTTTATATTCATCATAATCTCTCCTATTCAACTACGTCTTTAAAAGTTTCACGCATTTTTTTCTTTGCCGGAATTCTCGACATTTTCGCTTTACTTGCACTGTATACTCTCGTATACGCAAGCATTTTATCCTCATCTTCCTTGCTCTTGTTATAGCCGATTAAGAACCAATTCCAAAAGCTCGGAGGCATTGTTTCCGTATTAATCATAACTTCGTGATAATGTCCCGGTGACTCGATTATTTCAAGTGCCAATTTAGGAATCATAAAATTAAAGCACGAAGTCTGCGTTTTTCTCATTTCCAAAAGCAGTTTTCTGACTCTGTTTGCACACTTTTCGGCTTTCATCTGATTGCCGTAAGTTCCCTGCCAACGATAAACCGCATAAAGCAGTCTTGAAATCAAAAGCGGTGAATTATTATTTCTTATATCGTCCGTAACTTCAGGTTTCAAGCTCGTATATGTCGCACGCTGATACGGTATATATCCGACCTTTGAAAGCATACGTCTGATTTTCTGCAAATCCTGTTCTCTTTCGCCTTTTGTTTTCGCATGAAGTGTTTTTGAAATACCGTACTTAGACCAATCCAAGTTACTGTTGTAGATATACTTTATACAGCTTTTCTTCAAGAACGGATCTTTTGTCGAAGATTCAAAATATGCAACCAATTCTGCCAAATCGGACTTTTCCCAACCATTTACCTGCGTAAAGGCGTTAAGTCCCGTACCTGTTATGACAATCTGCGATGCCAAAAGCACGAATAATTTTAAATCTTCTTTATTTGTAAACAACGATTTCCAGGTATCAACCTCTGCCATATGCTTTATACTTCCGAACAGTCCAAGCAGTTCGGTTTTATTCTTATCTGAAATATCGTCTATATTTTCACGAACAAAATTCATATAAATCGAAAGCTTTGCTCTTATCGCATTTGCCTGTTCTTTTGCGTTTTCGCCATTGCCCAAAGGATTTACAAATTCAACATTCTCGCCTTTGCAAAGTTTTTCGATACATTGACCCATATAAATTTCCGTCACGCGTTCTTTTTCGTTTGGGAACAATTCAATATTGTCAAACATAATCTTTGAAAGTTCAAATTTTACGTTTTTCATATTAAGGTCGTTTATAGCCGGATAAAGTTCAAGCACACGTGTTTTGAAAGCATTGTCGCCTGCCGATTTTTTTAGCTTAATAAGTTTTCCGCCTATACCTGTTTTGGTTGTATTTTCCCAAGTTGCCTGCCAGTCAAGCAGTTGTGTCATTGACGTGAAATGATACTTTCTGTATATTTCACGAAGTTTATCAATGTCAAATCCCAACAGCATTGACTTTGCACTATGCGGAAATTTTGTATTTTCTATATCAATATAGATACAATTTTTTCTCGCCTCAATGGCTTGACCTGTTATGTTATTATGCTGTTTTATAGTTCCGTGGAACACAATCTGTTTTTGTTTATCCGACGGTAAGTACACATTATACGTTGAAATACCTGTGTTTTCGGAAAGACTGATTGGTAAAATCCACTTTAATGCAAGCAAATACATTTGCACTGTTTCCGCGTCATTTGCCGCGATACATATATTTTTAATATCATCTGAAGTCAGAAGTCTTGTCGCTCTGTCTAAAATATAAGTCAATTCATACTTATGTTCGCCGATAAAGTTGATAACCTTATTTTCGACACCTTCAGACGGTGCGATATTATCAAGCGGTTTCAAATAATGAACAATCTGACCGTTCAAATCCTTTTCGGTAAGATGCGTTCTGTAACGCTTATGTCCGATATATCTTTCCGGCAAAAAGTTTTCGTCAACATCATCAAATATAAATGCATGAGCAAACACATTGCCCGGTTGACCGTCAAAATCATAACCGGCATAAGAAATCTGCATTGCAACATATCTTCCGTCCGAAAGTCTGAACGTTCTGAAAATTTTCGGAAACAGTTCAGGCACTGTCGGATCGCAAGGTGTCTGTGTATATTTAATTTCATTGTTTTTCGGAAGTCTGTAAGTAGCAAATCTTATTGTTTCATCAATATTTTGCTTTGTAAGTCCCTGTGTGCATGAAAACACTCTCAGCCCCGACTGATTGACAAGTCCAAGTTCGGGATCGGACAGGCTATGCTGTACAGAGGTATAGATTAACTGATATACCTTCATTTTATCTGACCATTCCTTTCTATGCCATATAGCATAAATTAATCAAGTTCTTTGAGTCCCGTATACAATTCAAAATATCTGCCTTTCTTTTCAAGCAGTTCTTCGTGAGTACCTCTTTCGATAATCTCACCGTTTTCAAGTACCATAATCGCGTCCGCATTACGAATTGTAGACAGTCTGTGTGCTATAACAAACGTGGTTCTGTCCTCCATAAGAGCGTCCATACCCTCATTGATATGTTTTTCCGTTCTTGTATCGACGGAGCTTGTCGCCTCGTCAAGCACAAGTATCGGTGCTTTTGACAAAGCGGCTCGCGCAATATTCAAAAGCTGACGCTGACCTTGTGAAAGGTTTGAACCGTCCCCCTTTAGCATTGTATCATAGCCTTCAGGCATATTTTTTATGAACATATCCGCACAAGAAGTTTTCGCCGCCTGTCGAACTTCTTCATCGGTAGCCGAAAGTCTGCCGTAACGGATATTTTCCATAATTGTGCCTGTAAACAAATGTGTATCTTGTAAAACCATCGCGATGTTTTCTCTTAAACATTCAAGGCTTATATCCTTAATGTCAACACCGTCAATAGTGATTTTTCCTTTATTGATATTATAAAAACGTGTAATCAAGTTGGTTATTGTCGTTTTACCCGCACCTGTTGATCCGACAAGTGCTATTTTCTGTCCCGGGTGGGCGAAAACAGAAACATCTTTCAAAATTGTTTTATCGGGATTATATCCGAATGTCACACCTTCAACCAAGACGTCACCGTGTACTTTATCAAGTACAAGTTTTTTACCGTCATCTATTTCTTCCGTCTCGTCCATTACGTTAAATACACGTTCCGCACCGGCAAGTGCCGACATAATATTTGTAACCTGCTGTGCAAGTTCGTTTATAGGTCTTGAAAACTGTCTTGAATAGTTTACGAAAACAGTAAGACCGCCTATGTCAAGTGCGGAAAACGGAACACCTCCGCCCCAACGTGACGCGAAAGCGATTATCGAGCCGACACAAGCCGTCAATGTGTAGTTGACCTGGCTCATTGCGTTCATACAAGGCCCCATAATTCCGCTTATAAACTGTGCCTTAACCTGTGAATTTCTAAGACTTTGATTAAGCTCGGAAAATTCATTTACGACATTTTTTTCATAATTAAATACCTTAACAACCTTTTGACCTGTAACGGTTTCTTCGATATAACCGTTTACTTTACCCAAGTCGGTTTGTTGTTTCATAAAATATTTTCGCGATTTACCGGCTATGGCAGTTCCGATTTTTGCAATAATCGGTGATACTACAATCGTCACAACCGCAAGCACCCAGTTTGTGTAAAGCATAAGTGCAAGTGTACCGATTAAAGTTATCGTACCCGAGAAAATCTGTACAAGAGTCGAATTAAGCATTTCGCCGATAATATCAACGTCATTAGTAAAACGGCTCATTATGTCACCCGTAGGGTTTGTGTCAAAATATCTGACAGGAAGTTTCTGCACCTTACGGAACAAATGCTCTCTGATACGTTTCAGAGTACCCTGTGAAACGCTGATCATAATACGTCCCTGCAAATATGTTGCACCGACACCGAGTACATAAACCACTGCCATAAGTGCAAGTCCTGCCATAAGCGAAGTGATTTTCTGCTGAGATGTTTTGGTCGAATCTATAAGTCCGTTAATAATCGGTCTTAAAAGATACGAGCCGCACAATGTTGACGCAGAACTTACCAAAACACACACAAATGCCGCCGCAATTTTATGCTTTTCCTGTTCCAAATACGAAAACAGTCTTTTTGCAGTCGCCTTTGTATTTTTAGGTTTCTGTTTTTTCTGATTTCTGTTCCTGTTCGGTGGTCCCATTGGAGGCATTTTACTTCCATAGCCTTTCTGCCCACATAGTCAATACATTTCTTATCGTGGGCTGATAAGATGTACAAATTAAGAAACTTCTTTTTCTTTATCTGTTTGAGAATAGTAAATATCGCGATATTCTTCACAATTCTTCATAAGCTCATTGTGATTTCCCATACCGATAATCTTTCCGTCCTCAAGCACAATTATTTTATCCGCGTCTATTACGGATGTAATTCTCTGTGCTATTATTATTTTAGTCGAGTGTTTCAAACTCGTTGTAAACGCTTGTCTGATTTTAGCCTCTGTGGCTGTGTCAACGGCACTTGTACTGTCGTCAAGTATAAGAATTTTCGGCTTTTTCAAAAGTGCTCTTGCGATACACAATCTCTGCTTTTGTCCGCCTGAAACATTGACACCGCCCTGTCCGAGCTCCATATTATAGCCGTCCGTAAATGCGTTTACAAATCCGTCAGCCTGTGCGGCGTCCGCAGCGGCACGAATTTCTTCCATTGTGGCATTTTCGTCACCCCAACGAAGATTTTCTTCGATACTTCCGCTGAACAATACATTTTTCTGAAGTACCATGCCGACGCCGTCACGCAAATTTTTAAGACCGTAATCCTTAACATTCACGCCGTCAACAAGCACTTCACCGTCTGTAACATCATAAAGACGCGGTATAAGCTGTACAAGCGACGATTTACCCGAGCCTGTTGTGCCGATTATACCGACAATTTCTCCCGGCTCTGCGGTAAATGAAATATTTTCAAGTACGTTTTCTTTACGTTTTTCGTAATACTTGAAAGAAACATTTTTAAATTCAACTCTGCCGTTTTCAACTTTCTTATCCTTTTGACCTGCATTTTCATCTGTAAGGTCTACATCTGTTTTAAGCACTTCCGTAATTCTTGTCGATGACGCAAGCGCACGCGAAAGCTGTAAGAAAAGCATTGAAACCATCATAAGTGACATAAGAATTTGCGTAATATATGTTGTAAACGCAGTAAGGTCACCAACACCCATACTTCCGCCTACAACAAAATTACCGCCGAACCATACCACAAGCAATGTTGTTATATTCATTGCCAACGTCATAATCGGCATTGTCGTTATAACGATTTTCAAGGCTCTCATTGTAGTATTCATAAGGTCTGAGTTGGCATTTTCAAATTTTTCTGTTTCAAAATCCTGTCGTACAAAAGATTTTATAACTCGAACATTCGTTATATTCTCTTGTATACCCGAATTAAGATTATCAAGTTTTTTCTGCATTGCACCAAATCGCGGAAACGCGGTTTTTAACAGCAATCCTATCAATACCGCCAGTATCGGAATAACGAATGCCAATATAAGCGCAAGTTCTTTATTAATTGAACAAGCCATTATAATACCGCCTATCAGCATACCCGGTGAACGCATTGCCATAATCAGAAGCATTCTAACCATATTCTGCACTTGCGTAATGTCGTTTGTCAGACGCGTAACAAGTGAGCCTGTCGAAAAGTTGTCTATATTCTTAAATGAGAAGTTCTGTACCTTTTCAAACACTCCCTGTCTTAAATCCGCACTGAAATAAACCGACGCCCTAATCGCAAAGAAATGACCGCCGATACCGCCGATTATCATAATACAGATACACGCAATCATAAGCAACGCCCGCGACAAAATATATCCCGTTCCAAGTCCTGCGACTTCCGCACCGATACCGCTGTCAATCATTGATGCCATAATTTTAGGCAACACGATTTCCCCTGCAACTTCCGTAAGCATAAGCAAAGGACCTAATATGAAAAACAACATATACGGTTTTATATACTTCCAATAATATTTCAAGTTAATCTTACCTTTCTGTCAAGCAGGCAATCCAATTATTCAGCCGCCTTATTCTTCTTGTCCAATGCCGCCTTGATAAATGAGGCAAACAATGGGTGCGGACGGTTAGGTCTTGACTTGAATTCAGGGTGGAACTGAACACCGATATACCATGGGTGATCAGGAATTTCTACCATTTCAACAAGTTTATCGTCAGGTGACTGACCTGAAATAACCATTCCCTTGTCTGTTATTTCATTTCTGTAGAAGTTATTAAATTCATATCTGTGACGATGTCTTTCATAAATAAGGTCACTGTTATAAACCTTTTGTGCAAGTGTGTTCGGTGTAACCTTACACGGATACAATCCAAGACGCATTGTACCGCCCAAATCTTCAACGTCACGTTGTTCAGGCATAAGGTCGATTACAGGGTGAGTTGTGTCAGGGTTAAGTTCCGATGAATTTGCGTCCTTGTAGCCAAGTACGTTTCTTGCGTATTCTATAACCGCAATCTGCATACCAAGACAAATTCCAAGATACGGAATTTTGTGTTCTCTTGCATATTGAGCGGCAATAATCTTACCCTCAATACCTCTGTCACCAAAACCGCCAGGTACAAGAATACCGTCAGAATCTTTAAGAAGTTTATCCGCAGTCTTTGCAGTAACTTCTTCACTGTTTATCCACTTGATATTAACATTTGAGTAATTCTGTATTCCGCCGTGCTTTAGCGATTCAACGATACTGATATATGCGTCGTGCAATGATACATATTTACCTACAAGTGAAATTGTAACTTCTTCCTTGCCGCCGTTCATAAGGTCTTTAACGACGTCAACCATCTTTGTCCAATCATCAAGCTGTGGTTTTCTGTCCTCAAGTCCAAGACGGTTACATACAACCTTTGCAAGTCCTTCTTCTTCAAGTGCAAGAGGAACTTCGTAAAGTGTATCAAGGTCAAGGTTTTCGATAACACATTCAGGTGATACATTACAGAATAGCGCAATCTTTTCTGCAAGTCCTTCTTCAAGAGGCTTTTCAGTTCTTAAAACAAGTACGTCAGGCTGAATACCAAGGCTTAGAAGTTCCTTAACACTGTGCTGTGTCGGCTTTGTCTTTTGTTCACCCGATGTTGAAAGATACGGTACAAGTGTAAGGTGGATATACATACAATTTTCCTTACCGACTTCCTTTACAACCTGTCTGATTGATTCAAGGAACGGTGTAGATTCAATATCACCGACTGTTCCACCGATTTCCGTAATAACAATATCTGTGTCCTGCGTATTTGCAACACGGTAAACTCTTGACTTGATTTCGTTTGTGATATGCGGAATTACCTGTACAGTTCTTCCCTCATAGTCACCGCGTCTTTCCTTTGAAATAACCGACCAATAAATTTTACCTGTTGTTACGTTTGAATTTACGCTTAGGTTTTCGTCGATAAATCTTTCATAGTGTCCAAGGTCAAGGTCTGTTTCCGCACCGTCATCTGTAACGAAAACTTCACCGTGCTGATACGGACTCATTGTACCCGGGTCCATATTGATATAAGGGTCAAACTTCTGCATTGTAACCTTATATCCTCTTGCCTTTAACAATCTTCCCAATGATGCGGCTGTAATGCCCTTACCCAGTCCTGAAACAACTCCGCCTGTTACGAATATATACTTTGTATCCATTTTTTCCTCCTATTTACTGTGTCTTTTAACAAACTTCTCTATTCTTTTAAGTGCTTCTTGAATGTTCTCAATCGAATACGCATATGAACAGCGTATAAATCCCTCTCCGCTCTCGCCGAACGCATTGCCCGGTACGACAGCGACCTTTTCTTCCATAAGCAGATTTTGACAAAATTCTTCACTTGTCATACCCGTAGATTTTATGCAAGGGAATACATAAAATGCTCCGAGCGGTTCAAAACAACTAAGTCCCATTGCTCTGAAACCGTCCACTATGTAGCGTCTTCTGTAATTATACTCACGACGCATTTCTTCAATATCATCGTCGCAGCTCTTTAGTGCCTCAATCGCAGCGAATTGTGCGGTTGTCGGTGCTGACATTATGCCGTACTGATGAATTTTTGTCATAAGCTTTATAATTCTTTCAGGACCTAACGCATAACCAAGACGCCAACCGGTCATAGCAAATGTCTTTGAAAAACCGCTTACAACAACAGTTCTTTCTTTCATACCCTCAAAATTTGAAAACGGAATATGCTTTTCGCCGTCATAACGAAGTTCAGCATAAATCTCGTCTGACAGTACCATTATATTTGTACCGCGAAGCACCTCTGCAATAGCCTCCAAATCTTCCTTTGACATAATTCCGCCTGTCGGATTATTCGGATACGGCAGAATTAAAAGTTTTGTCTTGTCGGTAATCTTTTCTTTCAGCTGTTCCGGCAAAAGTCTGAAATTGTCCTCTTCTTTTGTTTCAATCGGAACAGGAACACCGCCTGCCATAACCGTACAAGGGCGATAACAAACGAAACACGGCTCCGGAATAAGTACCTCGTCACCGGGATTAATAAGCGTTCTTACCATAAGGTCAATCGCCTCACTGCCTCCTACCGTTACAAGAACTTCTTTTTTCGGATTATATTTTATATCGAATTTTCTGTCATAGTAATTGCAGATTTCTTCACGCAATTCCATAAGTCCGGCATTTGCGGTGTAGTGCGTCTGTCCTTTTTCAAGCGAATATATGCCGGCTTCACGAATTGCCCAAGGTGTTGTAAAATCAGGCTCACCGACGCCAAGCGAAATAGCATCGTCCATTTCTGCAACTATATCAAAAAACTTTCTTATGCCTGACGGCGGTAAAGCCGAAACTACCGGTGAAATAATTTTTTCGTAATCTATCATAGCGTAATTACCTGTCTTGTATCCTTTTCATCGTCCTCGAATACAATTCCTTCCTCTTTGTATTTTTTTAGCACAAAATGAGTTGCCGTTGAAATTATCGAATCCATCGGTGCAAGCTTCTGCGCAACGAACAATGCCACTTCTTTCATACTCTTGCCCTCGATTGTAACGGCCAAGTCATATGCTCCGGACATTAGGTAAAGTGATTTTACCTGTGGGTATTTGTAAATTCTCTCTGCCACCTTATCAAATCCTTCACCTCTTTGCGGAGTTATGCGAAGTTCGATAAGTGCAACAACAACGTCTTTGTCGGTCTTATCCCAGTTTACAATGGTTTTGTAACCGACAATAACGTTTTCCTTTTCCATTTTTTCAATCTTGTCGGCGACTTCCTTTTCCTCCATACCAAGCATCTGCGCGATTTTCGCTCGTGATACATTACCTTTTTCCTTGTCAAGAATGTTTAAAATTTCTTCCATAAAAGTCAGCCTTCAATACTTTGTTCTGTAACCGTTTTCACATTTTTACATATGAATAGTCATTTTATCTTATAATTATATCGTATTTACGCTAAAAATGCTATACCTTTTTTCAAAAAAGTTTCACAAATTTAAAAAAAATTAAAAAATCGGTGTTTTTACACCGATTTTGGTTGTATTTTTGCCACCACTCCGTCACTTCGTGACACCTCTCCTCAAGGAGAGACTTTTAATCGGCTCCCATTGAGGGGAGCTGTCAATGCCGGTTGACTGAGGGGTGGCTTTTCGCTATACTTGGGACGCCGAAGGTGCCGCCCCCTACTAACGTATTTTTGTCCACTCGGGCGACCGATGATCACCCCTACGAATTGCTACACACTTTTTACTTTTCCACTTCCACAAGTTTAACGTCCTGTTCGGCAAGTGCCACTTGCCATTCATCTGTCAGTTGTGCGTCTGTAATAAAGCAATCTATACCGTCAAGGCCCGAAATTCTCGGAACACCTATTTTACCGATTTTATTTTTATCGCAAAGGAAAATTGCCGATTCACTACACGAAAGCATTGCTTTTTTTATTTCAGCCTCGCCCTCGCTCGAATCAACAAGCCCACGACCAAGCGTTACACCTCTGCATGAGAAAAAGCACTTATTCGCATAATAATTTTCTTTTATTGTTTTTTCCGCAACACGTCCGATATACGACATATTTCTCGGCGTCAGTTCACCGCCGACGCACACAACGTGAATATGGTCACACATTGAAAGTTCATTCACGATTTTTTCAGCATTTGTAATAACAGTTATACCGCGTTTACCTTTTATGTATCTCGCCAAGTGCCATGCCGATGTACTTGCGTCAAGAAATATAGTTTCACCGTCTTTTATAAGGTCAGCCGCATATTTTCCTATACGTTGTTTGCCCTCATAATTCACCGTATCACGTTCCGTTATTGCAAGTTCGATTTCGCTGTTATCGACAAGCGTTGCACCGCCGTATGTACGAACAAGCACACCTTGTTTTTCAAGTTTTTCAAGGTCACCGCGAATTGTTTCGGTTGTAACCTCAAACTGTTTTGCAAGTTCCACCACAAGTACACTCTTGTTTTTATTTATTATCTGCTCTATTCTGTTTCTGCGTTCAACTGCAAGCATATCTAATCTCCATTCTTATTTGTTGTATGTATTTTATCATATTTTCCCTATCTTTTCAATACGGTGCAAAAATAAAAAGAATACTATCCACATGGGCGACCAATGGTCGCCCCTACGACTGTATTCCGCCACTACTCTCCGTTTCCCCTCTCCACCCCTCAGTCGACTTTGTCGACTGCTCCCCTATATGGGAGCCTTATATGCCTCTCCTTGAGGAGAGGTGCCCGTAGGGCGGAGTGGTGGTTTCGTGCGGAACGGCGCCCTCGACGTCCCCTTTTTATCGCCACCGCAAATTACCTTGCTACACAGGCGACCAATGTTCGCCCCTACTCACACAAAAAGAGAAGCCATTGACTTCTCTTTTTAATCTATCCTAATAATTATCTCACACATTAAATAAATCATCATATTCAACATTTAGTATCTCTTTAAAATGCCTAATCTCATCAGGATATATATGACGCTGACCAACTTCTATTTTTGCAAGTGCACTACGTGTTATGTCACACCCTCTAACTTGCAGTTTTGCAGATAATTCCTCTTGTGTAATCTTTCTTTTTTCACGAATACTTCGGATTTTATTTCCTATTTTTTTCTCATATAATGCGTCCATATTTCACCCCGTCAAAATGCACTAATATAAGTACAAAACTATTGACTTCATTGTAGCATTGTGTTATAATAATTTTGCACCTATATAGGTGCAAAATATACATATATGGAGGGAACACTTATGAAAAAATGTCCTAAATGCTCAAAAGAATTTACTGATGATATTGTTTACTGCACTGCTTGCAATACACCGTTAGAGAAAGTTGAGCAAACAACAAATACCGACACAAAAAACACTCAATCAGAAACCGCCTATACTCAATCGACTCAAACACCGCAACAAAACACACAAACAACAGACACATCACCTATACAACAAGTTCCTCAAGGGAATAATAATCCAAATAAAAAATACATTATCACAATTATAATTGCGGCTATTATCATTATTATTCTTTTATTTACAAAATGTTCTTCATCTGACGAACCAACCCAAAAAGATTCAACTGTTGTCACAACAGCACCTGTCACCGAACAACAGTCGGCAACACCCGTACCTATTGCTACTCCCACTCCGGAACCTCTGCCAACACCGACACCTGCTCCCGTTGCAAAGGAATTTATAAGAGAAAATTATGGCTATGTTGACTACAAAGAACTTGCAAGGAATCCTGACCCATATAAAGGAAAAAGCCTTACATATAGCGGTAAAGTCATTCAAGTTATAGAAGGTGATACTGAAACTCAACACAGAATTGCTGTGAACGGAGATTATGACAACGTTATATATGTTGCTTATCCGAAAAATATAGTAACATCAAGAATTCTTGATGATGATTATGTAACGGTTTACGGAACTTCTTTAGGACTTTATTCTTATCAATCGACTATGGGCGGAAAAATCACAGTTCCTGCATTGTATCTTGATAGAATAGAATTACAACAATAAAACTTTTATCAAAAAAGAGAAGCCATTGACTTCTCTTTTTTACTATTCACCATACTTAACCCCTTGATATGTATCGCGTTTAACCATAAGTTTATCAATTTCATTAAGCACTACAAATTTCTTCAAACTCCACAGCGGACCTACAAGTGAATCACGACCGCCGTCACCGGTAAGTCTTTGTATTACCGTTTCTTCCGAAAAAACTTCAAGCTGATTTACTATCGTTTCAACGTAATCTTCAAGAGTCATAAGTTCAAACTCACCTCTTGCGTACATATCTGCAAGGCGAGTATTTTTCAAAACGTGCAGCAAATGCAATTTCACGCAATGCGGATTTAGTTTCGCCACCGCCTTTGCACTTTCAAGCATCATATCTGTCGTTTCACCGGGCAAGCCGTCAATAAGATGTACGCACACATTTATATTTCTATCCTGCAATTTTTTATAACCGTCCAAAAACTCCGCATATGTATGGCAGCGATTAATCTTTTCACCCGTTTCGTCAAAAACAGTCTGCAAGCCGAGTTCGGTCACAAGATATGTTCTTTCATTCAATTCCGACAAATAATCAAGCACATCATCTTCAAGGCAATCTGCACGCGTCGCAATACTTATCCCAACCACGTTATCCTGTTTCAGCACAGGCTCAAACCTTTCACGCAACACGCTTGCAGGTGCATATGTATTTGTATGTGCCTGAAAATACGGAATATACTTAGCCTCGTGCCACTTCTTATGCATACGCTCCTTGACTTCCTCAAACTGCGTAAGAATATTATGTGACGGATCACCCGCAAAATCACCGCTGCCGCTTGACGAACAATATATACACCCTCCGACGCCCTTTTTACCGTCGATATTCGGGCACGTAAAACCGCCGTTTAACGCCACCTTAAACACCTTACCGCCGAATTTCTGCTGAAGATGATAGTTCCATGTATGGTATCTTTTATTGTCGTTTGAATACTTAAATTTATTCTCCATAATTTTCTCCATAAACAAAGGGACTGTAGAAAAAACATAATTTTTCTACAGTTCCTTTTAGGGTTCTGAAATTTTTTATTACTTCTTCAATTCAAATGAGTTACAGTCTGTACATTCAACCATTGTAGGATTAGCCTCGTGCGTACCCACTTGAATACTTGAAAGTGAACAATAATCTGCTGAATCACAGTGGTTTGC
Source organism: Ructibacterium sp. SJQ-7 (assembly GCF_054696575.1). Classification (NCBI taxonomy): domain Bacteria; kingdom Bacillati; phylum Bacillota; class Clostridia; order Eubacteriales; family Oscillospiraceae; genus Ructibacterium; species Ructibacterium sp. SJQ-7. Next base: position 1,526,169 of record NZ_CP195193.1, read on the forward strand.
ACACTGTGTTACAGTACATTTAATACTTTCGTTCTTTTCACCGTTACAACATGCCATGATATTTTACCTCCATAAAATAATATTCAATACCGCTCCTGCGGCACATAAATATTATTTGCAGTTAGGTTTAAAATATCACAGGAAAATCATACTAATTTTCAAGCAAGTTTGAAACTGCCGTAAGTGTGATTTCGTTGTCTTTTCTGTCGGCGGTAATTACGCAGCCCGATGTAATCTGACCTGTAAGCGACAAGATTGAAAGTTTATCCTCCAAAAGCTTTTGGATTGCTCTCTTAAGCGGTCTTGCACCGTATCGCTTATCGTAACCTTTTTCCAAGATAAGCTCTTTCGCTTCATCGGTAACAACAAGTTTTGCGTCTTTTTCCGCAAGTTTTGCGTGAATATCCTTTAGTAATAGGTCAATAATCTGTCTTAGATTTTCCTTTGTAAGCGGTTTGAATGTTACGATTTCGTCAATTCTGTTAAGGAATTCAGGCTTAAAGAACTGTTTTAAACTCTTATCCACGTTATCGTCAAGTTTAACTTCATCATTCGAGTTAAAACCTGCCGCCGCCGACTTAAATTCAGAACCTGCATTTGTTGTCATTATAATAATGGTATTTTCAAAATTAACTATTTTACCGTGACTGTCCGCAACACGTCCGTCATCAAGAATTTGCAAGAACAAATTAAACACTTCAGGGTGTGCTTTTTCGATTTCGTCAAGCAATATTACGGAATACGGCTTTCTTCTAACCTTTTCCGTAAGCTGACCGGCATCATCATATCCGACATATCCCGGAGGTGAGCCGATTAATTTTGAAACCGAATGTTTCTCCATATATTCCGACATATCAATTCTGATAAGTGATTCTTCGTTATCAAACATAACTTCCGCAATCGTCTTAACAAGTTCTGTTTTTCCGACACCTGTTGGGCCTGCAAATATAAACGATACAGGACGTTTTCTTGTAGTAATATCGGCTCTGCCGCGTCTTATCGCACGCGAAACAGCCTCAACAGCCTCATTCTGACCGATAACCCGCTCATGAATACGCGATTCAAGATTAAGAAGTTTTGTAGATTCGTCCTCCGTCAAGCGATGTACGGGAATTTTAGTCCACCCCTCGATAACAGCCGCAATATCGTCAAACGTAATCTCTGCTTTTTTAGCCTCGTTTTCAGCCGTTTCAATGTCTTTTTCAACTTTAAGTTTTTCTGTTTTTAAGTTGGCTATTTTTTCAAAATCGCCATCATCGGTAGCCGTTTCAATATCTTCCTCTATGACATCAAGTCTGTCCTCCAACAATTTAACGTCATAAAGTGCCTTATTTTTAAGATTTACTCTTGAACCTGCCTCGTCTATTACGTCAATAGCCTTGTCAGGCAAAAATCTGTCTGTTATATATCTTTCCGACAACCTTACCGCCTGTTCGATTATATCGTCAGAAATTTTTACAGAATGGTAATTTTCGTAATAATCCTTAATACCTTTCAAAATCTCGATACTTTCGTCAATAGAAGGCTCGTCGATAAGGACAGGTTGGAAACGTCTTTCAAGTGCGGAATCCTTTTCTATATGTTTTCTGTACTCTGTAAGAGTTGTCGCACCGATTATCTGAATTTCACCTCTTGCAAGTGCCGGCTTCAGAATATTCGCCGCACTCATTGCCCCTTCTGCGTCACCTGCCGCAACGATATTATGAATCTCATCAATTACAAGTACAACGTTACCTCTTTCGGCAGCCTCGTTTAAAAGACTTTTCAGTCTTGCCTCAAACTGTCCTCTGAACTGTGTACCTGCCACAAGTGCCGTAAAGTCAAGCAAATAAAGCTGATAGTCAAAAAGTTTAGGCGGAACATTCTTTTCATATATTCTGCAAGCCAAACCCTCTGCAACGGCAGTTTTACCTACACCCGGCTCACCCAAAAGAACTGGATTATTCTTTGAACGTCTGTTCAAAATCTGAATTACACGTTCAATCTCCGCATCTCTGTTTACAACTCTGTCAACCTCGCCTCTTGCGGCTTTTTCGGTAAGATTTGTGCCGTAAGTATCAAGCATGGTCTTTTTCTGTTTTTTCTTCGACTGCTTTTTGTCTTTCGACTTTTTATTCTCCTCGGTACTTTCGTCACTGTTTGAGTTAGAGCCAAGATTATTAAAGAAATCTTTAAACGCATCAAGAGGAGCGGTAGCCGCACCGCCTTCGTCGTCCTCACCGCCCGAAATCTGTCCGAGCATTTCCGACAAATCGCCGTCCATACCAGGCATACCTTCCATACTCTCCATAAATTCGGACATCTGATTATTTATATTTTCAAGTTCTTCGTCAGACACACCGAAATTATCTATCATTTGATTAATCGGAGCAATCCCCAACTCTTTTGCACATGACAGACAAAGTCCTTCGCTTGTGGTCTTTCCGTTTTCCATTTTTGTAATGAAGAAAACCGCAGGGTTTTTCTTACATTTTGCACATAATGTCATCACTTTTTTCCTTTCTATATATCTTAAAACGGTTTTACCGCCGAAAATACACAATTTTTGAAGTTATTATACCATATCAATCTAAAATTTTAAACCCCTTTTTAAGTATGTTTACAAATATTTCACTTTTCGCAAAAATAATTGGAATATATTGTAAATTTATTTCATATACTTTATATATAGAATAAATTTCACAAAAAGGACAAGTTTTATTATGAATACACAACAGTTAAAAAACAGTAAATGTATAGCGGTTTCAAACTATACCCGCCGTCAAAAATCTTCACGTCTGAAAGGCGAGCTTATAGCATTCTTTTCAGTATTATCTATTATATGCACCTGCCTTTATATTATAATTTCATCTCTGCCATACTAAAAAATTACCCATATATAATTTATTTATTTAGAAATAATTATAGAATTTGCAAAAAATATCATAAATATATTGCTTTTTTCAGCCAAAGATAGTAAAATAGACTATGAATATTTTATAGGGGGTAATTTAATGTCAGACGGCAGTATGTTTTTGACTGTGTTTAGCATAATTTTACAGGTATTTTCTTTGTCAATCGGTATTTACTATCTTATAGTCGGGATTACGGGTTTTTTGCCGATAAAAGACAAGAATAAGAAAATTTCCGACAAAACACATAAATTTGCACTTATAATATCTGCACATAATGAGGAAGTCGTTATCGGTAATATGGTTGAATCTTTGAAACAGCTTGATTATCCCGATGACGCATATGATATTTTTGTAATTGCCGATAATTGCGACGACAATACCGCAAAAGCGGCTGAAGATGCCGGTGCACTTGTATATGTAAGAAACGTTCCGGAGCTTAGAGGTAAGGGACACGCGCTTGAATGGATGTTCGACAAGCTTTATAAAATGGACGAACAATACGACTATATATCGGTATTTGACGCGGACAACCTTGTTGATAAAAATTATCTAAAAGCTATGAATGAACGTGCAAATCAAGGCTTTAAGGTTGTTCAAGGTTTTCTTGACAGCAAAAACCCATACGATTCTTGGATTACGGCAGCTTATTCATTCTGTTTTTGGAGTGTAAACCGTATATTTCAGCTTTCAAGATACAAACTCGGTCTTTGCTGTGAACTTTCGGGTACCGGCTTTATAATCGCACTTGACACTTTAAAGAAACTCGGTTGGGGTGCAACCTGTCTTACGGAAGATATGGAATTTACAATGAAACTTTCTCTTAACGACACACGTGTGGCATTCGCTTACGACGCCGTTGTTTACGACGAAAAACCTTTGACCTTAAAACAGTCGTGGCGTCAGAGAGTTCGTTGGATGCAAGGACATTGTGACGTTGCATCAAGATATTTCTTCAAACTTATCAAAAAAGGCATTAAAGAGAGAAAACTTTCGTGTATTGACTGTGCTGTATATCTTGTTCAGCCGATAAGAATTATCGCAACAGGTATCATTACATTCTTCGCATATGCACAAACATTTCACCCCGACGGTGACTTAGGATTCATTCAGCTTTCATACATATTCGGTAATTCGTGGCTGTGGAACGTAATCGTTATTTTGCAGTTCTGCTATACACCGTTCGTTATATGGTATGAACGCCGCGAATTTAAGCCAAAAATGGTATTTTACTACTTCACATATATTTTGTATAACTTCACTTGGGTGCCTATCGCAATTCAAGGTATGATCGGTAAAAACAAAACCGAATGGTCACATACAAAACATACTCGCACAATTTCTATGGAAGAGTTAAATCGTTTAAACAGTAAATAGTATATTTTAAAAACCGCTTTATGCGGTTTTTTTATTGCCCCAAACGCTTGACGTATTATTTCATTTATTGTATAATAAATCTTATAGAGAGAAAAGCAGTGCGTGGCAGTCAAATTGTATGATTTGCTATTGTTTTTCGGAAAAATAATTAAATATTTAATTAATGGAGGAAGAGAGTAATGTTAGTTGAAACAAAGGCTAAAGTAGGCGTATTTTCTATTGCATTAGGAGCTTATCTACCTCAGTTCCCATCATTGGTACCTGAATTTGAAGCTCAATACGATGCGTTCAAGAAAACACTTCCTGACACTGTCGAAATAATCGACGGCGGAATGGTAACAACAAAGGAGCAGTCACAAGCAGCAGGAGATTTATTCCGTGCCGCAGACGTTGACTTGGTATTTCTTCAGTTACTTACATATGCAACATCATACAATATGCTACCGGCAGTAAAAGACCTTGATGTACCGGTTGTTCTTGTAAATATCCAAAAGCTAAAGGCTTTGGATTATGACCACACTGATATAGCGTCATGGCTTGGCGAAGGTTATGCCTGCGGTGCAGTCGGCGAAATGGTTGCAGACCTTGAAAGATACGGCAAAAGACACGCTGTAATCACAGGTGTTGTTGAAGGCGGTGACCCTGGTGTACAGGCTGAAATCGACGATTGGTGCCGTGCAGCTCAGGTTAGAAGAAGATTCAGAGATACAAATATCGCTCAAATCGGCAGACCTTATCCGGGTATGATGGACCTTTACATTGACGAATCAAACCTATACAGAAGAATGCACCTATATACAAAGCAGTTCGACTGGGAAAAGATGTGGGCAATCGCTGACAACATCACAGACGAAGATGCAATTCGTGCAAAGGCTCAAGATATTCTTGATACATTCGACATCGAAGGCGGCGGAAGTATCGAAGAAGTTTGGGATATGGCTAAATACGTTGTTGCTTTTGAGCAATGGGTTAAGGACGAACATCTTGGCTTAATCGCATCTCACTATGACGGTTACGCTCAAGGTAAAGCCGGCGTACTTGACAGTATGCTTATCCCTGCATTCTCAATGCTTATTAAGCAAGGTACAGCTTGTGCCGTTGAGGGTGATATGAAGGTTGCTATGGCTATGAGTATCCTAAAGACTATCTCAGGTACAGGTCAGCTTGCTGAAATGTATTCAATCGACTTTAACGACGATATTGCAATCATCGGTCACAGCGGTTCGGGTGATGCTGATATTTCAGATAAAAAACCTACAATGAAGATTGTTAAGGTATTCCACGGTAAAACAGGCGGCGGTTACCTTACTCAATTCTATCCGTACACAGGTCCTGTTACTTATCTTGCAATTACACAAGACGGTGACGGTCACTTTAAGTTTATCGTTGCAGAGGGCGTAAATGAAGAAGGTAAGATTCTTTCATTCGGTGATACAAATATGAGAACACGTTTCACTTGCGGAGCAAGAGAATTTGTAAACCGTTGGAGCGAATGCGGTCCTACTCACCACTTTGCAGCCGCTACAGGCAGACATATCGATACAATCTTAAAGGTTGCTAAAATCTTTAATGTTCCTGTTGACATCGTAACAAGATAAATAAAACATATAAAAGCAAGCTATTCACGTGGCTTGCTTTTTTTGTACATTTAATATGAAATTATTGCTTTAAAGTTTAATATGTGTTAGAATAAAAAAAGGAGGTAGAGCCATATGTCAAAATACGAAGAAAAAATAACAGATAATTCACTTTGGTACACCGCCACACCAACTCCGCTTACACTGACATTGCCTTTTTACATAACCGAGGCAGGTCATTTTCGTGCAGAGGCTGATTATAAAGTGGAACGTGACGAACACGACAGTTATCTTTTGTTGTACACAATAAAAGGCAGCGGTACGGTTGTGAGTGACAAAGTTTCTTTGACTGCTCTTCCTCACAATGCCGTTATGATAAATTGTCATAATTATCATAAATACTTTTCAAATAACGAAGAATGGGAATTTATATGGATTCATTTAAAAGGCAGTGCAGTGTCGGCAATGTTTGATGTTCTCTACCCTAACGCGGTAAATATTATTTCCGTAAAAGACTTTTTGAGTTTTGAACAACAGCTGTCGGAGCTTATATGTAACGTGACAAAAAATGATGTTCTCAGCAGCATTTCCACTTCTTCGCAAATACATGATGTTCTGAATACACTTGTTATTTACACAATCGAAAATGAACAAAAAAGTCAAAAACGTCAACATTCGGATGATATTAATGTGGTAATTGATTTTATTCAAAATAATTACTCCGATTCAATATCCATTGATGATATGATACAGAATATCCATATTTCAAAATATCATTTTATCCGCCTTTTTCGTAGGATTATGGGTACAACTCCGTATAATTATTTGACGAATTATAGAATAAATAAGTCAAAATTGCTTTTGCGTACAACAAATAAATCAATCGCCGAAATATCCGAAGAATGCGGGTTCCTTGATACAAGTAACTTTATATCACAGTTTAAAAAGAATACCAATCAAAAACCAACCGATTATAGACGCGATTTTACTTAGTTTTTCTTCCCCACTTTTACTCATACACTCCTGCGGAACGAAAACAGTCTGACGTACAGTAAATATAATTTAATGAAATAGGTAGTGAAGTGTATTATGTTAAAATCAAAAAACATTAAAATTATGATATAAGGAATGATTAAAATATGAAACTTATAGGATTTAAAGAATTAAACGGTTGTAATAGTTGTTTAGAAAGTTTGTATAGTAATCTATCTGATGTCGAATATGAAAACAAGGAACAAATATTGAATTATCTAAAAAAAGGAACATTTATCTTTGTACGTTTAGATATTTTGCGTGATATATTTACGGGCGATACCATATCATATGAAAATCATGTTTTAGGCGATAACGAATACGTATGGAGTGATGAACTAATATATTACGTAGAAAAATACAATGCAAAGTTGCCTAACGAATTTGTAAATCATATATTAAAATCATATTAAAATATGATTTCACCCAAAGTAGTTATAATGTCATATGTTTAAGTGCGATTCTAAATATGACATACGAGTTAAAAATGCATTAAAATCTGTTGCAAATGTCAAAAAATATGGTATAATAAAAGAGAATACAGACAGTTAGGAGTGATTTAGAATGAAAGAACTTAAACCATCACCCCAATTAGACGGAACACTTGAAGAAAATAAACGAGCAATTCAAAGAATAATTGATAGCTTAACAGAAGAAGAAATAGCGGAAGCAATGTCAGATAAATACGCATACCTTGACGAAGATTAAAAGCACGTTTTTAGACGTGCTTTTTTGTATGCAAGTAAAATCAGAATTTTTGTTATAATTCAATCTTTTCACCTGTTTCACGATTTATAAAATTGATTTCAAGTTCATAGCCAAGAGCATTGGCAATGGCGGTCAATTCCCTTTCGTCAAAATTATTACGCGACATTTTATTTGACAAATTCTGTCTTGAGCAATTTAATTGATTGGCTAATTCGGTCATTGTAAAATTATTGCGTTTCATAATTACTTTTATTTTTTCTGCTGTTGTAAGCATATAAATCATCCTTTCTATTGTATCATCTCATATTAACATTATACACTTAATAATTTAAAATATCAACAAAAATCTAAAATTTCAACTCACACGCTCCGCGGGAAGTGTGATGGTATCACATTTTCGGCAAATCTACTTAGTAATTTAATATTACTATACATTTGCATATAAATATGATTATATAAATATTACGCTACACAATCGAATTTGTCCGATTTAGACGTAAAAAAGGTACTGCATACGCAGTACCTTTTTAAGCCGTAAAATCAAATTAAAGTACAGCTTCCCACAATTCAGGATGTGGATTAGCAATAACTTCTGTATTGATAAGCACGCCTTGTTCAGTCGCAATTCTTGCTCCTGCCTCAACGCCTGCTTTAACGTCTGCAACATCACCTGTCATTGAAACAAAGCACTTACCGCCCAAACCACGAGCCACACGAACTTCGATAAGTTCGATGTCACCGGCTTTAACAGCAGCATCGGCTGCTTGAATTGCACTTGCGGCAGTAAATGTTTCAACAATACCGAATGCCTTCTTTTCCTCAACATCGGCTGTTCCGCAAATTGCCTCAAATACGTTATCACCAAGATTACCTATTACAAATTTATCAATAAGTGCATCTTCCGCGATAAGTTCCGCTCTGTCAACAGCCGCATGAATAGCAGAAAGTTCTCCGCCTACGATTGTGACAAATTTACCCGGACAAACCGAACCTGAACTTATAAGCACGATACCCGCACTCTTTAGCATTTCATCAGTTACAACAATACCCTTAGATACGTTTTTTACTTCAACTAATCCTATTGAATTCATCATCTCTCACCCACTATCTTTCAATAATAACAAATCTGTCTGTGACTGCCTTAACCTTGCCGTCAATGCTTGCGTGCATTGTTGTACCAAGATCCTCGTATGCTGTTTGAGCAACAACGTCACCAACTTTAACTGTATCGCCGACCTTTACAGTAGCACTTGCCGGCTTACCAACGTGTTGTTTAAGTTCGATATAAACTTCGTTTGGAGCAAAGTCTATATACTTTCTTTCAACGTGTGCTTTAACATACTTTCTTATTCCCAGTCTGTCAATCAGAACAGACGAAGATACAAGTCTTGACGCTCTTTCAGGTCTTACCTGTTGTGGCGCTTGATTATTCTGACGTCTTAGACCCTTTCTTCCAAGAGCACCTTTTACGTCCATTGAAATCTTCTGCGGGTCAAGCATTTGCTGACAACCGATAACGGTACAGACACCGCAACCGCAGCATAGAGCCGACTGCAAAAAGCTTTCTGAATCTGTAACTTCGCTGTGCGATGCCGCACGAACTGTCTTATGCACATTAATATTATATCCAAGCAAGTTTCTCGGACACATATCACTACACATTGTACAGTTACAACAAGCTGCAGACGCACGCTTTAATGTCATTGAAATTGGCATTCTCTTACGTTGAATGATAGAATGAGTTTCAGGGAATATAAGAAGTCCCTTAGTTGTCTTAGTAACAGAATCGTTTTCCAAATCAACAAGTCTACCCATCATAGGACCGCCGTTAATAACGGCCTTACCGTCAAGGTCACCGTGTCCTGTTGCCTCAAGCAACGCCTTAATCTTCATTCCGACAGGAACTTTAACTGTAATATCCTCATCAACGTCACCGCCGATTGTTACATACTTTTGAGTAACAGGCTGACCGTTTGTAATTGCACAGTGAATGTTATAAACAGTTTCAACGTTAATAACCATTACGCCGACCATTACAGGGATTGCTCCCTCCGGAATAATCTTGCCTGTTGTTTCATATGTAAGTACAACTTCGTCACCGGCAGGATAAATGTCGGGAATTTCCTTAATTCTTACCTTTGTACCCTCAAGTGATGCAACAATTTTTGTATCCAAAAGGTGCATATTCTTACCCTTGATACCGATAATTGCCTCATCTGCACCCATTGTATCAATAAGTACATTAAGTGTATCAACAAGTGCCTGAAGGTGATGTTCCAAAATGTGATGATCAACCATCATCAATGGTTCACATTCTGCCGCATTCACTATAATCTGTTTTACTTTGTCTGAAAATTTTCTGTGAGTAGGGAATCCGGCACCACCGGCACCGACTATACCTGCATCATATACAATTTTCTGAAGCTCTTCAAATGTCATTTTGCTTCTTCCTCCCCAAAGAGTTATTATGTGGGTTTATTTACTGAATTTAATCAGCATTGTTTCTCGTCAAGTATACCGACAATCGTTGCGTCAACAGGTGAATTTGCATCACCGATTGCAACTCTCGCACTGCTACCCGTAGTAATTATAACGTCCTCACCGATACCGGCGCCGACTCCGTCAACTGCTACAAGGAACTTATCGACAAGATTTTTATTTTCAATACATTGTACAAGCATAAACTTATATCCCACCAAACCTTCAAGTTTATGAGTTGATACAACGCTTCCATATACTCTGCCAATAATCATTATTATCAATCCTCTTATTAGACAAAAAGCCTAATATGGTTATTTTTCTAAAATCACAACTCTGTCGCCTGTCTTTATTGCACAGGCATTTGCGTCATCAGTATCGATGTGCATTTCCGTATTAAAGTCTTCTCTAACTCTGACCTGAACGTTATAGAAACGTGTCGGTTTTGAGTTTTGGATTTCAACATCAACGATGTCATTATCCTTAATTCCATACTTTTCTGCCTCTGCAGGAGTCATATGTATGTGTCTGTTGGCTATGATACAGCCTTCATTTAAAAATATACTGCCCTTTGGACCAACCAACGCCATCGGCGCACTGCCCTTTAACTCGCCTGAAGGACGTACAGGCGGACTAACCTTTAATTTAAAGGTATCTGTTCTTGAAATTTCAACTTGTGATTGTTTTCTGACAGGACCAAGTACACGAACACCCTCGATTGTACGAAGTGACGGACTTACCAATGTTACACATTCTTCTGCCGCAAACTGATCACCCATAAGCATTTTCTTTACAGTAAGTTCGTGTCCCTTACCGAAAAGAATTTCCAAATGTTCCTGTGATAAATGAACATGTCTTGCCGACACGCCGACTTTTATTCCTTTATTATCTTCTTTTTGCTTAATAATATCTACAACTGCCTTAGCAATCATATCTTGCAAATTGTTGTCCATTCCTTTTTCCTCCTAAAAATTGAGGTTTCATTCCCCATAGCTGTGACGGGAAAATTAAAATTCCCCGTCAGCCATGTCGGAATCGGACTTAACGTCCATACTTCGCCTTATGTATTTCTACATAAGAATTTTTACTTACTAAATCAAACAGCAGGTAAAATCTTTTCAACGTCACTGTGTGGACGAGGAATTACGTGAACAGATACAAGTTCACCAAGTCTTGAACCTGCTGCAGCACCTGCGTCTGTTGCAGCCTGAACTGCACCAACGTCGCCTCTTACCATAACTGTTACAAGACCTGAACCGATTCTTTCTGTACCGATTAGTGTAACGTTTGCAGCCTTAACCATAGCATCTGCTGCCTCGATTGCTGCTACAAGACCTCTTGTTTCTACCATACCTAATGCTTCTACTGCCATTTTAAATTTCCTCCTATTTTTTCTTGGGCGAATGCCCTTTTTTACTTAATTTATTTATCTAAAAGCACCAATGTGCAAATTAGAACTTAATTATTGTGTTTTCTTCGGACGACCGCGTCTTCTTGTTGCCGGTTTCTTTTCGGCAGTTGTTTTCGCAGTCTTTTCCGTTTCTGTTGATTTCTCAACTGTTTTTGGTTTTTCAGCCTTAACCGGAGTTTCTTTTATCGCTCCGACGTGTGTTCCCGCAATTTCCGAGTTAGGCTTTTTCTCCTCCTCGTCAAGATGCAAGAACTTAAATATCTCATGATGAGGTCTTGCTATAACCTGTGACGCTTTCAAACATCCGTCCTTTGTAGCTCTTGCCACACCGGCGTCAACTGACGCTTTTACGGAAGTAAGTTTGCCTCTTACGACTATTGTTACAAGTCTGCCTCCAAGCTTACGCTCTGTCGCAACAAACTCAACATCAGCCGCTTTCAGCATATCGTCAAGCATTATAATAGCATTTCCCAACGCTGAAACCTCAACCAAACCTAATGAATATTCCATCTGCTAACCTCCTACTTAAATCGAAGGCAGGATTTTGGCAATGTCATCATGCGGACGAGGAATTACATTAACTGCATAAACCTCACCTATTTCTTTTGCCACTGCCTCACCGGCTTTAACAGCCGCCGTAACAGCGTCAACATCGCCTTGAATCACTACATTCACAAGACCTGAGCCGATTTTCTCAGTTCCGACTACCCATACGTCAGCGGTTTTGGTCATAACGTCGGAAGCTTCAATAGAAGCGGTAAGACTTCTTGTTTCGATAAATCCTAATGCCTGCACTCCTATATCATTCCTTTCCTTAAATTTACGCTACGCGTTATTTGGTATATGACCTACCTTATCTCTGCCGACACTTGTTCGGTTCGCCATTTTTTGCGAATCGTCGGTTGGTCTTGCAATTATGTGCTTATTTATAAGTCCGGATATGCTCTCCGCTGTTCTTGCAGCCGCGTCAACCGCCGCAGTAACGGCACTGACACTGCCTTGAACTTTGACAGCCATAATAAGCGGTACTTCTACCGAATCGGCGTTTGCCGGCTTATTTGAGTCGATTGCAATAACTTTAACGTCTGCAGCTTTTGCAGCCGCGTCTGCCGCTGTTATCGCAGTAACAAATCCGAACATTTCTATAATTCCTATTGCGTCATTCATACTTATTCAGCCTTTCTTCCGAGGTTTAGATTAAGTCTTTTCTGACGTAAGCTATTTTCAATCCCTTCTGAGCAAGGTTTGTTTCAAGTGCCTCGTTCATTTCTTCAAGTGGGAATCTGTGTGTAATAAGTTCCTTAATAGGCAATCCGATTGCGATTGCTCTCTTTAAGAAATCAAATGTTGTAGCATAATCTCTAAGAGTATATACCCATGAGCCTACAAGCGTAATTTCCTTTGAGCAAAGGTCAAAGTGAGGATTGATTGTAGCGTCACCGCCGTTGATAAAGAAACCAAGTTCACAAAGTCCGCCGCCGTTTCTGATGAACTTATAGATATTGCTGTGAGCAACAGGCGAACCTGTACACTGGAATGCAAAATCTGCAAGATGTCCGCCGAAAGCGTCCTTTACAGCATTTGCAAGGTTATCGATACCCTTGTAGTTCATAAAGTTAACTGTTTCACCGGCACCCATTCTCTTAGCGAATGCAAGTCTTTGTTCATTACCGTCAACTGCAACGATATTTTCAATACCCATTGTGCGTAGAACTGCTATACAGATAAGACCGATAGGTCCGCAGCCCTGAACAACAACTCTTGAGTTAAATCTCAAAATGTTAGTTGTCTTTGCTCTTTCAACAGCGTGTACCAAAACCGCACATGGCTCGATAAGAATTCTTGAATCAAGATCAAGGTCGCTTACGTTAAATACTGTTGAACCACCTCTGATAAGAATGTAGTCACTGTACCAGCCGTTTAGGTGAACGTTATCATCAGGAAGAAGTCCGTAAACGTCTGCACCGCCTACATTTTGCTTATTAAGGTCAAACATTGTAATATCAGGATCGTCTTTGAAAATCATACAAGTAACAACCTTATCACCGATATTTAAAGGTTTACCTGCGCTGTCTTTCTTAACGTTTTTACCCATCTTTACAATTTCACCCGTACCCTCGTGTCCAAGAACAACAGGGATAAGTGAGAATGGGTCATTCTTATATTCGTGAGCATCTGTACCGCAAACACCGCAGCCTTCAACTCTTACAAGAATATCGTCATCACCCAACTCAGGGATTGGGTATTCCTGAATTTCAAAGTGCTTTAATTCTGTCATCATAGCAACTTTTGCAGTCTTTGGAATGTCACCGCTCGGAGCTGCTTGTGCTTTTGGAGCTGATGCAGGAGCACCACTTGTCATTTCTTGCAAAACCTGTTGTACAAGCTTTGCTACATCATTTTCGTTTATATTCAAGGTTTTCACTCCTTTTTATATGATATTAAGTGCGTCTGAAAGTACGCATCTTCTCTGACGTGTAAAACTTCTCGGAGAAGTGATACCCTCACCTGTCGGACCGGCAATAGTAAAGGTTGTCCAACCTTCAGCGTTAAAGCCGATACCTGCATATGACGGAGCATTCTTAACAAATATTGTTGTACAGATTGCTTTTGCATATTGTGTCATATGGTCAACATTCTTTGAATGAAGATGAGCGCTGTGACGATTGCCGTGTTCAGCCTTAACAGCCATTTCAACAGCCTCGTCGAATGTATCTACTCTGACGATAGGAAGTATCGGCATCATAAGTTCTGTCTGAACAAATGCCTGTGAAAACTCTGTTTCACAAATGATACATCTAATATCGTCACCGACATTGATACCGATTTGAGCAAGAATCTTCTTTGCGTCACGTCCGACCCAATCCTTATTGATAACACGTTTTGGCTGTTCGCCCTCTTTTTTAGGCTTTGACCAAACAAGGACAACATCCTCAAGTTGTTTAACTTGTGCCGCATTGATTAGGTAAGCACCGTTCTTCAACATATTCTGAATAAGCTCGTCCGCAACATTTTTCATTACGAAGCATTCTTTTTCAGCGATACAAGGAAGATTGTTATCAAATGTACATCCGTCGATAATATCTTTAGCCGCCTTTGGAATGTCGGCAGTATCATCAACAACAACAGGAGGGTTACCTGCGCCTGCGCCGATAGCTTTCTTTCCGCTTGAAAGCAGCATTTTAACAACGCCCGGACCGCCTGTTGCAACAAGCATTCTTACTGATGGGTCATTAACCATCTTAGCAGAAGTTTCTCTTGTCGGTTCTTTTACTGTACATACGATATTTTCCGGACCGCCTGCCGCAAGAATAGCTCTGTTGACAAGGTCAACAGCATATGCTGAAATTCTCTTTGCGTGCGGGTGCGGATTGAATATAACACCGTTACCGCCTGCAAGCATACAGATACTGTTACAAATAACTGTACAGCTTGGATTTGTTGACGGTGTGATTGCACCGATAATTCCGAACGGAGCCATCTCAACAAGTGTAAGACCTCTGTCACCGGATAGTGCACGGGTTTCAAGGTCAGATGTACCAAGAGTTTTATCGGCAACAAGGTGATGCTTTAAAATCTTGTGATAAACATTACCCATTTTAGTATCCTCAACAGCCAACTTAGCCATTGGTTCAGCCTCTTCATGAGTAAGACGTCTGATTTCCTTTATAATATTTTCCCTTTGTTCTTTATTATAATGTCTAAAGGTCGTGTAAGCTTTGTTACAAGCTGCAATGGCCTCTTCCATTGTATCGAATACACCAAGCTGCTTTCTTGCAGGCTTGTTATCGAATGATGAAATATCCATTCCGGCAATAACGTTTTTAACGATTTCGCTTACTTGCTTTTCATCTACCATTAACTTTTCCAACCTCCTCAAGCGAATCGTGTTTTAAAATACGCGTCGGCAACCATTGCAAGAGTTGTATCTTGCTCTTTTGTGCCACCCGAAACTCCGATTCCGCCGTATATTTTTTTGTCTGTTCTAAGCGGATAACCTCCGCCCAACAGTAATATTCCGTTTCCGTTTGTAAGTCCGTCAAGCGAGCCGCCTCTTGATTCATCAAGTGCGATATGTGTAGGCATTTTCAGTGCTACGGCTGTATAAGCCTTATCCTGTGACGCCTGAACGCTTGCTATGTAACTATCATCCATTGCGTGAAGAAGTACAAGATTTGCACCCTCGTCACGAATTGCAACAACCACTTTAACACCTAAAATCGTCGCCGCTTTTTCAACTGCCTCGGCAAGTTCTTTCGCCATAGCAATAGTCATCTTTTCGGGACTTTCATGTTTGCAATTTCCGCCGCACTTACATTGTTTTTTACACTCTTTTTTCACTTCCGGTTTAGGAGCAGAAACAGGTTTTGCGACTTTTTTTTGTTTAACGGTTTGTCCAGAGTTAAGGCGTACTGCCAACTCATCGACAAGTTCATCAATAGTTTTCATGATGTTTCTCCGTTACTTATTTATTAAGTTGTTCCATAACTTTCTTTGTTACTTCTGCAACAAGGCTTTCCATATCCTTATTTGATGATGAAGGAGTCGGGCAAACCTGTGAAGGAAGCGGTTGGAAACCATGATAAGCGGCTGATGATTCTACGCCGTACTTTTTATTAGCCTCTGTCGGTGACATTGAGCAAGTATCGTCACCTTCATAACAACCCGGACAAAGCTTTTCCATAGGGTGCTTACCCGGAACGCCGAATTGTTTTCTAAGTTCAACAAGTTTCTTAACTTCACCGCAAGGGATTTCCTTTTCACCGCCAAGCATTCTTGCATAGAAAAGTAGCTTTGCGTAAAATTCTGTTGATTCCATTCTGAAGAATGCTGTGTTTAGGTCACAACCGAATGAAAGTGCACCGTGGTTTGCAAGTAGAATTGCATCATAATCTTGAAGATATGGTTCAAGTGATTCAGGAATTTCCATTGTTGACGGTGTACCGTATTGTGCGATTGGCACTGCACCAAGGAAGATGATAGCTTCCGGCATAATTAGCTTGTCAAGCGGAATACCTGCGATAGCAAATGAAGTTGCAATCGGAGGATGAGCATGAACAACGGCATTTACGTCCGGTCTTTGCTGATAAACCTTCAAGTGCATTTTGAATTCTGATGAAGGTTTCCAAGGGCCGTTAGCCTCTTTTAGATTACCTTGTCCATCAACTTTACAAATCATTTCAGGAGTCATGAAACCCTTACTTACGCCTGTCGGTGTAACATAGTAAGTGTTGTCATCAATTTTGACTGAGAAGTTACCGTCATTTGCGGCAACAAAACCGTCATTATAAATTCTCCTTCCGATTTCGCATAATTCTTTCTTAATTTCAAAGTCAGACTTATACATTTGTTTTCCCTCTTTTCTTTGTTTTTTTTGGTTTTATTTTGTTTTGTCTTTATTATACACCATATAAGTCTTGTTGTAAAGACTTTTTTCTGTGTTTTTGTGCTGTTTACCGCACAGACAAATTGTAAATTAATATCTTTAACTGTACATTATTATTTTATCACAAAACACCTATACTTTGCAAGTCTTTTGCGTAACATTTTGCACAATAAAACTTATTATTTTTTCCGCTTTATCAATAATATACAATCGTAATAAGTGAATTTTGTGAAATGTAACCAAAATGTAATATTGTTGTATTATAATTGCAATCTTGTATTTTATTTCGCCATAAAAATAACGGACGCATTCGCGTCCGTTATTGTATTATTATGTTCAGAAATTAGTTTACAAATCTGTAAATAACGATTTCTTGTAGAGCACCCTTATCACAGAATCTTGCTATTGCATAATCACCTGTTTTTGTTTCAGAATCATATGGCTCAAGATCTGAAATCTCACTACCGTCTGTATCAATAGAAGCCTTACCGGTCTTTATATTGATTTCAATAGTATCCATAAGCTTTGATGAGTCGAATTGAAGAGTATTCAATGCACTTGCATCAATTTCAACCTTAGCCTCATCATCAAGATCTGATGAAAGCACTGCACCATATACCATCATATTACGAGCAATAAATTGGTTATATGCACCAAACGGTAGAGCATCGGCTACAGTCTTACCTTCATATACTTGTTTATACACATCATCTGCGTCAAGTACCAAGACAATTCTATCTCCACCATCATAAAGAATATAATCGCCCTCTGATAAGTAATCAGTCAATTTAGCACCAGATTGTGCATTCCAAATATCTGTTGTTGAATAGAACTTGCTACCACCCTGGTCTGCAATAATGCCGTTATTCTTACCCTTGTTATTCAACTTACCTAAAACAGCATTCTTTGTTGTTGTAAGAGATACTTCTGCACCATTAAAGTAACCATTGATTGTGTAAACTGTGTTGTCATCATCATCAACACCAGTTTCAATTTCATTAACGACCATTGTCGGATTGTTAGCAGCCGTATCAATATCCTTTACTGCTGCAAGAGCATCCGCACTTGAAGTAAAGTTGATAAGAATTGTAGGAACATTTGTATTTTCAAATTGACCAACAACGAAATCACGACTTGAACCGTTTTCTCTTACCACATAAGAACCTGAATTTACTGTACCAACCTTATAGTTGTCTGCATTTTTCATATCTGCTGCAGTCTTTGGAACTGACATTTCAACAATACCGTCACCAATCTTATATCCGCCAACAAGACCAGATACAACCGCAGTACTCTTTAAGTTTGTTGGATTAATTCTAAGAGCCTTGTCATCAGAAACTGTTTTAGCATTAACTGCACAATATAATCTTGTAATATTGCCACTTGAATTAACTTTATACTTTACAAGTCTAATTGCAACATTTGCATCAGATGAAAGTTTCATAAATGAATTTGCACTTACAAGAGCTGAAATTGTTGACTTAGCCTCTTCTTTTGAAGAAAGTGTTGTAGCAGTTGTTGCTGTAGGAGCCCAGTAATCAATACTTGAGCCAAGCTTATATTCAGCTGACTTACCGTCTTGAGTCATCATTTCAATAATGTAACCGCTACCGTCTTCTAAATCATAGCCGTTCATAATCCAACCATACTTTTCGCCTGACTGAAGAACACTTCCGCCTGCTGATTCAATATAAGCTATACGACCGAACATATCTGTATAGAATGTTGATTGTGTACCGCTTACAAGATCGCCAACTGCAACGTTTGCAACATCGTACTTTGTACCGTTGATTGTAGCATAGCTCTTGTCAACCTTCTTTGAAATACCTGACGCCGAACCTGTAAAGCTTTCGCCTGTTACAACAACGTCAACAACTGTATCGTCAAGACTTCTTCTGATTGTTGCTACATCGTTCTTCTTTAAGTTTCTAAGTCTGATCTCGTTACCTGCTTTTGTAACAGAGATTGTTCTGTCTTCTGAATCGTCAAGTTTGATTGTTAGCGCCTTTGTATCGCCGAAGTTATCGTCATCTGCTACTTTACCTACGATTCTTTCGTCTGTTGCACTTGAAACTACCATTGTTTCATATGAATCTACAAATACAACATCAAATACATCGTCCTTGTCACTGTCTACAAGTCTGATGTTACCTTTTTCAGGAAGAAGTAGGTCACTGATTGATTCACCTAACTCTGCAAGTTGGCTCTTTGATATAATCTTACCGTTATATACGATTGATGCACCGGCACAGTTCTTTTTCTTGCTTACGCCTTCGATTTTGAATTTACCTTCATCTGTATCAAAGCCTTCAACTGTTTGAATATCATCAGCATCAGCCTTGAATGTTGTTGTCTTTGATGCGTCATATGTTACTGCAAGAACTTTTGGTGTAAGACCGCTGTTTTCCTTGTAGTAATATGTAATCTTTTGAGCAAGGTAATCTTCAAGACCTGTTAGGTCACAGTCAAATAGCTTAGCTTCATCGTCTTCATCTGAAACGATTTCGATTTGACCGTCTTGAACGTCTGTTGAAGATACGCTTGTCTTTGATGTAGCTGTAAGAACACCCTTCTTATCGATAACGTCAAACTTAGCCTTTGCCAATGTGCCGTTAGCTTTGTAAGTAGGAGCACCGTTCTCATAGCCGTTGATTTCCTTGTATTGACCAAGAAGTGCATTATACACCATCTTGATAACTACGCCACGGTCTGAGGCAACGTCTGCCGCACCCGGTGCGTTCTTTGTGATTTCAAGGTCTGACATACCTGCAACCTTGATATAACCGTTAGGATATCCGCCGTAATATTCAGCGTCATCCTGATAATTCATAGCATTTACAAGCATTACACATACTTGAGCATATGTAACTTCGCCGTCAGGAACAAATGTTCCGTCGCCCATACCGCTGATGATATTAGCCTCTAAAGCTGTTTGAATTTGATCAGCAGCCCAGTGTGATGATGTTACATCTGTAAAACCGTTCTGATATGTAGATGTTGATGTTAAATCAAGCATTCTTAGAACGATTGATGCCATTTCCGCTCTTGTTACCTTTGAATCAGGCTTTACACTACCATCTTCATAACCTGTGATAATACCAAGTGCACTACATAGTGAAAGTGCCTTGTCATAATAACTGTCGTTATCATAGCTGCTACCAGATGTAGTAGGAGCAACTGTAGCTACAGGAGCCTCTGTTACAGCAGGAGCCTCTGTTGCCTCTGCACCGGCAGGAGCCTCTGTTGCCTCTGCATCGGCAGGTTTTTCTGTTGCTTCTGCAGAAGTTGTTACAACTGTTTCAGCGTTTGTATCTTCATCTGCAAAGCCGACAACGCCGACTGAGCCTACAAGCATTGCTGATGCCAAAAGCGCACAGATTAGTTTTTTCATCTTGTTACCCATTTGAATACCTCCATAAAATTTAAAAATATAATACAAATTGGATTTTTCCAATTTCTATTAACGAAACTCACAGACAATTATATAGCATTGTCAATACAATTAACAGTTAAAAATCAGTTATAATTGTCTAATTTAAAGACTATTTTCGGTTGTTTTTATAAATTCAACCTGCTTCATTTTTTTCTCTTGCCAACCTTGCAAATTCCCTGTACTCCAGCGGAGAAACTCCGGTATATTTTTTAAATACCTGACTGAAATATTGTGAATTTGAGCCGTAACCGACTTTTTCGGCAACTTCGTAAATTCTGTCCTTTTTACCCTCAATTATGAGGTCTTTCGCCATTTCCATACGTTTTTCCATAACATAATGAGAAAAATTCTTGCCTGTTTCTTTCTTAAACAGCTTTCCAAGATAATCGACATTCGTATATAATATCGTTCCGGCAAGCCATCGCAGCGAAAGATTTTCATTTTCGATATTCTCATCAATTATGTTAATCGTATCACGAATTAGCGAACTGTATATTTTGTTAGATTCCGGTGCATTGGCTTTTGCGATTTCAAAACCGTTCTGTTCAATGAAAGATTTAATCTCACTAAGCTTTTTAGCCGCTTGAACAGAAACAATTCCTTTCATATACTTTTCGATTTTTTCAACACTGCAACAACGAATTATGCAGACATAAAGCTCTAAACAATACGTTTTTGCAACCGCCGGAGTCGGCATTGCCTTTTCAAGTGTTTTAAAAAATCCGCTCAAAAGCATTTTCAGCTTTTCCATATCACCGGTTTTTACGGCGTGTTCAATAGCGCCGTATTCAGCTTGTACACTAACAGCATTTTCGTTGATTTTAATATCGTTTTCATACAAAATCTCGCAGCTGTCAGAATAAAACGAATATCCCATACATCTTTTCAGACGTTCGTATGATGCAGGTGCATCAGCTATTGACGCAATCTTGCTGTATACCGCCATAACATCATATCCATAGCACGTTTTCATAGTATTATGAATTTTCTCAAGTACCGATGTAATCTCTTGCTGTTCCAATAATGTTGTTATAAGAAACAAATGATTTTTTATTGTTGTGCTTAATAATAATCTATCTTCACCGATGTACTGCTCAGAAGTGTTTTTTAAGAAGAATATATCTTCATCTTCACTTTGCTGTGCCGGTTTAATGATTATCATTCTTGTTTCAAGCATACGGTCTACGCCAAACGTCTTACAATATATATTGAATATTTCATATGTATCGCCCGTACCAAGAATGTATTCTCTAAGAAATTGTTCTTTGATAATAGGCTTAACTCTGTCCGCCTCGGAAATAACCATTTTTTCAAAATTGCCTTTGTTTCCGACATCATAATTATGTATATCATTCAACTTATACATAGACACCTCTCCCTTATAGGCACTCTCTCGCACTATACATTTTATATTATATACTGTTTTTCTTATAATTTCAAGTAAAAAATTTTAACAGAAAGTTCTTTGATTGTTCATAATAGATTATTTTGTATTTTTACCAATTTCAAGCACTATATCTTGTCTTTGTTTGAAAAAATTTTTATAAAAAAACCGACATCCCAACTGTTAGATTTTGGTCTGACTTTTGGGTGTCGGTTCAATATATTTCCGTTTTTTAATAAGTAATCATTCCAACCATTCAACTTCCAAACCAAGTGCCTCTGCGACGAAACGCACAGGGATAAATGTTCGGTCGTCTTTTATTATTGCGGTTGTATCCATTTGTGATGATTTGTTGTTTACTGTCAAAACATCACTTCCGAGTGTCACTTTTACAACATCGCCATTTTCTTTTGTAATGGTTGCCGTTTTTGATGTATCGTCCCAATCAACCTTGCAGTCAAGCATTTCAGATACTGCACGAATCGGCACTTGTGTCCGTCCGTTTTCATCAACAAACGGCTGTGCGTCTGGGAATACTACGTCTGTGCTGTCTACTTTTACCGTAACGGCATTGCCTGTTTCAACCGTAAGCTTTTTCGGTTTTGCAGCCGGTGCTGTTGTTTCGCTCGGTTTAACCGTAGCAGTCGGCTCTTGTGTCGGAGTTACAGATGATGTTGGTTTTAATGTTTCTTTTGCGGTGGATACAGATTCATCTTTTTTATTGACTTTAGGTAAATCTATACCTGTATGTTCCTTAAATAACACATAAAATCCATCTAAAACATATTCATCAGAATTACTGTAAAAATTCTCCGGCAGCTTTATATTTGGGTCTTTAAATATTACATTTTCTTTGTGGTCATAATTTATATAATAACCATCTAACGGATATTCTTCAATATTTTTCGGTGCTCCCTCAAAAGTCACTTTTTCCATATACGGACACATATAAAATGCCCAACTTTCGATTGTATCAACATTTTTAGGAATAGTAATTTCTTTTAATGTTGTACAGGTAAAAGCACGTTTTTCTATTTTTTCAAGGCTTTGCGGTAAAGTAACCGTGTCTATATCGCAAAACGAAAAACCATCTTGAGTAATACTTTTAACACCTTCTGGCACTTTTGGATTTTTGTCATTTCCGGTATATCTCAACAAGGTATTTTCGACAATTACAAAATCTTTATCATTACCGATTGTTTTATTTGTTTTGCCTTTTAGATACTTATCTTCACACCAAGCTGAACCACGAACCATATTGTATATATTGACTGTCATATCCGAATTAAACGTGATATTATCCCCATCAAAATAACAACTTACTTTATCAAGCATTTTATCAGGTATATTTATTTCTTTTATATTTGTACCGTCAAACCAACAAGCTGTTTCTTGATTTTTATTTTCATGTGTATAAGTTAAATTATTTGATAAATGAACTTTATCTAAATCACCGCAATCTGAAAATGCTTTATATCCCATATGTGTAACAGTATTAGGAATTAAAATATCACCCGTCAATGAATTTAAACCGCTGAATACATATTCGCCTATATACTCAAGATTGTTCGGTAAGTCAATATTCTCTATTTTAGGGCATTTAGAAAAAGAATTATTTCCTATTTTCTTTAGTGTTGACGGAAATACTATTTTATTGAGAGAATCGCATTCCTGCATTATACCGTCAGGTATTTCTGTGATTCCATCTTTAAAATCAATTTCTTCCAAACTGCTTGATGAATTAAGAATCGAAAAGTTTACATTTTTATTTATAATTAGTTTTTTTATTGCCGTATGTGTTTGCTTGATATGATTTAAACCAAGCAAATTTGAATTTTCAGGTATTTCACAAATATCTGATGTACCCACATACGCAAGAATATTATTTGTACCCTTTTCGTAAATGAAATCTCCTCGTATTTCCTCGTCTTCAGCTAAATCATTTGCAAATGATGTTACACATAATGACATCATTATTGCAAATATGCTTATTATTGAAACAATCTTTTTCATAATTCTACCTCTTTCCTAATCATTCCAACCATTCAACTTCCAAGCCCAGTGCCTCTGCGACGAAACGCACAGGGATAAATGTTCGGTCGTCTTTTATTATTGCGGTTGTATCCATTTGTGATGATTTGTTGTTTACTGTCAAAACATCACTTCCGAGTGTCACTTTTACAACATCGCCATTTTCTTTTGTAATGGTTGCCGTTTTTGATGTATCGTCCCAATCAACCTTGCAGTCAAGCATTTCAGATACTGCACGAATCGGCACTTGTGTTCGTCCATTTTCATCAACAAACGGCTGTGCGTCTGGGAATACTACGTCTGTGCTGTCTACTTTTACCGTAACTGCATTGCCTGTTTCAACCGTAAGCTTTTTCGGTTTTGCAGTTGGTGCTGTTGTTTCGTTCGGCTCAACCGTAGCAGTCGGCTCTTTGGTTGGCACTGTTGTTGGTAGTGCTGTTGCAGTTGGAACGGTAACAGTAGGTTTTGTTGTACTTTCCGTTGTTTCGGTTGGCTCAACTTCTTCAACTTTGTTCCAACCGATTAACTCTCTGTTTGAATTTATCAATTCATAAAATGCAGGCAATTCATATTCTGAAATTCCGAAAGAAAGAATACGATTTTTAATATCTGAATTATTGACTTCAATCTTATTTTCACTAAGTCTATCAGAAACTAAAATTGCGTTTGAACCTATTTGCGTATTTCCGTTGATTGTTACTTTTTCTAAAAACGGACACCAATCAAAAGCATCATCTTCTATTTTTTTGACGTTTTTAGGAATTGTAATATCTTTTAATGTCGACAAATAAAATGCTGCCTCTCCTATTTGGGTTAAGGAATTTGGTAATTCGACCGTATCAATATCACAATATGTAAATGCACGTTTACCTATTGCGGTTATTCCATCGGGAACTATTGGATTTTTGTCTGTTCCGATATATCTAAGTATGGTATTTTCGGCTGTTGCAAATCCTTTATAGTTACCCATACTTTTATCTGTTTTGCCTTTTAAATATTTTAAATCACACCAATTAGAATCTTGAACTTTATTGTATATATTAACCGTCATATCTGAATTGAATGTTATTTCATCTCCGTGAAAATAACAGTTAGTACAATTAAGCATAGTATCGGGAATGTTTATTTCTTTTATATCTGTCTGCGGAAACCAATAACAATATTTTTTGTCTTTTTCGCATTCGATGTTGTTTGACATATGAACCTTGTCAAGATTGCCACAATCAGTGAAAGCCGTAACGTCCATATGCGTTACAGTGTCAGGAATATTTAAATTACCCGAAAGAGTTGTTTCAGAAAAAGCATATCTGCCGATTGATTGAAGACCATCATTTAAATCTAATGTTGATAATTTGCTACATTCACTAAAAGCCTCATCATCTATAATTTCTATCGTTGACGGTAATGTAATTTTTTCAAGATTATTGCAGCCTTTTAAAAATTGATAAGGAATTTCGGTTACTCCTTCTTTTATTTCAACTTCTTTTAGCTTATTTAAATTTACAAGTTCTCCGGAGATAATCATATTGATATCTACATTATCATTAATGATTAGTTTAGTTATAGGTGCCGCATCTTTTGCCCATGACGGAGTTAAACCTTTTAGAGTTGTATTCTCGGGTATCTCACATATGCCTGTTGTTCCTACATATGCAAGAATATTATTTGTGCCTTTTTTGTAAGCAAATTGACCGTCTGTAATTGTTGTATCATCTGAATAATCAGCAAGCACAAACTGTGTTGCTGATAATATTATTGCAAATATACTTATTATTGAAACAATTTTTTTCATAATTCTACCTCTTTAAAACTGCATTTAATTTTACATTGAATATTCTTTATTGTACTATTATATTATTGCATAATTTTATACGATAACTGATAATAATCAGCAGAAGTGCTTCCTGTCGAAACACTATTAACCGATATGATTTTTTCGCCTTGATATGTAGGGTCGCAATATATTACCATATCTGTATTTTTTGGTATTGTGTATACTGTTGTAGAGTTCCAATTCACAACTGTATCTTTAACATCAGCAGACCATAATGTTAAATATTTTGCTTTTCCGCCATTTGCTTTTTCGCCTCTTTCAAGCTTTGCTTGGTCAGATAAACTGCGATTTCTAATTTCTATTTTATATATTTTTGAATCAGTACCCCAATAATCCATACAAAAAGCATCTACATCCCATGCATCGGTTAAATAAAATTCTGTATTATTTAATTCACGATAATTATTGCCTTGCGTGTATTGGTCTCCTTGTATCCCGTTATACGCATCGTTTATTGAACCATTAACATCATCTTCGTATCCATTAATAGGTTCAACATTAATCATACCATATCCATCTACAGCAGATGTAAAATAGACCATTACATAAAAAGAAATAAAATCAGCTGTTTTTTGATAATCACTTGTTCGGATATCGACGTAGGTGCTATTTTCGTTGTTAGAAGATGTATATGTTCTTAGTGCAGTTGGAGTAGTATTTTTCTTGGTATGACTCCATAATTTCATAGCAATTTTAGATGTGCCCGTAACAGTTATTCTAAATTGACCATTCTTATCTGTTGATCCTACATAGGAATCTGGTAAATAAACTTCATAAACAGCATATTTCCCAGAAGAAGATGACTCTTTTAATCTAAAGCTACTATCTGATATTCTTAGTTCAGAGGCTTTGTTTTGAATATCCGATATGCTAACAGAAGGTAATGACATTTCAGATGGAGCGTAGAAATCACTTTCTGTATATGTTTCTATTGTTAAATTATAGATGTTATCGCCATAATCTTTAGAAAAGAATCCGGCATATTGTCGGTTATCGCTAATTGTAAATACTCTATAGATATTTCCGTCAGGTA
Source organism: Ructibacterium sp. SJQ-7 (assembly GCF_054696575.1). Classification (NCBI taxonomy): domain Bacteria; kingdom Bacillati; phylum Bacillota; class Clostridia; order Eubacteriales; family Oscillospiraceae; genus Ructibacterium; species Ructibacterium sp. SJQ-7. Next base: position 1,552,744 of record NZ_CP195193.1, read on the forward strand.
GAGAATTACAATAATCCTTAAATTCATTTGCATGTATTGGGGTGTATTTAGCTATTTGTGGATTTACAATGATTTTCCCATCATCATCGGTAGTTTCACCACATCGTAAATCATTTGTATTGGCAATAAGTACAATATCGTTATTGTTTTCGCTAGGATTTGTTACATATGAAGGCATTTCAGCATCTTCTTTTTTTACACAAACGATTCGTTTATAATTAGTGGTTTGACCATCAATAACTTCTGTTAATTCAACATCATATTGACCTTTTTCATCAAGAACAGGAGAATAAAAACTTTCTTCAGTTAATAAACTATTATACACTATATTTCCGTCGTTTAAATCGGTTATGGTTAAAGAAACTTTATCCATATCCTCAAGTTTCTTCATATATACAATATCAAGTGATAATTCCGAAAAATCATTTGTATAACCAGTCATTTTCATAGGAAAATTCTCGTATATTGCCGGTGCAGTGTCGCCTAATGCCTCCTTATTCCAATGTTCTGCATCTAAATCACTTTGAGTGATATTGATAATATTGTTATTCTCATCAGCATAAGAATAAACAATTTCGTTATCACTATCAGCAGCAAAAGCATTGATTCCGATTGCTGAAGTTGCCATAACCGCAGCCAATCCTAACGTGATAAATTTTTTTAGTTTCATAACAAAACCGCCTTTCTTTTTATAATACTGTATTCATTTCAACAAAACAAAGTTCTTATAATGTGTTTGACAAACTATGACGATTTGTTATATAATAACACACATAAGAGGTACACAATATAACTTAATGTATGCTGACCCGCAAAGATTAAGAGCATTGGTATCTCTTTATTTTATTTTAAAATAAAGTCAGTATTATATTTTGTTTTTTGTGTTGGCAATGTTCTTTTATATTTCAAGCTATTTTCATATCATATAAAATTTATAATATTTATTAATGATAAGCTCATTGAACTGATGATATAAATAGTTATAATATATTTAAACATCAACAACATTTTCTTAATTTGTAACCCCCCAGTAACAAATGATTACAATTAAATTCTACCCAGTAATATTATGTTTGTCAACATTTTCCGACTAAGTGGTAGCTTATTCCGGAAACTTGGTAGCAAATAATGTAAGTATTTCAACAAAAAGTGAATTGAATTAATTAAAATATCGAATTACAAAATATTTGAGAACACAAAAAAATCGGAACAAGATAACTTGTTCCGATTATGGCTCCTCCAGCTGGGCTCGAACCAGCGACATCATGATTAACAGTCATGCGCTCTGCCAACTGAGCTATAGAGGAATATCTTCTTTAGCTTTCGCTAACTTTTTCTTTAAACACCAAAGATAACGACTTTTGTCGTTATCTTCAGCATTCTTCGTTCCGGCAACTTTCTACTTTCCCAGGCAGTCACCCACCAAGTATCATCGACGTTAAGGAGCTTAACTTCTGTGTTCGGCATGGGAACAGGTGGTTCCTCCTTGCTATCGTCACCGGATCTTCTCTTTTGAGGTCATACCCTCAAAACTAAACAACATAACTTCACAATGCGTTTTCTCTAATTTCTTATCTTTCTCGTTCCTAACCTTTGATGTAGCGATACATCTGTATTTTAATCTGCTTTTGCTTTCTTTATGCTCAAGCTAACGCTTGTATGTACTCCGCATTGCCTTACGGCAACCAGTCGCTCCTCGCAACTTTTCAAGTTGCTTCTGCTCCTTTGCTTACGTACATATTCGCATTTTTATCTGCTTCGCAGATTAAAATGCTTGGTCAAGCCCTCGGACTATTAGTACCGGTCAGCTGCATACATTACTGCACTTCCACCTCCGGCCTATCAACCATGTAGTCTTCATGGGTCCTTACTAGCCTACGCTATGGGAAATCTTATCTCGAAGGGGGCTTCACGCTTAGATGCCTTCAGCGTTTATCCCGTCCGTACTTAGCTACCCTGCTATGCCCTTGGCAGAACAACAGGTGCACCAGCGGTACGTCCAACCCGGTCCTCTCGTACTAAGGTCAGCTCTCCTCAAATTTCCTACGCCCGTGATAGATAGGGACCGAACTGTCTCGCGACGTTCTGAACCCAGCTCGCGTACCGCTTTAATGGGCGAACAGCCCAACCCTTGGAACCGACTACAGCTCCAGGATGCGATGAGCCGACATCGAGGTGCCAAACCTCCCCGTCGATGTGGACTCTTGGGGGAGATCAGCCTGTTATCCCCAGGGTAGCTTTTATCCGTTGAGCGACGGCAATTCCACTCTCATACCGCCGGATCACTAACTCCAACTTTCGTTACTGCTCGACTTGTCGGTCTCGCAGTTAGGCTGGTTTATGCGTTTGCACTCGTTGCACGATTTCCGTCCGTGCTGAACCAACCTTTGAACGCCTCCGTTACCTTTTAGGAGGCGACCGCCCCAGTCAAACTGTCCACCTGACAGTGTCCCCCACCCGGATTCACGGGTGCAGGTTAGAACCTTCATATTACAAGAGTGGTATCCCAACATCGACTCCCTAACACCTGGCGGCATTAGTTCTCTGTCTCCCACCTATCCTGTACATGTAATACAAAAATTCAATATCAAGTTACAGTAAAGCTCCATGGGGTCTTTCCGTCTTATCACGGGTAACTGGCATCTTTACCAGTACTTCAATTTCGCCGGGTATGTTGTTGAGACAGCTCTCAAGTCGTTACGCCATTCGTGCGGGTCAGAACTTACCTGACAAGGAATTTCGCTACCTTAGGACCGTTATAGTTACGGCCGCCGTTTACTGGGGCTTAAGTTCAGTGCTTCGATTGCTCTAACACTTCCCCTTAACCTTCCAGCACCGGGCAGGCGTCAGCCCATATACATCATCTTTCGATTTAGCATAGACCTGTGTTTTTGCTAAACAGTCGCTTGAGACTATTCTCTGCGGCCTACTCGCGTAGGCTCCCCTTATCCCGAAGTTACGGGGTCATTTTGCCGAGTTCCTTAACAACACTTCTCCCGCTGGTCTTAGGATTCTCTCCTCATCTACCTGTGTCGGTTTGCGGTACGGGCACCTTGTCAATTCATACAGCTTTTCTCGCCAGTGTACAATCACCCACTTCGCTACTAATTTTCGCTCCCTTACGCCCCACTCAACCAACGGTGGGGTTAGGCTATGTTCCTGTGTCCCTGTATTTAACGACTTCGGTGGCTACGGAATCTTTACCGTATGTGCATCGACTACGCCTCTCGGCCTCGCCTTAGCTCCCGGCTTACCTTGAGCGGACGAACCTTCCTCAAGAAACCTTAGATTTTCGACCATTATGATTCTCACATAATTCTCGCTACTCATTCCGGCATTCTCACTTGTGATACCTCCACTACTCCTTTCGGTGTAGCTTCTCAGGCTTACACAACGCTCATCTACCAACAATATTACTATCATTCCTAAGCTTCGGTATGAATTTTAGCCCCGTTACATTTTCGGCGCACAATCACTCGACTAGTGAGCTATTACGCACTCTTTAAATGAGTGGCTGCTTCTAAGCCAACGTCCTAGTTGTCTACGCAACTGCACATCCTTTTCCACTTAAATTCATTTAGGGACCTTAGCTGTAGGTCTGGGCTCTTTCCCTTTTGACTACGAAACTTATCTCACGCAGTCTGACTCCCAGGAAACATTTATGCGGCATTCAGAGTTTGATAGGGTTCGGTAAGCCGTGAAGCCCCCTAGCCCATTCAGTGCTTTACCTCCGCTAAACTATCCTGAGGCTAGCCCTAAAGCTATTTCGATGAGAACCAGCTATATCCGAGTTCGATTGGAATTTCACCGCTAACCACAGCTCATCCCCGCCTTTTTCAACAGACGTGGGTTCGGTCCTCCATGGAATTTTACTTCCACTTCAACCTGTCCATGGTTAGGTCACCCGGTTTCGGGTCGTATACTGCAAACTGTACGCGCTATTCACACTCGGTCTCCCTTCGGCTTCAGTGCTTAACACCTTAACCTCGCTTGCAACATACACTCGCCGGACCGTTCTACAAAAAGTACGCTATCGCACATATATAGTGCTTTAGCAGCTTGTAAACATAGGGTTTCAGATTCTTTTTCACTCCCCTTCCGGGGTTCTTTTCAACTTTCCATCACTGTACTTTTCACTATCGGTCATCAGGTAGTATTTAGGCTTGGGGGGTGGTCCCCCCGGCTTCCCACCGGGTTCCTCGTGTCCGGTGGTACTCTGGATACTGCCATGTTAACATCCCTTTCGCTTACAGGACTATTACCTACTATGGTGTGTCTTCCCATACACTTCTGCTAAAGATGTTAAATCAATTATGCAGTCCGCAACCCCAAAGATATTGCTATCTCTGGTTTGGCCTCTTTCCCTTTCGCTCGCCGCTACTTAGGAAATCGATGTTTCTTTCTCTTCCTCCTCCTACTTAGATGTTTCAGTTCAGAGGGTTTCCTCCACATGGCTATGTATTTACCATGCAGTGATACGGTATTGCCGTACCGGGTTTCCCCATTCGGATATCTGCGGGTCTATGGATATTTGCTCCTAACCGCAGCTTTTCGCAGCTTGTCACGTCCTTCTTCGGCTCCTGATGCCAAGTCATTCTCCCTACGCTCTTTATAGCTTGACCAACTTGGTTTGGTTCTTGAATTACATAAGAATTAGAGATTTGTTTTTGAAATTGAAGTTTTTACCCATATACTCTCGTATATCGAAAAAACCTTTCCACATTAGTTTGATAACTAATTTAGTTATCGGGGTTTGACATTACTATGTCATTTCCTCGTTTCTCTCTATCATCGTTTGTTACATTGTTTAGTTTTCAAGGTACAATCTTTTATATTGATTTTAAATTCAAACAAGTTTGCGTGCAGTTCGCTTTTTCTTCGACGTCGTCGCGTACATCGGTACGCAAGACTGAGAAAAAATGCGAAATGTGCGTGAAATTGTTTGAATTGGTGGAGATGAGGAGAATCGAACTCCTGACCCCCTGCTTGCAAGGCAGGTGCTCTCCCAGCTGAGCTACACCCCCAAATTTTACTTTGGTTAATTTTGATGAAGTTCGGATTTTCTTCGACGTCGTCGCGTACTCATTGTACGCAAGACCGAGAAAAAATTCGAAATTCGCAAAATTGGTGGGCCTAAGTGGACTCGAACCACCGACCTCACGCTTATCAGGCGTGCGCTCTAACCGGCTGAGCTATAGGCCCATGCAGGGTTTCTATTGGGTTCAGTTTCCTTTTCCCACTTATATCAATATTTCGTTATGAATGTTCATGCTGAATGCATATACACTCAAAGATAAATAGCACAGTTTCTGTCTCTGACGATATTTCTATCGTTCGACCTTAGGAATTTTGACTAAGCTATTCGCTTAATCGGTTCTCCTTAGAAAGGAGGTGATCCAGCCGCACCTTCCGATACGGCTACCTTGTTACGACTTCACCCCAATCATCAACCCCACCTTCGACTGCTGCCTCCTAATAGGTTAGCTCACAGGCTTCGGGTGTTATCGACTCTCATGGTGTGACGGGCGGTGTGTACAAGGCCCGGGAACGTATTCACCGCGGCATTCTGATCCGCGATTACTAGCAATTCCAACTTCATGCAGGCGAGTTGCAGCCTGCAATCTGAACTGAGACCGAGTTTTGTGATTCGCTCCACCTCACGGTTTCGCTGCACTTTGTTATCGGCCATTGTAGTACGTGTGTAGCCCTGGGCATAAGGGGCATGATGATTTGACGTCGTCCCCACCTTCCTCCGATTTGTCACCGGCAGTCTCGCCAGAGTGCCCAACTTAATGATGGCAACTGACAATAGGGGTTGCGCTCGTTGCGGGACTTAACCCAACATCTCACGACACGAGCTGACGACAACCATGCACCACCTGTCACCTGATTCCCGAAGGCACTCAAGTATCTCTACTCGATTCCAGGGATGTCAAGCCCAGGTAAGGTTCTTCGCGTTGCTTCGAATTAAACCACATACTCCACTGCTTGTGCGGGCCCCCGTCAATTCCTTTGAGTTTCAACCTTGCGGTCGTACTCCCCAGGTGGGATACTTATTGTGTTAACTGCGGCACAGAAGGGGTCGATACCTCCTACACCTAGTATCCATCGTTTACGGTGTGGACTACCAGGGTATCTAATCCTGTTTGCTCCCCACACTTTCGCGCCTCAGCGTCAGTTGTCGTCCAGAAAGCCGCCTTCGCCACTGGTGTTCCTCCTAATATCTACGCATTTCACCGCTACACTAGGAATTCCGCTTTCCTCTCCGATACTCAAGGCTGTCAGTTTCAATCGCAGCCCCGGGGTTAAGCCCCGGTATTTCACGACTGACTTGACAGTCCGCCTACGCGCCCTTTACACCCAGTAAATCCGGACAACGCTTGTCACCTACGTATTACCGCGGCTGCTGGCACGTAGTTAGCCGTGACTTTCTCACAAGGTACCGTCACTGTCTTCTTCCCTTGCGACAACAGTTTACAATCCGAAGACCTTCTTCCTGCACGCGGCGTTGCTGCGTCAGGGTTGCCCCCATTGCGCAATATTCCCCACTGCTGCCTCCCGTAGGAGTCTGGGCCGTGTCTCAGTCCCAATGCGGCCGATCAACCTCTCAGTTCGGCTACAGATCGTTGACTTGGTGAGCCGTTACCTCACCAACTATCTAATCTGACGCGAGTCCATCCATAAGCGATAAATCTTTCATAATTAAATCATGCGATTTTATTACAATATGCGGTATTAGTCCACGTTTCCATGGATTATCCCCCTCTTATGGGCAGGTTACTCACGCGTTACTCGCCCGTCCGCCACTTTCCTCTTTGGAATTCATCCCGAAAGAATCATTCCAAAGATTCTCGTTCGACTTGCATGTGTTAGGCACGCCGCCAGCGTTCGTCCTGAGCCAGGATCAAACTCTCGTTTAAATGGTTATATCAAAGCATTTCTGCTCTTATATACTCGATTGTTTGTTAGCTCTTAATTACTAACTGACTTCTCTTCGTAATTTTTTATCCGAATTTCTGTCATAAAAAACTCAATAGTTATTTGGCATTTGTGAACCACGAATATCCTCAGGCTACCGCCTGATATACCTGCGTTTTGCGCTTACGCACAACCGTATGCTCCTCGCAACTTTTACAAGTTGCTTCTGCATACTAACTCCGGTATATGATTCGCGTTTGTTTCACAAACGCTTGACATAAAACCTGCACTATTTATCTTTCAATGTACATGCTCTCTTGCGACAGCTTGTTTATTCTATCACATCGTTTTCAGTTTGTCAAGACTTTTTTAAAAGTTTTTTGAAAAAGTTTTTAACTTCTTCTCAACCCGAACACTTCTCTTCCCCGTGTTCTTTAGCCCTCTCAACTGACGACTTGATTATTATACACTCTATTACCCCTTTTGTCAACACTTTTTTTCAACTTTTTTCATCTTTTTTTATTTTTCTTTTTGCTACACTATATATTGTAGTTTTCACTTTCTGCAACCACTAATCCTATAAAATCACAAAAAAATTACCGCTCCAAGAGCGGTAATTTTAATTTACATTATTGAGCTGAATACTTTGTATCTGACTTACCGATTGTTACATTAGTCAAATCGAAGTCATAAGTGTTACCTCTTATATAACCCCAACATGTTGTCTTAATACCTGTGACACCTGATGGAATTGATGCTTGGTAAGCTGCATCAAGAAGTGAGCCGACTACCTTACCCGTTTCTACATCAGTAACAACAGCACTGTATTCTTCAAAGTTGTTATCAAGAGTAACTCTTACTTTGTACCACTTATCAGCTTGAAGTGTTGCCAAGTTTTCTGTTCTTACACCGTTATTGGCTGTTACACCGTTAAGGCTGAATCTTAGATTCAAAGCAACTTGAGTTGCCGCATTAAATCCACTGCTTGTAGGGTCTTCAAACCAACCCATCATAAAGTTGAAATCCTGTGTATCAGCTTTTAGACGAACGTCATATTCGGCAATACCGTAAGGTCCCATTGTTTTAGCAAGGTTTCTGTTGTAGAAATACATTGAACCTGCACCGTCGCCCGAACCAGTCTTATCACTGTTTGACCAGAAGTTACAATAATTTACGTTTCTTTGATCATCATGATAGAATGTCTGATAATGAACGCTCGCACTACCCTTTGAAAGCCATGGAGAACCGTCCATAATGATTCCAAGACCATAATAGCCTGTACCCTTAGCTCCTCCGATAGAAACGTCATTAAAATCAGAATTTGTTACATATTGTGTACCTTGTTCGGCATTTGCAATCATAGGCATTGCTATAGCCTGCACACCAAGTACACATGCAGCAGCTATAGATAATAGTTTCTTTTTCATTTAATTCTCTCCCTTTCTTACTTTACGCTATCATTTTAATTGTATTTTACCTTCTTTTATACAAAAAATAAATACAAAAAGCAGATATAATTGTTCAAAAAAAAGTAATACTTCAATCAACACAAAAGGGATACCGCAATTTATGCAATATCCCTCAATTATATTCTATTTTACACCCTGTTCCGATATAGACAATCGTTTTTCCACATAGTTAAATCCAAATGTCAGAATAAGCGTTATAACAAGGTAAAAAAGCGCCGCTACAAGATACGGAGACACACGCATATCTCTGTTTACGGCACGTTGAGCCGCCTTTAACAAGTCGATAAGTGCGATTGACGATGCCAATGCCGTATCTTTTACAAGCACGATTGTTTCGTTCGCAATCGGCGGAATGACTGTTCTTATCATTTGCGGAACTATTACATATCGCATAGTCTGTATTCCTGTAAGCCCCAGTGCCTTTGACGCCTCATACTGTCCTTTGCTCACGCCTATTATACCGCCGCGGAATATTTCCGCAAAATACGCCGCGTAATTAAGCACGAATGAAATCACTGCCGCCGTAAACATCGAAAGCGTTATCGACTCACCGTTTGGCAATGTTACATATGTAAGTCCGAAGTAGAAGAAAAACAACTGCAGCAAAAGCGGTGTTCCTCTGAATACCCACAGATACACATTTATAATAAATCGGATCGGCATTTTCACAATCCATCGGATAACAAAATTATCAGTCGGTCTTTTGCTTACCGCCTCTTTGAAAAGTGATATTAAAAGTCCGAGAGGCAGTGACAGCACGAGTGTCACCACGAATAATTTAATTGTAATCTTTAAACCCTCAAGCATTTGAGGCAGTATTTGTAAAATATACTTAATAGAATCTTGCATATGTATTCTCCATAAATGCACAAACCGCTGAAATACGTTATTCCAACGGTTTGCTTATTTTTAATTATTTAATTAGGTCTTCTCCAAACCATTTTTGTGAAATTTCTGAAGTTGTGCCGTCTGCTTTACACTCGTCAAGTGCCTTGTTTATAGCCTCCATAAGTGCATAGTCGCCTTTTCTTCCGCCGACACCGTAATCTTCTTCATCAAAACCTTCTTCAAGAACTGTGTACTTATCAAGCAAGTTTTCTTTTTGCAAATAGTATCTTACGAATACTTCATCAATTACAGCCGCATCTGCTCTACCGGAATCAACTTCCATAAGAACCTGTGAATTTTCCTTGAAACGAGAAATGTTGTCATCGCCGACTGATTCGTATGTAGCTGTATCAGCTTTCAAAGCGTCTTCTGATGTTGAACCGTCTTGAAGTGCAATCTTCTTGCCTGCAAGGTCGGCTTTCTTTGTTATATCAGAACCTTTTTTAACAATGATTGATTGCTTTGTTGAAAGATAAGGATTAGAGAAAAGAACTTCTTGACGTCTTTCATCTGTGATTGAGAAACCGTTCCAGATAACGTCAATCTTACCTGATGAAAGTTCCATATCCTTTGAATCCCAATCTATCGGTTTAACTTCTACGTCCACACCCATCTTTTCACCGACTGCTTTTGCAAGGTCTATATCAAATCCAACGATTTCGCCGTTATCATCTGTAAAGCCCATAGGCGCAAAGTCTGCGTCAAGTCCCAAAGTAAAGTGACCTGCCGCCTGTACATCTGTCAATGATGTATCTTCCTTAGACTCGCTTGTTGTGCTTTCGTTTGATGAACTGCCACAGCCTGCAAGCATTGATATGCTCAACGCACCTGCAAGTGCAAATGTAAATACTTTTTTGATATTCATATTAAATTCCCCCTTTAAATTATAATTACTATATTATTATACTGTATCAATTTAATTTAGTAAAGTGTTTTTTAAAAAAATATTGCACAAAATATATAATCATATTTGTTCAAATAATTAGCCACAAAAAAACGAACTGCAAATAACATTACAGTCCGTTTTACTATACATATTAATCAATTACCCTTTTACCGCCTAAAAATCTTGATGAATAGTAACTTGAGTCAATAGAAGTATATTGAATCACCTTACCTGTTGACGGAGCATGAATCATCATTCCGTCGCCTACATACATACCAACGTGAGATGCATAACCGTCACTTCCGAAGAATACAAGGTCACCCGGTTGAAGTTCACCTCTTGTTTCATATGTACCCGGACCGTGAAGTTGGTCATCAGCTATACGAGGTATTGAAATACCGTTTGCACGGCATACATACTGTACAAATCCCGAACAGTCAAAACCTGACGGTGTTGTACCGCCCCATAGATACGGTACGCCAAGATATTTAGCCGCTTCTGTAAGCAAGCCTTGTGCGGCAGGATTTTCCTGAATATATTCACTGTTTGGTATTATCGGCTTTGCCACATATTTAAAGTCAACAGGCAGGCTGTAAACTTCTGAACCGTCTGCAATAACAGCACCGATTGTTATTGAGTAATCATTACCGGCTCTAAGCGAACCTTCGCTGACTTCAATGCTTTCGCCGTCATATACGTCTGACAAAAGAACCGAACTTGCGTTTGCGTCCTTTATAATAACGTGATATGCTTGTGCATTACTTACAGGTGTCCAAGACACTGTAAAGTTGCCTTCTTCAATTTCTGCACCGTCTTCCGGAAGTGTAATTTCAGGAAGTTCGATTGAATAATCATCGCTCTTAAATGTGTTGTATGAACGATTGATACTTGAAATGGCTTGTTCTCTTGTTGTTGAACCCAACGGTGAGAAGTTTTCATCGTCAACACCGCTCATTAATGAGTAGTTAAGCATTGTAATTACCGATGATTTAGCCCAAGAGCTAACTTCGTCGGAATCTTCAAATACATTGACAACATCAGCGTCGTCATAACCGTCTGAAAGGTTAAAATTGACTTCACTTGCAGTAAGTGTACTTACAAGCATTTTTGCCATTTCTTCACGTGTCACAAGTCTGTCAGGTGTAAATGTATTATCACCTGTACCGGAAACCATTCCATAACAGTAAGCTTGGGCTACCGCCATGCTATCTGTATCTTCAAAAGGTGACACTTCCGGTTCTATCATATCTTCACCTGTAAGCTTTTCGTATAAGTTTACCGCAAGCTCACAGAACTCTTCACGAGTTATGTTATCCTTTAGGTTGTTTGAAACCACCGAGTACGAAACAAGGCCGGCTTCATTAGCCTGTTGGTAGTCGGATACAGCCCAGCCGCTTAGGTCTGCCGCCAAAGCAGAAGTTCCTAAAACCGCTGACATCGATATAACAGATAAGATAATCTTCTTTGCTAACTTATTCAAGATATAATCTCTCCTTTTTTACTTTAAAGACCTTTACCCTATGAGTTTTTTCTATGTTTGTATTATCCGCGTTAATATTTTGTCTTACGTTCATAGTCTTTGCTTTTTGAACGTTGACTGTATTGTAACACTAAAAAATAGCTGTGTCAAGCCTTTGGCAAGTAAAAATGTTAAATTTCTTAAAATTTTTGTATTGTTCTTGTAAAATTACAGTAAAACAGCTGAAATATTCACGTAATTAAGCTGAAATATTACAAAAATTTGTTCATTGTTTTTACAGTATATTACATTTATGATTAACATAAAAAACTTTACAACTACAATATATTGACATATTTTTTTATCCCACGCAAGATATTGAACGATTTATGTTAAAACTTGCACATAATATTACAACTTTGTTACAAAATTTTAAGAAGTTGTGAAGAAATTGCTACAATCCGCACCACTATGCGGTTTTTCCTGTTAAAATTTCTGAGAAATTCTTTAAAATATTTTTTAAATCACACCATATTTTACTCATTTTCGTTCGAGTTTCTTCTTATTATAATGCATTTTTTATTGAATAAATTTTCATTCATAAAAACATCCTCAAAAACACCGTTTTTAATAAATACAGCGTCGAATTTGTTACATAACTCCATGCCACCACTCCACCGCAAGCGGTCCCCCTCTCCTCAAGGAGAGGCTTTTGAATAGCCGCTAACCCAAAGGCTCCCATTGAGGGGAGCTGTCAACGCAGTTGACTGAGGGGTGGCTCTCTCATATCTTTTATCTCCCATCCCTCCGTATGGGGCGACCAATGATCGCCCCTACATTGCTCACAACATCTCCGCAATGCCTATTTTCCCACGTAAAAAGCGGACAACCTTAGTTATCCGCTTTAAATATGTACACATTCAATTATTTAACATCAACCTTTTCACCGGCAAGAATTTTATTCATAGTTCTTGCGGCGCACATCTTACCGCACATTGAGCAAGTATGTTTTTCTTCCGGCGGCAATTCGTTATAATATCTCTGTGGTTTTTCAGGTTCAATAGCATATTGGAACATTTCGTCCCAGCACACACGTCTTCTTGCGTCACTCATCTTGTTGTCAATATCTCTTGCACCCGGCACACCCTTAGCCATATCAGCGGCATGAGCGGCGATTTTAGCAGCCACAATACCCTCTTTAACGTCATCGGCATTAGGAAGTCTTAAATGTTCCGCAGGTGTTACATAGCATAGGAAATCAGCACCGTTTGCCGCTGCAATAGCACCGCCTATTGCAGAAGTGATGTGGTCGTATCCCGGTGCAATATCGGTTACAAGAGGACCTAATACGTAGAACGGTGCATTATGGCAAAGACGTTTTTCAAGTTTCATATTTGCCGCAATCTCATCTATCGTCATATGTCCCGGACCTTCAACCATAACTTGCACATTCTTTTCCCAAGCACGTTTTGTCAAAATACCAAGCTCGATAAGCTCTGTAATCTGTGACGCGTCTGTCGAATCATGTGTAGAACCCGGACGGCAAGCGTCACCAAGACTGATTGTTACATCATATTTTGCAAGTATGTCAAGCACCTTGTCATAATACTCATAAAACGGATTTTCATTGCCTGTCATTTCCATCCAAGCAAAAATCAACGAACCGCCTCTTGAAACGATATTTGTAAGACGACCGCCCGATTCTTTAAATATTTGAGCAGTTCTGCGATTTATGCCTGCATGAATTGTCATAAAGTCAACACCCTCTTTAGCGTGAGCCTCTATAACCTCCAAAAATTCGTCAGCCGTAATATCCGCAAGCTCTTTATCAAGATAACCAACCGCATCATACATCGGCACTGTACCGATCATAGCAGGGCATTCGTCAATAAGTTTCTGACGGAATTCATGAGTTTTGCCGTAACAGCTAAGGTCCATAATAGCCTCAGCTTTCATATCAACAGCCATCTTAACCTTTTCCCATTCAATACTGTAATCCGTACAGTCCTTTGAAATTCCGAGATTTACGTTTATCTTTGTTTTAAGACCTTCGCCGACACCTTCCGGACTTATAGCCTTGTGCATTTTGTTTGCAGGAATTGCAACACTGCCTCTTGCAACTCTTTCACGAAGTTCCTCTGCGGTTATATTTTCTTTTTTAGCCACTATTTCCATCTCAGGTGTTATAATACCCTTTTTAGCGGCATCCATTTGTGTTGTATAATTCATATATATCTCCTCTTTCTTTTTATTGAGCATAAAAAAATGCTCTCAAAAAGAGAGCCGTTTCCAAAATCCCGTTACGGCATTACCCGCATACGGTCAATGGGTCGAAGTCAAACTTCCTCTCAGCCGAAAAGCTCCCCTTTTATGTGGATATTATATACTAATACTCACTCACTGTCAAGGTAATATAACGCAAATGTTAATTAAATTTAGTAGACTAAAAATTCAATATGTGTTATATTATAATATAGTAACTGATAGGAGAAAGTTTTATGAAAACGATAAAAGACATATTTTCAAAAATCATAAAATTTATATTGAAAATTACCGGTGATGATTTGAGCATATACGCCGCCCAGGCATCTTTTTTTATTATAATTTCGGTTATACCATTCAGTATGCTTGTACTTTCAATAATCAAACTGTTCATTAATATAGACATAAACTCAATATTGCACACAATAAATTCATTTGCCCCTGCGGCAATCAGCACGTTTCTTACGGAAACAATAACCGATTTATTTACCAAAAGCGGCTCGGTGCAAGTCATTTCCGTAACCGCCGTATCAACACTCTGGCTTGCGTCAAGGGGCGTTATGGCACTGTATACGGGACTTAACAAAGTCTACCGTTCACGCAGCAAAAATTACTTTATCGGCAGACTTATTTCTATATTATATACGCTTGCATTTATTGCGGCACTTATCTTGACGATTGTGTTTTTCGGTTTCGGAAGCAAGCTCGAATACTTTATCAATTCACATTCGCCGTTTTTCTCGACATTGCTCGACTTCTTTTTAAGGGGCAAGATACTTATATTTATGATTTATCTTACCTTTGTATTCGCACTGTTCTACAAGTTTCTGCCTAAAAAGGACAATCGCTTTAAGGCACAGCTTCCCGGTGCGGCATTTTCGGCGGTCGGCTGGATGGTGTTCTCATTCTTCTATTCAATATATATAGAACACTTTTCAAATTATTCATTCGTTTACGGTTCACTTGCCGCAATCGTATTTTTAATGCTTTGGCTTTATTTTTGTATGAACATATTCCTGTTCGGTGCACAGATAAATAAAATGATTGAGGACGGTTTTTTTCAAAAATAACTCTATCCGTTTTATCATCTTTATGATATAATTATAATATACTTTATATAGGGGGGTTAACGTATGACATTTGACACAATCGCATTTACGCAGGACGAGCTTGACAATGCGTTAAACTTATGCTGTACGTCAATCGGGCTTTGCGATAATGACTTTATATTACCGCAAATAGCCGGTGTAACATACATATCAATAGGCGAAATATCCGCAAAAGCAAAATTCAAAAAAGACGATATGAAAAAGCACAACATAAATTGTATCGGATTTGTACCGCAATTTGCACCACAGATATGCGAACATTTTACTTCGGTTTCTTCCTATATAACATCATATCAATATGAATATGAGTACGAATACATAACAAGCTATTCATCATCATACACCACCTCGGCACAATCATCATTTGCCACAAGCTTTGTAACAGGCAGTGGGTGTGTATATATAAACGGTTACGGAATTAATCTCATATAGGTGGCAATATGGACGCAATACATATAAATTGGACAAAGCCTTTCAGAAACAGATTTAACGCACCTTATGAAGTCGAAGATTTTGAAATACTCACAACAATTCTTTCCGCATTGAAATGGCGTGAAAAAAACGGTAATATAAAAATGGTTACCGATTCCATAGGTGCACAATATTATAAAAAAACAGGTCTTGACGTTATTTGGAACAGCGTTGAAAATATTCTTGACAATGTCGATGTCAACAGCAATGTTTTTTGGGCGGCAGGCAAAATATTTGCCCTAAAGGAGCAAAACGCACCTGTTGCAATGATTGACACGGATTTTATCGTGTGGGAGAAAATCGACGAAGAAAAACTCGCCGATGTGTCGGTTATCCACTTTGAAAATCTCTATCCGGACGTTTATCCCCCAAAAGACTTCTTTCATATGGATAACTATGAATTTGACAATGATTTTGATTGGAACATAAAAGCGTGTAACACCGCATTTTGTGTAATAAAAAACGAAAAACTGCTCCGTTATTATACGGATAAATCAATCGAATTTATGCGTCATACAAGCGAACAAAACGACAGACTTGCATATATGGTGTTTGCGGAACAGCGTATGTTGCCTATGTGTGCAAAAAAGCTCAATATGAGCATTATGTCATTTTCGGACTTGAACAGGCTTTTTAAAAGCGGCGACAATATGTTTACGCATACATGGGGTATGAAACAGCAAATGCGCGACAATGCTTTTTTAAGAGCCGATTTTTGCAGACGATGTATTAAACGAATTATTAAAGATTATCCCGAAATGAAAAATATTATTATGAATATAGAAAATCTGAAACAGTATTTTTAAAATACTGTTTTTTTGTGCATACTATTAATATATTTACCATCCAAAAGAACGGAGATTATTATGGAATTTATAAAAATTATACTTACATCAGTCGGCTCAATCATCGCATTGTTTTTCTCAGCAAAAATAATCGGCAACAAGCAAATGTCGGAATTGAGTATGTTTGACTATATAAACGGTATAACTATCGGCTCTATCGCCGCCGAAATGGCGACTTCGCTTGACGGCAAGTTTTACTATCCCCTTACTGCGATAGTAATTTATACCGTCATTATGTGGTTTATATCATATCTTACCGAAAAAAATATTAAACTAAGACGTTTCTTTACGGGACGGTCAATAGTTTTAATGCAAAGCGGTAAAATATATCAGAAAAATTTTAAGACTTCAAAAATAGATATAAACGATTTTCTTGTACAATGCAGAATAAACGGTTTTTTCACATTAGATGATGTCGATACCGCAATACTTGAACAAAACGGTAAAATATCGTTTTTGCCCAAAGTGCAGGCACGCCCTGTTAATGTGCAGGATATGAACATCGCAGCAAAACAAGAAAAGCTGTCCTTTACAGTTGTTCTTGACGGACATATTATGGAGGAAAATTTAAAACTCAGCGGCAATAATAAAAAGTGGCTTGAAAACGAATTGCAAAAGCAAAAAATCGGCAATGTGAAAGATGTGTTCATCGCACTTTGCGACGGTAATAACACATTGTCGGTTTATAAAAAAACAGACGATTCACCAAATAATGACCCGTTCCAGTAATGAGGAGTTGTTACGAACGATGTAGGGGCGATCATTGGTCGCACATTAACAACGTAGAGGCGATCATCGGTCGCCCATTTTAAAATAGAGAATAAACAAGAAAACCACCCCTCAGTCGGCATAGCCGACAGCTCCCCTCAATGGGAGCCTTTGGATTAGCTGTTATTCAAAAGCCTCTCCTTGAGGAGAGGGGGACCGCTTGCGGTGGAGTGGTGGTAAGGGATACGGAACGTCGAGATACCGTATCCTACGAATAAAATTGCCGATAAACTTCATAAAGGCTCCACTTGAGGGGAGCTGTCAACGCAGTTGACTGAGGGGTGGCATAATACAATAAAATACATCAACCAATACAAAAAAGGTGTTTCCGATTGGAAACACCTTTTAAAATTCAAAATATTATAATTAGCAAACGCCCTGAGCCATCATAGCGTCAGCAACCTTCATAAATCCGGCAATATTAGCACCGGCAACAAGGTTAGTCTTTCCGCCGATTTCGCAGTTATATTCCTTAGCTGCAGCAACAGAATTCTTGTAAATTGTAATCATAATGTTATGTAGTTTTTCATCAACTTCTTCAAATGTCCATGAAAGTCTTTGTGAGTTCTGGCTCATTTCAAGAGCTGAAGTAGCAACACCACCGGCATTTGATGCTTTACCAGGAGCAAAGTAAACACCGTTTTCTTGTAGATATTGTGTAGCCTCAAGAGTTGTAGGCATATTAGCACCTTCTGCAACGATCATTGTACCGTTTGCAACAAGAGCCTTAGCGTCGTCAATAAGCAATTCGTTTTGTGTAGCACATGGAAGAGCAACATCAACCTTAACTGCTTGCCATAGACCTGCACCTTCAACATACTTAGCATTTGGTCTGTAGTTAAGATAATCCTTAATTCTGCCTCTCTTAACTTCCTTGATTTCCTTAACTGCTGCAAGGTCGATACCTTCTTCATCAACAACGTAACCGTTTGAGTCAGAAACAGTGATAACCTTTGCACCAAGCTGCTGTGCCTTTTCACAAGCGTAAATAGCAACGTTACCTGCACCTGAAATAGCAACTGTCTTACCGTTAAAGTCAGTACCCAAATCCTTAAGCATTTCCTGAGCGTAGTATACAAGACCGTAGCCTGTAGCCTGAGTTCTTGCAAGTGAACCGCCCCAAGTTAAACCTTTACCTGTAAGAACGCCTTCATATACGTCCTTTAATCTCTTATATTGACCGAACATAAATCCGATTTCTCTTGCACCTGTACCGATATCACCGGCAGGAACGTCTGTATCAGCACCAATATGTCTGAAAAGCTCTGTCATAAAGCTCTGGCAGAATGCCATAACTTCTCTGTCTGACTTACCCTTAGGATCGAAGTCACTACCGCCTTTACCACCGCCGATTGGAAGTGTTGTAAGTGAGTTCTTGAAAATCTGTTCAAAACCAAGGAACTTGATAATACCAAGGTTTACTGATGGGTGAAGTCTTAGACCGCCCTTGTATGGACCAATAGCACTGTTGAACTGTACTCTGAAACCTCTGTTTACCTGTACCTTACCGTTGTCGTCAACCCAAGGAACACGGAACATAATCTGTCTCTCAGGCTCTACTATTCTCTCAAGCAATGAAGCCTTCTCGAATTCAGGATGCTTCTCAAATACAGGTTCAAGTGATGTTAGAACCTCTGTTGCCGCCTGTATAAATTCAGGCTCGCTTGCGTTTTTCTCTTTTAACTTTGCTAGTACGTCTTGTGCGTATGACATAGTTAAACCTCCTCTAAAAATTAATTTTTTTCTCATCAGAGTGTACAATGTTTGCTATGGTTCACTCTGTTGTGCCAATCTAACATATATTTTAGCATTATTTTTATGATTATGCAACAAAAAATTTGAATTTTTTTCAAAAAAATATTGATGTTTTTCGAATATGGCTTAACTATGCCGTTGTTAGTTTTGCGTAACTTTTTATTTCTTTCAAAAATTCATATATTCGATATACAATTTTTCAAAATCTTCACTGTTTCCGAGTGAAATTTCGGAACTGATTTCCTTTATACGACCGATTCTTTCATCGCCGTCCTGCCTTTCGGCATACTTGACGCAACCGCCGAGCGAGCTGTTGCCGATAACTTTCGTCTTACCCAAAAACTCACGCGGCAATATTCCGATATTGCAAGCCTTTTCAATCGAAAGACCGTAACCGAAACCGCCGGCAAGATACACCGTATCAATTTGTGAAAGCTCTGTTCCCCACGACTTCGCAAGCACATCAATACCGGCTCTCACCGCCGATTTTGCCATTTGCACCTGACGAATATCATTTTGCGTAAACACAACGTCCTCCGCGACCTTATAACCGTTTATAAAATAGTCGTCATTTAAAAGACCCGTTTTATCAATTATTTTTTCGTCAAGCAATTCCGAAACCAACTCAATTATACCCGTTCCGCAAAGACCGACAGGCGGTTTATCCGCAATAGTTTTTAGTGTCCCCATTTTTAAATCAACACCGCATACCGCACCGTCAACCGAACCTATTCCGCACGAAATTCTTCCGCCCTCAAAAGCAGGTCCTGCGGCAGTAGACGTAACAATCATTTTATCCTTATTGCCCAACGCCATTTCACCGTTTGTACCCAAGTCAATAAACATATTAACCTTATCCGATTTATCAAAATCACTCATATAAAGTCCGCTCACTATATCGCCGCCCACAAACGCAGATATACCGCCGTATATAACGGTTTCAATCGGCGAAACCTTACTTTTTGTAACTTTATCAAGCGTAGTTTTTAGTGTCCCCAAGTGTTTTGATTTAAAAGGATATTCACCGAGTGTACCGCAAGAATATCCCATAAGCAGATGTACCATTGTTGTATTGCCCGCGATAACAACTTTTTTAGTGTCCCCAAATTCTTCGGTCACTTTTTTATATCCGCTTATAATCGTATAACGCATAACAGCCGAAAGCTCGTCCAACCTTCCTCTGTTTGCCGACTCTATTCTTGAAAGAACATCCAGTCCGAAACGTCTTTGAGGATTAATTGTTCTGTATGTTTTTAGTGTCCCCTTATCCGTCACAAGTTCAAAAGCAACAGTAGTTGTACCTATATCAATACAGACCGCACTGTCACCCTCTTTAAAATTCGGTTTATACTCATAACTCGACAGCACTTCAAATCTGCCGTTTTTTATATTACTTCTTCTCGGGCAGTCAAAATTAGAACACTTTGAACAGTCATGCTGTGCATTAAATACCTTTTCATCAGTCGTAAATTCAAGTATGTAGCCAAAAGTTTTTACGGGTTCAAACATAAAACCGCTTGTCATTTTTATTCCGTCAACGCCTGTTTTCACGACAATAACGGATTGTTGAGAAAGCGGAAAATCTTTCGGTGCATCAAGACGTTTTTTAACGCCCCAAGACTTTTTTGCACACAAAAGCTTTATATTTTCGGCAAGCACATCATCCATCATAAAAAGATACTCGTCCGCCATTGCGTCAACAAGTATACCTTTCATACCCTCACCGTTATCAAAAAAGCTTTTTGATATTCCGCTAATTTTTTCACCGACCGTAAGTATGCAATATGCTTTCATATCCTCCGTTACGGCAACTGCACGTGGGGACAGTAAATTCATCACCGTTTCTTCAAGCTCGTCAAAATAAGAAGAAACAGTTTCATACACACTGCTCCCCTCAAAACACCCCAAAGTTTTTAATACTTTATCTTTATCTATTTTTATCGAAAAATCTTTAATCTCTATTCTATTCATATCATACTACCCCTCATTTATAAAAACAGCGGTACTTTTCACCGTACCGCTGATGATTAATAAAATTTACCGTTTGCCCTGTCAAACACCTGTTGAGTTCCGGCAGAGTATTCTCTGTTCATACGTTTTAACGGACTGTATGTATTGCCAGTAAAGAAATTCACACCGTACACCGTACTGAATGAAATCTTATAACCAAGCTGACTTTTAACCGCATTATCGAGTGTTGTCGTATAATATCCGTACGGCCACGAAATACTTGTCACATCTTTTCCGGTAACTTCTTTCAAAATTTCTCCGTTACTCTGAATATCATCGAGTATATCGCCGTAAGCGTTTGTATTGTTGTAAATCGCCTTTAACTGTTCCTTAGGCATACTGTGAATACCGTTTGTGTGATTGCCTATTTCGACAAGTCCGCTGTTCGCCATTTCATATGTTTCGTCAGCAGTCAAATAACCGTAACGGTCTATGTATGAACCAATCAAAAACATTGTAGCCTTTGCGTCATTTTTCTTTAATATCGGAAATACCTCCGTATAGAAGTTTGAGTATCCGTCATCAAATGTCAAAAGCAATATTTTTCTGTTGTCAATATCAGCCATATTCGCCGTTGCGAGTTCTGTCGCGGTCATCGGTATATATCCGCAGCTTTTAAAGTATTGTATATCCGCGTCAAGCTGTTCGGGTGATATTGTATAGTCATTCCAACGTGACGAATCAGTTGTCACACTGTGATACATCAGTGCCGCAACCTTTGCCGCCGCACTTGCCGACACATTTCCCATTGAAAAAAGCGTTATAAGTACCGCCATAACGGCAATTATCTTTTTCATTACTATCGTAAAATCCTTTCCGCCTGCACCGTAAAAATTCGGTGTATAATTTTTACTTCTATCTTGCCTATTGTACTATACAATATCAGTTATGTCAAGCCAAAGCCCATTGGAACTATTTTCTCTTGAAAAACATTTTATTCGGCAATGCAAACACAAGTACAATCCCCACCGCAATCGCTACAGCAACTTTTATTGTATCAATGCCTGTGTACATTGCTTTCATATAGTCCGACGCTATGATGTTATAAACAGTGTTATACATACCCGCACCGGGTACAAGCGATATTATTCCCGAAATCAAATAAACCGTAACGGGCATACGTCTTATGTTCGCCAAAATCCGCGACAACACCGTCACGGCAATCGACGCAACAAATATAGCAAGTGCCGTTTCGTCGCTTATTCTAAGTGTAAACAAATACACCCCCTCTGCGACTAAACCTGCAATTCCGCAAAATATCAATTCACTTCGGCTCACGTTAAATATCACTGCAAAAGCCATTGTCGCCGCAAAAGCGACAAACATTTCAAGAAAAATCATCCCATAATACCTCCCGTCATATGACCGAAAATGTACATAACACTGCCCGCACCTGTGGCAAGTGCAATCGCCACAACTACCGCATCAAACAATCTCGCACCGCCCGAAAGGTAATCTCCGGCAATAATATCACGAATTGCATTAGTTATTGCCAAACCGGGTACAAGCGGCATAATAGCTCCCGTTATCATAGGATTAATATTTTTTCCCAAACCTATTGCATAAAAGAGTAATATCAGCAACGCAATAACAACTCCGCCCGAAAATGTTATAATAAACTCCGCCGTGTGATGTTTTCTCAAAAACCATATAAAAACATTGATAACCGCACCGACCACAAACGAATTAAGTCCGTCAAACGCATTACCGCCAAACAACAACGTAAAAAATCCACAGCAAAACGCTACCGCAACAGTTTTCACCCATAACGAATAAGGTTTCTGTTCCATTATATATTCAAAGCGTTTTAAAGCTTCTTCAAAGTCGATTTTATCATCAGCAATATCTCGTGACATCATATTAATTTTTGATACTTTATCAAGGTTTATAGTCCGTCTGCGAACTCTGACCGTTTTTGTAACATCGCCGACAGTGACAAACAGTCCTGTCATTACGACCAAACCCTCACTTTTACCGTCATAAAAATGCCGTATTATCCTCTCAACCGTATCTTCGACACGACTCGTTTCCGCACCGCTTTCAAGCAGACCTCTGCCGACATCCGCCGCAAATGTCACAAGTTCATTTATCTGCATATTCTCATCTCCTCACACAATATGCAGACAACGCCAAAACTTATATATCCTTTACCGAATTAACCTTTAATACAAAAAGTATTGACGCTCCTACACTTATAAGTATTGTTCCCACTATAACCATAATATTTACCTCCGTTTTTGTCAAGGTGATCTTAGAAAATTTCTCGTTTTTTACCCTCAAAACCCCAACTTCACTTTGACAATTTAGCTTTATTATGATTATATTATAACAACTACAATGTCCGAAAAACCGTACACAAAAAGATGGCATATAAATGCCATCTTTGGTATAGTGAACAAATTTTAAATACTGAATTATTCAGCAAACATAGGAGTTGACAAATATCTTTCACCTGTATCAGGCAAAAGAGCTACGATTGTTTTACCCTTGTTTTCAGGGCGTTTGGCAAGCTCTGTAGCCGCCCAAACAGCTGCACCTGATGAAATACCTACAAGTACACCTTCACTGCGGGCAATATCTCTGCCTGTCTTGAATGCGTCCTCGTTTTCAACAGTTATGATTTCGTCATAAACCTTTGTATCAAGAGTTTCAGGAACGAAACCTGCACCGATACCTTGAATTTTGTGCGCACCTGCTTTGCCTTGTGACAATACCGGTGAGCCTGCAGGCTCAACTGCAACAACCTTAACGTCAGGGTTTTGTGACTTTAGATACTGACCTACACCGGTAACTGTACCGCCTGTACCTACGCCGGCAACAAATATATCAACTTTACCGTCTGTATCTGCCCAGATTTCAGGACCTGTTGTTGCTCTGTGATAAGCAGGGTTTGCAGGGTTTGTGAACTGGCTTGGGATAAAGCTGTTTTCTGTTGTTTCAGCAAGTTCCTTAGCCTTTTCGATAGCGCCTTTCATACCCTTTGCACCGTCTGTCAAAACAAGTTCGGCGCCGTATGCTTTTAATAGATTACGTCTTTCAATACTCATTGTTTCAGGCATTGTGATTATAATTTTATAACCTCTTGCGGCTGCAACCGACGCAAGACCGATACCTGTATTACCTGATGTTGGCTCGATGATAACAGAACCTTCCTTTAACTTACCCTCTTGTTCAGCCTCATCAACCATTGCCTTTGCGATTCTGTCTTTTACCGAACCGGCAGGGTTAAAATATTCAAGCTTACCGAGAACGGTTGCTTCAAGGTTATTCTTCTTTTCATAGTTTGCAAGTTCCAATAGCGGTGTACCACCGATAAGATCTGTAATTTTCTGATATATCTTTGACATTTTAATTCCTTCTTTCTGACTTTTAACACAATTTACTTAAAATTAGTCAACGGCGTTGAATGCGTCGTCAAGAGCTGCAATAAGGTCATCAATATTTTCTGTACCGATTGATAGTCTTATTGTATTTGGCTTAATACCCTGTTCTGCAAGTTCCTGTTCATTGCACTGTGAATGAGTAGTTGTAGCCGGGTGAATTACAAGTGACTTAGAGTCCGCAACATTTGCAAGAAGCGAGAAGATTTCAAGGTTATCGATAAACTTGTGAGCCTCTTCAACTCCGCCCTTGATTTCAAATGTAAAGATACTTCCGCCGCCGTTTGGAAGATACTTCTTGTATAGTTCGTGGCTTGGCTCTGTAGGTAGTGACGGATGATGAACAGCCTCTACCTTTGGATGCTTGTTTAGGTAATCAACAATCTTTAGAGCGTTTTCAACGTGACGTTCAACTCTTAGTGATAGAGTTTCAAGACCCTGTAAGAAGATGAATGCGTGGAACGGTGAAAGTGTAGCACCTGTGTCACGAAGTAGGATAGCTCTGATATATGTTACGAATGCGGCAGCTCCTACATCATTTGCAAAGCTGATACCGTGATATGATGCGTTAGGCTCTACAAGGTGAGGGAACTTACCCGACTTAGCCCAGTCAAAGTTACCGCTGTCAACGATTACACCACCGATTGCAGTACCGTGACCGCCGATAAACTTAGTTGCACTGTGAACAACGATGTCTGCACCGTATTCGATTGGTCTTACAAGATAAGGTGTAGCGAATGTTGAGTCAACTACAAGCGGAATGTTATGTGCGTGAGCAATCTTTGCAATTTCTTCAATATCAATTAGGTTTGAATTTGGGTTACCAAGTGTTTCAATGAAGATTGCCTTTGTATTATCCTGAATAGCTGCTTCAAATGCACCGTCAACTTCAGGGTCAACGAATGTTGTTGTAACACCGAATTCAGGGAATGTATGTTCAAGATAGTTGTATGTTCCGCCGTAAATTGTCTTTGCGGCTACGATGTGATCGCCTTGCTTGGCAAGTGTTTGGAATGTATAAGCAAGAGCTGCCGCACCCGATGCAACTGCCAATGCAGCAACACCGCCTTCAAGGGCTGCTATTCTCTGTTCAAAAATATCTTCTGTAGGGTTTGTAAGTCTGCCGTAGATGTTACCTGCATCTCTCAAACCGAAACGGTCAGCTGCGTGCTGTGAGTTGTGGAATACGAATGATGTTGATGCATAAATCGGAACAGCTCTTGAATCTGTAACAGGATCTGCTTGTTCCTGACCAACGTGTAATTGCTTTGTTTCAAATCTCCAATTCTTATTTGACATAATTTTGTACCTCTTTCTTTCTCAATTTTTATATTTATGTGTATTGTTCTTTCTTATTAAATCAGTTACAGCAACAGCAACACATTCGTCCGTTCTGTACATACTTTAGATTTTGTGTTATCATATCGCATTTTCCTTTCTTCTCTTTTCCTATGGAATTACTATGATTTGTATTATAGCACATTTTTCCGATTTGTCAATACCTTTTTGAAAAATTTTTTATAAAAAATAAATATCCGCTAAAATTCTTCGATTTTATGCGGATATTTACCTCTGAAATATTATATACACCAATCCCAATAACCGTCCTTCATAGACGCATTTCCGACACTGTACTCAAGTTCGGGATTTTTCACGCTGACTTTCATACCCTCCGAAACGGAATTAACGATAAACGCATTACCGCCGATAGTCGTACCCTTACCGACAACCGTTTCACCGCCGAGAATAGTCGTACCCGAATATATCGTAACGTTGTCACTGATAGTCGGATGACGTTTAACGCCCTTTAACTGCTGACCTTTTCTTGTCGAAAGTGCGCCTAAAGTAACGCCTTGATATATTTTTACATTATCGCCGATTTCGGTAGTTTCACCTATAACAATACCTGTACCGTGGTCTATAAAGAAATATTTGCCGACAGTCGCACCCGGGTGAATATCTATGCCTGTTGTGCTGTGAGCATATTCCGTCATTATTCTCGGAATCATAGGCACGCCCAAAAGCCACAATTCGTGAGCAATTCTGTAAACAGTGATTGCAAACACTCCCGGATAACAGAAAATTATTTCATCTGTGCTGTATGCCGCAGGGTCACCGTCATACGCAGCTTGAATGTCTGTATTTAAGTATTCTCTTATTTTCGGTATTTTCTTTAAAAATTCAAAAACAACTTCTTCCGCTTTTTCCTCTGCCTGTGCCTTACTGCACTCTCTGCATACATCTTGATTTGCAAACGCGTTTGATACCTGTTTCTTCAAATGATACTGTATAAATTCCAGTCTTTCACCGACAAGAAACTTTAAGTATTCACTTCTGACCTTGTTGTTGTCAAAAAAGCCCGGAAAAAGCACTTTTCTTATTTCATCTATAATTTCTATAAGAATATCCTTGTTAAGCATATTCTCTTCGTCAATTCTCGCTGTAATGTCACATTCATTGTAGCTGTCTAAAATCACATTGACTAAATCTTCTACTTTATTCGCCATATGTAAACCTCCTTATGTACTATTTTATGCACTGTTCCTATAGTCTATCACACATATCGAAAATTGTAAACTAAATTTCAGGTTTTGTCACCGCGTCGGGATTAACCTTATGTTCGCCGATAAATTTCTCCATCCAAATCATATCGTACCACTTGTCGAACTTGTAACCGCACTTTTTGAATGTGCCGATAAGTCTGAAACCCATATGCTCGTGGAACTGCATACTGTTGTTTGTCAAATGCCCATCTTCATTGTCCGTATACGCAATACAAGCATACATATTAAGAATGTTTTGTTTTTTCAATCTTTCTTCAAGTTCAAGATACAACTTCTTGCCGTATCCGCCACCTTTTTTGTCCTCTCTTACATATATAGTCGTTTCAACGCACCAATCATACGCCTTACGTCCTTTGAACGTTCCCGCATATGCATAACCGACAATTTCATCGTCCTCAACCATAACAATGTAAGGATACTTTTTTGAAATATTTTCAATACGACTTCTAAACTCGTCTACAGACGGAGTTTCATATTCAAACGATATTGTTGTATTTTCGACATACGGACGGTATATTTCAACCAACACTTCCGCGTCGGATAATTCAACATTTCTTATATAACTCATTTTCATTTCTCCTCTAATCTCATAAACTACTAAAATTATATCACACAGTCATTTTACCGTCAATCCATTCTAAAATAAATTAATCGAGTTATTCCAACATATCCCTGTAAAAATAAAAAAACATCGTTTGCTTTGGAGAAATGCAAAAACCGATGTTTTTTCGATTGAAATATATAAAATTTTAATGAATCTGATGTAGTAATATTATCTCAAAAATAAAAAAAAGTAAACAGTTTACGACTAAGTGGTAGCTTAATCCGGAAACTTGGTAGCAAAAAATGTGACATTTGTAAAAATGTCACATTTTTCGAGTTAATTCTGTTCAATTTTTTTCCTTTTGTAGTTCAACAATTTTATCTTACCCATAACCGCAAAAAGCAAAATATCAACGACGCTTATTGCCATTGTTTTTACCATTTCCGTCAAACCAAACGCACAAATTACACCAAATATTACAAGTGTAATACAAAGTACAATTCTCGCCCTTTTTCCGAAAACTTTAACTTCAATTTCTTCCAAAGGTTTGTTTATAGCCTCGATTGGCGAAATTGCAAAGAGTACCCCAATAGATAAAACGGTTGCGACTGTGTATATGCCAAGATTATACGGAAGATATTTAATCGCAAGCAGAACGCATATACACATCGTGCTTGACGACAGATAGCACGTCAAGGCTGTTTCGCAATGAAATCCGCCCGTATACTTTCGAATGAACTTGTACATAAATACAAAAACAATCACCTGCGGTATCATTTTCATTATTATACCTATTATAAGCATTGTCAAATCACTTGCAATAACGCTCATTACAAGGTCAAGTCCGTAAGTATATTCTTCCTGCTCCTCTTCTTTTATGTAACCTAATCTTATGGCATATACCACAGCCCATTCCGAAAATTTACGAAACATAATCAGAACTTACGATACTTCTTAAGTCCTTTTGGTGCTTCAGGTTGACCGTTTACAATGGTTGATGTTGAATTACTGTTAATCACAAGCATCAACGCTGCACAAACAGGTACAAACTTGATTAATGTTGGAACTACTTTGTTTAGGAACTTTTTCATAATAAAACATCCTTTCTTATCTTTACGTTTACCTATATTCCTACAATCACATTATAACATTAAATGTCAACAATGTCAATATAATTTTCAAATGTTAATTTGTGAATTATTTATAGAAATAACGGTTCTAAACATCCCTTTAGCTTTGTCATACGACCAACTCATTTTCCCATCATATTTGCTTAATGAATTATTTATACTCTTAATACCGATTCCGTGAGAATTACCGTCATCTTTTCCGCTTCTAAGCATACCTTCTACAACTATCGGCTCTTTATCGGCATAATTTTCAACTTTAATAACACTAAATGCGTTATTAACTGTGTATAAATCAATAAATATATCTTTTCTTGCCGAGCTTGAGCAAGCCTCTATTGCATTGTTAATCAAATTAGAAAATATAGCAACAGTGTCCATTCCGTCGATAAAATCAAGTTTCGGATTGGTTGAAGTTATGTTTAGCTTAATCCCGTTTTCTTCACATTCTTTTTTCTTGCGAATAAGTAATATATTAAGAATATTATTGTCACTGTATTTTTCTATTTTTGAATCCTCACACTCTTTTTCAATCTTCCCTACATATTCTTGTGCTTTTTGGATATCTTCCGAAATTAAAGTTTTCAAAACATTTAGATGTTCTCTGAAATCATGATTCATTATTCTGCTGTGTTCATATTTTTCGTTTAATGTCTTGTATTCTTCTAATTCAATACAGTTTTTATAATTTTCATCTTCAAGTATTCTTATTCTTCTGTTTTTCGCAAGCATAAATTCGTTTACCGAAAAAGTAACAACATTTAAGGTTATTGCGATAATACAAACCGAAGTAAATATACGCTTGTCAATATTCAGCGGATAAACCATAATTAAACACACAAAAGTCATTATAGGAACTGCAGCTAACAACAGAGAAGATTTTTCTGATGAAATTACCTTTTTCCTGTCTACTATTTTCATAAAAAATACCAATAAAAAGTATATCAATTTTCCCGCCACCGTTATAATCATTGACTGTTGAGGCGTGACTTCTAAAAAGCTTTTCTTGTCTAATCCCATTTTCATAGTAAACGTTACTATAATTTCGCCCAAAAACATAAACACCAACAACATCATCGTTTGAAATATCGAGGTTTTAAAATTTATTCTATAACCCAAATTAAAAATCAAAAAATTGATTACTATAAAAACGCCCACATTAACAAATAATCGATTAAGCAGTGAAAAAGCAAATATAATTAAATACCCCACAAAGCACATCGCAGAGCTTATATAATAATTCTTTTTCGGTTGTAACGTCGAATTTGCAAAATATAACATTATTACAAATTCAAGTGCTATTCCAATTATCAATCCTGCATCTATTCTCATTTTTGTTCACCCATCCAATCTATAAAATATTTATTAAATTCCGTATATTTTCTTCGCGACATATGAATTTCATATTCATGATTTCCTATTCCGCATTTTACGTGCGACGGCGAATATGCTTTCACATAATTTAAGTTCACATAGTAACTTGCGTGCGACTCGTAGAAGAAATATGAATTTATCATATCTTTGACCGCTTTATACGGTCGGTCTATTACAAATTCTTCGTCTACCGTAACAATAGTAGTCTTTTTGTTCTCGGCACATATAAAAATAATTTTATTTATCGGTATATTCACAACATTTCTGTCGGTGTTGAATTCTATACATTTGTTATTGCTCTCCAACCGTTTCAATGCCGATTCTAACCCAAATTTCAGTTTTTCTTTCGACATAGGCTTTACCCAAAATCTGAACGCATACTCGTTCATAGCATAGTCCATATAAACCTCGTGATTGGTTACGAAAAATAACAGACATTCTTTGTTGACATTGTGAATGCTTTCCGCCGCCACAATTCCGTTGACTTCATCCATTTCCACATCTAAAAATACTAAATCGTATTGCCAAGCATTTTTAATAAGATTTTCGGGATTTTGGTATTTGTCCATTTTGTATGGTATTCTCATCTCTTTCAACGTTTCTTCAATCAGTGTTTTCTCATTGTCCAATACTAATTTATTGTCATCACAAATCGCTATATTTAATTTCATCATTTTCTTCATCACCAATTTTATTTATTTCATAAATATTTTATCCTATATTGTATTATTTTGTCAATATATTTCACTGTAAAAATAAAATTACCCTACACTTGACTTATGTTACTATTGTGTTATAATTCAAATGTAATCAATATTATTGTGAGGTTTTAAAATGATTAAAGAACTTGTACATGACCCAATATTTTTGGCATTAAAATCAGAACCGGCAACAGCCGCCGATTTACAAACCGCCCAAGACTTGCTTGAAACCTTAACCGCACATAAAGAAGTATGCGTAGGTATGGCGGCAAATATGATAGGCGTAAATAAAAGTATTATATGCTTTGATAATGACGGAAAATATATGATAATGCTAAATCCCGAAATAATTAAAAGGTCTGACCCATACGAAACGGAAGAAAGTTGTCTTTCCCTGCTCGGCGGCCCTCGTAAAATAAAAAGGTATAAGAAAATACGCGTGCAGTATCAGACACTTGATTTTAAAATAAGAACAAAAACTTTTGAATGCTGGACAGCTCAAATCGTCCAACACGAAATCGACCACTGTAACGGTGTTTTGATATAATTTCAGAATTGCAAATCGACATAATGTGATTATTTTTGAAATATTTAAAGTAAATTCATAAAAAACTATTGACATATAGTCGATTGTGTAGTAGAATAATAAGGCAGTTTACTGATAGGGGTGTAGCTCAGTTGGTAGAGCAGCGGTCTCCAAAACCGCGTGCCCAAGGTTCGAGTCCTTGTACCCCTGCCAAATAAAAAAGTGTTGAAAACCTAAGGTTTTCAACACTTTTTTATTTATATTTTTTGTTTTCCAACACTTTTTCCGAAAAACATTCAAGGTTTGATAAGAGTGATTCACTGTTACACAAACTATTTCAATCATATCGCATCAACATCATCACTCCAACACAAATTACAACATTTTCACAAGCGAATCCATTCGAGCCATAAACAAAATATAGCGGTAATATACATGTAATATACAGCCTCAAAATATAATAAGCAGTAAAAAACCGCTTAAACATACGTTTAAGCGGTTTCACTTGGTGAGCCATCGGAGATTCGAACCCCGGACAACTTGATTAAAAGTCAAGTGCTCTGCCGACTGAGCTAATGGCCCTGGCAGGGATAGCAGGACTCGAACCTACGCATGCCAGAATCAAAATCTGGTGCCTTACCGACTTGGCTATATCCCTGTATATTAAAATTAAAATGGGGTGGGTAGTGGGATTCGAACCCACGACATTCAGTGCCACAAACTGACGCTCTAACCAGCTGAACTATACCCACCATATGATGGCGGTAGTTATCTACGCACACTAAACTCTTTTTGAATTCCAAAAAGAAATTGGCGTGTCTGGAGGGATTCGAACCCCCGGCCCATTGCTTAGAAGGCAATTGCTCTATCCAACTGAGCTACAGACACATATATTGGAGCGGGTGATGGGAATCGAACCCACGCGACCAGCTTGGAAGGCTGGAATTCTACCATTGAACTACACCCGCATAATTCAATCTGTCTTTCAGTGAGTTCTCTACTCACCAACTGACTTGATTAATTATAACAGACCAAAAAGCATTTGTCAATACTTTTTTCAAAAAAATTTGTCATTTTTATGTACCGGGACAGATTTCTCTATCCCGACACATTTTTACTGATTTTATACACATAATCAGTCATTTTCGCCACATCATTTTTTGAATTAAAAACTCCGAACGACGCTCTGACCGCTCCCCTATCCGATGTACCTATCGCTCTGTGTGCGAGCGGTGCACAATGATAACCCGCTCTTACCGCCGCTTTGCCCTTAAGCATTTCAAAAACTTCTTCACTGCCGAGCTTTGCCACGTTAAACGCGACAGTCGCAACACTGTTATCATTCCCGTATACCGTAACATTATCCATATTCATCAAATTTTCTTTAAATTTTTCGGAAAGCATTTTTTCATACTTACCTATTACATCAACGCCGTATTTCATAACATACTTAACCCCTGCCCCCAAAGCCTTAATTGCAGGTGTATTCATCGTACCGCTATGGAACTTATCGGGCATAAATTCCGGCTGGGAAACGCTCTCCGAATTACTTCCCGTTCCGCCCGTCACAAGCGGTGCAAGTTCTTCCGGACTTTTCACATACAATCCGCCTGTTCCAAGCGGTCCCATAAGACCTTTATGTCCCGGAAAAGCTATCATATCCGCATTCATTTTTTCCGCATCAATATTTATACTCCCTGCCGTTTGTGCAATGTCCAGCAAAAACAGTATTTTATGCTTTTTCGCTATTCTTCCTATCGCATACACCGGCTGAATTGTTCCGCACACGTTTGACGCGTGGGTACAGACAATCAGTTTTGTATCTTTCCTCACAGCCTTTTCAACATCTTCCGCGTGTACATATCCGCTCTTATCCGCTTTTACAACGGTGTAATTACCGGGCAAACAAGCAGGTCTTAAAACGCTGTTATGATCCATCTCCGTTACGACAATATGTCCTCCGTTTGACATTGTGCCGAGAATGGCAGTGTTCAGAGCATACGTCGCATTTTGCGTAAAAACAATATTTTCGGCTTTTTTTATATTAAAAAGCTGTGCAATCAAATCTTGTGTATCCACAATAGCACGCACTGCGTCCATACTCATCTTATGTCCTCCCCGTCCTGCGTTTCCGCCCGAAAACAAGGTACTCTTAAAAAGCGTCGCATACACCGACAAAGGCTTTTTCAAAGTCGTTGCCGCGTTATCAAGATACAACATCATAAACACGCTCCCCGTTTACTGTTCTTTCTATATAAATCCGTCTAATCGGAATTTCATTATCGCCGGCTATCTTTCTGATTTCATTAAGTGCACGGTCATCAACACGCACGGAATAGGAACAGCCACCTTGATTTAAAGCGGACGGCGTATGCACAACATATGCCGGAAAACCGATAATTTTTTCTGCAGCTTTTTTAAGTCTTGTCGCAGTAGTGACCGATCCAATCAATATATACATAAATTTCACTCCCCTCAAATATTTTAAAAAGGCAAGCGAGAAATTCTTGCCTCCTTACTATATAATATTCAATCGACGATAGTTTGTGAGTAAACAAAAAAGACTGCCGACAATTTGTCGACAGCCTCGGACTTTAGACAAAACCATAATGGTTTTGTCTACTTTATTTTTGGGAGTTTGAGGTGCAACCTCATTAAAAATCATTTCTGACGACCTGTGCGGCAGAAATGGCTTAAAATCTAAAGTTTCGACTTTGGAGGAACTTTATGATTTTTTCAAAAAAATACTCAAAAATTACATCGCAGATGTGATTTTTGGAGCTGGTGACATTTTGTCACCAGGCTCACTTTATTAGTATACGTCAAACACACTTCGCGGCTTATTGTGATACGACACACTAAGCACCAGTCCTATTGCAATCATATTCACAACAAGCGACGTACCGCCGTAGCTTACAAACGGCAACGGAATACCCGTAACAGGCATAAGTCCGATACACATACCGATATTTTCAAATGCGTGGAACAACATCATTGCACCGACACCGACACAAATATATCTTCCGAAAGCATTATCGGCTTTTTGAGCGGTTTTAAAGCATTTATAAATTATGAAGAACAGCACCGCCGTAACAAGCAATGCACCGATAAAACCAAATTCCTCACTTATTACACTGAATATAAAGTCAGTATATTTAGTAGGCAAATAACCCATTTGGTTTTGCGTTCCCTGCAAATATCCTTTACCCCAAAGC
Organism: Ructibacterium sp. SJQ-7; assembly: GCF_054696575.1. NCBI lineage: Bacteria > Bacillati > Bacillota > Clostridia > Eubacteriales > Oscillospiraceae > Ructibacterium > Ructibacterium sp. SJQ-7. Next base: position 1,587,015 of record NZ_CP195193.1, read on the forward strand.
TGACCCGAACCGACCGCAATTTTAGATTGAATTACGTTATAGCCTCTGCCCCTTGGGTCAAGGTTTGGATTTAAAAACACCTGAATACGTTTCTGCTGATATTCCGAAAGTACATACTTATATATAAAAGGCAATGACGCAACACCTGCCACACCAATCGGCAATATATATTTATATGAAAGTTTTGCAACAAACATAAGACATATAAACATAAACAAAAATACCAACACACTACCCATATCAGGCTGTAACAAAATCAAACCTACAAGCACGCCGATATGAAGTAACAATCCCAAAATCGTAAGCGGTTTATTTATATCGTCATGCACTTTTGATAAGTGACACGAAAAAGTTACTATAAAGCAAATCTTTGCGATTTCCGAAGGCTGAATACCGATTGCACCGAATCTAATCCAGCTCCTCGCACCCCAATCGCCGCTGACACCAAACACCAATACCAAAAGCAGTATCGCGACGGCGAATATATAAATCGGTTTGACGAGATTTTTAAGCTGTTCGTAATCGAAAAAACACGTTACAAGCATTGCCGCACAACCTATAACCATTGCACCCGACTGCACTATTACATTCGTATTCGACTGCAATGTTCGCGTAGCCGAATAAATCATCACTATTCCAAACACCGACAAACAGATTGTCGCTATAAACAAAACCCAGTCAAACTCCATAAGTATGACGGATTTTTTTGAAACACTTTTTATTTTCAAAAATATCACTCCTATTATCCCAATTATTTATATTATATAACAATATTCGATTTTAAGCAATATTTTTAAAACTTTTTCGATTTTATTTTTAACAATAAAAAACGGCGATTAAAAATCGTTATTTAATCGTCATTTTCACGGTAAAGGAATATTTAATTTTTGCAATAATTCATTCGCACGGCGAATTTGTTTTTTACGATATTCCGCAATGTAATGCGTATCAGAACCGACGCTTACGGGAATTCCGCTTTCTTTGATTATCTGCTGTTTCTTTTCGTTGGTAAGAAAATCATAATAATATATGTAATTTCCCGAAGTATTCAGTTCCCAAAAAATATCGTTGTCACGTAAAATTTTTATTATATCAAGTCCGTATCTTTCACCGAGTTTGAAAATATCGGTATGTGCAAGACCTGCTTTGCATTTAAACAGCTTTCGCCATTCCAAAAATTCATAAAAATCTATTGCCCTTGTATCGTCAAGGCATTCAAAAAGTACATAATCAAAAATTTCCGTTGCACGCGGAAGCGATTCCGGCGGTGTCGGACGTGTACCGATTTCAAGACCGCAAAGAACTTTTATTTGATCGGCATATTTTATTTTACAATGCTGAATATATTCATAATATATAGGAAGATTTTCACCGATTGAGAATTGATGGTCGGTTATACCGATAACGTCAACACCGTGTCTGATTGCATTTTCGATTATTTCTTCGGGTGTGTTCGAGCCGTCATAGCTGAATTTTGTGTGATTGTGTAAATCAACGGTATACATCGGAAAACCTCCTTTTTCTCATTTGCATATATTATAACACACACTTATAAAAAATTCAATTATTATTAAAATTTAATTTATTTACAAACAATAATATTTATGATAAAATAACAATAATAAGGAAAGAATACGACGAGGAGTGATTAAAAATGGATTTTTTAGAATTGGTAAAAAACAGATTTTCGCTCAGAAAATTTTCTGATAAAAAAGTAGAGAAAGAAAAGATAGATTATATTCTTGCGGCAATGCAGGCAGCGCCTACCGCCGTAAATTTTCAGCCACAGAGAATACTTGTACTTACCGACGAAAAAGAACTTGAAAAGGTGAGCAAATGCACGAAATTTGCATTTAATCCGCCGCTTAATTTCCTTGTATGTTATGACAAAGAAACATCTTGGACGCGTGGAAATGACGGACACGATGAGGGTGAAATCGACGCGGCTATCGTTGCAACGCATATGATGTTGGCAGCAAAAAGCGTAGGGCTCGGAACGACTTGGGTAGGCTCATTTAATCCGAAGGACGTAAAAGAGCAATTCAATTTGCCTGAAAATTATGTTCCCGTTGCATTTTTACCGACAGGTTATCCGTCAGACGACGCAGAGCCTGCGGCGGCTCATTCAAGCAGAAAAGATTTAAACGAAACTGTTTTCTACAACAGTTTTTCTCAAAAATAATAGGCAGAAAGGGGTATGTATTATGAAAATTTGTGTATTTGGAGCGTCAAGCAGCACAATAGATAAATCTTATGTCAGCCAAGTCGAAGAACTCGGACGTAAAATTGCTGACAGAGGTCACGGACTTGTTTACGGCGCAGGTGCATCCGGGCTTATGGGTGCGGTTGCACGCGGTGTTTATGAAAAGAAAGGCGAAATTGTCGGTGTTGTACCGAATTTCTTTGATGATGAAGATATGGGTGTTGACGGCCGTATTTTCCAAGACTGTACGGAACTTATCAGAACGGACACAATGCGTGAAAGAAAGCGTATAATGGAAGAAAGAGCGGACGCTTTTGTTATTGTTCCCGGCGGAATAGGCACTTTTGAGGAATTTTTTGAAGTGTTTACTCTAAAACAGCTTGAAAGACATAACAAAGCTATCGCCATACTTAACGTAAACGGATATTACAACGCAATGATTGATATGCTTGAAGTTGCGGTCAAGGAAAAGTTTTTGAGAGCCGGCTGTAAACTTCTTTACAAGGTTTTCGATGACGTGGACGAAACACTTGACTACATTGAGTCATACAAAGCACCGAAAATTAACGTATTTGAAATGAAAGACGTAAAAAAATAATCCAAAAAACACCGACACATCGGTGTTTTTTTGTCGATTTATAAAAAAAACATCTCAACAATGATATATTTTTCACAAATTATAAAAAAATTGAATAAATAATATAGACATTTCTTTTATTTATGGTATAATTAATATACAGACATATGGCGGCAGACGCCGTCGCTACTATTTTTATAACTTTAGGAGGAGAATCCAATGGCAAAAAAGTATTGTTACCTTTTTACAGAAGGTAATGCAACTATGAGAGAGTTGCTTGGCGGTAAAGGTGCTAACCTTGCTGAAATGACAAATATCGGTCTTCCGGTACCGCAGGGTTTCACAATTACAACTGAGGCTTGTACTCAATATTACGAAGACGGTCGTACAATCAATCCTGATATTATGGCTGAAATCAACGAGTACATCGGCAAGATGGAAGAAATCACAGGTAAGAAGTTCGGCGATAAGGAAAATCCACTTCTTGTTTCTGTTCGTAGTGGTGCAAGAGCATCAATGCCGGGTATGATGGATACAATCTTGAACCTTGGTCTTAACGAAGACGTTGTTGAAGTTATCGCTAAGAAGTCAGGTAACGCAAGATGGGCTTGGGACTGTTACAGAAGATTTATTCAGATGTATTCAGACGTAGTTATGGAAGTCGGTAAAAAGTATTTTGAAGAACTTATCGACAAGATGAAAGAAGAAAAGGGAGTTACTTTTGACGTTGAGCTTACAGCTGACGACCTAAAGGAACTTGCATCACAATTTAAGGCTGAATATAAGGAAAAGATTGGCGAAGACTTCCCATCAGATCCTAAAGAACAGCTTATGGGTGCTGTTAAAGCCGTATTCCGTTCATGGGATAACCCAAGAGCTAACGTATACCGTCGTGATAACGACATTCCTTATTCATGGGGTACAGCCGTAAACGTACAGTCAATGGCATTCGGTAACATGGGTGATGACTGCGGTACAGGTGTTGCATTTACTCGTGACCCTGCTACAGGTGAAAAGAAGCTTATGGGTGAATTCCTTATAAATGCTCAAGGTGAAGACGTTGTTGCCGGCGTTCGTACACCAATGCCAATCGCAAAGATGGAAGAAGAATTCCCTGAGGCATTTGCTCAGTTCAAGGATGTTTGCAAACTTCTTGAAGATCACTACAGAGATATGCAGGATATGGAATTCACTGTTGAAAATAAAAAGCTTTATATGCTACAAACAAGAAACGGTAAGAGAACTGCTCAAGCTGCTTTGAAGATTGCTTGTGACCTTGTTGACGAAGGTATGAGAACAGAAAAAGAAGCTGTTGCAATGATCGACCCAAGAAACCTTGACACACTACTTCACCCACAATTCGACGTTGCCGCTCTAAAGGCTGCTACACCGATGGGTAAAGCTCTTGGTGCATCTCCGGGTGCCGCAGCAGGTAAGATTGTATTCTCAGCTGACGACGCTAAGGAATGGGCTGCAAGAGGCGAAAAGGTTGTTCTTGTAAGACTTGAAACTTCTCCTGAAGATATCGAAGGTATGAAAGCCGCTCAAGGTATCCTTACAGTTCGCGGCGGTATGACATCTCACGCAGCCGTTGTTGCCCGTGGTATGGGTACATGCTGTGTATCAGGTTGCGGCGACATCGCAATGGACGAAGAAAACAAGAAGTTTACACTTAACGGTAAAGAATATCACGAAGGTGATACAATTTCACTTGACGGTTCAACAGGTAATATCTATGACGGTATTATCCCAACAGTTGACGCATCAATCGCAGGTGAATTCGGCAGAATTATGTCATGGGCTGATAAGTACAGAACACTAAAAGTTCGTACAAACGCAGATACTCCTGCTGACGCTAAGAAAGCTAAGGAGCTTGGTGCAGAAGGTATCGGTCTTTGCCGTACAGAGCATATGTTCTTTGAAGGCAACAGAATTGACGCATTCAGAGAAATGATTTGTGCCGATACAGTTGAAGAAAGAGAAGCAGCTCTTAATAAGATTCTTCCTATGCAACAAGGTGACTTCGAGCAACTTTACGAGGCTCTTGAAGGTAACCCTGTAACAATCAGATTCTTGGACCCACCTCTACACGAGTTCGTTCCTACAGAAGAAGAAGATATTGAATTGCTTGCAAAGGCTCAAGGCAAGAGCGTTGAGGCTATTAAGGATATTATCAACGGTTTACACGAAGCTAACCCTATGATGGGTCACAGAGGTTGCCGTCTTGCAGTAACATATCCTGAAATTGCAAAAATGCAGACAAAGGCTGTTATTCGTGCAGCTATCAACGTTCAAAAGGCTCACGCTGATTGGACAATCGTTCCTGAAATTATGATTCCGCTTATCGGCGACATCAAGGAATTGAAGTACGTTAAGAAAGTCGTTGTAGAAACAGCTGACGCTGAAATCGCTGCAGCAGGTATCGAACTTAAGTACGAAGTTGGTACAATGATCGAAATCCCTCGTGCGGCTCTAACAGCTGACGAAATCGCTAACGAAGCTGACTTCTTCTGTTTCGGTACAAACGACCTTACTCAACTTACATTCGGTTTCTCTCGTGACGACGCAGGTAAGTTCCTTGACGCTTACTATGATGCTAAAATCTTTGAAAACGATCCGTTCGCTAAGATTGACCAAAAGGGTGTCGGTAAGCTTATGGAAACAGCTATTAAGCTTGGTAAACCGGTTAATCCAAAACTTCACATCGGTATCTGCGGTGAACACGGCGGCGACCCATCATCAGTTGAGTTCTGCCACAAGATTGGTCTTGACTATGTTTCATGCTCACCATTCCGTGTGCCAATCGCAAGACTTGCAGCTGCTCAAGCTAAGATTAACGAAGAAAACTAATTCATTATCAAATATGATAATCAGACAGGCAAAACCTTTCGGTTTTGCCTGTTTTTTTGTTTAAAATTTTCTCCTCCACTTAATTTATTTCAAAAAATTTTCAAAAAACTATTGACTTAGAGTAAACTCCAAGTATTATAATATACTTGTAAATAAAAAATATATGCGAGGTGATTTTAATGACTATAAAAGAAGTAAGCGAAAAATACGATATTTCGCAGGACACTTTGCGATATTATGAACGTATCGGAATGATACCGCCTGTTACACGAACATCAAGCGGTATTCGTGATTATCAGGAAAGCGACTTAGGTTGGGTTGAGCACGTTATTTGTATGCGAAGTGCCGGTCTGCCTGTTGAATCAATTATCGAATACGTTAAACTTTTTCAAGAGGGTGACGAAACCATTCCGTCAAGACTTCAGCTTTTGGTTGAGCAAAGAAAAAATCTACTCGACCAAATGGAACAAATGAATGTCACATTAAAGCGACTGAACTACAAAATCGACCGTTACGAAACAGCTGTGAAAACAGGCGAATTATCATGGGATTGACGTTGCTAAAGTCATTGTATCCAAAACAAAATAGGTAAATAACATTAAATAAACTTATGGAGGAATTTTAAATGTATATTGAAAAAATCAATCAACCGACAGACGTAAAAAATTTAAACAGTGAACAGCTTCACGTTCTTGCAGACGAAATGCGTCAAGCACTTTTGCAAAAACTAAGCAAACACGGCGGACACTTCGGTCCTAATCTCGGTATGGTAGAGGCGACAATCGCACTTCACTATGTCTTTAACTCACCGACAGACAAAATTGTGTATGACGTTTCTCACCAAAGCTATCCGCATAAAATGCTTACAGGCAGAAAAGACGCATTTTTGTACGAGGACAAGTATGATGACGTATCGGGTTACAGCAATCCCGACGAAAGCGACCACGATTTCTTTACAATCGGTCACACTTCAACTTCCGTTTCACTTGCCTGCGGTCTTGCAAAAGGTCGTGATTTAAAGGGTGACAGTGAAAATATAATTGCCGTAATCGGTGACGGTTCACTTTCGGGCGGTGAGGCTCTTGAAGGACTTGACTTTGCAAGTGAGCTTAACAGCAATCTTATAATCGTTGTAAACGATAACGATATGTCTATCGCAGAAAATCACGGCGGTTTGTATAAAAACCTAAAACAACTTCGCGATACAGACGGCAAATCGGAATGTAATCTTTTCAAATCAATGGGACTTGACTATGTATTTGTAAAAGACGGAAACGACATTGATTCGCTTATCACCGCATTCGAACAGGTTAAAGACAGCACTTATCCGGTAGTTGTTCACATTTGTACCCAAAAAGGTAAGGGCTACAAAATAGCAGAAGAAAACAAGGAAAATTGGCACTACTGCGGTCCATTCAACCTTGAAACAGGTAAATCCGATATGTCGCAAGACGGCGGAGAAGATTATTCGTCAATGACAGCCGATATTCTTTTAAAGAAAATGAAAGAGGACAAGACCGTTGTCGGAATTACATCTGCCACACCTACTGTTTTCGGTTTCACAGAGGACAAGAGAAAAGAGGCTGGCTCACAGTTTGTTGACGTTGGTATCGCCGAAGAAACAGCCGTTGCACTTGCGTCAGGTATCGCAAAGAACGGCGGCAAGCCTGTTTACGGTGTTTACAGCACATTTATTCAACGTACCTACGACCAGCTTTCACAGGATTTATGTATCAACAACAGTCCCGCAACAATCCTTGTATATTGGGCGTCTGTTTACGGTATGAATGACGTTACTCACCTTGGTATATATGATATTCCGATGATGTCTAACATTCCTAATCTTGTCTACCTTGCACCGACAACAAAGGAAGAATACCTTGCAATGCTTGATTGGAGTATTGAGCAAAACGACCACCCTGTTGCAATCCGTGTACCTATCAGTGTTGTATCAGACGGCAAAAAGGTTACAAAGGACTTCAGCAAGCTAAATGAATACGAAGTTACTCAAAACGGCAGTAAAATTGCAATCGTTGCACTTGGCTCATTCTATTCGGTAGGTGCAAAAACGGCTGAAATTATCGAAAACAAAACAGGTGTAAAACCTACACTTATAAACCCTATTTATATCACAGGCACTGACGATAAGCTTTTGGAACAGCTTAAAGAAAACCATGACATTGTTATAACAGTCGAGGACGGTGTTTTAGACGGCGGTTTCGGCGAAAAGATTGCAAGATTTTACGGTAATTCTGACGTCAAGGTATTGAATTACGGTTTAAAGAAAGAATTTCTTGACAGATATAACCCTGAAGAAATCGTCAAAGCAAACCGTCTTACTCCGGAGCAAATTGCAGAGGACGTTTGCGGTATAATCGGTTAATAAGAGATGAAATATTATAAAAAAAACTTATGTGTTTCCACATCAGTTTTTTGTTTATTGTACATTATTAACAATACGTACTATATTCGCATACGGTTCCTGCTTATTATCCCAAGCATAAACCTCTATATCAGTATACTCTTTATCAATCAAATCTATTCCCTTTAATTCGCTTGTCTGTGGCATTTTCATACCCACAAGCTTACCGTTATTCTTAAAGGCAACATACACATTAACATCATTCATATCCACATTTTCAAAATCAAGTGTGACATCAAGTTTGTTGTTGCTATTTATCATAGCTGTGATTTTGTTGTTTGCCAAATTCGGTGTCGCTGTCGGGATCACCGTTGGGATTGCTGTCGGAATTGCTGTCGGCTTTAATGTTGAAGTAACCGTCGGTGTTGCTGTCGGTTTTAATGTCGGTGTTGCCGTTGGTACTACCGTTGGTATTGCTGTCGGCTTTAATGTCGGTGTTGCCGTTGGTACTACCGTTGGTGTCGCTGTCGACTTTAATGTTGGTGTTGCCGTTGGTACTACCGTTGGTGTCGCTGTCGGCTGTAATGTCGGTGTTGCCGTTGGTACTACCGTTGGTGTTGCTGTCGGTTCTTCTCCCTCAAATTCCAACATAAGTGTCGGTCCTTGCGCATCTGTACCGCTGTATTCCTTTGACGCGATAACCTGTTCACGTCCTGTACCTGTCCACAACGTAAACGTAATCAAATTATCTGTACACTTCTCTTTTATCACGTCCGTCACATCAAACGATATTTCCTTATAATCGACATTGTATGCAGGTGTCACTTGTAAACCCAATGACGACAACGGTGTACCCTCGCCTCTTGTCTTTATATCATTTATAGTAACGGTTGCCTCATCCCAATCATTTTTTGAACAATAATCGAGGTGCAAAACCGAATTTCTCTTATCTGTATTAGTAAATTTATCGTACAATTTCAATGTTGCCGAAGTCAATTTTTTACCGGCATATTTAGAAAGGTCAAAACGTATCAACCCCAAACCTTTAATATCCTTTAATCCCGGAGATGTTGACGAGTAATAATCTGTCGCCTGATTAATTTTTAATTCTTCATCAGATCCATGTGCTGTTGTACCGTCAACAAGATATGTGTCTGCGTCCGGAGTGACAGAAACCGAAACAGGTTCAGGCGTTGTCTTAATTGTCGGACGCGGTGTAATTGACGATGTGTCAGGATAAGTCACCTCCGTAAATGACGTATTCGGTGCAAGGTAGTTTAACGTGTTGCCACCCGAATCTTTCGCCAAAGCCGCCGAACCTATATAATAGCTTGTATGAGGCGACTGGTTGTATCCGACATTCTGCCATGCTATTGCGCAACGATATTGACTGTCGTGCATAAGCGTTGTAAGTCTGTAATTAGTCGGAATAGTCGAAAAATAAATTCTCACACCGTCACCGTATCTAAGCACGATTTCTTCACGCCAATCACCGAAAAGGTCGGCTGTAAGACACGCATTTGACTTTGTACTGTTATTTATTGAACCCGGCAATGTTGAATTTTTACTGTTATAATAAATTCTTTCCGTACCGCTTTTTATGCTGTATTTTACAAGTTTATTTCCGTCAAGCAATTCTCGTCCCAAATCACCGTCCCAATAAACTGCAAAATTCTCCATATTGCTTCCATTGGTATTAGGTATATTCCCTACTTTTTCACCTGCTTGATTATATATACCGTCAGCCGCTACCGACCAGAACAACGAAAGATTACCGCTTGACAGTGCATATTCATCATCGACATTATCCATAATACCTCTGCCTATATCTCCCTGTGCGGCTTGTAGCATAATATCACCATTATATCTCTTTATATCTACCGCATATGGAATTATTTTATCATTGTGCTTACCTGCCTCGTGTGCCATAAATATTTCTTGTTTTCCGTCGTTATCAAAGTCCGAAACGTGTTCTGCGTCACCGTGTCCTCGGCCGTCATACGTCAAAACAGTTCCGTCATGGTCAAGAACCGCACTGCCGAAAATAATCTCGTCATATCCGTCATTATCCACGTCAGCTACCGATACACTGTGTGCACCTTGTGCATAAAGCGTTTTGTTTGTATTATTTTTACTTGTACCGTCTGCATATTTTACGGTACAACCTGTACCGCCATTTGCTTCTGTCGGTGTATTAGTTGAAAGCCATTGTTCTTTAAGGTCTGTGCCGTCCCAAGTATATGCCGCCGCATACACATATGTATAATATCCCCTCGTCATAACAACGCTTGGATGTACACCGTCAAGATATGCCACCGCGGCAAGGTATCTTTCACTTCTGTTTGCATAGCTGTCGCCCCATTCGGAAGATGTCAAAATACTTCTCGGCGGGTCAAAATCAACAGTCTGCATTGCCGCGCCTGTTTCACCGTTAAATACAGTTAAATACTCCGGTCCGCCGTCCTCGCCCATAAGCAAACCAGATGAATTTCTGTAATCTTTTTTATCGTCACCCTTGGTTATATTCTTTCCTGCTTTTGAGACATAATTACCCTCACCGTCTTTTGAGCCGGTGCTGTTTTTAATATGACTTCCGACTTACCGTCACCATCAAAATCATACACCATATATTGAGTATAGTGCGCACCCGCGCGGATATTAACTCCCAAATCTATTCTCCAAAGAAGAGTGCCGTCAAGCTCATATGCGTCCAAGTACACATTGCCCGTATAACCCTTAACGGAATTATCCTTTGAATTAGACGGGTCCCATTTTACGATGTATTCATATTCTCCGTCACCGTCAAGGTCGCCCACACTCATATCGTTTGCGGTATATGTATATTCTTCATCTGTCGGCGTCTTTCCTCCGTCAGGAACTTTAAACGCAATGTCTTTATATGCCACAGAACGACCTTTATATGTTGTGTTTGTTGTCCAAACATCAACCGCCTCTGTTTTGTCTATTGCCTCACCTTTCGGCACAACTGTATACTTGTTATCCGCCGTGCCTTTTGAATCGGTATAGCAAGTTGCATCGTGTTCGCCTGTTGTGTATATTTTTTCACTGTCACGGTATATATCAAATGCTTGATTTGTAAGACTTTCCGTGCCCAAAAGTCGCCACGACAAATACACACCGCCATTTGTTTTAACGGCAACAGTGCCTCGATCAAGTTTTTCCATTACTCGTTTTTCAGTAGTTGAATTTGTGTCGGCATATGACGTCAACACCGGTATTGACGCAACTGATGTAACCATTACAGCTGCCGTCAAAAATGCGGTTAATTTTTTTAACATAGTTTTTTCTCCCTTACTCCAAATGGCTCCAATATCTCTCTTGAGCCTCTTTTTTTATTATAAACTTTAATGAATAAAAATTCAAGAAGAGAATGAAATATTTGCCGATTTTTATAAAGAAAAAAGCTGAATTTGAATATATCCAAATTCAGCTTTTATGCTAATTTCCGCATTCAATACTTATTTCGTTAAACACTGTCAAATAGTCATTTATTGTCTTATTATCTTTTTCCGCACCTGAAACATCCATAATAGCCTCGCCGTTATGCATCATAACAGTTCTTGTGCCATGCTCAACCGCGTGACGAAGATTATGCGTTACCATAATGGTTGTTATGTTCTTTTCATGAACAATCTTATCCGTAAGCATCATAACCGTATCAGAAGATTTAGGGTCAAGCGCGGCTGTATGTTCGTCCAAAAGCAACAAATCAGGTCTGATCATAGTCGCCATAATAAGTGCAAGTGCCTGTCTTTGACCGCCCGAAAGTGAGCCTGCAAGAGTTGAAAGTCTGTTTTCAAGTCCCATACCCAAAAGTTCAAGCTGTGAACGGTAAAAGTCTTTTCTCTGACGGTTAAGTCCAAACGAAAGACCGAAATTCTTACCCTTATTATCTGCGATAGACAGGTTTTCCCATATAGTCATTGACGGACAGGTTCCCATTGCGGGATTTTGAAAAACTCTGCCTATTCTCTGTGCACGTTTAAAGTTTTTCAGCTTATTAAGCTCCTTACCGTCAAGCAAAACACTTCCGCTGTCAATCGGCATATCGCCCGAAATGACATTTAACATAGTCGTTTTTCCCGAACCGTTTGAACCGATAACTCCGACAAAATCACCGTCGTTTACTGTTATGTTAAAATCCGAAAAAAGCACCTTTTCATCAATAGTTCCTTGATTAAAAGTTTTATAAATGTGAGAAAGTTCAAGCATTTTTCTTCACCCCAACTTTCTTCTTTTTAAGCAAAAATTCGTCTACGCAAAGTGTTGCGATAAACAAAATCGTAATCATAAGGTTTGTATCCTGTGAACGCAAGCCTGCGGCAAGTGCGATTGAAATACAAGCCTTATAAATAATCATACCGAAAAGCACGCCTGTTGTAATTCTAAGGAATTTAATTTTCTTAAATATAGTCGAGCCGATAATAACGGCGGCAAGACCCATAACAACAGTACCCGTACCAGACGCAACGTTAAACGCTTTGCCGTATTGGCAGTACACCGCACCGGCAAGCGAAACAAGTCCGTTTGCAATCGCAAGACCGATAATTTTAATCGTTCCCGGATTTTGTGCAAGCGTGATTACAAGCCCCTCATTATCTCCGACACTTCTTAAAAGAAATCCCGACTTGGTACGCATATACCAATCAAGTGCAAACTTTGCGATAAGCGTAATCACAAGAATAACAACAAGTTTAGAGTACAATGCAAAGTGACCGTTTCCGAAAAGAAAAGCTGTCTGTGAGAAAATAGTCGTTGTATCCATACTTAGGAAATCCGACGCTTTTCCGACTATTCCGTAATTTATCGAATAAAGAGCCGTCATAGTAAGAATACCGCAAAGAAGATTGCGTATTCTGAGTTTTACGTTGAAAATTCCCGTAAACATACCGGCTATGCCCCCTGCGGCAAATGCCGCAAGCAATGCAAGCCACGGATTAAGACCGTTATTAATCATCACAAAGCATATAGCTATTCCGAGAGGGAACGTACCGTCTACAGACAAATCGGGGAAATCAAGAATGGTATAGGTGATATACACACCCATAGCCATTATTCCATATATCAGTCCCTGCTCAAGTATTCCGACTATCAGTCCTTCAATCATGATTCAGACGGAGCGTTTTTGACCGCAGCTCTGTCTGTGATTGACTGCGGTATTGTTACTCCGATTTTTTCTGCGGCGTCAGTGTTGATAGTAATTTTACTTTCTGTAAGAGTTTCGTAAGGGATATTCTTAATTTCCTCACCCTTTAGCACTCTTGCAGCCATAACGCCTGCTTTTTTACCAAGTTCAATGTAGTCGATACCGGCTGACGCGATACAGCCGTTTCCTACTTGTTCTTCTTCACTGCCGAATACAGGAATGTTTTTAGCAGTTGCCTTTTCAAGAAGTATAGGCAAGTTTTCAACAACTGTGTTGTCTGTCATATTTGAGATACAGTCAACTTCGCTTACCAAAAGGTCTACTGCCTGTGGAATTTCTGCGGCATTTGTAATACCCTTTTCAACAAGTTCAAAACCGTATTCGCCTACTTTTTCCTTATATGTTTCTATTGTAGAAACAGAATTTGCTTCACTTGTTGTATAAAGTATACCGATTTTCTTTGCGTCAGGCAACATTTCACGGATAAGCTTTAACTGTTCGTCAACAGGCAACATATCGCTTACACCTGTAATTCCGTCCATTGCCTGTGTATCGCTTTCTGCAAGCTTTGCGGCAACAGGGTCTGAAACTGCGTTAAAAATTACAGGAATTTTTGCCTCATAAGCCGCATTGTAGCAAGCCTGTGCAGACGGTGTTGCGATACCGCATACAAGGTCCATACCTTGTGAAACAAATTGCTGTGCGATTTGTGTATTTGTTGAGTCGTCTCCTTTTGCAGATGATTCTGTAATATCATACTTGATACCCTCTGAATCAAGTCCCTGCTTAAAGCCCTCACGGCAGTTATCAAGCGACGGGTGGTCTGCGTATTGAAGTACGCCGATTTTGTATGTATCTTTAGCATTTGTGTCTGTTGCTCCGTCAGTTCCACCGTTTTGCGTGCCTCCGCAACCTACCAAAGAAACGGCACATAGTGCGGCTGTTAGTCCCATTGCAATAATCTTCTTTAAATTTTTCATTTTACATCTTCCTTTCTTTTTTGCAAGAAAAAACAGAAAAACCTCTCAGACAGATAAGTCCGAGAGGCATAAAAATCATATTAAAATATGCTCTGTCTGTTCTAATCTCATCTAATCTGTGTTATATTATACTAAACTTTACTGCCATTTGTCAATAGTAAAAACAAATTATCTGAAATTAAGCGCAGAAAGTCCGAGCGGTGTCGAATATTCAATCAACTTATTCTCTATTTGAGTCTTTCTGTCACCCTCAGCTATTGCCGGCTGATAGTCGTTATACTCATCATGACCCGAAATTGTTGCCGGAATAAGCGTCATATTATCGTCCTCTTGCATAACTCCGTCAACAAACGTAAATGTCTGTCTGTATATAACGGTATCTTTATCCGCCGGATTATTGTTACCGCCGAAACAGAAGTTGCCCAAACTGTACGCTATATATTTACCGTTGTATTTTTCAATACCCTGTAAAACGTGAGGATGTGTTCCCAAAACAAGGTCCGCACCTGCGTCAATCGCCTTGTGTGCAAGCTCGATTTGTGTATCGTTCGGAGCGGTAGCCTTTTCTTCACCCCAATGAATACTTACTATAACAAGCTGTGCACCAAGACTTTTAACCGAACCGATAACATTTTCAAGTTTTGCCGCCTCTGTTTCGTCAAGTGCGTCAATTCCGACAAGTCCGACCGATATTCCGTTTACATCTCTTATCGCGGTATTCGTACCTATAAAATTGGAGATACCGGCCTCATTCAAATATTTTATCGTGTCCGAAAGACTTACGTCACCGTAATCGGCACTGTGGTTATTGGCAAGGTTTGCCGCCTCAACGCTTGACGATGTAAGTATCTGCACATATTCAGGCTTACCTCTGAAAGCAAACTGCTTATCCTGTCTTGTTCCTTGATTTGACAAAGTACCCTCAAAATTTACGATAGTTAAATCGTCCTCCGAAAATATCGGTGAAACATTTTTAAAGAAATATGAATAATCGCCGTTTAAAGACTCGGCAACCGATTTAAAGCTGCCGTTTGGGTCTGCGTTTATGTCAGTTGCCAACGTACAGTCGCCGACAGCCGTCATTGTGACCGTCTGTACGGTAGGCGTATATTCTTTTTCAGCCTTTTTTTCTGCACGTTTATTAGATGTAAATGCAAGTACGGTGGCAGATATGAAAAGAATCACCGCCAAGCATATAGTTACCTTTCGTATACTCATTTATAATCTCCCAAATTATTTTAATCAATAGTTTAATTTTATTCTAATGCAACTGTTTTGTCAATATAAAATTTAACCGTTTGGTTTAACAATCTTTTTAATTTTTTGTTTTAATGTTAAATACGCAAGTTTTGCTTTTGACGTTTGCTTTGCTACATCTGCGTTTGCATGAGCATTTATCATTTCGGTAAATTTTTGTGCCATCAAGTAATACACACGTTTTTTATAATGGTTTACACTGTCGTTGAAATCATCGTCCGACGTTATATATTCATTCACGTCAAACAACGTCACATTTTTGCAGCCGTCAAATTCTTTCCGTACCGCCGCATTATATTCCTTGTGGTCATTGTGCCTGTTCACCCAAGCCTCCAGCTTATTATCCTTGTACTCACGTTCGCAGCCAAGCAAAATAACAAGTTCCGTATCGGGTTTGATATGCTCATAGATAAACCGCAGATTTTCCGCCGTCTGCTTTGGTGTAAGTCTGCCCAAAAATTCATATTCTTCCGCAATCTTCTGCAAATCCTTTTCTTTAAAATCACAATTTGCGGTATAAACTTCTTTATTAATATACTTTTTCCACATAGCCTTGTCGGTAAGCGGATAAATATACTCACCGAACGCAAAAACAGCACCGTTGTTTTTATTTCGATACACGCCGAGATTAGCGTCAGTCAAAATACTTATAAAAATCATTCCATACTTATTTTTATAAATGCTGTCCGAATACATTTGACTGTCGCATATCGGAAGTTTACAAATTTCGGCTTTTTCTTCGTCTGTAATCGAATAGGCATTTACAATTTGCGAAGTATGGTTCATACCCTCAATCGCAACACCGAGCGACTGTTTTTCGCGGCTCACATACGTGAACTCACAATCGAATATATCCTCATTTTTTATGAACGAAAATATTTGATTTAAGTCGCAAGGCCCTTTTATAAGCACCTTAAAACCGGTATTTTTTATGTCCTCAAATTCATTATCCGTCTTTACGTTATCTTGATTTATCCACGTTACAGTCGGCTCGTTTTTACCGATTTTAACCGACACGTCACCTACAATATCAAGTTTCGGACAACCGATTTTTTCATATGTATATTGCTCAATCCCCATACCGAGCGTACGGCACGAAAACAGAAAATGCACAAGCGTATTATCCTTTACGGCATAAAAGCCGACAATTCCGTATTCACCGTACTTGTCATACGCCGTTATATATTCACATTTCGCATTTTTATCTTCAAACAACGCTTTAAGTTCGTCTTTCGTTGAACGCACTTTCGTAAAATTAAGCTGATTTGCACGGAATATAAGCTCATGCAATCTGTCAATGTGTTCCGCACAATCCGAATGAAAATCAACGTGGATATTGCTCTGTCGCAAAAATTCTTCATTTGAACCGATACTCTTTTTAATCTTATTTTTCTTTTCAAGCACCTTGTAACTTTCAAGACGTGATAATTTTTCGTCATTCTTATCAAGCATTGAAACCGCCGCATAAAGTTCACCGATTTTATCGGGCATCATTGTCATAATATCGGGGCAGAAAAACTTTGCCTCCTCCAAATTCAGCTTATTATCATCAATAAAAAGTACATTGCAAGGTCTTAAATTCATACTTTCGACAGTATCTTTAATCCTCTGACCTTTCGGCTCCCAGTTAATCGAATTGAACACAAAATACTTATCCAAATCCCATTCTTTCAGCTTATCGATACACGGCTTTTCATCATTTTTGGAACAAATCGAATTGACAATTCCCTTTTTTGAGGATAACAAAACAAGGTCGCAAGCCTGCTTAACAGGTGCGACCTTTTGTTCTGAAATAGTACCGTTCCAAAAGGTTTCGTCAAGGTCCCATATAATCAATTTGATTTTAGATGCGTCCATAACAAATTCCCCCTTGGGTTCATTTTAATTATTTCAATATAATATCTTCTCTTGAAGGACCGTTAGAAACAATCTTAATAGGCACTTCAAGTTCTTTTTCAACAAATTCGATGTACTTACGGCAATTTTCCGGTAAGTCCTCATATTTCTTGATACCTCTGATGTCAGTTTTCCAACCAGGAAGAACTTTCAAAACAGGCTTTGCTCTTTCAAGCTTGTTTGTTGTAGGGAAATCTCTGATAACTTCACCGTCAACTTCATATCCCACACATACAGGAATTTCATCAAGATAACCAAGTACGTCAAGTACAGTAAATGCAACTTGAGTTGTACCCTGTACACGACAGCCGTAACGTGACGCAACACAGTCGAACCAACCCATACGTCTCGGTCTGCCTGTTGTAGCACCGAATTCACCGCCGTCACCGCCGCGTCTTCTAAGTTCATCTGCCTCTTCGCCAAATATTTCCGAAACAAATGCACCTGCACCAACTGCTGATGAATATGCTTTTACAACTGTAATTATGTCTGTAATTTCATACGGAGGAATACCTGCACCAACCGCACCGTAACCGGCAAGAGTAGATGAAGAAGTTGTCATCGGATAAATACCGAAATCAGGGTCTTTCAGTGAGCCAAGCTGACCTTCCAAAAGAATTTTCTTACCCTCTTTGATTGCGTTGTGCATAAATGCAACCGAATCAATCACATACGGCTTAATCATATCGGCATATTCCATAAGTGTATTGAAAAGCTCGTCTGCGTCCAATAGCGGTTTATGATAGATATGTTCAAGCATAAGATTTTTTACTTCGATTACGTTCTTAATCTTTTCCTTTAGTCTTTCAGGCTCGAAAAGTTCCCAAACCTGAAAACCGATTTTTGAAAATTTATCTGAGAAGAACGGTGCTATACCTGACTTTGTAGAACCGAACTGACGGTCTGAAAGTCTTTCTTCTTCGTATTGATCAAACAACTTGTGATAAGGCATAAGAACCTGTGTTCTTTCTGACACAACAATGTTCGGCTTCGGAACACCACGTTTTACGACCTCGTCAATTTCCTTTATAAGTTCAGGAATATCAAGTGCAACACCGTTTCCGATCATATTTGTTACATTCTGATTGAATGAACCTGACGGAAGAAGATGCAATGCAAATTTTCCGTATTCGTTTATAATAGTGTGACCTGCGTTTGCACCGCCCTGAAATCTGATTACGATGTCACTGTCAGCAGCAAGCATATCTGTAATCTTGCCCTTACCTTCATCGCCCCAGTTTGCACCAACTATTGCTTTTACCATGTATTTGTCCTCCTATGCTAACCAAGCGTTTGCCTGATTTTAAATTTCATAACTTATTTTTCAATTACAAGCTCAATGCGTGTTGTTTTACCGGAAATTGTTGTTTTCGCCTCTTGAGCGCTCCATGTATAATCTGTGCCTTGGAATGTTCCGCCAAATCTGTCAACTTCACTGCCGTTTTCATCAAGGCACCTAAATTCAACCACAACCAAACCACGACCTTCAAGATATGTTTGAAGTGTGTATGTTATATCATAGTTGCCGTCCGAATTTTTTACCGCGTCAAGAATTTTAAATTCTTTCATATAACTTGCATACTGCTCATTATCGGCGTTATATTCGATTGTATTAACTGAATTGACAGGCGTTTCTGTCGGTGACGGTGTCGGCACGTCAGTATCTGTATTATTGTCAGAATTGCTTTCAATAATAACAGTTCGACTTTCGCCGTTCCACTCTACCTTACAGCCAAAGCACTCCGAAACCGCACGAACAGGAACAAGCGTACGCTCGTCTATAATCATCGGCGGTACATCAAGTTCAATATCGTTTGATGTCGGCAAGTTCTCCTTAACCGTCTCCTTATGAATTATCTTGTCACCCACACGCATACTGATATAAAACAAATCAGTATCCGAACGTCTTGCGTTGATAGTCTGAGTTTCCTCTTTCCACTCAACATCTGCACCCAATGCCTCGAATATCACACGCATAGGCACAAGTGTACGTTCGTCTATAATTTGTGGCTGAACGTCAAATTCAAGTGTTTTGCCGTCAAGTATCACTTTAATATTATCCTCGCAGTGTACGGTCACAAACGACATCGCAACCATACAAACCGCAACAAGGCAAAATATAATTTTCTTCATATAATTACCTCTAAATTTATATTTCAAATAAATCAGACGTTAATTTCAACTTCAATACCAAGTAAATCCTTGTTCTTTTCAAGAACAGGCTCAACGTAATCCTTTAAGAAATCTTCAACTTGCTGCGGAGCACGTCCGACAAAATTTTCAGGTTTCATAACGGCATTAATTTCTTCCAAAGTCAAACCGAATGCAGGATCACCGGCGATAAGTTCGGCAAGGTTGTTTTCCTTACCCTCCATTTTAACAGTCTTTCCCGCCTCCATAGAATATACTCTGATTTTTTCGTGTAAATCCTGTCTGTCACCGCCTTTTTTAACGGCGTCCATCATAATATTTTCAGTAGCCATAAACGGAATTTCACGCATGAACTGCTGATTAATTACTTTATCATATACCACAAGTCCGTCAACAACGTTGATGTACAAGCTGAGAATAGCGTCTACTGCAAGAAAAGCCTCAGGAACTGAAATTCGCTTATTTGCACTGTCATCAAGTGTTCTTTCAAACCATTGTGTTGATGCAGTGATTGCCGGATTAAGTGCGTCTACTATTACATATCTTGCAAGAGAGCCGATTCTTTCACTTCTCATAGGGTTTCTCTTATAAGCCATTGCCGATGAACCGATTTGCGACTTTTCAAACGGTTCTTCAATCTGCTTTAAATGTTGAAGAAGTCTGATGTCGTTTGAGAACTTGTACGCACTCTGTGCGATAAGGCTCAATGTATTAAGCATTTGAGAGTCAAGTTTTCTCGGATATGTCTGACCGCTTACAGGGAATGATTCTTCATAACCCATTTTTTCGGCAATCTTCTTGTCAAGCATTTTACATTTTTCATGGTCACCCTCAAAAAGTTCAAGGAAACTTGCCTGTGTACCCGTTGTACCCTTACAACCCAAAAGCTTTGCCTTTGAAAGCTGATAATCAACATCCTCAAGATCCATAAGCAAATCTTCAAGCCACAATGACGCACGCTTACCTACTGTTGTAGGCTGTGCCGGCTGAAAATGAGTAAATGCCAATGTCGGCAAATCCTTATATTCCTTTGCGAACTTTGCCAGCTCTCCGATAAGACATACAAGCTTTTTCTTAACAAGCTGCATAGCCTCTGTCATTATGATAATATCAGTGTTGTCACCTACGTAACAACTTGTTGCACCCAAGTGAATAATAGGTTTTGCGTCCGGGCACTGTACGCCGTATGCGTAAACGTGCGACATTACATCGTGACGAACTTCCTTTTCGCGAGCCTTTGCAACATCATAATTAATATCGTAAATATGCTCTTTCATTTGAGCAATCTGTTTGTCTGTTATATCAAGTCCAAGTTCTTTTTCACTTTCTGCAAGCGCAATCCAAAGTTTTCTCCAAGTCGAGAATTTCTTGTCCGGAGAAAAAATGTACTGCATTTCCTTTGACGCGTAACGTGAGTTTAACGGACTTTCGTAAGTATTTGTTGCCATTTCATTTACTCCTCTAAATTTTTTATAAGACCGAAGAAAATCGCTTTGATTGCCACTTTGCAGTCGACGGTGCCGTACATATGCACTGTCCTCGGCAAAAAGCGGTGAGCCGGGCAATTTAATTCGGTCTACACTTAATTATAGTCCAAGACGTTTAAATACCTCTGCATATGCCTCTTCAACATTGCCCATATCACGTCTGAAACGGTCTTTATCAAGTTTTTCGTGAGTTGTAGCGTCCCATAGACGGCAAGTATCAGGTGAGATTTCATCAGCAAGAATAATCTGACCGTCAGGGGTTTTACCGAACTCAATCTTGAAATCAACAAGTTCTATATTAATACTTTCAAAATATGCTTTTAGAACATCATTTACTTTAAAAGTAAGGTCAGCAATAGTATCAAGATCCTCTTTAGTAGCAGCACCGATAGCGATAATCTGATAATCGTTAATCATAGGATCGCCAAGGTCGTCGTTCTTTAGACAGTATTCCAAAGTTGTGCAGTTTAATTTCTTGCCTTCTTCAACGCCAAAACGCTTTGAAAAACTACCTGCCGCAATATTTCTGATGATTACTTCCAAAGGTACGATTTCTACTCTCTTAACAACAGTTTCTCTGTCTGAAATTTCTTCAACAAAGTGAGTAGGGATACCGTTCTTCTCCATAATTTGCATAAGGAAGTTTGACATTTTGTTGTTCACAACACCCTTACCTGCAATTTGACCTTTTTTAAGACCGTTAAATGCAGTTGCGTCATCTTTGTAATCAACGATGTAAAGATTTTCGTCATCAGTTTTAAAAACCTTCTTTGCTTTTCCTTCGTAAAGCTGTTCCATTTTCTTCATATTTATCAGTTCCTTTCCTGTAAACATAATTTTACTTCTATATTATATTATAAACCGCCGATAAAATCAAGACTAATCAAAAAATATCGTAAATTTTAGAATAAAAAAGTATTTTGCAATGTGCGAAACCACCCCTCAGTCGGCTGTGCCGACAGCTCCCCTCTATGGGAGCCTTTCTTGCCTCTCCTTGAGGAGAGGTGGCACGCAGTGACGGAGTGGTGGCTATTCATCAACCACACTCCGTAGGGGCAATCATCGTTTGCCACACGCAACCACCCCTCAGTCAGCTGTGCCGACAGCTCCCCTCTATGGGAGCCTTTTTTTTCTCCCTGAGGAGTGGTGGCAATACCCAAAATCAAATTTACACAAAATTAATCTAAATTTATTTCAAAAAACTATTGACAAACCGAAAAATGTCTGTTATAATGAACTCATAAATCAGTAATGATTATCATTATTGATTTTGAAGGAGTGAAATGTATGAAGTATTCAAAACAGCGTGAGGCACTTCTAACGCTGCTTAGAAGTACACGCTCCCACCCGTCGGCTGATTGGCTGTACGAAAATCTGCGTAAGGAATTTCCAAACATCAGTCTTGGAACTGTATACAGAAACCTTGCACAGCTTGCGGAAAACGGAGATATTTTAAAAATCAGCACTTCCGCAAACAAAGAACATTTCGACGGTTTTGTCCACCGACATTTTCATTTCGTATGTAATAAGTGTGACAAAATATACGATATTGATTTAGACGGTATGGACGAGATAAAAAATCAAGCGGCGGAAAAATTAAATGCAGATATAGAAGACTATTCGCTTATATTTTACGGTATCTGCGAAAATTGTAGTAGTAAAAAAAATAATTAATTCTAAGGAGGAAATTTATTATGAAAAAGTATGTATGTCCGGTATGCGGTTATGTTCACGAGGGTAACGAACCACCTGAAAAATGTCCACAGTGCGGTGTTCCTGGTTCAAAGTTCACTGTTATGGAAGAGGGTACTGCACTAAACTTTGTATGTGAACACGTTATCGGAGTAGGTGCAAAAGATCAGGTTGAAGCTGATGTTTACGAAGGTCTAAAGGCTAATTTTGAAGGTGAATGTACAGAAGTTGGTATGTATATCGCAATGAGCAGACAGGCAATCCGTGAGGGTTACCCTGAAATCGGCGAATTTTATATGAGAGCCGCTTTGGAAGAAGCTGAACACGCAGCAAAATTTGCCGAACTTCTTGGCGAAGTTGTAACTCCGTCAACAAAGAAGAATCTTGAACTTAGAGCAGAGGCTGAATGTGGTGCAACAGCAGGTAAACTTGAACTTGCAAAGAGAGCAAAAGAACTTGGCTATGACGCTATTCACGACACAGTTCACGAAATGGCAAAAGACGAGGCAAGACACGGCAAAGGCTTTGAAGGTATGTTAAAGAGATATTTTGGTTAATCAAAAACAGAGAATTTTAAAAGAGCTTGCATATGCAAGCTCTTTTTTCGTCATATCAAAGGAAATTCCTCAGATGTGATAATCGGTTGCAATGTACTCGAAAAAACAAAGACTTTTGCTTTTTTTGCATTATCATTTTTATCAACCGAAACACTTGTATTACCCGTTGTTTCAAGTGGTACACGATTTATCGCACACAATATTCCGTTTTCATCATACACCGCCACATAAACATAACAATCTTCATATGTATTTTCCGTCGCAACATCAAAATCATATGTAATATCTGTTTCTGTTTTTGTAATCGTTGCTTTTGTAATAGGTATCGGGGTTGGTTTCGGGGTCAGTGCATTATTATAATTTATAGTTGCGTTTGTTAAATTTTCATTATCCGTACCAATATATATTTCGTTCCAATCAGATTGATTACCGCTATATTCAACAGTAGTTAAATTTGCACAACCAGCAAATGCACCTTTTTCTATTTCTGTTACATTTTTCGGTATATATATCTTGTTTAAATTGCTACAATTATTAAACGCATTTTCTTCTATACTTGCTACATAGTTTCCCAAAAATACTGACGATACAGTACAGCCACTAAATAAATCAGGAAACACTTTACTGGCATTATAATTTATAATTTCTAAGTTATTACAGTCTTTAAAAACATTATCTTCTATTCTTGTTATTCCGCTCCCTATTGTTACGTTTGCTAGTCTATCACAGCCATTAAATGCAGCATAGCCTATACTTGTTACGCAATCTGGTATTATAATGCTTGTTATACTGTCCAAACCGGCAAAAGCATATATAGGTATTTGTTTTACACCAACTGGTATTGTTACCTCGCCAACAACTCTTTTCTTATTCAAATACAATTTATTAGCATAATATATCGGATTCGAATAATTATTATCAAAATTTATATTTAAATATGCCGAAAGGTCTGTTATATATACGCTTGATAACTTCTTGCAATTACCAAATGCAGAATTTCCCACCTGTTTCACTTTACTTCCTATTGTTATATCTGTTAGTTTGCCGCAATAGCAAAATGCGCAATAGCCAATACTTGTTACATTGTTAGGAATAATTATATTTGTTAAACTACTACAATAGTAAAATGCGCAATCACCAATCTCTGATACACTATTAGGAATTATCACATTCACCAGTTTAACGCATCCATAAAATATATTATCTGGTATTCTTATTATGCTATCAGGCATTATTATACTTGTCAACTCCTGACAACCCATAAAGTCAGAATCACCTAAACTCGTTACACCATTTTCTATTATAACTGATTTTATATTGTTATTATTATAAAATGCAGAATTCTCCATATCACCTGCACCGCTAATTGTTAGCGTACCATTTTGGTCAAGCGTCCAAGTCACATTGTCACCGCAAGTACCGCTTGTTTCTGCTACGGCAATAACCGGCATAAATGCGCACAGCATTGACAATACGAGTACAAAACTTAAAATTTTCTTTTTCATTTGCTTGTTCCCCTTTTTGTTTTATTAAAACATAAAATTTTCTAAATAATATTATAGTACGAAAAAATTATAAAGTCAACATTTTCCAACCACGTAAAAAGGCGGTACATATGTACCGCCTTTTAAATTACAAATATTTTTCTTCAAATCTATTCCACGACATCGGTTTATCGAACAAATATCCCTGTGCCTCATCGCAGCCCATTTCTTTCAAAATATCATATTCCTTTTCATTTTCGACGCCCTCGGCGACAACGGAAATATTATAATTTTTACAAATATCTATAACCGACTTTGAAATCATACAAGTCTTTTCATCTGTTTCAAGCTTATGAACAAGTTCACGGTCAAGTTTCAATGTATCAAATTTAACTTCCGAGAACAAGAACAAGTCCGCATATTTCGCACCGTAATTATCAATTGCAATATGGAAACCGTTATTTTTAAGTTCCACAATTTTGTCAAGCACATCGCTAAGACCGCCCTTAACCTTATCTTCCGACACTTCAATCACAATCGAATCTTTCGGGATATTATAATCAAACCAAATATTCATAAGATTTTCCATAAAATTAGGTCTGACAATCGTGCAATGCGATATATTAACCGACACAGGCTTAATATTTTTACCCGCCTCAATCCAGCCGGAAATATATTCACAGACGTGTCTGAACACATAAAGGTCTATCATATGCACCGTTTCGTTATATTCCATTGCAGGAATGAAATCCATAGGCGAAACAATCGTATCGTCCTCATCAAAATATCTGATAAGCGCCTCACTGCCACAAAATTCTCCGTCGATTGCGGAAAATCTCGGTTGGAACCATATAACAAATCTTTCTTCTTGTATAAGCTTTTTCAACTTTTCCTGTGTTGAGAATGACACAAATGTATCATTATAAAATCTGTATCTTGCCGACTGACCGTTATTTCTGTAATAATATTTCTTATCCTGATACATTTTTTCATCGGCAATCTTTATTACTTCATCAATATCTGACGAATCTTTAGAATAATGAAAACCAATCGACACTTTATACTTCATTTCAGAAATTAAATTTCTGAACGCAGTAACCTTAGCTGTAAACTCCTTATCATTCGTATCATAGCAAAGCACGACAAATTCATCTCCGCCGACTCTGTATGAACACTCCTTGCCAAACGACTCAACAATCACGCTCGCTATATCTTTCAGTGCACAATCACCGCCGCAATGACCGCTTTTATCGTTAATCTCTTTCAAACCGTTAAGGTCCATATAAAGCACGCCCAAGCCGCAATTACGACCTCTCATAATTCTTTCGGTATCTTCTGTAAACTTATTTCTGTTATATAAGCCCGTAAGCGAATCAACGTAACTCAGCTCTCTGAGTTTTCGCGAACTCTTTTCGCGAATAATCATTGACGCAACAAAATAATCAAGTGCGTCAAAGAATGTCACAATTTGAGAAAATTTTTCTTCCGGCAAATTACTTGCGCCGATAAAACCGATTATCTTACCGTTATCGGCAATCGGTGACGCAACAAGCCTTTGCACACCGCTTTTTACCGCTTGATGATATGCCTCAACAGAAATTTCTTTCAAATCTTCGACATTATTTAAAATAACATTTTCATTGCTGTCATAGGTCGGCAGCCATTTATCAACAACGTTTGAATCCAAGCTTTTAAGTTCTTCCGCTCTCGGATTGACGCCATTGTTATTCCATTCAAATACATTGCTCAGTTTATTTTCATCATAACTGAACACAAAAACTTTATCCGCCTCAAAATATTTGCCTATTATTCCAAGCAAATTTGTAAAGCTTTCTTCAAACGGTTTATTCTTGTGCATTTCAACCATACAGCTTACCAAAATATGCTCCATATCAAGACGCTGTTCAAGTCTTTTCTGAATTTCTTCAGTGTTGGTAATGTTAAATGCAATATCCAAATATGCCTTTTTACCGTCCCACACAGTATCCTTATGCTTAATAATATATGCTTTTTCCGTCATTACATTTTCATGAATATACTCAGAAAGTCCCTCACCGTTCAAG
Organism: Ructibacterium sp. SJQ-7; assembly: GCF_054696575.1. NCBI lineage: Bacteria > Bacillati > Bacillota > Clostridia > Eubacteriales > Oscillospiraceae > Ructibacterium > Ructibacterium sp. SJQ-7. Next base: position 1,613,741 of record NZ_CP195193.1, read on the forward strand.
CAAGGACAATTTGCACATTCCGCACTTTTGCCGTGAAAAAGTTTATAACACGTTTCACCCAAACAATCGCCGAGAATTTTCTTTCCCGTCTCATTTATGTACAAAATCTCATGAGTTTCTGCGTCAGATACATATACAATTTCCGATATTGCATCTAATACATTATATATATCCAGCATAATCCGACTCCCTTCATATACCCTTAATGCCATTATAGATTATATATAAATCATTCTATCATATCAACCATTTTTTTGCAATAATAAATTTAATTTTTTACATAACGGCAAAAACTATTCCGGCGATTATAACCGCCGCACACACCATTTTATAAAGCGTGCGTTTTTCTTTGAACACAATTCGTCCGCCTATAATCGTAATCATAACCGAACATTGTTTTATAAGAGTCATTGCGACAACCGTGCTTTCCTGCTTGCTGCACGCGATAAACAGTGCCTTATCGCCGATTACAAACAGCACGCTCAAAATAAGTATCCAATAATTTTTGTATATCGTTCTGAAATCTATTTTTGTTTTGGTTACAATCATATAGCCCAAATACAATATTACCATAAAGAACATATACCAAAATTGAAGTTGACCGCTGTTCATACTCTGCATAAGCATTTTATCAAGCAGTTCCGAAACAGCGTTGCAAAGACACGATATAAGCACAAGTACAATGTATATCGGCTTTGCTTTTTCTTCGCCCAATCCCTTGCCTTTGGCATTTACGAAAAGCAATCCGACAAGCACAAGTGCCATACCGGCAATCTTATGTCCCGTCATAACTTCTCCCAGCACCGTTACTCCCAGCACTGTCGCAAATATTACGCGCGACATATCCATAATTCCGTAAAATCCAATCGGCAGTTTCTTTATCGCCTTAAAACTGCATATCCAAGCTATAAAAATTATAGCCGATTTTATCATTACAAATCCGATATAATGAAAATCTATCGACAATGCGTTTTTCACGCTCGGCGTCACGAATAAAAAGCTTATAAACGTGTAGAAAAACAGCACCTCCATAGCACTGTTTTTCTCCATTGCCTTTTTCTTTATTATATCTCTTACACCCTTTAAAACTCCGTAAAGGCATACGAGTCCTATCCACATTATTTTATCAGCTCCGTTAAAAATAAATTATCCAGCATTTGTGTACCGGATTTTGTCTTAAATATCTTCTCACGAACGTTTTCAGCCGTTTCTTTTGTCATTTCGTCCTCATCTATATTGACAAGGAAGTCCGCCTCAACAAGTATTTGATAGTCGATACCGTCGATATTTGAATATGTGTGATGATGACCGACAAGGTATGACACACGTTCGATAACGTTTTTGTCATATCCCAATTTCGTGAGCATTTCCTCCGCAATCGGCGGACCCTCGATTTCCTGATATTTGCCCGCAGAAGAATTATATTTTTCTTCGCTTATCTTTATTCCTATATCATGCACATATGCGGCAGTTTCAAGAATAAGCATAGTCCTTTCATCAAGCTCCTCCGCTTCGCCTATCGCTTTGGCATAACCGTGTACTTTTATAAAATGGTTTATGCGTTTCTTGTCACCTGCATAATACTTTATCATTTCTGTTGCAACAGTATTCATAATTATCAATCCTCGAACGGTCTTATTCTGTATGTCACGCCGATTTTTTTACAAATATCGGCACATTCCTTTTCTTCTTCCTCTGTAAGCGTTGTCGAAACAGTCGAAAGCACCACTTCCTTTACATAGTGCTTTACATTTTCGGCAAACTTAATCATTGCGTCAAACGATTCGATGCCGAATTTACTGCGTGTAAGTTCAAGATAACGTTCCTTGTTCGGTGTATTAAGGCTGATCGAAACAATATCGATAAGTCCGTCAAACATAGGCGCAGTGTTCTTTTTGTGAATAAGGTCGGCAAGACCGTTTGTGTTTATACGGATAGTCTTGTTATACTTATCCTTTATAAACCGACAGACTTCAAGCACATCGTCAAGTCTTTCGGTCGGCTCACCGAAACCGCAGAAAACAACCTCTTTATACTTATTCATATCAAATTTTGAAAATTCGTTTTTAACTTCTTCAACACTCGGTTCTCTTTCAAGCCAAAGACTGCCCGAATGATTCATTTCGTCCCTCGTCTGTCTTAGACAGAATGTGCACGCGCACGGACATTTGTTCGTCATATTTACGTATAAATTATCGTGTACTTCATATAAAATAACCATTTTAATACCTCTTTCATTTTTCATATCTTAAATTATACCATATCACTGCATTTTTCTCAACTGTATTTTCACACCAAAAAAACCGCTCATTAAAGCGGTTTTTTATATTTTATTTCAGTCAAATTAACCTCTTGGGTGATTTGTTTCAACGTCGTCTACAAGTGTTTTTACAAGAGCATTCACGTCTGTAACAGTTTCATTTTCCGTTACGGCAACGCTGTGACTCATTACTGTACCCGCGTCCTCGCATGACCATATTGCGTATGTTGTTTTATTGTATGTGTAAATTTCAACTGCCGAATCGGCTACTTTGTAGTCCTCAACCTTAGTACCGCCCGATATACCCGAAATGTCTGCGTCACCCGGTTGTGTACGAACTGTAATGTCTAATACATTTGTATTGTAAGTGTATTTGATTTCTGCCAAATTACTGTCGGCAAGGTATCTGTAGCTTTGTGCCTCGCACTTGCTACCTTCATCAAAACTGCTTGCGTTCAAATCTGCCACTTGATATTTTACGCTCTTTGCATTATTCAATGCCGCATTAAGCTCGTCAAGACTGTTATAATCTGTCCATGGGTTTGGAATTTGTGAAGACGGCTCTGTTTTGATTTCCTTTTCAACAGTAACTGTCTTTGTTGCCTCGTCCCAACCGACAACGCTGTGCATACCCTCAGCGATTGCTCTTACAGGCACAACCGTTGATGAACCCACGATTTTTGCGGGTGTTTCAAGTGTAACCGCGTTGCCGTTTACATACATTACATCAGAATCAATCTGCATTGTAATACTTACGTCACTTACCGAATCATATGATATAACAGTTCTTGTTTCGTTGTCCCACTGTACGTCTGCGCCAAGTGCCTCGAATATTTCACGCATAGGAACAAGTGTATGGTCATTTTCAATAAAAGGTGTTATTTCCACAAAAGAAACATTATTTCCGTTTACCGTAACCGTAATGTTATCATCAGCCAAAGCGCCTGCCGATACAGTCAAAACAGATGCGACAGCCAATACAGATGCTATTATCTTCTTATTCACAATCATTACCTCCAAAATCATTATATTGTTTATATTATATCACAAATTGCAAATCAATTCAATACTTTATTTGATTGAATTGACTACTTCTTCCACAGGCTCTCTGCCCGTATCGGTTCCGTAAATATTATAATCGATTTTATCTTCGGTAAAATATGCCGATACATCATTTTCATATTCGTTATACACCGGCTCTGTATCGTCATTTCCGCTGTAATAATAATTTACGTCTATTCTTCCGCCGTTTTCTGATTCAAAAGCCGCACCGCCGTTATATGTATCGGTCGTTTCAAAACCGCTCGGAGCGTTTATTTCTATTTGAGGTGTCGGCACTGATGTAGCCATAGCCGAACTCATTGCCATTCCGGTGCCGATAACCGTATCGGCATTGCCTTCATCGCTTGTAATTTCGGTCGGCACTTCTTTTTTTGTACTGATTTCTGCTGTTCTGTCACTTGACATAAAAGCAGAAAATATTGTTGACAATTCGATTGTGTTTTCCTCGATTGCACTTTCTTCGACAGTGACATCTTCCGTTATTTCTTGATTTTCACTGTTTTGTTCACTCTCGATATTGGGGATTTTGGTTTTATCCTCGATTTTAAGCGATTTGTTCTCGTTTGCTATCCGATTATTTACCGCAACTTTTTCATTGTCACTACTCTTATAGTCACAGTTCTTTTTCTCCGTTTTAGTTTGACTATCCGAATAGTTATTGGGAGGGGGAGTATAGGGATTTTGAATAGTTTGTGGACTATCGGTAGGATACGGATATGAAGTATCCGCAGTATTTGAAACTACACTTTCCGACATATCGGACGGTGTCGGTGTTGAAACTTGCTCCTCAATAATCACGCCGTCATCTCTTGTTTTCTGCCAATACGGCATAGATATAACCGCCGCAGACACAACAACAACTGCCGCCGCAGCCGATACCGCATATTTTGCGTATCGCCTATACGGCAGGGGAGATTGTCTTTTCTCTGCACCTTTATGCGCATTCAAGATAACTCTGTTTATCATATCTTCACTCGGTTTTATATCGTCATTGGCTTGTTTATAAATTTTCCTAAACAAAGTCATAATCTCCTTTCAGTTTATTTTTAAGCAACATTCTGCCTCTGTGTAAATGCGATTTAACAGTCGATTCTTTTATGTCAATGCTTTCGGCGATTTCCCTCACGCTCATATCCTCATAATAGAAAAGATGTATCACCGTACGATATTTTAAGGGAAGGTCTTGTACAGCGAAATACACGTCACTTTTTTCGGGATTGTCAAAGGTTAAATCTTCTTCAAGCGGAACGATTTTCTTGAACCACGATGACATAAAAACACTCTTTGAGCAATTTATCGTCACACGAATGAGCCAAGCCTTTATATGTTCCTCCGACTCAAATTTATCTTTATTCTGTATAAATCGAACAAACACGTCTTGCGTCACATCTTCGGCAAAAGTTTGATTTTTCGTTTGTGACAAAGCAAGTTTATACACCGTATCAAAATACTTGCGTATAACTTCGTCAGATGAAACGTCTGTTTTTGACCTTTCGTCTGTCATTAATCCCCCTCCCTTCACTTATAATACAATTCAGCACACCAAAAGGTTGCACTTTTTTCAAAAAAATTTTTATAAAGTGTGATAATGCGGAATTATATCTTCGTATGTTCCGTCTTTCATACGGAAACCGTTAGGTATTACACCGAGTTGTACAAAGCCGAGTTTTTTATATAATTTAAGTGCATATTGATTAGTTGCGACAACAGCATTAAATTGAAGTACACCGTAACCGATTTCCTTTGCTTTTTTCAAGCAATCCGTCACAAGAATTTCACCTATATGCTTACCTCTTTGTGTTGATTTCACCGCATAGCTTGCATTGCAGATATGACCGCATCTGCCGACATTGTTCGGATGAAGTATGTAAAGTCCGACAATATCACCCGTTTCTTCATCATACGCAATACCTGTATATGACTGACTCTTAAAAAATTCCAATCCGCTCTTTTCCGTAAGACATTCTTCCTGTGGAAAAGCCACTCCGTCCTCTACGACTTCGTTCCAAATTTCATTTGCGGCTTGTATATCGCTTTCATTAAATTCTCTTACTTTTATGTTCATTATAACACCTTCCGTTAAATTATATATAAAAAAACGGAATGCAGTGCATTCCGTTTAAAAAATCAATTATTCAGCAACGAATGGCAATAGTGCTATAATTCTTGCACGCTTGATAGCTGTTGTAAGCTGTCTTTGGTGCTTTGCACAGTTACCGCTGATACGTCTTGGCACGATCTTGCCTCTTTCAGTAACGTATCTTCTAAGCTTTGCTGTATCCTTATAATCGATATGCTCAACCTTATCTACGCAGAACATACAAACCTTTTTCTTAGGTCTTCTTGCTCTCTGTGGTCTGTCATTTCTTTCAGCCATGTTATTTTCCTCCTATCAATTTTTATCACGCGGATGTTAGAATGGCAAATCGTCTTCCGAACCGTCAAGGTCCGAAAAATCGCCCATATCAAAATCATCACCAAAGTTTGGTTCACTGCCTTGTGCAGGCTGCGATTGAGGAGCGTTAAATCCGCCCTGATTAAAGCCTTGGTTCTGATAATTTCCTCCGCCTTGAGTACCTGATTCGGCTCTTGAACCGGTAAAGTAAGCCTCGTCTACAACAACTTCCGTCGCATACTGCTTTTTACCGTCATTACCGTCCCAACTTCTCGATTGAATACTTCCGACTACCGCAATCATACTGCCCTTTTGGAAATATCTTGCGATAAATTCACCTGTCTGACGCCATGCAACGCAGTTGATGAAATCAGCCTGCTGCTGAGCATCTTTACCGGCGAAACGTCTGTTTACCGCGATTGAAAATCTCGCAAGTGAAACACCGTTCGGAGTCTGACGCATTTCGACGTCGCGTGTAAGACGTCCCATTAATATAACTTTGTTCATACTTACACCGCTTTCTTCACAAAAGACTATTCTTCGTCTTTTCTGATAACAATAGTTCTTAGGATACCTTCTGTAATCTTGTACTGTCTTTCAAGTTCTTTAGGGAACTCGCTGTCAGCCTTGAAGTTTACGAGATAGTAGAAACCTTCTGTTCTATCATTAATTTCGTAAGCAAGTCTTCTCTTGCCCCATTCGTCAACAGATTCAAGTTCACCGTTCTGTTCGATAAGTGTTGTAAACTTATCCTTTAGAGCAGTAACCGTTTCCTCATCAAGTGTTGCGTCAATGATAAAAATTGTTTCATAGCTGTTTAGTATTTTTTCAGCCATTTTCTGCACCTCCTTATGGACTTTTGTCCCACACATATCCCGTGTGGGCAAGGATTGCTTACGTTTACCGCAAGCTTTGTAATTATATATCTTTTTTCAGCAAATGTCAAGCATTTTTTACTATTTTGCTCTATATTTTTTACTGCTGACAAGATAATCGTAATATTCGCAAAGCATTTCGATGCCTTTGCCGTTTAGTTTTGTTAAGTCGAAGTCGATATTATCAAGCAATTTCACTCTGTACCGTTCGTCCGTCCTGCCGCAAAGGTAGTCAACAGGAACTTTAAAAAGCTTGGCAAGATACGTTATCGCCGCCACTTCGGGGATACGCTTGCCGCTTTCCCAATTCGCGATACACGTTCTTGAAACATTCATTCTCTCCGCAAGTCCCGCCTGCGTTATGCCGTTTTCTTTTCTCAGTTCCCTAAGCCTTTGAGCAAAGCACTTTTTGAACGTACCGTTATTCTTCTTTATCATTTTCTTCATTAACTGCGGCACTTTCTTCTGCATCACTGTCAGAATTTTCTCTGCCGCTTTTTACACGGTTGAATATCTCCATAAACTGATCGCCCGTAATAGTTTCCTTATTGATAAGAAATTCTGCGATTTCATCAAGTGCGTCACGATTTTCTTTCAATATATTAAATGCCTTTTCGTGACACTCTTTCAATACGCGTACAACTTCCTTATCAATATCTGTCTTTGTTTCCTCCGAACAGTTTGAAACATTTCTGCCGTCAAGATATTTATTCTGTATGCTTTCAAGTCCGGCCATACCGAATTTTTCCGACATACCATATTGCGTAATCATATTTCTCGCAAGTGACGTTGCACGTTCAATATCATTTGACGCACCTGTTGTCTGCACGTTGAATACAAGTTCTTCCGCCGCACGGCCTGCAAGGAACACTGTAATCTGGTCAACTATTTCGTCTTTCGACATCAAATAACGTTCTTCCTCTTCGGGCATTTGCATTGTATAACCAAGCGAACCCATAGTTCTCGGAACGATTGTGATTTTGTGAACAGGCTGAGTATGTTTCTGTACCGCTGTTGCAAGTGCGTGACCGACTTCGTGGAACGAAACAATTCTCTTTTCCTTTTCGGACAAAATTCTGTCTTTCTTTTCTTTACCCGCGATTATGACTTCAACAGCCTCCATAAGATCCTCTTGGCTTACGGTCTTTCTGTTACATCTTACCGCTCTTAAAGCCGCCTCATTTACCATATTCGCAAGGTCTGCACCTGCCGCACCGCTTGTTGCAAGTGCCATTTCGTGAAGATTAATATCAGGCTCTGTTTTAACGTGCTTTATATGCACACGCAAAATATCTTCTCTGCCTTTTAAATCAGGCTTTTCAACAATAATTCTTCTGTCAAATCTACCCGGTCTTAAAAGTGCCTTATCAAGCACTTCCGGACGGTTGGTTGCCGCTAAAATTACAAGTCCCTTTGACGAATCAAATCCGTCCATCTCGCTTAACAGCTGATTTAAAGTTTGTTCACGTTCATCATTTGAACTAATCTGATTATCTCTCGATTTACCGATTGCGTCAATTTCGTCTATAAATATAATACAAGGTGCTTTTGCCGATGCTTGCTTAAACAAGTCACGAACTCTTGACGCACCGACGCCGACAAACATTTCCACAAATTCCGAACCGGAAAGCGAGAAAAACGGCACTTTCGCCTCACCGGCAACCGCCTTTGCAAGAAGTGTTTTACCTGTTCCCGGCGGTCCGACCAAAAGTGCACCCTTAGGCTGTTTTGCACCGATTGCAAGATATTTTGACGGATTATGAAGATAATCGACTATTTCGTCAAGCGATTCTTTAGCCTCTTCCTGACCGGCAACGTCCGCAAACGTTACGCCTGTCGCATTTTCTACGTTATACATCTTTGCGTTGGACTGACCTATTCCCATAATTCCGCCGCCACCGCCGATTTTCTTCGACATTGAACGTGTCAAAATAAAGAACAGTAAATAAATAACTACCAACGGCAATATCCATGTAAGGAAGAAATCAAGCACAGGACTGTTATGCTGTATCGGTGTGGAATACTTCACACCGTGACTGTCCAAATCCGCAAGAAGTCTGTCGTCAGGGATATATCCCGTATAATACACATTTCTGCTGTTTTCCTTTGCCTGTTCTATAACCGCGTCTGTATCTATGCCCATCATCTTCATAAACTCGGTTGTTTTAGGCGTTGTTATCGGCTGTGATTCGTCATACTTTTCATATATGACTATCTGCTCCGACTGCAAAATAACCTCGTCAACTTTATTTTCATCAAGCATAGTCAAAAATTCACTGTACGATATTTCCTGTTTCTTCGGTGTCTGCAACGACAGCATTACCATATTTAAAATAACTGTCGCAATAACCGAAATCACCAAAAATATCAACAACGGATTTTTCAGCGGCGAACGGTTTTTCTTTTTATTATCCATAAATGTTCCTCCACGTTTTTCTTCATATTTATATATAACTAATATTAAAAATGTCAGTCAATAGATATTGTAGCACTTTCCTCTTATTATTGCAATGTTAAATAAATTTTTTTACACAATTTTATTAAAATTCACAATTGTGAAATATATTATTTTAATTGACTTATATATAAAAGAATGATAAAATATCAGTATCTGAATATTACTACACTAAATTCAAAACGAAAGGATGAATAACTCATGAAAAAAATAACAGCAATTCTGACATCACTTATTATGACACTTTCCGTCATATGTCAAACATCGGTTTTTGCTGCATTCAGCGACGTAGGTGACGATAATACTTACAAAGACGCTATTACAACTTTAACAAAGCTTAAAGTTATTGACGGATACGAAGGCGGTACTTTCAAGCCTGACGGTCAAATCACAAGAGCCGAATTCACAAAGCTTATCGTATTTATACTTGGTTACAAAGACCTTGCATACGACTCATCAGACTTTACTGATGTTGACGCTTCACACTGGGCAAAGAACTATATTCAAACTGCCTACAATCTTGGCATAATCGCAGGTATGGGCGACGGTACTTTTGCTCCGGACGCTCCTGTAACTTATGAACAAGCTCTTAAAATGGTAGTTTGTACATTAGGTTATGTTCAGTTTGCCGAAAATCTCGGCGAATGGCCGGAAGGTTTCATTAAGCAGGCAAACACTCTTGACCTTACAAAGAAAGTTAATTCAACAGGTTACAGTGAAGGTGCAACAAGAGGTATGATTGCACAGGTACTTTACAACGCACTTGAAATACCTATATACGAAAACAACGGTTACAACTGGGTTGCAACAGAGAAAACTCTTATGCAGGACTACCTAAAAGTTAAAAAGCTAAAAGGTACTCTTGTAGGTGTTGAAGATTACCTGACAGAGGACTGCAAGCAAGATCTTAACGAAAGTGAAATGGCTATCTTGCCGAACGACAGCAGTGATCTTGTAAAAATCGACTTCTCGGAATTCACTTCAAACGTTACAGATATAAGCAAATATCTTGGCAATACTATCACCGTTTACTATGAACAGTTGACAGACAAGGACGACAGAAAGCTTATCATCATTGACGACGAAACAACAAAAAATTCTGAAATCAAATTAGATTATGAAGATTTAAACAGTTTTTCCGGCAACTCACTTAAATACTATGATTCATCATCAAAGCTAAAGACTGTAAAACTAAAAGAAGATGAACTTACAGTAAGATACAACGGCAAACTTGTTGCAAAGAACGAAACCGTAACTCTTACAAATCCGACAACAAAGCAGGAAGAAACATTCTCACGCGAAGAGGCACTTGAACAATGGCTTACTCCTGACACAGACTACACAATCTACGGTGACGTTAAACTTACAGACAACGGTGACGACGGCACAATAGATATGATTCAAATAAACAACTATGACACAATAGTTGCTTATGCCACTCCTACAACAACAGATTACCGTATAACAGACAAGCTCGTAACAGGTAACTACTTAATCCTTGACCCTCAAGCGTCTGATTATACATACACAATCACAAAGAACGGTTCGGAAATTCCTGTTACATCAATTTCCGCAAACGATGTAATTCTTTATACAAAGAGCCTTGACGGTTCGTACTACACACTTCTTGTTACAAATAATCCTGTTAAGGGTTCAATCACTTCAATCGGTTCAAACGGCGATAAAATGACAATCGGCGGTAAATCATATAAAATCGGCAGCAAGTGTGAGGCATACATAAATGACAAAGACGGCAAAACTCTTAAAACAGGCGTTTCGGGTACATTCTATCTTGACGCATTTAACACAGCCGTTTTCGGAACACTTGAACAGACTGCCGTAATTCCTTACGCTTACATCACAAACGCATTTATCGACCGTGACGAAGGCGGTAAGATTTACATTACTGCATATGCACCGACTGTTTCGGCAAGCAGTGCGTCGTCATATCCTGTAAAGGATAAAGTTAAGTTCAACGGTGCATCAATCAAGAGTGAACTTATAATTGACAAACTAAAAGCATCGGCCGATTATACAAACGATGATACAGAATTGGCAGATCATATTTACGGTGCAGGAAAAACTCCTACACTTACAGGTTTCTCACAACCGGCAAGAGTTACAATAACAAACGGTGAAGTTACACAAATCGTTGCTCTTACATCTGATGAACTTCAAACTCAAAATGACGACAAAGAACAAATCGCAAAGTGCAAAGCTGCCGATAAGTATACTTATTCATCAAACAGTTTCTCGCTTAACGGCAAAACAGCATTTTCAATAAACTCTTCAACAGTTGTTCTTTATGTTCCGGCAGACAGAACACAGAGAGAAAAATATGCTAAAAAAACCGCGTCATCAGCATTTACAACAGGTGATACATACTATGTAGAAGCATATGACATCAGTTCATCAAAGGTTGCCGGGCTTTTGGTACTTTACGGAAATGACGGTACACTTACATCAGTTAAGAAAGATACAAACTTCTCAATCGTTTCTACTTTACCTGAAAGCGTATATAATGAAGTAAAAGACGATTCAGTTCTTCAATTCAACGTATTCGCAGGTTCAAACACAGAAAAAGCCTGGACAACTTATGACCGTACAGAATTTGCAGACGCGCAAATCGGTGACGTTATCCAATTCGCTTATGACAGCGATCAGCTTGCACAAGGACGTATAAACAACATTAAGTTCGCAGACATCGCAGAAGTTCTTGACGGCAAGACATATGACGGTAAAAAGTTCAACTGGGAAGAAGAACAAGACCCTACAGAAGATAATAATTATCAAAAATACAAATTCGATTACAGATTTAAAAAGAACGGTACTGACGAAGACGAAGTTTACAACAGCACATCAACAGGTACAGTTCCTTACTCAAGAGCTTGTATGTACAACATCAGCCAAGTCCTTACTGACGAAAAGAAGATTTATGTAACAAAGACAGGTTTTGAAAACGTTGACGGTACATATACTCTTGATGACAGCGATTACGAAGAAATCACAGTCAACGCGTCAACAAAGATTGTTCGTATGGACGAAGACAGAGATGAAATCAGCAGATATGTCGATAACACAACAACAGACCTTTCAATCAACGATTTGAAAGACGCTAAAAACTACGGCGAAGATTGTTCAAAAGTTCTTGTATGCTCATCAAAGGGTACTGCAAAACTTATCGTAATCTACAATTAATCATAAACAACAAAAAACAAGTCACTTCAAAAGTGATATGCACCCCAAAAGTTAGACACTTTTGGAGGTGCATATTTTTATGGCAAAGAAAGGACAAAAATATAGAAAACACTCGCCAGAATTCAAACTATCTGTTATAATGGATATGCGAGAAAACCATTTGGGTATAATGGAAACAGAGAGAAAATACGATGTTAAACATAATGTAATATCGAAATGGGAACGCATATTCTTGGAAGAAGGAGCCGAAGGTCTGATGAAAGAAAGACGAGGTAGAGCCAGTAAAGTAGATGGAATAGCAAAAGGTCGTCCACCCAAACTTGATAAGAAAATTGAAGAAGATTTAATTGCCGAAAATCAGCGATTAAGAATGGAGAATGAATACTTAAAAAAACTCAGTGCCTTAGTTCGGAAAAGAATGTTAAAAGAAGAGAAAAAGCAGCAATAGTCAATGAATTAAGGCAAAAATATCCGTTAAAAGACTTGCTGCAATTATCAGGTTTAGCCCGTAGTACCTTTTATTACTATATACAACATCCAATCAAAGATAAATACAAGAAAGAGAAACAAGAAATACTATATATATTTTTAGCTAATAAAGGCAGATACGGCTACCGCAGAATCTTAATTGTATTAAGACAAAAAGGATATACAATTAACCATAAAACTGTGTTGAAACTGATGAAAGAACTTAATCTCAAAGGAAAACAACGCAAAAACAGTAAATATCGTTCATACAAAGGAGAAATCGGCAAAATAGCCGACAACTTACTTAAAAGAGAATTTACAGCTACAAAACCTTTTGAAAAACTAGCAACTGATGTAACTGAATTTAAAGTGTGTAATGATAAAGTATATTTGTCACCTGTAATGGATTTGTATAATCGAGAAATTGTGTCATACTCAATTTCATTAAGTCCAAATTTGCAGCAAATTAGAGAAATGCTTGATGGTTTATTCAAAAAGCTGCCCGCTAATGCGAAACCATTATTCCATTCTGACCAAGGTTGGCAATACCAACATTCGGAATATCAACGTTTACTGTCAGAACACAATATTGTACAAAGTATGTCTAGAAAAGGAAATTGTATGGACAACGGTGCGATGGAAAACTTCTTCGGAAGATTGAAAGTTGAAATGTTTTATGGTGAAAAATTTGAAAGTGTCAAAGCTTTCATAGATGAATTAAAAAGATATATTGATTATTACAACAATGAAAGAATTTCTTTAAAGCTAAAAGGAATGAGTCCGGTACAATACCGAACTCATTCACAAGCAAGTTAATATTTAATTTTGTCTAAATTTTGGGGTTCGCTTCAAAGTGACTTGTTTTTTTATTTATTTAACTTCTAATTTTTCCTGTCCGCTGTATCTCGGAATTTCAAATTTATACTTTGCCGTTGGGAATGCCTCGAACATACTGCTCATACTCTTTGCCTGTTTTGACGCCCACGCAATATCGGTTGCGTATTGGTGTTCGGCTGGTTTTTCGGGGTTCCATCTCATTTTATACAAAGTGTTCTGCCCGTATTTGGAATTATTGATATAATTCTCACTTATCCACTTTGCACCGCCCTCGATTGCCTTTTCTACACTCGTCCAGCCTTGCTTATACGCATATTCCGCACCGGCGTCAATCGGTGATTCGTCCACCGCACCGATACCGAACAAGTTATACACCGTTGTGCCGTTATATTCAACACCGTTTGCAAGTTCCGATGAACCGTTACCTGTTTCAAGGCACGAATGAATTACAAGATATACTTCACTTACGTTGTTATCATCAGCCGCTTTCTTAAATTCACTGCCGTGACCGTCCAAAACTCCTTTACCCTTTAAATAAGTGTCAAGTGTAGCGGAATCGACATTGTTTGACACACTCAAATCCATAAACTGATATTTTTCATATCCAGATACAAGATTTTCCGGATTTACATACTGTTCAACATTTTCCTCACTCGCCGGGAACACACCGTTTGTAAATACAGTCGGTTCTGCGGTCATTTGTTCTTCAACCATTTCATCAACCGTCATATCATAGTCGGTGTACACAACAGGTATATCCTCTTTACGTTTTTCCCATGTTGTAACGGTAACCGTGCATTTTGCCGTATAGTCGCCGTCCTCCGTTTTTGCGTAAATGTCGGTTGTTCCGACACCGCAAGGCGATACAAGTCCCTCACTGTCCACAGTTGCAATCGACTCGTCGTCACTGTACCATCTGACCTTTTGTATAGTCGCGTCTGTCGGCGAAACCATAGCCGTAAGTTTTGCGGTAATAGGCTTATCTGCATACAATGTCATTTCACTTTGCGACATTGCAACGCCTTCTACTCCCTTAACAACGCTTACTTTCAACTTTGACAATGCATTTCCGCACCTTATATCAATGAATGTATCACCTATTTTGTCAGTCGGTGTAACAACACCGTTTTCGTCAACTGTCGCAATCGTTATATCTTCGGATTTATATATAATTTTCTTGTTTGTCGTATTCAGCGGCATAACCTCCGCCGCAATTTTATACGGCTCATTTTCTTTGCCCGCGTAAAACAAAACCTTGCCTTGCTTTAAATTTATGCGTTGTGCCTTGACTTCGTCCCAAGTTGACACAGGCGCAAAATATACTTCGTCCGATACATATGTATCGTCATCTATTTCAACTTTGTACGCACCTTGTGCCGAACCTGTCAACACGGTAAGCACAGCCACGCACGCAAATATCTTTTTTACTGTAGGATTTTTCACTTTAAAAATCTCCGTTCCGTAATATTCTAAACTGTATTTTATATAATTCTCACCCTTATGTCAATGGAAAATATAATTTTATACGCAGTTTTCTGCTTAAAATATGACTTTTTTCTCAAAAAGTCATTGTAAATTCAATAAAAATAGTATATAATTATATAGTATATTCAGAATTAGATTTAAGGAGGATTTTCAATAGATGGAAAACACAGAGCAAACACAAGAGCAATTATCGGCACTTTTGCAAGTCCGCAGAGATAAGCTTACAGAACTTCAAAATGACGGACGTGACCCATTTAAAATCACAAAATTTGAGAGAACACACACATCTGCTCAACTTAAAGAAAACTATACAGAGGAAGACCGCGAATTAAAGAAACGCGTCAGTGACGAAGTGCAAATCATAAAGGCACAAGTATCTCAATTTGACGGTCAGACTGTTTCAATCGCAGGACGTATTATGTCAAAGAGAGGTATGGGTAAAGTCGGTTTTGTTCACGTTTCTGATATAGACGGACAAATTCAGCTTTTTGTTAAAAAGGATATTTTGGGCGAGGACGAATACGCTCGTTTCAAAAAGCTTGATATAGGCGATATTATCGGTGCAGAGGGTGAAGTTTTCACAACTCAGACAGGTGAAATTTCGGTAAGAGCCGAAAAAATCACTCTGCTTTCAAAATCACTTCTTCCGCTTCCGGAAAAGTTCCACGGTATGACAGATACAGACCTTAGGTATCGTCAAAGATATATCGACCTTATTATGAACGCCGATGTTAAAAAGACATTTATCAACCGTTCAAAGATTATTGCGTCAATTCGCAGCTACCTAAACGGTCAAAACTTCCTTGAAGTTGAAACACCTATGCTTGTCGCAAACGCAGGCGGTGCTGCCGCAAGACCTTTTGAAACGCACTTTAACGCATTGGACGAAGATTTCAAGCTTCGTATCTCACTTGAGCTTTACTTAAAGCGTCTTATCGTGGGTGGTTTTGATAAGGTTTATGAAATAGGACGAGTTTTCAGAAACGAAGGTCTTGACACTCGCCATAACCCTGAATTTACTCTTATGGAATTGTATCAGGCATACACAGATTATCACGGTATGATGGATCTTACAGAAAATCTTTACCGCCACGTTGCCAAGGAAGTGCTTGGTACAACTACAATCGTGTATAACGGTATAGAAATGGATTTGGGTAAGCCGTTTGAACGTATAACAATGGTTGACGCGGTTAAAAAGTACGCAGGCGTTGACTTTAACGAAATTAATACACTTGAAGAGGCTCGTAAGGTTGCCGATGAACATCACGTTGAATATGAGGACAGGCATAAGAAGGGCGATATTCTTAACTTGTTCTTTGAAGAATATGCAGAGGAACACCTTATTCAACCGACTTTCGTTATGGATCACCCGGTTGAAATTTCACCGCTTACAAAGAAAAAGCCTGAAAACCCTGATTACGTTGAACGTTTTGAGTTCTTTATGAACGGTTGGGAAATGGCAAACGCTTATTCTGAACTTAATGACCCAATCGACCAAAGAGAACGTTTTAAAGCACAGGAAGAACTTCTTGCACAGGGCGATGAAGAGGCTAATACAACAGATGAAGACTTTATGCGTGCACTTGAAATCGGTATGCCACCGACAGGCGGTATCGGTTTCGGTATCGACCGTATGTGTATGCTCCTTACCGATTCCCCAGCCATCCGCGACGTTCTTCTGTTCCCAACGATGAAACCGTTGAATGATGTAAACAAGTAAAATGATGTAAAAAATACAGCTTCTGAAGCACCTGAAAAAAATGTAAAAACTGAGTCTGAAAAAATTGATTTTTCTAAGGTAAAGATTGAGCCTTTGTTTGAGAAAATGGTAGACTTTGATACATTCAGCAAGTCAGATTTCCGTGCAGTAAAAGTTAAAGAGTGTGTTGCAGTACCGAAGTCAAAGAAACTGTTACAGTTCACTCTTGATGATGGAACAGGCACAGACAGAACCATTTTAAGCGGTATTCATAGCTTTTATGAGCCGGAAGAACTGGTTGGAAAGACTCTTATTGCTATCACAAATCTTCCTCCAAGAGCAATGATGGGCATTGACTCTTGTGGTATGCTTCTCAGTGCAGTACACGAAGAAGAAGGCGAAGAAAAGCTTCATCTCCTTATGGTAGATGACCATATTCCGGCAGGTGCAAAGCTCTATTAAGATGATGTAAAGATGTACCGTTTTACCGAATAGACGGGACGTACTTCATTTGATAAAAAACTAAAAAAACAGCGATTTACATCAAACTTACATCAATAATTGATGCAGAAATCGGTGCAAGCAAGAAAAAATCGCATAATTAGTGCAATGAGTGGGCAATTCCAATCGGAGTTGCCCATTTTTAAAACAAACAGAAATATAAATTTATAAAGGAGAATATTGATGAAACTATTTTTATGTTCGCACTTTTCAAGTGTGGGAAGTCTGATAAAGGAAGAAATTGAAAATAAGAAAGTCGCATTTATTCCAACAGCTTCACTGCGTGAAGGCTACACCGGTTATGTCGGCTCGGCTCGAAAATTATTCAAAAAGTTGGGAGCAATCGTAACTGAAATTGATATTTCAACGAAGGCTTATTCAACGATACAGTCTGTTTTTGAAGAAGCAGATGTGATATATTTTACCGGCGGAAATTCTTTCTTTCTTATGGACCAGCTCCGTAAAACGGGAGCTGATGGGCTACTGAAAAAGGAATTGGCAAATGGAAAATTGATGATCGGCGAGTCGGCAGGCGCAATTATATGCGCTCCAAGCATCCAATATATCGAGCAAATGGATGAAAAGCTAGAGGACTACTCACAAGAAGATGATGCAGGTCTTGATTTGATTGATTTCTATGTTCTTCCGCATTATCTTACAGCACCATTTAAGAAAGTTACCGAGAAAATAATGACTGAGTTTTCGGATTTGAATCTATGCCCAATTAACAACCGTCAGGGAATTGTAATTGATGGTGAAGGTTCAAAGGTTATTTGCAAAGACTAATTTGAAAATTCAAGTTTGCCAACTTGCCCTTTGAGAGAGGAGAAACCCTTTTCTCAAAGGGCTTTTTTGATTATTTTCCTCAATTTTGTAAAGTAAACTCTATTTCCAAGAAAAAGCCTTGAATTTAATAGTGCAGTTATGATATAATAGGACTAATAGCTTTTTAGACGCAGTTATTGTATGCGTCAAAGCACACAAATTATAAACCAACCATAAAGGAGGAATCCGAATGGCAGAAAAATACGGTGAAGTACCACCGAAGTTCACAAAAAAATGGTGGGAATATTTTTGGGATTACTACAAATGGCACGTTATAATTACGGTTGTAGCTGTTCTTATTGCGTCCGTAACCATTGTACAATGTGCGACACGTCCGAAATACGATATGAATGTTGTTTACGCGGGACATATGAATTATTCCGAAGAAGAAATTAACAAGCTTAAAGAAATAATTTCCGAACGTATAAGCGACATTGACGGAAACGGCGAAAATTCAGTACTTCTAAGCACACTCGTTTTTGCGGACAATGCAGGCAGCGAAGAATACGACTATGCTATTCAAACAAAGCTTGACTTAACGTTTACGGACGACTGTTCATTTATTTATCTTATGGACAAGGCCAATGTAGACGCTCAAATGCAAAAAGAAGTTGTAGACCAAATTTATGACTGCACTGACAGTTTTATAGACTCGTCTTCCGACAAAGTTGTTAAAGCCGCTGACGGCAAAGGTTATGCGGTAAATCTAAAAGACAGTCGACTTTTAAAAGACAACGGCATTTACTGTGACGACCTATACATTCTTATTCGCCGCAACTACAAAGATGACGAAAAAAATACTCAGGCACACGATGACTCAATCGCCGTTGCCGAGGCACTTGTAAAATAAATCACACGAAGGAGGGTTTTTATTGGCAGTCGTCAAACCCGAAATTAAAACAACAGAATATGAAATGTTTTCTCGATACAGAGAAACAGGCGACATCGCCCTTCGTGACGAAATCGTTTCTTCTTACATATATATAGCCGAAATTCTTTCACGCAAATTTATCAATCGCGGTGTTGAATATGACGATATATTTCAAGTCGCATGTATGGGAATTTTATATGCGGTTGAGCGTTTTGACCCTGACAAAGGCGTTAAATTCGCCACATATGCAACCCCTACGGTGATGGGCGAAATACGCAAGTATTTCAGAGATAAAGGCAACTTTATCCGTATTCCAAGACGTCTTTATGAAATATTCTACAAAGCGGAAAAAATCAAGCGTGTTTCAAGCGAAATTTCGCAAGAGGAAATTGCAAGAATACTCAACATTCCCGAAAAACTGCTTGAGAATGTCTACGAAGTAGGTGATACATCATTTATAAAGTCACTTGAATACGAGGCATATGCAGACGGTGAATTGAATTTCTCAAACCTTATCGGCATTGAGGACAGCAATTTTCTTATGATAGAAGACAAGGATTTTATTAAATATTGTATGAGTCGGCTTTCCGCCGATGAACGCAAATTTATTGAATATCGTTACTATGACGAAAAAAGTCAAAAGGAAATTTCAGAAATAATGGGTATTTCTCAAATGCAGGTGTCGCGAATGGAAAAACGCACTTTGAAAAAATTGAGAAATCTTTATTTTAGAGATTAATTTTAGGAGGAAAAATTATGCTTACAGAAAAGAAAAAAGAATTTATTGAATTTATGATGGAATCTGATGTTCTTCGTTTCGGCGATTTCGTAACAAAGAGCGGAAGAAACACACCTTATTTCGTAAACACAGGTAACTTCCGTACAGGCAAGCAAATTGCCACACTCGGCAAGTTCTATGCCGCACTTATAAAGGAAAACTGCGGTGATAATTTTGACTGTATGTTCGGTCCGGCTTACAAGGGTATCCCTCTTGCAACTGCCGCCGCAGGTGCACTTTACAACGAATACAAAATCGACAAGCCTTATTTCTTCAACAGAAAAGAAGAAAAAGACCACGGTGAAGGCGGTTCACTTGTAGGCTACAAGCCACAGGACGGCGACAAAGTTATCATTATTGAGGACGTCATAACAGCCGGTACAGCCGTAAGAGAAACTATGCCGATACTAAAAAATGCCGCAAATGTAGAAGTTAAAGATATGTTCATTTCCGTAAACCGATGTGAAGTAGGTCAAAACCCTGAAAAGACAACCATTATGGAAGTTATGGAGGATTTCGGAATTAACGTACACGCTATTATTACTGTTCAGGATATTTACGAATATCTGAAGCAAGACGGTTCATACGGCGATATTCTTACAAAAATGAAGGAATATATGGACACTTACTGCGTTTTCTAAACGGAGGTGATTAAAATTAAACGATTATTTAAAATTATTGTTCCGACTGTACTGCTTCTTATGCTTGCACTTACCGCACACGCATATAATGTGGTTGATTTGCCGGAAAATATGACTTTTTCTGACGCACTCGGAGTTTTTAACGCCGATGAAATAACGCGTATAACGGTTTCGGATATTGCCGAGGGCAAATATACCGACCTCACAAAAGACGAAATAAACGAATTTTACTCAACAATTCAAGATATGACTGTTTACAGAAAGATAAACCCTACCCCATTCCGCGGTATTTCCGTAAACATCTACACAAATGACGGCGTAAAGAGCTATATGCTTAATTCGGGTTTGCAGATTGGTATGTACGGAAGCAACAATTACGTTTGCTACAAATTAAATAAGGCAAATACAGAAAAATTGCTTTATCTTGACAGTATGTACCGCGATGCGGAAGAAAAGGTGAACGGTGAGGAAATACACCGCGTTACGTCAAACGACTTTTTGAAACTTCCGTCATCACCTTGGGCACAGCCTTTTGCAAGAGAGGCGGCAAGCAAAAATATTTTGCCGTATGAATTTACAGGCAACTATTCTGAAAATATTACACGTGAACAATTTTGTATATTGCTTGCAAATCTAATTTGCGTGAAAGAAAATTACTCGTCACTTGACAAGTATATGCAAGACCAAAACAAGCCGTATCTAAAAAATTACTTTGTCGATTGTAACAACGCTGACGATTCCGTCAACATACTTTACGCACTCGGCATTGTAAACGGTAAAGACGAATCACATTTCGACCCTGACGGCACAATAACACGTGAAGAGGCGGCAACACTGCTATGTAAAGTTGCGGAAATGTATATGTGGATCGGAACAGAAACAAGCCTTACATACAGCGACACAGATTTAATCTCCCCTTGGGCAAAATTCTTTGTAACTTGGGCGAACGAATACGGTATAATGACAGGTATTACGGAGGAAGAATTTAATCCGCAAGGTCAGTATACTGTTGAACAAGCCGTTGCAACAATCGTCAGACTTTATAATTTGTTATCATAAGATTCTAAGGACAAAGCTGTTTTAACTTTGTCCTTTTATATTGGTACAATATTGTAATTTTATTTATAAAAAATGTCGCAAAAATACACTATACTACTTTACAACGCTAAAAAAAAGCGGTATAATATAATGTGATAAACAAATTTTGTTTATGTATGAAAAATAAAAGGAGCGTTTACAATGGAAATCTCAATCACAAAAACAACTACTCCAAAACAAAAGCCTGCTGATGAATCAAAGCTTGGTTTTGGTCAATATTATACCGACCATATGTTCATTATGAACTATGACGAGGGAGAGGGTTGGCACAACCCAAGAATCGTCCCTTACGGCCCGTTTGAACTTGATCCTGCCGCTATGGTACTTCACTATGCACAGGAAATCTTTGAAGGTATGAAGGCTTATCGTACAGCTGACGGTTCAATTCAACTTTTCCGTCCTGATAAGAATATGGCAAGAATGAACGTTTCGTGTGATCGTCTTTGCATTCCTAAGATAGATGAAGAATTTGCTATAAAGGCAATCAAAACACTTGTAGAAGTAGATAAGGACTGGGTACCTTCACTTGACGGTACTTCACTTTACATCAGACCTTACATATTCGCTACTGACGCACACGTTGGTGTTCACCCTGCAAAGCACCTTACATTTGCAATTATTCTTTCACCGGTCGGAGCATATTATCCTCAAGGTATCGCACCTGTTAAAATCTTCGTTGAACAGAAGTATGTTCGTGCCGTAATCGGCGGTACAGGTTTCACAAAAGCCGGCGCTAACTATGCCATTTCTCTAAAAGGTCAGGAAGAGGCTGCTGAACAAGGTTATGTTCAAACTCTATGGCTTGACGGTGTTGAAAGAAAGTACGTTGAAGAAGTTGGTTCAATGAACGTATTCTTCAAGATTGACGGCGAAGTTGTTACTCCTGCTCTTGTAGGCTCAATTCTTGGCGGTATTACAAGAATGTCAATTATTGAACTTCTTCAGTCAAAGGGTTACAAAGTTTCAGAACGTCGTCTTTCAATCGATGAACTTGTTGAGGCATTCAAAGCAGGTAAGCTTGAAGAAGCTTGGGGTACAGGTACTGCCGCTGTTATTTCACCTATCGGCGAACTTAAGTACGGCGACCTTGTAATGCCTGTAAACAACGGCGAAATCGGCGAAGTTACTCATATGCTTTATGATACTCTTACAGGTATTCAATGGGGTAAAATTAAAGATGAGTTCGGTTGGACAGTTAAGATAGACTAATCCTCAGAGTTTGATAAATTGTCCGGAACGTGCAAAATATTATTTAACATTTGATAATTAAAGGCAAGCCTATGGCTTGCCTTTGCACTTTTTGCGAAAATAAACTCTAACGTACCAACGTACGCCGACGAGTTCATTTTCGCAAAATCCGAACTAATTTCTCGAACTCTGACAACATAAAAAAGGACGGTTTTAAAACCGTCCTTTTTGTTATCTGACTATTCTTATCACATCATCACCGACATTAACATCACCGTCGGCAACGGTTTTAAATTCCGCAAATTCATCTGCGTTACAAACTACAATAGGCGTTATCATTTTATAGCCCTGTTTTTTTATTCCGTTTAAATTAAACGTCATAAGCAAGTCGCCTTTTTTGATTTTTGCACCGTTTGCGACTTTTACGTCAAATCCGTTACCGTCAAGTTCAACTGTATCAAGACCGACATGAATTAAAATATTTGCATCATTATCCGCAGTTATTGCGATAGCGTGCTTACTTTTCGGAATGTTTTCAACCACACCGTCAACCGGTGCAAAAACCTTACCCTCGCTCGGCTCAATCGCAATACCTTGTCCGAGTATTCCGGCAGAGAATACCTCATCATCAACCTTTTCAAGCGGTACTGCTTTTCCTCTTATCGGAGATGAAAGGAATATTTCCGTTCCGTCTGCTTTCGGTGCAGTTTCTTTTTCAGTTTGTATTTCATTATCCGCCACACCATAACCGCTTAAATCGACGCTTTCCTTACTTTCCATAAAGTCCTCCAAATGCGACTTTATAACCGTTACTCGCGGGCCGTAAATAACCTGTATACCGTTACCCTTTTTAATTACACCTGCCGCACCGCTTTGTTTTAAAATATCCTCGCTGACCGCGTCACTGTTATGCACCGTAATACGAAGTCTTGTTGCACAACAGTCAATATCGGCGATATTTTCTTTACCTCCAAGTCCTTTTAAAATCAAAACAGACGTCATATCTGTCTTTCCGCTTTTTTTCGCATTCACATCTGAACGCGTATAAAGCTTTGTTTCCTCATTATCCGCCTCACGACCCGGAGTTTTAAAGTTAAATTTCTTTATAAGGAACGTGAATACACCCCAATAAACGAAGAAATACACAATACCGACAAGCACGATATAAAGCCAATGAGTTTTTGCATTACCTTGCATTATACCGAAAAGAGTCATATCTATAAGTCCGCCCGAGAACGTCATACCGACTCCGACACCGAATATATGCATAAGCATAAACGAGATACCTGCAAGCACACAATGCACAACATACAAAATCGGTGCAACGAACAAGAATGTAAATTCAAGCGGCTCTGTTATACCTGTCAAAAATGCCGTCAATGCCGCCGAAAGCAAAAGTCCTCCGACAACTTTTTTCTTTTCGTTTCTGGCACATCTGTACATTGCAAGTGCCGCACCCGGCAAACCGAACATCATAAACGGGAATTTACCTGCCATAAAACGCGTTGCGTCAACGGAAAATTTCGTTGTGTTAGGGTCGGCAAGCTGTGCAAAGAATATATTTTGTGCACCGTTTATTGTCTGACCCGCAATCTCCATTGAGCCTCCGACATTCGTCTGCCAAAACGGCATATAGAATACATGATGAAGTCCGAACGGTATTAACGCACGTTCGATTATTCCGTAAATCAGTGTACCGATATAGCCCGTATTCTGTACGAGATTTCCAAGCATTGAAATAACTTTTTGAATATACGGCCAAATAAAATACATAAGTATTCCGACAAGCAAAAACACCACCGCCGATATTATCGGCACAAATCTTGTACCGCCGAAAAATGACAGCACTTGCGGAAGTTGTATTTTGTAAAATCTGTTGTGCAGTGCCGCCGTACCAAGTCCGACTATAATACCGCCAAACACGCCCATATTAAGCGTATATATACCAAGTACCATTGACGTTGCACCGCTCAGACCGAGATTTTGCTCCAAATTCACAACAGCCTGTTCCATTGCGTCCATACTCATATCGCCGCCGGCATAATTTACGGAAATCAACGCACTTATGGCAGTGTGCATAATAAAAAACGCAATAACACTCGCAAGTGCGGCGACTTCTTTTTCACGTTTCGCCATACCGATTGCAACACCGATTGCAAAAAGCAACGGCAAATTATCAAAAACGATACTTCCGGCGGCACTCATAACCGTTAAAATGCCGTGAATTATCGTTCCCGGTCCCATTATGCCGTAAAGACCGTATGCTTTAAGCATTGTTTCATTTGTGAAAGAACTTCCTATACCCAGAAAAAGTCCTGCAACAGGCAAAATTGCAATCGGCAGCATAAACGACCTGCCGACGCGTTGCAGAACTTCAAAAACTTTATTATTCTTCAAATTCTCTTCCCCGCTTTCCATTAAATTATGTTAATATTTTGTGCATATTCTGCTATTCTACAAGTGGGAATTTATTGAAATTAAATGTTTTTATTATATATTATCATAAGTCCTTTAAGCAAAAGTTCGTCATCAAGAATTATGTCATTTTTACAATGCGGAACAACCGTACTTGCAAGTCCGCCTGTTGCGACAACTTTCGCCTCACCGATTTCTTCCTTGATACGCTCAATCATTCCGTCCATACTTGACGCAGTACCGTACAATATACCGCTTTTCATACAGTCAACGGTATTTGAGCCGATAATCTTTTTCGGTTCTTCAAGGCTGATTCTCGGAAGTTGCGACGTACCGCTTACCATTGCGTTAAGCGAAATACCCATTCCCGGCATTATAACACCGCCGATGTAGTTGTTATTCTTATCGACTACCGAAATAGTCGTTGCGGTGCCGAGGTCAAATATTATAATCGGTGCACCGTATTCATGTATTCCCGCAACTGCGTCAACAACCAAGTCACTGCCGAGTTGTGCGGGATTGTCTATAACAATGCTTAAACCCGTCTTTATACCCGGTCCGATAATCATTGCCTCACAGCCTGTAATTTTCTTTATCGCTCTTTTCATAGTGATTGTGACAGTAGGAACAACCGATGATATTATCGCACCGTCAATTTCAGAAAAATCAATGTTGTAAAGCTCCAAAATCGTTTTTATCGAAACAGCATATTCAAGCTCCGTTGCAGTGTGATTTGTAGAAATTCGTTCCACAAACGAAACTTTGTTGTCCTTACAACATCCTACCACTATGTTTGTATTTCCAATGTCTATTGCAAGTATCATTTTTTTATCCCCTTAATTTAAACTTATATATAATTATAGCATATTAATATATATAAGTCAAAAGGGCGGCCGATGACCGCCACTACTACCTCGTAGCGGCGACCAACGGTCGCCGTTTATTAAAACATATCTTTCTTCTTTTTAATATATCTTCTTATTAATATAATCAATGACGCAATGACGCACACTGACATAAATGCCGGAACTATCACTTTATTCGGTGTTTGTTCTTCTGACGACTTCATATCAGTCCAAAGCGTCTGCATTTTCTGATTTGCCTCATCTGAAAGATTACAGAAAACAGTCGTTTTTTCCTCGATATAATCATCATCAAGATAAGATATACCGTCATTTTTCACTTCATCATCAAGCATTTCATATGCTTTTTGGTTTGGAGTTGAATATCCGATAAAATCTGCAATCGCATATGCAACGTCAGGCTCATTCAAGAAATTAATATACATTTCCGCCGCCTCTTTATTTCTGCAGCCCTTAGGAATACAAACCGCATCTATAAACAAGTTTGTACCGCTGTCGGGAATTACAAAACCAAGATCCTCATATTCGTCCATAAGCGTTACAGCGTCACCTGCGTAATACGGTGCTATTATTGCCTCACCTGCACCCATCTTATCAAATATTTCGTCCATTACATACGCCTGAACAACTTTTTTCTGTTCTTTCAGCTTTTCCGCCGCTTTTTCAAGTTCTTCGCTGTTTTCAGTATTAAGCGAATATCCAAGCATATTTTCCGCAATCGCAAATGCGTCACGCGGATTATCGAACATCAATATTCTGCCCGAATAATCTTCGTCCCAAAGAATATCCCAGCCAATATCCTCCTCATCTACAACAGTCGTATCATAGATAATTCCGACCGTTCCCCATGTATACGGCACGGAATACTTTGAGCCGGGATCATATTCCGAGCTCTTAAACTTATCCATTATATTCGCAAAATTCGGAATATTCGACTTATCAAGCGGTTCAAGCATATTTTCTTTTATCATTCTTGAAATCATATAATCCGAAGGAATGATAATATCATAAGTCGAGCCGCCGCCCTTCAACTTTGCGTAAAGCTCTTCGTTCGTGGCATATGTACTGTAATTTACCGTTATGCCCGTAAGCTTTGTAAATTCGGCATTTAAGTTAAGTACGCCTTCCTCACTTCCGTCAGGAATATATTCACCCCAGTTATACACGTTTATTGATATGCCGTCATTCTTAAACCGCGTATAGTATTCGGGATTGTCAACCGTTACAGTCTGTACTTCCGTTGTTTCTTCCGTATCTGCCGTTTCCTCCGTATCGTATTCCTCAATATGCGCACAACCGCTTGCAAGCAAAAGCGACATTGAAATTAAAGCAAGTATAAATTTTTTCATCATTTAACACCTCGCTTTACCGCATTTCTACGCTCAATTACATTCTTAACAACAAGCACTATAACCACGATTACAAAAATTATTGTTGAAAGTGCGTTTATTTCAGGGCTTACCTTACGTCTTGTCATTGAATAAATCGTAATCGGCAATGTTTGTGACGTTGC
Source organism: Ructibacterium sp. SJQ-7 (assembly GCF_054696575.1). Taxonomy (NCBI): domain Bacteria; kingdom Bacillati; phylum Bacillota; class Clostridia; order Eubacteriales; family Oscillospiraceae; genus Ructibacterium; species Ructibacterium sp. SJQ-7. Next base: position 1,641,168 of record NZ_CP195193.1, read on the forward strand.
ACCGCTTGTAAAGTAACTGATAACAAAATCATCAAGCGAAAATGTGAACGACATCAAAAATCCCGAAATTACACCCGGCAATATTTCAGGCAAAACAACCTTGAAAAATGCCGAAATGGGACTGCACCCCAAATCCTGTGCCGCTTCGTAAAGATGCGGATTCATCTGTCTGAATTTCGGCATTATGTTCAGAATTACATACGGCACGTCAAACGTGATATGTGCTATGATAAGCGTCACAAAGCCAAATTCAAAATTCATTCTTGCCGCAAAGAACACGAACAAAAGCATAAGCGAAACACCCGTAACGATTTCGGGGTTGATAATAGGAATGTTCGTACCCTGCATAACAATCGTTCGCGGCAGTTTTTTCATATTGTTTATACCGATTGCCGCCGCAGTACCGAGAATTGTCGCGGCGATTGACGCAACTGTCGCAACTATTACTGTATTTAAAAGCGATTTCATTATAAGTCCGTTATGAAACAGCTTTATGTACCAATCAAATGTAAATCCCGAAAACACCGAACGGCTTTTTGTTACGTTAAACGAAAACACAATAAGCACAAAAATCGGTATATACAGGAACAATAAAACAAGAGCCATATAGACCTTTGATAATTTTTTCAATTAAATCCCACGTCCTTTCTTATAAACTTACATAAGCACCTTATCTTCATCATCATCAAACTGATTAAGTATTGTCATAATCAGCAGAATGATAACCATAAGCACAAGCGAAATTGCCGCACCTAAGTTCGGATTATACGAATTTCCGAGAAACTGCATTTCTATAAGGTCACCGATAAGCAGGTTAGAACCGCCGCCGAGCATTCTTGAAATGATAAATGTACTGATTGCCGGCACAAACACCATTGTGATACCCGACATTATTCCGGGCATACTCAGCGGTACAATAACCTTGAACATAGTCTTTACATTGTTACAGCCCAAATCGTGAGCCGCCTCGATAACGCTTTTATCTATCTTTTCCATTACAGTATAAAGCGGAAGTATCATATACGGCAAATAGTTATAAACCATACCAAGCACAACCGCACCCGATGTATTCAGCATTTTAAACGGGCCAAGTCCGAAAAGCCCAAAAAAGCTGTTAATAAGTCCGTTATTGCCCAAAAGTGTCATCCATGCGTACGTTCTCAAAAGAAAGTTCATCCACATTGGGAGCATTACTATCATAAGCACCGTACTTTGATAGCTTTTATCCGTATTGGCAAGTATCAGTGCAAGCGGATACGCTATGATAAGACATATCACCGTCGCGACCGCCGCAAGCCATATTGAACGAATAAATATATTTGAATACTGCGACACCGCCGCAAGATTGTCAAGCGTAAATGCTCCGTTTGTATCGGTTAAAGCAAAGTATGCCACCATTATAAGCGGAACAATAATAAATATCGCCATCCACAAAAGATAAGGAGCGGAAACAAGTTTTTTCATCATATCTACCTCCTTAATCGTTCATCTTGTGCATAATATGTATGTCATACGGATCGAACTTTATACCGACCGTACTTCCCACTTCTGCCGCCTTTGTCGAATGTACAAGCCAATCGTGGTCATATGCCTCGATAAGCATTTCATAATGCACACCCTTAAACGTGACAGACTGCACAACACCCGAAATATGTGAATCGTCAGGCTTAACAAGCTGAATATCCTCAGGACGTATAACAACGTCAACAGGTTTATTTTCACCGAATCCCGTATCAACACATTCAAATCTGTGACCGTTTATCTCAACAAGCAAATCCTTAACCATCATACCGTTTAGGATATTGCTTTCACCGATAAAGTCGGCAACGAATGCGTTTTTAGGCTCATTATATATATCAACCGGAGAACCGATTTGCTGAATATCACCGTTATTCATTACCACGACCGTATCACTCATTGTAAGAGCCTCCTCCTGGTCGTGTGTTACATATATAAACGTAATTTCAAGGCTTTGCTGAATACGCTTTAATTCAATCTGCATATCTTTTCTAAGCTTCAAATCAAGCGCGCCCAAAGGCTCGTCAAGAAGAAGCACCTTCGGCTCATTGACAAGTGCCCTTGCAATGGCAACTCTCTGCTGCTGACCGCCGGAAAGTCTGTCGATTGAGCGTTTTTCAAAACCTTTAAGGTTTACAAGCTCCAGCATTGCTCCGACACGCTTTTGAATTTCCTTATCAGAAAATTTCTTTATCTTCAATCCGAATGCAATATTATCATACACATTCAAATGAGGAAAAAGCGCGTATCTCTGAAACACCGTATTAACATTACGTTTATAAGGAGGTATATTATTAATCTCCTTACCGTCGAACCTGACAATACCGCTGTCAGGCTTTAAAAACCCACCTATAATTCTAAGTGTGGTTGTCTTTCCGCAGCCCGATGGGCCGAGAAACGTTACAAACTCTTTGTCCTTAATGTCAAGATTGATGTCGTTTAAAATCTTCTCACCGTCAAAGGAAACGGCAATGTTTTCAAGACTAATAATATTTTTGTTCAATTCTCTACCTCCCGATAAATTTTAAATAAATTTTATTTCGCATAAATGCAAAAAAAATTATATCATATTTTGTATTACGTTTGCAATAAAAAACAGTTTTTTTTTACATAATATTAACGTAGAATTAGTTGTGATATTTTATGATTTCCATTTAAACAACAGCACACCGCCTATCATAAGTGCCATTCCGATGTATTTATTCCAAGTAAACGCAACCTTTTCGCTGCCCATAAGACCGAACGCGTCAATCAACGCCGCAACGAAAAGCTGTGAAATCAATATAATTGAAATTGCCACCGTAGGACTTAATTTGCCTATACCGAGCATAACCGTTACAGTTATAATTATCCCCAGTACACCGCCCAAAAGATAGAATTTATTCACGTCCGCTATACCTTTAAAACTGCCTTTGCCCATTATCCACACCGCAATAAGCGACAATAAAAATGCCGTCCCCTGAACGAATGCGTTTGATTCGTATATTCCTATTTTATCCGAAAGACGCGTATTCATAACACCCTGTATACTCATTGACGCACCCGCTATTATACTGAAAATTATTCCTGCCATAGTTAAGCCACTCTCCTTTATTTTAGCTTACCCTATAAAGAAAAATTTATCAAAAAAAAAATGAAAAAAGCACCTAAATAAGTGCTCTTTTCATTTTGCTATGTATAGGATAAAAGGGTAGAATGTAATTTCTTTCTACAAATATATTATAGCATACCGCAAAACACTTTGCAAGTCTTTTTTAGAAAAATTTAAACTTTTTTCCAACCCTATTATCCGTTTTAATATATCCCCTGTCTTAACTGTATAGGGGGGAGATTAATTTTCTTGTTAAAACAGTCGGATATTATTAAACCTTTATTTTCCGTAAAGCGCTGTTGCGGCAAGTGACAATACAATGTTCAAATTACCGTTTCTGCATCTTAATTCGTCAATAAACTTCTTTTCATCGGCATCCTTATTCATATTAACCGAATATGTAAGCTCATAAAGTGAGCCCAAATCTGTTGTTCTGACCTTTTGTAATGTATAATCTTTTGAGTATTTCTTGATTATTTCATCAAATATACCCTCGTAATCAAGATTTTCGGGAATGGTAATTTTCAAATTTTTAGCCGTTGTATTAGGCTTACCGAATTTGATTTTTGAAATCACAATCATAAACAGGCAAAGCAACAAAACAAATAATGCTCCGTATCCGTAAAGACCTACACCGCACGCAAGACCTGCCGCAATATCAAAAAAAATATATCCTATATCCTCCGGATCGCCGGGTGCCGAACGGAAACGAATAATTGACAATGTTCCCGCAAGAGAAAATGCTCTCGCCACGTTACTTCCCACAAACAAAATTATAACCGTCAAAATTATCGGCAACATTGTAAGCGTAATCGCAAAACTCTGCTGATATTTATTTTTATGTGTACCCATATATGTAAGACTTATAACAAGTCCGAATATAAGTGCCGCCGCCATTGCGACTATTGCCATAGACAAGGTTAGCGTTATGCCTGAATACGATGTTGATGTTATTGAATTTATTAAATTATCCATTCTCTTTTATCCTCCTATATTATACCGCTTGTTTTTGATTTCCGAATACAAATATTTTTTGTTTCGGCATTTCCTTTTGTCTTGCCATCATATTTTTGTACTCCGTACCGTATTTTGAAAAACTTGATGAACGAATTTCAAATTCCGAAAGCATTTCGCAAAGCCACAGCGGTTTTGCCAAGCTTGTTTTTATTTCCATAAGCCACACGTCACTGTCTAAAAGTCTTTTTCCGTGGTCACCCGACTCCAGCAATAAATCACTTCTTCTTGTACGAATGTTTGTATCAAACGATATTCTCAAATCGTCATTGCCTTTTTCAAAGTAAGCCAACCTGTCATATGCGATATAGACTTTCGGCTCAAGGTCGTACAAATTAAGGCAATATTCAAGTTCATTCAAAACCTGACCATTCATATAATCCTGTAATTCCGGTTTCACTCCTGTTTCAATAAAATCATATGCCTCTCCAAGTTCCAATGTTGTACGGCGTTTATTCACAAGCCCTCTGTATTTCTTCTTTATTTCAAGAAACACCTTTGAATCCATATCCGGTACACCGTAAGAACGAAGTCTTAACTTTTCCTTATATGCCGGTTTTGAAAGCGACTCTCTTATAAGAGAATTGTCTTTCGTGTCGTAATAAATATTTGCTATGGTATAAAGCGAATGTTCGCCGCAATGCGAATCAAGTTCCATATGCTCATCCATAATCTCCAAAACCTTATTAAAAGTTTTCGTGTCGAGCTTATATTTATGCTCGTAACGATTAAAAATCTCTATTGCCATAAGTCCTCATCTCCTCTTTTATCCTTTCTTTGATTTCATTGTACGGTATAATCCTTAAATAAACCTTAAAATGTAAAATTAATTTCAGGAAACTTTTCTCCGGTGAAATTTCTACTATATAATACGTAAAAAAACTTTTAAAATTAAGGTACATTTAAGAAAACTATGCTATAATATAGACATAAAATAATAAAAGAGGGTGAGCGAATGCGAATACTTGTTGTGGAGGACGAGCTTCATTTATCAGAAGCTTTATCACATATATTAAAGAAAAACAATTACACCGTTGACGTTGCAAACGACGGTGAAACAGGACTTGACGACGCATTAAGCGGTATATATGACGTCATTGTCCTTGATATAATGTTACCTAAAACGGACGGTATAACCGTTTTAAAAACCTTGCGTTCGGAGGGGTTTGACACACCTGTTATACTTCTTACCGCAAAAAATGAAATTTCCGACAAAGTTCTCGGACTTGACAGCGGTGCAGACGATTACCTCGCAAAGCCGTTTAACACCGAAGAACTGCTTGCAAGAATAAGGGCATTAGGCCGCAGACGCGGTGAAATAGTTTCAAACACAAATACTATCTCATACGGCGATATAACTCTTAACACTTCTTCATTAAAGCTGACGGCAGGTGCGTCGGAAATAACTCTTACATTAAAAGAAAGCGAACTGCTTGAACATTTAATGTTACACAAAGAAATGGTTTGTTCAAAGGAACAGATTATAGAAAAATTATGGGGTTTTGATTCTGAGGCTGAATCCAATCACGTTGAAGTATATATATCATTTCTCCGCAAAAAACTTGCGTTCGTACATTCAAAGGTGTCCATTAACACCGTAAGAGGTGTCGGCTACACTTTAAGCGAATAGGGGGACTTGGGTATGTTTAAAAAACTTAGAAATAAACTTCTTATAATAAACACGCTCATAATTGCGGCACTTGTTTTATCGAGTTTTTCCGTTATTTATATTATGACGGCTCAAAACGTAAACAAAAGCATATCGCAAAAACTTGACAGAGCGATTGAATTTATTCGTCCCGACCACAATCCGCGGCAGAAAGACAATATGCAAAAGCCGATTGACGATGTACCGCCCGACCAAAACGGCAATGTACCGCCCAATCCAAATACAGTCGACCCAAATGCGGACAATATAAACAAAAGCGACAAACAAAAGCAGGAATTTTCGCTTACATTCACTGTCACAACCGATACGGACGGCAATGTTGAAAAAGTCAACGCACCGTTTGATTTAACCGAAGATTTCTATACAGACAAAATAAACGACATTATTTACGGTTCGGAGGACAAAGGACAAATCCGTTCGTCAAACGGTTACTGGTCATACAAAGTTGTACCGCTTGATACAGGTTTTATAATTGCATTTACGGAATGTCAAGCCGAACACGCAATGCTTAGAAATTTATTTTTGATACTTCTTTTAGTCGGCGTAGTTGCACTTACGGTAGCATTTTTAATCAGTCTGTCGTCCGCAAACCGTTCAATCAAGCCGGTTGAAGAATCGTACAACAAGCAAAAACAGTTTGTCGCAGACGCGTCACATGAACTGAAAACACCGCTTACAACAATTAACACAAATGTTGACGTACTTCTGTCACATCAAGAAAACACTATAGGCGAAGAAAAAAAATGGCTTGATTACATTAAAACAGAGACTGAAAGAATGACAAAACTCACAAATGACCTACTTTATCTCGCAAGAATTGACCACGACGACGGAAACGTGATTTTCAGCAAGGTTTCATTTTCGGAGGCAGCCGAAAGCGTTATACTTCTTATGGAGGCAGTCATTTTTGAAAACAACGTAAACCTTACTTACGACATCACTCCAGATTTATTCGTAAACGGCTCGACCGAACAGCTTAAACAGCTTGTTATGATACTTCTTGACAACGCAGTCAAATACACACCGAAATCCGGTGACATTAATATAACTCTTACTCACGAATCAGCTGATGCGGTATTGACAGTCAGAAATACAGGTGTCGGAATTTCTGAAGACGCACAAAAACAAATATTTGAACGTTTCTATCGTGAGGACAAGTCAAGAGCAAGAGAAAGCGGCGGTTACGGGCTTGGTCTTGCAATAGCAAAAGCTATCACAACCGCTTGCAAAGGCAGTATTAAGGTTTACTCAAAAAAGAATGAATATACGGAATTTACCGTTAAAATACCTGTGGCGAAGTAAAGTCCCCTCCGTCACTCGTACCTCGTGACACTTCCCCTCAAGGGGAGGCAACAAAAAAGACGACTTCTCAGTCGTCTTTTTTTGTTACTCAACGATTAACTTATTTATATTAACAACGTCACCTGCACCCATTGTAAATACAATATCGCCCTCTTTGACGTTCTTTTTCAAAAACTCGGCAATATCCTCGAATTTATCGATATACTGTGCATTTACTCCGCGTTTCTTAATATCCTCCGCAAGATTTTCAGGTTTTGTAACACCGTCAAACTTTTCACGTGCAGCATATATATGTGTCAAAATCAATTCGTCCGCATCATCAAATGCACCGACAAATTCGTCCCACAATGTTCTTGTTCGTGAGAAAGTGTGTGGCTGGAACACGCACCAAACTTTATTGTGCGGGAATTTTTGTGCCGCGTGAAGTGTCGCTTTTATTTCTGTTGGGTGGTGTGCATAGTCGTCAATCACAACCGCACCGTTTAAAAATCCTTTTTTCTCAAAACGTCTGTGCGTACCTTTAAATGTTTCAATCCCCTTTGCGGCAGTTTCCGCGTCAACGCCCATAAGATTACATACCGCAACCGTGGCAAGCGAATTTAAAATATTGTGTTCGCCCGGGACATTAAGTTTTATATGACAAACCTTTTCACCGTTTTTCATAACGTCAAAGCTCGGAAAACCTGCGTGATACACAATGTTTTCAGGGTAATAATCAAACTTGCTTTCCATTCCGTAAGTGATTATGTTAAGGTCATCTGCGTTTTCAAGCACTTTTTGAACATTCTTATCTCCGCCCATTGCAACGACATAACCTATATCCTTTGTCAAGTACGCAAACTGTCTGAAACTTGCGATTATCTCGTCAATTCCCGAAAAGAAGTCAAGATGATCTTCCTCAACATTTGTTATAAGGGCGATTGTAGGATAAAATTTCAAAAAGCTGTTTGTGTATTCACAAGCCTCTGTAACAAAATAATCCGATTTACCCGTTCTGATATTTCCGCCGATTAAATCAAGCTCACCGCCTACGCTGATTGTAGGGTCAAGATTTGCACCGATAAGCGCGTGTGCAAGCATTGATGTTGTCGTGGTTTTACCGTGCGTTCCGCTTACGCCGACAGCGTGCTTGTAATTTTTCATTATCGCACCCAAAAACTCGGCTCTGTCTATAAGGCGAATGCCCTTTTCCTTTGCAAGCACAATTTCGGGATTATCGGCTTTTGCCGCCGCCGTATATACAACAAGCGATGCCTTATTTATGCCGTCCTCGTTAACGGCACCGTGACCGTACACAATATCCGCACCCATATTTTCAAGCTTTTCGGTTATAGCACTCTTATTCCAGTCCGAGCCGGAAACGCCGTAGCCGTCTTTAAGCACAATTTGTGCCAAACCGCTCATACTTATTCCGCCTATACCGATAAAATGTATATTTGCCGTCTTATCTATATCAGACATTTGAAATCTATTCATCATATATCCCCTCGTATCTCATATTAATATATTAATTATATACCTTTATCAACAAATTGAAAACCCTTTTTTATAAATTTGCCCAATTAAAAATCGTATCTTGTAATTTTTTCGCCATTTTCACCATAAAATCTGTGCAAAGCACTTGACAAATTGAGCGAATTGCTATATTATTAAATTAGTAAAATTTGTCGGAAGGTGATGAAAAACATGGAAATTACAGACATCAGAATTAAAAAAGTAGCCAGCGAAGGAAAAATGAAAGCTGTCGCATCTGTTACATTTGACAATGCGTTTGCTGTCCATGACGTAAAGGTTATTGAAGGTCCGGAAAAGCTGTTTGTTGCTATGCCAAGCAGAAGAACTCCTGACGGTGAGTACAGAGATATTGCTCATCCGATAAACAGTGATATGAGAAATATGCTCGAAAGCAAGGTTCTTGCCGCATATGATGCGATTGAAGACGAGCCTGCTCCGGAAACAGCTGAATAATATAAAAGACAGATTACTTTTTGTAATCTGTCTTTTATATTATTTTATTCCAAAGCATTTTTTTGCATTTTCATATGTTGCGTTTTCGATTTCTTCAACAGAAATACCCTTTACCGCCGCAAGTTTTTCGGCAACATAGTGGATATAAAGCGAACTGTTTCGCTTTCCTCTGTGCGGTTCCGGTGTAAGGTACGGCGAATCGGTTTCAATAACAATTCTGTCAAGCGGTACATACTTCGCCACTTCAACAGGTCTTACCGACTTTTTAAACGTAAGTGAACCGCCGAACGCGATATACATTCCCCAATCAAGTATTTCCTTTGCCATTTCAACACTTCCCGCATAGCAATGGAATACTCCTCCGACTTCGCTCACCTTATGTTCACGCAAAATATCCATACAATCCTTATGCGCTTCTCTGTCGTGTATAACAACCGGCATTTTAAGCTCTCGTGCAACGTCCACTTGTCTTGCAAACCACTTTTGCTGAATATCACGCGGTGAAAAATCATAAAAATAGTCAAGTCCTATTTCACCTATCGCTTTAACTTTCGGATTTTTTGCATATTCCTTCAGCTTATCCATATCCGCCTCGGTAAGTTCGGAAACCTCGTGCGGATGTATTCCGATCGACGCATAGACGAACGGATATTTTTCACATATCGCAAATATATCCGACACTTCGTCAAGTGACGAACACGAATTTAAAATAAGTCCGACATTATTTTCATTCATCGCCGACAGCACTTCATCGACATCATCTTTAAACCTCTCATCATTATAATGTGCGTGAGAATCAAACAACATAACTTTCACCTGATTTCTAAAATTTCTTTTTCCGTTATCACAAAATTCATCGGTACATCGTGACTTTCCGTAGGTATTTTTTCAAGTATCTGAAAATCATAGCAAAGCCCTATTTTCACTGCATTGCTGCTTTCAAGCAGTCTGTCGTAATACCCTTTTCCAAATCCCATTCTTCCGCCGTTACGGTCAAATGCAAGTCCCGGTACAAGAATAACGTCAATATTATTTTCGTCAGCCGTTCGTACCGTTTTCGGCTCTAAAATGCCATATGCACCCTTTTCCATATCATCCATACTGTTTATATACGAAAGTGACAACGTACCGCTCTCAATATCGGTTATCGGCACAACAACTTTTTTGCCCTGTTCCCAAAGTTCTTTGATTATTTCAACGGTATCAGGTTCTTTAAACGCAGATATGAACGTACATATTGTTTTGGCTTGTTTCACACGCTCAACCCCAAACAGCCTTTGACGAATTTCATCACTTCTAATTTTAACCTCGTCCTTAGATAATGCACGACGTTTGGCACGCATATCTTCCCTTATCTCGTCCTTAATCAATACTGCATTGTCTCCTTTACTCTGTCGGCAGTTTCCTTGTCCTTTAGAATAGCCAGCATGGCAAACCCGAAATCAGCCGCCGCGCCTGCGCCCTTGCCGGTTATAAACTTACCGTCAACAACAACTTTATCCGACTTTACGTCTGCACCGTAAAGATACTTTTCGTAACCCGGGAAACAAGTCGCTTTTTTATCCTCAAGTAACATTTTCTTACCCAAAATTGACGGTGCGGCACAAATTGCCGATACATAAATACGGTTTGCAACCGCATAATTCAAAAGTCCGTGTACGTCGTTTGACGCGTCAAGAATTTCGTGACCGATACCGCCCGGCAACATTAAAAGTTCCATCTTTTCAGGCTCAACCCCGTTAATCTCAATATCGGCTGTCACCTCAATACCGTGTGCGCCGGTTACCGTCTTGCTCTTTACACCTACTGTTGTAACATCAACACCGCCTCTTTTCAAAATATCTATAGGTTCGATTGCCTCAACTTCCTCGAAACCGTCCGCAAGCATTACATATACCATAAAAATCTATCCTTTCATCTTTTTTTACTATTATATCACGCCTATCAACAATTCACAATAAGTTTACATAATTTTTGTTGTTTTATATTCAAATATCTGGTATAATATTAATAAAGTTATATGGAGCGAATTTTTTTCATATACTAAATTTAAAATAAACGGAGGAATATATATGCGAGAGAAAATTGTACCTATCGAAGTTACTCCCGAAATGATGAAAATGCTTGAAATTTGTAAAAAGAATAAAAGCATTAATCCTGAGTTATATACCAAATATGACGTTAAAAGGGGGTTGAGAGACATTAACGGTAAAGGTGTTCTTGCCGGACTTACCGAAATAGGCGAAATTCATGCCTATGATACACTCTCTGACGGATCATCAAAACCTTGTGACGGTAAACTTTATTATCACGGCTATGATGTCGAGGACCTTATTAAAGGTTTTATCCGCGACAAAAGGTTTGGCTTTGAAGAAGTTACATATTTACTTCTTTTCGGCGAACTTCCAAATAAAAATGAGCTTGATATTTTCACAAAGACACTTTCACATATGCGAACTATTCCCCCTTCATTTGTGCGTGATATTATCATGCAAGCACCGAGTAAGGATATGATGAACGCACTTTCAAGAGGTGTGCTTACGTTGTATGCTTATGATGATAAAGCCGACGATGTGTCACTTCCGAACGTTTTAAGACAGTGTTTGCAGTTAATCGCACAATTTCCGTTGTTGTCGGTTTACGGCTATCAGGCATTTAAGTATTATCATGAAAACGACAGTTTTATCGTTCATGCACCTAAACCGGAGCTTTCGACTGCGGAAAATATACTTCATATGTTGCGTAACGACAGTCAATATACGGAGCTTGAGGCGAGAATTCTTGATATTGCGTTGATACTTCACGCCGAACACGGTGGCGGTAACAACTCAACATTCACTACTCACGTAGTCACTTCAAGCGGTACGGATACCTATTCAACTGTTGCCGCGTCTTTGGGTGCGCTGAAAGGTCCTAAGCACGGCGGTGCTAATATTAAGGTTACGCAAATGTTTGAGGATATGAAAAAGAATATTAAAAACTGGAATGACGATAAAGAGATTGAGCAATATCTTTCTGATTTGCTTAATAAAAAAGCGTTCGATAAATCCGGACTTATTTACGGTATGGGTCACGCGGTTTATTCACTTTCCGATCCGAGAGCGAATGTTTTTAAATCATTCGTTGAGAGCCTTTCAAAAGAAAAAGGCAGAGAAGACGAATTTAATTTGTATTCAAGGGTTGAACGACTTGCTCCGCAGGTTATCGCAAGCGAACGCAAAATGTATAAAGGCGTCAGTGCAAACGTGGACTTTTATTCGGGCTTCGTTTACAGTATGCTTGACTTGCCGATGGAATTGTATACACCTATGTTCGCAATCGCAAGAATCGCCGGTTGGTCGGCTCACAGAATTGAAGAACTTGTCAATCCGGGTAAAATCATTCGTCCCGCATATAAAAGTATCGCAGCTCATAAAGAATATGTCCCTCTTGACAACAGAGATTAAAAATAAACTCCCAATGCATTGCATTGGGAGTTTTGTATTAATATCAATTATTCATAAAATCTGCAATTTTATCAATCAATGTTATGTCAGCCGGTAGCCAATTTACACCATATAATTCATCTTTATTCAACCATTTAGAGTCTTCCGCCTCTTTCAAAATAATATCTCCATCTACTATTACGCATAAAAAGCATTTCATATTCAAATGAAATTTAGGATAATCATACTCAATGGTATCAATCAACTTACCCACTTTAATTTTTACTGTAAGTTCTTCTTGAATTTCTCTTATTAATGCCTGCTGTGGCGTTTCACCGACTTCAATTTTTCCCCCGGGGAATTCCCATTGTCCTTTGAACTCACCATATCCTCTTTCTGTTGCAAACACCTCAGTTGTATTTTCAAAAGAATCAACAATAACTGCCGCTGCTACTTCTATTGTTTTCATAATACTATTCCTCATTCAGAAAATCATTTATATAATCTATTGAGTTAAGATAATTATTTTTATTGACAGTTGCTCTGATAAATATTTTTGCAAGTTCTCGGTTTATATCAAACAAATATCCCATATTTCCATTCCCGTCTTTATCAAACGGTGAATATTTAACCTGACAAAACCTAATAATATCATCTTTAAAGTCTGATGTTTTTATAGGATTTTCAATTTTTACATAATCACATTCTACCTTACGCCCTTCTCTATCCCATAAATCTTCAACTACCAGTTCTTCTGGCTGGACACAATCGAAGCACGATGTTTTTGCAACACTTATTGCTTTTATATATCCGTCACATCCGTGCAAAATGATGTCACCCGCTCTTACATCAAGTAGTTTTTTCCAGTGATGAAATTTATTTCCCGCTTTATTTGAAATTGGTGCCCATATGTACCCACCATTGAACTCCTTATCAAATGTATTTCCTTGAAAAACAAAGAAAATCATACGTTTTCCGCTTATACGTTTTGGTCTGGCAACTGATTTTTTATTAGCACTTGCTTTCTTTTCGGCATTAATGCGCGTTCTTTCTTGCTGACGAACCATTTCCTTTTCTGCCTGTTTTTTATGTTCTTCATTTCTGGCTCTGTTAATTTCTTCAATAATCATCTCTTGTATATCTGAGTTTTCTGCCGTAATAAACTTTTCAAAAGCTATAGGAAAAATAAATCTTGATACTTTGGAGGCAAATTTTACAGTCACATAATTATCTCCTGCTTCTGTTATAATCCCCTCGCCTAACATCTTATGAATTACTTTTGTATTTAACAATTCCGTGCTTTTCATTTGTTTTTTTCTCCTTTGGTTTAATATTTATTTTTCATTAAACAAACCGTTTCCACATGGCACAACACGATATAAAGTACGTCATATACTCCTGTATGTACGGTGAAACTTGTCCACTAACCTTTTAACGATAAGGAAATCATACATTTTACCCGTCTAACTATGTATAACACTCAAACTCGTAGTGTTTTTGTATATCTATATCTCAGTGCGTCAAGAATGCCGTTCATCAAATCCATATCAAACTCTTTCTTGGATATATCCATAGATTTTAGCATCTTCTTGTTCTTTCGCAGAGATTTCCACAAGAGTTTTTTATCTCTATCATTCAGTTCAATCTTGTATAAAAGATTGGCCAGTGAAATTATAAAGTCCTTGTTCTCTCTGCAGATACTGTCATTTGTTTTTCTATCCTTCCATGCAACAAATCCCTTAAAATCCTCCGTAGAGAATTTTGGTGTAAGACCTATTATCGGATTTATTAACAGCTGTGTTGAAGCATTCATCAAATTGACATAAGCCCCAAGCTCATATTGTTGTGCTTCTGTCATTTTTCTGTAATCCAAACCGAATGTAGCTATATTTGTTATTGCCGCACTTAACTTAGCATTTTCGTCAATAATACGAGATATACGTTCCTTCAATTCAACAATAGCTAATTCATAGGATTTTATATCTCGCTCACTTATAGCTGTAAAAATGCTTTCAAGACGCTTTTTGTCACTGGAGCTTTTCCAGAAAAATAATCCGCTAACAACAAGAGATACTCCTGCAATAGCCCAACCGACCGGACCGGCAAGTGCAAGAAAAGCTTCTCCCGCAGCCATTCCGCCTCCGCCAACAGCAAGAGCTCCTCCGCCAAGCCAGGCTAATGCTGCATTTGTAGCAGCCGCTCCGCTTAATGCTGAGATTGCAGTTCCTGTAGACGCCACTCCAAAAGTTGTGGCTACACCCATTGCAACAGTCGGTCCCATAGTAACCACAGCAACTCCCAGACCCGCTCCTGCTGCTCCTGCTCCCGCATTTTTCACTGCAGCGGCTTGATAATCTTTTTCAATTTTCTCAGCCTGCTGTTTCCAATTCAACCTTATCTTCTTTAATTCTTCATACTGCGATTTTTTATCAGTTGGTACATTTCTGATTTTATCAAATAAATCTTGAATAGAAGTTAATGAATCATACAAGCAGCTTGTGTGTTTACCAAGTTCTTCTATAGAATCATTTGTTTTGTTTATTGCAGCTTGCGCTTTTTCTTGAACCAACTCTAATTTGGATTTCTTTTTACCTTTCATTTATTCGTTCCCCCATAAAATAAGAATCAATATCTGATTTGTCCTTTAATAAGACATCACTTGAAACATTTCTCTTTTGAGCTAATAAAACAGACTTTTCAAAAGCTTGTACATACATATCGCTCTCTTTAAATTCTTGTGTAAATAATAATAGTTCTTTATCATCATATATTTCCGCCAGATAATTCAAGCCATCAATATAATCCTCAACTATCACCTTTTGCCGACGTATTACTACTATATTTGTTTCAAGAGAGTGACGTTTTATTCCTCTGTTCGCTTCGCCATATAATGAAATTGCGAATCTTCCAACTCCGACAATATTAAATCTCATTGCAAATTCAGCAACATTAAACGAACTTCCGCCGGAAATAAATCCACGTACTACTGCATCTCCGGTATCAATCAGGCAGAAAGTTCCATGGGCTACAGTAAGCATTCTTTTTACTGTTGCGTTTGAAAATGGCTCGCATACCTTCCATAAAGTTGAAAAGGATCTATCCTCACTTTTTGTTGAAGTAAAGTATTTTAACAAACGTCTTACAGAATAAATAATTCTAACCAAAAGTTCGTTTATAAATACCGGAATTGCTTGAGCAGTTTGAAATCTTGCATCATACCCTTGTTTATATATCTCAAGAGCCAACTCATTAATTGATTTATCTAATTCTCCAACAGGGATATTCAATTTTCTCTTAATGGCAATTATGTCATTTGTCCAGCTCCATATCGGAGACGGTATACCCATGCCTCTCCCTTTACTTCCCGAAGCCCCTGATACATCTGAAATAAGATGGCCAAACCAATTAGTAAATCCGCAAAACAACTTACTCGGTATATCATTTCCCTTCAATTCAAATGTTCCGTCTGCTTCTTGCAAAGAAATTAACTCACCGTTTGAAACAAAATGAGAAGTATTACAAAATTGATCTAACACTGAGAAAAATAGACCTAATAAGGTAGGATTATGCCCAAGCGATTTAAAATGATGATTCTTAGGATTAAGGTCAAATATACAACCGGCTGCATCACCTGCACCCCTTTGGTCATAAGGAATCTTAAACTTCTTTTTTTCTAAATGCTTTATCGCAGATGCAAGAGTGTTATTCTTTTTATCATTCCAGCCACACATCTTTGCAAAATCCATTGTTCTGTTTTCAAACCACTTATCTGTAATATTACCTACCGGTGACTCTCCGGGTTTACCAACCAGAAAAATGTCAAACAATCCGCATATCGCTCCGCTACAGGCTGCTAATACATAATCTGTCTTATCACATTCCGGAGTAAGCTTTTTTAAGGACTCAACACTCTCTTCAAGCCGTATTGTAATATCATCCAAATCAGCTTCAGCAATATTCAATGCTGTTTTTATATCAGAAGCAAATTCATATCCATCTTCTGTAATGCCAAGTTCCAATATCATTAACTTTTCATTTTCAGTATTCAATTTGCTTTCCTCCAATTTATTTTATAATAAATAAGCTTATTTCAGGTTATATCTACCGTTCAACGACAGCACCTGAATAACCCCTTAACATCAACGTTTATTCTATCTGTTCAAGCAAACGGTCGAAATATTCTACTGTAATCACAGACCCGCCATTCTTCAAGCGTTCATCATCCATGACCCAGCCTTTGATGGTGTAGTCCTTAACAATACCATTGGCCCACTTACGAAACTGCACTGCTCGCTCATTATTTACTTTGAATCCAACCGCAATAATCATTTGAAGATTATAATGCTTTATTTCACGAGTCACCTGATGTAAACCTTCGGTTTGAACTATCCGGAAATTCCGGATAGTTGAATCTTCCTCAAGCTCTGAGTCAGAATAAATCTTCTTAATATGCTCATTGATTGTACGAACATCTACGTCATATAATGTGGCCATCATCTTCTATGTCAACCGTATATTCTCATCCTCATAGCGCATCTCAATGCTGTCCCGCTGATTCCCCATAGAGGCAACATAGGTTAAGTATTCTGCTGCGCTGGAACGGATGTTTATTTCGTCTTTTTTCTTTTTCAAATAGGATTTCCTCCTTATATCCAGCCTTTTTTCTTGAATTCTTCAATTCGAGCTAAATCTTCCTCAGAAGGTGCCTCAGCTTCGCTTTCTTTAACTGGTATGTTCAAATACTCATTGTTCCATCTATTCAATGTTTTTATGATTTCATCAGAAATACGGATATCGCGTTTCATTATAGAATCCATATTCCAATCGGCAACATCAGAAGTACCCATTGCTTTGGTAATTGTAATTTTTGATGCTTCATATTCCTTTTTCTTCTTACCGAAATACCCGTTGCCAGCCACGATATTAAGCTTCTTTTCAAACGGTAGCTTATTGCCTATATGCTCAATCTTTTCCTTTACAGTTGCGTCTGACTCATCTGGAAAATAGTTTGTCTGCCACTTCTGAGGGAAAATATGCTCAATTTCCCATTTTCCAGGCAGGAGCTCATCTTGCTGTTCATACGCCAATGTCTTCAAAAGCATACGCACCGCATTACGGTTAGGATTCTGAATATAAGCTTCCAACTGAGCTAAATCAATATTCTTAAATTCAAATGTTGGTACATCTGAAGCAACGATTGCTGAATTCAATTTCAAGATATCTGGCTTTACAGCATTGATGGTTGGAATCATAAGATACTTTGTCATCAATTCAACAAGAAGCTTATTCAAGAATAACGCAAATCGCACTTCGAAATTTTCTTTATTTCGATAACATATATAATAAATTACTACCGGATATTTCCAGAACTCATTTGGATATGAACTCAAAATATCGAGTGTTTGCTTGATTTTCGCATTCTTCGACCAAGCCTCATTCTCTATTTCCTCACCCTTATTAACAACTTTCCATAAGTTCAAAATCACAAATAGTGTATCTATCAGTTCCGGCTTATATAACCGCTCAAATTTATTGGCAGCATAATACTTTCTTACGCCGGGAGTAGTCGTCTTAGTATCCTGCTCCAAAGCACGATAATAAAACATATTGTAGTAGAACAGCTGCTGAATACTTTCGTTTGCGTCTGTAGCCTGCTCGTCTAAATCCTTCCATCTCTCGATAAAAGCTTTTTTATCTTCCTGCTCAAGCTGGTTATAAATCTTTGCTTTAAAAATATCTGCATCCGACAAAGGCAGACCTCTATCATTCAATGTTGAGAAGATTGTTAAAGCCGTATCTTGTGTATCTGCTGTAATCGGAAGCAAAATAGCCTGATTCAGTAATGCATAAATAAACTGATATACCATCAAAGGGTTCTCTGTAGAATGCTTATCGAACAACTCTTGGAAGTAACGATAGTTCTTTGAGTAGTTGTCTTTTGCTTTCTCATCAGCACATCCTGTTTCAAGAATTGAGCGAAGTATTTCGTTCCCATCATTATTTACAACACATGATGTCAAGAGAATATTTTTGTAATCCACAGTACCTGTTAGTTTATTCGTTCTCCAAATGGCTGGCTCAATTTTTCCGATAAAGTTATTAGCCTCTGCCGTTCTCTCTGATGCTGATGTTGCAACCAACTTTGTATAAATAGCACGCAATAGCAAAAACAATGATGTAATACGTTGCTGACCATCAATTATTTCCTGTTCACCATCTTCGTTCTCATAAGAAACAATACTTCCAAGAAAATATGAACCTTCTCGCTCTGTCCCGCCACTCGTAGCTGTAAATTCCCATAAATCTTCAAAGAGTGTTTCCACCTGTTCATCTGTCCACGCATAAGGGCGCTGGTATTCTGGAATAACAAACGGCTTCGATTTACCACTTCCTAAAAGCGCCTCTACGCTTTGTTTGTTAACTTCTATTGTTGTTGGCATATAGTTCATTGCCTCCTTTTTTTACAATGCTAAATGATAATTTAGTAGCTTAGTCAGAGATTGAAGCCTGTCCGTTCATTAGCATTGGCAACAACCAATCTCTTAAAGATGATAGTTCCTCATTTTCGGCCTGGTTTTTTTCTTGCAGTGCAAGCAATCGATTTAGTTCATTTAAAATATGTTCATCATTAGGAATAAAAACAGGAATATTTTCTATATCTCCTTTGGTGATGAATTTTACAATAGAACCAGAGGATGCAGACTTAAACGAGTTAATTTGATACAAGCTTGCAAAATACAGTAGTCCATAATATTGATGGTCAGGGATTAACACATAAGTTCTTTGATATGCATTAAATTTACCGGAATAATGCTTGACATTAAAATCTCCGTTACCAGCTATCAATATTGCAGAACTATCAAAGACATATTCATCACAGTTCAATGTGTCATTGGAGCAAGTAAAGAATTTGTATTTTCCGTTTGGTGATGCGAAGTTTGCATCTTCTTTACCTGTAACAACATCAGTAAGTTTTGATGCTACTGTGAAAGTGCCCTCAATATTCCCGTATTGAGCCTTGCACATCATATTCTCATAAATAAGGCATAACTGTTGCTGTAAATTATCATTTATCTTTCTGTTTAAGTCTATCCTTTCATCAAGTTTTTCAAGTATTCTTATTAGTTCTTTTTGTTCCTTTATGTCTTGACAGAAAGGAATTTCCATCTGATGAAGAACGTTTCTATCTACTCCGGGAACAGTACT
This sequence comes from Ructibacterium sp. SJQ-7, assembly GCF_054696575.1. Lineage (NCBI taxonomy): Bacteria > Bacillati > Bacillota > Clostridia > Eubacteriales > Oscillospiraceae > Ructibacterium > Ructibacterium sp. SJQ-7. Next base: position 1,660,861 of record NZ_CP195193.1, read on the forward strand.
TTTATCCTTTCCGTCAATTGACATCTTCAAAATGTATTTCAATAGATAATAAACATATTTTGGATTATTTTCTTTGAAATCACTTACATACAAAGCCGTGTTCAACGGCCAGCATTTTCCCTCATGATAAAAAACTTCGCCTATAGTTCCGTATCGACCAGTAATAACATTCTCTCCATCGCATTTGCAATCGTTATGTAGCCCTGAATAACCAGATGAACTGATGATAGGAACATTTCCTTCTTTTCGTTCACGCTCTGGCAGATCATACCCTCTATGCAATTCAAGAACTCTTTCAAGTTTTGTTTTTGAATACATCTTAGCACCTCACTATCCTATATATCTCCTATGAGCAATCTTAACATTGCTCTGCTTAACCATTGCATATTGCAAGGTCGTATCTATTCTTTGATGCCCCAATAATTGCTGCAGCTGCTCTATAGGCATCCCTTTATCTATAGCCATTGTTGCCAAAGTACGTCGAAACTTATGTGGATGCACTTTCTCTATGCCTAAAGCTTTACCTATTTTTCGCAATCGAACCTCGACACCACCAATTTTAAGCCGCTTATGTGGAACAGATAGGGATACAAAGAGTGCTTTATTATCATCAGTTCGTGTTTTGAGATAATTCTGCAAATGCATTTTTGTTCTTGCATCAAAGTACACTATACGTTCTTTATCGCCCTTACCAAAAACAACACATTCTCTTTCCTCAAAATTGATATCCTCTCTGTTTAATAGTACCATTTCTCCAACACGCATTCCTGTAGATGCTAATAAATCAATCATCGCTAAATCTCTTGATTCTTCACAGCTATCTCTCATTAATTCCAGCTGTTCGTCAGTATACGTTTCTTTGATTGACTTTCCGGTTTTGACCTTATGAATTCGTCTAACTGGGCTTTTAAGTATATAATCCTCATCTTCAAGCCAACCATAAAAACTTGACAAGATACGTCTAATATTATCTATCGTCACTTTACTAGAATCATTCTCTCTCTGGTACTCTGATAGATACCCACGCAAATCATCCGTTGTGATGTGCTTTACTGTCTTTCCGATTTTTTCTATCATCTTTTCAATGGTAGATTGATAATACTTCAGAGACTTTTCTGAACGGCCCTCAATCTTCTTAGCTGCCAGAAACATCTCTACATAGTCAATTTCAATTTCGTCAATCGAAACTTCATTTGCAATAGTAACATCGTGCATACAATACATAAGCACACGATGTAATTCTTCTAGTTGGCTGTTATCCAACACTTTCTGCATTTGTGATTCAATATCACTGATTAATCTTTGTTTCATAGTCTTTTCTCCTTTGATTTATTTCAAGAGAACGACTACCAGCGGCAGTTCTTTTGTTTTAAGCTCTTGCCACTGCTAAGAGCTATATGCTAAATGATAATTTACAGCAACAAATTAGATTGCTCTATAATTATTGGTTTACTCAATTTGACTTCCCTGATAAAAATAGCAATCCCTATAAGTCATCAGGAGGGACAATGGTTTGGAGTCCGATTATACATCGAGACATTCCTGTGTATTGGAAAGTGACTAAATTGCTGGACATTGTATCTTGGGAAAGCAATAGTCAACCTCCTAAAAGTGAATTTATTTATGAACCTAAAGATGGCTATATTCGCTTTATTCAAAATAGAGATTATGATTCAGATAACCATCAGACCTATATTCCATATACCAAGAATCTAAGCACCGTAGATAGATTTGATATTTTAATGGATAAATACGGTGATGCTGGCGCTGTGCGTTACGGTATTGAGGGAGCATTCAATGTTGCTTTAGGAAAAATTAATGTAAACCGTCCTAATTTTCAAGAATACATTCGCTCATTCTTAGAAAGTGACGGAGTATACTCCTATTTGCATAATTCGTGTATGGCTTCAACCCGTGCCTCATTGAATGAAAGTAACTTAAGCATGCTTAACGTAGTAATTCCAGATGAAGATACTTTATCCGCTTTCCAACTACAAATAAGGAAAATTAGAGAATCGATTTTGTTAACAAATGACGAGAATCTTCAGCTAGAGAATTTACGCAATTGGCTTTTACCTATGCTTATGAATGGGCAAGCAGTAATACAAGACTAAGCCGTTAAATTATCATTTATCGCATTGTTATTTTCGATTTTCTTATTTATGCAATCCAATAAATAAGAAATTTTCTTTTGCTCTTTAATTATTGGTATAAATGCTACACAATCTTTAATTGCTTCTGGAGATGTGTGACGTATTTTTGTTTGCTGGGACCTTGCATCAAGCTGTTTTTTTACAACACTGGATGAAACTAAATAATAAGAAAATCTCTTATCTAATTTAGTTTCATCAGGTATAATTAATCCTATATCTCCACTTTGAATATACAAAGCATCTTCAGGTATAGTTGCTGTATTTCCTAGTAACCCTCTGACCTGTTCTGTTAAAGGAGTAATAATATCTCCTTTTTTTAGAATATATTCATCTCTAACATTGCCAGTAAAAAATAAATTATCCTTTAATACATTCTTTTTCCATCCACAAGACGGATAATTAAAATTTCCAAGGGTTAATCTTATATAATCACCCTCTGTAGCATAGTATTCTCCTGGAAGAGACATTCCACGTTTTACTTCAAGTACATCCCCAAGTTTGATCTTATTCATACTTCACCTTCTTTAACTGTTCCATAATTTCTTCCTGAAGTTTGCTACCCTCATCAAAATACTCCTGAAGCTTTGTCTGATAACCCTGCATTTTTTCTATAAATTCTTCCTGTGAAAGCTCAACATATTCTATTTTCACATCGAAATACTGTCCGGCAGAAAGAGAATACTTCTTTGCAATAATTTCATCATAAGTTACCGCAACAGAAAAATCTTCTATTGATTCCTTGTTTAAGAAAGTTTCAACAATCTGGTCAATCTCAAAATCACGAAGACGCCATTTCTGGTTATTTCCGTCCTTGTACTCTTCACCCATTTTGGAAGCGTCTATAAGTACAACCTTTTCTGCAGTTCTAGAGTTATCAAAGAAAAGGACAGATACGTTCGTGCCGGTGTTAGCGAATACGTTTGATGGCATACTAATTGCTCCATAAACGATATGGTCATCTACTAATTTTTTCAAAACCTTTCCTTCAACACTACTCTTAGCTGTCAAAAATCCTGTAGGAACAACAATTGCACCCTTACCATTCTTTTTCAATGAATTCACAACGTGCTGAATGAAGCAAGTATAGATAGCCATCTTCTCTTTCTTTTTCTTAGGAATTGAAGGAACTCCAGCCCAGAAGCGTGCTGGCATGGCTGCAATTTTTTCTCTTGTATCAGAAAAATCCATTTTGAATGGTGGATTTGATACTACAAAATCAAACTGTCTAAGCTGCTGCCCATCGTCTGATTTATGATAAGGAGACGTCAATGTATCTCCCTGAACTGCATGGTCAAGAGATGATACCAAGCCGTTCAAGATAAGATTTAGCTTAAGCATTTTATTGCTTCGCTGTGAAATATCCTGAGAAAATATTGTGCATCTATCTTCTCCAATCTGATGACCGAGAGCCATTAGCAAAGTACCAGTACCAGCTGATGGGTCGTAACACTCAATGCTGTGAAGGTCTGCGTTGTCGCCAACAAGTAATCTTGCCATAATAGTCGCAATTGCATGTGGTGTGTAATACTCAGCATATTTACCACCACCCGCAGTATTGTAGTCCTTAATCAGATACTCAAATATAGCTGCAAAAAAATCATAGTGCTCGCAAAAAGCTTCTTCGAAAGAGAAGTTAACTAACTTGTCTACAAGTGCCCTTGCAAATGGAGCTCTCTGAGCCTCATCAGTAACATACTGAGTCAGTTTCTCGAAAAGAGGAATCTTTGTATTCTGTGTAGTCTGTGTAGAGAAAATTGCACTGTTCAAGTCAGCAATATCAATCATTGTATTATCAAAGATAATATCAAAATCGCCTTTTGCCTGTTGATTCCAAAGAAACGAGATTAAATGTTCTGGTTTTAAACGAGGTATATCCGGGGACATTTCATCAAACATATCAAGTCTGTCATCTTCAGACAAATTCATATACTCAACATCCCATTTTTTTGCCGCTGCAAGCTTTGGATCAATCTTCTTAACTTCATATCCAAATTTGTCATTCAGAAACTTGTACAAGAAAACTTGAGTGATAATTTTGTACTCATTTCCATCATTGCCCATACCATAAGTTTGGCATGTCGCTTTTAAGGCATCAATCAATGCCACCGTTTTTTCTTTTATTTTTATATTCATTGGTCTTTCTCCATTTTTTATTTATGCTGCTGGATATGTTGCATTGTATTGGTCAAGGTATTGACGAGCAATTCTGCTCTGAATAAAAACCCTGTCCTCTCTTGCACCAGATACTCCAACTTTATCCATACCAAGTTTTATCTGTGACATTACAGTCTGTTCAAAATAAGCATCTTTTTTCAAGATGTCGTTTCTGTCGTAAACTTTTTGGTCAATATCATTCTTTATCGACATTAACACACTCATAATTGTTTCGTCATAGGTTGATACAAGTGGCTTCTTTCCACTATCGACTCTCTGCTGGTTCTCCTCACGAATACGTTTATGTACACGTGCGAACTTAGCATCACCACGATATTTCTTCATAAGAACAGTATTTTTCTTTTGAAGTTCTTCCAACTTTTTCAATACTTCATCGAGCGCTTTTGAATGCTCCGTAAATTCATCAATACTGCTAATTACAAAACCATGTTCTTTGAATCGCTGCATAAATGCTTCTCTAAGCGTAATGAATTCAGGGTCATCTTGGTCGATGTTCCTTGTAAATGCGTGAATTGTTTTCTGCCATTTTTCCTGTAACTCGACACCACCGGCAATTAACTTCATTTCTTCTTCACCGATTTTACTGAAATTGAAAGTAATATCCTCCATCGCTTCATTAACCAGCTGCTTTGTTGCATCATCCTCAGCGAATGCTTCTTTTTGATTGATGTTATCAATGTGATGCTGGATTTCCGAAATCATCTCTGGAAGTTTACTGATTTCAAGATGAGCAAATGTATCCTTTAATTCATCATCACCAAAGGTTCGTACAACATTACAACAGTCTCTTGCTTCAATTAAAATCTTTCTCAGTTTCAGCAACTCTGACTTATCTTCAATCGTTGATATTTCAGAACTAAATTCCTCTAAGTTGTCAGTTGTATAATTGAACAGAACTTGGCGAACCTCTCTCATCTGTTGAACAAGTACTTCGGGGTCTTCGATTACTTGTTGGAAAGTATCTGTTTCATTTCCTACACCGGTTTCATCTGGGTCATTAAATCGATTCAACTCTCGCATATAGGCTTCATTTGTCTGTTCAAAATTAGATTTAATATCCGCAAAATCTATAATATATCCATATCTGTTTTCTTTATATGGTCTATTAACTCTTGTAATAGCCTGCAACAAATTATGGTCTCTTAGCTTTCTTCCAAAATATAATCTCTTTAATCTTGGAGCGTCAAAACCTGTAAGCAACATATTAAACACAATCAAGATATCTACAGTCATGTTTTTCTTGAAGTCTTTTATTATCTGTTTTCTAGTTTCTTTGTCGTCACTATCATGAAGAATAAGACCTGCCTTGAGATAATATGTATTGGAAGAATTCTTATTTAACTCATTCTGGATTTCATCAAAATAAGCATATAGTTTTCTTGCTTGTTCACTCGTTTCACAGATGACCATGCCACCAAGTGTATTATCTCCTTTAACAATTCTGAACTGTTTTAGGTCAGTAATTATGTATCTCAAGAGCTCTTTTACATAACTATCATGTTCAATAATCTGACTCTTTTTTATATCTTTTTTCTCAACAAGTGTTTCAAGCTTTTCATAAATCTGGGATAACTTCTCTTTATATGAAGTCTCGATGTCTTCACGGATAATTTTCAAAGTATAGCCATCCTGAATAGACTTATCATAATAGTACGTATGAAAATATTCACCGAAAATTTTCCACGAAGCTCTCTCTTCCTTCAATAATGGCGTACCAGTCAATGCAATCTTTATTGAATTTTCATCTGCGTCGAATAGATTTGCCAAGAAGCTACCAGTCGGATTGTAACCGCGGTGTGCCTCATCAATAATAAATATTCTTTGAAGGTTTGTTGCATATGCCTCTAAACGAACCTTCTGTTTATCTTCTTCAAATCTCTGAATATTTACCACTGTAATCTCTGGCTTGCCGCTGTTTCCTTCCATCGCCTGATTATTGCGGAACTGTTCCATAAGCTCGCTTCTTGAGTTAGCAGTTTTAACTTCTAATCCACGAGCTTCAAATTCCTGTGAAGCTTGTTCTAATAAGTCCAAGCGGTCAACAATAAAATAAAATTTTGCAACCTTGTTCTTTTTTGCAAAATAATCCGTCAATACATATGTCATATAATAAGAAAGTGCTGTTTTTCCACTTCCTTGTGTATGCCAAATCACACCGGATTTCTTACCTTCGTCAAGCTTCTTTCTTACTGCTATAGCAGCAAACATCTGCTGATATCGCATAATGTGCTTCTGGTCAGTAAACTCGATTTTCCCATCAACTTCTTTTTCAATCTTTACATATGCAATTCCATACTTAAGAATAAACAAAAGCCTTTCGGGGCTGCACATCGATGTTAATACGCGGTTAGTCGGAGAATTTACATTTAGGTTTGTTTGATACTCCGGCGCATGATGAATAACCTGACAGTTAAAGTCAGATAATATCTGTCTTTCTTCGTCTGGTGAAACTTCTTTATATGGATAATCCTTATTATATGGAGCAATTGAAGCTCCTGATGGGTTTTCTTCTCTAAAACAGTTAAATGGAGCATCTGTCTTGGCTGCAGTACAATAGAATGCACCTTGAATAGGTACAATGCCTCCCATTGCATCGTATTCCATATTATTAGAAAACAACATTAACTGTGTAATATTAATAAATCTTCTAAATTTCTTGTTTGGAAAACGCTGCTTGTTCATTCGTCTACTTTCAGCAACCATTCCACCATGATTATTCGGCTTTTTCACTTCAACAAAAACAAGCGGTAATCCATTCACAAAAAGTGTAATGTCTGGTCTAAATTCGTCTTGCCCATTTTTACATGTGAATTCGGCTGTACAGTGATAAACATTGTTAGATGGATTATCATAGTCTATCAGTCGTACAGGAGAAACACTTGTAAGACGTGAATAAAAACTTCTTCCAAGGTCATCGTTATCCAGTTCTTGTCTAATTTCTCTTAATACCTGCAGTGCCTCCCCAGCACGCTCAGGATTGAGTTTTTCAAATTGCTTTTTAAACACCTCGATTAAGATGTTTGTATCAGGCTCATACACCGTTTCAGCCATTTCCTCTGAAATCTTTCCAAAGTATGTGTATCCTAGCTTAGTTAGATGTACGAGGGCTGGCATTTGCACACGAGTAGCCTCATTAAACATATTTTTTCTTCTGCTACTGGCAGTCATAACCAATCGCCTCCGTTCTTTGACTCGATGTAAAATATCACATTCATTGACACGGGCTATTTACACTAACCCTACTTGCTTAAATGACAAAGTGAAATAAGGGTAAATATATACTGTATTCTTCACAAAACCAAATAAGAGTAAAATAACGGCTTTACAGAGTATATATCTCTCCGAAAACCGGATTTTAATATATTTCACTGCTGTTCTTGCATAGCAAAACAGACAGATTGAAATCTCATTTTGTCAAAGTGAACGCAACCTGCCTTGGTAAAGAATTTGTTACGGTCACCATCTGCTATTGTTTTACGTTATCTTTTTAGTAGATCCGATGTTAAGCGGATCTCATCTGCCGGTATAAGGTGCAGCCTCATCAATTCCATTAACCGAAGTATGCTTTTGTCGGCAGTTACTTCATAGGGCGATTTATTGCATAACGATTCCTGGCGAATACTGTTTATGTTATTCATCAATACGGTAATATCCTCTTGCGTATATAGATTTAATGTCTTGCCTTTCGGTAGCACATAGCGAATAAATTCATGATTCAAAAAGCCTTCGGATACTTCTTTTTTTCTTTCGTCTCGGCTTGTAGGCAACCCTTCGCCTGAGGTCAATGTTTTTCACATTTAAAACACCTTGAGCAATGTAATGATAAAGAGGTCTCTGTGAAATACCAAGTTCTTCACCATGCTCTGAGCATATATGTGTCAGCGGTTGTCCTTTCAAAATCAGTGGTGAAACCAATTTATCAAGTTTTTCGAGTTTTTTACCTCTTGTTTATATTTTGCTTCTGGAATCTGAATATCTGCGTTTTGCCATTGCATTGGCTTGCTGTGCGATATAGTATGCTCGATCTGCTTTGCACTTTCTTCGGCGAACACAGGTATTACAAACATATGGAGTTTTTGAGAGAATTGAGCATTGGGTATTGTTGTATCTTGAACAAAGCTCTCTGCAATCGTATTCACAACAAGCTACACAACGTTTGGAACATTCCTTTATCCCACACAAACTTTTTATTTTGCATTCTCCCGCAAAGCAGCAGTCTTTTCCGCACGGATGTTCTCCCAAAGCAACCGTCCTGTTGAGACGTATTTCTCTCGAAACACTCCCCGGCGTTTTTCCGATTTTCTTTGCGATTTGGCTTAGTTTTAACTTTTGGTAAATTCCACATTCAATAACTATCCTTTCAGCTAATGTTAAACGATTCTTATTTTCCTGCTTTCCGCAGACAGTAACCGTTCATATTGTATCATATCTGTCCCCAAACTTGACCAATCACTGATGAAAATGCTCTATTTTTCACCAAAGGCAACAAAAATTCAGAAATATCTATATATCACACTCTTTTTGTCAAAGTGAGCTTAGGGTATTTCTCGTTACCATCAAAACCCCAACTTCACTTTGACAATTTGGCACTAAAACAAATCACCATCTGGGACGACCATTGCACCATTGAGTTGAAATCCGGACTTAAGATCGATATTGAAAGATAAGCATAAATAACAAAGTCTCCTCCCCACTGGAACTCAATCCGGTGATACGGAGTCTGTTCTAATTCTTGCAATTATAATACTGTATAATCTTCTATCGTACCAATCGGATGTGCCACATTTTTATCAAACAACACAATATTTCTTCCTACACTCGATACAGTACTTCCATATATGATTCCGGAGTAACCAAGCGAAATATAATACTGAGCCATTGACTGAAAAGGAGCATACATTAGAGTTTTATCATCTGTATCATTTAAAGGTTCAAATATCTGCTCTGAAAGCAACTTGGTATGTGTATAAACTCCCCATTTTGTAAAAAGCTTTTTGAACTCATCTACGTTAACGTTATATTTGGGAATATAGCCAAGAGCCATAGCAGCTTTTATTCCATTTTTTAGTTGCTTTTGACCATATTCCTCTAATTTAGAATTCAGTTCTTCGCATGAAATATCATCTGCTATTGTCAAATCCACCAGATTTAATTCTAAAGAACTGTCATTAAAAGAAAAATGACAAAATCCAAATCTATTTCCTTTTTCTGCTCTACATTCAGCCTGAGAACATTTGTGGATATCAGATTCATTTCCAAGAGCTAAATAAAGCCATTCAACTTTCGGAGGACTGAATCTATTATCTTTTTTGATGAACTCCTTTTTAGGGATAAAACGCTCATAATCTGGTTCTTCTTTTTCATCTAGGATAGTACCCCTACCAACTAACAGTCCTTCCAAGTCTTTTATTTTTATCGTTTTATGCTCAATCCCTGAATGTTGATGGAACAAATCATCATAGACCTTCAAAAAAGTACAACGTTTTGCTTTTTCAACTTCATTATAAGTAAATATACCTTTTGCTAAAGCGTCTCGAAATTCTGACCAGGTTTTTCTTATTGTCTTTTCGCTTTTCTCAATTCCACTAAAATCAAATATTTGACCCACGCTAACTACTCCTTCCATAACATCTAATCCACTGCCTACCATACAGCCAACAGTCGAGTTGTCGGATTGGACAACATCTAAATCACTCACTCAAATTGAGTTTGCACCCTAATAACATCTATCCCAGTGCCACAACCTATGACATCTAATTCACAGCCTAAACCCTATGACTATTTTTGCAGTAGATATATTTCCATAATAATAAATCGAACTTTCATGGGAAATTGCTACTCCCCGAAAAAAGCCCGGAAATACGCCACTTTTCAGTCTTTATTTATCTTTTCTTGACATCAAAACTACCGTTTCCACATGACTTGTATGCGGGAACAGGTCGAAGGCGGTGGTGGCGGTTATGGTATAGCCGTTATCGTTAAGAAAACGTGCATCTCTGGCGAGGGTGGCGGGGTTACAGGAAACGTACACTACACGTTTGGGTTGTGCTTTAATTATTGCTGTGAGTGTTGATTCATCACTGCCCTTACGCGGCGGATCGAGAATAACCACGTCCGGCCGTTCGCCTTTTTCTATCAATTTCGGCACGATATTTTCTGCGCTGTCTGCGTAAAAAATTGCGTTCTCAATACCGTTTTTCACTGCATTTTCTTTTGCGTCTTCGATTGCACGTTCAACAATTTCTACACCTACAACGCTTTTTGCGTTTTTAGCGGCACACAGCGAAATTGTACCGATACCGCAATAAATATCCATCACGCTTGTATTTTCATCAATATCCGCATACTCCAAAGCTTTACTATACAGTTTTTCGGTCTGTACCGGATTGATTTGAAAAAAGCTTTGAGGCGAAATATCAAATTTCACTCCACAAAGTGTATCTGAAATCCTATCCTTACCCCAAAGAATTACATTTTCCTCCGTAAGCACAAGATTATTTCTCTTAGTGTTAATATTAAGCACGATGCTTACAATTCTATCCGAAACCTTTCTCAATTTTGAAATCAATTTTTCACGTTTCGGCAAACTTTTTGCATTAACGGAAACGACAACCATAATCTCATTTGCAGAAAATGATTTACGTGTAAAAACACGCCTGACAATGCCTTTATGCGACCTTTCATCATATGCACTGACATTATTTTCATTCATATAATCAATTACCGCATCATTTATTTCCTTATTAATTTCATCACCAAGGCTGCAATCATCAAGCGGAATAATGTCATGACTTCGCATTGCGTAGAAACCGCAAACATTTTTACCATACACGTTTCCGACAGGAAAAACCATTTTATTTCTATACCGTTCCGGCACATCCATACCGACAATTCCGTCAATCTTAAAATTCTCAAACTTGCCTATTCTCTGCATCGCATTCTCAACAATATCACGTTTTATATCGAGCTGTGCATCATACTTTATATGACGAATTTGGCAACCGCCGCACCTTTTATAATGTTGGCACATAGGCTCACAACGTTTATCCGACGGTTCTATAATTTCCAACGCCTTACCGTATGCAAAATTTTTCTGCACTTTGACAACAAGCATTTTAATTTTATCGCCGTCCACCGTTTGCGGTACAAAAACCGCAAATCCGTCTATATGCGCAACTCCGTTACCGTCCGAAGAAACAGAATCTATACAAGCAACGTACTCTTTATTTTTTTCAACAGGAATCATAATTTACCTCTTATTGTTTTATATAATAGTTTTATTATATCATTCATTAATGTTATATGCAAGATTTGAGCACAAAAAAAGAAGCGGCATAAACCGCTTCTTCTAAAATTCTTATTTAAGAATTAGTCGTTATTAACGATTAGGTAGATTTCTTGAGCTTCGTCCTTATCTGTAGTTCTAACTACTGCGAATACTACATCGTCGATAACATCTTCGTGTTCAAGGTTAAGAATATCTTGACCACCTACTGTTGTCTTAGCAGCCTTAACGTCAGGTGTTGATGCAATACCTTCGTCAAGAAGAACTCTTGATTTCTTTGAGCCTGCTGCGAAGTCATATGTGTAAATCTTAGCTTTGCTGTAGTTTACTTCAAGACCTTTGTCATAGTTTACTACATACTTACCGTCAGCATTTGTTGTAACTGTACCGATTGTGATATTGCTACCGCTCTTATCAACAACAGGACCGAATACAACGTTTACATCGTTGTCATCATCTGATAGAAGATCAGCGAACTTTGTATTTGCAAGAACTGATGATTGATTCTTGAATGCGTTAGTTCTGAATTTTTCAAATGATGAACCGTTTAGAACATTCTGACCAGCGAATACTGAGTAGATTCTTGAGATGTAGCCTTCTGAGTTAGTAGCGTAAACAAGCACGTCACCTTCGTCAAATGCGTCTTCTGCAACTGTTTCACCAGCGTTACCTGTGATTACAACGTCATCATCAAGTATAAATTGCTTTTCTTCACCGTTTACAACCAAGTTGTAAGCTGTCTTATCGCCGTCATCGTCGACTACTTCACTACCGTTGAAGATAGCAAGCTGTGTTTCTGAATTGAATACGCTTGATGTACCCTTTGTAATGATTACGAATCTGTATGTGTTGTCTGACTTAGACTTATCATAACCATAAGCTGTGTATGGGCTACCATCGTTTAGAGATGAAACAACTGAATATGAATCCTTTGTATCAACTTCTGATAGGTCAAGGATTACTGTTGAGTCAGCCATCTTAACTGAACCAATCTTGTTGCCTGATTCTTTATATTCTGTATCAACCGCTGATGTTGGATCAACGTAAACACTCTTAATTGTAATCTTATTTGAAGATGAGCTTACTGAATATTCAACAACCTGTTCCGGATAAGCAACTGACTTAGGTTGTGATGTGCTATATTCAGGTCCATCAAAAGCTACTACCTTTGATTGCCAATCTTTTGTTGTTGTATCTATCTTATTTTCCTTTTTAGCATCTGAATAGAATGTAGCATACTTCAAGTATGTTGCATATTCATTAACCTTATCGCTATCTACTTTGTACTCTTCTTCAGTACCTTTCTTAGTAATGATTTGAGCCATGTAGTCGCCGCCGGCCTTCTTGTAGATGTTCTTCAATACGCCGTAGTTCTTTGATACTGAGTTTTCGTCAGCCTTAGCGATTCTGCCGAAGTGATCAAGGTATAGGCTGTATTCTGTTGATGTTTCAACGTCGATACCCATACCTTCAGCAGCCTTATACTTTGTACCGCCGATTGTGTATTCACCCTTTGAATCGTTAATGCTTGTGCACTTAACGCCGTCAACAACGTTTCTTGTAACGATTACATCATAGAAGCTTGAATCTCTGAATGAACCTGTTGTATCGTATGCAATGTTAAGTACGTCGTTTTGTTGAAGATCTGTAGCTTCGATATCTTTACCGTCAAGTTTGAATGAATATGTGAAGTTATCATCATCCTTGTTTACTGTCATCTTAGCACCGATACCTGTTGAATATGTATCGAAGTTTACTGATGTTTCGTTTGTCTTGTCGACAACTTCATCAACAATAGCTGTTACATATGAAGATACCATAATTGTGTTATACTTAGCTGATGTGCTTGTTGAACCAACTTCTGTTTCCTTTTGAAGTGTTACAGATGCTGTTTCGTTTTCATCTAACATTTTTCTTAGGTCTTCAATTGACATACCATCTTGTTTAACACCGTTTACATAGATTGTAACGCCGCCTGTTGTATCAAGTTGATACTTTGTTGAACCCTTTGTTGTACCTGCCGGGAAGAAGTAAAGAGCTTCGTCTGTTGACTTGTTTTCATCAAAATCTTCTGAAGCAACTGTTACGCTCTTGTTTGCAGCAGCAGCAGCGATTGAAAGAATTGTGTATTCATCATCGTCATTCTTCTGGATAAGTGCCTGAGCGTATGTCTTTAGGTAGTTATCAGCCTTTGAATCGCCGATGTACATATCTTCGCCAGCATCAGTATCTGATACATTTGCAGACTTAACTTCGTTACCGTCAAAGTTATCAGCCTTTTCAACTCTGAATGATACCTTATCTGAATCCATTCCTGGGCTAGTCTTGCTTGTTTCTACTACACGACCGTATACTTTGTATGCGTCATGCTTTTCTGTGAATAGAGTTTCGTATGCTCTGCCTTCTTTACCGTCTCTTACTTCAAGATTAGGTGTCTGTGTACCGTTCCACTCTGGCTTCCAGCCTGCAATTACGCAAAGAGGAGCGTCCATAGCGTTGTCGATCATTTGAGCAACCTGAGCTCTTGTAAGTTCTGTGCTGTCTTTGATACCTGAGATACCCTTTGTGATATCAAGTGATGCAGCGTATGTCTTGTAGCCTGTTGGCCATCCGCCTTGACCTTGTGCAAATGTTTCGTAACCGATAGCACTTACAAGCATCTTTTGAGCCTGTACATATGTAACGTTAGCGTCAGGATCAAATTCTGTATCGCTCATACCTGCGATGAAACCGTCAGCAACACCTTGGTTGATGTAGCCTTTAGCCCAGTGATCTGCTGAAACATCAGCGAACTTTGTTGATTCTGTTGATGCCTCTGCTGATGAACGTTCTGCAAGAGCGTCAACGATCATCTTTGTGATTTCAGCTCTTGTTACAAGCTTATCCGGACCGAATGTGCCGTCATCGTAACCGCTGATTACGTCAAGAGCTGAAAGTTCTTGAACAGCCTGTGCGTAGCTTGCTGTAGATTCTACGTCAGGGAAATCAACTGCGAAAGCGGCAACTGAAGATGCTACCATAGTAAGAGCAGCAACTGATGAAATTACCTTTTTGAGATTCTTATTCATAGTCTCAAATCCTCCCTTTTTGATTCTTTGTTTGTGAAGGGTTTCCTTAGATGTTTTGTATGCACCCTTCTTTGCATTACAAAACTACATTACACATTGATTATACCACGCAAACTGTGTATAAGTCAATGACGTATTACAGTTGTAAAAAAACTGTAATTCTTGTCACATCTCGGCTACAACCTGCTTTGCCTTTTTGTGACTCATATTACGGTAACAATTTTCAACTAACGCTTCTACCCTATTATTCGAAAACTGCTACTGAATATTTTACTCTTTCATAAAGCTGTTGTCAACTACTTTTTTCTGCCAACCCGATCTTTTTCACAAAATTTTATAATTAGCACAAAATCTATGTCCAATTCACGGACTTTTTGGTCAAATTGATTATGTCAACCAATGCTTTTATGTTTTACAATAGATTAGACGTATGTTTTCCGAAAAAGTTCCGCTTTTTTTGAAAAAATTTTAAAAAATTTATTGAAATCATTATTTTTTCTTAATATAATAGTGTAAACAAACTGAAAGGACTACACATATGGCTAAATATTATGCCGTCAGAAACGGCTATCATACAGGAATTTTTAACACTTGGGACGAATGTAAAAAGGAGGTTTCCGGTTTTTCGGGTGCGGAATATAAAAGTTTCACAAAGCTTGAGGACGCAAAAGCTTTTTTAGGCGAAAACGAACAAATCAGTTTATTCGATGAACCGAAAGAAAGAAAAAGCACCGCCGTTGCATATGTTGACGGAAGCTACAACATCTCCACAAAAGAATATGCGTGCGGAGTTATTATTTTTTATGAGGGGAAAGAAACGACATTCAGCCGAAAATTTTCAAATCCCGAAAACGCCTCAATGAGAAATGTTGCGGGTGAAATTGAGGGTGCAAAACTCGCAATGCAGTTTTGCATTGACAATCATATAGAAGAAATAGACATTTATTACGATTACGAAGGTGTCGAAAAATGGTGTACGGGTGTTTGGAAAACCAACAAATCCGGCACAATTTCTTACAAGCAATTTTATGACGAAATAAAAAAATCGGTAAAAGTTTCATTTAACAAGGTAAAAGGTCACTCCGGCGACAAGTACAACGATGTCGCCGACAGGCTTGCCAAAGACGCTTTGGGAATTAAATAGTTTTTTGCTTTTATATTGACAAAATCTTGTTTCGGATATATAATGATAATAGAAAAAGGCAAGACTTTAAACGGTTATGCCATTAGTGTATTATTTATGAAAAATAACGCTGACTTATGGCTGAGTGGGCGTTATTTTTTTATGGAAATTACTAAAAGTAACAGAACTATCATAAAACAAATTATGTATTCATTATCCATAGCTGTCACCTCCTTTCTCGGAGATGATGGCATAACCGCCCAGCTTTTACACTGTTTCAAATCTTACCTTTATCGGATTGCTCCGACTTCGACATTATATACTATTTACTTATACATTTCAAGTAAAATCAACAAAAAATGTCGATAACGTCAAAACAGACAAGTCATTTTCAGACTTGTCTGTTTTTCTTTTAATACTTTTTCAAATCACAATACACTCTTATCCAACCGGTGTCAAGTTCTTTACTGCTCTTTTCCTGCCAAATATAGATTAAATCATTTTCAATCTTAACGCTGCCGTTATGGATTTTACTGTCATTATCGTTTATCACAACCGACGATGTATCAAATTGGATATAATATGCCGGTTTTGTTTCATCGCCAACATCAAGTGCGAATTTGAACATATTATTATTTTTATTGTCATTTACTATCGTCAAACCGTCAGGATAATAATAATAATTGCCGTTATATCTGATTATTGACGCACCGAACGATTTTTTACCGTCCTCCTGTGCCGCCTCGGTTACAAAGTCATTCCATTCCCATGATGCAAGTTCAAATCTTCCATTTGTGCCGCTGTCAACTATAAGCGGTGCAATGTCATCATCTCCGACAACATCAATTACAAACTGTGCATATGCGCTGTTATCCCAAAGCGAACTTGAGTTTGACTTAACCGTAAGATGTGTCTGTCCCGATTTTTTCATATTAAGCTTATCCGCCGTTACGGTATACTTACTTCTCGGAAGTTCTTCCCTTGCACCGCCTGCATATACTGCCGTTACAGTCAAGTTCTTTATAACCTTATCAACTTCTCTGCCTATGAACACCATTTTAGTCGGATTATTTTCGTCAAGCATATCGTCCTCATAATACGTATCAGGTCCGCTTACCGTCAAATATGCGATTTTTTCGCCGATTTGCGGTTTTTCCGCCACTTCAACCGACACGTCTTTCATAAGCGCGAACTTAATCTCTTTATCCGATATATCCTTATGCTTTTTACACATAAGCGCAAGTTTTTCTTCACCTGTTCTGATATAATAATTTGTCGACGGATATTTTTTACTTAATCCGGTCTTTTCATTAAGGCTTGAAATCAATTTTTGATAATTTCCGTTTTGGATAAGGTCGTGCCAATATGTTTCGCCTGTTTTCATTTCGTCCGTAAGCTCGTCCGAAAGCATATTCAGCATTATGCTCATATGCGTACTGCACTTTGCCTTATTACGATTTATAACGCACTGCACAAGTGACGGTACTATTACCACGCACGACAAAACAATTATAACCGCTCCGACACCGAATTCAACCGGTTTTATTTTCTTAAATTTTGAGCCGATTGACGAAAATATATTTCCCAATTTTTTCTTAATCTTTTGTAAATTTATTTTTTTCAAATTATTTTTTTTCAAAACTGCACCTCAAATTATAATTTTCTGTAAACCGCAAAATACATTGTTGTAAAGCACGCCAAACCGCCTATCAAATTTGAAATCGGCTCTGCCAAAAATACTCCGTTTACTCCGAACCATATCGGAAGAAGAAGTATAAGCGGTATTACCACTATTCCCTTTCTCAATATAGAAAAGAATATCGCAAACTTCGCTTTCCCTATTCCGACAAACACCGTCTGTCCCGTAAACATAAACGCCATAAGGAAAAATCCGAAAAAATATATATGCAATGACGGTACACCGGCAGTTATAAGTGCCGCATCGGCAGTGAATATTCCTATAAGGAATTTCGGAATCAGCAAAATTATAAACCATGCCACTGTACTGTATATAATAAGCATTGCCGCCAAATACCGTATCGCCTCTTTAACCCGTCCGTTTTCACCTGCACCGTAGTTAAATCCGATTATCGGCTGTGCGCCGTTTCCCAAACCTGTTACAGGCATTTGCAAAACTTCTCTTATAGAATTGATTATAGTCATAACTCCGACATACACGTCTGAGCCGTAATTCTGCAAACTTACGTTACACGCAATCTGTACTGCGCTGTTTGTCACTGACATTGTAAATCCCGAAAGCCCTAAAACAAGTATCTTCTTTACACGTTTTGCCTGACAGCGCATTGCGGAAAGTTTTATTTTTATAATCGTATTTTTGCCGGTTAAAAATTTAAACGTCCAAACCGATGCGGCAAGCTGTGACAAGACTGTCGCAAGTGCCGCACCCTGTACGCCCATTATATATATAAATATCGGGTCTAAAATAATATTCAGCACCGCTCCGATTACGACGGTAAGCATACCCGTTTTACCGAAGCCCTGTGCATTTATGAACGAATTAAGTCCCAAACTCATCATAACAAACACGTTACCCAAAAGGTAAATCGTTATATATGAATTTGCATATTCAATCGTATTTTCACTTGCACCCAAAAGATACAAAAGCGGTCTTTTTACGATTAATCCGACAACCGTAAGACACAAACCGAATATTACAAGCAGTGTCACGCTGTTGCCGAGTATCGCCTCAGCCTCTTTTTCGTTGCCCTCACCGCGTTTTATCGAAAACAACGGTGCACCGCCCATACCGATAAGGTTTGCGAAAGCAATTACAATAGTTATAATCGGCAGACAAACTCCGACGCCTGTCAATGCAAGTGACGAATTTTCGCCCATTCTTCCTATATAAATTCGGTCTACTATACTGTAAAGTACATTGATAAGCTGTGCAAGCGTCATCGGAATAGAAAGTCTTAATATATTGGATATTATACTTCCCTTTGAAAAATCGTTTACTACTTGTTTAGCCATTCTTCCGCCGCCTCAATTTGTGTTTGTATTTCTTTTTCAAGTATTCCGTCCGAATTTTCTTCGACCTTACAAATCACTTTACTTTGAGTCGTAAACATCACTCGGACAAAAAACTTATCCTCGACTTTATCGTATATTCTTCCGGCACTGAGTGTACCGCCGGCAATACTCGCCGGACTGTTTGCGATATATCCGACCTTGCCGATAATCGGCAATTTTACGGTTATCGCCTCTGAATCATATTTGTTTGACGGCTCTTTTACGCAGATAAGCACGTTTCCTATTGCAAAAGGCTTTTTATGATAATAATTCGCAAAGCCCGTTACCGTTACATACAAATCTTCCATAAATCCGCCCCCAATCATCAATATATTATCCGAACCTGTAAACAGGTTCAAAAATCATATTTGTTATTATATCATTTTATATTTGTTTTGTCTACTTTTTTTACTACTCCTTCACCGTCAAATAAAGGAATAAAGCTTTCCGAAACCGTACCGCCCTCCTGCACAAAAGCATTTTCGACACCGATTTCAACCGCAAAGTCAAGCACTTCGTCATATTCGCTTTCCGTAACTTTTCTGTTTATTTCGGGATATTTTAAAACACTTTCAAGAGGTGTGTACTGATTCATTATACTCATATAAATATCATCACCGTATGTGTTATACAGATATTCAATCACTCTTTTTGAATTGTCGGTATATGACGGCAAAACAAGATGTCTTACGATTATTCCGCGTTTCATCATACCGTTTTCGTCAAATTCACAACCTCCGACTTGTCTTACCATTTCATCTATCGCTCTTTTTACGTGTATCGGATAATCCTCTGCTTTTGAATACTTTTTTGCAAGTACGCTGTCGGCATATTTAAAATCCGGCAAATAAATATCTATATAACCGTCAAGCATTTTCAGTGTATCAACGCTTTCATAGCCGCCGCAGTTATACACAATCGGAATATCAAGTCCTTTTGCCGTATCGAGTGCCTTTATAATATGCGGTACATAATGAGTTGGTGTTACAAGATTTATATTGTTTGCGCCTTTATTCTGAAGTTCAAGAAATATTTCCGCCAACCTGTCCGATGTTATTTCAAAGCCTTTATGCTCCGAAGATATTTCTCTGTTCTGACAATACACGCACCCAAGATTACACCCCGAAAAGAACACCGTTCCCGAACCGCTCTCACCTGAAATACACGGTTCTTCCCACATATGCAGTGCGGCACGTGCCACATAAAGCTTATCACTCTGACCGCATACACCGACTGTCCTGTTTCTGTCAACACCGCAGTTTCTCGGACAAAGTCTACATTCTCTGTAATAATTCATCGCAATATTTCCATAACCTTGTCAAATGCCGCCGCTGTCTTTTCCAAATCAGCCTTAGTATGTGCGTCAGACAAGAACAGCGACTCAAATTGTGACGGTGCAAGATAAATACCCTGTTTAAGCATTTCGTTAAAGTATACTTTGAATTTTTCGGTGTCCGACTTTGACGCGGTTTCAAAATTTGTTACGTCATTGTCCGTAAAGAATACACTCATCATTGAGCCTACTCTGTTTACACGAACATTCACGCCATATTTTTCAGCCGACTTTTTAAATTCACCCTCAAGATATGCACCCTTTTGTTCAATTTCTTCATATATATAGGGGTTTTCCTGCAAATATTTAATCTGTGCGTTACCCGCCGCCATTGCAAGCGGATTACCCGACAATGTACCTGCTTGATAAACAGGACCTGTCGGCGAAACAAATTCCATAATCTCACGTTTACCGCCGTATGCGCCGACAGGCATACCGCCGCCGATAATTTTTCCGAATGTGACAATATCTGCGTCCAAACCAAATCTGCCTATTGCACCCGACGCAGATAATCTAAATCCCGTCATAACCTCGTCCACAATAAACACGCTTCCGTACTTTTTCGTTATCTCGCGAATTTTCTGCAAATATCCGTCTTTAGGCGGTACAACACCCATATTTCCTGCTACAGGCTCAATTATAACTCCGGCAATTTCATTACCCATTTTTTCAAATGCGTCCTCTATTGCGTCAATATCATTGTACGGTAAAACAAGCGTGTATTTTGCAAAATCTTCAGGCACGCCTGCCGATGACGCACTTCCGAAAGTTGCCGCACCCGAACCGGCTTTTATAAGGAGCGAGTCACTGTGTCCGTGATAACAGCCCTCAAACTTTACTATTATATTTCTGCCTGTGTAACCTCTTGCCAGACGTATCGCAGACATAGTTGCCTCCGTACCCGAATTAACCATTCTCACAACATCTACACAAGGAACAAGCGAACAAATTCTCTTTGCAAGCTCCGTTTCGGCAAGGCAAGGTGCACCGAAAGACATACCTTTATCGCAAGCCTCCTTAACCGCCTCCAAAACGATTTCCTTACAGTGTCCCAAAAACATAGGTCCCCATGAGCCGACATAATCTATATATTCGTTTCCGTCAATATCATATATCTTACTTCCGTTTGCACATTCTATAAAAAGCGGATAAGTTCCGACATTCTTAAACGCTCTTACAGGCGAATTAACTCCGCCGGGTATATATTTTTTAGCCTCGTCAAAGGCTGTTTTGCTTTTTGATGTATCCACAATATATCATTCCTTTTCTAAACAGATAAAAAAATTATACACCCTACTTAATTTATTGTCAATTCCCTTGATTTTTCGATATAATAGTGTTAAAATAGACAAGATATATTTCAGATTCCAATAAATTGTCCGGAACGTGCAAAATAATTATTATATTTCATAAATTGATAAACACAGTAAATGATAGGCAAGCCTACGGCTTACCTATGCACTTTTTGTGAAAATAAACTCTAACGTACAAACGTACGCCGACGAGTTCATTTTCGCAAAATCCGAACTAATTTCTTGAAATCTGATGAGATGTACAATATATCCGTTTTCGGTAAACAAATATTTATTTATTTTTGTTTTCAAAAGGAGAAGCAGGGTGAAATTCCCTCACAGTCACGCTACCGTACAGTCGGATCGCCTGCCGAAAATCGAGCGCATTTGTGCCTACGAACGATGGGTCAATGGCGGAATCATTCAGATTTTAAGCCATAGGATTTACCCAATCCCTACGGCTTTTTTTGGTATGTGAAAATCACAAGTTTTCTACACTCCCAAAAAGTTTCATAACTGATTTAAGTGGTCACTTGTGTGCTAAAACATATTTCATAAGAAGAAAAGGAGAAAAATTTATGTCTTTAGCAAACAGGAAAACAAAACTATTGGTGGCAATGCTTTCACTACTGCTTGTCATTCCTATGACAAACGCATTCGCAATGCACATTATGGAGGGTTATCTTCCTCCGAACTACTGTATTATATGGGGAGTTGTATGTATACCGTTCCTTATCGCAGGCGGTATCAGTATGCAAAAACAAGCAAAGAAGAACAACAAAACAAAAATACTTCTTGCACTTGCAGGAGCTTTCGTTTTCATTCTTTCATCGCTAAAAATCCCTTCAGTTACAGGAAGTTGTTCACATCCGACAGGTACAGGACTCGGTGCAATTCTTTTCGGACCGTCGATTATGTCTTTACTCGGTATAATCGTGCTTTTGTTCCAGGCACTTCTTCTTGCACACGGCGGACTTACAACACTTGGTGCAAACACATTTTCAATGGCGATTGCCGGACCGTTCGTTTCATTCGGTATATACAAGCTTTGCCAAAAGCTTAACGCACCGAAAGGTCTTGCAGTATTTCTTGCCGCAACAATAGGTGATATATTCACTTATGTGGTAACATCATGCCAGCTTGCGCTTGCATTCCCTGACCAAAACTTCTTTGCGTCACTTGTAAAGTTTATGGGAATCTTCGCGGTTACACAAGTTCCGATTGCCATTGCAGAGGGTATTCTGTCTGTTATGATATTCAATGTATTGGCTAAGAACTGTACAAACGAACTTAAGCAGCTTAATGTTATATAAGGGGGTATATATTAATGAAACTTTGGGTTAAAAATACAATATTAGCAGTTATACTTGTTCTTATAATTGCCGTACCGCTACTGTTTATGGGCGGTCACGAATTTGGCGGTTCTGACGACCAAGCATCAGACGCCATAAGTGAATTGGACGAAAGTTACGAGCCATGGTTTGAGCCGTTCTGGGAGCCGCCGTCAGGTGAAATCGAGTCACTTTTCTTCTGTCTTCAGGCAGGAGTGGGCGCCGGTATTGTCGGCTTTGTACTTGGCAGAGTAACAGCTAAAAAGAAAAATGATAATTGATAAATTAGCATATAATTCAAAACTCAGAAATATTGCACCTATTGCAAAACTTCTGTTTTCAATGTCGGTGCTTGTTATCTGCATATGGGCAAACAGCTTTTTGGTAAGCGTATTTACTGCGCTTACTATGCTGTTTCTTATTATTTTTATAGGAAAAACATCGTATAAAAACGTATTTCATCTTATGACTGTCCCGATAGTTTTTATTATTATGGGTGCGGCCGCAATAGCAATTTCAATCGGTCAAAATTCAGGCGATATGCTTTTTTCACTGCATTTCGGCAATACTTATTTCGGCGTGAGCCATACAAGTCTTTTATCGGCTGTTCGCGTTATGATTAAGTGTTTCGGTGCGGTAAGCTGTATGTATTTTCTTTCACTTACCACGCCTATGGTCGATTTATTCACTTTGCTCAGAAAAAGCATTATACCGAATTTTATAATCGAAATTGCGGAACTGATTTACAGATACATTTTTGTGCTGTTTGACGTATCGCACAGAATACACACCGCTCAAGACGCACGTTTGGGGTACAGCAATCTTCGTGTAAGCTACCACTCAACGGCACAGCTTGCGTCAAACCTTTTTATACGTTCCTTTAATCAAGCCGAAAAAACGTATACCGCTATGGAGTCACGCGGTTATGACGGCGAAATCAACGTTATTATGCCGAAGATTAATCATTCGGTCAAATTTAACGTATTTGCGGTTATATTTGTCGTAATTACAACAGCGATTGCGATATTTTCAAGAAAGGCGGGAATTTGATGAATATTATCGAAACAGAAAACCTTTCATATAAATATGATGAAAGCCATTTTGCTCTTTCGGATTTGAGCATTGGCTTTGAAAAAGGGAAAATCACAACAATTCTTGGTGCAAACGGAGCAGGCAAATCAACATTGTTTCTGAATATGAACGGAATTTTAAAACCGCATTCGGGGACAGTAAAATTTATGGGTAAACCGATAGGTTATTCAAAAAAGGAAATCAGAGAATTAAGAAAAAGTGTCGGAATAGTTTTTCAAGACCCCGACGACCAGCTTTTTTCCGCGTCTGTTTTTCAAGATGTGTCTTTCGGTGCAATGAATTTGAAATTACCGCAGGACGAAGTTGTTCGTCTTACCGAAAATGCACTTAAACGCACAGGTATTTTTGATTTAAAAGACAAACCTACCCATGCATTAAGTTTCGGTCAGAAAAAACGTGCCGCAATAGCCGGCATACTTGTTATGTCGCCGGAGGTAATCATTCTTGACGAGCCGACGGCAGGTCTTGACCCAATGGGCGTAAGTGAGCTTATGCACCTTCTTCGCGACATATGCGAAAATGAGGGTACGACAATTATAATGTCAACGCATGATATTGACGTTGTGCCGATTTATTCGGACTATGTTTACGTTATAAATCACGGTAAGTTACTTACAGACGGTACTCCCGAAGAAGTATTCTCAAATCCGACGCTTTTGCGTGAACATAATTTAAGATTGCCGAGAATTGCACATCTACTTGAAATTTTGAATAAATGTGATAAACTTAATGTAGACTTCTCAAAAGCCACTATCGGCAAAGCAAGAGAAGAAATTTTAAATCTTATAAGGGGTAAATAACTATGGCAAAATTCTATTCCGTCGGAGTCGGTGCAGGTGACGGTTCATATATAACTCTCGGTGCGCTTCGTGCATTGGAACAGGCTGATATAATCGCCGTTCCCGTTAAAAAATACGAAGAAAAATCAACTGCACTTGAAATAATCCGCAAGGAATTTGATACGGATAAAAAAGAAATTTCAGAACTCGAATTTCGTATGAGTGGGGACACTAAAATCAGAGAGGAGTCCCGCAGAAATTCAGCCGAAAAAATTATATCGGCTTTAAAAGACGGAAAGGATGTTGCAATGGTTACTCTCGGTGACGTTTCGGTTTACAGTACCTGCACATACGTTCACAACGCAGTGAAAAATGCAGGCTTTGAACTTGAAATTATACCCGGTATAACTTCATTTTGTGCCGCTGCGGACAAGGCACAGATAAGTCTTTGCGAGGGAAACGAATCGGTTGCGATTATTCCCTCGCTTAAATCAAATTTACTTGAAAAATATATTGCCGATTTTGATACGGTTGTGATTATGAAATCGGGCAACGATACAGATGTAATATACGACATTTTAAAAAAGTACGGACTTGAAAACAACGCAATCGTTTCAAGCTGTATCGGTATGGAAAACGAAATTATCGAAAAAATACAAAAAGGCAAATCATACGGTTATTTTACAACCGTTATTGTAAGAAAATAATCAGAAAGGTTATGGGATAATGGAACTGCTTGCAGTGAGTATCAGCCACGAAAATACTCCAATATCAATTCGTGAGAAAGTATCTTTTACAAAGAAAAAACAGGCTGAAATTTTAAAGTATATAAAACAGAATATCGCTGAAGAATGTGTGCTTTTGTCCACTTGCAACCGTTGTGAATTTTATCTTGCGGGGTATAATATGAAAGATAAATTCATTGACTGTTTAGTGTCCCTAACCGACGAATTTGTTAAAAAGTACATAAGCATATATGAGGGCGACGATTGTTCGCGTCATCTTGCACTTACCGCGTCGGGGCTTAAATCAATGATTCTCGGTGAGGATCAGATTTTAGGTCAGGTTAAAGACGCGCACGAATTTGCAAAAGAACATTTGTGCTGCGGAAAATATCTCAACACTCTTTTCCGTATTTCCGTAACGGGTGCAAAAAAAGTTAAAACGGAAACGCTTTTATCGAAAACTCCTGTTTCCGCGGCAACCATTGCAATAAAACAGTGTCAAAATATTTTGGGGACACTAAATAGCAAAAACATATTAATTATCGGTGCAAGCGGAAAAACAGGCTCTATCGTTCTTAAAGATTTACTGTCCCTTGACGGTGTAAATATTTATGCCACTTCGCGTACGCATGACGGCATTATAAACCACATTGACGGTGCGATTACCGTTGATTACGACAAGCGTTATGATAATCTTGATATGTATGACGCCGTAATCAGTGCCACGTCCAGTCCGCATATCGTACTTGAAAAAAGCAGAACAAAAAAGGCAATAAAGACTTGTAAAAAGCGAGTTTTTATCGACCTTGCAGTACCTCGTGACATTGAGATATGTGAGGATGAATACACAGTTTACAAAAATATTGACGATTTAACCGAAATCGTGGACAACAACAACAGAATTAAACAACAGGAAATTATGAAAGCCGAAAAAATTCTTCAAAAATATATTGATGAATTTCGTATATGGAAACTTTTTTCCGAAAGCGAAACATTATTCAAATCGGCAGAGAATAAAATTGAAAACGAGAGCGAAAAGAACACTTTTCGCCATAAAATATATAATCTGAAATCAGACAACAATTATGCAAAATTCAGTGAATTTATTATTTTGCTTAGGGAGAAATTAACGTGAGTATAATAAAAATCGGCTCAAGAAAAAGCCAGCTTGCAATCAAACAAACAGAGGCTGTAATCAAAAAATTGAAAGAGCATTTTCCAAACGACACTTTTGAAATTGCCGGCATTTCAACAAAGGGTGACCGTCAGCTTGATAAGTCGCTCCAAAGTTTCGGCGGAAAAGGTGTTTTTATAAAAGAAATCGAAACCGCACTTTTAAGCGGTGAAATAGATATGGCGGTGCATAGTGCAAAAGATATGCCGACAGAAATTTGCGATGGTCTTACGATAAGTGCCGCACTTCTTCGCGACGACAGAAGTGATGTGCTTGTTCATTTTGGGGACACTAAATTATCCGATATAAAAATAATCGGTACAGGCAGTGCAAGACGCCAGTCACAGGCTGAAAAACTGTTCCCGAACGTTGTTTTTAAACCAATCAGAGGTAATATCGGCACTCGTCTTGAAAAAGTCAAAAACGGTGAATACGATGCGGTCATTATGGCTCGTGCCGCAATAAACCGTCTTGCCGTTTCCGACGTTAAAATCGAAAATCTCGGCGATAATTTCATATGCGCCGCAGGTCAGGGAATTCTTGCCATTGAAACTGCCGTCGGCAAAGCCGATAAATACGCACAGGCGATAAATGATAAAGTCGCAATGACCGAATTAAAATGCGAACGTGCATTTTTGCAGTACACAGGCGGTGGCTGTCATGCACCGTGCGGTGCGTCGGCTGAATTTAACGGTAAAGAAATTAAAATGTGTACGTTTTTCAAAGAAAACGACAAAGAAATTTATCTTGAAATGTTCGGAAACGATCCGATATTACTCGGCAAAAAAATGGCTGAAATAACGCTTGATAAAATTAAGGAGTAAATCAAATGGTATATCTTGTAGGTGCAGGACCCGGTGACAGCAGATTAATTACGCAGAAAGGTCTTGAATGTATAAAAAAAGCGGATGTCATAATTTACGACCACCTTGCAAATCCGACTTTATTGAGCTATGCAAAAAACGACTGTAAATTGATTTATGCCGGAAAAATCGCAGGCAATCATCACATGGTACAGGAGGAAATCAACAAAACCCTTGTTGAACACAGCCGTTTCGGAAATGTTGTACGTCTGAAAGGCGGCGATCCGTTTATTTTTGGTCGCGGAGGTGAAGAAATTATCGCACTAATCGAAAATAATATTGACTACGAAATTGTACCCGGTATTTCTTCTTGTTACAGTGCCGCCGAATATTGCGGTATTCCAGTCACTCACCGCGGAGTTGCAACTTCGTTTCACGTTATAACAGGTCACGAAAAAGTCGGAAATGAAACGGTTAATTACAGTGCGCTTGCAAAACTCAGCGGAACGCTTGTTTTTCTTATGGGGCTTTCGTCTGCCGAAAATATAAGCAATAAGCTTATTGAAAACGGTAAATCGGAAAATACACCTGTTGCCGTAATTTCAAGCGGCACAACGCCGCGTCAAAAATGTGTTACGGGGACACTAAATAATTTATCTGCATTGGCAAAACAAATGACTTCTCCGGCGATAATTCTTGTCGGTGATGTGGTGAATTTAAAGCAAGATTGGTTTAAACAAAAAAATACAAAAATACTCACAACCGCAACACCGTTAATGAACAAAAGCATAAAAAATGCGGCGACCGATTTTGACATAACGGAGCTTTCTTTAATCAAAACAGTTCCGATTAATTTCGACTTGTTTTCAAAAGCGGATATAGCACACTTTTCACATATAGTATTTACAAGTGCAAACGGTGTTAAAATATTTTTTGAATATTTACAAAAATCAAAAACCGATATACGCACTTTAAGGGACACTAAATTCGCTGTTGTCGGCAAAAAAACAGCCGACGCACTTGCAAGTTACGGCATATATGCCGACATGGTTCCTCAAATTCATTCGGGACTTGAGCTTGCTCGCCTAATGTGCGAAAAGTGCAGTAAAAACGACAATATTCTTTTAATTCGAGCCGAAAACGGTGCAAGCACCATACTGAATATTTTAAGTGAAAATAATATTAATTTCACCGATATGCACCTTTACAGAACAGAAACCGACAACTCAAAACAGGAACTTTTAAATTTATGTCTAAACGATACTGACTATGTTATATTATCAAGCGGTTCTGCCGCAAAGGCATTTTCCGAAATGGCAGACACGTCAAATGTAAAGCTGATTTCAATAGGAAACGAAACAACAAAATCCGCCGAAAAATGCGGGCTTAAAATTTATAAAACAGCCGACAATGCAACCGCAGAAAGCATTATCGACTGTATCAGGAGGGACACTAAATGATCAGACGACCAAGACGACTTCGTGTGACAAAACAAATTCGCGACCTTGTACACGAAACTTCGATTGACAAAACAGACTTAATATATCCGATGTTCATAATTGACGGCGAAACAGAAGATATTCCGTCAATGCCGAACATCAAGCGATACTCGCTTACCGACCTGCCGTCCGCACTTGACGAAGTGGTTTCGGCAGGTGTCGGTGCGGTGCTTTACTTTGGTATTCCGAAAACAAAAGATGAATTCGGCAGTGAGGCATACAATGAATTTGGCATTGTTCAACGTGCAATCCGCCTTACAAAAGAACTGTATCCCGATTTAATCGTAATTGCCGATATTTGTCTTTGCGAGTACACTTCGCACGGTCACTGCGGTGTTATCGAACACGACTGTATCGTCAACGACAAGACTTTACCGCTTTTAGCAAAAGCGTCGGTGGCTTGTGCAAAAGCAGGTGCGGATATTGTTGCACCGTCGGATATGATGGACGGACGAGTAGGCGCAATACGTCAGGCACTTGACGAAAACCGCTTTGAGAACGTACTTATAATGGCATACAGCGTCAAATATTCATCATCATTTTACGGACCGTTCCGCGATGCAGCTGACAGTGCTCCGTCATTTGGGGACAGAAAAAGTTATCAAATGGATTTCAGAAATAAAAAAGAGGCAATTATCGAAACACAGCTTGACATTGACGAAGGTGCGGACATAATCATGGTGAAACCCGGTATGCCGTATCTTGACATCGCAAAAACGGTCAGCGATACTTTTAGTGTCCCTCTTGCAATATATCATGTAAGCGGTGAATACTCAATGATTAAAGCCGCCGCACAAAACGGTTGGATTGACGAAAAGTCAATCGTCCTTGAAAGCCTTACCGCAATGAAACGTGCCGGTGCAAAAATGCTTATAACCTACTACGCGGTCGAGGCTGCAAAGTGGTTGGAGGAAAACTGATGTTTCCGATAATGCTGAATATACGCGGAAGAAAATGTACCGTTGCAGGCGGTGGAAATGTTGCGGAAAGAAAGGTTAAAACGCTTTTAAAATATGGTGCAGACATAACCGCAGTAAGTCCTGTTTTTAAAGACGGATTTCCAAACGTCAAACGACTTGAAAAAGAATATTCTTCAAGTGACATAGAAAATTCTTTTCTTGTCATAGCCGCAACAGACAACAAAGAAGTAAATCAAACGATTTACAATGACGCAAAAAAACACAATATTTTAGTGACCCTATCTGATGACACAGAGCATTCCGATTTTATATTACCGTCATCAAAAAACTACGATGACATAACGATTTCTGTTTCGACAAACGGCAAATCACCGGCACTTGCGAAAAAAATCAGACAAATTAAATCAAACGATTTAGAATTTTACGCAAGCATTTTACCTATAATAGAGAAATACAGAAGTATTTTAATAAGCGAAAGCAGGGACACTAAAAAAGAAATATTAAATTTTATGGTTTCAGATGAAATGCTTGAAATTGCAAAAGAAAGTTTAGAATTATATGAACAGAAAATAAAGGAGAAAATATGAAAACTGCAATACTTGTCATAAGCTTTGGCACAAGCCACCGCGATACGCTTGAAAAAACAATCGGTGCTGTCGAAAAAAAGCTTAAATATGAATTTAAAACAGATGTTTTCCGTGCATTTACAAGCGGTATGATTATTAAAAAGCTCCGTGAACGTGACGGAATAGAAATTGATACTGTAGATAAAGCACTTGAAAAATTATATAAAAGCGGTTACACAGATATTTTTTGTGTCCCTACTCACATTATGTGCGGTATTGAATACGACAAAGCTTGCAGAATGATTGAGAAATTTAACGACAAAATGAAAATCAGAATTTCTCGTCCGCTTGTTACCGAAACGAGTGACTATTACAACATTGTTGATATTTTCAAACACAGACTTACCGACAAAAACAGACTTTACGTTTTTATGGGACACGGCAGCGACCATTTTGCGAATGCCGCCTACCCTGCCCTTGATTATCACTTTAAAAATGCCGATATGAACAACGTATTTGTCGGTACTGTTGAGGGCTTTCCCGACCTTGAAACAGTCATCTCCCACGCAATTAAAACCGATATAAAGAATGTAACACTACTCCCGTTTATGCTTGTATGCGGCGACCACGCGAAAAATGATATGGCTGTCGAATGGAAAGAAGAATTTGAAAATAACGGTTTCAATGTCGAGTGTGACCTTACAGGACTTGGCGAAATTAAAGAAATGCAAGATATGTACGCCGAGCATTTAAGAAATGTTTGGGGACAGTAATAAAAGAGCCTGTCGACAAAATGTCGACAGCTCCAAAAATCACATCGTACGATGTAATTTTTGAGTATTGTTATAGAAAAAATCATAAAGTTCCTCCAAAGTCGAAACTTTAGATTTTAAGTCATTTCTGCCGCGCAGGTCGCCAGAAATGATTTTTATTGAGGTTTTTTTCAGTAGTTTTGCCTACGGCAAAACCGCTCTTCGAGCGTTGGATGTCTTTCCGATACGACCTCAAACTCCCAAGAACAAAGTAGACAAAACCATAACGGTTTTGTCTTAAACTAAAAAAAAGTGCCTTTCGGCACTTTTTTATTTTGTTATTTTCAAAGTTTCTGCTTTTCCGTATTTTCTAAACAGTGTTTTACCCTCTTGTTGAGTTGTTTCCCAGCCTTTTGACGTTGTACGCGCATTACCGGCAACTTCAACCGTCATCATACCGCCGTCACAGAATTTAATCGTTGCACCCTTATCATTCTTTGAAATTTTTGCAGGTACATTCACCGAAGTGATATTTATATCTTTATTTTCACCGTTCTTTGAAATCTTTACGCCCTTATCAAGTGACGCATAAATGCAGTTATCTTTTTTATATGCAACACTTGCGTCTATATTAAATTCATCAACCGTAACACCGTCGGCAAAAATCACTTTTACACCGGTAGAATTTTGATAATTCTTATCATACAGCGGAATATCCTCGTTTTTTGCCGCCGCCGACAAATACAAAGTATCATTATCCCACTTTGCACTGACCCTGTTGTTATATGCCGCCGCAGTCATCTTTGCAAGCTGATTTTCCTGTACGAAATTATAGCCGTAATCATCTACAAGCGTATCAACCTTTTTAATCTTCTCCTCCTCGCTGTCCTGCTCACGGTAAACGTAATCGCAGTGATTGTAGAAAAGAATAGGCACTTCATACTTTGCGGAAATCGCCGAAAATTCGCTATTTCCGTTCGGTGTATTTGACGGTTGAAGCATAAGCTGACCGTTATCGAGATAGAACGGAACAAGAATTGAATTTTCCGCGCTTACTTCCGGTACGGCGATACTGTTCGGAGTCTGCGAACCGCTGTTCCAATAAAGTCCCGCATCAAACTGACTCTTGTATGTTCCGTCATAACCGCTCATATTATCAAAATGCGTGTCATAACCGATTTTACTTGTTCTCCATGTATGCTGATTTACACCGCTTCCTGTCCATGGAAGTCCGTATGACTCAAACGCATTTTTTTGATATTCAAGCTCCCTTTGGTCATGCGTACTGTCGGCATATTCATTTGAAAGTGCGTGTACACCGACATAGATTCCTCTGTCCTTAAAACCGTCAAGCTGTTTCTGCAATTTTTCACGATACGGAAAATAATCGCTGTCTATAGGAACAGCCATACCGTATTCAAGTGAGCCGACAACCAAATCTTTGTTGCCGTCACCGTCAATATCATAAAATCGCGGTACACTGTTCGCACCGAATTTCAGATTATTATTACCCTTATAATTGCTTTCATTGCCTTCAATATAACCGTTAAAAACATTATTTTCAAACTTCGCGATATATCCCTCAAACGTACCTGCGTAAAGCTCATTCACGCCGTCACCGTCTGCGTCGGCTATACAAGGCGAACACCAACTTTGACCTGTATCAACGGTTTCGTAAGCATTAAACAAAACACTGTACTCACCCATATCGCCGTAATATATTCTCATTTCGCCGTTTCGTGAGCCGACCGCCATATCAAGCACGCCGTCACCGTTCAAATCACCGATTGACGGCATTGCGTCGGTAAGTCCTGTTTCAAGAATGATGCCTTGATCGTCAAGCACCATACCGTCAGATCTTTTAAAGCAATGGATACTTCCGTTTTCATCACCTGTAATTATTTCATCAACACCGTCATTATCAATATCGGCAGTTGTAGGTGATGAATATGCACCGACCGAAATTTGATTTCCGTCCATATCGGTAAACATAGTCGCAACGTCAAGTTCGTAATTCGATTTCATTCCCGTACCCTCGAAATAGTACAGTTTTCCGTCTGCACTTCCGCAAATCAAGTCCATCTTGCCGTCACCGTTAAAGTCCGTCGGACACGGATAAGCACGTTTTATATAATCGTGGCTGTCCTCAAAATAGCTGATTGTGTTATCGTCATAATCAAGTGACAGCCATTCCTTTGCGGTTACAAAGTGCGTTCCCGATGAATACGCATTTTCATACGGATCCATTGCAAATTGACCGTTATTATTCAGTGCATACGTCACACTTTCGGCACGTCTGAACCAAATATACGGATTTCTTGCAAGCGTGAATGACGGTACTTGACCGTATCTTTCACACATTTCCTCAAAAATTTCCGCCGAGCCGTTATCTATACCCGTAATATCCTCATAGTGAAGCTCCCACGAGGCAACAGGCTTTGCAAAGCTGCCCAAAACGTGTTCAACGGCATATCCGTAATTTTTAAGCGAAACAAATTCCGCAAAATAATCTCTGAGCAATTTATTTGCACCGACCGTTGTTGCTGAAAGGTATTCGCCGGTATCATCGGGAGAAAGATTGTTTACGGAAAATGAATTCGGTAAAAGCGGATTGGTGAAGAACACATAACCGTTTCCGTACTGATTTACCGTATAAATTCCCACATTATCCTTTGACGCAATACATTCCGCTGTTGACGGAACAACGCCGACTCCGTAATTTTGATTTACAAGCACATCATTATAATCGGCATAATTTCTGTACAACATCGAAAAATCAGACAAAAGCGACTGAATTTTCTTTATTCCTTTATCGCTGTTCTCGGGATAAATCATATCAACCGGACAAGAATCAATCGTTACAAAGTCCTCCGCACCGATAAATTCCTTATCAAATACGTTATACACATCATTGTCAAGGAAAACACTTCCGCCGTTTGATACATATTCCTCAACTGCACTTGCATTAAAACCGCCTGTTTCAACAACGCTTTTATCAATGTACAAAACATCATAATCCGACAAATCACCGATGTTTGACGCGTCGATTTTATCGGCGGTCAATGTTGCAACGGTTGATTCATTTAAACTGTTTAAAGTGTTTTTTGCCGTAACACTGTCCGAGGACGAAATTACCGCTGTAGACAATGTATCGGGATTTTTTACCTGTTCATTTCCGCACGCCGTAAGACAAAGCACTGCAAGAAATATTGGTATAAGTTTTTTCATAAACTTTCTCCTTTTAAAATGCCTCATATATAAATGTACCGTGACCGGTAAAGAATATACATATTAAAATGAACATTGCAAGGTATATTAAAAATGTTCCTATTGTTTTTAATTTTTGTTTCATATAAAGATCCTTCCAAAAATTGTTCACAGCCAACTTGCGGTGCTGTACATATGTACTGCCCCCGGTTGCATGGGCGAGCAGCAGACTATCAGTCTGCGACCAGCCCAAGCAAAAAGTAGTGCTGTGGGCGATTTTTCTACAACCATTCATCTATCATTTGAGTGAAGATAGCTGAACCCACGTCATAATTCAAATGTCCCGTATCGTAAAAACATTCGGGTGACAAAGCAGTTTCCATATCAAGCACTTCCACGTTATACTTATCAAATACTTCGTTTGCCATAGCCTTGACTTCACCCAACAATTCAGGCTGTTCAAGTTTCGTATTCCACGGCATCCAAACCGCCCTAACCCTTATATTATTATCATTACAGTAATTTATAATCTTCTCAAGTGCGGCCACATTCTTTGAAAACTTCTCCGTCGGAAGATTGAAAAATTCGTCTTGATAATTTTCCATAGTCTTTTCAAGCATTTTATCCGACATTGCGCCATGATAAATATGCTTTTCCTGCGGAAGATATTTATACGGCAAAGGACTTTCGCCGTTTAACAGCTTATCAAAGCCGTCTGTTATCATAGGATAAAATCTGTCACGCTCAAAATACGCATACGGCTCATACAACTTTTTATGCCATATATATGTCGGATTGGTTTCAAACTCATCATACAACGTTAAATAATTCAGTCCGATAACAAGTTCAGAGCCGATATTTATATGCTTCTTCTCAATCATTTCCCACAAGTCGGTAACAACACCGTAGTCAAGACCGAGATTGACATATCCTTTACTGCTCTTGTCCTCCATATATGCCGAAATAACAACGCTGTTTCCGAAAAACACCTTATCCCAAACTTTTTCGGGGTGTTTATACTGCGTTATTTCAAAATCGTTTTTCACAAAATAATCACTGTTCACTATGAAATTGTTATAAGTCAGTGCCAAATCACCGACCGCTATTGCAAGTACAATCGCAATTATTGTTACAATCTTTTTCATATTCTTATAAATCCTTTAAGTATCTCAAAAAACTGTGCAGGTGTTACGGTAAACATCAATGTATTAAATGCAAAAAGCATATTTACTATAATACATCTTGCAATATAGACAGGCTTTTTCATCTTACGTTTTTCCGCCTTTGTAAGTCCCAAAAGGTTTTCAAGACCAAGACACAAGCCGTTATAAATACCGCCGATAACGTACACCCAAGTAAAACCGTGCCACATTTCCATAACGTACATTACAAGAAAGCCCATTCCGGCTGAAGCAAGTTTTCCGAGTTTTTTACCGTTTAATACAACAAAAATATGTTCTCTGACCCAATCGGAAAGAGTTATGTGCCAGTTACGCCAGAACTGCGTAAATGACGCCGCCGCCCAAGGCTTTCTGAAGTTTTCGGGCACTGTATATCCCATAACCGAGCCTACGGCTATCGCCATATCGCTGTAACCCGACAAGTCGAAGAACAGGAACAGATAGCTGAAAACCACTATCGCAAGGCTTACATACCAATGTTTTTCGCTTGCGACAAGGAAGTTAAAGAATGTACTTACAAAATAAAGTACAACCATTTTCTTAAACATACCCTTTATAAATCGCTTTACGCAAGTTATAAATCTGTCTGTCGTTAGCGGTACGGGTTTATTATATACCTTTTGAAAATCTCTGTATCTGAAAATCGGGCCTGCCGTAAACGTCGGGAAAAACAACATATAATTCACATACGTCAAAAACGGAATATCCATATCCGTATAGTACACGAAGTACATAACGTCAACCGCTTTTAGCATATGATACGCTATTCCCACAAATGTAATTATTACAGGAAGTTGCGGAAAAAACTCCGTCATTCGTCCGTAGAAAAACGGCACTGTACACAAAATACTGAACAGTACGAAGAAAAACCGCCGTGTTTTTTTCAGCGGTTTCAGTATTCGTGCGAAAATAAATGTTATAAGTGTATAGCATACAATCGCTATGGCAAGCTGCCACGAAACATATGCTATAACTGCTATACTTGCAAATACAAGAACTTTAGGTCCGAAATCTTTTTTGAAAATCAGCCTTGAAAGTCCTGAAATCAGTATCATTGCACCGCAGGCTATAAAAAGTCTTAAAAGTACATCTGTCTGAAGATACCACATTTATCCGTTACCTTTCTGATTATGATAATTTATTTTCGACAACCTCAGCTATTTCTTCGATTGTGTTCATCGGATAAAGTGTTATATCCTTTTGTGTGATTTCGATGTTGTATGTCTGTTCGATAAAGTGGATTATTTCAACCGCGCCGAATGAATCGACAAAACCTTCATTGAACAAATGTACATCATCTGTAAAATCAGGATCATCATCAATTTCAAATTTCTCCTGTATGAATGCTCTTAGTTTTTCTTTGATTTCTTCCATTTTAATTATCTCCTTTTTTGATTTTAATTTCCTTGTTTCGGCTGAAAGAAAATTGTTCACAGTGCTGTGGGCAATTTTACTCAGCCGTAATATAAGTTTTTCTTAAACCGACTCTGTCTATCTTTCCGCTCGGTGTGTGAGGGAACTTTTCCATAGTTACGATTTTGCCTGGTACCATATATGCCGGAACATATTTTTTAAGCTCCATCTTAAACTTTCTTGCGACAATTTCTGCTGTTGTTTCGATAAACAATACAATCTCCTGTTTATCTGCGTCAAACAATGCGCATGCACTTGCGACATTTTCAATAGCCGCCGCCGCACTTTCAAGGTCACCGAGTTCAATTCTGTTACCTCTCAATTTAATTTGGCTGTCCTTTCTGCCTATGAAAATTATATTGCCTTCTTCATTTTCATAAACAAGGTCGCCTGTACGGTAAATTCTGTCGTGATATTTTGTATTAAGCGGATTTTGAACAAATGCTTTTGCCGTAATCTCCGGTGAATTCCAATATCCGAGTGCAATACCCGTACCGCTTATGCAAAGTTCACCTTGTTCACCGACAGCACATTGCTTATCATCATCGTTCAAAATCAATGCACGCATATTTCTGCAAACCTTACCTATCGGTAAAGTTTCGTGATTTTCATATTCTCTGTCAACAATATAATACGTTGCAATATCCGTTGCTTCTGTCGGACCATACATATTTACATACATACAGTCGGGCAAATATTTTCTCCATATATTAAGCTGAGTATTCGGCATTACTTCGCCTGCAAACAATATCAGTTTTAATGCACTCAAATCGGCATTTTCAAGCACACCGCCGTTTGCAACGCTTATCATAACGGTTGGTACCCAGAAGATAACGGAAATTTTGTTTTCCGTCATATAATCCATAAGTTTTTCGGGATACATAAAAAGTATCTCTGGAATTATCATAGTTTTTGCACCCGTATAAAAAGCGGTATACATATCAAAAACAGAATTGTCAAAATGGAACGCCGACTGCATACCGATTACGCTGTTTTCGTCAATCGGGAATGTTTCGACAATCCATTCAATATAATCTATAACACCTCTGTTTGAAATTGTAACGCCTTTCGGCACACCTGTTGAGCCTGATGTGTACATAATATACGCAGGGTCAAGATCGCACACACCGCCCAGCGACTTATCAACCGCCGCATCATCGGCTTGTCCGTCTGCAAGCTCATCAAATATAAGTATCTCTGTGTCAAGATTAAGACTTTCAAGTTTTGCCTTGCCGTCCGTATCTGTTATTATCGCGGTCGGATGAAGATTTTCAACGGTCTTTTCCATTCTCGCCATCGGTATTGCGTAATCAATCGGCACATACGGTGACGCACTGTAAAGCGAACCCATAAAGCTGATTATTGATTTTATGCTTTTCGGCAAATATACGATTACAGGACATTTTCTGCCTGTTTCAACTCTTTTAATAAGTTCACTTCCTATTATACGGCTTTTTTCTCTCAATTCCTCAAAAGAAATACTTCCGTCCTTATCTTCAAATACTGTCTTATTTTTAAACTTTTCCGCCGCCTGCTCCAAAAGGCATACGGCACTTTGCATCATTGTTTCCATAGCTTTTCCTTTATCCCAAAGATTTCTTTAGTGTAACTCTGTCAATCTTGTCATTTGCGGTATGCGGGAATTTTTCCATAACAACAAGGTCGCCCGGCAACATATAATTAGGTATATATTTTTTAAGTTCAAGATTAAGTTTTCTAAGCCTAAATGCCTCGCAGCTTTCTATAAACAATACAATCTTCTGATTTTTCTCGTCAAACACCGCACAAGCACCTTTAACTCCGCCAACACACATTGCGGCATTTTCGATTTCGCCAAGCTCAATTCTGTTACCTTTTACCTTAACCTGATTATCCATTCTTCCCAAGTAGATAATAAGGCCTTCATCATTAACATATGCCAAATCGCCTGTACGATAAATTCTTTCCTCGTAATACGGATTAACGGGATTTTGAATAAATGCCTTTTGCGTAATTTCGGGATTATTCCAATATCCAAGCGATACGCCTGTACCTATAACGCATATTTCGCCTTGTTCATTCGTCTTTGCAATTTCATTCTTTTCGTTAAGAATTATAATACGCATATTCTCGCAAGCCTTACCAATCGGAAGTGAATCGCTGTCCTTGAAAGGTCTGTCGACAATATAATAAGTACATACGTCCGAAATTTCCGTCGGACCGTAAAGGTTTGCGTATGTGCATTGCGGTTGTGCCTTACGCCATATATTAAGTTGAGTATTCGGCATTACTTCACCGCAGAACACCACATTTTTAAGTTTCGGCAATTCAATCTCCGAAAGCACTCCCGAATTTGCCACATTAATCATAACGGTCGGTACCCAGAATATTGTCGTAATATCATTATCACGCACAAATTCTGGCAACTTTACAGGGAACATAAACAATGTCTCAGGAATTATCACCATTTTTGCACCTGTCAAAAGACAGCTGTATATATCAAATATCGAATTATCAAAATAGAACGGTGCTTGATTTCCAAGTATAGAATTTTCATTGATATTAAATGTCTTTGCAACCCAAATTGCATAATCTATAACGCCTCTGTGCGGCACTGTAACGCCTTTCGGTGCACCTGTCGAACCAGATGTGAACATTATATAAATCGGGTCTGTATCAATTACCGAATTAAGTGTTTTTTCGATAAGTTCCCCGTCCGTTTCGGTCTCAACGATTTCCTCATATATATGAATACTCATTGACTCGGGTATGTTCATAGTCTTTAAAGTTTCCATACCCTGTGCGTCTGTGATTATATGACCTCTGCCTTGAAGTGAGTCAACAATTTTCTGTATTCTGTTCGCAGGCATATCGTAAGCGGTAGGCACATACGGATTTGCACTGTACATCGCACCCATAAAACAAACCAAACACGATATGCTTTTCTTCAAATACACCATAACAGGTGCAGGCATATATCCTTGCGGAGTTGTCTTTGCAAGTGCCGTTCCGACAGCCTTTCCCTTTCTCTGCAATTCACTGAAACTAATCTCGCTCCATTCATCTGATATTGCAATTTTATCGTTAAACTTTTCAGCGGCTCTGTCAAGTAATTTTACCGCAGAATTCAAATGCGTCATAATTTCCTCCATACTGAAAACACCGTATTTTGTATATAGTAATCTATTCTAATTATAGCATTTTACTTATAATGTGTCAAGTTTGACCGATTTTACAAAAGGCATTGGCAAAACCGAATAAGGAATATATAATAATACCGTAATACCGTTGTCGGTGCGTATAACGGCACGTCGTCGATTTCAGCCGTAAACATAGGCAATCAGCTTATGCAGAATTGTTACAAGCTTTGTAATCGGCTGTTCAATGGGTTGTACCGTTTTAACAGGCAGACATATCGGAGAATAAAACGGAAGTAAACCGGCAACAAAAACGCTCGGCTCCTTTTCGTCAATTATTATATTTTGCAATACAAAATCGAAAAAATTTAAATTAAATTCAAAAATCTGTTGTGTTCAAAGATTGAATTGAACAAAAATTCCTCGTCAAAGAAATCAATATTATCCTGACAATGTTCAACCTCC
The DNA here is from genome assembly GCF_054696575.1 of Ructibacterium sp. SJQ-7. Lineage (NCBI taxonomy): Bacteria > Bacillati > Bacillota > Clostridia > Eubacteriales > Oscillospiraceae > Ructibacterium > Ructibacterium sp. SJQ-7. Next base: position 1,701,343 of record NZ_CP195193.1, read on the forward strand.
TTTGAATACAGTACACAATTTTTTATTCTGTCTTTAAGCGAAAATTCCTTTCCGTTTCTAAGCCAACGTGCAATATCAAGCTGACGTATAATCACATACGACACCGCCGCAAAACGTACCTTTGTAAGCACGTCACAGTCAAACACCGCTTTCAGCAAATATCTGTATATGAAGTACACAAGCAAATTTTCATATTCGTATTCGCGTCCGCTTATGTATAAATCAAACTCACCGCTCAAATTATCGTAATTGTCAAAAATTCCGAGCGTGTTTTCAATTACACCCGTCCAACTGTCCTCCATAATTTCAAGGCTAAGACATAGCTTGACGCACTCTTTTATGTCGTTTATACACTTTTCACTTTGTGAAAAATCACAGTTATCCACACTTTGAGGTACTTTGTCAACGTTGTTATTATTGATTTTATCCTGCACGTCATATGCATAATTCAAAATCGTTTTAACTCTGTCCGAAATGTTCATTTTTCGATTTTTAAGCACGTCAAAAATATTTTCACGCACATTTAAAAGTATCCTTAAAAAATCTTCGTCACATTCTTCTTCATAATCAAATTTTTCAGTTTCAAAACCAGTCGGCTTGTCACTTTTAAAGATAAATTCCGCCGCACTTTCGCACGACATTCCAAGACCTTTTTCCGTTAAACTGCCGTATGTTTCGGTAAATCGCGGATATTCCGTACAAACGGTGCAGAGCTTGTCCTCGCCGATGTTTATAAAAATATCGCATAAATTTTTGTCGTTCAAAAATGGACAACGGTTGTTTTTAAGCGTAAAACTATTTTCGTCATTCATATAACGGCGTAGCCTATCGCCAAACTCACCGCCGACCGAGTTATAAACTTCAAGACTTTCATCATCAATATCAACCTCCCAGCCGATACAGCAGTTATCTTCACACGCACCGCCGATACAGGCAAATTCATTGAAATACGTCGGAACTCGCTTTATTCCCATGTTTTCCATACCTCCGGTTTGTAGCCGACAGTCGCCTGTCTGCCGTTTCTGACAATAGGTGTTTTGAACAGTTGAGGATTTTCAAGCAGTTTGTCCTCTTTTGCCTCGTCCGCAAGATATTTTATAAGCATAAGAGTGTCTTTGTCCTTTGCCTTTTCGTCAATTAAGTTTTCATATCCGCCGACAGCTTGCTTGACGCTGTTGTATTCACCCTTGCTCATGCCCTTTTCAGTCATATTGATTAGCTGATATTTTATTTTTCTCTCCTTAAAATATCTCTCCGCCTTTTTCGTATCAAAACACTTCGATTTTCCAAATATCTGTATGTTCATAACTTTCTCCATTCAATTTTTTTATTAGAATATCATATTTATAATAAAAAAGCAAATCAAAAAATGACTCTGTGTTAGAGTCTGTTATATCAAATAAATATCATATTCCCCTGCAATTTTTATTGCTGTCTTCATTATATACCAAAAAACGGTGTATTTCGAGTATAAATTACCAATAGTTATCGGAAGTAACTATTCAAAATTAAATTGGCAGTACAATACAATTCTGAAACAGAAGAAAGATACTATACTTGGATATAAGAAATAAAATCATTAAATAAAAAATTTAAAAAAGTAGCTTTAACACTACTGTTTCCTATCTCAACAAATATGTTTCTAATACAAAATACAAGCGAACTTGTAAACCAAATGAGTCTTTTCCAAAAGGATTACTCAAGTCCTACCGGCTCATTTAGGAATTTCGTATCATAACAACAAAAAAACGGAACAAATATCTTGTTCCGTTTATGGCTCCTCCAGCTGGGCTCGAACCAGCGACATCATGATTAACAGTCATGCGCTCTGCCAACTGAGCTATAGAGGAATATCTCTTTAGCTTTCGCTAACTTTTTCTTTAAACACCAAAGATAACGACTTTTGTCGTTATCTTCAGCATCCTTCGTTCCGGCAACTTTCTACTTTCCCAGGCAGTCACCCACCAAGTATCATCGACGTTAAGGAGCTTAACTTCTGTGTTCGGCATGGGAACAGGTGGTTCCTCCTTGCTATCGTCACCGGATCTTCTCTTTTGAGGTCATACCCTCAAAACTAAACAACATAACTTCACAATGCGTTTTCTCTAATTTCTTATCTTTCTCGTTCCTAACCTTTGATGTAGCGATACATCTGTATTTACTTTTCTTTGCGGTTTCTCAAGCTTACGCTTGTATATACTTCGCATTGCCTTTGGCAACCGCTCGCTCTACACAATTCTTTGAATTGTATCTGCTCACTTGCTTCCGTATATTTCCGCATTTACTTTGTAAATGCTTGGTCAAGCCCTCGGACTATTAGTACCGGTCAGCTACATACATTACTGCACTTCCACCTCCGGCCTATCAACCATGTAGTCTTCATGGGTCCTTACTAGCCTACGCTATGGGAAATCTTATCTCGAAGGGGGCTTCACGCTTAGATGCCTTCAGCGTTTATCCCGTCCGTACTTAGCTACCCTGCTATGCCCTTGGCAGAACAACAGGTGCACCAGCGGTACGTCCAACCCGGTCCTCTCGTACTAAGGTCAGCTCTCCTCAAATTTCCTACGCCCGTGATAGATAGGGACCGAACTGTCTCGCGACGTTCTGAACCCAGCTCGCGTACCGCTTTAATGGGCGAACAGCCCAACCCTTGGAACCGACTACAGCTCCAGGATGCGATGAGCCGACATCGAGGTGCCAAACCTCCCCGTCGATGTGGACTCTTGGGGGAGATCAGCCTGTTATCCCCAGGGTAGCTTTTATCCGTTGAGCGACGGCAATTCCACTCTCATACCGCCGGATCACTAACTCCAACTTTCGTTACTGCTCGACTTGTCGGTCTCGCAGTTAGGCTGGTTTATGCGTTTGCACTCGTTGCACGATTTCCGTCCGTGCTGAACCAACCTTTGAACGCCTCCGTTACCTTTTAGGAGGCGACCGCCCCAGTCAAACTGTCCACCTGACAGTGTCCCCCACCCGGATTCACGGGTGCAGGTTAGAACCTTCATATTACAAGAGTGGTATCCCAACATCGACTCCCCAACACCTGGCGGCATTGGTTCTCTGTCTCCCACCTATCCTGTACATGTAATACAAAAATTCAATATCAAGTTACAGTAAAGCTCCATGGGGTCTTTCCGTCTTATCACGGGTAACTGGCATCTTTACCAGTACTTCAATTTCGCCGGGTATGTTGTTGAGACAGCTCTCAAGTCGTTACGCCATTCGTGCGGGTCAGAACTTACCTGACAAGGAATTTCGCTACCTTAGGACCGTTATAGTTACGGCCGCCGTTTACTGGGGCTTAAGTTCAGTGCTTCGATTGCTCTAACACTTCCCCTTAACCTTCCAGCACCGGGCAGGCGTCAGCCCATATACATCATCTTTCGATTTAGCATAGACCTGTGTTTTTGCTAAACAGTCGCTTGAGACTATTCTCTGCGGCCTACTCGCGTAGGCTCCCCTTATCCCGAAGTTACGGGGTCATTTTGCCGAGTTCCTTAACAACACTTCTCCCGCTGGTCTTAGGATTCTCTCCTCATCTACCTGTGTCGGTTTGCGGTACGGGCACCTTGTCAATTCATACAGCTTTTCTCGCCAGTGTACAATCACCCACTTCGCTACTAATTTTCGCTCCCTTACGCCCCACTCAACCAACGGTGGGGTTAGGCTATGTTCCTGTGTCCCTGTATTTAACGACTTCGGTGGCTACGGAATCTTTACCGTATGTGCATCGACTACGCCTCTCGGCCTCGCCTTAGCTCCCGGCTTACCTTGAGCGGACGAACCTTCCTCAAGAAACCTTAGATTTTCGACCATTATGATTCTCACATAATTCTCGCTACTCATTCCGGCATTCTCACTTGTGATATCTCCACTACTCCTTTCGGTGTAGCTTCGCAGACTTACACAACGCTCATCTACCCCTCGCACACAAAGTGTGCAAAGCCTAAGCTTCGGTATGAATTTTAGCCCCGTTACATTTTCGGCGCACAATCACTCGACTAGTGAGCTATTACGCACTCTTTAAATGAGTGGCTGCTTCTAAGCCAACGTCCTAGTTGTCTACGCAACTGCACATCCTTTTCCACTTAAATTCATTTAGGGACCTTAGCTGTAGGTCTGGGCTCTTTCCCTTTTGACTACGAAACTTATCTCACGCAGTCTGACTCCCAGGAAACATTTATGCGGCATTCAGAGTTTGATAGGGTTCGGTAAGCCGTGAAGCCCCCTAGCCCATTCAGTGCTTTACCTCCGCTAAACTATCCTGAGGCTAGCCCTAAAGCTATTTCGATGAGAACCAGCTATATCCGAGTTCGATTGGAATTTCACCGCTAACCACAGCTCATCCCCGCCTTTTTCAACAGACGTGGGTTCGGTCCTCCATGGAATTTTACTTCCACTTCAACCTGTCCATGGTTAGGTCACCCGGTTTCGGGTCGTATACTGCAAACTGTACGCGCTATTCACACTCGGTCTTCCTTCGGCTTCAGTGCTTAACACCTTAACCTCGCTTGCAACATACACTCGCCGGACCGTTCTACAAAAAGTACGCTATCGCACATATATAGTGCTTTAGCAGCTTGTAAACATAGGGTTTCAGATTCTTTTTCACTCCCCTTCCGGGGTTCTTTTCAACTTTCCATCACTGTACTTTTCACTATCGGTCATCAGGTAGTATTTAGGCTTGGGGGGTGGTCCCCCCGGCTTCCCACCGGGTTCCTCGTGTCCGGTGGTACTCTGGATACTGCCATGTTAACATCCCTTTCGCTTACAGGACTATTACCTACTATGGTGTGTCTTCCCATACACTTCTGCTAAAGATGTTAAATCAATTATGCAGTCCGCAACCCCAAAGATATTGCTATCTCTGGTTTGGCCTCTTTCCCTTTCGCTCGCCGCTACTTAGGAAATCGATGTTTCTTTCTCTTCCTCCTCCTACTTAGATGTTTCAGTTCAGAGGGTTTCCTCCACATGGCTATGTATTTACCATGCAGTGATACGGTATTGCCGTACCGGGTTTCCCCATTCGGATATCTGCGGGTCTATGGATATTTGCTCCTAACCGCAGCTTTTCGCAGCTTGTCACGTCCTTCTTCGGCTCCTGATGCCAAGTCATTCTCCCTACGCTCTTTATAGCTTGACCAACTTGGTTTGGTTCTTGAATTACATAAGAATTAGAGATTTGTTTGAAATTGAAGTTTTTACCCATATACTCTCGTATATCGAAAAAACCTTTCCACATTAGTTTGATAACTAATTTAGTTATCGGGGTTTGTCATTTGATTACTTTGTAAACAAATGCTTTCCTCGTTTCTCTCTATCATCGTTTGTTACATTGTTTAGTTTTCAAGGTACAATCTTTTATATTGATATATTTGACTTTCAGTTAGCGCTTTGGCTGACCTCCGGTCAGATTCACTATGCTTTTAACAACTGCACTTTTTACTGCCGTAAAAAGTTGCCCCTTGTCTAAAAAGCCTGCGGGACGTTGTTAGCATTACGTGAATGCTCGCGTTTACTACGTAAACGCTGGTGGAGATGAGGAGAATCGAACTCCTGACCCCCTGCTTGCAAGGCAGGTGCTCTCCCAGCTGAGCTACACCCCCAAATTTTAGTTAATACTTAATATTTGGCATTAATTTTTCGTATGTCACGAATGTCCAACCTACGGTTGGCATCATATTCGCCTATGTGCCTCCTTGTTACGGCAACTTTGTTGCCTATCGCTCCGCTTCGCTTCACGATTTCACACCGGCACGCTCATACGATGTTTCGCATTGCTACGCAATGCTAGTGGTGGGCCTAAGTGGACTCGAACCACCGACCTCACGCTTATCAGGCGTGCGCTCTAACCGGCTGAGCTATAGGCCCATGCAGGGTTTCTATTGGGTTCAGTTTCCTTTTCCCACTTATATCAATATTTTGTGTTGTGAATGTTCATATTATTCTACATTTTAAAGCGTAAAGCTCATTCCTTACATATCAGGGATGTCAGCTACCGCTGAGCCTTCGAAAATTAAAATTTTCAAAGCGCTTCACGTTTTTTGCTTCGCAAAATAACGTGTCCACTCAAAGATAAACAGTACAAGTTCTGTCTCTGACGATATTTCTATCGTTCGACCTTAGGAATTTTGACTAAGCTATTCGCTCAATCGGTTCTCCTTAGAAAGGAGGTGATCCAGCCGCACCTTCCGATACGGCTACCTTGTTACGACTTCACCCCAATCATCAACCCCACCTTCGACTGCTGCCTCCTAAAAGGTTAGCTCACAGGCTTCGGGTGTTATCGACTCTCATGGTGTGACGGGCGGTGTGTACAAGGCCCGGGAACGTATTCACCGCGGCATTCTGATCCGCGATTACTAGCAATTCCAACTTCATGCAGGCGAGTTGCAGCCTGCAATCTGAACTGAGACCGAGTTTTGTGATTCGCTCCACCTCACGGTTTCGCTGCACTTTGTTATCGGCCATTGTAGTACGTGTGTAGCCCTGGGCATAAGGGGCATGATGATTTGACGTCGTCCCCACCTTCCTCCGATTTGTCACCGGCAGTCTCGCCAGAGTGCCCAACTTAATGATGGCAACTGACAATAGGGGTTGCGCTCGTTGCGGGACTTAACCCAACATCTCACGACACGAGCTGACGACAACCATGCACCACCTGTCACCTGATTCCCGAAGGCACTCAAGTATCTCTACTCGATTCCAGGGATGTCAAGCCCAGGTAAGGTTCTTCGCGTTGCTTCGAATTAAACCACATACTCCACTGCTTGTGCGGGCCCCCGTCAATTCCTTTGAGTTTCAACCTTGCGGTCGTACTCCCCAGGTGGGATACTTATTGTGTTAACTGCGGCACAGAAGGGGTCGATACCTCCTACACCTAGTATCCATCGTTTACGGTGTGGACTACCAGGGTATCTAATCCTGTTTGCTCCCCACACTTTCGCGCCTCAGCGTCAGTTGTCGTCCAGAAAGCCGCCTTCGCCACTGGTGTTCCTCCTAATATCTACGCATTTCACCGCTACACTAGGAATTCCGCTTTCCTCTCCGATACTCAAGGCTGTCAGTTTCAATCGCAGCCCCGGGGTTAAGCCCCGGTATTTCACGACTGACTTGACAGTCCGCCTACGCGCCCTTTACACCCAGTAAATCCGGACAACGCTTGTCACCTACGTATTACCGCGGCTGCTGGCACGTAGTTAGCCGTGACTTTCTCACAAGGTACCGTCACTGTCTTCTTCCCTTGCGACAACAGTTTACAATCCGAAGACCTTCTTCCTGCACGCGGCGTTGCTGCGTCAGGGTTGCCCCCATTGCGCAATATTCCCCACTGCTGCCTCCCGTAGGAGTCTGGGCCGTGTCTCAGTCCCAATGCGGCCGATCAACCTCTCAGTTCGGCTACAGATCGTTGACTTGGTGAGCCGTTACCTCACCAACTATCTAATCTGACGCGAGTCCATCCATAAGCGATAAATCTTTCATAATCAAGTCATGCAACTTAACTACAATATGCGGTATTAGTCCACGTTTCCATGGATTATCCCCCTCTTATGGGCAGGTTACTCACGCGTTACTCGCCCGTCCGCCACTTTCCTCTTTGAACGTCACTCCGAAAAGATCTGTTCAAAGATTCTCGTTCGACTTGCATGTGTTAGGCACGCCGCCAGCGTTCGTCCTGAGCCAGGATCAAACTCTCGTTTAAATGGTTATATTTAAGCTTTCGCTCTTATATACTCGATTGTTTGTTAGCTCTTAATTACTAACTGACTTCTCTTCGTAATTTTTATCCGAATTTCTGTCATAAAAAACTCAATAGTTTTGCATTTGCAAAGCAAATGCTCGACAAAAACCTGCACTATTTATCTTTCAATGTACATGCTCTCTTGCGACAGCTTGTTTATTCTATCACATCGTTTTCAGTTTGTCAAGACTTTTTTAAAAGTTTTTTGAAAAAGTTTTTAACTTCTTCTCAACCCCGAACACTTCTCTTCCCGTGTCCTTTAGTCCTCTCAACTGACGACTTGATTATTATACACTCTATTACCCCTTTTGTCAACACTTTTTTTCATTTTTTTTGAAGTTTTTTTCATTATACTATATATTGTGGATTATTTCTTATTACATACACTATTTGCGTCGATCACAACAAAAAAAGAACTGTAACAAATCGTTACAGTTCTCAAAAAATTATTTTCTTCCGTAATTATTAATAATCAACTCAACAAAATCTTTATTGCTGCTTGTACTTCTCATATACTGCAAAAAGCTGACAATAGTTTCGGTATTTGAATTTCTGCCAAGCTCACGTCTTATAATCCAGCAAGCCTCTTTTTCACGGTCATTAAGCAAATCTTCTTCACGTCTTGTACCTGATTTCAAAATATCAATAGCAGGGAAAATTCGTTTTTCCTGAAGATTTCTGTCGAGTTTCAATTCCATATTACCCGTACCCTTAAATTCTTCAAAAATAACATCATCCATTCTGCTGCCCGTTTCAACAAGTGCGGTTGCCAAAATTGTAAGACTTCCGCCCTCTTCTATATTACGAGCCGCACCGAAAAACTTTTTTGGCTTATACAATGCGTCCGGATCAAGACCGCCGGACAAAGTTCTTCCTGTCGGCTGAACCGTCAAGTTATATGCTCTTGCAAGTCTTGTGATTGAATCAAGCAAAATTACTACATCTTTTTTCTGCTCCACAAGTCTTGACGCTCTTTCAAGCACCATTTCCGCAACCTTACAATGATTTTCGGGCATTTGGTCAAATGTAGAATATATAACTTCACCGTCTATTGAACGTTTTATATCAGTAACTTCTTCCGGTCTTTCATCTATTAAAAGTACTATCAATTTAATATCGGGATAATTTTCGGATATAGATTGAGCAATTTGTTTTAATATAGTAGTTTTACCTGCCTTGGGCGGTGCAACTATCATACCTCTCTGACCTTTTCCGATTGGTGCGATTAAATCTATAAGTCTTGATGCGGTTCTTGTTCTGTCACCTGTATCAAGGCTTATTTTTTCTTTCGGATATATCGGTGTAAGACGTTCAAACGGTCTGCGTTTTAAAGCAATTTCAAGCGGGTCGCCGTTTATAGTCTTTACAAACAGTAACGGAGAAAACTTATCTTCATCTTGTGACGGTCGGCAATCACCGACAATTTCATCACCGGTCTTTAAATTAAATCTTCTTATTTGTGTAGGTGACACATATATATCGTTTTTGCCCGACATATAGTTCTCCATACGAAGAAAACCAAAACCGTCTGTCATTACGTCAAGCACACCCTTTACTTCAACTGCGTCTGCCGGACGTTCACGTTTTTTCGGTTGCACTTTCTGTTTTTCCTCATTTGCAATCTGTTCACGTTTTTCGCGAATCAATACAATTATTTCATCTTTTTTTAAAGCTGAAATTTTTTCTATTCCAAGACCTTGCGCTATTTGTTTCAGTTCATCTTTAGTCTTACGTTCAAGTTTAACTCCGTCTTGCATATACTTGCTCTCTTTCTATTATATATTACCTACATTATATTTTAAATGATTTGATTTGTCAACCTTACAAAAAACGCATTCCATATAAGAAATGCGTTTTTTGTATAATCATTTGTTCTTTAGTCGTCTAACATAACTGCACCTTGAATTGCAGAAGAAACCATCTTTGAGTATCTTCTTAGATAACCTGTCTTAACCTTTGGTTCAAGCGGAGTCCAATTTTCTTTACGCTTAGCCAATTCTTCTTCGCTGACCTTAAAGTTAATCTGGCATTTATCTATATCAATAGAAATAATATCGCCGTCTTGTACAAATGCGATAGGACCGCCTTCAACAGCCTCCGGTGAAACGTGACCGATAGCCGCACCTCTTGTAGCGCCTGAGAAACGTCCGTCTGTAATAAGAGCAACGTCCTTATCAAGTCCCATACCGCAGATTGCAGATGTAGGAGAAAGCATTTCTCTCATACCCGGTCCGCCCTTTGGACCTTCGTAACGGATAACAACAACGTCACCCTTTACAATCTTACCTGTATAAATAGCCTCAATAGCCTCTTCCTCACTGTTATAAACCTTTGCAGGGCCTTCGTGCTGCAACATTTCTTTTGCAACGGCGCTTCTCTTAACAACAGAGCCGTCAGGAGCAAGATTACCCTTTAATACGGCAATACCGCCTGTTTGGCTGTACGGATTATCTATCGGACGGATTACGTTATAATCAAGTACAGTGCAGTCCTTAATATTTTCGCCCAAAGTCTTACCTGTTGCGGTAATTGTATCAAGCTTTAACAAGTTCTTCTTTGAAAGCTCGTTCATAAGTGCCTGAACACCGCCTGCCGCATACAAATCCTGAACGTGATGTTCACCTGCAGGAGCAAGGTGACATAGGTTCGGTGTTTCTTTACTGATTTCATTTGCGTAATCAAGTGTTATAGGTGCTTTTGCCTCATGTGCTATTGCAGGAAGGTGCAGCATTGAGTTTGTACTGCAGCCAAGTGCCATATCAACACGAAGTGCATTATAAATTGAATCCGGAGTGATAATATCTCTCGGCTTAATGTTCTTTTCAAGAAGTTCCATAATCTTCATACCTGCATGCTTTGCAAGACGTATTCTTTCAGAATAAACAGCAGGAATTGTGCCGTTACCCGGTAAAGCCATACCGAGGACTTCACACAGACAGTTCATTGAGTTTGCAGTAAACATACCCGAACATGAACCGCATGACGGACAAGCCGCATTTTCAAGTCTTAGAAGTTCGTCCTCATCGATATTACCTGCTTTAAATGCACCGACTGCCTCGAATGCAGTATTAAGGTCACGATACTTGTCTTTATAATTAATTGAAAGCATCGGGCCGCCGCTTACTATGATAGCAGGAATATTTAATCTTGCCGCCGCAATAAGCATACCCGGAACGATTTTATCACAGTTTGGAATAAGTACAAGAGCGTCAAGACCGTGTGCAATAGTCATTGATTCGATTGAATCTGCAATAAGCTCACGGCTTGCAAGAGAATACTTCATTCCCTTATGTCCCATTGCGATACCGTCGCAAACACCGATTGCAGGAAATTCCAACGGTGTACCGCCGGCAATTCTTACACCTGTCTTTACCGCCTCTGCGATTTTATCAAGGTGAATGTGTCCGGGAATGATTTCATTCTTCGCACTTACAACACCTATAAGCGGTCTTTCGATTTCCTCATCTGTAAATCCGGACGCTTTGAAAAGCGAACGATGAGGTGTTTTCTCTAATCCTTTTTTTACTATATCACTGTACATTTCTTTTTCCTCCTTAGATTTTCATAAATAGTTGAAGTAATATATTATAATTATATAAATATTTTACTGCATATGTTTTGTCAATCATTTCATACAGATTGCTCTCTGCCGGTGCAAACATTGATACAAGTGCAAGCAACAAAAATATAATAAAAATTATATTTATCGTTGCAAAAATTCCACCCATAAATTTATTTACACCTTTTATAATCGGTGCTTCCGTAATACCGTTTATTATCATATACACCGCCATAAGTATAAGACGTATTATGATAAACAGTGCCACGCAGGCGATAACCGTCAAGCAAAGATTTGTAAGCCACATTACGGTTTTTTCGTTTATCGAATTAACCGCATTGTTAGTGCTGTCAATTTGATTTGTCATATCACTTTGAATAAACTCCGGCAAATTCAGTGTTTCGGCAATATCAACACCTCCGCCCTGCGGAATATTGACATTTTCCGCAATCTTTGTGCTTATGTTATTTGCCAAAGCCGAACCTGCAAGAAAGTTTACCGTAGGCGTTTTAAGTGCAAGAACAAGCACTATCGTTACAACCAATGCGACTATTTTCCAAACCGATTTTACAAATCCTTTTTTATAACCGATAACAAACGATATGACAAGCACTGCCAATAAAATAATATCAAGAGTTATATTCATGCCATACCCCCTTTATACGGTTACAACTTCAAGGCTGTTTGAATAAATCACCACAAAGGTTGTATCCGATACTATAATCAGATTTTTTATATCCATTGCGGCAGTATATTTTGACATTACTTTTGAATTTGTTTTTCCAAAGTAAATATCTCTGCCTATGTTATAAAGTATATATTTTTTATTTATGTCTATAAAGTCAGTAACGCCTATAAGGGTTGTACTGTTCTTTAAAAAACCGTTTTTGCTGTACAAATTCAGCATAGGTATATTACCGTCGTCAAATGCCAACAGTTTATTGCCGTTTGAGTCTATAGCCGAATGTGTAAGCTGTACATTTGAAAAATCGTTGTCATAAACAATTTTTCCGCTTGATGAAATTCCCGTAACCCTGTTGTCGCCAAACGCATTAACCTTATCACCCACGAACTGAAGTTCATATACAACGGTATCGGGCATTTCGATTTTTGCATAGCTTTCTGTTTCATTTACGTTAAAAAGCTGTACGGTTGTTTTTGCGGTTACATCGGAATTTAAAAGCGCCACTGCGACACTTCTCGACGCCGCCGAAATATCGGCACATATAACCGCGTCACTTCCTGACGCCCACGAGAATATTTGTTCGCCTGATTTATTATATACAGATATACCGCCTCTGTATGACGATTTATCCGTAACAACCACTACATCACCGTTTGAAGAAAGTTCCGCCGACATAACAGTATCGGGATCGTCTACGTCATATTGAAGTTTATTGTCAATGTACAAACAAATTTTATTTCTGCCTTTTTCGGCAATCAAAATATAATTTCCGTCTACCTTTAATATCGGATCAACTATCGCCGTATCTATTTCCCACACGACAGCTCCAGTTCCGTCAATATACGACATATGATTCATTTTCGCACATACAACACCGTTTTTGTACGGTACAAATTCAGTTTCATTCGCACCCTCAAAAGAAACAATTTCATTTGACTTTATTTCTGTGTTATATTGTTCGTCAGGTTTTTGTGTTGGGTCGGGTAATTGGTTTTTGTCTGTTTTACTCGTTTTAAACACTTTAGATATATTGTTTGAAAAATTATTTTTGTAATTTCCGATTATTCCGGTATCTATCGTTATAAAAGCGATTACAACAATTATACCTATTATCACACCTATAATTATACCTTTGTGGTCTCCGATTTTTAAATCGTCAAAAAATCCGACATCCGTTTCATAATCGGGATAATCTATATCATCATCGTAATTTACATTATTACTTAAAGTTTTTTCTTCTTCGGAACTATTTTCTTCATCTGCTTCTTCTAAAGCAAGCTCGTCTTCCGGTTCTTCTTCTGCTTCTTCCGAAACAGGTTCTTCTTCGTTTTTTTTGGTTTCCTCACTTACTTCTTCCGAAACAGGTTCTTCCTTATCCGATACAGTTTCATCGTCTGTTTCCGTTATTTCATCATCCAATTCATCATCTGTTTCGGGTTCATCGTCAAATGTATTACGTTTTTCGTCCTCCGCATAATGTATGAGGTCACTTATTGAACTTTCATTTATTTCGTCATCGTTTTTCATCAGTAATACACCTCCTTCAGACAAAGTCCTTGTGGCGGAGCGGTTATACCTGCTCTTTCTCTGTCTTTTGAATTTATTATGTCTGTCATATCGTTCGGATTAATCTTTCCGCCGCCGACAAAAACAAGCGTTCCCGCAATAATTCTTACCATATTGTAAAGAAATCCGTTTCCGACAACATCAATCGTTATTATATCCCCGTTTTTATCAACATCAAGCGAATAAATTTCTCTTACAGTTGTTTTAACCGAAAATCCGCTTGACGCAAAACCTATAAAATCATGTTCACCGATAAACGCCTTTGCGGCAATCCGCATTTTTTCTATATCCAAAGGATATTTATAATGCCACGAATATCTGTTCATAACCGCGTCGGGAAATTCACGGTTTAAAATTTTATAAACATATCTCTTTTTCACCGCACTGCTGTTTGAATGAAAATTTTCGTCAGTATCTTCCGCCTCAAAACAAACAATGTCATTCGGTAAATATGTGTTTAACGCATACGGCAGTTTTTCAGACGGTATTCTTGAATTTGTGAAAAAGTTGCATACATAGTTTTCGGCGTGAACACCTGTATCTGTTCGTCCGCAGCCTGTCAAATGTACATCTTCATTCACAATTTTCTGAACGGCTTTTTTTACTGTTTCCTGTACTGTTATGTCATTTTTCTGTATTTGCCAGCCGTGATAATCAGTACCGTCATATTGAATTTTCAGTTTAATATTTCTCATTATACCATTTCCATTACTAAATTTCAATTAAAAATTCTACCGCCATAATAAGAGCAGCCGCCAAAACAAATACGATACTTGCTCCCAAATCGACTTTAGTCATATGCGTTTCTTTCATTTTTGTACGGTTATTGCCGCCGTTGTAGCACCTTGCCTCCATAGCCGTTGCAAGCTCGTCGGCACGTCTGAACGCATTTACAAAAAGCGGTACCAAAAGCGGTATCATAGCCTTTGCACGTCTTATTATATTTCCTGTTTCAAAGTCCGCACCTCTTGCCATTTGTGCTTTCATAATCTTATCCGTTTCTTCGGCAAGCGTCGGAATAAATCTTATTGCAATAGTCATCATCATTGCAATTTCGTGTGACGGAACCTTTATTTTATTGAAAGGTTTTAACAGTTTTTCTATTCCGTCCGTAAGCTGTAAAGGTGACGTTGTAAGCGTAAGAAGTGACGTTCCCATTACAAGATACAAAAGCCTTATAACCATAAGTGAACCGGATTCGATACCCTCTTTTGTAATCTTTAAAGTAAACTTAAATATCTTCAGTGCCCACACCGTATCACCCGGCGTCATAAACACATTAAGTACCGCCGTAAAAATAAATATCCAAAGCATTGGCTTTAAGCCTTTTAATATCATTTTAAAAGGTACACCGCTTATAAGAATTAATGTTATTGTGTAAATCGTAAATACGACATATGAAATCGGATTTTTTAAAATGAACAACAATACTATGTAAAGTATCGTCATTATTATTTTTACGGGCGGATTCATTTTATGGAGCGGTGAATTACCCGGAACGTACTGTCCTATTATTATATCTTTAAACATTGCCGCCACCTCCGATTAATTTTTTAATTGCATCCGCGGCATATTTTACCGTATAAATATGCTCGGGCAAATCATAACCGGCAAGTCGCAGTTTATCGGTAAGCAATGTTACTTGCGGTACATTAAGACCGATTTTCTGCAAATGCTCCGCTTGTGCGAACACCTCCGCAACCGTTCCCTGCATTTCAACGTGTCCGTCATTCATAACGATTACACGTTCGGCGGTTTTTGCAACGTCCTCCATTGAATGTGAAACGAATATAATTATCATTTCTTTGTTTTCTTCGTGAAGTTTTTTTATCGTTGCAAGTATTTCATCTCTGCCTTTCGGATCAAGTCCCGCGGTCGGCTCGTCAAGTATAAGCACTTTCGGATTCATTGCAAGCACACCGGCTATTGCAACCCGTCTTTTTTGACCGCCCGACAAGTCGAACGGCGAACGCGTTAAATGCTTTTCTTTAAGTCCGACAAGTGCGGCACTTTCTCTTACTCTTTTATCAATTTCTTCATCACTGAATCCCATATTTTTAGGACCGAATGCAATATCTTTATATACAGTTTCTTCAAAAAGCTGATGTTCGGGATATTGAAACACAAGTCCGACTGTTTTTCTGACAAGTCTTAAATCGGCTTTCGGAGCGGTAACGTCAATACCGTTAATAATAATTTTGCCCGAAGTCGGTTTTACAAGTGCGTTGAAGTGCTGAATAAGCGTTGATTTTCCGCTGCCTGTATGACCGATAAGTGCAACAAGCGAACCGTCCTCAATTTCAATATTCACATCATAAAGTGCTTGACGTTCAAAAGGCATTCCCTGCTGATATATATAATTAACGTTTTCTGCTTTTATCATCTTTTTGTTTCTCCCAAAATTCTTATAATTTCATCAAAACACTCATCAACCGTCAGCACATCATCTGAAATTTCTATCCCCATTTTACGAAGTTCATACGCAAGTTCCGTAACCTGCGGAACATCAAGACCGAGTGACTTTAATTTTTCAACATTTTTAAATACCTCTTTCGGCGTACCGTCAAGCACAATTTCACCGTCGTCAATAACAACGGTTCTGTCCGCCTGTGCCGCTTCGTCCATATAATGAGTTATAAGCACAACTGTAATGTCTTTTTCTTCGTTAAGCATTTTTATCGTCTTTATAACTTCACTTCTGCCTTTTGGGTCAAGCATTGCTGTCGGCTCGTCAAGTATAAGTATTTCGGGATTCATTGCAAGCACCGACGCAATCGCCACTCTCTGTTTTTGACCGCCCGAAAGCTTTGACGGTGAACTTTGGGCATACTTTGTCATATTGACTATTTCAAGACACTCGTCAACACGTCTGCGTATCTCTTTAGGCTCAACACCGAGATTTTCGGGTGCAAACGCCACCTCGTCCTCAACCAGTGCCGCAACCATTTGGTTATCGGGATTTTGGAAAACCATACCTGCCGACTGACGTATATTAAATATATTATTTTCGTCAGCCGTATCCATACCCTTTACATATACCTTACCGCCCGACGGCAAAAGTATAGCATTAAAATGTTTTGCAAGAGTTGATTTTCCGCTGCCGTTGTGACCGAGTACGGCGGTAAAAGAACCTTTTTCTATTTCAATGTTAATATCCTTTAAAACTTTTTCCTCTTTTATCTCTCCGCTTTCCATATCTTCTTCACGGTAAATAAAAGAAAGATTTTTTGTTTCTATCATTTAATTTGTTCCTTTAAATTTATTTTGTACTGTGTTCCTGCCAGCGTCCACTAATTCCATACGGCAAAACAAGATTATTTGATTTCATCGTAAGTCCAATCTCATCGGCAGTGATTTTACCGCCGTATTTTCTGCCTACGGTCATAGAGAGTACATTTATAAGCACTTGTGCGCTAAGACCTGTCGTATATGAATTTATAAGGAAAAATAACGGTTTATCCGAAAGAATTTTCATACATTCTTCAATTAACGGATAAAGTTCATTTTCAATCTTCCAAACCTCACCCGACGGACCTCTGCCGTATGACGGCGGATCCATAATTATTGCGTCATACTGACGACCGCGTCTGTTTTCACGCTGTACGAATTTAACAACGTCATCGACAATATATCTTACGGGTCTGTCGCCAAGTCCCGACGACACAACATTTTCTTTCGCCCAAGTTACCATACCCTTTGACGCGTCAACGTGTACAACTTCCGCACCTGCTTCAAGTGCCGCAACTGTTGCACCGCCTGTATATGCAAAAAGGTTAAGTACTCTTATAGGTCTGTCCGCCTTTTTTATAAGCTCTGAAAACCAATCCCAATTTACAGCTTGTTCAGGAAAAAGTCCCGTATGCTTAAAGCCCATAGGCTTTATATTAAAAGTCAAATTGCGATAATTAACAGTCCAACGCTCGGGAAGTTTCTTATTCAAGTACTCCCACTTTCCGCCGCCCGATTTTGAACGGTGATACCAAGCGTCAGCCTTATTCCAAAGTTTTTTATCAGATTTTAAACTCCAGACTGCCTGTGGGTCGGGACGTCTTAAAAGATAATCTCCCCAATATTCAAGTTTTTCTCCGTCAGCACTGTCTATAAGTCTGTACTGTTCCCATTTATCTGCACTCCACATACTAATCTCCTATTTCAAATTATAAGTATTCAATTTAATATTTTATCATTTCAACATATATATCGTCAATAGCCGACAGGTAAAAATATAAAATTTTAATATATATATTCACAATTTGCGAATTTTGTGATAAAATATAGTTTGAATTATG
Organism: Ructibacterium sp. SJQ-7; assembly: GCF_054696575.1. Lineage (NCBI taxonomy): Bacteria > Bacillati > Bacillota > Clostridia > Eubacteriales > Oscillospiraceae > Ructibacterium > Ructibacterium sp. SJQ-7. The sequence continues at coordinate 1,719,189 of NZ_CP195193.1, forward strand.
GTAGAACGGAGTGAAAATAAATGAAAGTAGCAATAATTGGTTTGGGTTTAATCGGCGGTTCAATCGCACGCAGACTTCGCGGTTTTCACAACTGCACAATTTCAGCATACAACCGAACAGCAGAAACTGTCTTACTTGCAAAGCAGGACGGTGCAATAGACGAAGGAAGTTCGGACGTAGGCGAAGTAATGGATAACGCGGATTTAATAATACTTTGTCTTTATCCGCAGCTTAATGTCGATATGGTTAAAAACAACTTGTCGCACATCAAACCGGGTGCGGTTATAACAGACGTTTCCGGTGTTAAGGGTTTTATGATTGATGAAATGTCTAAAATACTTCCCGACAATGTGGACTTTATCGGCGCACATCCTATGGCAGGACGTGAAGTCGGCGGTTATCAAAGTTCGACAGACACACTTTTCAACAAAGCGTCATTTCTGATTACGCCGACAAAGAAAAACAAACCCGAAAATATTGCTCTTATTCGTGAGCTTGCCGAATATATCGGCTGTAAGCACGTTGTCACAACAACACCGGAAGAACATGACGCGGTAATCGCATACACAAGTCAGCTTATGCACGTTGTAGCCGTTGCTCTTTGCGACAATCCTATGATTGAGCGTTCAACGTTTTTCAGTGCGGGCAGTTTGCGTGACTGTACGAGAGTCGCGATTATAAACGCTCAAATGTGGAGTGAACTTTTCGTTGAAAATAAGGAACAGCTTGTAAACAGAATACACGAAATGCAGGCAAGTCTCGGAAAGATTGCCGAAGCGGTCGAAAACAGTGACAGAGAAAAGCTTGAAGAAATTATGACTCACGCAACCTCTCAAAAAATGAAATGGTTAATGGAATAAAAGGAGTTTATTATGCCGAGAAACAAAGAAGAAACAGAGGGTTTATCACTTTTAGGTAACAAAAAAACAGTCTACAAGGACACATACGCACCGGAGGTACTTGAAACATTCGTAAACAAGCACCAAGGCAACGATTATATGGTAACATTCGATTGTCCAGAATTTACGTCGCTTTGTCCGATTACAGGTCAGCCGGATTTTGCAAAAATCACCATCAACTATATTCCAAACGTGAAAATGGTTGAATCAAAATCATTAAAGCTGTATCTTTTCAGTTTCAGAAATCAAGGTGATTTTCACGAGGACTGTATCAATATTATAATGAAAGACCTTGTTAAACTTATGGAGCCGAAATATCTTGAAGTTAAAGGTATTTTCACGCCGCGCGGCGGCATATCTATTTATCCGTTTGCAAACTACGGTCAACCGGGTACTAAATATGAAAAAATCGCTGAAAACAGATTGTTTGACAGCTTAAAATAAATGGAGGATTAAAATGAAAAACAGAAAAGCACTTGTTGTTTTATCGGGCGGTCAGGACAGTACAACTTGTCTGTTCTGGGCAATAGACAAATTTGGTAAAGAAAATGTATCTGCAATAGGTTTTGACTACGGTCAGCGTCACAAGCTTGAGCTTGAATGTGCAGACAAGATTTGTAAAAAAGTCGGTATTCCTTATGAAATCGTTCCGACGCCTATTATAAATCAGCTTTCCGCAAATTCACTTACTCGTGAAGATATTCCCGTTGAGGAAACAAAGCCGGAGGGTGCACCGCCGAATACATTTGTTGAGGGCAGAAACTTATTGTTTTTAAGCTATGCCGCTATATATGCAAAAACTCACGGCATAACAGACCTTGTAACAGGCGTATGCGAAACAGATTTTTCTGGTTATCCGGATTGTCGTGATATTTTCGTTAAATCTCTTAATGTTACAATCAATCTTGCTATGGATTACAATTTTGTTATCCACACACCGCTTATGTGGCTGAATAAGGCTGAAACTTGGAAAATGGCTGACGATTTGGGTGTACTTGACACTATTTACAACGAAACACTTACTTGTTATAACGGCGTACTCGGCGAAGGCTGCGGACACTGTCCGTCATGCACGCTCAGAAGACGCGGTTACGAACAATATATGGAGATGAAAAAATGTACGAAGTAAAGAAAAGATTTGAAATAAGTGCGGCACACAAGTTAGACCTTGACTACGACTCAAAATGCACGAATTTTCATGGTCACAACTGGATAATTGACGTATATCTTCAAAGTGAAACTCTTGACAAAAACGGTATGGTTCTTGATTTTACACACATCAAACGCAAAATTCAAGACAAGTTTGACCACAAGGTTATTAATGAAGTTGTACCGTTCAATCCTACTGCCGAAAACTTGGCGAAATACATTTGCGATGAGCTTGCACCATTCTGTTATCGTGTTGACGTACAGGAAAGTCAGGACAACATTGCAAGCTACATCAAAGATGATGTTAAAATAAAATTGTTATAAGGAAAATCAAAATGAAAGTAATCGAAATTTTTGACAGTATTGACGGCGAGGGCATACGAACAGGACAATGTGCAACATTTATACGCCTTGCAGGCTGTAACCTACGCTGTTCGTACTGCGATACGGTTTATTCACTGTTTGGTGAAGAAACACCATGTGAATATACTGAAATGACTGTTGATGAAATTATTTCAAAGGTTAATATGACTTACAAGCGTGTCACTCTTACAGGCGGTGAGCCTCTTGTTCATACCGACAGTGCGGAGCTTGTTTCAAAACTGACCGAAATCGGCTGTGATGTTAATATTGAAACGAACGGCGCAGTTGATATAGTTGATTTTCTCGGCAAAGTGCCAAAGTCGGATAATTTGTTTTTTACTATCGACTACAAACTTCCGTCAAGCGGTATGACCGACAAAATGATTTGGAATAATTTTATTAATCTACGGCCTTGCGATGTTATCAAATTCGTTATAGGCTCTGACGAAGATATGAACTTGACTATTGATATAGTCAAGAAGTTAAAACAAGTTTATACCGAAATGCCGCATATTTATCTCGGTGCGGTTTACGGAATGTATGACGCACAAAAACTTGTCAATATAATGCTTAAAGAGCCTGTGCTTTGTGACGCAACATTTCAAATTCAACTTCACAAGGTTATCTGGGATCCGGAAGAAAGAGGTGTTTAAATGAAAAAAGAATTTAATCACGAAAAGATAAAAGAGGCTATACGCACAATTCTTACAGAACTTGGCGACGACCCCGACCGTGAGGGATTAAAGGATACTCCCGACCGCGTTGCACGTATGTATGACGAAATTTTTGAGGGTATGCGATACACCAATGACGAAATCGCTGAAATGTTTAACAAGTGCTTTGAGGTTGACTCAAACGATCTTGTAATCGTTAAAGATATTGAAGTTTTCAGTCACTGTGAACATCACCTTGCACTTATGTACAATATGCATTGCCACGTCGGATATATTCCGAACGGCAAGGTTATCGGTCTTTCAAAGATTGCCCGCATATGCGATATGGTTTCAAAAAGACTTCAGCTTCAAGAACGTATCTGCTCGGATATTGCCGAAGTTATCCAAAAGGTTTGCGATACTGAGGACGTAATCGTTGTTGTTGAGGGTGAGCATAGCTGTATGACAGCTCGCGGTATCAAGGCTCGCGGTGCTAAAACACGCACAAGTGCTATACGCGGTCTTTTTGACACCGACCACGAATTGCGTAATGAATTTTATCAATTAATCAAAGATTAAAAATTAAAATACCGCTAATATCTAAAGATTAGCGGTATTTTTTATAATCTTCTTCATTTTCTTTAGTTCCTGTTTATCTGCCAGATTTACAACGGAAGTAAACAGTTTTACGGGTGAATTATCAAAATATTTTTTCATCAATTCTTCCAATTCATCGTTTTTTACTTCATCTTTCGTTATAACAGGGGTACAAAGAAATTTATCCTCTCCACGCGATATATAACCCTTTTTTATGCACTTATTTATCACTGTATATGTAGTGTTTCTGTTCCATCCAATATCAATATTCAGTATTTTTGCAATTTCACCTGCGGTTATACTGCCCTCACGCCACAAAACGTCCATAACCTTACGTTCAGATTCAAACAAATTCATAATTTTTCTCCCTATCTTTTCAATCTCAAATATTTAGGAAAATGATTTTTCAGTATTCCGTTTGACGCTTTTCCCCAACCTATCGGATAACCGTTTACAGTTACGGCACACCAACCTTTTTTATCACATTCGACTGTATTACCCATAAGATACTTTTTAAGTTCTTCACTGTCACATTCAAAATCAACGGTATTCTTAAAATCTTCTTTTTTAAGTGCCAGACAAAGTGCGTATGACGGCTCAAATCTGTTTTTACGATATATTCCGAGATTAAGACCGTTTCTGACAACCTTAATTTTATCAACGTCAATACATTTCGGTTTCAGGTAAAGCTGTTCTCCGAACAGACAAAATTCACCGTCAAGTTCTGTATTCAAAAACTCTTTTTCAAATTGTCTGTACACCTTTTCGGCGTCCGTCATACTTGTTTTTTTAGGCTTACTTACTTCACTTTCGTAATTGTACAAGCTGTGAAACAGTGCAACAAAATGTCCCTCGCCGTTATTTTTATGTGGGAAAATTCTTCGTGTTTTACTCATATCATAATCGGAATTTGACCACTCTCCTCTGCCTTTAGACAGCATATCAAGATTATTCGGTTCTACAAGTTCCACATTATAATTTTCAAGCATATACGCACACACCTGCTCATTTTCCTCCGGTGCAAACGTGCACGTTGAATACACAATATATCCTCCGCCTTTAAGCATTTTCATTGCACAATCAAGTATATGTTTCTGTCTTACACCGCACGAAACCGTATGTTCAACACTCCATTCGTCCACTGCCTGCGGCTCTTTTCTGAACATTCCCTCACCGCTGCATGGTGCGTCAACTATAATCTTATCAAAAAAATGCACATATTTTTCAGCCAGCCTTTGAGGTGTTTCATTGGTGACTACTGCATTAGTCAAACCAAATCTGTCTATATTGTCTGACAATATATTTGCACGATTTTTTACAATTTCATTTGCTACAAGCAATCCGTTTTTGTCGATAAAAGCACCTGCCTGAGTAGCCTTACCGCCGGGTGCGGCACACAAATCAAGCACATAATCGTCACTTTCAATATTCAAAGCCGATACGGTTGACATCGCGGACGGCTCCTGAAAATAAAAAAGTCCCGCAAGGTGATAAGGGTGATTACCTGAAATTTTAGACTTATCCGCATAAAATCCGTCGTTGCACCAAGGTACATTCTGAAGTTCACCAAATTCCTTAATTACTGCGTCTTTTGCACCGACTTTTGATGTATTTATGCGTATTCCCGTAAATATCGGAGTTTCGTCCATTGATTTTATAAAATCATCATACTCATCTCCGAGCATTTTTTTCATTCTGTCCTCAAATTTTTCAGGCAATCTCATACTTATCCCCTTTTTCTTTTTTACTATAACAATAGTATAAATTAAATTTTAATTCGTGTCAATATAAAAGACAAAAAAGTGGCGGTCAATGATCTCCGCTACGATGTTTTGTATGTGATAAAACTATTTTTGACAAACTTAAAGCATAAGAGGGCGACCTATGATCGCCCCTACGAAATTTTGTGAAAATTTCAAGCATAAAAAAACAACTGCCATAAAGGCAGTTGTTTAAAAAAGTTCAAATTGTGATTAGCAATTTTCTGAGAAATACTTAATTGTTCTAACCATCTGTGATGTGTATGAGTTTTCGTTATCATACCATGAAACAACTTGTACTTCATAAAGACCGTCACCAATTTCAGCAACCATTGTTTGTGTTGAATCAAATAGTGAACCGTATCTCATACCAACGATATCTGATGAAACGATTTCATCTGTGTTGTAACCGAATGATTCGTTTGAAGCAGCCTTCATAGCAGCGTTGATACCGTCAACTGTAACGTCACCCTTAACAACAGCTGTAAGGATTGTTGTTGAACCTGTTGGAGTTGGAACTCTCTGAGCTGAGCCGATAAGCTTACCGTTTAGTTCAGGAATAACAAGACCGATAGCCTTTGCAGCACCTGTTGAGTTAGGAACGATGTTTACAGCAGCAGCTCTTGATCTTCTTAGGTCACCCTTTCTTTGAGGACCGTCAAGAGTCATTTGGTCACCTGTGTAAGCGTGAATTGTGCACATGATACCTGACTGAATTGGAGCGTACTTGTTAAGTGCGTCTGCCATAGGAGCCAAGCAGTTTGTTGTACAAGAAGCAGCTGAAATGATGTTGTCGCCCTTCTTTAGTGTTTCGTGGTTTACGTTGTAAACGATTGTTGGTAGGTCGTTGCCAGCAGGAGCTGAAATAACAACTTTCTTAGCACCGGCATTGATATGAGCCTGAGCCTTTTCCTTTGATGTATAGAAACCTGAGCATTCAAGAACTACGTCTACGTCAAGGTCGCCCCATGGACAATTATTTGCATCAGGGAAAGCGTAGATTTTGATTTCCTTACCATCAACTGTGATTGAATCTTCACCTGCTGAAACTGTATCAGCCTTTTCATACTTACCTTGTGATGAATCATACTTTAGTAGATGAGCAAGCATCTTTGGGCTTGTAAGGTCGTTGATAGCAACAACTTCATAACCCTCTGCGCCGAACATCTGTCTGAATGCAAGACGTCCAATACGTCCGAATCCGTTAATCGCAACTTTAACTGCCATTTTAAATTCCTCCTAAAAAATATATATATTTTTTTATCTTTGAGTGAGCATAGTATATGCCCATTTATATATATTTTACATCAAATTTATAAAATATACAAGCCTATATGTTAAATTTATATCATTTTAATGATTAATTCTTCCTTTTGCACAAAAAGCAGCCTATTTATATCAGTTTTATATATAATTTTTTTAAACAAAATGAACTGCTGTGAAAATTCACAGCAGTTCATAATTATTTTATTCTATTTCTTCGTTGTCAACTTCTTCGCCGTCGATAGTAATATTAATATCTTTATACATACTCATACCTGTACCGGCAGGAATAAGTTTACCGATGATAACATTTTCCTTTAGACCAAGAAGCGGGTCAACCTTACCCTTAATAGCTGCATCTGTAAGAACCTTTGTAGTTTCCTGGAATGATGCGGCTGAAAGGAATGATTCGGTTGCAAGAGAAGCCTTAGTGATACCAAGAAGTACAGGAGATGCAGTTGCAAATTCAGTACCGCCCTTTTCCTTAACTCTCTCGTTTGCCTCTTCAAGTTCAAACTTATCAACAAGTGAACCGATAAGAAGATCAGTTTCGCCTGCCTCTTCAACTCTAACCTTACGCAACATTTGACGTGTGATAACTTCGACGTGCTTATCGTTGATGTCAACACCCTGCATACGGTATGTTCTCTGAACTTCACGCGCGATATAAACCTGAACGGCATGAGGACCTCTGATATGAAGAATATCATTAGGATTTACAGAACCCATTGTAAGTTCGTCACCCGCCTCAATAACATCACCGTCATGAACTTTAATACTTGAACCGTATGGAATTGTATAAGTCTTAGCCTCACCTGTCTGGTCATTGGCAACTGTAACTTCTCTCTTACGCTTTGATTCTGTTACAGTAATTGTACCGCCGATTTCTGAGATTATAGCAAGACCCTTCGGACGTCTTGCCTCGAAAAGTTCCTCGACACGAGGAAGACCCTGTGTAATATCGCTACCCGACGCAACACCGCCGGCGTGGAAAGTACGCATTGTAAGCTGTGTACCCGGTTCACCGATTGACTGTGCGGCAATAATACCAACTGCCTCACCGACATTAACAAGTTCACCTGTAGCAAGGTTTGTACCGTAACATTTAGCACAAACACCGATTTTTGACTTACAAGTAAGTACGCTTCTGATATATACTTTTTCGATACCGGCATTAACAATATTATTAGCCTGTACGTCTGTTATAAGTTCACCGTTCTTTGCAAGAACTTCGCCTGTTTCAGGGTGAATAACATCCTGCATAGCTGTACGGCCGACGATACGGTCATATAGCGGTTCGATACTTTCTTTACCGTCAGTGATTTCAGTTACCCATTCACCTTCATCAGTACCGCAGTCGATTTCACGAACGATAACATCCTGTGATACGTCAACAAGACGACGAGTAAGATAACCTGAGTCGGCTGTTCTAAGAGCCGTATCTGTAAGACCTTTACGCGCACCGTGTGATGAAATAAAGTATTCAAGTACGTTAAGACCTTCTCGGAAGTTAGCACGGATAGGAATTTCGACTGTTCTACCCTGTGTATCCGCCATAAGTCCACGCATAGCTGCAAGCTGACGAATTTGGTTAACGCTACCACGGGCACCTGAGTCAGCCATCATAAAGATTGGATTGAACTCACCAAGGTGTTCCATCATGGCGTCTGTGACATCAGATGAAGCCTTTGCCCAAATTTTAATTGTCTGTTGATAACGTTCTTCATTTGTAAGAAGACCCATCTGATACTTCTGCATAATTCCTTCGACTTGCTTTTCAGCGTCAGCAAGGATAACTTTTTTCTTTTCAGGAACTTCGATATCTGATACGGCAACAGTTATAGCACCTCTTGTAGAATACTTATAACCTGTAGCCTTAATCTTATCAAGCACTTCGGCTGTTTCTGAAGTACCGCAAACTCTGATACACTTATCAATAATTTTACCAAGCTGTTTCTTACCTACAACAAAGTCGATTTCAAGGTCAAATTCATTTTCAGGATTTGATCTGTCAATATAACCGATATGCTGAGGAATATTATTATTGAATATAATTCTACCGACAGTTGTACCGATAAGTTTTGACTTTTCTACTCCGTTAATCTTCTTTGTAACTTCAACAAGAATTCTTTCGTGTAGAGTTACTTCGTGATTATAATAAGCAAGAAGTGCCTCGTCAAATGTAGTATACTTCTTTATTACAAGCTTCTTAGCCTCACTTATTAATTTCTTTAGTGAAATTTGAAGTGATTTATTTGGTAATACCAAAGTTACAGGATTTGCGTGAATTTCTGTTTCATTCATTGCAACTTCCGGCAACTCTCTCATATATTTAAGAGCCTCTCTTACATCAGTAAAGCTCTTGATTGGTTCTTCTTCATTGTATATAACAACGTTTTCTTCCTGTTCCATATCAGAAAGTCTTTCGATTAATACATTTATTTTAGATTCATCATCAAGAATTGTATCAATAATTCTGTCATAATGTTCCTTTTGAATTGTCAAGTAGTAAGAACCCAAAATCATATCCTGTGTAGGAACTGTTACAGGGTGTCCATCCTGCGGTTTAAGCAAGTTATTTGCTGAAAGCATTAGGAAACGTGCCTCGGCCTGTGCCTCCGGTGAAAGAGGAACGTGGATAGCCATCTGGTCACCGTCGAAGTCGGCGTTATAAGCCGTACATACAAGCGGATGAAGTTTTAGAGCACGTCCTTCAACAAGTTTTGGCTCAAATGCTTGAATACCAAGTCTGTGAAGTGTAGGCGCACGGTTTAGAAGTACAGGATGCTCCTTAATTACATCCTCAAGAACGTCCCAAACCTCCGGCTTTGTTCTCTCAACCATTCTCTTTGCACTCTTTATATTATGTGCAAGTCCGCGAGATACAAGTTCTTTCATTACGAAAGGCTTAAACAATTCGATAGCCATTTCCTTTGGCACACCGCACTGATAAATCTTCATTTCCGGACCTACAACGATAACGCTACGACCTGAGTAGTCAACACGCTTACCAAGCAAGTTTTGACGGAAACGTCCCTGCTTACCTTTAAGCATATCCGAAAGTGATTTTAGCGGTCTGTTACCCGGTCCTGTTACAGTTCTTCCGCGACGACCGTTATTGATAAGTGCGTCAACAGCCTCTTGTAACATACGTTTTTCGTTTCTGATAATAATATCAGGAGCACCAAGTTCAAGAAGTCTTTTTAAACGATTGTTTCTGTTTATAACTCTTCTGTAAAGGTCATTAAGGTCAGACGTTGCAAAACGTCCGCCGTCAAGCTGTACCATAGGTCTAAGTTCCGGCGGAATTACCGGAATAACAGTCATAATCATCCATTCAGGTCTGTTACCCGAAAGTCTGAATGCCTCTACAATTTCAAGTCTTTTAATAATTCTTGCTTTCTTTTGTCCTTGTGTAGCGTCAAGCTCTTCCTTTAATTCTCTTGAAAGTTCTTCAAGATCAATTCTTTCAAGCAAAGTCTTGATAGCCTCTGCACCCATACCTGCTTTGAACTTATCGCCGTACTTTTCATATGCCTCACGATATTCAGCCTCTGAAAGAATCTGATTTTGCATAAGGTTTGAAGTACCCGGATCAGTTACAATATATGATGCAAAGTAAAGTACCTTTTCAAGCTGTCTTGGAGAAAGGTCAATGATAAGTCCCATTGATGACGGAACGCCTTTGAAATACCAAATATGTGAAACAGGAGTTGCAAGAGCAATATGTCCCATTCTTTCACGTCTTACTTTTGCTTTTGTTACTTCAACTCCGCAGCGTTCGCAGACCTTTCCTTTAAATCTGATTTTCTTATATTTACCACAGTGACACTCCCAATCCTTTGTAGGACCGAAAATCTTTTCACAGAATAATCCGTCCTTTTCAGGCTTAAGAGTACGGTAGTTTATGGTTTCAGGCTTTAAAACTTCACCGTGTGACCAACTTAGTATTGTCTCGGGAGAAGCTAAACCGATTTTAATTGCCTCAAAGCTGTTAAATTCTAACATCTAAAAACCTCCATAGTCTATTCACACGTCATGATTATATTTCGTCGTCATCGCCGAAATCAATATCATCAGAATCATCAACGCCGAAATCATTTTCGTCTGAATCATCCAAAACCATACTTGCATCATTAAGATCATCTTCATCAAAAGTATCTGTAATTCCGTCCTTGTCCTCCATTGTTTGTACAAGTTCTTCGCTTACAACACCTTCGTCCTCATCTTCAAATGATGCGTCAAGGTCGATTTCTTCCATATTATGATTAAGAATCTTAATATCAAGTGCAAGTGACTGAAGTTCCTTAACAAGTACCTTAAATGATTCAGGAATACCTGACTTAGGAATATTTTCACCCTTAACGATTGCCTCGTATGTCTTAACACGACCGACAATATCGTCAGATTTAACTGTCAGGATTTCCTGCAATGTATAAGCGGCACCGTAAGCCTCCAAAGCCCAAACTTCCATTTCACCGAAACGCTGACCGCCGAACTGAGCTTTACCGCCCAAAGGCTGTTGAGTAACAAGTGAGTAAGGACCTGTTGAACGTGCGTGAATCTTATCATCAACAAGATGGTGAAGTTTCAAGTAATACATGACACCGACTGTAACAGGGTTATCAAACTTTTCACCCGTACGTCCGTCATATACGACTGACTTAAAGTCAGGTCTTAAACCTGCTTCTTTAAATGCAAGTTTTATATCTTCGTCCTGTGCACCGTCAAATACAGGAGTTGCAAGTTTAATAAATCTTCCTTCTCTTGCCTTTGACTTAGCGTCAATTATATTTTGTCTGAAATTATCGTCAATAATTGTATTTTCAAGCTGTTCACGAGTCTTTAAGCTTAGACATCTGTATGCGTAGCCCAAGTGCATTTCAAGCACCTGACCGATATTCATACGAGAAGGCACGCCCAAAGGGTTAAGAACGATTTGTAGTGGTGTACCGTCTTCAAGAAATGGCATATCTTCCTGCGGCAATACTCTTGAAACGACACCCTTATTACCGTGACGGCCTGCCATCTTATCGCCGACAGAAATCTTTCTCTTTTGAGCGATAACACAACGTACAACTTCATTTACGCCCGGTGACAATTCATCGCCGTTTTCTCTTGTGAACTTCTTAACATCTATAATTATACCCTGTTCACCGTGTGGAACACGAAGTGATGTATCTCTTACTTCTCTTGCCTTTTCACCGAAAATTGCACGAAGAAGTCTTTCTTCTGCTGTAAGCTCTGTTTCACCCTTTGGTGTAACTTTACCGACAAGAATATCACCTGCGTGTACTTCCGCACCGATTCTGATAATACCCTGTTCGTCAAGGTCCTTTAGAGTATCTTCCGATACGTTAGGAATATCTCTTGTAATTTCTTCAGGACCAAGTTTTGTATCACGTGCTTCACATTCATATTCTTCAACGTGAATTGATGTGAACACATCATTTTTAACAAGTTCTTCACTGATAAGAACAGCGTCCTCGTAGTTATAACCTTCCCAAGTCATAAAACCGATAAGAATATTCTTACCTAGTGCAAGTTCACCGTTATCCATAGCAGGACCGTCGGCGATTATGTCGTTTTTCTTAACTCTTTCGCCCTCTTTAACGATAGGTCTGTAGTTGATACAACAGCTTTGGTTTGAACGTGCAAACTTAATAAGTTTGTGCGTATGTCTGATACCGCTGTCACCCTTAATTACGATTTGGTCTGCGGCAACTTTTTCAACTACACCGTCTTCCTTTGTAAGTACGGCACTACCGGAGTCTTTAGCTATCTTATGTTCGATACCTGTACCGACGATAGGAGAATCCGTTGTCAAAAGAGGCACTGCCTGACACTGCATGTTAGAACCCATAAGTGCTCTGTTAGCGTCATCGTTTTCAAGGAATGGGATACAAGCCGTAACAACCGATACAAGCTGTCTCGGCGAAATATCCATATAGTCAATTCTTGAACCCGGTACTTCCAAGATTTCATCTCTATAACGGGCAGAAACCTTTTTATCTATAAAACGTCCTTCCTCATCAAGAGGTTCGTTCGCCTGCGCGATTACAAATTCATCTTCGGTATCGGCTGTCATATAAACGATTTCATCTGTTACACGACCTGTTTCCTTATCAACTTTTCTGTAAGGTGCCTCAATAAATCCGTATTGATTAATCTTTGCGAATGTTGCAAGTGATGTAATCAAACCGATGTTAGGACCTTCAGGAGTTTCGATAGGACACATTCTGCCGTAGTGAGAATAGTGAATATCACGAACTTCAAATCCGGCTCTTTCTCTTGAAAGACCGCCCGGACCAAGTGCTGAAATTCTTCTCTTATGACGAAGTTCGGCAAGAGGGTTGTTCTGGTCCATAAACTGTGACAACTGTGATGAACCGAAAAATTCGTTTATTGTCGCAATTATCGGTCTTATATTAATTAATGATGTAGGTGTTATAATTTCAAGTTCCTGTGTTGACATTCTTTCTCTTACTGTTCTTTCCATACGAGCAAGACCAATTCTGAATTGGTTTTGAAGAAGTTCACCAACACAACGAACACGTCTGTTTCCAAGGTGGTCGATGTCATCAACATTACCTATGCCGTTAGCAAGGTTTAGACAATAGTTTACAGACGCAAACATATCGTCGATAATTATATGCTTAGGAGCAAGTTCATCAATTCTTGCCCATAGCTGTTCCTTGATTTCATCTTCTGTTTCGGCATTTTCAAGTATTTCTTCAATAATTGCTTTTCTAACCTTTTTAACAGGAAAATCTTCAACTTCAAAGTCAACATACTCGTCAAGGTAAACCATATTGTTAGAGAATACTCTTACCTTTTTACCTTCAACAAACAATTCAACCTGATTTACACCTGCTCTTTCGATTTGCATAGCCAAATCCGCACTTATTGCGTCACCCTCATTAGCGATTATTTCGCCTGTTCTCGGGTCTGCAACAGGTTCTGCAAGTGTTTTGCCTTTAATTCTTGCCGAAATAGCAAGCTTTTTATTAAATTTATATCTTCCGACCTTAGCAAGATCATATCTTCTCGGATCGAAGAACATATTCATTATAAGTGATTCTGCATTTTCTACGTTAAGAGGTTCACCCGGACGAAGTCTTTTATAAATTTCAAGAAGTCCTTCTTCTCTTGATTCCGTAGTATCTTTTTCAAATGTTGCAAGAAGTCTTATATCCTCACCGAATACGTCAAGTATTTCGGCATTTGAACCAAGTCCCATTGCTCTTAAAAGAACTGTTACCGGCAGTTTTCTTGTTCTGTCTATTCTTACCGAGAAAACGTCGTTTGAATCTGTTTCATATTCAAGCCATGCACCTCTGTAAGGAATAACTGTTGAACTGTAAAGCGGTTTACCTGTCTTATCACGTTCAAATTCGTAATAAATACCCGGTGAACGTACAAGCTGGCTGACGATTACACGTTCAGCACCGTTAATAACGAATGTTCCCTGCTCTGTCATTAGAGGGAAATCACCCATAAATATTTCCTGTTCCTTGATTTCGCCTGTTTCAGTGTTGATAAGTCTTACGCTTACTCTCAAAGGAGCGGCATACTTTGTATCCCTTTCCTTACATTCTTCAACGCTGTACTTTGAATTGTAATCCAATCTGTAATCAAAAAATTCAAGTACAAGCTTACCGGCGTGGTCTGTTATAGGAGAAATATCGTGGAATATTTCCTTTAGACCTTCTTCAAGAAACCACTTATAGGAGTCTTTCTGTACCTCTATAAGATTAGGCATATCCAAAACTTCTTTAATTTTTGAATAGCTTAGACGCACATTTTTTCCTACTTCTACTTCATGCACCATTTTCTTAAATCACCTCATCATCATAATAGTAGTTTAAGTATTTTTCCTTTTATCCTAAATTTCTCTCCAAAAAATTGGGGTTGCATTTTGTATATATTCATGCTATAATACATACAATGATAATGTGAAATTTATTGGATAGTATCCCGATTTTAAGTCTAAGATACAGTTTATTATATTATCACAAATAATACGGTATGTCAAGGGGCATACCGTATTATTTTAGAATTTTTTTCATAAATCTTTGCATTTTGACCCAAACTGATATATAATATATAAATAAGGCCGGTGACAGTTTTTCATCAGCCCAAATAACTTATATGGAGAGATTTTTAGTTATGCTTAAATTTAGTTGTAATATTGATTATATCCCCGTATCGGTGGATTTTATAGAAAATTATATGCCTGAGGCAAACGGTGCTTATGTTAAAGTATACCTGCTTGCACTGTCTCTTGCGGTTTACGGATATGAAATGTCCGCAAGCAGTATTGCAAGTCAGCTTAATTTGCTTGAAAGCGACGTTATAAACGCATTTGACTATTGGAATAAAAAAGGTGCTTTAAAATATGATAAAGACAGCGGAAATATCAGTTTTTCTGCTAAAGAAGAAAATATCAACGTAAGCATTCCCACAAGACAAGCCGAGCCTATTCAAAATACAGAAAGCAGTCCAAGTAAAAAGAGTATAGACCAAGTTTCAAATGCTATGACTCAAAATAAAGAACTTGCCGATTTATGCTTACTTGCACAGGAAATACTCGGTAAAACACTTACAAACAGTGAAATTGAAACACTTTATTATTTTTATGATGAACTTCAGCTTTCACCGGAGGTTATAACAATATTGCTTGAATACTGTGTTTCAAACGGAAAAAAAAATATGAACTATATCGAAAAAGTAGCTATATCGTGGAATAAAAACGGTATATTCACTATAGACGCTGCCGATAAATTCATAACCGCAGAAAAAGAGAAAAACGGCTACTCTTATAAAATCAGAAAGCTTTTCGGTATTGAAAACAGAAACCTTTCAAAAACAGAAGAAACTTATCTAAAAACGTGGCACGATAAATTTTTGATGGATGAAGATATGGTTGAACTTGCATATGAGTATTGCATTATGCAAACAACAAAACTCTCGTTTCCATATATCAACTCAATTTTAAAACGTTGGCACGAACTTAATATTCATAATGTTGCCGACGCAAAGAAAGACCACGAAGATTTTAAAACAAAAAATAAATCTCAAAAAGATTTGAGCGTTTATGATGATAATAATATTAATTATGATGAACTTGAAGAAATAATGCGTGATAAGATGTAAAGGAGATTGAAATTCAATCTCCTTTTTTTAATGTTTTTGTATTGACAAACTCTTTTTTGTATAATATAATAATATAGTTACTAAAACACAGATGAAATATGTGTGTAACGCATTTTATACAGTATTGTAATAATGCTGACGTAGCTCAGTAGGCAGAGCACTTCATTGGTAATGAAGAGGTCGGCGGTTCGACTCCGCTCGTTAGCTCCAAGGAATTGTCCCCGAATTTGGCTATATAGCTTTGTTTGGGGGCTTTTTGTTTTCAATATTATTTCAAATTTGTATTATTGTTGACTGTAAGATTAATCATATGTTATAATTTTTAGTGGATTAGCAATTTAATCCCTTGTAGTATTAGAGTGACCGGGCGGTTGTTCTGACTTACGGGAAAGGAACAAATATAATGAGTGAATTTACATTTGCCTTAGTAATTGTATTTTTGCTTGTGTATATGATAAAAAAATAAAGCCGCCCATTCTGATACAATAGGCGACTTTGGTAGATTAATTTCATCTACATAAAAAAACATAAAATTTAGCAGAACAACCGTTAAGTCACTCTTTTATCTACTTGTATTTTATCAAAAATATTAATCAATGTCAATATTATTTTATTTCAAATTACCTTTTTTCTATATATTCTATAAATAATTGTTGATTTATATTCAAAATATGATATAATAAAAATACCACATTTTTTCTGTTATATGATATATATAACTTTACATTTTTATAACTTTATTCAGAGTATTCAATTTTAGGAATATTCCTTTTTTGCAGTACATATAATAACAGTTTGTGTTTGTATAAAACGCAGGCTTTATATATTGAGATACTGTTATTTTCGCTGCAAAATTAAAGTTTTTCATATATCAGAAAATGTGTGGTAACAAATTCTAAGCCTCGTTTTTATGCGTGGTATAGAATTTTATACCACGCATTTTTTAATATGTGGAAATATTGACGGAAAGGAGAAGCGGGGTGCAAACCGTCATTTGCAGCAAAAATACATATAGAGAGAAAGGATTTTATTATGAAAAAACAATTAATAAAACAAAAAAAGATGTTCTCACGAACATCTTTTTTATATTTTCAAAAATTATTCAGCTGTTACGACAAGTGATGTACCGTCAACTGTAGCTGATTCTGTTACTTCTGCGAAAAATTCAGCAGGAACATATGTCAAATCATTAACAATTTCAGGTGCGGCACTTAGTGTTAGTGGCATCATCTTACCCTTAACATAGCTGTTTTCGCCAATCTTTAGACTGTAAACACCGTCATTAAGAATAACTGCTCTGTTTTCTGCATCCCAAGTTACTGTGAAACCTGCGGCTTCTGCAACTTCTCTTAGAGGAACCATTGTTGTATTATCCTTTGCATATACATCTGAAACATTCTTATCACCGATTACAACATTTACAAGACCTGCATAGCTTACTTGCGGAGCTTCTGTTACTTCAGGTGCAGCTGTAGGAGCCGGAGTAGCATTTTTAGCAGCTTCAATCTGCTTTAGAGCAAATTCGTTTTCACCAAGAACTACAACCTTTGTAGGTGTTGTTTGAGCAGGGATACTCTTTGTTGACGCACCGTAGAATACAATAAGGTCATTCTTATCCAAATCACCCTTATATTCTTTTTCGTCCTTATCAACAATCTTTGTATCGTCAGCTGCTGCAATGTTCAAATTATTTGCGGCATTTGTATATCCTTCTTCATCAGCAAGGTATGTATCTACATTTACATTACCTTCTTTGTCACCGTTGATGATAATTACATTTGCTGTGTACTGAACAGGAAGAATAAGCGGAGTCGGTTCATATGAGCCTGTAAATACAGTGATTTTTGAACCATCAGTCAAATCACTTAGAGCCTTTTTATTACCCAAATTGTCATATACAAGTGTATCATCTGTAATCTTTAGATTTACAGTATTGTTTTGATCGTCCTTGTTATTAACGTCTGTTGTTGTTTTGATAATTCCGTCAACGTCGATGTCTGTTTTTACAACTGTTACGTCTACAGAAATATAGCTTGCAGTTTCAACAGGTGCTGCTACGTCTGTTTCTTCACCGTTCAAAACCATAATGTCGCCTTGAATTTCCGGTGTCGGCATAGCATCAGGTGCATATGTCGAAACAGGCTTATTAAGTTCTTCTTCTGAAATTTGTACTGTGTCTGCAAAAGCAGATGTACTTGCAGCAAGTGCTGCTGTTAGTGCAATTATTGCGATTAGATTTTTTTTCATTTTTATAATCTCCTTTAAAATTATTTGCATTTATCTGTTTGCAATTTATTAGACGTATACAACATCACTTTTGTTCCAAAAAAAATATGAATTTTTTATTAATAAACTTATAAAATCAAAAATAATGACAATACTAAGGTTATATTAATAAATAATGGAGGCATAAAAATGAAAGGTATAAAATTAATTTTATTATCATTTATGGCTGCCGCAATGCTTACATCATGCGGTATGAATAATACAAATGACAATACTTCACCATCACCGGAATCAACGGTAAATACAAATAATGAAAATAAAAATGACAATAACAATGTTTCAAACGATGTAGATAACGCAGGTAATGCGGCAGGCGACGCAGTTAAAGACGTCGGTGACGCGGCAGGCGACGTTGTCGAAGGTGTCGGTGATGCAGCAGCCGATGTTGCTGAGGGTGTAAGTGACGCCGTAGGCGGTAATGACGCAAACAACAACGGCAAATAATCATTAAAGGGACTGCTTTGAACCGACCCCCAAAAGTTAGACCAAAAATCTAACTATTGGGAGGTCGGTTTTTTCATGGCAAAATATAGTTTTGAATTTAAAATGGAGGTTGTGCAGGCATATCTAAATGCTGAAGGTGGGTATAGATATTTAGCAAGTAAATATAACATTCCTGCAAAGAGGAGAATTGAAGAATGGGTACACGCATACAGAGAATTTGGTGAAGAAGGGTTAATGCGTTCGAGACAAAATAAGAAATATACTTTTCAATTTAAGCTTTCTATGGTAGAATTGTATCTATCAAGTGAGGTCTCATATCAGGAATTAGCACTATCACAAGGAATTAGTAATCCATCATTGATTGTAAAATGGGTCAATGATTTCAGAATTGCCGGACCTGATGCTTTGAGACCTAAAAAGAAAGGTCGTAAGAAAACATTGGATATAAGAGAATGTAAAAAGCCTTCTAAATATGACGGAGAAAAACCCGTGGATACAAGTGCCGAGCATGTCAAAGAACTTGAAGACGAACTACTTAAACTTAGAATAGAAAATGCATATTTAAAAGAATTGAGGAGACTGCGTTTAGAGGAGGAAACTCTTCTGAAAAAACAGCGAGAATTGTCCACAGTCTCCGAGGACAGTTCAAATTAAAAGACATTCTCGCAGTAGTCGGTTTTCCAAAGGCAACATATATGTATTGGCAAAAACGATTTGACAGAGAAAATCCTGATAAACAGTTGGAGGATGAAATCACTAAAATCCATATAGAAAACAAGGATTACGGTTACAGACGGGTATATAGAGAATTACGAAACAGAAAGATTTTTGTGAATAAAAAGAAAGTTCAAAGAATCATGCAAAAATTATGTTTCCAGGTCACATCATTTACTCGAAAAAGTCGCAGATATAATTCGTACAAAGGCAATGTTGGTAAAATAGCACCAAACAGAATTAACAGGCGATTTAATACATCTGTACCGCATCAAAAGATAACTACTGACACGACCGAATTTAAGTATTATGAGATTGACAACAAAGGCCGAATGGTAATTAAGAAATTGTATTTAGACCCATTTCTTGATATGTTTAATGGTGAAGTGTTAAGCTATGGTATAAGCAAAACTCCATCAGCGGCAAGTGTTTTATCGGCACAGAAACAAGCAATAGAAATAACATCTGATTGCCCATACAGAAGAACATTCCATTCAGACAGAGGTTGGGCATATCAAATGGGTGCATATTCCTCTGTTCTTAAAGAAAACAAAATATTTCAAAGTATGTCTCGGAAAGGAAATTGTTATGATAACTCTGTGATGGAAAATTTCTTTGGAATATTAAAGCAGGAAATGTATTATGGAACTACATATTACAGCTTTGAAGAGCTTAAAGATGCTATTGAAAGATATATAAAATATTACAACGAGAAAAGAATAAAAGAAAAACTTGGGTGGATGAGTCCGGTTGAGTATCGGCTCAACACCTTGGCTGCATAAAAATAGCGTAGCAGTCGTTAAAACTACTACGCTATAAAAAGTCTAACTTTTGGGGGTCACATCACTTTGCAGTCCCTTTATTTTATCCTCGTCTTAGCTTTTGTATGCGTATATCTTCCCCGTAAAATTTGTACATCATAAAATATTCATACAATCTTGAAGTAAAACGCATACTGTACATTTTTGTAATTTCGCTTATTTGCAAATTAGTATTAATAATAATCTTTTTATTATTTGCTGTACGTTCGTTAATAACGTCAAATAAAAACGCAAGATTATTTTTATTGAACGGCTCTGTACCCAAATCGTCAATTATAAGCAAATCAGCCTTATATATATTGTCAATAACAGACCTATCGGTATTTCTGCCGAACTTATAATCTTCATTTATTGAAAACAGTTTTGTCGCTCTTATGTAGATAACCATTTTGCCCTTATCCATAAGTTCTTTTGCAATGGCACTTGACAAAAATGTTTTTCCCAAACCTGTCGAGCCGTAAAAAACAAGGCCTTTGTTTTCATTATCAAAATTATCGCAGAAACGTTTACAGTTATTATATATCTTCGTCATATTATCATACACCGAAACACCGTTTTCACCGACATCTTTTGAATAATAATCAAACGAAAATGTATCAAAATTTTGTGTTTTTATTGTTTCTTCAATATTTGACACTGAATATGCAGCATTTATAAGTTTCTGTTTGAAACACTGACATTTTTTACCGTTTTTATCATAGCCTGTATCACTGCAATTTTCACACTTATATTTATATTTATTATAATCGGCAGAAATTCCGTTTACTTTCAGCAGATTACTCTTTTCATTTTCGAGTTTTCTTAGATTTTCTTTAAAATCCCTGTTATATTCATCAGCCTTATCGGGATTTTTAAATATTCTTTTAGTATTTTCCATACCGCATTGAAAAATCTCTCTGTCAATTTCAGCCACTCGCGGAATTTTTTTATTAACTTCGTCAATACGTTTTTTTCTTTCATTAGCCGCACTGATACGAAGTTCTTCGTACTCATTCATTATATGGTTTAAAGTTTGTTCGTCAGCCATTTTTTTCACCTGCCAATATATCAAGTATTTCGTCTTTTTTCTTCAATATTTCATCAAAACGTCTTATATATTCAAGAGGGTCTTTAAAATTAAATACTCTCTCAATTCTGTCGTCCATAACAATTTTAGTAGAACCGCCGCCGCCAAGTGCAATAATAGTCTGTTTTTCCTCCATAATGTTTATGTTATATGTACTCATACAGCCGTCTTTTGCATAACCGACATTTTCAAGATTACCCGAAATATTTTTTTGACGATACATATAATAAGGTTTTCTGCCTGTTTTCTCCATATGTTTTTGAGTATATGAAAGCATTTCATTCATATCATTTGCTTTTGCAAGCTCCGCATCTGAAAATCTGAGTGAAGCCGCTCTTTTTACGCACATTGAATGAACGGTTATATTTTCAGGATCAAGTTTAATTACTTCATCAAGACTGTACTTAAACATATCAACCGTTTCTTCCGGTAAACCGGCTATAAGGTCCATATTAATATTATCAAAGCCCATTTTTCTCGCCATTTCAAAGCATTTTCGCACCATATCGGGAGTATGCTTTCTGCCTACTCTTTTCAAAGTCTGTTCGTTCATAGTCTGTGGATTAATGCTTATTCTGTTGACACCGCCCTGTTTTGCCTCATACAATTTATCCTTTGTTATTGTATCCGGTCTGCCTGCCTCAAGAGTAAATTCCTTTATTTTTGAAAAATCAAAATTTGCTTTCAATCTGTCAAATATTGCTTTTAAGTGATGCGGTTCAAGAGTTGTCGGTGTTCCGCCGCCGATATATATATTTTCAACATATGCACCCATTTTATCAATTACTTCCGCAGTTTTATCAATCTCCAAAAGCAATTTATCCACAAACGGGTCCATATATTTTCCGCTTACGCGTATATCTGTTGAAACAAATGAACAATACAAACATCTTGTCGGACAAAACGGTATGCCGATATATATACTTACTGAATTTTCGCCGATTTCATCAAGCAAAATCTTTTCATTCTTTGCAACCTTATATGCAAGGTCAATCTTTTCATCGGACACTTCATAAATTTTCTTTAATATTTCAACAACTTCACTGTCACTGTGACCTTCTTCCATAAGTTCACGGACAATTTTAGCCGGACGAATACCGCACATTACTCCCCAAGGAAGATTTATATGCTTAATCTTTTCCGCCGCGTGACAAAACGACTTTGTACATGACGCGGTAAATATCTTTTTTATAAACTGTGCCTTTTGATTTTCAGTATCAAAATCATAATAGAAATCGTCAAAATATGTATCGCCGTTATAGATAATCTCCGTATACACGTTTATAACTTTATCCTTATATTCAAAGTTTGAATACACATATATATCTTCGTTCATATCAAAATAAAGCTTATAAAAAAGCTTCATTTCGTAATCACATTTATAACCGTTTTGAATAATTAACATTTTTTAGTCCTTTATATACATATTATACTTTTTCTCGTACCCAACAGAACTCTGTCCGCCATGTCCCGGAAAAACGTCTGTATCATCATCAAGCGTATATATTCTTGTCTTTATTGATTTTACAAGAGTATCTCCGTCACCTGTCGGCAAATCACTTCTGCCGACACTTCTTAAAAACAATGTATCGCCCGTAAACAATTTTTCATTATTTATCAAATAACATACACCGCAATTTGTATGACCGGGCGTATAGATACATTTGATATTAAGTCCGTCAATATTAAGTTCTTCATTATCTTTCAAAACAATATCAGATTTTTCAGCCGACAATTCATAACCAAGTCCCGAATACGACAAATTAATGTCCGGGTCTGTTATATTTATGCTTGCCTTATCGCCGGAAACAAGTTTAGCGCCTGTTTTTTCACGAAGCTGTTCCATATCTGAAATATGGTCATAATGACAATGAGTTATAAGCACATATTTTATATTAACTCCGTCGTCCTGAGCAGCTTTCAATATTCCGTCACACTTATATCCCGGATCAATCACAAGACCGTTCTTTGTATTTTCATCATAAACTATATAAGTATTTTCATCTGTATAATAATTATTGACTGTCTTAATCTTCATAAAGCACCTCTTAGTTATAAAGTCTTACAGGAAGAATCATATAAATATAAGAGTCGTCACCCTCTACGCTCTTTATAAAGCAACCGCTTGTCGGAGCAGAAAATTCCATCTTAACCTTTTCTTCGTCACAAGCACTCAATGCGTCAAGCAAAAATCTACAGTTAAAACCAATCAAAAGATTATCGCCGTCAAGTTCAACAGGCACTGTGTCATTAACCTGTCCCTTACCTGTTATACAAGAAACGTCAATCTTATCATAGCCGATATTAAAACGTACAGGAACTTTATTTTCAGATTTTGCCGATATATCATCGTTAATCAAAAGCAACGCTCTTTCCAAGCTGTCGGTAATAAGGCTCTTTTCAACAACTACGTTTAACGTATTTACCACCGATATAATCGCGTCATACTTCAAAAATTCGCCGTCAAGCAATCTTGAATAAACCTGATAATATCCGAAATCAAACAAAACAGTTCTGTCCGATACTATAATATCAACATTTTCTTCATCATCTTTAAGAATTTTCAAAAGTTCGCGGAGTGTCATACCCGGAACAACAAGTTTATTGTTTTCAACATTATCATTTATTTCTTCTTTAACAACAGCAAGTCTGTGACCGTCTGACGCAACAACATTAAGATAATTGTTTTTAATCTCAAACAATGCACCTGTCAAAACAGGTTTTTTACCCTCATTTTGAGAAACAAACGCTATTGTCTTTCTTATAAGCTTTTTAAGTACGTCCTGTGTAATTGAAAATCTGAACTTTTCTTCAAGTATAGGTGCGTCCGGAAATTCATCCGGAGCAATACCCTGAATATTAAATTCACTTGAACCGCTCTTTATTTTAGTAACATAGTTAGACGGATTAACACTTATAGTAACATCACCGTCAGGAAGTCTTCTTACAATTTCACCGAACATCTTTGAAGCAAGTGCAATAGTACCGCCCTCTGTAACTGTACATTCGGTATTATATTCTATACATATATCAATATTGTTACCTGTAAACACAACATTACCGTCACCGTTAGCATCAATCTTAATACATTCAAGTATAGGTAAAGATGTCTTTGGAGCAATAGCTCTTTGAACAGTATTTATTATATCAACAAGTTGTGGTTTACTGCATACTAATTTCATTTTAATTATCTCCTTGTGTATAAATTTATCAACATATCACTGCAATTTCGTTTTGCATATATATTTATATATAAATAATATATAATATAATAGTAGTAGTAGTAGAGAGCGTGGATTGATGGAAAAGTCATTTCAGAGTGCATAGACAAGCCATATTTTATCAACACATACAGTATGTATTGTCGGTGGATAACTTTGGATAATCAAAATCTGATTTTTTACTGAAATTTCCTTCTTCAGAAATCCACACGTTATCAACAACTTATCCCTACATTTATCCCTCGTTATAATTTAGGTCTTTTAATATGTAATTTACATCTGATTTAATCGTACTGTTAGTATCGATGCTTTCCTCTATTTTTTCAATGTTATGTCCTACTGTTGTTCGGTCTTTTCCGAACTCTTTACCTATGTTTGTATCGTTCATATTTAAAATCTTTCGGCAAAGGTACATTGAAATTTGTCTTGGAACTACTATTTCTTTTGTCTTAACTTTACCGGTAATATCAGACTCTGAAATATTATAATAAGTAGAAACTTTTTTTATAATATTCTGAGGAGTTACTGTTTCGCTCTTCGGAATTAATTTTTTCAGAACTTCTTCCGCAAAATCTTTTGTTATTTTACATTTTTTAAATTCCGACATTGATATGATTTTAAGCAGTGCGCCTTCAAGTTCACGGACACTTGAACGAATATGCTCCGCTACATATAATAATGCGTCTTCGTCAATTTCTTTATTATGTTCCAAAGCCTTCTGCTGAAGAATTGCAACTCTTGTTTCAAAGTTAGGTACGGATACATCAATGGTAAGACCTTGTCCGAATCTTGTTCTTAAACGGTCTTCAAGAGTTTTCAGTTCGTTCGGAAGTCGGTCACTTGTCAAAACAATTTGTTTCTTTGAATTAAAGAGTTCATTAAAGGTATGGAAAAATTCGTCCTGTGTAGCCTCTTTATTTTTCAAAAATTGAACGTCGTCCACTAAAAGTGCGTCGGCGGCTCTGTATTTACTTCTGAATTTATCGCCTGTTTTTTCTCTGATTGATGTGATAAATTCATTCATAAAGTTTTCACTTGAAACATATATTATCTTTGCATTTGGATTATTAGCTTTAATCTTATTACCGATTGCCTGCATTAAGTGTGTTTTTCCAAGTCCGCTGTTACCGTAAATAAAAAGAGGATTATTGCTTTCACCCGGATGATTGGCAACTTGCTCTGCGGCGGTATACGCATATAAATTTGAAGAACCCTGTACAAAATTTTCAAATGTATACTTTGAATTTAAACCGTCACTGCTTATTATTTCACTGTTGTCATATTCCGAGTTTTGTTTTGATTCGATTTCTTGCTTTAACTCGTTTGCGTCACCGACCAAAACAGCAAGTGAAATTTTAGCACCCGTAACTTTTTCAAGTGATGATTCGATGTATTTTTTGTAACGGTATTCTACAAGATTTTTATTAATAGAAGTAGCTACGGAAATAGTAAAAGTCGAGTTTTCAAAACATACGGGAACTGCTGTTTTTATATGTATATTAAATCCGACAGGAGATACATTGCCTTCAAGATTTTCAAGAACTTGATTCCAAATCTCTAACATATCCATATCTATTATTTTCCTCCTTTTTTCATTATTGTTAACAAATTGTATTAAAATCAAACATATCGCCATTATATTTAAGTCTACACTCTATAATATCAAATTTAAGTAAATTAATCAAGAAAAATATTGAGATTTTTTTAAGTTTTATGTATAATGAAATTAATACAAAACTATAGGAAGGAATGATGAAATGTGCCGAGATATAAAGTTTTTGCGGCAATAGACTTGGGTTCTACGGAAATAACAATGAAAATAGCGGAAGTTTCCAAGAAAAACGGTATTTCAGTGCTTGATACAGTTAAATATGATTTGTCGATAGGCAAAGAATCGTATGCAGTCGGAAAAATAAGCTATAACCTTGTGGACAAGATATGTAACTGCTTTGAAGAATATTTAAGGATAATGAAGAGCTACGGAGTTGACGAATATGTCTGTTATGCAACTACTGCCGTAAGAGAGGCGTCAAACAGTGAGTATATAATTGACCAGATTAATATAAGAACGGGGATAAAGGTCACTATTATATCGAATGAAGAGGAAAGATTTTTGCATAACAAGGCATTTGCACTTAACAACAGCTATTTTGACGATATTATCGAGGCAGGTGCTGTTTTGGTTGACGTTGCGTCGGGAAGTGTGCAGGTATCACATTATGAGCAGTCCAAACTTCAATTTTCTCAAAACCTGCCTATGGGTTCACTTCGTGTACTTGAAAATCTTT
This sequence comes from Ructibacterium sp. SJQ-7, assembly GCF_054696575.1. Lineage (NCBI taxonomy): Bacteria > Bacillati > Bacillota > Clostridia > Eubacteriales > Oscillospiraceae > Ructibacterium > Ructibacterium sp. SJQ-7. The sequence goes on from NZ_CP195193.1 coordinate 1,745,869, forward strand.
CAACGGTTAAAAACAGTACAACCTCTTTTTCAAGTGTGCTTGAGGATTTTATTAAGGCGGGTATCAATAACTATAAAAAGGTATTCTACAAAAATCCAAACTATAAGTATTTCGTAATAATGGGTAATCAAGTAAGATATATCAAAAAAATCTGCGGTATAAGTTCGGACAGCATAACAGAAGAAAATATAGATGATGTATACAAGATTATATCTGAATACGGTCCGCAATATGTGGAGGACAAGTACGAAGTACCTTATGATATTGCAAAGCTGATGATGCCGTCAATTCTTTTCTATAAGATGTTTATGTCAAAAGACAAAAATCAGATAATCATTGCACCTGAAATATCACTTGTTGACGGAATACTTGTCGAATATGTCGAAAAAAATGCTTATACGCATACAAAGCATATATTTACAGATGATATTATATCAAGTGCAAAATATTATGCAGGCAAATATGATGTAAGCCACCGCCATTATACTAAAATTATGGAGTTCGGAGTAAATATAATGGCAACGCTTTCTAAAAAGTTCGGACTTTCAAAGCGTCACGCGGTATTGCTTAAAGTTGCGTCAATATTTGCGGATACGGGTTACTATATAAATATAAACGATTACAGCAAATATTCATACGACATTGTAAAATCAAATCCTATTATAGGTTTGTCACAAAAGGAACACGAAGTAATATCGGGTGCGGTGCTGTTCCAAAACGGTATTTTTGATTTTAATGAATACAACGTATATTCAAAGAACAGAAGATTGCTTATTTCAAAACTTGCGGCAATACTTTCACTTGCCAAGTCACTTGATGTTGAATACAATCAAAAAATAGACGAAATCAAAACATCAATAAGAAACGGAATACTTACGATAACCGCTTATACGGACAGTGATATAAGTCTTGAAGAACGTGAATTTAACATAGCACAGGAATTTTTTGAAGAAGTGTTTGGTATCAAAGCCGTACTTTTGAAGAAAGGATTGAAATGATTATGCAGGACTATAATAAAAGCGAAAACTATATAAACAGAGAACTTTCTTGGCTTGATTTTAATTTGCGTGTATTGCATGAAGCAAGGGATAAAGAAAATCCGTTATTTGAAAGACTTAAATTTCTTGCCATAACAAGCTCAAATCTTGATGAATTTTTTATGGTACGTGTTGCGTCACTTAAAAATATGGAGATTTCCGACTATAAGAAAAAAGACGCGTCCGGACTTACACCTCACGAACAGCTTGAAAAAATATCTGAAAAAACTCATAATATGGTTGATATGCAGTATAGTACATATGAAAAATTACTTCTGCCGCAGCTGGCTGTTGAAAACATATCAATCTTAAACAGAAATCAGCTTTCGGAAGAACAAAAGGAGTTTATTGAAAAGTATTTCAAAAATGAAATATACCCTGTTTTGACGCCTATGGCAGTTGATTCGTCAAGACCGTTTCCGCTTATTCAAAATAAGGTGCTTAACATTTGTGCACTTATCAAAAAGGAAAACAAGGAGCAGGCTTTTGCAACGGTACAGATACCGTCAGTATTTAAACGTATAGTAAAACTTCCGTCAGAAAACGGTAAAAAACAATTTATTCTGCTTGAAGAAATAGTACAGGAGTTTTTGCCTATGCTGTTTATGGGTTATGACGTGCTTTGCTCGTATTCATACAGAGTTATGCGTGACGCGGATATTCCTATTGATGAGGACGACAGTGAAGATTTGCTTATTGAAATTGAAAAGAGCCTTAAGGAACGTGAAAGAAGCGGTGTAATCCGTCTTGAAGTGGACAGTAAGGTTAAAAGTGAATTGCTTTCAATTTTAAAGAAAGAATTGAAAGTTAAGAATGATGATATTTATAAAATCAACGGACCTATTGATTTTACTTTCTTGAATAAGCTGTATTCGGAGGACGGATTTGACAAGTATAAATATAAGCCGTTTAAATCACAGGTAAGACCTGAACTTAAAAATGTTGATTTATTTGAAAAAATCCGTGAGGGCGATATACTTCTTCATCACCCATATGACAGTTTTTCAACAATAGTTGATTTGATAAAACAGGCGGCAGTTGATGAAAATGTGCTTGCAATTAAACAGACATTGTACAGAGTAAGCGGAAATTCGCCTATTATAGAGGCGCTTTCGCGTGCGGCGGAAAACGGTAAGCAAGTGAGCGTACTTGTTGAATTAAAGGCAAGATTTGATGAAGAAAATAATATTATTTGGGCGAGAAAACTTGAAAAAGCCGGTTGTCATGTTATATACGGACTTTTGGGACTTAAAACACATTCAAAGATTACCGAAATAGTAAGACGTGAGGAGGACGGTATCAGAAGATATGTTCATCTCGGAACTGGTAACTATAACGATATAACCGCCAATTTCTATACCGATATGGGACTTTTGACTTGTTCAAAACCAATCGGTGATGATGCCGGTGCATTCTTTAATATGATTTCGGGCTTTTCAGAGCCGTCACACTGGAACAAACTTATTCTTGCACCTCTATGGCTAAGAAAAAAGACGGAAGAAATGATTGAACGTGAAATTAAACACGCAAAAGAAGGACGTAAAGCAAGAATAGTTGCAAAGGTTAATTCGCTTGTTGACCCTAAAATTATTGAACTTTTATATAAAGCAAGCTGCAGCGGTGTTAAGATTGATTTGATTGTGCGCGGAATTTGTGCCTTGAGAGCAGGTGTAAAGGATTTGTCGGAAAATATTACGGTTCGTTCTATTGTCGGCAGATACCTTGAACATACAAGAATATATTATTTCTATAATGACGGTCAAGAAAATGTGTTCTGTGCAAGTGCCGATTGGATGCAGAGAAATCTTAACAGACGTGTTGAAATAATGTTCCCTATTGATGATGAAAATTTGAAAAAAGAAGTTATAAACGTGCTTGATGTACAGCTTAGCGATACAATGCGTGCACATATTCAGCATGACGGTGTTTATACAAAAGACAGACGCGGAAAGAAAAAACTTGACTGTCAGGAATATTGTATGGAACAGGCTGTTGAACGTGCAAACAAGGTTATTGAAAAAAAGACATCAAGGGTGTTTATACCTAAAATGAAACCGGAAGAAGAATAAGAAGGAAAGATTATGAAAAATGTTTTGATAACAGGCGGAAGTCGCGGAATAGGTAAGGCTTGTGTATATGAATTTTTAAATAACGGATACAGAGTTTTTTTGAATTATAACAAAAGCAGTGATGAGGCGGAAAAGATAAAAAATGAAACAGGTGCGGTTATAGTAAAAGCAGATGTTTCAGACTCTAAACAAGTAAATGATATGGCTGAATTTATTCACACAAATTACGGTAAAATAGATGTAATTGTGAATAATGCAGGTATTTCACAACAAAAACTGTTTACAGATATAACTGAAAATGATTGGGACAGAATGTTTGATGTGAATATGAAAAGTATGTATCTCGTTACAAAGGCTTTTGTTGATGATATGATTTATAAACATAGCGGTAAAATTATTAATATTTCGTCAATGTGGGGTGTTACCGGAGGCAGCTGTGAGGTTCATTACAGTGCCGCAAAGGCGGCGGTTATAGGCTTTACAAAAGCACTTGCAAAGGAACTGGGACCGTCGGGTATATGTGTAAATTGTGTTGCACCCGGAGTTATTGAAACTGAAATGAACGGCCATTTGACAAAAGAAGATTTTGATTGCCTTTGTGAAGAAACACCGCTTGAACGACTCGGTAAACCGGAGGAGATTGCAAAGACGGTAAGATTTCTTGCAAGCGAAAATGCGGATTTTATAACAGGTCAGGTTGTCAACGTTGACGGCGGTATGGTGATATGATTAAAAGGGATTATCTACGATAATCCCTTTTTTTTCGTGGAGTAAAAATAATCGTAGGGGCGGTCATTGGCCGCCCGTGTAAAATTAGAAAAGGGGCGACCGATGATCGCCCCTACGGAAAGAAAAAGGTTAGATAAAAAGGGACGTTAATGAAGCCGCCCTATAAGAATGATATATTTATGACAAAAAATGATTAAGCTCGTATGAAAGTTATAACAAGCCACCCCACAGTCAACTGCGTTGTCGGCTCCCCTCAATGGGAGCCAAAAGCGGAATGGCGTTATAAAAATGTTAGTAGGGGCGGTCATTGGCCGCCCGTGTGAAATTAGAAAAGGGGCGACCGATGATCGCCCCTACGAAGAATATGATGGTAGACAAAAGCCTCTCCTTGAGGAGAGGTGTCACGAAGTGACGGAGTGGTGGAATAAAAAAAGAAATGCCTAAAGGCATTTCTTAAAATGAGCAAATCTATAAGCCGGGTTCTGTATTAGATAATCATCTATCTCGACGTACAGTTACCTATACGCTCAAGCCTTTCAAGGGAATACGCCGAGCAAGCTTAACATTCCCAAAGTTGCTTCAGGTGGGGTTTACACGGGAATTCAGTTGCCATCTTCCCTGTGCGCTCTTACCGCACATTTCCACAATCACCTTAATAAATCAAGGCATTTATTTTCTGTTGCACTATCCTTAAAGTCACCTTTACCGGCCGTTAGCCGGCACCCTGCTCTGTGAAGCCCGGACTTTCCTCACCGTAAACGGCGCGATTATCTGACTTACTCTTAAAATATTATACAATATATTTTAAATTATGTCAAACAAGTTTAAAAATATCCTTATTTTCTGATTTTATTATTTCAATATCATTATCCTTCAAAATATCTTCAAATATATCCATAACACATATTTCAGTAGGATAATGACCTGCGTCAATAACACATATTCCAAGTTCGGTCATATCAATCATATTATGATACTTCATATCACCTGTTATAATAACGTCCGCACCTTTTTCAAATGCAATCGGAATAATTTCACTGCAGCTGCCCGATGCAACTGCAACTGTATTAATATCCTTTTCAAAATTGCCGGAAACACGCAAAAAAGGTGTGCCGAGTATCTTTTTACAATGTTCTGCAAAATCACCGAATTTAATCGTTTTTTCAAGTCTGCCGTATCGTCCCAAACCTGCCGAAGAATCATCGGTATGTTGGTCAAGTATTTTAACATCTGTAAGTTCAAATATTTCGGCAATTTTATCATTTATACCGCCTTTAGCTGTGTCCATATTAGTATGAGCGGCAAAAAGAGGTATATTATTTTCAATAAGCAATTTAAGCATTTGTCCCACAGATGTGGAATAATCAATTCTCTTTATACCGCCAAGCAGTATTGGGTGATGTGAAACAATCATATCGGCATTTTTTGATATAGCCTCTTTAACGGTATTGATATTAGTATCAAGCGTTACAAATACCTTTTTTACGTCCTTATTTTCATCACCACACAAAAGACCGACATTATCCCATGAATACGCCAATCTTTCGGGGCATACATTCTCAATTATTTTAATTATTTCTTTAGCTTTCATATTTATTCAATTCCTTTAGCCAGTATTTATATTTATTGAGTTTATCCTCATCAACGTCTTTTGAATTTTCAAGACCTGTTATAACCTTGACAAATTCACGATGTTTTTTATCATAGAGATTTTTATAATACTTATGATTTACAAGATATTTCGGTAAATGATATTCAATATCGTTATCAAATTCCTTTTGAGGTTTGTTTATAACATTCATTACATTATAAACCTTAAATCCCTCAATGGCAATATCTTCGTCCGTAATAGAAAAGCCGTTTGAAATAAGATACTTTCTAAGCTCATATTGTGCATTCATCGGTTGAAGTACAAGATTACATTCTCTCACCTTTTCTATATCTGCACTTAAAATCTCACTGATAAGCTGACCGCCCATACCGGCAATTATAACGGTGTCAACCTCACCTTTTTTAATAACTGAAAGACCGCTGCCAAGTCTTACCTCAATTTTATCAGAAAGTTTATGCTTTTCAACATTAGCCTTTGCAATATCAACCGGTCCTTGTCTTACATCGCCTGCAATAACGTATTCGGCTAAATCATTTTCAACAAGATAAATAGGAATATATGCGTGGTCAGTACCAATATCGGCGATTCTATTCCCTTTTGTATGGTCTATTATACATTTTAAACGTGGTGTAATCATAAATAATTACCTCCGAGATTCAAATAAATTAGTTTATACGGTTATCCTACAAGTTATACACACAGTGTGGATAACTTTCAAGGTGTTATAAACACCAAAAAACGCCTTAAAACCGTAATTTGCGGTGAGTTATCATCAGTTATCCACACTTTTTCCACATATTTGCGTAATATTTGTAACAATAGTGTAATATTAAAATGTAAACCTTAAAAAATCGCATATCTACGCGATTTTTTATAAACGGTAATGTTCACACACTGTGTGGATAACTGTGTGGATAACGTGGATAACTCAAAATAAATGGCTTGTCTACGTCATTTTTGAGTGGATAAGTGGTAAAATTAAGGTGTTGATAAGTCAAATTTAACCATAAATTAGTTTACATAATACCACAACTATATCTTGTGTTACAGAAATATTACAAACACAATATAGGTTATCAACACAAACGTGGAAAAATTAATTTTGACTGTTTTGTAATGTTGATAAATACAATAATAGGCAAGCCATGGCTTGCCTCAGACTGTCGACAAATTGTCCGGAACGTGCAAAACATTATTTTTTATATTTTATAATTTAATTTTTAGCTATAACAAATAACAGACAAGCCTATCTTCGATATACGGCTTGCCTGTGCACTTTTTGCGAAAATAAACTCTAACGTACCAACGTACGCCGACGAGTTCATTTTCACAAAATTCGAACTAATTTCTCGACCTCTGCCAGCGTGTAGACACTTTTGTCTACACGCTGAGGCAAGCCATGGCTTGCCTATTTACAAAATCAAAATTACTTAGAAATCTTATCTGTACCCATATAAGGAACAAGAACTTCAGGAACTGTTACAGTACCGTCCTCATTCTGATAATTTTCAAGAATTGCGGCAACAGTTCTGCCGACTGCAAGACCTGAGCCGTTAAGTGTATGAACAAATTGAGCCTTATCCTTCGGTGTTTCCTTATATTTGATATTGGCACGTCTTGCCTGATAATCTTCAAAGTTTGAGCATGAAGAAATTTCAACATATCTGCCGTAGCTTGGCATCCATACTTCAATATCATATGTCTTAGCCGATGAGAAACCAAGGTCACCTGTTGACAAGCATACAACTCTGTAAGCAAGTCCAAGCTTTTGAAGTAGCTTTTCAGCGTCGTTTGTAAGTTTTTCAAGTTCGTCATAGCTTGTTTCAGGCTTTACAAACTTAACAAGTTCAACTTTGTTGAATTGGTGCTGTCTGATAAGACCTCTTGTGTCACGGCCTGCACTGCCTGCCTCTGCTCTGAAACAAGCCGAATAAGCAGTATATTTAATAGGAAGTTGGTCACCGCTTAGAATTTCATCTCTGTGAAGATTTGTTACAGGAACTTCTGCCGTAGGAATTAGGAAAAAGCCGTTGTTTACAACCTTAAATGCGTCCTCTTCAAATTTAGGCAGCTGACCTGTACCTGTCATTGATGCTCTGTTTACCATATACGGTGGGAAGATTTCAGTATAGCCCGATTCTCCTGTGTGAGTATTAAGGAAGAACTGAATAACGGCTCTTTCAAGTCTTGCACCAAGACCTTTATATACTGTGAAACGAGTACCGGCAATTTTTGTACCGCGTTCAAAATCAAGAATATCAAGATCTGTACCGATATCCCAGTGAGCCTTTGGTTCAAAATCAAACTTTCTCGGTTCAGAGAACTTTCTAAGTTCAACGTTTTCTGTATCGTCCTTACCTACCGGAACTTCAGGATTAGGAATATTAGGAATCCTTAGCATAAAGTTTCTTAACTGTTCGTCAATATCCCTTACCTTCTCATCGTCAGCTTTAATATCATTACTCAATTTCTTCATTTCGGCAAATATTTGGTCTGTATTTTCACCGTTTTTCTTCATTTGAGGAATTTGCTTTGTAATTTCGTTTTGTTTAGCTTTTTTCTGTTCAACTTCTGCAAGAATTGCACGTCTTTGCTTATCAAGTTCTATAGCAGGTTCAATATCAAGCGGATTGAAACGCTTTTTTAAAGCCTCCTTTATACGTTCAGGTTCTTGTCTTAATACTTTAATGTCTAACATCTTAAATTTATCCTTTCTTTAATTTATATTATTTTTAATGTTATCGTATATAATTTTTTGGTCACTTGAAAGATCGTTGTAATTAACTTTATCAAGTGTTTCAAGTGCCATTGAATTATTACCGAGTGTAAAATAACCGTTTGCACTCAGTAATAAATCATTTTGTGACTGTTTTTGTGTAAGTGATTCATTATCCGATTTAAGCTGTATATTTTCTTCGGATAATTCTTGATTTTCTTTTTTTAGATTATTGTTGTTTTCAAGTAAAACTGTATTTTCTTCACTAAGTATTGATGCCTTTTCGGAAATACTCATTTCTTTATCCGGTGATTCACTAACTTGAGGCTGATTTTTTTGCATATTTGTCTGACCTAAAAATGAAAAAATAATCAGCAATACCGCAACTATAAATATTAAAGCGGTGTAGAGAAACATAGATTTGTTATCATTCTTATTAGCCATTGTTTTCAGTCCTCTTTAGTTTACTTTTTGCATTTTCAAGTGCAGCATTTTCTTCATCAAGAAGTTTTATAGGTGTCTGACCGCCTACAATTTCACGCACATATGTATTGCATGAATTGTGTCCGTAAAGCGATGTTAAAATGATACCGTCGTTGTTGTTATTTAAAATAGCAAGTGCAAAGCTTAGTTTTCCTGTAACATCGTCAAATGCGTCAAAATTAACAACAGCTACCTTTTTTAGTGAAATATTAGAATCATTTTCACAATTTGCAAGCCGCGACATCAAAACCGCGTCTGATGTATCATTTACAGTCTTTGATAAATCATCAACTTTATCGTAGTAATCTTTTAAAGCACCTATAATATCGCCTTCATCGGAATAATCCATAAGTGTGTTGATTTTTGATGAATTAATGCTGTTGCAGATGAAACAAATAACTATAAGTATCATCATTATTGCAAGAGCAATAAAAATAAGTGTATTTGTATCAATATTCATTCTTATTCTCCTTTTATATTAAAAAATCCAAGAACACGTTCTAAATCTTCGTTTCCGTAATATTCAATTTCAATTTTACCTTTTTTAGCGGTATGATTGATTCTTACTTTTGTACCCATTGCAGAAGATAATGTATTTTGTATCTTCTCAATTTCAATGTCATAAGCCGTTTTTTCAGTTTTTTTCTTCTGTGGCTTTTTCTTTTGAAGTTGCTTTGCAAGAGCCTCGGCTTGTCTTACATTTAAGTTATCTTCGATAATACGTTTTGAAAGTGCTATTCGCAGTTCTTTATCATCAAGCGAAAGTATCGCACGTGCGTGACCGCTTGTTAAAGTACCTAAAATAAGCATTTTCTGAATTTCGTCCTCAAGTGACAAAAGTCTTAATGAATTGGCGATTGCACTTCTGCTCTTTCCTACTCTCTGACTTATAAGTTCTTGAGTAAGATTAAATTCGTCCATCAATAAGTTATAACCGATAGCCTCTTCAATCGGATTTAGATTTTCACGCTGCAAATTTTCAATCAAAGCAATTTCAGCAACTTGTTCTTCGCTGTATTTTCGTATAACTGCCGGAATTTCTTTTAAATTTGCCTTTTTTGCGGCTCTCCAACGTCTTTCACCGGCAACGATTTTATACATATTATTGTCGGACGGTGTTATTATAATAGGTTGAATAAGTCCATGTTCCTTAATAGAATCTGCAAGAGCCGTTATTTTTTCTTCGTCAAAATGACGTCTCGGTTGTTTTTTGTTAGGCTCAATCAGGGACATACGCACTTTTTTTATGTCCCCCTCTGAAGATTTAGTAATATCGGAAGTAACTTCTTCAATATCTTCTTCATTAAAAAGAGAATTAAGCCCTTTGCCTAAACCTTTTTTAGCCATATGCTCACTCCTTTACTGACATTAATTAAGTTATTTATTGTTTCGTATAACTTCCTTTGCCAGAGCCATATATGCGTCTGCACCTTTAGAGGTTCTGTCATAGTTTATTATAGGCTCACCGAAAGACGGTGATTCACTTAAACGAACATTTCGCGGAATAATCGTTTTATAAACCTTATCCGGAAAGTATTTTTTAACTTCATCAAGCACCTGTATTGAAAGATTTGTTCTACCGTCATACATAGTTCCGAGAACACCCTCAATTTCAATTTGCGGATTAAGTTTCTTTTTGATTGTCTTAATTGTGGTAATAAGCTGACTTAAACCCTCAAGTGCATAGTATTCGCATTGTATCGGAATTAATACGGAATCTGACGCAGTCATAATATTAATAGTAATCATTCCGAGTGCAGGAGGTGAATCTATTATAATATAGTCAAAGTTTTCTTTAATCATATCAATGGCATTTTTCAAGAAAAACTCACGCTTATCTTCATATGCAAGCTCAATTTCAGCAGCAGAAAGGTCTGAAGATGACGGAATGATATACAAATTATTATATTTTGTCTTGATTACAGCATCTTTTGTTTTAGAACTGTCAACAAAACAATCATAAATTGATAATTCATAATCATCTTTTTCAATACCAAGACCGCTTGTCGAATTACCTTGAGGGTCGCAGTCTATAAGCAGAGTTTTTTTATTTTCATATGCAAGACATGATGACAGATTAACAGAAGTGGTTGTTTTACCCACACCACCCTTTTGATTTGTTATTGCAATTATTTTTGTCATAATAATCTCCACTTTTTAATTTATTTCTATATATCATTATATCATAAAATTTTTATTTGTAAATGTTTCACGTGAAACATATTGAAGATTTAACACAAATGTAATGTTTCACGTGAAACATATGTATAATTTTCAAAAAGTGATACCATAATATATATGATATATTTAACGGAGGATTAAAATGAACAGTTTATTTAGAAAAATAAAAGATTATGTAATATTCTCTCCTACTGCTCAAGAAAATGATTTTAAGTTAAAAAATAAAAGTAACGATATAGAATACGATGTGCGAAATGAAAAAACCGAAACAACAGCAAATGATACTGTATCAAAAAGCTATGAAGAAAACCTTTCGTACGTACGAAACAGATTTAACGTACCTATTAATAACGATATAGTAATACGCGAGCTTGTTTTAAAAGAGGGACGCAAAGCATTTATCGTATTTATCGACGGTATGGTAAGTACAGATATGGTTGATTTGGCGATAATAAAGACATTGCTTGAAATCCCCTATTTTTCAGATGACAAGATATACAGTTATGAAACTGAAATAATAGACAGATTTATTGCACATTCGCAGGCAATAACTACAAACAGTATGGATACTATATTTGAAGAAGTTAATTTTGGTGGTTGTGCTGTGTTTGTAGACGGTTTTTCAAAAGGTTTTTCACTTGATGTTCGTGAATGGGGTACGCGAAGTATCGGTAAACCTGAAAATGAACAGTCTATTTACGGACCGCAAGAGGCATTTGCAGAAATGCTTAGAAATAATACTGCTCTTGTCAGAAAAATAATTAAAAGTGAAAAACTTATTGCGGAAGGCATTAAAATAGGAAGTGTCAGTAAAACAAGAGGTGTAATTTTGTATATTTCCGATATTGCTAACAATGATATTGTTGACGAAGTGAGAAGAAGGCTTAACAGTATCAATTTACAGTACGTAATTGCAATCGAAGAAGTTGCAATGATGCTTGAAGATAAGACTTTTTCACTTACAAGCCACATTTTTGCAACGGAACGACCGGACAGAGCAGCAAGAGCATTGACCGAAGGTCGTGTTGTACTGATTTTAAATGGCAGTCCGAGAGCATTGATAATGCCGACAAACGCTTTTGAACTTACTCACGCAGTTTCTGATGATTACTTGCGTGTACCGTATGCAAATATGTCACGAATAATCAGAATGTTAGCAATGTTCTTCTCTATTCTGCTTCCCGGATTATACCTTGCTATAACCCTGTTTCATCAAGAAATCATACCGACTTATTTGTTATATTCAATCAGTGCGGCAAGAGAAAACGTACCTTTTCCAAGTATAGTGGAATTTTTGTTAATGGATATATCGTTTGAAATGATAAGAGAGGCAGGAATACGAATGCCAAACCCTATAGGCTCAACACTGGGTATTGTCGGAGGTTTGATTTTAGGACAAGCCGCAGTCAGTGCAAAAATAGTAAGTCCTATTATGATTATAATTATCGCTATAACAGGTATCGGTTCATTTGCAACGTCTGATTATTCACTTAGTTGGGGTTATCGAATTTTAAAACTTGTTTTTATAGCTTTGGCAGCTGTAATGGGGTTTTACGGAATTGCAATAGGTATTTTTATATATAGCTTGTATGTTGCAAAGCAAACAAGTTTTGGAATACCATATTTATCCCCTATTCCAAAGGTTAATAACAGAAGTATGACTAATTCTATATTTGAAAATCCTATTTGGAAGAAAGAATATCGTCCGGATTTTCTAAAAACTAAAAAAAATGCAGAAGAACCGAAGATAAGCCGTAATTGGAAAATTAAAAAGAATACACGATAAATGTTTCACGTGAAACATTAGAAGGAGTAGTTATGATAGACAGAAAGAAAATGACGACACTGCTCATTAATGTAATATCGGTAAAAATGCTCTTGACATTTCCTAAAGTAATGATTATAAACAGCGGAAATGCGGCATGGATAGAGTGTATATACAATACGTTGATTGTAATAGGACTGTTTTGGATTACAACAAAACTATACAGAAGTAATAAAAATATAATACAGCTTGCTGAAATGATAGGTAAAAAGTGGCTTAAAATAATAGTCGGAGTTGTTGTTTTTGTAGTTTTATTGATAAATTATTCGTCAATTATAAGAATTTTCCCCGAAACAGTCAAAATAGTACTATTGCAGGACTTCAAAATAGAATTTATAATACCGATTTTTATGCTTGCTATAGGAATAGGTGCATATATAGGTCTTGAACCGATAGCAAGAGTAAATAATATGTTTATGCCGCTTGCCGGAATAGTGTTGCTGCTGTCGTTGATACTTTTGATACCGTATTTCAATATAAATAACATATTTCCGATACTCGGCAATGGCATTTATAGTATAACGGTCAAAGGAATAAATACAATTTCACTGTTTTCGGATATATTGTTGTTGAACATTTTGCTTCCCTATTGTGAGAATACGTCAGAAGCAAAAAAGAGTGGTTGGAGAGCAATTTATATAAGTGCAACTATTGGAGTAGTCATTTTACTGTCATATTGCTTAATTTATCCTTATCCGGTTTCAAGAGAATTTATGATTCCCGTGTATCAACTGTCGAGAGTGATATATTTGGGTAATTTTTTCAGCAGATTTGAGGTAATATTCCAATTTATATGGTCAATTCTTGTGCTTATATATTCATCAATCTACGTATATGCATTATGTTATGTGTGGCAGATAACATTTGACCTTAAATATTATAAACCACTTATACTTCCTGTTGTGATAATAAGCGGAATTGTGGCTGTATTGCCGAGTTCTGTTGTGGATTTGGTTAAATCTGAACGGTTGGAAAACATAATAGTATACCCCGTGGCATTTTTATTGCCTATTTTGTTCGGATTTTATTCAAAAAAGATATATAACAAACGAACTGTAAATGAGGAGAGTGGTGAAAGTGAGTAGAATACGAATAATTATAACTATTATAGTAGTTGTTTTAACAACACTCCTCACAGGCTGTACAGGAAAAGAGCCGAATGAAATCGCATATGTGGTTGCACTTGGTATAGACAGTACAGATGACGATAATTATAAAATAACAATTCAGTATGCGAACACCACTCAAATAAGCGGAGGAGCGTCGGAATCAGGCGGAAAAGCAGGCAGTGAAATAGTTGACAACGTAACTATTGAGGCACCTAATATATACGCCGGTGTCGGCTTGGCGAATAATATAGTAAGTAAAAGCTTTTCTATGTCACATGCAAAATTGATAGTATTTTCAAAAGAAATAGCCGAAAAGGGCGTTAAAGATATGATAGAAACACTTGTGAGAAGTGAAGAAATCAGACCTGATGTGTTCATAGCGGTGGCAAATACGACCGCAAATGACTATTTGACATCGGTAAATCCTGAAATGGAGGTAAACCCTGCACAATATTATCAGCTAATATACCAAAAAAATCAGCTTGTAGGTATTCCTGACGGTCAATTAAGAGAGTTTTTTACGGGTTTATATACAGATAACTATGATAGTATATTGCCTGTTGCGGGTGTAATTGAGGGAGCAGGCGGTAACAGTCAAAATGATGATAAAGGACAGTCAAAAGACGGTCAAAATGAAGGCTCGGAGGGTAGTTCGGAGAGCTTGGACAGTTTTGAAAGTAAAAGTTCAGATGATAAAGATGAAAATGAGAAAGAAAAAGATGCAGAAAAAAACACAAGTAAGTATGAATATGATATAAAAAACTATGTTGGCGGTGAGACAGCTATTGAAAAGAAAAATAAAGCTGAAGCAATAGGTGCGGCTGTGTTTGAAAAGGATAAAATGGTCGGTGAACTTGGTGAAGTTGAAACTGAAATATGTAAGATATTAAAAGGTGACTATACCTATAGTTATCTTACTTATTATAATAATGATACTCCCGATATTCCGATAACCGTAAAAACAACCCAACAGAAAAAGCCAAAATACAAAATTGATACTGATAAAAAGACCGTTGATATAGAGTTGTATATAGAAAGTGACCTTTATTCCCTGCCGGCAGACTATAATGTAGAAAATAAAATCGAAGATTTTGAAAGAGATGTAGCAAATTATACGAGCAGTGCTTGTACAGAATTTATAAATAACTTTACAAAAAAGTATAATAGTGACATTTTAAAATTAAATGAAAAGGTAAAATACAAGTTTTTAACAAATAATCAATATAATTGGTTCAAAAAAAACGTCGGCTGGAGCGAATACAAATTCTCTGTGTGTACCAACTTTAAAGTCAGAAGAACAGGATTGATTGTGAGGGAATAAAATGGTAAGAAATGTATTGGTTATAATGGTAATTTTAGTATGTACTACTTCAGTAGTCAGCTACGGAGTATATAATTTAAAGGATAATAATAAATTAGGCGGTATAAGTTTGTTTGTTCTTGCGTTTGTAACGATTGTCGGCTCAATGTATTTTTTGGCAAGATAACACTTGAAAAAATCATATCATAAGTGTATAATATTTCAGAGGTGATTTTGTGGATAAGAGCAAGACGTGCTTTTTTACGGGACACAGAAAAATAGCACAATCAAAAATTGAAATTGTAAAGGCACAACTTGCCGAGAATATAGAAAAAATGATTACCGAATACGATGTTAATACGTTTATAGACGGCGGTGCACTTGGTTTTGATACAATAGCCGCAGAAACTGTAATTGAAATGCGTGAGAAATATCAGAATATAAAACTTGTTATGTACCTTCCCTGTTACGGTCAGAGTAAAATGTGGAAAGAGAGCGAACAATTCAGATACAGAATGGTACTTTCAAAAGCCGATAAGATAATTTATATTACCGAAAGCGTGTATACGGACGATTGTATGAAATTGAGAAATTTGAAGATGATTAAAGATTCATCATTTTGTATTGCATTTTGTCTTATGCAGAAAAGCGGAACAGGTTTTACGCTTCGTAATGCGGAAAATGTTGGTATTGAAATTGTAAATATAGCTGATGAAATGTATTAAAAAAGAGGCTCGAAAGCCTCTTTTTTTGTAGTAAAAATGACAATTTATTGCTGTCTTAAAGTGTGCTGATTAAATCATTCATGCTGTACATTCCGGCAGGTTTGTCACTCATAAACTTTGCAGCCTTAATTGCACCGACTGCAAAAACTTCTTTACTGTGAGCGCTGTGCTTTAATTCGATAACTTCATCAGTTCCTGCAAAGATAACTTCATGGTCACCTACAATAGTACCGCCGCGAACTGCGTGAATACCTATTTCGGTAGGCTTTCTCTTTCTGCGAACTGCGTGTCTGTCATAGACATATTCAGCCGGATAAGAAAGTGTTTCGTCAATAGCGTCAGCAATAGCAAGAGCAGTACCTGACGGAGCGTCAATTTTTTGATTGTGATGACGTTCAACAATTTCAATATCGAAGTTTCCTTCAAGCAGTTTTGTAGCTTTCTTTGCAAGAGCAATGATAAGATTGATACCAAGACTCATATTTGCAGAGAAAAATACAGGAATTTCTTTAGATGCCTCTGTAAATTCCTTTTTCTGCTCATCAGTATAACCTGTTGTAGCAAGAATAACAGGTAATTTTCTCTTTTTGCAGTAGTTTAGTACAGTTGTAAGAGCAGATGGGTGTGAAAAGTCGATTATAACATCGGCGTCGCCTGTAAATTCATCTGGATTTGTGAAAACAGGATAAGTATTTTCAATAGAATCATTTACGTCAAAGCCTGCAACAATCTCACATTCATTGTCCTCACTGACAAGACGGGTAATAACCTGCCCCATTTTACCGTTACAACCGTTCATAATAATTTTCGTCATTAGTCCGTTGCTCCTTTATGCAAGTTTCATACCGAAATCAGTCATAGATTTTTTCAGTTTTTCAAGGTTTGCACTGTCCATATCAACAAGAGGCATACGCAAGTTGCCTGCGTTGAAGCCTAACAAATTCATAGCAGTCTTAATCGGAACAGGGTTAACCTCGATAAATAGGTTGTTGATAAGGTCAAGCATTTTTAATTGTAAATCTCTTGACTTATCCACTTCTCCGTTAAAGTAGTATTCACATATGTTGTGAGTTTCCTTAGGAAGAATGTTTGCAACAACAGATATAACACCCTTACCGCCAAGCGAAAGTGTAGGAACAATCATATCGTCGTTACCCGAATAAATGTATAAATCAGGTACTTCTGCGGCAACCTTAGCCATATAACTGATGTTTCCGCTTGCCTCTTTGATAGCAACTATGTTTTCAACCTTTGCAAGTTCCTTTAGAGTGTCGATAGCAAAGCTCATACCTGTTCTTGACGGAACGTTGTAAAGGATAACAGGGATTTTGATTGCATTGGCAATAGCCGTAAAGTGAGCAATAAGTCCCTTTTGAGTAGTCTTGTTGTAATACGGAGTAACAGAAAGAATTCCGTCAACGCCGTATTCTTCGGCTTTCTTTGAAAGCTCGATTGCGTGAGCAGTATCATTTGAACCTGTACCGGCAATGACAGTAATTCTGCCTGCCGCTTTTTCAACAGTGTACTTGATAGCTGCAAGATGTTCTTCGTCAGGCATAGTAGATGCCTCACCTGTTGTACCGCAAATTATAATTGCGTCTGTATTGTTTTCAATATGATATTCAATTAATTTTCCAAGTTCATCATAATTTGTCTTTAAGCCGTCAAACGGCGTAATAATGGCAACGCCGGAACCTGTAAAAGGTAATGTCTTAGACATATTAAATCAATTCCTTTCAATAAAATTTAAAATTAATCCATATAACCCTTAGCTGTAAGTAGTTCAGCAAGAAGAACCGCACCGCCTGCAGCACCTCTTAGAGTATTGTGGCTCATAGAAACCATCTTATAATCGTATTGTGTTGATTCTCTCAAACGTCCGCATGAAATAGCCATACCGCCGTCGATTTCACGGGCAGTTTTAATTTGAGGCTGATCAGGAGCGTCCTTTTCAGTGTAAACGTGAATAAACTGCTTTGGAGCGTGAGGTAGGTTAAGTTCCTGAGGAACACCTTTGTATTCTGCCCACATTTTTTCGATTTCTTCTACAGACGGCTTGTTTGCACTGTCTTTGAATGAGAAGAATATAGCGGCTGTGTGACCGTTTGATACAGGAACTCTGTATGTTTGGCATTCGATTTGCAATTCGGTTGAAGGAACGATTTCTTTACCTTCAATTTTACCAAGTACCTTGTTAGGCTCAACTTCTGACTTCATTTCTTCTCCGCCGATGTATGGGATTAGGTTGTCAACCATTTCCGGCCATGTCTTAAAAGTCTTACCTGCACCTGAAATAGCTTGATAAGTTGTTACAAGAGCGTGGTCGATTGGGTACTTCATATTAACAACAGCCATTGCAGGCAAATATGATTGTAGAGAGCAATTTGACTTAACTGCGATAAAACCTCTCTTTGTACCAAGTCTTTCACGCTGAGCAGGAATAATTTCAATGTGCTGAGGGTTGATTTCCGGAATAATCATCGGAACGTCAGGAGTATGACGGTGAGCAGAGTTGTTTGAAACAACAGGGCATTCAGCCTTAGCATATCTTTCTTCAAGAGCTTTGATTTCGTCTTTTTTCATATCAACTGCACAGAATACGAAATCTACCTTTTCTGCAATTTTTTCAACGTCGTTTGTAGCGTCCATAACAACCATATCTGCTACTGATGCAGGAATTTCTTCGTCCATAGCCCATTTAGCGCCTACGGCGTCTTTATAAGCCTTGCCGGCACTTCTCGGAGATGCTGCAAGCACTTCGATTGTATACCATGGGTGGTCGTTAAGAAGTGTAATAAAACGCTGTCCAACCATACCTGTTGCACCTATAATACCTACTTTGTAATTGTCTTTCATTTTGACTCTCCTTTGTTTTTTATAAAATAAAAAGCAGTAGTCAGAAACTACTGCTATGTTTGCATATAACAAAAACAGCGATAGCTCCCCACCTTACGATGACAGTCATACCGCTGTTAACGATATGCCCAGAATGAATATCCGCAATAATATTCAAACTTCGGCACTGTGTCCTTTCCGTATACATCAAAGATAATTGCATATCTCCGTATACATACTGATACACAAGCGCACCTCTACCTTGCTTATATATTATTATACTACCACTATTAATTGTATGTGTCAATAGGAAAAATATTATTTTTTTATTACATTATTTAAACGTTGCAAATTCCTGTGCCCAATAAATACCGTATGATCCTCCTCGTGCAAGTCCTACGCCTATATATTCAAAATCGGGATTTAATATATTTTTGCGGTGTCCCGGTGAATTCATCCAAGAATCCATAACATTTTGCGGTGAAGACTGACCTGCGGCTATATTCTCCCCTGCCGAAGAATATGTTATTCCTGCGGCTTTCATTCTGTCAAACGGAGTTTGTCCGTCGGGAGTATTGTGTGCAAAAAAGTTTCTGTCTATCATATCTTCACAGTGACTTTCGGCAAGAGCGGCAAGCGAATCGTCCCATTTTAACGGTGCAACATTATATTTTGCACGTTCTTCGTTTACGAGATTTAGAACTTCATATCCCCAATCATCAAAATCACTTTCATTATCAGTTTCAATATAAACTGTATGCGTGTCACCGTCCCAAAATACCTCTGCACCGGCCGATTCCGATACAGCCCTTAACGGTACAAGGGTGTAATCATTGTAGATTATAGGGGGCGTATTAAGCTCGACAGACGTATCATTGACATACATCGTATTTTCGTTTATAAACAAAGTTATGGTTAAGTCGTCTTTTTGAGCCGTTACACGCTGTTCGTCGCCAAACCACTGTACAACCATATCAAGATTTTCAAATATCGCTCTGAACGGTACAAGCGTTGAATCGTTTTGTATTATTGGTGACTGCTCAAATATTAATTCATCTTCGTTTAGATATACCGTTATATCGTCATCGGCAAAAACCGTCGGTGACATAATCATCAGTGATAAAAAAAGTGCTGTTAGTTTTTTCATATCATATCCCTCCTTACCGCTAATTATATAGTATAAACAACAATATAACAAGTGGAAATTTAAAGAAATGTGCTTGTAATTTTTATTGTATTGTGTTATTATTAAGATATACAAGGAGGTGTAGGCTATGACAACAGAAGAAATGTTAGTTTCATTAGTTGAAAATGTTAAAAATATTAATTCAACTCTAAATAATATGAATAAACAATTTGACGATATTAATAATCAAATTGCAGAAATGAAAACAGATATTCAAAATGTTAAAGATGAAACTAAACAAATATCAGAAATGAAAACTGATATTCAAAAAATGAAAAATGAAATAAGAGAAATCAGTCTTACACTTGAAAATGAAACAAACCGTAATATCAAAATTATTGCAGAGGGACATCTTGATTTGTCAAGAAAACTTGATAAAGCTTTAACTGTTGAGAATGAAAAAGAAATGGCACTTATCCGAATTAATATGATGGAAAATGAACTAAGAAGAATAAAAGAAAAGCTTGCATAATAAAAACGATGTATTACCTGTTACGGAATACATCGTTTTTTATTATCCGATTATTTTACAATAAGACTCTCACCTGTCATTTGTTCAGGTTTTTCAAGTCCCATAAGGTCAAGCATAGTCGGGCAAAGGTCACAAAGTCTGCCGTTCTTAACTTTAACATCGCCTGCACCTACAAGAATCATAGGAACAGGGTTAGTTGTATGAGCTGTAAACGGAGCTTTTGTAACAGGGTCGATTAAGCAGTCAGCGTTACCGTGATCGGCAGTGATGATAGCTTGTCCGCCCTTTGCAAGAATAGCGTCAACCATTCTTCCTACACATTCGTCAACGGCTTCAACCGCCTTAACAGCCGCTTCCATAATACCTGTGTGACCGACCATATCACAGTTAGCATAGTTAAGAATGATAACATCAAACTTGTCCGAATTGATTGCGTCAACAACTGCGTCAGTAACTTCATAAGCACTCATTTCAGGTTTCATATCGAAAGTTGCAACGTCAGGTGACTTGATAAGTATTCTTTCCTCACCGTCAAATTGCTTTTCTTCACCGCCGTTGAAGAAGAATGTAACGTGTGCATACTTCTGTGTTTCGGCAATTCTAAGCTGTGTAAGACCTTTCTTACTGATGTATTCTCCGAATGTCATTTCAAGAGTTTCCGGCGGATATGCTACAGTTACATTTGGCATTGATTCGTCATATTGAGTCATGCAAACGAAGTTTACAGGAAAATACTTTCTTTCAAAGCCAGTGAAGTCAGGGTCAACAAAAGTTCTTGTAATCTGTCTTGCTCTGTCAGGACGGAAGTTGAAGAAAATAACACTGTCGCCCTCTTTAATCATACCGTTTTTGTCAACAACAGTCGGAATAACAAATTCGTCTGTAACGTCATTTGCGTATGAGTTTTTAACGGCTGTAACAGCGTCTGTTTCCTGTATGCCTTCGCCGTCAACCATAGCTTTGTAAGCCTTTTCGACTCTGTCCCAAGCGTTATCTCTGTCCATAGCGTAAAATCTGCCCATAATTGTAGCGACAGAGCCTACGCCGATTTCTTTAATTTCTTTTTCAAGTTCAGCCATAAATTCGGCACCTGATGTAGGAGGAACGTCACGACCGTCAAGGAATGTGTGAACATATACGTTTTCAATACCTTTTTTCTTAGCCATCTTTAACAGACCGTAAAGGTGTTCGTTGTGGCTGTGTACACCGCCGTTTGAAAGAAGTCCCATAAGGTGAAGTGACTTGCCGTTAGCTTTAGCGGCGTCCATAGCGTCTGAAAGAGCCTTGTTTTCATAAATTTTACCGTCGTTAATGTCTTTTGAAATCTTAACAAGCATTTGATAAACAATTCTGCCGGCACCGATATTTGTGTGACCTACTTCACTGTTACCCATTTGACCGTCAGGAAGACCGACGTCAAGACCGCTTGCAGAAAGCTGTGAATGTGGGTATTCGGCTAAAAGCTTGTCAAGATGAGGTTTCTTTGCCGCTACGATAGCATTACCCTCTGTATTTTGGTTAATGCCGTAACCGTCCATAATAATTAATGCGATTGGTTTCTTTGCCATAAGTAATTACTCCTTTATGTTTAAAAATAGGACAGGCAATAATGCCTGCCCTTTTGTAAAATCATTATTTAGCTGCCTTTGTGATAACAGCGAAGTCAGCACTCTTTAGAGATGCACCGCCGATAAGACCACCATCAATGTTTGGCTTAGCAAGAAGTCCTGCACAGTTCTTAGGATTCATGCTGCCGCCGTATTGAATAGTAATAGCCTTTGCTGTTTCAGTATCGTAAAGGTTTTCAAGTAATTCTCTGATACCGCCGCAAACTTCTTCAGCTTGGTCGTCAGTAGCAGTCTTGCCTGTACCGATAGCCCAGATTGGCTCGTATGCAACGACAACTTTCTTAGCGTCGTCAGCACTGATTCCGGCAAATGCCTTCTTGATTTGAATAGCAATCCAGTCCATTGTGATACCGGCTTCACGCTGTTCAAGACTTTCACCGCAGCAAACTATAGGAATAAGACCCTTTTCAAGAGCCTTTTTAGCCTTTAGATTAACTGTTTCATCAGTTTCGTTGTTGTATTCACGTCTTTCGCTGTGACCCATGATAACATAGTCAACACCAAGGTCTTTAAGCATTTCTGCACTTACTTCACCTGTGAAAGCACCCTTGTCCTCAAAGTGTAGGTTTTCAGCACCGATTTTAACGTGTGAACCCTTAGCGGCTTCAACAGCCTGTGGTAGGCATACGAACGGTGTACAGCAAACTACTTCACATTCTGAACCCTTTGTTGCGTCGATTACTTCTTTGATGTAATCATATGTTTCTGACGGAAGCTTGTTCATCTTCCAGTTACCGGCAATTATATATTTTCCCATTGTAATTTCTCCTTTTGTAGTTTAATTATAAGTGACAGACAGTCACTCTACGGAATATTTAAAATATGGTGGAGAGGCGGTCAATGACCGCCCTGTCACAATAATTATTTATCTGTCAAAGCTGCGATACCAGGAAGTTCTTTACCTTCAAGGAATTCCATTGATGCGCCGCCGCCTGTTGAGATGTGGCTCATCTTATCGCCAAGACCTGCTTGGTTTACTGCAGCAACACTGTCACCGCCACCGATGATTGTTGTAGCGTCAAGATCGGCAAGAGCCTGAGCTATTGTATTTGTACCCTTTGCGAAGTTTGGCATTTCAAATACGCCCATAGGACCGTTCCAAACAACTGTCTTTGCGTCTTTAAGAGCATTCTTGTAAAGTTCGATTGTCTTAGGACCGATGTCAAGACCCATCCAGCCGTCAGGAATGTCACCTTCAACAACTTGTGATTCAGCGTCGTTTGCAAATTCTTTAGCAACTACTGTATCAACAGGAAGAAGTAGCTTGTCGCCTGCCTCGTCAAGCATTTTCTTAGCATAGTCGATGTAATCAGGTTCAAGAAGTGATGTACCTGTTGTCTTGCCTTGTGCTGCGAAGAATGTGTAAGCCATACCGCCGCCGATGATTAGCTTGTCTACTTTCTTTAGAAGATTTTCAATAACTGAAATCTTTGAAGAAACCTTACTTCCGCCAAGAATAGCTACAAGCGGTCTTACAGGATTGTTTACTGCGTTACCTAGGAAGTTGATTTCCTTTTCGATTAGGTAACCTGCAACAGCCGGCTTAAGAATTGAAGATACACCTACGTTTGAGCAGTGAGCTCTGTGAGCTGTACCGAATGCGTCATTTACAAACAAATCAGCAAGTGAAGCAAGTTCTTTTGAGAAAGCTTCTTCGTTCTTTGTTTCTTCTTTTCTGTAACGAGTGTTTTGAAGAAGAACAACATCACCGTCATTCATTTCTGCAACAGCCTTTTTAGCGTTGTCGCCTACTACGTTATCGTCAGCGGCAAAAACAACTTCTTTGCCAAGCTTTTCTGAAAGACTCTTTGCAACAGGTGCAAGAGAAAGTGATGGAACAGGCTCACCCTTTGGCTTACCCATATGTGAGCAAAGAATAACTCTTGCTCCGTTATCTATAAGATACTTAATTGTAGGAAGTGCACCTACAATACGGTTTTCGTCTGTGATATTACCGTCAGCGTCAAGCGGCACGTTAAAGTCACAACGTACTAAAACCTTTTTGCCTTTTACGTCAACATCTTCAACTGTTAATTTGTTGTACATAGTCAATTTCTCCTTTTTTATGCGGACAAAATTATCCGATTTTTCTTGATTATATTATATATAAAAATTATCTGTTTTTCAAGTATATAATTAAAATTCGTTAAAATTTTACCAACTTAATCAAAATAGCCGCCGTCAATATGCCAACTATGTCACCGACAGCCGCAAAAGGAACAGCTTTCAAGTTATGTTTTACCCTTGTTTTCGCAAAATATACGCAAAGACAGTAGAAAGTTGTTTCAGTCGAACCCATTATAACGGAGGCAATTCGACCGACTTCGCTGTCGGCACCGTAATTGTTTAAAATTTCGGTAAGTATGCCCGTTGCACCGCTGCCCGATATTGGACGGATAAGTGCCAAAGGCATAACTTCGGCAGAAATTAAATTTGTGATAGGTGAAAGAAGTGATACTATAAGGTCAAGCGTGCCTGACGCACGGAGCATATATGCGGCGGTAAGCACCGCTACAAGCGGCGGAAATATGCCTGATACTATTTTCATTCCCTCCTCTGCCCCATCTATAAAAAGTTCGTATGACGGAAGTTTTTTTATCATTGCGGTTATAAGAAAAAGTGCAATTATGAGCGGTATTACATAAATCATATTTTACTCCCTATATAGTAATTTTGTCAGTGTTAAAGCAATAAATGCGGCGGTGAATGAAGAAATCCAAATCGGCAGAATAACCGAAAACGGATTTACAGAGCCTGCCGCAACACGCAGAGCGATTATTGTTGTGGGTATAAGCTGTACGGACGTGGTGTTCAAAACGACAAGCATACACATATTTTTTGACGTATAAAGCGGATTGTTGTTTTCCTTGTCAAGACATTGCATAGCCTTTATGCCCATAGGCGTTGCGGCGTTGCCCATTCCGAGCATGTTGGCACTCATATTCACGGCAATATATTTTTTTGCGTTTTGACCTGCATTGGGAAACAGGAAGTTTATTATAGGTTTTAATAATTTCTCTAATTTCTGTGACAATCCCGCATTTTCGGCAATTTTCATAATACCCGTCCAAAAGCACATAACTCCCGCAAATGACAATACCGTAAAAACGGCACTTTTCGCACCCTCAAACGCACCGTTTATAGTTTGGTCGACAGTGCCGTTAAAAATTGACACAACTATCGACACAATAATCATCAAGCACCAAATATAATTCATATACTTTCCTCCGTTTCTTGTGAATTTGATATTTATTTATATGAAAAATTGTGCTATAATAGAAGAATGTATATAAATATAATTTGAACGGAGGATTAGTATGCTCAAAGGAAAAACAGTCGTGCTTGGAGTTACGGGAAGTATTGCGGCGTACAAAATCGCAAATCTTGCAAGAATGCTTGTAAAACAGCATTGTGAAGTACACGTGCTTATGACGCAGAACGCAACTAATTTTATAAATCCCATAACTTTTGAAACATTGACAAAGCATAAATGCCTTATAGATACATTTGACCGTAATTTTGAATTCAGCGTTGAACACGTTGCACTTGCAAAAGCGGCGGACGTGGTTATGATTGCACCGGCGAGTGCAAATGTAATCGGCAAGATTGCAAACGGTATCGCCGACGATATGCTTACAACCACTGTTATGGCTTGTCCTTGCAAGAAAATTGTGTCACCTGCTATGAATCATAATATGTTCCATAACCCTATCGTGCAGGATAACATTGAAAAGCTGAAGCATTACGGCTATGAAATAGTTGAACCGGCGCACGGTATGCTTGCAAACGGTGATATGGGTGACGGCAGAATGCCTGATGAAGAGCTTTTGTTTGAATACATTGTTAAAGAGATTGCATTTGAAAAAGATATGACAGGTAAAAAAGTGCTTGTTACAGCCGGTGCAACTGTAGAGGCTATCGACCCTGTGAGATTCATAACAAACCATTCGAGCGGAAAAATGGGTTTTGCACTTGCAAAGAACGCAATGCTAAGAGGTGCGGATGTGACGCTTGTTATGGGTAAATGCGACAGTGAGCCTCCTGTGTTTGTGAATACGGTTAAGGTGCAGAGTGCGAAAGATATGTATGACGCGGTAATAGAACGTGCCGACAGTATGGATATAATCGTTAAGGCGGCGGCAGTGGCTGATTACAGACCTAAGAACGTAAGCAGTGAAAAGGTAAAAAAACAGGACGGTAATATGTCGATTGAGCTTGAACGTACGGACGATATATTAAAAACTCTCGGTGAAAGAAAAAACGGTCAATTTATCTGCGGTTTCTCTATGGAAACAGAAAATATGCTTGAAAATTCAAGAAAAAAACTTGAAAAGAAAAATTGTGATATGATTGTCGCAAATAATCTTAAACAAGACGGTGCAGGTTTTGGCGGTAATACAAATATCGTGACGCTTATAACAAAAGATGATGAAGTTCAGCTTGAAAAGATGACAAAAGATGAAGTTGCGGAAAAGATATTTGATTTCATTTTGAGTAGATAGGAAGTAGATTATGTACGGATACGAAACGTTCCACGAGGATTTGATGAAAAATTTAATAGAATCGGTGCATAACGGCGTAAGCTCACACGCGTATATATTTGAGGGTGAAAAAGGCTTGGGTGTACTCAATTCCGCTCGACTTTTTGCGGCGGCATTGACGTGCGAAAATACGGGTGTCGCACCTTGCGGAAGTTGTCAAAATTGCGTGGAATCAAAAGCGGACACAAACCCCGATATAATTTATGTTCGACCGAAAGCCGATAAAAAAAGTATCGGTGCAAAAGATATGCGTAAACTTGAGGAGGATGTGGCTGTAAAGCCGTTTAATTCAAAGCATAAGGTTTATATATTTGAGGACGCATCTTTGCTTACCGAGGAGGCACAAAACACGTTTTTAAAAACGTTTGAAGAACCGCCGGAATACGCAGTATTCATCTTGATAACAGAAAACTCCGCTTCCCTATTGCAGACAATTTTATCACGTTTTACGCTTGTGCATTTTCCGTCTGTGTCTGACGCGATTATGGAGAAGTATATAAGCGGAAAATATCCCGAAGAAAAGGAACGCTTGCCGTTTTTGATTAAGTATTGTGCAGGTGTGCCGGGAGTGGCTGATAATATTATAAATGATGAAAACTTTGAAACAGTGAGAACATCCTCACTTGAAAATTTATTTTCGGTATTGTCAACAGACAGAAGTTCGGCATTCGTTGTGAAGAAGTATCTTGATGAAAATAAAGATAAGGCTGAAAATATATTCGTTTTTTGGCTTGCATATCTGCGTGATATAATTCTTATGCAATCGCAAGCACCGAATATGATTATTAATATTGATAAAAAAGATACATTAAGACAGCTTGCGGCTAAGTATGATACCGATTATTTGATGAATATGTCAAAGCGTGTAATAAAAGCAAAAAATATGTTGGCACGATATGTGAGTTTAAAAGCCATTTCGCTGTGGTTGTCGCTAAAATCCGCATAAAACGCGGTATTTCTATAAAAATTATTTTTGTTAGTATTTTTTCTGTTTTTGTTGACAATTTATTACATATGTGGTATAATAAATTTACCGTTTAAAAGAATATTAGATAAGGAGGAAAATTTTAATGAAATCTGTAGGAATCGTTAGAAAGGTTGATGAACTTGGCCGTATTGTCATTCCGGTAGAACTAAGGAGAAAGTTTGGAATCGACATTAAGGATTCAATGGAAATTTATACAGAAGATAACTGTATAATCCTAAAGAAGTATGAACCTTCATGCATATTCTGTGGCGATGCAAAGAATATATTCCAATTCAACGGTAAGAATATTTGCCCTGAGTGTGCTAAAAAGATTAACGGCTATGTAGCTGAATAATCATATCAGAAAAAAGAACCGCTTAGTCTGATGCGGTTCTTTTTTTGTGTTGATAATAACTTTAAATTGTGGATAAAGTATTTTTTAGTACGGTTTAATGTTGATAAAACGTTAAAATACAACATTCCATACCAACATACAAAAGGCTCCCCTTGAGGGGAGCTGTCGCTTCGCGACTGAGTGGTGGCTCTTATAAAATATATAAAGCTGTCGACCAATGGTCGCCTCTACAAATGTTATCTCAATACATAAGGCTCCCCTTGAGGGGAGCTGTCGCATTACGACAGAGGGGTGGCTTTATATAAGATATACAAAGCTGGTGACCAATGGTCGCCCCTACGCACACATTACCTCAATACACAAGGGAGCTGTCGCATTGCGACTGAGGGGTGGCTCTTATATAATCTCTTGTTTTAAAATCCTATGAGTCTGTAAAGCAGATACTCTCCCCTATCTTGACATCAATAATAAAAGAACACAAAAAAAGATGTTACCGAAGTAACATCTTTTTGAATAATCAAATCAGTAAAGCTTACGCTTCTTCGATTTCAGAAACGACACCTGAACCTACTGTTCTACCACCTTCACGGATAGCGAAACGTAGACCCTTTTCGATAGCGATTGGAGTGATAAGTTCAACTTCCATCTTTACGTTATCGCCAGGCATACACATTTCTGTGCCTTCTGGAAGTGTGATAACGCCAGTAACGTCAGTTGTTCTGAAATAGAACTGAGGTCTGTAGTTGTTGAAGAATGGTGTATGACGGCCACCTTCGTCCTTTGTTAGTACGTAAACTTCGCCCTTAAACTTTGTGTGTGGGTGAATTGTACCAGGCTTAGAAAGAACCTGACCTCTTTCGATTTCGTTTCTCTGAACACCACGAAGTAGTGCACCGATGTTGTCGCCGGCTTCAGCGTAGTCAAGAAGCTTTCTGAACATTTCGATACCTGTAACAACAACTTTTCTCTTTTCGTCTGTAAGACCAACGATTTCAACTTCGTCGTTAAGGTTTAGCTGACCTCTTTCAACTCTACCTGTAGCAACTGTACCACGACCTGTGATTGAGAAAATGTCTTCGATAGGCATTAGGAATGGAAGGTCTGACTTTCTTTCAGGAGTTGGGATATATCTGTCAACTTCGTCCATAAGGTCAAGAATACACTTGTATTCAGGAGCGTTAGGATCTGTTGAATCACATTCAAGTACCTGAAGAGCTGAACCTGAAATGATTGGAGTATCGTCGCCAGGGAAGTCATATTCGTTAAGAAGTTCTCTGATTTCCATTTCAACAAGTTCCATAAGTTCAGGATCGTCAACCTGGTCAGCCTTGTTCATGAATACAACGATATAAGGAACGCCAACCTGTCTTGATAGAAGGATGTGTTCTCTTGTCTGAGGCATTGGACCGTCAGCAGCTGAAACAACAAGGATAGCGCCGTCCATCTGAGCAGCACCTGTGATCATGTTCTTTACGTAGTCAGCGTGTCCCGGGCAGTCAACGTGAGCATAGTGACGTGTGTCTGTTTCGTACTCAACGTGAGCTGTTGAGATAGTGATACCTCTTTCTCCTTCTTCCGGAGCCTTATCGATCATGTCGTAAGCTTCGAATTGAGCCTGACCCTTAAGAGCCAATACCTTTGTGATAGCAGCTGTTAGAGTTGTCTTACCATGGTCAACGTGACCGATAGTACCAATGTTAACATGCGGCTTAGTTCTTTCAAATTTCTCTTTTGCCATTGTAGAAATTCCTCCTTAAAATATTTTATATACATTAATAAACTTATTGTACAATCTTTTGGTGAAAAAATCAAGTATTTTTTCAATAAATTTATAAATTGTTAAAATTTAAACGGCGAAAGTAGGAAAAGATCCTACTTACCGTATAAAATTCAATTAGTTCTTTGCACGTTCGTTCATAATCTTTTCTTGAACAGACTTCGGAACTTCGCTGTAGTGTGAAGGTTCCATTGAGTACTGTCCACGTCCCTGTGTACCTGAACGAAGAACTGTAGCATAACCAAACATTTCTGCAAGTGGCACGTCAGCTGTTACCTGAGTAACACCGCCGCTGCGTGATTCTTGCTGTTTAACCATACCACGTCTTGATGAAAGGTCACCGATAACGAAACCAAGGTATTCGTCAGGAACGATAACATTAACAAGCATGATAGGCTCCTTAATAACAGGATCAGCCTTCTTCATACCTTCCTTGAACGCCATAGAAGCGGCAATCTTAAATGCCATTTCTGATGAGTCGACTTCATGGTATGAACCGTCATATAGAGTTGCCTTAACGTCAACTACGTTGTAACCTGCAAGTACACCAGACTGCATAGCACCTTGGATACCTGCGTCAACAGCAGGGATATATTCCTTAGGAATAGCACCGCCGACGATTGCATTAACGAATTCATAACCAGCACCTTCTTCAAGCGGCTCAAGTTTAAGAAGTACGTGACCGTACTGACCTTTACCACCTGATTGACGAGCATATTTATGTTCGATATTAACTGCTTTTCTGATAGCCTCTCTGTAAGAAACCTGAGGTTCACCAACGTTAGCCTCAACCTTAAACTCACGAAGAAGTCTGTCAACGATAATTTCAAGGTGAAGTTCACCCATACCTGCGATGATTGTTTGACCTGTTTCCTCATCTGTGTAAGTCTTGAATGTTGGATCTTCTTCTGCAAGTTTTGCAAGAGCGATACCCATCTTTTCTTGACCTGCCTTAGTCTTAGGCTCGATAGCAACACGGATAACCGGTTCAGGGAAGTCCATAGACTCAAGGATAATTGGGTGCTTTTCATCACAAAGTGTTTCACCTGTTGTTGTATTTTGTAGACCAACAGCTGCAGCTATATCACCTGAGTAAACTATATCAAGGTCTTCTCTGTGGTTAGCGTGCATTTGTAGAATTCTACCCATTCTTTCTCTCTTACCCTTGCATGAGTTCAATACATATGAACCCTTTTCAAGAGTACCTGAGTATACTCTGAAGAAACAAATCTTACCAACGAATGGGTCAGTTGCAATCTTGAATGCAAGAGCAGCGAACGGAGCGTCGTCTGATGACGGTCTTTCGTCCTCTTCGTCTGTATCAGGATTTACACCCTTGATAGCAGGTACATCTACCGGTGAAGGCATGTACTCAATAACTGCGTCAAGAAGCATTTGAACACCCTTGTTTCTGTAAGCTGTTCCGCAAAGCATAGGAACGATTTCATTATTGATAGTAGCTTTTCTCAAAGCTGCCTTTAATTCGTTAACTGAAATTTCCTCATCGCTAAGGAACTTTTCAAGTAAAGCTTCATCTGTTTCACAGATTGCTTCAACCATTGCCTGATGATATTCTTCAGCTTTTTCCTGCATATCAGCCGGAATAGCGTCCTTATGGAACTTTGTTCCAAGTTCATCATCATAAATTTCAGCGTCCATGTTCATAAGGTCGATGATACCTACGAAAGTATCTTCGGCACCGATTGGAAGCTGGATTGGCACACCGTTAGCGTTTAGTCTTTCGTGTACCATGTTTACAACATTATAGAAGTCAGCACCCATGATGTCCATCTTATTAACGAAAATCATACGAGGTACGTTGTAATCATCAGCTTGACGCCAAACAGTTTCTGACTGAGGCTCAACACCGCCCTTAGCACACATAACTGTTACCGAACCGTCCAAAACTCTTAGAGATCTTTGAACTTCAACTGTAAAGTCAACGTGTCCAGGGGTATCAATGATATTAATTCTGTTCTTTATACCCTTAAAAGGACCTTCTTTTGGTTGCCAGAAACATGTTGTAGCAGCTGACGTAATTGTAATACCACGCTCTTGTTCCTGAGCCATCCAGTCCATAGTAGCACCGCCATCGTGTGTTTCACCGATTTTGTGGTTGATACCTGTGTAGTACAGAATTCTTTCTGTTGTAGTAGTTTTACCGGCATCGATATGAGCCATGATACCGATATTTCTTGTATTTTCAAGTGAATATTGTCTACCCAAAATAATTTCCTCCTTTCAACAAAGGTAAAAATAGTGTATCTGTCGAAATCCGCATAGGGGCAATGCAAAACTGCTTGTCCCCTATTATATGCGATTTTCGGGTTAAATTTCAAAGTTAAGCGATTTGTTTAAAAAACAAATTACCATCTGTAGTGAGCGAAAGCCTTGTTAGCTTCAGCCATCTTGTGAGTATCTTCACGTTTCTTAACTGAACCGCCTGTACCGTTGATAGCGTCAACGATTTCGTTTGCAAGTCTTTCCTTCATTGTCTTTTCGTTACGTTCTCTTGAGTAACGAGTAAGCCATCTTAGACCCAATGTTTGGCGTCTTTCCGGACGAACTTCCATAGGAACTTGGTATGTTGCACCACCCACACGTCTTGCTTTTACTTCAAGAACCGGCATGATGTTATCCATAGCTTCCTGGAATGCTTCAAGTGCGTCCTTACCTGTCTTTTCTGCTACGATATTGAATGCATCATAAACTATTTTCTGAGCAACACCCTTTTTACCGTCAAGCATAATGTTGTTTATAAGCTTTGTTACAACAACGTTATTGTATATCGGATCAGGTAGCACTTCTCTTTTTGCTATAAAACCTTTTCTTGGCACTTTACTTCCCTCCTTCATAAATTAGCGTTTTCCTCTGTCAAATCTCACTGCAAATACTTGATGCAATTTGCAAATATCGGCGTTACAAATACTCGGAATACACAAAGTAGTCCTGCGTTTTATGCTTTAATATTTATCAAATTTCATCTGCGTCTTTTCAGCGATATTTTCCGACGGAAAACTACTGTGACAGAAAACAAATATAATATATGTTTTCCCCTTAATGACATCACAGGTACTCGGAGTTTATTCTTTCAAAACCCCGTGGTGCTATTCGAATATATAATAATATAACTCGATATGCACTTGTGATATGCGCGTATTAGTTAATTACGCGACATTATTTCTTTTCCTTTGGCTTCTTGGCACCATACTTACTTCTTGACTGAAGACGTCCGTTTACACCCTGAGCATCAAGAGTACCTCTGATAATGTGGTATCTTGTACCAGGAAGGTCACGTACTCTTCCACCTCTGATAAGCACAACGCTATGTTCTTGTAGGTTGTGACCTATACCCGGAATGTAAGCTGTTACTTCGATACCGTTTGTAAGCTTAACTCTGGCAATCTTTCTTAGAGCTGAGTTAGGCTTCTTAGGTGTAGCAGTTCTTACAGCTGTACATACGCCTCTTTTTTGAGGTGAACTCTTGTCAGTAGTCTTCTTCTTTAGAGAGTTTAGACTCTTTTGAAGAGCTGGAGCAGTAGATTTCTTCTTTGATGTCTTTCTACCTGTTCTAACCAATTGATTAAATGTAGGCATATCGTGTTACACTTCCTTTCATAAAATTTTATATATTATCGCATATCATTAAGATATGTAATAAACTACTTTAATACGACGGCACAGCTTGCACCGACTTCAATTTTGCACATATTCCCCAATTCCTTCATTGTAGAAATGAAGAACACAGGAGTATTGCTTTGCATAGCAATTTTGCTTACTCCGTCTTTAATATGGTCGTCACAGTCTTCGGCAACAAAGACTTTAGAGGCTTTGTTTTCATTTAAAGCTCTTACAGCTTGTTTATAACCAACCTGCAACTTTGACCTTTCGGCATCACCAATCATGGTTTTGTCACACTCCGTATCTGAAAAATTGTACTTTGTCAAGTGTATTATTTATGACACACTCAACTTATCAGATTATATATAAAAAAACTACATTTGTCAATAGTTTTTTAAAAGAAAATCGTTGATTTTACAAAGTGTTTTAAATGAGTCTGTAATATTTGTAACTTTATTACAAAATGTGACAAGAAAACTGTAAAAATGTCGTTTTTATTTTGATAATATTAAAAAAAGATAACAAATAGGTTTTAGTATTATTATTGTAAATCTGTCGAAATCGATTTTGAGTAGAAATGTTACATACGTTTAAAGAATGTTTCAGAACCGTTACTTGCTTGTAATGTACTTGTAATCTTTGGTTAACTTGCACAATACAATATTTGGTACAAAGAAGGGTAAAACAATCAAAATATTGAGCAAAAAAGACGAAAAACTATGATTTTTGACATAATTATAAGCGGTTTGAAACAATTTTGAAAAAAACTATTGACTATTTTGTCATAATGACTTAAAATAAAACTGAGTAATTTTACCATAAAGGTAAATTCTATTATGAAAATTGCATAAAGTCACATCATGAAGTTAGGGGAGAAAATAATGAGACTTGGCAAAAAAACAAGCAGAGCTATATCAATAGCATTGCTGGCAGCAATGGCATCGACATCATTACCGCAAGTGGATGTAATTGCTGCGGTGAAAAACGGAATGTTCTTATCCGTATCATATACAGATAAGGATGGAAACAATAATAAAGAAGGGACTGAAAATACCGTCCCGGATGAATCAGAACAATCAGAAGGCGCAGAACCTGTTCAAAATGAAGAGACAGGGGCTGCGTCTAATAGTGGTGTTCAGGAAAATTCTGAAGAACAAACATCAAATAACACAAGTGGTTCATCACAAAATAATGCTGCCAACTCAAATTCTTTCCGAGAAACTTCATATAATAATGGTTATTCTTCATACAATGGTGATTATGACAGTTCAGAGACTTCTATAACTGAAAATCCGCTTACTGCCGGAAACAGAGTTAGTGATTTTATAACATTGGATAAGCAAGCGATAGGATTTACTAAAGTGGGTGATGTTGTATCTGTTACAGCGTCGCTTGCAGAAAATAAGGATGACGAGATAGTTTGGAGAGTTGCAGATCCTACAATATTGCTTATAAAATCAACATCTGTTGACGGAAAAAACAGTACAGCTCAAATTGAATGGATTGGCGGTACAGAAACAACAAAATTCTTTGCAGGATTAAAATCGGATCCTGACGAATACACAGAAGGTACAGCTATGCTGTTTGATAATAATTCAAGCAGTGAGCAAAGCGATACAAACGAAAATAAAGAATTAAAGAGAGAGTTTGAATCGCCGGAAGTAGAAGAATTCCTAAGAGAAATGCAAAAAGAAGGTCTTTCACAAGAAAATTCGGATTACGACCTTTCAAAACTAAGTGATGAAAATAAAGAAAATAACAGTGAAGAAACAGAGCGAAAAAATAGTACATCATTGGAATTATTTGATTCAGAAAAAATTTCACAAAAGTTAGAAGAAAATCAATTATCGGAAGAAAACAACACAGAAAATAATGAAGTAAAAAATGATGAATCAAATTCAGAAGAAAAAACAACAGAAAATGTAGAAAATACAACAACTTCTGATGATGAAAAATCAGAAAATCAAAACGAAAATGACAGAGTTTCTTCCTATTATAATAGCACTTCTGATAGTGAAGAAAAACAGACTAAAACAGAAACATCAGTTGAAACAAAAACAGTAACAGAAACTGTTCAAGAAAAGAGCACACAAAATGTTAATCGCGAAACTGTTGTTAAGCAAACTGTATCAACAGAAATACTTAGCACAGAGCAAACAGGCGGTACGGTTACAAAGACTGTTGAAAAACAAGTTCCTAAACAAGTAACTAAGAACGTTGAGGAAACTGTTGAGCGTGAGGTCGAGCGTGAAATAGTTAACGAAAACGGAGAAACAGAAACTGTTACAGAAACAATCGAAGATACAATCACAACTCCTGTTGTTGAAACTGTTTATGAAACAGTAGAAGAAACGGTTGAAGAAGAAACACCAATCGAAACTCAATATACAGTAAGAGAAACAACAACAACAGAAACAACAACAACAGAAACTGTTACAGATGAAAAAGGCAATGTAATTTCATCAAAGGTAGTTGATAATTCAACATCAACATCTTCAAGAGATTATACAACAACAGAAATGCCGAGCACAGAAACAAAGACATCAACATCAACTTCTTCATCGTCAGATACTGTTGAAAATGTTACAGGAAAAGAAGTTGAAAAAACAGTAACAAATGTTGTCGAAAAAGAAGTTACAGTTGACTCAGCAAATAATGAATCAGTCAATAAGAATGAAACAATTTCAGAAAACACTGAAAACGTAAATTCAAATGACAAGATTAATGTTGATGAAATTATTGAATTTGCGTCAGACGATAATGCAAATGATAATTCACAAACAACAGAAACAATCACACCGGCTGAATCAACAACAGAAGTTACATCAACAAGCAATTCATCAACAACAATGTATGCAATCGAGCCGAAACAGACATCTGAAACTTCGGAGTCGTTAGCAAAAGTTGATATAACAGAAATAAATGAAAAGCTTGTTGCAAATTATAACATTTCAGTTTTGAGTGACAGCGGTGGAACTTCAGCGGTGAGTGATCCAAATGAAATAATCAATGGTTCAGCGGTAAGCGATCTTGAAGGAATAGATACGATTGAAATTCGTGTCGGAGAAAAGAGAACCTTGGGTGACATTTTACCGGACAAAGGATTGCAGTCATCACTTACAGCAACAAACACGACAATTCTTGATTCAAGATTGGCAACAGTTCTTCAAGAAGGTTCATACGCATCAGGTGTTACAATTACCGGCGTACAAGAAGGACGTACAAGAATTACAGCTCAAATCGGCGGTAAGTTCAGAATATTCAATCTTGAAGTTTATGGAAGTAGAAATAACGTCGTACTTCCTACTGCAGTTCCAATGGTTGTGGCAAACGGAAGTTTCACTTTGGCATTAAAGAGTGACGGTACAGTTTGGGGTTGGGGTCTTGCAGGTGACCATCAACTTGGTAACTTGAAAGTTACAGGCGATACTCAAAATACTCCGTATAAAATTGAAATCAAGGAAAACGGAAAATTGTCACCGTTGACAAATATCAAACATATCGCTGTCGGTGATGCACATGCACTTGCAGTAAATGGTGACGGACGAGTTTATGCTTGGGGTCTTAACCGTAACGGTCAATTAGGTAGCGGTTATAAAATTACAGGTTCAAATCCGGCTTATGTTTTGACCGCTGCAAATACTCCGCTTGAAAATATCAAATATGTAGCAGCTGGAAATTTTAGTTCATATGCTATCAGCGCAGACGGTAAAATTTATTCATGGGGTTCAAATATTTACGGACAACTTGGTAACGGTCAATACGGCGGAAATGAAATAGAAAATAATGGATATGACAGTGACGTTGTATATGCAACAGAAATTTCGGTTGACGCTGACGGAAATGATTTTTCAAACATCATAAAAATAGCGGCAGGCATTTCTCATGTACTTGCATTGAAAAATGATGGTAATTTATATGTATGGGGAACAAACAGTGACTCATTACTTGTAAGCACTTCAACAGAAGATGTGTTACCATTACCTTCCAAAATGGAACTTAGTGTTGACGGACAAGTTCTTGATGTAGCAGCCGGCGGTGGTACTAATTCATCAGGTTCATCAGGTGACGAAGGTAAACAACAATTAAGATTCCATTCAATGATTTTGACAAATACAGGAAGTGTATATGTTTGGGGTCATAATGAAGAAAATACATTAGGTAAAGATGACAATAACAATTCAAGTGAAATAGAAAAACTTGAATCTATAAAAAATGTTATCAGCATCAATGCCGCAAGATATAATTCATCTGCAATAACATCAGATGGTAAAGTTTATACTTGGGGTAGAAATGACGAAGGTCAGATTGGTAATGTAAATGTTGCATCGAGAACTAACGAGCCGATGAATGTAATGGCTGGAGCAACAAATTCTGAAGATGAAGAAAGCTCACTTGAAAATATAGTTGCTATTGCAATCGGCGCAAACCATATGACTGCATTGAGATTAGACGGTAAAGTTTATTCATGGGGTACTGATATGTTAGGTCAGTTGGGTGACGGACGTAACGGTTACGAATATGAAAAAGTAGATTTGCCGGTTCTTACAGGTACAGCTGCAAGCAACTCACTAATAATGGATCATGTAAAAGTAGTGTCTGCTGATACAAATGAAATTGCCGGTGAGTATGAGAGCAGTGAATCAATGCCTGAAATCATAACAATCACTGATGCTCAAAAAGTAAAAATTGAAATTCCTGAAATTAAAAAATATTATAAGTCAGGATTTAACCTAATAGAAAACGATCAAAAATTTGATATTACTTCAGCTACAATTTTTTCATCTTCAAATGAAAAAATTGCCGGAGTATCTGCTGATACAGTTGAGATTAATTGGGAAACTGTTTCACCGGTATCTTTGGAAAATGGTGGAGAAAGAGGAATAGTAGAAATCAAAGCTGAAAATGAAGGTTTCTATGGAATATTAAAAGTTCATGTTAAAGCACCTAATGAATTTACAACTCCTATGATTGCGTCAGGTGAAAATTTCACAATTGCATTGAAATCAGATGGTAGTGTTTGGGCTTGGGGTGATAATACATATGGTCAACTTGGTAACGGTAACTTTGAAAGTTCACAAGGACCTATTCCGGTTTTGGCAGTAGACGCAACTAAAAAACTTAGTGGTGTATTTAAGATTGCAGCAGGAAAATATCATGCACTTGCTATGACAAGTGATGGTGCAGTTTTGGCTTGGGGCTTGAACGATAACGGTCAACTTGGTAATAACAGTACAACAAACCAAAATGTACCTGTTAAGGTTTTTGGTGGTGAACATAGTAGTGTTAACGGTTTTATAACTCTTGCAAATGATATAGCTGCAGGCGGTAAGCACTCGTTGGTAGCTTTGTCAACAGGTGCGGTTTATGCTTGGGGTGCTAACAATCATGCTCAGCTTGGTAATACAAGAGATGAAAATGATATTACAAGTACGTCTAAGGAATTAACACCTGTAAGAGTTATCCAGGGCGCGTCGGCAGAAGATGGCTCAAGTGCATATATAGACAGTGCAGTAGCAGTAGCTGCCGGTGAAAATCATTCATTGGCTTTACTTGGAGCAAATACAGAAGTACCTGATATGGATCGTGTTGTTTTGACATGGGGTGCAAACAATTATGGTCAAATGGGTAGTGACATTATAGTTGGCGATGGTGAAGTTTCAAGCGAACCTTCTGATGAGGCTTGGAATCAACTTGTTCCGACTGAATTGTCAGCCGATGGTACAATCATAACAAATATCGGAGCAATAGCTGCCGGTAAAAACCATTCTGTACTATTGGAATATTCTGTTGACGGTACAGGTGGCAAAGTTTATACAGTTGGTTCAAATGAATACGGTCAACTTGGACGTAACAGCACAAGTAAATTTTTGTCAGACGTTACTCCTTTAGCATCAAGTGATGTAACAGACAACGTTGTTGACGAGAAAAAGGATAGTATTACAACTGTAACAGGAATTGCTGCCGGTGGTAATAATACAATAATTATAGATGCAGAAGGCAATGTTTATAATTTTGGTGATAATCGTCACGGACAACTTGGTATGGGTAGCGTAGGCGGAAGTAAAAATGTTGCCGTATCAAATAACAATTTCTCAGAGAATGGTCAGGCAATAGCCGCAGGTTCACAAAGTGGATTTGTAATGAAAAAAGATGGTTATGTTTGGGCGTTCGGATATAATAGTGACGGTCAGTTGGGTGACTTATCTCGTGAAGATAGCAGTGTACCTGTTTTGGTTGGATCGGGCGCAGAAGATGTTCTTCAATTATCTGTAACAGTTCCGACTTCTGATGGTGGCACTAAAGATATAGTAAATCCAAACACTGTAACTGTAAATAAAAACCAGACAATTAAAGCTAATGGCGGAAACATTATTTCACTTAGAGGCTTTAATCTTATTGTCAATGACGATGAAGTTAAGAAAGCAACATCAATAACATATTCATCATCAGATGATAGTGTAGTTTCTGTAAACGGAACTACAATTACAGCAGTTTCCAAGGGGATTGCTGTAATTAAAGCGGTTTCTTCTACAGGTGTAGTAGGAATGTTTGTTGTACATGTAAATGACCTTTCAGAAGATGCTTTCTATACAGAACCAATGGTTTCTGCCGGAGAAAACTTCTCAGTTGCATTAAAATCAGACGGTACTGTTTGGACATGGGGTGAAAATAAGAACGGTCAACTTGGTAATGGTACAAAAGGCGACGGAACAAGCCAATATTCACCTGTTCAGGTAGTAGGTGTAAGCGGAACAAGCGACAGTGTACTTAAAAATATTGTTGCAGTAGCTGCCGGAGATACTCACGCAGTTGCACTTAGTGTAAATGGTGAAGTGTATACATGGGGCGGCAATATGTATGGTCAACTTGGTAATGGTACAAGCGGTATCGAATCAGCAATCGAAGGTGACGAAGAAGAAGTTCATGATGCTGTTGAATTTGATGAAAATACAGGTTACTATACAATTTATGCGGCAGAAGGATTAGAAAAAGTACGCGAAGTTCTTGATGGAAAATTTATTCTTGGTAAAGATATAACACTATCAAGCGCTTTCGCTCCTATAGGTGACGCTGACAAACCATTTACAGGTATTTTCGATGGTAACGGATATAGAATAAACAATCTAAATGTATCTTCATCAGCTACAGGAACAAATATTGGTGATAATAAAACATCAGTATCAGCAATGTTTGCTGTAAATAACGGTACAATTCAAAATGTAATTCTTAATAGTATTTCAGTAAGCAATACCACTTTAGAGGTGGAAGATAATGACATGTCAGTGCCGGCATATTCAATTTCAGCAGGTCTTGTTGGATTTAATGACGGAACTGTTTCAAATTCGGGTATAGTTTTAGGTCAAATATCTTCATATAACTTGAGTGGTGGTTTAGTTGCTTATAATGGTGAACACGGCACGATTTCAAATGTATATAACAGAGCTGATGTTAGAGTTGTAAACAGTGAAACAAGTGTAAGCATAAAATATGCCGGTGGTATTACAGCCGTAAACCTTGGCAATATTTTCCGTGCTTATAATTCAGGAAGTGTAAGCGGAACATCTGACATATCAGGTGTTGCAGGTATTTCTGCGTCTAATATGGCAGAGTCATCGGCAGATGCTCAGGCAGGTGTGGAATATGGTATTGCTTACACATATACAAATAATGGAACAGTAGTAGGTGTTGGTAATGAGGCTGCCGCATCTTTAGCAAATGCTGATTTGACAGATTCTTCAATATATGCAGGTTGGAATTTTGAAGATGGCAGTGGTGTATGGTCATTTACAAATAAGTATGATGAAAATGACAAATTGCCAATATTGCAAATTGAACAAGGTCCACCGGCAGCACCGGCAGAAACAGATTACACAACTAAGGATAGTGGTGTACCTGTTACAATCGTGTCAGAAGACGGAAAAGAAATCGGAAAAATTTCTGCAATCGCGGCAGGTGGCAATCATACATTAGTTTTGACAGAAGACGGTTATGTTTACTCATTTGGTAGTAACGGTAACGGTCAACTTGGCGTGGGTAGCAATGGATATGATTCAACTACATCTCTTGCTAAGTATAAAACAAAAGCTACAAAAGTTTTAGGCGGTCGTAGTGCAAGCAGTGACATATATTTGTCAAATATTATAAGAATTTCAGCCGGAAAAGAATTCAGCTCGGCATTAAAGTCGAACGGTATGGTTGTTACATGGGGTAATAATGATAATGGTCAACTTGGTATTAATGTAAATGGATTAAGAAATCAACCGGTCAAAGTTATAACAAACAATAGTAATCCTCTTGAAAATATAACAGATATTTCATTGGGTGCAAATCATGTTCTTGCACTTGCATTTGACAACTCATTATATGCGTGGGGTGCAAATGATCGCAGACAACTTGCTTCAAGCACAAAGGATATAGTTCCTGTTCCTGAAAAAATAACAATTTCGGGAAAAATCAAAACTATAGCTGCCGGCGGACAACATTCTGCAATTATGACAACTCTTGACGGAAGTGAAGACACTGCCGTTTTGACATGGGGTGATAATGAATACGGTCAACTTGGTATCAAAGATGCTAATAACGATATATCAAGAAATGCGACACCGACTCGTGTAAATAAAGGTATAACTGTTGATAGTACAGACGATTATTTGATTAACGTAATCGGTTTAAGTACAGGCGGTTCACATACTGTTGTAATCAAGGACGATGGATATGTATATTCGTGGGGTTTGAATGAAAGCGGACAAATCGGTGATATTTCAAATGAAACAAGACGTACTCCTGTTTTAACCGGTGACAGAGAAGCACGTGTGCTTATGATGCAAAAAATTACTGCGAAGAAAGCAGACGGTTCAGTTGCAAAAGAGTACACCGGAAATGACGTGCCGGTAGAAATTACAATAGAAAACAATGGTTCTTTGGAAATTGACGCCGCAGAAACGATTGAAAAATACCTAAGCGGTTTCAATATGCTAAAGAGCGTTACAGAATCAAAGACAGCTGATTCTACAAAGATTGAATTTGCAACTTCTGATGATACAGTTGCATTAATTAATCAATTGGGAGTTGTATCAGCAACTAATAAAATAGGTAAAGCTACAATTATATTAAGAAATACTGATACAAATTATATCGGTTCAATAATTGTAAACGTAACAGAAAGTATTGCACTTCCTAAAGTTGACTCAGGTGTAGACTTTGCCGTTGCACTTTCTGCAAGCGGACTTGTATATACTTGGGGTAAAAATTCAATCGGTCAACTTGGTATAGATACTGCAACAACATACAGACCAATTCCACAAGCTTTAGTTGGTA
Organism: Ructibacterium sp. SJQ-7; assembly: GCF_054696575.1. NCBI lineage: Bacteria > Bacillati > Bacillota > Clostridia > Eubacteriales > Oscillospiraceae > Ructibacterium > Ructibacterium sp. SJQ-7. Next base: position 1,788,358 of record NZ_CP195193.1, read on the forward strand.
TTCCTCAAATGACAACTATTGCGGCAGGTGATGACTTTGTAGTTGCACTTGATGTAGACGGAAATATATGGACATGGGGTAATAACGAAAATGGACAGCTTGGCAGAGGCGACATCGGCGAGGCTTATTCGGCAACCCCTCAAATGCTTAGTGTACAGGCAAATTCACAAGATGTTAAATTTATAAATGTGGCTGCCGGAAAAGATTTTGCATTTGCATTGACAACTTCAGGTAGCGTATATTCTTGGGGTACAAGTAGCAGAGGTCAATTAGGCAACGGTGCTACTTCAAATTCAAATGTACCAAAATCAGTTGTTAAGGGCGCAAGTGCAAGTAGTTCAGCTGTACTTGAAGATGTTATCAAAGTTACTGCCAGTGATAATTTTGCGGCAGTATTGAAGAGAAACGGCGACATATTTGTATGGGGTGACAACACTGTTGGTCAGCTTGGTAATGTGTCAGACGGAACTCAGAAAAATGTACCTGTACAGGTATGGAACGGTGAATATGTATCCGAAAATGATACATTTATTCATAATGCAGTTGACGTTGCTATTGGCGGTAACAGTGCGGCTGCAATTATACAAGAAAATAAGACAACAAGTGATGAAAGCGGAGCTGTTTCAAATGAACTTGCAAATGTAGTATATACTTGGGGTTCAAATAATAGTGGACAACTTGGTGCATCAAAAGAAGACAATTTTGTAAATTCACCTGTAAAGGTTGATTTGGACGATGTACGCAGTGTTGCTGTAGGTAATGAACATATGCTTGCACTTACAAAAGATGATGAAGTGTATGCTTGGGGTTCAAACAGTAACGGACAACTTGGTGTAGGTAATATAACAACAACATCATCTCCGATTCCTGTTGAAGTTAAAAACGGAGAAACTTTGGCACACGAACAATTTGGTGAAGTGTACCTTCTTGGTGCCGGTAAAGATTTTTCAATGGCTGTCAAGTCAAGCGGTAAAGTGTACGCTTGGGGTTCAAATAACAACGGACATATCGGTGATTATTCAAAGGGAAATAAAGTATATCCTACACAAGTAGGTGAAAAGGAATCTAACAGTCTTGTTGTTAAAGAAACAATTCTTGAAAAATATGACGGTACTGTTGATACTACAACTTATAAAAATGTACTTCCGTCAGAATTAAGTATGATTTATAGGAATAGTAGCAGTTATGACGTTTTAAAGATAAATGTAAATGAAATCTATTCAAATATATACGGTAACTTTAACTTGTTCGACGCGCAAGGACTAAACCTTATTAAACTTACCGGTGTTGATAAGAGCAATTTCTCATTGCTAAATCCAAAACTATTTACTTTGGATGTTGAAACAGCAGCAGACGGAACTACATATGTTGTTATAACTCCGAACCAAAACCATAAATTCGGAACAACAACACTAACAATTAAAGTAGGTGATTATACAAAGAATGTAATGCTAACACTAAGACCGGAAGGTCAACTTTACGCCCCGATGGTTGCAACAGGTGAGGATTTTACTGTTGCACTAAAAGGTGACGGTAGTGTATGGACTTGGGGTATAAATAATTACGGTCAACTTGGTGATGGTACATATATAAATAGAGCGTATCCGGTTCAAGTAACATTGTCGATAGACGAAGAAACAGGTGTTCGTGATTATATTTCAGACATAAAGAGAATAGCAGCCGGTGAAAGATTTGTGCTTGCACTAAGAAATGACGGTTTATTGTATGCTTGGGGTGATAATACTTCAGGTCAGCTTGGTGTGGAAATAAATAACGAAACAACAGAAGACGGTACAGCTATTGAGGATTCAAGATCTCTACCTGTAGAAGTCGATTTGACTGATGGCGTTGATTTCACAGAAATTACAGACATCGCCGCAGGTAAGAACCATACTGTAATTGTTTTAAATAATGACACTGTTTACACATGGGGCGATAATACATACGGACAACTTGGTACAGGTGAAAATGGTTCATATATTCCTAACCAAGTAAAAGGCTTTAACGGCGGTGGATATTTAACAGATATTATTTCAGTAAAAGCCGGTTCATATCATACAGTTGCGTTAAAACGTGACGGTAGTGTTTGGGCATGGGGTAGAAATGACCGTGGTCAACTTGGTGATATGACAACTGAAGACAGAGAATATCCGATTCAAGTATTCAAGGGTGACAGTTACGGTAACGGTTACTATCTTGAAAACATTTCTCAAATTTCTGCCAAGGCTAACAACACTGCCGTAATTGACAGAAATTCAAGAGTATATGCTTGGGGTGATAATGCTTCACAACAATTAGGTGATTATACACTATCAGCAGATTATGCAAGTACACCACGCAAAGTATATACAACATATCAATATGACCCTAACTATGAACTTACAAATGTAATGGCAATTTCTGTAGGTTTTGAACATATGCTAAGTATCGACTATGACGGTAACGTAGCAATATGGGGTAAAGTTATAGATGATAACGGTGCATTTACAGTATACGACAGAGCTAATGGCGTAGTAGCAGGCGAAACTGGAACAGTAACAGGTTTAGCATCACTTGGCGATATTAGTTTGATAGCCACAGGTAAAAACTTTAGTGTTGCTATGAGCAATAGCGGTAATATCGCTGCATGGGGTATCGGTGATTATGGTGAAATCGGTAATTCAGGTTTCTCATCATTCAATTATCCGGTATACACAGGTGAAAAATCTGCAGAAAACTATAGATTTGAAATAGGTCAAATTACAACAAATCAAGGTGACATAAAAGAAGACTATGACGGAAGCAGTGAATTCTTCCTTGCTCCGTCAAAAATTACTATTTCACAAAAAGAAAAATATGTAGTTAATCCGACAAGAGCTATAAGAACAGTTCATCCGGGATTTAGCTTGACAGAATATGTGGAAGTTCAGAGAGAACATGACGCATCAAGTGAAGTTACTTTTGTTTCTGATAATGAAAATATAATACAAGTTAACGGAACAGAGTTTGTTCCGTCGGGACAATACGGTTCTACAACAGTTCGTGCCGTAAATACAGCCGGTAAAACTGTATGGACAGGTATAATTGATGTATATGTAGACGGAAGAATTGCCGCACCAAAGGTTTATGCCGGCAAGAATTTTTCTGTTGCACTTCAAGTTTCAGGTAAAGTATACGCATGGGGCGAAAATACTCAAAACCAACTTGGCGACGGGACTGATAAGAGCAAAGCTTCTCCTGTAGCCGTTCAATTTGGCGGAGATTCAACAATGCTTGGTATCCGTGACATTTCAGCAAGCGACACACATGTATTAATGGTTACTGAATCAATGGAAGTTATGTCATGGGGCGGTAACGAACATGGTCAGCTTGGCAGTATGAACAAAGAAAACAGAAGTAAAGCATATTATGTATATGAGGATGAGTACGAATCAATTCTTTCAGACGTAATATCAGTAGCTGCCGGTGATACACACTCTCTTGCACTTACAAAAGACGGTTATGTATACGCATGGGGCGGTAACGAACACGGTCAGCTTGGTATCGGCTATGCCGGTGAAGATGTTATTTATCCGACAAGAGTTTTAAAGGGTGACAGTGCATCTGATCGTGAATATTTGAGCAACATTATTGCAATCGAGGCAGGAAACGCATATTCTCTTGCATTAAGAAATGACGGTACAGTCTTTGCATGGGGCGAAGTATCAAACGGTAAACTTGGCACAGTTATATCATCAGATGTTTATACTCCTGCACAAGTATGGAAAGGTGAATCAGATACTGACACATGGTATTTGGAAAATGTAATCAAGATTTCAGCCGGTAGTGAACACTCAGCTGTTATAAACAACAGAAATGAAGTTTATACATGGGGTAAAAATACTAACGGTCAACTCGGAAACGGAACAACAAATAATTCAACAACACCGGTTCGTGTAAGAAATCAATGGATGGACGGCAGCGATCAACTTGCTATCGAAATTTCAGCCGGTGGCGAACATACTGTTGTTGTAACAAAATCAGGTACAGTATACGCATGGGGACTTGACGCAGAAGGTCAAGTTGGTTTGGGTGCGTTGGTTTCAGGCGCAGACAAACAAACAAGCTATCTTGTACCACAGCAAATTGCATCAGGTGATTCAACAAGTACAGATGATTTATATTTCCGTGACGCGTTAACTGTTTCAGCAGGTAATGCACATGTTACACTATTGAAGAAAGACGGTAGTGTATGGTCATGGGGACGTAATGAAGAAGGTCAACTTGGTGACTTTACAAATGCTCAGCATAATGCGGCAGTACAAACAGGTGAAAAACTTGTAAAGACACTTTCTGTTACTGAAGGTACTATCCTTGACAGTGAAGGTAACGAATATGCTCAAGTTACAGAAGATACACTTTATACATTCCTTGACTATGACAAAACATTAAAAATAACATCAGTAAATGAAAAATTTGAAGGTGGATTTAACCTTATCCTTGACGATGAAGGTGTACTTACACCTATGCCTGCAACAAATTACGATTTCAGAACAATGGATTCGGGAATTGCAACAGTTGTAGAAGAAACTGACGGATGGCGTATTATACCGAACGAAAATAATCGTTACGGTGAAGTTTCGATGCTTGTTGAACAAAAGTCATTCTCAGAATATTCAGGTATATTCAAACTTGGCGTAAAGCAAACAGAAAAATTAGTTATACCTATGGTATCAGCCGGTACAGACCACATTCTTACTCTAAAATCAGACGGTACAGTTTGGGCATGGGGTAAAAACGATAAAGGTCAGCTTGGTAACGGCGATACAAACGACACAGAATACCCGGCAAAAGTTTCATTCCCTCATAATAGTGACGGCAGTGAAGTTAAGTTTATGGCAGTTGCAGCCGGAAATAAATTCTCAGTTGCACTTTCAACAACAGGTGAAGTATATACATGGGGTTGGAATGAATACGGTCAGTTGGGTGACGGTAATTGGAATGAATATCATGAAGAAATTATTTCAACTGAAGATGTATGGGGTAATTGTTGTTGGCCGACAGATACACCGCTTGACTCACAGCGTTACAGAGATCATAAACATATAAAATATAAGAGAGTTCAAGACAATAACAATGTATTGTCACCGCAGAAGATTAACCTTAAAGATATAGTAGCAATTTCAGCTGCAACAGGTGTGAACTCCAATCTTGACAAAGATGATGAAAAGCTTGATTTGTTAAATGATAATACAAGCGGCGGACATACTCTTGCATTGGACAAGAACGGCAATGTATGGGCATGGGGTCTAAATAATAAGGGACAAATCGGTACAAATACAGATGTTAAGTTTGAACAAATTCAACTTGGTTTTACAACAAACGGATATACAAATGATGAAGGAGTTGTAGAAGGCGACTCTGAATGGCATAAAGAGTATGATGCAGAAACATGCTATACATACATTCCTTCACAGGAAAATCTTTATATAACAGAACCTACAAAGGTAGTAGGTCTTGAAGGCATAGGCTACTTGAATTCAATTTCAGAGATTTCAGCAGGCGGTAACTCATCTATCGCTGTAAGAAACGACGGATATGCATATGCTTGGGGTAATAATGATAACGGTCAACTTGGTGATGGTTTATCAGATAATGCGTCAATGCCAATGCAATTATTAAGTGGTGCAAAGAATCCTTATGTAACATATTTCAGAGATGCGCTTTATGTTGATATGGCAACAGATCACGCTGTAATCACAACAAGAGATGGCGAAGTATATTCATGGGGAGCAAACAGAAACGGTCAACTTGGTAACGGTGCAACATCTGTTAAGGAAACTTCTCCTGTACAAGTTGTATCTGCTAACGGAAACTTAGATAACATAGTTTACGTATCAGCGGCAGGAAGTCACAACTATGCTGTCAACGGTAACGGTGATGTATACACATGGGGTACAAATGCAAACGGTCAGCTTGGTAATGAAACTACAGGCGGATACTATTCAGTTGCCACTCGTGTAGTTGCCGGTGAAACAGCTACGTTGGATGGAACAACTGAGCTTACAAATATTACAAGGGTATATGCAGGTGAAAGAGATGCAATGGCATTGCGTTATGATGGTAGTGTATACGGTTGGGGATATTATGGAGTAGGACAATTCTCTAATAATATTGTTCACCCAATATTTATGGGTGAAAGCCCGGCAAAAATATTTGCATTCCAACATGGCGTAAAAACAGAAGGTACAGATGTAGTTGAATACGATAATATGCCAAACTACATTTATATCAATAATGACGGCACACTTGAAGTTACTCTTCAAGGTGATAACGGTATGATTGATAAAGAATACCTTGGATTTAACTTATTGAGTGACGTTAATCCACATCCTACAACAGATTTTGACAACCTTACATTCAGCACATCAAATAAAGATATAGCTAAGGTTGAAAAGGATGTTGCATCTAATGTTGTAAGAGTAACTGCAAATCATGCAAGACGTTACGGTGAGGCAGTTATCAGTGCAAGAAATGATGTAACAGGTTACTATGGTATGTTTACTGTATTGGTAAAACCAAATGACGGAATAACAGTTCCGGTTGTTGCCGCAACAAACAGTGGCGTATATGCACTAAAGGCAGACGGTACTGTTTGGACATGGGGTAATACGTATGATGGAAGTACAGCATCAATGGTAAACAGAACATCACCTGTAAGAGTAGTTAAGAATGCAGGCAAAGACTCAACAACATATCTTGAAAATATTAAACACATTGCGGCAGGTCCGACTCATATGCTTGCAGTTGATATAGACGGTCAAGTTTGGGCTTTGGGTAACAATGCAAATGGTAAGCTTGGTATAGGCGGTACATCTACTGCGTACACACCAACACTTGTAAAAACAAGCTCAACAGAAATACTTTCAGGTGTAGAAAGAGTTGCAGCCGGTGCAAGAAACTCAGCCGCTTTGGCGCAAGATGGTGTTGTATATGTATGGGGTGATAACACATACGGTCAGAGAGGTATCGAGGCTAAAAATTCAAAATACAGTCAATATGCTTCATTCACAGTAAAGGGAGCAAGTGCCGGTGATAACGCAGACGGTGCGCTTAATGACTTTATTGATATTACAATCGGTGATACATTCATTTCAGCATTGAGAAGAGATGGTAATGTATTCAGTTGGGGTAGCGGTAGCTACGGTCAAATTGGTAAGGGATTCTTTACAGAGGCTCTTGCACCTACACAAGCTGTAAATGGCGAAAGTGCAAGTAGCACTGCATATTTGAGAAATATCGTTAAGATTTCTGCAGGAGCATATCACAATATTGCATTGTCAGATGACAGCAGTGTATATGCTTGGGGTAGAAATGCAAACGGTCAACTTGGTAATAATACAATAACTACAAATGATTCAATAGATAATGCCAACAATTATAATGCAAATTCTCCGAAGAGAGTTTTAATCAGCTATGACGGTGAGAATATGCAAAATCTTGACGGAATAGTTAATGTTAATGCCGGAGTAAATTCATCAATGGCAGTTGGCAGAGATGGTTACTTGTATTCATGGGGCAGTGGTGCAAATAATACAACAGGTGTAGGTTCAACAGCAAATTCACTTACTGCTAAGTATACAAAACGAGGCGAAAGTTTCTATAGCGATGATGCAACAGACAGAATCGGTTGGATTACTTCCGCAACAATCGGTGATATGGGTACATCTGTAGTCAGATACGATGGTAGTGTATATTCATGGGGTAAAAACTCTACATATAATGTAGGTGATTTTTCATCAGTTGAAAGAACTGAACCTGTACAGACAGGTCTTCGTGAAGACAGACGTGAAGCTATCGGTGTAGCAACATTGTATACAGACGGTGTAGCAACAGAAGTTTATAATGATGATGTCAATGCCGCTAATTACAACCCATTACCACAAAAGATTACTCTATCAAAGAATCAATATCTTGAAATAAATAAGTCTGATATATATGACTATCATATGGTAGGCTTTAACTTGATTTATAACAACAACGACAGACATAGTACAGCTGTTCAAGCATATAATACTGACGTTGATGAACAGACAGTTCTTGATAGAATAACAGCAACGTCAATAGATACATCTATAGTTTCAGCTGAGGACAATAATAATATAATAACAATTCGTCCGAACAGCGAACATAGATATACAAATACATTTATTACATTATATAATACATCTACAAACTTTGTAGGTGTGCTTGAAGTGGCGGTAAAAGAGGTTAACACAGAAGTAACTCCGATGATTGTTTCAGGCGATCACCATACTCTTGCACTTATGAGTGACGGAACAGTTTGGGCATGGGGTAATAATACATATGGTCAACTTGGAAATGGTATAAGAAGTAATGATACACATAACAGTTATCCGGCTGACGGTGACGAAAAGAGAAATGATTTCTTATATCCTGTAAAAGTAAACATTCCAAGCGATGTTAAGATTAAATCAATAGCCGCAGGTAAACGTCACTCGTTGGCACTTACAGAAAACGGTGAAGTATACATTTGGGGTTATACAGAAGTTAATAATATCGTTTGGGGAGATTATTACCAGAATAATATCGTAACAAGAACAGGTTATCATAAGAGTAGTTATGAATCTGTTGTAGGCGATGCAAACCAGGAAAGAAGATATGGTATTGTAACTCCTAAACTTGTTAAGCTTGACAGCGATAATACTCAAAATCTTACAGATGTAATATCAATAGCTGCCGGCGATGATGTTTCATATGCGGTTAAGGCAGACGGAACAGTTTGGTCATGGGGAAATAACGGTCCCGCTGGTAAACTTGGTATTAATAAGTATGACTCAATGTATTCTGTAACTCAAACAATAGCAACAGATAGATATGTAGATTTCACTATTCCTGGACACTGGGAATATGATGAATATGTGCCGTCAACTACACGTAGAAAACAGGCATACAACTGGACATCTCTTGATTATACATGGTATCTATGGACAGAGTACGGTAAAGAAAATGCAGTACAGGTTGTAGGTCCTTATGCAGGCGGATATCTAAATAATGCAGTATCTGTAAGAACAGATGGTGACAGTGTATATGTTGTTAAGGCAGACGGAACAGTTTGGTCATGGGGCAGCAATATGTACGGTGTTCTTGCCAATGAAACAAATGTAAACAACGATACACGCAGAGGTTACCCACTTCAAGTTTATAAGGGTGACGGATATTCTGCAGACAAGTATTTAAAGAATATCGTAGATATACAAGTAGGTGCGAATAATAAAGAAAGAAACAAAAGAGCTATAGGAACACAAATAAATCTTGATGAAACTACAGTTATAGCACTTGCAAGAAATATCACTGTTGATGATACAACAAAGGATACAAAACAATACAATAATCAAGGTTATGTATATGTTTGGGGTAAGGTAGTATCAGATAATGCAACTGTAAACAGTGTATCTGCACCAACAAGAGAAACAACTCTTGAAAACGTAACAGCTGTATCAGCCGGTGGAAATACTGTAATGACACTTTCACTTGATCCTGATACATACAAGCATAGTACATATGCTTGGGGAAATAACACATTCGGTCAACTTGGTAACAATACAACAGATAGTACAAGTACACCGTCAGAGGTGCTAAAGGGAGAAAATGTATACTCTGATAATGATTATATTGAAGACGCGATTCAAATAACGAATGGTGCTTATTTCAGTGCGGCTATGTTGCACAACGGAACAATCTGGGCTTGGGGTTCAAACAGAAATGGTCAGTTTGGTAATAACTACAGAGTTAACAGTTTGATACCTGTACAGTCAGGTGACAGAGCGGCTGATATATTAACAGTAGCTGACAATGACGGTGACAGTATTCCATTGGTTGCAACAATTACTGAAGGTGAAACACTTGATTTAGGAAGAATTAAATATGAACATATTCCTGGATTTGAATTTGCGCATTACGCATACAGTGATGTTATAAATGCAAATGACGGAGTGACATACAACACATCTAACAGCGATGTGGCAACTGTTAACTCAAACGGTGTTGTAAGTGCAAATACAAACGGAATATACGGTCAGACAACAATTAGTTTTGAAAAAGAAATCAGTCCTGTAAACGACGGAGTTTACACAGGACTTCTTGACGAACCTATTTTATACAAAGGTCAACTTATTGTTAAGGTAATTAAGTCGGGCGATGATAAAGTTGCAATCCCTATGACAAAATCAGGCGGCAGCTTTACAGTTGCACTTATGGATAACGGAACAGTATGGACATGGGGTTCAGGTAATCTTGGTGACGGTACGTCAAGTGCGTCATACTATCCGGTACAAGTAGTAACGAGCGTCAGCTCAACAGGCGAAAGAATATATCTTGATAATATAGTAAGTATTGCAGCAGGTAACACTCATGCTTTGGCACTTGATGCAAACGGAAGAGTATGGACATGGGGTTCAAACGGTAGTGGTCAGCTTGGAAGAAGTGGCTCAACAAATGTTGCGGCAGAAGTATCAATAGTAGGTGATACAGATGACAGCACTAACATTATTGCAATCGCAGCCGGAAAAGAACATTCTTTGGCATTGACATCAGACGGCAGAGTATACGCTTGGGGATTGAATAACTATGGTCAGATCGGTCATGGAACATCAGGTACTCACAGTGTTTATAACTATACCGGAGATGTAGCAAAATATGAAACTCCTGTAATTGTTATGGATTTGAATAACGGTAGAGCAACACAAATTCATTCTATCGTATCAATTTCAGCCGGTGGTGACAGTTCAATACTTGTTCGTGGTGACGGTACTGTATTTACATTCGGTAAAGCAGATAACGGTCAACTTGGATATGGTGAGAATTTAACTGCAAATAAGGGTGAAAAAGATAATATATCAGATTCAAAGGTAAACAGCGCATATCACAAGACAGTTCCTTCACAAGTTATAAACAGAAGTGATGATGATATTACACTTGATGGCGGAATTACAAATACATATATGCAAAATGTAGCAGAAGCAGATATGGGTAGTGAACACTCTGTATTGCTCGTTAATAACGGACTTGTATACAGCACAGGTCTTGGAACAAGCGGTCAGCTTGGAAACGGTGCGTCAGATTCATCAGATGGTTACGTAAGAGTAGTAGACTCAGACGGTAATTATTTGGAAAATGCCGTGAATGTTTCAGCCGGATATAACCAGTCAGCTACAGTAACAAGAGGCTCAAACCTATATATGTGGGGTAATAACGCATCAAAGCAACTTGGTGACGACTCGGCTACAACTAAATCATCGGCTACTCGTGTAGTAAAAGGTCATAATATACACGAAACTGGTGATTATCTAAGTAACATAACAGCAGTATCACTTGGAAACACTGTAACAACTGCTATCAAGTCAGACGGTACAGTATGGGCATTTGGTACTAATTCATCAGGTTCGTTAGGTGACTTTGTAAATTATGATTATACAGGTGCTCATTTGGTAGGACCGGTAGATTATTATGCACTTAATTTTGATAACATTGAAGGCGGACATATCAGAATACCTGAAAATTCAACATATACAATAGACAATATCAACCTAAAATATGTTGCAGGCTTTAACTTGCACGATGACAGCGACTTTAGAGATGCAAGCGGAGATTATTCATTTGAATCATCAGATCCGAGAATTGCAACGGTTGATTCAAACGGAACAATAACACCGGTAGGTAACGGAAATTATGGTAAAGTAGTAATCACTGTAACAGATAATAATACAGGTTACAGAGGTCTTATTGTTGCAGACGTCTATAATGTAAGTGACAGATATACAAAGATTGCAGTTCCTATGATTGCATCAGGATTAGACTTTACAGTTGCACTTAAGTCAGACGGTAGTGTATGGACTTGGGGTAATAACTCATCAGGACAGTTGGGTATAGGTTACACAACTCTTGACGCAGACGGTAAAGTTGAAAAACTTTCAACTGCTTCAAATTCTATGAGCAGAATTTCATCTTGGGCAGAACCGCTACAAGTTGCAGATACAAACGGCTTAGGAACATTAAGTAATATTATTTCTATTGTAGCCGGTGATAATTTTGCAATGGCATTGTCAGCTGACGGTGCAGTATACACATGGGGTAACGGTAGCAACGGTAAACTTGGTGATAATAATACATCAAGCCATAATGCATATTATCCTCAGCGTGTTGTACGAGGTGTAGCGGATACTTATACATCAGAAACTGTAGCAACACAGGCAAGTTCAACAGGAGACGAAACAACTGATCCTGAACCGGTTGTAGAAGAATACTTGTCAGGTATCTTAGAGATTAGTGCGGGTAAAGACTATGCTCTTGCACTTGATAAGAATGGTCATGTTCTTGCATGGGGTACAAATACAAACAGCAAACTTGGTCTAAACTACAGATCTGTTACAGATAATATGGGTGTACCTTCATATGTTGTAGCAGGTGCTATGGCAAGTGATGATCCGTTTGTTCTAAATGCAGACAGAACAAATTCTACAAGAAATACACAATCTACAAATCGTTTGAGCAATATCGTATCTATTGATGCCGGTGATAATCACGCAGTAGCAATAGCTGATAACGGCAGTGTATATGCTTGGGGTGACGATTCAGAAGGTCAACTTGGTATTGAACCGAATACATCAAAGAGATTTAGCAATTACGATGGTAAAGCATATGCGTATGCACCTATAAAAGTACAACGCGGTGACAGAGATATGGTATCGGCATATGATGATGAATTTATGTATGATGCTGTTCAAGTATCAGCCGGTAAGGCTCATACTCTAATCCGTTCAAAAGATTATAACACATATGCAACAGGTGATAACAGTAACGGTCAGCTTGGTATAGACAGCGGCGATGTTACATCACCTAAGTATGTTGACGTAGATGGCAATAGTATTTATAACATTTCAGCCGGTGGTAACAGTAGTGCGTTTATCGGCGGAACAGATGTAAATGACAATTTGATTTATACAGTCGGTAATAACGGCAGTGGTCAGTTGGGTATAGACAGTGTTATAAATAAATCTACTCCTACAAGAGTTCATGATTCAGTAAGATCAGATGTTGGTGATTTGCTATTATTTGACGACGCATTTGTTGCAGATTACGGTTCACAGCACTTGACAATTATGAAACAAGACGGTAGCGTTTATACAACAGGTGCAAACGGTTACGGTCAACTTGGTGATAACACAACAATTAAATCATACATTCCTGTTCATGTAAGCAAGGAAGAAGTAGATACTCTTGAACTTCAAAATGTTGAAATCAAAGAAAATTCAGATAACAGTGTTGATGAATCATATGTAACACCTGATTATCTTGAAATTACAGAAGATCAATATGTTGATTTCAACAGAGATCAAATTATGAATAAGAGAATGGTCGGCTTTAACTTGTATGAAGACGATATTCTTACACCTATTGACGATAAGAGTCAGATTGAATTTACATCTTCAGATACTTCAATCGGCAACTTTGCAAGCGGAATTGATGAACTTCATACAACATCACCGACAAAGGCAGGACCTACAATCGTAACTATTGAAAATAAGGCTAACGGATATAAAGCATTCGTAACTGTAACTGTTAAGGGTGACACAGTATGGCCTTCAGGTTCAAAAGTAGCAGTAGGCAAGAACTTCTCTATTGCTTTAAAAGAAAACGGAACTTTGTGGACATGGGGTGACAATTCTCACGGTCAACTTGGTGACGGTACATTATTGAGCAAGAAATATCCTGTACAAGTCCTTGATGAAGACGGAAATCCGATTAAAGATATAGTAAGATTGGCAGCAGGTGACGACTATGTATTTGCCGTAGATAAAAACGGTAAGATATATACATGGGGTGTATCAATTTCCGGCGGATCAGATATGACGTCACCGGTAGAAGTAGAAAATACAATCGGCGATGAAATCGAAGATATAGTATCAGGTTCAAATTATGTACTTGTACTTACAACTCACGGCGATGTATTCTCTTACGGTGTTGATAACTCACAAGGTCAACTTGGCAATGATGTTATAGCTCCTTCTACTGCATCATTTACTAAGATTAGTGCGCTTAAAGATATTAGATCAATAGCCGCAGGCGATAGCCATAATCTTGCAGTGGATACAAACGGAAAAGTATGGACATGGGGTGCGAACTTGCATAAACAGCTTGGTAGAACGGTATCTTCCGGTGGCGGTTCGGGAAGTAGCGGCGGAACATCGGACGATGATTCAAGTGATGCCGATGCCGACGGCGACGACGCAGATACTGCACTACAAGCAACAACTGCAAGTGCAGATTATGACGCAACTCCGGCAGTTGTAGAAGGTTTGTCAAATGTAAAATATGTTGCTGCAGGCAGTGCACACAGTGTAGCTGTAACAGAAGAAACACTTGCAGACGGAACAACTGTTACAAAAGTATATGCTTGGGGTTACAACTCAAAGGGTCAACTTGGTATAGATGATAAGACTGTAACAGAATCAGTAACACCTATGCTTGTTGTTGCCGGCGAAGCGGCAGGTAAGGATTCGACTGTTGATGCAAACAGCGATGAATACTTATCAAATATTCTTGGAGTAACAGCAGGTGGAAACCAAACACTGGTTATAACAAATAATTATGAAGTATATACATGGGGCGGAGATGAAAAGGGTCAACTTGGCGTTGATTCAAAGATAGACAGATTTGCTCCTGTAAAGGTATGGAAGGGAGATACATTCAATCAAGACGAAGATCCATATCTAAAGAACGTAATCGGTGCGGCAATGGGTGCAAACCATACCGTAATAATCAGAGATGACGGTTATGTATGGGCATGGGGTGATAATACTTCAGGTCAACTTGGTACAGTAACTGTCGATTTGGCAAAGACACCGGTACAAGTAGGTAATACAAATTCAAATACATTGTCATTCCAAAAGGCAATAGTATATACTGATGAAAATTCAACAGGTGATACAATATCACCATTACCGTCAAGCGTTGTAATAGACAAGACTGGTAAAATTGAAATTGATATGTCTGAAATATATGAACAGTATATGGTTGGTTTCAATTTGTTCAATAAAGCTGATAAGCAAAAGATTGCGTCAGAAGATATTGCAAACATTCAATACAGCTCGTCAATTCCAAATATCGCTACAGTTTCTGCAAACGGAAATACTGCAACTGTAATGCCGACAGGTAACACGTTCGGTACAACAGTAATTACATTTAGAAACAGCAGAAACGGATATGTCGGAACAATTAATGTTACTGTTAAGGGCGATAAGATGGAAAGCATCGTTGCATCATCGCTTACAGCAGGTACAAACTTCCATGCGGCTCTAAAGGCAGATGGAACAGTTTGGACATGGGGCGATAATACATACGGACAACTTGGTGACGGTACTAAGATAACAAGAGGCTATCCAATTCAGGTTAAATTCCAAAACGGAAGAGATGACAGTGCAAGTACATTTGGTGGCAATAATGCAGCTACTGCTATTGCGGCAGGAAATAATCACTTGCTAATACTTGCTAACGGCGTCGTATATGCAGTCGGCGATAATAGTAAGGGTCAACTTGGTAACGGTGCGACAGGAACTACTGAAAGTATAGTTGTACCTGTAATGATTGACGAAACAACTACACTTACAGGCGTAAAGAACATTGCCGCAGGTGATGATTTCTCAATGGCACTACTTGAAGACGGTAGTATATATGCTTGGGGTAGCAATAAATCAGGACAACTTGGTGACGGTACTACAACTGACAGTGCATATGCAGTTAAGGTTTTAGCCGGCAGAAGTGGTACAAACGCATATGATCCTGATAATAATGATTATTACTTGAATGACATAGTTTCAATTTCAGCCGGTCAAGCATTTGCAATGGCATTGAAGAATGACGGAACAGTTTATACATGGGGTGACAATAGCAAGGGACAACTTGGTGACGGTACTCGTGTAAATAAACCGACTCCAATTCAAGTTCTTCGTGGCGAAAGTCCGGAAGAAGAAACAAATGTAGCTCCGGCAGGCAGTGATTACTTAATTAATATAGTAATGATTTCAGCCGGTGCAAATCATGCTTTAGCTCTTACAAAGACAGGCTATGTCTGGGCATGGGGTGATAACACATACGGTCAGAACGGTGACTGGACAACAGATAATAACGAAAGACATTATCTTCCTCTACAAGTAAGAGATATTTCAAAGGCAGATCAAAGCACAGGTAATACAACAGGCAGATTAAAGAATATAACTGCAATTTCTGCAAAGAATAATCAATCATTTGCAATTAATGAAGAAGGTTATTTGTACGGTTGGGGTTATAACGGTCAAAGACAACTTGGTATTAATAATTCATTAAATCAGACATTGCCTCAAAAGGTACTAAAGGGTCAGACTAATAATGATGAAAGCTATATCAAGTTCGTAAGTAACGTAGCGGCAGGTACAAATAATACTGTTGCAGAACTTGATGACGGTTATGTATACACATGGAGCAGAAACACAGAATGGCAGTTAGGTAAATTTGACGGTACATCATCAACTTATGATGTAAGCACACCTGCTTATACAGGTGAACGCGCAGAAGATTTGATTGAATTCTTTGACGCTGAAGGAAATAAGATAAATTACCTAACAACGATAGAAACAGGTGCAACAATCGAGATTGATTCATATAAACATCATCATATGTACGGTTTCAATCTTGAAAATGATGATACACATGAACCGCTTGACGGAACATTTACATATCATTCAAACAATGAAAATGTTGCAACTGTTGTAAACGGTGTAATTACAGCCGGTACACACACAGGTACAGCTATAATTACAATTACACATGATTCAGGTATAACATCTGAAATCAGTGTAACAGTAACACAAGCCGGAAGAACAGCCACACCTATGGTTGCCGGTGGCAGTGAGTTTGCGGTTGCATTGTTGGATAACGGTGAAGTTTGGACATGGGGTTCAAACGAAAAGGGACAACTTGGCAACGGACTTACAGAAAATACAACATATCCTGTACAAGTTTCACTTCCTGAAGGAGTGAAAGCTAAGTATGTAGCGGCAGGTATTAATACAGCATATGCTGTAACAACTGACGGTTATGTATACGCATGGGGTAATAACGAAAACGGAATGATTGGTAACGGTACTTCTGATAAAGACGAAGTAAACCGCACACCTGTAAGAGTTCAAGAAAAAACATCTACAGGTGTACTTGTAGACCTTTCAAATATCGCAAGAATAGCAGTCGGTGAAAATCATGTATTGGCACTTTCAACTGACGGTTATGTATACGCATGGGGTAACAACTCAAACGGACAACTTGGTAACGGCGATACATCATCAACAAATGAAAAGTTCCATGACAATGATACAACTGATGGAATTTATGCGGCTCAAAAGGTATACAGAGGTGAAAGTGCCGCAACAAATGACGATTGGTATATCCAAGATGTTATTGATATTGCCGCAGGTAAATCATTCAGCGTTGCTCTAAAGGCAGACGGAACAGTTTGGACATGGGGTCTAAATACAAGCTATCAACTTGGTATTGGCGATACAATGACAAGACCTGTTCCGACTCAGGTATTGGCAGGCGCGTCATCAACAACAGAAAAATACCTAAAGAATATAACAGCTGTTGCGGCAGGTGAAGGTCACGTCCTTGTTGCTACAACAGACGGAACAATGTATTCATGGGGTTATAATAACTGGGGACAACTTGGTAATAATACAACAACAACTGCTACAAAACCTGTAAAGGTTTCTAATATCACAAATGTAGCGGCAATTTCAGCTAATTATTATAACAGTATGGCTATGACTTCTGACGGAAGTGTATATACATGGGGTTGGAATGAATATGGTCAAATCGGTGATGGCTCGTATAGATATGATACATTCTATTTACATCATCATGATTCATATAGTCATGACCATTGGAATGATCCGACATATATGAATAAGACTGTTCCTACACAAGTCGTAAAGGGTGTAACAGGTTCAGATACTGCTTATATCAGTAATATTTGGAACATTTCAGCCGGCAGAATAAATATGTATGTAATTCATGAAGATGGATATGTATATGCTTGGGGTTCAAACTCAAAGGGTCAGACAGGTGACGATACAAATACTAAAGACGGTAATTATGTATCACTTCATAACGGTACTCGTTTGGAATACCATGCAATGGATAATACACCTACTCAAGTCGGTGACTTTGAAACAAAGACACTTGTTGTAAATAACTATGATGTAGTTACAACAATGGGTAGAGATGAAACAATCCAATTAAATACATCAGACTTCGAGAGAAATTACAGAAGTGGATTTAACGTAAAATATCATAATGAAGATCAAAGCGGTGCTTTGACAGCAGGAGAAAACTTAACCTTTACTTCACTTGACGAATCAATCGCAGTGGTAAGCAGTACAGGTTTAATAAGCGTACCTTCAGAATTTAAACTTGGTGAAACAACAATCAGAATTAAGACAGACGATGGTTTTGTCGGAACGTTAGTTGTAAGAGTTAAACGTAGTGCAGACACTGTTGCAGTTCCTATGGTTGCATCAGGAAATAACTTCACAATGGCATTGCGTGAAGACGGAACAGTTTGGGCATGGGGTCTAAATAGTTCAGGTCAACTTGGTGACGGTACAAAGGTAACTCGTTCATATCCTGTAAGAGTTAAGAATACAGACGGAACAGGTTTGCTTGAAAACATTGTTTATATAGCAGCCGGAGGTTCGTCAGCAGTAGCTATTGATAAAGACGGCAGAGTTTACGGTTGGGGTAGCGGAACATCTAACGGACTTGGTTCTAAGCAAGAATCTCTACTTCCATCACCTGTTGTTACAAGCTATGAAGAAACTGTTATTGAAACAGACGACGGCGAAGGCAACGTAGTAAAAGAAACAACTGTAACAAAGACAGAACTTGTCGGAGCAGTTGCAGCCGCAGGCGGCGCAAACCATATGTTGGTTCTAATGGGCAACGGACAAGTCTATGCTTGGGGTGCAAACTCATACGGACAAGTCGGTATAAATACAACAGATAATGTATATGTTGCTACACTTGTACAGAAGTCTAACGGTATAGAACCTATAGAAGACGCGGTTAAGGTTTCTGCAATTTCAAATACAAGCCTTATCCTTACAAGTGACGGACAAGTTTATGCTTGGGGTCAAAATGTAACAGGAACAGCTACTGTTGGCTATCATGCTACAGTTAATTTAGGCGGATACCTTGGTACAGGTTATTCTATAAGACACAGATTTACAAACAGAAATAGCTTTAATCCTACTAATACATATGAAAATCGTCTAAGACCGACAAAGGTACTTATAGCAGACACATTGCAAACAGCAGATTATGCAAATAAATACTTCAACGGTGCTATGGATATTGCGGCAGGTACATATCATTCAGTTGCAATTAACGATAATTATGTATATACATGGGGTTATAATGGAAACAGTCAGCTTGGCGACGGTACTACAACAGATTTACGCCATCCTGAAAAGGTAACTGCATTTGCAGAAAATCAAGTATCACATATTTACGCTTTAGGTAGTGGAAGTGCCGCAATGACATCAGACGGTCACGTATACACATGGGGTTCAGCCGCAAAATCTAATACTACACCTGCACTTGTAAACAAGGGTGAGGCAGACAGTAATGAAGATGTGATTGATAATGTTTGGTACGTATCAACAGGTTTGAGTCACTTAACAGCATTCAGAGCAAACAGTGATGCAACTAAGGCATATATCTATGCTTGGGGTAGCAACAACTATGGTCAACTTGGCGATTCATCATTTGTTAATGCAACAGAACCACGTCAAGTAGGTGACAGAGAAGCACGTGTTATTGAAATTAATAATGCGGTAGTTTCTGAAGATACTGTTGGTTATGGTACACCGGGCAAGACATACACAGGTGTAATTCCTTCACTTGTAAGAGTAACAGAGGAACAAATTCTAACAATAGATCCGTCAGAAATCAACGAGAGATATTACGAAGGCTTTAACTTCTTCGCAGAGAATACTCTTGATAATACTGATTATTCGGGTAATTATAAGTTCTACTCATCAGACGAAACTGTTGCAACAGTAGCAGAGGAAAACGGTAAGTGGGTAGTTACACCTATAATAGATACAGAATATCACAAAGGCGGACAGACAACAATTACTGTTGTCAATACTGCAACAGGTGCAACAGGTGCATTTATACTTGGTGTATACGGCGGTAAGTTGACGCCAAACTCAACATCGAGAGATGGTAGCGGATATACAAAAGAAACTGCATCACCGCTTGTTTCAACAAACCTATATCATTCTGTAGCATTGAAGTATGACGGTACAGTCTATGCTTGGGGTAGAAATGACTACGGACAGGTTTCAACAAAAGACGGTGAAAACAGCATTATGAATACACCTGTACAGATTTACAGTGTTGAATATGATGCTGAAGGAAATGCACAGTATACTCTACTTGAAAACATAATTGACGTTGCAGCCGGCGGATACCACAGCTTGGCAGTTGACTCAGACGGTCACGTATGGTCATGGGGTCTAAACGATAAGGGTCAGCTTGGATACGGCACAACTGAAAATTCAGGTGCGGCACAAATGGTTATGATAGGCGATAATCAGCCTATGGAAAATATCGTAGCTGTTGCCGCAGGTAATAAGCACAGTCTTGCATTAACAGCAGACGGTCATGTATACGCATGGGGAGATAATACATATGATCAACTTGGTGCATCATCAACTGTAGACGGTGACTTTGACAAATATCCTGTACACGTTACACAAGGTACATCGGCAAGTGGAACATACACTGATGAAAATGGCGTTGTAACAACAGATGAACATTTGAGTAACATTATTCAAATTTCAGCTGGAGATAACTATTCAGCTGCACTAAAGGCTGATGGAACAGTTTATGTATGGGGTATTAACAACTATACAGTAGGCGGTAAGCAAAGCTCAAGCAAGGGTACAAATGATACAAGAATGGCACCGTATCAAATAATCAGCGGTGATTATGACAATTCAAAGATTAAGACAGATTCAAGATTTGATGCGGCATACATCCAGACTGTTGCAAAAATTTCTGCCGGTTCAAATCACTTGATGATGCTTACAAACAAATACTATGGTGAAACAGATGTATTTGCAATCGGACTAAACGGAAATTATCAACTTGGTGATGAAACAACTACGACAAGAGATTATCCGGTATTGTCAGTAAGACCGAGTGATCTTGCAGACAGTAGCAGAACTGTTAATAATATAATCAGCATTGCTGCCGGACAGGCTCATTCACTTGTATTAGGTGAAAGCACTGCGGAAGATAACTTTAAGTATAGCGTATGGGCGTGGGGTAGTAACTCGAATGGTCAGATCGGTATGAATACAAATACTGCAAACTATCCAAAACCTCAACATGTAAGAAGTCAGTACCTTGAAGATGAAGAAAATGCGGTAAGTCCATACATTGAAAGTGTAT
This sequence comes from Ructibacterium sp. SJQ-7, assembly GCF_054696575.1. NCBI lineage: Bacteria > Bacillati > Bacillota > Clostridia > Eubacteriales > Oscillospiraceae > Ructibacterium > Ructibacterium sp. SJQ-7. The sequence continues at coordinate 1,809,886 of NZ_CP195193.1, forward strand.
TTGCTATAGCAGCGGGTGCAAACTCAACAGCTATCGATCTTGAAGGTTACGTTTATATGTGGGGTATTAATAATTACTCACAGATTGGTGACTTTACAACTGAAACAAGACTTTACCCATATCAAGTAGGTGAACTTCCTTATAAGTCAATCATCTTTAAAGACGTTTACGTTGTAAACAGAAATACAGGTGTTGTCGAAGAGTATTATGCGACATTACCTAAGCATATTAATATGCGTAAAGACCAACTATTGTATATTGATGTAAACCAAATGTATAACAGATACTTCAAAGGATTTACATTGCTATCAGATACAGAAGAATATCCGGTTGACAGATTTGATCCAAACGATAATACATCATGGGTTGATCCGTATGACCAAAACGGTGATTTGAAACCGATAAGAGATGGTGAAGACCATATCAAGTTTACAACTTCTGATGAAACTGTTGCAATTATCAATGAAGATGAAGATCCTGTTTCAACAATGCTTGAAGAAAAAGTATTTAATGCAGACGGAATTACACGCAGATATATTGTAGTTAAGCCAATCGAAGAAACAGAAAAATTCGGTTCAACAGTTATCAGCGCGCATAACGAAGACCCATATGTAAATACAGGAAACGAAGATATAGATGATCACCATGCTTACGCAGGTTATACAGGTGCTGTTAATATCAGTATTATCCCTGGTGAAGAAATTCCTCCTATGGTAGTTTCAAAGGGTGACCATGCAATAGCAATCAATATCTACGGTGAAGTATGGACATGGGGACGTAATGATAAAGGTCAGCTTGGTGACGGTACAACAGTTGACCGTTCATATCCTGTTCAGGTTATGATAACAAATGAAGATGGTCAATTAGTACCTCTAAAGAATGTTATGATAGTAGCTGTAGGTGAGAAACACAGCGTAGCATTGACTCGTGATGGTATATTGTATACTTGGGGTGATAACTCTAAGGGTCAGCTTGGTAGCGGTAACTCAGCATCAGCACTTGCATATTCAACAAGACCTGTAACTGTTGCAGGTGAAAATAATTCAAGCAAATCTCTAAGTGAAATGCTTGCAGAAAAGAATGAATCAATTTCTAATATTGCGGCAGGTAGAGATCATACTCTTGCAGTATCTAACCAAGGTAACTTGTACTCATGGGGTGCAAATACTTACGGACAACTTGGTGTTAACTCAAGAGATAACAGATATTTCCCTGTACAGGTAAAAGGTTATAACGGCGGCGGTTACTTGACAGATGTTATCCTTATCGGTGCCGGTGCGGAACATTCACTTGCCGTAAGAACAGACGGTAGTGTATGGTCATGGGGACGCAATAATAAGGGTCAACTTGGTCAAAGTACAAACGGCGTTAATAACACATACAAAGATATGCAAACACCTGACAGAGTATTGAAGGGTGAATATGATACGGGCAACGCAGACGACAGATATATAAAGAATGTTGACGCATTGTCAGCCGGTGAAAACTTCTCAGTTGTTACAACAAGAGATCGTAACGTATACGCATGGGGCGATAATACATATGGTCAGTTAGGTAACGACAAGACAACTGCAACAATTTCAACTCCTGTTCATGTTAAGTCAAGCGACGGAACATACTTAACAGGTATATCTATGGTATCAGGCGGTGCTAACCATGTAATCGCAATGTCAAATACAAATGACATCTATGCATGGGGTGATAACTCAAAAGCACAGTACCACGAAGTTGCAAATACTCATGTTGCAAATAAGATAACAGATAAGGATTCACTAAATCCTGAAAATGATGATGTATTTACATCATTCTCAAGAGTAACGGCAGGATGGAACTATTCTGTAATCCTTACAAACAACGGTTATCTATGGGCATTGGGTAATAATACATACGGACAACTTGGTGATATGACAGAAACAGATTCTGATGAACCTGTCAGAGTTGGTTTCAAGTCAGAAGATATTCTAAACTTGACAAAGGTAACTGTATCTCACAGCGATGGAACAACTACAGAATATACTGATGATAATGTTCCGGCGCAAATTGATATTACAACAAGAGAAACAGTAACATTTGATCCAAGCAGTTATGAAGCATTGCATCATATGGCATTCAACTTGAGAACAATTCATACAAAGGATGCTACAAAGGATGTAACTGCAAATGTCGGAACAATTAAGTTCTATTCATCAAATCCGAAGATTGCCGAAGTTGATGAAAACACAGGTGTAGTAACACCTAACGGTAATAATCAATACGGTAAGACAACAATTACTGCTTATGCAGAAAAGACAGATGGCGATAAGACATATATCTATGTTGCCGAAACTGTAATTTCTGTAGGAGTTGAAACAGACGATATGAAGAAGTCTGTACCTATGATTGCATCAGGTTCAACACATACAGTCGTTCTAAAACCTAACGGAACAGTATGGACATGGGGTCAGGATACATATGGACAACTTGGTGATAACGATTCTGAAACAAAGGCATATGCTGTTGAAGTTGTTAAGGAAGGCAATATAATTCTTGATAATGTTAAAGAAGTTGCCGCAGGTACTGCACATTCACTTGCACTTACAAAAGACGGTAAGATTTACGCATGGGGCAGCAATTCATACGGACAACTTGGTATTACTGATGCAACAAGCGGTAAGCCGACAGGTGCAAGCAAATCAGCAGTAGCTGTTGAACTTATTTATGCAAATGACGGTAGTGAACTTCCTAAGTTTGTTTCGATTGCAGCCGGTGATTACTTCTCTGTTGCTCTTGCAGAAGACGGCAGTGTATGGTCATGGGGCAGAAATGTCAACGGACAACTTGGACACGGTGATTTCGGAACCGGTTATACATATTATGCACCGGTTAAAGTACAACAAGGTGCAAGTGCAAGTAAGACAGTTGTCACAGGCACAGAAACAACTGAGTCAGACGGAAACACTGTAACAAAGAATATATATGGTAATAATATATACTTAGAAGAAATCGTAGCAATCAGTGCCGAAGGCGATTCTGTAATGGCAATCAAGTCAAACGGAACAGTGCTTTCATGGGGTGTTGATTCACACGGTCAGTCAGGAACAGGTTCACTAAGTGATAAGCATGTTCCGACAAGAGCTAAGGCAAGTGACTTTGACGGTGTTAAGGACAGCAACGGAATACCTATGTCAACAACAAGTGACACAAGTTATCTTGCAAACGTAACTTCTATTGCAATGGGTAAAAACCAATCAGCTGTAATAGTCGGTGACGGTTCATATGTTCTTACAGCCGGAGATAATACAACAGGTCAGACAGGTCTTGGAACTACAGAAGGTAACACAACAATGTTCAAGGCTGTTAAAAATGTATGGGGCAGCGATGTAAAGGTTGTAGAAATTAAATCAGGTGCAAACCACACTGTTGCTCGTACTGATGATAACAGACTATGGGCATGGGGTGATAACTCAAAGGGTCAGCTTGGTCTTGGAGATACAGTAATAGATAACAGTATTGAAATGGCAGATAAGCCGACTCAGGTTAAACGTGGTGACTCATATTCTGACGACGCATATATCAATAATATTTGGACAATCGGCGTCGGCGGAAATAACAGTGCCGCTATAAGACATGATACAGTTGTAGGCAGTGACGTTGTATGGTCATGGGGTAATAATGCCACAAGACAACTTGGTAATATGATTGATAATCAGTCATATATGCCGGTACAGTCAGGCGAAAGAGAAACAAGACGAGTTCTTGTTATCCATATTGACAAGCATACAGCCAACGGTCAGACAATTCCTTATACAATTCAACTTCCTCAAAAGGCTGAGGATGCAGTAGATGTATCATTGACAAATCTTCCTCAGATTTCGATTGGTACAGGCGATTATCTACAAGTTGATATTGATAAAATTTACGAAGTATATGAAAGCGGATTTGTACTTGAAACATCCGGAGAGATGGTACAAGTAACAGGAGCAAGTTTTGCATCTTCAAATGTAGAGGTAGTATATGTAGACGGAGCCGCAACTTCGGGTACATTAAGACCTACAGAAAAGGGTGCGTATAACAGTGCTGTTATTACAGTAACAAATCCTAAGACAAATAGCGAAGGCGTATTTGTTGTAAATGTTACAAAGACAAACGATGCCGTTGCATCATCAAGCGTATCTACAGGTACAAGCCATACACTTGTTCTAAAAGAAAACGGAACATTGTGGACATGGGGCGATAACTCTAAGGGTCAACTTGGTGACGGTCCTACAAGCGAGGGTGTAACAGGCGGAAGTATTTCTGATGATTATATACACAGAAGCTTTACATACACAGGTACAGGTGATCTAAATTATACAGCATTCCCTGTACAAGTTAAGACTGCTAAGGACACACCTCTTGTAAATGTAGTATCAGCGTCGGCAAACAAAGACTATAATGTAGCCGCAGATGCAAACGGTGACGTATATATTTGGGGTAGTGTAAACGGATTGTCATATACATATGCTCAGAAGATGGCAGGCTTTGAAGGCAAGAATATCATTGCCGTATCAGCAGGTTATACTCACTTCATCGCACTTTCAAAAGACGGCTATGTATATTCATGGGGTGCAAACTCATACGGACAACTTGGTAACAACACAACATCAAATGTCACATCACTAAGCGGTGTAACACAGGTAGTAGGACAAAGTGGCGAAAACTACTTGTATGACATCGTAAAGATTGCTGCAAACGGAAACAGCAGTGCAGCTGTAAGAAGTGACGGAACATTATGGACATGGGGTGCAAATAAATCAAGCCAGCTTGGTGACGGCACATCAACAAATAAGACAACTCCAATTCAGGTAATCAGAGGCGAAAGCAATCCTGAATATGATAATCGTGAAGATAACTCTAACTATTATGTATACTTGCAGAATGTTAAGGATGTAAGTGTCGGCGAAGACCACATGATAGCTATGACAGAGGACGGCAGCGTTTATACATGGGGTTCAAATAAGTACGGTCAACTTGGTGTGAATATTGACGGTGACTCAGTAAATCACGCAGTTAAGGTTGACACATCTGCAATTACAGCCGTAACGGATGAAAACGGAAATGCAGATGAAATAACAGCAGTTTATGCCGGTAAACATTACAGTGCTATTATCACTCGTGAAGGTCATATGTATGTATCAGGTAGAAATACAGATGATACTGAAGGTACAAACTATGTAACAGGCAAACTTGGAACAGGAACAACAGACGAATCTATATCAGAATTTACTTCTGTTGCGACAGGTTTGAAGTACGAAAAGGATAATAACATTGAAAATATTCACGGTGTAAGAAATGTTGCACTTGGTGCAAACCATACAGTAATAATCAGTAAATATGGTTATGTATGGTCATGGGGTGCAAATAATAATTATCAACTTGGTGATATAACATATAACGTTCGTATTGAAAAAGGCTCAACAACATATAACATCAATACTGTTCCTACAATTTCAGGTAACAGAGAAACCCGTTATATGACAATTAATGATGCCGTAACAGATAAGGGCAGAATAATTGCATCTTCTGATGATAATATTTCAATGCCTCCTGTTGTAACAATTTCAGAAGACGATGTATTGAATATCACAAAGGTAACATATGATTACAGTTCAGGATTTAACGTAGCAGAAACAGACGAACATCCTGTTATGTATCTTGCAAATGATCCGAACACATATTCAAATGTAACATGGGCATCATCAGATGAAAATGTTGCTACAATCGAAAACGGTAAGATTATACCTAACGATAACAGACGATACAGTTCAACAACGATTTCTGTTCAAAATATGAACGGTGCAATCGGAATGTTTATTCTAAAGATTAAGCGTAACGAGAATACTGTTGCAGTACCTATGGTTGCTGCCGGTGATGACTTCTCAATCGCTTTGAGAGCAGACGGTACTGTATGGTCATGGGGTAATAATGACAAGGGTCAGCTTGGTTTGGGCAGCAGTGTAACAAATCAAGACCGCCCTGTTCAGATTAAAAATCTGTCTAATATTACATATATAACTGCCGGTCAATATCATGCAGGTGCAATAGATAAAGACGGTAACGTATATATGTGGGGTTATAATGAATTCGGTCAGATGGGTAACGGTACATCTAATAATTATAATTTAACACATCATAAAGATGACCATTATTATTATGATGATAGTTGTTGGAGTCCGGATTCTCATCATAATCACGGTGGTTCAAGCGGTCATACACATTATATGTATAATAAGGTAAACAATAATGCGTATACTCCGGTTAAACTTTCATATAACTTTGGTGAAAAGATAGAAACTATCACAGCAGGCGATAATCATACTGTTGTTATGACAGAGAGCGGTAAGGTTTATGCTTGGGGTGATAACAGATATAATCAAATCGGTTCACCGCAGACATATGCAAAGAGCGGATATATGGGTCATTACAGATATAACTTGTGTTCAGGTAACAGTAATGATGCCGAAATAACAAGAGTTCCGTTAATGCTTACACCTGTGAGAGTAAGAGGCGCAGAAGGCTATGGCTACCTTGAAGAAATAATTGATGTCAGAGCCGGCGGTGACTTCACAATCGCATTGAAGAGAGACGGTACTGCTTACACTTGGGGTAAGAATGATGAAGGTCAGTCAGGTGACGGCACAGTAATCACTTATACTACACCGTCATATCAAAAAGCTAATATGTATGCGTATGGTAGTCATGGTAATGATTATGGTTGGTACGTTGCAAGTACATATGATTTGAAGATTAGATATGAACAATCATACAAGAAGTATTATCCTGTACAAGTAAAAGCAGGTGTACAGACACTTGATATTGAAAATAATTCAACATACAATGCAGGTTCATATGCTTATAACTACTTGCAAGAAATTACAACAATTTCAGCAGGCAGCAAGCACGCTGCAGTTATCACAAAGAATGGTGACTTGTTCACATGGGGTAACGGCGAAAACGGTCAGCTTGGTAACGGTGCTAATGATGATAGTAACTTACCTGTTAAGGCATTTGAAAATGCAGTACAAGTAGCAAGCGGTTCAAATCAATCTATTGCAATTCAGAAAGACAGTGCAGTATGGGCATGGGGTGATAAGACACCTCCTCCGTATTTGACATTCTATGAAACAATATGGACAGATAAGGACAGATTGACAAGCTATGATACAGCTACTATTTACGGTAGAAAGTACACAGAAACAAATCCTACAAATGTATCTTATCAGCTTGGTATAGCCGATACAACATCAACAAGTGTTAATACACCTCAAATGGTTGTAAAGGGTAACACAATTAATGCTAAACCTGAGAACTTCTCAGAACAAATGATGAAGTACGGCATTATCTCAACAAGAGGCTCACATACAGTTATGTATAGTACACGTTACGGTACTGTATGGTCATGGGGTACAGGTACAAACGGAGAAATAGGTGACTTTACACTTAATAACCGTACATTTGCAGTACAGACAGGTGCTACGGATTATATCCGTCCTGACGTTATAGGCGGCGGAATTTATGAAAGCGACAGTAACACAGCTGTTACTGAGTATTCAACAACTAACCCAATGCCTAATATGATTACAATTAACAGTAATGAATATATAGAATTTAATCTAAGCAGTGATGTTTACAGATTAATTTCTCCTGGTTTCAACCTTGCATTTACAGAAAAAGAATCAGAACCATTCTACTGGACTCCTGATTTACATTTGACAAATATTGATGAAAATATTGCAACGGTTGAAATGAACGGAACAGTCGCAAGAATTGTTCCGAATCAGAATGAAGCATACGGTGAAACAACACTTATGCTCCGTGATGATAATTCAGATATATCATTTATCTTCAAAGTTCGCGTAATGCCTACACAAGAAGAGAAGTACGGTACAGATATAAAGTATGCCGCACCGAAGGTTGTAAACGGTGAATCTCATGTAGTTGCATTAAAGACAAACGGTACTGTATGGACATGGGGTCGCGGAACTAATAACCAACTTGGTGACGGTTCTAACTCAAACGACAACTATCCACTTCAAGTATTGGGTGTTAACGGTAGCGGATTCCTTGAGAAGATAGTAGATATAGCCGCAGGTACAAACTTCTCTGTTGCATTGGATGCAGACGGTAACGTTTATACATGGGGATATAACTCAGATTCATATCCTGTATTGAAACTTACAGACGCCGTTGCAGTTGGTGCTGCAAACAGTATGGTTTATGCAGTAATGAACGACAGAACAGTTAAGTATTGGTCATACGGTTCAAGTCCAACTTCATTGATTAAGGGCGAAAGTGCATCAACAAGCGATTTATTTGAAAATGCACTTGAAGTAACAGGCGGAATTTCGCATAACACGATTCTTCGTGATGACGGTTATGTATGGACATGGAGCAACGGCGGAGCAGAAGCAGGTAACGCGTCGGGTCAACTTGGTAATACATTGCGTAAATACCTTAACTATCCGGCACTTGTAGTAGTAGGCGAAAGCCCATACAACAGTGTTTACCTAAATAACGTTGTAGAAGTACGTTCGGGTGCAAACCATAACGTTGCACTTATTAAAGAACAAAACGAAAATCATACACAGTATGATGTTCCTGAAGATAAGGCGTTCACTTCAAAGAACGGTTATGTATTCGCATGGGGCGATAATTCAGAAGGTCAATTCGGTAAGACAACAGCTAATTCAAACAGCTATGCACCTGTAAGAGTTGATATTCCTGATGATGAAGTAATTAATCATATTTCAGCTGAAAAGAATTCAAACCTTGCAACAACTGCCGATAATACAGTTTGGGCATGGGGCAACCATGCAGATGGTCAAATGGGAGCAAACGGCACAAGCTCGGCTCCTGTACAAATCGTATCAAATGACGGCGGAGTATGGTCATCATCGAATGGCATTAAGGGTGCCCTAAACGGTGCTGCCGGCGGAGATTCAATGTCTGCATATATTTCAGACGGTACAGTTTGGACATGGGGTTCAAATAGTTCAGGTCAGCTTGGCGATCAGACAAATGTTAATAAGAACTACCCTGTTCAGGCAATTACAGAACCGGCAACAAAGATGATTAAGGTTGCACACGCGTATGTTTATAAGAAGTCGGATTTGACAACTCCTGTTAAGGAACTTGAATATCCGAACGAAATTATGATAGATGTTGACGAAACTGTGGTTATTGACAGAATTGTTGTAGAAGAAGTTCTTGCATTTAACCTATACTTCGATAAGCGTGTGACAGAAATATCAGTAGATAATATTGATGCTAAGTCAACCGATGAAGAGGCAATAGAAGTTACATCAACTAATTCAACCGTTAAGGCAAAATCACCAGAAAATGCAGTAGCTGGTGACAGTGCTTATGTAACAATGTCAGTGCCATATGACGGTGATACTGCAACAGGCTTTATAAGAGTAGGTCTAATCGCAGACGGAACAACATCACTTCCGGAGGCGTCATTAAGTACAACAAGTTCTGCAATCGTAAATGCAGACGGAACAGTAAGCGCATGGGGCGATAACAGCTTTGATAAGTTAAACGTATCATTGTTTGATAATCAATCTGATGTATATGCTCCTGGTGTTGTAATGAAAGACAATGACGGACAAGTTATATTTAATAACGTAAAAGAATTTGCGTCAGGTGAAAACTTCAGTGTAATTCTAACAAATGACGGTGAAGTATACGCTTGGGGTACAAATGAAAACTCTCAAACAGGTATAGGCAATGCAGGCTCAACTGCTTACGCATATCCGCAAAGAGTTATGAACAGTTCAGATACACCGCTATCAGATATTATATCTGTTAAGGCATATTCGACTCATGCAGTTGCACTTTCAAAAGACGGTAGAGTATATGTATGGGGTGCAGTATCTGATAAGATTGGTCAGAACAGATCAAGACAGAATTATTATGCAAAACCATTGAGAATTACTAATGTACAAGCTATCGCAGCTGGTGAAAATCATACAGTAGCATTGAAGGCAGACGGTTCAGTTTGGACATGGGGTTCAAATGATTCAGGACAACTTGGATCTGATACATCATCAACTCCGCTACCTGTAATGGCAGAGGGTGTAAGCAGTGTGGTTGCAATCGCAGCCGGTGCAGATACATCTATTGCTCTTACAGCAGACGGCAGTGTATATACATGGGGCGGCGGCGAAAGCAACGCAACAAAGGTTCTTGACAATGCTACTCAAGTAGACGCTAAGGGTGAACAATTCACCGCAGTATCGGTTGACGGCAGTGCATACGCATGGAACAAGAACGAAACTCCTACAAAGGTTGAAGGACTAAGCAATGTTATTACATCTGCGGCTGGCGGTAATCACGCAATGGCAGTCCTTTCAGACGGTAATGTATATACATGGGGTGAAAACAGTAATTATCAACTTGGTGACGGCACAAATAATACATCAACATCACCGATTAAGGTAAATAAAGCGCCTGAAGGCATTCGTGTAACTAAGGCGGTAGTAGGTACAGTTTCATACACAGACAACGATAAACTTTTATATGAGTTTAATCTTGAAAGTGGTGATGAACTTGGTATTGACGGAGTTAAGAAGTTCGTTCCTTATCGTTTCAATGTACTTGGTACAAAGAGATGGGAAAATGTTATGAATTACAGACTTGAAGCTCTTGATTCAAATGTAGCAGTAGTAAATGGAAAAACAATTTCGACAGTATCAGGTCGTTACGGAACAACTTACATAAAGATTATTGAACTTAACGATGACGGAACTGACGGTGAAAACGTTGGATTTATAAAGGTAAATGTAATACCTAACGGTGCATTCACAGCACCTATGGTTGCAGCCGGTACAGATTTTGTTATTACTCTAAAGGATGACGGAACTGTATGGTCATGGGGTTCAAACTTACATAATAAAGTAAGTGCGAAATCTGATGAATATGTAGATGTTGCAACACAAGTAGAGTTAAGTGAAAACACTGCTCTTACAAACGTTGTGAAGATTGCCGCCGGTGAAAGTCACGCTCTTGCACTTACTGCAGACGGTAAGGTTTACGCATGGGGCGGCGGTGAAAAAGGTCAGCTTGGTAATGGTTATAATGAAGATAGCAATTATCCGGTTCTTGTAAACGGAATTACAAATGCCGTTGATATTGCCGCCGGTGAAAATCATTCAGTTGCACTTATGGCAGATGGTACAGTTTACGCATGGGGCAGCAACGAATCAGGTCAAATCGGACATCAGCAAAAGGCAAGTTCTGTATACGGAACAAATGCCTCTGAACATTATAATGTACCTGTTATCGTAACAGACTTCGGCGAAACAAAACATCTTGAATCAATCGTTGGTATTTCAGCGGGCGGTAACCATACTTCTGCTCTTACAACAAGCGGTGTTGTATATACATGGGGTAGAAATGTAAACAGTCAGCTTGGTATGAACGATACAAATCCGGCAGATCGTTATGATGTTCCGAGAGAAGTTCTTGGAGATGCAGATTCAGAATTTAAGTATAACGTAGCTAAGATTTCGGCAGGCGATGAACATACAGCCGCACTTTCACAAAACGGAAACGTATGGACATGGGGTTATAACTACTATGGACGTCTTGGTGACGGTAGTGGTGAAACAAGAGCTATGCCTGGTAAGGTTGTAACAGCTCTTAACTACGAAACTTTCGATCTTGAAGGAATTGTAGATATAGACGCCGGAATTACTCACTCATTGGCAATCGCTGCAGACGGTTCAATTTACGCATGGGGCGATAATATGTACGGTGAACTTGGCGACGGTACAAAAGCACAGAAGTCAACGGCTGTCAAAGTTGTAAACGAAGATGGCAGTGACTTTAGCGGTGCAAACGGTATATCAGCCGGAAACGAACATTCTGTATTGTTCACAAATATGGGTGAAATCTATACATGGGGTCATAATGATCAAGGTCAACTTGGTACGGCTCTTGCAGACGGTGAAACGAGTGCATCTGTTCCTCAATGTATAGGAAGCAGTTCAGAAGGTTCAAAGGGACTTGTTATAACAAAGATTAATGTAACAGGTACACCTGTAGGTGAAACATACACAACAGTTCCGGAAAGTATTTCAATATTCCCAACTCAGAATGTTGCGGTAGATTTGAATACAATAAAGGTTATAACATCAATAAGCAGATTTAATGTTTATACATCAATGAGCACAGGAGGTTCAGGTGGATCAACTGTAAGTCCGAGCGATATAACAATCTCGACAGACAGTGATTTGTTAACAATCGACAATGCTACAGGTGTTATTTCACCTAAGACTGCTACAAGCTACGGTATTGCAAAGGTTACAGTTAAACATAACCCAACTCAATATACAAAGTCATTCAATATAGTTATTAAGCCTGAATATTCAGCAAATAAGTCTGCGACAATAGTAGGTGGCAGTGACTTTACGATAGCATTGAAAGCAGACGGCAGTGTATGGACATGGGGTAATAATACTCACGGACAACTTGGTAATGGCAAGGGTGGTAATAACGCACAAGTTATTAATCCGCAACAAATCGCACTTTCAAATATCTCATCAGTTGCAGCCGGTAAAGAATTTGCAATGGCACTTACTGATGACGGTAATGTATATACATGGGGTGCAAACGAGTCAGGTCAACTTGGTATCGGTTCTGTTGATGATAAGTCAACTCCACAAAAGGTATCATTCGATTTGGCAGTAGGTGAATACATAATCAGAATTTCAGCAGGCGATAACTTCGCAATGGCACTAACAAGTGCAGGTGACGTTTATGTTTGGGGTAATAATGATTACAGCCAGATGGGTCTTGGAAATACAATGGCTCACAGCGACTTCTATTCACCGAGCAAGATAGAAAGCATCACAGGTGCAACAATGATTACAGCCGGAGCAAATCATGCAATGGTTTATGCTGTAGGTAAGGTTTATACATGGGGTGCAAATGACTCTGGTCAGCTTGGTAAGGGCACAGATACATTCAGTGCGTCAACCGACGGTGTACCGAAAGAGATAAATATTCCGACTTCAATAGCTACAGTCGATCAGATTATTGCTCGAGGTGATTACTCAGCTATAATTTCAGACGGTAAAGCTTATCTATGGGGTGCAAACGGAAATTATCAATTAGGTAATAACTCTGATACAAATGTATTGTCAGTACCTGATACTGCATTGAATATTGAAGAAAATATTCAAGCTATGGCATTGGGTTACAGTCATATCGTTGCTATCACAGAAAAAGGCAATGTATATGCTTGGGGTAACAATACATTAGGTCAGCTTGGTTTAAGCACAAATGCAAATGAATATAAGACACCTAATAAGGTTTACTCAGGTGCAAGCTCACAGACTAACCAATATATGATAAATATGTGGGGTGTAGGTGCAGGCTATAATACATCATTTGCAGTTGCCTCAAACGGTATCGTATACGGTTGGGGTCAAAATGACAACGGACAACTTGGTATAGGCACAAGAGCAGACGTAAATCTTGCTAATACAGTTAAGCTAAGTGATAAGAACGGTTTGACAATAACAAATGCGTACGTTACAGGAAGTACAAATGTTACATATGATAGCAATAACCCACTTCCTTATAACGTAACAATCACACCGGACGATACACTTACAATAAGCAATAATTCAATAACAATGGCGGCAGCCGATAATGACTTTAACTTGTTCGCATCAAATGATTCACAAATCAGTATCGCAGACAGTGCAAATATAAGATTCTATTCATTAGATCCTTCTATTATGTCTGTAAATGAAACAACAGGTGTTGTTACATTAAGCGATGCAACAAAGGAAAGACGTTACGGAACAACTGTAATTAAAGTTGTTGAAACAACAGAAAATCTTGTATCATATATTAAGGTTGCAGTAAGAGATAACGGAAAACCTCAAGCTGAAACAGGCGTATTTGCGTCACCTTATACTGATGACGGTACAAGAATTATGGTCAAGAATGACGGAACCATTTATACATGGGGAAGTGACAATAAACTTGGTCAGCTTGGTAGAACGGGTGATACAACCGAACCTGCACAAGTTAAGGGCAATAACCTTGATACAAACAAGGTTGTTCAGGCAGCAGTAGGTAATTCGTTTGTTGTAGTTCTTACTTCAGACGGCGCAGTATATTCATGGGGTGTTAATACATCAGGTCAAAACGGTTACGGATATGCTAAGTCATATAATAGAACACCGGTAGCAACAGCAATTCCTCGAGGAAAAGTTATTACACAAATTGCAGTCGGTGAAAGTCATGTAATCGCACTTTCAAGCGATGGCGATGTATATGCTTGGGGTAATAACGATAACGGACAACTTGGTATAGGTATAAAGACACAACGTGAACTTACACCTACATTACTTCCTATAACAGAAAAAGTTGTACAGATTGCCGCAACAGGCAAAGGCGGTGCAGCTTTGACTGAGGACGGTCATGTATATGCTTGGGGCAACGGTAACTTGTCTGCTGAACTTAAAGCAGAAGGTGAAAGCGCCGGCGATACAGATCATAAGCTACAGAATATTGTAAGACTTGCGTCAGTAGGAAATGTGTTTACAGTTTCAGACGCAAACGGTACAACATACGCATGGGGCGAAGGCTCAGTTCACGGTAAAGAAATTTCATCAGACGAACCTGTTTCATATGATGAAATGAAGGTATTGAACTTGAATGTTGTTTATGCTCAGGTTAAAGAAAACGATGAAGTTACAAGAGCATATACAATGTCTAATCCATTACCGACATCACTTGAACTTACAAGCAATCAAATTCTTCAAATTGCAGGCAACTCAGTTTGGGGTAGTGCAAATATTGAATCTTCATCTGTATATGACAGAGTAGGCTATGAAATGACTACTGACAGATTGACATTTACATCAAGTAATCCGTCAGCAGTTACAGTTGACTCAAACGGTGTTGTTACAGGTATGGGCAGAATTGATAGTTCTGTTATAACAGTAACAGATAAGATTCTTGGAAGTTCGTACTCATTCACTGTAAGAGTTGCTCAAAGCGCAGATACAGAGATTACAGTTCCGATGATTGTATCGGGATACGGACATACATTGGCACTTCGTGCAGACGGAACAGTTTGGGCATGGGGTGACAATACATACGGACAACTTGGTGACGGTACATACGGAACATCAAATGTAGATAAGTTTGTTCCTCGTCAAGTTCGTATAGGTCAAAATGAAAGCAATACAAAGTTGCTTACAAACATAAAATATGTTGCAGCAGGTGCAAACAGTTCAGCTGCAATAGATCAAGACGGTCTACTTTATGTATGGGGTAATAATGATAACGGACAACTTGGTGTTGACGGAAAGATAGTTGCATATCCGACACTTGTCGAAGCCCTAAAGGATAATCCGGCTACACCAAACGCTGATGAAACAATTCTTGTTTCGGCAGTTGAATTGAGCGAAAGCCATACAATTATCATTGACGCTTTGACAAAGAGAGCGTATACATGGGGTAAGAACGATCATAATCAGCTTGGTTATCAGCAGAGTATACTAAATAACGGTAAGCCTATGACTTCACCGTCAACTGAAAATTATGCTAAGGAGGCTCACCTTGTAACAAGAGATAAGGGTGACTTGAACTTCCTTGAAGTAGCATCTGGTAAGAATCATTCAGTTGGTATAGTTATTCCTGCATCTGAGGCAGAAACTGCTACTCAAGGTACAGTTTATGCTTGGGGTGATAATACATACGGTCAGCTTGGTCAGAACACAAGTGGTTCATCAAGCGCAGTATTACAAGCTGTTAAGAAATCAAACGGTGAAAGCATTACAAATGCAGTTGCAGTTGCCGCAGCCGATAACTATTCACTTGCATTAACGGCAGACGGAATAGTTTACGCATGGGGTGATAATACATACGGAGTAATGGGCAACGGTACAAAGGGCGGTATACAGAAATCAGCTGTAGCCGTAGCCGGAGTAACAGGTGACGGTACTCTTGAAGGTATTTATGCAATAGCCGCATCACCGAAGACAGCTGTAGCAATAAGCAAAGACGGTCACGTTTATAGCTGGGGTAATAACGATAATGGTCAGATAGGTGACGCAACTCACTTTGAAAGACTATATCCTGTAATGCAGAGTGATATTAACAATGCAAAGGCAGTTTCAGCAGGTGACGGATATACAGTTGTTCAAACAACAAGCGGAAATATGTATGCTTGGGGTAAAAACGACTCAGGACAAATCGGTAACAGTACGTTCGATGAACAACTTGTTCCGGTTGCAGTCGGTGCAAACTCTAAGTTAACAATAAGAAAAGCAGGTATTGTTACTAATACACAGGCAGGTTCAATCGTAACATCAGCAGAATTTGCAATGTTCAGCATGCTTGAAGAAAGCGATATTGTTGAAATGAACGAAGTATATTCTGCCGGCGATGATATTAGCCTACAAAGCTTTGAAAGTGTAGATTATGATACTGAAAACTATGTACCGAGAACAATTACATTGACAAATGATGCGTCAGGCAACATTCAGCAATTTGTTCTTGATAAGAATGCAGTATATGATGAAATGAGATTCTATCTAAATACTGATTCTGAAACAGGTAATGATGAGTTTAAGGTAGAAGACATCTATATGATACCTGCTGATACAAGCTTGTTCAGTGTAGACGATAACTGGATTGTTACACCTACACAAAAAGCTATTGACAGCAAGTATGCCGTTACAACACTTATTGTTCAAGACAGAACAAGAA
Source organism: Ructibacterium sp. SJQ-7 (assembly GCF_054696575.1). Classification (NCBI taxonomy): domain Bacteria; kingdom Bacillati; phylum Bacillota; class Clostridia; order Eubacteriales; family Oscillospiraceae; genus Ructibacterium; species Ructibacterium sp. SJQ-7. The sequence continues at coordinate 1,826,641 of NZ_CP195193.1, forward strand.
ATATCGCACAAACATTTGAATTGGAATTCAGAGCGACAAAGCGTGACGATGAGGAATTCGGTAAAGATATATTAGCCGCACCGATGGTTGCGTCGAACAGCTTTAATTCAATAGCATTGATGTCAGACGGAACAGTTTGGACATGGGGAGATAATACATACGGACAACTTGGTAATAACTCAGTAACTCCTTCTTCAATGCCGGTTCAAGTTCGTAACCCTATAAGTGACGGATACCTTGACGGAATAGTTAAGGTTGCACAGGGTAAGTACCACAGTGTAGCACTTACATCAGACGGTAAGGTTTACACATGGGGTCACGGTGCAGACGGTCAGCTTGGTACAGGCAATACATCAGATAGCCTAATTCCGGTTGCAGTAGTAACAGGCGCATCAACTTCTGAAACAGAAGATGCACAATATTTGACAGACATTGTTGATATAACAGCCGGCGACGACTTTACAGCAGCTCTTGATAACAAGGGTCGTGTATGGATGTTCGGTAATAATGCATCGGGCTTGCTTGGAATAAGTAAGACAGATGATATTCAGAAATATCCTCAAAGAGTTCTTGCAGGTAAGAGCAAGAGTACAACAATGTATCTTGAAAATATCGTATCTATCGCGGCAGGTGCACACCATATGCTTGCTCTTGATAAGAATGGCAGTGTATGGGCATGGGGCGATAACAGCAGAGGTCAGTTGGGTGAAGGAACATATGAAGATGTTCTTGAGGCTGACGGAACTAAGACAAGCGCAACAACAAGAACTATTCCAGTAGCAGTTGATATTCAAGATGTTGAAAAGATTTATGCAGGATATAATAATTCTGCGGCAATTAAGACAGACGGTACTCCATGGGCATGGGGCGATAACAGTTACAGTCAGGTGGGTAATAACAGTACAGCTGATGTAGTAGCTGTTCCGGCTCAGGTTATGTATGAGTACGACAAGGAAAATCATGTCGGTGTACTTCTAACAGACATCAGACAAATCTCTGTCGGAAAAGAACATATGAACGCATTGACACGTTCAGAAAAGAACGTTGTTACATGGGGTAAAAATTTGAATACAATCACTTCAGCAAGTGGTATTCAAACAAATAAGATGGCAGTAGAGTTGCTTGATGACCTTGATAATAACAGTGTTGTTACAGATACAATTATGATTGCGTCGGGTGATAACACATCTGCAATACTAAGAAGTAACGGTGACGTTTACTCTATCGGTAATAATGCAAACGGTCAACTTGGCGACGGTACAGCTGTTGATAAGGATATTCCTGTCCTTGTTGGTATAGGCAGAAGTGCTGATACTGTTATGATGAATAGCGGAGCAATAATCAGACGTGACGCAAACGGTGATTATACTGATATTACAAAGCAGTACACAGACGATGATCCAATGCCTTACGAGGTAAATATTCTTAGAAGTGAAATCCTTTCAATAGATATGAATGAAATATTCGTTGAAAGAGATCCAAGCTTTAACTTGATAACAGGTTCGTTTAAGGTTAGAGATAACGGTTATACATTCAAGTCACTTGACGAAAGTGTAGCAATTGTTTCAAATGATGGTGTAGTTACACCGGCAGATCAAACAAGTGCAATAGCTCTTGGAACAACATATATTGTTGTAAAGGGTAACGAAACAGGCGCAACAGGAATTATCAAGATTAATGTTATGCCAATGGATGTTCAGTTTGAACAAGGCGAAACAGTTATAAGAGATGACAGTAAAGTTTACCCATATGTAGCTGTAGGTGGTAAGACAATGGCAGCCGTTACAGACGGCGGTGTACTATATACATGGGGTGACAATACATACGGTCAGCTTGGTATAGGACTTACAAGCGACGCAACACCATATTCAACAACACCAACAGTTGCAATAAACGGTAACGTTAAGAAGGTCGTTGTAGGTGACGGATTTATGGTAGCCGTTACAATAAACGGTGAAGTATATGCTTGGGGTAGAAATGATAACGGTCAACTTGGAAACGGTACAAAGGATAACTCAATTTCTCCTGTAAGAGTAGAAGGAATTGATAACGTAGTAGACATTGCAGTTGGCTTGAATCATACATTATTGCTTACAAACACAGGCGATATATATGCGTTCGGTGACGGAAGCAACCATCAGGTAATTCCTGAATTAACAGAAACAGCTTTGATACCGCAAAAACTACATATTAAGAGTTCTTTGGAAATTGCGGCAGTATATGCTGACAATAATACAAGTTATGCACTTACAAGAAACGGTGACATAATTGCATGGGGCGAAAATACATCGTATAAGTTTGGTGACGGCGATTACTATGGTAATGGTATAGCATATGCAGATATAGCTGAAAAAGCCGTTACATTGTCTGCGTCAACAAACAGTGTACTTGCATTGTCAGAAACAAGCCATGTATGGGCATGGGGCAGTAATAACCATAACCAACTTGGTATGTATCTAAAAGACGATAATACATATGAAACTGTTGTTGAAAATCCAACTCTTTCAGATGTATATAATGAAACTGTTGAAGGTGAAGATTGGACTCCGAACGGTGTAACAGCCGGTGAAAGTGCATTCGTAACTTATACAAACGGACATTCAAGAGTTCGTGGTAATAACCAAATTGACGACAAGAACGGTGGTCAACTTGGTATAGATACAGTAAATGATGCAGACGGAAACGCATATTATCCTGACGTAAAAGATAATGCAGTTGTATTATTGCACGCAGGTGACAGTGATCCGGATCATCATTATGAACCGTTCAACGGTGCAAAATCTATTGCGGCGGCAGCAAACGGTGCGAATGGCGTTATCTTCGATAGTATAGGTAAAATCTATGCTTGGGGTGATAACACAAGAGGTCAGATTGGTGACGGTACACAGGATAATCGTGAATATCCGGCGGCTGTACTTATAGACGGTGGCGGAGCTTATATTGACTTCGCAGAGGCAACATTGACACGAAATGATATATCAGACATACCAATTCATATGTTCTATGATACTATTATGCGTGATAATGGTACTCTTGAAACAGCAGTAAGACAAAACGATGTAATCCAGATTGATCTTGACAATGTAGTAGGCGTTATAGGCTTTACACTATTCGGTGAGTCTGCTTATAAACCGACAGGATTGACATTCGAGTCACTAAATACTGAAGTGGCAGAGTTTGAGGCTAATCCAAACGGCGGAAATAACACAACAGGTAAATTGTACGTTAAGCAGAAGACAGGTGTAACATATCTTGTTGCAAAGGATTCGAGAGGTAATACAGGTACAATTAAACTTAATGTTATTCCGGCAGGAAATGACAGAAGCAACGTTATGCCGATGATTGCAGTAGGTGAAAATCATACTATTGCACTTCGTTCAGACGGAACAGTTTGGTCATGGGGTAATAACTCATACGGTCAATCAGGTAACGGTAGCAAGTCTTCATATACTACAATTCCTGTACAGGTAATGAAACGTGAAAATGCTACTGCAAGCCCAAGTGCATTGACAAACGTAATCAAGATAGCGACAGGTGGAAACCACAGCATGGCTCTTACAAGTGACGGACATGTATACTCATGGGGTACTGGTGTTAAGGGTGCTCTTGGTAACGGTTCACAAACTGAATTTAACGTTCAGAAGTACGCAGTAAGAGTTTACGGAACTACAAGAGATTATTATCTTGGTGACAGTGCTACAGGTACAGTTGCTGAATCAATTTATGGCTCAAGAATTATTGATATTGCAGCCGCAGGTACTGGCGTAGATTCAAAAGAAGGTACAAAACAGTACTCATATGCAATCGATGCAGACGGTAATATCTTTGGTTGGGGTTATAACTATAAGGGAGTTGTTTCACCGCAGGATACATATAATGCGAAGATGACTCTTCCGAGAAACATCACAACCAGAAATACAATTCTAAAGAGTGCAAGAAAGCTTATCCCTGATAAACTCGGAGATACAATGCACATCTTAAAGGCTGACGGTCAGATTATTACATGGGGTGATAATTCAAACGGCATCTACGGTATAGGCGAAAATATTTCGACATCACCAAGCCGTGCATCACTTCCTGAAAAAGCAATAGCTGCATTTGGCGGTACAAATAATATTATGGCTATACTTATGGACGGTGGCGTAGCTATGTGGGGTGACCTAAGACAAGGTCAACTTGGATATGGCAGCGACAGTCCTGAGTATTTGACAGTAGAAAAGACACCGGTAAGAGCATACAACTTTGAATGGGCTCAAAGAGGTGCATTCCCACTTAGCGGTGATATATCTGAGTATGTTCAGGTAATCTATGCAAACGGTGGTCAGAACGATGATGGTTCTTACAGCAGTGAAAACTTGTGGTCAGCAGGTATGTATGGAGCTATGCTTGGACGTGGCACAGAACATGATAACGAAATTCTTCCGATAGGCAGAGTTCTTGCAGGAAAGACAGACGTTAGCGGATACGTTAAGAATGTAATTCTTGTATCAAACGGCAGAACAAACAGTGATATATCTGTAATTACAACAGATAATGGTGCCGTATGGGCATATGGTATTAATGAAAACGGAATAATCGGTGACGGAACAACGGTTGACAGATATGAACCGGCTCGTGTCGGAACTGCATACTTCTTGTTTGATAAGTATACATATTCACTAAGAGTTGATGACGTAGAAGAACCAAAACGTCCTACAATATCTTCATTCAACTTGTTGAGCGGTGCAGAAGGTACTTCAACAGAAGAAGTTGAATTGAAGTGGCAGACATGGGATGGTAGCAGTGACATCGTTGAAGTAGATTCTTCAACAGGTAAGCTTACAGGTAAGAAGGAAGGAACAACATATGTAATCGTATCACTTGCCGATGATTCATTGACAGTTGGTACATTTAAGGTAGAAGTTCGTCCGAAAGATTCAAGAATCGGAGGATCGGATACTGACAGCTATATGGATAGTGTTGCTTATCCACAGGTTGTATCCGGTACAAATACAACGTACGCACTAAAACCAAACGGAACTGTTTGGGCATGGGGCGGTAACGAGTATGGTCAGCTTGGTAGCGGACAAATCTTCGGTACAGCAATTTATCCTCAACAGGTAAGCATAAAAGATGAAAACGGCGATAACGTAAGAATAGTTAAGATTGCAGCCGCAGGCGACAGTGCTCTTGCTATAGATACAACAGGTCATGTATGGGCATGGGGAAGAAATGATAGTGGTCAGCTTGGTATAAACAGTACGTCAGTTAAGGTAAGTACACCTGAACGTGTTAAGATTGGTGAACAACCGTCTTATGGTGATGACGCATTGTCCCAAGCCGGCTATATGTCAAACATTGTCGATATAGCAATCGGCGGACTTACAAATGATGCAATGTTTGCATTGTTTGTAGAGGACGGCGGCGTTGTATATGGCAGTGGTAATAATGCTTATAATCAAATAAGTATGGAAAGCGGCGTCAATAACTATCAAGCACCGATAAGAGTAACTGATTCAGTTGCACAAGTTGCTATCGGAAACAGTGCAACATCTCATATGCTTAAATTTGACGGTTCTGTATATTCACAAGGTAAAGGTACAAGATATGAGTACGGTACAGGTGAAAACACAGATAACGTTGATTTCAGAGCCGGAACTGCTGAAATGGAAAATCGTGTAATGGCGATTGCAGCCGGTAGCGAAAATGTAATGGCAATTACATATGCTCTTGCACAAGACATAACTGTTGATACAGACGTAACAGGCAGTGTTTGGGTATGGGGTGCAAATAAGAACGGTGAATTCGGCGAAATGAAACTTGACGTTACTAAACCGACAAAGCTTGCAGAAATTTCAAATGCAGTGCTTATCGGCGGTGGCGAAAGCTTGTATATCGTGGATTCAAACGGAACACCTATTATGGGCGGACTCGCTTCAAGCGGTCAGCTTGGTGTAGGCGGATTGTCAAGTGATGTTTATACTCTATCGGGTAAATCCAATGTTGTAAGAACAGACGGACAAATCGCATCAAATGTACTTAGTATGACATCATCTGTTGGCGGCGTACATTCAGCTTATGCTGACAGTGACGGTTATGTATGGGCATTCGGTAAGAATGACAAGGGTCAGATTGCAAATCAAGATGTAACATCAGACTTTACAACAGCATCAATGGTTGGCTCTGACTTGATTATAACTCTTGATTCAAACGAAATACTTGTTAAGAAGAATCAAGAATCAAAAGGTATAGGTATGACAGCACATCAAGGCTTTAATCTATATGAAGATGAACAGCCTGTAAATGTCAGCACAACATACAGAGTCCTTGACAGTGACATAGCATCAGTAGATGGATATGGTCAGGTAAGTGCAGAAAGCACAGGAAAGACATATGTAGAAATCTCTGCAAGAGGCGATGATAATGCCGAAAAGAGAATGTATGTACATATTATATCTCTTCCTGACGATACAGAAGTTAAGGCAGAAAATGCAGATGAAGAATATATTGCTTATCCGCAGATTTCAGCCGGAGATAACTTTATCCTTGCACTTCGTGCAAACGGTGATTTGTACGCATGGGGCGATAATACTTATGGTCAACTTGGTCTTGGATTAGGTCGTGTCGGCAGTATCGATATGAAACCTCAGAAACTTAATGTAACAAAGACTGTAACTGAAATAACAACAGGTGCAGACGGCGAAGACGTTGTTACATCAAGAGAAGTTCCTGTTAAGTTCACAAAGATTGCCGCAGGTCCTGACTTCGCAATGGCTATAGACGTTGACGGTAACTTGTATACATGGGGCAGAAACAATAACGGTCAGATTGGTAACGGTACAGATACTTCTGACTTTATAGACGAAAAGAATCCATCAGAGGTATCAAACAAGGAAACACTTGTTCCATCACCTCAAATGGTTGCATACTTCACTGATTATAATGTAGTAATGCAAGACATAAGTGCCGGCGGAAGCGTAGGCAACAGTTATGCAATGGCATTATCATCAAACGGTGACGTATTTGCATGGGGTTCAAATAAGTTTAAGCAAGTAGAAAATTCTGATAACGAAATCGTTTCAACACCTGTTTATGTTCCTGTATCAAGAATGACATCAATAGCTGCAGGTAAAGGAGATGAATTTACAACAAGCTATGGTGTTCAGGAACTTGGTAAAGTTCTTGCATGGGGTAGTAACGAAAACTCAGAAATGGGCGAAGGTGTGATAGACAGCGTTACAGGACAGGCAATAGTAAGCGGTGGCGGACTTGAAAATATCCGTGTGCTTGAAGTTGCAGCCGGTAACGGTAACGCAGCTGCCCTTACAGAAAATACAACAAATAACTCATACGAATATTATGTATGGGGTAATAATGACAATTATCAGACAGGTATCACTACAAATACTCTACCTATAAGCACTCCTGTAAAGAATACTGATATGAGCCAAACTATTGATATAACAAGCGGCAACGCATCAATGATGGTACAGAAGGGTACAGGTACAGTAAATGTAATCGGTGACAATACAAACGGTAAACTTGCAGTCGGAAACAATAATAGTGTAAATGAAATTGTTGCGGCTAAGATTACAGACGGCACAGACTTTACCGGTGTATTGGCGGCTGCAGTAAGCAGTAACGGCGGTATGTCAGCATTCATTATGCAGGACGGTTCAATCAGAACAGTAGGTAATAATGAACGTGGACAATTAGGTGATGCAATTCTTGATAATGAATTATATCCTGTTGAAGTATATTCGGGAATTATCAATGTAGACGGCGTGGACAGCAATAATGCTGTACTTGCAAATGCCGGAGCGGCTCCTGGTCGAGTATATCTTACAATGAATCAGTTTAATGTATTCGACAAGCGTGTTACAAATACAAACTTCAAAGCAACATCAACAAATCCTGACGTTGCGGAGATAGATAATGACGGTAACATTACTTATAAGTCAGTCGGTTCTGCAAGAATGGTTGTATACGAAGAAAATTCAGGAAAATACTCATTGTTCGATGTAAATGTACTTCCTAATGTTACTGATGTAACAACATCAGTTCAACCAATGGTTGTGACAGGAAATCAATTTACTCTTGCTCTTGCAAGTAACGGTCATGTATATACATGGGGCGATAACTCAAGAGGACAAGCAGGATTTAATACAACTAAAAAGACAATTAACGAACCTACAGAAGTTCTTGTAAACGGTAAACCTATGGAAAATATAGTTTCTGTTGCGGCAGGTGATAACTTCTCACTTGCAGTTGACAAAGACGGAAACGTATGGTCATGGGGTAGAAATGACGCCGGTGTAGGACAGCTTGGTAGAAAGCTATCATCGGGAACAAGCGTATATTCACCGAGAAAGGTATATGACGTTGCACCGACTCCTTCAAACGGATCAATGGGAAGTACATATCTTGGCGGTGAAAATACAGGTAAGGTAGTTAAAGTCTTTGCATCCGGTTCAACAGCGGCGGCAATCACAGAAGAAGGCACTGTATATGTATGGGGTAGCAACAGATACGGTCAACTTGGTATCGGACATGATGCTATAACAGAAAGTTCAGCAAGCTCAAATAAGAATATACCGTATAGAATGTATGGTATTGACGATGCTGTTGATGTAGTAATCGGTGAAAAGAATATTGCGATTATAAATCGTGACGGTACAGTTTATATTACAGGTAGCAACGAAACAGGTGTTCTTGGAAACGGCGAAGTTTGGAGTACAGGCAGTGCAAATAACGGATACAACAGAACAATACCTCTTCCTGTACTTGATACAGATATGAAAGCACTTACAGGCGTTGTGAATGGAGCATTAGGCCCTGAACATGCAATATTGAACTTGTATCAATACAAGAAATCTGCTGATGCAGAAGGCAACGATACATCAGACTTTGCAAACGAAGTATATGCTTATGGTAATAATAAGAACGGTGTTCTTGGAAACGGTGTAGCATATACAAACGGTACATTCTCTGATGAAAACGGAACGACTGTAACAGAAGATGCTCTTGGTAACGAAGTTAAGAAAACAGTTGTATTCCCAACTGATAAGAGCATTGCAAGAGTTCAGGCTTGGAAGTCTGAAACATATGTTGACGAATCAGGCAACTTGCTAACAAGAGATGTAGCTGAGCCTATGAGTGGCGTATACAGCGTATTCGCCGGTGACCACTTCAGTGGTGCTGTTACAAATAGCAGTAACGTTTATATGTGGGGTACAAATGTATACGGTGGAATTGAAACAGGTGTACTTGGAAATAAGACTAAGAATGCTAATCAATATAAGGCAAGACTTGTTTATAAGGATGATACATCAAGTGATAGACTTGATACAATCGTTCAAGTTTCATCAATCATAAACGGTGAACACATTGCGTCAATCTCTCGTGACGGTGTTGTATATACATGGGGTTATAACAATAGATTCCAACTTGGCGATAAGAGTCAGGAAACTTCTGTTGTTCCGGTGGTTGCAGGTAATGCAAAGATGTCTATTATGCCTCCTACAGCAACGTTGGCAGTTGACGGTAAAACAACAATTACGATTACAGGCGCAGATATGTTCTCAGTTTATACAGATCTTGCTTCAAGTGTAGGTACATTTGAATGGAAGGTATTGGATGACTCGATTGCAAAGGTTACTGTTGACAGTCAGCAGCCTAAGACTGCAAACATAACAGGCGTTACAGAAGGTGAAACAAGAGTAGTTGCAACTAATACAATTACTCAACAAACTGTATTCAGCCGTATTATCGTAACTGAAGATATAACGTATGCACAGATTCAGCTTGGTAAAGACTTCACAGTTGCCCTTAAGAAAGATGGTACATTGTGGGCATGGGGTAATAATGAAAACGGCATGACAGGTACAGGAAGTAAGCAAAGTATGCTTACAATTCCGGTACAGATCGATTCATATTACGCAAGTGTTAACGATGCGGCACAAGAAATTGCAACACCTATGGAAAATATTCTAAGCGTTGCGGTTGGTGAAAACCATGCTATAATTATCGGTCAAAGCGGTAAAGTATATGCTTGGGGTGACAATACATACGGTCAGTTAGGTGTTAACCCTATACTTATAAAGAATACAAACAGACCTATCCTTGTAGAACTTGATGAAAACTTTGCATCACAGATTATAGACGTTTCTGCCGGTGCATATCATACTGTAGCCGTAACGGCAACAGGTGAAGTTTATACATGGGGTAGAAATAATAAGGGTCAGCTTGGCAGAAAGACAGTGACTGAAGATAACGATCCTACAAATTTTGTTCCTGAAAAGATGAAGGGCGTCGGTGAAAGTAATCTAAGCGGTGTTGTAATGTCAGCGGCAAGTAAAGAAGCAACAGCTGTCCTTATTGCAAACGGTACAGTTTACACAGTCGGCGGAAACAGCCACGGTGAACTTGGTACAGGTATAAGCAAGAGTGTTGAATACAATACTCAGCTTGAAAAAGTAACGACAATCAGAAAAGAAGATGAAGCATCTGAAAATCAGGAAGAATTAAACAATGTTACAAGAATCGTAGGTAAGGGTTATAACTTCGTTGCAATTTCAACGAAGTACCATTACACAGGTAACACAAATCCTGACGGAACTCCGGAATATGTATATGACAGAAACAGAAGAGTTTATACATGGGGTGACGCATCATCTTCACAACTTGGTACAGGAAGCTTTATGCCATATGCAGATCCAAGCATTAATCCTGGTGTTATCTTGGGTCAAACGTCGACATATTATTCAAATGTACCGGTAGAAGTTACAATGAATCCTGATGACAGTCAGTTTAACGTAGCTGATGAAGACACAGGTGAACCAAGTATTTACCTACATAATATAGCTAATGTATCAATCGGCTATTATGAAACAGAAGACGGTCAGAGTAAGACTCATATCATGGCTATTGACAGAAAGCATAATGCTTTTGCATGGGGTAGCAATGAATACGGTGAACTTGGAGTCGGCGGTATAACTAATCTAAATGCAGCATATCTTGTTCCAAACTTGTATTATGAAGAAGACGGAACAACTCCTGCAAACAGAGCAATAATCGGTGTCGGTTCTGGCGGTATGCACTCAGCCGCATTCCTTGATGACGGATTGGTTTATACATGGGGTCAGAACGACAGCGGTCAGCTTGGTAATTTCACAAGAGATGCAAGTGAATACCCTGGCATTGTTGATGAAGAATACATCGCTCTTGGAAATTACGATATAGTTCTTGATGATGAACAAGATGCAAACGGCGACTTTGTAAATACAATTACAGTTCCTGCGGCATATATGCGTTCATTCAGTTTGGGCAGACAGATTGACTTTGAAAAGACAAAGAAACTTGTATTCGAGTCATTCAATGATAATATAGCATCTGCTCAAAAGGTTGACGGAGATCTTTCTGATTATGACATCAGCTATACAAAGATTACACCGGCTCATTACGGTGAAACAAAGATTATAGTTAGATACATTGACGAAGATAATCCGGAAAATAATAAGTCGGCAGTAGCTAATGTTACTGTGCTTGGTCACGCTGATGACTACAGAACTGCACCTCATATGGGTAGCGGCGATGAATTTACAGTTGCATTGAAAGCTGACGGTACAGTATGGACATGGGGTAAGAATACAGAAGGTCAGCTTGGACAAGGCGGACGTACTTCTGATAGAAATATCATTCCTACACAAGTAACATTCAGCGGTCTTGCATCAAATGCGTATATAACAAAGATTGCAGTAGGAAAAGCTCATGTAGTCGCACTTGATTCAGACGGAAACATCTGGACATGGGGTGACAATACATACGGACAACTTGGTGTAGACAAGACAACAACATATTCGACAAAGCCTGTTAAGGCAGGTGTATTTGACGGCATAAATTATCTAAAGAATATCGAAATCGCAGATATATTTGCCGGTGAATACAGTAGCTTTATCGTAACAGAAGGAACATCAAATATTACAATAGCTAAGAAGAATGATGGTTCAAGAGTTACAGTACCTTTGGGAATTAACAGAAATACATTTGCATTCGGTAATGCGGCAATAGATATTGACACCGGAGAATATACCGGTGACGGCTATGGTGCAAAACCGACACAAATGAGTATTGTTAAAAAGGTAAGTAAGATAAGCGGCGGATATGTATTAAAGACAAGCGGTACTGTTTGGGAACTACCTACAGACCCTACAAGTCCTGAATTTAAGATATTCAAGGGTGAAAACAATTCTGTAAATAACATTGTTGATATTTCATCTAAGTCAGCTGATGATCATACACTTGCACTTAATGCAGAAGGTTATGTACTTGCATGGGGTGCCGGTTCATACGGACAACTTGGTAACGGTCAATCTGACAACGGTAATATGAATAATCCTGAATTTGTTTACCTTGACAGTGATAAGACTCAACTACTTGAAAATGTTATAAGCGTATCAGCCGGTGATAAACACAGCGTTGCACTTGCAATCGAAAAGAACGATGCAAGCGATAATAAGGGCGTTGTTTATACATGGGGTAGCAATGAGTTTGGTCAGATCGGCAGAACAGATGTCGGCGGTAAAGTATCACTACCTGTTAAGACTGTTTATACAGATGATGCAGACGATTTCTCAATAATTGCAATAGATGCCGGATACGGTGCTACATCAACACTTCAGTCAACAGGATATATGTGGACATACGGTCTAAACAATAATGGACAACTTGGTAACCTTGATGTTGATAATACATCAGTACCGGTACTTGTAGGTAAGGGTGAAATTAATGTAACTCCTTCTGAACTTACTATCAGAAAGGGTGATACAGTTGAAATCAACCCATTGCTGACAATCAGTGCAACAGACGCATTTAACTTGTTAGGTCTAACAGGTACGGGCTCAACAAATGTAACATACACATCATTGAATAAGGATATACTTACAGTATCAGAATCAGCACCTCAAACAATGACAGGTGTTAAAGCCGGTAAGGCTAACCTAAAGGTTACAAGTGGCGGAGTTTCGGCTTACGTTGTTGTAACAGTTTCAGGTGGCAGTGAAGATGATAAGTATACACCGATGGTTGCAGCCGGTGAAGGATTCACAGTTGTTCTAAAAGCGAACGGCAGTGTATGGACATGGGGTGACAACTCATCAGATCAACTTGGCAGAAGTACAGCAGATACAATCGGTATGGTATCTATTGCCGAAGACGTAATGTACATTGCAGCCGGTAAGAATTCAGCTTATGCGGTAACATATAAGAAGAATGCAGACGGCAGTGAAGAAAGCAAGCTTTACGCATGGGGCGATAATACATTCGGTCAGCTTGGCGGCGGAACAACAGCGGCTAAGTCAGTAACTCCTGTTGCCGTAACAGGTCCTAACGGAAAAGTTATGACAAATGTCAAGAGTGTATCAGTAACAGATAACAGTGTTCTTGTTCTTACAAATGACGGATTTGTATATGGATTCGGTGAGATGTTCGTATACAACTCAAGAAAGATTGCTCAAATTCCAAACCTTACAGGCGTTGCACAAATCAGTGGAATGTACGCTCGTACAACTGGCGGTATGGTATGGAGGATTGATGAATCAGGAAGTCCGCAGAAGGTTTCAATAAAGAAGAATAACAGTGATGTATCGGCTGTTAAGATAGTGGCAGATAGAGATCATTTGCTTATTCTTGATGAAGACAGCAGAGTTTGGGCATATGGCGATAATACATACGGTCAAATCGGTAACAGTGAAAATGCGGAAAGCAATGCGGTACAAGTTAAGATAAGTGAAAACGAATACTTAGTAGATGTATCGGATATTGCGGCAGGTCAATATTCTTCATACGCAGTTAAGACAGAAACATTAGCCGATAAGACAAGCAAATCAACAGTATATGGTTGGGGCGACAACAGTTCAGGACAGCTTGGCAAAGATCCGGCAACAAATGAACGTATGTCAGTTGCAACAATCATAGATTCAGCTCCTTCAAACGTTGATGTAATTTCAGCCGGATATAATCAAGTATACTTGATTGATTCAGATGGTAGAGTTTGGGGCGAAGGTGAAAATGCTCTTGGTCAGCTTGCAAACGGTGAAACACAAAACAGCAGTAAGTTTGTTATCTGCGGTGACAGTCAGATTGAAATTAATAAGGTAGACGAAGACGGTAACATTATCTCTTCAGGCTACGGTACAATCTATGTCAAGAAGGGTGAACTGGCAGACTTACAGGCATCATTTGAGGCATTCAACGTTTACACCGCTAAGGCAGGTGCAAATACTGATTATAACTTCAAATATGATGTTAAAAATAACGGAATGGTAGTCGATGACGCTGTTCTGTCAGTTCCTGAAAACGGAAAGAGTATTGAGGCACTTAAAGAAGGAATTGCATATGTCAAAGTAACAGAAAACGAAAGCTTGAATAAGACATCATTTGCTAAGATTGTAGTTCTTCCACAAGATGCTGATTATGACTTCCAACCAAAAGTACAGGCAGGAACAAACCATACAATAACTGTACGTTACGACGGCAGTGTATGGGGATTCGGTGTTAACACACACGGACAACTAGGTACAGGCAACACAGATACAAGTGATAAACCGGTAGCGGCATTTACAACATCAAAGATTTACGTTGATGCTGACGCAGGATATGATCATACACTTCTTCTTGATAAAAATGGCGTTGTATGGGCAGCCGGTAATAATGACCGCGGTCAGCTTGGTATAACAACTGCTGACGGTGAATCACATATCTTCACAAGAGTTAATGTTGACCTTGGAGTAGGAGAAAAATTTGTTTCAATAGCCGCAGGCAACGGATTCAGTATGGCTCTTACAAATAAGGGTAACGTATATGCTTGGGGTGATAATACACACGGACAACTTGGTCTTGGTGATGAAACAGAAGTTGCAACACCGAAGAAACTTGCGATTGCTAATGTAAGACAAATTTCAGTAGGTGAAGATCATACACTATTCTTGCAGATGAACGGAACAGTTTATGCTACAGGTAATTATGAACATAATAAACTTGGTATTTACAACTTGTCAGGAGATTTAAGAATTCCTACAAAGGTTCCTTCATTCCTTGGTGCATCAGTAGTAGCTGTATCAGCCGGAACTAACCATGGCTTGGCATTGTACTATACTACAAATGCTGCATCATTCGGTGATAACAGTTATGGACAACTTGGTAACGGAAACTTGTTGGAAACAACGGCGATTCAAACAGTTGAGGCAAGCGGAATATTTGATATATCGGCCGGATATAATCATTCTATGGTAACAAATCAAACAGGTACGCTTTATGTATTTGGTGATAACTCATTAGGACAACTTGGTCTTGGTGGTATGAACGACGGTACAATTCAATATATAAGCAAGCCTACAGCAAACGAAATGTTCCTAAGCAATGTTTATGCAATGAGCATATCGGCCGGTAATAAGTTCAGTACATTTGCCGACAGAAACGGTGTTGTATACGGTTTCGGTGACTATACACAAGGCAATGGTACAGAATTTGGATTGGATACAATCGAAACACGCAGTGATACTCCTGTTATGATAGGTGAATCAAGACTTGTTGCTGGAGACAACGAAGTAACAGTTGTTTCAGACGGAGATGAAGTTAAACTTAATGTTCCTGATGTATCTAAGTTCAATCTATTGTTAGATTATAACGATTCAGTTGATATAACAGCTGTAAGCGTTAATGGCGATATTGCCGATGCAAGAATTGATGAAAACGGAGATGTTTATGTTTCAGGTAAGTCTGTTACAGGTCTTACACAGATAGTTGTAACAAGAACAATTAAGAATTCAAACGGCACAAGTGCCGGAAGTGAAAAGCTTGTATACTTTGTAACAAATATCGAGCAAGGAACAGAAGAAAATCCATCAATCGTAGCACCTATGACCGCATCAGGCAGAGCGCATACAATAGTGCTTAAGCAGGATGGCAGCGTATGGGCATTCGGTAGCAACACATATGGACAGCTTGGTATTGGAACGGCAGATAACGTAATTCAAAATGTTCCTCAGAGATTAACATTCTTTGATGATCTAAGAAAAGTTGAAGAAAGCTCAGACGGTACGCTTATAAGCACAGGCGAAAATGTTGTTAAGGTTTACGCCGGTGAGTATCATTCAGTAGCCTTGACAGATAAGGGTAATGTATATACATGGGGTCTAAATAACAGAGGACAACTTGGACTTGGTTATGATCCTTCAGTTCGTGATATGGTTATGTCACCTGAACGTGTAACATTGACAGATTCAAACGCTAAAACAGTTGAGTTAACAGATATAGTTAAGGTATCGGTCGGAACATATCATACAGTAGCACTTTCAAGAAGTGGTATAGTATATGCTTGGGGATGGAATGACTATGGTCAGATTGGTAATGACTCTAACTCATCACAGTCATACTCATCAACTCCTGTAATCGTTAAGAGTCTTAATAAGGTTGTTGACATCAGCCGTGGTTCAGGCGGTCAGACAGTTTATGCAATTCGTTACGACGGTAGCGTATGGGCATGGGGCAGCAACGACAGCGGTCAGATTGATGTCAACAGTATAAATACAAAGATCTACAGAGAACCGACAGAAGTTAAACTTAAAGTCGGTAACACTGATTACAGTAATGATGTAGTTCGTATTTATACAGGTCTTAATCATTCAGCGGCATTACTAAATAACGGTAATGTTATTACATGGGGTGAAAACAACCAAAAGCAACTTGGACGAGAGGCAGAATCTATTGAAGGAACAACAATTGCAGCTCCTGGACTTGTAGATAAATCAAATCTTACAGGCAGTGACTACATTGTTAGCCTTGAAGTAGGTGCAACTCATAATGTTGCTATCCTTGGCGATCAGAATATCGCAGTATGGGGCGACGGTGCAGACGGTAGACTTGGTCTTGGCGATCCTAAGACAGGTAACGGTACGGCAGATGTAGAAAAACCTACATATGTAACGGTTGAAAACGCATCAGCAGGTACAAGAGAAAATCTACAGGCATTGGCAGTATCTACAGGCGGTGCATTCACAATCGTTTCAAGAAGTATGGTTGATACAAGCGATCCTAAGAACGGTATGGTTTACGGCTTTGGTATCAATGATATTGGTCAGTTGGCTCTTGGTAGACCGAGCGACCTGACTAACTCAATCATTTACGAACCGGCAATTATTGCAGGTGATGTGGCAGAAATTAAGCCAAGTGCCGCAACAATGAGCGTAAATGACGTTAGAAAGGTAACTATCAAGTTACCAAGATTCTATGTAACAACTCCGGAAAATACTAACGGAGGCGATTACACAGCAAAAGTTGTAAATATCGGAGATACAACAGGTGATATAATCACATATGATAAGACAACTCAAAATGTTACAGGTGTTAGTATCGGTACGGCAATGCTTATTGTTACTGATAATGAAACACCGACAGAACTTGATGCAACATTCACAGTAATTGCAGAACAAGACGACAGAGTTGGCTATTTGTACTACGATATTGAAAATCCTGAAAAAGCAGATGAAATTATCAGTACAGCCGGTGAAGTTCAGGATACAGATTGGTTCCTTGACAAAGGATTCTTGACGTATGGTACAGACTATACTATAGAAACAGCCACAGACGAAACAGGTAAAGAATATAATGCAGTAGTTCTAAAGGGCGGAATAACTCAGCTATACAGTGTAGTTACTCCTATATCTAAGACGGGTGAAGGCAGCCTAAGAATTCGTTCAAGAGTAATGTCAGATTCTTTGACACTTCGTGACGCTGACGGAAACGCAGTTGATTGCACAGTCGAAAAGAAATTGGATGAAAACGGTGAATATTATTATCAAGTTGATAATGTTAAGGCTGAAGATGTTACATTGTATTACCTTGACTTTACAAATGACGATAAGGTAAGAACAACAAAACTTGCTATTATCGGTCAGTCAAGCGATGCAACAATCCATCATATTTCTGTAACACCTGTTTATAACAAGGATACAATAAACGGCAAAGCAGATCATACATATTATGATGGTGCTACTCATATTCCGGCAGCCGTACTAAAAGAAGACGGAACGGTTGATTATTACTACTATATCGCTCCTGATACAGACAGTGATAATAATCCACTTGTCGGAGCGACTGTTTACATTGACGGTCAGAAAGCGTCAATAGTATCAATAGCATCAATTCCTGTAAACTCAGATCATACTGAAAATGAATATCATGGTAAGTATTTTGACGCACAGAATATCGCTATCGGTACAGACAGTACATCAGAAGTTGCAACTAACGGTAACTTTACGGCAACTAAGCTTACAGTAACGGCACAAGACGGAACAACTAATGATTATATCCTATACATCTATAAGGAATCATACGCAACATCTATTGCGAAGATTACTGTTTCAACAGACAGCAAGACTTATACGGCAGTTAAGGCAGGAGAAAACAGATACCAGGTAATTGTTCCTGAAAATGTTACTCTTGCAGATATAACAACATATACTACACTTGACAGAACAAACATTGCCTACAGAAATAACAGCAGTGTTAACCCTGATAAGGAAGGATTAACAAGTCCGGCAGTATATGAAGACTTTGTCATCGGTACAAACACACTTGTTACAACAAATATTTCTACAACTGTAATAGGTGGTAACATCGGTTCAGGCGAATATATCCTTGATATTATCAAAGTTAAGGATGAGGACGATCCGTATGTTGCAGTTGACCATACAAGAATAATGCCGTCTAAGGATGGAACATGGTATATAGCATCTGTAGATGACGATGCAGAAAATGCAGTTATCACAGTATCTACAATACTTGAAGGCGGACAAGTCAAGATAGGTAATAACGGTAAGATTGAATCGACAATCAGTGAGGTTACATATGTTCTTGATGAGAAGAAGATGGACGCAAACGGATATGAAGACGTACCGTTTACAATCTTCCCTAAGAACGACAGCCCTCAAGAAAAGACAATACGTATTTACAAGAATTCTGCCGATCCGAGATTGAATAAGATCACGGTAACAGTTTATGACGATGCGAATGGAGTAATTGAAACTGTTGATGCTTACTATGATATTGTTCAACAACAATATGTAGCATTGATTGATAATTACGAAGATGACAGACCAATTCTTGTTGAGGCAAGAAGTTTGGCAGTCAAGACAGACGCAGACGGAAATACTGTAAATGCTAAGGCGGCAGTCGTTGAATACGGAGGCGATTTAAGCACTGCTCCATATCTTGACGTAGCGTCACTTAACAGTAATACAAACGGTGTCATCACAAACTACAGCGTAGGCGTAGAACCGATTGATACTAAGTATTCAAAAGAATCATATAAACTTGCGGTTATTAAGAATTCTTTGAATATTAACGCAAGTGCAAAGACTGATAAGATGAATGAATTCTTTGCAGCAACAGTCGATGCAGATGATTCAAGATTGCTTGAAACAAAGGTTATTTACAGTGAAACAGGCACAGATATTAAGGTTATCCTTGATCAGCCTTATGAACAGGTTGCGGTAGGTAAATTTGAAAACGGCGACTATAAGATGGGACAATATAAGTCAGTTACATCTAAGATTGCCGATGGTGAAAAACCATATATCGTATTCAGTAAACAGGCACTTGATCCTGAAGTTAATAAGGAAACTAACTATAAACTTATGGTTAAATCCGGATCTGTAACAAAGGATTACATTCTTACAATTCTTTATGTTAAGGATGATGTTACTGTTGAATACGTTAAGGACGTATCTACTCCTGAATCATCAAGATATACAATAGTAAAAGAAGAGAATAGCGATAAAGAATATCAATATTATCTTGCAATTAAGCAATCGGATTATGACAATGATAAGAGTATAGATCTTGAAATCAAGGCTACAAGCTCTAATGCTTATGTAACGATTGCATCTTCACCGGATGTATCGGATGAAGAAGTAAGTTATGTAGCAGGTAAGAGTGGTAAGTTTGAACAAGTTCTAAATCAGACAATCAGAGTTCAAGACTACATCACGTCAGATGATACTACTGCGGTTAAGTATCTAAGATTTAAAGTTACAGGTGAATCAGGATTCAGTCAGGTTTACAAACTTTACATCAAACTTCAATCGGCAGATACATCACTTGACGGCGGTATTGTCAAAGCCGGTGAACTACCTTCAGCTATTTCAGATGAGGCAGAGGCAATAGAAAAGTCTACTGTAAAGACAAATTACAATAAGACGACAAGTAACAATAACAATAGCGATACATATGATACAGAGTTTGACGGATACTTCATCACAGTATCTGATACAGCTAAGAATGCTGCAATCAGAGTTGTGACAAAGGATGACCACGCATCGGTTGCAATAGGTAAATTCCTTGCTATCGAAGACTATGCTATTATGTCAGATAATTCTGCTAACGTAGAAGTTAAGAAGAATTACATCAGTAGTTTGAGTGATTCAGATTACTCAACACATGAAAAGAAGATTGAAGCATACGATTTGACAGACGGCAACAGATACAACTTGACTGCCGGAGTAAGTGCTGATTTACGAAAGGGAATATTTGTTCCTATAGTAATCAAAGCTGAAAACGGTAAGACAGATATAAGTTATCTAATGATTCGTGGAGATAAGTCTGACTTGACTCTAAAGAATTTGTATGTAAACATTCGTTATTCAGACGGAACATCAGAATGGACACTTGTAGACGGTCCTGATTCAATCACAGGTGAATATTCAGTTGGTATTCCGAATAATATGACATCCATAGACATTAAAGCAATAGCTAATCGTTCGGATATTATCTCACTATTGGTCGGTGAAAATACTGCCGATGAAGGTGAAGACGGCGAAGACACAGATACATCTGAAACACCGGATACACCGAGCGAACGTTCATGGATTGAAACATTGAAACTTGATCTTGATACATCAGTTTACCCACTTGTTTATAATGGTACTAATGTAGATAAAGATTCAGGTGAAAGAATTAAGATAGGTCAAGCTATTGACCCTGACAGTCAGACAACTGTTGTTAAGATTTATCTATATGCAGATAACGGTACAATGATTACCAACGAAGATGCACCGATAATTCTTAATATCAATAAGAAGTCTGAAGATGCTAATATCAGCAGTGTTACAATTAATCCTGATACAGTTTACGAAAACAGTGATTCAACAGAAAGATTAGATGAAAATCAAATACCTGGATTTACTGTATTCGCAAATGAGGATCTTGATAACCCTGAAAAAGAATCTTATACAGAGGCATTTACAGTTAAACTATCAAGCCCTAAGGCTAAACTTACTATTGACTCAAGCAAGGCTGAATATGAGCCGGACGCTGACGGAAACGTAAGTTTCTCGCTTAACCTTGTTGAGAGAGATGAAAATAACAGAAACATATTCCATGTTCCTGTAACAGTTACAGCCGAGGCAGGTAATACGAAGAAGTACATCTTGAATGTAGAACTTCATACACTTGACATTGGTATTGTAGACTTGAAGTACAACAATGCGTCGACAAGCTATGACAGTGAAAAGAGAAACTATTATGTATTTGAAGAAAAGAATACAAATAGCGGTTTGTTGTATATTATGTCAACAAACGGAACAACGCTTACGATTGATTCCGAATCAAATCATTATAGTACAGAATCAAATACAATAGGAAATGTATTCGATAATACTGTTACATTTGATCAAATGCTTAGCACAACATATACTAAGCAAGAATATAAGATTCTTGTTCATGCCGCATTCGGTACATTCGCCGACGGTAGCGTTAAGGAATACACTAAGGAATACACATTCACTTCTAACCTAAAGGATAACAATACAAACCTTGTATTGTACATCAACGGCAAGAAGGTTGAACATAACAATGGTGTATTTGAATCAAGTATCTCTTACACAGCTAAGGATTATGAATTAAAGGCAGAGGCTGAAAGTAACTATGCACTTGTAGGAATTAATTCAACACCTCCTACAAATGTAAAGACTGAAACAAAGACAATAGAAACTCCGGATCAAGAAATTGAAAACGTAAGAATCTATGTAACTGCACAAGACGGAACTCTTGCACCGTACGGTGAGGGTGACGGAGGTTACTACACATTAATTCTAACAAGAAAGAATGAAACTGCAGAACTTGATACAGTTACATCAAGCAATGTGGATGCAGAAGTTGAATATGATGAATCTACTAAAGAATACATCATTTACACAAGCAGTTCACAGGCACAGGCAACAGCAGTTCTTACTCCGGAATCAATCGGCGCTAAGGTTGGTTTGTTCAAGTATGACGGAACTCAGTGGGTTGCACAGACAAATTACACTGACGTTGATGCAAATATGAGCGTTGACTTGGGCAGCGACATTATGAAGAATGTAAATAACGGCGTATATCAAATTCGTGTTAAAGCTGAAAATGCCGAAAGCGATGAAGAATACAAAGCATACACACTTCGTATTTCAACAAAGAGCGGCAACACAGGAATTGAGCAGATTATAATTGAGGAGAATAAACCGGGTCATTATAACAGCGTTAAGCATGAGGCTGTATGGGATGGTAAGGTTCCTCCGAGAGATGCAACAATCAAGATTGTTCCGACAGATAAACATGCTACAATTACAAATGTTGTTCGTGTTAAGTCGGCAGACAGTGACGCAAGCATATTTGAACCGATTAAACAGCCGGTTGAAAACAATACAAACAGAGGTACAATAGAATTTGTACTAAAAGACGGTGTTAAGATTGCTCCTGACTACTATGAATACTATCGTATTACAGTTGCACCGCATAACGGTGGCGCAACACAAGATTATATCCTTCGTCTACAAGGTGTAGATGATGATGTAAGCTTGAAGATAGTAACAATAGACGGTCAAGAAGGTACATACATCGAAGAAAGCAGCCAATATAACTTTATGGTTGCAGAAAAATCTGTTAAACCATATGTTGAAACAAATTCAGAAAATACAAACATTGTAGCTATCAACGATCAGACGCTTAGCACACTTTCAAATGTTTGGGAAAATGAAGGTTATATGTATGATGTTGACCTTAATAATGAGGTTAACACAATCGAGGTAACAGTTAAGTCTAAACTTTATGAAAGCGATGAAAAGACTCCGAATGCAAAGAAGACATATGTCATTGCATTGTATACTGCATCTCATAATGCAGATTTGGGAGATATTATCGTTAATACAATTAAGGCTATACCTCGTCCGGAAAATCCGACAATCTATGATGCGTCAATTCCGACATACGATAAGGATAACCCATTGAGTTTCTGGAATCCTGCAACGATTGAAGTAAATGCTCTAAACGGTTATACAACAATCGAATTTAGAGGAACAGCTGATAAGGCAGACGGTAAACTTATTGTAGAACGTACACTTGAAACCGGAATTACTACTTATCAGATAGAAACAACATCATCGTCAGGCAGATACAAGCAAGTTTATACATTGAATATCACAAGAGATCGTGATATTCCTGATGTACAGAAAGTATATGTAAATGATACAGAAGTACAAAAGGGTCAAAATACATTTGTAGATATAAGCTTGTTTGCAATAGAAGATGATACATATGTTGCAACAGTAAACAGACATGACCCTGTAAATATTACAATTATGCCTAAGGGCGCAATGTCAACTGTAACACTTTGGGGTGACACAATCGAAACACCTGTATCAAAATACAGAGGCGGAGTATTTGAAAATGTCGCACAGAACGAAAGCGGTACTACAAACTTTGAATTCAGAGTTGACGCCGCAGACGGAAAGGCAAGCAAGACATACAAACTTCAAATCCTTTATGCAGGTGATGACGATACAAATCTTGAAAGCGTTTCATTCAAGGGCATTGAGGCAGGAAAGATTAGTCCTAACTCAGATGATTATTACACAGATGCCGACGGTACTCAAAAGCAGTACAAAGCTAAGTATATTGTAAACCTTGTAAATGAAAAAGAATATTACGGTGATATTGTAATCAAGGGTGTAAATGAATATCAAGGTATTACACTTTATGATGAGGACGGTTCAACTGTTATAGCAAACAGCACAAGCGGTATTTTGACAAGATTCTATACAATGAGAAAGAATGTAGTAAATCTACCGTTCACAGTAACCTCACATAATATTGATAATGAATTTGTAACAGAGCATTATATCTTGACTCTTACAAGAAGAATGCCTGAACTTGAAGAGGTAAGAGCCGACGATAATCTACTTATCTATAATAAGATACAGTACACATATCAGGCACTTCCGAATGCAAAGAAAGTTAAGGTTTATGTAAAGGCAAACGATAAGGATGCTAAGGTACAAATCGGAGATTTCGATTGGGCATTGTATGAGGATGAACAGGATTACGATATAAGCAAGGCAGGAGAAACAACATTCACTGTTCCGCTAAATATCTCAGTTTATCCGTATACTGAATACACAACAAGAAATCTTGTAATTACAAAGGGTGACTCTAAGTTAAAGCAAATCTCAGTATCTGTTAAGGATAATGATGAGGCTGTATCAAGACGTATTGCGGCTAATGATTACGGCGAATATGTAGCGGTAATCCCTGAAGAAAACACAAGCGAATATGTAACTGTTTCACTAAATGCACCATCAGACGGTTATGTACTTGAACTTTACAGACAAGGTACAAAACTTGCAACAGGTGTTGCAGATGAGGACACAGGTAGCTTTGAACGTAGAATCGACTTGTATAATGTCGAAAATCTAAACAATGCTTGTAATGAATTAACTATTTATGTTAGCGACGGTCAAGGTAACGAAGCATTATATCCATTGTGGTTGAATAAGGTTTCAAGCAATACGGCAGTTAAGACAGTTATTGCACAAAGAGGCACATCAGAAGAAAGCGTTGCTGAAAATAATACAGATACATCAAGTAACTGTGATTCACATGAAGTTGAAATTACAGACAGCGCACAAACAGTTAAGTTGTATATTGAGGCTGAAGACCCAACAGCAACTGTAAAGGTTGGTACGAAGTCAAGAGTAGGTTCAATAGAAATCAGCGTTCCTGTAAGTACGGGAAGATCAAGCTACGATGTAGACTTTGATATTATCTCAACAGCAACTGATGAAAACGGCATAGCCGTATCTCAAGCACATAAAGTTACTTTGGTACGCCAGAGTGATGTTGCAGAACTTGAGAGCGTAGTTGTAAACGATACAAATGTAGTAGCAAGCGGAACTTCTTATAATGCTCACAACTTAACAAGCGAAACAGCAAATGTTGTTTTGAAAGCTAAGAATAACGGCAGAATTGAAGTTATTGACAGACTTGAAAATGTTCTTGCATCGGATGATACAACATCAGACAGTGTATGGACAGATTCAGATATGCCGCTTGAAAACGGCGAAACAACTAAGTATGTTGTAAGAGTAACTTCACAGAGTGGCAGAAAGTCAGTTGACTATATGCTTGTTTTGGAAAGAGCCGATTATGTTGGCGGTCTTGAATTCTTAAAGACAAAGCTTGCAGATGAGGACGATTACACAACTCTTACAGCTGACAGCAAGGGTATCTACACACTTCAAATCGACCAAGATGATGAAACAATAGACATTTGGACAAAGGCACTTGCATCAAATGCCGAAGTTACAATGACATTGCCTACATTGATTGGCGGAAATGTGGACTACATGACTGTACCGACTTCAGGAATGAGCGAATTTAATACAGAAACAGATTGGAGCCGAGATGTATATCTAAGAAAAGACATTAAGGAATTCTATATCCCTGTATATGTAGCAGTTCCGAACAGTAAGTATTCATACAGATATACTCTAAAACTTGAAAGACAGAACCTAAATATAGGTGAAGTTAAAGTTTATGCAGAGGATATGGATAATGAACTTGCTGTTGCAACAACAGATAAAAACGGAAATGACGTTTATGAATTGATTGTCAGTGAAGATAAGACAAATGTTCACGTTAAGGTTACAGCAAGCGGCAATAACGCTATGGTAAGCGGTGATTACGCATCAGTAGGTGCGGCTCTACCAAATTCGGCTGTAAATAACAGTGTATTTGAAAAAGAAGAATGGGCTCTTAACGGAGAAGTGACAACATTCGAGTTCAAAATTCGTGCAGAAGATGCCGATGAAAATACATATAAGACAATTTATCTAAATGTATACAAGGCAAATGAAGATACAGATCTTGAAAAAGTAGAAGTTAGATATACTCGTAACAACGTTGAGGGAACAGTTCAGGCAGTTAAGGGAGAAAACGGCGAATATAACGCATGGATTTCTTCTGACAAGACAAGTGATGTACTTGTTGACTTGATTGCTCAGGCAGCCAATGCCGGAGCTATGGTACAGATAGACGGTAATACAGTTGCATCAAGACATACAGATGTTCTTGAAGATGTATCTGCACCGGTTACTGCTAAGAAGATTACTGTTGTATCATCAAACGGACAAGCTAAGGCTGAATATAAGGTTAATGTATATATCGCAAATCTTGAACTAAAGACAGTAGACGCATCGGGTAATTCATATTATCCAACAACCGTTTCTGAATCAATAGACGGCAGAGCGGCTGATGTTTATGAGATATTCATAGATGGCAATTATACAGATATACGAATTGAGGCAAGCGACGTTAATGCTGAACTTACAACAGGTATACTTCCTGACACAGCACCTGAACCGAATGCAACTTCTTCAAATAGCTATTATAATTCATCATTGGCATTGAAAGACGGATATGCAGAAATTCAGGTTAATGTAGGAAATGCTAATATTCCAAGTTCGTTCAATAACATATCATATGTAAGAATTTATAAGAAGGACGATAATAATAATCTTGACTATATCGACTTAACATATGAAGACGCTAAGGGCGATGAAATTGTTGTCAGAGCCGAAAAGGTTGACGATGATACATATGCTGCAATAGTAGATGAAAATGTTTCATTGACAGACATTAAGGCAAAGGCAGAATCTAATTCGGCTAAGGTACAGATTGAACCGAATACAACATACAAGACATCGTATGATGAATATAAGGAATATCAGTTAACAAGCGATGAACAGAATGTCAATATCAATGTAAAACCTTCATCAG
Source organism: Ructibacterium sp. SJQ-7 (assembly GCF_054696575.1). Classification (NCBI taxonomy): domain Bacteria; kingdom Bacillati; phylum Bacillota; class Clostridia; order Eubacteriales; family Oscillospiraceae; genus Ructibacterium; species Ructibacterium sp. SJQ-7. The sequence goes on from NZ_CP195193.1 coordinate 1,853,764, forward strand.
GTACAAATGATAAGACATATACTTTGACAATCTACAGAGCAAATACAAGTCTTGAATCAGTTAAGGTAGACGGCACTGAGGAAATCGGTAATGTTAAGAAAGAAGTAATTAACGGTTCAACGGCTGATGTATATGAAGCAACTGTTACAACGGATAAGGCAGACTTATATGTTAAGGCAGTCAGCGACAGCGCTCTTGTAAATGTTTCAGCAAATGGAACAAAAGCAGAAGACACCGCAAGCAATATATGGACAATAAGCGGATACGAGATTAATGATGACAGTGTATTATTGACAATTTCAATCAGACCATCAAGTAAGATAAGTGTCGATAGAAAGGCATACTTGAGAATCAGCGGAATTAACGATAAGACAGACATTGACGTAATCGCTAAGTACATAGATGCAGACGGCATTGAACAAACAATAAACGCTGATACAACATATCTTGTATCAGATAAGGAATTCATAGTAAGAGTTCCTTACGGTATCAATAAGTTAACCGAACTTACTGCGTCAACAACAAAGGATAATGCTCTTGCAGGAGTATATATCAGTACTGACAGTGCATTGACAAATGTTCCGTATGAAAAGAAGACATATACTGAAAAGAATGTAGCTCTTACAGACGGAGTAGTATCTACAAGATACGCATATGTCATTGCGACAGACGAAGTAAACCGTGAAAAGTACACAATTATAATTGTTCCTCAAATCAATCTTGATTTGACAGCTTATACAGAGTGGAACGGTTCAACGGGTGATAAGGCAACTAAACTTGTTGATGAAAACGGAAACGTAACACATAATGCTTTGGTAAGCCGTGCAGATAATACTAATATCGGACTTATCCCTGATGATAACAGAGTCAATGTAAGTTATACTTATAACGACGCAACTTTGAATCAGAGATACGGTACTGTACAAGTACCTAACCTTGAAGAAGGCAAGTCGCTTGATATTCCTGTAAAGGTTGTATATTATGCAGGTCAGCATTATGAACAGGTTTCTGAATCAACGTTGAGAATCTTTATTAAGAATACAGTTGTTGATCTTGAAAGCGTCATTGCAGAATACGTTGACACTAACGGTACAACACAAACTGTAATCGCAGTTCCTAATAAGGATGACGACGGTAATATCACAGGATATACAGCGTATGTTCCTGAAGATCTTGAAAAGGTAGATTTAACAGCTAAGACTGTTGAAACACTTGCAAATGTTCAGATAAGTGATACTAAGGATAACGATAAGTATACAGTAAACAAGTATACATGGACAGGCTTTAAACTTACAGCGGATACAACTTCAACAAATATATTTGTTAAGGCAACAGATAACAAGACGGAAAAGGCTTATAACCTTGATGTTATAAAGACAAACCTAATTCCTGAAGTTACAATGTATCCTGCAACAGTAGATAATTATAACAATGGCTATAAAGCAACATATGATTCTGCAACAGGTAAGTTTACAGCAAGAGTTGCTCCTGGTACTCTTGGTCAAATCAAGATTGACAAGGACGGCTATTATGTAAGATACGGTTATATACCAAATGACGGAAGTGAAACTTATGCTAATAAAGCTAAGTTGTATGCTGATAATGATGAACATATCACATGGTCACAATGGTATGACGGTACAACATTAAAGGATAATACTCTTCCAATGGCAGACCTTGTAACAGGCGATAATGCAGTAACACTTATCAAAGTACAAGTGGGAATGAGAGCCGCAGACGATGTAACCGGAACAGATATTGGTGACGGTAACTATGTAGGCACAAGCAAGATTTACAACTTGTTTGTATCACAGATGTATAAGGATGAAGACAATTTGACAATATTCCTTGATAATGATACAAAGGTTAACAAGGAAAACAGTAAGGCAGAAACAGACGAAAACGGTCAGACAGTTTATGTATATGAATACGGAATTGATAAGACTGAAACAAGAGAAAATGTTACAATGTTTGTCGAAGCACTTACAAACAACAATTTGACGAAACCGAATACAAGTTACTCAGCAACAGGAACAACATCAACTCCTGACCAATCAGGTAAATTCAGTTACAATATTAAGATCAGTGGCGGATACAGAAGTGACAGCGTAGACGTAAAGATTAATCCATATACCGAAGGTACGGAAACAGTACCTACAATAGTTGATATTGTTTCAACATCTGAGGCAGGTACGGAAGTACATTACAGAATTAAGATTTACAGAAAGTCAAGCGACGCTTCTATTGAAAAGTTAATCGTACCCGGCAGTGATGAAAATGTTGGTGATGTAGACTTGACAAAGGCAACAAATGTAAATGGTGTGGCCCACTATGCAGTAACCGTTTCAACTAAGTATCTTGAAGAAGATGCAGACGGTAATGTCCTTGTTCCGGTTTATATCAGATCGACAAATAACAAAGCTGTTATTAACGTAACTAAGGTAGACGACAGTTATGTTCACGAAACAGTGACTGACGATACATCTTACATCTTGGTACCGATTAATGTAATTAATAAAAAGGCACAAGTAAGCTTTACAATAACAGCTGAAGATAATTCAGCAACTTCAAGTCATGTGGTTGATATAACAACTGTTTCGGCAGATTCAGATATTGACTTGATTATGATTGCTACAATGAATACTCAGAGTATGGCAGAAGAAGAGTTCGATAAGAATTATATTGATGCTAACGGACATGAGGTAATTGTATATAAGGGTTACTTGTCATCAGATGATGTAGGAAAGAAGAGCAGTGCCGTAACGCTTTCAATCGCTGCATCAGAAATTACAACTCAGATTGTAATGGATAAGAAACACACTATTGTTCGTGTAGGCGACGGCAAAGAAAACGAAGTTTATAATGATAATCAGCAATATCAATATGTTTACGGTAATGGTAATGCACATTATAAGTATACAAACAAGATTCAGGAAATGGATAAAGATGAGTATACATTTATGAACTTTGAAACGATTGCCGAAGACGGAGTAACTAAGAAGTATTATGAAGTTAGACTTTATCCAATGGATAAGGATAATATGAACCTTGAAACTAAGCAGTATCCGACATCTGACGGCGATGAAGAAACACTCGTATCGTTGTGGGCAGGTGAAGTCGGAACAATCGAAACAATGGAAAGACCTAATACAAGAGAACTTTCTGCTGAAGAGATGAAGAGTCATGGTTATACAGATACTTCAATACCGACATATATCGCTTATATCGGCAATGATGTAACAGCTGTTGAAGTTAAGGGACGTACAGAACATGATTATGCAAGCATTAAGATTCATAATGCTGCTAAGTACGACATTAAGCAACAGGTTACAACAGTTACAGGTCTAAGAAAGGGTCAAAATGTAACAATCAACATCTATGTAAGATCACAGAATATGCAGAATACTGTAAACAGCTCCGCAGTCGGAACAGGTAAACAGTATCGTCTATTGCTTGAACGTGTTTCAAACGACAGAACATTGCATTTGGCAGAAGTAGCGCCTAAGGACATCATAGATGAAGATAATATCAATGAAGAACATTCTTATCAGACTGCAACAATATCACATGAACGTGAAGAAATTACAGCTGAGATTAACTATGGTGCAACTATCGTACCAATGAGATTTGAGGCTACAATTTCAGACGCAATCGTTACAGTAATAGGTGATATGCAGACGGGTGAAGAAGTAGCAGACAGCGATGAAAAGACTGTATCAGGTAAACATTCAGTTGTTGCTAAGCTAAACTTCACATCAGACAGTCAATCATATATAGTAAGCGTTGCAAACCAAGCAAATGACCCATATCCAAAAGCTTATACATTGACTTTGACAAGAAAGAACAATGACCTTGCGTTAGAGGATATATTTGTTCAAGGTAACCAAGCTACATATGTCGGATTGGAAAATAACATTCCGGTTTACGAATCAGAAATCTTATACGATGTACAAGATGTTTCAATCCAAGCTGTAACAAAAGATAAGAGTGCATACGTTGACGCTGTTACAGACGTTAAGGAAGAAAACGAAAGTTACACATTTACTCAACATATTTCAGAAAATCCAAGCTTTGCAACAGAAGGTAAAGTTCTTGTTACAAAACCTTACGAATATATGATTTATGTGGGTTCTTCAAACTTTGTAAGCGGACTTCCTGACCAGATTACTCCTGTAATCTTACGACTAATCCGTAAAGACGGCGGCGACATAACTTCTGACTTATCAGTTGTAATGCGTGTCAGCCATATTGAAAATGAATCGGGTAGATTGGCAACACCTTCAAGTATAGGTGCGAGCCTTGCAGATCCTGCGTCATATGAAGTATTGATTAACCAAAATGCAACAACTGCATATATCAATGTAACCAATAACCATAAGACTACGGAATTGACTGCATATTATCCGATTGAATATACTACTGATGAAGACGGAAACAACATATTAGTTACAGACGAAGATCATCATGTTGGCGGTCCAAATGCACTAAGAATGAGATTCTCTGTTCCGATGAATAATCAGCCGTATATTACAGTAAGAGTTCGTGCGAAAGACGGTAAGGGTAATATCAAGGAATACAACTTGAATATCAGACGTGAATCTAACGATGCGGCTCTTGAATACGGAAAGACAGTCGATATTAAGGATTACACAGATAAGAAGACATTATCTGATGTATCCGCAGTTTCAAACGGACAAGAAAAAGATACTCTTAACGGCATAGCAGGTATGTTTAATACATATGTAATCAATATGCCTGAGGGATCGGCAACTTCTAAGTTTGAACTAAAAGCAAGAAGCATTTATGCAACTATTGAAATGTATGACGAAACAAAGGGTGAATTTGTTGCAAACAGTGACGATGTTAAATATCTAAAGACAACTAACAGATTGACAGTTGTAAATGACAGAGAAAAGCATCTATACTTCAGAATTGTACCGGCGAGCGTTTCTTATAACCCTGAAAATGATAAGAACAGTCAATACAATGATAAAGACGGTTGTACATATTACAGACTTGATATAATCAATACTCCGGTCGGTACGGGCGTAGACAAGATTTATGTTCAGTACACATATGAAAACGGAGTTGATAACGGTCAACTTGCAAGTACAGACGGACATACAGGCTTTATTGCCACAGTTCCGATGAACTTGACAATGACGGATATTAAGATTGTACCAAAGAGTGCAGAGTCATCTATCATAGTAGACGGATATTCGGACGGTTCAACACCGGGTGCGGTAGTTCTAAAGAATGTTCCGTTACCTGATAACACAACAATTATCAACTTTATTGTTAAGTCAGTAAATAATATCGAAAACCCATACACATTGAGAATTTTGAAACTTGACGAGGCAGATTATGGTATGTTAGTTAAGGTTCAAAGTACAATAGATGCAAATTGGGATGACGATAGAGAAATGTATATAGCAGAAAGCGAACTCCCGACATACCAGACAGAGTCAAGCGTAACAGCTATATTCACAAATGTTAATAATACAGAATACTATGCGGTTGTAGGAGCAGAGAGTGAACAGAATCCGAGAGTGAAGATAAGTAGCTTGTCGAATACTGTTACAAATTCACATATCGCACTTCAAGGTGCAACAACATATGTGCCAATCTCAATCTATGCAACAGCAACAGCTGATAAACCTGATAAGACATATACTGTACTTATTAATAAGTCAGCTATAGATAACATTCTTGATTATCTAACGGTTGAAAGACGTGCTCCTGATGAAGATAACACTATTGGCAGTGACAGAGTATTTGAATCTCATGTATACAATGACACGGCAACGGCGAATGTATATATCAAGGCTATTGACCCGATGGCATCAATAGAAATGGTAAGATTAAATAATACATCTGCACAGGATCAACAGTGGAGAAGTATGTCATCCGGTGCATTAAATGCCGGTGTAACACAGTTGAAGGAAGGCAAGAACGAATTTATGTTCATAATTCGTCCTGCAAATACAAGTATTTACGGTGCATATTACTTGAATATTAATTATACGGCAGTTGATATGTCACTTGACAGACTTGAAGTAAGACCTGACGCTATTACAGAAGATCCTATTGAATTCAAGGGTAAAGACTTTAAACCGAATGTATTCGATTATGAGATTAACATTGATAACTCAAAAGACCAGTACATCTTTGTTGCAGATGCACAAGAAGCACTGAAATCTGTAAAAGAAAAAGGCATTAGTGAAACACTTAAGATTTATATCGGTAGTGATTACAATGACATATATGATTTACAGACTAAGAGTACTCCTGTTACTGAGGGCGGAGAAAACCCTGTAACAAGAGCATACACACCGTCAGAACTTGAACTTGATGAATACGGCTATGCTGAAGTTCCGGTAACTCTTGTACTTGGAGATTACACAAAGCAGTATACAATTATGGTTCATCACAGATCGAACGATGCAGACTTAAGCCATACTACATTAGGTTTGGGTGTTACAGGTTACGAAATGAATCCTAAGTATAATTATGATACTGAAGATTATGAAGTAACTGTAGGAGCAAATGTTGAACAGGTAGATATTTATGCTTATGCAAATCATGTTCATAAGAATTCAAGCACATTGATTACTGTACTTAAAGAAGTCGGAGGACATGAGAATATTGCCGGAGCGGCATTGAATTCTATTGTAACAGCCGTTAAACTTACAACAGGTATTAATAAGTTTATCGTAAGAGTAGAGAGTGAAGACGCTACTCAAACAAGAGATTACAGAATTAAGATTAATCGTAACCAACGTGAACTTAACCTTGAAACACTAATTGTTGACGGAATAAGAGCACAACGTTACGGAAATGAATATCTCGCATATGTTGATTACGATACAGAGCCGGTAGTCAAGGCACAGTCAGACGATCCGTCATACGTAACAACAAGCATAATAAACTCAGCCGGTTTACAGCTTGGTTCAGTAAGTACATCTACAGATATGGCAACAGCCAAAAGTGGTACAAATGACCATAACAGTAGTGATAACACAAGCATATTGACAATCAGATTGACTGATAACAGTGATTTAACTCATACTCAGGATTACAAATTGACAATAATTCCGGCAGGAACACCTGATATTCTAAGAGTTATGCTTGGTACACCGGAAGGCACGTTTGAAACAAGCAATGAACTTGGTTATGCAATGCCGGTGACAGCTAAGTGGGATGCTGATTATGTAAAGGCAGACGGTACAAAGGGTGCATACGTTGCTAAGATGCCGTCGTATGTAAATGAGGCAACTGTCAGAGTTATAACAGTAAGCGTAGGAAAACTTGTAAAGATTGGTAGCTTTGCAACTCAGAACTATGACTACTATGACTCTACAGGAAAGCAATTTACATCAAAAGATAAGGTATCAATTCCGCAAGAAATTAATATCGGAGTAACTGAATATAAAGAAGTTGCCGATGTTGAAAATCTTGTATATAGAAACTACACACTTGTTGTAGAAACTATGAGCAATGCAGCAGACCTTATCAACGCAGACTTTACATTGCCTACAGACGCTGATATTCATAGAGATTTCACGGAATATCTACCTGAGCAGCTTGATTATACTTACACAGTAAGTAACGCAGATACTTATATTACATTTAAGCATTTGAGAATGAGCGAAAATGCAACAGGTGCATATATCCAGAACTCAATGAACTATTCAAGTAGCGGAATATTTGAAGAAAATGAAGAAGTTAAGTTTATGCTTAAGGAAGGTATAAATGACATTAAGCTAAATGTAACTTCAGAAGATGGTACTGTTACAAAGACTTACACATTCAGCATAACAAGAATTGCAAATGATGATTATGCTAAGTTAAACGATATTATAATTCAAATCGGTGATAAATATTATGATACAGTTTCAGTTCCGGTTGAAGATAATACATCTGATAAGTTTACTTATCACTTTACAATTCCTCAGGAAATTGATGAATCTGATACGCCGATTATAATAACGGCAGTGCCGTTTGACGATGGATTCGATTATGAAATCGTTAACCGTGTAAGTTTGAATGACAATCAGTCTTCAAATCAGGTAAGCAGCCGTCAGGTTGTTTACGGAACAAAGCTTACAGAGGGTGACAGACTAAGAGTTATATTCAATGTTTATAACACTAATAAGACAACATCAGAATATGCTATTGAATTGTTTAAGGATTCATATATTAATCTTGATCCTGAAATGGCTTACTTGACCAATATAATGAGAGCCGACACAGGCAATCCGCTTACAAGAGTATTTGTAAATAATCAATACGATTATAACTACTATGACTCTGTAGACGAAGATACAATGGAAGTTAAGCTATCATTGTCGAAGAACCTTGGCGCACAGAACTGCGACGTATATCTTCTTGAAACTTATGTTGATTCAAATAACAATAAGGTTGAAAAGAAGACACTCGTAAGTAATATGCTTGAATATCCGATGATTCTTCAAAAGGGTGATAACACAGTTGTATTTGAAGTAAGCGAATCTAACGGTGCCGGCAAGGTACAAAATGCAAGATACTATTCAGTAACTATCAACAGAGCGGCAGGACCGGATACTGTAGTATTAAAAGATACAACTTCTACTATGATGGAACTTAGCCATAATGCAGAACTTTCAAATATCAATTCTGAAAACTATGCACTATTGACAGCGATGTTTGATAAGGACGTTCATGAATACTTCCTTGCAATCCCTTATGATGAAGATAAGCTTTCATTGATAGTTGAGGCAGCAGATGAACATTCTGATCTAAGAATCAGAAAAGAAGGCGGCGAAGAGTTGTATTATAACCTTGGCTCAACAGCAGAACTAAATGATATTCCGCTTCATTACGGTTCAAACAAGGTTGTTATAACAGTAACTGCCGAAGATAATATTACAAAGGAAACTTATATAATTGATGCACATCGTGCAACACCTGAACATACAGGCGATATAATTCATATGGATTATACAGAGGGTTCAAATGTTACTCCGCTATTTAATGCGAAGTTGACAAACTACTATATCTCATATGATTATGATGTAGATACTGTATCGTTCACTCCGAGTCTAAGACCTGAAGAGGTTGAAGATCCGGTAGGAATACACGGTAAGTCATATATCTATGTAAGTAATAATGCAACAAATAATGGTTCTGTGAAGATAGAGAGCGGACAAACTTATACAATGACCAATGTCCCTTACGGTGACACTGAATTGTTGTTCAAGGTTGTAACCTTTAACGGAACAGAAAAACATTATGTTGTAACTGTAAACAGAGCATACAATAAGGATAGACCTTATATTGAATTGCCGATAGAGATTTACAACTCATCAACCGGAGCGGAAGAATCGAGATATACATTATCAAGTGACTTCTATCATTCCGAACACGCATATTATCTGAATGTACCTAACGATACATCAGAGGTATGGGTAAAGGCAACTGTAGGTTCTGAAGAAGATACTGCAAGACAGCATGACAGCGTTAAACTTAATAATGCTACTCTTATATCAGGTAACGTCACAGGCGTTAAACTATATGAGGGTGATAACGTTCTTGTATTCGCTGTGGATAATACACTTGGAACTAAGGAAAGATACACAGTAGTAATTAACAAGGGCGAAGATAAAGCTAAAGCTCAGTATGACGTTGATATGAAACTTGACGGCTTAAAGCTAACAGAATCTAATGAAGAATTACCTATAATTCCTGAATTCAGAAGTGATCAATACTCTTACACAGTTGTTGTTGATAAAGATACAGAAGAAATTAATATGATTCCGTATTTCGATGAAACAACAAATATGTATGTGACAATCAACAATATGCCGATTACAAGCAGCGGAGAAAAACTTTCAGATGCTGAAAAAGCATATATGGGAGATAATCACCTTGGTATTACAAAATTGAAACATGGTGCAAATTACTTTGATATAGTTCTTACATCAGAAATTGATTTTATAAAGAGTAACGGTGATACAGGTGTTAAGGCATCTCAGACAACAGTACACTATGTTGTAAATATTGTAAGACCTAACGATACAATCGCCGAACTTGATTATCTTGCAGTTGATAAGGGTAGCATGGCTCCTGTATTTGATCCGTTGGTACATAACTATTATGTAACGGTGCCGTTCGATGTTGATACTATTACAGTTGATACAGAAGAATTGCTTACACACTTTGTTGAAGAAACAAAGGATTATGTTCCGGTTGTTGCAACTGTGTCATCAACATCTCACGTTGTAAATAACCACGATGGAACATTTGATGTTACATCACCGGCAGGACAAGATTCAACAGTAATCTTTATGGTATATCCATCTAAGGAAACAAATTATCCTACAAGTGTATACTCATTGACAATTAACAGACGTACTCATGATACGATTAAATCTGTTGATTTGAAAGACTTGACAGTAACAGCCGGAGGTAAGAATGTAGAACTTACAACAGACTTTACAACTCGTGACGTGAACTACTATGCTTATGTTGACAGCAATGTAGATGAAGTTGTAATAAATGCAACTCCGGAATATGACGGAACAAATGTCAATGTACACGGTGGCAACACAGTGGCAATCTCTAAACCGGTAACAACGGTTATTGTAGAAACAGGAAATGATTCTAAGGCAAAACAGAGATATTCAGTGACAATAATCCGTAAGTCAACCACAGCACTTACTGATTTAAGCGTAAACGGTGATACAGTTGATATAACAGACGGATACTCATCTACTGTTGTAAATACTGATGCGGTTAATAATCTACCATTTGATTTGACAGCAAACGATCCGGATGCGGTTATAAGAGTAAACGGCAGAAGAGTTGTGGATGGCAACATAACAGAACTTATCATTACAGACAGAGAAAAGTACACGATAAGAGTAACAGCTGATGACAGAAACAGTTATGTTTACACATTGTTCGTCAATGCTGATAAGCAATCAGATTACTTTGAACCGTTCTTGAAAGACATTATTGTCAAAGACGGAAACGGTACAATGGGTACATTTGAAAAGTCAGTGACAGGCAATGTACATAAGTACAATGTCATGGTTGATACATCAGATATAGAATTGTTTGCATATCCGTTGAATGATGATAATGCTTATATTGAAATATTTGATGTTTATGGTGGTAATGATGTTGTCAGAAGTGAATATCTTGACAACTATACAGTAAGTACACAGTTTAGTGACTACATTAGGGCACAACTTGATGATACAGATAAGGGAGTATTCAAGTTCAGAGTAACAGAATACGCCGAAAGTGGATTTGAAAATGTTTCGGAATACATTGTTAATATTTATAAGACAGATGTTCCGATTTTGACAGATCTACGAGTTGAACCATCACCTGATGCAGTAATGTCAGAAACATTTAACGGTACAAATTACGGTGATTACCACGTTTATATCGGTAAATCGGTTGAAAAATTCGATGTAATTGCAGAATCTTACCAAAACGTTGGAATTCAAATAGGTAAGGTATTGTCAGACGGTTCGGTAGATTATAATGATCCGGCTGTAGACGGTGCTTACAGAAAGACTATTGATACACCGCTTGATGAAGATAACTTTACAGTATTGGTTAAGATAACTTATGACAAGATTCTTCCGGGCGGCGACAGCGAAGAGAGAAGTGCGGTATATACTCTAAAAGTTATAAGAGCTCCTTATGATAAGAGTAACGCATATCTTGCAGATTTGGCAGTTGTAGAAGAGGATGAACCGAATAACGGTAAATATGAACTTGATAAGAATTATAACAAACTTATCAGATTGTATGAGACAGTAATTGATTATACAGATAACAGCGTTTCACTTGTTATAAAGAAAGAATATGAAAACGATACTGTTCTTGCACAGTTGGGAACAGAAAATCAAGTTGAAATGTTCACAGATATAGCTCAAGAATTTATTCTTCCTATATCGTTTATGGAAGATGATGATGCTACTGCAAATATCGACTTTACTGTTATCAGCCCAGAGGCAGACGATGTTGGATATTACAGAGTGGTAGTAAGAAGAAGTGAAAGAGCACAGAGTAAGATTCGTCTTGACAATCTTGTTCTTGACGATGGCGACACTGACTTGTACGACTACGATACATCTTCAACAGTAATTGATCCGTTCGATTCAGAAATATTCAAGTATTCGGCAATCGTTCAGGCAGGTCAGGAAAGCATAAATATTCTTGCAGTTTCAAGAGAACCGGCAGATACGGTTATCATAACACATAACGGTGTATCAACAGAAAATGTTGATAATGTTCCGAATGATTATGATTTGAGTACAACGTCAAATGAAGATATATTCTTCATAACAGTTTACTCATCACTTGATGAAACGGAAAAGACAACATATGTACTTAAGGTAATTCAACAGAATACAGCATTCTTGACAAACCTTGAGGTAACTGACGATAATCCTGATGATGAATATTATGAACTTGATCCTGAATTTGAACAGAATACAATTTCATATACTGTAAAAGTTCCGGTTCTTGCACAAGAAATTGAATTTACCGCAACGGCAGATACAACAGACAGTGCAGAAACAACTATCGCAGTTAAGTTGGATAATGTTGAAATTGACAGACAAGTTACAGATCAACTTGTTACAATAGCAAGACTTGACCTTTCAAAGACTGTATATAACTTTGAATTCATTATTACAAATGATGTCGGCGGTACAGGATGTTATAAGGTTAAGGTTATAAGAGATCATGATAAACTTGTTTCGGAATTACAAACAACTATCAGAGGTAATGTTAATACAGTTGCTGACGGCGACAATGTTGCCACAGTAAGCTTGTATAAAGTCCCTGATGCACAACAATATGATGTGATTACAGATCCTGACAGTGCACTTGTAGAAAAAGTTGTAACAGGAGCTGACGGTAAGTTTGAATTCTCACAAGAAACAATTACTGCGGCAGGCGTAGGCGTATACAGTATCACGGTAAGACGTGCAGGCTACTTAACATATTACTTATCTGAAATTGATGTTCAAGAATCGTATGCTAAAGCAATGTATGATTTCGGACGAATTGATTTGATACCTGGTGATATAGTTACAACGGGTGACAGCCACGATATTATTGATGAAAAAGACCTTGAATACTTTAAGTCAATGTTGGCTGGTACAGAATATACAATGGACGAAATCTTCGGAGATTATGCAGACTTGTATCCGGATGCTTTGGCAGCGGGAGCTATAACAACTGATGATAAGAATGATACAAAGTCTGAAGTGCCGACAGGTGATAAGACAGACGACAGCACAACAAAGGATGACACAACAGTCGATACACCAACAGGTGATAAGACAGACGACAGCACAACAAAGGATGACACAACAGTTGACACACCGACGGATGATAAGACAGACGACAGCACAACAAAGGATGACACAACAGTTGATACACCAACAGGTGATAAGACAGACGACAGCACAACAAAGGATGATACAACAGTTGACACACCGACGGATGATAAGACAGACGACAGCACAACAAAGGATGACACAACAGTTGACACACCGACGGATAATAAGACAGACGATAGTACAACAAAGGACGACACAACTGTTAACGTACCGACAGATTCGTCAGATGATAAAGTATCTGACAGTAATACATCGAGTGGTACATCAGACAACGGTTCACCAGACAGTGGCTCGTCAAGCAGTACATCAGACAGCGGTTCGTCAGATAGTAGCACATCAAGCGGTACATCGGATAGCGGTTCGTCAGATAGCGGCTCGTCAAGCAACAGTTATTCAGGTGAGGGCTTGAGAACTGCGGTAATGGGTGTTTATGATGAAGTTACAGAAGAAGTAACTGAAACAGAAACTCCGGTTGCCGAAGAGGAGGACGTTAAGGAAGACAATACGGCAATAACTACAGACGCCGAGATAACAATCGTTGAAGACGAAATTATTGTTGATGATATTGAAGATGCAGACAGTGAATTAAACACTGACAGCGCAACTACTCCAAACATAACTCCTGCACAAGCTATGGTTGATAAGAAGATATGTGACTTTAATGGTGACGATAAGTACAACGCTAAAGACAGACTATATATCACAACTCATAGAACTATAAAAGCTCCAAATCTTAATAATAGAACAGACAGCAGCAGAATTCTTATCAGTGCATATACTGAATAATAAAGACAACGTACCCCAAATGGGTACGTTGTCTTTTATATTTATATAAGAAACAAAATTCGACCAAATAGGCTTTTCTTTGACACGGAAATGTAGCATAGTTGTCATATTTGGTTAACTTGACAATTAGGGGGGGATGTAGTATATTAAATATATATGGATACAATTAAAAGAATACGCACAGTTAATTCCATAAAATGTAAAATAAGCGTATTAAATATACCCGGAGGGGAGGGGTTATATGCGACAAAGTGCTGCAATAAAGAAAGTTGTGGCGGTATGGACAATAATATGTATGATGTTGCCGTCGTTTGTTTTTACGGTGTCAGCGGAAAAAGAAAATATAAGTCTTGCAAATGTTGTTACAGAAGACAGTAAACTTGTTTTTGACGGCTTTACTTTGCAGTATGGTACAAATGGAAAAATTCAAGCATTAGTAGATGTCAGTATTGAAAATATTGATGCTACCGGTGTGGATTTTACTTTGGATTATGATAGCAGGTATATAGTTCCGTCCAACTTTGATACTAATGATATAACGACTGATGCAACGAATACCTTTAAAGCAAATACAGAAGTATTTACAAGTGAGGCTTATTTGACAAAAGAATATTCCAAGCTGACGAGCAGTTCGATACAAATGAACCTTGTACCGGACCCGCAAACCCCTAACGGTGAATATATTGGAGTGAAACAGATAGGTTCACCAAAAACGGAAGATGTAAAATGTATTTTAGCATCTGACAGGAAAGTTTCACTTGGAAAGATGAGTTTCCAAATCGTAGATCCTGTTCAAGTATGTAATATGACGCAAAGTCAACTTAATAGTATTTTAAGTATAGAAGATGATAGTGCGTATATTATGTATGTCGGAGATGACCATATTGAATACTTTGTAGATGTACTTCCGGCAGAATGGAAAGTTGTCAGAACACTTCTTGATGTAACTCCGGCAGTTGAAGAACGAACAGTTACTGCGTATTCTATTTATAATAGATGCTCAGATGCGACAAAAGCGGGTACATTGGCAGATTTGGTTGCATATTTGAACCAAACAATGAATACCGTTGTTCAGAGATATTCCGACGGACAGCAAGTGCTGGGCAATATGATATGGAACTCCGAAGATGAAACTTTTACAGTTCAATATAGCAATGGAACAGAGTATAATCCTTTGGGTAATGTGACTTATACGGTAAGTCAAAACTATGCAGGTACAGATAAAGTTGTAACGGTAAAAGTTACGGTAAAACCTGTTACAATTACCGGCTTTAAATATGATAATCGTATTTTGTCATACAGTGACAGTAACAGACCGGAAATTTGGGATGATTTAGAAATGCCTGATACTGTAACTCCTGTTTTGGACGGCATTGACGATATGTATGTTTCTCCGACTCAAAATCCTATCCAAACGGATTGGACGCCTGATGATGTTACGGAAGCTTTGAAAACAGGTACTGCGCCTGTCAGTGAAACATATACAGAAGAATTTGACAAAACATTGTTTGGAGCACCTGAGCCGGCTTGGCTTACAATTCCTGACGGATTTAATTGGAATATTGACGCGTTGAGAAATGTATTAAAGGGAAATGATTATCTCAAGGATGCAACAATAACTGCGGAAGTTGAAAGAGAAACGGGTATCTTAGATATAACGGTTACTCCTAAAGACGGAGCGGCTTTTGAAGACGGAACAAACTTTAATATATACCTGCCAAACGGAATGGTATTAAAAAGTACAGATAACAATGATTTTGTAACGGTTAGTATTGTTAACAGACAGGCAGTTATTAAAATTAATGCGATGTCTGACAGTGCAACGAGTATGACGAATACAGACCGTGAATTGATACAAAGTATCATAAACTTGGGTAATGATGATTTTAAATTGTCAGCAATTCCTCCAGATGATGCAGAAACTGCACAAGTAGGTTTTGTGTTTGATCCGAGAGTTAATTATTATCTTGGTGAAAACGAAAATAACTATGTCGAAAAAGACTATTCAGAGGGTAGAGCTGGTATGTTCTCTGTATACGAGGGACAAAGTCTTGCGGATATAGCAACATATATATCATTCCCTGATAGAAGTACAATTCCTATTGCATATCATGGACAGACCGGTTATCAGCCGTCTGAATATGACAGTGCAAAGGTTGTAAGTTGGAGCATCGAAGGTGATCCGACGGCTACTGTGTTGCCGACTGAGGGAACAACAGTAACACTTATCGGTAAACTTGAAGATTACTCATATACAAATTTCGGATATGTACAAAATCCGGACGATATTTACTTAAAAATAAAGGTGACAACACTGGCAATTCAGCCTACGGTAAAACCTACTGAATCGCCGAACCCGAGCGAGTCGCCAAATCCGAGTGAATCACCAAATCCGAGTGAATCACCGAACCCAAGCGAGTCACCAAATCCGAGTGAGTCGCCAAATCCGAGTGAGTCGCCGGCGCCGAGTACATCTCCGACTCCGGAACCGGAAAAAGAGGCAATAAAGATTACTACTGATGTAGGAAGTGCGGACAGTCCGGTAGAAGTTGTGCTTAACAGTAAAACGTTTGAGTACGATACAAAGAAAGTGGGTTATTCAACTGCCGATGTACAAAGACAAATGTACACGCTTGAGAATGTCGGTATAGATAATATAACCAGTCTGACAATGAGAATTTCCGATTTCGTTCAGACTGATGGAACAACGGCTACAGACAGTAGTCCTACAAGCTTTGTAAACAGCATACCATTGTATGTTACTTTCTTGAATGTTGGCGACAAAACGCAGTTTGAAATTCGTACAAAGCATGGCTTGGCGGTCGGAACATATTCGGCGAGAGTCAGCATAGGCTCAAATAAAAATGCTGAATTGGCATATTTCAATATAACCTTTAAGGTAACGGAAAATGAAGTGTATACCGTAACTGTTGACAACGGCGACAGCGTACAACAATCTATCGGATTGGGATATTTGATGGACGAAACAAGCAACAGGATATGTTCAAGAACATATGAAGTAGGCGAAACTGTTCCGATATATGTTCAGATTTTGGATTCCGGATACACATTCGATAAGTGGGAAACTGATGATGGTATAACGTTCGCAAACGCATCTCAAATGTCAACGACATTTACGATGATAGCGCAAAATGTAACGGTAAGACCGACTTATCGTGAAACAAATGATGTGTGGGTTCGTTTGGCGGACTTGAGGGATTATAATGAAAATGAGACAATGCCAAACGATTTAAGAGAGTCACTTCCACCATATGCGGTGACAACATTTAACGAAACAACATACGCATACAGAGTAATTGTAGACGGCTCTGTAGAAAAGAATTTTGTTGAATTCGATTTGAAGAATAAACTGTTGGAATTAACTCCGTCTATGACGGTGACAGCAACAGCGAACGGAAATACATTGACAATAGCGCCTCAAGTTGATTCTACATCAACGAGTGTTACGACATATAAATCCGACTTGTTTGATCTTCAAGAAGGACTTAATACAGTCAAAATTAAGACAGAATATACAGACCTGAATGACGGACAAAATTATTCGGCTGAATACACGATTACAATACTCAGAAAAAAAGCGGTTGATGTTGATATAAAACCGGGTAATTCACCTTACGGTTTAATCGAATCGTCCGACAATATAACGGATAAGTCAACGGCAAAAGATTTGTTCTCGAAAAATCATACATATGATGCGGCATATACACCGAACAAAGCGGTAAATACATATGATACAAAATATTATACAGATGCATGGGACGGCGTGAATTACGATGAAAATCCTTATACGCTGTTTGTATACAACGGACAAACGTTTGTTGATCCGGGTTTTAAAAATCTGAAAGATATGGACGGAAATACAGTTTCGGCGGAAAATGTAACTCGTACAATAGAAGTTCAAACTGTCAATGTTCCGACAAATGTAACAGATATAATGACAACAACATCGCAAACGGTCACTGTGGCAAATACAGGAGCAAGTTGTGTTATAAGTGAGTTGGCAAGTCTTAATATAAGACCGGGAGTGTATACGTTAAAATATACATTTACCGATACTGATAATACAACACGATTGTTTACAAGACCTGTAGTGGTTCTTGCGAATAAAGGTGATATTAACCTTGACAGAACTGTTGATTCAAATGACGCGGATATGCTTTATCAAAGAATGAATAACGGTTTCTATACCGATATAATAAATTCTGCTGATGAATGGGCGAAAATCTACGCATACAGAGTTGCAGATGTCACCGAAGACAGAAATGTCAACTCGATAGATGCTAACGCACTGTTGAATATAATGCCTACACCGTATTACGAATCACTTCCGACAACGGTTAGTGACAGTATGGCGACATTCGACCCTGATACGGCGGTCAGACAACCGGTTGCGACAGTTCCGCCGGAAAAGGCAACGTTAACGCTTGACTATCTCGGAACTGCGTCAAAACCTTTGGACAAACCTCAAACACCGAACTTGACAGCGGATAATGTCTATGATGTGGATAATGCCGGTTCAGGTATTGTGTGGTTTGGAATAAGTATAAAAAATACGCAGAATTTGAAGTATTTCCTTGACGGATTGTACAGTATGGATTTTGCGATAGATTATGACAGTGAAATATTCACTCCTTGCGACGGCAATATTAGAATCAGTACCGATACGGGCTTTGACCTTGCCGGAACGATTGAAAGTAACAATATCAAGTCAGATGTAACGACGAGTGATGTGGCGTATTGGAAGAATGCGGAATTGTATAAACAATCCTTGCAAAGTGATTGGGATATTGACCAAACAGACAAATATAAAACGGAATTTGTTACAATAAAATCAGTCGACGGTACAAATTTGCGACTGAGTGATTTTATACAGACTGATGGATATGACAGAGTTTATCTGCTTAGAGTGCCGTTCAGACTGAATAAAATGCCGGAGGATGGTTATGTCGGCAAGCCGATAACACTAAACCTTACGGAACAAACATTTGTAATGGGCGCAACCGAAAACGGTGTAACAAATTCAGCGTCATGGGAAGGTGACGTGGATAAAACCACAGAAGTCAATAATGCAAAGAACCATTTTGACGGTGTTGAAATAGTTGATATATTCAATACTGACGGTAAATATAATATAATCGGTACAGTTAAGTGTTGGAATGATACAAAACCGGTTACAGTTGAAATATACAAAGACGGTGAAACGACACCGATGTATACATTTACATCGGCAGATACCGATGATGCCGGCAATAATCTTTACGGCGTACTCACTAAGACGACTAAAAAAGGCGAATGTGAGTGGAATTTTGAGTTGCCTGTATCGAATCAGTTCAGCTACAAAATGGTTGTAAAGAAACAATCGCACCTTACATATCCCGAAATCGAAATAGATAAGACGCAAGTGGATGATAATGCAGATTTGACGCTTGCCGATACTATTGAAATGATTGTTGGTGATATAAACGGCGATGAAATCATCAAATTGCCTGATAGGGCGGAGTTGATGAGATTTTTTAACCGTCAGAAACCGTGGATATTGGATAAAGCACGGTTTGAGGCGGCAGACTTAAATGGTGACGGAGCGGTTAATATGTTTGATCTGACACTTTTGAAACAAAATATGGAGAAAACATATCCGTCTAATATAACTAATGCAAATAATGGAGGTGGTTCCGCTTGATAAAGAGAATAGTAGCAGTTATGTCAGCTCTTGCGTTGGCAGTGGGATTGCTTCCTACGGTGTTAGCCGATGAAGTGACATCGACAAAGCCGGAGATAACTGTTGTTGCAAAACGTATAACAGGTGAAGATAATTATATGGA
Source organism: Ructibacterium sp. SJQ-7 (assembly GCF_054696575.1). Classification (NCBI taxonomy): domain Bacteria; kingdom Bacillati; phylum Bacillota; class Clostridia; order Eubacteriales; family Oscillospiraceae; genus Ructibacterium; species Ructibacterium sp. SJQ-7. The sequence goes on from NZ_CP195193.1 coordinate 1,873,799, forward strand.
AATCAGCCTTGAAGTAAACGGCGATTACGAAGATTATTCATCGGTTGGAGCGGTTTTGCAATATGATCCGAGCCTTATAGTTCCGACTACATGGGACGATGAGGCAACAGCGGTGGATATGAGTGAGTCAACCACATGGGCTACAAGGCGAGCGTTGCCGACGCTGGGTAAAGACACATGGACAACTCATACCGCGCTGACATATATTGAAAGCAAAACAGATACGGCAACAAATCAGACGACGAAAACGGGTTATTTGTATTTGGGGGCGGAATATCCGGGTGTAGTACCGAATAATGCGACAGACCCAAGTGCAACGGCGGATCCGGATGCGACACCAACACCGACAAAGACGCCGACCGTAACACCGACGCCTGACCCAAAGGCTACGCCTGATCCCGACCAACATCAAAATCCGGTTGTTGTAGCGAGATTCACATATGCCGATGAAAATGCGAAAAAGAAGATAGAAGATCAATGGACTTCCGCATGGGATAGTGATTGGACGCAGAATAAAGTGCTGACAATCGCGTCTGATGATGTATCTTCCGTATCACCGGCACAGTTCGGCTTTACGATTTATAAAGCGGACTTTTCAATGAAAGGTTATCAGTATGATTATACAGATAGCGTTCTTGAAATGAGTGAGCAAGCGGCGAATAAGGATATTGAAATTGTACTCGGACAAGGAAAGAGTGCGAAAGCGGGCGGACTTAGTCTAAACGATATTTACGTAACAATGTTTTACGATTGGGACGATTCACTTATCGGCACACTGACATGTGGTGTCGGAGAGGACGCGACCGAATCGGTAAATGATTATGTAAAAGAAAAGTTCATTCATCCTGACTTGCAGACGAATACGAATTATTCAAGCAAGGAAAGAACGGATAATTATAGAGGGGAGTATCCTCATGCCGGTCCAAATTCAACTGACCCGACAACTCCGGGCGGAACGGGAACGGTTACGAATGGCTCAGATTATCCACTGACGAATAAACTTGAATATTGCTTTGCAGGTAAAACGATTCATGCAGACGCACCGTATGCAGGTGGCTGGACAAAAGTATCTGCCTCAAATATGTCAGATACATGGACGGCACTTAATAATGCAACCACATTCGACTTAATGCCGGAACTTGGTGCAGACGGTAATCCGGTTGATTCAAGTCAAACAAAACCGGATATGGAATCATTCGATTTCTCCGATGTTACCACAGATGATATAGACGGCGGTACACTGGTAGTAAAAGCCGTATATACACCGGGAACAAATTTAGACTTTAATGGTGACCGATACTATTCAGCGATAGGACCTCTTCAATATGCTCTTGTAACGTCAAATGCAACATCAAGCACATATTCTATTTCTTTTGAATATAGACGTGTTAATAAATTAGGCTATGGAGTTACAAGACCGAGAGATCTTGGAGTAAAAATGGATATAACACAAGTAGGTGCGAGTGCCAGCACTGCACTTGCGGTGACTGCCAAGAATCAAGAGATAGTTCCAGTTGTTCTTACACCGACAAATGCAGTTAGCACTGTTGGTTATCAATTAAAGGATATTTACAATTCAGATGTAATAACAGGAGCGTATGAAAGCGAAGCTAATGCGGTAGATGGCAAATTGATAGAGCTACAAGGAGCTGAAGGAGTTATTTTTAAATTTACTGCCTCAACATATCTTGAACAGGCATATAATGATTTTGTAGTGACAGGGAGTGCTGTAACAAATTCTAATGCTTGGAAAGTTGATGTATTTAATGCTTTGAAAGTAAAAAGAACAACAGCGGCAGGAGCAATATCGACGGCGGCTCAAAGAAAAAATGCAACACAAGCCGTAGTGAATTGTATAAAAGGCGCAATAGCGGACGGTAAAGACTATCATGATTTGACATGGTATCAGATACAATATTCAATTATATATTCAAGTACGCCATATGTTTCTGCAGACGTGGCAAAAGCAGAAATAGAAAAATATGATGCACTTATGAATTTAATAAAATAGACATAAAATAGACATAAAATAAATGCCTAATAATTGAATGAAATAAAACAGAAAATTTAACTTGGAAGGAGTTAAAGCATGAAAAAACGAATATTAAGTGCCTTTTTGGCACTGTCAATGTTATTTTCAATAATGCCTACGACTTTTGCACAACAAGAGATTGATAGCGACGGTAACATTACAGGAACACCTAATATGGTTACCGATTTGAAAATAAAAATAACGGAAGGTGTTCTTACACAATTTGATGTGACGTTTGGTGACGGATTAAATAATCCTGATGACTATTTTGTACTTCTTGCAACGGATTTTGATGCAGGAGCCGGTAATGATGTCACAGACACTATAACCGATGACTCTAGTGGTACTGGTTATGTTAATATGTATACCGATGTGACTACAGGACATACGTCAGACGACTGGGAATGGCTTGCCGGTCCGGCTGCACAATGGTATGGAAAATCTAAACCCGGGGATACAGTTAGTTTAACCTGGGGCAGTGCGTTAAATAAGACATATAATTGGACAACGGGAGAAGATGGATACGGTTGCCAACTTTCTAAGGATTTTGAAAATAGCGTTGATTCTATAGCCGATTTGCAAGGTGCTAAAGTATGGGTATATATTTTGAGTGGTAAAAACGGTTTCACAAACTTCTCTGAGAAAGGTTTTATGTCTGCTGTAGGAACATTTGATGACAAAGGTAATCTACAATTCCCAGAAGGTGGCGACACACCGTCTGAAGATACAGCAATACCTTCAGTAGCATTAACTGTAACAGCACCGAAGATTGGTGCAACACCGGCTACGACTGCTACAACAACTACAACCGGCGTGGTAGCTAATCCGGCTGTTACATGGGATCCGGCTGACAGCACATTTGCTAAAAATCAAGCATACAAAGCAAGTGTTACACTAAGTGCTGACAGTGGTTACAAGTTTACAGATTCAACAACTGCAACAATCAATGGTAAAACTGCTACTGTAACACTTAACGGCGACGGAACATTAAAGGCTGAATATACATTTGACGCTATTAAGCTTACAGGTATTTCATCAAACAAAACAGGACTTAAATCTTCATTCGCACCGAATGACAGTTATACACCTGATGGTTTAGAAGTTACTTTAAGGTATAGTGACGGTACGACGGAGGTCGTACCATATAACAAATTTCCAGAGAACAATCTATCTTTGGTTATTGGAGCAGATTCTGCCTCTGCCACTGATTTACCTGCTAAATTAACTTTAGATAACAATAATCAAACAGTTTACGTTAAGTACAGCGGAACAGACACAAATGACGGTAATCCAAAGTATCAAGCTATAGATACAATTACTGTTGCAAATGCAAAAATTACAACAGCACAAGTATCTGTAACATACCCTAAACCGGGTGAAACACCTGATACAGTTGCAACAGTACCTGACGGTGCTAATTATACTGCAGAAGTTACATGGGAATATAACGGTACAGGAGTAACAGGTAATTTTGAATATGATAAAGCATATGATGCTATAATTACAGTAAAACCTAACACAGGTTATGCACTTGATAATACTAACGGTGTTGTTCTTACTGTAAAGGATAAAACTGTTACAAATCCTGGTGCAGATAAAACTGCTACAATAGCATCAGATGATATTGACGTTGACGGTAATGGTGAAAAGTCTGTTTCTTTTGACGCAACAGCAAGTACACCTATATCAGCGTCAATCTCTGATTCATTCGATTTATATGATAAGAATGACGTTAACATCACACTTACTTTAGGTACACATGTTATCGGCGACATCACAGGTATCACAATCGATGGACAAACATTAAGCAGTTCTGATTACACAATATCAGGAAATATAATTAAAGTAAAAGGTGCAAGCCTTGCAACTAAGCTTACAGGTTTGACATCAACTGCGGCAAACAAAAACGTTGAAATTACTGTAACAGGTCAACAAGATGCAACAACAGCAACTCTATCTGCTATTGATACAACACCTTACATCACAATTACTGACCCAACACAAGGTGCAATCACAGGTGTTACTCACACATCAGGTACAAAGGTTGCTTTGACAAAGAATACTGCATATACTTTGTCAGCACCAACTGTTGCTCACACAACAGGTTACACATGGACAGTAAGCGGTATTACAACAGGTACAGACAACGGTCAAACTTATACTTTCACACCGTCAGGTAGTGAAAATATAACAGCAACTGTTGCATTGACAGTTGATGCCGGACATAAATTGACAATCAACAAAACAGGTAACGGTACTGTTACTGTAGCAAAAGATGGCGGAAGTACACTTGCTGCAGAATCTGACGGTACATACACAGTTTATTATGATGAAAGCTACACTGTAACAGCAACTGCTGCTGACCAAAACAAAGTTACGGCAGTAACAGGAGAAACAATTAGCGGTGTACAAAAAACAGTTACACACGCCGTTGCAAATCCGACAGCCGATACAACTGTTGAAGTAACATTTGCAACAAAAACTGCACCGACCGTTAGTGCTGATATGACATATCGTAAGGGTACAAATGATACAGATAAAGTATTTACTATTACTTTAGGTGATTACTCAGATGTAGAGATAGGTGCTACTACTCCGAGTGGTACTTGGGCAGTCGATAAGGCAACATACACTGTTTCAAAATCAGATTTGGAAACTGCATCAAACGGCGATCATACATATACTTTCGACTTCGGCGAAGGTATGACGATTTCGAAAAAAATCACAGTTCTTGCCGCAAGAAGTATTACAAGCGTAACTGCACCGACAGGTACATTTGCACATGGTGATACATTCAAATTGGATGGTTTAGCATTTACAGTAAAAGAAGGCGAAACAAGCACAACATACTCATATAACGGCACAAGTTGGGATAATACACTTCCAACAGGTACACAGTTCAGTTTGGACGGTACAAACTTCAGTGAATGGGATGCGTTCAAGGCTGCGGCAGAGGCAAAGATAACACGTCACGATACAACTGACTCAACTGCAGTTAACAACGGTGATCAAATTACAGTAAGTTTAGGTAATGGAGTAACAGGAGCAAGTGGTACTATTTCAGTTGGTCAAAAGGCTATTACTGTTACCCCGTCACAAACAACAGGTATCAACAAGGATTACGATGGTACTGTAAAGGCACCGGCACTTACAGCAACAATCCCTGACGGAGAACTTGTAGGTGATGATGTTGTAACTGCAAGTGTAACAGCAGTATATCAAGATGGTGTTGCGGCTGGTCTTACAGACAAAAATGCAAGTGATAACGACAAAAATGTAGTATTTACTGCAACACTTGCCGGTGCGAATAAAGATAACTACACAATTAAAACTATCGCTAACGGTAGCGGTAAAATTAACAAGCGTACTGTAAAGATTGCAATTATTAACAATGTACCGGATGCGACAAAGAATAAAGCTGATACAAAGACAGGTAGCGCTACAGCAACTATTCCGACTAATACAGAGTATGATCTTAATACACTATATGAAGTTGTGGATGGTGAAACAGTTGCAATTACATATGATTATTCATATGCAAACATAAGCAGTGTAGGTCGGGTTAGTGATGTAACAGTGAGAAACATTGCTACAACAAATACAAACTACACTGTTGAACCGACTTATTTGGAAAATCAAAACGGTACAGTTAACAACAGAACTATAAAATCTATCGCTATAAGTGATCCAACTAAGAACGAATATAATTACAGTGACACATTTGATCCTACAGGTATCAAAGTAACTGTAACATATGACGGCGAAACTGATTCGGTAGTATATGCTTGGAATGATGTTCCTGATGATATTACATTAAAGTGGACAGGAACAGATGAAGCACTTTCAGCAACTCATAAGTTTGATTCAGCAGGTACATATACAATTACTGCATCAGCAACAGGTGTTGGCTCGGCGACAACAGGTAACATTACTGTTAATAAATTAAAGGTTAATGTCACAGCAAGCGGTAATATTACAAAGGTATATGACGGCAAAACGGATTTGGACGCTGATGATGCTATAACTTATGACGTAACAAATCAATCTGCAGGTTATGATACTCAATTCAATGCAGATACAGTGACGGTAAGTAATAATCCTGCAGTATATGATGGTACATCAGTTTCAACAAACGGTGTAACAATTAATAAAGCAGATTTGACATTGAGTAATTCAAATTATGAAATTGAGAATTTTACAAACAATGTTACTGCATCAATAACAGCTCGTCACATAACCGTAACTGCTATTACTGTTCCGACAGTAAAACAATATTCAAATGATACAGATGTACCGGTTGAAAATGTAGGAACATCAGCTGTAACATTTGATAATGTTGTAAGCGGTGAGAATGTAACAGTTGACTATAAGTATACATATAATGATACATCTGTAGCAGGCGATACAAGTAATATTACAATAAATAATCTTGTTCTAAACAGCACAAACACTGTTAACAATAACTATACATTAGATGAAAGCATTCTTACAAAGTCAGGTCACGTTGACGAAAGAGAGGTTGACTCATTAACAGTAACTGCTCCGACTCAATTTGCTACGGCTCAAACATATGGTACTGCTTTAGCTTTAGCCGGTTTGAAGGTACAAGTTAACTTTACATCAGGCGGAACAAGCGATGGTAGCGAAACATATGTATGGAAAGACGCAACAACTTGGACAAAACAAGTTGAGGGTCAAAGCGATGTAGACGTTATAACTGTTCCGTTTACTCTTGCTTGGTCAGGCACAACAGATGTACCGACTCAAGGTGAAACTCTTAATGTTCAAAGAAGTACAAAGGGTATCACTGCATCATACACAGGTACAAGCGTAACAGGTACAAGTGATCAGATTACAGTAAATCCAATCACATTGACTAAGATTAAAATTACAGGTACTGATCAGACAAAGGTGTATGATGGTAATGCAGATTTGACGCCAAATCCGGCATTTACATATGCAATTACAGAGGGTATTATAAATAGTGACCCGGTAACGGTTGCGCCTAATACTGTTGAATATGCAGAGGCTGATGTACATGCATCTGAGCCGTTAAATATCACAGGTTTCCATTTGACAAATAATAATGATGGTAACTATAAACTTGGTACTCCTGATGTAACAGGTACACCGAACGGTACAATTACAAAACGTCCGATTACTTTAACAGCTATCACAAATATTCCTGCAATCAACAGATTTGAGGCAGGTACAGGCACAGACCAAACTGCAACAAGTGCTGCAAACGGCGGTGCTACATTTGAGGCGGCAAGTACAGACACTGGTATTGTAAGCGGTGAAACGGTTACAGTAATATACGATTATGCGTATGCAGATAATCAGACAGTAAGCAATACTGCTGTTGTAAACTTATCTAATGTAAGATTAGATACTGCAATCGATAAGAACTATAGTCTTACTAATAATGCTACTGCAACAGGTGTGGTAAATGAAGTTGAGGCAACAGGTGTTACAGTTACAATTCCTGATAAGACATATGAATATGGCGATAAGCTTGATTTGACAGGTACAACAGTAACTGTTGATTATGGCAATACTAATACAGAAGTATATACATCAGATGATGGTGTGAATTGGAAGAAGAACGATACTGCAGTATCAGAAAAGCCATTCACAATCACACTTCCTACAGATAAGGATAGCTTGGCTGTAGGTACAGCAACTGTTTCTGTAAAGGTTAAAGAAGGCGTTGAAGGTAGTGTTTCTCGCACAGTTAACAAACGTAAAGTAACTGTAAATCCGTCAAAGAACGGTGACGTTACAAAGGTATATAACGGTAACACAACTTATACAAACGGTGTTATTGAGTGGACAGTTGGATCTGTAAACTCTATTGACGGATTGTCTGTTACATTACCGACAGTAAGCGGTGCAACATATACTTATAACGATTCAACAGTTGCACTTGCAACCAAGATTACTGTATCCGCTCCGCAACTAAACGATACAAATAATTTTGAAATTAGCGGTTATACAAATCAAGAATTTGACGCAACAATCACACGTCGTCCATTGGTTATCACAGGAATAACAATTCCGAACGTTAATAAGTATGCTGACGTATCACAAAAAGTTACAGACCAAACCGCAACAAGTGCTACAAATGCTACATTTGAGGCGGCAGATACAGACACAGGTATTGTAAGCGGTGAAACAGTAGGCGTAACATTCGACTATAAGTACAAAACTTCAAATCCTGAAAGCGGTACAACTACTGATGTAGATATATCAAACATTGCTCTTGATAATAGAGTAGGAACAAGCGCAAACTACTCATTGACACCTAATTCATTGACAGGTAGTGCAAATGTAGTAGAAAGAACTATAGACAGTATTACAGTAGCTAACCCTACACAGTTTAACAGCGATGTTACATATAACGATAAATTAAGTATAGCCGGCTTAAAGGTTACAATTAACTATACAGACAGAACATCAGAAGTATACACAGCAACAGTAGTCAATGACGTGGTTTCATGGGCATTGGGCAGTGTAAATATCAGCGCAGATAATATTCCATTTACACTATCATGGAAAGATACTGCAAAAGGCGGAACTTTTGCACAAGGACAAACATTGTCTGTAACAGGACATAACGGCAACCAAATCGTTGCAAACCATAAGAATGGTAATGACAGTGGTGAAGGCAGTGCCGTAACAATCAAACCTATTGAAATTACATCAATTAATGCAACAAAGAACGGTGATATTACAAAGACATATAATGGTGATACAGAATTAAATGACGCATCAAAGAGCAATATCGGTTATACATCAACTCAGGTAATCGGCGGAGATACAGTAACTCTTGGTGCAACACCTGCATATGAAAATAAGAATGTTGGTCAAAATAAAGCAATTAGCTTTACAACACCGACAGTAAGCGGCAATGATAACTATACACTTGGAACTGACGCTACTGTTACAGGCGATGTAGTCGGTGATATTACAGTAAAAACTGTTGAAATTTCAAATGTATATATCCCGTCAATTTATAAGGACACAGAAGACCTTGTAAAATCAATTTCAAATGCAAGTGCTATTGCAAGCGGTCATCCTACAGCTAATACTGTTGTAGCGGCTGATATTCTATCGGGCGACAGAGCTAATTTGACATTCGCTTATGAACTTACATATGCAAATTCAACGGATGATAATCCGACTGTAACGATTTCAGATACTTCTATTACAGGAACGGAAAGCGGTAACTATGAATTTGCATGGCCTACAGGATTGACAGGTACAGTAATAGCAGACGCATTTACAGATGCTACAATTACTGCACCGACTAATATGTCATATACACATGGTGATACATTCAATCCAACAGGTTTGTCAGTTACTATTAAGACAAGCAGTCACCCAACAGGTACAACATATACAGTAACAGGTACAGAGGGTAATTACAAATGGGATACAGATCTTCCGGCAGGTGTAAATGTATCACTTGGAAGTATCTCATTAAATAGCAATGACGCTTTGAATTTCAAGGCTCATTACAAGAATATGAAAGATCAGAAGATTAAGGTTTCTGCCGGTGAGAAAAAAGCTGAAACAGGTGTAGTTACAATGCTACAAAAGCAATTAACGGCAACTGCGTCAATAGATGCGGCAGATAAGACATATGATAGTACAACCGGTCTTACAAGTGATCAACATGTTACATACAAAATCGGTGATAATGGAGTACAGAGCTTTAACGGTACGGCTGATAACGTAAGCGTAACAGCTAACGCAAGTTATAAAGATGCTAATGTTTCAAAAACAGATACAACAATCAATAATGTTGGTATAACATTCACTAATATCGGTCTTGACGGTGATGATAAAGACAATTACATCGCACCGACAAGCATTGAGGAAATATCGGGTAAGATTAATCCGTATACAATTAATATAACGGCAATAGGTGAAGTTGCTCCAACTGCTTATTATAAGATAGCTAAGAGTGGAACTATTGATTCGACAGTTGACTATATTGCTGAAATGAACGGTTTGACAAAGCCGGCAATTAAGTTTAATTATGATTATGGTGATTTGGTTAACACAGTTGCAAGCTCTGTTACTGTTCCGATAAGCAATATTGCTTTCGTTACTGCTACTGATAACTTTGTAATAGGAGATAAACCTTCTACAATCCAGGGTAGTGTTGAAGTTCAAGGTATACAGAAGATTGAAATAACAAAGGACAAAAAGGGTTATAAGTATGGTGATACACTTGATTTGAGTGATTTGTCAGTAAAGGTAACATATGTTGGCGGTGAAACAAAAGACGGTATTCGATATAATGACACAGATTGGAATACTCTTGGTTTGACCCTTAATACATTACTTCCGACAGACGGAACTGTATTGAAGAATTCAACAGATAACGGTAAAACAATTACTGTTACAAAGGATTCTGTAAGTTCTAATGCAATTACAATAAACGTTGCAAAACGTACAGTTAAGATTGAAAGAGATGGCAGTGACGCTATCACTAAGACATATGACGGTACACAAGCTGTAGAACAGACAATCGCTCTAAAGGTTGCCGATTCACAAGAAGGATTTGACGGCGTATATAATAATGACATAACAGGTGTAACAGCTCCGACATATATTTACAGCAGTAAAGATGCTCAGAATAACATAGCATTGACAGGTACACCGACTCTTGTAGGTTCTAACTTAGTTGAATATACACCTACATATCCGTCATTGACAGGTAACATTACTACAAAATCAGTTACACTAACACCGGTTATCTCTGAGGATATTTATGAAAATAAATTCGCGACAGATGATAAGGTTATAACTGAAACAAGTGCAACAGTTGCAGATGGTAAGGTAACTCAAAGCGGTATCGTATCAGGCGAAGAGGGTAACTTCACATTTGCTTATACTGTTACTGTTCCAAAGGCAGATTTAGCAAGTGCAGCTACAAAATCTTATGCACCGACAAATACAAGCGAAAACGGTACAGGTAAGGATAACTATACATTTACATGGAATAACGCAAGTGTAGAAATTAAGACTAATGCCGCAACAAGTATGGCAGTAACTACTGATCCGACAGATATTTCATATCAGAAATATTATGGTGACAGTATTTCGTTAGACGGTATGGTTGTTACAATCACATATGGAAACGGTTCTACTCACGAATTTACATATGGTTCAGCTGAATGGAATAACGAAGGATTGACTGTTGCAATCGAAGACGGCGGTGACTTTAGCAAACTTGTAACAGGTAATAACGGTAAGCATATCGTTGTTTCAAAGACAGGTCTTGACAGTGCAAATACAACTGCTACATTAAAGGTTGATAAGAAAGATTTACACTTGACAGCAGAAAAAGCTGACGGTTTATCGGCAATCGAAAAGACATATGATACTACAACTGACGCAAAATCGATTCTAAAGTTTGGTATCACAAGCGCTGACTTAGTATCAGACGATAGCTTTGATAGCTTTACAGTTGATTCATCAAATGTATCAGCTACATTCGATACTAAGAACCAGGGTTCAGATAAGGATATTACAATAAGCGGTTTGACAATTACAGGAGATAACAGCGATCAGTATAATGTAATTATGCCAAGCGGTGTAAAGGGTACAATTAAGAAGAAAGTTATTACTGTAAAAGTCGAAAACAGCAATATTCCTCCTGTATTAAAAAATTCTACAGGAAACGATTTGAAGAAGAAAGTTACTTCATATTCGTTTGAAAATGATATTAAACCATATGATGTGGATAATGTGACATTTGATGTTATTGCAGACTATACAGGTCAAGATGTTTCAGATACAGCAAATACACCGACTGTTTCATTAAGTTTGGAAAATGTTCAAAATGATGATAACTATACTATAACTGTTACTCCTACATCGGGAACAGGTAGTGTTGTGGATAACCTTATTGAAACTATTACTGTAACAGGTGGTAAAGCTGAAGGGTATGTTCATGGTGATGAGCTTAGCTTGCAGAATATGGTTATCACAGTAACATATCAAAATGACAGAGATAACAATGTATTTACATATGTATCAGGTAATAACTGGACTGCACAGAAAGCGATTAATGGTAGCACAACAGTTACAACAAGCGATCTTCCGGTATCATTAAAGTTGGGTGATAATCCTATAACGGATGCAACTCAACAATTAAGATACGGAGATAATAAAAAGAAAATTACTGTATTGGATAAGATGAATTCAGCTCAACCGGTTGAAGCATTGACTCTTGGTGTAAGTCAAAAAGAAATTAAAAATATTTCTGTTAGCAAAAACGGTGATATTACAAAACCATATGACGGTACGAATACTGTTAACCAACCGGCTAACATTGCATATGATTCAACTGATATTGTAACATTTGGTTCAACAAAAGATAATGTTACAATTACAGCAACTACAACATATGAAAATTCAACAGCTGGTAATGACAAGGTTATCAATATAGTAAACTACACATTAGGCACAGGTAATGATAATGGTAACTATTACATTACAGATCCACAAACAGGTTTGAATATAACCGGTAATGTAACAGGTAATATTACAAAAGCTACTTTGACAGTAACAATTACATCTGTTCCGGCAATTATTATAGGTGCAGATAAAAAAGTAGATTTGGTGAAAGATACAGATTATACACAAAATGGCGAAGTAACAGTTGATGGTAATAAAGAAACGGTTGATTTAACTGTACATGGTACATATCAAGATAATACTACAGAACAAAGTGGAACTGCGAATGTAGATTATACAACAACTCCTACTGAACTTACTAACTACAATATCGTATTGAAAGGTACAGACACAAAAGGTACTGTAAATAAGAAACCTGTAACAAAGATTGAAGTTACATCTCCTACAAAGACAACATGGTCACATGGCGATGATTTAACTCTTGACGGTATGACAATCACAGTTACATACAATAATGATGATACTGATAAAAAGCAGTATAAACATATGGACGGTAAGTGGCATGATGTAACAGGTGGTAGTGATACAGAGTTATCGGGAACTCCTGACGATGTAACAATTACATGGGGTGACACAAATAGTTCAGCAACTGACGGTGTAATTCGTCTTGATGATACAAACAAGAATCTTCAAGCTGATGGCGATAACAAGACAACATCTGTTAAGGTTACATCAAAAGTAAAGGATACTAACGGTGAGTATCAATCAGCTTCAACCGGTGACATCACTTTAACAAAGAAACAACTTACTTTGGAAGTAAGCGGTAATATTGAAAAGGTATATGATAACACAAATGCTCTTACATCGCTTAATAAGGAAAGTGTAACTCTTACATTAAATGGTGTAGCCGGAAGTGACAGTGTTACATTAAGTGATAGTACAAAGGATAATATCCAGTATGGCGGAACAACAGTAGCAGATACAGCCTTATCACCAAAACTTGTAATTGGTACAGTGGTATTAAATGATAATGCTAATAATCAATATTATATTCTACCATCAGATGCAAGCATTACAAATAATACAACAGGTAAGATTAATAAGCGTCCTGTAAAAGTTACATCTGTAACAAAGAATATGAACACAACAGTTGATTCTCCTAAGACAGGTACTTTGGAAAAATTGGTACAATCATCTACGGGCGGTTATGGCATTTCGGGAGATGCAGGATTCTATTCAATCTTAGACGGTCATACAATTATGGTTGATATACCGTATGAATACGAGGATACATCATCAGAGGGTATAAAAACAGTTACATATGATAATGTAACCGCAAAGGTATCTGCTAAAGGAACTGACGGTAACGCAGATTATGTAGATAACTATGATGTAAAATTTGCTATTGTAGACGGTAATGCAACTATTTCAAACGGTACAGTTACAGGTATTAAGATTGAAATTGAAACAACAGGCAAGACAGAATATACTCATGGTGACTTGTTCGATTTGAAAGGTACAAAGATAACTGTTATATATAATGACGGTGCTAAGACAGATATATATGAGTATGGTACGAAAGGTAAATGGATTAAGAACGTTACAGGAACACCGGCTGAATTGCCGAGTGAAATAGGTATCAAGCTTGGTGATACAACAATTAATGCAAATCCTACATTTGATACAGATAAAACTGTTGTAAGATATGATAAGCTTAATCCAACTAAGGAATTGAAAGCTACCTATACAAAGAGTGGAAGTGCCTCAGTTCCATCGACAGGCAATCCGTCAATAACATTAAATAGGAAACCTGTTACAATAACTGTTGATAACGGTACAGATGCAATCAACCATACATACAGTGGTAATAATTCTCTTACAGTTGATGAAATTGGTAAGTTGACGATTACTGAACCTACTAACTTCACGGTTGGCAGTGATGATGTAACTCTAACTAAGGGTACACTTTCAGCAACAATCGGTAATAATGCTAATGGCAATGTAGCAGATAATTTGACTATTAATGCCACAGGTTATGTGCTTAGTGGCACAGACGCCGATAATTATGAGATTAGCTATGTAAACAACGCAAAAGGTAATATTGTAAAAGCTCCTTTGACAATTACAATCAATTCCGTTCCGTCGATTATCATAGGTGCAGATAAAAAAGTGACTTTGGAAAAAGGTACAAACTATACACAAAGCGGTGAAGTAACAGTTAATGGTGAAAAGGAAACCGTTAATGTAACTGTATATGGTACATATCGAGATAATACTAAAGAACAAATCGAAACTGCAGAGGTAGATTATACAACAAATCCTACTGAACTTGATAATTACTATATTGAATGGAATGGTAAAGACACGAAGGGTAGTGTTACTCGGAAAACTGCAACAGTTGAAATTATTAATCAACCTAACTTTGTAACTGCTACACCAAGACCGCAACATGGCGATAAGCTTGGTGCAAACGGTCTTGACGGACTTGAATACACTGTAAGTTACAGTGACGGCTCGACAACAAAGCATAAGCACGAAAACGGTGCTTGGTTGACAACAGACGGTTATACAGAACCGGAAAACGGTACAGTATTTACATGGACAAACACAAACACACCTGTAAGCTCTGATTCTGAAATCCGCAGAGATATGGATAATAAGATTAAGATTACTGTTCCGACAGCAACAAATGAACCTTTTACAAATAAGGCAACTGCTGATAAGAAAAAGGTTAAGATTACAGCAAACGGTACATATACAAAGGTATATGACGGTACAAATACAGTAACATTAAACGAAACAACTCCTGAAATTACTTATACAGTAAGCGGTGTTGCAACGGGTGATACTGTAACAGTTACAGCAACTCCTGCATTTGTAGATGGAAATGTTGCTAAGTTCGGTGATGTATATCAAAAGGCAATTAACTTTACAAATGTTTCAATTTCAAATACAGACAATTATGAAATCGAGGCAGATGAAAACGAAAATGATATTACACCTATAATGGGTGCAATAACACCTAAGACAATCAACATCACTGCATTGACTGTTCCTTCATCAACAAAGGGTTCAGCAGGTGAAAAGACTGTAACAAAGAACAAGAACTTTACAACAACTGATATTCTTGAAAAGGATAAGGATAATGTTACAATCGGCTATAAAGCTACATTCGTAACATCAGCAACAGGAACTGTCGATGCAACTGTTACAGATGCAAAGGTAGACGGTTCAAATGACCAAATGACTCTTAACTACGTTGTAGGTACTGTTACCGGCGCTAAGATTGAAATAACCAGCAGCAATCATGGTGGCGGCGGCGGAGGCGGCGGAGGAGGAGGTAACTCCCTAAGCATTAAGTACGAAAACGCCGACGGTACAGCAGGTAAGGACGTAAGCAAGATTGAAGCTCCTGCAGAAAGTGACCCTGTAGACTTGATCGCAGTATTCGTTACAAAACCTGCAGACCCAACAGTTATTTGGACATCAGATAATGAAAGCGTTGCAACTGTAGACGAAAACGGTATTGTTAAGTTTATTGGCGAAGGTACAGCTATAATCACAGCTCAGTCTAAGACTAATAAGACTCTAAAGGATACTGTTACAATTACAGTTACAAAGGCAGTAGCAACACCGACTCCTAAGCCGGCAAATCCTACTCCGGAACCTACAAAAGAACCGTCAATCATCACAAAGACTATGTTAAATCCATATATCGTAGGTTATGATGATAATGTATTCGGTCCTGAACTTCCAATCAGCCGTGAAGAAGTATCAGCAATATTCGCAAGATTGATTGCAAATAATATCTACATGGATAAAGAATATGATACATCATTCCCTGATGTAGGCGAAGGTTGGAGTAAAGATTATATCGGTTACTTGGAGAAATTCAGTGTAGTAACAGGTTATGAAGACGGTACATTCAGACCTCAAAATTACATCACAAGAGCAGAAATGGCTGTTATGATGGCTAAGGCAGAGGGCTATGACATCTCAGGCTATATGTCTTCTGATGAATTAGCTTATCCTGACGTAGATGAGGGTTACAGTGAATGGGCTGTTAAGGCTATCAAGTATTTGACAGACAGAGGTATTATGGAAGGTTATCCTGACGGTACATTCGGTCCGAACAGACCTATAACAAGAGCAGAAACTGTTGCAACAGTTAACAGAGTTCTTGCAGATATGACTGTCGGAAATATCGAGGTACTTCCGTCAGATATGACAGAGGCACATTGGGCTTATAATGATGTAGTATTCGCAATGAACCACAGAATTCTTAAAGACGTTGCAGCTGATGAAAGTCAGTTCATCAAGTCAGAAGAATATGATAAGAATAAGATTACAGAAACAGAAGTTGTAGAAGACACATCAGACGAGAATGCCGGAGCGGGTGCATCACCTACTCCGGAGCCTTCTCCGACTCCCAATGCTTGATTAATAAGAGCTTTTTACGAAATTTGTAATAATAGAGGCAGCGAATTTTCGCTTGCCTCTGTTGTTGCATTTTCAAATTATACAAGAGTTTATCTTGTTTGCTTTGAAAATGTAATAACGTTATTGTCATAATGAGGTGAGGGCTTATGAAAAAACGAAATATATGTTATAGATTATTAACGGTATTATTAAGCGTTGCAATGTGTTTGCAAGGTGGATTTGTGGTGCCGGTTTTTGCAGATGGAGATTTCAGTTATTATTTGCAATATAACGAGGCAAGTAACGGAAAAATAAGTGAGGACCATCCTATCATCATTCCTGATGAAGATATAGATGCAGAATACGGACCACAGCCGCATGATAACTATCAAGGTACTGGTGGCGTGGTGGACGGACCTATACCGGATTGGAGCAGTAAACCGTACAGAATTATCGGATACACATTTGACGGTTGGTATACAGAAAATAACGGCGGAGGAACAAAGGTTGATGAAGATACAAATATATCATCATCAATGCTTGACAGATTTAATAATATCACATTGTACGGAAAGTGGAGTTTGTATAATTCACCTGATATAACAACAGGCTCAGTTGCATTTTCATCAAGAAACGTAAATGATGAAGATATTCCGTCACAGATAAATTGGACGGACGTAAACGGAAATGATTTGACGTTTGACAGCAAAGTTACTGACTATTATACGTATGTGTACGCAAATACCGCGTCTGTAAAAATGGATTTTGAACAGTATGAGCCGAGTGCGACAACAAGTGTTGCGGTAAACGGTGAAAAAGTTTCAATCAGTTCAGAGGATATTTTGGGTAAAGGTTATTGGTATAACGGTGAGGATCTTGAATCTCATGACATTATAACAGGTAAAAATATTTCTACAGAATATATGAACCTTGATTTTACCTCGACAGATAAAGAGTATAATGAAATCACCGTTACGATTACAATGCCTAATGATAAAAGTAGAACATATACTTTTCATGTTAAGCGTTTAAGTACAGAAATGCGACTTGCATATGGTAATACACCATACGGAAAGATTATGGCGTCTTCGCAAACCGATGATGCAAAAACTGCGCTTAAGTCAACTTTTGATTCGACGTATAAGTACAGAAATATCGCATATAATCCGTTGGCATGGAATATTTACGGTACAGACGGCGTTGAAGTGAAAAAAGGTACTTCACTTCAAGAAAATCAATATATAAATTATGATAAAGACGAAACTGCAATAGTAGTATTTTCGGGCGATAGATTTACAGATCCCGGAGTGACATTGTATGATTCTAACGGCGATGCAATAGAACTGACACAAGATAAGACAATAAAACGTACAATTCAGTATCAGACAGTATCGTCATTAAAATATGAAGATTGGGATAACACAACCGATAAAACCGATGTGAAAACATTGACCGGTGCAGACGGTGAGAATATAATAGACATTTTGCAAACTCAAAATGTTAAACCGGGCATATATACGATTACATATGAGTATGACCCTAATGACGGCACTCGTCCGTTAAAAGACGAGAGAAGTATGATTGTCTTGCCTAAAAAAGGCGATATGAATATGGACAATTATCTAAATATGCTTGATGTATTTATGTATGATAAAAATATTCCGGATACAAATATCAGCAATACATTATATAAATATCGTGCACTTGATATAAGTACAAGCGGCGGTAACGGAGTTGTTGATGAAACAGACAGAACCAATTTCTTAAACAAAAAAATGGCGGATTTATATACGTCGCTTTCAGTTGATGAAACAGTAACACAGAAAGAATACAACGTTCCTACATCGGCAGATAGTAATAAAACACAACTGTATATGGACTTTATGGGAACAGAAACAGAGCCGAATACATCTGCGGACAAAACTCAGGAACTTCAGAAAAATGACGCTTTTTGGATAGGTTACAGATTTGACAATACAGCTAATCTAAAGACGGATAAGTTGAAAGAAATCACTTTGTCGGTGGATTATGATTCGAGATATGTAAATCCGACTGCATTGAATACTACTGCACTAAAAACACAAATTCAGAAAAATAATCCTGAGCTGGAAGTATTTGATATAACCGGAGATACAAATTATAAGAAAAACTATGCGGTTGATTCTTCAACATCGTCATATACATGGAATGATACAGGGTCTGTAAAAACACTTGTTATTGAGTTGTGTTTGAAAGACGGTCAAACATTTAATTTGTCAGACGGTTATTTTATAAAATTGCCGTTTAAAGTAAAAACAGTACCGCCGGAAGGCAGAAATGTTATATCAACTAAACTTGGCGCTACATCATTGAATATGCAAATCGGTGATGAAGGATATATGTGGGATACAAGTGGTGCATCTAATTCTATCACTGAAAATCTTATGGACAAATTGCAATATATGGGCGATTATGTGCCTGAATTTGTTCCGGAAGCTCCTGCTAAGGAATTGGAAAATGCAGTTTACGGTACTGATAAACCATACACAGGATTTGAGAAAAAAGGCACGGTTGACGGTGATATTCCTACCGGTATGACATATAATCAATCAGTCGGAACAATAACCGGTACACCGAAAAAGGCAGGAGTTTTTGTATTTTACATAAACGGTATAAAATATCAGATTACAGTAGAAAAAGCAAAACTTACCGTTACAGCAGATGATAATACAAAAGTATACGGAAGTGCAAATCCGTCATTTACATTTAAGTATGACGAAACGTGTTTAAAAAATAACGACACAATCGCTACAGCTGTTAAGACTGCTCCGCAGATAAGTTGTGAGGCTGATACAACAACGGATTGTCAGGATGATTATCCGATAAACTTTGTTGAAAATAGCGGTGAATCTGATAATTATTATTTTGATTTTGTCAGTGGCAAGCTTAGCATAACACCGAAAGAAATAACGGTAAGTAAAGTTAAGATACCATCTTGCAGTATAAATGCAACATTCCCTTATACATTTACCGCAACTTGTTCCGGTGATGAATTTACTGCGTCGGGAATTATTAACAATGATATTATAAAGATTGAATATGACGTTACATACACTGATACCGAGTCAACAAAAGCTGTTGGTAAAAATAAAAAGGTAACGGCAACCAACATAAAAGTCAAAACTGATGACGATTATCCGGACGGGAAAAATTATACTGTTAAATCTGCTAATTTAACGAGCAGTGACGGTGAAATTGTTGCGGATAATATAACCGAATTTGAAGTAACAGAAGAATGTAAACTTGAATATACTTACGGTGAAACACTTGATTTAAAAACCGGTAACGTCAAAATCACATACGGTAGCGGTACTGTTGAAAATGTGACATTTGAAGAGGCTGTTGAAAAAGGTCTGACAATAAAATACAGTAATAAAACAACAGCTAAAACCGGAGATCATTTGAGCGTGTCGGATACCGGAAAGTGGCTTATGCTTACAATGGATGGTATAAGCTCTTGGTATAAGACAAATAATTTCAAGATAAATAAAAAAGATCTTCATATAAAAGCTGATAATAAACAAAGATATTACGGTGATGAAAACAGTAGTGTAACATTTACATATACTTTTACCGATAGCGATTTTGTTTACGGTGAAACAAGCAGTACATTTACCGGCTTTGTTGCACCTGGATTTAGCTGTCAAGCTACTGCATCCACTGAAATTGATAAAGAAAAAGGCTATACCGAATCGACAATAGAATTGTTGGGCGGTACAAGTGATAACTATAATATTGTGTGCGAAAACGGTACGCTTACAATTAATAAAAGACCGTTAAAGGTTGAAAAGATTACAGGTGAAGTACCTTCACTTATTTCAAAATATTATTTAAACAGTGACGGCAGTGAAAAAACGGCACCATATAAAGTGCCTGCATCGGCTGAAAAATCAACAGACAAAAATACAATGAACGTAAGTGGATTGTATAACAGTGATGAAGTTAAAGTCCTTTACAATGCACAATATGCAAATCACACTGCGGCTGAAAATGTTCAAGTAACGGTTGATGATTTAAAAATGGACGATACGTTCGGTAAGAGTTACAACTATACGGTTTCGTCTGATTCAATAACAACCGCAGACGGCGGACGAGTTTATATTAAGAGTATAACAGGTCTTGAAATTGTTGAACAACCTACGACAGAATATGTTTACGGCACACCGCTTAATCTTGAAAGCGGAAAAGTAAAATTGACGTTTGATAATGAACAAGTTATCAATGTTAATTTTGAAGAATTAAAATCTTATGATGTTAAGCTCACATATACGGGCGGAAATGTTGAACTTAAAAATAATGAACATTTAGTTGTTAAAGACACAGGAAAGACTATAACTGTCATACCGGATACAATTTATGATGTTGAGGCAGTTACAACCGATAAGATAACGGTTACAAAACATGACCTTCACGTAAAGGCTGATGATATATATACGACTTATGGTGAAAATATAAGTCAATATGCAAGCGGATATGGATACACATATACAGAAAGTGATTTCCAATATGATGATGCAGACGATGTAGAAAACATTTCGGGATATAAAAAGCCTAAAATTGTCTGCAAAGAGGATGACGGAACAACAAATGTAAATCAAAAGACATTAGCCGGTACATATATATTGTCTATAAGCGGTGCTGACGCTGAAAATTATAATATTTTGTATGAAAACGGCAACATTGTAATAAGACAAAGACCTCTTATTGTACAAACGGTTAATAATGTTCCTAATCTTACATCAAAAGAAGCATTTGAAAGTGACCTTGTAAAGAACATTGACGTCAAAACAGACGTTGATTCAGCGACTTTAACATTTGCTGAAAACAGAGGTCCTTTGTGGGATGATTGTGTGCATATAACTTTTGATGCAACATATACGGATAATTCGGCAGTAGGGGAAACAGATGTTGATATAACCAATGCTGTTTTGGATACAAGCTACGGTGACGCAAGAAACTATTATCTTCAAAAGATAGAAACTCCGCAAAAGGGGTTTGCGGTTAAGTCTGTTATGACAGCTATTGAAATAACAACAGATCCAACCCAAAATAATGACGGAACAAGCCGTGAATATAAGTATGGAGATAAGCTTGATTTCAGCGGTGGAAAGTTTAAATTAACATACGATAACGGTGATGTTATTGAAAATGTTCCGTTTAATAAACTTGCAGAGTATGATGTTAAAGCTGTATACACAGGTACAGATACAGAAGTTGAGGACGGAGCTTTTGCAACAATTAAAAATCACAATGGAAAGACCATTACTCTTGTTCCGCCAACTGACGCAACTGCAGAAAAAGTGGTTACAGGTGAGATAACCGTAAAGAAACGTCCTTTACACGTTATTGTAAATGACGCATCATATACATATGGTGATGAGCCGTCTACTTACACAATCGACTATGAAAAGAGTGATTTGGCAGACGGCGAAACAATAATATCCGCACTTGGAACATTATTTACTCCACCGACTGTACAATGTAAGATTGACGATAAAGATGCGGATAATAAGACAAATGCGGGTACTTATGAAGATGTAATTACTGCATTTGGCGGAAGTGCGGATAATTATGAATTTATATGTGAAGATAAGGGCAGTTTGACTGTTAATAAGCGTGAATTGAAAATCAATTCAATTAATAATGGTATTCCTGATTTAACTTCATCAATAGCATATGAACATAATTATCAGTTGCCAATAAAATTGGACGGTACTGCGTCTAATTCGGATATGGATATAGTCAACCTTGTAAATAATGATAGCATTGATATTACCTATAAAGCGGTATATAACAGTCTTGAACAGACAGACAATGCAACTGTAGATATAGAAGATGTCGAATTTGCAAATGATTGTGACAGTAGTAAAAATTATACTTTAGTAACTGTACCGACAACATCAAGCGGTAAGATTATGACCAGACTTATGTCTGAAATTATTGTTAATAGCAGTCCGGATAAAATGGAGTATACTTACGGTGAATGGTTTGCTCTAAAGGGCGGCAGTGTTGATATTAAGTATAACAGCGGATATGTTGAAAGTGATGTACCGTTTGAAAGACTTGCTGATTTTGGTATAGACTTGACTTTTGTAAAGAAAGAAGACGGTACCGAAACAGAAATAGGAACAGTGAAAAACAATACATTGCTTACTGTTTCAAAGTATAACGGTGCGTTTATAAAACTTACAATAAATGATCCGACTAAAGCAACCGATGATTTGCAAGCGGCTTATTCTTCTGATAGTTTGAAAGTAAACAAACATCAAATGAGGGTTGTTGCCGATGATGTGACATTGACATACGGTGATAATGCGCCGAGTGAATACACATTCCATTATACGATGGCTGACCTTGTAAACGGTGATACGTTATCGAGCGAAAGATTTAACGAAGGACTTAGCGAACCGACTGTATCGTGTGATTATGTAAGCGGACAATCAGTTTGTGGAGAATATGATATTATACCGAGCGGCGGCGGAAATGATAACTATGATTTCGTATATGTAAACGGAACTGTAACTGTAAACAAGAAACAGATTACGATAGATTCTATCGATAATGGTGTTCCGACGCTTACATCAGAAATAATATATAAGAATAATTCAATTCTTCCTATTTATATTGAATCAACGGCAGTATATACGAATGAACAGAAAGATATGACTGTAAGCGGTATTATCAACAACGATGAAATAGGCATAACATATGATACAGTATATACATCAAAAGACGTGGCAGAAACTATAACCGTTAAGATAGAAGACGTTAAGTTTGACGATAGCCATGAGAAAAATGTATGTTATGAAATTAAATCATATCCAAGTGAGGCGTCAGGTGGTACAGTTCTTGAAGAACAGATTACAAGTGTTGTTATAACAAGTGATCCGGTTTTGAGAGATGATAACGGCAAACAGATTGAATATACTTACGGAGATAAGTTGAACCTTAATCGTGGTGCGGTTACGGTTGAATATGATAGTGGAAGAATTCAGAAAAACTTGAAGTTTAATGAGTTGACCAAAAAAACAGATGGTAAAGTTAAACTTGTATATACTGACGGTACTGATGAAACTCCTGCGGCAGATAATGATGTCTTGACTACTGCATATCATAACGGTAAGTCAATAAAACTGAAAGTTGATACAAAAGCAACACTTGAAGAACCTCAAACGGCACAACTTTTGGTGAATAAAGCCGTTATAACTGTAACGGCGAAAGATAAAGAAAGATTTTACGGAGATAAAAATCCTACATTAGAATATGAATACAGTGGGTTTGTAAATGGTGATGATGAGCATTCTGAAAATTTCAGAAATGAATTGGAAGAACCGAAAATATCATGCGATACTAATGAAAAAACTCCTGTAGGAACATACGATATTGAATTATCTTCGGCAAGTTCGGCAAATTATACTTTTAAACTTGTACCGGCGATGCTTACCATAAATAAACGTCCGATTGTTGTTAAGAAGATAACAGGAGGCATTCCGGCATTGACATCAAAAATGATATATGATGATCCTCAGCTTGTACATAAAATTGACGGTGTTGCAATAAATACCGCAGGACAAGTTGAATTTGATAACCTTTCATATGGTGATACGGTGAAACTTGATTATACTGTTATGTATACAAGTGTAATTCCGTCAGATAATGTTCTTGTTAATATTTATGATATAACAATAGACGAATCATACGGAGAGGGAAGTAATTATGTACTTAGAGATGTACCGAGTACAACTTTAGGCGGACGAATTTATGATAAACAAATTTCGATGGTTGAAATTATAAAACAGCCGAAACTTGAGTATACATATGGCGAAACGTTGGATTTGTCGGAAAAGGGCGTAAGAATAACATATGATAACGGTTTAGTTGTTTATGATGTTGCATATGATGAACTTGGAGATTATGGTGTTGACGTTACTCTGACAGACTCTGAAGGTGTGGAAAAAGAGGCTATAGACGGGGATAAGTTAACCGTAACAAAACATAACGGTGCATATTTAACACTTATTCCGCAAACTGAATTAAGCAATGTTCTTTCTGTAAAGAGTCAGGAAATGAAAATTAACAAAAAGCCGATAAATGTTAATATCAATGATGTGACGGCAATATATGGTGATGATCCAACAGCTGATTTTAGTTTTGCGTATAATGATAGCGATTTTGCTTATGGTGAAACACAAGACAGTGTCGAGTTCAAAGATAATTTGACAGAACCTGTGTTTGTTTGTAAAGAACGTGACGGTTCAACAGATGTAAGCTCAAAATCAGATGTCGGAAGATATACGATTACAATGACAGGCGCTCAAAGTGACAATTATCGTTTTGTATATAATAACGGTACATTGGTTATTCAGAAGAGGAAACTTGTCGTAAAAGATATAACAGACGGTATCCCTGTTCTTACATCGGATATAATTTTCGATAATCAAGGTCAAATTCATAAATTAGACGGCAAGGCAGATAATGATATTTTGAGTCTTGAAAACCTTGTTAATAATGATAAAGTGTGTGTTTTGTATAAAGCAGTTTATAAAACAGAACAACCGACAGCGAAATGTGATGTAGATATTGAATATGTTTCGATGGATGATTCTTATGGCAAGAGTTATAATTATGAAATTGATGAAACAGAGAGTGTTAAAAACGTTTCCGGCGGTAGAATTAATAATAGGGAACTTACAACTGTTGAAATTGTAAGTCAACCCAAAACAGAATATGTATATGGTGAAAAGCTTGATTTAAGCAATGCTAAAGCGAGAATTACATATGATAGCGGGTATGTTGAAGATAATGTACCATTTACTGAATTGGGAGAATACGGTGTGACTATCGGTTATCCGAATGATGACGGAACGATAACCGCTGCTAAAGACGGGGATGTGTTGACAGTTCCTGATCATAACGGAAAATGTATTGAACTTTTGGCTCAAAGCACTCATAAAGTTCCTACAGTACAAACTGACAATTTAACTGTTGAAAAAAGAGTGTTAGAGTATGGAGAGTGTATCGTAAATCCTATAGTTTATGACGGAAAGACATTACAGACAACCGGTACGATAGCATTTTCAAACGTTCAAAATAATGATAAAGTGACAGCAACGGGTGAATTTTCGTTTGAAGATTTTAATGCCGGAAAAGATAAAACAGTTAATATATTGAATGTTAAACTTGATAAACCGTTTGACGACAACTATGAACTTTCTTCGGATAATGTGTTGTCAAAAGGTAATATTGAAAAAGCGACATTGACTGTTTTGCTTAAGGAAGATGATATATCTATTTCTGATGAAAGTAATATATTGACTGTTACTGCTCCGGAGATGACTCAGTTTGAGATAGACGGTGGAGCTAAGTATCAGTATTCAATAGACGGCGGTAAAACGTGGAAAGATGAAAATTCATTTGAAAACCTTGAATTGGGACAAGAATGTAGTGTTTGTATAAGATTTGCGGAAACGGATAATTTCAATCAATCTGAAATTAGTATTCCGATAAGTAAAAAAGCTTTTGCCAATAAGATTACTCTTGTGTCAATAGACGATATGACGGTGCTAAAGAGTTTTTATACTAATGTTGTCACTGTTGAAAAAGAAGCTGATTTCAGAAATCTTATCGGAGATATAGGAGTAACATATTACGCTTGCTATAAAAATGATAAGGGCAGTGAAAGCATCAAATATCCTTTGACCTTTGATGGGGATGTAACGATTTATACAACGCTTAAAAAGAAGAGTAGTCATGGAAAGGGAAATAACAATTCTTCAAACTCTACACCTACGCCAACAGTTGCACCTACAATTTTGCCGACGGAAGAACCGATAGAAACGGAATCACCTTCAGAAACCTTAAAACCTACGCAAAAACCTCAAAGTGATACTAATGAACCATATATGTCGGGATATGACGGAAAAATCAATCCTGACGGATATATGACAAGAGCAGAGGCGGCAACAATTATGGTTAATCTGAGTGGTGGACTTGAGAAAGAAAGCATTAATATATTCAAGGATGTAGCTGATGGAACATGGTATAAAAACTATATTGCAGCAGCAAGTGAAAAAGGGTATATTTCCGGATTTGAAGACGGAACATTTAAACCGGAAGAACCTGTTACAAGAGAACAATTTGTTGCAATGATATTGCGATATACAAAGACATCAACGGAAAAGGGAGAGGCGTTCTCAGACGTTGAAATAAACCGCTGGAGTGCAGGATTTGTATATACTGCAGTTAAGTTGGGTATAATTTTAGGTTATCAAGATGGAACGTTTAAACCTGAAAATCCTATAACCCGTGCAGAGGCAGCGAGAATTGTGAATGTTGCAACAGGCAGAATACCTGATAAGGCTGTGATTGACGGTATGATATGTCCATATA
The DNA here is from genome assembly GCF_054696575.1 of Ructibacterium sp. SJQ-7. Lineage (NCBI taxonomy): Bacteria > Bacillati > Bacillota > Clostridia > Eubacteriales > Oscillospiraceae > Ructibacterium > Ructibacterium sp. SJQ-7. Next base: position 1,901,112 of record NZ_CP195193.1, read on the forward strand.
GCGATTTGTCAAAATCGCATTGGGCTTATTATGAATTAATGTATGCGTCAACATATGTGCAAAAAGATTAATCGAAAAGAGTACAGATTTCTGATCTGTACTCTTTTTTTGAATTAGTTATAAAATCCTGTATAAAACCATGTTTTGCTTTGTGTCTAAGTCTAAACCTCCATAAAAAATACTCGGAATATTGCGACATAAATAACCAAAAGTTTTGCGAGTAAATTGTCGGAATAAAAGAAAAACCTTGTAAACATTACTGCTTACAAGGTCTGTGGTGCCGATGGTGGGGGTCGAACCCACACGATGTTGCCATCACGGGATTTTGAGTCCCCTGTGGTTTGGAGGTTTGAAAAAATGAAAGATATTTTATTAAAAAAGGATCTAATCGCTTATCTTATCCACGAAATTGAGAGAGTAAAAAAGACTACTCCACAAGAAAGTGAACTACACAATTATTCTTTTGTGCAAGGACACAAAGAGGGTCAACTCAAGGCTTTATATGATGTTTTGAACTATGTAAACGGAATTAATACCAAATACTCTGCGAAACATTCTCGGCTACGGTAATTTTGGCCGACGAGGGGCGGAGGAACTAAGTTACCTTTAAAAGACTTTCTCCGCCCCTTGACGGTCAAAAAGGGGTGGTGGTCGGGGAGGAACTACGCAAGCGAGCCGTGCGCAACGTGCAAGGCAAGCGGTAAGCGACTGACACTCCTCAAGCGGTGGCAGATACACCACAAACGGGCGGGCGGAAACAGCCTAAAAAGCAAGCAAAATAAAGGTATATTTATTGCTTGCCTCGTAGTTGGTTTTCAAGCAATATTGCGCCGAAAACCAATTACAATAAATATCCCTTTATTTCCTACGGAGTAGGCTACGTGGTTGCTTTTTCGGCGGACGGTCAAGACAGACTCTCCACGGAGCATACGCTCACGGCACAGGGCAAGCCTTCGACACAGCAAGACTTCCCAAGAGCGCTACACAAGCGCCAGTGCGACGCAGACGAGCGCAGTGGGCGAGGTTGCGCCGCGCCAAGCGGGAAGCGGAGCGACGTGCAGACAGAGCCGCGCACTCGTGCGGCTCGCCTGCGCGAGCGGAGCGAAACTCTTAAACTATTTTTCTTGTTTGTTTTCTTCCTTGTTTCCTGTCCCTTTTGTCGGACTGTGTTATAATTCTGCTTGAGGTGATGTAATGAAAAAAAGATTAAATGAGTGGGTTTATGAGTGGCTCGAAACCTACAAAAAAGTTATGGTCAAGCCGTCTACTTACGACAGCTATTTACAATATGCCACGCACGTTACTTGTGATAAGTCTTTGAAAAAATTAAGCAGTTCAGACATTCAAAAGCTTATTAACAATATGGTTGTTGAGGGGTTGAAGTTATCCACAATTAAGCATATGCTCACTCTTGTAAGGCAAAGTCTAAAAAAGGCTCGTTCTTTAGGCTTTATAAAAAGTCTTGTCTGTTTGGAAGATTTGGACTTACCAAAAAAACAACCGAAGAAAATAACTCCCTTGCGTCCTGATGAGATAAACAAGATACTTAAAAATTCTTATCTTACGTTTTACGGCGACTTTTATAAGACTTTGCTTTATACAGGTTGTAGGGTAGGGGAAGTTATCGCTTTGAGGTGGTCTGACGTTGACTTCTTCAATGGTGTATTGCGTATCGAACACACAGACTATCGGGGAAACTTACAAGACGTTAAGACGGCTCACGGTTGCCGTCAGATTCCTTTGTATGGCGAGTTGCTCACTGTCCTTAAAGAACGCAGACGGCACGCAAAAGGTTCTGACAGAGTTTTTACCAACTCTTTAGGTCGTCCTGTTGTCTATCGTACTGCACTTGATAACTGGCATTGGTACTTAGAAACTATCGGCATTTATGAACCTTTAGGCTTTCACGTTCTGCGCCACACGTTCGCTCACGCTGCACTCCGTTCGGGTGTTCCTATCAAAGTAGTATCGGCTTGGCTCGGACACGCAGACGTACAAATAACACTTAACATTTACGACAGCATAGACGAAACAGACTTCTTAAAGGCAACAGAGCAACTCAAAGAATGTTTTGCATAAAAAAAACACACTTCGGTGTGCTTTTTTTATTCAGTAGTTTTGTTAATGGACTTGCTGAATTTCAGACCCTTTACACGTGTTAAAACGACGTTTTGCCATAATAAAATTATACCACTTACTACCGCAGTAGTCAACTGTTTTAACCTTTCATATACGGGAAATTCTCGACGTGCTTTTCTTGACAAGCTCCGTTCCAATCTGTTTTAATTTCTACATATTTGGCAAACGAAATAAGTTGACGGTCAAGATAATATCTTAAAAGTTTGTTTAATGTCTTTTGGCTTGGTATTCTCGCGCCTGTTTCATACTCTGAAATACGCGGACGTGGTATACCTGTAACTTCCGCCACTGATTTTTGCGTAAAGCCTTTATGCCTTGTTCTTGCAAGTCTTAGACCCTCTGAAAGCCTTGTAGGCTTAGCAATCCATTTCTTTCGGTTTCTGATTTTTCCCATAAAAAAATTACCTCCACAAGAAAAATTATATTACAAGTGTGTGACAACACTTGACAAATTACTCTAAAAAGAGTAACATTCTTCTTATATCGGTAACATTCCGAATTTACCGTATTCAGTTTTTGTGTTTTTTATGTTTTCGCTGATATAATTATACACGAAAACTATTAGAAAATCAACAACTTAATAGTTTTTTTTCGTGCGCCCTTTTTTGAAAAAATGGCGGGTCTGACAGAGCCGACGCTATAAAGTCTGTTCGGTAACTTGCTTTTGCCTATGGGACAAGGTTGCAAAGCCGTCAAGAGCAATACAGTATGTACTCTTTAAAATCTATCTGGGTTGGTTGTGTTCTCTGTGTACGCCTATTGTTGGGAGAACAGACAAGCCGACAGTTGGCGCTATCGGCTCTTTAGGCTGTCCCCTGTGTTTGTGATATTAAAATGCCCACTAAGCTTTTTTATCACCTGTGCTATACTCCGATATACGGAATGCCGTAAGACATAGCTTTGTACCGTTTCAGCGGTACTTCTATGCCCTCTCGGCTACCTCCTCAACCGGAAGCCGTATATAGGATTTTTTGGTGCCGATGGTGGGGGTCGAACCCACACGATGTTGCCATCACGGGATTTTGAGTCCCGCGCGTCTGCCAATTCCACCACATCGGCAAATTACCCAATTATAATACCACAAATATCTTCTAATGTCAAGACCAAAATCAAGAAATAAGTATTTTTTCTATTCCGCCGATATATTTTTTGAAAAGTCTTGCGACAAAGCCTACAAGAATAGCGGCAACGATAGTTCCTTCACGGACGCCGTCAAGGTGTTTAAACATTATAAACGACATAATTGCCGCAATTACGGTCATAGACGAATCGAATGCGATTTTAGTTTTACCGAAATCGGTACTAAATACATCGGAAACAGCTCTGACGGTTGCCTCACCCGGTAACATTGCGACGTTTGCGACCATTTCCATAAACACGCCGAAGCCGAGAATTAAACAGCCTATTACAAGTGATACAACTTTCATAGCATATGTTTCGGGTTGAATAAAACCGAGCAATGACATTGTTAGGTCGATAAAAAATGAAAACAATGCGATAATCGGCAGCTGCAACAAGTTTTGAAGTTGAAAATTACGTCTTAAAAGAATGATTTGAAGAACAATAAGAAGTAAGTTAAAAAACAATGTAAACATTCCGACCGTTGGCGTAAAACCAAGACTTAGAGTGTATGGGATACTTGTAATCGGTGAAGTACCGAGCCCTGCTTTTGTGATAAAGCTTACGCCGAGTCCGTTGACGAAAAGTCCCGCAAGTAAAAATATGTATCGTTTAATTAATTCTGTTTTGTCTGTCACTGTAATTCCTCCGTATTTGTCATATTATTGCATATTTTAAAAAATGTGTTGATAAACTGTTCTTTTTCACTTTTTGAAATTCCGCCCAAAATCTCATTTTCGACTTTTTCAAAAGTATCATTCACTATTTCTTGAAGCCGTTTGCCCTCATCGGTCAAATACACATATAAAGAACGCTTGTTTCCGTCCTTTGTTTGACGTTTAATAAGCTTTTTTTCTTCCATGCGTGACAGTATGCCGGTAAGCGTTGCCGGCTCGATTTGACACCCTGTGGCGATTGATTTTTGTATGCAACCGTTATGCTTACCTAAATAGTCAAGCACTGAAAGAAGTATTTTTGATTCATCACTGATATTATCAAATGATTTTAGATAGTCGTAAACATAAAGATTTTTAAAATCATCTATCGCGTAATGCTGAAAATTTTTAATTGTATTAAGTGCCTCTTGAGTTGTGATGTATTCGCCTTTGTTTAAATCGTCATCTGAAATAATGCCGAATTCAATTAGTGGAGTTAAATCTCCCTTTTTGTATTGAGCGATGTGGACTTCTCTGTTGTGGCCGTCCCAAGTGATATTTAAAGCAAAGGCTTTTGCAACATCGGAAAGCGGAATATATGTGGAGTCATTGATTATTTGTGGTGCGATTTCAAGAGGGTTTTTATAGCTATATGTGCTACCGTTATATATGATGTCACGCATTGCCTGTGTGTCACCGATTGTTAGATTTAATGTAGTTTCATCTTTTGCGATTGTAACCTTTTGTGCGTCACCGTCCGCCAAAGCGCATGGCACGATTTGGGCGGTAAGAGCAAGTGCGGAAAGCAGGATTATAATTTTTTTCTTCATAACAACATCTCTTTTCCCGTAATTTACAATATTTATAATCGAATTATATCATATCGAACAAATTTATGTCAATGATTTACTGTAAAACAACACAAAAAAATACTGTCCCCTCATTTGAGAGAGGACAGTATTGATTAAATCAAATTAATATACTCTTACTGCACCTGCGTATTGAGAAATACGATATTCTGTATTGATTGAAGAAATCTTAACAACGTCACCTGTTTGAGGAGCGTGAATCATATTTCCGTTACCTACATAGATACCAACGTGGTGAATGTTTCCGCCCTTACCGAAGAATACAAGGTCACCCGGTTGTAGGTTGTCACGACTTACATAAGTTCCGTTATTTCTTTGGTCTGCCGCTACACGGCTTACGCTGATACCGTTCTTTGAACATACATACTGCACAAGACCGCTGCAGTCGAAACCTGATGGGGAAGTACCGCCCCAAACATACGGAACACCAAGATATTGCATTGCTGTGTTTACGATAGATTGTCCCTTTGATGAAGATGACGGAGCCGACTGTGTTTCTTCTGATTGTGAAGATGCTGACGGTGCAGATGTTGCAACGTTGGCTGCGGCTGCGTTTTGCTTGGCAATTCTTTCTGCTCTTTCAGCGGCTGCCTTTGCGTCTGCAATTTCCTGTTGCTTTTGTGCGATAGTGTCTTTTTCTATCCATTCGCCTGTGAATTGAAGGGAAGTATTGATAACGTAACCTTCTTTATAGTCATCACCGTAGCAAATCTTTATAAAATCATTTTCACCGCTTAGTACATATACATAAGTACCGTCTGAAAGTTCTTCTATAACATCTGCGTCAGTGTTTGCTGCACTTCTTACTCTTACAGATTCGCCTGAAAGTGTAACTTGAGCAATTCTGTAATTAGTATAACTCTTTTTAGCCTCGTCTGCAAGGTTTTTATCTTGAGTTATCGATTCGCTCGGAACATAACCTGTCTTACCGCCGTTATAAGCTATTTTGTACCAACCCTCTGAGTTTTCCATAACTTCAACTTCTGTACATACTTCGACTTTGTCGATAACGTTAGCCTCGTCTGACGGAGTTTCTCTTACGTCAAGTGAACCGTTTGAGATAAGCACATAGCCAAGAGGGTAAAAACTCTTTGCCGCAATTTCGCTTTCTTCTGCTGTATTTTCCGCAGAAGTTTCTGTAGGTTCTGTTGAAATCTCGGCAGTACCTTTAACTGCGTCTGTAATATCCTTTTGAGCGATTGTTATGTTCTGCTCTGCTGCTGCCGCATTTATTCTTTGTTCTCTTTCTGTTTTTGAATTGTTTAAGCCGGATGCTTGTGCTACTGCAAGTGAACTTATCATTGCTACTGCTATTACAGCAATAAGTGAATGCTTAAAGTTCTTCATAAAATAAAACCTCCTAATGATTTAAGTTTTCTTAACGATTACTTAAATTGCATTTGTATTTCTAATATATTTCTAAAACATTACAAACAGGATTATACACCACATTAAACCATTTGTCAACACTTTTTTAATCGTATCGTATTCTTTTTGTAACAATTCAGTAATAAAACAGTAGCTTTTGTAACATAAAACAAGGGGTAAAATGTTCAATGTGTCGCATAAACAGCGTGTTTTACACGTGAAATAATGTAAAAGTGTACAAAATTCAAATAATTCAAAAATTACAGAATTTCAGCCTAATATTACAGGCAGATTACGCGCAAAGTATGTTTCTTTGTAAAAAACGGTGCATTTATATTACAAACGCGTTACAAAGATTACAAAAGTTACATTGCCGTTGTAAAGAAAACTGCGATTTGATATAATTAAAGCATACAAGGAGTAAGAAATATGGTTGAATATATTAAAATCGCCGTATTCTTTTCGATTGGGGTGTATATTTACGAACGCATAGACATTGCGTTTGCATTAATTTTTCTTTTGTCCCTTATAATGGTATTGACAGTTGTGTCGGTTTTTAAACATAAATTCAATACAAAAATACTTGTTATGATGACGGCGCTTGTTATGGGCACAGTTCTTTGCAATGCCCAAGTAAGCGAAAATGCACATGATTTGTATAAGTATGAAGGGCGGTATGTGACTGCCGTCGGGCGCGTGTGCGAGATACCGCAGGACAGCGAAAAAGATGAAAATGTACGATATGTAATTGATGTGCGTAAAGTAAATAATGAAAAGGTAAGGGATAAAATCCTTCTTACTTCCGATAATAAGCTGGAATACGATGATACTGTAACTTTCAGCGGATTTATCAACGAACTTCCTGAAAAATTGAATAGAAATGGCTTTGATTATAAAAAATATTATAAAAAATTGGGGATTTTCTTTAAATCATACAGCAGTGAAGTTAAACTTTCGGACGAAGTGATAAAAGATTATTCACCATATGCGATTAACAATTCGTTTAAGAACTCAATTTCAAAATTAATTGACAAGCATTACAAGGGCGATTACAATGCGATAATGAAGGCTGTGTTGATAGGGGATAAAAAAGAATTTTCGGACAATTTTGATAAGATACTTACCAAAACGGGTACGAAAAGATATTTTTATTCTTCGTATCTTCATATAATGCTTTTAATGTCCTTAATAACGCTTGTTTTGGGCATATTTAAAAAGAGGACACGCGATATTTTGACGGTGTTTCTTCTTATTATATATGCTTTTGCCAATGCAAACAATACCGTTTCGATCAGATTGGCTGTGATGATAGCGATAATTATATTTACCGAAAGTAAATTCGGACGTAAATATTATCCGGATATAGTCGGTATAACGTTGCTTGCGGTCGGAGTGGCAAATCCGATAATGCTGTTTGACGCAGGTTTTGTGATGTCGGTGCTGTCGGCAATTATGATATATTACTTTTACGACTGTGTGCACGGTAAACTTAAATTTATACATATAAAATACATTCGCAGACTTTTTGCGATAGGCATAATTTGTACAATCGGACTTTTGCCTGTTTCAGCGTACTTTTTCGGTGCTGTTTCGATATATTCGGTTGTTTTGTCAATAATAATGTTGCCTTGCGTGACGGTGATTATGGTGCTTGCACCGATTCTGCTTGTAATGCTTGCGGTATTCGACACCGCACCGCTGTTTAAACAGGCGGTTGACTGCGTGCTGTTTATACTAAAACTTGTGCCGACAATTTCATATAAACTCGGTCTTGTATCGCATACAGTCGCAAAACCGAATTTGTTATTACTTATTATATACACTCTTGCCGTTGCCTCGGGAGTGAAATATATTAAGAAGAAAAACAGTCAAATGCGTATTGCGATTTTTGTTGCGGCGGCATTGATGACTTCGTATGTAATAGGCGAAGTGATTAGTACAAATAATGTGGAAATTACATTCGTCAATGTCGGTCAGGGTGACGGTGCGGTAATTCAAGCACCGTACCGATTTAATGTGCTTATAGACGGCGGCGGTGGTAATGCGTATTCTGACTATAACCCTGGTGAAAAGGTGTACCTTGATTATCTTGAAACAGAGGGGATAACAAAGGCAGACAGTGCGTTTGTTAGTCATTATCATCAAGACCATGTGCAGGGAATTATAGCGGCAATGGAGAATATAAAAGTAAGAAATTTATTTCTGCCCGATAATATGGAGGGCAGTGAATGGCGTGTGGCACTTGAAAATTCCGCAAGGGAAAACGGCACAACAGTGCATTACATTTCACAGGAAACACTTCTTACTTATAATAACGGAATGACAATAAGAATTATTCCTCCGTCAAATAAGACAGGGTTAAGTGATGATGAAAATGATACTTCATATGTGTATTATGTTGAGTATAACGGTTTTTCTGCAACATTTACGGGTGATATGTCATCATTTGCCGAAAAGAATTTGATTGATGACGGAAAAGCAGGCAAAACGAACTTGTTAAAGGTTGCACATCACGGCTCGAATACCGCAACGTGTGAAGAATGGGTTGAAAAATTAACTCCCGAATATGCGGTTATAAGCGTCGGTGAGAATAATCCGTATAATTTGCCGAATGATGATGTACTTGAAAGACTGGAAAATGCACAGGTTTTTCGTACTGATTATGACGGCGATATAAAATTTATAATACATAAAAACGGCAGTGCCGAAACTGATATATATAATAGGAGATAAGAATGGCGGAAAAGAAAAACGGAAATTTGTTAAAACTGAAAAAACAGCTTAAAGAGGGTATTTTAGCACCTTTGTATGTGTTTTACGGTGAGGAGGATTACCTGCGTGAAATGTACGTTAATAGGGTAAAAGACTGCGTTCCCGACGGCGGATTCCCCGACTTTAACCACATAAAAATTGAAGGCCGTGACGTTGCGTTTTCGGAATATGACGACGCGTGGGAAAGCTTTCCGATGATGACGGAGAAAAAGCTTATACACATTAAGGACAGCGGTATTTTTCAGTTGAAAAGCGGAAAAGATGAGGCATCGACAGAAGAAAAAAAGGAATTTTGGACCGAAAAGTTTAAAAGAATATCTGACGATACGGTCGTGATTTTCGACGAAACATCGGTTGATAAAAGAAGTGCTTTGTATAAGGCGGCGGCAAAGGTCGGAACAGTGGTTGAATTTACTTATTTGAGTGAGGCTGACCTTGTGACGTGGGTTGTCAAGCAATTTCTGAACGCAAAAAAGAAGATTTCAAAAGAAAATGCGTATTACCTTATAACCATATGTGACAGTGGTTTGGCGAGCATTAATAATGAAATTAAAAAGCTGATTGATTTTTGTGATGAAGAAATATATAAAACCGATATTGACAGAGTTGTTGCAAAGTCAATGGAAGTTATCGTTTTTGAACTTACGGACGCGATTATGCTCGGCAATACACAAAAGGCAATGGAAACGCTTGCCGATTTAAAAACAGTCAAAGAAAATGTGTTTACGCTTATATATTTAATGCTTTCGACATTTGAAAAAATGCTCCGTGTAAAATTAATGAACGGTGCGCCGCAAGCTGAGATTGCATCGGAAATAGGCGTTTCGTTGTTTGTTGCAAGAAAATATATAAACAGCGCAAAAGGCTTTTCGGAGGATTCGCTTGTTTGGATGCTAAGGCGAGTTGCGGAGATTGACTTGGCGATAAAAGAAGGACGTGTTGAGGAGTGGAATGCATTGGAACAATATGTTGCGGAATGTATTTACAGAAGTCACAAATAAAATTTATATAAAAAGAGGGAGAAATTATGAAAAAACAACTTATTGCAGTGGTGTCTGCGTTGGCAATGACGTTTACGTCATTACCGTGTGTGAGTATTGCGGCGGAAAATGTGCCGAAACCTGTTTTACAGTACACGTTTGACGGAAACAAACAGCTTGCCGACCAAAACGGCAAGAATGAATTGAAACTGTCGGGCGGTGCAAGTGTAACTGATGATGGTAACAAGGGTAAAGGTCTTTTGCTTGACGGTACGGACGGCTATGCCGAATTACCGGATAATATTCTGTCAAGCGATATGACGATTACAACGTGGGTGAAGATTAATAAATTCACAACATGGGGCAGAGTTTTCGATTTCGGTACGGACTCAAACCAAAACTTTTTCTTTGCACCGTACAGCGGCGGTGCTTCAAGATTGGAGATAAAAAACGGTGCAACCGTTGATACAATGGATTGCACGCAGGAAACCGCAAAAGATTGGGTAAACTATGCGATAACAATTAAAGGCGATACCGTTTCATATTACAGAAACGGCAGACTTATAAAGAGTAAGTCGGGTATAAAGGATATATCCGAACTTACAAACACTGCTAATTATATAGGTAAGTCGCACTATGACGGTGACGCATATTTATCGGCGGTAGTGGACGATTTCAGAGTTTATAACACCGCACTTTCACAGGACGAAATATTAAAAGTTATGGCTGACGGTGAAATAAATGCCGATGTTATGCTTGATTCATATGCGATAAACGATGAACAGATTGTGACAGGCGACAGTATAGCTTTACCGCAAGCGGACGGTATTGTGTGGAATGAAACAGATAATCTCGGACTTATAAACACCGAAACAGGTGCGGTTAAGCATAATAAAACCGCCGAAACAGTAACACTTGTGCAGTCATATGGGGGTGTAGACAGAGAGTATACATTGTATGTGACGGGCAGTGAGGAAGAACCTTATTCGATTAATATTGACGCTTCGGACAGAAGTAAGGATGTTTCGGACGATATGTGGGGATTGTTCTTCGAGGATATTAACTCTGCCGCAGACGGCGGACTTTATGCGGAAATGGTTCAAAACCGTTCTTTTGAAAAGAGTGATGAAAAAGAAGGACATTTATATAATTGGGGACTGTATTCAATATATAAAGAGCCTAACAGAGCGGACGGCAAATATTATACCGCCGAAAATATACAGGTTAAAACAGATAAACCGATGAACGAAAATAATCCTACATATATTACAATTCCGAAAGGTGAAATGATTTGTAATGACGGTTTTTATGACGGAACCGAATGGGATTGCGATAAAGGTACATCTTTCAGCGGAATGAAATTTAAAAATGGCGAAAAATATGATTTTTCGGTATATGCACGCGGCGAGGGTGAACTGACGGTGTCGTTGGGAATTGTAATAGATGAACATAAGGCTAGTTTTGAGGTTGAACCTTTTAATGAGGCTGCTGCCGTTATAAAATGTAATTCAAAAGACGATTGGAAAAAGTATTCTGTTACATTCACTGCAGACGAAGAACTTGAAAGTGACGGCAGCGGACTTATTGTTACAAATACAGGCGACAGTGACCTTGATGTAGATATGGTATCGCTTATGCCGGAGGATACATACAAAGGACACGGCTTGCGTAAGGATTTGATGGAACAGCTTGAGGCAATGCATCCTAAATTCTTGCGTTTTCCGGGAGGTTGTGCCGTTGAGGGACAGACAATGGATACGGCTTGGAACTGGAAAGATACAATCGGTGATGTGTCGGAGCGTAAGGAAATGATAAACATATGGAATCCGTCTGCAACGGAGCCGTATATGATGACTTACGGACTTGGTTTTTATGAGTATTTCCAAATGTGCGAGGACTTGGGAATGGAGCCTGTTCCGATTTTGAATTGCGGTATTGCATGTCAAGTCCGCAGCGGAAGTGCAACGGACGAAGAACACCTTGTTCCTATGGACAAATTACAGCCGTATATTGACGATGCGCTTGACCTTATCGAATTTGCAAACGGTACTGATGAAAGTAATGAATGGGTGCAAAAGCGTATTCAAATGGGACATAAAGAGCCGTTTAATATGAAGTACATAGGTATCGGAAATGAGCAGTACGGCGATATTTACTTTGAAAGATATGAAGAATTTGCAAAGCAAATACACGAAAAATATCCCGATATTAACCTTGTAACAACGTCAGGCACTGCGTCAAGCGGAAGTTCAAATGACCTTGCATGGAATTGGGCGAATGAACATGAGGAACTTGCCGACCGTATGGACGAGCATTATTATGAAACAGCCGATTGGTTCAGACAGCACGCTTACAGATATGATAATTACAGACGTGATACAAATACAAAGGTATTTTTGGGTGAATATGCGTCAAAGGGTAATGCTTGGTATAACGCACTGTCAGAGGCGGCGTTTATGACAGGTCTTGAAAGAAATGCGGACGTTGTGCGTATGGCGAGCTACGCGCCTATGTTTGCGAAGTTCGGCAATACACAGTGGTCGGCGGCGGATATGATTTGGTTTAATAATTCGGATTACGTTCTTACACCGAATTATTACGTTCAGTCACTGTTTTCAAATAATCAAGGAGATTATTATTTGCCGACAGAGGTTAAACTGAACGGTATCGAAAAAGACGACGCACTTAAAGGCGGTGTTGCAGTTGGAAGTTGGGGAACACATAATGAATTTAAAGATATAGAGGTAAAAACGGAAAATTCAACTGTAACTGCTGATAAGTCTGAATGGGAAACAACAAACGGTGACTGGTCTATAGACGATAACGGTGTGATTTCTCAAATGTCGGATAATACGGGTGCGGTATGCTATTATGCAAGCCCTGATATGCGTAACTATACTTTGACTCTGAAAGCACGCAAATTGAGCGGCGGCGAGGGTTTCCAAATAGGAGTTGCGGCAGATGATGCATTGAATTATTACAGAGTTAATATAGGCGGTTGGGGCAATACAACCGCAAAGGTACAGCACATTGTAAACGGTGTAAGTTCTTCTTCCGGTAACGTTGCGGAACAGTCATATGTCGGTAACGTGCATATAAATGATAATGAATGGTATGACGTTACGGTTGAAGTGACTGATGATGAAATCAAAGCATATTTGAATGATGAATTTATATGCTCATATAAAAAGCCTAAGGAATACGGCCCTGTGTATTCGTCAAGCGTGTATGATGAGGAAACAGGTGACGTTATCGTTAAGGTTGTCAATACAATGGACAGTGACGTAAATATCGGAATGAATGTATCGGGCGAAACGATAACGTCAAATATCGCAAAGACAACTGTTATGTCTGGCGATACAAATTTGGAAAACAGTCTTGATAATAAAAATGCAATCGTACCGAAAGAAATCGAATTAACAAATGCAAGTAATAACTTTACATATAATGCGCCTGCCGATTCATTCAGTATTATAAGACTTAAAACAGGAAACGGTGGAAGTAAAGCGTATATTTCGGGATATGAGGACGGCACGTTCAGACCGGATAATACAATAACCCGTGCTGAGTCGGCGGCAATTATAGCAAGATGTTCGGCTGATTTTGACGAAAATAAGATGTATGCAAGTGATTTTACTGATGTGTTGGGTGATGAATGGTATGCAAATTATGTCGGATATGCCGCTGAAAAGGGATATATTTCGGGATATGAGGACGGTACGTTTAAGGCTGACAGAAATATAACACGCGGAGAATTGGCGGTTATTTTGAGTAAATACGGCTCGTTTGACGGAAACGGAATTTGTACAGAATTTTCAGATGTGACAAACGATTATTTTGCAACAGGATATATAAAAGCATTGTATGATGAAAATATTGTAAGCGGATATGAGGACGGCACGTTTAAGCCTGATAATTCAGTAACGCGTGCGGAAACGGTTACAATGATGAATAAAGTGCTTGCTAATCCGATAGCGGAAAATGCAGAAAATCCGTTCGGTGATGTTTCACCAAATCATTGGGCATATAATCAAATTATGACCGCAGTACAGGGAAAGTAGCGGACTGTCTCATATGGTATAACGTGGGATAACAATAAAATGCCACCCCTCAGTCAACTGTGTTGACAGCTCCCCTCAATGGGAGCCAAAAGCCTCTCCTTGAGGAGAGGTGTCACGAAGTGACGGAGAGGTGGCAGAGGCGATATAACATAAGTAGGGGATGGCACGTCGACGTCCCTTGTAAGATAACCGTAGTGGCGGTCATTGGCCGCCCGTTGAAGAAAACACAAAAAGGGCGACCGATGATCGCCACTACGAAAGCCACTCTTTAAAGGAGAAAAAATAAAAGGAGAAACACAATGAAAAGAGAAGATATAAACATACGTGATCCATTCATATTGCCGTATGAGGGCAAATATTACCTATACGGCTCACGCGGAAGTGAAGTGTGGGAGGACAATGCGACAGGTCTTGACGTATACGTCAGTGAAGACCTTGAAAATTGGTCTGAACCAAAAGAGATATTTACGCGAACTGCAGATTTTTGGGCGGACAGACATTATTGGGCGCCTGAAGTTTATGCGTACAACGGCGCATTCTATATGTTTGCGTCATTCAAATCGGCGGACAGATGCCGCGGAACTATGGTATTAAAGGCAGACAAGCCGGACGGCAAATTTACGGTACACAGTGAGGGTACAATTACACCGCCGGATTGGGAATCGCTTGACGGCACGTTATACATAAGCAAAAGCGGTAAGCCGTATATGATTTTTTGCCATGAATGGGTACAGGTAAATGACGGTGAAATGTGTGCGATTGAAATGAGTGCAGATTTAAAAAGAGCAGTCGGTGAACCGATTTTGTTGTTTAAAGCGAGTGAGGCGAGCTGGATTGCCGAGGCACAGAAAAACAAAGGTATATACGTTACGGACGGTCCGTTTCCGTACAGATGTGCTGACGGTACATTACTTTTGCTATGGTCAAGTATGGGCGAAGAAGGATATACAGAGGCTATTGCAGTGTCGGATAACGGCGACATAGACGGTAATTGGGTACAACGTGACGAACTGCTGTTTAAAAAAGACGGCGGACACGGTATGATTTTCAAAACGTTTGATGACAAATTACTGTTATTGTTACATTCGCCGAACAAGCATCCGCTTGAACGTCCTGCGTATTTTGAACTTGAGGATAAAAACGGAATGTTGTATGTGAAATAGGGGAAAAGTGATGAAAAAAACAATATCTATAATTATAAGTATTGCAATGTGTGCAATGCTTGCGTCCTGCGGCGGTGTGAAGAACGAAGTATCTGATACAGAACAGCCGACGCTCATAGATACAATGAGCCTTGAAGAAAAAGTCGGACAAATTCTGTTTGTGCGTTGCGTTGATGACGAACAAACAGATGATTTAATGAGTATAAAACCGGGCGGAATATTGATGTTCGGACGTGACTTTGAGGGACTTACAAAAGACGAAGTAAAAGAAAAAATACAGAGTTATCAAGATAAAAGCGACATACCGCTTATAATCGGTGCGGACGAGGAGGGAGGAACGGTTGTAAGAGTAAGTTCAAACCCTAATCTTGCACCCGAAAAATTCAAGTCGCCGCAAGAGATTTACAATGAGGGCGGAATGGACGCAGTAGTTGAAAATGCAACGGAAAAATCGGAACTCCTTTTGAGCTTGGGAGTTAATATGAACCTTGCGCCTGTTGCGGACGTTTCGACAAATCCGTCTGATTATATGTATGACAGAAGTCTTGGACAAAATGCGGAAGTTACGGCTGATTTCGTTTCAAAGACGGTAACGGCAATGAATAACGCAGGAATTATGAGCGTATTAAAGCATTTTCCGGGATATGGCGGTGTAGGCGGTGACAGTCATCAAGGCACTGTTTATGACGACAAAACTGCCGAGAGCATACGCGAAAACGATTTGCTTCCGTTTAAAGCCGGAATTGAGGCGGGTGCAAGCTGTGTGCTTGTGGCACATAATACGGTCAATGCACTTGACAGTGAAAACCCCGCGTCACTTTCACCGACAATTCACAATATGCTTAGAGATGAGTGCGGTTTTGACGGTGTTATAATGACAGACGACATTGCTATGGGCGCAGTCGCAGATATGGAGAATGTGTACGTTAAAGCGGTAAATGCGGGTAATGACTTACTTATAACGACCGATTATCAAACAGGTTATAATCAGATTTTAAACGCGGTTAAATGCGGTGAAATCAGCGAAGAGACACTAAACAGTGCAGTAGAGCGAGTGCTTAAGATGAAAGGGCAAATATAAAATAAAGGCTGTCGCAATCGACAGCCTTTTATAATGTCTGTAATTTATCAGCCTTTGATTAGGTTTTCGTAATCGTCCTCAGGCATTGGCTTTGCACAATAGAACCCTTGAATTTTATCGCAATGCATTTCTTTCAACAAATCGTATTGATTTTTTGTTTCAACACCCTCTGCCGTAACCGACATTTGAAGTGTATGTGCAAGCGATATTGCACTCGATACAATAGCTTTTGACTTGTCGTCTGTTTCGAGTTTATCGACAAAACGTTTGTCAAGTTTAACTATGTCGCAAGGCAGAAGATTAAGCATATTAAGTGAAGAATATCCGCTGCCGAAGTCATCAAGCAAAACTTTAATTCCATGCTTTTTACATTGCTTTGTAAGCGAAATAAGTAAGCTTTCGTTTTCTGCAAGAATACTTTCGGTAAATTCAATTTCAATCAGATTTAGCGGTATTCCGTACTTTTCAACCGTCTTGATATGATCCTCAACAAAGTTTTCGTCCAATAACTGCAAGAGCGATACGTTTACCGATATTGGCGAAACGTCATAGCCCAGATCAAGCCATTTTCTGATTTTGGCACAAGTTTCTTCAAGTACATATTTGTCAAGCTTAATAATATCGCCGTTCTTTTCAAACAGCGGTATAAACATACCCGGTGAAATTATTGTTCCGTCAGGTTTTTGCCAACGTACAAGAGCTTCTGCACCGTCAAATTTGTTTGCGTTAATATTGAATTTAGGTTGGAAATAAACCTTAAATTCTTTGTTTTTAATAGCATCCTCAAAGCCGTTTTCAATCGTTTTCTGCATCATAATATCATTACGTTGCTTTGAAGAATATATTGCATATTGCGATTGTGAGGACTGTCCTTTCAAATGCTTTTGTGTTATTCTTGCACGATTAAGCATTGAATTTATCTTCATATCTCTGTCATCCACAAGATAAATTCCGACAGATACCGTCATATTATATACACCGCCTGCCGGACTGTATAATTTAAGCGAGTTAAAGAAATCTGCGCAAGCGTTATCTAACGACTTAGTATTGTCGTATGTGATTAATGCGACAAAGTGGTCGTCAAAAATTCTTGAACACAATTCTTTTGGCTCAAGTCGCTTATAAATGGCAGACCACAAAAATTTTAAAGCTCTGTCGCCTTCGTCATCACCGAAAAAGTCATTGATATATTGGAAATTGTTTATATCAAGGTTAATTAAAGCATAATTTTCATCGGGATTGTCTTTCAGTGTTTTCTCAGCCTCAAAAACAAATTTTGTATATGACATACCGCCTGTAAGACTGTCAACGTAAGCCATTTCCTCAAGCTGCTTTTGACCGGTGGTTTTTGCTTTGATTGCCATATGCAATAGGTAGAAAAATACGATTGAGCAAAATACGATGAACAGGTAACAGCATATAAGAATTTGAGTTGTGTACTTTGTCACAACGTTTTTTGGCACAACGGTAAGTATGTACCAGTCGTTTATATTAAGCGGTGTATAATAAATGTATTTTTCAATGCCGTTAAGCATTATTATTCCGTCTGATTTACCTTCTTTTAAATCGGCTTGCATTTGCTGTATGGCACTGTCATTTTTGCTTGACGCTTGACTCATTTCATCAAACAGATTGTCGAATGTCAATCCGAATGAACCGTTATGAGATGAACCGACAATTCTTTTTCCGTCACTGTCAATGACGTAAGAATATCCTTTGTTTTCAAATGTAGGCGTTGAAATTGAATCTGCATATCGGGAAGTCAGATATGTAGAGAAAATTACGAATTTATTTTCGCCGTCTATTCTTATGGGTGTAGTGCATACAAGAAATGTAAAATCATTATATGAATCGCAAAAGAATTTAGTTTCTTCGCTGTTAAAAGCCTCTTTTGTATTAGGAAATTGCGATAAGTCGATTTCGACTCCGTTTATGTCGGTAAGCTTGCCGTCAGGTGTTATAATTCCTAAAAGATGCTGTTGATCATCGATTTGGCTATGCTTTAAAAATGTAAGAATATCGTCAAAAGAGGCATAACCCAATTTTTCTATATAAGATGCCGCATTTTCTATGATTTTTGCATCTCTTCCGAGTTCAAGACTGAAAATAGTCTGATTTTGGTGTGAAATTTCAGAAAGAGTAGAAATCGTTCGTTGATTTGCCGCATAGGTAATATAACTGGCATAGCTGATTATAACAATAGCCATAGTGACAAGCAGGGCAATTGGAAGTCTCAATCTTTTTGATATTGTTTTTTTATACATATATTCTGTGCCTCCCCAAAAAAGAAAATATGAATAATTATATAATTATATTATCATAATAGGCAGAACAGTGCAATAATTTCAAATAAAAAAACACATATAAATGTGTTTTTTTGGAGATTTTACACTAATATATATCCGATAATGAGTCGATGTTTGTGCGGTCAAACATAATCGGGTCGCCGAGTATTATTTCGCTTGCATTGTCCTTGTCAGCGGTGATTGTCTTTTCGCCGAGTGAACCGGCGGTAAATGTTTCACCTATGCTGCCTGTTATTTCATTTTCGTCAAGGGCTTTAAGCGTGTAGGCGGTAAGGTAGCCGAGATCGGTCGTATTCCATATGTACAATCTGTCGCACGTTCCGTCTTTTATGTATTCGGATAATTCACTCGGAAAACCAAGTCCTATAAGATTTACATCCTTACCGGATTTTTCAAGTGCTTTGGCGGCGGAACTCAAGCCTATTGTCGTAGGAACGATAATAGTTTTAATAGCGTCATTTTGCAAAAGATATTGTGTTTCCGTGTAAGATTTGGTTGCATCATCATCGCCGTAAGCTATTTCGATAAGAGGCATATTGCTGTATTTTTCGGGATTTTCGTCCATTTCGAGCTTTAGATAGCGTATCCATTGATTTTGATTTGGTGCACTGCCTGTGGAAGTTAAAATCGCAAAACCCCCTTCACCGTTTGAAACGTCATACGCACTCTTCATAAAATTTCGTCCGAGTACTTCCGGATCGGCTTGTTGAATATGTGTTTTTCGTGAAGTTGAATTTACGGGTGAGTCAACCGATATTACTTCAATGCCTGAATTCAGAGCCTCGGTAAGTGCAGGCTCAAGTGCGTCGGTATCGTTGGCGGAAATGGCAATTCCGTCTACGTTATTGTCCATAAGTTCGTTTATAATTTCAATTTGTTTGTCGGCAGTTGCGGAAGTAGGCGCTTTGTATATCGCTTCAATACCTATTTCGTTGCAGGCGCTTTCAAAACCCTCAAAAACTTTTTGGCTATACGGATTTTGTATATCTTTTCCGACAAAAGCATAGACAGTTTCATTTGCTGATTTCTCCGAAGGAGAAGGAGTCGATTCGCTCTGCGGAACAGAACACGCAGTAAGCAATGAAATGCTTATCGCCAATATAGAGGGAATTGAAATTAACTTTTTTATATATTTCTTCATAAGTGTTTCCTCCTCTAAGTTATACATTTTATATTAGTAATATTATACACCATAAAAACATAAAAATAAATATAAATATCAGTCAAAAATAACCCAAAAAAATCTTTTTTAAAAAAATAAAAATTTTTTTAAAAAAAGTGTTGACAAAGTAAAAAAGGTCTGCTATAATAGTCAATGTTGTTGGCCGACACAACAGGTCAGCGCAAATGGGAGTTTAGCTCAGCTGGGAGAGCGTCTGCCTTACAAGCAGGATGTCACAGGTTCGAGCCCTGTAACTCCCACCAAATACACTTTATGAAAATAAAGTGTTATGGCCCGGTAGTTCAGTTGGTTAGAACGCCAGCCTGTCACGCTGGAGGTCGTGAGTTCGAGCCTCATCCGGGTCGCCATATGCCTTTGTAGCTCAGTCGGTAGAGCAAGGGACTGAAAATCCCTGTGTCGGCGGTTCGATTCCACCCGAAGGCACCACTTCACAATTCTATGAATTGTGAAAAATGCGGGAGTGGCTCAGTGGTAGAGCGTCACCTTGCCAAGGTGAACGTCGCGAGTTCGAATCTCGTCTTCCGCTCCATTTACTACAAGACAAAAGACGCAAAAATATGCGTCTTTTGTTATTTGTATCCGGCGCCATAGCCAAGTGGTAAGGCAGAGGTCTGCAAAACCTTTATTCCCCAGTTCAAATCTGGGTGGCGCCTCCAATAAGGAAGATGCTGCGGCTTAAGAATATACTTAGGTCGCAGCATTTTTTATATAAAATTTGATTTTGGTATGGTGGTATGATATGAAAAAGATAAAGAAATTTTTTGCCATACTTTTGATATTAGCAATAGGAATAGCCGTGATTAATTCGCAGACAGACTTTTTCTTGAATTTCGGAAGTTATGTTCCGTATCTTAAAGAAAATTGTCCGGAGGTTACGGAGTCAGTTTCGGCATTGTCCGAACGGCTTTCGAGGGTGACGGATTATATTCCTACACCGTCCGAGCTTATGGCAATGATAAAACAGGAGGATTTACCTATTGATCCGTCAGATGTGGCGGTCAATGCGTATATACAGAACAGTCCTATGCTTTCGTTTTATCCGAACGAAAATATTTCTATGATTGCGGATTATGACAGAATACAGATATTCGGAATTGTCGGCTCAAGAAGTAAATCAAATTTGATTGCGGCATTTATCGATGAAAACGGTGAAACGCTTGAACAGGTTTCGATTACGGCAAATTCCGAAAATAGTTTCAATAAAACAATATCAATTCCGAAAACGAACGGCTCATCTGTCGGTGTTGACGTGTATACCGGTGATAAGCCTTACGGACAGTTTGAAAGCTGGGTGTATAATTATGTAAAACTTGTGCGTGACGGCAACGGCGGTTGGGTTATCGAACAGTCACCTGTGTTTGAACATAATAAGGCGATGTATGAAAAGGATAAGTCAATTAAAGAGGCACTTAAATACACCGCGTCTATACAATCAAACAGTGACAGTATAATCTCTATCGCCGAACAGCTTACGGCGGATAAAACGACCGACTATGAAAAAGTGCTTGCGTTGCACGATTGGATATGTTCTTATATGTATTATGACGTTGACAGCCTGGCAAGTGACGAGGCACCGCCGTATTACGCAACGGATATAGTAAAGAGCCGTAAGGCAGTGTGTCTTGGTTTTGCAACGCTTATGGCGTCGTTGTGCAGAAGTATTGATATACCGTGTAATGTCGTGTCGGGATACGCACTTGGTGTTGGTAATGATACCGCGTGGACAGATACAAGTATTGCAACCGACGAACAAAATCATGCATGGAATGAAGTATACGTTGACGGCAGATGGATGATTGTCGATACAACATGGGATTGTGCAAATAAAATCGAAAACGGTGAAATGAATAAGGGCGAAGTTTCACATTTGTATTTTGACGCAAATTTGCAGTTCTTCTCAAATAATCATAAAATATTGGAATACTCAAAAAGAAGATAATTTAACGTTCGTAGTGGCGATCATCGGTCGCCCGAGTAGCAGATAATAGGTAAGAGAGAAAAGAGCCACCCCACAGACGGCTACGCCGCCAGCTCCCCTCAATGGGAGCCATACGAAAGCCTCTCCTTGAGGAGAGATGTCACGAAGTGACGGAGTGGTGGCAAATCGAAAGGCAAGGTAAAGCCACCCCACAGACGGCTACGCCGCCGGCTCCCCTCAATGGGAGCCGTACGAAAAGCCTCTCCTTGAGGAGAGGTGTCACGAAGTGACAGAGTGGTGGCAACACAACAGCAGGCAAGCCAAAAACACAACACAGGCTTGTCTGTTTTGGATATAATCAAAAACAAAGGGAAAAATAAAAGGCGAAACAATGAAAATAGGAAATTTTGAAACAGAAAACAACGTATTTCTTGCACCGATGGCGGGAGTAACTGATTTACCTTTCAGAAAAATATGCCGAAGATACGGTGCAGGACTTGTGTATTCGGAAATGGTGAGTGCGAAAGGACTGTACTACAACGATAAAAAAACCGCCGATTTAATGCGGATAGATGACGAAGAACGTCCTTGTGCGATACAAATATTCGGCTCTGACGCTGATATAATGGCGGAAGTGATACCGAAAGTTATGGCGGTAAAACCTGATATAATAGATATAAATATGGGCTGTCCCACACCGAAAATCGTAAATAACGGTGACGGCAGCGCATTGCTTAAGACACCCGAAAAAATAGGCGAGATAGTGCATAAAGTTTCTTCCGCGTCGCCTGTGCCTGTGACGGTAAAAATTCGTAAAGGTTGGGACGATGACAGTATAAATGCAGTTGAAGTTGCAAAGATTATAGAACAAGGCGGAGCGGCGGCGATTGCGATACACGGCAGAACGAGGGCAGAGTTTTACAGCGGAACGGCGGATTGGGATATAATAAAGAAAGTAAAAGAATCGGTTTCAATTCCGGTAATCGGCAACGGCGATATAAAATGTGCCGAGGATGCGAAAAGAATGATTGATATGACGGGTTGTGACGCGGTTATGATAGGCAGAGGCTGTGAGGGAAATCCGTTTATATTCAGACAGGTAAACGAATATCTGAAAAACGGCAAAGTGAACTTTGAACCGACTCCTCAGGACAGACTTGCACAAGCGTTGGAACATATTGAAATACTTGTTGAAGAAAAGGGCGAAAGCCGCGGAATAAAAGAGGCGAGAAAGCATATTGCATGGTATATCAAGGGACTTGCGGGTTCGTCGAGATTAAAGGGCGAAGTTTTCAAAATTAGTGATATTGCCACAATGCGAATATGCCTTACAGACTATATTAATCAATTATAATAAACTTTAAAATGACGTAAAAAAGGTCTTGAAAAAAACCGCAAAATTTGTTATAATTAATAAAATTAATACTAATGAGAGGAGTTATAAGAATGGAAGAAAAATTTTCTAAGGAAGGTCTTACATTTGATGATGTATTACTTGTACCGCAAGCATCTGATTTTACACCTAACGAAGTTGACTTAACAACAAAACTAACTAAAAACATAACGCTTAACATACCGCTGATGAGTTCGGCAATGGATACTGTTACAGAGTCGTCAATGGCTATTGCAATCGCACGAGAGGGCGGAATCGGAATAATTCATAAGAATATGACGATTGAACAGCAGGCTGCGGAAGTTGATAAAGTAAAGAGAAGTGAGAACGGCGTTATAGCCAATCCGTTCAGTCTTTCTGAAAACCATACGCTAAAAGACGCAGATGAGCTTATGGGTAAATATAAAATTTCAGGTGTTCCGATTTGTGATGACAATAACGTGCTTATCGGTATAATTACAAACCGTGACTTGAGATTTGAAACAGATTTTGCAAAGAAAATTAAAGACGCTATGACAAGCGAAAATCTTATAACTGCTCCTGTCGGAACAACTCTTTCAGAGGCACAGAAAATTCTTTCAAAGCACAAGATTGAGAAGTTGCCGATAGTTGATGAGAAAAATCACTTAAAAGGACTTATTACAATAAAGGATATTGAAAAAGCTATCCGTTATCCGAATTCTGCAAGAGATAAGAACGGCAGACTTTTGGTCGGTGCGGCAATCGGTGTTACCAACGATGCATTGGAAAGAGTTAAGGCTGTATATAACGCAGGTGTTGACGTTGTTGTACTTGACAGTGCACACGGTCACAGTAAGAATATCATAAATAAGGTTAAGGAAATCAAGGATGCATTCCCTGATTTGGACTTAATCGCAGGAAATATTGCAACAGGTGAGGCGGCAGAGGCACTTATTAACGCAGGCGCAGACTGTGTTAAGGTCGGTATCGGACCGGGTTCGATCTGTACAACCCGTGTCGTTGCAGGTATCGGTGTACCGCAGATTACTGCTGTATATGACGTAAGCCAAGTTGCAAAGAAGTACAATATCCCTGTTATCGCCGACGGCGGTGTTAAGTATTCGGGCGATGTTGTTAAGGCTGTTGCGGCAGGTGCTGACGTAATTATGCTTGGCAGCTTGCTTGCAGGCTGTGACGAAAGCCCGGGCGAATTTGAAATATTCCAAGGCAGACGTTTTAAGGTTTACAGAGGTATGGGTTCTATTGCGGCTATGGAATGCGGAAGTAAGGACAGATACTTCCAAACAGGTTCAAAGAAACTTGTTCCTGAAGGCGTTGAAGGTCGTGTACCTTACAAAGGTCCTGTTTCTGATACTATATTCCAAATACTTGGCGGTCTGCGTTCGGGTATGGGTTACTGCGGAACTAAGACAATTCAGTTGTTAAAGGAAAACGGTAAGTTCGTAAGAATTACAGGCGCAGGTCTAAAGGAAAGCCACCCTCATGATATTTATATCACTAAAGAGGCTCCAAACTACAGCTACAATACACAAGGCTAATAAGAAATTTAAGGCAAGTCACTTATGTGGCTTGCTTTTTTATATTGATAATTATAAAAATGTGTGGTATAATATAAATACCACATTTTTAACTATCATATTTTATGATATAGACAATTTAAAAAAGCACGTTTGGATATTCGGTTTTATGAATATTCTTTTTTGCCGTGTGGAATAGTAGTTTGTGTTTGTAAAAAACGCAGGCTTTTCATATTGGAATACTGCTATTCTGAATGGCTTTAATTGTGTGTTTCATTAGTGATAGTTAAATGTGTGGTAACATTAAATCTAAGCCGCGTTTTTGTGCGTGGTATAGGTTTTATACCACGCATTTTTTAATGCGTGGATTTGTGTCAAACGGCACATAAAAGTTACATTCATATTAATAAAAATTTATTCTAGGAGGAAAACGACAAATGAAAAAGAAACTTTTAAGTATTGTTCTTGCACTTTCTATGATTTGTGCATTAGTACCGATTATGGCGTCCGCCGAAACAACCGCCACAAGCGGTACTTGCGGTGAGAATGTTACATGGACACTCAGCGATGATGGAACGCTTACAATCAGTGGTACGGGGGATATGGAGGATTATAGTTATGGAAATTATTCTCCATTTGAGCGTAATCAGAGCATAAAAACTGTAGTTATAGAAAATGGAGTAACAAGTATAGGCAATATGATGTTTTATTATACTACATCACTGAAAAGCGTAACAATTCCCGACAGTGTAACAAGTATAGGCAATACGGCATTTGCGTACTGTTGGGGATTGAAAGGTATAACAATTCCCGACAGTGTGAAAAGCATAGGTAGCCTAGCATTCTATGATTGTAATGATTTAACCAATATAACAATTCCAAATAGTGTAATTGTTATAGGAAATTCTGCATTCGAAAATTGCGATAATTTAACCAATATAATAATTTCAAACAGTGTAACCGATATAGGGGAAACGGCATTTCGTAATTGTAAAAAATTAACGGATATAAAATTGTCAAATTCTTTAACAAGTATCCCTAAAGATATGTTTGTACAATGTTATGCTTTGACAAATGTAACAATTCCTAATAGTGTAACAAGTATAGGAGAACAGGCATTTGAGTATTGTAATAGTTTAGCAAGTATCATAATACCAAAAGGGGTCGAAAGTATTGGCAGTAGGGCATTCACAGGTTGTAGCAGTTTAAAAGAAATAAATGCGGACTTGAATAATCAAAATTACAGTTCAATAGACGGAATTCTTTTTTCAAAAGATAATACGACACTTGTAAGATGTCCGGAAGGAAAGAAAAATTCGTATGAAATACCAGACGGCGTAACAAATATAGGAGAACAGGCGTTCTATAATTGTACCAATCTTACAAGTATAGAAATCCCTAATAGTGTGACAAGCATAGGGGAACAGGCATTCCATAATTGTACGGGTCTTACAAGTATGTCAATTACTAATGGTGTGACGCAGATAGGCGGCAATTCATTTGCGTACTGCGAAAATTTAGTAAGTATAGGGATACCGAAAAGTGTAACAAGTATTGGTGCCGGTGCATTTAACCAATGCAGTAGTTTAACAAGTGTATATTATGGCGGTACAAAAGAAGAATGGAATGCAATAGATATAACTTGGTTTGGCAACGATTGCTTGAAAAATGCAACTGTTCACTATAAAAGAGATATACCATTGACAACCGCAAAGGTAACAACGGAAAAAGTCGGTGAGGGATATACGTTTAATGTAGAGCCTGCGACAACATATGAAGATTGTTATGTTTATGCGGCTATGTATGACGAAAACGGTTTGTTGACAGGTTTTGAGCGTGTTCCGCTTGAAACGTCGGGCAGTACGACTATTTCAGTTAACAAAACGGATAAAGTCGAATCGGCGAAAGTGTTTGTTTTATCGGATATGTTGCAACCTGTTATACAAGCACAAGAATTTAACATTGAATAATTAAGAGATACAAAAGGCGGTTTGGCACCGCCTTTTTGTATGCCTAAAACAGCCCCATACCGCCGTATGTGGCGATAAGTGCGGCGAAAACGATTGAAACCATAGACAGAAGTTTAATTAATATATTAACGGACGGACCGGAAGTATCTTTAAACGGATCACCGACCGTATCGCCGACAACAGCGGCTTTATGATTTTCACTCCCCTTACCGCCGAAATTACCCGCTTCGATATATTTCTTCGCATTATCCCAAGCACCGCCCGAATTAGCCATCATTACAGCAAGTGCAAAACCGGATATTAAAGCACCTGCAAGCATACCGACAACACCGTTGCACCCAAGCACCAATCCGACAATTATCGGTGCAAGTATTCCGAGTGCGGCGGGGAAAATCATCTCTTTTAGCGAAGATTTTGTGCATATGTCAACGCACGTTTCATAATCAGCCTCTGCTTTTCCGTCAATCAATCCTTTTATCTCCTTAAACTGTCGTCTTACTTCAACAACAATTTTTTGTGCCGCACGTCCGACAGCTCTCATAGTCATTGCACTGAACAAAAACGGCAGCATTGCCCCTGAAAATAAGCCTATGAGCACCGCCGGATTAGTGACGGAAAGATTAAGTTCAATTCCCATTTCGGTTATTTTATCGGTGTATGAAACTATCAGTGCAAGCGCGGTTAGTGCCGCCGAGCCTATTGCAAAACCTTTGCCTGTTGCGGCGGTCGTGTTGCCGAGTGAATCGAGTGCGTCCGTTCTTTCACGCACTATATCGGGAAGTCCCGACATCTCCGCGATACCTCCCGCGTTGTCGGCAACAGGTCCGTATGCATCTGTCGCAAGCGTTATGCCGAGTGTTGAAAGCATACCGACTGCCGACAGACCGACTCCGTAAAGTCCGTCCTCAAAGCTTGCCATACCTCCTGCGGTAAAGTAGCTTATAATTACCGAAATTCCGATTATAATAACAGGTATCGCCGTTGACGACATTCCCAGTGCGATACCGTCTATTATGATTGTCGCCGAGCCTGTATTTGAAGATTTTGCAAGGTTTTTTGTAGGCTTGTAAGAGTCAGACGTGTAATACTCTGTGAAATATCCTATCATCACTCCTGCGATAAGTCCCGAAATAACCGCCCAAAATACATTTGAATTGTCGGGAAGTAATGTGAAAATAAGAAATGCCGAGCCGACTGCCGACAGGATTGACGCAATGTATGTACCGCGTCTTAATGAGCCTAAAAGCGATTTTTGCGTTGCACCTTCCTTTGTCGAAACGAAAAACGTGCCGATAATAGACGCAATTATGCCGATTGCGGCGATAAGCATCGGCACAAGTACACCGTTAAAGCCAAGTCCTGCCGCTGACGCAAGCGCTCCGCACGAAATAATCGAGCCGACATACGATTCATACAAATCAGCACCCATTCCTGCAACGTCACCGACATTGTCGCCGACATTATCGGCAATGCAAGCAGGATTACGCGGATCGTCCTCAGGTATACCGATTTCGACTTTACCGACTAAATCCGCTCCGACATCAGCCGCTTTTGTGAATATTCCGCCACCCACGCGTGCAAACAGTGCCATTGAACTTGCACCCATACCGAATGTGAGCATAGCGGTCATAACGTCATTTATGCTTAGTTTAAACACGAATTTCAAAAGAATAAACCACACACTTATATCGAAAAGTCCTAAACCGACAACGGTAAGCCCCATGACAGAGCCTGACGCAAACGCGATTTTTAAACCCTTGTTAAGTCCGTCACGAACACCGTTCGCGGTGCGTGTGTTGGCGTATGTGGCGATATTCATACCGACATATCCCGACAATCCCGAAAAAAATCCGCCTGTCAAAAATGCAAACGGCACAAACGGACTTAGAAATCTTTTCGACGCAAGTACAGTCAAAATGAAAAACATAATCGCAAAAAATATTCCGACCGTTTTGTATTGACGTTTAAGATATGCCATCGCACCTTTGCGTATTTTGACGCTGATGCTTTTCATCATATCCGTACCTTCGCTTTTTCGCTTTACGGAGTAAAATTTGATGAATGAAAATAACAGTGCGGTAAGTGAACAGACAAGAACTATTATCGGTGCAGTAGTTTCAAAGCTTTCCATACGGATACCCCCTTTTGTTTATATTTATTCCGCTTTGTAATATTTGATTACAAAAAAATCGGACGATTGTAATCGCCCGATTTAGATAGTAAACAAAACCGTTAAGGTTTTGTTTACTTTGTTATTGGGAGTTTGAGGTGCTAACCTCATTAAAAATCATTTCTGGCGACATGTGCGACAGAAATGGCATAAAATCTAAAGTTTCGACGTTTGAGGAACTTTATGATTTTTTTATTTCTGTACAGTGAATATTGTAACGCTCTGTGGCGGGAATGTGTATTCAAATGTATTTGATACGGCTGTTAAAGCCGATGTTTTCGGCGATACCTTTTTCGGATTATCGAAATCGTTTATATCATCAAGCGAATTGCCGGAAAGCTCCGTTACGTTTGCGTTAATGCCGTTTACGCCTTCAACGCATATTTCAGATGTTATTTCGGTGTCACGCACATTGACCGCTTTAATATAAATGTTGTTATCGTCACTGCTTGCGGTGTAGTACAATTCCTCCATAACAGGCTGTTTGTCGATTGCAGTGTTTGCGGTTTTGCCATTTATATATGTAGTAATATTTCTGCCGTTGACTTCAAGGCAAAGTTTGTATTCCTGTCCTGTCATTACGGAGAAAATGTTGTGGTCAAGGCACGAACCGCGTCCGTTTACTTGTGCGTTGACTTCTGTGTCTTGATTTTGCCAACCGCCGATAAACCATTGAATTAAGTTTTTATTGTCCGACTTGCCGAAGAACAGGCGGAAACCTTTGTCGCCTGCTGTGCGTTTGGCGGTAAATTCGACTTTGTAATGATTTGAGTCTATGCTGTCTATAACGGCTTTACCGCCGTTGCTGAATGATAGATTTTCATATGTTTTTACATTGCCTGTTGCGATGTCGGTGATTTTAATATCGTAAAATTCCGCACTGCATCTGTCAGCTTCAATCTCAATATTACCGCTGATTTTGTCACTGCCAAGAGTGATAGGCTTGTCAAAACCGTCGTGCTTTACGTCAAGCAGATTGTTGCCTGTGCAGTTCATAAACATTTTTTGTACATAGTAATTTGCACTGCCGTATACTCTGTGATTGTCAAACCAAATCATATCGGGCTGCCAGTTTATGTAGTCAACATTGCATAAAAGCGGTGCATAGCATACAAGACCGATTGCATGTGCGTTGTTTTCAAGTCCTGTCATATATGCCGCCTCGATAAGTGCGTTGTAATATGTGTTGCCCCATGACGCGTATTCGCCTAAGAATACTTTCGGACCGTCTGACGGCATATTGTCGTAACGGTGGCAGTTGGCAAGCATCCATTCGGGTGATGTGTAGTAATGCTCGTCAACAAGGTCAGAGCCGTTCTTTTTTGCGTTGTTCCAACCGCGTTCAAATTCACCGCCTTGTGGGAAAGGTCCGGCAGAGTTGATTATTTTTATTTGCGGATATTTCTCTTTTATGGCTTTGTGGAAAAGGTCATATCTGTCCCAAAAGCCCTGACCGACTTCTTCGTTGCCGACTGCAAGATATTCAAGATTGAACGGCTCGGCGTGTCCCATATCACATCTTATTTTGCCCCACTTCGTGTCGGCAGTGCCGTTGGCAAATTCGATAAGGTCAAGTGCGTCATCAATCCATTCCTGCATTTCGTCAAGCGGAACGGCTTGCTCCATATGCGGATTGTATCCGGCAGGAAGTACAGGCAGAGGCTTTGCGCCGATGTCCTCACAGAATTGGAAGTATTCAAAATGTCCGAGTCCCAACGATTGATTGTATCGCCAGTTGTTACGTCGTGACGGTCTGTCGGTTACAGCACCGATTGTGTTTTTCCAACGGTACATTGAGTTTCTGTCGTCGGAATTAAGTGTGCCGTCGTGGATAAGACAACCGCCCGGAAAACGCATAAATTTAGGCTTTAAGTCCGCAAGCATTTCGGCTATGTCGTTTCTCATACCGTTTTTACGGTTTTTGTAGGTTTTTACGGGGAATAACGATACAAAATCAAGACAGAATTTACATTCTTGCTTTGATGTGACTGCAAGCACTGCCGAAAAATCGTCAACAGGTGATGTTAATGTAAATGAATATTCCGTCCATTCGTTTGACGTGATGTTAAGCGACTTTTCTGTAATAACTTCACCGTATGCGTTGTCTATTGAAACTGTTATTTCACAAGGCTTGTCACTTTTTGCGTAGCATGAAAAATTGTAGCTTTCATCTTCCTTTACCGCAATACCGCTGTTGTAGCCGAGATTTTTTATGCCGGCTCTTGTGCCTGCTTTGTTAATTTCAAGAATAAGATAATTCGGATTTCGCTTTGAAAACGGTGATTTGTTTGATACAAATGACGATACCGACGCACCGCCCTCTTCAATACGTTTCCAAGCCGTCAACGCCTGATATGACGGATTGTCCATAGGTGAAAATTCAAACGCCCTGTTGCGTATCATTTCACCGTAAAGTCCGCCGTCGGCGGCATGGTTTATGTCTTCAAAAAATATACCGTAAAAATCGGACATAGACGCTTTTTTGTTTGTAGTTACTGTGATTTTGTTCATGTTTTAATTCCTTTCGTGATACTTCTAAACTTTTCATATTATATCATAATCCAAATAGAAATGTTTGCAATTTTCAGACTTTAATTTAAAATAATCGGTTAAAGTAACACTTTTCGGTGAGTTTCATATTCTATACCAAGGGAAAACCCCAAAAACATAGAAAGGAATGATAATAAATGGCTGATTGTAACAGAAATTGCTGTAATGACTGCGGAAGAGAAAGAAAATATCCTTGTGATACAAATTTCCGTGAAGCAGTGTGTGTACATACTGATAAGATATATGACAGTTGTAGGGATAAAGACTGCTTGGAAAATGTACGCGTGTACTTGACTTCGTGCGGTCAGGATATTGTGGACAGAGCAATAAACGTTAAATGCACAAAAGCCGAAGTGATTTGGGTGTTTACGGACATTGAGGCTGTGCCGTTTAACAGAGGTTTTTATTCGGTTGATTTGAAGTATTTCTTTAAAGTTACCTTAGCAGTATTTACAGGAGTGGGCCGTCCCACAGAAGTTGAGGGTCTTGCGACTTTTGATAAAAAAGTTATACTTTTCGGTTCGGAAGGTAATGCAAAAGTGTTTGAGTCGAAATATAAAGAGGACGCTTTTGACCCACAGCTTTGGAGAAAAACAAATATGCCGCATGCAGTAGTAGAGGTGGCGGACTGCAAAATGGCAGGTAAAAATACAAAGGATATAACGGTGAAACAATGCGTATATACTGTTGAAAAAAGTACAATGGAACCTGTGGTATAAATTTGAAGAACGGTTTAAACGAAAAAGTTAAACCGTTTTTTATTTTGTGGAATATATTGACAACTGTTGTCGAAAATGATATAATATTTTTAATTATTATTATATAATTTTGTATATCTGTAATAAAAACTTAAATCTGTTAAGCGAAAGGATGAGGGGAATGAATTCAAGGAACAAATTAATCGCTGTTTGCGTTATATGTGCGGCAGTTGCATTGCTGTCTGTCGGCGGAGTTGTTTTTGCATATCAAAAGTATGCGTCAACATTCAATAATGCAAGCAACGGAAATGTAAGTTTAAACAGCATTAATGAAGGTATGTCATATACAATTTTAGATGACGGTACGAATGTTTATGAAAATCCCGATAAAGGCTCGGCAGTGCTTATGCAGACAAAAGCAAATGAAACGGTAAGTTTTTTGGCACTTGCACATGGCGGTTTTTATAAGATAAGAGTAAACGGCGTGGACGGATATGTGTTGTGTGACAAGGTTGTCGATAAAACTCTTGCAACACCGGCACCGACAGAAAATCCGACAAAGGTTATGTACATTGTAAATGTGAATGAAAGCGTAACATTGAGGAAAACTCCGGACCAAAACGGTGAACAGATTACCACAATTCCGCTTGGTACGCAGGTTGAATTTGTAAAAAAGGAAAATGATGATTTTTCAAAAATTAAGTATGGCGGACAAGAAGGCTTTGTAATGACAAAGTATCTTACGGAAGACGCGAATATTGCAATTCAACAGGCAGGCAATAAAAATGCCAAACCTGCTGAACCGGTGCAACATGCGACAGGCTCGTCCGATGTATCGGTTAAATTCACAATGTATGTTTTTAATGTACAGAACTCAATATATTTAAGAAAGTATGCGGAAGAAAATTCGGAAAACATTTGTACAATCCCTTGGGGTGAACCTGTAGGATATATTGAGGATGTTACAAACGGTTTCTACAAAATAAAATACAAGGGACAAATCGGTTATGCCAAAGCGGAATATTTGACATCAACAGATCCTCATGTCTACACAGGCGGAAATCCGATTTATCATATTTCAGGAGTGCAAAATTCGGTGTATTTAAGAAAAACACCGTCAGAGCCGGCGGAATACATTTGTGAAATTCCTGTCGGAGCGGCAGTTGAATATCTCGGCTCGTACAACGGATATGATAAGGTTAATTATAACGGTATGGTCGGATATGTGACAAGTGCATACGTCAGATAGGGGGATAATGATATGAACAGAGAAGATTATAATTTTGATCCAATGACCGGTGAAAAAGTTATTAAAGATGACTATAACTTTGATCCAATGACCGGCGAAAAAATTATTAAAGATGACTATAACTTTGATCCAATGACCGGTGAAAAAATTGTAAAAACAAATGAACAATCTCAACAATTTAATTCTGAGGGGTATCAACCAAACAATAAAATCGCTATTATTGTAATTGTGGTTGTAACGGTTATATTTTTGGCGGTTGCGTCAGGCTTTGCGGGATACTTTTTGGTAAGCGGACACAATCAAGGACAAAAGCCTGCCAATCCGATTTTGACGTCGGAGGCGATAAAGTGGTCGGCGGTAAAGCTGAATGACGGTGAAATACCAAATACATATGAAAATAATATGCCGTCGGCTGAGATAAAAGGCGTCGGAACGAAATCAAGCATAATCAATAAATTGAGAGAAAATACAGATAAAAGTCTTGGTTCACTTCAGGTTTCAGAGATTGACGGCGGTGTAAAGTATTATACTCTCGAAGATCAAATTCTGAGAATAGATATTCCGTCAGGTGTAAACGGTTTTAAGTATAATCGAATTTATTATTTTAATAATGATGTATTGTATTTTGGACTTGTTTATTCGGCGGCAAATCAAAACAATTTGTATTTTTATCAAGGCGAAATGTACAGATATATAAATGAAAAGGGCGAAATGAAACAAAATGAGTTTAAAGATGATGTCTTTAAAACTTTAGGAAATTTTGCTCTTAACGAGGCATATTCTTTTTATGATTATAAGACAGGTGTAAAGAACGACAGAAG
This sequence comes from Ructibacterium sp. SJQ-7, assembly GCF_054696575.1. Lineage (NCBI taxonomy): Bacteria > Bacillati > Bacillota > Clostridia > Eubacteriales > Oscillospiraceae > Ructibacterium > Ructibacterium sp. SJQ-7. The sequence goes on from NZ_CP195193.1 coordinate 1,935,077, forward strand.
ATAAAATGTGAAACAGGTAAGTCTATTTTAAATAAGGCTTACCTGTATATTTTTTTATTAAAGCAGTAGAAAATCTTATGAATTTCTGATATAATTATTATAAAAGAATATGATATTAATGCGTTTAAAGGAGGGATAAATATGAAAAATTATAGGAAAGTAATATCGGTAATTGCGGTGTTGATAGGTTTGTTTGTCATGTCGGTGAGTGTTTCGGCGGCAGACTTGGCAATTATTGTAGTGGATGGCAAAGCAGTTGTCGGAAACGGTACATCGGGCGTTGCGATTGTGGCATCGTATGACGAGGACGGAAAACTTACAAAGGTTGTGAAAGAGTATGTGACGGAAAGCAGCAGTACGGTGCTTAATGTAAAAAACGGCGACAAGGTTATGTATTGGGACGGATTAGAAACAATGAACCCGCTTTCGGATACCGTTACTGTAACAGATGTCACTTCGGACGAAGATAAAGAAACCATATATGAGGCGGCGGTCGATAAAGCACTTCGTGAGGCTCTCGGCAAAAATAAGGGCAAGAATATGACGGAACTTCAAAAAGCATTGGCACTTCACGACTGGCTTGTGATGAATTGTCAGTATGATGTGACGACATCAAGACCGAATGCACACACTGCGTACGGTGCGATTGTAGAGGGTTATGCCGTTTGCGACGGTTATGCTAATGCATATAACGACCTACTTGGCAGAGTCGGAGTGACGGCAACGTATGTGTTGGGAAGAAAACCGGTGCATTTGGGTGAGGATCCGCAACTTCATGCTTGGAACTGCGTTACAATCGGCGGAAAAAAATATCATGTTGATGTTACGGCAGATGACCCTGTTCCCGATTTGCTGGGCACAGTGAGTCGTGGGTACTTTTTAGTAAGTGATACTGTATTGAACAGAGCAGGATATGTAGATTATGCTACGCATTGTACGGATACGACTTATGAAAAATATGATATGTTTACCGGTTTTTATATGCAATTTATATGGAATGATGATATTCAGAAATTCTACTATATTGATATGGACAAAGTGAAAACTACTTCTGATTTTACAGAAACACTTATACCTTCATCAGAAGAAAACGGAGCGAAACCGACAAGCTATATTATAACTGAGGACAGCAAATATATTTGTTTCTTTAGACCGAGCTTTGTAACGAGTCAATCCACAGTGTATCTTTATAGCTTTGAAACCGATAAATATTATACATATGCAATCAAGAATATTAAAGATGTTGTTTTCTGTCGACTAAGGCAAAACGGAAATAACATTGAGGTTGTAAGAGATTATTATGAAAACGACATGCCGGTGGGTGTGATTGTGGTAAAGACTATTCCGCTTCCGACTGATATAAAGGAACGCAATGTTACATTTGACTCGAATTATAGCGGCGGAAATACAACAAGTAGCAAATATATCAGTAATTATTGGACAGATGGCGACGGCTCGTTTGACGAGCTGACAAGAGCTGGTTTGGTGTTTGGCGGTTGGTACACCGAAAAAGACGGTGGAACAAAAGTTGAAAATTTTGAAGAAATTTCGGGCGATGATGTAACGCTTTATGCTCATTGGTGGGGTGCTTGGAGCATATCTGAAGACCCGACATTGACCGAAAGCGGAAAAATTATTCGTTCGCTTGAGGGTTATCCGAATGTAACGGAAGAAAAAACAATCCCAAATTTATCGGACGAATCGGTGTGGACAAAAAAGTATACAAAACCGTCGACAATGACAGAAGAAGGATATGAGCTATATACCTCTGAATATGGAAATGTGAAGATTACATTGCCGAAGAAAGATTGGGAGTATGGTATTACTTATAAAGACGGCAGTGTTTATATTACCGTTACGGAAGAAGCTTCTTATATAGTCAGATTTAAGTGCGGAGATAATGTCGGAGACAGAAAGGTAATCACAAACGGTGCAGGTGAATATAGAGTGATGAATCCAAAGGATTTTACACCGAGCGGAACTGTTACTGCAACTCTGTATGACATCGAAATGAATGAACTTGCCACGGTCGAATATGAAGTGGAATAAGATTTAGAATGTGAAACGGTTTAAACGAAATGTTTAAACCGTTTTTGGTTGTAAGATATATTCTATGGAATATATTGACACTATTTGTCAAGAATGATATAATAAATTTAATTATCACTACATAATTTTGTATATTTGGAATAAAATCTAAAAATCTACAAAGCGAAAGGATGAGGGAAATAAATTTAAAGAATAAATTATGAAGTGTTTAAACATTGGGGAATTTTGCTCTCATTAGGGCAATAACAGTATAAAAAATATTAGCCACGTGCAAAGCTCTAAAAACATAGAGTTTATGCAATTTTACGGATGTGGCAAATCCGTTTTGTCACTATAAATTTAATATTTAATGTATAGAAAAAACCACTCTGATTTGGTATAATATAGTTGAAATCAAAATCCCACAAAGGAGAGTGGTTTTTATCTATCGTCAAGAAATTTTAAAAGACATCAGTCTTTTCACTTCACAACCAAAAGCTAAATTTTACGATGAACTATTCATTAATTTAGATTTAAGCTGTATTCCGGCTCAAAACTCAAAATTCGGTCGTGCAAGTTATAGCAATCGTTCTATGATTTGTGCCTTTATCGTTATGAAATGCGAAGGTTTCTCTCAAATTTCGGACTTACACGATTATCTGTCAAACAACTTAATTATTGCCCATTACTGTGGCTTTGACATTTCTCATGAATTACCTTCTTATGCAAAATTCACACGATTTATCCGTGAATTTGATAACGATATACTTCAAACTGTTATGCAATCACAGGTCTTGAAAGCTGCCGATTTATCTTTGATTGATTCATCTTTTATCGCTTTGGATGCTACTCCTGTTAAGGCTAATGTTTCAAACAACAATCCCAAGTCCTTTAAAAAGAATAAGTTCTCCAAAGCCTCTCATCCAAAGTCTGATAAAGATTGCAGGCTTGGTGTTCAAACTGCTTCAAATCAGCACAACGAAAAGAATTATGAATTCTATTGGGGTTACAAAAATCATATTCTTGTCGACTGCATATCGGGCTTACCCGTTTGTGAATTAACAACCGGTGCCAATGTTTCCGACAGTTCTGTAACACTCGAAATACTCAAAAGAGCAAATTCTTATCTTCCTATGTCTGAATGCTCATTTTTAGCTGATAAAGCCTATGATGTTAAGGCTATTTACAACACTGTGCATGACACATACAATGGCGATTGCTTTATTGCCTTAAACAAACGAAATACCAAAAGCCCTAAAAAGTTACCGTCAGGGAATATCATTTGCGAAGCAGGACTCGCAATGCATAAAGACGGCAAGTTTTCAGATAGCGGTCGAACACGTCAGAAATACTGCTGTCCGTTGAAACGCTCTAAAAATGGCAATTGTCCTTGTAATCACAAATGTTGGAATAATGGCAAGAAAAATCGCGGTTGTACTAAATACATAACTCTTCCCGATGATTACAGGCTTTCTATCGATAGAAGCTCAATAGCCTTTAAATCCGTTTATGCTCTCAGAACCGAAGCCGAAAGATACAATTCACGATTTAAGCAAGCAGGCTGTGAAAGAGTTTTTGTTCGTAATGGCAATTCTGTAAAAAATCTTAATACAATTGCTCATATATCACTTTTATCGATTGCAATTGCCGCCGTTATTACTAAGAAAGACGTTTCTTATCGCAGCGTAAAAACTTTAAAACGACTTAGCTGACAATGTTTAAAACCAAATATTTTTGTTCCTTGCCGTTAGGTTTGTTTGCTATGCACTTTTTTAACTATTATTCGCTTTTGTTGCTTCGCTTAGCTTTATTTATGATTTATTTACTTTTTATTTCTTGTGTTTTGCACCTCTCTATAAAAAATATAATATAGGAGTTGATACTGATGAAAAAAAGAGGTATAAGTATTTTAGTTGCTTTGACAATGATGTTCACGTTTGTTTCGGTTAGCGCTGAAAGGAACATAAAAATTTATGTTGACGGTACAGAACTTGAATGCGACAGTCCTGCATTCATTGAAAACGGAAATACTATGGTGCCTATGCGTAACATATTTGAACATCTGAATGCTAAAGTGGATTGGGACAATGATACTAAAACAATTACGGCTAAAAAGGAAGATACCGAGATTACTTTGCAAATAGGTTCTCAAACTTTGAAGAAAAATGAAAAAACGGAACAATTAGACGTTATGCCTGTTATCGTAAATGATACTACATTTGTTCCTGTCAGAGCGGTGTCACAAGCTTTGGATGCGAATGTGGCGTGGGATGATAAAACATCAACTATAAAAATTTCTTCGGATTATTCTGCGGCGAGCAGTGATAATGAACCGACCGTAACAATGTATGCACCTGACGGAAGAACAATTGATATTGCACAATCAGAAGTAGAAGCATACCAAGCAGTCGTCTGACCGTTTGGAACAACCAGCCATAAGAAGTACCGACCTTGGTATATTTGTATCCCATGTACGCACTCGGTGTCGGCACTTTATTGGTTCTCAGGTATTTTGCAATAGAATTGATCGACATATCCTGATGCAGGAACATATCAAAAACCATTCGTACAATCTTAGCGGACTCCTCATCGATTTCCCACCGGTTATGATCACCGTCAACCAGTTTGTACCCATAAAGCGGATGTGATTTCAGTTTGACTCCATTCATGCCAAGGGTATGTTTTGCATAAGTGATCTTTTTGGAAATATCCGCTGCATACATTTCGGCAAAGATACTTTCAAAAACAAACAGATCATTTTCTGTGTTATAGGAATCATAATTATCGGTTACGCCGATCACTCTGACATGGTGCTGCGGCAGAACAAGTTCCACATACTGCCCCACCAGAATATAGTTTCTTCCGAATCGGCTCATATCCTTTACAACAATGGTTTCGATAATACCGTTTTCTACATCTTCCATCATACGCTGAAAATCAGGTCGGTTAAAGTTTGTCCCTGTATATCCGTCATCTGTGACAACTTTAATGTTATAGTACCCTTTGTCAGCTGCATACTGCTTGAGCAGTGCAACCTGATTTTCAATACTCTCACCATCTTTGCCGCCCTCACTGGAACGGCGGGCGTAGAGTATATCCAATTTGTCTGAAAAATTCATGTTCAGAACTCCTTCCCGAATCATGAATACCGGTATTCACAATCATATTTGAACGTTCAATGTTATATCCAATCTTTCCATAAATTTATGCTGCGGATATTGTAGCATATTTGTATTCAGAAAAACCTGTAGTTGAATGTGAAAAAGGACGAAAAGTGTAAATATTCAATAAACAATCGGATTTACAGCAGAAAACCGGTTACGTTTTCCTCTAAAAATTGCGTGATATATGAGAGGAAAAGCGATGCAGAAAAGAGAATGGGCTGACACAGCTGATCTGGAGTAGCAAGCAACGATGATGTGGCACGAACGGTCAGAAAATGACCGCCTGCCAATCATCCGCTTGTTAGGGAAGAATCCCTAAGACCCTCTGAAAAATCACCTGACGGTGTATAAAAATAACCAACAATAATCACATTATTTTCTGCAAAACCAATATGGAGAATTACAGAACGTTTGGTACACTCATGGATACCAAACATAATCCAGCGTGGAAGAAAATCCGTCAGATCTCTGACGAGGCGTGCAAAGAAATGGAAAACAGCAGCAAGGTTTATCATGGAAAGAAAAACTTCGCTATGAACCAGACTGTATTATTCTGCGGTCTGATACGTTTGAGGATTTTCTTGAAAAGTGCAGATTAAACGAAATCGAAACAGTTTACAAACCAGAAAACACGATTTCTCTTAAATTTCGTATGCAGGGATAACAACCGCTTTGCCAGAGCAAAAACGCTGGGATATTACTATCTTCCTGAGAATATTCGGCGTAGAATCAGACAGTTTTCATCGCACAGAAAGATGATTCTTGACCGTGATAAGTTTGATAATAGGGGCTTGCAGTACTGGGCAGATATTCAGAATATCACGATTACAGCAACAACAAACTTGCGTGTATCTATATCAAATGGGCAGAGGAACATTGTCCTGAACGTTTGCAGGCAGAAACAGATAAGGGCAGAATCTATGTTCATATTGACGAGCGTATCACTGAGTGTGAAAAAGAAAAGTGGAAAATCTGGAATAAAATGCGTGCTACTGATCCTGAATATGCACTTGCGATGAAAAATGCCGACACGGCTAAGGTTTGGCAGCTTGAGAATCTCTTTGAGTTGCAGGCTGAGGAGATTGCAATTCAGACGTGTTTGGTAATGTAGCCATTCCTTATTTCTGATCAAAAATCAACAAAACTCGTTTGGTTTAGTTTTAGCCAAACGAGTTTTATTTTTTACTCCCTGAGATTTTCTTTGAGTTTTACTTTTCGATATTCTTTTGGTGACATACCAATGTATTTATGAAACAGTCTGCTGAAATAAAGCGAATTGGTGTATCCAACCATATTTGCAATTTCAGTAATGGTGTAGTTCGTATTTTCTAATAAACTTTGTGCGTTGGAGATTCGCAACTTTAAGATATATTGCAGCGGACTGGAACCTGTGATTTCTTTAAAGCACTGAATAAACCAACAGTTGCTAAGCCCTCTGGATTCGGAGTACTCCTCAATGCTGATTTCTGTGTTGTAATTTTTAAGAAAATAGTGCATCGCAAAAGCAACTTCTTTTTCACTGGTGCTGCTGAATTTCTTTGCACTCATGATTGCACGGCTTATCAAAATAAAAATATTTCGCAGCTGCAAAGAAATCAATTCATCATACCGTGGTCTGCAAAGCTGCAATTCCTGAATCATCTGACCAAATAACCACTGATAATCGGGAGATGTTCCGATATAGAGAATATTATTTTGCAGGTTGATATTGTAATACTCTAAAATTTCTTCTACTTCATTTCCGGTAAAATGCACCCAATAAACATCGGTTTGATCTGCACGATAATAAACATATTCCTGTGGTTGATCCGGCAAATATACAATAATATTTCCGGCTGAAACCGTTTTTTCTTCTCCATGAATGAAAAAATGTCCTTTTCCGGAGGCAATATATAAAAGCTGATAATCTTTTCTTCCCTTCGGACGATGTGTTACTACTTCAGAACGATTTTTCACACGATAATTTCCACAGCTTGTTACAATCAAAGGTTTCGTATTATCCACTACAGTAGATGTAGAGTTGTTCAAATAGGCAACATTTATAAACATAAAAAGCATCTCCTTGCTTCTATGACTATAGTATATCACACCTGAGCACTGATTGCAAGAAAAAACCTAAACTTTGTGCATATATTTTATAACTTTGTGTATTTTTTAGGCCGTTTTGTGTGGTATAATAGAGTTAAGAAATGAGAGAAAAGAATTAAAAAAAGACGTCTTTCATTGTAATTCTATGTTGAATTCAATAAAAATTCTTTATACTCAAAAAAAATAATCATCTATTCTGACGATGGCATTATTTCGCTTTTGCAAGATGAAAAGCAGTTCGTATCATTCATTATGGGAAAATTCTGTCCATGTGGGCATACAAACAATGAAAGGAGCTCTATTATGAGCAAAGAAAAAACATACTTAAAGTGGTATAACAAAGTCGGTTATGGTTCTGGCGATGTTGCAGGGAACGTTGTCTATGCATTGCTGACATCATTCGTAATGATCTATCTTACCGACACGATTGGATTAAACGCAGGTGTTATTGGCGTTCTCATTGCTGTATCGAAGATTTTTGATGGAATAACAGACATCATTTTTGGTACGTTGATTGATAAGACACATACGAAAATGGGCAAGGCAAAACCGTGGATGCTTTATGGTTTTATCGGCTGCGCAATTACCTTGATTGGTGTATTTGCAATCCCGATGAACATGGATAATTTTGCTCAGTACGCATGGTTCTTTATCTGCTACACACTTCTTAACAGTGTATTTTATACAGCAAACAACATCGCATATTCTGCTCTGACCGCTCTTGTTACAAAGAACAGCAAGGAAAGAGTTCAGATGGGTTCTTATCGCTTTATCTTCGCATTTGGAACAAGCCTCCTGATTCAGGCTGTTACATTCCAATTTGTTGAAGCAATGGGCGGTGGTGCAAATGGCTGGAGAACAGTCGCAATTATTTATGCGGTTATCGGTCTTATTGTAAATACAATTTCCGCTCTTTCTGTAAAGGAACTTTCTGATGAGGAACTTGCAGACAGTGAAACAAAAACAGAAGAAACCAAATACAGTTTTGGAGAAGCATTCAAAATTCTCGCACACAACAAATATTATGTGATGATCACAGTAACCTATATTTTGCAGCAGTTCTATGGTGCGATGATCGGTGTTGGAACATACTATGCAAAATATGTTCTCGCAGATGAGAATATGTTCGGCACATTTGCGTGGTTTATCAATATTCCTTTGATTATCGCCTTGATCTTCACTCCTACCATCGTACAAAAATGGAACGGCATATATAAGCTGAACAAATACAGCTACATGGTAGCAACAGTTGGCAGACTTCTGGTAGCAGTTGCCGGATACATGGGAAACATTCCGCTGATGCTTGCATTTACAGCACTTGCAGCACTCGGTCAAGGTCCATGGCAAGGTGATATGAATGCAGTCATCGCATCATGTTCTGAATATAGCTGGCTTACCAAACACAAGCACGTTGATGGAATCATGTACTCCTGCACATCACTTGGTGTAAAAATTGGTGGTGGACTTGGAACAGCAATTGTCGGTCTTTTGCTCGACTTTAGCGGATTCAAGGGCATTTTGACAGTACAGCCTGATTCTGCTATCAATATGCTTCACATTATGTATCTAATCGTTCCGTTTGCACTGGATCTGATCATCGCATTTATTCTTTCTAAGATGAATGTTGAAAAGGCAAATGCGGAAATCAAAGAAAAACTTGGAATATCCGAAAATGAAGTTGTGATGGAATCACAGAACTAAAATGGAGGAAACAATATGAAATATACACTCGACTGGCTGACCAATCCGGAAGTGTTTGCAGTCAACAGAATTGCCGCACATTCCGACCACAGAATCTATGCAAACCATTTGGAAGCCGATGCAGACAATTCCTCTCTGATTCAGAATCTGAACGGCACCTGGAAATTTGCGTGGGCAAAGAATCCATCTGAATGGCAGCAAAAGTTCTATGAAGAAAGCGACAGCACTGACAATTTTGACAACATTCAGGTTCCGGGACACATGGAATTGCAGGGATACGGCAAACCGCAGTACGTCAACACAATTTATCCTTGGGAGGGACAGGAGCATCTCCGTCCTCTGTTTATCTCTGAAAAGGACAACCCTGTCGGCAGCTACGTCAGATATTTTGACTTGAACGATGCTCTGAAAAATAAGCGTGTATTTATTTCTTTTCAGGGTGTGGAAACTGCTATGTATGTCTGGCTGAACGGCGAATTTATCGGCTACAGCGAAGATTCTTTTACACCGTCTGAATTTGAACTGACACCATATATTCGTGAAAAGGGCAACAAACTTGCTGTCGCAGTGTTCAAGAGAAGTTCTGCCAGCTGGCTGGAAGATCAGGATTTCTGGAGATTCTCCGGCATTTTCCGTGACGTATTCCTTTATGCGGCACCGTCTGCCCATGTTCGTGATATGAAAGTGATTTCAGATTATGACGGTACAAACGGTATCTTCTCTGCAACGCTGGATATTGTGGGCAAGTGTTCTGTGAAATCGATCTTGACAGATGAAAATGGAACGGTCATTGCAGAATCCAATGAAAAGGAATCCGTAAACTGGACAATTGAAAATAGCAAGCCTTGGAGTGCCGAAATACCGAATCTCTATACGTTTACAGTGATTCTGACAGACGAAGACGGAAATGAAATCGAGGTCAGCAGAACCAAAGTCGGATTCCGCCGATTTGAACTGAAAAACGGAATCATGTGTTTAAACGGAAAACGTATCATTTTCAAGGGCATCAATCGACACGAATTTGATGCGAAAACAGGCAGAGCAATCACAAAGGAAGATATGCTGTTTGACATTCAGTTCATGAAGAAAAACAATATCAATGCAGTTCGTACCTGTCATTATCCGAACAATTCTCTTTGGTATCAGCTTTGTGATACATATGGCATTTATCTGATTGATGAAACCAATCTGGAAACACACGGTACATGGCAGAAGCTTGGTGCAACAGATCCGTCTTGGAATGTACCGGGTTCACTTCCGGAATGGAAAGAAGCTGTACTGGACAGAGCAAAATCGATGTATGAACGTGACAAGAATCACGCAAGTGTTCTCATCTGGTCTTGCGGAAACGAATCCTACTGCGGAGAAGATATTGCTGCAATGTCGGAATATTTCAGAAGTGTAGACCCGACAAGACTGGTGCACTATGAGGGCGTTACAAGAGTTCCGAATCATCAGTATGATTCTATCACGGATATGGAAAGCCGTATGTACGCAAAACCGCAGGAAGTGGAAGAATACCTGAAACAGAATAACGGCAGACCGTATATCAGCTGTGAGTATATGCACGCTATGGGCAATTCTCTTGGCGGTTTGAGCCTTTACACTGACCTTGAGGACAAATATGAGGCTTATCAGGGTGGTTTCATCTGGGACTACATCGATCAGGCAATCGAAACCAAAAATGACGACGGGAAAACGGTTCTGGCTTATGGCGGAGATTTTGAGGACAGACCAAGCGATTACGGATTCTGCACCAATGGTGTGATCTATGCTGACAGAACCTATTCTCCAAAGGTTCAGGAAATGAAGGCTCTTTACTCCAACATCAGAATGTCCATTCAAAACGGAATGCTTACCGTAGAAAACCGAAATCTCTTTGCAGATACAAATAACTTGTCCTTTGTTGTACGATTGGAAAAGAACGGCGTTGTTCTGAAATCCGATACATTTTCTCTGAATGTTCCTGCCGGAGAAAGCAAGACACTGAAACTGACACTTCACAAAATAGACAGTGCAGGAGAATATGTTTATCATGTTTCCGCCGTTACCGCAGATCAGACACTATGGGCAGATGCAGGGCACGAAATTGCCTTTGCACAGGAAGTGTTTGAAGTGAAAGATAATCAGATTCCGGAAACCACATTGCAAAAGCCGACAATTGTATACGGTGATGTTATCATTGGTGTTCACGGAGAAAACTTCTCCATGATGTTCGACAAAAAAGAGGGCGGCATCAGTTCTCTGAAATACAATGATTTTGAATATATCACACGCACACCAAAGGTCAGCTTCTGGAGAGCAATGACGGACAATGACACCGGTGCTTCCGAGCCATACAATCTTGCACAGTGGTATGCCGCAGGCAAATTTGCAAAGTATAAAACCGTTTCATGGCTGGAACAGGAAGATGCTTTGAAAATCACATTCACATATCAGGCTGCCTGTGTTCCGACTTTTGAGTTTACTGTAACCTATACCGCACACTTTGACGGAAAGCTGGGCGTAAGTGTAAATTATGTAGGAGTAAGAGGAATGTCCGATATGCCGGTTCTTGCATTGGACTTCAAGATGAAAAAACAGCTTTGCAATTTCCAGTATTACGGACTCGGTCCTGATGAAAATTACAGTGACCGATGCAAAGGGGCAAGACTGGGATTGTGGAAATCTACAGCAGAAGAAAATCTTTCCGGTTATCTCAATCCGCAAGAATGCGGCAACCGTACCGGTGTAAGAACGCTCTCAATCCATGATGATATGCAGCATGGTCTGACGTTCCAAAAGGCATCTGCTCCGTTTGAAATGAGTGTACTGCCATACAGTGCCTATGAACTCGAAAACGCAATGCATCTGGATGAACTTCCAAGTGTTCGCTACACATGGGTCAGAATCGCTGCAAAGCAAATGGGTGTCGGCGGCGATGATTCCTGGGGTGCACCGGTGCATGAGGAGTACAGAATTCATGCAGATCAGCCGATGAAATTGGAATTTGTAATTATGCCCTTAAGATCGTAAGAAGAAAGTAAAGCAATGAAAATATAGGATTTTCAAGACAATGTTACTTGTGGTGGATTTGATAATATCTTCGCAAATATTTATAAGCCACAGGATATAGAAAGTCAGAAATCACGATTATGAGTGCTGTGGAGAAATTCACAGCACTGTATCCGAATAGAAATGATATACACGTTTATTCTGCTCCGGGTAGGACAGAAATCGGCGGTAATCATACCGATCATCAACATGGCTGTGTCATTGCAGGAGCAGTTGACTTAGATGTTATCGGTGTTGCAGCATTTCATGACGAAAACATCATCAGAATTAAATCAGAGGGATTGCAGCTCGCTTTAAGGATTTAGGTGTAGAAATTTCCGGATTTGATTATGTATACAACTTCAAATGTACTTGTTGGAAGCGGTATTTCTTCTTCTGCTGCATTTGAAACATTGATTGCAACGGCAACAACGGCAATTGACAGCTATTACAATAACAATCAGATTGGAGCGGTTGAAATCGCAAAAATCGGACAATATGCAGAAAATTTTTATTTTGGCAAGAAAAGCGGATTGATGGATCAGATGGTTTGCTCCATTGGTGGATTTGTTTTTCTTGATTTTCAAAACATTCAAAATCCATGTATCCAACAAATTGATTTTGACCTTTCAAAAACCGGCTATTCATTGATCATCACAGACACCAAAGGAGATCATTCTGATTTGACAGATGATTATGTAGACGTTCGTACAGAAATGGACGAAGTTGCAGAATATTTCGGCAAAAAGGTTCTTCGTGAAGTTGATGAAAATCAATTTTGGGATAATCTCCCTGATATTAAAAAGAAGATTTCTGACAGAGCTGCCTTGCGTGCAATTCACTTTTTTGGCGACAATTATCGTGCAAAGGCAGAAACGGAAGCTCTCAAAAACAACAGATTTGAGGATTTTCTCACGCTTGTAAACGAATCGGGAGATTCCTCCATGAACTATCGAGAGTGTGAGATTATTTCTGTAAAATTAATTTTTCTATGATAAAATACTTAGTTTTATTTGGGCAGATAAGCAAAATTCAGCTTATCTGCCTTTTTGTAATATAGCACGGATTTTCTCCCGCGTCAAGAGCGGTCTTGTAAAAGACCGTATTTTTTACACTATATATCTGTATATCTGTAAAAATATATGCTAAACAAGTCGTCCGTCATACATGATTGACAATTCTCCGTAAACTCTGCCCCAATTTCTAAGTGGCATTGTCCACTTCTTTGTTGCTTCAAATGTTGCCAAATACAGTGCCTTTAGAAGGGCTGTATCGCTCGGGAATACGCTCCTTTGGCTATTCAATCGACGTAGTACACTATTAAGGCTTTCTATTGCATTTGTTGTATACATGACTTTTCTGACTTCGGCGGAAAATTTGAACATTGGTGATAAAACATCCCAATTTTCCTCCCATCTTCTCATCGCATTAGGATATTTTTCTTGCCATTTTTTTGTGACACTCTGCATACGCTCGTATCCACTTTCTTCATTCGGTGCATGATATATGCTCTTTAAATCATTTGCAAATGCTTTTTTGTCTTTTTCCGCTACATATTTCAACGTATTGCGCACTTGATGGACAATACAACGTTGATACTCCGTATTTGGATAGGCTGCTGCTATTGATTCCTTTATCCCTGATAAGCCATCTGCACATAATATCAATATATCCCGTACACCACGATTTTTGAGTTCATTTAAAACTCCAAGCCAATATTTCGCACTCTCATTTTCACCTATAGTTATGCTTAAAACTTCCTTCTTACCCTCATCATTTACACCGAGAATTATGTATGCAGCTATCTTCTTTACTATATGCTCTTCACGGACAGAAAAGTGGATTGCATCAATAAAAACTATCGGATACACAGCTGATAAAGGGCGTTGTTGCTATTCCTCTATTTGTGGTAATATTTTATTTGTAACGGCAGTTACCATACTTTCACTTACCTCAAAACCGTATATATCTTCCACAATATCAGAAATTTGTCTTGTTGTCATACCTTTTGCCGACATAGCAATGATTTTTTGTTCTATTTCTGATATGTCCTTCTTTCGCTTAGGGACTATCTGCGGTTCAAAATCACCGTCACGGTCTTGTGGAACATCAATAGGGATTTCCCCATAAGAACTACGAAGTTTTTTATGTTTTACTCCATTTCGATAATCAGGATTGTCACTGCGTTCATATTCATCATAACCTAAATGCTCATCCAGTTCAGCTTCCATCATTTCCTGAATAGTACCGCCTAATAGATCCTTTAATGCTTCTTGAATATCTTCTGCTGTTTTGATGTCATATTCCTGAATCAATCCGGCAATGATATTCTTCTTTCCTTCACTCATTCTTTCTCGTCTACGTCTTGCCATAAAAAATTCCTCCTATGATTTATTTATATTCTATCATAGAAGGATTCTTTTTTACAGACTTTTTCTCACACTCTCGAGCAACCACCCTTTCAGCAGCACAAGCCAGCGGCAAAGGCCCTTGCTCAAAATGTGCAAGATAATATGAATATAAAGGCAAGTCTTATTTAAATAGGCTTGCCTTTGTTATTGTAATTCCAACATTCGAAGTTGATCATTAATATCGGAATTGTGTCTTGAACTTGCCGGATGATAATCATTTATTATTTTTTCATGTTTTATGCTTAAATTATTTAATGTTCCTCCTGTGCCACCACATACTATAATATACGGATTAATAATTTCTATTTCTTTTAAAATATAACAATGATACTTCACGACATAATGCTTTAGATGTGCAAAGTTTGTTAAATCGAATCCGCCAAGAGAAGGGGCATAGTCTTGGATTAATAGCATAAAACAGTCTACCAATATATCCCTCTCACTTTCGCTCAATTTAGATAGTTGTATTTTAATTAGGCTTATTTTAACGCTTCATAGCAAAAATAAATGACAAAATATGTGCAACATATAGGATTTATAATCTACGATTTAATACGTTCTATAATCTCAGATAACTTATATTGTGAATCTTTGTTAATTTCCGGCTTTATAATATTAGGATTAAACATATCTTGTATCATTCTAGAAATAGATTTAGATGAAAGATTGTTATGGGTATTATAATCATCTATATTATATGGTGAATATAATGCTAAATATATCGCATCTATTGTTTCTGCAATCTCTGTACTATCTGTATAATTGTGATAAATACATAATTTACTCAATATACTTGCAATTGTATATTGCACATGTGCTTGAGATATTAGTATTTTTTCATTTCCTATTTCTTCATAGTTATTTCTCATCATGTCATGTGAAATTTTAGACATTTTCAGAGCACTGGTTAAATATTTTTCAGGGTCAGTATTATTATGATAATCTGAAAAACGGAAATAACATTTAGCATTTTGGTGTAAAAATTGAGCATCATTTGCTAATATTTTATGTAGTTCTTTATATAGATATACAGTTAATGGTAACTGGCCTCTGGATTTATTAAGAAATATACGATTAATTGTATCAAATAAAATGTATTCTCTACAAACACTATGCTGTCTATATTTAGAAGAACCTGCATTATCTATCAATTTAGTAATGATATATTTATATGCATCCGATATTACTGAATAATTATTTTTATTTGTAGCAAAGTTACCTAAAGCGTTACATAGCCAATACTGTGCATTAACAATATACTTTATTGTTGATAAATCAGTTGAGTCTTTTTCAATCTTGGTTGATAAAGTTTTGTCTATGTATGGTGAATAAAGTTTTATTGCATCTTCTATTTCACTTTCTAACCCTAGTTTTATGATGTCTAAAGAATAAATTTTTTCTTTTGTTGCTAAAACTATTAATAATGCCAATTCTTTATAGTTCATAGTTGGTAAAGGGACATATTCGAATTTTCCTTTTTTGTTCATAATTTGATTAGCTCTTATTAAATTATCAATTATAGAATATTTTTTTTGGAATATGGGCAAATCCACATATGGAAGTAAATTATTAATTAAGTCAATTTCGTCTGTATCTAATTTATTATCCAATTCATATTCTATTAAATTATTATAATTCAAGCTGGATTCCTTTATTCTTAGTTTTATTAAACCAGAAATATCATTATCACGTGTATTTAGCGCTAAAACAACATCACTGTTATTATTGCTTATAGTATCAGAATTTAATAATAATAAATCTATTTGTTCTCTACTTAATGCTCCTACGTCAAATATCATAACAGCATTTTTCATTTCAGTTAAATTTCTAAAAGCAATAGCATTTATTCTTACCCTACTATCGAAAAATAGCTTTTGTCTATCTTGAATTCCTTGATATATATTAATTAATAAATATGATTTGCCAGATACAGCTGGCCCATGGATAATATGAATTTTATGTAATTTTATATTCTCCAATATTTCTTTGCAGACTGTTCGTTTGATGAAAAAATATGGAATGGAAATAGTCTGTTTTTTTAAATCATTTAAATTTTTGCAATAATAAAAATAAGAGGCATTATCATCAGGATTTTTTGAAAGTGTTCTAATAGGTATATTTTGATAATTCTCCAACTCATCCTCTGAAATTTTTGTTGATTCTATCCAAATATCTAATAGTGAATCATACATATTATCAAAAGAGTCAAAATATATTATATCAGTAATTCCAAAAGATTTATATGAAGATTCCTGTAAACGCGATGGTTTCCCTTTGACAAAAATGAACTTTCTGGTAGATGGAGCATTTTGTTGTGATATTGGTAAAGAAGAAAGTGTTTTTAAGTCTATTTCATCTTCTAAACTACATCCAAAGAAAAGAATGTTTTGGTTTATAAAATCGTTTTTTAATTTATTTAATAATGACACATTTTTTGTTAAGCTATCTGCATATTCTTTACTAGTGAAAATTTTACAATCACTATCTTCATATGTAATAATATCTTTTATGTCTCCGTGTAATTTTATTACGCATTTATTCTCGTTATATATTTCGTCATATACTTCACGATTAGATATTATTACAAAATTATAATTGCTGTTATTTTCGATAGCATCATCTATATTTAGTGTATAAATGTATGGCCACTCGATTTTAAAGAATTTTTTTCTATGTTCATCAAGATTTACTCTAAAAAAATTGTTCCTAAAATATTTTATACGTATGGAATTATCAATGATTTCATCATCTTCGTATATCTCGCATATTTTTGAAAAGGACATAGAGTTAATTAATTTTGTATCATTGTCATCAGATGTTAATGAATTGATTATAGTGTCTATCATCATTTTTTTATAATCATTTCCTGATGGAACATTGCCATTATAACTATTTGCACCACAGGATAGACCAGAGCCTACAACTGGAACTAATGATTTATTTTTAAAGCAATAAAATAAGTCATCTTTAAATTCTTCAATTTTTCCGACTTTCATTATATAATCTCCTTGTATTTTAATTATTTGTGTATGTGTGAATTTATTAAGCTACTAATATGTATATCTAATTATAAATTTATAATTTGCAATCTCAAGAATGATTTATACTTACTATTTATCATATTTTCTGTTTATCACACGTACTGAAAGATGAGATGCTATATACTTTTATTTTATATTATTTTACCATACATTTTTTTAAAATACCATACTAATTTTGCATTTTGCATATTTATTTCGATTTTTCCAAAGTTATAAATATATAGTATATATGTGAATAGTCACAGACTAAATAAATTGAAAAGGAGGGCTGAGATGTTTAATGGAAAAAGATTTGTTACAAGTGGGACTGCAGAGAAAGTACCGTTGGAATTACAAATGATAATGTGGAATATGATTGACACCATGGACGAACCAAGGGACTATTTACAAGTATTCGACCTATCGGAGGAAAACGGAAAACAGAAGATTGTTCATTCACAAGAATAACCGGAATATGAAAAGGAGTATCTGTTTGAAACAGGTACTCCTTTTTTGTGTGCAAAGATTTTTGTCATAGACGATGTGACACATTCAACAATGCTATTTAACTATGAATATTAACGGAGGAAAAGAAAATGAGTGAAGAAAATAAAAATGTACGATGTGATTTATGCGGGGAAGAAGTAAGTTCTCAAAATGCAATAAGATTTGACGGAACGATATTATGTATCGACTGTTTTAATCAACGAGTGACGGAGTGCAGCCATTGCGGCAGAAGTATATGGCGTGACGATTCGAGGAACGGCGAGTATTGCCAAGATTGCTACGACAATCTATACGAAACTTGTACCGAATGTGGTGATGATGTTTGCCGAGATGATGTGTGTTATCACAACGATGAACCGTACTGCCAAAACTGTTATGATGAAATAAATGATTCTATAATACATGACTACTATTACAAACCGGATCCGATATTTTACGGCAAAGGACAACCGCATTACGGCATAGAGATTGAAATAGATGAAGGCGGTGAATATGACGATAATGCCGAGAGAATTTTGAATATAGGCAATCGAATTAACGAGCATATTTATTGTAAACATGACGGCTCACTTGATGATGGTTTTGAAATTGTAAGTCACCCTGCGACTTTGGAATATCATACAAATACAATACCTTGGAAAAAGATTTTAGACAAAGCACTTGAAATGGGATATTACAGTCACAACAGCGGAACGTGTGGACTTCATGTGCATATAAACAGAGCGGCACTCGGCGAAAGTGTAGAGGAGCAAGAAAACACTATTGCAAGAATTGTGTACTTCTTTGAGAAGTTTTGGGATAAGATATTGAGATTTTCTCGCCGTACCGAAACTCAAGCGGACAGGTGGGCGTCAAGATACGGTTGCAGTATGGATAATCCTAAGGAAAGCCTTAAAGGTGCGAAAACATCTGGACTTGGACGATATACGGCAGTTAATCTTACAAATACATTTACCGTGGAACTGAGAATATTCAGAGGTACTTTAAGGTACAAAACCTTTATGGCTACGTTGCAGTTTGTGGATTTGCTTTGTGAAATGGCGATAAATCTGACGGACGAAGAATTTCAGACAATGACATGGAAAGAGTTTGCGAAAACAGTATCAGCAAATAAAGCGGAACTAAAGGAATACTTGAAGATAAGAGGATTGGAGGAATAGGATATGTGTGGATTGTATGGTGTGCTGTCATACGGAAATAAGATAAAAGACATGGCAGAAATAACGGAGGCACTTGCCGTTGAAAGTGCGGTAAGAGGTACAGATGCAACCGGAATTGCATATAACAAGAACGGTAAAATGACTGTATTCAAGAAAAGTAAAAGTGCATATGAAATGAGTTTTAGTGTCCCTAAAAATACAGTTGTAGTAATGGGACATACTCGTCATGCTACACAAGGGACACTAAACTTCAACGGCAATAACCATCCGTTTAAAGGAATGTGTAGCAACGAAGAATTTGCACTTGCACATAACGGCATAATTTGTAATGACAAAAAGTTAAGACGTGAACTTAGACTGCCGTCAACAATTATTGATACCGACAGCTATATTGCGGTGCAATTAATTGAATCACAAAAGAAACTTGATTTTAAGAGCCTTAAATATATGGCTGAAAAGGTTGAGGGTAGTTTTTCATTTTCGGTGCTTGATTCAAATGATAATATTTACATAGTCAAGGGCGACAGTCCAATATCAATATTGCATTTCAAGAAAAGACAAGTATATGTGTATGCGTCAACAATATCGATACTTTGGAAAGCACTTGTTGATACGGAGTTGTTTCACGACTTGAAACGTGGAGATTATGAAGATATTGAAATACAAGACGGCGAAATACTTAAAATATCGAATAAAGGTAAGATACAGAAAACTAAGTTTGATTTTGACGAATACGGAAGCTACGGTTACGATTGGCGAAAGGGATTTGAATATTCAAATGCCAACGAGTATGTAGATGACATAAAGAGCGTCGCACAGTATTACGGGTATGACAGCGATGAAATCGACTGTTTGCTAAATAGCGGCTTTACGCCGGAGGAGGTGGAGGAAATGTTGTACGCAGATGATTTCTTGGAAGTGTAACACCAAACAACAAGTATATTGAACAGCTGCTTTTCGGCTTGGTCGAAATATGTATAACAACGCTGCTCAATTACTACAACGACAAAAGAAATGAAAGGTAGAGTAATCTACCTTTCAATTTTTTTTGATATAATCAGAGTGTAGTGTATTTGACGAAAAGAAGGAGATGATTATGATTTTAATAGGATATGCGAGAGTATCGACAATAAATCAGAATGAGGATAGGCAAATACAGGAGCTGATTAAGTATGGAGTGGCGGAAAAGCGTATTTACATAGATAAGCAGAGCGGTAAAGATTTTCACAGACCGTCGTATATGAAAATGCTGAAACGGCTGAAAAAGGGAGATGTGCTTGTGGTGAAAAGCATTGACCGACTTGGCAGAAATTACAGAGAAATACAAGAGGAGTGGCGAATCATAACACATAAAAGGAATGCGGATATAGTTGTGCTTGATATGCCACTGCTTGATACAACTCGAAGTAAAGACTTGCTGGGTACATTCATAGCCGACTTGGTGTTGTAGCTGCTGTCATTTGTAGCGGAAAATGAAAGAATGAATATACGTCAAAGACAAGCCGAGGGCATTGCCGCCGCAAAAAAGAGAGGTGTAAAATTCGGTAGACCACCAATTCCGAAACCTGATAATTTTGATGAAATGTATGAATTGTGGAAAGACAAAAAAATAACAGCAAGAAATGCTGCTGAAAACTGTGATTTAACAATAGATACATTTTACAGAATGGTAAAAAAGTAAAATATGTTGCAAAAAGTATACTTTTTGCTTAGTAGATGCAATTTGTATAATGTTCCTACAAATATAGTAGCATATTCAACATTTTTTGTCAATAGGTTTGTAAAATTATCTGTTTTATAATTAATTTTTTAGTGTCGCAAAAAGTATAGATTTTCCGACAAATATTAATTTAAAGAAAGGAGAAGTTACAATGAGAGCAAAGATGGAACAATATAAAGTTGATGTTCGTGTAGATGGCAAAAGTGGTTATAGTACTATGGTTACAGCCAGCAGTACAACTGAGGCTAAACAACTAGCCAGATTGGATGTAGAAGGCAGAAACGGATTTACTAATAAGAAAATATCTATAGGATCAGCAATAAAAATTCGATAAAATTGCTATATGCGATAGTGATATTAAATTTGAATGAATGATAAAAGCCATGGGAAAATATTCCTGTGGCTTTTTATCCCCAATATATAACTATAAAACGAAAGTAAATTCTTTTACTTGAAATAATGCACACCTATACAAAAAATAAATTTTAATAGAAAGTAAGATAAAAAACATAGGAAATGTATATTGAACTTGTGTAAGCAAGACTATACTAAGAAAATAATATAAAATAACTATGAACACTGAAAGTTAATACTTTCGGTGTTTTTTTATTGGAGGCGAAGTTATGAAGAATTACAAATTTGGATATGCGAGAGTATCTACGGAGGAGCAGGTACTTGACAGACAGATTGATATGTTATCGGAGTATGGTGTGAATCAGATATACAGTGAGAAGATGACCGGAACGAAGCGTAATCGTCCGGAGCTTGAAAAGATGCTTGACAGATTATCGGAGGGGGATACGGTTGTTATAGAATCACTTTCAAGGTTAGGTCGTTCGACGAAAGATTTGATTGAACTTATGGAGCTATTTAATAAGAAAAAAGTCAATCTTGTTTCACTTAAAGAAAACATAGACACAACTACGGCAACCGGTAAGCTATTGTTTACATTAATAAGTGCTATAAGTCAATTTGAGCGTGACTGTATTGCAGACAGAACACGAGAAGGACTTTCCTCCGCTCGTGCGAGAGGACGAAAAGGCGGCAGACCACCGATAAGCGGTGAATTGATTGACAAGGCAAAACGACTGTACGATACAAAGGAATATACCATGTCCGAAATCGAAGAACTTACCGGAGTGAAACGTGCTACTTTATACCGACATTTAAAAAAGTAAAAATGGGTATGATATTTGCATAAAGGTAGGTTTTTGGGACGTTGATTTTGAGATGAGTTTTGATACAGAATTAAAGGTTTTGAAATGGGTTTATGATACAATTTCAAAATGTTTCAAAAACGATGGTTTTATATATGATGATTAATCAAGTCATTAATCAGTAAAATGATTGATGGCTTGATTTTTGATTGATGGAATGTTATAATCAAATCAAGAGGTGAGAGCGTTGACAAACAAACAACCGCCGTTTGAAATAAACGAGCGTATCATGGCAGATGTAATAGAGATTGCGGAGCTTGTAGGCAGAGTGAGTGTTACGGATAAAATATCAATGAATCCTACACTGCGACGAACAAACAGAATACAAACAATATATTCATCACTGGCGATAGAACAAAATACGCTTGACATAGAACAAGTCACTGCTGTTTTATCGGGCAAACGTGTTATTGCATCGCCAAAGGATATTGCGGAAGTGCAGAATGCTTATGAAATTTATGATAATATGGATAAGTTGAATCCGTACTCGATAGATGACCTTTTAAAAGCCCATAGTGTCATGGAACGAGGACTTCTTAACGAGGCGGGAGAATTTCGTTCACGTCCTGTCGGAGTGGCTGACAGTGAGGGTAATATACTTCATTTCGGAACTTTACCACAATATGTACCTAAGCTTATTCAAGAATTACTTGAATGGACGGAAAAAAGTGAAATTCATTTGCTGATTAAAAGCTGTGTATTTCATTATGAATTTGAACTTATACATCCGTTCGCAGACGGCAACGGTCGTATGGGAAGCTTGTGGCATACGTTGTTGCTTTCAAAATGGAATCCTATATTTGCATGGTTGCCGATAGAATCTATAATTCATGATAATCAGAGTGAATATTACAATGCTATCAACATTTCAAACAATAACGGTAAATCAACGGTATTTATCGAATTTATGTTGTCGGTTATCAAACAAGCATTGCAGGAAAGCATAAATGATAAGCCGAAAAATATATCATCAAAAAGTGATTTGAGGTGGAATAAAATTAATAATTACCTCGAAACACATGAGTATATTTTGAACAGTGATGTTCAAAAATTGCTGGGCGTCTCATCAGCTACCGCAACAAGAATATTAGTAGGTTTTATGAAGGACGGTAAACTGAAACGAATCAGAATTAAAAACTGTTGGGGTTATGTAATTATATGATACTGCTTTATTGATGATATAACAAACATTATTAGATATTGAAAGAGATGAATACATGAAATTATATAACGGAAGTGCATTTAAAATAGAAAATCCTAAAATATTAACAAGTGGATTTTACAAGGACTTTGGGTACGGATTTTATTGTACCAATATTGAAAAACAAGCAAAAAGGTGGGCAGCAACAAGAGGAAAACAACACATAGTCAATGTATATTCATATGTGGAAGATGAGAATTTGAAGATTTTGAAGTTTGACAATATGACAGAAGAATGGCTTGATTTTGTAATTGACTGCAGAAAAGGTATAGAACATGAGTATGATATAGTTGAAGGCCCGATGGCTGATGATACTATATGGGACTATATAGAAGATTTCATTGACGGCAAAATTACAAGAGAAGCATTTTGGGTATTGGTAAAATTCAAATATCCTACACATCAGATTGTATTTGCGACGGATAGGGCGTTGAAAACAATTCACTTTGAGAGGAGCTATGAAATATGAAAAATAAATTCTTTCCGGATGAAGAAATAACAGAAAATGATTTGTATTTTGTATGCTATATGATAGAACGTATTGCAAGAGAATTGCATCAAAGAAATAAATATGTTGTCAACAAAATCGGATATGATGAATTGGTTAATAAAATAAGCGTTGCAAATGTTTTGCATTGTGAGAATCCTTTGAAAATTGTTGATGAATGGATAAAGGAATATAATCTTGAAAAGGGTGATTTTGATATAACTGATGTTGACAAAGATTTGGCGGAAATAATTCCTACACCAACGCAAATGGGAAAAGTATATACGAGGTTGATACTGCAAACTCTTGACAGTAGTGAGGATTATGTTCAAGGATTAATCAGAGTGTATAATCACAGTATATGTGAGAAAATTGATAACTATAATTGTAGTGCGTTTTATGAACCTTCATATGTAATTACAAGAGCATATCTTGAAGGGGATTTTTGATTAATGTTAGAGGTTGAGTGAAAGGAGCTTTATTATGCCAAGGGGAAAAAGTATAGATAAAGAAATAAAAAACTATTATGAGATGTTTAAAGATTTTAAGAGCGATGATAAAGGCGAATTAAAAGATGTATATAATTATACAAATAATATTATTGAGAAATACTTAAAAGGTAATCAAGAACTTATTTGCAAATTATGCAAAATAACAAATATAAAGCAGGAAGATTTGAAAGATATGATATTAAAAGATGCTTGGTATCATATTTATGAAAATATATATTATTTAGATATAAGGTATAATATCGATAAAGATATAAAAAAAGAAAAATACAATAAAGAATATGGACTAAAAAGTGAAAAAGAATCTGATGTAATATCATTAAAAGATTATATGAGGTCTAAAAACTATAAAGATAAACAAAAAAGACGTTTTAAAGAAAGAATTGCAAATGCTCAACAATTAATTGAATATGATAATTGTGAATATATGTATTATGATATACCTAAAACGAGTAGTGTTTATCCTGATTATTACTCTGTTTATAATGAAGAAAATGGGAAAAATTATTTGTGTAAGCAATATTCCGATATTATTGATTTCTTCTATGAAGATAAAGTGACTAAAGGAAATATTAAATATCGTCTAAAAAACTATACCATATGGGATATAGATAAGTCGTGGCTTCCTGCAATTAAAGATTTCTATGGGGCAATCAGAAAAGGAAAAAATAATCTTTTTCAATTTCAACTATTAGAAAGATTATTTAAATTTAAGACTTTTCTATACATATATTATAACTTCTATAATGATGAAAATGTATATGATGTGATTCAATACGTTCAACCATTCACTGTATTTGGATATAGTGGTTGTATGCAGTATATTTTGGCAAATAATAAGACTTTAGTAGAAAACGACAGTATAAAAGAGTGTGCCAACATATTGTTTTCGGGCATATCAAACACTATAAAAAATGTTATAGGTAAAATAGTAACAGATATTTGGAAGTTGAAAACAAATAAAGAAAAAAGAAATTTGATTCGAACTTTAATGAAAGAAGTCAAAAAACAAGAAAATTTATTGGACGAATTTCAAAAGTTTTATGATTATGATTATAATAGTTTTGAAGCGGAAAAAGTTTCGAACGAGAATTTTGAATTGTATAAAGACATTTTATTTAGTTATGATTTGTATAAACGCGTATATACATTTGCATATGAATTATCTGAAAATAAAGAACCGGAAGAAAATTTATTTGAAGATGATGAAGACGATAATGGAGACGATGCGGATAAAGAATATCTTAATAATGTATATAAAGGAAAAATAGCTGAATTTTTCGCCTCAATAGAACCTGATGGATGTAATGGTGATGATGAAAATGAACATGATGAAAATCATGGAAAAGATGATGGCGGGGATGAGGAAGATGAACATGTATTGATGTATGATATAAGTAATGACATTGAAGACCCAATATATGATTTTGATTTTTCTAAGTTGTTGTCGTTGATTACTGAAAAACAATATAATGAGTTTTTGCGAGATGATGAAAAAGAAAATAACAAAGATGAAGACGATGATGACGATGATGACGAAGATGAACCTGATATAATTTAATTTTCTGAGTATTGGTATGATTTTAGTGAAAAAAATACTCCAGCTTTAAAAGCAAGGTAAATCCTTGCTTTTTTTAATGTAAGGATAAAATATTTGCGATTTTTGACTATGTGAACATGTTCTATAAAAACGGTGATTCAATTTTACAATTAAGGGATTTTGTTTTAGAATGAAGTCAATCCGGCGGAAGTTGGAAATACAAACTGGTAATTATTAAAGATTACTGTGGAAAAAGGAGAAGAAATTATGTCACAAAAAGAAAATCATAATCATAAGGCGGAGATAGAACGAGATTCTAGTGGTCGTTATCTCATCAAGGCATCATCAAAAGAAAATCTTGAAACTGAAGAAATTCACAACAGTAAGTCGCAGAAAACCATTAGCAACTTGGCTGATTGTGCAATCAGTGCAAATAACAAAAAAGACATTGAAACTGTCCAGTGTGATGCTAGTGGTCGATTTCTTATCAAATCATCAAAGCTGAATCAAGAAAAAGACACAAAAAGCAAGTCTGACGGATTACAACGTGACGCTGACGGCAGAATCATAATAAAGTCATCCGGGGCAATCAGAGAGGATGTTAAGTCGAATCAAAAAGATGCAATTTCAGAATCCACTAAGCAGTTGTTCGAACTGTTGGGCGATTTTGAGAAATCAGAAAAATCACATTCCGAGAAGTCAAAAACTAAACACAAAAGCTCCAAACGCTTTAAGGACCATTCATTAAAACGTAGGAAAATTAAGCAAATTGCACGCAAGGTTGAGAGACTGAAAGAGGAGGCTTTAAAGAGTGCCAGTCCGAACGTTTCATCAATTATAAGTGAACTATTTAGCGCAAGTAATTTTATTGCAAGCTGTCAAGATGAAATATATTATTACGACAAGGCACATGGGTGCTTTGTAAAACGTGTAGCATCATATGTTAAGCGTGATATTATGAATCAATTTTCTGATGATGAAAGGCTTGTAGTTTCGGCTGATAACGTCAACAAAGCATACAAACATCTACTGTTGAACCCAGATATTCAAAGGGATTTGACGCGGAAGATAAATTTGCCGCTGATTAATTGTGAGAACGGTGTCTACAACTTAGAAACGGGTGAGCTTGAAAAACACTCTCCGCAGTTTGGATTTACATCATACATTCAAGCAAAATATGATAAAAACGCCAAAGGCAAAGTATTCAAGCGATTTTTAAAAGATATTACAGCAGGCAATAAAGATAGCATTCAATTCTTGCAGGAAGTGATCGGCTACCTACTTTCAACATATGTTTGGGCGAAAAAGGCATTTATCTTCTATGGTGTACCGAATTCAGGAAAATCTGTACTTCTAAATGTAATCGGTAAAATTATTGGAAAGGAAAATGTGAGCAATGTCGCTTTACAACAATTATCAGATTCATGCCATGTTGCACAATTAAAGGACGCAACAGTGAATATCGCATCAGATTTACCGCAAGCACCTATTAAGGATATCGGAGTTTTTAAGAGTGTCGTATCAAGCTTGGATGTGATAGAGACTAAGGAATTATACAAAAATCCAACCAGTCAGCCATGTTATTGCAAGCTTGCATTTGGAACAAATCAATTTGTACCTCTTAATCGACTTGATGCCAACAATGCTGCAGCATTTTTTGAACGACTTATTATTGTTCCATTCACAAAATCAATTCCGGAAGGGGAAAGAAATTTAAGCCTTGCTGAAGACCTTTTCGAAGAGCGTGATTATATTTTAACGTGGGCAATCAAAGGTTTAAAACGTTTGGTTGAAAACAACTTTGTATTTAGTCTGACTAAAGAGTCGAAAGATGTTTTGCTATTGTATAAATCGCGCTATTGCCCGGAGCAAGTCTTTTTTGAAAAATATCTTGAATTTAAGGAAGATTCGCTTATATCAAGAGTAGAAGTGCAAAAGCGTTATGAGGAATTCGCATACAAAAGGAACATAAATGTTAAGTCGCATGACATACTGAACTATATCACGTTGAACTATTCACAGGTCAAGTTAGAACGTAAACGAATTAACGGTTCTAAAAATCCGATTGCTGCTTATGAAGGTTTAGCTTTTACAAAGTAAAACTTGTGCCGCTGTGCCGAAATTTTTCACAAAAGTTTTTTATAATATATCTATATTATATCATATTTTAAAAAATTTTTCAAGTTTTTTCGGCACACCGGCACATATAACATGGAATTTAATTCATACCATTTTATAGGAGGTGATACTATGCACATTAAAATCAAACCGCCTAAGAGTAAGCAAATATTTGAGTCGGAATTGTTGAAGATACTTTCGAGGAAACCAATTAAGCGCAGATAATTATACATAAACCAAGTGGAAAGGAGGTGCGGTATAATGAGAATGGCGGCATATTGTCGTGTCAGCACAGAGAAAGAGGAACAGCTATCTTCTCTTGAAAATCAACGTGAATTTTTCGAGCAGTACGCCGATAAAGAGGGCGATACGTTGGTGAAAATATACGCTGACGAGGGTATCAGCGGCAAAAGCATGAACAAGCGTGAAGCGTTTACTCAACTTTTGGAAGATTCCAAAACTGGAGCATTTGACTATGTTGCGGTAAAAGATATAAGCCGATTTGCCCGTAACACGTCTGATTTCTTATACGGTATCCGCACCTTGCGTTCCAATGGTGTTGATGTCAGATTTCTGTCGAATAATCAGACGGTTATAGGTGAAAGTGAATTTGTATTGACGGTGTTTGCCGCACTTGCACAAGAGGAAAGTTCTAACTTGTCCAAACGTGTAATTTTCGGTAAACGTCAAAATGCAAAAAAAGGTCGTGTCCCGAATGTGGTTTACGGCTACAATAAAATAGATACATACACGCTTGAAATTAATGAACAGGAAAGCTATATTGTGCAGTTGATGTTTAAGTGGTATATAGAGGGGGAAGGCACGAGGCGGATAGCCATTAAATTAAATGAAATGGCTATTCCGACAAAAAAGCAAGCTAAATGGGTTCCTAAAACCATACGCAGGATTTTGCAAAATCCGATATATATAGGTAAGATTATAAATAATAAAAGCGTCACAAAGGATTTCCTTTCGGGAACAAGAGAAGCAATTCCGCCGGAAGAATGGTACATACATGAACGCCCCGAACTTAGAATAATCAGCGATGATGATTTTGAACTTGTTCAGCAGAAAATTAAAGAAAGACAAGAGCAATATAAAAATGACAATCCCGGCAACAGATTTTCAAATCGACACTTGTTTTCAAATTTGATTGAATGCGGTGAGTGTGGCAAAAGCTTTACCGCAAAGGTGTATCAATGGAAAAATCGTTATGTGAGATACCGTTGTTGTGTGCATAACAATAACGGTAATGCTCATTGTACAAACAGTGTCACTGTTGATGAGCAGGAACTGCTAAATGAAGTCAAAGCATATCTGCTTACGGCAATAGAAGATAAAAAAGCGTTTGCGGATAAGCTGATGAAACAATATCAAGCACAAACAACAAATGTTGATGTGTCAAAATTGACTGATACAAGACAGTCGCTTGAAAAACGTCGGAGTAAATTTAAAGAAATGTTTGCGGCGGATATTATCACAATGGACGAACTCAAAAAAGAAATGTCTGCCATTGATGAGGGTATGCGAAGTATTGATGATGAATTAAAAGTGTATGATGAAATTCAGAAAAAAGCCACTCATATTGATGATATTCATAAAGATATTGAGCAAATTCTCATGCAAAACGAATATACAAACGACGATATGCGGCGGATAATTGAAAAGATAGTTGTGTATCCGGATAAGTCGGTAGAGATATTTATGAAGTAAAATATAACGTTGATAAAGGTAAAAATTTATGTTATACTTACATTATACAAATACAGGAGGCGAGAATATGTTATTGACAAACGGTAAAAAGAGAATACCCATAGGCTATGAAGATTTCAAACAACTTATAGACAGTGGCTTTTATTATGTTGATAAATCAATGCTTATCTATGAGCTTCTGCATAGCGGCGGACAGAATAACTTAATAACTCGCCCAAGACGTTTTGGAAAAACGCTGAATTTCAGTATGCTTAAATATTTCTTTGATATAAATGAAAAGAATAATGCGTATCTTTTTGACGGATTGAAAATATCGGAGCATTATGAAGAATTGGATATGTACAGAAATACTCACCCTGTCATTACGTTGTCTTTGAAGTGTGCAAAGCAAGGTAATTATAGAGAAGCGTTGAGAGGATTAAAATATGAAATACAGCGACAATTTATAAATAATAAATTTATTTTAGACAGTGGTAAATTGGCAGATGAATATAAAGATGAATATAAAAAAATTTTGTCAATGGATGAAGATGCAGTATGGAGTAACTCTATACAACTTTTGAGCATATGTCTAAAACAATATTACGGAACAAAAACAATAATACTAATTGATGAATATGATGTACCGCTTGAAGATGCATATTTTTCAGGGTATTATGATGAAATGGTTAGATTTATCCGCTCATTGTTTGAATCTGCTTTAAAAACAAATTTAGCATTAGAGTTTTCTGTAATTACAGGTTGTCTTAGAATATCAAAAGAAAGTATTTTTACAGGACTTAATAATCTTGCGGTAAATTCAATACTTTCAAATAAATATTCTGAAAGTTTCGGATTTGTGCAATCTGAAGTGGACGAATTGATGAGATATTATAATATAGAAGAAAAATCGCAACTTATGAAGAAGTGGTATGACGGATATTTGTTTGGAAAATCCAAAGTATATAATCCATGGAGTGTACTTAATCAAGTAAAAGAATGGTCAGAAGATAAAGATATATCTGCAATACCATGGTGGACCAATACAAGTTCAAATAATATTATCAGAACGTTAGTCAGTCAGGCAGATAATGAAACAAAGGATATTATTGAAAATTTAATTCATGGCGGAAGCGTAGAAACTGTATTAAAAGAAACAGTGACGTACGGTGATTTAACTGAAAATAATGAAAATATATGGAGCTTTCTGTTCTTTACCGGTTATCTGAAAATAAAAGAAATAGTCAAAACAGGTGAAGTGATAGGCGAGCCTACAATCTATTCACTTGTCATTCCTAATCGTGAAATAAAAAGCTGTTATACAGATATAATAATTCAATATTTTGAAATATATAAAAAGGCAATTAATAAAGATAATTTGTATAAAGCTTTGCTCGGACGTAATGCACAAGACTTTGCAGAGCAAATAACTGATTTGTTGAGAAAAACTATAAGTTATTATGACAGTACAGAATCATTTTATCATGGCTTAATATCAGGATTACTTTCGGGTAATGTGTATTATAAGGTAGAATCGAATCGTGAAACCGGTGACGGACGCAGTGATTTGGTTTTGTATCAGCAAGATGTGGCACAAAATGCAGTGATTTTAGAATTTAAAGTGTGCGGTAAAAATGAAACGGCAGATGATGCCGCAAAACGTGTTTTAAAACAAATAAATGACCGTGACTATGCGTCAAAAGCAAGGGAAGACGGTTACAAGAATATTATCAAATACGGGGTGGCATTTAAAGGTAAAATGTGCTATGCGATTGTGGAATCATAATAGGATGATTTTATGATTAAGGAGGAATTCTATTTGGCAAAGGAAAAAGACGAAATAACCGTTCATTCAAGTGCGGCGGAGTATCTGACTTATGTTGCATCTGTAGGAGACCAAGCTGATAGCATTGAGATGCGTTACGAGAATGAGAATATATGGTTGACACAAAAAATGATGGCAACATTATATGATGTAGATGTTCGCACAATAAACTATCACATAAAAAAGATTTTTAGTGATAGTGAATTGCAAGAGGATTCAGTTATCCAAAAATTTCGGATAACTGCTGCAGACGGAAAAGCTTATAATACAAATCACTACTCGTTAGAGATGATTATAGCAGTAGGATTTAAGGTCAATTCTGAACGTGCCGTACAGTTTAGAAAATGGGTTAATCAAATAGCAAAAGATTACACTATCAAAGGATGGGTTATGGATGATGAAAGGTTAAAGCGTGGAACATACCTAACCGAGAAGTATTTTGATGAACAGTTAGAACGTATTCGTGAAATACGAGCAAGTGAAAGAAAGTTTTATCAGAAAATCACAGACCTGTATGCAACGGCAATAGATTATGATAGAAATTCGGCAACAACCAAGAGGTTTTATGCAACAGTTCAGAATAAAATGCATTATGCCGTTCATGGACATACAGCAGCTGAATTGATTGTAGAAAGGGCAGACCATACAAAAGAGCATATGGGATTAACGACATGGGCAGATTCGCCGAATGGGAAGATTAAGAAAAGCGATGTTATAATTGCCAAGAATTATTTGAGTCAAGATGAGATGAGACAATTAAATCGTATGGTTACGGCATACTTAGATTTTGCAGAAAGTATGACATTAAGACATATTCCGCTGACAATGCAAGATTGGGAGAAACGTCTTAATAGTTTCATTGAGATGTTTGAATATGGAATTTTAAAGGACGCAGGTAAAGTGTCTGCTGAGATTGCAAAGCTTCATGCAGAAACTGAATTTGAAAAGTATAGAATCATTCAGGATAGATTCTTTATGTCGGATTATGATAAATATTTATTGGAATTAGAGGAAAATGCAAAGAAGTAGTTTCACGATTTTGAGATAAAATAAATATTTAAAAGAATATGTCTGCACCCCCTTATAATAAAGACTTGTTGTGAGAAGAATCACAACAAGTCTTTTAGCATATCTATTCTTTTTGAAAGTGCATAGCATATATTTTCACAACGTGTTTCATCAATGTATTTTGATGAACTTAAAATTTTCTTGCAGTCGTTTTCAATGTCGTTGAGTTTTTGAAAATCAAGCCAAGTTAAATCAGTTACAAATCCAATTTGTTTAGCGTGAGAAGTGGTAAATGGCTTGCTTTCGTCATATTTTATCGGTTTTATATTTTTTGCAATCTGATTAAACCATAGGCTTGTTCCACAATCAAATAGAGGTGCAAAGCCAATCCATTCAAGAGTATTTGCATTTCGTATTACGCCGAAGTTGCGAAAATGACGGTCGCTGTTGGCGATAATGTAATCAATGGTAAGCATATAATTAAGAAATTTTTCTGTATTTGCAATTCCCTGTATTTCACAACATCTTTTGAAATGCTCATATGATGATACATTTTTCTCTTTAGGTAGAGTTCCATATATACTATAAGCACTTATAAGCTCCGTTTGAGATGTAATAAAATTTTCGCAAACCGATAAAGGTTGTTCATCATCAAAAACTAAATCATAATCCACAAACGGCATATAGTTTAATCTGCTTTGCAGAATTGACGCTATTTTTTCATTAAGAGGTTCTTGAAAAAATGGTGCACTGCCTGATTTTATAAGACAGCGTTTTCTGTCTATAACTGACCATTTCTTTTTAAGCCATCCGTCAGTGGTGTTGTCGGGGGATATAAGCGAAAAACTGTCACTTTTGGTTGGAGTACCGAATAATGCATTGCCGACATCTTCGCTGAAATCATTATCGAAAAAGTTGATGTCTTTCCATTGTGAATTTACATCGTTCGGTTTAAACCAATATTGGTCGGATAAACTCAAACCGTAACATTTTAAAATCAATTCGTCTTGGTGTGTAACACCGATGATATCAAGTGCATTTGCAAGTCCTTGTCTGCTTGCAGGAATAGAACGCCCTTTGTACCATTTATTAAACTTTCTGAGATTGATTTTTTCATTTTCTGAAAGACCAAGAGGTATGTGTTCGGGATTATATATTTTGCTTACATTTTCAATAGAAAAACTTGCGTCGGATATTTCAATTTCACAGACGGGTATATCCTTGTGCATTAAAATGTATTTCATAAAATCCCTCCTTTTGTCAATCGGATAGATATATTATAGAATGAAATACTTGATTTGTCAATTATAGTTAGACTTGATTTTATAGGGATAATATGATATATTTAGACTATAATAAATTAGGTAAAAAACTGATCTTGCATTTTGTGGTCCGTGGTAGAGGTGGTAGACCCGATAACATTGGGTGCAAAGCTTGTTGATGTACGTGACAGAAAATCTTGTTGCTGTGACGATGATTTCGATTTGGCGTCTGTGCCTGCATCGGTTTGCAGAGTGTTTGACGATCAGTTCGTAACAGGCAATGAGGCAAAACGTGTGTTCGTATCTTTGGGTATTTTCTCCATAATTAAAATCGAACGCCACGTTCAACTTCTTATTCCGTCATATGACTTCTGTATCCCTCAAAAAGAATGTGTAGGGGCAACAGCCCCCACCCCAAATAGACCATCTTTTTTTGTCGTAAAATCTTTATTTCCTTTATAGTATCACATAACAAATTTAAAATCAATATTTATTGATAAATCAGGTATTTCATTCCTGTAGGTTTGTCAATGATGTGTTACACATTTTCTAAAAAATTTCACCGTCATTAACAAAAGCATTGATATACTCTTGTGGAGAATGCCAGTTAAGAGGACGCATGGGAAACTTATTGTATTTATAGTTATGCACCTTTAGTTGTTTTGCAAAATCATCAAATGAATAAAATTTATGCGTAGCATAGAAGTATTCATTATCCTTTCTGTGAGAACGTTCTACCTTGCCGTTGTGTCTTGGGGTAAATGGACGTATAAGCTTATGATGTATGCCATGTCTTTGTAATGCTCTTTCAAACATTGTTGGAGTTTGCTTGCCAACAGAAAGCTTTTTAGTAAACTCCATGCCATTGTCTGTTTGTATGCACTTTATTGGAAATTTAAAAGCTTTAATCAGATGTTCCACAAACACCGCTGATGAATAAGAACTGTGTTCTTCAAAAGCCTCTAAATACCGGAAACGAGAGTATTCATCAATAGCAGTGTATTGATAGAATTTCTTACCTGTCGCATCACCGACGATGCAGGCTGTAGGTACAACCTTAACATCTATCTGAACTCTTTGTCCGGGATAAAGCATTTTCTCATAGGGTTTTGGGATATATTTTGGATTAGGTGGTTTAATAGCCATTTGTCCCATTTTGCGTAGAATACGATAAAGACCGGTTATAGAGCGAGAATAACCCCTTTGACGAAGTTTAATCCAATAGACAACTAAGCCTGCATGTGGGTTTCGTTTGCGCATATTAGCGATTAGCTTTAGTTCTTCCGGTGTGTGTTGATTTGGATGATGATGAGGTCTGTGTGATTTATCGGCTAAAGATTGCAGAGTTCCATCATATCTTTTACGCCAACGATAAACATATTGACGATTTACTTTGTAACGAATTGCAGCTTTAGTTACACCGTGTTTTAAAGAATATTTAATTAATGCTTGTCTAAATCTCATAGTTTGTGTTATAGTATTCATAGCAAGTGACTCCTTTGTTTGTTTTTTTGTGGTGAATTAACTATAACACAAAGAAGTTTCACTTGCTATTCTTTTTTTTGCCGAAATATTTTGTTATGAGTTTATCTCGTAACAAAATATTTTGGAATGTAACACATCTATTGTAAACCTACACAGATATTACTTTGATATATCGACTGTATTGTTGAAGAAATAACATTTATGTGTTATAATATATATACTTACACTTTTACTGAAAAAACTAAAAATCATGACTTGAAAAGATGTTTGTTTAGGAAGGAAGAGTAAATGGGAGAAATAGTTTTATATCACGGTAGTTTTAACAAGGTTGTTGTGCCGCAATATGGCTTGGGCGAAACCAAACACGATTACGGAAAAGGTTTTTATCTTACCGAAAATGTTGAACTTGCTAAAGAATGGGCTGTTTGCAGGCCGGACGAAACAAACGGTTGGGTTCATAAGTTTGAATTGGATACTAAAGATTTGAAAGTATTGGACTTTCAGCAATATAATGTTCTTTCATGGCTTGCAGAGCTGATGAAACATAGAGATGCCGCAGATACAAGGCGTTATAAGATGTTGTCTAAAAAGTTTATTGCGAAATATGGGATTGATACAAGCGAATATGATGTTATAAAAGGGTGGAGAGCCAATGCGTCATATTTTTATATTGCAAAAGAATTTGTGCGTGACAACATTGATATTGAAATCCTTGAAGAATTGTTATCGCTTGGCGGATTGGGTATCCAATATTGCATAAAATCTGAACTTGCTTATTCAAAACTGACTAAGATAGAGGATGGATTGATTTGCGTTGATTATAATGAATTTAACGAAAAGTACAATAAGAGAGATATAAATGCAAGAAAAAATATGCATGAGCTTGTTGATTCGGACATCAACAAGGTAACAAATGTGTTCAGCACATTGATTTGAGAGGTGATTGAAATGCCGGCATATCCGAAAGAATATTTAAGTGATGTTGTTGAAAATCAAGGAAAGCTTTTTGACCTTGTATCACAGAATTATCCTGATAAGGATACTTTTGATTTTATCAACACTTATATGACAAGCAAAACAAGAAGAAGCATTGATGAAGCTAAAGCCTATGTGAATACAATGAGCGCCTCGGAATTATGGGACTATTTTTGCAAAACTGATGGATTTAAATTGAAAAACGGTAAAGCTATTGAAGGCTTTATGCCAGATTGGATAGGCGAATTTTACGCATATTATCAATGGTATTATAATATTCCAAGCAGTGAAGTGGTAAAAAAAGTTCCGGTAGATTTTTTGGTCAAAGCGTACGGCGGACTTCACGATTTGGAACTTGATTTAGCTGTTAAAAAAGTTGGTGAAATATAATGACAATTGTTTGTTTTCACAATCCAAATGAGGAAAACGGATATTTGAGTAATTGGTATCCGAGCGAGTTTACAGTGAATGATGTAGACTTTTCCTCAATGGAACAATATATGATGTATAAAAAAGCTGTGTGTTTTGGAGATAAGGACATGGCAAACAAGATACTTGCAACAGATGATGTGGCTGAAATAAAAGCTTTTGGCAGACTTGTTGCAAATTATAACGAGAGCTACTGGAATGGGGTTCGTCAAATAGTTGTATTTGAAGGGTTGACTGCAAAATTTTCTCAGAACGAAGATTTGAAAACAAAACTCAAAGCAACCGATAACTCAATTTTGGCAGAGTGTGCAGTTAAGGACAGAATATGGGGTATAGGTTTGTCAATGAACGATCCGGATAGGTTGAAAATTGACAAATGGAAAGGGCAAAATCTGCTTGGATATGCCTTGATGATGGTTCGTGAACGGTTGTAAACTCTTAAAAATAGAAAAAATAGAGGTGCAGAAAATTCTGCACCTCTTAGTGAATACAAATATAGTAGATGTAAAATAGAAATAGGTAAAATTAATTATATAGCCATATTGATAGTAATATTACGCTGACCGTCTTTGGTGACTTCGCTGATAAAAATACTGTCGATAAACTCTTGTACTATCGGAATAGTCAACTTATCAATATGAGTATATTTTTTCAAAATTTCTTCTTTATCCTCCTGATTTTCGATTTTTGTCTGCACGTCATTGATTTCAACATCAATATTTTTTAGCTTTGTTTTTGTGGCATTTTGTTGTTCCATATAATCGTTTTGTGCCTGTTCGTATATTTCACGAATAACCACACCGTCATTATATGATTTCAACAAATTAAGCAAATTTTTGCGTGTTACCTCCAAGCTTTTTTCAATATTAAAGCGTTGATTTTTTAAACTTTCAAGTTTTTTATCAAGACGATTTATGATAACAATATTTTCGCTCAATTCATCTTGATTGACGTACTGTGAAATTGTTTCATTAATTTTGTCAATGATAGTTTTTTCAAGCATATCAAGACGTATGCGTTTATGATTGTCACATTCACCGGTTGACGACGCACGATAACATCTGAAATATGAAATACCGCCCGATTTGCATTTATACATTTTTGAACCGCATTTTTCACAATAGACTTTGCCGGAAAGAGGGTGTTTTTTGCCGTCTTTTCCGCTTGAGGCCTTGCGACGGGTTTGACGCATTTTTTGCACGGTATTCCAAAGATTTATGTCAATTATAGGTTCGTGCATATTCGGAATTTTTATATGCTCGGATTTTGGCACATTGCCTTTCTTTTTTGTACGAAAATTTAAAACAGTGCTTTTATGATTCACAACCGTACCTATATATACTTCATTTGCAATAAAAGTACGGACCATATCACGAGTCCATTTACCGATTTTCGTATGTCTGTCGTACATACCGTTTACCTTGTAGCCCTGTTGTTTTTTGTATTCGGACGGAATAAGATAACCGCAACTGTTTAAATGTTGAGCGATTTGCATATATGTACTGCCCGCCGCCGCCATTTCAAAAATTATTCGCACTACCGGTGCGGCGTCCTCATCAATGATAAGATGATTTTTATTGTTTGGATCCTTTTTATAGCCGAATGGCGGCATTGAACCGAAAAACTGACCTCTTTTCGCTTTTTCATCAAAACTTCTGCGTATGTTCTGCGATAACAGTGTAAGCTGTGTTTCGTCAAAAACCGCATGGATATGACTGCTCAACTCTGAATCGGAACGCATGGTGTCTATACCTTCAAGTGCAGAAACAAAACGGATTTTTTTCTCTTTGAAAAGGTTGTGAATGTAGTCCTCGACAACCTTAATATCTCTCGCAAAACGGCTTTGCGTTTTAACAAGTACAATATTAAATTTGCCGTTTTTTGCGTCCTCAATCATTCGGTTGAAGTCGGGACGACTTCTGTCACTGCCCGAAAAATCTTCGTCAATATAATGGCCGTAAATTTCCCAACCGTGTGAAGATGCGTATTCATCAAGAATCATTCTTTGGTTTTGAATACTTTCACTCTCGGCATTACCTTTGTCAAGGTCCTCTTTACTCAGTCGCATATATAATGCTGCTTTTTGAATGGAATTCATCGTTGCACCTCCTTAGGGGCAAGGTTAGACCTTGCCCTTTGTTTTATCTGTTTTGTATGTATGCGACAGCCGATTCTGTTAGGATTACGTTTGTCAATTTTTTGTTGACTGTGTATTTACGCTCCTTTTCGTTACGATTTGCATAGTTGACTTTGATGTTGTAAGTACATGTCTTTGACATAACTTCCACCTCCTGTATAATATATTCACTGAAATAATAAATTATTGAAATTTGTTACTATACGTTTTTTAGTCCGTCATACCGGTATACCGGACTAAAACTTAAACCATGTTATCGTTTATTGCAATACCCTGTAGCATACGAACTGTTTTATTATCCATCGGTCGTCTGACGGGTGTTATATTGGTATATTCCTTTAGTCTTGATATGAATGAATTCCTTGGTATTACAGGATAGTTATTATTCAGACAGAAATCCAGAAATACACTGTATATTTCGTCACCGCGAGATATATATTCATCACCCAGCAAACAGTAATCCGATTTTAGAAAACTGTCTATAGCAGCAGTATTTACTACCCCAAATGATTTGTTGAGTAATTCCTCACATGCCGAACAAGTTGGAAATACAAAATTATTGCCAAGCAACTTTCTATAAGCTGAAAGTCCTTTTTTGATTATATAATCCTTTTCCAACAATAGTTCTTGCAAAAGATTTTCATTTCGCTCTTCAGCAGGAACGGTATTCATAAATGGGACAATCAGAATTCTGTTTCGAATTGATTTTGGATCTTCCTTGGAGGAAACCAGTGGT
The DNA here is from genome assembly GCF_054696575.1 of Ructibacterium sp. SJQ-7. Lineage (NCBI taxonomy): Bacteria > Bacillati > Bacillota > Clostridia > Eubacteriales > Oscillospiraceae > Ructibacterium > Ructibacterium sp. SJQ-7. The sequence continues at coordinate 1,974,530 of NZ_CP195193.1, forward strand.
AATGAATTCGAAGCAAACAGTAACTTTATATGGTCGGGTCTTAACTTATGAAACCCTCCATATTTTACTTCTGTCTCCAAATAATCTTTGCCGCCGCTCGTGAATCTTTTTAAATCGCCCAAGTTTTTTAAAACTGAGGAGGAATTGTCAAGCGAAGTGTTCAACATCTTGTTGTATAAACGTGCTGAGGAATACTTGCTGTTGCTGAACTGCTCAAGCGAAATGTGAGAGCAGTTATTAATCCCTACTAAGTGTTCACATAAGCTGCCGAATACACTTTTCCCGGTATCCGGTTTACCATACAAATAAAAGAATTTTTTAAAACAAGCATTTGGTGCAAGGATTGCCCCTATTACGGACCAAAGAACCCTTAATAAATCCTTATCCCCACCCGAAATTTGATTAAAAAATGCTTTGGTGACATGGTTATTATCGGCATTATCGGGGTTGTATGTGATGTCATTGTAATTTATGAATTTATCCTCAGGTGTAGCTTTGCGGAATTCCTTTAATGTTATATCATAGCAACCGTTTTGAAATACAACAAGATCATTAGGATAATCCAGTTCGTCCAGTGATTGTTGTATCGATGCTGTTGTTTTTAGTTGTTCGACAACTTTTTTCCAAAATGATATTGATCGGTCTTTTAATTCTGCAGGAGCTACCTCTTTTAGTGTTGCAATTAATTCGTTTTGACTTAATAACCGGTAAGCCGGATGTTTAAAAATTCTCAAATCCTCGTTGCAATACATAAAGTCAAATATTTCTAAAAAATATTGTGCAGCATAGTAATCGTTTGATAAGTCATTTGAATTAATAATATCAACTTTGCCAGCTGATTTACCTATATTCTCGGATTCCGATTTCTTCTGAAGAAGATCATCAAACACTTTTGGAATATCTGTTGATAGATTTTCTGTATTATCATCTTCGGTAGAGATATTTTCATGAGGCGGTAACTCCCAATCATCATTTTCGTTTGAAGGCGATGTATTTGATATTAAAGTGTCGATATCAATATCATCATTAAAATTTTTATGTAGCGGTGGAGCCCAATCGTCATTTTCCTCCAAAGGTAGCGTGGACGACATTAAAGCGTCAATATCAATATCCAAATCAATGTCCTCTTCATCATCAAAATTATAAAAATGATTGGCAGAAATCCAGTTGTCACTTTCAGCGACTGTTGCTGAATTCATAAGCTCATCAATATCATTTTGTATCTCGTGATCGATAATCGGGGAATGGGACGATGGCTTAAAGCCATCATCTCGCATATCATCCCAAGTGTTTTTTGTAAGTTGATTCCAATCAAATGGTTGTATGCTTTTCATGATGTATATCCTCCGGTTTAAATATAGTGTCGATGTTTTCGCTAATTGCTATAGGTTTTGTATTTTCTGATGCCAGATATTCCGAAAAATGAGTCAATGCTAGGTCAAAAGCAGCTGTAGCGGAAGGGGAAGTATCCAAAAACATCGCTTGTTGCCCATTTGAGTAGTAGCCGGACGACAAGGTATAATGCTTGTTGAGATCACAACTCGTGTCTGTTACAGGATCGATAACAAACAACAAAGAGGAAAACTCTACTACTTCTTCATCGACCATAAAAATCGCTCTCTGCTTTGAGCAGTCAAAGAACAAATCCAGTCGTTTAAAATCTATATTGGCCTGACACGGAGGATAAAGATTGGATTCGTTAGCTTCCTGTAGCTGCTGAATGGCAATGAATGAATCTCCCGATTGAGCAAAAATGGCAAACCTTGTTAAAGGCGAAAGTTGTCCAAATCTTAAGACAACAGCAGAGTTATCATAGATGCATTTTTCCGCATTAGGTAAATTTGTGTTTACGATCTTTGCCGTCATGCACGAAAAGTTCTTTGTGTTTTTTGACTTAGCGATAATTTTTTCAATAGCTTTCAAATCGGAATTAGTTAATTTATCTCTTTTTTTCATTTTAATTTTATCCTTTCTATTTACCTTGGAATGTTTGCGTTGTAATATCGATATTTACAGTTACAATTGTACATCAATAAAAATATGCCTACAAGAAGCAAAAAGTGCTTTATATAATATTTTTAAAATTAAATATTGCATAATTGAAGATTTAGTGATAGTATGTAATAGGACAAGTATAAAAAATACAAGAATATTACAATTCAAAGAAAATGTTAGGAAAATAGAGGTGCTAAGAATGGAAGACAATCAGAAATTTTGTGAACCGGATAATGAAGAAGAAATAGAATATGAAGAAATATTGTGTGAAGTGGATGATGATGAGGAAATAAAATATGAAGAGAAATTTTGTGAACTGGATAGCGATGAAGATAATGAAAAACGTATAGAATACGAAGAGGGTTTTCGTCAGTATCTAAAATGTAATTTTACAAATGAAGACGGATTGTTTGTAAAAGAGGAGATTAACGAGAAAACTAAAGTAAGTTTAACTGATTTAGGTAAACATTTGTTTGGTTATTTATGTGTAACATCAAATATTCCATATAAAGAGATTAAATACTATTTATATTTAATACAAAAAAGAAAACCAATAAAAAATTGGAAAATCAAAGGAAGCCAAATGTTTAATTGGTTAGAAAATAATTTGATAAATTTTAAATTGGATAAAACACCTAAAATTAAAACCCTAGATGAAAATGAGATATTTAAGATGTCAGAATCTATCATGATGTTCATGGCTGTATTTGAGTCAATGGATAATAGATTGAAAAAGAAAGATACAGCCTATTTTGGCAAAGAAATAAAAAATGCCGATTGTAATTATATACAAAAGTATTGCAGAAAAGAAAATATAGAAGGTAAGTATATAAAAAAGTATATATTAAAAGATGACTATACATTATTTTCGATAATGCTTATGTATTTTGTGTATATAATATTTTATCGTTATTTTAATAAAGAATTGTGCATAAGGAAAGATGAAAAGACAGATACGATTCAAATTGAAAATATAGTAGATATTATGTCTGTAATACATAAAGACTGGGTAGGAACATGGAAACACGAACAGAAAGTACATATTGAAAATCCCAAAAAAGATATAGAACAACAAATACGTCAATATATTATTGAGAATTTTTTCTCTCAGAGAGAAGAAAGTAATTTTTCTTTTGATGGATTTCCATATATGAAATTTCTGATAATAAATAATCAATTTTCAGAATTTACTGATGAAATAATAAAGGATTTTGCTATTTGGATATATAAGAAAAACCATTGCGAAACAAAACACATAAATTCTGCAACGATTATCGTAGATGATATTAAAGACCACTTTCAAAAAGTTGTTAAAAATGTTTATTACGGTGAAAATTATGATTTTAGAAATGAGGAAGAACGTATAGGCAATGAAGATGTGTATAAAAAAAATAAACTCAATATATTGTCTTTGTTCAGCATACTGAAGAAAAAGGAAAATAATGATAACATACAAAGCAGTATACCTAAAACGTTGCGTGCCTCAAGAAACAGAATTGAAATCAATGGGGAAAAAATAAATAGATTACGATTATTTATCGATGATATGTTGACAGATGACAGTTCGAATTATAGGGAAGATAATAAAGATAAGGAATATAAAAGCATGATTAACTGTATTGGCGGATATGAATTTGAAAGAATATTTCAGCCCATTAACTTTATGTTGGATTCGGTGATTAGTATTAAGATGTATGAAGATAAGAATTTTAGAAATAAAATTAATGAAATACGTCATTATGATAACGCAGATAGATATAAGTATATAGTTAATGTGACAAATTACAGTTCATATCCTGTATTCCTTGGGATATATTTAAAACGGTTGTATCTTCAAACTGAAATAAATATTGAAAAATATGTTGCCAATTATATTAGCAATCATTGTGAGCATAATTGTAACGGGTGTGATAATTTTTGTAAATATGAAGCAAAAAAAGAAAATTTAAAAAAAGAGAAAATAGAGGATTTTGAAAAGGAACAGCAGGGAAAAGAAAAACGTGAAAAAAAGAAACTAGAAAAAAATTTGGATATAAATGAATTTGCCGTTTTTATAACCGATAGGTTTCGAAAAAATAGCTCCGGCATGCTGAATATAGAGAACAATTACACTGATGTTATGTTATCGGAAACATTTAGATATAAAAACATAGATAAAGATATGAGGTTATCGGTAAGAGTAAAGGATTCATTTATTAGATATGATGGTTATGCATGGTTAGAAGAATTTGAAGACGTAAATACTGAATGGATAAACGAGTGTATTTGCTTGGGGCAAAAGTTTGAACGGATGATGGAAGAAATATCTGCGTATTTGGCAAGCATTTGTACAATAGGAGATATTATTAATTGGAGCATAAAGACTGTTGAGGAAAGTAGAGAAGAAGGCGATAAATATGTAAATAAACTTTCCGAACATCTGTATGGTATTTGGAATGATGTCTATAAGTATGCTATAGATAATAAACTTGCCATAACAAAAGTTCATACCGAATATTTCGAAAAATATTTCGCCTCTGTGGAAAATGAAAAGAGGAGGAAGAAAGCAGAAAAGAAATTACTGTAATAAAAAGTGAAATTGTTTTGTTTTTTGTCGAAATACCGTTGGAATATGGTAAGATATGTGATATAATAGAAATATAGTTTAACGTTAAATTTGCTACGAAAGGAAAATATGTTATGGGAAAAACAATAGCATTCAGTGGATATAGAACAGAGAAGTTGCCCGAAAATGTGGATCCAATAAGAATACAATTAAAAAAAGAAGTTAATAAGTGTATTGAGGATGGATATGATACATTTTTGTGTGGTATGGCAGAAGGCTTTGATCTGATGTCTGCAGAAATTGTTTTAGACCTAAAAAAATCATATAGTATTAAATTGATTTGTGTTATTCCTTTCGATGATGGCAGGGAACACGGGGAAAAGTATTCGAATATTGCAAATAATGCAGATGAAAAAGTTGTTCTGTCAAATCAATTCAGTTACGATACATACTATAAAAGAAATGAATACATGGTTGATAATTGTGATAAACTCATATGTTATTATGACGGTAGATATGGAGGTACAGAATATACAGTTGATTATGCAAATAAAAAAGGTATTCCGGTAGTGAATTTATGGGACAACATTACTCCTGAACTTCGTATGCCAAAACCAATAGATAATAAGAGAGAAAAAGTGGTAGATGAACTTAAAAATGCACTTAGAAAAGGATCAAGTCTATCAGTTATCTCAGCATATTTTACTATTTATGCCTATGCTGAATTAAAAAAAGAATTATCACGTATTAGTCATATGCGTTTCTTATTTCAGGAACCAACTTTTGTAAAAAAAGACGATGAGTTACTTCGTCAATACTATATAGATCATAATGGAGAAAAAGATATTTCCGGTAATGAGTTTGAGATAAGATTACGAAATGAATTAAAACAAGGTTCAATCGCTAAAGAGTGTGAAAAATGGATAAGAGAAAAGGTGGATATAAAATCCTTAAAAAAGCCGAATCCTGCACAACCGAGAATGATACATGTTGACAATCCAAAAGATGCGGTAATGATAAACGGAACAGTGGACTTTACAACTGATGGATTGGGAATTACTCCGTCAAACAGAATAGACAGTAATATGTGTATTTATGGAAAAGAAATGACTGCAAGCTTTTTACATCAATTCGATGAAATATGGAATGATGATATGACGGTCGAAGATGTCAAAGAAAAAGTATTGGAACAAATGCAAATATTATATAAAGAAAATCCACCTGAATTTATATATTTCATAACTTTATATAACTTATTTTATGATAATTTAAACGAACTTACAGAAGAAAACATAATAAAGACTAAGACCGGTTTTAAAGAAACTTTAATATGGAATAAACTTTATAAGTTTCAGCAAGACGGAGTTTTTGGCGTTATTGATAAAATGGAAAAGTGGGGCGGATGTATTTTAGCTGATAGTGTAGGCTTAGGAAAAACATTTACAGCACTTGCGGTTATAAAATATTATGAACTTAGAAATTCAAGAATACTTGTGCTTGCTCCGAAAAAATTGCGTGAAAATTGGACAATTTTTACACAGAATGATACACGAAATATATTTGCGGAGGATCGTTTCGGATATACTGTATTAAATCATACTGATTTATCACGCCAAAGCGGAACATCGGGAGATGTTAATATTGCGACTGTAAATTGGTCTAATTATGATTTGGTTGTAATCGATGAAAGCCATAATTTTAGAAATAATCATCCGGTAAAGGGTAAGACTACTCGTTATGAAAAATTGATGAATGATATTATAAAAAAGGGTGTTAAAACAAAAGTTTTGATGCTTTCGGCAACTCCTGTCAATAACCGTATGAATGATATAAAGAATCAGATAGGTTTTATAACGGAGGGAAATAATAATCTTTTCCAAGATGCCGGTGTACCAAATGTTGAAAATGTTTTGAAAAAGGCGCAGATGGTATTTAATAAGTGGCAGACTTTGCCGGAAGAAAAGAGGACGTCAGATAGGTTTGTTGAAATGATGGATCTTGACTATTTCAAATTGCTTGATACTGTTACGATTGCACGTTCACGCAGACATATAGAGAAATATTATAATCTTGCGGAAATAGGTAAGTTCCCGGAAAGACTGTCTCCGAAAAACTTATATCCAGATATAGATACGGAAAATGAATTTCCGAAAATTGAGGATGTCAATAAACTTATTAAGAAACTAACTCTTTGCGTATATTCTCCGCTTGGTTATGTGTTGCCTGAAAAGAGAATGGAATACGGAAAAAAATATGATGTAAAGGTTGGCGACGGAAAATCGATATTTAGACAAGTAGACCGTGAAAACAGTCTTGTAGATTTGATGCGAGTAGGTATACTTAAAAGAATGGAAAGTTCAATTCATTCTTTTGGAATTACAGTTGAGAGAATTATAGAAAAGATTAATTTTACACTTGAACGAATTGAGCAAAACAAATTTGAGATAAAAGAAAATCTTTCTATAAATGATATAGATCTTGATGATAATGATTTTGAAGATTTAATGCTCGGCAATACAGTTAAAGTGTTGCTTCAGGATATGGACTTGATTCGTTGGAAACAAGATTTACTTTCTGATAAAGAAAAACTTGAACGTATTCTTGCGGCGGCAAAAGAGGTCAATCCGAATAGGGATAAAAAGTTGTTGGAATTAAAAAGGGTTATACGTGAAAAACAGTTGAATCCTATAAATAAAGATAATAAAAAGATAATTATATTTACTGCGTTTGCGGATACTGCAGATTACTTGTATCGAAACATTGCTCCGGCAATGCTTGAACATGGACAATATACCGCTGTTGTTACCGGTTCCGGAGATAATAAATCAACAGTGCCGATACCCAAACAACTTAAGAATCAAATAAGAATAAGCGACTTAAACAGTGTACTGACATTGTTTTCACCGAAGTCAAAAGAAATGAATAAGGTATTTCCTGAAATGACGGATACTATTGATATTTTAATTGCAACAGATTGCATTTCGGAAGGTCAAAACTTGCAGGATTGTGATTATCTTATAAATTATGATATCCATTGGAATCCTGTTCGCATAATTCAGCGTTTTGGACGTATAGACCGACTTGGCAGTACCAATGACTATATTCAACTTGTGAATTTTTGGCCTAATATGGAACTTGATGAGTACATAAATCTTGGACAAAGAGTAAAAGGCAGAATGGTGCTTTTAGATGTATCTGCAACGGGCGATGATAATGTTATTGATGAAAGCAAGGAAAAGAAGGATCTTGAATATCGTAAGAAACAGTTGATGAAACTGAAAAATGAAGTTGTCGATTTGGAAGATATTGCAGGAAATATTTCTATTACAGACCTTACATTCAATGATTTTAAAATAGACCTTATGGAATATATGAAAACAAACCGAAAAAAACTGGATAATGCACCTATGGGAATGTATGCAATAGCAAGTATTCCGGATAATCTCAAAGATACTATTGAGCCGGGAGTAATATTCACGTTAAGACAGATTGAGGGACGAGCGCAAACAAAGGAACAGAATGCTTTCTATCCGTATTACCTTGCATATGTAAAGGAAAACGGCGAAACGACTATGAATTTCGTTCAGAGTAAAAAGATTTTGGACTGCTATAAAAAATTGTGCAAGGGTCATACAGAGGTTATAAAAGAACTTGCCGATGAATTTAACAACGCCACTGAGGACGGCAAAAATATGGGGATATATTCAGACTTGCTTGAAAATGCTATTGATAATCTTATCGGCAAAAAACAGGAAGCCGGAATTGCAAGTCTTTTCTCAAAAGGCGGCGGAATTGTTTCTGATGAAACCTTTGACGGAATTGAAGATTTTGAATTGGTAAGTTTCTTGGTGATAAAGTAGGTGACGAACATTGTTAGGGATAAATGAAAATTGCAAAATCGAGCAATTCATAGCTAAAAAGAACTTTTATACATACGGTGATTTGACAAGCGGTGATAAGGCTATTTTTACGAATAACATTTCAAAGATAACACTTATGTATCAGATAACTCCAAATAAAATAAATATATCACCTTATAAAGATGATGTTCGTGAGTATCCGATGATAAATGTGTTTAAAGTGGAAGTTTATAAGGACGAAAAAATAAAACGAATTGCAGAAATAATTATGAAGTCTATTCCGTATCCAATGCTGATTGTTTTTGAATTTGAAGATAAGGTTCAGCTGTGGACAGCACATCAGAGAATAAACCAAAATGATGAAAGCAAAAATGTGCTTGACGAATTTGTATTTACAGATTGGGAAACAGATACAAGTTGGTTTGATGTTTCTGAAATGAATATGACAAATTTTTATGCACTGTATTCGGATATGGTTGATTGCATATCGGTACATAATGCAAAATGTATTGTTCAAACTGATGAATTAACCGGTGAACAGGCACGAGAATTGACAAATAAATTGGAAGAAATAGAGAATCAAATTGTAGCGCTAAAATCAAAAATGAAGAAAGAAACTCAGTTTAATAAACGTATTGAAATAAATATCGAAATTAAGAAACTGGAACAGGAAAAGGGTACAGTTTTGAGTTTGGGGAATAGAGTTATATGAATAAAAAAACAAGTAAAAAATGGTATAAAAAAATATGGGTATGGTTGATAATTAGTGTCAGTATTATAATTATTGTATTTGGTGTTCCATTAGCAATAAATTATTTCTATACAAAGGTTATATGGTTTCATACTGATTGGAATGGAGGTTCTGCATTACAATTTTATGGAACAATACTTTCTTTTTTTAGCACAGCGTTATTAGGTGTTATTGCTATATATCAGAACAATAGAGCAAATGAAGTAAATAAATCAATAATGGCAATGAATAGCAAAAAACAAATCGCATACTTAGTTCCTAAAACAACAACTTTGAAGTGTGACGAAAATATGTGTTTTGATTTTATAAACAAAGGAAACTCATTTGGAATTATAAGACTTGTAACATTGCAAAAAAATGGAGAAATTATTTTACAAAAGGCTATGGAAGAGTTTGTAGATTGTGATACGGAGTATAAATTTGATTCTCATTTGAAAATTAAAGATGAAAATGAAGACTTGCGTATTACAATTGAGTTTTTAATTCAAAATCCTTTTGAATATGAATATACAGAAAAGATAATTATGGATTTCGATTTAGAATATAAGGATGAATTTATTTCATTTAAACAAAAAAAGTTTAATATAGTATTTAGAAATTCAAAGGAGGCATTTTAAATGATTGAAACAAAATTAGACGGTAAAACGCCGGATATAGCTGAAGAAAATATTGCAAAGTTGAAAGAAATTTTCCCTGATGTATTTTGTGAGGGAAAAGTTGATTTTGAAAAATTACAACAAGTGTTAGGTAATTATATAGAAGATGAAGATGAGCGTTATAATTTTTCTTGGAACGGAAAAGGACGTTCACTGCGTCTTGCTCAAAGTCCGTCAATGGGAACACTTCGCCCTTGTAAAGAAGAAAGCAAAGATTGGGACACAACCGAAAATCTTTATGTTGAGGGTGATAATTTAGAGGTTTTAAAACTTTTGCAAAAATCATATCACGGTAAAATAAAAATGATATACATAGATCCTCCGTATAATACAGGACATGATTTTGTTTATCCGGATGACTATACGGATAATATGCAAAATTATCTTGAATTAACCGGTCAAGTGGACAGCGAAGGAAAGAAAATCACCACAAATCCGGATACTAACGGAAGATACCATACCGATTGGCTTAATATGATGTATCCGCGTTTAAGACTTGCAAGAAATTTGCTTGCAGATGATGGTGTTATTTTTATTAGCATTGATGATAATGAGCAAGCTAATTTAAAGAAACTTTGTGATGAGGTGTTTGGAGAAAGCAACTTTGTATGCAATTTTGTGAGGAAAAATAAAACCGGAAGTGCACATGATAGCAGAAAAATTGCAATTGAATTTGATTATATATTATGCTATGCAAAAAAAATCATTAATTCTAATATAAATCAAGAAATTGTTGATACAGAAAATGATGATAAATATCGTTTCGCTGATGAAAACGTTAATGAACGTGGAAAATATTATTTGCGTGATTTAGATTATAAAGGCTCATATTCTGAAAAAATGGACTATCCAATTACGATGCCAGATGGTTCAGCTGTTTATTCAGGTGATATGTTTGGAAAACCGAATACATGGCGATGGAGTAAAGAGAAATTTGAATGGGGTTTAAAAAATAATTATATTGTATTTAAAAAAATTTCGGATAAATGGAAAGTTTATATCAAACAATATCAATACGTGGACAATAATGGCGATTTATATACAAGAACTATTCCTTACAGAGCACTGATAGAATTTTTAAACGGACAAGGTACAGCAGATTTTAATGGAATTATGGAGACTAATGTTTTTTCATATCCAAAATCAGTTGGTCTGATACTACATTTGTTAAAAATTGCATCAAAAACTGATTCAATAATTCTCGACTTTTTCTCAGGCTCTGCTACAACTGCTCATGCAGTTATGCAGTTAAATGCGGAAGATGGAGGGAATAGAAAGTTTATCTGCGTTCAGTTGCCGGAACCTACCGATGAAAAGAGTGAAGCATACAAAGCGGGATATAAAAATATTTGCGAAGCAGGCAAAGAACGAATTAGACGTGCAGGAGAAAAGATTAATGCGGAAATAATTGAAAGCAACAAACAAATTGCTCTTGACGAACAAGAAAAGAAACTTGTTGATGTAGGATTTAAGGTGTTCAAACTTGACACTTCAAATATCAAAAAATGGAATCCCGATTTTGATGACCTTGAAGATTCGTTTGTAGACAGTATAAATAATCTTGTAGACGGCAGAAGTGAGCTTGATTTGGTATATGAAATTATGCTTAAATATGGTCTTGATTTGACATATCCTGTGGAAGAACTTTCGTATGGCGATAAAAAAATCTACTCAATAGCTTTTGGTATGCTTGTTATCTGCGTTGCGGAAGGGGTTTCAAAAGATGTTGCAGATTTTATTGTGGAATATAAAAAGCAAAACAACATTGAGGAAATGCGTACGGTATTTAAAGACGGTTGTTTCAAAGATGACAGTACACAAATGAGTATAAAAGAAACATTGAAAAGTGCCGGAATTGAAGAGTTTATAACGATATGAGGTAATAGAATGGATGGACTGTTTAATTTTTTATCAAAATTAAAAGTTCCAACAAAGATAGTGTTTGGAGCTTTACTTATTGTATCTGGGCTTATTCTCTTTTTACCACAAAAAATCCTTGCACTTCTTGGTTTGAATAATTTAACGGAGCAACATAGAACTATTATAGGAATAACGTTTCTTCTTTCTTTGTCGGTATTATTGTTGTTCTTGTTAGGTTTGATAAAAGATATTTTTTTGATTAAACGAAAGTGCAGAAATCGAAAAAAATATTTAATAAGTATTTTAAATAATACCAGTTCAGATGAATATGATTTATTATATAATATGTACCGAAAGAATATGGCAATTATAGTTCCTAATAATACAAAGTCGGCACTTTATCTACAAACAAATGGAATAATATCTGCGCCGCCCCAAAATACATTTTTGTATTATGATGGTACTATGCCGGTAAAATACATTGTGCAACCTTGGGCAGCTAATATTATTGAGAAGCATTTTAAAAAGCAGGTGAATAAACAGTGAAACTTAAATTTGATAATAATTTACAATATCAGCAAGAGGCTATTTCTGCAGTTGTGGATTTATTTAAAGGGCAAACGCCTAAGCAATCCAACTTTACGGTTTCTTCAAATTCTAATCAAATAGGATTGTTTGATACAAATAACGGTATCGGAAACTACTTAGAACTGATAGATGATGAAATTTTAGAAAATTTGCAGGAAGTTCAATTAAGAAACGGACTTCCCAAAACGTTGAGTTTAAAAAAGAACGAATATGATTTTGACATAGAAATGGAAACAGGAACAGGTAAAACCTATGTTTATTTGCGTACAATTTTTGAACTTAATAAACAATATGGGTTTTCTAAGTTTATTATTGTTGTCCCGTCTATTGCAATTAAAGAGGGCGTGAAAAAATCTATTGAGATAATGTCTGATGAATTTAAAAATTTATATAATAATACTGTTTTCAATTCATTTATATATGACAGTTCGGACCCTGAGGGGGTTCGTTCGTTTGCGGTAAGTGATAACATTGAAATTATGGTTATTAACATAGATGCATTCAGAAAATCGTTTGAAGACAAGACTAAAGAGAGCAAGGCAAACATTATTCACAGACAAAGCGACAAGCTGAATGGAATGAGACCTATCGAACTCATTGCAGAAACAAATCCTATTGTTATAATTGATGAACCGCAGTCTGTTGATACCACGCCGAAATCGAAAGAGGCAATCAAATCCCTAAATCCATTATGCACTCTTCGCTATTCTGCTACACATGTGGATAAGCATAATCTTATATACAAATTGGATGCAGTTGATGCTTTTGATTTGGCACTTGTAAAGCAGATTGAAGTTTCGAGTTTTGTAAGTAAGGATTATCACAATAATGCTTATTTGAAGCTGATCTCTGTTGACAATAAAAAAACACCGATTTCAGCTAAAATAGAAATTGATGCTGATGTTAAAGGTGAGGTAAAAAGGAAGAAAGTAACTGTACATCAGGGCGACGACTTATCTTCAAGAAAACTGGGTAATCGTGATATTTATGAAGGCTATATTGTAAATGAAATATATTGCGAAGAAGGCAGTGAGTATGTCGATTTTACAAGTAAAGAGGACATTTTGCGTATAGGAAAACCTATTGGCGATATTGACGATTTGGCTATTAAAGAGCAGCAAATAAGAAAAACTATTGAAGAACATCTTAACAAGGAACTTGTCTTGAATCCAAAAGGTATAAAGGTTTTGAGTTTATTTTTTATAGATAGGGTGGCAAATTACAGGTATTATGATGAAGACGGAAAATGTCAAAAAGGTATTTATGCCAAACTCTTCGAGAAACACTATAATGATCTAATAAGAAAACCTAAATATAATACGTTATTTAAAGAAATTGATACCGATACTCCAGCGGAAGGTGTGCATGACGGTTATTTTTCGAAGGATAAAAAAGGATATAAAGATACTAACGGAAATACAATAGCTGATAATGAAGCATATAATTTGATAATGAAAGATAAAGAACGGTTATTGTCATTTGACAGTAAATTGCGTTTCATTTTTTCGCACTCCGCATTGCGTGAGGGATGGGATAATCCAAATGTGTTTCAAATATGTACATTAAACGAAACACGTTCAAATGTTAAAAAACGTCAGGAAATAGGTCGTGGTTTAAGACTTTGTGTTAATCAAAAAGGTGAAAGAGTTCATGGTTTTGCTATAAATACATTAACGGTAATGGCAAATGAAAGTTATGAAGAATTTGCCGATAAACTACAAAAAGAATATGAGACAGATCAAAAAATTAAATTTGGTGTTATTGAGTCTCATAGTTTTGCTAATATCCCTGTTAAGAAAGATAACGGTGAATTTGAATACTTGGGACATTCTGCATCTGAAACAATTTATAATCATTTTGAAAGTGTGGGGTATATTGATAATAAAGGTAAAATTCAAGAATCTTTAAAGAAAGATATTTTAGCTGGGACTGTTGATATTCCGGAGGAATTTTCAAAAAGTGCTGTAGATATAATAGCTATATGTAAAAAGGCAGTAGGAAAACTTAAAATCAGACCGAGCGAGGAACGTAAAAAGGTTAATCTTAATAAGGCAGTATATTTAAGTGATGATTTTAAAGCGTTATGGGACAGAATTAAATACAAAACTACATATGCTGTTAAATTTGACAGTAATAAATTGATGGAAGAATGTCAGATTGCACTCAGAAAGGAACTTCATATTTCTTCGCCAAAGTTGATTTATACCAAAGCAAAAGCAACTGTTAATATCGGAGGTATAAATACAACAGAAACTGTACGTCAAGGTATAGTTGCAAATGATAATTTAGATACATTACCTGATATTATTACTTATCTACAAAATGAAACCAGTCTTACAAGAAAAACTATTGTTGAAATTTTAGTCGGTAGTAAGACACTTAGTTTATTTAAGAAGAATCCTCAGAAATATATGGAAGAAACTTTTAAAATTATATCTCAAAAAATGCGTGAATTTATTGTGGATGGAATAAAATATACCAAAATCGGCGATGATGAATTTTATGCTCAAGAATTGTTTGAATCAGAAGAGTTATGGGGTTATCTTTCTCATAATATGATTAAAAGTGATCGCAGTGCATTTGAATATGTTGTGTTTGACAGTCAAAATGAAGAGGTTTTTGCTAACAGATTTGAAAATTGTGAGGATGTTAAATGTTATACAAAACTTCCTGATTGGTTTAAAATACCGACTCCATTAGGAAGTTATAATCCTGACTGGGCTGTTTTGATTGACAAGGATGGAGAACAAAAGTTGTATTTTGTTCTTGAAACAAAAGGCAATATCCAAATTGATTTTTTAAGACGGGCTGAACATGGGAAAATTATGTGTGGCACTAAACACTTTGAAGCGTTGGGCAATGATGTAGTATTTAGACCTATTGATGATTTTGATGAATTTATAGAAGATATATGATTAAGTGTGTACAAGCATAAGGTTTGTGCAAATATTGAATAATGTAGAAATTTTTGATTAAGTGGACGGAATTTAATTCCGTCCACTTTTATTTAACATAAATAAGGCGAACAACTCATTTAAAGAATAGGATATTGAGAATTTTGAAAATATACTTAAACATAATGAAACTTAATAAAAAAATAAATTTATGAATACAGATAGGGCTTGACAGAATCAAGCCCTATAACGTTATTCTTTTCTGCCGAAAAGATACATTAGAGCAGTAATCGGCAACAGAGAAATCAGTATCCATTTACCCATTAAAAACACCTCCTCACCAAAGCATAAGCAATACTTTTTTAATTCCTTTTAGTATCGTTCGTATCATACAGAAAACCCCCTTTCGATTATTCATGTAAATAATGTATAAGTGAATAATTGAATTTTACTAAGATAAAATTTACTCAAACGTAAATGAGTAAAACGTAATTGACTAAAAATATAAATTGTGATATACTGATTTAAACAAAAAGAACGGAAGTGAGAAAGATGTTTATTGGCAGAGAACGTGAAGTAGCGGCATTGGACAGATTATACGAATCAAACAAATTTGAATTTGCCGTTATATATGGGCGCAGACGTGTCGGAAAGACAGCACTTATAAATCATTTTATAGATGATAAAGAATCGATTTACTTTATGGGTGTTGAGAGTAATGAAAAACAAAATCTCGAAAACTTTAGTAAAAGCATAATTGAATATAGCAGTGGCATTGAGGCGGAAACTTCTTTTTTGTCGTTTCAAGCTGCACTTGAATATGTATTTAAGCTTTCTGAAAGAAAAAGATTAATACTTGTAATAGATGAATATCCATATGTAGCACGTTCATCTAAAAGTCTTGCATCAACTTTGCAACTGCTTATAGATAAATATAAAGACACATCACAACTAATGCTTATTTTATGCGGTTCGTCAATGTCGTATATGGAAGATGAAGTGTTGGCATATAAATCACCGCTTTATGGCAGAAGAACTGCACAAATGAAAATACAACCTTTTAGTTTTGAGGAAACGTGCAGATGTTTTAAGAATTTTTCGGATGAAGACAAAGCACTTGCGTATGGTATTGTGGGCGGAACACCTCAGTATTTGTTACAAATGGATGATAGATTAAGCATTGAAGATAATATAAAAAATACTTACTTGAATCCGATTTCTTTCCTATATGAAGAGCCGACAAATTTATTAAAGCAAGAAGTGAGAGAGCCGTCTATATATACTGCGATTATAACCGCTATTGCGGTCGGTGCGTCGAGAATGTCGGACATTTCAAATAAAGTCGGTGAGGACAGTAATATTTGTGCGAATTATCTTAAGAGTTTGATAAATTTGGGGATTGTAAAAAAGGAAACTCCGTATGGTGAGAAAACATCTCGAAAATCTATATATTCAATAGAAGATAATATGTTCAGATTTTGGTATAGATTTGTTCCTAATAATAATTCTGTTATAATGCGTGGTGCGGCTGATATTGTGTATAGGCGTATCGAACCGCAACTTTCGGAATATATGGGTGCTGTGTTTGAGGAAATTTGTAAACAGTATCTTTGGAAACTGCTTCTTGATGGTAATTCGCCGGTTGAGTTTTCGGAACTTGGTCGTTGGTGGGGAAACGATCCTATTGAAAAGAAACAGACAGAAATTGATATAATGGGCGAACAGGACAAAAAGACGGCTTTATTCGGTGAATGTAAATGGACTAATGAAAAAGTCGATCTTGGTGTGCTTGAAACATTGATAAAACGCAGTAAGCTGTTTTCATATATTAATGTGCATTTGTTTTTGTTCTCAAAGTCCGGGTTCACAAAAGGATGTATTGATAAGGCGAATGAACTCGGAAATGTGTCACTCGTAACCTATGCTGATATGTTGAAGTGAAAAACGTAAAGTCATACATTAAAAATATATAATATCTCTGTGTAATAAAAAACACGGAGGTGAAATTTATATGTTCCAGAACGAACGATTTTGTACTTGCGGAGTAAATGAGGAAGTACCTATTGTATTACAATGTATGATGTGGAATATGGTTGATACAATGAAAGTTGAATCAAAGGATTACTTGCAAGTATTTGAACTGTCAGAGTATGACGGTATGCAGAAAATCGTGCATTCACAAGAAATGCCGGAGTATAAAATGGAGTATCTTATTAAATTACAAGGTGCTCCTATTTTTGTGGGTAAAGTTTATGTGATTGACGATAAAACACATTCGACAATGCTGAAAGCAGAGGAATATTGAGGAGGACGAAAGATGAAAGAGGAAAAATACACTTGTGACATATGTCACGAAGAACATGACGTATCAGAATTAACATATTTTGATGAATCGTATTTATGTGAGGCGTGTTTAAGACGTGAAACATTTATTTGCCGTGATTGCGGTGACAGACACTGGAATGATGATTCGGCAGATGGTGACTTGTGCCAAACTTGTTATGATGAAGATTATGTCAGATGTGAAAGATGTGATGCGGTTATACACTATGATGATGCTTGTTATCATGAAGATGAAGAATATCATGACCACCCGTATTGCAGAGAGTGTTTTGACATGGACGAGATAATTCACGACTATTACTATAAACCAGAACCGATATTCTATGGTGACGGCCCGAGATATTTGGGCGTGGAACTTGAACTTGATGATGGTGGTGAAAATGAATTTTGTGCAAGTAAATTACTTGACATTGCAAATGCTCAAAAGGAGCATATGTACATCAAACATGACGGTTCACTTGATGATGGTTTTGAGTGTGTAACACATCCAATGACACTTGACTATCACATTAATCAAATGCCTTGGAGATCGATTCTTAACAAAGCGGTAGCCAAAGGATATCTAAGTCACCAAGCCGGAACCTGCGGACTTCATGTACATATAAGCCGAAATGCACTCGGAGCGAATTATGAAGAACAAGAGGCAACAATAGCGAAGATTCTCTACTTCTACGAGAAGTTCTGGAATGAAATCTTAACATTCAGTCGAAGAACGGAATCTCAAGCAGAACATTGGGCAAGACGTTACGGCGGCGGAATAATCAATCCTAAAGAAACATTGAAGCACGCAAAAAATTCACATATGGGACGATATGCGGCGGTTAATCTTGAAAATGATGCAACAATAGAAATGCGAATATTCAGAGGTACTTTAAAGTACAGCACATTTATAGCAACCTTACAGATGGTAGATGAAATCTGTAAGGTTGCTATTTCTTTGTCCGACGAATTTATGCAGAGTCTTACTTGGCTTGATTTCGTAAAAGGAATAGCAGACGACAAACAAGAGTTGATTAATTATTTGAAAGAAAAAAGACTTTACGTCAATGAACCGATAAGAAATGAGGTGGAAATATAATGTGCGGAATATATGGAGTATTAAGTTACAAGGATAAGTTAAAAGATATGAATGAACTTGTGGATTTGCTTGGAATGGAAAGTGCGGAACGTGGTACAGACGCAACAGGTGTTGCATATTCGATTTTGGGTAATATGAAGATAAACAAAAGTGCGGTAAGTGCGTATAAGTTTAATCCGAATATTCCCAAGTTTGTTAATGCAGTAATCGGTCACACAAGACACAGTACACAAGGTGATAAGAGCAAGAACTACAACAATCACCCATGGAGTGAAAAGGTGAAGAACTGTCAGTTTGCACTTGCTCATAATGGTGTACTGTTCAATGATAAAGAACTTCAGAAGAAGTATAACTTTAAGAGCAAAATTGAAACAGATTCATTCGTTGCGGTGCAACTGTTAAAATACAAAAATGCACTTAATTTCAAAACGATAAAATTTATGGCTGAAAGTATAGAGGGAAGTTTTAGCTTTAATATACTTGATAATCAAAACAATTTGTACCTTGTAAAAGGCGACAGCCCGATTTCATTAATTCATTTTAAGGATAAAGGCGTTTATGTGATCGCCTCGACAAAACAGATACTATGGAAAGCGTTGGTTGATTCGGAACTGTTTCAAGATTTGGAGAATGGCAAGTATGAGCATATCATTCTTAATGAGGGCGATATTCTGAAAATCAAAAGTAACGGCAAACGTGAAAGAGGTCATTTTAATTATACCGAATCATACGGCAGACATTGGTACGATTACGATTGCGATTGCTATGTTGATACAGGATATGATGATTATTATGCGGAAGAGTATCTCGAAGATATAAAGACCGTTGCCGCAATGTACGGTGAAGATCCGGAAGTGATACAGGAATTGTACAACGCCGGATATACGCTTGAGGAATTGGAAGAAATGATTTACACTTGATACTAAAACAGTGCCGTTAGGGTGGGTAAAACTTTTGGGACGTTCCAAAAGCCGAAAACCAACTCTAATGGCACTATTTTTTATGTGTCAATAGGGTATGCCCTAATGACACGGAGATTGGAGTTGATTTTTATGAAAATCGGATATGTGAGAGTTTCAACAAGTGAACAGAATACATTAAGGCAAGAAGTGATGATGAAAGAACTCGGCGTTGATGAAATATATATTGATAAAATGAGCGGCAAAAACACAAACCGTCCGCAACTTAAAGCAATGCTTGATTATGTACGAAAAGGTGATACTGTTATTGTAAGCGAGATTTCAAGATTTGCAAGAAACACAAAAGACCTTTTGGATTTGGTCGAAAAACTTCATATTAAAGAAGTAGAGTTCGTGAGTAAAAAAGAAGCAATCGACACAACTACACCGACAGGTAAATTTATGCTTACAATATTCGGTGCGGTAGCGGAGCTTGAACGTGAGTATATTTTGCAAAGACAACGTGAGGGTATAGAAATTGCAAAGGAGCAGGGTAAGTATAAAGGCAGGAAGAAAAAGGTGTACACCGATTTTGATACAGTCGTTCAAAAATGGCGTGATAAAAAAATCACCGCCGCACAGGCGATGAAAGAATTGGGGATGAGCAAAAGTACATTTTACAGGCGAGTGAAGTGATTGATATTTTGGATTTATCGTGATATAATAAATGGCGGAGGTGATACTGTTGAGCTATATTTTGAAACATTATGACAGTGATTTACTAAAATTTAATATTGAAAAAACATTCGACGGTATTGCCGTTAAGTTATTATGGGCAAACAAGGAAAAAGAAAAATTGTTGCCGTTAGGAATGGAATCTAATGAAGAATCAATAAGGAAGTGGCTTAAAGCAAGAACTATTCCTTCAAACAGAGCCTATGTTCAAAATTTTCTTGCGAAATTAGGTCTTAATGAAAAAGATACAAAGGGAATAATTGATATATGCAAAGGTTTGTCTTTGAATGATTGCTATTGGGTTGTAGATGAGAATTTTAAAGGTACTTTTGACAGTGTTAATTTGTACGATAATCATTTTAGCCGTACTTTAGCATATATCGCTTTTACCGGATATGGAAGTTCAATTCGTTCGACATTTCGTTCCTCGCCGGAGTTCACAACCAACGGTATGCTTGCAAAGTGCTGGAAAAGGGAAAACGGAAAGATACTTTTATATAAATCAGGTACAGAGGGCTTCGCTAATTCGGGAAATGAACCGTACGCTGAATACTATGCTTATCAAGTTGCAGAGGCAATGGGGTTAAATGCTGTTGAGTATAATTTAAGAAAATATGACGGACGATTGTGTTCGGTATGCGAACTTTTTACAAATAAAGAGGTTTCGTTTGTTCCGATTTCAAGATTGGTGTCAAAAGGCGGAATAAATGCAGTTACGGACTATTATAAAAAGTTGGGTGATGAGTATTTTGATAAATTGATTGATATGTTTGTGTTTGACGCAGTAGTGTGTAATACAGACAGACATTTCGGTAATTTCGGAGTTCTTGTTGATAATTATACAAATAAGATAATTGACAATGCACCGATATTTGATAACGGATTGTCATTATGGGGATTTGCAATGGAAAATGAACTTGATGATATTTCTGTTTATGTCAATACCCGTACGCCTGCAACATATTCGGATTTTGTAGAGTTTGCAAAACACTATATAACAAATTCGCAAAAACAAAAACTGCATAAGCTGCAAAACTTCAAATTCAAAAAACATCCAAGATATAATTGGAGCAAGAAAAGATTAAAAACAGTTGAACGTGTAATACAAGAACGTGTTGAATTGTTGCTTAAATAAAGCCCTTGCATATAAAAAACGAGGGCTTTTGTGTTATAATTCTTTTTTTAACAAAAAATCAAATAAGTGAATGATTTTTACACCGTTGACGTTGCCGGTTGAGAGTTCGTCTAGGGTGACAACGTATTTTGGGTATTGGTCTTTAATTGCAAGGAGATTGCCGATTTCACGATTTGAATTTTCAGGAAGTGTTCTGCATACTTGCACATAAATACGTTCATCACGTTTAATGGCAACAAAATCTATTTCTTTTGTGCCGAGCTTTCCTATATACACTTCATATCCGCGTCTTTTCAATTCAAAATACACGATATTTTCAAGCATAGAAGCTATGGACTTTGGATTGAATCCCATAATGCAATATTTTAGCGATTGGTCTGCAAGATAGAATTTTTCTTGAGTTTTTAATACTGATTTTCCTTGTAAATCATATCGTCTGCAACGATAGATTACAAAAGCCTTTTCAAGCCATTCAAGATAGTTATATATACTTTCTACCGACAAAGCTCTGCCTTCACTTTTTAGAAATTTTACTATTGAATTGGCTGAAAAAGTTTTGCCTACATTTTCAATAATGAATTTCACAACACGATTGAATAAATCGAAATTTACGATATTATGTCTTTTTGTAATATCACTTGTTATGACTGAATTATATATTCCTTCGACGATTTGATATGCCGATTGTTCATCGTAATTGCCAAGTGCAACAATAGGAAAACCACCGAATTTTATATATTCATTAAGAAGTTCTTTTTCCGACTTCGTACTGCTTGATTTAAAGTCGAGATATTCTTTGAATGACAGAGGATAAACGGGGATTAAAACATATCTGCCGGTTAGATATGTGGATATTTCACTTGACATAAGCTTTGAGTTTGAACCGGTCACATAAATATCGGCATTGGTATCTTCGAGTAAACTGTTAATAGCTTTTTCCCAACCGTCTATTTCTTGTACTTCGTCAAGTAAAAGATAGTATTTATTATCATTAATCATTTCTTTTTTTATGTCGTTATACATATCTTTTGCAGTATAGCAGTCATCTATCTCAAAAGAGGTATATCGTTTGCAAATAATATTGTTTTTATCAATACCTTTGCTTATTAATTCTTTGTGGAGCATTTCTAAAATTGTGGATTTTCCGCAACGGCGTATTCCGGCAAGAATTTTTATAATCGGTGCATCCATATATGTGAATAATTTTTTTAAGTATTCTTCTCTTATAATCATAAAAACAACCTCCTTTTATATTAGTATAGACTAAAAAATAAAAAAATACAAGAGTTTTTACTTAAATTAAATAAAAACTTTAATAATATGCATGATGAGGTAATGTGATGATAAAGTTCCGAATGATATATAGTTGAGGGGGAAATAAAAAAACTTTATCCTAATATGCTTTACTTTTCTCCTAAAAAGGGGTATAATTTAGGAGAAAAATAATGGAGTGTGAGAAAATGCGAACCTTTGATTATACGAAACTAAAAGAACGGAAATGGGATAGTGAAATATTAGGCTTAGTTGCACAAATACATGAATTTAAAGGTCGACAGGAATTATATTTAAAACAAAAACCTGTTGAACTTGACAGATTAATTGAGATAGCGAAAGTGCAGAGTACAGAATCATCGAATGAAATAGAAGGGATAAGAACAACAAATACTCGTCTAAAACAATTATGCACAGATAAGACAACGCCCAGAAACCGTGATGAAGAAGAAATTATGGGGTATAGAGATGTATTAAATACTATACACGAAAATTATGAGTACATTCCGATTCGTTCAAATTATATTTTGCAACTTCACAGAGATTTATATAAATATTCTGAAAAGAATATTGGGGGTAATTTTAAAAATACACAGAATTATATAAGTGCAATAGACGGTGACGGAAATGAATTTGTATTATTTACACCACTTGCACCGTATGAAGTACCTACGGCGATAAATAAATTATGCGAAGGATATAATGCGGCTGTTTCAGCGCAAGATATTGATGCATTAATACTTATACCAATATTCATACATGATTTTTTATGTATTCATCCGTTTAATGATGGGAATGGCAGAATGAGTAGATTGCTTACGACGTTGCTGCTATATAGGAGCGGATATGTAGTAGGAAAGTATATCTCTTTGGAGAGTAAAATAGCGAAAAACAAGAATTTGTATTATAAGGCTCTTGAAAAATGTCAGCATGGTTGGCATGATAACAAGGAAGATCCGTCATCTTTTATAAAATATTTATTGAAAATTATTCTTGCGGCATATAGGGATTTTGAAGATAGAATAAATGTTGTGTCAAATAAAATGTCGGCTTTGGATATAGTGAGAAAGGCAGTAGAAAGTAAGATTGGTAAATTCAAAAAGAGCGATATTTTGGAGCTATGCCCAACAATAGGAAAAGCGTCAGTAGAGAACGCTATCAAAAAGCTTGTTGATAGCGGAGAAATTATAAAATGCGGTTCGGGACGTTCGACATTTTATATTAGAAGTGATTCACAATAGTATAGAATTTATATTAAGCGGATAGAAGTTAATTCTGTCCGCTTTTTTAGTGGGGGTTAATATATTTGACAATTCGGTACGAATATGATATATATGGAAAACAGCTCTCTATTCCTATATTTAAACGTGAAACTATAATGGAACACTTATGACTATTCTTGATTTTATCCGAATAGAGATAGGGCGATTGTTGCGGACAGAGTTACAGAGTGTATATTGGCAAAGCAGAGGATAATTTGAACGGAAATATATAAAGTCCACTAAATTGGACTCTGCTTGTTGTAGAATTTAAGTATAGAAAGACGAAATAAGTCTGAATATTTCATTTACTTATTTTGTATATGGTGATATAGTAGTAATACGGTGATAGGGGGAATAAATATGGAATGGACAAATGGTAAAAAGGTTATGGCAGTAATCTGTGGTATTGCTATACTGTTTATGCTGTATGGAATTGTGCATTTTATCATGATGAATAGTCAGTATAATAAAGTGATAGAGGTAATAAAGCAAGGCGATTATACAAGAGCGGAAGAAATGCTTACTGATATGAATGTAAAACACAAAGATGATAATGATGAAAGATCGTATTTTAGACTACGTTCAGTGCTTTTATACGAATGTAAAGATACAGAAAATTTGGAACATTATTTTGCCGATTCAGCTATTTTATATATTTACATAACAGCAATGGAATATTACAATGATAACAAATTTGAATTTGCGAGTAACAGAATAAACCTTGTACCCGAAAATTACAGTGGAGCTTTATGTGAAGAAATAAAAACGTCAAAACAAGAAATAAACCAAAGATATGAAGAATACAAGCAAGAGTTAGAAAAAGCTAAAGAAGAATATATCCGTACGTTGCCGGAAAGAATGGCAAAAGAGGCAGAGGAAAAAAAACAAAAACTTGAAGAAGAAAGAGCGTCATATGCGGATAAACTGCCGTATGACGGTATGAGTGAATTATTTATCGAATACACGCAATTAGGCAAGCCTGATAAATATCAAAGAACAAAGAAGGATGATGTGTCAGACAATGAACGATATGATATTTATGATACATTTTATTGGTACGATAAAGGGTATGTGGTTTGTTGTCTAAACGGAAATGTGCGTTCTGTCAGCAAAGAATCAACTGAAACTATGGAAGAAAATTATAGCGGATATTGGATAAAAGAATTTGATTCTAAAGTGATAAATTCAGATGTATTCTCAAAAGACGGAAGATTGAAAGAGAAAAATTCAACTCGTTCATCATCCGGTTCTTCACATTCATCACATTCAAAACCTTTATACGGATATTCGCACGGAGATTCAAATCATAGCTCCGATTCGTATAATGTGCATGATTATGATGATCCTGAGGATTTTTATTATGATAACGAAGATGATTTTGACGGAATAGATGATGCGGAAACATATTTTTATGACCATAACGATTGATTTATGCAGAGGAGGAATTTTTTTATGAACATATTTACTCAAAAAGCAAAGTTATTAAAGGAAATAAAAAGTCAACAAGAGAAAATACAAGAATTGAAAAGTGAAAATAAAAGTCTTAAAGATGATGTATCGGACTTGAAAGACAGTAATACGGAAATGAATAAAGAAATAAAACGTTACAAAAGAAAATATATAAATACACATATAGAATGTGATCGTTGTTATACAACATTGCAAGAAGATTTTATCTATTGCCCGAAATGCGGTAAAAAAGTAGAAAATACTTTTAAAGTGACGGCAAAGGCGAAAGAGTCTGTTTTCAAAACAGAAGTATTTGATGGGGAGTTGATTATAACTCAATATATAGGTTTTGATGATTCGATGGTGGTAATACCGTCAACGATAAATGGTATGAGAGTAAACGAAATTGGAAGTAAAGCATTTTACGGATGTAAGAGCCTGACGGAAGTTATATTTGAAGAAGGGTGTCAGTTTATAGATGGGGAGGCATTTAAGTATTGTGAAAAATTGAAAAAAATTCATTTCCCTAAAAGTTTGCTTGTAATCGGAAAAAGAGCATTTTCAAGTACAGGTTTAGTGGATGTAGTAATTCCGAATAATGTAAAAGAAATAGGCTGGGGTGCTTTTTGTTATTGCAGTGATTTAAAAAGAATAATATTATCCGACGGGCTTACTGAAATAAGTAGCAGTATGTTAGGTGCAAGTGGGATAACAGAAATAGATATACCTAAGAATGTTACAACAATTTGTAAATCGGCATTTGAGGATTCTAAATTGACGAAAGTCAATTTTTCAAAAAGTGTATTGAAAATTGAAAATGATGCTTTTTGGAGAACTGAAATTACTGAAGTTACTATACCGCCTAATGTTAAAGAAATAGGAAGGAATAACTTTGTGAATTATATGCTGGGTAAAAGTAAAACTATATATTGTGTTGCCGGTTCAGAGGCACAGCGTTATGCGAGAGAAAATCATTTTATATGCAAAGAGATAGTTTGAGGGGTAAAAGAAATGGATAAAAAACAACAGGAATATTTTGATTTTATGATGAGTAAACCGTCCGGCGGAAGCCAATTTTCTTCCGGCGGAAACGGCGGAGAAGGGTGCTTGACGACAATTATCGGTGTAGTTATTATACTTTTTATAGCCGCAATTATCGGTTGTTTTATGGATTAGATATGTTAATTTGAGGTGATTATTATGGATAAACCGATTTATTTTTCAAAAATAGAATTTAAAAATAATTTTCTACAAGATTGTGAAGGAACTATGCTCTTAAATCTTGTAGAAAAGGAATTGTCATATCAACTGGTTAAAAGACATCGAAAAAATGAAAAGATTTTGTTTTCTTACGGAGTTAAAATAAAAGATGATGATTTACCTGAATTGCTACAGTATTGTAATGCGTTGGACTTTGAACCTTACAGAAACATTGATGAATCTATGGAATACAAGGGGATGTATGGATACAGAGATTGTTGGGGAATAGTCTTTAGAGGTATCTCTGCTTCGTATTTACCGATGTTAAAAATATATATGGTTATATATCATGATGAAAAACATATATGGCCAAACGAAAAATTATATAAGTATTTAATACAAAAATATTTCGGACATAAGAAATTTAAAAAATATGGTATATATTATTAATGTGAAAGCGGACTTTTATGTCCGCTTTTTTTGCGGTGTACACTATATTGGACTTTGCTTGTGATAGAATTTAAGTATGAAAAAGAAGAAAATTCAACATAATGGGGGATGAATTATGAGTACGACAAAGAAAGTGTTAATTGCATTGGTTAGTATGGTCATGATAATACTTATATCATATTCTTCTTATTGGGGTATGCAATATAATAAAGCAATAAGGCTTATAGAAGAAAAATCGTATGCTGAGGCGGAAGATATTTTGTTGAATTCTCATGTAAGCAATTTATATGATAAGAATGGATTTGTGAGTTGTTACGCTCGTATGTGTCAGTATGACAGTGTAGAGGATGCCTCAATAATAAATTCGTATTTGTCACAGATACCGAAGAATTATAACGGTATTTTTGGAAAAGAAATATCGAAAATGAGAGAAGAAAACAATACCAATTATGAAATATATTTAAAAGAAGAAGAAAAACGCAGAGAAGAACGTGAAAAGAAACTGCAAGAAGAATACGGCTCAAAAGTACCGTATGAGGGTATGTCAGAGGAGTATATCAATTATACAATGGTAGGTAGATATAACGAGAGAGAAGAAGAAAGTTTTTCTCATGGGGAGTATCATATAACAACATATATCTGGTATGCAAAATGGTATGATCCAAATTCAAAATCAATAGGTTTGAAAGTTAAGTGTCAGGACGGAAAAGTTACAGATGTCATAAAAATGAACTATTATTGGACGGAAGACGGTATGCCGAATACAAGCGGAGTACCGATAGACCAATTTGCAAAATATAAGCGTAAATATTCAAGCAAATCAACCGAAAAAAAGAAAAAATCCGATCCGTATGATGTATATGACTATGATGATCCGGAAGATTTTTATTATGATAATTATGATGATTTTGAATGTTATGAAGATGCAGAAGATTATTTTGATGACCATAATTATTAAAGGAGCGATAGAACTATGAAATATAAAGAAGATAATTCAAAACATAAAGTAGAAAAGGATATTCCTAAATATCTTAAAAAGAAGGAATCGGCAGTATCTAAATCTAAGATGAAATCAAAGCATAAACACCAATACAAGGATTGTTTGTTTAATTCAGGTAATAGTTTTTGTAAAGGACAGTATTGCGTAATATGCGGAAGAATAGGTAAGATTAATTATTTTGAAACAGAAAAAACGGAAGATAATCGTCGTATACTTCTAATTAGTGATAAGATATTAGAAAAATATAAAGGATTGCCGATTTTTGAGGTCGATACATATTTGCAAAAGTATATATCAATAACTGAAAGTGATTCAGATTTGTCTTAAAAAATTTTATGGTTGCAAATTGACACCTTGTGTCAACCTGTATAAAATAATAATTAAAGCAAGTGCACGTGTTTTAATTATTATGGGAGGTCAGTTTTATGAACGGATTAAAATATATAAGAACAAAATGCAATTATAGTCAAAGGGCATTGGCTGAAGCGATGGGCGTAAGCAGGCAGGCAATAAATATGTGGGAAAATTCTAAAAAGCTTCCGTCAAAAGAGAGAAAAGAAGATTTATGCAATATATTCGGTATTGATAACTCGGATTATTTTGGTGAACTTACTGTTGAACAACACCAAAAACTTGAAGAGCTGCCTATATACAGGATTTATTCCGGCGGGCAGAGTGAACGATTTACATTTAAGCCGATAAAACCGGACAATGTGCGTTACAGAGCAAAACGACTGTTACCAAATAATGATGAGGAATTATCTTTAGATGAAAAATGTGCATTGAAAAGATTGGAACTGAAAACATTGCTTGATGATATTAGTAACTATGCAGTTGAAAAAGATGTAAAAAACTCTTTCGATAACTTAAGCGCATTAAATCGTACGTTGCATATATTCGGACAAACGTTAGATATAGCAAAAGAAGCTCGCGGCAAACATCCGGAGTATGTGATGGTTTACTTCTACACAATTTTAGCAGTCTTAGACGCTATGAGTATTTCGTTTGGAAATGTAGATGAAAGTGATGTTATGAATCAAGATTTCATTGAAGAACTAAAGAAATGGTATGATTATAGAGAATTTGCCGTTGAATTGTCTAAAATGATAACCAATCATCTTGATTGTGTTTGTAATAATATTCCTACCGAAAGAGAAAATCCACATAGCAATTACAGAAGACGAAAGACTGATAAGAAGTGTTGAAATTCTATAATATAAATAGAAGATTAAAGGTTATGAATGGAGAAAATGCGATTGATTCAACTTGCAGTGTATCGAATGATGAATTGACAAAACGTTTTGTCGAGGCTATTAGGATAGATAATGAAATAAAGAAAATAAAAGGTGTTCCGATTCAAAAATACGATCATGAAAAGAAACAACCGTATTTGGAGTATCCGAACGGTCGGAGGAAATATGCTTAAATATAGCATAAAACCCCACTTTTTCCCAATCCACACCGCATGGTCTATTTGGGGTAGGGGCAACGGATGACAATCCTTGTGACTTATTTGAGAGAATAGACTTCCCGGTTGACGAATTCTTCCCGCCTGAGAGGGGCGAATTCTTGGAATGTGATCAAGATGACATATCCGAGCCGGAAGGTGACAATGATTGTGGATGTCGAAGATAAATCAGTACAAAAACCTCCTGTGATTATACAGGAGGTTTTTGCTGTATTATGAAAAACAGACAGTTCCGAGGCTCAGTGTAGCTTTAGCGATGAAAAATAAAACTCCTTTTGATATGACATTAAAAGTTTTTGTTTCAGAATAAAAAAATTAATTTTTTTGAAAATCTATTGCATCGTATACCGATGTACGATGTATAATAATTATAGAACATAGTCTGCCAAGACGAAATAAAAAAATTAAGAAAAGAGGGATTTATCATGTTGAAAATTTTTATTACTTCATTAATTTGTACATTAATGTTATTTTGCACAAACGTGTCGGCTGCTGATTTTCAGGCGGGTGATACGGCTTATGTCAAGGCGGGAATAGAAAGTATGTCTGTTTATCAAAATCCATCATACGGTCGTTCTGTTGCAGTGGTCATCCAGTACAACAAAGTAACAATTTTGGAGCCTAATGTAGTCGGAGATGGCGGCACATTTCATAAGATTCAGCTCCAAGACGGTACAATCGGCTATGTTCCTGCTCTTGCCGGCAGAAAGGATACACTTGAAACAGCAGAGGTTGCAGAAAAAGAAATAGAGAAATCGACAGCGTCATCTGATCCGGATAAGTATCAACATACAATAAATATGTATTTTCTTTCCGACTATATCTATGGCGGCTCAAAAACAACCGAGGGCAATGAAAGAAATTTTTATGCAAAAGTCCCGACTGAATGGGTAAGGCATGACCGACCTGAATCGTTACCGATGGTTGGAATGGCTGTTGTGCATATAGGCGATGAGGGAAAATTCGGCTCGGTAAAAGCATCTTTCTATCCGGGCAATCCGCCGATTAATTATCACTCTAAGAGATTGGACGAACTTAAAGAAATCGGCTATGATCCTCCGTTTGCAGAAAAGTCAAGAACAGAGGCAAATGCCAACACAGCATTTTATGTAGGTGCATCAAGTGAATTTGATGTTGTTGCTTATAACGAAAATTGGGTTGCCGTATGGAGCGAGGGCGGAGTTGACGAATCCCGTGGTTCAATTATAGATTGTAGCGGAAGAAAAGACGGTGGAGCTTTCACAAGCTGGAAACCGGGAGTATATTTTCTGCCAAGAAAAAATTGTTATATCTTAGATATTAACAATCAAGTGGCAACTGCTCCAAAAATTGAAGCTGTCGGCAAGGCAACCGCTAATTTGATGGTAAAAACCACTCCTGACGAAACGGATTATGTAAAATCGGGTGTTTATAAAATAAATCAATCTGTTCAAATAGTTGATGCAATACCACAAAACGGACATTATAAAATTTATTACAAGCACGGTTTATATTATGTTGAATCCAAATATGTCAATATACAACTTGCAAACACCGAAAAACCGCTAATTTCCTACAAAGCTGAGGCAAATGCGGATTGTGATATTTCAGACGGTTCTTCGGTTAAAAAAGGTACAGTAATAGATGTTATCGAGAAAGATTATGACGGAACAAATTCAAAAATCTGGTTCAACTCAAAGGTATGTTATATTCCGACAAGTAATCTTGTCGATTTAACCAAAACACAGTCAGCTGATGACGTAGCAAAGCTTGGTGCACCTATAGGCGTTCTGTCCGTAGATACGGCTTGGGGTGAATGGGGTGCGTTGACCTATTCTGCCGAAGGACTTGCAAAACTGAAAGAGTATCGTTTCGGATATATCAACGCTGATATGGATAAGGCCTTAGAATACAGTGAATGGGTTAGTTCAAACAACGGTGAAATCAATAAAATAGAAGACAAAGACTGGGTAAATGTATACGGCATTGAAGAATTTTCGTTCGACCGTGATGAGGATATGAGGAACATTCCCGGAATAGATCCTTCAGAAATAGAGCCTTGGATTATAACAGGAAAAATCTATACTATTTACTATAACGGAGAGATTCGCTATTTGGTTCAAGAGGATGAAAGTCGGGAAACATTTACTTATTATCCCGGAAACGGATTCAGCAAAAACTCTGTTGCCAAAACGCAGACTATTTGTCTGGATAGCCGCAAATATAACACCGTTGCATATAACATTGATGACAACAACTACTTTAAGCTCAGAGATATTGCACAAATCTTAAACGGAACAATTAAAACATTTGATGTTAAGTATGACGGAGCAACAAATTCGATTGATATGCTAAGCTTTTATGATTATACATCGGTTGGCGGCGAATTAACACCGGGCGACGATGTTACAAGGACAGCCTTTTCATCATCGGCGTTTTTAACACTGGACGGAGTACCTATAAAGGCAACGTGCTATAATATTGACGGAAACAATTACTTTAAACTTCGTGATATAACAGATGCATTGGATTGTCGTGTTGAGTGGGACGACAACAATCAGTTGATTTGGGTAGTACCGAGTGTGCCTGCATATGATGACCCAAATGAAGCAGTAGGTTGATAAAATATCACCTGCGGTATTTGTGAGGGAGCTAAGGGCGTTGCCTTGAACTCTAACACTTGCCGCAGGTGTTGTTTTATGCGGAATTTTTAGAGGTTTGGCTGACTTGACGGATAGAATTTGCGGAAAGTATTGTTTATTTTTATGGCTTGTATATGTGAAAATTTAATGATATAATATTAAAAAAATATTAAGGGGTAGAAAAATGAAAATATTTGATAATATAATGTCTTGGAAAAAGCCCGAAATGCTTGACTTGGCAAAAGAGCTTAATATAAAAGGTCGTTCAAAAATGAACAAGGGCGAAGTGGCAGAAAGCATATCGGAAATATTATTATCAGACGAGTATTTTAAGACAGTTCTTGCGGCGCTTGACAAAGAACAAACGGAATGTCTTGTAAATTGGTGCGAGAACAACGAAATTGAAAAGTTGGATGTTTTCAAAATCGGACTTTTATTGGAATTGGGTTATATATCATTTGAAAACGAACAATACAGTTTGTGTGACGAAGTAAAAGACTTAGTTGCTAAATGT
Organism: Ructibacterium sp. SJQ-7; assembly: GCF_054696575.1. NCBI lineage: Bacteria > Bacillati > Bacillota > Clostridia > Eubacteriales > Oscillospiraceae > Ructibacterium > Ructibacterium sp. SJQ-7. The sequence continues at coordinate 2,007,105 of NZ_CP195193.1, forward strand.
TATACAAACGAATCAAAAGGTGATTTGGAAGTCAGAGATAAAATAATAAATTACTGCAATGTTTTTGCGGAACTTTACGAAATTGTTCCGTTGGACAAGGTTTTTGAAATATACGACAAGCAAAATCATGATATTTCAAAAGACGATTTTATGGAATTGATTAATACTATCAACGGTAAAATGGATTTGTGGGAAATATACAACAATTCGATTGTAAACACTTATGTTTTGGAAGAAGGTTTTTATGATGATTTGTTGAAAACGCAAGGTAACAAACCGTTTTATATTCCGTCAAGAAAAAAGATTATGAAAATGGCTAACCCGGGATATATTGAAGAAACCAACGAATATCTTGCACTTAGACATTACTTGATTAAGAGAATGGGTATGGATGAAGTAAAGGGCGAAAACTTATGCTTTGAAATTGAAATGGAATGTAAAATGAGCAATGAAAACGCTCCTGATATTCTTAGCTTGTTTGACAAGTATAATGTTGAATTAAATGATAATAATGCAAAAAAAGTAATCGGTTTGGTACAAGCTGTTAATTTAAACACAAGAAAAGCGGTAAACAGAGGTTACACCGATTTGCAAATCGAAGAAATGAATAACAGATATATGGTTCAGAACGATTTTTTCCCGTTCTTTATGTAAAAAACAAAAGCTCCCGAACTTATATGTTCGGGAGCTTTTTTATTCTTCTATCGGCAGAGCCACTTGTGTTATGAAAAGTTTTTTATCCTTATGTTGCGGGGGACCTTCAAGGTATGTATGACGACACATTCCCAAAGGTGTGAGATTATGCTCTTTGGCATACGACAAAAGTTTTTCGCGAACTTTCGGGAGTTCCTCATATGCACCGTGATGATAAATGCAAATTGCACGCATTGGGGTCAGTACGACGATATGTTCGCCGCTGCTTTCAGACGGTACGGCAACACAGTAAGAAATTTCGTTGGGTGCGGACAATGGGTATTCTAAAAAGTACATTCTCTTTGTCATATCGGTACCGTATTCACGCATGGCAAGTATTGCGGTATCACGCAGAATATTTGTTTTATCGAGAATACTTTCCGTAGTAAAAGTGCGTCGATAAATCGTTTGCTTGTCAATGTGGATTTCCTTGATTTGTGTGAGATTGGTGTTTGCTCTTTCATACAACTTTTCAATATTCAAATTTATTTCGTCACGCATAGCTTCAAGGCGGCGGATAAGCGGTAATAAATCGGTTTTACCGTCTAAATAGTCGTGAATTTCATCAAGCGACAGACCGAGCTTTTGAAAAATACGTACTGTACGAATTTTAGTGAACGTATCTACGGTATAATAACGATTTCCGTTTTTGCCGTCCTTAACGTCCGGAGTAATCAATCCTTTTGCTTCGTAATTCAATATGATTTTTCTTGTAATTCCGATTGATTTTGCCATTTCACCGATTGTAAACATATTTTTTTCAACATTCATATCATCACCCCAAAACATATATTAATACAAAAAACGGAAAAATGCAAGACATAGAAAAATGTTGTTTAAAATTCGTGTATAGTGGTATATATTATATATGAGTAAATTTACGGAGGTAATATAAATGGCAAACAAATATTCGGGAACAAAAACAGAGGAAAATTTAAGAACTGCCTTTTCGGGTGAGTCGCAAGCGCGTAACAAATACACATATTTTGCGTCGAAGGCAAAGAAAGACGGCTTTGAACAAATAGCGGATTTGTTTTTGAAAACAGCCGACAATGAAAAGGAACACGCAAAAATGTGGTTTAAAGAATTAAACGGAATCGGAACAACGGCAGAAAATCTTGTTTCGGCGGCAGAGGGCGAAAATTTTGAATGGACAGATATGTATGCTGATTTCGCAAAAACTGCCGAAGAAGAAGGCTTTACCGAATTGGCTGAAAAGTTCCGTATGGTAGCCGCAATAGAAAAAACTCATGAAGAACGTTACCGTGCATTGCTTCACAATGTTGAAACAAAAGAGGTTTTTGAAAAGAGTGAAGTCAAGGTTTGGGAGTGCCGTAACTGCGGTCATATCGTTGTAGGCGTAAAAGCTCCGCAGGTCTGTCCTGTGTGCAATCACCCGCAAGCATATTTTGAAATTCACGCAGAAAATTATTAAAAATTTAAGCATATCATTTTTGAAAATGATATGCTTTTTTATTTGAAAATATTAATCGAAAAGTCTTGATTAAATGAATAATTAATGATAAAATGTATGTAATGGCGGTTGAAATTTGTATGAATTGAATTTGCAATTTTACAGACGCTATTATTAAAGTTGGTTTTTTATTTGAGAAAGGCTATGGAGTTGAAAATGAAAAAAATTACGGCTCTTTTAACGGCATTGATGATGTGCATGACATTCGGTGCGAATTTTGTATACGCGGCGGACAGTAATTCGGCACGCAATGCTGTTTTGCAAATACGTAAGGAGATAGACAGTCACAAGTCGAACATTCAATCGAAAAACGGTGAACTGTTTAAACTTACACCCGAAGAAATCGCCGAAGCGGATTTTAAGAATTATGATACGTCATCAGTACTGTTGGGAACTGACTTGTATGAATTTTCTGCCGGCAGTGTTTCAAACGACATAAAAGGCAAAGACGGAACAATAAACACGCTTGCTCCGAATGAATACAAAGTTCACAGTACGATTAAATACGGAAAATATCCGTCAATATTCAATTCGGACACGGTGATAAAAACTTCCGGCGGAAAACGGGCAACATTTGTTGCGGATTATTCGGACGATGTGCCGTCATATCAGATTGTGAAGAATGTTGAGAATTTATATGTCGAAAATATAGATTTTGAAAATTTTCCTATGATAAAGTTTGAAAATTGCGATAATATTATTTTCAACAACTGTTCTTTTATTGATTTTGAAAACAACGGAATTGTGTTCAGAGATTGCAGTAATATCGCGATTTTGAACAGTAAGTTCACAAATTGCGGCAATCAGATTTCAGACAGTTCAAACAGCGGTTACAGTATAAGAATAGTCGGTGATACACAAAGCCCGGCTGAAAATGTGCTTATTGAAAATTGTACTTTCGAGAACAGCTGCGGTAAGACGATAAGTTTTGTCGGCGGTGTTGACGATTATGTTATAAGAAATAACACGATTAACAACAGTGTCTGGGGGGCGATTGATTATTGGACTCCGACTGTTTCGGGCAAATATGCAGACGTTATTGAAAATAATGTGTGCAAAAATATCGGTTTCGGCAAACCGTCCGTAAATGATACTAATGCACTTACAAGCGGTGTCGGTTGTGCGGCGATATTCGCGGGTATGGGAACATCACTCCCTAATACGATTGTGAAAAATAACGTTGTACAAAATTGCGTTGAAACGGGTATCGAAGGTCCGTATGAATTGGTTTATCACAATACAGTAAAAAATACAGGCGAAAATTCCGTTGCACGTTATACCGGCTCAACAGAGGCGATATATATTAAGCCGACGACTGAATTTGAACAGAAATATATAGGAAATACTATCGAAACAAGAGGTTTGAGATGCTTTTCTTCTTACTCGAACAGAGATGATGAGTACAAGGGAATATACATTTTGAACAATTCTATGAATTTGAAAAATACAGATGCAAGTATCGCTTGCAATTACACTCGTTCGGACATTGAAATCAACTGTAAAAAAATAAAGAAGATTGTTATTGAAAATAATACGGGAATGATGAAAGACAAAAAGAGTGTAAACATCTATACCGACAAGGGTTATGTTATGGATTATTTCAGTATTCATAATCCTTGTATGATAGGCTCAGTGCCTGAAAAGGCGAGATATTGCTTTAATATCAATAATAATTAAACAGAATGCAGTTAAAATCGTTGCAGATTTGTCTGCAGACTCAATTAAGCTAATCATTGGGGAACATATAAACAATGCGTATGCTTTGTTTATGGGTTCCTTTTTTGGTGCAAATATATAAAAATTATAGGTATATTTAATAGATAATTACTAAAAAGTAAAATATATGTTGAAATTGCACGAATAAAGTGATATGATAAAAGTATAATTTGTACAAAAGGAATGATTGCTATGGAATATATTGGACATACATCAGAGGACGGACGGAAACAGCTGCTTTTGGACCACTTGAACGGAACGTCGAAGTTATGTCGTGAAAATGCGAATGAATTTTGGGCGGATATAGCCGAATTTGTGGGGCAAATACACGATATAGGCAAGTATACATCGGGGTTTCAAAAACGTATAAACGGTGCGGAAAATATTCGAGTGGAACACGCAATATGCGGTGCAAAAGAAGTTGCGAAAGCACCGCCGAAATCATATGTGCCTATGATTGAGTATTGCGTTGCGGGACATCATTCGGGTTTGCCTGACGGCGGAACGAAAGTTGACAGTGAAGAAGATTCGACATTGCACGGCAGAATGAAACGAAAAACCGGCGATTATTCTGCGTATGAAAATGAAGTTAAACTTGAATATCCCAAAGATAATTTGCGAGAACTTTTTGATGTCAGTAATCAGAGAGAAATTATTGAAAGGTATTCTTTTTTTACAAGATATTTGTTTTCATGCCTTACGGACGCGGATTTTATAGATACGGAGCGGTTTGTAACTCCCAACACAGACAGAGGTATAGACGGAGATTTTCAAAAAGCATACGAAAAAGTATGTGAAAAACTTAATTCTTTTAAAATAGAAACCAAACTTCAGGAATCAAGAAGTATTATACAAGAACAGGTTTATAAAAGCGTTGAATCGAATGCGAATGTGTATACATTGAATATGCCGACAGGCAGCGGAAAAACTCTTTGCAGTATAAGAGCGGCTTTGAAAACTGCGATAGAGAATGAGAAAAAACGTATTATATATGTAATTCCGTATGTCAGTATAATTGAACAGACAGCAAAGGTGTTCGAGGATATTTTCGGTGACGTAATTCCTGTGTTGCAGCACCATTCAAATTATGATTTTGATGATGATAAAAATGAAGATGAGAACGAAATAACTTCGGAAAAATTAAAACGTTCCTGTGAAAATTGGGACGCAAAACTTATAGTAACAACGAATATTCAATTTTTTGAATCACTGTATCATTATAAAGGCAGACGACTTAGGAAACTTCATAATCTGGCGGACAGTGTTATCATATTTGACGAAATACATATGCTGCCGATTGACTATATTCAGCCTTGTTTAAGGGCTATAGGGTATGTGACGAAGTATCTTAACAGTACGGCAATTTTGATGTCGGCGACAATGCCGAATTATGATAAATTTATGGAGAGGTATATGTCAGGTGTCAAAATAGAAAATGCGGTTAAGGATACGTCGTTGTTTAACGTATTTGATAAGTGCAGATATGAGTATATCGGAAAGTGTGAACTTGCTTCACTGGCAGAAAAGGCACAGGAATATGACAATGCACTTATAATTGTGAACAAAAGGAAAACGGCAAGGGAATTATATGATATTTGCAGCGGTAACAAGTATCATTTGTCAACATATATGACGCCTTTGCACCGTTCGGAGATTATTGCAAAAATAAAGGAAGATATAAAGAACGGAATTAATACGACCGTGATTTCAACATCACTGATTGAGGCGGGTGTTGACCTTGATTTTAAGGCGGTATTCAGAGAAATTGCGGGAATTGATAACATATTGCAGTCCGGCGGTAGATGTAACCGTGAGGGTAAGATGGATATGGGCGATGTGTTTGTTTTTGAAACAGACGGCGGAAAAGGCGAAATTCAGCTTAAATCAAATATAACACGAAATTTGTTTGAGGAATTTGACAATATTTCAACCGATAAATGTATTGAAGAATATTACAGTCGCTTATTTGCGTTTAATGACGGCAATATAGACAAAAGTACTATAACTTCGCTTATGGGTGAAAATTTGAAATTTGATGAAATACCGTTCAGAACGTATGCCGAGAATTTTAAGTTTATCAAAAATCAAGTTATAGGAATAGTAATTCCGCGTGATGAAAATAAAGATTTGATTGAACAGCTCAGATACGGAAAACTGTCCGTAAAACGAAAATTACAGCAGTACAGCGCGTCCGTACATATTTGGGAGCTTGAAGAAATGATTAAAGAGGGGATTATAGAACAGCTTGATTGTGGTGTTTGCATACTTGCAAATACAGATTATTATAAGTCGGACGTGGGTTTGACGTTGGAAAATGATGTAGATTGTTTTATATGAGGAGGTTAAAATGAGTTATGGATTTAAAATTATGATTAAAGGTGATTATGCCGCATTTACACGTCCTGAGATGAAAGTTGAACGTGTGAGTTATGATGTTCCGACACCGGGAGCGCTTGAGGGACTGATAAAGTCGGTGTATTGGAAACCGGCAATTCGGTATGTAATTGATAAGATTATCGTTTTTAATCCGATAACATTTATCAATGTTCGCCGTAATGAGGTTAAGGAAAAAATAAAATTGCAGTCGGTACAAAAAAGTATGAAAAACGGTACAGGTGATGCAACGATTTATACTAAGGATATGATAAATCAACGCGGAAGTATGATTTTGAAAGATGTATGTTACGGCGTGGAATTTCACTTTGAACTTACGGGTATACAGAGTGACCATGATGACGAGTCGGAGGAAAAGCATTATAATATTCTTCTAAGACGTTTAAGAAACGGTCAACAATTCAGACAACCTGTGCTTGGGTGTCGTGAATTTCCCGTAAAGAGTATTGAGCTTGTGGAGGAATTTCCGCTTGAAAATGTTTCGGATACGTTAAAAGGTGATACGGATTTAGGATTTATGCTGTATCATATGAAGTTTGAGGACGGCGGACATCCGAAAGATAATGATTGGGATAAACGTAATTTTTCGGACAAGGCAGACGCACTTTTTTACAGACCGCATATGATTGACGGTGTTATAGATGTAGCAAAATATAGGGAGATGATGAAATGCTGATAAAGGCTTTGAATGAATATTACGATATTCTTGCGAGAAATGACAAGGTTTGCAAAGACGGTTTTTCAAGACAGAATATCACGCATATGATTATGCTGAGAAAAGACGGTACAGTAAGCGATATTATAAACGTGGAGCAGGAAAGTGAACCCGACAGTAAGGGTAAAACCAAACTTCAGCCTATATCGGTAGTTTTGCCGGAGAGAACACAGAAACCCGGTATAGACGGAAATATTGTCGAACACAGACCGTTATACATTTTCGGACTTAATTATGACAATAAGAGCGGTACATATTCAACTGAGGACAGTACGGATAAGGCGAAGAAATCGCATAAAGCGTTTGTGGACAAAAACCTTGAATTTACAGAGGGTATGACATCGGATATAGTTACGGCATACAGAAACTTTCTGCAAAAGTGGAATCCGCAGGTCGAAACCGAAAATGAGTTGCTTGTAAATCTCGGCAAGGCATACTCGACGGCGAATTTTATTTTTGGTCTTGACGGACACCCTGAAATAAAATTGCACGATACTGACGGCGAAATTGCTCAAAAGATAACGGAACTGAAAAAATCAGCCGGACCGGTGCAGGGTAATGACATATGTGCCGTTACGGGAGAAAAAGGCGAAATATCGGTAACGCACGATAAAATCAAGGGTGTAAGAAATGCAAATGCAACAGGTGCGTTAATGGTTTGCGTAAATAATACGGCAGAGTGTTCATACGGCAAAGAACAGGCGTACAACAGTTCCATAACGCAAACTACTATGAAACACTACACAGAGGCATTAAACACTTTAATCGCAGACAAAAATCACAGAATATATCTTGATGATATGACAGTTGTATTTTGGGCGATGTCAGATGACGATTCAAAAGAAACGGATTTGTTTGCTTCAATGCTTGGGTTTGACGATAAGATTGATGCAGATGAAATGAACGGTATTTTGCTTAAATCGCTTAATGACGTAAATCAGGGCAAAAGTCCCGATTTTACAGAACTCGATATTGATAAAAATGTTGAGTTTTATATTGTGGGAATTGCTCCGAATGTTTCGCGTCTTGCACAGAAATTTATATACCGTGATAAATTCGGCAACATATTTTCACATATAGCAAGACATCAAGCAGATATAATGATTGTTAATTCAAAAGGAAATATACCGATGTGGCGAATATTCCGAGAATTAAAACCGCCTCAAAGCACAAATTATACTACACCGCCGCCGCTTATGGCTTCGGTGTTCGGTGCTATAATAAACGGTACACGTTATCCCGAGTCTTTGCTTGAAAATGCTGTAAGACGAGTGAAAACGGATAAATCGGTGAATTATGTTCGTGCAGGCATTATCAAGGCTTGCATAAACAGAAAAGATAGATATTCAAAAAATAAGGAGGAGATAAAAATGGCACTTGATATTGAAAATAATAATCAAGCGTATCTGTGCGGCAGACTTTTTGCCGTACTTGAAAAAGTTCAATCGGACGCATTGCCTGGATTGAACAGAACGATTAAGGATTCATATTTTGCGTCAGCTTGTGCAAATCCGTCAACGGTATTTCCGAAACTTATAAAGCTTTCGCAATACCACATTGAAAAACTTGAATATAAAGTTAAATATAAGATAGTTACGGGTGAAATTATGGACAAGCTAAACGGCAAATTTCCAAAGACATTACCGCTTAGCGAGCAAGGTAAGTTTATTATAGGCTATTATCAGCAAACACAAGATTTTTATAAGAAAAAAGAAGATAAGGAAATATGAAAGGAAGTAGAAAATTATGGAACCAATTAAAAACAGATACGAATTTACAGTTATTTTTGATGTAGAAAACGGCAACCCTAACGGTGATCCCGATGCAGGCAATATGCCGAGAATTGATCCCGAAACGTCGGCAGGACTTGTTACAGATGTGTGCTTAAAGAGAAAAATCCGCAACTTTGTGGAAATTTTTAAAGAAGATGAGCCGTATTATAATATTCTTGTAAAGCCTGATAAGGCACTTAACACAAAATTTACGGAGGCATATGAGGCAATAGGCGAAAAGACAGGTCAAAAGGGTAAAAATCCTGAGGCGGTAAGAGCGGCAAGGGATTACATATGTCAAAATTATTTTGATGTAAGAACATTCGGTGCGGTTATGAGTACAGGTAACGACCCATGCGGTATTGTCAGAGGTCCTGTTCAGATTAGTTTTGCAAAGAGTGTTGATCCGATATTTACACAGGATATAACAATTACAAGACAGGCAAGAACAAATGAAAGTGATAGTGCTACTATGGGCAGAAAGAGCATAGTACCGTATGGCTTGTACAGGGCGGACGGATATGTGTCGGCTATGCTTGCACAGAAAATTACTAAGTTTTCGGAAGAAGATCTTGAACTTTTGTGGAAGGCCATTATCAATATGTTTGAACACGACAGAAGTGCCGCAAGAGGTAAAATGTGCGTAAGAAAACTTTATGTATTCAAGCATGATTCCTTACTCGGAAATGCTCCGGCGAATGTGTTGTTTGACAAAATTGTTATCGGCAAAAAAGACGGAGTGGAAGTTCCGAGAAGTTTCAATGATTATGAAATCACTGTCGATAAAAATATGCCTGAAGGAGTAGAACTTCAGGAGAAAGCATGATTAATATAAGGACAATACAGCATTATATGTATTGCCCGAGAAGATTCGGATTGCTTGAAATTGAGAATGCCTGGGCTGAAAATGTTTCGGTTGTGTTGGCGAACATTATGCACGAAAACGTACATTCGGGCAAACACCAATTCAAAAGCAATAACAAGGTTGTTTTAAGCTCGGTTACTTTGTATAATGATGAACTTGATTTGTATGGCGTTGCGGATTGTATAGAGTTTTGCAAAAATAAAGACGGCGTACCGATAGACGGTATTGACGGAAAGTACACTGTCAGACTTGTGGAATACAAGCCTACACAGCCTAAAGACGGCTCTATAAGAGAAACTGACGCGATACAGGTGTTTGCTCAAAAATTGTGTGCGGACTATATTTGGAAATGCAACAGTGAGGGGTGCATATATTATGCCGATACAAGAAAACGTGTGAAAATGCCGTTTGATGAGGAGTACGACAGGTATAAAGCATTGCTTGATGATTTGGTCGGTAAAATGCAAAACGTAATGGAAAGCGGTGTTATTCCTCCAAAAATAAAAGGTCAAAAGTGCAGTGGTTGCTCGATTAAAGATTTGTGTATGCCTAAAACGAAAAAGTACAGCATTAAACAGCTTATTGAGGAGGATTGCGTATGAGAAAACTTTTGAATACTTTGTATGTCACGAATGAAAATATATACATGACTCTCGACGGCGAAAATGTTGTATGTAAGGAAAATAATGAAGTTAAATTACGACTTCCGTTTTCAAATGTTGAGGCAATATTTTGTTTCAGCTATCTTGGCTGTTCGCCTGCACTCATGGGGAAGTGTGCCGATTACGGCATACCTATTAACTTCATATCTCCGTCAGGCAGATTTTTGGCTCGCGTGCAGGGTGCGTCACACGGAAATGTGTTGCTGAGAAAACGTCAATACGAACTTTTTTCAAAACCGCCTGCACTTTTAAGACAAAATACCGTTGCCGCAAAATTGGCGAATACAAAAAGTGTTGTGAAAAGAACGCTTAAAGATTATCCGCAAATTGATGAGGACGGCAAGCTGACTCATTGTATAGAACGCTTGGACGGTTGTATTAAAAGCGTGTATATCACAGATGATTATGACGGCATACTCGGTACGGAGGGGAACGGTGCAAAGGCATATTTTGATGTGTTTGACAGCCTTATTCTTCATCAAAAAGACGATTTCTGTTTTGCAATGAGAAGTAAAAGACCTCCGCTCGATAGGGTGAATGCAATGTTGTCGTTTTTATATACGATTTTTACCCGTGAATATGCGGCGGCACTTGAAAGTGTGGGGTTGGACAGTTATATGGGATTTTATCATTCGCTTCGCCCCGGACGTGAATCGCTTGCGTGCGATTTGGTCGAGGAGGGGAGATGTATTGTTGAAAGATTTGTGTTGACATTAATAAATCTTAAAATTATTAAACCCGAAGATTTTGACGTACAGTTAAGCGGTGCAGTTTTCTTGAATGATGGCGGTAGGAAAAAGGTGCTCTCAAAATGGCAGGAGAAAAAACGTACCGATATGATACATCCGTATTTGAAGGAAAAAATTCCTATGGGACTTTTGCCGTATGTGCAAAGTATGTTGCTTGCAAAATTTGTGCGTGGTGAAATTGACGAGTATCCGTGTTATTTGGCGAAGTAGGTGATATTGATGATGACTTTGGTAAGTTATGATGTGTCAACTGTCGATGCGGCAGGTAGGAAAAGACTTCGCAAGGTTGCAAAGGAATGTGTTAATTACGGACAAAGAGTGCAAAATTCTGTGTTTGAAGTTGATGTTGATTACGGAACATTCTTGAAATTAAAAGATAGACTTATGAAAATTATTGATGAAGAACAAGATAGCCTTCGATTCTATTATTTGGGTAATAATTGGAAGAGGAGAGTGGAGCATATAGGTGCAAAGGAAACATATGACCCTGAGGGCAGTTTGATTTTGTGAGCGAACGTGCAGTGATATTGGTTTTATATGGAGGTTCGCTGAAAAAATAATACATATTATGTAAAAAATATCGCTTTTTAAAGTGATTTTTAGTAAAATGTCCGCTCTGTTGTGGTGGTGTGACTTCACATATACAATATGTAGAGTCACGCTCCCCACGGAGCGTGTGAGTTGAAATGGGTTAAAATTCCTATTAATTGATAGTCAACCGACGTCACGCTCCCCACGGAGCGTGTGAGTTGAAATTTTAAATTGCTTTTTTGCTATGCGGTGAGTGGTAAGTCACGCTCCCCACGGAGCGTGTGAGTTGAAATTTTTGTTTAAATACGTAAACGGTACCCGAAAACGGTCACGCTCCCCACGGAGCGTGTGAGTTGAAATACGGATACACCATATCCGAAAAAAAACTATAGTTAGTCACGCTCCCCACGGAGCGTGTGAGTTGAAATCGCGAAAATGGTAGTATTTTATTACCTATTGACGAGTCACGCTCCCCACGGAGCGTGTGAGTTGAAATGCTTTAAACTGTATCAGTGAACTATCTAAAACGGGTCACGCTCCCCACGGAGCGTGTGAGTTGAAATTTCTTTTATATCGGCGGTATAAAACCGCCGATATGTCACGCTCCCCACGGAGCGTGTGAGTTGAAATTTTATAACCATAGCACATATAACATTCTCGGCGTGTCACGCTCCCCACGGAGCGTGTGAGTTGAAATATAAATATTAGCAGTGAAAGAGAGGTAAAACATATGTCACGCTCCCCACGGAGCGTGTGAGTTGAAATGAAAAACCGTCATACAGAGATAATCTCGAAAGAAGTCACGCTCCCCACGGAGCGTGTGAGTTGAAATCCTTATGCTGTTTGTATGCCCCAATCTAATCCGGGTCACGCTCCCCACGGAGCGTGTGAGTTGAAATAAAGATAATGGTGTCCGAGTTATGTCCGCTATAGGTCACGCTCCCCACGGAGCGTGTGAGTTGAAATTTTGGACATAATAGTGGACAAGCTGCAAGTCACGTCACGCTCCCCACGGAGCGTGTGAGTTGAAATTATGACGGTGCAGAACTCATTTAATCGTGAAATCAGTCACGCTCCCCACGGAGCGTGTGAGTTGAAATACTCTGATACTGCAATCAGTAAACGTTTTAAATATGTCACGCTCCCCACGGAGCGTGTGAGTTGAAATATCCAAATCTGCCACCATATGTGGTGGCACTCTGGTCACGCTCCCCACGGAGCGTGTGAGTTGAAATTTTTCTATTGCCATTTCCGAGAAATATGATTTTAGTCACGCTCCCCACGGAGCGTGTGAGTTGAAATTACTTTATGTACTCTAATCGTATTTTTTATGAAAGTCACGCTCCCCACGGAGCGTGTGAGTTGAAATCGCCTATGACGCATTGACAGGCGGACAAGTCGAAGTCACGCTCCCCACGGAGCGTGTGAGTTGAAATCGTAATATTCAAAATGCCGAAATATTTATTGTATCGTCACGCTCCCCACGGAGCGTGTGAGTTGAAATCTTGTACAATAGCTCTGCATACGTTTTATTGTATCGTCACGCTCCCCACGGAGCGTGTGAGTTGAAATTTGCATTGCTCTGGACGTCATCGGACGGTTAGTGGTCACGCTCCCCACGGAGCGTGTGAGTTGAAATATGAAAAGGTAGAAAAACGGTGAAAAATAAGGACTTGTTACGCTCCCCACGGAGCGTGTGAGTGGGGACGTCGGGATGCCGTCCCGTATAAAATAGTAATTACAGAAAATAGGGGATAAGTGGCAGATTACCGCCTTACGGAGCCACCACTCCGTCATTGTGTGCCTTATCTCCTCAAGGAGAGGTATAAAAGACTACATTAATGGGAACCGGTGACGAAGTCGACTAAGTGGCAAACAAAAAACGGGCGGTGAATAACCGCCCGAAGAATAACTAATTTTTAGATTTATTAACCATAAATATACCGACTGAAACAAGGACAAGTGCTACAAGACCCTGAACACCGAAAGCCTGATTTTTCTCACCGAGAAAAACAGCCGAAAGGATAACGCCGAAAATCGGATTTGTAAAACCGAAAACGGCAACTTTACCGACAGGGTTATATTTAAGCAATATTCCCCACAAAGTATATGCTACAGCTGAAATCATCGCCATATATATAAGAAGTGCGATAGATGCAAGAGTAAATCCGGAAATCTTACCGCCTGTTGCTATTCCGACAACGACAAGAATAATACCGCCTAAAAAGAACTGATAACCGCTAAGAACCACAGGGTTTTCATCTTTAGAATATTTTTTAATCATACCCGATGAAAGTGCATAAGCTGCCGCTGAAAGCAATATAGCACCTTCACCGGAAAGTTTTATACTCATATCAAAACCACCGTTCGCAAGGTTAATTACAACAACTCCTAAAAATCCTACAACACATCCCAAAACTTTTAAAACCGTCATTTTTTCGTACTTGAATATAAATACTGCGAATAATATTGAAAGAAATACGTTTGCGGCATTTATAATAGAAGATTTTACGCCTGATGTATTCGCCAAGCCTATGTAGAAAAACACATACTGCAAAACTGTTTGCACCATAGAAAGTTTAAAAACAGAAAAAAGTGATTCTTTTTTCGGTACAAGTATTTTTTTGCTTAAAATACTTCCGAAAAGAATTGTAAGTATACCGGCAAGTGTGAAACGAATACCGGCAAAAAGAAATTGTGAGCCGACCGCACCGGACGGAATGTTAAACATCTGATAACCTATTTTAATACAAGGAAAAGCACTTCCCCAAAGCAGACAGCATATAATCGCAAGTCCGCAGACGACAGGTGTTTTTGTTAATAATTTTTTATTCATAATATTACCCTCCTCAAAAAAACAACCATTCGATTGTACCACAAAATCACAATTAAAACAAGAAAAATTTTTGGTTTTTTATAACTTTTGCGATTATTTGATAATTTTTGAAAAAAGTATTGAAAAATAAAAACATTGTGCTATAATAGTTCAGGCATTAAACAAAGAGAGGAGATTACATATGACTAACGATATGACTAAGGGCAGTCCGATAAAGTTGATATTAAGCTTTATGGTACCGCTTCTTATAGGTAATATATTTCAGCAGTTCTATAATATGGCGGATACGATTATTGTCGGAAGAACCATAAGTGTTGAGGCACTTGCGGCGGTTGGTGCGACAGGTTCAATCTCATTTTTGATTGTGGGATTTGTGCAAGGTGTGACGAGCGGTTTTGCGGTTATAACCGCACAGAGATTCGGTGCAGGCAGTGAAAACGGCGTAAGGCGTTCTGTTGCGACAAGCATTATTTTAGGTATAGCCGTAACGATTGTTATGACTGCGATAAGCGTATTGGCGGCAAGACCGCTTTTGGAGATTATGAAAACTCCGTCCGACATTATAGACGATTCGTACAACTACATAATAGTAATTTTTGAAGGTATTGCGGCAGCGGTATTTTTCAACTTGTTTTCAAGTATACTCCGTTCGCTCGGCGACAGTAAAACACCGCTTGTATTCTTGATAATCGCAAGTATTATCAATATTATACTTGACTTTGTATTTATTCTTACATTTAAAATGGGTGTTGCCGGTGCGGGTTGGGCAACTGTTATCGCACAATTTATTTCGGGTATATTGTGCTTTGTATACAGTTTGAAAAAATTCCCGATTCTAAGACTTACAAAGCACGATTGGAAATTCTCTTGGAAATTTGCTTGGCAACACCTTGAAGTCGGCTTGCCTATGGCGTTTCAGTTTTCGATAACCGCCATCGGTACAATGGTAATCCAATCGGCACTTAATTCGCTCGGTTCAACTGCCGTTGCGGCATTTACAGCCGGTTCGAAAATAGACCAATTTGCAACACAGCCCCTTGCGTCATTGGGCGTTGCGGTTGCGACATACACCGCACAAAATTACGGCGCAAGAGAGCTTGAAAGAATTAAAAAAGGTGTGACGGGTGCGGCGATTATCGCAACGGTTTGCGGTATTGTAGGCGGATTTGTTGTTATTACGTTCGCAAAACCGCTTGTTGCATTGTTTGTCGGCAGCGGTCAGAATGAAGTTATGTCGCTTTCAAAAGAATACCTTGTTCTAAACGGCGTATTCTATGTGATACTCGGTTTACTGTTCGTTTACAGAAATGCTCTGCAAGGTATAGGCAGTAGTATGATTGCGTTTTTCGGCGGTGTTTGGGAACTGGTTATGCGTTCGCTTGTTGCATTTGTGCTTGTGTCGTATTTGAAGTTTGCGGCGGTATGTATTGCGTCACCTGTTGCGTGGTTTGGGGCGACAATTTGGCTTATGATTGCTTACTTCATTATCATAAATCGCATTATTAAAAAAGCAAATTTCGCTAAAATTAATTATTGATATATATTTAATATTGCAAACTTTATCCTTTTTTGATATAATGAGTAGTATATTTAAAAAAAGAGAGGTATTAATATGACATCACAAAGTATAATACAGGGTATTGTATTACTTCTGTATCTTATCGCTATGGTAATGGTCGGATTTGTTTTCTACAAAAAAAATTCAACACATTCCGATTATGTACTTGGCGGACGCGGTATGAACGTTTGGGTAACGTCACTAAGTGCGCAGGCTTCGGATATGAGCGGTTGGCTGTTGATGGGACTTCCGGGTACTGCATATTTGTTGGGTTCGGGTGCTACAAACGCAATTTGGACTGCAATAGGTCTTGCACTCGGTACATATTTTAACTGGTTAATCGTTGCAAAACCGCTTAGAAAATATACACAGATTGCAGGCAATTCAATCACAATTCCAGACTTTCTGCAAAACAGATTTCATTCAAAATCAAACGTGCTCCGTATATTCTCGGCGTTGTTTATTTTGATATTCTTTACGGTTTATACATCGTCAATGTTTGCGGCAGGTGCTAATTTGTTTGATTATGTATTCGGTATCGGATATATACCTGCACTTATTTTGAGCGTTGTCGTTGTAACGGCATATACATTCCTTGGCGGATTTAAAGCGGTTTGTTGGACAGACTTGTTTCAGGGATTGCTTATGTTTGCCGCAATAATCGTTGTACCTTGCTTTATGTATAAAGGTCTTACTTCAAATACATTTGAATGGTCGGAAATCGGTAAAATTACACTTGGTGTATCGGAAGGTTTCGGTGCAATGGGTATAGTCAGTGCTATTGCGTGGGGACTTGGATATTTCGGTCAGCCGCATATCCTTACAAGATTTATGGCCATAAAGTCATCAAAGGATATTAAGCCTGCAAGAAGAATTGCTATGGTTTGGGTTATTGTAAGTCTTGCTATGGCTGTATTGGTTGGTATATTGGCATCGCCGTATATTCAATATATGTTCAAAACAGGTCAGATTACAGACCCTTCATCACTTAGCATTTTGAATGCAAACGGTATGCTTGAGGGCGCAAATACACAGAAAGTATTTATGGTACTTGTACAGAATATGTTCCCGACAGTTATTGCGGGATTGTTGCTTTCGGCTGTACTTGCGGCTATTATGTCAACAGCCGATTCACAGCTTCTTGTTGCGTCATCATCATTCTCATCGGATATATACAACACGCTTTTCAACAAGAATGCTTCGGAAAAGACATTGCTTAACGTAAGCCGTATCACGATTGTGGTTGTTGCAATTATAGCTTGCTTGCTTGCACTTGACCCTAATTCATCGGTGTTTGAAATCGTTGCTCACGCATGGGCAGGTTTCGGTGCGGCATTCGGTCCGGTTATTCTTTGCAGCCTGTTCTGGAAACGCTGTAATGAATACGGTGCATTGTCAGGTGTTATATCCGGCGGTGCGGTAGCACTTTTGTGGGCATATGTTCCGACTGCTATATGGGGTGCGGATAATCTTCCGGGTATATTTACCGTATATGAAATTATTCCTGGATTTATTGTATCGCTTGCACTTATCTTTATAGTGTCACTTGCCACAAAAGCTCCGTCAAAGGAAGTTATAGAAGAATTTGAATCGGTTAAAACAGCAGATGTATAAGAGACAGGCAGTCGGCGTTTGCCGACTGCCAAAAAATCACATCATAAGATGTGATTTTTTAGTTTTTTTAGAGAAAAATCATAAAGTTCCTCCGAAGTCGAAACTTTAGATTTTAAGTCATTTCTGTCGCGCAGGTCGCCAGAAATGATTATAACTTGAGGTTGCACCTCAAACTCCCAAGAATAAAGAAAACAAAACCATAAAGGTTTTGTTTTGTATGCGGATTTTTTGAAAATATTTAATAAAAATGCTTGACAGAGAATAAATAATCTGATATAATATCTCAGAAAAGAAAACAAGCAGAACAATCCGTTCTCACCGTACGGCGAAGGCTTTGCGGTAAATATACAGATACTTTAGGTATCGGTGTATTGTGCGGGTGCGTTTTGCAGCCGTTTTTTGTTTATGTTTTAAGGAGGGATTAACAATTAGTAAGAATGATTTGCAGATTAACGAACAAATTCGTGATAACGAAATTCGAGTTGTTTCAGCTGATGGCGAACAGCTTGGCGTAATGAGTGCAAAAGAGGCACAGGATATTGCGTATGAAAAGGGAATGGATTTGGTTAAGATTGCTCCGCAGGCAAAGCCGCCGGTATGCAAGATTATGGACTACGGAAAGTACAAGTTTGAGCTTAACAAGCGTGAAAAGGAAAACAGAAAGAACCAAAAGGTTATTAACATCAAAGAGGTTCAGCTTTCACCGTCTATCGATACAAATGATTTCAATACGAAGTGTAATCATGCAATAAAGTTCCTTAAAAAGGGCGATAAGGTAAAGGTTATAGTTCGTTTCAGAGGTCGAGAGGTAAGTCATTCACAGATTGGTTATACCTTGCTTGAAAGATTTGCAGAACAGGCTAAAGAAGCCGGAACTGTTGAAAAACCGGCTAAGCTTGAGGGCAGAAATATGACAATGTTTCTTGCTCCCTTGTCATAATATTATTTAATTCGGAAGGAGTGTGCATTATGGCTAAGACTAAGATAAAGACTCACAGAGGCGCCGCTAAGAGATTCAACGTAACTAAGAATGGTAAGGTTAAGATGAACAAGGCGTTCAGAAGACACATTTTGAACAAAAAGACAACTAAGAGAAAAAGACATCTAAGAAAGCAAGCTTACTGCTCAAAGGCTAACGCAGCAGTTATTAAAAAGCTTATTCCTTACAAATAATTCGAAAGAGAGGTAGAAACTAATGGCAAGAGTAAAAGGTGCATTAAATACAAGAAAAAGACATAAGAAGATATTAAAGCTTGCTAAGGGCTTCAGAGGTGCTGAAAGCAAGCAATTCAGAATTGCTAACCAAGCTGTTATGCGTTCAATGCAAAATGCTTATGTAGGCAGAAAAAGAAGAAAGAGAGATTTCCGTCGTCTTTGGATTACAAGAATCTCTGCTGCTTGTAAGCAAAACGGTATGAACTATTCAACATTTATGAACGGTCTTAAGAAGTCAGGTATCGAAATGAACAGAAAGATGCTTTCTGAAATCGCTATCGCTGACAGCGTTGCATTCGCAAAGCTTGTTGAAACAGCTAAGGCTGCTCTTTAATTTGGAGTACATTGTGACAGATTTTCAATCTGTCACTTTTTTTATGCAAAAAATGAAAAATAATTCTAAATTAATCTTGTTTTTGTCGAAAGAAACGTGTATAATATACTCATAGAGAATAGGGAGATATATTATGAAAATTAAAGACAATGTTAAAAGTGTTTACACACAGATTATTGTCTTATGTGAAATATTCCATATTTCGTTTCTATTTATATTTAAGCATTTTTCAATGCAGATACCGCTTATGTACAACATCGGCAGTGTGATATTTTATATATTAATGCTGTTTGTTGTACTGAAAGGGTATTATCGTGTTTGTATTGTACTGGTGCATTTGGAAGTATCGGCGTTTGTTACGGTGACGGTTCTAAATGGCGGATATTCGTTGGATTTTGCCTTGTATTTGATTGCTATGGCAACATTTGTGTATTTTAATCCGTTTAAACATCGGAGTGTAACATATATATTTTCGATATGTGAGGTAATATTGTATATAGGTTTGACGTTGCATTGCCGTCATGTTTATTCGGAGGCGGAAGTGCAGATTGTTTCTGTTACTATATACAATACCGTTTTGGCAGTCGGAATTATATTGATAGGTGCGTACATATCGGACGTATCGGCAACTGTAACGCATAGAAAGCTCGTTGATGAAAACAAGACTCTTAACAATCTTGCAAATTACGACCAACTTACAGGCTTGCAAAGCCGAAGAATGTTTATGGAACGAATTAAGGACAGCGAGGACAATAAATCTGTGGTCATTTGTATCGGTGATATTGATGATTTCAAAAAAATAAACGATACATACGGTCATTTATGCGGTGACTATGTACTGCAGAATATTTCGGAGATTATGAGAAAATCGCTCGGCTTGGAGAATGTTGATATATGCAGGTGGGGCGGTGAAGAATTTGTGTTTAT
The DNA here is from genome assembly GCF_054696575.1 of Ructibacterium sp. SJQ-7. NCBI lineage: Bacteria > Bacillati > Bacillota > Clostridia > Eubacteriales > Oscillospiraceae > Ructibacterium > Ructibacterium sp. SJQ-7. Next base: position 2,027,160 of record NZ_CP195193.1, read on the forward strand.
GTTCTGTAATGATGATATTGACAGTGCATTTGTAAAAGTTGAAAACTTAAGAAAAACTATCGAAAATAAAAATTTTGTTTATGAAAATAACAATATTTCCGTTACGATGACGTTCGGAATTATCGAACGTGATAGCGGTAAAGTCGATGATGTTCTTCTTAAAAGTGCCGATAAATTGCTGTACAGAGGAAAAATTAACGGTAAAAATGTGGTTGTTAAAGCATAATAAAAAATATCTCTGCATTGTGCAGAGATATTTTTTATTTGTTTTAGAAATTAAATGTCTTTGTAACGAATGATTCGTCGTCTGAAGAGAACGGCTGAACTGTTATTTCAAGCGGTGACGACTTACTGTCAAGCTTGTACGCTTTTTGAACAGTAATTGTTTCACCCGGAGCAATATTTTGTGAAAGTGTAAGAAGTTCCACACCGTCCACGCCGATTACTGTTGCAGGAGCTAATGAAGAACCGTTTTGTTCGGCGATGACGTCATATACTCCGCTGAATGATTGGTCTGAATCGGTTTTGTTTGTAAATTCAAATGACACAACAACAACGTCGCTGTCATCATAATTGATAAGTTTTGCTTCCTCGATAGAAATATCATTGTTGCTTACTTCGCCCGAATAGCTGTCCGCTTTTGTATCTGATTTTGCCTCTGTACCTTCGACTGCCGCCATATCGACATTCTTTGAATAGTCCTGACCGTCAAGAGTTTCTGTTGCACTGCCGTTTTCGTATGCACCCGACGCATCTGCCTGCGCAGTCTGCTGAGGTGTTGTATTTGTATTTTCTGTCTTTTTACCGCAGCCCGCAACTGACATTGCAAGAATTAATGCGGCAATAACGATTAAACTTTTTTTCATATTTACATATCCTTTCTTCAAAAAACAATTTTGTAGAAGCTTTAATGATATACTATCACAGTGTTTTTTAAAAATCAAGCATATCAAGAAAAATTCATAATCTATTCACATTGACATAATAGTTTTCAAGATATATAATTAACATAATGAGGTGATTTTATGAGTAATATTAAAGCGTGTATATTTGATCTTGACGGTACGCTTACAAATACGATAAATGCTATTGCACATTTTGGTAATATTGCACTTGCGGCATTCGGTTTGCCCGAAATTCCGGTAGAGGATTATAAAATATATGTCGGTGACGGCAGAGATAAACTTATTCACAGAATGCTCGGAGTTTACGGCAAGGATAATGCGGAAATGTTTGAAAAAGTGCGTGATGTGTATGACGAAAATTATGAAAATGATTATCTTTATGATACGGACGCGTATGACGGAATAAGAGAATTGCTTGAAGAACTGAAAGAGAACGGCATAAAAATTGCGGTATGCTCAAATAAACCGGATAATGTCGTGCATTTTGTTACCGATAATATTTTCGGTGAAAATTATTTTGACGCGGTGCATGGAGTTATTGACGGTATGCCGACAAAACCCAATCCTTTTACGGCGCTTGAAATAGCGAAAAAACTCGGTGTAAAGCCGTCAGAGTGTCTGTTCTTGGGTGACACCAATGTTGATATATTTACAGCGAAAAATGCCGAAATGACATCGGTCGGAGTGCTTTGGGGATTCAGAACAAGAAATGAATTGGTACAAGCCGGTGCAGACTATATTGCGGAAAATCCACATGTAATTTTACAACTTATCGGGAGGTAGAAGAAATGAGAAAAAGCGGTATTTTAATGCACATATCATCGTTGCCGTCTGATTACGGTATCGGTACAATGGGCAAAGAGGCATATAAATTTGTGGATTTTTTAAAGAGTGCAAAACAAAAGTGTTGGCAGATTCTGCCGATTGGTCCGACAAGTTACGGCGATTCGCCGTATCAGTCGTTTTCAACGAATGCAGGCAATCCGTATTTTATAGATATGGATATTTTGAGTGAAGAAGGTCTTTTGAAAAAATCGGACTATTCAAAGCTTGATTGGGGCAAAGACAGAAAAAATGTTGACTACGAAACAATTTATGAAAATCGTTTTAAGGTTTTGAAAATTGCTTTTGAAGAATTTAAAAAAGGTGATTTGTCGGAATTTTACGACTTCTTGCAGAAAAACGAAAGATGGATTTCAAACTATGCGTTGTTTATGAGCATAAAGAATGAAAATGACGGCAAGTCTTGGCTTGAATGGGAGGACGGACTAAGAAAACGTGATTCTCATTCGTTATGGGAATTTAAGTCGTCGCATGAAGATGACGTTATGTTTTGGGAGTTTGTGCAGTTTAAATTTTTTGAACAGTGGAACAAACTTAAAAAGTATGCCAATGACAACGGTGTGTCGATAATCGGCGATATTCCGATTTACGTTGCGCTTGACAGTGCGGAAGTGTGGGTATATCCCGATTTATTTGAACTTGATGAAAATCTTGTGCCGAAAGCTGTTGCAGGTTGTCCGCCGGACGCATTTTCTCCGACAGGTCAGCTTTGGGGAAATCCGCTGTATAATTGGGACAGGCACAGAGAATGCGGCTTTAATTGGTGGATAGACAGAATAAAGAGTGCAACGTCATTGTATGATGTTGTTCGTATCGACCATTTCAGAGGATTTGAGGGGTATTATTCGATTCCTTACGGGGATAAAACCGCCGAAAACGGTCAGTGGCTGAAAGGTCCGGGAATTGAATTGTTCAATGCCGTTAAAAATGAATTGGGCGATTTGCCGATTATAGCGGAGGATTTGGGATTTTTGACGGAGGACGTGCATAAGCTGTTGAGGGATTCGGGTTTTCCGGGTATGAAAGTGCTTGAATTTGCATTTGATCCGCGTGAAGAAAGTAATTATTTGCCGTATACATATAATTCAAACAGTGTTGTCTATGTCGGCACGCACGATAATAATACAGTGCTTGGTTGGATTGATGAGCTTGACGAAGATACACTTGAATTTTGTAAAAAGTACATTGATTCGGAGGATGATATTGTTTGGAAACTCATTAAAACCGCTATGGCAAGTGTGAGCGATACGGCGATAATTCAAATGCAGGATTATCTTGAACTCGGCAGTGAGGCAAGAATGAATACACCGTCTGTACTCGGCGGCAACTGGCAGTGGAGAATGGGTAAGAATGATTTGACTGACAAACTCGCAAAGAAAATTGCCGATATAACCTGTACATACGGAAGATATGAAAGACAGTGATTTTATGCAGACGATTGAACAGGCACTTTTAAAGTTGGAAAAGTCAAAGTTCAGAAGTAGTTTTAAGCTGAAAGAAAAGGATAGGGAGTATGTAAAAAATAAAGGTATGGATACTGTGCGTTCACACGCACGCGACTTTGTTCGTGACAGACTTGCACCGTCATTTATTGCAAATGACGGCAAGCAAACACCCATGCGCGGACACCCTGTGTTTATCGCACAGCACGCAACGGCGTGCTGCTGCCGCGGTTGCCTTAACAAGTGGTACAGAATACCGAAAAATGTTGAACTTACTCTTGTCCAACAAGAAAAAATAGTGAATTTGCTTATGGCTTGGATTGAAAAACAAATGAAAAATACACCTATCGAATGATAGGTGTATTTTTTGTGTTATTGCAATACATTTGTAAGTGGTGTCATATCCTTGTCCCATGCAAATATTGAAACTGATTTGTCGGAGGTGATACCTGCAAATGAAATTGTTTGTTCTGCTTTTGAATCAAGTGTAACGGTTTGAAGTTTAGCCGTGTTAAGAGTATCATTGTCGTTGTATACGCCGACTGTAACCTGTATAGTTAAGCTGTCCGAAGAATTGTTCTTAACTGTTACGTTCATACCGTTGTCGTCAAAAGTTTTGCTCAATTTTACTGTTTCTTCACCCGGAACAGAAAGACGGAAGTCTTTATAAACTGTAAAGCTGTCTGTTTTATTTGTGATTTGTGCCGTCATTGTAACGTCTGTCGCTTTTGATGAACCGTAGAATGTACCGTCATTGCCGATAACCGATGTATCGGAAGATGTCCATGTTACTTCTGCATCGTCTGAAGTGATTTGCGGCAAAGTGATGTTTTGCTCTACACATTCCGGTGTGCTTGTAAGTTTATCGATTGTGATTGACGCTACGGCACTGTCAACGGCTGTATCAGCCATTCTTTCAATTTCGTACAGTTTTAGCGATTTAATATTTACAAAATCGGTCGGGGTCATATCCTTGTTTGCCGCGAAACGAACATAAACCGTCTATCGCAACAATGATATTGTTCTCATTCGTATGGACATGGAACGACTATATGAGTCCGTACTTGTACATATCGGATATAAACAAACAAATGCTTTCTGTAGGTATTAAGTTGTTTTCAGCCGGACAAGTTCAGGATTACGGTTCACAAATGGCGGCGGCTACACTTGTATTGCTGCCGATAATCGTAGTATTCCTGTTCTGTCAGAGATTCTTTATTGAAAACGCTACATCTTCGGGAGTTAAAGGATAATTAAAGAGGTAGACTGAATAGGCAAGCCTATATTTTCGGCTTGCCTATTGTTATACATTCAATTTATTGACATTAAATTATTGCTATTGAAATAACTTGGCCGTGTTGGTATAATTATTATATAAGGAGTGTGATTTTAAGTATGATAACTATGGAAGAATTACAAGGCTATCCGGTGGCTGATGATAAAGAAATTCGTGACGCACACAATAAGGCGGTTTCGCTTATTGAACATAATGTTGACGAGTTTTTTGACTGTTTTCCGGGTGCAAACAGTGAAAATAATTTTTACAGGCAAACAGAAAATACAGACTGGACAGAGGGTTTTTGGACCGGTGAATTGTGGCTTGCTTATGAGAGTAACAAAGACGATAAATTAAAGGAAGCGGCACTTTGTCAAGTGGACAACTTCCTTTACAGAATAGAACATCATATTAATACCGACCATCACGATATGGGCTTTTTGTACAGCCCGTCTTGCGTTGCGGCATATAAGCTTACAGGCAGTGAAGTTGGTAAACGTGCGGCACTTTTGGCGGCGGATAATTTGATGAAACGTTTTCACGAAAAAGGTCAGTTCTTTCAGGCGTGGGGCAAAATAGGCGATAAGGACAATTACAGACTTATAATAGATTGTCTTATGAATATGCCGTTGCTTTTCTGGGCGAGCAAGGTGACAGGTGATAAAAAGTATGAAGAAAAAGCACAGGCGCATATAAAAACAGCGATGGAAAATATCGTGCGTGACGATAATTCGACATATCATACATATTTCTTTGATATGGAAACAGGTAAACCCACAAAGGGTGTTACTTGTCAGGGTAATCGTGACGGCTCGGCTTGGGCGAGAGGTCAGGCTTGGGGAATATACGGCAGTGCGGTTGCGTATTCTAAAACAGGAAATAAAGAATATTTGGATATATTTAAACGTGTAACAAAATATTTTATGGAACATTTGCCGAAGGATTTAGTGCCTTATTGGGACTTTGATTTTGATACCGGCAGTGATGAACCGCGTGATTCTTCAGCAGGTGTTATAGCGGTATGCGGTATGCTTGAAATGGCTAAATATCTTGATAAAGATGAGGCTGAATATTATACGCAGACGGCTAAAAGATTGCTTAAAGCAATTATTGATAATTGTGCCGTTAAAGACAGTAAAGAGTCTAACGGACTTTTACTTCACGGTACATACGCAAAGAAAACACCGCATAATACATGTAATAACGGTGGTGTTGATGAGTGTAATACGTGGGGAGATTATTTCTATATGGAGGCACTTACACGTCTGACAAGAGACTGGGATCCGGATTGGTTTTAGTATATAGACAATAAAAAAATACCGTAGTCGTAAGACTGCGGTATTTTTGATATGTCGTAAAACTTATCTCTTTGAGAACTGTGGAGCACGACGAGCGGCTTTTAGACCGTACTTCTTTCTTTCCTTCATTCTTGAGTCTCTTGTAAGGAAGCCTGCTGACTTAAGGTCTGCTCTGTAAGCTTCTGTATCAACTTCAAGAAGTGCTCTTGAGATACCGTGACGGATTGCACCGGCTTGACCTGTGAAACCACCGCCTTCAACTTTTGCGATTACGTCGAACTTATCTGTTGTCTTTGTAAGTTCAAGTGGCTGACGAACGATAAGCTTTAGTGTATCAAGACCAAAGTATTCATCGATTGTTCTGCCGTTTATTGTGATTTTTCCGTTGCCCGGAACAAGACGAACTCTTGCAACAGAAGATTTTCTTCTACCTGTACCGTAGTATTGTTCTTTAGCCATTTATATTGTCCTCCTTACTTTATTTCGCCTGTCCAAGCGATTGGATTTTGTGCTTGATGATCATGTTCTGTACCCTTGTAAACACGAAGTCTTGTAAGAGCTTTTCTTCCGATTGTGTTGTTTGGAAGCATACCGTTTACAGCGTACATAACAGCCTTTTCAGGTTCTTCTGCCATAAGCTTGTTGTAGTGGATTTCTTTAATTCCGCCTACCCAGCCTGTGTGGTAGTAACGAACCTTTTGGTTAAGCTTATTACCTGTAAGGATAATCTTATCAGCATTGATAACGATAACGTGGTCACCGCAATCTACGTTTGGTGTAAATGTAGGTAAGTGCTTACCTCTTAAAATGCTTGCAACTGTTGCAGCAACACGACCAAGTGGCTTGTCAGCTGCATCAACAACATACCACTTTCTTTCTACGTCTTGTGGCTTTTGCAAATAGCTTGAATTCATAGTTGTGTCCTCCTATACTTAATCTATTCATGTTAAAGCTTACTTCTTTAACTCACAACGGCTATTTTACTATGTTTTTTGATTGTTGTCAACACTTTTTGAAAAATTTTTAATAAATTAAATAACAATCTCTTATTTTCTCTTTATTTCTCATTAATACTCTTTAAATCACAACTTTCATTTTAAAAGTTGCTGTATTATTTTGTTCACTTGACTAATAATATTTTATGACATATAATAAGAATATACGACAAAAAGTATTGGGGTGAAGTGATGAACAAGGTAAAAGAACAGATTAAATTTGATTTTGCGAACAACTGTTTTGATGTGCTTAGACTGTACAGTGCGTTTTACGTTATGACTCTGCACATATTCAGACATATAAGATTACAGGAAGTGTCGCCTGTATTTGATTGGTGGAACGGTGTCGTTGTACTGTTTTGCATAAGCGGTTTTTTGGTTCCGGCATCTATGGAGAGAAGTAAAAACACGTGGGAGTTTTTGAAAAAACGTGTACTTAGAATAATTCCGTCGCTGTGGGTGTGTATAATTGTCGGAGTGATTGTTGCGGCGGCATTTTGCGGGTTTGTGCTGAACAAGACTTTTGTGACGTGGTTTCTGGGACAGCTTGTTTTTATACGGGATTTGCCACAACCGGATTTTATAAGTAATTTCGGAATAGGAAATTTTCAAGCAAATCTTTGGACAATGATATTTACAGTCCAGTTTTACATTATTACTGCGATAATATACAGATTTTTAAAAAATCGAAAACTGTGGGTATGGATATTTGTAATGATACTGTCTATGGCACTTAATCTTGTTGTGCCACACTTACAGGAAATATTGCCCGAAGCGGGACGGTTGATCATCTCACATTCGTGTATGCCGTATTTTTATATGTATTTTGCAGGTTGGTTTATGTACCGCTATCGTGAAAAAATCGTGCCGATACTTTCAAAAACAAAAATATTGTGTGTGATTTTGTTTATTGCCCGTGCGATTTATTGCGACAGGTTCGGCGTGAGGATAGGCGAGTATATGGATATGATTCAAGTGCTTTTGCTTTGCCTTATGACTGTCGGTTTCGGTTACAGTTTCGGTAAAATCAGATTTAAGTTTGATTTGTCGTACGGATTGTATTTGTATCATATGGTTGTTGTTGATATATTCGTGCAAATCGGTTTGGTGGGTAATATGGGATATGTTGCGGCGGTTTATGCTATTGCTGTGTTGTGTGCGCTTATATCGCATTATCTTGTAGACGATACCGTTGCGCATATATTTAATAAGAAGAAACCGAGTTTGGACGAAGTAAAAGAAGAAAAAATTGAAGAAAAAATTGAAGAAAAAATTGAAGAAAAAATTGAAGAAAAACAAATTGTTAAACAACCTGTTTCGGTTGCAGACGATGATGAAACTGATTTTTAAAAAGACGGAGCAATCCGTCTTTTTACTTTGTAAAAAATATTGGATTAATTTTGTTTTGGTGGTTGACTTTGCGGAAGAGTGGTGGTATAATAATTTATGTTGTTTATAGGTCATATCGGGATGTGGCTCAGTTTGGTAGAGCACTACGTTCGGGACGTAGGGGCCGCAGGTTCAAATCCTGTCATCCCGACCAAAAACGGCAAACAAATCGCATTATTATGCGGTTTGTTTTTTTTATTGCCAAATTTGAGCAGAAATAATACTAATCAGAGGTGATAAAAGAATCTATGCTAAATAAATATCCCCCGGTATAGCCGGGGGATATTTACTATTCTCCTAAATGTTTAATTATCTTGTTATACATATGTTTAAAGAATAACAATGATAACGTCAATGAGCCGATTTCGGCAATGTTGAATGACCACCAAACTGCGTGGATACCGCCGAATTTTGCAAGGATATATGCTGACGGAAGAAGTATGATAAGCTGACGTGTTATAGAAATCATCATACTTAAAAAGCCGTGTCCCAATGCTTGCAGGCTTGATGAAATAACTATACATATACCTGCAAATGCAAAGCTGAGGCTGATTACTCTCAATGCCGGAATACCGATTTCAAGCATATGGTCTGATGCATCAAACAATTTCAAAAGTACATCGGGCATAAATTGGAACAGCATAATTCCTATAAGCATAATACAAACCGCATACATAATTGCGAGCTTAATGGTTTTTGTAAGACGTTTTTTGTTTTGTGCGCCGTAGTTATATGAAACAATCGGCACCATACCGTTATTAAGACCGAATACAGGCATAAATACAAAACTGTTAAGTTTAAAGTATACACCGAATACCGCAACGGCAGTTGATGAAAAAGTGATAAGAATTTTATTCATACCGAAAGTCATTGCAGAGCCGACTGACGACATAATTATTGAAGGAATACCGACAGAAAGAATGTTCTTTACAAATATAATCTGCGGTTTAAAACCTTTAAAGCTGATATGTACATCGGGATTTTTGGTAAGGTTAAATGTAATCGCAAGAATTGCCGCACATATTTGACCTGTTACAGTCGCAATCGCCGCACCGGCAACACCCATTTTCGGCATACCGAACAAACCGAAAATTAATATAGGATCGAGTATGATATTGATAATTGCACCTGTTGACTGTGTTATCATTGTGAATATTGTTCGTCCTGTGGATTGAAGGATTCTTTCAAAACCAATCTGCATAAATATACCGAATGACATAAGCAGACAAATTCTTGTATATTCAATACCCATATTTGCAATATCGCCTGCACCCGCTTGTGCAAGAAAAAACGGCTTTGTTACGAAAATTCCTATAAGTAAAAATAAAACATATCCGAGAACTTCTATAAATATACCGTTTTCGGCGGTCTTGTTTGCCGCTTCAAACTTTTTTTCGCCGAGTGCGCGTGAAAGCATTGCGTTTATACCTACCCCTGTTCCGACTGCTACGGAAATCATAAGGTTTTGCATTGGAAATGCCATTGAAACGGCTGTCAATGCGTCTTCGGAAAGTCTTGATACGAATATACTGTCGACTATGTTATAAAGTGCTTGCACTATCATTGATATAACCATAGGCAGTGACATTGTTACAAGCAGCTTGTTTACAGGCATTGTACCCATTTTATTTTCTTTCGGTTGTTCCATTTATTGTGACTCCTTTCGATTTTTATATGCAACTTCTTTATTATACTATATTTTGTGGCGGTTTGCAAGGGAAGGTGAGGGAATGGTGGGATTTTTGTGTATGGTAAGTGGGCGACCAATGGTCGCCCCTACGAAATGAGGGGTAGGGGGAAAAGTGTGTAGGGGCGGTCATTGGCCGCCCGAGTGGGAAGTGTATGGGATAACGGGCGACCAATGGTCGCCCCTACGAAACGAGAGGGAAGAGAGAAAAATGTGTAGGGGCGGTCATTGGCCGCCCGAGTGGGAAGTGTATGGGATAACGGGCGACCAATGGTCGCCCCTACGAAACGAGAGGGAAGAGAGAAAAATGTGTAGGGGCGGTCATTGGCCGCCCGAGTGGGAAGTGTATGGGATAACGGGCGACCAATAGTCGCCCATGCGAAATGAGGGTAGGGCGGTCATATGCCACCGAACGGGAAGTGTATGGGATAACGGGCGACCGATGGTCGCCCCTACGAAACGAAGGGAAAAAGAGGGGAGTGTGTAGGGGCGGTCATTGACCGCCCGAATGGAAAGCATATGAAGAAAAAGGATGGTGAGGAGGGGAGATAGTGAATTATTTTGTGAATAATATAATGATTTTGCATATAAATAAAATCTGCTATTGAAAAATAGATATAATTGCGGTATAATTATAAGATAAGGAAAAGTAAGAAAGGACTTGCGAAAAAAATGGATTTGGAATTAAAAGAAATTGAACTTGCGGCTAAACGTCTTGAGCCGACTATTCACAGAACTAAGATTGAATCATCTAAAACTTTCTCTGACATGACAGGCGGAGAGATATATTTAAAATTTGAGAACCAACAGAAAACAGGTTCATTTAAAATAAGAGGTGCGTCAAATAAGATTGCCGCACTTGTTGAAAGAGGCGAAATTACTTCAGCCGTTGCTTCATCTGCCGGCAACCATGCACAAGGTGTGGCATATGCGTCACACGTTCACAACATTCCCGCAACTATCGTTATGCCGAAGTCTGCTCCTATCGCTAAGGTGAGTGCGACAGAGGGTTACGGTGCCAAGGTAGTGCTTTACGGAGATTGTTATGACGACGCTTACAAAAAAGCGGTTGAAATTCAAGAAAAAGAGGGTGCAACTTTCCTTCACCCATATGACGATCTTGAAGTTATGGCAGGACAAGGTACAATCGGTATAGAAATTCTTGAGGATTTACCTACTGTTGATATGGTACTTGTACCGGCTGGCGGCGGCGGTCTTTTGGCCGGTGTTGCGGCTTGCATAAAGCAAATCAATCCGCGTGTACAAATTATAGGTGTACAAGCTGAGGGCGCTCCTGCAATTTACAATTCATTTAAAGAGAAAAAACACGTTACTACCGATTCTGCCGTTACTATCGCAGACGGTATTGCGGTTAAAATACCGGGTGACAAAACTGTTGAACTTATCAACAAGTATGCAGATGATGTTGTAACGGTATCAGATGCGGAAATCTCAGAGGCTATTTTACTGCTTCTTGAAAGAACAAAGCAAGTTGTTGAACCTGCCGGTGCTACACCGCTTGCGGCTGTTCTTAACAACAAGGTTGACGTTAAGGGTAAGAAAATCGCTTGCGTACTTTCTGGCGGTAACATTGATGTTAGCTTTATTCACAGAATTATCGAACTTGGTCTTGTTACGCGTGAGAGAAAGCTTAAATTCAAGACTACACTTCTTGATATTCCGGGAAGTTTGGAACATCTTTCACACATTCTTGCCGAGGCAAACGCAAATATCGTAATGGTACAGCACGACAGATTGAGTGCAGACCTTGATCCGAACGAGGCAATTATTCATATTGCTTGTGAAGTCGGCGGCAGAGAACACGGCGAAAGAGTTATTAAGGTACTTGAAAAGAACGGTTATAATATTGTGATGGAGTAAAATTAAATGATTAAAAAATCTCTTATTTCTCTGATGTATGAGGCGGCATCTATTCAGCGTTGGAACGACCATATACGTCCTTGGACCGGCTTTACGGAGCTTGACAAGCAGGCACACAAGATGTTTTATGCTTATGTGCTTGCAAAGTGTGAGGGCGAAAGCGTTAATATGATAAAGCTTATTGAGGGCGGAATATTTGAGTTTTTCCACAGAATTGTGCTTACTGACATTAAACCGCCTATTTATCATAAACTTGTAAAAGAAAAAGGCTTTCAAATAGATAATTGGGTACTTTCCGAGCTTGAAGAACATATGGACGGTATCGGCGGCGGTTTCTTTGAGAGAATGAAAAAGTATTATCTTGATAAAGATTACGCATCTCTTGAAAAACAGATTTTAAAAGCCGCACATTACCATGCAAGCAACTGGGAATTTAAAATAATTTACCCTATGAATCCGCAGACTTTCGGTATAGAACAGGTTAAAACCGAAATGGCACAGGGATTGGCGGCTTGCGATACTTTTCACGGCTTCAGATATTTTGCCGGAAGTAAGTATCTTCAAGAGTTTTTGTCGCTTATAGGAAAGCTGAGATACCAACAAAGGTGGGCAAAAGCGGTAAGAATGCCCGAAACTTTTGTTATGGGGCATATGCTTGTCGTTGCGATTTTGTCGTACTTTATGTCGCTTGAACTTGACAATCCTTGCAGAAAACGTCTTGAAAACAACTTCTTTTCGGGGCTTTTTCACGATTTACCCGAGGTTTTGACAAGGGATATTGTGTCACCGGTAAAGAACAGCGTCAAGGGTTTGGACAGCATAATCAGTGAAATAGAAGATGAACAAATGCGTGAAGTTATTTATCCGCTTTTACCGCCTGCTTGGCACAGGGAGATAGAGTATTACACGCAGAATGAATTTGACTCTAAAATTATTGATGACGGCGAAATCAATATGGTTACGTCGGACTTGATAAACGAAAAGTATAATGAAGACAAATACAATCCGATAGACGGACAGATTATACGCGGATGTGACCACCTTTCCGCATACATTGAGGCATATATGTCGCTTAGCTATGGCATTAAGTCAGAGCAAATGCAGAGCGGATATGACCATTTGAAAGGCAAATACAAGGATAAGGTTATCGGCGGAATTAATTTTGGAGAATTATTTGATTACTTTGTATTATGAGATATAACAGAGAAAAAAAAGAACTGACCTTTGATGAGGCTAAAGACAAGGCTTTGAGATTGCTTGAATTTCGTTCGCACAGTGAGCGTGAACTTTCGGATAAGCTGAAAAGAGCCGGTGCAAAGGAAGAAGATATAGATGAAATTCTTGAATTTTGCAGAAATTACGGCTTTTTGGACGACAGAAAGTATGCGATTGCAAAGGCAAAGGATTTAAAGAATTTGAAAAAATACGGTAAAAGACGTATTAAGTCCGAGCTTTACAGCAAGGGTATAGATGCGGAATACGTTGAGGAGGCGGTTTCGTATCTTGATGAGGACGAAGAAGATATGCTTTTGCCTCTTGTTGAAAAAAGGCTTAAAGGTGACTTTGAAAAGAAAAACATTGATAAATGTATACGATATTTTATGTACAGAGGTTACGGCTTTTCTGACATTAAAAATTGTATAGATAATATAAAAGAAAAATATGGAGAGTAAACTTATGTATAACATCGGTCTTGTTTCGCTTGGCTGTGCGAAAAATCAGACAGATGCCGAAATTATGCTCGGTATATTGGCAAATGACGGTTTTAATATAACGTATAATCCGTCGGACGCCGATGTCATAATCGTAAATACTTGCGGTTTTATCGAGTCGGCTAAACAGGAATCAATAGACGCTATACTTGAAATGGCTCAATACAAAAACGGAAGATGCCGATTGCTTATTGCGACAGGTTGCTTGGCAGAACGATACAGCGGTGATATTTTAATCGAACTGCCCGAGGTTGACGCAATAGTCGGAACAGGTGATTATGATAAAATCGCGGAGGTTATCCGCGAGGCGTTTAAGGGCGAAAAGCCTGTAATATGCGGTCATAATGACAGAACTCCGGATGAACGGCTTCCGCGAATTTTGTCAACACCGTCATATACGGCATATTTGAAAATTGCCGACGGTTGTGACAATAACTGTACTTATTGTGCTATTCCTATGATTAGAGGACATTTTAGGAGCAGAAAAATTGAAGATATAGTTGAAGAAGCTGAAAATCTTGCGAAAAACGGTGTTAAGGAACTTATACTTATTGCACAGGATACTTCACGTTACGGAAAAGATTTGTACGGCGAATATTCGCTTGATAAGTTGCTTGAAAAACTTGTCACGGTTGACGGTATCAAGTGGATAAGAGTGCATTATTTCTATCCCGAGGCTATTACGGACAGTCTTATTGATACAATGGCTAAATATGATAAAATATGCAATTATATCGATATGCCCGTACAGCATGGCAACAATGAGATTTTAAGACGTATGGCAAGACGTACAACTCAAGAACAAATGGTTGAGAGAATCAATAAAATAAGAGAAAAAATGCCTGACTGCACAATCAGAACGTCTATAATTGTAGGTTTTCCGGGTGAAACTGAGGAACAGTTTAACGACCTTTATGAATTTGTTAAAAAGGTGCGTTTTGACAGAATGGGTGCTTTCACATATTCACAGGAAGAAGATACTCCTGCGGCTGATTTTCCGAATCAGGTTGATGAGGAAATCAAGGAAGAACGTCTTGACAGACTTATGACACTTCAACAGGGAATATCGCTTGAACTTAACAAGGCTAAGCTTGGCAAAACACTTGAAGTTTTGGTTGAGGGATACGATGAAGAAAGCTTCTTGTTCTACGGCAGAAGTCGCGGCGACAGTATTGATGTTGACGGAAAAGTATATTTTGCAACGGAGGAAGAAGTTACTCCGGGCGATATTATAAAAGTGAAAATTCTTGACGCAGATGAATATGACCTTACAGGTCAAGCGGAGGTGATTTGATGAATACAGCTAATAAAATTACAATGATTCGTGTAGTGCTTGTACCGATATTTATGGTGTTGTTTATGATAGATAACGTAACGTGTCATTATGCGGCACTTGGTGTTTTTGTACTTGCGTCGATAACTGACGCGATAGACGGTCACGTTGCGAGAAAGTATAATCAAGTCACGACTTTCGGCAAATTCGTCGATCCGCTTGCAGATAAGGTGCTTACAACAGCGGCATTTTTGATATTGATGTACTATGATCGTATGAGTGTGTGGGCGTTGATGATTGTGCTTGTAAGAGAATTTGCGGTTGCGGGCATAAGACTTGTTGCGGCAGGCGAGGGCAAGGTTGTTGCCGCAAGTATGTGGGGCAAACTTAAAACCGTTACGCAAATGGTTGCAATTATCGTTGCAATGCTTTTGCTTCCGATTCAGAATACATTCTTAGGTGTACACCCTAAATTGATTTCAGATATACTTATTTGGATTTCGGTTGTATTCACAATAATTTCGGGTGTGGACTATATAGCAAAGAATTGGAACTTGATGGAAATGAAATAAATTTGTTTTATATAAATTGAAAGGGGAATTACATAAATGAAAGAATTAATAAATACTCTTAAATTTGACGCAAGCGGACTTATTCCGGCAGTTGTGCAGAATATTGAAACTAACGAGGTGCTTATGGTTGCATATATGAATGCGGACACGATTAAGCAAACTCTTGAAACAGGCAGAGCAACTTTTTGGTCAAGAAGCAGACAGGAAGTTTGGGTAAAGGGCGATACTTCGGGTAATTATATGTACGTTAAAGAAGTTCGCGTTGACTGCGACTGCGATTGTCTTGTTGTGCTTGTTAATCCTGCCGGCCCTGCGTGTCATACGGGAAACAGAAGTTGTTTCTTCAGAAAGATTGAGGACGGCAAGCTTGTTGAGGACGCAAAGGAACAGACTAAGACAGATGTATTTGCGCGTGAACAGGCTGTAGTTATGGACAGAAAAGAACACCCTGAAGAGGGCAGTTATACAAATTACTTGTTCGATAAGGGCGAAGATAAGATTTTGAAAAAAGTCGGTGAGGAGGCTGCCGAAGTTGTTATTGCAGGTAAAAACCGCGATAAGGACGAAATCAGCTACGAAACCGCTGACCTTATTTATCACCTTACTGTTATGCTGGTTGACAACGGTATGACTTGGGAAGATATTTATAAGGAAATGGAAAGAAGAAGTAACTAATCGAAAATCGGTTGCCGAAATTTTGGCAGCCGATTTTTTTGTTTTGAGAGGTGCAACGTTTTGGTATTGTAAAATGTCGGTATTTGTGATATAATAAACTATTATAGAAAAAGGAAGAATCACTGTATGTGGCATTTTATAAAACATTTTATGACAATCACAAGGCACCGTCACAAGGTAATGTATCATTGCCTAAGGTGCGGAATTTTGTGGCAGGGTATGCGTCACGATTTGTCGAAATATTCACCGACTGAATTTTTACCGGGAGCAAGATTTTATCTCGGTGACAGAAGTCCGACAGAGGGCGAAAGACGTGAATACGGTTATTCAAAGGCTTGGATGCACCACAAAGGAAGAAACAAACATCACTTTGAATATTGGACAGACTACAATCCCAAAACAAGACGTATGGAGGCGGTCGAAATGCCGTTAAAATATGTTAAAGAAATGTTTTGCGACCGTGTTGCGGCAGGAAAAATTTATTTGGACGACAAATATACAAACGATAATCCGATAGAATATTTCTTAAAGGGAAATGCTAAAACAAGTATGCACCCAAACACTGCAAAGCTGCTTGAAGGGTGGCTTATGATGTTGCAGCAAGAAGGGGAAGAAAAAACGTTTGCGTATATAAAAAATTTAAAATAGCCGTTTGAAAGGAGGATTTTGAATGAAAAAGATTTACAGACTTTTATATTCAAACAAATTCGTTGCAATGGTAATGCTTTTAATGCAAATTATTACGTTTGTTGCAATGTATATATGGATTTCCGACTATTCAAAGGTTTTGTTCGGTCTTTCGACTGTTTTGAGTGCCGTACTTATAATATTTGAAATTAATCGTACAGAAGAATCTACTTTTAAAATGACGTGGATAACGCTTATTGCGATTATACCTATATTCGGTGCTTTGTTTTATCTGTTTACAAGGGCACAGGGAGTGTCAATGAATATAGGTGACGATTACAAGAATATTCAAGAGGCAAACAAAAAGTATCTTGTTCAAGACAATGATGTTATGAAAAATATTTATCAGACCGATAAAAATCAGGACGGCTTTGCAAGGTATTTATCGAAATACGGCGGTTCTCCTGCTTACACAAATACAGGTGTACAGTATTACAGCATAGGCGAGAGAATGTTTGAGGATATGAAAAAGGAGCTTTTGAAAGCGGAGAAATTCATATTTTTGGAGTTCTTTATTATAAATCACACGAGCCGTATGTGGAATGAAATTCTTGAAATTTTAAAGAAAAAAGTTAAACAGGGCGTTGAAGTTCGCGTTATGTATGACGGTATGGGCTGTATCGTGACGCTTCCGCGAAAATACAATGAATATCTTGAAAGACAAGGGATTAAATGTCGTATATTTTCGCCGATTGTACCGCTTTTGTCAACTCACCAAAACAATCGTGACCACAGAAAAATAATGGTTATAGACGGTGCGGTGGCATTTTGCGGTGGGATAAATATTTCAGATGAATATATTAATGAAAAGATGCGTTTCGGACATTGGAAAGATACGGGATTTATGCTCAGAGGCGAGGCGGTCGCGGGATTTACGGCGATGTTTCTTGAAATGTGGAACGTAAATGATGAACACATTGAGGATTGCGGTGAATATATCCAAGCGTCAAAAAAATATTCCGTAAGTACGGACGGATTTGTAATACCGTTCGGCGATACTCCGCTTGATGAAGTTTATGTCGGAAAGCGTGCATATATAAATAATCTGAACAATGCGTCGGAATATACTTATATAATGACGCCGTATCTTGTTATTGATGACGAGATGTATGAGTGTATGAAGTATGCGGCTCAAAGGGGCGTTGACGTTAAGATTATAATGCCACATATTCCCGACAAGAAATATGCGTTCTATCTTGCGAGAACATATTATAAGGAACTTTTGAAAGCAGGTATAGAAATATACGAATATACACCCGGTTTTGTTCACGCGAAAATGTCGATAAGTGACGGTAAAAAAGCCATTGTCGGCACAGTAAACCACGATTACAGAAGTTTGTATCTTCACTATGAATGTGCGGCCTATATGCTTAATGTACCGGCGGTTATGGATATTGAACGTGATTTCAAAGACACGCTTGAATTGTCACAGAAGATTACATTAGAGGACGTTAAACATTTTAATATTTTCACAAAGCTTTTAGGACATATTATAAGGTTAGTAGCACCACTACTATAAGTTTAATAAGGCTGACGATATTTTATCGCCAGCTTTATTTTATAAATAAACAAAAACTGCTTATTGTGTTGTTTGATTTGATTAATACCTCCGTTATAATAAAGTCATAAAAATATTCAGGAGGTTTCAATTATGAACACAGACAAAATTTATGCGGAATCATTGGCGAAGGAGTATGCTCCGAAAGATAATTCAAAAATTACGGCGCTTAGAAAGCTTGACCAAAAGGCAAAAATGCCTGCAACGATTTTTACCTATACATTCGGAATTATCACAGCGCTTATTGCAGGCGTTGGAATGTGTCTTTCAATGAATGTAATCGGCGGCGGTACGGTGATTTTTACCGTGCTTGGTATCATTATAGGTATTATCGGTTTGGCAGGAATGGGAGTGAATTATCTTATTTACAAGAAGTTAGTTGAACAGAGCAAGAAAAAGTACGCTTTTGAAATCGTGGAGCTTGCAAAAGAAATCAGCGAAAAAGAATGAAAGGACGCTTAGTATGAACAAGTCTGAAAGCAAATATTTTAATACGGCAATTAAAATGGACAAGGCATTTTTGGCTTTGCTTGAAGAAAAAGATTTTGAATATATTACGGTAAAGGAACTTTGCAAAAGGGCGGATGTAAATCGTTCGACATTCTATCTTCACTATGAAAATATGACGGATTTACTCGCGGAAAGCATTGAATATATGTATGATGATTTTTTATCTTACTTCAAAATAAAAGTGGCAAATTTTCTTGAAAGCATCGGAAAATGCCCGATTGAAGATTTGGTGCTTGTTTCGTCAAAATATCTGACGCCGTATTTAAACTACATAAAGAAAAATAAAAAATTGTTTCAGACTGCCATGAAGCGTACCGCAACGTTAAATCTTGAACATTCTTATCAAAGAATGTTTGAACATATTTTTAATCCGATTTTGGAAAGATTTCGTTTCCCTGTTCCTGAAAGAAAATATGTGACGACTTTTTACATTCACGGCATTATTGCGATAATAACCGAATGGCTGAAAAATGATTGCGTTGACGAGATAAAAGACGTTGAAAATATAATTATCAAATGTACAAAACCTTTAGGAGGAAATGATGAAATCGGGAATTTATTTAGGGAAGAATAGTATCGAAATTCGTGAAACGGATATTCCGACTGTCGGCGATAATGATGTTCTGATTAAAAATATTTATTCGAGCATTTGCGGTACTGATGTCGCGGTGTACAATCACGGTCCGAATACGGGGCATAAAATTGACGTGGACGGTGAGTTCGGTCACGAAACTGTTTCAAAGGTTGTTCGGATAGGTAAAAATGTGAAAGATTTTTTTGTCGGTGAAAGGGTGTATCCGTATCCGCGATTTGTCAAAAAGGATACTCGCAGAGCAGGTACAATCGGCGGTTTTTCGGAATATATACTTGTTGAAAATGCAGTGAAAAATTATTCGCTTTACAATATTGATGACAGAATTTCAGACAGGTTGGCATGCCTTATTGAGCCTTTTACTGTCGGTTGCAGAGCCGCAAGACGTGGAATGGTTGCAAACGGTACGGACGAAAACGGTCAGAAAACGTATGTAAAAGGTCAGTCGGCGGTGGTTTTCGGCTGTGGCACGATAGGTTTTGCGGCGGCTGTTGCTTTGAAATATTTCGGAATGGACAAAGTGATGATTTGCGATTTATCAGATTTCAGACTTAAAATTGCCAAAAAACTCGGTTTTGAGGTTTGTAATATGGCGAGTGAAGATTTTGCCGAAAAGTCAAAAGAATTTTTCGGTATGGCTAAGTCACTTACAGGTAAAACTGCCAATATTGACTGTTGGATAGACGCCGCAGGTGCGGAGAGTGTATTGAATTTGTTTATGGAGCAGGGCAAAATAGAGAGCAGATTTGTTACTGTTGCGGTGAATAATGCGATACGAAACTTGGATTTTCTACATATCACTTATGCTCAAAAAAGTATTATCGGTTCGGGCGGTTATTTGCCTGAGGACGTGATTGACGTGGAGAAAATAATGGCTGCAAATCCGAAGTTGGAGAGTATTATTACTCACGAATTTTCGATTGATGAGTTGGAAAAGGCTATTCAAACCGCATCTGACACAAATATTTGCGGTAATGTGGTGATTAAGTTTTAAAAAATGCGGTCGTATAAAACGACCGCATTTTAGATTGTAGACAAAACCGTTACGGTTTTGTCTACTTTATTTTTTGGAGTTTGAGGTGGTGAACCTCATTGAAAATCATTTCTGACGACCTGTGCGGCAGAAATGGCTTAAAATCTAAAGTTTCGACTTTGGAGGAACTTTATGATTTTTGAAGCTGTCAACATTTTGTCGACAGGCTCTGCTAGAGTGATGTGTACATACTATATAGGTTGTAGTACAATCCTTTTTTATCAATCAATTCTTGGTGTGTGCCTTGTTCTTCGATACCGTTTTCGGTGAGAACAAGAATCATATTTGCGTTACGGATTGTTGTAAGTCTATGGGCGATTGTGAACACTGTTCTGCCTTTTGCAAGTTTTTCGAGTGAGTCTTGCACGATTTTTTCACTTTCATTATCAAGTGCGGAGGTCGCTTCGTCAAGAATAAGTATAGGCGGATTTTTTAAGAATACTCTTGCGATACTTATTCTTTGCTTTTGACCGCCCGAAAGTTTAACTCCACGTTCGCCGACATATGTGTCATATCCGTTTTCGAGGCTTGAAATAAATTCATGTGCGCCTGCAAGTTTGGCGGCGTTTATAACATCTTCGCGTGTTGCACCGTTTAATCCGTAAGCAATGTTTTCAAAGACCGTTCCCGAGAACAAGTAAACGTCCTGTTGAACGACACCGATTGAATTTCGGAGCGAATTTAATGTGACGTTCTTTATATCCTTGCCGTCAATTAAAATACGTCCTTCTGTGACGTCATAAAAACGAGGGATAAGGTTACAAAGCGTAGTTTTTCCGCCGCCTGACGGACCGACAAGTGCAACGCTGTCGCCTTTCTTGATATTAAGATTTATATTTGACAGCACGTTTGTATCATCGTCACTGTAATGAAATCCAACGTTTTCAAACGTTATATTTCCTTGAACATTTTTCAATTCGTCGGCATTTTCTTTTTCTTTTATTTCGGCAGGTGCGTCCATAATTTCAAGGAAACGCTCAATACCTGTCATACCGCGTTGGAATTGTTCGGTAAATTGAATGATTGTACGCAAAGTGGCAAGGAGCGTGCTTACATACAAAAGATATGCGGTAAGGTCGGCTGGGGAGATTTTGCCGTTAATCATAAACAACGCACCCGCAACAACGACTATCAAATACATTACACCCTCAAAGGCTCTGTTTGATGTTTGAAAACCTGCCATATAGAAATATCCGAGTTTTTTTGTATCAAGAAATTTTTTGTTGCCGTCCTCAAATTTTTCAGCTTCAAGTTCTTCTGTCGCAAATGACTTTACCACTCTTATACCGAGCAATGTATCCTCAACCTGTGAATTAATTTCGCCGATTTGGTTACGCTGTTTCTTGAATGCTTTACGCATACGCGTATTAAAGAATTTTACAAAGCAGAATATAAGCGGAAGTGATGCGAACACAATAACCGTAAGCGGTACGTTTACTCCGCAAAGAATTATAAATGAAACGATTATTTTTAGTGCAGCGATGAAAAATTCTTCGGGGCAGTGGTGCGCAAATTCTGTTATATCAAACAAGTCGCTTGTTATTCGTGCCATAATTTGTCCGACTTTGTGTTCGGCAAAGTATGAATGTGAAAGCGTTTCAAGGTGCGCGAATAAGTCACGGCGCATATCTGTTTCGATTTTTGCTCCCATAATATGTCCTGTGTCAGCCATATAGAAATTTGCCGCAGAGTCGATTATTCTTAAAATGAGATAGAAAAGCCCTATTTTTAGGATTATTCCGACTGTCAATCCTGCTATATTATTGATACCCATATTTGTTATGTAACGCACGAGCATTGGGAATACAAGCTCACAAACTGTTGTCAGTGACGCGCAGATTAGATCAAGTATCAGTATCCATTTGTATTTTTTGAAATACGGTACAAAGCGCTTTATAAGATAACTCATCTTCATTTGTTTTTCTTCTGTCTGCATTGTTTTACTCCTTTATAAAAATTCACATAGTAAAAAAAGAATGCAGATTAAAAATCAGCATTCTCTTTGGCGGAGAAGGTGGGATTCGAACCCACGTGCCCGTTAAGGCAAACGCATTTCGAGTGCGCCCCGTTATGACCGCTTCGATACTTCTCCAAAAGTACCTTAATATTTTACCATAGTAAAACAAAAAAGTCAAGCGAAAAACGAGGTTTAAATTGACTTTATAAAAATTGAGTGATATACTGAAATTAAAGCAATTTGAAAAGCGGAGCTATGGTTATGAAAAGATTCAGATATATATTTTTTGCCGCGTTATTGGCTATGATGTGGCTGGGGATTAATGTTTATGCAGATGAATATGACGGGTTGGATTTTGATTACGGAAGTGTGCTTGTGCAGTTAAAACCGCAGATTACCGATGCTGTTTCAATGTGTTCAGATCCGTTTGAAGAATTGAATATCAGTGATGCAAGATGTATTTTCGGTGACGATGCAAGCAGTATCAGTTTGTTTTCTGATAAAACAGAGCCTATTATATATGTACTTGATTTGGAAAATCCGAGCCGTGAAAATGTTATAGATACGATTGAAAAGTTAAAGGCTATGCCGAATATTGAATATGCAGAGCCTAACTACAATGTATATGAGTTTTCCGAACCTAATGACACGTACTATCAAAACGGAAAACAAGCTGTGCTTGATTTAATCGGTGCAAAAAAGCTTTGGGATTTTGATATTGATTGCTCTGATGTGACTGTCGGAGTTATGGATTCGGGTATACAGACAAATCACGAGGATTTAATTGATAATATATGGGTGAATACGGGAGAAATTGTCGGTGACGGCATTGACAATGACGGTAACGGATATATTGATGACATATATGGTTGGAATTGCGGCGACAGTAACGGTGATGTGTCATATGTGAGTAATCACGGCGTCCACGTTGCAGGTATTGTGAGTGCGGTGACCGACAATTCCAAGGGTGTGGCGTCTGTTGCACGTAATGCCAAAATCGCATCAATAAAGATTTTTAACAGCAGTGGTAAAAGTACTTTATCTTATATAATAGAAGGGATTAATTACGCGAAAAAGAATGATATAAATATTATTAATTGCAGTTTTGGCGGTGTAGGTTGGGGAAGTACTTCGGTGAGTATCGTTAAATCGGCGATTGAGGCGGTGCCGGATATATTCTTTGTTATTGCGGCGGGAAATATTGCGACAAGTACACCGCAAGCGGATAATGACAAAGTGGCAGTATATCCGTCACAACTTACAAAAGACCTTGACAATGTAATTTCTGTTGCAAACACGACAAGCAGTGATGAACTCAGCAGTACGTCGCATTACGGTGCAACAAGTGTTGATATTGCAGCACCGGGTACAGTTATTTACAGTACAATTCCGACAAGCAGTTACGGAACAATGTCGGGAACTTCTATGGCTACACCTATGGTTGCAAGTGCTGTTGCGGTAATGCGTGCAGTAAATCCGAATATTTCGGCAAAAGAAATTAAAGAAACTTTGTGTTCGAGTTCAGACAAGCTTTCGGCACTTACAGGTAAAGTTATAAGCGGCGGAAGATTGAATGCGTATAATGCGGTTAAGGCAATTATGCCGACAGCGACACCAACGGCAACACCAACAGTAAAAACGACAGCAACGCCTACGACAGTACCGACAGCGACACCAACGGCAACACCAACAGCAACGCCTACGACAGTACCGACACCGACAGCAACACTGAGTCCAACGGCAACACCAACGGCTGCTCCGACAGTCACACCAATGCCGACTGTTTTAATGAACAATAAAATTGAGTGTGGAATAAAAGATAACAAACTTATCGTATTGCTTAATTTTGAAGAAGATGACGAAGTGATGTATGTTGCGTTCAGAAAAGGTAATGAACTTAAAAAGATTGTGACACATGACATACATAATATGACGGTGGAGGTTGATTTGAGTGATACGGAATATGACAGTATAGATGTATATGTGTGGAATGGAAATATGAAGCCGTATGCAGAGGTAAAGCAAATAGAAAAATAAAAGAAAACCCAATCGAATTTCGTTCGATTGGGTTTTGTATTATTCTTTGTCTTTTAACAAATCGCGTATTTCGGCAAGAAGTTCTTCTTGGGTAGGACCTGCAGGAGTGACTTCTTCCTCAACTTTCTTTTTGAATTTATCATTTAGTTTATTAAGTCCCTTAACTACGCAGAAAATTATAAATGCAAGGATAAGGAAATTAATAATAGCCGAAAGGAAATTACCGATATTTATTGATGTACCCGGAATTATCCATTTAGACATATCCATAACCGATTCAACAGCACTTGTGTCACCGACTGTACTTGTAGCGGCTGTTTTGAGTGCACCTGTTATAAGAGATACAACATATGCTATACCCGGATTAATAATGTCGGCAACGAGTGAATCTACAATGCTTTTAAATGCACCGCCGACCACAACGCCGACTGCCATATCAACTACGTTTCCGCGAGATATAAAATCTTTAAATTCATCAACAAATTTCATAGCAATTTACCCCCACCAACAACATTATTAAAATTCTAATTTTCCTTCCAAGAACTTTTCAAGTTCGTCAATCTTAATTCTCTGCTGTTCCATTGTATCTCTGTCACGGACTGTAACCGAGTTATCTTCTGCTGAATCAAAGTCGTATGTGATACAGTACGGTGTACCGATTTCGTCTTGTCTTCTGTAACGCTTACCGATTGAACCGGCATTGTCATATTCACAGTTGAACTTCTTTGAAAGCTGTTCGTATACAGCTGTTGCACCTTCGTCAAGTTTCTTTGAAAGCGGAAGAACGGCAGCCTTTATCGGTGCAAGCGCCGGATGCAAGTGCATAACAACTCTTGTGTCACCACCCTCAAGTTCTTCTTCGTCATATGCCTCAACAAGGAATGCAAGTGCAACTCTGTCTGCACCAAGTGACGGCTCGATACAATACGGAACGTATTTTTCGTTTGTGATTGGGTCCATATATTCCATACTTTCACCGCTGTGTTCCATATGTTGCTTTAAGTCATAATCGGTTCTGTCTGCAATACCCCAAAGTTCACCCCAACCGAATGGGAATACAAATTCAATATCGGCAGTTGCATTTGAATAGAATGCAAGTTCTTCAGGTGAGTGATCTCTGAAACGCAAGTTTTCCTTTCTTATACCAAGGTTAAGTAGGAAATTCATACAATATTCTTTCCAATATGCGTGCCACTCAAGGTCTGTACCGGGTGCACAGAAAAATTCAAGCTCCATTTGCTCAAATTCTCTTGTACGGAATGTGAAGTTACCCGGTGTGATTTCATTTCTGAATGATTTACCGATTTGTCCGATACCGAAAGGTACTTTTTTACGGCTTGTACGTTGTACGTTTTTGAAGTTTACGAAAATACCTTGTGCGGTTTCGGGACGAAGATATACTACTGATGAAGAATCTTCTGTAACACCTTGGAATGTCTTGAACATAAGGTTAAATTCACGAATATCCGTAAAGTTTTGCTTGCCGCATTTTGGGCAGACAATGTTATTTTCGGTGATGTATTCAACCATCTTTTCTTTGCTCCAACCGTCAACTGTGATGTCTTCACCTTTTTCGTGTGCAAAGTCTTCAATCAGCTTGTCCGCTCTGTGACGTGATTTACATTCTTTACAGTCCATAAGAGGATCCGAGAAACCGCCAACGTGACCTGACGCAACCCATGTTTCAGGGTTCATAAGGATT
The DNA here is from genome assembly GCF_054696575.1 of Ructibacterium sp. SJQ-7. Classification (NCBI taxonomy): domain Bacteria; kingdom Bacillati; phylum Bacillota; class Clostridia; order Eubacteriales; family Oscillospiraceae; genus Ructibacterium; species Ructibacterium sp. SJQ-7. Next base: position 2,053,184 of record NZ_CP195193.1, read on the forward strand.
GCACAGTCAAGACCTACATTATATTTTGATTCCTGTATGAACTTTTTCCACCAAGCTTTTTTTACGTTGTTTTTAAATTCAACACCGAGAGGACCGTAATCCCAAGTATTTGCAAGACCACCGTAAATTTCACTGCCGGGGTACACATAGCCTCTGCCTTTACAAAGCGCTACGATTTTGTCCATTGTTTTATCTGCGTTATTCATTATAAAAAAGTCATCCTTTCAAATTATTACATAATTACATATACATATAGTTTATAAAAACTGACGGTGTTTGTCAAGGCTATTCCGAAAAATATTGACGTTATAAGTATTATTTTTTTGAATTTTCGGAATATAAAAATTTTGGGGACAGAAAAGGTTATGTAAACTGTGAATGTGTTAATAAAGTTATCCACGCTGGGTGCATAACGCGTGGATAACTTTGATATTTGCGGATAAATCGGGCGTGAATTGCGTGGATAAGTACGTGGATAGAGTGGATATTAACATAGCTGTAACATTGCTGTAATGTAAATTATGCAAACCGCAATGTGAGCGTAATATTTGCGGCTTGACAGTGTGGGTGGAAAGTTATAAAATTATGGATATAATTTTTGTGGTGGGGATATGCCACCCCTCAGTCGGCGTTGCCGACAGCTCCCCTCAAAGGGAGCCGAAAAGCTTCTCCTTGAGGAGAGGTGTAACGAAGTGACGGAATGGTGGCAATACTGATAAATGAAAGGAATCGGAATGAAAACAAAAACGACATATATATGCAGTGAATGTGGGTACAAATCACCGAAGTGGCTGGGAAAATGTCCCGGCTGTAACAGTTGGAACACCATACAGGAAACGGTTATTACGGAAAAGAAAACGTCTGCAACGCGTGCAATGTCTATAAGTAACGGCGGAAGTGTGCGTATGCCGAAAAAAATCGGTGATGTAAAAGTCGGATATGAAACACGTTACAAAACAGGTTTACAGGAACTTGACAGAGTGCTTGGCGGCGGAATTGTACAGGGGGAATTAATACTTGTAGGCGGTGATCCGGGTATCGGTAAATCAACATTACTTTTGCAAATTTGCCAAAAAGCCGGTGAAGAAAGAAAAATTTTATATGTTTCGGGTGAGGAATCGGAGGGACAAATTAAAATTCGCGCTGAAAGATTGGGCGTTACAACGGAAAATCTATATCTTGTTTCCGAAACAGATGTTGAAACGGTCATCGAATGTATAAACGAAATTAAACCCGACATTGTTATTATTGACTCAATTCAAACGATGAACAGACAGGATATTGCCTCTGCGGCGGGAAGTGTTCCGCAGGTAAGAGAGGCTACAAATGCTTTTATGCACATTGCAAAGTCGCTCGGTATTTCTATGTTTATAGTCGGTCACGTTACAAAAGAGGGCGCGATTGCTGGCCCGAGAGTGCTTGAACATATGGTTGACTGTGTGCTTTATTTTGAGGGTGACAGACAGCTTTCGTTCAGAATTTTAAGAGCGGTTAAAAATCGTTTTGGCTCGACTAACGAAATCGGTGTATTTGAAATGTGTGACAGCGGTCTCAGAGAAGTCGAAAATCCGTCAATGATGCTTTTGGAGGGCAGAAATGTTGATATATCGGGCAGTGCGATTGTGTGTACAATGGAGGGCAGTCGTGGTGTTATGGCTGAAATTCAAGCACTTGTTACACCGACCGGATTCGGTAATCCGCGTCGTATGACAAACGGTATTGACGTTAATCGTGTGCTGTTGCTTATCGCAGTACTTGAAAAACGTGCAAGAATGAATTTGTCAAATTCAGACATTTATGTGAATGTTGCAGGCGGACTTCGAATTGATGAAACGGCGGTTGATTTGGGTATCTGTGCCGCTGTCGCGACAAGTCAGTCGGATATTCCTCTGCCGCCGGATATGATTTTTATCGGTGAAGTCGGTCTTGGCGGTGAACTTAGAGGTGTTTCGCAGCTTGAAAAGCGTATTAATGAGGCGGCGAAACTTGGGTTTAAGTCGGCGATTGTGCCGAAACAATCGCTTAGAGGTGTGAAAATTCCGGACGGTTTTGCGGCTTACGGGATTAAGACGATTTCGGAAATGATTAATATGCTTAGAAGAAAATGACAGAAAAGCCACCCTTCAGTCGGCGTTGCCGACAGCTCCCCACAAGGGGAGCCTTATAGGGGCGGCCAATGACCGCCCCTACGAAGAAAGTAGGATATGTGTCGGAACCGTTTGTGTATGTAAAACTTATAGGGCGGCCGATGACCGCCCCTACGAAGAAAGTAGGATATGTGGCGAATCCGTTTGCGTATGTAAAACTTATAGGGCGGCCAATGACCGCCCCTACGAAGAAAGTAGGATATGTGTCGGAACCGTTTGTGTATGTAAAACTTATAGGGCGGCCAATGACCGCCCCTACGAAGAAAGCAGGATATGTGGCGAATCCGTTTGTGTATGTAAAACTTATAGGGCGGCCGATGACCGCCCCTACGAAGTAAGTGCAGTATAGCGGTGTGTAGGGGCGACCATTGGTCGCCCGTTTTGAATGAGATGCGGATTGTGTGAAAGTATGGAAACGGTGCATCGGTGTCCCGCGTTGCAGATAACAGATAAGAGAGAATAGAAAAAATAATAGACAGAACCACCCCTCAGTCGGCGTTGCCGACAGCTCCCCTCAAGGGGAGCCTTACGGAAGAGGGCGTATATTAAAAAGCCTCTCCTTGAGGAGAGGTGTCACGAAGTGACGGAGTGGTGGCTTGAGGTGATCAATCGCTATTTATGCGGAGAGTTGACAATTTTATTGTTTTATATTATAATTAATTAGATTAGACAATGATGTTTTAAGGAGTTTTCGGGAAGTGGAAGAAAAGAGAACAGGCGGCGGAAAAGAATTTATATTTTCGCTTTTATGGGCTGTCATATTTATGATTTTAGGACAATATATAATTTTTATTTTGCCAAGCTACAAAATAATCGGTACGATAATAACGATACTTTTATTTTGTATATTGGGTTTCTTTGTCTTAACGCGTTATGCGGCGATATTTACTTACAGCATAAAAGACGATATTGTACGCGTAAACCGTGCAATCGGTCACAGAAACAAAGAAGTTGAATTTTATATATCGGACGTGAAGTCTGTTACCAGACAAAAACCGAAAAAAACTCCGAAAACGATATACAATATGCGTGCGAGTGTATTTTCGCCTAAAAAGGTTTGGTATGTTGTTTACGAAAAGAACAGAATAGAAAATATGCTTGTTTTTGAGCCGTCGCAGAAAATGGCTGAAAAGATTAAGAGCAGAGCGAAAAACAGCAAAGCTTAAACATTTTGGAAGGAATGGTTTTATAATATGGTAAACGTGATAGGGGTACGATTTAAGCCGGCAGGCAAAACGTACTATTTTGATCCGCTTGATTTTGATATAAAACAAGGCGACAGTGTAATTGTCGAAACTTCAAGAGGTATTGAATACGGTGAGGTCGTTATGAGCAAAAAGGCTATTGATAACAACCAATTCAAGAAACCTTTAAAGGGTGTTATCCGTATCGCAACCGAAGAAGATACCGAAAAAAGCAAAAGGAACAGAGAGCTTGAAAAAGAGGCTTACAAGATATGTTTGGAGAAAATTCAAAATCACAAGCTTGAAATGAAGCTTGTCGAAGTTGAATACACATTTGACGGAAACAAGATTTTATTCTATTTTACCGCGGACGGAAGAATTGACTTCCGTGAACTTGTAAAAGACTTGGCTATGGTCTTTAAGACAAGAATTGAACTTCGTCAAATCGGCGTCAGAGATGAGGCGAAAACTCTCGGAAGTATCGGTGTATGCGGCAGAGGTTTATGTTGCAGTCAGTTCCTCGGTGAGTTCGCTCCGGTGTCTATAAAAATGGCAAAGGAACAGGGACTTTCACTTAATCCGACTAAAATTTCGGGTGCTTGCGGACGTCTTATGTGTTGTTTGAAATATGAACAGGATACATATGAGGAACTTTTAAAGGTTACACCGAAACAGGGTGCTATCGTAAAAACTCCCGAAGGTACGGGCAGTGTTGAATATGTCAGCTTGCTTAAAGGTCTGGTTAAAGTTAAACTTGACGACGAAAACGAAAAAACTTTAAAAGAGTTTAACGTTGCGGACGTTAAAGTTCTCAAAAAAGGCAAAAACAACGAGCCTTCAGAGGAAGAAATCGGTGAGTAAAATATTTTGAAAAACTATTGAAGTATATCAATTTTCGTGTTATAATCATATCAGCAATATCAAATGAGGAGGTGTATTTCAATGGCATATAAGATTTCTGATGCTTGCATTTCATGCGGTGCTTGCGCTGCTGAATGTCCTGTAAGTGCAATCAGCGAGGGCGACGCTCAATACGTTATAGATGACGCTACTTGTATCGAATGTGGTGCATGTGCCGGTGTCTGTCCGGTAGGCGCTCCTGCACAAGCGTAATTAAAAATGAACTGAGAAGGTGTTGTATAAGAGAAATCTTTGCAACACCTTTTTACATTATATAAATTTATGGAGGGGTAAGGCTATGAAAAGAGTTACGCTTATAATAACTGCAGTTTTGACGGTTCTTATGCTTACGGCGTGTTCTTCAAATAAGGTGGTTTATGAAAGTAATACCGAAAGTCAAGGGGGTAACAAGGCTTGGACTGTTCTTATATATATGTGCGGCGGTGACGATGAATCCGTAAACGGTGATTATTCAAAAAAACTTGATGAAATTATGAATGTAAATTATTCGGACAATATAAATGTCATTGTGCAAACAGGCGGCAGCAGTAAGTGGCACACTAAGAATATATACAGCGATTATTGTCAGAGATTTAAAGCCGATAAGAATAAACTTTATCTTGAGGATCAGTCTATGGCGGCAAATATGGGTGACTACAATACTCTTGCTAATTTTATATCGTGGGGCACGTCAAAGTATAAAGCAAACCATTATATGCTTATTTTATCAGGTGCAGGCGGCGGATTGATAAACGGTATGGCTTATGACGAGCTTAACGGCAACGACAGCCTTAATCTTGAAGAAATTTCATACGGAATCAGTGCGGCGGGCGTGAATTTTGATATGCTGTCTTTCGATTCGTCACTTATGGGAAGTCTTGAAATTGCGGCGGAGATGTCTATGTGTGCCGATTATATGACTGCACCGCAGGACGTTATCGGAAATGATGAATGGAATTATGAATATGTTTTACAGTATTTGTCCGACAATCCGTCAACTGATTCTAAAGGTATCGGTGAGGCAGTGTGTGACGGATATTATGCAAAGTGTGAAGAAAAAGGCACTGACAAAGACGCGGCAATGTCTTGCGTTGCTTTAGACAATATGTCTACGCTTAATCAGGCGTTTGACGGTATGGCAGGCGATATGCTTACCGCAACGGACAGCCTTTTAAATTATGTCAATCTTTCAAAGGCGATAAGCGGTGTACAGCTTTACGGCGGTGCAACGGTTGATGAGGGATTTTCAAATTCTGTTGATTTAGGCGATATGGCGGTTAAAACAAGTGAATTTGTCGGAAACACGTCGGACGTGCTTATTAACACGTTAAATGAAACCGTTTTATACAGAGTGTGCGGTGAGAGAAAAGCTAATTCAACAGGTCTTGCACTATATTATCCGCTTTGGGAAAACAATGACGAACTTCAAGAGTATATGGAGATTTCAAACAGTGTTAAATATAAAGAATTTCTACGCAAGATATGTACCGGGTGCAATGTAGAAGATTCCTCAAATACAGAAGATTTTAATTCTTCTTGGGCGTGGAATACATATAATCAAGATATGCAGACTATGGAATATAAGACTATTTTGGACGGCAATTCATATGAACTGAATATTCTCGGCAATATGGATATGTTCAAAAGTGTGGATATAAACGTGTATAAGGCGGATAAAAAGAGCGGAAACTATACATATATAGGTAAATACAGCGATTTGGACGGTGACTGGGACGCAGGTATTTTTAAAGATAATTTTAACGGCAAAATGCTTAGATTATGCGGTAAAAATATATCGGTTAATCTTGTCGGAAAATATGACGGTTACGAGATTTATTCGGCACCGATTATATTAAACGGCAAAAGAAGCAATGTTCGCATTATGCACGATACCGAAAAAGACAGTTACAAAATTATCGGTGCTTGGGGCGGTCTTGATTCGACAAACGGCAGAGCATATACGAATTTGAAAAAGATTGGTTCCTTTGATAAAATAACTCCTATTCTTGCGGTATATGACGTGGAACACAACTCAAACGACAATATAACAGGTTCATGGACTTTAAAAATGTTCGGCGGTGTGAAAAAAGCAAATATTTCAGACGGAGCTTATATTTTTGAATACGAACTTACCGACATATACGGTTTAAAACGACGCGGTACTGCGGTTAAAGCGAATGCGGGCGGCGGAAACATCAGATTTGAATAAAGAGGGCTTAACAATGAGTTATACAGAAAAGTTAATCGATTTTATCGGAAAAAGTACGGATTGTTACCATGCGGTCAAAACCGCAAAGGACAGGCTTGACGAAAACGGTTTTACGGAACTTCTTGAGGGCGACAAGTGGGATGTACAAAGCGGCGGTAAATATTACGTTATACGAAATTCGTCATCAATAATTGCGTTTGAAATGCCGAAAAAAGATTTCGGTGCGTTTATGATTTGTGCCTCTCATACCGATTCGCCGTCATTCAAGCTAAAGCCTGATTTTGAAATAAATGCGGACGGTTGTATAAAGTTGAGTGTTGAGGGTTACGGCGGTATGATAATGTCGTCGTGGCTTGACAGACCGCTGTCGATAAGCGGAAGAATTGTTACGGCAAAGAACGGTAAGGTTGAAACGAAACTTGTCAATATAGACAGGGATTTGCTTGTTATTCCGTCACTTGCAATTCATATGAGCAGAGATATTAACAAGGGTTATGAATTTAATATAAGACGTGATATGTGTCCGATAGCGTCGGAGAAAAACGGCAGAATTGAGGATATTATTGCAGAAAATGTCGGAGTAGATAAAGAGGAAATATTGGGTTTTGATTTGTCGCTTTACAATCGTATGCGCGGTACTGTTTTGGGCGCAGACGGAGAATATTTTTCTGCACCGCGAATTGATGATTTACAGTGTATGTACAGTACACTTGAGGGATTTTTAAATTCCGAAAGTGATGATAATGTAAATGTTTTCGCCGCGTTTGACAATGAAGAAGTCGGCAGCGGTACAAAGCAAGGTGCTAAATCGTCATTTTTGCGTGATGTGCTTGAAAGAATTTGCAATAATTCGGAAACGTACAAAAGAGCCGTTGCTAAAAGCTTTATGTTATCGTGCGACAATGCTCATGCGGTGCATCCGAATTTTGCGGACAAGTCGGACGCTACAAACCGTGTGTATATGAACGGCGGTATTGTGATTAAGTACAATGCAAATCAAAGATACACCACTGATGCGGTATCGGAGGCGGTTGTTAAGTATGTGTGCAAAAATGCAGGCGTGCCGTATCAGATGTATGCAAACAGAAGTGATATTCCGGGCGGTTCAACGCTTGGAAATCTTTCAAATGAAAAGGTTTCACTGAATACCGCAGACATAGGTCTTGCACAGCTTGCCATGCACTCGTCATACGAAACGGCGGGAAGTCGTGACACGGAATATATGGTGAAAATGATAAAAGAATTTTATAAAACGGAAATTGTGCTTTAATGTTGTATTCAGCTTGACATAGCACAGGATATTTTATATAATAAATAAGATAAGTTAGTATAAAAACAAAGGAGAATAGATAAATTATGAAATCAATGGGCGTAAATGAGATTCGTGAAAAGTTTCTTAGCTTTTTTGAATCAAAAGGTTGTTTAAGACTTGGAAGTTTTCCGCTTATACCGAAGAATGACGCAAGTTTGTTACTTATAAATTCGGGTATGGCACCTATGAAACCTTGGTTCCAAAACCCTGAAACAGCACCTAAAAGACGAGTTACGACTTGTCAGAAATGTATCAGAACAGGTGATATTGAAAATGTCGGTAAGACTGCACGTCACGGCACTTTCTTTGAAATGCTCGGTAACTTCTCTTTCGGAGATTACTTTAAAAAAGAGGCAACTGCTTGGGCGTGGGAATTCTTCACAAAGGTTATGGAAATTCCTCAGGAACGTCTTTGGATTTCAGTGTATGAAGAAGATGACGAGGCAAGAGATATTTGGGTAAATGAAGTTGGCGTTGACCCTACTCACATCGTTAAGCTTGGTAAAGAGGACAACTTCTGGGAACACGGTACAGGTCCTTGCGGTCCTTGTTCGGAAATATATTTTGACCGCGGCGAAGAATACGGCTGCGGTGAGCCCGGCTGCGGTGTCGGCTGTGAATGTGACAGATTTATGGAAGTTTGGAATCTTGTATTTACGCAGTTCGACAAAGACGAGGACGGCAACTATAACCGTTTACCGAATCCTAACATTGATACGGGTATGGGTCTTGAAAGACTTGCCGTTGTTATGCAGGGTGTTGACAATCTTTTTGAGATTGACATTGTTCAAGACGTTATGAAACATATTTGCCGTATCGCAAATATTGAATACAAAAAGGACGATAAAAAAGACGTTTCTCTAAGAGTCATAACCGACCATATCAGAAGTACGGTTATGATGGTTTCAGACGGTGTTATTCCGTCAAATGAGGGCAGAGGTTACGTTCTTCGCCGTCTTTTAAGACGTGCCGCAAGACATGGCAAATTACTTGGTATAAACAAGCAGTTCTTGTTTGAAGTTGCAGATACTGTAATTGAATGTTCAAAGGGTGCTTATCCGGAACTTGATGAAAAGAGAGATTATATCAGAAACATAATCAAGAAAGAAGAAGAACGCTTTGACGCTACAATCGACAACGGTCTTAACGTACTTAACGGATATATTGAGGCAGCTCAAAAAGAGGGCAGAAAAGAGCTTACCGGTAAAGAGGCATTTAAACTTCACGACACATATGGTTTCCCTGTTGACCTTACATTAGAAATGGCTGAAGAAAAAGGTCTTGAGGTTGACATTGACGGCTTTAACAAAGCTATGCAGGAACAAAAGGATAAGGGAAGAAGTAATTGTGGTATCGGTTCAAGCTGGGACGGCAACGAAACATTTGAATTTGAAAATGCAGAGCCGACTGTATTTGTCGGTTACGATACACTTGAAACAGACGCAAAAGTTGTCGGCATTGTTGTTGAGGAAGAGGGCGTTTGTGATACAATAATCGAAAATCAAAAGGGATTTATCGTTACAGACAAAACTCCTTTCTATGCTGAAATGGGCGGTCAGGTAGGTGACATCGGTACTATCACAATAAACGGTAAGGCTGCAAATGTTGTTAATACAACAAAGACAGAGGACGGTTATTATCTTCACGAAACAGAAGTTCAGCTTACACCGATTAAGGTTGGCGATACAGTTACAATGTCTGTTGACAAGGTTCACAGAACAGACGTTTGCCGTAACCATACTGCAACTCATATTCTTGACAAGGCACTTCGTGATGTACTTGGTTCACACGTTGCGCAAGCAGGTTCGCTTGTTGAAAGTGACAGACTTCGTTTTGACTTCTCTCACTTTGAGGCTATGACAACTGAACAGATCAAACAGGCTGAAGATATTGTTAATGAGAAAATTCTTGAAAGCATTGATGTGACTGTACAGGAATTGCCGATTGAAGAAGCTAAAAAGCTTGGCGCTATTGCATTGTTCGGAGAAAAGTACGGTGATGTTGTAAGAGTTGTTTCTGTCGGCGATTACAGTGTTGAATTCTGTGGCGGTACTCACCTTACAAATACTGCTCAATGCGGTTTGTTTAAGATTATTTCTGAAAGCGGTGTTGCGGCAGGTGTAAGACGTATTGAGGCTGTGACTGGTAAGGGTGTGCTTGAATATATCAATAACAGTGACAGACTTATTGAAAAGACTGCGGCTGCGTTAAAGATTAATCAAATTAATGAAATTGATCACAAGGCTGAAAGCGTTATGGCACAGTGCCGTGAGCTTGAAAAGGCTGTTGATTCGTTTAAGGAAAAAATGGCTGCCGCAAAGGCAAACAACATTATGACAGGTATTAAGCATATCGGCGAAATCAGCTTGATTACCGCACAGGTTGACGGTATGGGTGCTGATGAAATGAAGTCTATGGCTGATAAGATTAAGGCGGAAGTTCCGAACAGTGTTGCTGTTATGGGTGCTGAAACTGACGGTAAGATTACGTTTGTTGCTATGGCGTCAAAGGAGGCTGTTAAGCTGGGCGTTCATTGCGGTAAGATTATTAAGGATATTACGGCTGTTGCAGGCGGCCGCGGCGGCGGTAAGCCTGATATGGCGCAAGGCGGCGGCAGTGACGCGAGCAAGATTGATGACGCGTTGGCTAAGGTTGACGAAATCGTTGCGGAACAGATTAAGTAATTGAGAATAGCGTAAACGGTTTGGACTATTGTATTGTAGGGGCGACCATTGGTCGCCCGCAATGTTGAGGTATTAAAAGGGCGGCCGATGACCGCCCGTACGAAAGATATAATAGATAAGAGAGAAAAGATAATAGAGAATAGATATGAGTCACCACTCCGGCACTGCGTGCCACCTCTCCTTAAGGAGAGGCAAAAAGGCTCCCAAAGAGGGGAGTTGTCGGCAAAGCCGACTGAGGGGTGGTGTGAAATACAAAGGAGTGAATAAAATGGATTGTTTATTCTGCAAAATAATTGACGGAGAAATTCCGTCAAATAAGGTATATGAAGATGATATGATGTTAGCATTCCGTGACATCAATCCGCAAGCACCGGAGCACATTGTTATTGTGCCGAAGTGTCACATTGCAAGTGCGAATGAAATTAATGCGGAAAACGTAAAGTATGTTGCGGCTATATGGGAAAAGATACCGCAGATTGCGTCTGAATTGGGATTTGCCGAAAACGGTTACAGAGTTGTAAACAACTGTGGCGAGGACGGCGGTCAGACTGTTCCGCATTTACATTTTCACCTTATGGGCGGTAAGAAGTTTACGGACCTTTAATAAGAAAATTAAATCTGTCGGAAAAATACCGACACGATAGCAGAGGTCGAGAAATTAGTTCGGATTTTGTGAAAATGAACTCGTCGGCGTACATGGGTACGTTAGAGTTTATTTTCGCAAAAAGTGCACAGGCAAGCCGTATATCGAAGATAGGCTTGCCTGTTATTTTTTATAGCTATAAATTAAATTATAAAATATAAAAATAATATCTTGCACGTTCCGGACAATTTGTCGACAATCTGACTGCCGTTTTAAACGGCAGTTTTTTTTGTCAAAAAACGGTTTACTTTTGTATATCTTTATTATATAATAATATAATAGGATTAGTTTAATTAGGAGGAAATTAAGAATGGGAAAACTATTTGGAACGGACGGTATAAGAGGTATCGCCAACAAAGACCTTACTGCCGAATTGGCTTTTAAAACAGGTCAAAGCGGTGCATATGTGCTTACAAAACATTCTTCAAAAAGACCGAGAATACTTATTGGTAAAGATACAAGAAAATCAGGTGATATGCTTGAGGCGGCTCTTACTGCCGGACTTTGTTCGATGGGCGCAAAGGTTATTCCTTTGGGTGTAGTTCCTACACCGGCTGTTGCATATCTTACAAGATACTACAAGGCTGATGCAGGTGTTGTTATCTCTGCATCTCACAATCCATGCGAATACAACGGTATAAAGTTCTTTAACAGTGACGGATACAAGCTAAGTGACGGAATTGAAAACGAAATTGAAAGTTATATACTTGGTGAAAAGGCGATCGAAGAATTGCCTACTCACGGCAAAGTCGGTTATGTAAGTGCTAACCACAACGCTGTTGAGGATTATGTTGCGTTTGCTGTTTCTACGATTGACTGCCGTCTTGACGGTATGAAAATCGCTGTTGACTGTGCAAACGGTGCAAGTTATGAAACTGCTTTCAAAGCTCTTAACAAGCTTGGTGCAAACGTTGAGGCTATACACAACACTCCTGACGGTGTAAACATCAATCATATGTGCGGTTCTACTCATATGGAAAGTTTACAGGCTTACGTTACTTCAATCGGTGCGGACATCGGTATAGCTTTTGACGGTGACGCGGACAGAATGTTGGCTGTGGACGAAAACGGCAAGCTTATTGACGGTGACCAGATTATGGCGGCTTGTGCAAAGTTTATGCGTGATAACGGTACATTGAAGCAAAATACTCTTGTTGCAACGGTTATGAGTAATCTTGGCTTATTTATGGCAGGTGAAAAAATCGGTATCAACATTCCGCGAACAAAAGTAGGTGACAGATATGTACTTGAAGAAATGCTTGCAAAGGGTTACAATATCGGCGGTGAACAATCCGGTCACATCATTTTCCTTGACCACAACACAACAGGTGACGGTCTTGTAAGTGCTTTGCAATTCTTATCGGTACTTAAAAAGACAGGTATGAAAGCGTCTGAGGCGGCAAGCATTGTAACGGTTATGCCGCAAGTGCTTAGAAATGCCGTTGTAAAACTTGAAAATAAAAACAGTTATATGGAAAATGAAGAAATAGCTGCGGCTTGCAAGGCTCTTGAAGATGAATTTGCCGGCGAGGGCAGAGTCCTTATCAGACCTTCGGGTACTGAACCGCTTGTTCGTGTTATGATTGAGGGTAAGGACGAAGAATACATCACAAAGAAAGCTGAGGAACTTGCAGAACTTATTGAAAAAATCTTGGGATAAAAGTGGTTGTAAGAAATATGGATAAAATAATTTCACTAATGATAACTGCTGTTATGACTGTTACGTCGTGCAGTTTTAAAGGTGAAAATCCGCTTGACGGCAAAAGAATTGCATTTATTGGTGACAGTATCAGTTACGGCACTAATTGGCAAGGCGGTTACGGCAAGTTGATTGGGGAACAATATAATATGAATGTTACAAATGTCAGCAAGGGCGGTGCTACTCTTGCTGACAATGTGCATTGGTCGGAAAATTCAGACGGATACAGACCGTATATTACGGATATGCTCGATAACCTTGACGGCGATTATGAATATATCATTGCCGAGGGCGGTTTGAATGATTTTTGGGGCCATTCGGAACTTGGAGAAATTACAGACGGTTTCAGCGGTGATTTTGATGAAAACACAATGACCGGCGGTATGGAAAAAATGTTTTTTGAAATTAGAAATGATTTTCCTAACTCGAAAGTAGGGTTTGTTATTACACATGATCCGTTTACATATGACGCCGAAGGTAATTTTGAATCGTATTATGAGCGTATAAAAGAAGTATGCGACAAGTGGGATGTTTCGTATCTTGATTTGTATGCAAAAAATAATTCCGATACAGGTGTAAATGTGCGTGACGATGATATGCGCAAGCTGTATTTTGGAACAGAAAGTAAGCCTGACGGTGACGGCACTCATCCGAACGAACTCGGTTATCAGGCTATTTATGTTGAGCCGATGATACCTTGGCTGAAATCTTTATAAAATGGATAGGTGAATGATGAAGGATTTAATTATAAACGGAAGCAGACAGCTTGATATACCGCTTGATGATGTGCAAGTTGATAAACTTATGGAATATGCGCGTCTTTTGGTTGAGTGGAACGAAAAGATTAATCTTACTGCGATAACAGATGATGAGGGCATTGTAACAAAACATTTTCTTGACTCGCTGACCGCAATAAAGACGGGATATGTCAAGGGAAAAGTGATTGACGTCGGAACAGGTGCGGGTTTCCCCGGACTTGTGCTGAAAATCGCAAAGCCTGAAATTAAGCTGACTTTGCTTGACAGTCTTAATAAGCGAATTAACTTTTTAAAGGACGTTTGTGAAAAAGTTGATATAAATGATGTGGAATTTGTCCATTCGCGTGCGGAGGACGGCGGTAAAAACAGAGATTACAGAGGTAAGTTCGATACCGTTGTGTCGCGTGCAGTGGCTAATTTGACTGTGCTTTCGGAGTGGTGTATTCCGTTTTTGAAACAAGGCGGTTACTTCCTTGCTTTGAAAGGCCCGTTGGCAGAGCAGGAAGTAAAGGACGCTAAACGTGCCATAAAAATACTCGGCGGACAGATTGAGGACATTGTTGAGGCGGAAATTCCGTTCACCGAATTGAAACACAAGATAATAGTTATAAAAAAAGTAGGACAAACTCCGCTTAAATATCCGAGAAAACCGGGTATTGCAACAAAAACTCCTATTGGAACTTGTTACAATTTGGTGAAATAAAAAAATTAAATTGAATATTGTCGAATTATAATTGCAAAAAGTGCTTGCAATATGGAAATATTATGCTATAATAGTAAATGTAAGGCAGATAGTATCGATACGGTACATTTCTAACAAGGTTTCCCCAAGGCCTTGTTCTACCCCCAAAATGTCTTACACCTTCCACCACCGAGGGTAAACAGCGATAATGTTGTTACATCAAGTGTAAACATCAATGCCGAACATTATCGCTGGTTACTCTTTTTAATTTCAGGGAAATTAAAAAGAGTACTAATCGATTACCTTGCGTGTGGATATATTTTTTAACCATTCAGTGTAAAATAATGTAAATTAGCATAGGAGAAATTTCCATGATTAGTTTCCTTAGAAAATCAACGGTACAAGATAAAATGCGGATTGTATCACTTCCGCTTTATATGATAGCACCAAATCCTAATCAGCCGAGAAAATATTTTGAACCGCAAGCTATGGAGGAATTGAAAAATTCTATAATGGAATACGGTTTAATTCAGCCGGTAACGGTACGCAGACGTAGCGGTGAATATGAGCTTGTAGCAGGTGAAAGACGTTTTCGTGCTGCACAAATGGCGGGACTTGACGAAATACCGGCGGTTATAATTGAGGCTGACAATGATAAATCGGCAATTTTGGCTTTACTTGAAAATTTGCAGAGAGAGGATTTGTCGTTTTTTGAGATAGCGGAAAGTTATAAAAGTCTTATTCGTGAACAGGGACTTACACAAACGGAGTTGGCTTTGAAAGTCGGAAAAAGTCAAGCATCGGTTGCAAACAAAATACGATTATTAAAACTACCTCCGCTTGTGAAAAAATTAATAAGAGATTACGACCTTACGGAACGTCACGCGAGGGCTTTACTGTTGCTTAACAATGAAGAAAAACAGCTTGAGGCTGTCAAACTTATTTGCCGTGACAATATGAATGTTACACAAGCAGAAGAACTTGTACGCACTATGAATATTCCGAAGCCGAAACCTATCAATGACCTTCGCATAACAACTGCAAAAGATGTTAAAGTATTCAAAAACACCGTAAAACGTGCTGTTGATTTGATGAAAAAAAGCGGTATAGATGCAAAAATTGAAGAAAATTCTTTTGAATGGGGAACGGAATACATAATTAAAATTAAAAAGGCTGACAAAAAATAAATGTTTACATTACCTCCTTTGCGGTATATAATAAGCAAAAGGAGGTTTTTTAGTGTGAAAAAATCAATAAAACTTGTTGCATTTGATATGGACGGAACTGTTTTGGACAGTAAACTGCGTTTGCCGAAAGGTCTGTTTGAAATGATTGAATCACATCCCAACGTGAAATTTGTTGTCGCAAGCGGAAGGCAGTATTACAGTCTTTTGAATATATTTAATCCGATTAAGGATAAATTGATTTTTATTTCTGAAAACGGCGGAATTATAATGGAAAAGGACAAGGTTATTCATATTATGCCCGTTCCTGACGATAAGGCATTGGAAGTGCTTGATTTGGTGAGTGAGGACAAAGGGATTTATCCTGTGCTTGGGTGCGAAAAAACATCTTATATAGAAAACCCGCCCGAATATGTTATGAACGATGTTGCACAATACAATGTGCGTTTGGAAACTGTTGATGATATAAAATCGGTGGTGGGCAAGGATAATATTTTAAATCTTGCGCTTTACTGCCACAAAAGAGCGAAGGATAATATACTTCCCAAACTCGCGGATATAAGCGGTGATTTGAAGGCTGTTTTATCGGCGGAAAGTTGGGTTGATGTTATTAATGCAAATGTAAATAAGGGCAACGCAATTAAGGTTATTCAGGATATTTACGGTATTTCACCCGAAGAATGTGTTGCGTTCGGTGATTATATGAATGATTATGAAATGCTCCGAAATTGCGGCGAAAGTTACGCCATGGAAAATGCACACGATGAAATTAAAAAAGTTGCAAAATACATCGCACCGTCAAATGATGATGAGGGTGTAATGCAGGTATTAAAGAAAATATTGTGATGAAACTAAAAAAATCCGTCAAATGACGGATTTTTCGCGTACAAACAAAAGGTATGAATAAAATACCTTTTATTTGATTAAAGCGTTTTAATATATGTTTTTGCAAACTCCTCTAAAAGTTCGTCACGTTCTATTTTAACAATCAGACCTCTTGCACCGTTATAGCTTGTTATGTAGGTCGGGTCGCCTGAAAGGATATATCCTACTATTTGGCTGATAGGATCATAGCCTTTGATTTTCAGTGCCTCATATACTTTGGCAACTATTTCTCTGACTTCCTTTTCCTTATCAAACTCAAGGTTGATTTTCATTGTTTCGTTAAATTCCATGATATTCACCCTTTCTGCTAAAAATAGCATATCATTTATTTATAGCATAGTACAAATACAATAAAATTGCAAGTGTTTTAGCTAAAATTTTATAATAAATTAATATTTATACATTATTTAATCGAGTTCAAACAGATTGTCAACGTTATTGACAGGTCCGACTGCTGAAATACACATAGTCGAACTGTCGAGAACTCTGTCTATTATTTCCGCAACCGAATCGGCATTTACTGCGTCGATTTTTTTCAGTGCTTCTTCCTGCGTGTATATCGGTTTATTCAAAAGCAATGAACGACCTGCACCTTGCATTCTTGCGCCTGTGCTTTCGCTTGAAAGTATATAATTGCCTTTAAGCTGTTCTTTTGCTTTTGTGATTTCTGCCGATGTCAGCTTATTGTGTTTAATCGTATTGATTTCTTTTGAAATAAGATGTGCGACTTCGCCAAGACTTTCGGGACTCATTCCGGCAGAAATATCAAATACACCCGTATTGATATACGCACTGTGTCCCGCACTTATCGAATACACCAAACCACGCTGTTCGCGTATGTTTTGGAACAATCTTGACGACATTCCGCTGCCGAACACGTTGTTAAACACAAGCAGACTGTACACCGATTCGTCCATAACATCAATGCCTTTGAACGTTGCGACAAGCTGGACTTGTTCAATATCTTTTTCTTTTACGATATTATTCTTGCTTATATAAGGTGCATCGGGAAGATACGGTTTTGTGTCAAGCATTTTTTTTGTACCGAAATACTTTTCAAGAAGTTCAAAAAACGTATCGTCAAAATTTCCTGATACTGATATTATAGTATTCGCACTTGTATAATGATTATTCATATAGTTTCTCATTATATCCGGTGTTATGCCGTCAAGGCTTTCATATGTGCCGAGAATCGTTCTGCCCATAGGTGTGTCGCCCCATGCGGCATATGACGAAAGGTCATACACAAGATCCTCCGGACTGTCCTCATACATATGGATTTCTTCTTTTATAACCTGTCTTTCAAGTGCCATATCATCAGGTGAAAGAATCGGATTATAAAGCATATCCGAAAGAATTTCAAGTGCAATCGGAATATGCGAATCAAGTGTTTTTGTATAAAAACAAGTATATTCACGCGAAGTAAATGCGTCAAGTTGACCGCCGACCGAATCTATTTCGTGTGCAATTTGTGCCGCAGAGCGATTTTTCGTTCCCTTAAAAAGCATATGCTCGATAAAATGAGAAATTCCGTTTACTTCTTTATTTTCATATCGTGAGCCGTTGCCTACCCATACTCCGATTGAGATTGACTTTAGGTAATCAATCTTTTCGGCAACTACTTTTATACCGTTTGAAAGTGTTTTATATTGATACAATATTATACTCCTTTATCATATATATTATTAGACGTAAATTTATACTGATTTGTTCCAAATTCGACTAAAATTTTCGCTTTATCTCGCGTACCAAGCCGAATACACGAATACGTGTAACATCTTCGTTTTCAAAACGTCTGACAGGGTACATTGGGTTTATGGAGTGAAGTTCGATAAAATCAGGTCCGTATACGATTTTCTTTACAACGCCGTCCTCTTCATCTATCATAACAACCGCATAACTGCCACTGTCAACTGATGACTGACATCTGACAAGCACAAGGTCGCCCTCCATAAAAAGCGGATACATACTGTCACCGACAACACGGAGAAAAACGAACGGTTCGTCACCGCGAACGTCATTTTTATTGACAGGTTCGTAATCTGTGATATTCGTTTCGGCAAAGCAGCTCAGACCTGCCGCAACTCTGCCGATTATCGGAATATTTACATAGTTTGACGTATCGGCTATTTCAACGTTATTCGGCATATCCTCCCAGCCGAGAAGATATTCGGGGGAAGTATCAAGACATTGTGCAAGCTTTATAAGCGAGTCGCGTTTTATGTTTTTTACTGTCCCTTTTTCGTATTTTTGGATTGCCGCTTTTTGCACACCGATTTTTGCTCCAAGCTCCTCCTGGGTTAAATTATGCTCTTTTCTGAGCATTTTAATTCTTTCGCCCGTAGTCATTTTAATCACCAAAATCTTTCTAATCATATTTCGTAACTGATTATATAGTATCATATTTTGAAACTTTTTGCAAGCATTGTACATAAAAGTATCTGAAAAGTAAACAAAATGTTGTTAAAAGTATCCTAAAAAGAAATTTATACTTGACAAAAGTATCTTGATGAGATATAATGACAGTGTCTTAAAGAGATAGCCAAGTGATTGGCATATATTTTTTAACAATAAAGTATCTTAAAAAGATAGAAAGGAGTGCTTATGATTTATTCAAACGATGACCCAATGGCAATTTTGGCAATGGAAATTGCAAGGACGGATAATTACGGTGAGTATGACTCATATGACGGGGAAACGGTATGTCCCGTATGCGGTGCTTTTGAACCGGAACATTACTATATCAATGATGATGAAGAATGTGTCGGCTGCAGTGAATGTGTCAGAAAGTCGGACGTTATGTATTGATGAAAAATCAATATTAAATGAAAAAGAGGGTGATTAAATTGGGCATTGCAAATGAAGGGGAAATTCTTGAATTTCTAACGTACATAATGCGTCGTGAAGATGAGGAAATTCGTATGGCTGATTCATTTAAAGCGGCTGAGCTTTTAGGTAAGCATTACGGAATATTCGGAGGCAAGAGCGAAAGCGGAGGCGGTGATGTTATAATCGTCGATAATATCGAAAAAGCCGAACAAATCAAGGAGCAGAAAAATGCAGTGCAGTCTTGACAGGTTGATTGCACCGTCTTTTTACAAGGTGCATAACTCTATTGAAGATTATACGCATTTTTGGCTTTGCGGCGGTCGTGGGTCGACTAAATCAAGTTTTGTGAGCGTTGAAATTATACTCGGTATTATGAAAAATGCCGATACAAATGCGGTTGTACTGCGTAAGGTCGGTGCTTACTTAAAAGACAGCGTATTCTCTCAGCTTGAATGGGCGATTGAAAAGCTCGGCGTATCGGATATGTGGGATATAAAGGCGAGTGTACCGGAAATGGTCTACAAAAAAACAGGTCAGAAAATACTGTTTCGCGGTGCGGACAAGGTACAGAAATTGAAATCCACAAAGGTTACGCACGGATATATTCGATATATTTGGTATGAGGAGTTAGACGAGTTTTGCAGTATGAAAGAAATCCGCTCGATAAATCAGTCGATGATGCGCGGCGGTGAAAAATTTACCGTATTTTATTCGTACAATCCTCCGCAAAACCGACGCAGTTGGGTAAACCGTGAGGCACTCAAAAAGCGTGATGATATGCTTGTGCATAAGAGTACATATCTTGATGTACCGAAAAACTGGTTGGGAGAACAATTTTTTTTGGAAGCGGAGTATCTTAAAAAGCTACATATTAATCAGTATAATCACGAATATCTCGGCGAAGTGACGGGAACAGGCGGTGAAATTTTTGATAATCTTGAAGTTGTAAAACTTAGCGATGAGGAAGTAAAAAGTTTTGACAATATTAAATGCGGTGTCGATTTCGGTTTCGCGGCAGATCCGTTTGTGTATGTGGTGTGTTTTTATCACAACAATAAGTTGTTTATCTTTGATGAAATTTATGCGAAAGGGATGACAAATCACAATGCGGCTGAAAAGATTTTTGAAAAAGGGTTTGCTAATAAATTGATTGTATGCGACAGTGCCGAGCCGAAAAGTATCAACGATTTGCGAATGTTCGGTTTGCGTGTTCGCAGTGCAAGGAAAGGTCCGGACAGTATCGAGTACGGTATCAGATTTTTGCAGAGTCTTGAAAAAATCGTGATTGATCCCGAAAGGTGTCCGAATGCTGCAAGAGAATTTTCGGAATATGAGCTTGAACGCGATACGGACGGTGAATTTAAGTCGGTTTATCCCGACAAGAACAATCACACCATTGATGCGGTACGTTATGCACTTGAGGACGAAATCACAAAGAAAAAAGCGAGGGTAATTAAAAGGAGTGAACTTGATTTATGATAATTGACGAGGATATTTTAAAGGACGGTATAGACGAGGTATTGCTTGCTAAGCTGATTGAGAAACATTCGCTTGAACAGGAGCGATACGAAAAACTTTACAACTATTATATCGGCAAACACGCAATTTGTGAACGCAGACGTTCAAGCGACAATATCGCGAACAACAAAATTGTGTGTAATCACGCGAAGTATATCGTGGATATTGCAAAAAGCTATCTTGTAGGCAATCCTGTGGCGTACAGCTGTTCGGACGGATACGATATTGAGGCGGTTAAAAATTGCTTTGCTGTTCAGGATATGCCGAGTTTGGACGCGGAATTTGAAAAGACAATGAGCATTTTCGGTAAAGCTTATGAATTGGTTTATGCGGACGAGCAATCACAGCCGAAAAGTGTATGCTTGCCGCCGAGCAACACGTTTATTGTATACGGTGCGGGCGTTGGCGAAATTCCGCTGTACGGCATACATTATTACAAAAAGCGTGACATTGACGGCTTGGTTACGGGTGTTTGCTGTATTGTGTGTGACAGGGAGATGATTTATACATATGAAAACACTGCGGACAGTTTTTTGCATATGACTATGACAAATTCTCAGCACCACTATTTCGGTAAAATGCCTATGGTGGAGTATCGCAACAATGAAGAAAAGCAAGGTGATTTTGAACAGATGATTCCGCTGATTGACGCTTACAATATTTTGGAGTCGGACAGAGTTAACGACAAGGAACAGTTTGTTGACGCATTCTTATTCCTTACCGGTATCGACCTTGACAGTGAGCAGGCGAAGAAACTTAGGGAAGAACGCATTTTGATGGGATATGAGGGTGCGGCGGCTCAATATCTTTCAAAGGTTATGTCCGAAAGCGATATTGAAGTGTTAAAGGACAGTCTGAAAAGCGATATTCACAGATTTTCTATGATTCCCGATTTATCAGACCAGACGTTTGGTACAAATTTATCGGGTGTCGCGATTAAGTATAAGCTTATGGGTTTTGAACAGCACGTCAGAAACAAGGAGCGATACTTTACGAAAGCTTTAAAACAGAGATTTGAATTGTATGTTAATTTTCTGTCGCTAAAAGGTGCTATGGAGTATGTGCCTATACATCGCATTGATGTTGTGTTTACGAGAAATTTGCCTGTTAATGAGTTGGAGATTTCACAGATGGTAAACAACTTAGTCGGTATTGCGTCAAGCGAAACTCTTTTATCACAGCTTTCATTTGTGGGCGATCCGAAGGAAGAGGCACAGCTTGCCGCAAAAGAAAAAATGCTTGGCGAAAAATTAAAATATGTACAGGAATAATTCAAGAATAAAAAACATAGTGATTTATTTTAATGTAAAGAAAGGAAAAAAGTATGGACGAAAAGAAGAAACAGGGGACACTAAACGGTGACACGAAAAACGAAAACGGGGGACACAAAAACGATGAACTGAAAAATCTCATTGCAGGCTATGTTGCGGAGGCGATTAAAAACGAAAAAGCAACTTGGGAAAAAGATTTTTCAGACAGAATCGTATCGGAAAGAGAGGAAGCCGCGAAGATGGCTACAATGTCGGCAGAGGACAGAGCAAAGGCTGAAATGGACAAAAGACAAAAGGATTTTGAAAATGAAAGACAGCAGTATGTATCCGAAAGAGCCGAATTTGAGGCGGCAAAGGAATTGGCGGCTCAAAATCTGCCTGTGAATTTCGCGAGAATGGTCGCAGATGCAGACAAGGACATTATGGCGGAAAATATCGAGCGATTTAAAGCAGAATATATGAAAGCAATCGAAAGCGGTTTATCCGAAAGATTAAAGGGTGTTCCGCCGAGAATTTCAAGAGAAAAAGAAAATTTAACAGACCCGTTTTTAAGCGGTTTGGGAATGTAATAAATAACGTGATTATGAAAGGATGAATACAATGGCTATAAATTATGCAAGTAAGTATGCTCAAAAAATTGATGAAAAATTCGCAAGGGAGTCTATGACTTCGGCGGCGGTAAACAATGATTACGACTTTGTCGGTGTTAAGACGGTAAACGTATATTCAGTGCCTACCGCAGAGATGAACGACTATTCGGTATCAGGCACAAGCAGATACGGTACACCGCAGGAAATCGAAAACACTGTACAGGAAATGACTATGACGCGTGACAGAAGTTTCACGTTCACTATTGACAGGGGGACATATAACGATACTCAAATGTCAAATGCGGCAGGTGCGGCACTTCAAAGACAAATCAGAGAAGTGGTTGTGCCTGAAATCGACAAGTACCGTTTTGGAAAAATTTGCGAAGGGGCAAAAACTACCGTTACAGGTAAGGTGACAAAGGCAAATGCTTATGACGCATTTTTGAATGGTGCAACAACTCTTATTGAAAATAATGTTCCGCTTGTCGGAAGTTGTGCATTTGTATCAAGTGATTTTTACAAGAACATCAAGGAGGATTCGAGCTTTATCAGAAACGGCGATATGTCGCAGGAAATTTTGATTAAAGGTCAAGTCGGAACGATTGACGGTATTCCGCTTATCGTTGTGCCGAAGTCTTACTTCCCTGAAAACGTTGAATTTATTATCACAAATCAAGCCGCAACGACTTCTCCGGTTAAATTGTCGGAATACAAAATCCACGATAATCCGCCGGGAATCAACGGCTGGCTGGTTGAAGGCAGAGTGTATTATGACGCATTTGTGCTTGAAAATAAAAAGAGTGCGATTTATGTGTTTAAAACTGCCAAATAAGAATAGGTCAGAAAGGCTGTGTTGAAAATGGGGGACACTAAAAATGAAATTCTTGACGCGGTGAAATTACTGCTCGGAATTAAAGACAATGACAAGGACGATGTTCTTATGCTTTTGATTGAGGATACTGTTAATTCTGTGCTGGCGTACTGTCGTATTGATGTTCTGCCAAGACAGATTGTAAGCTTTATTCCGACGCTTACGGTCAAGAGATATACGGCAAATCAAAACGGCGGTGTTAAGTCGGTTACGGAGGGTGAGAGGAAGGTCGAATACTCTGACGACAACTATGATTATTTGAAAGAATATGCAATACGTCTAAAGCCGTTTGTCAGCAGGAAAGTTAAAGTGCCGTCGGAGGTGATTGCCGATGATAAATCCGTTTGAACGATTTTATGACACCGAAATCGAGGTGTACGAAGTCGGTGAAAATACATATGAAAAAAAGGGTGAAAAAACACTTTTGGGGAGTGTTGTGTGTGATATTCAGCCATATGAAAATGAACTCGAAAAACGTATATACGGTTTGACCGAAAATAAAAAATATAAAGTGTTCTGTGACAAAACAGACCTTATAAAAATAGGCAGATATGCTAAATTCGGTGACGAATTTTTTGAGATTATAAAGGCTGAATGTTGGAATTTCGGTATGACGGCGATGATGCGGAGTGAGAAAAATGCAGATTGATATTAATTATGATAACGGACTTTCGGATATTGCAAATAATATAGAAAATAATTTTGCGGATATAATCGGTCAGGGTGCTCAAACGGTATGTGAAAGTGCAAAAAGTCTTTGCCCTGTTGATACGGGACGGCTGCAGTCGTCAATTAATGTACAGCCCGGCGGAAATACGGCGGTTATATCGGCTGATACGGAATATGCGGTATTTGTTGAATTCGGTACGTCAAAAATGGCGGCACAGCCGTATCTTGTGCCGGCACTTTTATCAAACACGCAAGCGATATTGTCTGCAATCGCAGAGGCGATAAAGGGGTGATTATATGATTGATATTAATGCGGAGGCTGAAAAGTCACTCAGTGATGTTAAATGCAAGGCAGTATTTCAATATCCGAAAAATTTTAATAATCTGCCGATTATAAGTTATTATACGGTGACGGAGTGCGGCGGATTTTATGCCGACAATGACGAGAGTATTCAAGACGGGCATATTCAAATTGACATATGGGCGGAAATTCCGAAAGAATGCAGTGATTTGGCGGCAGAGGTCAATGAAGTAATGACAAAGGACAGTTGGGTGAGGGAGATGTCTATGGACGTTCCCGAAAATGATAAAAAAATATATCATAAGACAATGAGATTTCAGAAGTATTTTACGTTATAAAAATATATCTCTTTAAGACAAAATATGAAAAAACGGAGGAAAAATTATGAACAAGAAACCTTTACCTACAATAGGTGTGGACAAGTATACTTTCTTTAAAGTGAATGAGGACAGCGTTAGCGGAACGGAATACGGAGAAGCGTATAATTTGAAAGGAACGGTTGAAATTGCACCGACAGACAGCGGCGGCAGTGATGTTTTTGACGCGGACAATGGTGCATATGAGGCGTCAAGCTATATCGAAAAATTGGGACACGATATAACAAATGCCGATATTCCGCCGGAGGTTGACGCAATGTGGCGTGGATTGACACGCAAAAACGGTGTAGTTGAAGTCGGAAACGATGTTAAAACAGTATATTTCGGTGTGGCATGGAGAATTTTGAAGTCCGACGGCTCGTACCGTTATGTAAGATACTACAAGGGTTCATACAGTTTTGCATCAAACGTAGGCGGAAAGACAAAGCCGTCAAGCGGAAGTATCGACAAGCAAACCGCTAAGGCAACATACACGGCGGTACAACGTGATTTTGACAACAATTATTATGCGTATTTTGATGAAAGCGATTTGCCGTCAAATATCACAAGAGATGAATTTGAAAACAAGTGGTTTACGGATATGAATTACTATCCGCAGACGGTATAAGGAGAAAATTATGCAACATACATTAACATTTGTAAAAGATAAGGTTAAATACGTTTCAAAGCCGTTTGACTTTGAGGCGATGTGCATTATTAATGACGCACATAATGATGAAAATAAGAAAGGTCCGCTCAGCATTTGCAGGGACGCGCTTGACTATATGTTTGAGGGTACGGACGCAACTCAGGATGTTATCGATTCCGTTGACGTGAACGAACGTGCAAAGATGTGTCTTGTACTTTGGGGCTTTTACGTTGATGCTCTTTCTTCAAAAAACGAGTAACGTCAGGCGGTAGCGGTGTGCTTAGGGACATCTATACGATGTTCCTAACGTACCATCACATACTGCCTGACGAAGTTGGCAGACAAAATCCGTGGGTACTGTTTAAAATGCTTGACGGATTGAATGAAGATACAGAGGATTACGATAACGAACATTTGAGAATGTTTTACGGAGAGGAGGTATAGTTATGGCAGAGGCGGCTAATTTATCGGTCAGCATAACGGGTGACGCGTCGGGACTTATAAATGCTTTGACAACGGCACAAAATGCACTTGCTACACTTAATTCATCGGCAGGTAAAATAATGAGTGAATTTGACGGCAAAAACGCAAAAATTAATATTACCGCAGTTGACAATACCGCAAGCGGTGTGAGTTCGGCAAGAGCAAGTATAAACAGTTTGAAGGACAGAACAGTCAATGTTACTGTGAAGTACAATGTTCAGGGAATGCCGAAACTGGCAGACGGAACACAATATGCAAAAAGCGGTTTGGCGGTTGTAAATGATGAAAGGGGCGTCAGCGATCCGCGTGAGCTTATCGAGCATAACGGGCGACTTATGATGTTTAGCGGGCGTGATGTGGTTGTTCCGCTGTCGCAAGGCGACAAGGTTTATACGGCTGACGAAACAAAGGCGATAATGAACGGTATGGGTATTCCGCATTATGCGTCCGGCAAAAACAATGAAATGTTTGAAATTAAAAAGGCTGATTTAAACCATTACAAAAAAACAAACGATGTATCTCCGACGGAGGAATTAAGGCTTTGGAATGAATTGATGGAGCAATTCAGTTATGACAGCGAGGTTGTGAAAGAAATTCAAGAGGAGATTTTCGCATCGCAGAAGAAAATTTGGAAAGAAGAAAAAAAGGCGAGTGAAACCGCACTTTCAGACTACAAAAAACATTCCGACGCTTGGATTAAATATCAGGTGCAAGTGAATGATATGGGCGTTGACGAGCAGATTGAATCGTACAAAAGACAGCTTTACAACTATAATGCTATGGTGTCGGAAATGGTTACGTCAACCGCATATTCGGCAGAGGAAATTAAAGAAATTTGGGAGGATTTCTATGAGTACAAAGCCGATGTCGATTTGAAAATCGGCAAACTTGAAAATGAAAAGAATTATGCCGTTTATGAAAAGTGGAAAAGTGACGCGAAGAATTGGAAAAATATCCGCGATACATATGATGATTGGGACGAAACAGGCGACAGTCATATTCAGTTTTACGAACGCAGTATCGAACGTATTCAGAAAATGTATGACGGCGGCTTTGTAGGTTGGCAGGAATACAGTGACGATACTATGTATGCGGTTTTGAATTTGTATAATGCAAAAATCGAGGCAACGGACACACTTCTTGATAAGCAAAAGGAATACATAAATAATCTGAAAGAACAGTTTTCAAGTGAAGAAAAGGCACTTGGCACGAAGTGGGAGGTTGAGGACAGGAACGAGTCGAAGTCCGAAATATCGCACAAATTGAGCATATATAAAAATGCGGTTACTCAAAAAGGTATGGATACATACAAATCTTTGCAGGAGCAGATGAAAAAGATAAAACGTGAAGAGGAAATGTACAAATTACAAAAAACACATACCGCAACTTTAACGAGTCTTGAAAACAGTTATGATACCGTTGAGGCAAATAAGAAATATCTTCTTGCAACTATCGAAAAAAACGGAATGAATATAGAAAAAATCGTGAAAAGCGTGAATTTTGACGTAAAAAATATGCAAAGTGTGATTACATCGTTGTTCAATCAGACTATAAGTGCAATAAAGTCGATTAAGGTATCGTCAAATTCTTATTCTGACAACAGAAATATCAGCATAAGAGGAGACAGCCGTGATATTTTGAACGCACTTCAAAACAGAGTCGGACTGGCTGTATCATACGGTAATTACAATTAAAGGGGGATTATATGAGGAATGGTTTTATATTTAAAGACCGTCATTCTTCCGATTTCGATGTGACGGTGAGGACTAAATCAAGACCGATATTGCCGAGCGTAAAAGAGAATATTGTCGATTTGCCGTACCGTGACAGCGGATATGATTTTTCAAAAGCTAATCCTTTCGGACGTGAGTTTTATAATGACAGGATATTCACGGTTACGTTTAACATATATGCCGATAATCTTGCGGAAATGCAGAGGAAGCTGTCTTTGCTTTCTCTGTGGCTTTGCGGTGAGGGTGAGCTGATTTTTGATGATATGCCATTTTCAAAATGGCGGGGGAAAGTGTCGGACGAGGTTATATATATGCCTGAACACAGCGGTCGTAAGGCGGTTATGGAGGTGTCGTTCAGGGCAGAACCGTTTTGTAAATGTATTTTTGATACGGAAGGCCCGGCTTTGGAAATGCCTTTTATGTTAGATGCAAATATACCTATTGATATTTCGTGTTTGTTTAAATTTAATATTTCCGGCAGCGGTGATATAAGTGTATACAATTTCGGTGACAGACCTGTAAGACCGATTGTAAAGCTTGGAGCGAGTGCAAGAAATGTAACGCTGTCTATGAACGGCAAATCGCTTACGTTTATGTCAAACGGTCAGACAACTATTGATTTTGAAAAACAAAATGTCAAAAATACAAGCGGAAATATATTGGTGTCGGGTGAGTTTTTTGAATTTCCGTCGGGAAGAAACAAACTTCATATCGTAAATTCAAACAGTCAAAATATGACGGCCGAAATTTCATATACACCGTATTTTATGTACGGTGAACATTTTGACGACTTGGAATGGGGTGACGGAAATGCTTAGAATATTACCGTATAACAGTGTTACGTTTGACAAGGGTATTGTAATCGGTGACGCGTATGATGTGCGTGTTACGTATGAAATAAACGGTGAACGCAGGCTTGATTTTTCGCACCCGATAAATGAAAAGTCGGAAATTATAAGTGAAAATAAAATCGTTGTATGCGAGGGTCAGGCATACAGAATTATAAAGGTGTCAAAAACAATCGGTGAAAAGAATTTTATTGCGGCGGAATGCAGTCACGTCTATAATGCGGACGCATCGAACATACATATTCAAAATATTCCCGATTTAATCGGAAAAACTCCGTCTTATGTTTTGGGGCAGATATTTAAAAATACGAAGTTTTCGATTATGACGGACAGTGAATTGACAAAAGTCGGATTGAAACGAGTTGATTACAGCGGTTTTAAGATTGATTTCTTTTCTATGGATAAGACCAATCCGTATGAGGCGGTTAAGGCTCTTATCGAAAACTGTGGTAAGGGCGAGATTTATGCCGACAATTACAAGATTGCCCTTGTGGAGCGTATAGGCGGTGAAAGCTGTTTAAGGCTTGATCTTTCAAAGAATATGAAAGATATTTCGATAGAAAGGGATATAACCGATATGGTGACGAAGTTGTACCCTTACGGAAAAGATGACTCACATATCGGAAGTGTGAACAGCGGAAAGCAGTATATTATAAGTGAAAACGCGGATATTTACGGTGTTCGTGAGGGGTATCGTGATTATACCGATTATATTGAACCGAGTAAAATATTAAGACGCGCACGGTGGGAGTTTGACAGTGAAAATGAGGAAAGAATTGACGTGCCTTGCGTTAATATAACAGGCGGATATGCCGATATTTCAAAGCTGGCGGATTATGCGGACGAGAAAATTAATATCGGTGATACGGTGACTGTAATCGACTGCGGAAACGAGATTAGAGAACGCGTCATAAGGCTTGAATATTATCCTTATCAAAGTGACGATACCGTTATATCTGTCGGCAGGGTAAAAAAGGATTTGTTTTTCTATCTTGAACAAATAGGAACTCTTGCAAAACGTTACAAAAAAGTATCGACAACAGGCGGTAAAGTCAAGGCAAAATCGGTAAGCGGTGTTATTTCACAGTCCGGAATGAAAATAAACGGTGAAAACGGTACGGTTTCGCTGTTATCTGATATTATTGAGGTGTCAACGGACGGTGACGTAAAAACGCAGATTGGAAATGTGAACGGTCAGTTTGTGTTTAATATTACGGACAACAACGGCAATTCGGCTGTGAATATTACGGACAAGGGCAATATGAATTTTAAGGGCGATTTTGAAACGGAAAAATTGAGCGTGGGGGATAATGTTATTACACAGGACAGTAACGGTATGTTGTGTATTAACGGTAAAAGGATATTGGTGGAAGGAGAATAAGAATGAAATTAGATTTTAATTTTGACGGAAAAACTTTGCTGAAAAAATGGTGGCAACAGGTGAAATCGAATTTTCAGACGGTGCAGGATGAATATAATACGTTAGAGGATAATTTGAGTGAAGAAATAAATCAACGTGTGAATTTAGGTAATGATTTAACTGATAAAATAACAAAGGAAACGTCGGACAGAAAGAGGGCGGACAGTTCGATTGAGAGCAAAATTTCAACCGAAATATCGGACAGAAAGGAATCGGACAGTTCGCTTGAAATCAAAATTTCAGACGAGGTAAATTCGCGTCAAGAGGCAGATGATGAATTGAGCGGTCGTATTGAATATGAAAAAATGGAGCGCCAGTCAGATAATGAAGAAAACAAGTCAAGATTTTTTGAAAAAGCAGACAAAACCGAGTTGTACGGAAGAGAAAAGAATATTACGCATAAGATAACACACAGTCTGAAAAAGTCTGATTTTATTATAAACATAAATGCAGGAAACGGAAACGGTACAGTAACGATAAACAGCTTACCTGTGCAGACTAAAATTTTTAGGGACGGACGTGCATATATACAAACAGCACCGATTTCTGCCTCGTTTTCGGCGGAAAAAGGTGAAGAAGGAGAAAAGTGGATTAATTTGTTATATGACTGCGATAACGGTACATTGGGATTGGAGGTTACGGAACAGCCTGAATCGGGTAATGTTGCAAAGATGAATGTAACATATATGAAAGCGGAAGTTGCCGAAATATATGCGGGTATAATCAGATTTGAAGGATTGAACACACTTGACGCTCTCAAAACGAATAACAGAGATTCGTTTGTTGGGGCGATAAATGAACTTGTAAGCGGAAAAGTCGGTGCGAATGATATTGTAAATGATAAAGATGCAAGTTATCGTGTGACGGATTTGCTGAAGTGGGTTGCCGAAGGCTTAGAAAAAAGTAATTCGGTTAATTATCCGGGGCTTGACTATATAATCAGCGATGTTTATGAAATGTATAATGCACTTTGCAGTTATGGTTTCCAAGAGCCGATCGAGGTTGTAAAAACGGTGGCGGAGTTAAAAAATCAAGCTGAAAATAAATAAAACGGAGGAGTAATTTATGGATAAGATTTTTAATTGGACAAGTACGGTTATCGGAATTGTGGGCGGATATTTCGCCGCAATTTTCGGTCAATGGGACAGTATTTTGTGGGCACTGCTGGTGATAATGGTGCTTGACTGTTTGACAGGTGTTATTAAAGCAATTTATACAAAAACAATGTCAAGTGAGATTGGGTTTAAAGGATTACTCAAAAAGATTACTATATTAATTATAGTAGCACTTTCAAATGTTCTGCAACAGATTACAGGTGACAATGTTGCAATTCGGGAAATAGTTATTATGTTTTACGTGGCGAATGAGGGTATAAGTGTGTTGGAAAATGTGGCGGTGATTTACCCGCGAATGCCGAAAGCAATAAAAGATATATTGCTCCAAATTCGTGACAGTAACAGTGCGGACAGTGAGTGAATATAATATATGGGGAGTGAGATATATGATAGTAGGAATAAATTGCGGACACACTGTCAGCGGTACAGTTGGCAGCGGTGCGGTCGGATTCCTTAACGAAAGCAACGAAACGCGCCGAGTCGGTTATAAAGTAATGGAGTATCTCAGGGCAAAAGGTGTTACGGTGGTTGATTGCACTGACGATTATTCTTCTACGGTAAGTGAAAATTTGAAAAAGATTGTGGATAAAGCGAATGCACAGCCGCTTGATTTGTTCGTTTCGATACACTTTAACAGCGGCGGCGGCAGAGGAACTGAGGTTTATACCTATAACGGAGAAGTTTTTAAACAAGCGGAGCTGGTATGTGAAAATATGGCGGAGCTTGGGTTTATAAACAGAGGTATAAAAAACGGCTCAAATTTGTATGTCATTCGCAGAAGTAATGCGAGGTCGATGCTTATAGAAGTGTGCTTTGTCGACACCGAATCGGACGCAGATTTATATAATGAAGTCGGCGCAGACAGAATTGCCGAGGCAATAAGTGACGCAATAGTCGGCGAAAAAATGGAGGAGGAACTTACAATGTCGCAATATGAAGAATTAAAACAAATGATTTCGGAACAGACTGCAAGAGTTGATGTTTTGCAGAATGAGGTTTACAAAATCGAAAATCCTATGATTTATAATTATATCGATGATAATATGCCCGACTGGGCAAAAGAGGCTGTTCGGTGGTGCGTGGATAACGGTATAATTGTCGGCACAGGCAGCGGATTGGGACTTGATGATACAAAACTTTGGACCTGCGTAGTGATGTATCGTTTGTCAAAAACATTGAAATAATAAATACAGCTGCCGATAAATTTGTCGGCAGCTAAAAAAATAAACAAATCTTTATAAAAATCACTAAAATATCTTGACATATCTATGTAAAATAAGGTATAATAGATATTGTTGTACAAACAGTGTATAACTGAGTCCATCAAGTCCGTTTTTAGAATTGACTTGCCGGAGGGAGGGGAAACAATGTCTGAAGTAAGAGTAAAAGATAATGAATCATTAGATAGCGCACTTCGCAGATTCAAGCGTCAATGTGCTAAGTCAGGTGTCATGTCTGAAATCAGAAAGCGTGAGCACTATGAAAAGCCAAGCGTAAAGCGTAAAAAGAAATCAGAAGCTGCAAGAAAAAGAAAGTTCTAATTTTTAATTAGCAACATAAGGAGATGACGATAATGTCTTTAAAGGAAAAATTAGCAGAAGATCTAAAATCGTCAATGAAAAACAAAGACACTGTACGCAAAAATACAGTACAACTTGTCCGTACTGCAATATTGCAGGTTGAAAAGGACAACAAAGTAACTCTTGATGACGAGGATATTTTGGAGGTAATTGCAAAGCAATTAAAGCAACGCAAGGACTCTCTTCCTGAATATGAAAAGAGTGGCAGAGAGGATTTAATCTCTCAGTTAAAACAGGAAATGGAATGCTTGATGGAATATCTTCCTAAACAGCTTACAGAGGACGAGCTACGTCCTATTGTAGAAGAAGGCGTTAAAGCAGTAGGCGCAACCTCCATGAAAGACATGGGTAAGGTTATGGAATACGTTATGCCGAAAGTTAAGGGAAGAGCAGACGGAAAAGCAGTCAGCATGATTGCTAAAAGTTTGTTTAACTAAAAATATTACAGAGAGAGCTTCGGCTCTCTCTTATATTTCATTTTCGCTGGTGTAGCTCAGTTGGCAGAGCAACTGATTCGTAATCAGTAGGTCGGGGGTTCGACTCCCCCCATTAGCTCCAATCGGAACAGGTTATGCTTGTTTCGATTTTTTTGTGCAAACAAATCAAAAAGCACGCCTGTATCAGACGTGCTTTTTGTCTTTAAAGATTTTCTTTAAAATAATTTTCAAGAACATTTGCGGCTTCAGTTTCGTCGTTACCTTCAACTTTGACTGTAACGAAATCACCTTTACTGATGCCAAGACAAGTTATTGTAAAAAGTCTTTTTAAGTTTTCAATTCTCTGGTTATATTCAATGCTAATGTTCGACGTAAAATTTTGTGCTTTTTGTACGAGTTTGCCGGCACATCTGGCGTGAAGTCCGTGTTCACCTTGAATTGTATAAGAAAATTGTTTCATGGTAAAAACCTCCTATCCTTCGGAAATATCAATATGATTATTTCCCGATACGTGATTTCTATACCTTGCGGTATAAAAATAAATGCACAACTTTGTACATTGGCTACATTATATCACAGTCGGTTGATTTGTCAACAAAATGAATAATAATACCATTAAATAGATAAAAAATCCGATTAATACGAAATATTTTTTATGAAAAGTGAAAGAAAAAATAACCATTAAATGTATTAATAGCCATATACTTACAGGATACAATATAACAAAGCATCAAAAATGTGTATATTTTGAGGATATATCCTTAATATATGTTAAATATTTTTCGACTTCAGACTGCGGAGAAAGGATTTTTACACCTGTTCCGAGCCCTGCAAGCCAACCGTAAAACTGTGAACTGATGTTTACATTTAATTTGGCAACGAACGTATTTTCGGTATTTGAGTTTAAAATAATATCCTTGCCGAACCTATCCATAACAACACCGATAAGGTTATTGTCAAATTCAATTTCGAGTGTATTTTCGTCACCTGCAAACATACCGAATGTTCTTTTTGAATAGTTTCCTATATCGAATTTGCTGAATTGGTCACCGCCGTCACGTTTTTCGGCGGTTATTGTTATGTTAAGCATTTTGTCTACACGGTAATGGCGTATTTCTTTGCTATCATCATCAAAACCAATCAGATAGTAATTTTCATCGTCCCATACCAAAATATACGGACTTACGGTGTAATTTGCACCGTCCTTTTTCGGTTCAAGCTTTTTGGCAAGCGTCCATGAACAATATTTGAAAGTGATTTTAACATCTGAAGATATTGCGGAATGAAGTTTATCTATATTATAGAAGATACTCTCATTCATCGTCTTAATTCTGTTTGAAACAACGACTTGTCTTTGAAGCGTTTGAGCCTCATGACGGCTGGCGAGCTGTTCGATTTTGTGAATTAACTGATTTGATTTCTTTTCTGTAATGAATTTTGAAGATTGAACTGCGTCAACCAATAACTTCAATTCTGCAATTTCAAAATCTCTTGACGCGAGATAATATCCTTTCGGCTCACTTCTTCTGCTCAAAATATCGCAACCGAATAATTTAAGCCGTTCAATGTCATCATAAATGCTCTTGCGTTCGGCACTTATACCTTGCTTGGCAAGTGCCGAAATAATATCATTTGCGGACATTGCGTGATTTTCGTCTGTATTTTCCTTTAACATCTGCATTATGTACAGTAATTTCAGCTTTTGATTAAATGATTTCCCCATTGCAATCCCCCCAAGTGTAATATAAATTAATGATACCACAAGTTAATGAGTCTATCGACAAAATGTCGACAGCTCCAAAAATCACATCTTGCGATGTAATTTTTGAGTGTTTTTAGAGAAAAAATCATAAAGTTCCTCCAAAGTCGAAACTTTAGATTTTAAGCCATTTCTGTCGCACAGGTCGCCAGAAATGATTATAAATTGAGGTTGAACCTCAAACACCCAAGAACAAAGTAGACAAAACCATAACGGTTTTGTCTACAATCTGAAATGCCTTTCTCTTTGAGAAAGGCATTTTGGTTTATAGTCCAAGTTGTTTTTTGCAATCTTCAAGAACTTTTTCGATAGTCTTTTCGGCTGTTTCAAAGCTTTCTGCGAATGTGCCGAGATACAACTTGATTTTCGGCTCTGTTCCCGACGGTCTTACGATAAAGTAAGTCTTTTCGTCTGAAAGGTTGTACTTCAATACGTTTGACTTAGGCAAACCTTTAAGAGGTGAAACATTGCCCTTTGTATCTTTAATTGTTTGTGACTGATAGTCGGTGTAAAGTACAACGTCCATACCTGCAACTTTTGTCGGCGGTGTTTGACGTAGGTCTGTAAGTAACTGTGACATCTTTTCCATACCGTCTTTACCCGGCATTACAAATGAAACTGTCTTTTCTGAATAATATCCGTACTTCTTGTATATATCCATAAGTGCTTCGTAAAGTGACTTACCCTTTGTTTTGTAGTAAGCAGCCATTTCTGCGATAAGCATTGTCGCAACAACGCCGTCTTTGTCGCGTGCGTGAGTACCTACAAGATAACCGTAGCTTTCTTCAAAGCCGATAAGATATGTATGGTCGCCTGTCTTTGCGAACTCTGTCATTTTTTCGCCTATATACTTAAAGCCTGTAAGCACGTTCATAATTTCGATACCGTATGAATGAGCGATTGCGGCGGCAAGCTCTGTTGTAACGATTGTCTTGATAACAACGCCGTTTTCAGGCAGAGTGCCTTTGGCTTTCTTAGATGAAAGTATGTATTCAACAAGCAAAGCACCTGTTTGGTTGCCTGTAAGTGTTCTGTATATGCCGTCGGCGTCACGAACAACTATACCGACTCTGTCACAGTCGGGGTCTGTACCGATGATAACGTCAACGTCATTTTCCTTTGCCATTTTTATAGCAATTTCAAAACCTTCCTTGTCCTCCGGATTAGGTGACTTAACAGTCGGGAAATTACCGTCCTCTGTATCCTGTTCCTTAACGACAAGCACATTTTTAAAGCCCATACGGTTAAGTATTGCTTTGATAGGTCTTGAGCCTGTGCCGTGGAAAGGTGTGTAGATAAGCTTGAATGTATCTGCAACTTCTGCTACTGCCTCGGGATTTTGCTGCTGTGTTTGAACAACATCAAGGAATTTTTCGTCAAGGTCACTGCTTACGATTTCAAGCAAGCCTTTTTCTTTTGCTTCGTCAAGCGAAATAAACTTAACATCGTCAAATATATCGTAGCTGTCGATTGCGGCAACAACAACATCAGCCGCGTCCGGAGGAAGTTGTCCGCCGTCAGGACCGTATACCTTGTAACCGTTGTATTCTTTAGGGTTGTGGCTGGCGGTAATCATAACGCCGGCACTGCAGCCAAGTTCGCGAATACCGAATGAAACTTCCGGAACTGAATGAACGATAGGAAAAAGATAAGTCTTTACACCTGCACAAGTAAGAACCTTAGCTGTTTCTTCAGCAAATGTGCGTGAAAAATTACGTGTATCGTAACCGATAAGAACACCTGCTTTTGCGGCGTCCTCACCGTTTGAAAGAACGTATTTCGCAACACCTTGACTTGCACGTCTTACGTTATATATATTGATTCTGTTCGTACCCGCTCCGATGATACCTCTCATACCGGCTGTACCGAATTCAAGTTCACGATAAAATCTTTCTTCTATTTCTTTTTCGTTGTTTTCAATAGATTTAAGCTCTGCTTTTGTGTCATCATCAACCACGTCGCTTGTAAGCCAACGGTTGTAGGTTTCCTTGTATCCCATTGATAACTCCTCCTTAAAAATAATCTCATATTAATATTATATAATACTTTCTCAAAATTTTCAATTATGAATATGTAAAAATTAAAGAAAAGTTATCGTATAAATTGACAAAAAAAACGCAAAACTTGACGAAAAGTGTATTTTGTTATAGAATAGCAGTAATATGTATTAATAAGGAGGACACTTTTATGGCAGTAAAGGTGCATGAAACAGGTTACGGCAAATGGAAAGTGCCTGTGATAATCATAGCTGTTATAGTTGTTTTGAGTCTTGCGGGAACGGGCATACTATTAAGCGACAGCCTTGGTGTTTCAATAGAAGAAGGAAGTAAGAGAATAGAGGTTGCAGAAGGTGACGGTACGTCATCTGTTGCAAAACTGTTAAAGGACAATGGCATAATAAAGTATCCGCTTTTGTTTAAGGTGCAGTCAAAGCTCGGCGGATATGACGGTAATTTTCAGCCGGGTGCGGCAACGATTGATGACGGAATGAGTTACAGTGACATACTTAATCTTATAATAACGCCGAGCCGTGAGGCTGCGAAAATTACAATACCGGAGGGCTATGAAATCAAGCAGATTGCACAGAAACTTGATGAGGCAGGTATTGTAAGCTGGCAGGACTTTTATGCGGCTTTAAATCCCGACGATTATGATTATGCGTTCTTGAAAAACTTGCCTGAACGTGACGGGCGTATGGAGGGATATTTGTTCCCTGCAACGTATGAAATTCCGAACGGAATGTCGGCACACGATATTATTGACCTAATGCTTGCGGCATTTGACAATCAGTTTAAACCGGAGTATTATGAACGTGCGACAGAGCTTGGATTGACGGTTGATGAAGTTATAACTATGGCGTCAATCGTTGAACGTGAAACGGACAGCGGAACGGAAAGAGCAAAAGTTGCGGGAGTATTTTATAATAGAAGAAACTCAGGTATGAAGTTCCAGTCGTGTGCGACGGTACAGTATATTTTAGGTGAAAGAAAGCCTGTGCTTTCGATTGCCGACACGCAGATAGATTCACCGTATAACACATATATGTATGCGGGATTTCCGATAGGTCCTATATGCAATCCGGGAACGGAATGTATAGAGGCGGCGCTTTATCCGGAGGCAACCGATGCGTATTACTTTGTACTTGGCAAGGACGGCTCACATATCTTCTCAAAGACATATGAAGAACACCTTGCGGCAATGCAGAGTACTGAGCAAAATATTTCGGTCGATGACAGTGCGATTGAAAATCAAGACAGTTTAAAACAATAAAGAGGTTTGATAAATGATAGAATATGATAAAGACGCGATTGTTCCGCCGTATATAACGGAATATTTGCGTGCGAAAACAGTGCATAATGATGAATTTATGCACTCGCTTGAAAAATATGCGGAAGAAAACAGTGTTCCGATAGTAGAGCCTGAAACGGCAAGGTTTTTGTCGGTGATGTGCAGAACAGTTAAACCGAAAAAAATACTTGAAGTAGGTTGTGCGATTGGGTATTCTTCTATATTAATGGCACAGGCTACAGATGATGACTGCGAAATAGCAACACTTGAATGTAACGAAGATATGGTGCGTATTGCAAGGGAGAATATTAAAACTTCGGGATATGCGGAAAAAATATCGGTTATTGAGGCGGATGCAAAGGATTATCTTTCGTATATTGACGATGATGAAGTTTTTGATATGATATTCCTTGACGGCCCGAAAGCACATTATATTTATATGCTTGACGAGTGCGTGCGATTGCTGAAAAAAGGCGGCGTGCTTATTTCTGACAATGTGCTTTACAAGGGAATGACAGCGGACGATAACCACGTTGTGAGAAGAA
This sequence comes from Ructibacterium sp. SJQ-7, assembly GCF_054696575.1. Taxonomy (NCBI): domain Bacteria; kingdom Bacillati; phylum Bacillota; class Clostridia; order Eubacteriales; family Oscillospiraceae; genus Ructibacterium; species Ructibacterium sp. SJQ-7. The sequence goes on from NZ_CP195193.1 coordinate 2,091,733, forward strand.
AAATCACGATTGTAAAACGTCTTAGAAAATATATTGATATGCTTATGGAGCATAAGGAGCTTGAAACATCGCTTTTACCGCTCGGTGACGGTGTTACAATATCGGTAAAGAAATAATAAAGGGTAGGAATATATTTATGAAGAAACCAGAACTTTTAGCTCCCGGCGGCAGCTTGGAGAAATTGAAAACAGCGATAGATTACGGTGCGGACGCGGTGTATATCGGCGGTGAAATGTTTTCGCTGCGTGTAGCGGCGGAAAATTTTTCAAAGGAAGATATGCAGGAGGGTATAAAGTACGCTCACGACAGAGGTAAAAAAGTGTACCTTACCGCAAATATTCTTCCGCATAATGATGATATTGAAGAATTTGAGGAGTTTGTCAAAGATATAAAGAATTACGGCTTTGACGCAGTGCTTGTGGCGGATTTGGGGTTGTTTGATATGATGCAGGAACTTGCACCGGAAATACCTATTCATGTAAGTACACAGGCGAATAACATTAATTATCGCTCGGCAATAAAGTGGTACAAGATGGGTGCAACGCGTGTCGTGCTTGCAAGAGAAATGTCGTTTAAAGAAATTGCGGAATTTCAAAAGAAAATTCCTGAAGATTTGGAGCTTGAAGCATTTATACACGGCGCTATGTGTATATCGTATTCGGGCAGATGTCTTTTGTCAAACTATATGACGGGACGTGACTCAAACATGGGTGCTTGCGCACATCCGTGCAGATGGAATTACAAACTTGTCGAGGAAACAAGACCGGGTGAATATATGGACGTGTTTGAAAACGAAAGAGGTACGTTTATATTTAATTCAAAGGACTTGTGTACAATCCGTCATATACCTGAGCTTGTGCAAAGCGGTATTGCGAGCCTTAAAATCGAGGGCAGAGTAAAAACTTCTTATTATGTTGCAACGGTTGTCGGGGCGTACAGACGTGAGATTGACAGATATTGTGCCGATCCCGAAAATTATGTGTTTAATGAAGCGGAATACGAAGAACTTTGCAAGGTCAGTCACAGACCGTATACAACAGGTTTTTATTTCGGCAAGCCGGATGAAAATTCACAGGTTTACACGTCAAGTTCGTATATCAGAGATTACGACCTTATCGGTATAGTCAAGTCGTATGACGCGGAAAACGGCATTGCAACGATTACACAGAGAAACCGTTTCTTTAAGGGTGACGAAATAGAGATAATTCAGCCTATGAAACCGTTTTTTGTACAGGCGGTTGACAGTATGTGCGACGAAAACGGTAATGAAATCGAAGTTGCAAATCACGCGGAGCAGATAGTTAAGTTTAAAACGGCACAGCCTGTTTGCGAGGGTGCAATGATTAGAAAGAAAAAGTAAAAAAACAGAGCAGATCTAATAAAAAAACTACTTTTTTTATTAATCTGCTTTTCTTTTTTGAGAGAATATGATAATATAATTTATAACGGCAAATTTGAGAGAGGAAATTTATAAAAAAGGAGAAGGTTTTATGAAAAACAATCTAAAAAAATTGCTTTGTGCGGCATTGTCAACGGCAATGATTGCGGGAAGTATCGTATTGCCTATGACGGCAAGTGCAGACGATACCACAGGCGGAAACTATGCAGTAACGCTTGACGGTAATACTGCAACAATTCATTCATCGAGTAATGCATATGCGATTATTGCATCTTACGATTCTGATAATGGTACATTGCAAAAACTTGATTGTCAGCAGGTGTCTGACGGAAGTAAAATAAACGTACCTTCAGGTGCAAGAATAATGCTTTGGGACAGTTTGCAAAATATGCGTCCGTTGCTTATCGAGCCTGTAAATGTTCCGAGAAAAATGTGGAAGTTTGACTTTGGCGACAGCGATAATGTGGCTACAGGATATTATTCGGTAACAAAAGATACCGCATATTCAACAAACACCACAAAGACATCTGACGGTAAAAAGTTTGGTTTGTTAGGAACTGATGAAAAGGCATATGAAGTAGGAACTCATATCGATGGTATAGATACTCAAGAAGGACAGGTTGTTGTTGTAAATTCGGGTAAAAAGAATACGGTTACATCTGCAACAGACGATTTCTTGGGTGCTGTTGGCGGTGCTCCGATAAAAGGCGAGCCTGCAATAGAAGGTGATTATCCTATTCGTTTCAGTATGGATGCGGAAAATGACCATTATTATAAAGTAAAAGTTTATGTTACGGGATTAAATCAGACAAAAGACGCTGTTGCAACTGTATTTTCTGAAAGACGTCATCCTATTATAACAGAAGAAAAAATTGCAGCAGGAGAAACAAAGGAAGTTGAATTTACTGCAACACTTCAAAACGTATACATAAAAGGACGTGACGGAGTAAAAGACTTTACATATAATGATAATATGCTAAACGTAGTAGCAGTTGGTGACAATGTTGCAATTTCGGCTATAGAAGTGGAAGAAGTTGAAGCGTGCCCGACTGTTTGGATGTACACAGATTCAACTGGCTGTGATTATGCTGCATTACAACCGTTCTTCCCACTACAGAATTATGGTGGAACAGGTACATTCTTGTCGAAATATTTACCAAAAGGAGTTGCAATATCCAATCAAGGTGATGGAGGTATAAACGCATCAGATTCTGTGCATTGGAATGCAGCGAATGCAAACATCGGCAAAGGTGATTTTGTATATGTTCAATACGGACATAACCATAAGGACGACGGACCTTTGGGATATTTAAAAGCAATACCGAAGTATTATGAAAAGGCTCATTCTGTAGGAGCAACAACAATTTATGTAGGACCTATTGACCGTCATAACACAGACCAATTTGATGCAGAAACAAATACATGGAAATCAACACTTAACGGATTTAGCAAAGCTGCAAAATATTATACAGAAGTGCTTATAACAGGCGGAAAAACAGAAGCAGATAACTTTGTTGCTAAGGCAACGTCAGATGGATTAGATGCAGGTTATGCGTATGCAGATACAGTTATTAAAAAGGGTATTACTGCGAACGGAGCAAAGGATGTAGTATTTATTGACTTAAATCAACCTTGGCTTGATTGGATGAAAGCAGCCGGAGCAAAGGTAAAGGAAATACGTGGTTCTGAAGTTTATGAGAAAAATGCAGTTGACTACTATTTCCGTGGAGTACGAGGCGGCGGAATTGACGGTACTCACCCTAATGATGCCGGTGCTGATAATGGTGCATACTTATTTATGCAAGAGGCATTAAAACTTCAAAATAACAAGGCTCAGTCAGTAATTACAGAGGTGGAAGCAAATGCAATAAAACCTCTTGTAACAGGTATGAGAAGCACCGCAACACCTTATGAAGTTTCTGAAACTGTTGTAAAAGCAGGTGCTGCACCTAACAAGGCATATCCGGAGGTATATGTTTCGTTGCTACCTACAAAATATCCTACTACTATCAAAAATGTAGTATTTGCAGAAGATGGAACAATACAGTCTGTTGATGTTTTGAAACATTCAGTATCCGAAAAGGATATGAGTGCATACGGTATTGTAGTTATTACGATTAAAAATTCTGACGGAACAGAAAAGGGTAAAATCTATGCAAATGCGCAAGTTGACAACACTGTAAACGGAACACAAACAATTAAAGAGTTCAGAACTTCAACAGACGGTCTTGTTCTTGCTGAAGGTGATACATATACTGCAGTAGTTTACAGAGCCAAAGATGCGGGTGGCGATGAAGGATTGATAATTGATACAGATAATCCGGATACATATTCATCTGTATATGAACCTATGACAATAAAGAGTTCGATTATATCGGAAAACTTTAATTACGAAGGTAAAACTTATAGCGGTGATGAAGATTTGGCAGGAAACGGTAATTGGGCTTTGGCAGGAAGTGCTGTAAATACCGGAAAACTTGGTGCAGAAAGTGCAGATGATGTAATAAACAGAAGATATGCCGAGTTTGCATCGACAGGTAAGAAAGCTGATAACAGTTCAGATGGTTCATTCTATGCTTCAAAGAAATTTGATGTGGCAGACGATTCATCGGAAACAGTAATAGGCACAAGCGGAAAATACCTTATAGAAATGGATTTGTCATACGTTTCGGGCGGAGATCTTAATTTCGGCTTGACAGACGGTATAGATAATAGAAATCCGGGTGGAAAACAGTCAATTACACTATTTAATGTGGCAAGTAACGGCTCAATTAAGGCTGGTGGTAAAGAAGTAGGCTCAATAAATAAGGGTAAATGGTCAACTGTAAGATATATTCTTGATATGGATAACGGAACAGGCACTATTCAAATAGACGGTTTCGACCCTGTTACATATGAATTTAGTAATTACAGTACATTTGGTACAGTTTCACCTACACAACTTACTTATTTCTTGCTATCGGCAAGTAAAGCGGCAGTTGATGTTAAAATATCTGATTTGAAGGTAGGAACTCTTGAACAAGAAGCTCTTCCTAAAAAGACAATTACAGTAGAATCAAGCGACAATACAATGGGAAGTGCATATATAGGAGAAGCAGGAACTACTGAAAAAACAGTAGATATGAACGATATGGTGACTTTGACTGCGACTGCAAATGAAGGCTATGAACTTTTGGCTTGGCGTAAGGACGGCAGTAATGAAAACTTTGCATTCACAAGTGAAATTACTGTAAGAGCACATGACACTGCGAAGTTTACGGCGGTGTTTACAGTATCTGAACCGGATAAATACAATTATTTGTATCATGAAACATTCAAAACATTAACAACATCAACGTTGGCAGCAAACGGATGGGGTAGTGCAAATCAACAAAGTGCAATGACGGTTGAGTATGATGAAAATTCAAGTCTTGGCAATTATTTGAGATTTGGAGCAAATACTAATTCAAGAGGCGGAGAAAAATCATTCGGAGAAACATATACATCTGATAATGGACTTGTATATGCAATGAATATTAAGTTTACAAAAGCAAATATTGATCCTAATGAATTTGCCGTTCATTCGGGAAATATGACTTATAATGATGGAAATAAAAATTATGGTTGTACAGGCGGATATGTTTTGTATTTGAAGCAAACAAAGGACGGTGCAATCACAGCAAACGGACAAACGACTACAATTCCGAATAATGAATGGGTATCGGTAGTTGCAGTTTGTGATTTTACAACACACAAAGTAAATGTAGTAGCAAAATCACTTGACTCAAGTAAAACTTATTTTGACGGTGAAGTTGATATGGCTGATACAAGTGCAACAGGATTATCGGGACTATATTGTAAGTATGGTAAATCATCAGGCGGTTCTGTATCAATGGATAATATAGAAATATTCAGTGCAGACCAATATACAGAATAAACTTTGCAAGTGAATTGCAAACGGAATACTAAACAATCCAAAAAAGACCGCGAAAACGGTCTTTTTTGGTAAAAATAATCTACAAAAATAAAAAATATACAACTTGAATTTTGCATTTTATATAAAAAATGATGTGCTTTTTTGTGCAATATTTTTGTTCAAAGTTTCTTAATAATATTGCACATACAAAAAAAATATGATACAATATATACCATATAGATGGGTTAGGATTGTGCAGATTTACTCAAATCGACATCCTGTACCTGTTAAATTAAACAAGACTTGGAAACAAGTTAAGGAAAGAAAGGGAGAGAAGAAATGAAAAGTAAAAAACTAATTTCATTACTTTGCGCCGCTGCTATGTCAGCATCTGCTTTCGCAGGCTTGACAGTAACAGCAAGCGCGGCAACACCTGTTTACACCTTTGATGGAAGTGAAATCACAGGCTTTTCAGGTAATGGAACTCTTGCACAAGTGAGTGATGACAAGGGTGAATATTTCTCAATTAAAGCTAATGGCAGCAGTACATATTCTGCAACATTGACTTTGCCTGCAGATGCACAATTAACAAGTGCTGACGGTTACACAATCGAATACGATGCAAGACTTCATAAGTCAAATGGTATGGGTAGATACGGAAGATATACTCAAGTTGCATTCATCGATTCGTCAAATGCAGCTAAAGACTCCAGAGACTATGGCCCATACGGTGCATTGTTCTCAGGCGGTAATTCAAGTACTGAAACAGGTCAAGGTTATACAACAGGTGTGGCATCTTCATTGTCTGCAAGATACCAACTTGACGGTACAATCGTAAATGACCCTGGTACAGAAACATTGGCTGCTGATAATACATCAGTAACAGGCATTGCTGATGATATGTGGGTTAGAGTACAGACATACGTTAAAGGTGATGTAGCTAAAGTAACAGTAATAGATGTAAATAATAATAAAATAGTTGATGGTGTTGATTATATCAACAGTGCAACAAAACTTGATACTATTTATGTAACAGCCGGTCGTGGTGATGACAGTGTTACAGGACCTGGTGAAGTATGCCTTGATAACATCAAAATTTATTCGGGTGAGGCAGAAACACTTACAACAGATGGTTTGAGAGGCGTTGTAGCAGCAGCCACACCAATTCCTGAACCTGAAACAGTATCCGGTTCAGCGCAAACTCTTGCAGCCCCGGCATCAGTAACAGATGCTTATACAGCTGACTTTAACAATGCTACTGTAGGAACTGTTGCATCAATCGAAACAGAAGATCAAGATGCAAAAACAGTTGTTGATGGTATGAAAGTTAAAGTTGGTTCAAGAAGTACAGGTGCTGATACAAAGACATATGCCGCAATCGCAAAGGTTGCTACAGGCGATAATGCACTAAAACTTGCTGCAAACCAATTCTCAACAAATGGTAGAGGACCGGTTGTAACTCTTGATGATACAAAAGAAATTTCATCAGGCGAAACTGCAATTATGGGATTTACAACATATCTTTCAGCCGCAAAGGGTACTGATGAAGGTGGTCTTCCGAGATTGTTCTTGATTGACAACACAACAAATATTGATGGTAACGGTTGTGCAAGAGATATACTTGCAGTTATTACAACCGAAGATGCAAGCGGATATACAAACGGTGATACACCAATCGGTATTCAGGTAACAGAAGGTTGGCACACTGTAGTTGTTGCAGTATCAGAAGGTACATACAGAGTATTTATTGACGGTAAATATAAAGATGGTGAAGGTAAACTTAGCCCTGCAGTTAAGGGTACTAAGGTTGGTTCCGGTTCAACATCAGCTCAAGTAACTCATCTTCCAAGCTTCGCAGTTGAAAATACAAAGTCAGACAGTGGTACAGCTTATTCAAAAGCCTTGATTGATAATGTAGTTGCATATAAGATTACAGATACACTTGATGCTAAGTATCTTCCAACTGAAACAGCAGCTCCGACACCTGCTCCGATACCTGCAAAGGTTACAATGAGCGTTGATGAAACTGCAAATACAGTTACATTGACATCAGATAAGGATACAAATGCAGTTCTTGTTCAAGCATCATACAGAACTGATAATACATTGGATTCAGTTAAGAAAGTTGTTAATCTTGAACTAAAAGCTAACGAGGCTAAACTAGTTCCTGCAACAGATTTAGCTACATTCACAACGAATGATAAGATAATGGTTTGGGATAGTCTAAAGACTATGACACCGCTTGCTAATGCTTGTACAATAAAGAACGGTGCAGCGCAAGCAACAGCTAAGCCGGCTCCGACAGCTGAACCGACAGAAGCTCCGACAGAAGCTCCGACAGAAGCTCCGGCAGAAACTCCTGCAACAACAGATGCTCCGACAACTGAGCCGACAGAAGCTCCTGCAGAAACAGTTGCTCCGACAGATACACCGGCTCCAACAGCAACAGCTGTTCCTACTTATGCAGTATCAGGTACTGTAGACGCAGGTGTTAAATCTGTAACTCTTACAGATAAAGCAGAAGCTGAAAATACAATTACAGGTAAAATCGAAGATACAACTGTAACGTTTACAGGTGTTAAAGCCGGTACATATACAGTATCAGCTGTAGCTAAAGATGATTACAAAGATTTAACAGTAACTCCTCAAGAAATTACAGTTAGCGGCAATGCAGCAGAGGCATTCACAGTAACAACAACAGCTAAAGTTAAGAGTGCTGTAACTACTGCAGTAACAGGCGGTACTGCTACAGTAACAGGCGCAACAGAATTGAAAAGCGTTGCAGAAGGTACAGAACTTACAGTAGTAGCTAATACACCTGCTTTGGGTTATGTTGCTGCTAATCCGACAATTACAGTAACAAAGACAGACGATGCTGAAACAAAAGTAACTGTAACAGAAGGCAAGTTCACAATGCCTGCATACCCTGTAACAGTAACAGTTGCATACGCAGCAGACCCGACAATGAAAGTCATTGATGCAGAAGCATCAACATGGGTAAAAGGTGATGACACAACAGCTCATGGCAGTGATGAATTGCTAAAATTAGGTCAATGGACAAAGGGTAAAGATGATACACTTAGCACAAATGAAGCAACACTTCTTAGATATGCAGGTCTATCAGATGTAGATAAAGATAGAATTATTTCAGCTAATTTGAACCTTGATGTTGCATCAACAAGCTATGATGCAAATCAAAAACGTTGGGTAGATTCTTACTTCCTTGTAGGTGCACTTTCAAGTAATGATTGGGATGCATCAACAGCGGTATATACGGATTATCAAAGCATAAGAAGTGATAGTTTGACAGATACAAAGGTATGGACAGGAACAAAGGATGCAACTACAGCTTCTACTGAAGATCATGGTGCATTCGCCACAGCAAATGTTCCTGTTACATCATTAGTAAAGTCTGCAACAACAGATAAACTTTCTTTAGAATTAGCTGTAGGAACAGCAAGAACACAGGTTGTTAAGAAAGCTCCAAAGTTAGTTCTTACAATAGGTCAAGCGGTAACTTTTAATGTTGCAAGTGGCGAAACAAAAGTTGAAAAAGCAACTGTTGAAATTAAGAATGGCGATGCAGTTGTAGCAACAGAAACAACTGATACTGATGGTGTAGCAAAAGTTGCTCTACCATCAGGTGATTACACATATACAGTAACAAGTGCTGATTATGCAATTAAAACAGGTTCTATAAAAGTTGCAGATTCAGCTGTAGCAGAAAATGTTGCTGTAGTTGCAAATGAAGCAAAGAAAGTTGAAATTACGTCTCCTGAAAATAACATTGTTGTAGTTGGAAGCCCTATTACATTTACAGCAACAGTTAAAGACCAAGATGGTCGTGTAATGACAGGCAAGACTGTAAATTGGACTGTTGTTGATACACCGGCTAATATTGCAGTAGAAAATGGTGTTGTATCAGTAACAAACGGAGTTATAGGCGGAAAATACAAAGTACAGGCTACAATCGCTGATACAGAAATATCTGCAACAGCAGACTTTGAAGTTGTTGCAAAGAGCAAAGGTACTTTAAAGGCAATATATACAACAGGTGATGAAACAACAGGTGTAGTTGAAACTGTTGACGTATATACTGAAGACGATAACAAATTTGAAGCAGATGAAGTTACTGTTCCTGAATCATATCTTTCAGAAAGAGTAGTAACAAATTCAGACACAGGACTATATGATGTATATAGTTATGTATCAGGTGGTACTGATAAAATTACTTTGGCAGCAGGAGAAAATAAAGTTGTAATTGTTGTCAAGAAAGACGCATCATATAATGTATATGAAAAGTTTGAAGATGAAAAGCCATTATTCAAAGCAGATTCAAGAATTACAGTAAAAATTGAAGATGATGCTACATTAAATTCAAAAGTTGTCGGATTCACTTGTGCAGGTAATGCAGGTAATGGATATTCATTTGCACATTATGCATTACCAGATACAGTAACAAAAGATATAGTAACATTTGATTTTGATTATTATAATACAAACGGTGGTAGAGCAATATTGAGCATTGGTGATGCAACAACAAGAGGAACTACTGGTGGTAGTACAAAAGTTACTTACAATTCAACAGGTGCTATATTTAATTTAGGATCGAATAAAACTAATGCATTAGTTCAAGGTGACAGCTCTAAAGCTATAGGTGACTATACAAATAAATGGATGCATGTCAATGTAGTTGTTAATCAATCAACAAAGAAAGTAAGCTATACTATCACAAATAAAGCAGATGGTGCAGAAATAGCAAAAGCAACAGATGTGGCTTTTGTTGATGCAACAACAGAAAACTTAAAAGCAACACAAATTGATATTTTTGGTTATATAAACAACAGCCATTGTGCAATGCTTGATAATATCAAGGTATCAGAAAGTGATGCAACAACATCTGCAACTGAATAATTTATAAAGCAATAAAAGAACGGTCGTATGACCGTTCTTTTTGCTTGACAAATTTAGCGTTGTGTGATAATATAATAAAAGAAATGGTAAACAAACCATGCTGCAGTTGATATGTTGTAGGAAGAAATACTTTCTACGGAATAGTTACCTATTTGGTCGATAGGTAACTATTTTTTTATTATCACTATACAAAGCAGTAAAACCAAAGTTAAATAAACAATAGCTTCACTCATATGCACACCCCCTTTAAGGTGGTGTCAGCATGGTTTGCAACCATTTCAGAATGTTATTATATCATAGAGGGAAGAATTTGTCGATAAATGTAAATGATATGATAATTTCTTATAATAAAAATATGGAATTTTGCGTTTAAATAACAAATATTTCAAAAATATTTCGTGTTTTGCGTTTAATGTGTAATCTATATGTAACAAAATTACGAAAATTACTTGCATTTATATACAATATATAGTATAATAGTTTAGATAGCAAAAAAGTAATTTCGGAGGGGTTTTATGTACTGCAAAAATTGTGGCAGACAACTGAAAGAGGGAACGCGTTTTTGTGACAGATGCGGTCAATCAGTAAGAAAAAACAACCAGAACAGCCAAACTACAAAACGCAAAGAAATCGAGGAACTGAAGGCTGAACGTCTTAATCGTAAACGTCGTTTACAAGAAAAAGAGGCAAAACAAGCCCGTAATAAAAAACGTAGAAAAAGTAAGGGAAGTGTTATGATTTTCATAATCGTAGCACTGCTTATCGCAATAGTAAGTGTGATTATCGGCTATAATATGATGGCTCCGAACGATAACGGATTAGGCACTGCTCCTACGTCAACAAATTCGCCTGCAAGTGCAACGAATACGCCGACAGATACAGCAAACAACGTATCATCAACATCATCGCCGTCAAATTCAGCAAGCAAAAACGGTTATTCAAAAATGACAATAAGCGGTGTGACGTGCGTTTATCCGTCTACTTTTAATTCAAATCCGACAACAGGAAATCAAAAACTTAACTTGACCGATGCGCTTGGCGGTGCAACTATGACTGTTTCGCAAGAGGGAAAGAGCGGTGCTCCGTCTGACCTTATGCGTGACTATGCACGTCAAACGGGCGGCGAAGTTTCATATTCTCGTGCCGGTGACGATTGGTATGCAGTCACTGTGACAACAGATGATACTGTTTACCACAGAAAATGCGTATTGAAAAACGGAATTGCGGTATATTATGATTTCTCATATTCTTCAATGACATCAACAGCTCAAAAATATACTGAATATATTGACTATATGGACAGCAATTTCAAATAATTTAAGAAAGATATTTGATTGCAAAACATATTGACGCAATCAAAATTAAGCAAATCAATATTTTTAATATTTTAGATTTCGAGCGGACAGCCTTTGTTGGTTGTCCGTTTTTTTGTATTCGTTCGATGTAGCGACTGACTATTGTTTCCGCGTCCGCTATTGCTCTGCTTTCAAGTTTTGGATTATAGTCTTTGAGAATTATTATTGCTTGGCTCACATACGGTGATGAAAAATTATTTAAAATAACTACTTTCTTTGTCAATTCTTTCATTACTAATCTCCAATCATTTCAATTTGTTTTATTTCCATTATTTCCGACTATGAAAAAGTATATACCTGCTTTATTTTTGTAACATTAATCAAAAATAAATGTAATAATATGTAAATATCGTGCATATAAATAGTAATATATGGGAAAAGTCAAGTAATATATTTATTCATATTGCAATATTTGAAATTATTTTGTAATAAAAATGTAATAAAAAGCTTGACAATGTAACAATTTTGTAGTATACTATGGGACAAGTAATGAAAGGGGTTTAACTTTTATGACTACACAAGAGATGACAAAACAAGAAATGATAATGAATTTGCGTGAAAAACGCGAAGAAAAGAAAAAAGCAAAATTGAAAGCAAAACACAGAAGATGTACGATTGCAATTATTACGCTTGTGGCAATGATGACGGTAATATTCGGTAGTGTATACAGCGCATCGGCGAAGGAAATCACAATTACGGAAATAAACGAATTTGCGGGAACAAATGAAACAAAAACTGTAAAGACAAGAAGTGAAAGCGTTGAGGGTGCTCTTGAAGAACATGGCGTGAATGTTTCGGATACCGATAAGATTAACGTTTCAACAGAAAAGCCTGTTGAGGATAATGAAAATATTGTTATCAAGCGTGGTAAGCGTGTTACAATTAAAGTCGGTGAATCGGAAGAAGTTGTAACAGTGACAAAGGCAGACGTTAAGGACGCACTTGTTGAGGCAGGATATATTCCGGGTGAATATGACCAAATTTCAGCCAACGGCGACACTGTTGCAAGCAGTGACACAATCCAGCTTGTATCGGTAAGCCATACAGACGAAACCGAAACGGAAGTAATTCCTAAAGGTGTTGAATATGTTGATGATTCAACTTTGATTAAAGGTCAGGAAAAGGTTGTTGACGAAGGACAAGACGGTGTGAAAACAATCACTTATAAGGTTACATACCAAGACGGTCAAGAGGCGACAAGAGAGGTGATAGACGAACAAGTTACAACTGAAATGCGTAACAAGGTTATTGCAAACGGTACAATGGAGCCGACTCCTGCACCTAAAAATACAACGGTTAAAGATTCTTTTGCAGCGAAATCAACAGTAAGCGATGACGGCGGTACTGTAAACGGATATAAATATAAGAAGAAAATCACAATGACTGCTACAGCTTATTCGACTTCACCGTCGGAAAACGGCGGTTATACGGTTTCTGCAATGGGTAATCCGCTTGGATATGGTATAGTTGCGGTTGACCCGAGCGTAGTTCCGCTTGGCTCAAAAGTGTATGTAACATCAGCCGACGGTTCATGGTCATACGGCGTTGCAAGCGCCGAAGATACCGGCGGTGCAATTAAGGGCAACAAAATTGATTTGTGCTACGGCTCAAATGCTAACGACTTCGGCAGAAGAAGTTGTGTAGTGTATATTTTGGAATAATGGAGAGTGTGAGATTATTTCTGTAAATTAATTTTTCTATGATAAAATACTTAGTTTTATTTGGGCAGATAAGCAAAATTCAGCTTATCTGCCTTTTTGTAATATAGCACGGATTTTCTTCCGCGTCAAGAGCGGTCTTGCAAAAGACCGTATTTTTCACACTATACAAATGTAAAAATATATGCTAAACAAGTCGTCCATCATACATAATTGACAGTTCTCCGTAAACTCTGCCCCAATTTCTAAGTGGCATTGTCCACTTCTTTGTTGCTTCAAAGGTTGCCAAATACAGTGCCTTTAAAAGGGCTGTATCGCTCGGAAATACGCTCCTTTGGCTATTCAATCGACGAAGTACGCTATTAAGGCTTTCTATTGCATTTGTTGTATACATGACTTTTCTGACTTCTGCTGAAAATTTGAACATCGGTGATAAAACATCCCAATTTTCTTCCCATCTTCTCATTGCATTAGGGTACTTTTCTTGCCATTTTTTTGTGACACTCTGCATACGTTCATATCCGCTTTCTTCATTCGGTGCATGGTATATACTCTTTAAATCATTTGCAAATGCTTTTTTGTCTTTTTCCGCTACATATTTCAATGTATTGCGCACTTGATGGACAATGCAACGCTGATACTCCGTATTTGGATAGGCTGCTGCTATTGATTCCTTTATTCCTGATAAACCGTCTGCACATAATATTAATATATCTCTAACACCACGATTTTTGAGTTCATTTAAAACTCCAAGCCAATATTTCGCACTCTCATTTTTACCTATAGTTATGCTTAAAACTTCCTTCTTGCCCTCGTCATTTACACCCAAAATTATGTATGCAGCTATTTTTTTCACTATATGTTCATCACGAACCGAAAAGTGGATTGCATCAATGAAAACTATCGGATACACAGCTGATAAAGGGCGTTGTTGCCATTCTTCTATTTGAGGTAATATTTTATTTGTAACTGCGGTTACCATACTTTCGCTTACCTCAAAACCATATATATCTTCCACAATATCAGAAATTTGTCTTGTTGTCATGCCCTTTGCCGACATAGCAATGATTTTTTGTTCTATTGCTGATATGTCCTTCTTTCGTTTAGGGACTATCTGTGGTTCAAAATCACCGTCACGGTCTTGTGGAACATCAATAGGTATCTCACCATAAGAACTACGAAGTTTTTTGTGTTTTACTCCATTTCGATAATCCGGATTGTCACTGCGTTCATATTCGTCATAGCCTAAATGTTCATCCAGTTCAGCTTCCATCATTTCCTGAATAGTACCGCCTAACAGATCCTTTAGTGCCTCTTGAATATCTTCTGCTGTCTTGATGTTGTATTCCTGAATCAATCCGGCAATGATATTCTTCTTTCCTTCACTCATTCTTTCTCGTCTACGTCTTGCCATAAAAAAATTCCTCCTATGATTTATTTATATTCTATCATAGAAGGATTATTTTTTACAGACTTTTTCTCACACTCTCGAATAATGTGTAAATAAAAATCCCATTTTGATTTAACATCAAAATGGGATTTTTTTGTGTTTATTAATCTTTAGGAACTAGTTTTACTTTAAGAGTGCTACTAATTTCGATTGAAGAACCACTTTCTAATTTAGCATTGTGATATTCTTTAATACGACCTTCAATGCCCTCAATATCCATTCCTTCCATTATATCATATGAACCATCAGCGTCGAAAGTAGTAAACACACCTCGTCCATCGGTTACTACAATATCATATTTTCCGATAGGCACATCATCCGGCACGTCATAATGACCGGCGGTAAGTTCATATTTTGAAGAGTTAAATCCAAGATTTAACGAACACGCAGTTGTTGAGAGCAACAACAATAAAGATAAAGTGATTGTTAATATTTTTTTCATATGCAAAATCTCCATTCTGTATAATACTAATTTTTTGGAACTAATTGAACTTTAAGGTTATAATTTATGGTTATAGAATTGCCGTCTTTTAATGATGCGTTCTTACGTTCTTTGATAGCATCTGAATTTTCTTCGGCATTTGAACTCATACGTTCATCTATAAAATTGTCGTTTCCGTCCAGTATAAATTCGCCATCTCCGCTTATAGCTATAATGTCATATTTGCCAGCCGGAATATCGCCCGGAATTTCATAATCGCCGGCGGTAAGTTCATATGTAGAATTATTGTCAGCAGATTGATTTTCTGTTGGGCTTGGTGTTGAATTTTGCGTAGGTTTTGGAGTGTCCTTTTTTTCGGAACTTTCTAACTGTGCTTTGAGTTTTTCGTTTTCTTTTTTTAATGCCTCGACCTCAGAATTTAATCCGCATGCGGTTGTGGATAATATCAAGGTTGCAGACAATATGATTGTCAGTAATTTTTTCATATGCAAAATCTCCATTCAAAAATTAGTTCTTAGGGATTAATTGTACTTTAAGAGTTCCGCTGATTTCGACTGTTTTTCCGTCAGTTAATTTAGCATTTTTGTATTCTGTGGTATAATATTGGTCGCTATCAACTCCGAGCCATTCACTAAAGACGTTATATCCATTTTCATCTTTCTCTTTAAAAGTACCATGACCGCTGACCGCAACAAGGTCATACTTACCGCTTGGTACATCATTAGGTATTTCATAACTTCCTGCGGTAAGCTCGTAAGTGCTATCGGAGTTTGGTTGAGTATCTGAAGTTTTTTGTTCTTCTGATTTTTCAGTCGGTTTTTCGGTTGGCTTTTCGGTTGGTTTTTCAGTCGGTTTTTCCTCTGTGTCTGATAACTGTGATTTTAATTGTTCGTTTTCTTGCTTTAGTGCCTCAAGTTCGGAATTTGTTCCGCACGCAGTTGTTGATAACAATAAAGCTACCGATAATGCTACTACTAATATTTTTTTCATAATATAAACACTCCTTTTTGATTAAAAACTAAATGCTTTGAACATACTTGAAACAGACGCCAGCACTACAAAGTACCACACGATACTCAAAGCTATACCCGTACAAAAACCGATTAAAGCCCATTTGCCGTATTCTTTGGCAGAGATAGGGGTATCCTTGCTTTGTACAACGAATAAAATCAATCCGGCAAGAGGGATAAAGAATGACAGTACCTTAAGTCCTGCTGACGGGGTGTCGTTTATTACACTGACTCTGTGCTGTGCGGCGCCGCAGTTAGGGCATATATCCGCTTTTTCACTAATCATTGTGCCGCACTCTCTGCAAAATGATTTATGCAACGGCTCGGACTGCGGTTTGTTTTCAGTTGTTACATTTGTGTTTTCTGTTTGATTTTCCATTGTAATCTTCCTCCTACTACATATAGTATTATTTTTATGATATTAAAAATATATAATTAAATAGTATTCTTATATGTATTCAATATAAGAATATAGGATTATTTTAGCATAGAATATATAATTGTGTCAAGAGGAGGAATCGCTTTGAAAAAATTTGAACCTAAAAAACCTGAAAAAGAAGTTATTTCACTTAGATTGGATAGTAGAATGTTAGAAGAAATCAACAGTTGGGCTATTGAAATTGATATAAGCCGAAATGAATTTATAAATCAATGTATAGATTTTGCGTTGAAAAACATAGATACTGATTTGGTTGAAAGTGTGGAAAGAAAACATAATACAAACGGCAGAGGCGGACGCAGTCAGATTATCCCTAAGTTAAGAACAGGATTTGAAGAAGATGAAGAAAACCAAAAAAAAGATGAGGGCTGACGTCCTCATCTTTTCTTGGGTTTTGTATTTAATTTAGTATTCTGTTTTATATAGTATATGCTTCTCTAAGCATTTGAATTTCTTTTTTATAACCGTCAAGCTCATTTGGAGTTTCAAGCAAAATCGGAATACCCTGTAATTTAGGGTGGTTAATAATTTTAACCATAGTATCAAAACCGATACTGCCTTCACCGATTTTTTCGTGTCTGTCCTTATGACTTGCAAAAGGATTTTTGCTGTCGTTCATATGAATGGCTTTTAATCTGTCAAGACCGATAATTCTGTCAAATTCATCAAGAACACCGTCAAGGTCATTGACAATATCATATCCGCCGTCATAAATATGGCAAGTATCCATACACACGCCCATTTTATTATCAAGTTTAACGCCGTCAAGGATTTCTTTCAATTCTTCAAAACTGCGACCTATTTCTGTACCTTTACCTGCCATTGTTTCAAGCAAAACTGTTGTTGTCATATCGGGTGTAAGTACAGTATTAAGCTGCTTTACGATAAAATCAATTCCGATTTCAACGCCTTGTCCGACGTGACTGCCCGGATGGAAGTTGTAAAGCTGGTTTGGTGTATACTCCATACGTCTTAAATCGTCAGCCATTGTATTTAAGGCAAATTCGCGAGTTTCTTCTTTATTGGAACACGCATTAAGCGTATACGGTGCGTGAGCGAGAATTTGCGAAAAATTATTTTCTTTCATAAATTCAAGGAAGTTTTTTACGTCTTGTTCATCAATAGCTTTCGCTTTACCTCCGCGTGGATTACGCGTGAAAAATTGAAAAGTATTTGCGTCAATGCTCTTTGCCTCTTTACCCATATTCATATAGCCTTTTGCGGCTGACAAGTGACAACCTATATTTAACATTCTGATTTCCTCCTATAATATACTTGCATTCATAACATTATTATAGTATAATTGAAAAATAAAATCAACAATAAAAATTAGGAGAAATATTTAATGATTACAGTAACAAACGTAAGTCTGAATTTCAGCGGACAAAATCTGTTTTCGGACGTTAATTTAAAATTCACACCGGGCAACTGCTACGGCGTAATCGGTGCAAACGGTGCGGGAAAATCGACTTTTCTTAAAATTCTTTCGGGTGAACTTGATTCGACAACCGGTGAAGTGTCTATCGACCCAAATTGTCGTATGTCGGTTTTGAAACAGGATCACTTTGCATATGACGAGTACACTGTACTTGATACGATTATTATGGGTAACAAGCGTCTTTATGATATTATGAAAGAAAAAGACGCATTGTATGAAAAAGAAGATTTCTCGGACGAGGATGGTATAAAAGCGGCTGAACTTGAGGCGGAATTTGCGGAAATGGACGGTTGGGAGGCTGATTCCAATGCGTCAAAGTTAATGCAGGGTCTTGGACTTGACGAAAGTATTATGTATTCGCAGATGGCTGACCTTGGCGGTAACGAAAAGGTTAAAGTCCTTTTGGCACAGGCACTTTTCGGTGACCCCGACATTATTCTTCTTGACGAGCCTACAAACCACCTTGACTTGCAGGCTATCGAATGGCTTGAAGATTTCTTGCTTGATTACGAGGGTACAGTCATAGTTGTATCGCACGACAGATATTTCCTTAATGTTGTGTGTACGCATATCGTTGATATTGACTATTCAAAGGTTAAAATGTATGTCGGTAACTATGAGTTCTGGTACGAGTCAAGTCAGATGATGGAAAGACTTATCAAGCAACAAAATAAAAAAGCTGAAGAAAAAATTAAAGAATTGCAGACTTTTATTCAGCGGTTCTCTGCGAATAAGTCGAAATCAAAACAGGCTACAAGCCGTAAGAAAATGCTTGATAAACTTACAGTTGAAGAATTGCCTGCGTCATCAAGACGTTATCCGTTTGTCGGCTTTGATATGGACAGAGAAGCGGGACGCGATTTGCTTACCGTTGACGGACTTTCAAAGACTGTAAACGGTGAAAAACTTCTTAATAATATATCATTCACACTAAATCATGACGATAAGATTGCCATAATAGGTGAAAACGAAATTGCAATTACTGCGCTTATGCAAATACTTGCCGGTGAAGATGAGCCGGACGAGGGTACTGTTAAGTGGGGCGTAAGTACGTCAAGAAGTTATTTTCCTAAAGATAACTCTAAGTATTTTGACGGCTGTGAACTAAATCTTGTAGATTGGCTAAGACAATACAGTGCGGCAGGCTTTGAAACTCAAAACGAATCGTATATAAGAGGATTTTTGGGAAGAATGTTGTTCTCGGGTGATGATGTATTCAAACAGGTAAACGTGCTTTCCGGTGGTGAGAAAGTAAGATGTATGCTTTCAAGAATGATGTTGTACGGATCAAACATACTTATACTTGACCAGCCTACAAACCACCTTGATCTTGAGTCAATCACTGCGGTAAACAATGGTTTGAAAGCATTCAAGGGCAACGTTATATTTGCGTCACACGACCACGAATTTGTGAATACCGTTGCAAACAGAATTATTGATATTCGTGAGGACGGCACAATCGTGGACAGAATGTGTACATTTGACGAGTATATCGAAATGAAAAGAGGTAACTAAATGAAATTTGAAAATACAGAGGTTTACGGCTTTAAACGTGCGCTTAAAGGTATGAGAAACCCTCTTGAATCATGGCGTAAAAATGATACGGTTGAGGAGAACGGAAAAGTCGTAATCGGTGAAAACGATTTGGATTTGGCGCAAAGACTTATAAAATCGGGCAGTGAACACAGAAAATTTATGCGTCAGATTTTTGTGTCGGTTGATATAACAGGTCCGCTTTATTGGTGGAAAGAATTTGATACGTATAAGGTCGGTACAACCGCGAACAGTACATCGACAATGCACAAACTTGCGTCAACACCTATTACTGCCGAGTGTTTTGAAATTGACGATTACAATTCAGATCTTGATTATGACGGTACAAAACTTGGTGATGTGATAGACAAGCATATAGAATTTTTGGAGAGTATGCGTGTAAAGTATCTTGAAACAAAGGATAAGGCATATTGGAAAGAACTTATCAGATGGTTGCCGTCAGCGTGGCAGCAGACAAGAACCGTTACAATGACATACGAAAATCTTTTGGCGATGTGTTCAAAAGGTCAGAGAAGATTTCACAAATTGACAGAATGGTCAAAGTCATTCATCGATTGGGCGAGAACACTTCCGTATGCACAGGAATTGATATTTCCTGATGAAACAGAATGAAAATAATTGCGGCGGTTGATGAAAAGTGGGGCATTGGCAAAGGTATGAATTTGCTGTTCCGCATATCCGAGGATATGGAATTTTTTAAAGAGAAAACAATGGGTAAGACGGTTGTTATGGGCAGAAAGACGTTGGAGAGCTTCCCTAACGCAAAACCGCTTAAAAATCGAAAAAATGTTGTACTTACAACCGATAAAAATTTTAAGTGTGACGGCACGGAGATTGTTCACGATATAAAAACGGTTATCGGAAAATACGGCGGTGACGATACTTTTGTCATAGGCGGCGGAGAGGTTTACAGACAGCTTTTGCCGTACTGTGACAGTGCATATATAACAAAGGTGTTTTCCGACGGCAATGCGGATGTTTTTATCGACGATCTTGATAAAAATGAGGTGTGGGAGCTCGGTAACGTGTCCGAAAAACGCGTTGAAAACGGCATTTCGTTTGTGTTCTGCACTTATATAAACAAAAATACTCAATCGCATTTTGAACAAAAAACACTGTAAATTATACATTGAATTTATGAAAAACACTTTAAAAAGTTTGTGAAATATGATATTATATAGATAATTATTATTATGCTTTAATGGATAGGTAAAGTATATATAAAAGAGGGAGGATAACTAAATGCTTAAAAATTCAAAGAAAAAACTAAGAAAATTAGGTGCATTTTCTTTGGTTCTTGCTCAGGTTGCGGCAGTAGGAGTAGTTGCTCCTATGACAAGTGCAAGTGCATTTGCCGGCAGTGCAATCACAAGAAACATGGAAAACCTTGATAGAGGTGTCGTTGCGACAAAGACTGACGACGGTGTACTTATTTCATGGAGAAGATTGGCAACAGAGCCTGCTGACACTACATTTACTCTTTACAGAAACCAAGAAAAGATTAACGAAGGTGCGGTTACAAACTTTGTTGACGCGTCAGGTACTGTAAACGATAAGTATACAGTAGTTGCAAACGGCGAAATGTCAGACAGCGTAGGCGTATGGGAGAACGGATACCTTGATATTCCTTTGGCTAAAGCTCCTGAAAGTGACGTTTTACAAATGGACAGAAACGGCATATACTACGGTTCATATACACCGGGTGACTCATCATACGGTGACCTTGACGGTGACGGACAATATGAAATCGTAATGCTATGGAGCCCTTCAGACGCTAAGGACGCCGCTACAGGCGGCAGAACCGGTAAGGTTTATATGGATGCTTACAAACTTGACGGTACTCAGCTTTGGAGAATTGACATGGGTTACAATATCCGTGCAGGACAACACGATACTCAGCTTAACGTAGCCGATTTTGACGGTGACGGCAGAGCAGAAGTTATGGTGAGAACTGCTGACGGTACTGTTGACGGTCAAGGTAACGTAATCGGTGATGCATCAAAGGGCGAAACATACGAAAACAGCTGGGCTGCTCTAAACGGCGGTAAAAACTTGCAAGGTCCGCTTTATGTAACGTGTTTTGACGGTACAACAGGTAAGGCTCTTGACACAATAGATTATTTCCCGAATAATACTGTCGGCTCAAATGCTGCATCACTAACATTCGGTGATGATTTCGGTAACCGTTCGGAAAGATATAACAGTACAATAGCTTATATTGACGGTCAGTCACCGTCTGCTGTATTTGCAAGAGGTTATTACTTCGGTAAGGGTATCTCAAATCCTAACGGACGTACAGGTGCCGCTGCATACAGCTTTAAGAACGGTAAGCTAAAGATGGACTGGTCATTTGATACAGCCGAATCAAAGAATAACGGCTATATCGGTCAAGGTAACCACCAAATTGAAGCAGGTGACGTTGACGGCGACGGTAAGGACGAAATTCTTTACGGTGCTTTGACATGGGATAACGACGGTTCAATTCTATGGTGTACATATCAAGAGCACGGTGATGCTATGCACCTTGGTGACTTCGACCCGACTAAAGAAGGTCTTGAATGGTTAAAAGCTTATGAGGATTACAGTGCAGACAGTGAAGTGTTTGATTTGAAAGGCCCACAACTTTCTCCATACATCACATCTAATACAATATTTAAAAATTCGGCTGCAGCTGCTGCTCAAGGCGCTCCTAATGATCGTCATCAATGGGGTATTTCACTTCAAAACGCTAAGACAGGCGAATTCTATCAAATTCACAACGGTATCAAAGATACAGGTCGTGCTATGATTGCCAATATCGGTTACGGCGATTCTTGGTACGCTATGTGGGGTGCAGGTTCATCAGGTTACTGGGACAGCAACGGTAACGAACTTCCTGATCTAAAGGCTGCTATGAACGGCAGAATTTATTGGACAGGCGACTTACAGGATGAACTTCAAGACCACAACGGTGCAGGTAAAGAAATTACTGTAACAAAGTGGAATGACAATACAAAGACATTCGATAAGATTTTCGAGGGTAAGGGTTCACACTCAATCAACTCAACAAAGGGTAATCCGAACCTACAAGCTGACTTGTTAGGTGACTGGAGAGAAGAAATTGTTTCTTACGCAATCACAGGTCAAGACACAAAGAAAGAAAAGACAACAATCAAGGGTAACTTTGATAAGGATGTTGAAGTTGAATTAGATAAGACTGTATATCAATATTCTCTAAGACTATATGAAACACCATATGCAACAAATTATAACTTCTATACTCTTGCACATGATGATATTTACAGAAACTCATCAGCAACAGATACAAACTGTTACAACCAACCGCCACATATCAGCTGGTATATGAACGACCATATTGCTAATTCACAGTACACAACTCAACCGGACGCAAATGTTAAACTTGTTTCAAATTCATACAAGGCAAAGGCATTTGACGAATCTGCTCTACCTGTTGCAGGTTCAACACCATCAACAGATTCACCGTTCGTTGACGTTGTAGGTCACTGGGGTAAGACATACATCGATAAGATGTATAAAGCAGGCGTTATCAACGGTATGGACGATACACACTTCGCTCCTGACGGAACTGTAACAAAGGGTCAGTTTGCAACACTTATCGTAAACGCTCTAAAGATTGATACAGATTCATCATTGGCAAGCGAACACTGGGCAATGCCATTCGTAAAAGCCGCTCAAAACGCGAACCTAATTGCAGAAGATATTCCGTTCACTGTTGAAGATTTCGATAAGGAAATTTCAAGAGAAGAAATGGCATCAATGGTTGCTAAGGCTGCCGCATATAAGAATGTTGAGGCTAAGGCTGCCGATAAGAAATTTACAGACGCATCAGACATCGCAGCATGGGCTGTTGAAGATGTAAACAATGCAGTTGGTTTGGGTATTATCAACGGTATGGATGACGGTTCATTCCAACCAAAGGCTAATGCAACAAGAGCACAGGCTGCTACAATGCTTTCAATGCTTTGGGATTTAATTAAATAAATCATAAAACAATATTAAAATCGGACGCATATGCGTCCGATTTTTTTGTGGTTTTTAAAATATTTGAGAAATATATTGTAAAAAAATTATTGTTATAGTATAATAAATGAGAAATTTGTGTTTGAGGTAAAAATAATATGAGAATGAGAAAAAAGAAAAATTGTGACGCAAGAATGGAACGTTGCAGTGATATTTGGATAAAAGAACCTGAAAAATATAAGGGGAAATGGGCGGAACGTTTCGGTAACGATAATCCTATTCATATTGAAATCGGTTGCGGTAAGGGTAATTTTATTGTCGGTATGGCGAAAATGTACCCTGATGTGAATTTTATTGCGATTGAAAAGGTTGAGGACGTTATAGTTATGGCTATGGAAAAAACTGTGGCAGCTGAACTTACAAACGTTTTGTTTATGGATATGGATGCGGAAAAAATTGAAGATATATTTGAATTTGGCGAGATAAGACGTATTTATCTTAATTTTTCTGACCCATGGAAGAAAAATAAACAGGCAAAACGCAGACTTACTCATAAGCGTTTCCTTGACAGATATAAAGCCGTGCTTAAACAGGGCGATTATATTTGGTTTAAAACCGATAATAAGGCTTTGTTTGATTTTTCGCTTAACTCATTTGCAGAGGAAAATTTCAAGCTTGAAAATATCAGCCTTGATTTGCATAATTCAAAGTTTGAAGGCAACGTTATGACTGAATATGAACAACGCTTCTCTGAACAGGGGATGCCGATATATCGTCTTGAAGCGACATATCTCGGTTGGGAAGACAACCGAAAAAAAGAAAGCTAACAGAGGTCAAGAAATTAGTTCGGATTTTGTGAAAATGAACTCGTCGGCGTACGTGGGTACGTTAGAGTTTATTTTCGCAAAAAGTGCACCGGCAAGCCGTATATCGAAGATAGGCTTGCCGGTTATTTATTATAGCTACAAATTAAATTTTTAAATATTAAAATAAATATTTTGCACGTTCCTGACAATTTGTCGACAGTCTGAACGGTAGGGCAAGCACCATGCCGTTACTTTTTGAATTTCAGAACAAGTTCTTTATCTCCTTTTGATATTCTTAACGATTCACGAATTTTTCGTACCGCCATATTTTGAGTGGTTGCGTTTAAATCGTTGCTTTCAAGAAATTTCATTGTTTTATCTCTGCACTTTGCGGCGGCTGTTGCAACGAGCCATCCTTGCATCATTTGAACATAGTAGAAATCTGAATTTACCGAGTTGACGTATGACAGAACTTTGTCGATATATTCATCGGTCAAATAAAATTCCATAAGGCAATTAAAACCGAAACGCACAATCCAGGGATTTTCGTTGTAGATAAAATATTCAACGTCATTTAAAAATTCATCTAAATGTTTCTTCAATCCTTTAAATGAAACAATGTCGCAAGTTTCCCAATTTGTGATTTGAGCAACGTATTGCTTGATATAGCCGAGCATTTCGTGATAATCGCATTTTATGAGCGACATAACCAAGCCTTTAATCATAATTTCTTCACGGTATGCGTTGTTTTTGCAATTAAGGAATGACGCGTAGTCACCTTTTGAAATAGCTTTAGCCGTTTGACGCAAGATGGGTACACGAATACCGATAGATTGCGTTCCGCCGGGAACAAGCGAGTCACTGAATTTTTTGTATTTTTCGTCAGCCAATGTTTTTAAGTATTCCGCAAATTCGTCATAATCTGATTGCGTCCATATTTCTTTTGTAAGCTCCATTATTTGTCCTTTCTTTGTCTGAAAATAAAAGAGTTGTTTTGGAATAAATCTAAAACAACTCTTAAAATCAATTATTCACCGAAACCGTCAGGGTGAGTTGACTGCCATCGCCAGCTGTCAGCACACATTTCGTCAATACCTCTCTTAGCCTCCCAGCCAAGTTCAGCCTTTGCCTTTGCAGGATCTGCATAACATTCGGCAATATCGCCCGGTCTTCTTGGGTCGATTTGATAAGGAATTTCCTTACCGCAAGCCTTTGAGAATGCCTTAACAATGTCAAGAACGCTGTAACCGTTACCTGTACCAAGGTTGTAGATGTGTACGCCTTCCTTGTCCGAGCAATGCTCAATAGCCTTAACGTGACCGATTGCAAGGTCAACAACGTGGATATAGTCACGAACGCCTGTACCGTCAGGAGTAGGGTAATCGTTACCGAATACATGAACTTTTTCAAGCTTACCTACTGCAACTTGTGCAATGTATGGAAGTAAGTTGTTCGGAATACCCTTAGGGTCTTCACCCATAATACCGCTTTCGTGAGCACCGATTGGGTTGAAGTAACGAAGAAGTGTTACAGATAGCTTTGGATTAGCTTTTTGAGCGTCTGTCATAATTCTTTCGATAAATAGTTTTGTTGTTCCGTAAGGATTTGTTGTAAGAATTTTGTCACCTTTGTTGTCAGTTTCAACAATAGGAACTCTTTCAGGATCGCCGTAAACAGTAGCTGATGATGAGAATACGATGTTGTTGCAGTCGTATTTTTCCATAGCCTGCATAAGGTGAAGTGTACCTGTGATGTTGTTATCATAATATGTAAGCGGTATTCTTGTAGATTCGCCGACTGCCTTTAGACCGGCAAAGTGAATAACTGCGTCGATTTTATTTTCTGCAAATACCTTTTCTGTTGCCTCTTTGTCAAGCAAGTCTACTTTGTAGAACGGAAAATCCTTTCCTGTAAGTTTTTTTACTGCGTCAAGGCATTTTTCACTTGCGTTGTAAAGATTGTCAAGTACGACAATTTCATAACCTGCATTTAAAAGTTCGACACAAGTGTGGCTGCCTATGTATCCTGCACCGCCTGTTACCAATATTTTCATTAGCGATTCCTCCCTATATTTATTTAATTTTATTATATACCAATATAAAGCATTTTTCAATACTGAAAAATATTTTTGTTGGGATTTTATAAAAATATGTGGGACGTCGAGACAGCGTCCCTTACGAACAAAATTTTATTTATTCGGGCGACCAATGGTCGCCCCTACGTAATATTATCGTTTTGCCGCCCCTCAGTCAACTGCGTTGACAGCTCCTCTCAAGGGGAGCCTAAAAAGCCTCTCCTTGAGGAGAGGTGGCACGAAGTGACGGAGTGGTGGTATTTATCACCCATTAACAAAACCGCCTATATTCCATATTATATTAATATACAAAAAGAAAGGAATGATATTTATGGAATATAACAGAGCGAATGCGGTTGCATATGCGAAAAAGTGGGCATACGGAAGAAATCCGAAATACTATGATTTTTCTGATTTGGGCGGTGATTGTACAAACTTTGCGTCACAGTGCATATATGCCGGCAGCGGCGTTATGAACTACACGCCGACATACGGTTGGTACTACATTTCTGTAAATAACAGAGCGCCGGCATGGACAGGAGTTGACGAATTATACAGATTTTTAACCACCAACCGCGGTGCAGGACCCAGAGCGATATTAACCGATTTATCACAAATTCAAAACGGCGACATTATTCAGCTGCAATTTACCGACAAAGACAGATTTGACCATTCTCCGGTTGTGGTTGACGCAGGAAACAGAACACCTCAGTCAATTCTTGTTGCGGCACATTCGTATGATGCGGATTGCAGACCGCTGTCGTCATACCGATATATAAAGATACGTCCGTTACATATTACGAATGTAGGCGAGTGAAAATATTAATATTAATGCACATTTTTCATTGAATATTTTTAGAAAAAGTGATAAAATAAAAAGGATATTGATTTTTCACAAAAGAGGTGTTTTATATTGAAAAAACTATTTCCGTTTCTGAAACCGTACAGGCTTCAGCTTACAGTCGGACCGTTTTTTAAATTGTCCGAGGCGGTGTTGGAGTTGCTAATTCCGACTCTTATGGCTTTGCTGATTGATAACGGAGTTAACATGGGTAACAGAAGTTATATTATTAAAATGGGTATATTAATGCTTGTCATTGCGACATTCGGTGTAATATTTGCGTTTATATGTCAGTACAGTGCGTCTATCGCGTCACAGGGATTCGGTACAGATGTGCGTAATGCGATGTTCAAAAAAATCGGCACACTGTCATTCGCACAGCTTGATAAGTTTGGTACGCCGTCACTTATAAACAGAATTACGGGCGATGTTACTCAACTTCAATCGGCGGTTGCAATGCTTATACGTCTTGTAATCCGTGCACCGTTTCTGTGCGTCGGCGGACTTGTTATGGCGATTATGATTGACTTAAAGCTGTCGATTATATTTATGATTGTCATACCGCTGTTTATACTCGTACTTTTCCTTGTAATGTTCAAGGCAGTACCGCTTTATAAATCTGTTCAGAAAAAGCTTGACTCGCTTACTTTGGTACTTCGTGAAAATCTTTCCGGTGTGCGTGTAATTCGTGCGTTTGCAGGCGTAAAACGTGAAAAAGAAAGATTTAACGACAGAAATACAGATTACGCAAATACAGCTATAAGAGTCGGTAAAATTGCCGCACTTACCAATCCGCTTACTACTATTATAATGAATCTTGCGGCTATTGCGGTTATTTATTTCGGCGGTATTCGTGTAAACACAGGTCATCTTTCGCAGGGTGAAGTTATCGCGTTTATCAACTACATTACGCAAATTCTAAACGCTATGATAGTCGTTGCAAACCTTGTTGTTTTGTACACAAAGGCATATGCGTCGGCTTTGCGTGTGGGGGAAGTTCTTGAAACAGAGCCGCTTATTGAATACGGCGAAAAGAATACTACTCAAAACGGTGAAAATGCGGTTGAATTTAAAAACGTATCATTGACATATACAGGCAGTAAAGTACCGTCTGTCGATAATATTAATTTGACGATTAAAAAGGGGGAAACAATCGGTATTATCGGCGGTACAGGTTCCGGTAAGAGTACGCTTATAAACCTTATACCGCGTTTTTATGACGCGACAAAGGGTGAAGTGCTTATTGACGGAGTGGATATAAAGAAATACGATGAAGACACGCTTAGAAAGACTGTTGCGGTTGTACAGCAGAGAGCGGCACTTTTCTCGGGTACAATAGCGGACAATCTTCATATGGCAAAGGCAGACGCAACTTTGGAAGAAATGCGTCGTGCGGCTGATACGGCACAAGCAACCGAATTTATCGACAGACTTGAAAAAGGTTTTGATACATTCGTTTCACAAGGCGGTAACAACCTTTCCGGCGGTCAAAAACAGCGTATTACAATCGCACGTGCGTTAATCAAAAATTCGCCTATACTTATTTTGGACGACAGCGCCAGCGCACTTGACTATGCGACAGACGCAAATTTAAGACGTGCTATTAAAGAAAATACCGACAGTCAGACGGTTATAATCGTGTCACAGCGTGTAAATTCGGTGAAAGACGCGGACAGAATTGCGGTTATGGACGACGGTGAAATTGTCGGAATAGGTACACACAAAGAACTTGTTGATACTTGCGATATTTACAGGGAAATTTGTTACTCACAGGAACAGCTTGACTAAGAAAGGGGTAAAACAATGAAAAACAATAAAACACTTTCAAAGCTTAACTCTTATATTGCGGGTAACAGAAAATATCTTATTTTGGTTATAATATCGGCATTGCTTGCAAACATATTTATGCTTGTTGCACCGTATATTTCGGGTAGAGCTATCGACTTTATCAAAGGCGAAAATAACGTAGATTTTACTATGGTTGCGAAAATTATAGGAATACTTTTTGCGGTTTATGTGCTTAATGCTTTGTTTACATGGGGAATGACAGTGTTTACAAACGCACTTTCAAACCATTCGATTGAAAAAATGCGTAAAGACGCATTCGGCAAGATTTCAAAATTGCCGCTTAAATTTTTTGACGGTCATTCACACGGAGATATTATCAGCCGTCTTACAAACGACATAGACGCAGTTTCCGAAGGCCTTTTGCAGGGAATTACACAGCTGTTTTCGGGTATCGTAACGGTTGTCGGTTCGCTTGTCTTGATGTTCTTGCTTGACTGGAGAATAACACTTTGTGTTATTGTTATTACGATTATTTGTATATTCGTTTCAAAAGCGATTGCGACTAATTCGGGTAAAATGTTCAGATTACAGGCACAGACTATCGGTGAACTTAACGGTTATGTTTCGGAAACGGTCGGCAATTTAAAGGTTGTCAAGGCATTCGGTTATGAGGACAAGAGCAGTGAAGTATTCGGCGAGATAAACTCTCGTCTTTACGACTGCGGTCAAAAGGCTCAATTCTACTCATCGCTTGTCAATCCGACTACAAGATATATCAATAACCTTGCGTATATTTCTGTCGGTGTTCTTGGCGGACTTGCCGCACTTGCGGGACATTTGTCGGTAGGTATAATATCAAGTTTCTTGATTTATGCTACACAGTTTGCACGTCCGATTAACGATATGACAAGTATTTTAACTCAACTTCAATCTGCACAGGCAGCGGCGGCAAGAATTTTCGCACTTGGCGAAATTGAGCCTGAAACACCTGACGAGGACAGACCCGAACTTGAAGTTAAAAACGGTGAAGTTATGTTTAAAGACGTTGATTTCTCATATAATAAGGATAAAGAACTTATCAAAGACTTGAATATTGTTGCAAAACCGGGTCAAAGAGTAGCAATAGTCGGACCTACGGGTGCAGGTAAAACAACTATCGTAAATCTTTTGATGAACTTCTACGGTGTGGATAAGGGTACTATATTCGTTGACGGACAGGCTATTGATTCTGTTCAGCGTGACAGCTTGCGTAAGAATTTCGGTATGGTACTTCAAGATACTTGGTTGTTTGCGGGTACTGTAAAAGAAAATATCGCATACGGTAAAGAGGGTGCGACAGACGAAGAAATTATAAATGCCGCAAAGGCTGCGTCTGCACACGGCTTTATCAAGCGTTTGCCGAACGGCTATGATACAATGATTACAGAGGACGGCGGAAATTTGTCGAGCGGTCAAAAACAGCTTTTGACTATTGCGCGTGCGATGCTGTCAGATCCTAAAATACTTATTCTTGACGAGGCAACTTCAAATGTCGATACAATGACAGAGCAGAGAATACAAAAGGCATTCCTAAAGATGATGGAAGGCAGAACAAGCTTTATTATCGCTCACCGTCTTTCAACAATTCGTGAGGCTGATTTAATTCTTGTTATGGACAAGGGCAGAATTATTGAACAGGGTACTCACAATGAATTGCTTGCCAAGAACGGATTTTATACAAAACTATATAACAGCTAATAATTTAGACAGATGTCGGGAAATTAGTTCGGATTGTGCGAAAATGAACTTGTCGGCGTACGTGTGTACGTTAGAGTTTATTTTCGCAGAAAGTGCATAGGCAAGCCGTATATCAAAGATAGGCTTGCCTGTTGTTTTGTTAATTATAAAGACGAGAATTGTGCACGCTCCGGACAATTTATTGACTTTCCGGCGGTGTGCATATTTTGCGCACCAAATGTTTTATATAACGGCATTTATCGGATTGGAGGGTAAATATGGAATACGGACTTGTCTTAGCCGGCGGCGGCGTCAGAGGGGCATATCAGATTGGTGTATGGAAAGCACTTAAAGAACTGAAAATTAAAGTTTCGGCGGTGTCGGGTGTTTCAATCGGTGCAGTAAACGGTGCGCTTTTCGTGCAAGGCAGTAAAACAAAAGCCGAAAGATTATGGAACAAAATTGCGATTGACGATATTATATTGTTGCCGAAAGAAATGGAGAATGACGAAAATCTTTTTAAAGTCAAAAACTTAATGAAAATCGCAAAAGAAATTTACAGTAACAACGGACTTGATATGTCACCGCTTGAAAATCTGTTAAATGAAATAGTCGACGAGGATAAAATTCGTAATTCCGAAATTGATTTCGGTATAGCGACTTTTTCACTTTCGGAGAAAAGCGAAAATTATTATTTTATCAAAGACATACCTTACGGTAAACTGACCGAATACCTTATGGCGAGTGCGTGTTTTCCGGGATTTAAGGCGAGGACGATTGACGAAAAGAAATTTATAGACGGCGGCGTGTCAAACAATATGCCGATTAATATGCTGCTTGAAAAAGGTATTGACAATATTATTGCGATAGACGTAAAGGGAGTGGGTTTTTACAGAACTTTTAATCTTGCCGGTAAGAATGTGATAAATATTAAATGCTCACGTCCGCAGACGGGGACATTTGATTTTGACAGGGACGGAATAAGAAAAAGCATACAGGACGGATATTACGACTGTATGAAAGCGTTCGGCAAATTAAGCGGCGGTTTATACAGTTTTAAAGCGAGAGATTACGCAGCTGCAAGAAAAGCATATTCAAAGGAGCTTATTGAGGGTATTGAAATTGCGGCGAATATATTCGGCGTAAATCCGTATAAACTGTATACGATTGATGAACTTGTCGGTGCGGTTATGAATGAATATTTTGAATATGTCCGTCAGCATAACGGCGAAATATCGGGCGGTGTGTTTGAAAAAATAAAAAATGCAGATGAACGGCTGTTTATGACGTGGATTGTTGATGTGCTTGAAAAGGGTAAAAGTGATTTTGTGAAAGAAAAATTGTCAATACTTGGTGAAAAATATGACGCCGCATCGGCTATTTTATATTTTAAATCACAAAAATGATGTTTGCTATTGTATTTAGTCGAAAAAAATTATATAATATAATTATATTGACAGAAACTACAAAACATTTTTGTGGATTAAGGGGAAAATAACAGATGAAGAAATTCTTTATCATAGTAATCTGTATAGCGATAGCCGCTATGGTAGGATACGGTATTAAATATGCCGTCACACCGATAAACACGCAGAAATTAAGCTATATAACGCAAGAAAATGCTATCAATACAAACGGTTTTATTATACGCGATGAATGGGTTATGTATTCACGCAGTGCGGGAACGGCTTATCATTCCGTTGCGGAGGGTGAGAGAGTCAGCAAAGACAGTACAATCGGTTCTTTGTTTTACGGCGATGTCAGCGATGACAGCATTAAAGAACTTACCGTTGTTGACAACAAGATAAAAAAGACAAAAACAGAAAAAAGTGAAGAATCAATTTCAACGCTTGATTCAAACACTTTGGAGAATAACATATACGAGCGTGAAAATGATATAATTGACGCGGCACAGGATAACGATATTCTTTCTATTGCAAAATACAAGAAGGATATTAACAGCCTAAGACAAAGCAATCAGCTTGCGGAGGACAACACAGAACAGGAACTTGAAAATCAGCGAGAGCAGATTTTAAACAGTATCGGCGTAAACAAAGAGGATATTTATGCACAGATTTCGGGTGTGTTTACAACTTATGTAGACGGATACGAAACGGAGCTTGTTCCGAATGACATAGAAAATTATGATGTTTCATATTTTGAAAGTTTGTCGCAGTCACCGAAGATACAGAAGATTGACAATAAAATCAATGCCGGCGGTGCGGTGTGCAAAATTGTTAATAACCACGTTTGGTATGTTATGATGGATATACCGTCAGACACCATAGAGGGAAGAGAAGTCGGCGATAACGTAAAACTTAGGTTTAACAATATGGCGGACGCAGTTGTTAAGGGCAGTATAAATTCCGTTTCAGCCGAAGAAAACGGCAGAGTTATATTGACGGTTAAATGCCCGACATATCTTGAAAGTGCGTTTTCTTACAGACTTGTGGACGTGGACTTGATTTTTGAAAGCTATGAGGGCTACAAAGTACCGATACAGTCTGTCAGAACGGAAGACGACGGATCTAAGAAGGTCATAGGAATAAAAGAAAACAGAGAGCATGACTGTTATTGCGATGTCTTGTTTACAAATACGGACGCCGGATATGCAATAATCGAATCGACAGACAACGCGGAAAATAAACTTTCACAGATGGAGAGAATTGTTGTCGGTGAAAGATAGGTAAAGGAATGATAAAAGTGAGTATAGCGGAAAATCTTGAAGAAGTTGAAAAGAGAATAAGTGCGGCGGCTAAGAGGAGCGGACGCAAACGTGAAGATATAACGCTTGTTGCCGTTACAAAAACTCACCCTGCCGAAATGATGAACGAGGCTATAAAGCTTGGTGTAACGGACATCGGCGAGAATAAGCCACAGGAGGTAAGGGACAAATATGACAGCGTTTTGCCTGCGAAGTGGCATCTTATAGGTCATTTACAGACAAACAAGGTTAAGTATGTCATTGATAAGGTTTGCCTTATTCATTCGGTTGATTCAATCAAACTTATGGATGAAATCGAACGCCAGGCGGAAAAACATAATCTTGATATGGATATTTTGATACAGGTAAATATCTCCGGCGAAGAAACAAAATCGGGTATATCAAAAGAAGAAGTTGAAGATTTGTTAAAATATGCCGGTGAATTAAAGCACGTAAAAGTTAAAGGTTTGATGACAATAGCACCGAAAACTGACAATTCTGTTACAAACAGATTACATTTTGACAACATGCGACAACTTTTTGTTGACATAAAGCAAAAAAAATATGATAATGTTAATATGGTATACCTATCAATGGGTATGAGTGGGGATTTTGAAACTGCCATTGAATGCGGAGCAAATATGGTTCGTGTCGGCAGTGCCATATTCGGTGCAAGAGATTATTCTCAAAATAAGTAATAATGAAAGGATACGGACAAATGGGTTTTTTAAACACAGTAAAGCACTTTTTAGGCTTTGAAAGTGAAGACGATTATTATGATGACGACTATTATGATGAGGAAGAAGCAGAAGACGAAGAAAACGCGCGTGTCAAGAGAAGTTCGCAGCAGTCTGCTCCGAAAAAGACTTTCTCAAAGGTAGTGCCTATCAATCCGACATCATCTTCAAGAATAAAGATAATGAGACCTTCCGATATTAACGATTCGACAAATGTTGCCAATGAAATAAAAGAGGGCAGACTTGTTATTTTTGATGTAGGACAGATTGACAATGAAGAAGCAAGAAGAATTGTTGATTTTATGTCCGGTGCGGCTTACGGCGTAAACGGAAAAGTCAGACGTGTATCAGAGGGTATTTTTGTTGCCGCTCCGAAAAATATTGATATAACAGGCGATACAATGAAAGAACACGTTAAAAACGGTATGGATTGGAACTTTATGTAATCCGATATTTGGATTTGCTTATAATTAAACAAAATACGGCTGGGTGGTATGGGATATTACCACCCTTTTGTATATGAGGTGGATATGAATACAAATCATAAGTTGCTTATTGCAAGGATAAACGATTTGTTTTCGCTTTGCGATAAGCATTGTGAAATGAAATGTTCCGATTTCCTTGACGGCGGTGAACTTGCCGTGATTGAGGACGAATTTCAAATTCCGTACGGATATAATACGTTGTTTTTCGGCGGTTATGAAAATGCGGAAAGAAAGGTGCTTTGCGTATTTCCCGAATGGCAGGAGTCTGAGGAAAGCGAAGTGCCGATTTCCGTTATACGTTTTGATGTGCCGAAGTTTCGTAAACTGACGCACAGGGATTATCTCGGTACGCTTATGTCGCTTGGTATCGACAGGAGTAAAACCGGCGATATTTTGACAGATGATGAGGGCGCATATGTGTTTGTAATGTCGGATATAGCGGAATATGTTGCACGAAACGTGAATAAGATTGCAAATGCGGGTGTTAATACGAAAATCGTTGATATGGCGGACTTTATACCGCCTAAACCGAAAACGACCGAAAAAATGTGCGTATGTGCGTCATTGCGTCTTGACGCGGTAGTTGCGGCGACACTCAATATATCAAGAGGAAATACGGAAAAATTAATAAGTTCGGGATATGTAAAACTGAATCACCGAGAAGTGCTTGACCGTTCAAAGCAAGTCGGTGAGGGTGACTTATTATCCATACGCAATTACGGAAGATTTATTTTAAAGGATATTGGGAACAATACCAGGAAAGGAAGACTTCACATAACTGTGGAGAAGTTCGTGTAAGGAGGGGGAGCATTGTGCTAAGACCTATTGATATTCAAAATAAGGAATTTGAAAAGAAACTCAAGGGCTATAATTGTGATGAGGTTGACGATTTTCTTGACGTTGTAATACAGGATTACGAACTTTTGTGTAAAGAAAATCAGACGCTTAAAGATAAAATCGGACTTTTGACCGAAACGGTGGAGCGTTACAAGCAAATGGAAAACACAATGCAGAAGTCGATTGACATTGCCAAGCAAGCCGCCGAGGACGCAAAGAGAAATGCCGAAACAGAGGCGAATGCAATTATCAGTAAAGCAAAGCTTGACGCGTCTTATCTTGCACGTCAGATTGATGATGAACATATGAAACGCCATCAGGAAATGCTTTCGCTGAAAGGCGAGATTGAACAGTATAAAATGCAGATTAAGTCACTTTGTGCGAATGTTATGAAAATGGTCGATAATATCGACTAAAAACATTGGCAGACAGGAAATTTTTCAATAAAAACTGTTGACTAAAAAAATATTTTGTAATATAATAAAACAATAAAGACGATGACGAAGACAGTATGTCATATTGAAAACACAGAGCGAGCTATGGACGGTGAGAGCATGGCGGTGAGTAAATGTGGCTGAATATCACTTCCGAGTTTCACACCGAAAGGCTTTGCCGAGTAGACTGTGACGGGTTTTCTCCGTAAAAGGAAACGCATATGTTGGTATGACGAGTGGTATAACGAAGCATTTGGCTTTCGTCTTGTTATGCAGGACGAAAGCTTTTTTATTTGAAAGGAATGAATATAATGTACGACAAGGTTTCACCAAATCTGAATTTTGTTGAAAGAGAAAAGAAAACCGAAAAATTCTGGGAAGACAATCACATTTTCCAAAAGAGTATCGATGAAAGAAAAGAAGGAGAGGTTTATACTTTCTATGACGGACCTCCGACTGCAAACGGTAAACCGCATATCGGTCACGTTTTGACGCGTGTTATCAAGGATATGATTCCGCGTTACCGTACAATGAAAGGCTACAAGGTACTTCGTAAAGCCGGTTGGGATACTCACGGACTTCCGGTTGAACTTGAAGTTGAAAAGAAACTTGGTCTTGACGGCAAGGAACAAATCGAAGAATACGGTCTTGAACCGTTCATCAAGCAATGTAAGGAAAGCGTTTGGAAGTATAAGGGTATGTGGGAAGATTTCTCAGGTACAGTCGGCTTTTGGGCTGATATGGACGACCCTTATGTAACTTACGACAACAACTTTATCGAGTCTGAATGGTGGGCATTAAAGCAAATTTGGGAAAAGGGACTTTTGTATAAAGGTCACAAAATCGTTCCGTATTGCCCGCGTTGCGGTACTCCGCTTTCTTCACACGAAGTAGCACAGGGATACAAGGACGTTAAAGAACGCAGTGCTACTGCTAAGTTTATCGTAAAGGGTGAGGAAAACACATACTTCCTTGCTTGGACAACAACTCCTTGGACACTTCCGTCTAACGTTGCACTTTGTGTAAACCCTGTTGAAACATATGTAAAAATTAAAGTAGGTGACGAGAAGTTTATTTTGGCAGAAGCACTTGTTGAAGCAAACTTCCCTGATACAGAATATGAAGTGGTTGAAAAGTATGTCGGTACTGACCTTGAATACAAGGAATATGAGCCGCTATTTAATTTCGTAACACCTGATAAAAAGGCTTATTATGTAACTTGCGACAGTTATGTAACTCTTACAGACGGTACAGGTATCGTTCATATCGCTCCTGCATTCGGTGAGGACGATGCGAATGTCGGCAGAAAGTACGACTTGCCTTTCGTACAGCTTGTTGACGGTAAGGGTGAAATGACAAAAGAAACACCTTGGGCAGGTACATTCTGTAAAGATGTTGATAAAGAAATTCTTGTAAATCTTGAAGAAAGAGGTCAGCTGTTCAACGCACCTAAGTTTGAACACAGCTATCCGTTCTGTTGGAGATGTGATACACCGCTTATCTACTATGCGCGTGATACTTGGTTTATCAAGATGACAGACGTTAAGGACGACCTTATTAAAAATAACAATACAGTTAATTGGATTCCTAAGACAATCGGTGAAGGACGTTTCGGTGCTTGGCTTGAAAACGTACAGGATTGGGGTATAAGCCGTAACCGTTACTGGGGTACTCCGCTTAATATTTGGGAATGTGAGTGCGGTCACAGACACGCAATCGGTTCTATCGAAGAACTTAAGTCAATGTCTGATAACTGTCCTGATGAAATCGAACTTCACAGACCGTTTATTGACGCTGTAACTATTAAGTGTCCTGAATGCGGTAAGGAAATGCACAGAGTTCCTGAAGTTATCGACTGCTGGTTTGACTCGGGTGCAATGCCTTTTGCACAGTGGCACTATCCGTTTGAAAATAAGGATATATTTGAAGAAAACTTCCCTGCTGACTTTATCAGTGAGGCGGTTGACCAGACAAGAGGTTGGTTCTATTCACTTCTTGCGGAATCGACTTTGCTATTCAATAAAGCACCGTACAAGAATGTAATCGTTTTGGGACACGTTCAGGATGAAAACGGTCAGAAGATGTCTAAGTCTAAGGGCAATGCGGTTGATCCGTTTGACGCACTTGAAAAGCATGGTGCGGACGCAATTCGCTGGTACTTCTATTCAAACAGTGCTCCATGGCTGCCGAATCGCTTCCATGACGGTGCGGTTTCGGAAGGACAACGTAAGTTTATGGGTACACTTTGGAACACATATGCGTTCTTCGTATTGTATGCGAATATTGACGAGTTTGATGCAACAAAGTATACTCTTGAATACGATAAACTTTCGGTAATGGATAAGTGGCTATTGTCAAAGCTTAATACACTTGTTAAGACTGTTGACGATAACCTTGCAAATTACAAGATTACAGAAACGGCAAGAGTGCTTGATAACTTTGTTGACGAGCTTTCAAACTGGTATGTAAGACGTTCGAGAGCACGTTTCTGGGTTAAGGAAATGACTCAGGATAAGATTAACGCGTATATGACTCTTTATACCGCACTTGTAACGCTTTGTAAGGCGGCTGCACCGATGATTCCGTTTATGACAGAGGATATTTATCAAAATCTTGTAAGAAATATTGATAAGTCTGCTCCGGAAAGTATTCACTTGTGCGACTTCCCTGAATATGACGAAAAACTTATTGATAAAGAACTTGAAAATGATATGGAAGAAGTTCTTGATATAGTTGTGCTTGGTCGTGCGTGCCGTAATACTGCAAATATTAAGAACCGTCAGCCAATCGGTATGATGTATGTTAAAGCACCGGAGGCACTTAGTGATTTCTATATTGACATTATTGAGGACGAACTTAATGTTAAAAAGGTTGAATTTACAGATGACGTTGCCGCATTTACTGCATACAGCTTTAAACCGCAGTTAAAGACTCTTGGCAGACGTTTCGGTAAGAATATCAACGCAGTAAGAGAAATCCTTGCTAATATTGACGGCAGCAAGGCTATGGCTGAACTTAAGGAAACAGGCTCACTAAAGATTACTGTTGACGGAAACGAAGAATCACTTGCAGAAGAAGATTTGCTTATCGAATCGGCTCATAAGGAAGGCTTTGAATCAAACAGCGATTACGGTATTACTGTTGTGCTTGATACAAACCTTTCTGAAGAACTTATCGAAGAAGGTTTTGTTCGTGAAGTGATTTCAAAAATTCAGACAATGAGAAAAGATTCTGATTTTGAAGTTATGGACCACATCAAAGTAAGCTGTGAGGGTAACGATAAGATTGCTAAGATTATCACTGATAATGAAAGCACTATCAAAGACGAAACTCTTGCAGATGAAGTTGATACAAATTCTGCCGACGGTAACACAAAAGAATGGAACATCAACGGTGAAAAGGTAACACTTGGTGTTAAGAAACTCTAATTTGGATTGACAGAAAATCATATACATTATATAATAATGTATATGATTTTTTTGTGGAGAAAAACAGATGAAAAGCAACAGGTTTTTAAAGAAAGGTTACACGACTGGGAGCTGTGCCGCGGCGGCGGCAAAAGCGGCGGTTATGACTGTGTTAAATGACGAAATAGTCATAACAACTCAAATTACACTTCCCAAAGGTGAGAGCATAAGTATTGACATAACCGACACGCAGATTGACGGTGACAGTGTCACTTGCACAGTTAAAAAGTACAGCGGTGACGATCCCGACATAACCAACGGTATACTTGTTTGTGCGACTGTCAGAAAAAATAGTGGCGGTATAAAAATTGACGGCGGTGTGGGCGTAGGTCGCGTGACTCGTAACGGACTTGACCAACCTGTCGGAAATGCCGCGATAAACAGTGTTCCGCGTCAAATGATTAGAAACAGTATAAATGAGATTTGCGGTGATTATGACGGCGGTTTTGATGTGATTATTTCCGTGCCGAACGGCGAAGAAATCGCGAAAAAGACATTTAATTCAAGACTCGGTATTGAGGGTGGAATTTCGATTTTGGGTACAAGCGGAATTGTTGAACCTATGAGCGAAAAGGCACTTTTGGACACGATTTTTCTTGAACTCAATACACGAAAAAGTGCCGGCGACAGTATTGCGGTGCTTGTGCCGGGCAATTACGGCGAGGATTTTGCTAAAAAAACTTTTGGTATAAAAAATACCGTTCAGTGCAGTAATTATATTGGTGACGCGATAGATTATGCGTCCGATTTGGGTTTTTCGGATATACTGATAATTTCGCATATGGGTAAACTTGTTAAGCTTGGCAGCGGAATTATGAATACTCATTCAAAATATGCGGACGGCAGAATGGAAACGCTTGCGTTATGTGCGGCTTTGGCCGGTGTGGATAATTTTGCGGATATTCTCGATTGTGTGACGACCGATGAGGCTTATGAAATTATTGGGGACACTAAAACTATTGATATATTGATGAAAAGAATTGATAAATACCTAAAGCACAGAAGTGATGTCAATATCGGTGCAATAATGTTTTTGAATAAACAGGGAATTATCGGAAAAACTGCTGATGTTGACGGTATTTTGGAAAGGATATAAAATGGTACATTTTGTTGGAGCGGGCAGCGGTGCAGCGGATCTTATAACTATACGGGGAAAAAAACTTTTGGAAAATGCAGATATTATTATTTATGCCGGTTCGCTTGTTAATCCCGAACTTTTGGAATATGCAAAAGGCAGTGCTGAAATTTATAACAGTGCGAAAATGAATCTTGATGAAGTTATTGACGTGATGAAACAGGGGGACACTAAAAACATTGTGCGTTTGCATACGGGTGATCCGTGTGTTTACGGTGCAATTCGTGAACAAATGGACAGGCTTGATAAACTTGGAATTGAATATGATGTTTGCCCCGGTGTAAGCTCGTTTTGCGGTGCGGCGGCGGCTTTGAAGGCGGAATATACGTTGCCTGATGTATCGCAAACCGTCATAATAACGCGTATGGAGGGCAGAACTCCTGTGCCTCCGAAAGAAAAAATACATTTGCTTGCGTCACATAATGCGACAATGGTGATATTTTTATCAACAGGTTTATTAAAGGAATTGTCGGCTGAACTTGTAAAAGGCGGTTACAGTGAAAATACACCTGCGGCGATAGTTTACAAGGCTACTTGGAAAGACGAAAAAGTTATGCGTTGCACAGTGGGGACACTAAATAAAACAGCAGAGAAAAACGGTATAAAAAAGACCGCACTTATAACAGTCGGTGATTTTCTCGGCGATGATTATTCACTGTCGAAACTTTACGATAAGACATTTACAACCGAATTCAGAAAGGGCGTGACGGAATGAAAATTGCGTCAATAGCTTTTACGGAAAACGGTGCGAAAATCGTAAAAATGCTCGTGCGTGAAATTGGCGTAAAAGGCTACGTTTTTGAAAAATATAAGACTGACGGCTTGGAAACATTTAATAATGTTTCGTCACTTGTCAGAGATATTTTCAAGAAATATAATGCGATTGTGTTTGTCGGCGCGTGCGGAATTGCGGTGCGTTCGATAGCTCCGTATGTCAAGGATAAAG
Source organism: Ructibacterium sp. SJQ-7 (assembly GCF_054696575.1). Lineage (NCBI taxonomy): Bacteria > Bacillati > Bacillota > Clostridia > Eubacteriales > Oscillospiraceae > Ructibacterium > Ructibacterium sp. SJQ-7. The sequence goes on from NZ_CP195193.1 coordinate 2,133,238, forward strand.
CCAAAGATCCGGCAGTTGTGGTGGTTGATGAAAAAGGAAATTTTGCGATACCGATTTTGTCCGGACATATAGGCGGTGCGAATGATTTGGCGGAGAAAATCGCCGCATTGACAAGCGGAGTGGCGGTTATAACTACGGCAACCGATATTAACAAAAAATTCTCTGTTGACACATTTGCGGTAAGAAATAATTTGCATATCGGGGACACTAAACTTATAAAGGAAATATCGTCACGGATTTTGAACGACAAAAAAGTCGGATTGTATACCGATTACGAATTAAAAAACGTTCCCGATTGTTTTGAAGAAAGCAATGAAGTCGGAATTTGCATAAGTGATGACGATAAAAAGCCGTTTAGAATTACGCTTAATTTAATGCCGAAAAATGTTGTACTCGGAATCGGTTGCAGAAAAGGCTGCGAAACTGTCGAAGAAAGTATATTGGCATTTTTAAAAGTGAACGGAGTGTCGGTTTATTCGCTTTTTGCGGTTGCGACGGTGGATATAAAGAAAAATGAAAAGGGCATTGTTGAATTTTGTGAAAAATTCGATATACCGCTTTTGACGTTTCCGGCTGAAACTTTGGCGGCGGTTGAGGGGAAATTTACAGCGTCCGAATTTGTGAAAAAGACTGTCGGAGTCGACAATGTGTGCGAAAGAGCGGTTTGTGCGGTCGGTGCGAAAATAACAGAAAAAAAGACGGCTTTAAACGGTACGGCTTTGGCACTCGGAAGAATAAATACGGAAATTGATTTTTTGAAAGGTTAAGTTTGAATGAAAATTTATGTTGTTGGAATAGGCGCAGGAAGTGCTGACGGAATGACTTTTGAGGCGAGAAATGTGCTTGAAAAAGCCGATGTGATTGTCGGATATACGGTGTATGCCGAGCTTGTGAAAAAGCTGTTTCCTGAAAAAGAATATTTCGTTTCGGCGATGAAACAGGAGGCGGAGCGCTGCAGAAAAGCGGTTGAAATGGCGGCTGACGGCAGAAATGTTGCAGTTGTTTGCAGCGGTGATGCAGGCGTTTACGGTATGGCGTCACTTGTGTATGAAATTGCGGCAGGCTATGAAAATGTTGAAGTGAGCGTTGTGGCAGGCGTGTCGGCGATGCTTAGCGGCGGTGCACTTGTGGGAGCACCGTTGGGACACGATTTTGCGGTTATAAGCCTTAGCGATTTGCTCACCCCCTGGGAGAAAATCGAAAAACGTCTTGAATGTGCGTCGGCTGCTGATTTCGCGATATGTCTGTACAATCCGTCAAGTAAAAAACGTCACGATTATTTAATGCGCGCGTGTGACATAATGCTGAAACACAAAAACGGTGATACGGTGTGTGCCGTTGCAAAAAATATCGGTCGTGACGGTGAGGAATATGCGATTATGAGCCTTGCCGAACTTAGAAATTACAGCGTGGATATGTTTACGACTGTGTTTATCGGTAATTCTATGACGAAAAATATCGCCGGAAAAATGGTTACACCGAGAGGGTATAGAAATGTATGATGTAGTATTGTTTGGCGGTACAGACGAGGGACACAAAATCGCCGACTTTTTGAGTGAGCAAAAAGTCAGTTACGTTGTGTGCGTTGCGACGGAATACGGTGCGGAATTGCTTGATATGAAAAATGTGCGCGTAGGAAGAATGACGGCGGAAGAAATGGCTGATTTTTTTGACGAAAACAGTGTTAGATTGGTCATTGACGCAACTCATCCTTACGCTGAATTTGTGACAGAAAACATAAAAAAAGCGTGTAAAGTGAAGTATATAAGGGTTGTACGTGAGGACGTTCAGGCAGACGGGACGTATTTTGAAAATATCAAAGCAGCCGCAGAATACCTTGAAAAAACAACAGGAAACATACTTATAACGACGGGTTCAAAGGAAATTGCAAAGTTTTCGGTTGTTGCGGACAGAGCGTTTGCACGCGTACTGCCGTCGGAGGAATCGCTGGAGCTGTGTAAAAATGCAGGTTTCAAGATGAAAAATATTATTTGTATGCAAGGACCGTTTTCAAAAGCGTTTAACAGTGCGTTAATTCGTGAGCTTGACATTAAGTATCTTGTTACAAAATGTACGGGAAAAAACGGCGGTTTTACGGAAAAAACAGAGGCGGCAAAGGAAAACGGCGTTGAGTGTATTATAATTAAAAGACCGACCGATGAAAGCGGAATGACGGTTTCGGAGGTTGAAAAAATGATTTTGGAGTGGTTGTAATATGAACATTTTTATAGTCGGTGTCGGAATGGGGGACACTAAATATTTGACGAAAATTGCAGAAGAAAAAATAAAAAATGCTGATATTATAATCGGTGCAAAACGTGTTGCCGAGCCGTATGTCAACGAGAAAAAAGTTTTTTTTGAGTATGAAACGGATAAAATTAAAAAGATTTTAGAAGAAAATAAGTGTGAAAATGCGGTAATACTTTTTTCGGGTGATACGTCATTTTTCAGCGGTGCGAAAAAATTAAAAGCGGAATTTCCTAATGCCGAAATTTTTGCAGGTATAAGCTGTGTGTCGTATTTTTGTGCTGAAATCGGTATGGTGTATGATGACATGAACATTGTAAGTATGCACGGCAGAAATTGCAATATTGTGAGTGAAGTCAGAGAGAATGAGAAAACATTTGTGCTTTTGGGTGAAAATCCTTGCGATAAGTTGTGCCGATACGGTTTTGAAAATGCCGAAGTTTATATCGGAGAAAATTTGTCATATGAAAATGAAAAAATACTTCATGGAAAAGCAAAAGATTTTAGGGACACTAAATTAGCTTCGCTCAGTGTGGCGGTAATAATCAATAATGAATATGACAAATGCACAAAAATCGGAATTAACGACAGCGAATTTGTGACGGGCAACGCACCTATGACAAAAAGCGAAGTGAGAGCGGTAAGCATATCAAAGCTTGAAATCAAATATGACGATATATGTTACGATATAGGTGCGGGAACAGGCTCGGTAAGCATTGAAATGGCTCTGCTATGCGGAAAAGGCAAGGTATATGCGATTGAAAAAAAAGCGGAGGCGGCTGAATTGATAAAACAAAATGCACTTAAATTTCATGCCGATAATATTGAAATAATTTGTGCGGACGCACCGAACGGTATGGACGGATTACCGAAAGCGGACAAGGTTTTTATAGGCGGTTCATCGGGGAATTTGTATGAAATAATAGAAAAGTGCGATTGCAAAAAAGTGGTCGTGAACGCAATAACTCTTGAAACTTTATCGCTTGCACAAGAAAGTTTTGAAAAACTCGGGTATGAATATTCGGTGACGCAAATCTGTGCGTCAAGAGGAAGAAAGGTCGGCGGATACAATATGATGACGGCACAAAATCCTGTTTTCATAATCTGCGGTGAAAAATTATGAGGAGAATTATGATTGCCGGCACAAACAGCGGCTGCGGAAAAACAACTGTGACTTGTGCGGTGCTTCAAGCACTTGTAAACAGAAAAATTAATGTTTCGTCTTTTAAATGCGGTCCGGATTATATTGACCCAATGTTTCACAAAACGGTTATCGGAACGGCGGCATACAACCTTGACACATACCTTATGAGCAATGATGCTGTGAATTATTTGCTGAATAAAAACAGCGGTGATATTGCGGTTATTGAGGGCGTTATGGGCTTTTATGACGGCTTTTTTTTTACGGAAAAGGGAAGTACGCACGAGCTTTCGGAGATTACCGATACAGATGTTATTCTTGTTGTAAACTGCCGTGGTATGAGCCTGTCCGCAATGGCTTTGGTGAAAGGGTTTAAGGAGTTTAGGAAAAATAATATTAAGGGTGTTATATTTAATAATCTGTCCGAGAAACTGTACGGTGATTTGTCGGAAGAATGTCGAAAAATCGGCTTAGTTCCTTTAGGTTTTTTGCCGAACATCAAAGATGTGCAGATAAGCAGCAGACATTTGGGACTGGTCACCGCAGGGGAAATTGACGGTATAAAGGACAAAATGAATTTACTTGCCGATTATGCCGAAAAATACATTGACATAGACAAGATTTTAGAAATATCAGAAAACGATAGGGACACTAAATTTACATCACTTGAAATTACAAAAAAATATAACGTAAAAATTGCGGTTGCGTATGACAGAGCGTTTTGCTTTTATTATGAGGATAATCTCAATTTACTCAGTGAAATGGGTGCGGAGATTGTTAAGTTCAGTCCGCTTGAAAATGAGAGCGTACCGCAGTGCGACGGATTGATTTTGGGAGGCGGTTATCCCGAACTGTATGCGGATATTCTTGAGAAAAATACGGGGACACTGAATTCGGTTAAAGAGTGTGTTGAAAGCGGTGTACCGTGTATTGCGGAATGCGGAGGGTTTATGTATCTTCACGAGATTATGGAGGATAGCGATAAAAACGAACACGGTATGGTCGGCATAATCAAAGGAACATGCAGAAAAACAGACCGTTTGCAACGCTTCGGATATATGGAAATGACGGCAAACAGAGATAATATTTTATGCAAAAAAGGCGATAAAATCCGTGCGAGAGAGTTTCATTATTTTGACAGTGACTGTAACGGAAACGGTTTTACGGCTGTGAAAAATGACAGACAGTGGGAATGTGTGAATGTTGATAAAAACTTATTTGCAGGTTTTCCGCACTTGCACTTTTTTGCAAATATAAATTTTGCCGAAAACTTTATGAAAAGCTGTGAGGAATACAAATGTACAAAATCAGAAAATTAGATGAACAAGCAATAGAAAATGCGGAAAAGAAATGGAACTCAATAGCAAAACCGTTGCACAGTCTTGGTGTATTTGAGGATATTGTAAAAAATATTGCGGGTATTCAAGGGACACAAAACATAGACATAAAAAAGAGATGTGTACTTGTCATGTGTGCCGATAACGGCGTTGTGTGCGAGGGAGTAACTCAGACGGGACAGGAAGTTACGGCGGTTGTGACGGAGAACTTCGCAAAGGGTGCAACAAGCGTGTGTGCTATGGCAAGAAATATCGGTGCGGACGTTGTACCGATTGACGTGGGAGTGGCGCGTGACGTTGACGGCGTGGTAAACAAAAAAATATCGTACGGCACAAAAAATATGTTACACGAAAAAGCGATGACGTATGAGCAAGCCAAAGAGGCGGTGCGAGTGGGAATTAACTGCGTAAAAGAGCTTAGCGAAAAAGGCTATAAAATCATTGTGACCGGTGAAATGGGAATCGGAAACACGACTACAAGCTCGGCGGTTGCAAGCGTTTTGCTTGACAGAAAAGCAGAGGACGTAACCGGCAGAGGTGCAGGGCTGACAAGCGGTGCATTGGAGAGAAAAATTGAGGTTATAAAAAAGTCGATTGAGCTTCACAAACCTGATAAAAACGATATTTTTGACGTGCTATCAAAGGTCGGCGGTTATGACATTGCCGCTTTGACGGGGGCGTTTATCGGCGGGGCTATGTACGGTGTTGCAATGGTTATTGACGGATTTATTTCGTCGGTGGCGGCACTTTGTGCGGAAAAGTTATGCCCGAAATGCAGTGATTTTATGATTGCGTCACACGTTTCAAAAGAAAGCTGTACGGCTGATATTTTGGAATTACTCGGCAAGAAAGCACCGATAAATGCGGATATGTGCTTGGGCGAGGGGACAGGCGGAATGGTTATGCTTGCCGCACTTGATACCGCACTTTGCGTATATAACGAAATGTCTACTTTTGACGATATTAACGTTGAAAGCTATAAGGAGCTTAAATAATGTTTATACTTGTAACAGGCGGAAGCGGAAGCGGAAAGTCTGAATTTGCCGAAAATATTGCAATGAAATTGGGCGGTAAAATGCTATACGTTGCAACGATGAAACCGTATGATGACGAATGTTTAAAACGTATCGAACGTCACAGAAAAATGCGTGACGGCAAAGGCTTTAGAACGGTTGAATGTTATACTGATTTATCCGAAATAACGGAAAGTGCCGATACAATTCTTTTGGAATGTATGTCGAATTTGACCGCAAACGTGATGTTTTCGGATAATAATGATAATGCTTTTGAAAAAATTATCGGCGGAATTTTGAATTTAAAGAGTGAAAATATTGTTATTGTTACAAATGAAATATCTTCGGACGGCATTGAATATGACGGGGACACTAAAATGTATATCAGCCTTTTAGGCAGAATAAACAGTGCATTGTCAAAACGTGCCGATAAAGTGTATGAGGTCGTTTACGGAATACCGATTGAAATTAAAAGGGGACAGTAAAATGAAGATAATTAAATCAATATGCGTAGCATTTTCAATGTATTCAAAAATTCCTATGCCGAGAGTGGAATGGAACGAAAAAAATATGAAATACGCAATGTGCTTTTTTCCGCTTGTCGGTGCAGTAATCGGCGGACTTATGTTACTTGTACGATTTCTATGCGGTAGATTTGGTTTTAACACAAGTGTTTATGCGGTTGTGATGACAGCTTTGCCGGTGCTTGTTTCTGGCGGAATACATACGGACGGATTTATTGACACAGTTGATGCACTTTCGTCATACGGTGACAAAGAGAAAAAACTTGAGATTTTAAAAGATCCGCATACGGGCGCATTTGCGATAATCGGTGCGATAATGTATTATCTGTTGTTTTTCGGATTTATGACGGAGATATGGGATATAAAAGCTACTATAGCGGTGAGTGTCGGCTTTGTTTTATCGCGTTCTCTTAGCGGATTGGCAATCGGCATTTTTAAATGTGCAAAAAACAGCGGACTTCTTTATACATTTAAGAGTGCCGCACACAAAAAAACGATTGTGACTGTTATGATTTTGTATATTGTTTTGTGTGTTGCGATGCTTTGTTTTACGGGCGTGTACGGACTGGGTACGATATGCGCGGCGGTGATTTCGTTTTTGTGGTACAGACACGTTGCATACAGTAAATTCGGCGGAATAACAGGCGATATTGCAGGATATTTTGTATGTATATGCGAGGTTTTGTGCGTGATTTTCGGAGGTGTATTATGCGTTTTGTTATAGGCGGTGCGGATAGCGGAAAGCGTGATTTTGTAAGAGAAAATTACGGTATTGATGAAATTTTAATTGCCGATTATGACAGTGTTTTGACTGCGAAGGCAGTTTATGGTTTTCATATTTTTATAAAAAAATTGATGGCTGACGGCAAGGATATTGTTGCGGTTGTTGACGAGATTTCAGAGAAAAATCACGATATAACGATTATTTCCACAGAAATCGGTTACGGCGTTGTTCCTATGGATAAGGGTGACAGAGAATGGCGCGAAACAGTCGGAAGAACGTGCTGTTATATCGCGAAAAAAGCGGACGAAGTCGTGCGAGTTGTATGCGGAGTGGGGAACAGAATTAAATGAAGATAATACTTATACGTCACGGTATGACGGAGGGAAATTTAAAGCGAAGATATATCGGAACAACGGACGAAGATTTGATAAATACCGACTGTCTGAAAGGCGATTATCCTAAGTGTGAGAGGGTTGTCGCAAGTCCGTTAAAGAGGTGTATTCAAACGGCGGAATATATATATCCGAATGTGGATATTGAAATTTGCGATAAGCTCAAGGAATGTGATTTCGGCGATTTTGAGAATAAATCATACGAGGATTTAAAGGATAATCCCGATTATCAAAAGTGGCTTGACAGCAACGGTGAATTGCCGTTTCCGAACGGCGAGGCACACGAAGATTTTAAAAATCGCTGCAAAGACGGCTTTTTTGAGAGCCTTACGGAGTGTGACACGGCGTTTGTAATTCACGGCGGAAGTATTATGGCGATTATGCAGAAATTTTTTGGCGGTAATTTTTATGATTATCAGGTCAAAAACGGCTGCGGATATGAATTTGAAATGAGAAACGGAGAGATAGTTGATGATTATAGCCCAATCGGCTGCGGTTAGTATAGGTTTTGTGCTTGACGCAATATTCGGCGACCCGGATTTTAAACTGCACCCAATTCGACTTATAGGTTATTTGATTTCGTTTTTGGAAAAGGTTATGAGAAGAATTTTTCCGAAAAACGAAAGGCTCGGCGGTGCGGTTATGGCGATATTCGTGCTTATTATATGCGGCGGTGTACCGTTTGCGATTTTGTTTTTTGCGTACAGATTAAATTACTTTTTCGGTATTGCGATTGAAAGCGTTATATGCTATTTTATGCTTGCGGCGAAGTCATTGAAACAAGCAGGTATGAGTGTGTATAAACCGCTCAAAAACGGTGACGTTGACGGCGCACGAAAAAGCGTTTCTATGATTGTCGGACGTGATACGGAAAGTCTTGACGACATTGGGATAACGAAAGCGGCTGTTGAAACCGTTGCGGAAAATACGTCTGACGGAGTTATTGCACCGCTCATATATATGGCAATCGGCGGCGGTGTGTTGGGTTGCGTTTACAAGGCGATTAACACGATGGATTCAATGGTCGGTTACAAGAACGACAGGTACATAAATTTCGGCAGATTTGCCGCAAAGCTTGACGATATTGCAAATTATATACCGTCAAGAATTTCGGCATATTTGATGATTTTTGCATCAAAAATTATGGGCTACAATTCATGCAATGCGTACAGAATTTTTAAACGCGATTCACGCAATCACGCAAGTCCGAACTCGGCTCAGACAGAGTCGGTCGTGGCTGGTGCGCTGGAAATTCAGCTTGCAGGTGACGCGTATTATTTCGGCAAGCTGTACAAAAAGCCGTTTATAGGCGATAGCATTAAGCCGATTAAATATGATAATATTGCAGATTCGATTAAACTTATGTATATGACGTCCGTAATTTCGGCGGTGCTGTTTGTCGGATTGAAAGTGGCGGTAGGTGTTGTATATGGTATATGAGCATGGCGGTGACATTTACAGAAATAAGGTGCGTCTTGATTTTTCGGTGAATACCAATCCGCTCGGAATGAGTGAAAACGTAAAAAAAGCGATTGCGGAAAATGTCGAACAGTTCGGTATTTATCCTGACGCAATGTGTGTACATTTACGAAATGCCATTGCGGAAAAGGAGCGAGTCGGCGCAGATAATGTGCTTTGCTCAAACGGTGCGGCGGAAATGATTTTTGCGGTCGTTCGTGCGGTTATGCCGAAAAAAACACTTTTGTTGGCACCTACATTTTCGGAGTACGAGAGGACGCTTAAAAGCGTGGGTTCGCAAATTTGCTATTATTATTTGAAAGAAGAAAATGATTTTGAACTGCAAGATGATTTTATTGATTATCTTGATAATATTGATATGGTTTTCATATGCAATCCGAATAATCCTGTCGGAAAAATTGCAGATAAAAAAAAGGCTCAACATATTGCGGAGGTTTGCGGTGAAAGGAAAATCGTGTGTGTGTTTGACGAGTGCTTTATGGATTTGGCGGACGGATATTCGATGAAAGAAAAAGTACCTGTTATCAAGGCTTTTACGAAAACTTACGCAATGGCGGGATTAAGGCTCGGTTATATGATTGCCGATACTGATTTTGTATGTGACGTGCAAAGGCAGCTGCCGATGTGGAATGTGTCGGCGGCGGCACAAATCGGCGGAATTACGGCGATTAATGATAATGATTATCTTGAAAAAGGTAAACAAATTATAAGAGAAGAACGTGAATTTTTAATGGGTGAGCTTAAAAATTTGGGCTTTAAAGTATTTAATTCGGACGTAAATTTTATTTTATTTAAAGGCAGTGTCGGACTTGACAAGTCACTTTTAAAGCGAGAAATACTGATAAGGAACTGCGGAAATTTTAACGGCCTTGATGAAGGCTTTTACAGAATTGCAGTTAAAAAACACGATGAAAACGCGGAATTTATAAGAGAGTTGGGTGATATATGTGGCTAAAGTGATTATGATACAGGGAACAATGTCCAATGCGGGAAAAAGCATTATTGCGGCGGCATTGTGCAGAATTTTTAAACAGGACGGCTTTAAGGCTGCGCCGTTTAAGTCGCAGAATATGGCGCTCAATTCGTATATCACTGACGAGGGACTTGAAATGGGGCGTGCACAGGTCGTACAGGCAGAGGCGGCAGGCGTAAAGCCGTCTGTTTTGATGAATCCGATTTTACTTAAACCTACCAACGATAAAGGCTCACAAATTATTGTAAACGGTGAAGTTCAGGGCGATATGAATGCGGTGGACTACTTTAAATATAAGAAGAAACTTGTACCCGACATTATGAAAGCGTATAACAAACTGTCGGAAATGTACGATATAATCGTTATTGAGGGTGCGGGAAGTCCGGCGGAAATAAATTTGAAACAGGACGACATTGTCAATATGGGCATGGCGAAAATGGCTGACGCACCTGTTCTGCTTGTCGGTGACATTGACAGGGGCGGTGTTTTTGCACAGCTTTACGGAACTGTTATGTTGCTTGATGATGAGGAAAAGTCGAGAATTAAGGGGACAATTATAAATAAATTTCGCGGTGACGTGGAAATCTTGCGTCCCGGACTTGATATGATTGAAAATCTTACGAATGTACCTGTTGTCGGAGTTGTTCCGTACGGTCATTTTATGATTGACGATGAGGACAGCCTGTCGGAACGTTTTGAAAATAAGACTGTAAATGTGATTGATATTGCGGTTGTACGTTTTCCGCGAATTTCAAACTTTACCGATTTTAACGTGTTTGAATGCATAGACGGTGTGTCGGTAAGGTATGTTAATAATGTGAGTGAAATCGGTAATCCCGATATGATTATACTTCCGGGAAGTAAAAATACTGTTGCCGACCTTTTATGGATGAGGGAAAACGGTATTGAGGCGGCGGTTAAAAAAAGTAAATGCCCTATTTTCGGTATATGTGGCGGTTATCAAATGCTTGGTGAAAAAATCACCGATACAGACGGTGTGGAAAACGGCGGAAGTGTTCGCGGTATGGGACTTTTGCCGATGGAAACGGAGTTTAAAACCGAAAAGACAAGAACGATAGTAAACGGTGTTTTTGAAAATATGACGGGGACACTAAAAAGCCTTAACGGCACTGAATTTGAGGGATATGAAATTCATATGGGTAAAAGTGAATTTAGTGTCCCTTGTATGACGAAGCTGTCAAACGGCAAGCAAGACGGAATTTCACAAGGTGACGTTTACGGAAGTTATGTACACGGCATATTTGATAAGTGTGCCGATAAAATTGTCAAGTGTTTGTGTGACAAAAAGGGTATAGACAGTACAAAAATCAAGAGCATTGATATGGCGGAACTGAAAGAACGTGAATATGACAGGCTTGCCGATATGGTGCGTGAAAGTCTTGATATGGACTTGATATACAAAATTATTAACAAAGAGGTGTAAAAAATGATACACATATATTGCGGTGACGGCAAAGGCAAAACGACCGCGTCAATCGGTCTTGCGGTGCGTTGCGGCGGTTACGGTAAAAAAGTGCTTTTTATGCAGTTTTTAAAAGGCTCGTATACGGGGGAACTTGAAGTTTTGGGTAAGTGTGAGAATATAAAGGTTATGCGCTGTGACAAAAACTACGGCTTTTTCAGAAGTATGTCCGACAGTGACAAAGAAAATATCGTGAAATGCCATAACGAAAATTTACAGTATGCACTTGATAATATGAATGAATTTGATATGATAGTGCTTGACGAGATTTTTGCGTCATATAATTATGATTTGGTTGATAAGGCGAGTGTGAGAAATATTGTTGAAAATTACGGCGGCGAGCTTGTTATGACGGGCAGAAACCCTGATGAATGGTTTTGCGAAAGAGCCGACTATATTTCTGAAATTAAAAAGATAAAGCACCCATATGACAAGGGAATTGTTGCAAGAGAGGGGATAGAATATTAATGGAATTTGAAAACGTATTGCCGTCAGAAATCGAAAAGAGGAGTTTTGAAATCATAGAGAGCGAACTTCCGCACGATATAGAAAAAACGATTAAACCGATTGTTAAACGTGTTATTCACACAACCGCCGATTTTGATTATCTTGACAATTTGTGCTTTTCGGAAAACGTGGTTGAGATTATAAAGACCGCGATAAAGAACGGTGCGGATATTGTAACCGATACGCAAATGGCACGTTCGGGAATAAACAAAAAACGTCTTGCGTCATACGGTGGAGAGGTGCATTGTTTTATGTCCGACGAGGACGTTGCAAAAGCCGCAAAGGAAAACGGCACTACAAGAGCCGTTGCGAGTATGGAAAAAGCGTCAAAACTTGAAAAAGACGTGATTTTTGCTGTGGGAAATGCACCGACCGCACTTATAGAACTTGACAAACTCATAAAGAACGGTCAAATTAATCCGATTGCGATAATCGGTGTACCTGTCGGCTTTGTGAATGTTGTGCAGGCAAAAGAATTGATTATGACATCGGGTGTGCCGTATATAGTCGCAAGAGGCAGAAAAGGCGGCTCAAATGTGGCCGCCGCAATCTGTAATGCAATTATTTATGATTTAAAAACCGATTGATTTAAGGCTGTCTTTAAGTGTTTTGGCACTGCTTCTAAGGCCTTGAAGTTCGGTTTCGTTAAAAGGAACGTCAAGTATGCGTTCAACACCGTAACCCGAAACTTGTGTCGGAACACTGAGCGAAATATCCTCAATTCCGTATTCGCCGCTTAAGACGCTTGAAATGGTGAGAACAGAATTTTCACCGCCGGAAATACATTCGACAATTCGTGCAACTGCTGTCGCTATTGCGTAGTAGGTTGCACCTTTTTTTTGTATAATTTCGTATGCGGAGTTTTTAACTTCGCTGTACATCGCTTGTAAATCTTCATCTGTACACTTGCCGTAATGCTCAAAAAAACTTTTCATACTCATACCGGCAATGTTTGTAATGCTCCATGCCGCAACTTCACTGTCACCGTGTTCACCGATAATGTATGTGTGGCAGTAACGTGCATCAATTCCCGTATGTTTGCTGATAAGATATTTCAGTCTTGAAGTGTCAAGAACCGTACCCGAGCCGATAATTTGCTGTTTAGGAAGTCCCGAAAGTTTATAGGTGACATACGTCAGAATGTCGACAGGGTTTGTGACGGTAAGAAGTATTACGTCTGTCGGCGCGTACTTCATAATATTTTCAACTATACTTTTAAAAATTTCGGTATTTCGTTTTAACAGGTCAATTCGTGTTTCGCCGACTTTTTGGTTTACCCCTGCTGTTATAACGACTATATCGGCGTCGGCACAGTCTTTCCAATCTCCGCTGTAAACGCTTACAGGCTTTAGAAAAGATGTGCCGTGAGCCATATCAAGAGCGTCACCGTCGGCTTTGTCTTTGTTTACGTCAATCAATACAATTTCTCTGAAAAAACCGTCAAGCATTATTGTGTATGCGGTTGTAGAACCCACAAAACCGGCACCGACTACTACTATTTTTCCTCTTAACATAAAAATTTCCGCCTTTCGTTTTGTGTTATTATTTGCAAGTATGATTAATTATATTCGGATAATTTTGCTTTTCTTAATTTATAAGTATTTCGTAGCGGACGATCATCGGTCGTCCGAAATAAAACATATAGGAAAAAAATTTAATTTTTTTACTATATGAAAATGTTGACAAAACGACAATATAGGAGTAAGATAAGGACATTAAAAATCCTATATCCCATAGGAAAAGTATGAATAACAAAGGAGGCAACGATTATGAGAGAAAATTTGAACAGAAAAAGCATGGTATATAGAAAGATGTGTTGCCGAATGTGTATGGCTCAGAGGTGATAAAAAAATAAATTTTATATTATAGCGAGGTAATGAATTTATGAAAAAGAAAATTTTTAGTATATTATTAACATCAATTTTGGCGGTAACGGTACTTGCAGGCTGCGGAAACAGTGCAGACACAAGTACAGAAAAGTCGGTTACGATAACGAATGTATCATACGACCCTACAAGAGAATTATACAGTGCGTACAACGAACTTTTCGCAGAGCATTGGAAAGGGCAAACAGGACAGGACGTTGAAGTTATACAGTCACACGGCGGCAGCGGTAAGCAAGCACTTGAAGTTGCAAACGGAAACGAGGCAGACGTTGTAACGCTTGCGCTTGAATATGACGTAAAGGCAATACAAGACGCAGGACTTATAGAGGACGGCTGGATAAATGAATTTGACAAAGACAGTTCGCCTTACACTTCAACAATCGTATTCCTTGTAAGAAAAGGCAATCCGAAAAATATCAAGGATTGGGGCGACCTTGTTAAAGACGGCGTCGGAGTTATAACACCTAATCCGAAAACTTCAGGCGGTGCAAGATGGAATTACCTTGCGGCTTGGGCATATGCCGATAAACTTTACAACGGTGACGAAACACAGATTGAGGCATTTATAAAGAAGTTATACGAAAACGTGCTTGTACTTGATTCGGGAGCAAGAGGTGCTACAACATCATTTGTTGAAAACAATCAAGGCGATGTACTTATCGCTTGGGAAAATGAGGCGTTCCTATCGGTTCAGGAAAATCCCGATGAATATGAAATCGTAACGCCGAGCATAAGCATTTTGGCTCAGCCGTCTGTTGCGGTGGTTGATGATGTGGTTGACCAAAGAGGTACAAGAAATGTTGCAACGGAATATTTAAGTTATTTATATTCCGATGAGGCACAGAGAATTGCAGGCGACAATTTCTACCGTCCGTCAAACCCTGATATATTAAACGAATATGCAGATACATTTGACCTTAACATAAATCTTGTAACAATACAAGACTTCGGCGGTTGGGACGAAGTACAGAAAAAGCATTTTGATGACGGCGGAGTATTTGACCGCATTTATGAAAAAAAAGATAAGTAAAGAAGGAATGTAAATGAAAGCAAAGAAGAAAAGAGTAATACCCGGTTTCGGACTTTCAATGGGCGTGACAATTACAATATTGAGCTTAGTTGTTCTTATACCGTTGGCGGCACTTGTGATTTACACATCAAGAATGCACCTGAGCGATATTATCGAAACAATTACACGTCCGCGTGTTCTTGCAAGTTTTAAGGTAACTTTCCTCACTTCGCTTATCGCATCAATAATAAATTCGATTATGGGCGTCATACTTGCCTGGGTGCTTGTAAGATATGATTTTCCGTTTAAACGTGTTCTTGACGGAATGATTGAACTTCCGTTCGCACTTCCGACAGCTGTTGCCGGTTTGGCTCTTACAAACCTTACAACAGAAGAAGGACTTATAGGAAAATTATTCGCACCGTTCGGTATAAAAATAGCACATACAAGAATCGGAATCGTAGTGGCGCTTATATTTATCGGCATACCGTTCGTTGTAAGAGCGGTACAGCCTGTACTTGAAAAGCTTGATCCGTCATATGAGGAGGCGGCAGGGGCGCTTGGTGCAAACAGAGGAACGATATTTCGTAAAGTAATTTTACCGGAAATAATTCCTCCCGCACTTACAGGCTTTGGCTTGGCACTCGGAAGATGTATAGGAGAATACGGCAGTGTAATTTTTATAGCAGGCAACAAGCCTTATGAAACGGAAATAACACCGCTTATAATTATGTCGGAATTACAGGACTTTGACTATAACAGTGCAACGGCAATAGCACTTGTAATGCTTGCATTCTCATTTGCAATATTGTTCATTGTAAATCTTATTCAGGCGAGAAGCACAAAAATATTAAAAGGAGGAAGATAGTATGCAGAAAAATGAAGGCAGTAAGGTTGTTAAATGGATATTGATTGCCGTCAGCGTATTATTCGCATTTGTATTCTTAATTCTTCCGCTTTATACGGTTATATCCGTTGCACTTCGTAACGGTGTAGGAAAATATTTTCAGTACATAACCGATAAAGATACGATAAGCGCGGTAAAGCTTACCGCAAAAGCAACTTTGTCGGCGCTTGTTGTAAACACATTCTTCGGACTGTTTGCGGCATGGTTCTTGACAATGTTCCGGTTTAAAGGCAAAAAGGTTTTGACAACGCTTATTGATATTCCGGTAACGGTTTCACCCGTTATAGCAGGTTTGATATTCATATTGGTATTCGGCAGACAAAGCGTGCTTTATCCTTATTTACAGCAAGCCGGTATAAAAGTAGTGTTTGCCGTACCGGGAATTATATTGGCAACGATATTTGTAACGTTTCCGTTTATATCAAGAGAAATTATACCGATACTTGAGGAACAGGGCACAGAGGAAGAAGCGGCGGCACTTATGGGTGCAAGCGGATTTACTATTTTCAGAAAAGTAACATTCCCTCATATAAAATGGGCATTGCTTTACGGAGTGGTACTCTGTACGGCAAGAGCGATGGGTGAATTCGGTGCGGTATCAGTCCTTTCGGGACATTTGAGAGGTAAAACGAATACGCTTCCGTTGCAGGTTGAAATACTTTTCGGCGACAATAAATATGTACCGGCATTTGCGGTAGCGTCAATACTTGTGATTTTGGCAGTGATTATTTTGATAATCAGAAGTATTGTTGAATACAAAGGAAAGAAGGCGGAATAGAGTGTACGTTGAATTAAAAAATATAAACAAAAACTTCGGCGATTATAAAGCGTCGGACAATGTCAACTTCGGCGTTGAAAAGGGTAAACTTATCGGTCTTTTAGGTCCGAGCGGCAGCGGTAAGACAACTATTCTGCGAATGATTGCGGGTCTTGAGACTCCGGACAGCGGCGATATTATAATCGACGGTGTGAGAGTAAACGACCTTGCGGCAAGCAAGAGAGGGATTGGCTTTGTATTTCAGAATTATGCACTGTTTCGGTATATGACGGTGTATGATAATATCGCATTCGGTCTTAGAGTTCAGAAAGCCGATAAAAAGAAGATAGACGAGAGAGTAAGAGAACTTATTAAACTTATAGGTCTTGAGGGGTTGGAAAAACGTTATCCGAGTCAACTTTCGGGCGGTCAAAGACAGAGAGTGGCATTCGCAAGAGCGCTTGCACCTAATCCACAGCTTTTACTTCTTGACGAACCGTTTGCGGCGATTGACGCAAAGGTAAGAAAAGAGCTTAGAAGCTGGCTTAGAGAAATGATTGAAAAGCTTGGAGTTACAAGTATATTCGTAACCCACGACCAAGATGAGGCAATCGAAGTTGCAGACGAAATTATAATAACAAATAAGGGTAGAATTGAACAGACGGGAACACCTATTGAAATTTATCACAATCCGAAAACAGCATTTACAGCATCATTTTTCGGAGAAACAACATTCGTTGATGATTATTCAAAGTTTCATAATTTTGAGCATATTGAAAATGTCGAAAAAGCAATCGTAAGACCTGAATTTGTTAAAGTGACAAAGAAAAACGAAGTACAGAAATACAAAAGCTCCGCATCTCACGGAGTTACGAAAAATGTATTGTTCAGAGGCGACAGTATAGAAGTAGTCGTAGACGTGGACGGTACGGAACTTAAAGCCAGACGCGGTCTTGACGAACAGGCGATTGAAGTCGGTGAAGAAGTTGACGTATTCTTGTACAGAATATTTGTTACGGTCGGCGATAAGGCATACTTGCTTGACAATAAATCAATTTCGGAGGATTCATTGGTAATCTGATAAAAGAGGTGTTTATATGACAAATATATTGAAAACCGAAAGATTAAAAACAGATATTTTAATTATAGGCGGTGGTACTGCCGGTTGCTATGCGGCGGTTACTGTCGCAGAACATTCCGATGCTAAGGTGCTTATATGTGAAAAGGCACATATAAAGAGAAGCGGCTGTCTTGCCGCCGGTGTCAATGCACTTAACGCATACATAACAGAGGGACGTGTTCCGCAGGATTACGTTGATTATGCAAAAAAGGACGCGGACGGAATTGTAAGAGAAGATTTACTTCTTACAATGTCCGAAAAGCTGAATGAAGTCGTAGACAGACTTGAAAAACTCGGACTTGTTATTTTGAAGGACGAAAACGGAAAGTATGTGACAAGAGGTAACAGAAACCTTAAAATCAACGGTGAAAATATAAAGCCTATTTTGGCAGAGGCGGCATTGCAAAAAGAAAATGTATCGGTGCTTAATCGTGTAAATATTATTGATTATGCGGTTGAGGGTAACAGGATAAAGGGTGCATACGGTATAGGTATTGAAAACGATACGTTTTACATAATCGAGGCGAAAGCGGTTATAATCGCAACAGGCGGTGCGGCAGGTCTTTACAAGCCGAATAATCCCGGATTTTCACGTCATAAAATGTGGTATCCGCCGTTTAATACGGGTGCCGGATATGCAATGGGTATAAAAGCCGGTGCGGAAATGACGACATTTGAAATGCGGTTTATAGCACTTCGCTGTAAAGATACAATCGCTCCGACAGGTACTTTGGCACAAGGTGCGGGTGCAAAGCAAATAAATTCGCTCGGAGAGGTTTACGAAACAAAATACGGTCTTACAACCTCCGAGAGAGTGTACGGAACGGTGAATGAAAATATTGAGGGCAGAGGTCCTTGCTATCTTCGTACAGAGGGTATATCCCAAGAGGCAAGCGAGGATTTGAAAAAGGCTTATCTGAATATGGCACCGTCACAGACTCTTAAATGGATTGAAAGCGGTAAAAATCCGTCAGAGCAAAATGTTGAGATAGAGGGTACAGAGCCTTATATCGTAGGCGGTCACACCGCGAGCGGTTATTGGGTGGATACAAAGAGAAGGACTACCGTAAAAGGCTTGTATGCCGCAGGTGACGTTGCAGGCGGTTGTCCGCAGAAATACGTTACAGGTGCGTTGGCAGAGGGTGAAATCGCGGCACTTACCGCAATTTCGGAACTTGGCGAAATAAGTGCGATTGACGAAAGTGACATTGAACGTCACCTGTCGGAAGTGACAGATTTCCTTTACGGAAACATTGACGGAACATTCACGACAGAACAGCTTGAAGAGGCAATGCAGACCGTTATGGATTCGTATGCAGGCGGTATCAAGACAAATTATCGCTTTAATGAAAAACAGCTTGACATAGCCGATACGAAAATCCGCCAAATCTATCAGCTTTCAGAAAAACTTCACGCAGAAGATTTTCAGGAGCTTATGTATATATACGAACTTCGTGAAAGACTTGTCGTTGCAAGAAGTGTTATAGCACATCTCAAAGCGAGAAAGGAAACACGCTGGCACAGTTTTGCGGAAAATCTTGATTATCCGAATAAGGATAACGAAAACTTTAACAAATACGTCAATTCACGTCTTAAAGACGGTGAAATAGAAATTATACTTCGTGACCTTGTGGAAGGGGGCAGAACATATGAGCATAATGATTGATAAAAGCAAATGTATAGGTTGTGGAAAATGCTGTATGGTATGTCCGGGAAGTCTTATAAAAAAGGACGGAGATAATAAAGCATTTATAAAGTACCCGAAAGATTGCTGGGGCTGTACTTCCTGTATCAAGGAATGTCCTATGCACGCAATATCGTTTTATCTCGGTGCGGATATAGGCGGTATGGGAAGTAAGGTACATACAGAGGAAAACGGCGATATTTTGAAATGGGTAATTGAAAAATATGACGGCACGGTTTCCGAAATAGACATAGACAGAAAAGAATCAAATAAGTATTAAGGGACACTAAAAGGAGGGACACTAAATGAGTGAATTATCACATCTTGATGAGCTTGAAGCAGAAGCAATATATATTATAAGAGAGGTAGCGGCAGAGTGTGAAAAGCCTGTAATGCTATACTCAATCGGTAAGGACAGTTCAGTAATGCTGCACCTTGCAATGAAGGCGTTTTATCCTGAAAAACCACCGTTTCCATTTATGCACATAGACACAACTTGGAAGTTTAAGGATATGATTAAATTCCGTGACGATACCGCAAAGAAACTCGGTATTGAAATGATTGTGTATTCAAATGAGGAAGGTATAAAGCAAGGCATCAATCCGTTTGACCACGGTGCTGCTTATACTGATATAATGAAAACACAGGCATTAAAGCAGGCGCTTACAAAGTATGGCTTTACAGCGGCATTCGGCGGCGGCAGACGTGATGAAGAAAAATCGCGTGCAAAGGAAAGAATTTTCTCATTCAGAAATGAGGCACAGGCTTGGGACCCTAAAAACCAACGTCCTGAAATGTGGAAACTTTACAACACTAAGATTAACAAGGGCGAAAGTATGAGAGTATTCCCCATTTCAAACTGGACAGAAAAAGATATTTGGCAGTATATCAAGCGTGAAAAGATTGATATTGTACCGCTTTACTTTGCGGCAAAAAGACCTGTTGTTGAACGTGACGGTAATCTTATAATGGTTGATGACGACAGATTACCTCTAAAAGAGGGAGAAGTGCCTGAATACAAATCAGTAAGATTCAGAACACTTGGTTGTTATCCGCTTACAGGCGGTATAGAATCGACTGCCGATACGCTTGACGAAATTATTGAAGAAACACTAAGTGCGGTATCTTCCGAAAGAACTTCAAGAGTTATAGACAATGAGGCGGCAGGAAGCATGGAACGCAGAAAAAGGGAGGGTTATTTCTAATATGAACGGATTACTTAAATTTATAACTTGCGGAAGTGTTGACGACGGTAAGTCAACACTTATAGGACATATCCTTTACGACTCAAAACTTCTTTATGCCGATCAGGAGAAAGCTTTGGAGCTTGACAGTAAAGTTGGCAGCAGAGGCGGAGCGATTGACTACTCACTTTTACTTGACGGACTTATGGCTGAAAGAGAACAAGGTATAACGATTGACGTTGCATACCGTTATTTCACAACCGACAACAGAAGTTTTATCGTTGCCGATACACCCGGACACGAAGAATATACAAGAAACATGGCGGTAGGTGCATCATTTGCGGACTTGGCTGTAATTCTTATCGACGCGTCACAAGGTGTGCTTGTTCAGACAAGACGTCATGCGAGAATTTGTAAGCTTATGGGTATACGTTACTTTGTGTTTGCCGTAAATAAGATGGACCTTGTAAAGTATGATAAAAATGCTTATGATAAAATCGTAGGACAGATTGAAGAATTGAAAAACGAATTGTCACTTGAAAACGTTAAGATAATTCCGTTGTCTGCAACAGAGGGTGACAACGTAACGGTTAAATCGGAAAACATCACTTGGTATGACGGCGAACCGCTTTTGGAATATCTTGAAAATGTAGATATAAGCGAAGAAAATGCGGAACAGGGATTTTATCTTCCTGTACAGAGAGTCTGCCGACCGAACCACACATTCAGAGGTTTTCAAGGTCAGATTGAATCGGGCAGCATAAATGTCGGTGACGAGATTACAACATTGCCGAGCAATGAAAGTGCTCATGTAAAAGAAATTTATGTAGGTGACAAAAAGTCGAATACTGCATTTAAAGGCCAGCCTGTCACAATTACTCTTGACAAAGAAGTTGACGTTTCAAGAGGTTGTGTGCTTGTAAAGGGTACAAACCTTGCACCTTATAAGCGTCTTACAGCGTCACTTTTGTGGATGGACGATGAGCCTTTGACAGTCGGAAAAGACTATCTTGTAAAGATTGGTACAAAGACAATCGCCGGTATAGTCGCAGGTATTGATTATGCGATTGACGTTAATACAGGTGAGCATATCAATGCGGAAACAATAGGCAAAAACGGTATTGCGGTATGCGAAATTTTGCTTACAGAGGCTGTTGTTGCAGACTTGTTTGAAGAACACAGAACACTCGGTGAATTAATTCTTATCGACCGTGTGACAAATATGACTTCGGCTTGCGGTGTTGTTGATGAACTTAAAGAAAAGGGCGGTTCTTTCTCGGATAGAGCATCGTTTAAGTTTGAAAACCTTGAGGCAAGAGGCGATATTTTTGAAGAATTCTATTACGATCCACAGAGCTTGTCAGTACTTAAATATCAACCTGTTGACAAGACTTATACTGTCGGTGACGAAATTCCGACAGAGGGTGAAAGCTATAAATATCCTGACAGCTTTGATATAATTGTACTTCGTGACGGAGTTACGGTTAAAGTCAGAAATAAGAAGATAGGCGATATTATCGAAACAAAGAATTATGAATACGACGGTTACCCTGTCATTAACGGACGCGGTTTTGAAATTAAGGCTGATTCAAGAGAAAAAGTTGTGAACTTCCTTAGGGAATATGCAACAAGAGATGGCGAAAACAAATTCTTTGAAAAATGGTTAAACTTTAATACATACAGAAAAGTTACCGTAAAATAAAAAATAAAGGCTGTCGGCGAAATGCCGACAGCCTTTTGTATTACATAATTTTAGCGGAAACAAGTTCTTTTTCATTATCCGAAACAAATTTTGAAAAAACGTAAAGCATTGCAAGAAGTGCTTTATCGTCGATTTCATCACATGAAATTTTGTGATTTGTAATCAAACCTTTGAGTTTGTTATTTATCAGAATATCGAATTTATTGAATTTACTTCGTCTTATACAAAGTTCACCGAAAAAGCTTTCAGCCTCAATATAAAATTCAATCGGGGGTGTTACGAAAATATCGTAAAGCTTTTTTAAAGCAGAGCCGTTTGTTTCGGTGTCGTTCCATTTGTAGTCTGCCCACGCGTAAAATTCGTTTTGTGTTTCGTGTTCGGTAAAGACGTATTTAATGCGTTTGTCTAGCGGTTTAGGGTCGATTTTTACGGAATAAACAATTTCACCGATGTTGTTACAGACAGAATATTCACCATATGTTTTCAGGTTTTTCTTTATTATAAATTCTGTTTGATTTTCGGTATTTAATATATATGATTTAAAAAATATTTTCTTTATCTTCAATTCCATAAAACAACAACTCCGTTCGTAAAAATTGTTTTTATAAAATTATATAATATATACGGTTAAATGACAATACAAAAAAATTAAAAAAATTTCCTATATTAAATTGACAATAAAAAAAATATATGTTATGATTAAACCTATCGGATAAGTATGATATAAAAATACGGTGTGAGAAGGGGATTATATGTACAAGGTATTGCTTGTTTTTAAGGATGAAAATATTTCTAAAAAGATAAAAAGAATGAATATTTGGGGCGAAAATTCGGAATTTGAAATATCGGCGGTCGCAAAAGACGGTGCGGCGGCTTATGATGAGGTTAGAAAACAGCACTATGATTTGGCAGTCATGCAAACGGATATTGACGGAATGGACGGACTTCAGCTTTTAAGGCACATCAGAGGTGAAAGGCTGTGTTCGTGCGTGGTGCTTTTCAGCACTGAGCCGAATTTTGAAAACGCAAGACAAGGTATAATTTACGGTGCGTTTGATTATCTTACAGAGCCTTTGACTGAAAAGTCGTTCTGTTCGATTTTCGACCGTATAGAGAACAGAACTGACAAGAAGGAAGAAGTTTATCATTCCGAAGAAATACTCAGTTGTATAGAACAGCACGGCGGCAATCTTGAAAAACAGCTTGCCGATACACGCACTGATATATATAATATGGCTACAGATAACGTGCTTGCGGAAAATGCGGTTATCAGCACATACGACAATGTTGTAAACGAACTTTTCAAGCAAAACGAATGGCTTGATTTGTATATTCCGCATATTGATGTCAAGGAGTATGTGGGGATAGAGAGAACCGAGGACGCCGAAAGGGCGGTTATCGAAACTGCAAACGAAGTGTGGGAATTATATCCCAAAGTTCAAAATCCGCAAATGCAGGATGTTATATTATACATATTGAACAATCCGGAAAGTGACCT
This sequence comes from Ructibacterium sp. SJQ-7, assembly GCF_054696575.1. NCBI lineage: Bacteria > Bacillati > Bacillota > Clostridia > Eubacteriales > Oscillospiraceae > Ructibacterium > Ructibacterium sp. SJQ-7. Next base: position 2,156,805 of record NZ_CP195193.1, read on the forward strand.
GAAACAAAAGACTATTGCGTCTAAGCTGTATATGAACAGTTCGTATTTAAGTACGGTGTTCGCAACACAGACAGGTATGCGCTTTGTGGATTATATCACAACTGTACGCTTAAAACGTGCAGGGTGGTTACTGAAAAATACGGAAATGAAAATTACCGAAATCGCATTAAGACTTGATTATAAGGACGTCGGATATTTTTCGCAACTTTTCAAAAAGCAATACGGCATTGTTCCGTCACAGTACAGGTTGCCGGATAATTATAATTATCAGATTTAAACTTGTATAAAGACGGATTTAATAGTATAATGTTACTAAAAAGAAAAAAAGGAGCGAATTAATGAAGCTGAAAAATATATTGATTTTAATACTTTGTATAGTGCTTTGTCCGCCGATAGTAATGGCGGTAAGTGACAATACGGTGTACACCGAATTTACCGGCGGAAACAGTTCGAGTACAGGAAACGGAACAGAACAATCACCTTATAATCTGTTTGAGGACGCATTAAATGCCGTTGAGGACGGCGGTACAATATGTGTCGGCGAAAAAGGCGCATTTGTAAACAGCAGTGACGATAAACCACTTGTAATAAACAAAAATGTTACAATCACTTCAAAAAGCGATACCGCACCGGAGATTTCAATACGCAAAGCGGGTGTGGTTTTGGGCGGAAACGTGAGTTTTAAAAATGTGGTTTTGTCGCTTGTAAACGGCAATCACGCACTGATTGCGGCAAACGGATATACACTTACGCTTGACAATGTTACATATTTTCAAAATACAAGGGAAGTACATATTGTAGGCGGTACGTTGTACGACAAAAACGGTGTGAGCCTGAGTCCGACGGTCGGATAAAAAAGCAAGATAGTTTTAAGCGGTAATAAAACGCATTTCGGAAATATCTATGCAGGAAGTATCAACGGTACCTTTGATAAAGATGTTGAAATTGATATAAACGGTGTGACGGGTAAAAATATCGGTAAGGTGTATTCGTGCGGAGCGAAAGAAGGTTATTATAATTCCGATAATTTCCTTGATCCGAATAATGAGCCGACCGCACCGACTGCCGGTTCGACAGTGTACGGTGTGACGGGTAATGTGAATATTAATTTGAGCAACAGTCCGTTATGCGAGATAGACGGCGACTGCGGGAGCGGCAGAGCAAACGTCAGTGTGGTAACGGAATATCAGTACAGCAGTGTAATGAAAAATATAGGTTTGCTTACGGTTGACAGCGGAATGATTGAGCTTACCGAGATTAATGACGATGTCAACGTAAAGATTAATTCAAACGGAATTTTGGATATGTCAAACTTGGGTGAATGCAGTGTAAATGATTTTTACGGCGGAGGTACACTTGTTTTGGCAAAGGACGGATTGCTTACGGTAAACGGTACACTAAGCGGTGTGACAGAATTTCAAACTTCGGGCGGAGTAAATTCTTCGGGTATTGCCGAGTATGACAAGTTATATATTAAGACATCAAAGGGTGACGGAAGTTTTACTTTCAATCCGTATACCACTCAATCTGATATGACGCTTGACAAGACGGTGGACGGCTTTAAGACGAGCACTAAAACGGAAGAAGCTGTTGTTTTGAAAAGTTTTGAAATAACGGGGAGTGAGTTTAAGGATACTTTGTTTACAGTTAATCAAGGTTATTTTGATATTCCGATTGAAACGGAATTTGAGGGCAGTGGTTTTTATGATATAAGTATGGTACCGCTTGTTTATACTGTTTCGTATAATGGTAAAACGTACGGCCCGAGAAATTCAACGTTGACAGATGACGGAAATTATGAGGGTGATTTTGAGGAACTTAATATGTGCTTTGCACCTATAACGGACAATATAGGCGTTTCGAAATATTCGTCAACGATTGGATTCATGGATGATATTGCAGAGGGCGTGTATGATGTAACGGTTACTGCACCGACTGCAAGCGGAAATGTTGAACGTAGCTTTAAACTGATTGTCGGAGTTGTGACACCGACAGCAACACCAACAGTCGAACCAACGGCGACACCGACTGTTAAGCCAACCACAGAACCGACGGCAACACCGACAGTTAAGCCGACCGCCGAACCGACGGCAACACCGACAGTTAAACCGACCGCCGAACCGACGGCAACACCGACAGTTAAGCCGACCGCCGAACCGACGGCGGCACCGGCTGTAAGCAACAAAGTTGAGTTTACAAAAGACGGTGACAGGGTTAATGCGAAAATTATATTAGACAAGCAAGTGTCGGCGGAAAATATAAAAATGTATGTTGTATACAAAGAAAATGATGTTTTGAAACGAGTTGAAACGGTGAACGTAAATGTTGATTTAACGGCAGAATTTACAATACCGAATGAACTGAAAAATGCAGAAATATCGGTTTATATATGGAATGACAAAATGAACCCGTATATGGATATACAAAAAGTGACGACCGAGCAGTCGTCACTTTTTTAATTTGATGAATATTTGTTTATTTAGTGCGAAAATTCCGCATTTATATTTGAATTTCATACTTGTATTTTTAAAAACAAGTTTTCGGTACATCAAACGAAATTGTTTATAAAGCTCTTTGATTTTATCGTTTTCTCCTAAAATGCCGTAACCTTTAATGATACTGTACATTGCCATAGAAAGAGCCTTTTCGGCGAGGGTGTATTCTTTTTTGTTAAAGAAAAATTGACAACGGTCAAGCATACCTTCGGCGGCGTTTAGGTTTTCGGTTTTAAACTGCGTGTGCATAATACTGCCCTCACGCTGAAGATAAAAATAAAGAGGTTTTTTTGAAACTGCGATTTTACTGCATTGACTTATGATTTGATGTACGGCAAATTCGTCCTCATGCAACGTATTAAGCGGAAAACGAACAGTATTCCAAAGATGACTTTTATATAACTTTGCCCACAAGGTGACGTAATAAATTCTTGTGTCGGTGTAAAAATAATTCCAAAATGTATCGGTTGATATAATTCCGTCTGTGACAGTTACGTTTTCCTGCGGAGAGAGATTGCCGTTTTCGTCTACACTGGTGTAACCGCACATTGCTATATTGGTATCACCGATATTTTCTGAAAGAAACTCAATCATATTCGGTGCGATATAATCATCGGAATCGACAAACGTTATATAATCGCCGTGCGTATTGTCAAGACCGATGTTTCGTGCGGAAGACACACCTCCGTTAGGCTGGTGGATTACCGCAATTCTGTTGTCTTTTTCGGCAAGACTGTCGCATATTTGCGGTGAATTATCCGTTGAGCCGTCATCAATAAGTATTATTTCAAGATTTTTATATGTTTGGTTAAGTATGCTCATAACGCATTTTTCGATATATTTTTCAGTGTTGTATACAGGCACTATAACGCTTATCAATTTCATATTTTCCACCTACCTTTTATAATTAAGATTATAACTGATTATAATAATTAAGTCAATAAAATCATAAATATAACACACAATGAAATACAGAAAGGATATGAATATATTATGTTTCGAGGGTACAATTTAAAACAAAAAGAAGTTGTGAATATAAAGACGGCGGAGCGGCTTGGACGCATCAGTGACGTGGAGATAAGCGAGAGTACGGGGAACATCGAAGCTATAATAGTTCCGCGAAAAGGGTGCTGTTTGGCAAGGCTTTTCGGAGGGGGTGAACTTGTCATTCCGTGGAGCGCTATTGAGGTGGTCGGAGAAGATTTGGTTCTTGTGCGATTTTTTGATATTGATAATGAAAAATTATCTTGAAAAAAATTATCGAATAGTATATAATAATACCATAAATACTATACATAAAGGAGAAACACAAATGAGATGTCCATATTGCGGATTTGCCGAAAGTAAGGTCATTGATTCAAGACCTACCGAAGAAAGCAATTCCATCAGAAGAAGACGTGAGTGCTTAAAATGTCAAAAGCGTTTCACTACATACGAAAAGCTTGAGGCGATTTCGCTTGCGGTTATAAAGAAAGATCAGTCACGTCAGCAGTATGACAGAGGAAAAGTGTTAAAAGGAATAATTACGGCTTGTGAAAAACGTCCTATATCTCTATCGCAAATGGAACAGATTGCGGACGATATTGAAAGCGAATTGTATCAGTCAATGACGCGTGAAATCGAAAGCACCGCTATCGGTGAAAAGGTTATGGAAAAGCTTAAAAAACTTGATGAAGTTGCTTATGTACGTTTTGCGTCTGTATACAAAAGTTTTGATGACATAGATACGTTTATGGCAGAATTGCAGGGACTTATTGATGATAAAAAATATTGATTTGCATACGCATTCAACTGCGTCCGACGGTACGTTTGCTCCGTCGGAGGTTGCGCATAAAGCACATAAAACAGGACTCAGTGCCGTCGCACTTACAGACCACGATACGATAAACGGACTTGCCGAGTTCAAACGTGCTTGCGGTGAATACGGAATTGAGGGTATATCCGGCGTTGAAATAAGTGCAAAGTACGAAAAAGAAATGCACATAGTCGGCTTGTTTATTGATGAAAACGATACGGAACTTGCCGAAAAACTTGACGAACTAAAAAATGCAAGAGAAGTGCGTAACAAAAAAGTACTTGAACTTGTGAACAGGCAAGGTATGGAAATATCGGTTGACGATATACTGTCGCAAAAAGACGGTGCAACACTTTTGAATACAGGCAGAGCACATATTGCCCATGCTATGGTGAAGAAGGGATATGTTGCGTCAGTAGACGAGGCATTCAAAAAGTATCTCGGCAAGGGTATGAGCTGTTATGTTCCGCGAAAAACGTATTCGCCTAAAGAAAGTATTGAAATGATTAAAAATGCAGGCGGTTTGGCGATTTTGGCACACCCTGTTTATATTACGGAAGATTACGACAAATTGTATTCGCTTTTGAAACAATTAAAGGAATACGGACTTGACGGTACGGAATGTCTATATAACTGCTATTCCGAAGAATTTTCAAAAATGTGTTTTGATATATGCGATAAATTAGGACTTGTAAAGTCCGGCGGAAGTGATTTTCACGGCGGTAATAAGCCTGATGTGGAGCTTGGAAAAGTTTCGGGCGATTATGTGCCTTATGAATTTTTGCTGAATATGAAAGAACAAAGGGGTCTAATGTAATAGACCTCTTTATTTGTAAGAAAGGACTTGATAAAATGGAACGAACTATTGCGGCAATTTCCACTCCGCAGGGTAACGGCGGTATAGCCGTTATAAGAATAAGCGGTAATGACGCTGTTAAGGTTGCGGACAAGGTTTTCTTCGGAAGTAAAAAACTTGCCGATTGCGATACACATACCGTTCATTACGGTTTTATAAAAAACGAAAAGGGCGAAAAGGTTGACGAAGTGCTTGCAACGGTTATGCTTGCACCGAAAACTTTTACGCGTGAAGATGTTGTGGAAATCAGCACTCACGGAGGAAGTACAGCGTCAAGAGCGGTACTTGATACGATTATAAGAGCAGGCGCGTATATGGCAGAGCCCGGTGAGTTTACGAAACGTGCATTTTTGAACGGACGTATAGATTTGTCACAGGCAGAGGCGGTAATTGATATTATAAATTCAACAAACGAACTTGCACAGCGAAACGCACTTTCGCAGCTTGAGGGTTCACTTTCAAAAGAAATCGAAAATGTAAGAAATGAGCTTGTTCACCTTGCCGCACAAATGCAAGTCACAATAGATTATCCGGATGAAGATTTGGAGGATATTACGACTGACGATATAAGAAATGTTGCGCATGACTGCAAAAACCGAGTGAATAAACTTTTGTCAACCGCCGACAGCGGTAAAATATTGCGTGACGGTATAAAGACGGTTATAGTAGGCAAACCGAACGTTGGTAAATCGTCACTTTTAAATTCGCTTGCAAGAGAGGAAAGAGCGATTGTTACCGACATTGCGGGAACAACACGTGATGTTATAGAGGAATATATCAACCTTGACGGAATACCTCTTATGCTTATCGATACGGCAGGTATAAGAAATACCGATGATACGGTTGAAAAAATAGGCGTTGAAAAGTCGATTAAATCTATTGAAAAGGCTGACCTTGTTGTCGTTATGATAGACGGCAGCGGATTTTTCGGTGATGAGGACGTGGAAGTTCTGCACGCGACCAAAAACAAAAAAAGAATTGTTCTTATCAACAAAACCGACCTGGGTCAAAGCAAATATGTTGAGGCGGTTAAGGCAAAGGCAAACGGCAGTGTTGTTATTGAAGTGAGTGCGAAAACGGGTATGGGACTTGATATTCTTGCCGATGAAATCCGCAAGGTTTATAATTTTGGCGAGCTTGCAAGAGAGGACAGTGCCGTTATAACAAATATGCGTCACAAGACGGCGCTTATAAAAGCAGGCGAAGCACTCGGACGTGTTGTTGAGGCTATTGATATGAATATGCCGTCCGATATTGCATCGATTGATATTAATATCGCCATTGACGCACTTGGCGAAATTACGGGCGAAACTGTGTCGGACGATATTGTTACGGCGATATTCCACAGCTTTTGCGTGGGTAAATAGTCGAGTGAAATTGTTAGAAAATTCACAAGCCAAAATAAAGCAATTTTTTAAGATATTTACTTGAAAAAGACGAAAAAAAGGTATATAATAAAAAAAGGTAAAAAATTATAAAGAGAAAAAGGAGTTTTGTGTAATGAGTACATTCATAGAACAATTAAAGGAAAGAGCCAAAAAGGACATCAAAACTATCGTTCTTGCAGAGGGCGAAGAAATCAGAACTTTGAAGGCTGCTGAAATGGTAAAAAAAGAGGGCTATGCAAAGATTATTCTTGTAGGTAACCCTGACAAAATAAAGGCAATGGCTGCCGCTGAAAACCTTGATATTGACGGTATCAAAATTGTTGACAGCGAAAACAGTGAAAAGAACGAAGAATACGCAAACGTATTCTATGAATTGAGAAAGAAAAAGGGCATTACACCTGAACAGGCTGCCGAAACAATCAAAGATCCGTCATATTATGCGGTAATGATGGTTAAACAAGGCGATGCTGACGGTATGGTATCGGGTGCTATTCACTCATCAGCCGACACAATTCGTCCGTCACTTCAAATTCTAAAGACTGCACCGGGTACAAAGCTTGTATCTGCATTCTTTATTATGAATGTTCCTAACTGCGAATACGGTCACAACGGTACATTTATTTTCGGTGACTGTGGTCTTAACCAAGATCCGACTGCTGACGAAGTAAGTGAAATCGCTATTTCATCAGCTGCATCATACAAACAGCTTATCCAAGACGAACCGAGAGTTGCAATGCTTTCATATTCTACATACGGCAGTGCAAAGAGTGCCCTTGTTGACAAAATGCAAGAGGCTACAAAGCTTGCAAAGGAAAAGGCTCCTGAATTAAAGCTTGACGGTGAACTTCAGCTTGACGCCGCTATCGTTGACAGCGTTGCTAAGTCGAAAGCTCCTTCATCAGACGTTGCAGGCAGTGCGAATGTACTTATTTTCCCTAACCTTGACGCAGGTAACATCGGTTACAAACTTACTCAAAGACTTGCTAAGGCTGAAGCTTACGGACCTATTCTTCAAGGTATCGCAAAGCCTGTAAACGACCTTTCAAGAGGCTGCAGTGCAGAGGACATTGCAGGTGTTGTAGCAATTACAGCTATACAGGCTCAAAATAATTAATCAAAAAATGAAAGGAATTTTAATATGAAAATATTAGTTATAAATGCGGGTAGTTCATCATTGAAGTACCAGCTTATAGATATGGACAACGAACAAGTTATGGCAAAGGGTCTTTGCGAAAGAATCGGTATTGAAGGTTCAAATCTTCAACACACAAATGTTGCAAAGGACGAAAAGACTAAGATTGAAAAGCCGATGAAGGATCACGGTGACGCAATTCAGATGGTTATTGACGCACTTGTTGATGAAAAAATCGGTGTTATCAAGTCAATGGACGAAATCGGTGCAGTCGGTCACAGAGTTGTACACGGCGGTGAAGAATTTGCAGGTTCATGCGTAATTACAGAAGCAGTTATGAAAGCACTTGAAAAGTGTACACCGCTTGCTCCTCTACATAACCCACCGAACATTATCGGTATCAAGGCTTGCCAAAAGATTATGCCTAACACTCCTATGGTTGGCGTATTCGATACAGCATTCCACCAGACAATGCCTCCAAAGGCATATATGTATGCTTTGCCATATGAATACTACAAAAACTACGGTATCAGAAAGTATGGTTTCCACGGTACAAGCCACAAGTATGTTTCACAAAAGGCTGCTGAATTTTTAGGCAAGCCGGCAGAAGACCTTAAGATTGTTACTTGCCACCTTGGCAACGGCTCATCAATTACAGCTGTTGACGGCGGTAAATGTGTAGATACATCAATGGGATTCACTCCTCTTGACGGTGTGCCAATGGGTACAAGAACAGGTTCAATGGACCCTGCTGTCGTTACATATCTTATCAACCAAAAAGGTATGTCAGCTAAAGACGTTGACGCTCTTATGAACAAGGAAAGCGGAGTTTCGGGTGTTTCGGGCGTATCATCTGATTTCAGAGATTTGTCTGCTGCCGCTAAAGAAGGAAATGACAGAGCACAGCTTGCTCTTGATATGTTCTCATACCAAGTTAAGAAAGACATCGGTGCTTATGCTGCCGCTATGGGCGGTGTTGACGCAGTTGTATTCACTGCCGGAGTAGGTGAAAATGATGCGGCTACAAGATCAGCAGTTGTTGAGGGTCTTGACTTTATGGGTATCAAGATTAACGAGGACAAGAACGCTGCAAGAGGTACAGTTGATATTTCAGCTGACGACGCAACAGTTAAGACTCTTGTTATCCCTACAAACGAAGAACTTATGATTGCTATTGACACTAAGAGATTGGTTGAAGGCAAGTAATTAAATATTCAGACGGAGCATATCCAAACGGTATGCTCCGTTTTTTTGTGCAAATAATTTGTCGAAATTTGTAGACAAATTATAGTAAAATAGTGTATAATAAGCCGTAGAATGAAGTAATGGCGGTGAAATAATGGACACAAACAATCACAAAGGTCACAGAAAAAGAATGCGTGAGGATTTTGAAAAAGGCGGTTTCAAAACGTGGCAGAAACATAAGGTTTTGGAGTATCTTCTCTACAACGTAATTCCGGTGGCGGATACGAATGATATAGCACATAATTTGATTAAAGAGTGCGGTGGATTTGTGAATGTGTTCCACACTTCTAAAAAACGTCTTATGAGCATAGACGGTGTAGGTGAAAAAACCGCCGATTACATATGTTCTCTCGGTGAATTTATACAGTATTACAATACGGAAAAATATAATACGGACGTGTTTGTTTTAAACAGTGAAACGAGTGAAAATTATTTGTGCAACCTGTTTGACGGCAAAAGCCGCGAATGTTGCTATATGATTTGCCTTGATCCGAAAAACAGAATTATTAATCAGGAAATGCTTTTCGAGGGCAGTTTTGAAAGCGTTGAACTTGACGTTGCGAAGGTGCTTAGAAGTGCGGTTAAAAGTGACGCATCACAGGTTGTATTTACGCACAATCACCCAAGCGGAATTTTAAAACCGTCAAATGCCGATTTGGTTACGACACAGGCTTTGGAGCATACGCTTTTTTTCGCCGGTATAAAAATGCTTGACCATATAATCGTGGCAGACGGCAAATGTATGAGTATTCTGCCGTATTTAAAAGGCAGCGGAATGAATGCGAAGATTAACAGAGAGATAAAGAAAAATAACAAACGATAAAAATGTTAGTGTTAATTTACACAAAAGAACTTTGATTAAAAAGGTCATATTTGGCGTTTGAAAACATTGACTTTATCACAGTGATGTGGTAATATATTTTATTATAGATATTACTATAACAAAATACATATTATAATGAAAGAAAAATAAGGGAGGCATAAGAATGGCAAAGGTTGCAATAATGGGCTACGGTACTGTTGGAAGCGGTGTATACGACATAATTAAGACCAACAGTGACAAGCTCAGCCGCAGTGCGAATGGTGAAAGTGTGGATATAAAGTACATTCTTGACATTCGCGATTTTGACGACCATCCCGAAAAAGAACTTTTTACAAAAGAATTCAATGACATACTTAACGATGACGAAGTAAGCGTTGTTGCGGAAGTTATGGGCGGACTTCACCCTGCATATGAATTTACAAAAAGTCTTCTTGAAGCGGGAAAGAGCGTTGTAACGTCTAACAAGGAGCTTGTTGCCACATACGGGACAGAGCTTTTGGAGATTGCCCGAGGGAAAAATGTAAACTATTTCTTTGAGGCAAGTGTAGGCGGCGGTATTCCGATTATAAGACCTATGCATCAATGTCTAACGGCTAACAATATATTGAAGATTGCCGGTATTTTAAACGGTACGACAAACTATATTCTTGACCAGATGATAAGAAAGGGCAAGACTTTTGAAACAGCCTTAAAAGACGCACAAAATAACGGTTTCGCAGAGAGAAATCCTGCCGCCGATATTGAAGGTCACGATGCTTGCAGAAAAATTGCGATTTTGGCGTCACTTGCGTCGGGCAAAATGATTGATTACAATGATATTGATACAGACGGTATAACAAACATCACTCTTGATGATGTTAAATATGCCGCTGCTATGGATTCGGTTATAAAACTTATCGGATATGCACAGTTTGACGAAAACGGCAAGGTTTACTCAATCGTATCACCTATGGTGATAAAAAACAGCAGTCCTCTTGCCGGTGTTGACGGTGTATTCAATGCCATTATGGTTACAGGCGATTGCGTAGGCGATGTAATGTTCTACGGTAAGGGTGCAGGTAAACTTCCTACTGCAAGTGCTGTTGTTGCCGACGTTGTTGACGCGGTTAAGCACAGCGACAGAAGTAAGAAGATTTTCTGGGAAAAGCCGGCTGAAAATATTATGGCTGATATTGATTCAAAGAAGTTTGAATATTTCGTAAGAACAACTGATTCTGCAGAAAATGTTCAGAAAATATTCGGAAAGTGCGAATTTGTCGATAATATTATAGACAATGAGTCAGCATTTGTGACTTCACCGCTTACTAAATCTGAGGTTGAAGAAAAACTTGCTAAGCTGTCTGATGTTGTGGCAAACATTCGTGTAATGGATTAATGATTAAATTAAGAGTGCCTGCAACCAGTGCAAATATGGGTGCAGGTTTTGATACTCTCGGTGTGGCTGTTGGTTTGTATAACCGAATGATGATTGAGGAAATTCCCGAGGGGCTTGAAGTAATCAACAAAAATACTCAAAGCTTTATCCCACAGGATACAAGCAATTTGATTTACCGTGCAATGGCAGAACTTTTCGACTATGTAGGTTATGAGCAAAAGGGTTACAGAATAACTCAAGACAGTCAGATACCCATGACGAGAGGTTTGGGCAGCAGCAGTGCGTGTATTATAGGCGGAATGTTGGCGGCAAATATCATTTCCGGCAGACAGCTTTCGTATCAGGAAATAATTCATCTTGCGGCAACGATGGAAGGTCATCCCGACAATGTGGGACCGGCACTTTTCGGCGGTTTCTGCGTGTCGCTTATGGATGATGACAAGACTATAATCAAAAGCACAAAGCTGAAAAGTCATATTAAGTTCGCGGTTATAATTCCGGATTTCTTTGTTGCAACAAAGAAATCAAGAGGAGTTCTTCCGTCAAAGATTGATTTTAAAGACGCAGTCTTTAATGTCGGTCATGCGTCAATGTTTCAGGCGGCTATGCTTACGTGCGATATGAAAGCACTTGAAATCGGCGTTAAGGATAAACTTCATCAACAGTATCGTAAAAGTTACGTTGACGGTATGGAAGATATATTTGAAAAAACATATCACTTGGGTTCGCACGCAACATATTTAAGTGGCTCCGGACCTACAATACTTTCAATACTTGACGACAACTATGATGAATTTAAAGCAGGTATGGAAGAATATTTTAAGACTAACGGTCTTGAATGGAAATGTATGATACTGCCGATTGACAATGTCGGTGCGGTAGTTTCTGAGATATGAATATAAAAAAGGAAGGATAAACAAAAATGGGACTTATTGTTCAAAAGTATGGCGGTACTTCCGTTAAAGACGCTGAAAGAGTAATGAACGTTGCAAGACGTATTACAGACGCGTATAAAGCAGGTAACAATGTGGTTGTTGCAGTTTCGGCACAGGGTGATACAACCGATGACCTTATCGAAAAGGCTAAGGAAATCAACCCGAATGCCTCAAAGCGTGAAATGGATATGTTGCTTTCAACAGGTGAGCAAATTTCAATTTCTTTGCTTGCAATGGCAATAGAAAAAATCGGTTGTCCGGTTATTTCTCTTACAGGCTGGCAGGCAGGTGTTAAGACTGATGCTAAATACGGTGCTGCAAGAATAAGCACAATAGATACAGAAAGATTACAAGCTGAGCTTGATAAGAAGAACATTGTAATTGTTGCAGGTTTCCAAGGTATAAACAAGTATGACGATATAACAACTTTGGGACGCGGCGGAAGTGATACATCAGCCGTTGCATTGGCTGCCGCACTTCACGCAGATGTCTGCGAAATATACACAGACGTTGACGGTGTATATACGGCAGATCCGAGATTTGTAAAGAATGCGTATAAGCTTGATGATATTTCATATGATGAAATGCTTGAGCTTGCGTCACTTGGTGCAAACGTACTTCACAACAGAAGTGTTGAAATGGCAAAGAAGTACGGGGTTAAGCTTTCAGTCAGATCAAGTCTGAATAACAATGAAGGCACATATGTTAAGGAGGTAGAACAAGTGGAAAAGATGCTCGTTAGAGGTGTAACAAGAGATAATGATGTTGCGAGAATCGCTCTTTGCGGTGTAGAGGATACTCCGGGAAAGGCTTTCTCAGTATTCCGTATGCTTGCTAAGCACGGAATAAGCGTTGACTTAATCATTCAGTCAATCGGTAACGGTGAAAAGAAAGACATTAGCTTTACTGTTACGGAAGAAGATTTACAGCCTGTACTTGACCTTCTTGAAGAAAACAAGGCAATCGTTAAGGCTGACGAAGTTAAATGGACAAAGGACGTTTCAAAGGTTTCTATTGTCGGTGCGGGAATGGTTAATAACTCAGGCGTTGCCGCTACAATGTTTGAGGCTCTTTACGATGCACACATCAACATCAATATGATTGCTACATCGGAAATCAAGATTTCTGTTCTTGTTGACAGAAAAGATGCTGAAGCGGCTGTTGTTGCAATTCATGATAAATTTTTGTTGAAATAATTAAAAATAAATAGAAAATAAACCACAAGGGCGTGGCGACTGACGGATTTTATATGTCTTTTAGTTACACGAACTTGTGGTTTCGTGCTATAATATAGAGTAAATATAGAGGAGAAAGTTCAGTGAATGATAAGATTATAGGAAGAAATCCTGTTTTGGAGGCAATTCGTTCAGGTCGCAGCGTGGATAAAATCCTTGTTAAAAAGGGTAAGTACGAGGGCTCTATTGTTCCGATTATCAAGAAAGCAAAGGACGCAGGAATTATAATTCAAGAGGTCGAGAGAGCTAAGCTTGACCAAATCGCAGAGGGTGAAAACCATCAGGGCGTTATTGCATATGTGAGTGCATACGACTATGTGAGCGTGAAGGATATTCTTGATAAAGCTCGTGAAAAAAATGAGCCGCCTTTCGTTATTATTTGTGATAAAATAACCGATCCGCATAATTTGGGTGCAATATTGAGAACTGCAAATTGTGTAGGTGCACACGGTGTTATTATTCCTAAAAGAAATTCAGTGGGTCTTAACAGTGTTGTCGCAAAAACTTCGGCAGGTGCGGTTGAATATACACCTGTTGCAAAGGTTACAAATATCGCTAACACGATTGACAGCCTGAAAGATGAAGGTTTGTGGATTGCGGCGGCTGATATGGACGGTCAGGAAATTTATGATATTGACCTTAAAGGCTCGCTTGGTCTTGTTATAGGCAGTGAGGGCGAGGGTATCAGCAGACTTGTAAGAGAAAAATGCGACTTCATAGCAAGCATACCTATGGCAGGCGAAATTAATTCACTTAATGCGTCGGTTGCGGCTGGTGTTTTGATGTATGAGGCGTTAAGACAAAGAAGAAAGTAAAAGCGTTTATTAACCGCAAGTTTTATTGTATTTTTGAACAAAAAACAACCTTGAAAAAACGGCTTATTTGTCGCAAATATCAAGACAAAAAACAGCTTGTGAAAAAATAAACAAATCGCAATAAAATTCGGGTTATTAAACTGTTACAGTGGACAAACTTTAAAAAAACCACTTACTTTTTTAAAACGAAAGTGCTATAATTCAATTAAAGATAAACAATGAAAATATGAAAGATTGGAGATAAATAAGTGAAAGCAGTAGTTACCGTAATAGGCAAGGATCAAAAGGGCATAATTGCTAAAATCAGTAATATATTATTTGAAAACGGAGTAAATATTCTTGATATTTCTCAAACAATAATGCAGGATATGTTCACAATGATAATGCTTGTGAATTTTGAAAATGAGAATGTTACAGTAAAGCAAATCAGTGAAAAATTTGAACAGGCAGAAAAGGATATGGGGCTTTCAATCCATGTGCAGAGAGAAGAAATCTTCACATCAATGCACAGAATATAAGGGAGGTACAAATAATGATTAATCCCTTTGAAGTAATAGAAACTATAAAAATGGTTGACGAGGAAAACCTTGATATAAGAACTATAACAATGGGTATTTCTCTAAAAAGCTGTGCCGGTCCTGACGTTGATACAGTTTGCAAAAAGGTGTATGAAAAAATCACAACTTACGCAAAAGATCTTGTAAAAACCGGTGAGGACATTGAGGCTCAATTCGGTATTCCGATTATCAACAAGAGAATTTCGGTAACTCCGATAGCTACTTTGGTGGACGCATTGGAAGAACCGACTGTTGAAAAATGTGTTAAAATCGCAAAAACTCTTGACAAAGCCGCTAAAAAGACAGGCGTAAACTTTATAGGCGGTTATACGGCACTTGTGCATAAAGATTATACGAACGGTGAGAGAATACTTATTGAGTCAATTCCTGAAGCACTTGCCGCAACAGATCTTGTATGTTCAAGCGTTAATGTGGGTTCGACAAGAGCTGGTATCAATATGGACGCTGTTAAACAGATGGGTCAGATTGTTAAGAGAGCGGCTGAACTTACAGCCGATACACAAGGATTTGCGTGTGCAAAGCTTGTTGTATTCTGCAACGCGGTTGAGGATAATCCGTTTATGGCGGGTGCGTTCCTTGGCGAAGGCGAGGGTGAATGTGTTATAAATGTCGGCGTAAGCGGTCCGGGTGTTGTTAAATGTGCACTTGAAAAGGTTAAAGGCGAGGACTTCGGTGTTGTTGCCGAAACTATTAAAAAGACTGCATTTAAGATTACAAGAATGGGACAGCTTGTTGCACAAGAAGCGTCAAAACGTCTTAATGTACCTTTTGGTATCGTAGACTTGTCGCTTGCTCCGACACCTGCCGTTGGCGACAGTGTGGCTTATATTTTGGAGGAAATGGGACTTGAAATGTGCGGTACTCACGGTACAACAGCCGCACTTGCACTGCTTAACGATGCAGTTAAAAAAGGCGGTATTATGGCGTCAGGTTATGTCGGCGGACTTTCGGGTGCATTTATCCCTGTAAGTGAGGACGCAGGTATGATTGCGGCAGCAACAGACGGCGTACTTACTCTTGAAAAACTTGAGGCAATGACTTGCGTATGTTCCGTAGGTTTGGATATGATTGTTATACCGGGCGACACAACTGCCGAAACTATTTCGGCGATTATAGCCGATGAAGCGGCAATCGGAATGGTCAACACAAAGACAACAGCAGTAAGAGTTATCCCTGCACCGGGTAAGGTTGAGGGTGACGTGGTTGAATTCGGCGGACTTTTGGGAACAGGTCCCGTAATGCCGGTTAAAAAGTATTCAAGTGCCGAATTTATAAACAGAGGCGGCAGAATTCCTGCACCGCTTCAAAGTTTGAAAAATTAATGCAGACAAAATCGTAATGATTTTTGAATATAGTCTGAAATAATGCAGATTAATCTGCAGAGGAAAGAGAGGTTGGGAAAATGGAAGATCTAATTATGAAGATTATCGACATCGAGGACAGAGCACAGGAAGTCATTAAGGACGCTAAGAAAGCCGACAGAGAGCTTGAAGAGCGAATTAAGGACGAATCTCGTAAAATGCGTGATGACATTACGAGAAGAATGGAGGCTAAAAACGTCACTCTAAAGCAAATAGAGGAAGAAGATGCCGATAAGAAAGTAGAGGCCATAAGAGTAAATATGGAAAGACATCTTTCCGAACTCGAAAAGAAGTACAACGACAATAAAGACAAATGGGTTAATGAAATTGTACAGAATATTATCGGCAGATAAGTGAGGTGGCAGCAAAATGAGCGTGGAATACAGTGCAATCGCCGCTAAATTAAAGGCGATGTATTCAAAATTTCTGACAAGAGATGACTATGAACAGCTCCTTGAAAGAAAAAGCGTAAATGACATATGCAGTTATCTTAAAAGTACACCCGGCTACGGTGAAGTTCTTGAACAGGTGAATGAGAGAGATATTCACAGAGGTCAGATGGAAATCCTGCTTGAACAGGAAATGGTTGACGAATACGTCAGACTATATAATTTCATGGACAATTCAAAGAGAACCGTTATGGAATTTTGGTTTATGCGCAGAGAGATTGCATTTTTGAAACGTGAGATAAGATATATCTATACTCACGAGGAAAGAAGTAATGATGAGGTAAACCAAAGCAAATTTGACGCTTTCTTTGAAACACACACGAAAATAAATCGTGAGATAATGCATAATGCAAAATCCCTGTCGGATTGTATCGAGGCTTGTAAAAACACTCCTTACAGCGAGCCGCTGCAACGAGCGGAAAATATAGGCGCGGATTCATTTTCGATGGGTATGGTGCTGGACACATATTACTATAAGTCAATATGGCATACAGCGTCGGTCGCTCTTGATAAGACACAGGAGAATTTATTTAAAAGGCTTATCGGAACAAAAATAGATATGCTGAATCTTATGTGGATTTACAGGGGTAAAAAATATTTTGAATTTACAAATGAAATAATTTTCACCTATCTTCTGCCTGTCAGATACAGATTGACGGAAGAGGTAATCAAACAGCTTGTAAATGCAGATTCTGTTGAAAGGTTTATTGATATTGTAAATCAATCGACCGCATACGGAAAGTTGTTTGAAGATTATGATAAGGGAAGATTTCCCGAAGGTAATTACAGGTATATTTATAACCGGTTATCAAAAAGTATATTTGTAACTCATCCAGAGTCGATGGTTGCGGTATATGCCTATATGAACCTAAAGGAAGTTGAACTTAATAACATTACGACCATTATCGAGGGGATAAGATACAACTTAAATCCTGATTTTATCCGCACACATATTGGTCTTGAGTAGAGGAGGGGGAAAATGGCAATCGTAAAGATGAAAGCCGTAACTATTGCCGCTCAAATCAGTGAATTTGATACGGTCGTTGAAAAGTACGTTTACGGCAGAGATATTCATCTTGAAAATGCTATGTCGGTAATTTCAAACAGAGGCAAGCTGAAAAACTTTGAGGAAAACAATGAATACGACATAGTTGCAAAAAATGCGTTAAGCATTATGAATCTTGCTAACTACACAGTGAACAAGAAATTGATTGCTCCCGAAAGTGTAAAGCTCGGCGATATGCAAAATTTTATTGACGGAATAAACGAGCGTATCGAAGAAGAGCGTAACCAAAGCGACGAGCTTTCAGAGAGAATAAAGGCAAATGAAGCGGCGGTTGAGCAGCTTAATCTAATGCTCAGTATGGACGTGGATTTGTCGAAAATTTTCAAGTTTGAATTTATAAGATGCAGATTCGGACATATTCCGAAAACAGGTTATAAAACGCTTATAACTTACCTAGACAATCTTGAAACTTTCTTCATTAAGACTGCGGAGGACGCAACAGATGTATGGGGCTTTTACTTCGCACCGCTTTTGAAAGAGAGAAAGATTGAAGAAGTATTTAATTCTCTGTATTTTGAACCTATGGACATATCAGAGGATTACGTTGGTACTCCGCTTGAAATAAAGCGTGGATTATTAAACCAAAATCAAAAATTAAAACAGCAGATTGAAGAACTCAGTGCAAAGACCGCCGAGATGATTTCAAGCAGTGCGGATAAACTTTGCGGAATTTACAATCTTGCGAAGAAACGTCATCAATTCTCCGAAGTAAGAAGAAATGCCATTCACGGCGATATGTTCTTCTATATAGTAGGTTGGATGGATGAAAAGAGTGCAAAGTCGCTTGAAAAAGAGATTAACGGTTCAGATGACGTTGTGATGTTCTATATGGAGGACGCAGAGGACGTCAAGGATATTCAGCCGCCTACAAAGCTGAAAAATAATCCTGTATTTAAACCGTTTGAAATGTTCGTTAAAATGTATGGACTTCCGAGTTATACGGAAATTGATCCGACAGGCATACTTGCCGTAACGTATATACTGTTCTTCGGTATAATGTTCGGTGACGTAGGTCAGAGCCTTGTGCTTGCGATAGCAGGCTTTATAGTTTACAAAGTCAAGAAATGGGACTTGGGCGGTATTGTCGGAATGGTCGGAATATCCGGTGTGATATTCGGATTTATATACGGAAGTTTCTTCGGAAATGAAGAAATAATCCCTAAATTGTTCCATACAACAGCGTTAAACCCTATGAATGAAATAGCGTTAATGCTGGGCGGTACGATTGGTATGGGTGTGCTGATAATTATATTCGGTATGGTATTGAATGTTATAAACGCACTGAGAAGTAAGGAACTTGGCGAAGCACTGTTCGGACATAACGGTGTCGCGGGATTGGTGTTCTATATAGGCGCACTTCTTCTTGCCGGTAACCTGTTCTTAAAGTGGGGTATACCGACATTCGTATTTGTGGCAATTATTATTTTGGCAGTGCTTTGTATGTACCTATGCGAGCCGCTTGGCAAGCTTGTGGAGGGTAAAAAGGACTGGCTGCCGAGAAACGGAATGTTCTTTGTGGAAAACTTGTTTGAAATGTTTGAAGTGATTTTGAGCTTCTTCACAAACACAATCTCATTCCTAAGAATAGGCGCTTTTGCAATAGTCCATGTAGGTATGATGATGGTTGTTGCAATTCTTTCTCAAAGCGGCGGTGTAGGCGGAGCTATTGTACAAGTAATCGGTAACGTACTTGTTATGGTTCTTGAAGGTCTTATCGTCGGAATACAGGTACTTCGTCTGGAGTATTACGAAATGTTCTCAAGATACTTCTCAGGCAGAGGTAAAGAATTTATGTCACTTCGTGATAAATAATATAAATCGGTTTTAATATATTTTGGAGGTAATCACTATGTTAATGAAAATTTTATTCGCTTTAATCGCACTTACAGTAATCGTTCCTGTTGCTTTGTATTATAAGTCAGGCAAGACAAAAGGTAAGGAATGCCTTTTGATGAACGCAATCTCATTCTTCAGTATTCTTGGTGTCGGCGTTATCTGCACACTTGGCGGCGGAGTTAGCGCTCTTGCGGCAGGTACAGGTGCTGAAGCCGGTCTTACAGTAGGTGAAGGCCTAAAGTTCATCGGTGCGGCTCTTTCAACAGGTCTTAGCGGTGTCGGCGGTGGTATCGCCGTTGCATCAGCTGCATCAGCTGCTATCGGTGCAATGAGTGAAAATGAAAAGATTATGGGTAAAACTCTTATCTTCGTTGCCCTTGCAGAAGGTATCGCACTATACGGTCTTGTAATATCTATATTGATTCTTAATTCATAATAGGCTGAGTAAAATTGCCCACAGCACTACTTTTTGCTTGGGGCAGTACAAGTGTACGGCACCGCAAGCTGCAAAGCAGCACTGTGAACAATTTTCTTTCAGCCTTTGGTAAATCAGGCGAGCGAGCCACCCCTCCGCCGTTGGCACCTCCCCTCAAGGGGAGGCGAGGGTAGTCCGTTACGGAGTGGGGAGAAAGCCACCTCACCGTCATCTGCGATGACACCTCCCCTCAAGGGGAGGCGCGGGTTGTCCGTTACGGAGTGGACGGAGAATGGATTTTATTATTACAAGTCTGAAAGGACGTATGTTTTATGAAAATGTATTTAATCAGTGACAACATTGATACACAAATCGGTATGCGACTTGTGGGTATAGATGGATGTGTTGCTCACGACAGCGAAACTATTACTGCAGAAATTAAAAAGGCTGTAAACGACCCTGAACTTGGTATTTTGATATTTACTGAAAAAGCGGCGGCAATGGTTAAAGAATATCTTAATCATCTTAAAATTACATTGCACACTCCGCTTATCATAGAAATACCGGACAGACACGGCAGTCGTGATATTGCTAACAGTATCAACAATATGGTTCAAGAGTCAATCGGTCTTAAACTTTAAACAGGGGAGGTAAGGATTATGGAAAGTAATAACTTAACAGAAAAACTCAATACCTTTACATCGCTTGTTCTCAAAGATGCGGAACAGAAAAGAGAAAAATTACTTGAGAATGTTCAAAAGGAATATTCAGAGAGAATAGATGCAAAGGAAAACGAGCTTTTGCAGGGTGCATATGAGAATATTCAGCAGAATATTCAATCCGCTCAAAAAAGTGCAAATGAGAGAGTTCTTCACGCAGAGCTTGATTCAAAGAAAAAACTTATCATGCGTCGTGAAGAAATTATTGATGACGTAATGAAACTTTCGAGAGCAAAAATCGTTGAATTTATCGAGAGCGATAAATACGAAGAATGGCTTTTAAGCAAGATTGAAAAGGCTTTATTTGAAGTCGGAAAAGGTTCAAAGACAATTTATATCTCATCAGACGATATAAAGCTTAAAGAAAAAATTGAACAGATTCCCGACACGTCAAGAATTACGGTTGAGGCATCGGGTGAAAAAGATTTTCTTGGCGGTGCAAAAGTTTTAAATACAGACAGAAAGGTTGCTGTTGACTATTCATTCAAGGAAATGCTGTCAGAAGAAAAGCAGAAATTCCTTCAAAGCAGTGGATTGGCACTGGGTTAAACGGCATACAAACGGAAAGGAATGAAGGTAAATGGCTAATACAAAAGGTCAGATATTCGGTATAAACGGCCCGGTCGTAAAAGTAAAGGGTTCAGATTCCTTTGAAATGCAGGAAATGGTATATGTCGGTAATGAAGAACTTATCGGCGAAGTTATCGGCGTAACTTCCGATACTACTATTGTACAGGTTTACGAGGAAACGACAGGTCTTAAAAAGGGTGAACCTGTAGTCGGTACGGGCGGTCCTTTGTCAATAACTCTTGCTCCGGGTATATTGTCTGATATTTTTGACGGTATCGAAAGACCGTTGAAAGAAATAAGAAATATGTCAGGCTCATTCATCGGCAGAGGTTTAAAGGTTACTAACCTTGACGAAAGAAAAACTTGGAATGTGGAAATGGTTGCGAAACAAGGCGACTATGTTACAGGCGGTGACATCATTGCCGTAACACAGGAAACAAGCCTTATTGAGCACAGAATTATGATTCCGCCGAATATCAAAGGTAAAATCGAATGGATTGCTCCGAACGGCAACTACACTATTGTTGATATTATCGCAAAGGTAAAGAGCGATGACGAAATTATCGACATAACAATGAAACAAAAATGGCCTATCAAAAAGGCAAGACCTTATACACAGCGTCAGCCTATTTCAAGACCGCTTGTAACGGGTCAGAGAGTAATCGATACAATGTTCCCGCTTGCAAAAGGCGGTGCGGCGGCTGTTCCGGGCGGTTTCGGTACCGGTAAAACTATGACACAGCACCAGCTTGCAAAGTGGTGTGATGCGGATATTATCGTATATATCGGCTGCGGTGAACGTGGTAACGAAATGACACAGGTACTTGACGAGTTCTCTGAACTTATCGACCCTAAGTCAAACAGACCGCTTTTGGACAGAACAATGCTTATTGCTAATACTTCAAATATGCCGGTTGCGGCGCGTGAAGCAAGTATTTACACAGGTGTTACAATCGCGGAATATTACAGAGATATGGGTTATGACGTTGCACTTATGGCTGACTCAACATCTCGTTGGGCGGAGGCACTTCGTGAAATATCGGGTCGTCTTGAAGAAATGCCTGCGGAAGAAGGTTTCCCTGCATATCTTGCGTCAAGACTTTCGGCTTTCTATGAAAGAGCGGGATATGTTACAAATCTTAACGGTAGTGAGGGTTCTGTATCAATTATCGGTGCGGTATCACCACAGGGCGGTGACTTCTCAGAACCGGTAACACAGAATACAAAGCGTTTTATCAGATGTTTCTGGGCACTTGACAAGTCGCTTGCATATGCAAGACACTATCCGGCTATTCAGTGGCTTAACAGTTACAGTGAATATATCGGTGAAGTTACTGATTGGTATGCTCAAAATGTTTCTCCGGACTTTATGGAAAAGAGAAATAAGATGATGGCAATTTTGCAAGAAGAAAGCAGTCTTATGGAAATCGTTAAGCTAATCGGTGCAGACGTTCTTCCTGACAGTCAAAAGGCTACTTTGGAGGTTGCAAAGACAATCAGAGTAGGTTTCTTGCAACAAAATGCTTTCCATGCGGACGATACATATGTACCGCTTGAAAAGCAAAATAAGATGATGGATACAATTCTTCTTTTTGATAAGAGAATTAAAGAATGTGTCGAAAAGGGCGTTGTGCTTTCAAAAGTGAGCGAAAGCGGAATTGCTGAGGACATTATCAGAATTAAATACACGATTGGAAATGACAATATTGATGGTCCGTTCCATGATTTACAGAGAAAAATCAACGAAACATTTGACAAGTTGATTTATAACCATGAAAGCTAAAGGAAAGGATATGAGCATATGGCAATAGAATATATGGGTCTTAATAATATTCAGGGTCCTTTGGCAGTTATCGAGGGAGTAGACGATACATTCTATGAAGAAATGGTTACAGTTACTCTTGACAACGGCGAGAAAAGAATAGGACGAGTTATTGAGATTTCCGGTGATAAAGCGGTAATACAGGTTTTTGAGGGTACTTCAAATCTGTCACTTACCAACACTAAAACAAAATTTATGGGCGAGCCGATGCGTTTGCCGCTTTCAAAAGAAATGCTTGGCAGAACGCTTGACGGTATCGGCAGACCGATTGACGGTTTGGGCGATTACTTTGCGGACGAAGTTCGTGACGTAAACGGTCAGCCTATCAATCCCGTTTCGCGTGAATACCCGAACAACTTTATTCAGACAGGCATTTCGTCAATAGACTGTCTTGCCACACTTATAAGAGGTCAAAAGCTTCCTATATTCTCAGGCGACGGTCTTCCGCATGACGACCTTGCCGTACAGATTGCAAGACAGGCAAAGGTTGTTGACCCGGATGACGAAAACGGAGAAAAGTTCGCTATCGTATTCGCGGCAATGGGCGTTAAGCATGACGTTGCAAACTACTTTAAAAAGTCGTTTGAAGAAAGCGGTGTTTTGGGTAAGGTTGTAATGTTCTTAAATCTTTCAAATGACCCTGTCGTTGAAAGAATTATTACACCGAGATGTGCGCTTACAGCGGCAGAATATCTTGCATTTAAGCACGATATGCACGTACTTGTAATACTTACCGATATGACGTCATACGCGGAGGCACTTCGTGAGGTTTCATCTTCAAAGGGTGAAATTCCGTCAAGAAAGGGTTTCCCGGGTTATCTGTATTCAGACTTGGCTTCACTTTATGAACGTGCAGGTATTATCAAGGACGCAAAGGGATCGGTTACACAAGTACCGATTTTGACAATGCCTAACGATGATATTACTCACCCAATCCCTGACCTTACCGGTTACATTACAGAGGGACAGATAGTTTTGGGCAGAGAGCTTAGCCTTAAAGGCGTATATCCGCCGGTTTCAATTCTTCCGTCACTTTCGCGTTTGATGAAGGACGGTATCGGTGAAGGCTTTACAAGAGCCGACCACCCTGAACTTTCAAACCAGCTTTTTGCGGCATATTCAAAGGTTGAGGACGCAAAGAGTTTGGCGTCAGTTATCGGTGAAGATGAACTTTCCGATATGGATAAGAAGTATATCAAGTTCGGCAGAGCGTTTGAGGAAAAGTTCCTTACACAAGGTAAGAATGAAAACAGAACTATTGACGATACTTTAAATCTTGGTTGGGAGCTTTTGGGTATGTTGCCTAAGAGTGAACTTGACAGAGTCAGCGATAAGACTCTTGAAAAATATTATCGTCCTGTGGAGGACGAAGAAGTATAATCCTGAGAGGGGGAATTTCAGATGGCAAAGACGTTAGCACCTACAAAAGGTAACTTGATGATGGCAAAAAACACATTGCGTCTTTCAAAGCAAGGCTATGAAATGCTTGATAAAAAACGAAATATCCTAATCAGAGAAATGATGCTTTTGATAGAGGAGGCAAAGGAAGTCGAGGCGAAAATCGAAGAAACCTTTGCCGCTGCATATAAGGCTTTGGAATCGGCAAACGTAATAATGGGTGTGAGCAAGGTGCAGAACCTTGCACATTCGGCGGTGCTTGAAAACAGCGTAAAAGTTGATTTACGCAGTGTTATGGGCGTTGAAATACCTGTTGTTACGGCTGATAAGCCCGATGGCAGACCTGTTTACGGATTTAACGGAACGTCCTCGGCACTTGATGAGGCAAGCGTTAAATTTAACGAAGTTAAAGTGATGACGGTTAAGCTTACGGAAATTGAAAATGCGGTTTACCGTTTGGCTATGAACATAAAGAAAACGCAAAAGAGAGCAAATGCTCTTGAAAATATTACGATACCTCTTTATGATAAACTGTCTAAGGATATTCAGAATGCTCTTGAAGAAAAAGAACGTGAGGAGCATACTCGTTTGAAAATCATTAAAAGAACAAAAGAAAAACAGGGATAACAGACAAAAAAAGCTACTTTATACAGTAGCTTTTTTTATGCGAAAAATGTATAATATTCTTGATTTTTATATGTACAGTATGTTATAATACTGTCGAATATGAAGAGGTGGAATTATGGCAGTGAAGAAAAGAAAAATAAGCAAATTTGTTGCCGTAACAATGGCAATATTTGTTGTTTTATATGCAGTTGTATTTTCGACAAGTTTGTATGTACAAAAGGCAGCTGAACAACAATGTTATGACACTTTGAGAAAATCTACTGAAAATTTAGGCAAGGAAATAAAAAATAATATATACAGCAATCAAGAACAGCTTGAAATTATAGCCGATGTAATCGCAAGTCGAGGTAATGCGGATTCGGAACAGACAAAACATATATTGAAGTCATATATGACAAGAGGACAGATTTCGCATCTTGAAGTGTTATTGCCCGACAACAGGGTGATAACGTCTGACGGAAACTATGCAGACGTGTCGGGTATTTTGTCATACGAGGAAGAGGTTGAAAAAGGCGAATACGTTTCACCAAATTCGACAGTGGATATAAGTCACGGTGATAAAAAAGTGCTGAAATGTTCAGTACCTATTTTGAAGAGTGGCAAAACGATAGGTATTCTTTACGGTATTATAGAAGTTGATTCACTTCCGACTTATTATGTTGCAGAGTCATATGCCGAAAATGCGTCAATATATTTGATTGACGGTGACAGCGGCGATTTTATTATGGATACTTGGCATTTGTCGCTCGGAAATATAGCTGATTGGAGCAATCACAAAGTAAAAAACGACTTAAAAACTTCAGAAATAGACAAGGATATAAAGAGCGGAAAAAACGGTTATTTAATCGGCTATTCCGAGAGGGCAAAAGAGAATATGTACTCGTATTATACGCCTGTCGGTATCAATAATTGGTCGGTTATGCTTTCTA
Source organism: Ructibacterium sp. SJQ-7 (assembly GCF_054696575.1). NCBI lineage: Bacteria > Bacillati > Bacillota > Clostridia > Eubacteriales > Oscillospiraceae > Ructibacterium > Ructibacterium sp. SJQ-7. The sequence goes on from NZ_CP195193.1 coordinate 2,182,669, forward strand.
TACCGGAAAGTACCGTTATGAAAATTGCATGGAAAATCAAACAAGCCATGTATGTGATGGCTGTGATTATGGTGATTATCCTTGTGGCATATTTTTTATGGCTGTTGTCGTTAAGAAAAAAAGATATTAACAAAGTGGAATATATGCTTGAAGTCGAGAAATCGTTGTTTGACGCACACAAGCATACCGAAAATATCGAGAATACGTTGGGTACAGTTGCGGACTATATGAAAGCCGAAACCGCATTTTTTACAAAGGTCAAGAACGGAATAATTGATGAAGTATACTGTTGGTCAAATAAAGATGATTTTGATATTAATGCGGCTGAAAACAAACCTGTGAAAGTTGTTATTCCCGGATTTAACGGTGATGGAACAAGTATGAAATTCGGTAAAAAGTTATACAATCTGAGAGATTGCGGATTGCCGTATGACTATTATATCGACAGCTATATCGTAACATCTGTATATGACGTGAAAAAACGTTTTGTCGGTGTACTCGGCGTTGTCAATATGGATAAGGTGTGGAAAAATGCCGATTATATCGAAAATGTTGCAGGCACTTTCTCGTTGGCTGTAAATAATATTTCTTCTTATCAGTCACTAAGGGAAATGGGAATTATAGATTCTCTTACGGGACTTTTAAACAGAAATTGTTTTGAACAGAAGATTGAAAATTTGGATAAGAATGAATACAGAAATGTAGCGTGTGTTTATATTGACGCAAACGGATTACATAATATTAATAATCGCTTCGGTCATGAGGCGGGCGATAATATGCTTAAAGCCATCGCACAGGCATTGCAGAGTAAATTCGGTTCGGATAAAACGTATCGTATCGGCGGTGATGAATTTGTTGCGTTTACTTTCGGAGAGAACGAAAAACAAATCGAAGACGACATTGAAAGTATAAAGAACGATATTGAAAAACAGGGTTACAGCATATCTTACGGCGTATCGTTCAGCGAGGTTTCAACCAATGCTGAAAGATTTATAAAACAAGCCGAAAGAAATATGCTTGACAATAAGTATTCGTATTATCATAAAAAGAGCGTAGAAAATAATAAGGACGGCGATTGGACTATCAGCAAAGCTCATATCAATGAACACGATATGGATACGTTCTTGTCGGCTGTCGCTCCGAAATTTACGGGCGGATATATCGTAAATTTTGATGATGATACAGTAAGAGTAATATATGTTCCGGAGTTCTTTAAGAGTATGTTGAAAATTACAAACGGTAAATTCAAAGAGGCTCTTAGAATGTATCTGAATGAAAAGGTTGATTCAAAATATCATCGTAATTATGAACCGTTCTTTGATTATGAGTGGATAGAAAGACAAATTCAAGAGGGTAATATTCCTGAGATTGAATTTGAACGTACAAACGGTGAACTTGCAAAAATGCACATTATTAAAGCACCCGATTACAGTGAAAACCACAGAGAAACGGTTTGGATTTTTGAAACAATAAAAGAAGTTGAGTAAAATAAAAACAGGTCTGTTCAAAAACAGACTTGTTTTTTGTTATAAGTATGTTATAATAGAAAAAGCTTGAAAATTATAGAAAAACTGTTTATTTTCGCTGGAAATCGGAGGAGAAATTATGCTTACGGAAAATGAATGGAATACTATTAATAATATGCTGCTTGAGCTATATACGATTGATGAACTTGATGTATTTACGAGCAAAATAATGAAAATGATACGAATGCTTATTCCGTACACGAAGGGCTGGTTTATCATTTTAGACGATGACCGCAAAATCAGAAAAGAGCAATCGTATTTTATCGGCTTTGACACGGACGTAAAGGATAAGTACACAGATGTTTTTTACAGTGAGGATTATATTCAATATCTGTACGACTTTGTTTCGGAAACGAGTGTTTACAAGGACACGAGTATTCTTGAAAGTGATGTTCGTGAAAAAACGGATTTTTACATAAAGTTTTTAAAGCCCGAGGACAGTATATTCGGGTGCGGTATCATTCTGATAAAAAATTCAAGAATTATAGGAATGTTCAATCTTTTCAGAAATGAAAAGAGCGGTGACTTTAATGAAAAAGAGCTGTACGTTTTGAACTTACTTAAAAATCACATTGCAAATATGCTCCATAATGTTATGCGTCTTGACAGAGCAAGCATTACGGTAAACAAAAGTCTTAACAACTTTGCGAAAACTTATGGTTTAACGTCAAGAGAATCCGAAATTTTAAGCCTTATCAACAAAGGTTTGTCAAATCAAGAAATTTCGGATAAAGTTGTCATATCCGTTTCAACGGTGAAAAAGCATATTTACAACATATACAACAAAACTGGAGTTTCAAGCAGAGGTCAGCTTATTTCGTTATTTCTTGAATGAGTAGAACTAAAGTGGTAGAAAAATCAAACTTTCGGATAATTGAAAAAATTCTTTTGCGGTTGTATAATAAACACAAGATGAAAGCAAAGAGGCTTTAAGGTATTGAAACAAATATCTTAAAGCCTTTTTTTGTATCACAGTACAAGCAAAGGGGCTTAACTGATTTTAAATCGGTTAAGTCCCGTTTTTTTATTTGATTAGAAAAAGGAGAGAAACATTATGCAGAAACTTTTTACAAAGGAATTCAGACCGGGTGAAAAATGGTCGGGACTTATCGGAAAGAACAAATATATTCACTTTAAAGCACTTGGAGATAATGCCAATGTATCAATTCTTCTTTACAATATGAGAGATACATCTGAAAGATACAATATGCCTGATACTCTTAAAGCACAATACACAGCACATCTTACAAAGGACAATGTGCTTATGAGCGACAACGGCAGGGTGTTGGCGAGTATCACAGAGGACAGCTTAGGTTGGCATGATTCAATCTGCGGTCACACAACAAGAAAGATGACCGATGAAAAATACGGCAAGACATCATATCAGGAACAAGGCAACGATTTTTACAGATGCGGCGAAGAAAACTTCAAGATTGAACTTGTCCGCAACAATATGGGTAAAAGAGATATTGTACCATGCGTAAATCTTTTCTCAAAGGTGTATGTTGATGAGGACGGAAGTATGAACTATGTTTCGGATCACTGTAAAAAGGGTGCTACGGTAACGCTAAGAACAGAAATGGATATTATCTTTGTTGTTTCAAACACACCTAATCCGCTTGATCCGTCAACGGAATATCCGTCTGTTCCCGTTACAATGGAGGTTTATGACGCTCCAAAGACAGACCTTATGGACGAATGTGTAAATTCACGTGATGAAAATTACAGAGCATTTGAAAACACATGGGATTACTACAACTTACTTGGCGAATAATCAGAGGAGGAAAAGATTATGTATGGATTTATTGAAAAAGACAGTGATTTGAAAATAGAGGACGCAGTATATGACGAGGTGCTTAATGCAGGACTTGGCTGGATGCACGAATTGAAAAAAGGTCAGACATTCAGAATACTTGATATTGAGGGTAACCAAGCCGTTGATACGACATTTTATGATTTGGAAAATCCCGAGGATCACTACGGTGCGGTACAGACAATCGTGGCACAGAAAAATATTTATTTGACAACGGGAAGTATTTTAAGAGCCGAGTCGGGCAAGCCGTTACTTGAAATCACAGCAGACAAGACAGGCAGACACGATACTTTGGGCGGTGCCTGTTCATCGCAAAGCAATACAGTCAGATATGCGAGAGAAAAGAGATATATGCACAACTGCCGTGACAGCTTTATGTTACAGCTTGCTGACACTACGGCAGACATTAAAAAGCGTGACCTTGCACCGAATATCAACTTCTTTATGAATGTGCCTATCACAAAAGAGGGCGGATATAAATTTGATGACGGTGTATCGGCACCGGGCAAGTATGTTGAGATGAAAGCATTGGCAGATGTTATGATTCTTATAAGCAACTGTCCGCAGCTAAACAATCCGTGTAACGCATACAACCCTACACCCGTAAGACTTCTTATCTGGGATTAATAAATTGGCAAAGGAAGATTAATATGTTCAGTAAAGTTTTAATAGCAAACAGAGGTGCAATCGCCGTAAGAATTGAAAGAACGCTTGCTAAGATGGGCGTAAAGAGTGTGGCTGTTTACTCAAAGGCAGACAGGGACAGCTTGCACGTTGAAAATGCCGATGAGACGGTATATCTTGGCGAGGGTACGGCAAAAGACACATACCTTGACGTTGATAAAATAATTAAAGCGGCACTTGATACAGGTGCGGAAGCAATACATCCCGGTTACGGATTTTTAAGTGAAAACACTGTTTTCGCCGCAAAGTGTGAAGAAAACAATATCAAGTTTGTAGGACCTGATTCAAGTCAAATTAAGCTTTTCGGCTTGAAACACTCCGCAAGAGAAATTGCACAAAAAGCAAATGTACCGCTTTTGTCCGGTACGGGACTTTTAAAAGGTGTTGACGAGGCGAGTGTCGAGGCTGAAAAAATCGGTTATCCGGTAATGATAAAGAGTACAGCTGGTGGCGGTGGTATCGGTATAAGAATTTGTGAAAACAAAGACGAGCTTGTTGCGTCATACGACAATGTTTGTCACCTTGCGGAAAGCAATTTCAATGACGCAGGCGTATTTCTTGAAAAATATATCAGAAAAGCAAGACACGTTGAAGTACAGATTTTCGGTAATGAATACGGCGAAGTTGCAACGCTCGGTGAACGTGATTGCTCGGTTCAGAGAAGAAACCAAAAGGTTGTCGAGGAATCTCCGGCACCGAATTTGTCTGATACGGTTCGTGAACAAATGTATACAGCCGCAAAGAGTCTTGCAAAGACAAGCGGTTACAGAAGTGCCGGTACTGTTGAATTTCTTTATGACGAGTCTGACGAAAAGTTCTATTTTCTTGAAGTCAATACAAGATTACAGGTTGAACACGGTATAACGGAAGAAGTTTACGGTGTTGACCTTGTTGAATGGATGATTAAAGAGGCTGCAGGCGAGCTTAAAGGTATTGAAGAATTTAAGGCGGTACCGAACGGACATTCAATCGAAGTAAGAGTATATGCGGAGGACTGTATAAATAATTTCAGACCGTGCAGCGGTAAGATTGACGATGTTACATTCAGCGGCAAAGCGAGAGTTGAAACTTGGATAAGAAAGAATATCGAAATTTCCGCATTGTATGACCCTATGCTTGCAAAACTTATTGTTCATGCGGAAAACAGAGAAAAAGCGGTTGAAAAAATGCTTGACGTTTTGACCGAATCAAAGATTTACGGCATAACGACAAACTTAGAATATTTAAAGAGTCTTATCCTTACAGGCGATTATAAAGACGGAAAGCTGTTTACAAAAATGCTTGAGGGATTTTTACCTGAAGAAAATGCACTTGAAGTGCTTGACGGCGGTGTTCAGTCAACAGTACAAGATGCCGACGGTATGATTGGGTACTGGACTGTCGGTGTACCGCCTTGCGGTGCTATGGACGCGTACAGCTTTAAAATAGGTAATAAATTGCTTGGTAACGACCTTAACGCGGCAGGTATTGAGCTTACAATGCGCGGCGGCACATACAGATTCAGAACGACCGCAAGTTTTTGTATAACAGGTGCGGATATGCAGGCAACGCTTGACGGTGAAAGTGTGCCGATGTACACGGTTATAAGTGCGTCACCTATGCAAGAGCTTAAATTTAAAACCGCCGCAAAAGGTATGAGAACATATCTTCTTGTTAAGGGCGGTATAGACGTACCTAAGATTATGGGTTCATCATCAACATTCTGTGACGGTAAATTCGGCGGTCATAACGGACGTGCATTGAGAACGGGTGATGTACTTCATATTGCAGAGGATTGTCAGGCAGATAACTTTAATTCATTTGACGGTAAGTATATTCCTAAGATTGATAATACATGGACTATCGGCGTTTTGCCGGGCCCGCAGCCTACTTATGAATATTTGAAACCTGAATATCTTGACACACTTACAAGTTCGGAATATATCGTAAACTTTAACAGTGCAAGAACGGGTATCAGACTTAACGGACCTGTTCCGCAGTGGGTGAGAGAGGACGGCGGTGAAGCGGGACTTCATCCGTCAAATATACACGATAACGCATACGCAATCGGTACGCTTGACCTTACGGGCGACCAGTCGATTTTATTAGGTCCTGACGGTCCGTCGCTTGGCGGATTTGTTTGCCCGGTTACAACGGCAAAAGGTGAAATGTGGAAACTGGGTCAATTACATCCGGGCGATAAAGTTCACTTCCAACTTCTAACTCTTGAACAAGCCGAAACTATAAGAAAAAATCAAGATAAAAATATCAATCTTGATTATACGGACGTTGTTCTTCCGAAGCCTGCTCAGCTTGACGCGTCATATTCGATTATGGCAGAGGGAACACACGACAATACCGATTACAAAATCAGATTGCAGGGTGAAGAAAATATCCTTGTTGAATACGGCGATATGGTGCTTGATATTGAATTGCGTTTCAGAGTACATATCCTTATGAACGAAATAGAAAAATCGGATTTACCTGTAATTGATATGACACCGGGTATTCGTTCATTGCAAGTACATTTTGATGTAAATAAAATTTCAGCGAGAGAAGTTTGTGAAAAAGTAAAAGAAATAAATGCAAACCTTTCATCGCTGGACGATATAACAGTACCGTCAAGAATTATCAAACTTCCGCTTTCATGGGACGATCCGCAAACACAGCTTGCCGCAAAGCGTTATCAGCAGACAGTAAGACCGAATGCACCTTGGTGTCCGTCTAACCCTGAATTTATCAGAAGAATTAACGGTCTTGACAGTATCGGGGACGTTCAGAATATTGTGTTTGACGCAGATTATCTTGTACTTGGTTTGGGTGACGTTTATCTTGGCGCACCGGTTGCGACACCGGTTGACCCGCGTCACAGAATGGTAACGACAAAGTATAATCCGGCAAGACCTTGGACGCCTGAAAACGCTGTCGGTATCGGCGGAGCATACCTTTGCGTATACGGTATGGAGGGTCCCGGCGGTTATCAGTTTGTCGGACGTACAATTCAGATGTGGAATCCGTTAAGAGAAACGGAGTATTTCAAACAAGGTAAGCCGTGGCTTTTGAATTTCTTTGACAGACTTAAATTTTATCCGTGCAGTGCCGATGAGATTTTACAGTACAGAGATGATTTTCTTAGAGGTAAATTCCACATTGATATTGAGGAAACTACATTTAATTTGGGTAAGTACAAGGAATATCTTGAAAGTATCAAAGAGTCCGCTCAAAAATTCAAGGCACATCAAGAGGCATCATTCCAAGCAGAAAGACAGAGATGGATTGAAAACGGACTTGACCATTTTGAATCGGATACGGAAACGGAAGATACTCACGCAGATGATGTTTTGCCTGACGGCTGTGAGCCGATTAACGCAACTATTCCGGGCAGTGTATGGAAAGTCTTGATTGAAGAAGGTCAGGAAGTTAAGAAAGGCGATACGGTTGCCGTTTTGGAAAGTATGAAGATGGAATTCCCTATTGAGAGTGAATACAGCGGAGTAATTAAAAAGGTATTTATAAAGACAAGTCAACAGGTTGACGCAGGTCAGATGATTGCGGCTGTAAAAACGGAGGAATAAGTAATGAAGTTTTTTCCTAAGAAATTATCATTGAAATGGATAAATCAAGCGTATGACAATAACGAACTTACACCTTACGAGCTTGTCGATGAAATTTTGAAAAGAGCCGAAGAAAATAAGGACAAGAATATTTGGATAGTTGCTCCGTCAAGAGAGCTTATGGAAAAGTATATCTCAAAACTTCCGCCGAGAAGTGAGGATAAACCGCTGTGGGGAATACCGTTCGCGATAAAGGATAATATCGACCTTGAGGGCGTTCCGACAACGGCGGCTTGCCCCGAATATTCGTATATGCCGAAAAAAAGTGCGTTTGTGGTACAGAAGTTAATTGACGCAGGTGCGTTCCCTGTCGGAAAGACAAATCTTGACCAATTTGCAACGGGACTTGTCGGTACAAGAAGTCCGTACGGTGAAGTGCATAATGCGTATGACGATAAAATGATTAGCGGCGGCTCAAGTTCGGGTTCTGCGGTGTCGGTTGCCTTGGGCATGGCGGCGTTTTCGCTCGGTACCGATACGGCAGGCTCCGGAAGAGTACCAGCAATGCTAAATACACTTGTAGGCTTTAAACCGTCATTGGGTGCGTGGTCCACATCCGGAGTAGTACCGGCTTGTGCAAGTCTTGACTGTGTGACGGTATTTGCAAACAGTCTTGAAGATACCGAAACAGTCAATCAATATGCCAAAGGCTATGATGCGGAATGTGTTTGGTCGAAAGAATATGAGGATAAAGGTAAAAAACTTCCCGAAAAAATATATCTTCCTTTGGAAGAACCAGCATTTTTCGGTGATAACGCAGATGTTCATAGGGCTAAATGGTATTCGGCAACGGAACGTATAAAAAAACTCGGAGTTAAGGTTGAATATATTGATTATAAAATGTTTTATGATGCCGCGTTAATTCTTTATGACGGTGCGTATGTTGCGGAAAGATGGGCTGACTTAAAAGAATTTGTCAGTGAAAACGAGGATAAAGTTTTTCCTGTTACCAAGAAAATTCTTCAGTCGGGCGGTACGGAAGAAAAAACCGCCGCAAGACTGTTTGAAGATTTGCATATGTTGCAATATTACAGACACAAGGCAAAGGAAATATTAAAAAATGCCGTTATGGTAATGCCAACGGCAGGAGGCACATTCACAAGAGAACAAGTAAGGGAAGATCCCGTAAAGACGAACAGCTTAATGGGACTTTATACAAATCACTGCAACTTGCTTGACCTTATGGCAGTGGCAGTACCGGAAAATACGCAAGATAAAAATTTACCGTTCGGAATTACGATTTTCGGACTTGCGGACAGTACAAATCTTGTACTTCAAACAGCGGAAAGTTTTCTTAAAACCGAAAGTATTGATTTTGCGGTATGCGGACTTCACAAAAAGGGATATGCCCTTGAAAGTCAGCTCACCGAATTGGGAGCGGAGTATATCGAAAGTACAGCGACTGCAAAGGAGTACAAGCTGTACAAACTCAATACAAATCCGATTAAGCCCGGACTTGTGAGAGCGGAAAACGGTGAAAATATAAATGTTGATATATTCAAAATACCCGTTTCAAAGCTCGGAAGTTTTATGAGTAACGTAAGCACACCGCTTTCGATAGGAAATGTCGAGCTTATCGACGGCAGATGGGTGAAAGGTTTTCTTTGCGAAGAATACGCCGTAAAAGATGCGGAAGATATAACAAGTAAAAAAAGTTTTTAATATACAACGGCGTATAGAACACATATGTTCTATACGCCTGTTTTAACAAAACGGAGGTAAAAATAATGGAAGCTGAATTTTCAAGAATAGAGATTATAGGAAGTATGTCTAAGGTTTCGGCATTTATCGAAATGCTTAGCTCAAAACACATCAAGGAAATACATAAGCTCGGAATATCGGGCATAACCGTTTACAATGCTATGGGTTGCGGTGTGCAGAGCGGAAGTTCGGAGTATATGCTTGATTTTACGGAACAGCCTTTAAGACTTCTTCCGAAAAGTACTATGATTATGATATGTGAAACGTCTAAAGTTAAAGAAGTTATAGAATTTTTGAAAAAAGAATTTTATACGGGACACATCGGTGACGGAAAAATATTTGTGTCTGACGTTCGTAATATTATTCGTATCAGAACGGGCGAAGACGGAATTGACGCTTTGCAGAAATCAAAGATAGATTAAATCGGAGGTTACTCATATGAAAAAAATCAGTCTTTTTGGTGCAGTATCAACCGGTGTGGGTATGCTTATCGCAACGAGCTGTTTCGTTTCGTCGGCAAGCGGCTCAAGTGCGGTCGGTACGCCGTTCGTTATTGCTATCGTCATAGCTTGTATAGCAAATATGCTTGCGGTTTTGTCGATAGCCGAATTAAATGCGATAATGCCTAACCTTACCGGCGATATCGCTCAATACACTCTTGCCGGACTCGGTCCGCTGTTGACTATTGTAACGATGGTCGGCGGTTATTTAATAAGCAATGTTTTTGCAGCACCTGCCGAAGGTGCGATGTTTGCAAATGTAATGACGGAAATGACGGGTGAGGCGATACCGCCTGCGGTGTTCAGCGTGGGAATAACGATTGTTCTTATATTCATTAATCTAAAAGGCGTGAATATGTCAACGCTTTTGCAGGAAATCGTTGCGGCATTTATGGTAGTGTCATTGCTTGCACTCGGTATTATCGGCGCACTCGGTTTGGGTTCGGGTGAACAGGTGGCACAAGATGCGGTTATTTCGTCGGATTTAAAGGACATTCTTCCGCTTACCGCAACGGCATTTTGGTTCTTTATCGGTGCGGAGTTTATTGTACCTTTGGGTAAGGATATGAAAAGTCCTAAAAAAGTACCGCTCAGTATGGTGCTTTCACTCGGCATAATGGGAATTATTCAAATATTGCTTGTATTCGGATTTAAGAATTATACATTGTGGTCCGATCTTGGAAGTGCAGCGTCACCGCACGTTCTTTATGCGGTGAATATGCTCGGTAAGTGGGGCAGATATTGGATGATTATTGTCGCTATATTTGCGGCGGTAAGTACGCAAAACTCTATTATTTGTTCGGTTTCGGAAATATGCTGCGGAATGGCGAAGATGAATCTTCTTCCGTCGTTTTTTCAAAAGAAAAACAAAAACGGAGCACCTTATTGGGTTATTATAATTTTGGGTGTGCTTACTTGCATTATCGAGGCATCGGGCATTTCGACAGGTGAACAGGTGGCATTTTTAACTCTTACTTGCTCGCTTTTCTGGATGCTTTCATATATTACATCACACGTCAATGTAATTATGCTAAGACGTAAAATGAAAAATGTTCCGCGTAACTTCAAAACACCGCTTTTCCCGCTTTTACAAATCGTGGGTATAGCACTTCAGGTGTATATGATGTTCAATATATCAACTGACCCTGTACAAAGAAGAAATATATATATTTTGTGCTTTGTTCTGTTTGCGGCATTGTTTATATACGCATTCATTTGGGTTAAGTACAGACTTAAATTACCGCTTTTGAAAGGTATCGGAGTTCATCAGGTAATGATGATGGAAAGCCCTGAATATCATCGTGTTCACAGTGATTTGAAAAATGAAAGCAATACAAATATGGGGACTTAAAAAGTCCTCATATTTTTTTTGCAATTTGATGTCGATATTAATTGTATTATGGGTGTAGGTGTGGTATAATCGTATATATTTTATTATTTGAGGAGAGTAAAGATGAACTGTTTAGAGGAAAGAATTTTAAAGGACGGAATAGTTAAAGAGGGTAACGTGCTTAAAGTGGACAGCTTTTTAAATCATCAAATGGACATTGATTTGTTTAATGAGATGGGCAAGGAATGGAAAAAACGCTTTGAGGGTGCGAATATAAATAAAATTTTGACTATCGAGGCATCGGGTATAGGTATTGCCTGTATCGCCGCACAACATTTCGGTGTGCCCGTTGTTTTTGCGAAAAAATCAAAGAGCGTAAATCTTGAGGGTGAAATGTACGTTGCGGAGGTTGAGTCATTCACGCACAAATGCAAAAATCAAGTTATTGTTGCGAAAAAGTTTTTGAATGAAAACGACCGTGTATTGATTATTGACGATTTCTTGGCGAACGGTTGTGCGTTGCAGGGATTAATTCAGATAGTTAAGTCAGCCGGTGCAACGGTTGAGGGAATAGGAATAGCTGTTGAAAAAGGTTTCCAAGCAGGCGGAAGAATTATTCGTAACTTAGGTTTTCAATTAGAATCTTTGGCAATAGTTGACGATATGGACAGCAAAACAGGTACGATTAAATTCAGAGAGGAACAATAAAATGAAAAACAGTGATATTAATAACATTTATCAGTTAGACGGAAAAGTGCCTGTTTCAAAAGCTATTCCGTTTGGTCTGCAACATATTTTGGCTATGTTCGTTGCGAATATCGCACCGATTATTATTGTTTCAAGTGCTTGCGGTTTAGACACAACCGAAACCGCAAGACTTATTCAAACGGCTATGATTATTGCGGGAATAGGTTCTGTAATTCAGTTGTATCCTATATGGAAAGTCGGTTCGGGATTGCCGATTGTAATGGGAATAAGTTTTACGTTTGTATCTGTGTTCTGTTTTGTCGGTCCTACATACGGATACGGAGCCATTGTCGGAGCGGTTATTATAGGCGGAATTATTGAAGGCATACTCGGACTTTTTGCAAAGTATTGGGTAAAACTGATTTCGCCGATTGTGGCGGCTTCGGTTGTAACGGCTATCGGCTTTTCGCTTTTGTCGGTCGGTGCGACATCGTTCGGCGGCGGCTCGGGTGCGGAGGACTTCGGCTCGGCTAAAAATTTAATTCTCGGAACAATTACGTTGGTTTGTTGTATCGGATTTAATATTTTCGCTAAATCATATTGGAAACAGTTGTCCGTATTGTTCGGACTTATCGTAGGTTACATTGTGGCTGTGTGTATGGGTATGGTTGATTTTTCTGGATTGAGTACGGCACAAATCGTATCACTTCCGCAGATACTTCCGATTAAACCGACATTCAATATAGGCGCAATTATTTCCGTGCTTGTGATTTTCCTTGTGTCTGCAACGGAAACAATCGGAGATACATCGGCACTTGCGTCATCGGGATTAAATCGTGAGGTTTCAAAGAAGGAGCTTACAGGCTCAATCGCCGCAGACGGCTTTGTCAGTGCATTGTCGGGACTTTTCGGTTGTTTGCCGATTACGTCGTTCAGCCAAAACGTGGGACTTGTTTCAATGACAAAAGTCGTAAACAGATTTACGATTTTCACAGGCTGCGTTATTATGGTTTTGGCAGGATTGTTCCCTATGTTCGGAACATTACTTGCAACATTGCCTGAGGCTGTGCTTGGCGGCTGTACGCTTATGATGTTCGGTAATATTGTTATAAGCGGTTTGCAGATGATTGCAAAATGCGGTTTTTCACAAAGAAATATTATTATCGCCGCATTGTCATTGAGTATCGGACTTGGCTTTACACAAGTTCCCGAAATTTTTTCAATCTTTCCGCAAATCATTCAAAACGTGTTCGCTGAAAACTGCGTTGCGGTTGTGTTCTTGGTTTCGATAATTTTGAATTTGGTGCTGCCGAAAAATATGGAGGCTCATCAATCATAAAAAAACAGCAGACTATCCTAAAATAGTCTGCTGTTTTTTATGATTAAAATTTTCCGTATTGCGCGATACCGCAGAGTTCTTCTTCTATTCTCAAAAGCTGATTATATTTTGCAACTCTGTCTGTTCGGCTCGGTGCGCCTGTTTTTATTTGTCCGGCGTTTACAGCAACGGCAATATCGGCGATTGTGGTATCTTCCGTTTCACCGCTGCGGTGTGATATAACGGCGGTATAGCCGTTTTTATGTGCCATTTCAACAGCGTCAAGTGTTTCGGAAAGTGTGCCGATTTGATTAACCTTGATAAGAATTGAGTTTGCGACATCTGATAAAATACCCTTTTCAAGTCGTTTTGGGTTTGTGACGAACAAGTCATCGCCGACAAGCTGAATTTTATCGCCGAGCTTATCGGTAAGGATTTTCCAACCGTCCCAATCATCTTCTCCGAGTGCGTCCTCAATAGAGAAAATCGGATATTTTTCGCATAGGGTCTGCCAGTATTCAACAAGTTCCGAAGCAGTCTTTTTTATACCGGATTTCGGCAACAAATATGTTCCGTCATCTTGTACCCATTCCGAAGACGCGGCATCTATGGCGATTTTAAAATCTTCACCTGCCTTGTAGCCTGCACGCCCGATTGCACTCATTATAACTTCAAGTGCTTTTTCGTCTGTTTCAAGATTCGGTGCAAAACCGCCTTCGTCACCGACTGCGGTGGTATTACCCATTTCGGAAAGCACCTTTTTCAATTCGTGAAATACTTCACTGCACCAACGCAAGCCTTGTTTAAATGATTTTGCACCATACGGCATTATCATAAATTCCTGTATATCGACGTTGTTATTTGCGTGTGCACCGCCGTTTAATATGTTCATCATAGGTACGGGAAGTACATAAGAATTTATACCGCCTATATATTGAAAAAGCGGTATTTCAAGGCTTGCCGCAGCCGCTCTTGCAACGGCTAACGATACACCGAGTATTGCGTTTGCACCGAGATTTGATTTATTGTCTGTGCCGTCAAGCTCACACATTTTCATATCTATCGAGCGTTGGTCAAGTACATTCATACCGATTAACACATCTGCAATTTTTTCATTTACATTCGCCACAGCGTTTTTTACACCTTTACCGCCGTAACGCTTTTTGTCATTATCCCTAAGTTCCACAGCCTCAAAAACACCTGTTGACGCACCTGACGGAACGATTGCTCTGCCCGACGCACATTCTGTATGCACCTCAACTTCGACTGTCGGATTACCGCGTGAATCCATAACTTCACGTCCGAAAATGTCGACTATTTCAATGTACTGTTTCATAGATATATCCTCCTTTGATTTAGTTCATAATAGAGTATTACCAAAAAATCACTGTATTATTCAAAACAAACACATATAATATGAAATTCGTAGGAAATAACAGCCATTGACGGATTAATATGATAAGTGTATAATGGGGGTGTACATATCAAGTTATCACAAAAGGAGAGTTGATTATGAAGAAATTTATAGGAATGGCACTTGCGGCGGTGATTTCGGCATCGTCATTTACGGCACTTGCGGCAGGGGCTATACCCGACCATCAAGGCACAAGTATGGACGGTATTGAAATCGGTACGGCTCAGCTTAATTCGGCGGTAAAAAGCTATTATGATTTATTCGAGCAGGCAGGCGACCAATACGGTGTAGACCCAAACTTGCTTGCGGCAATATGTATGCAGGAATCGTCGGGAAGAAATTTGAGTTACCGTGATGACGGAAGTGAATATCCGGCATGGGGTATTATGCAGATTGAAAATACTTTGGAAAAATCATTCGCAAAGTTCGGTGAAGACACTACGGGAGAAAAATGGACGCTTCAAGACAGACTTGATCCGACTAAGGCAGTGCCGTTTGCGGCATATTTAATTTCACAGTCGCTTATCAGATATGACTGCGACTATATGAAAATGATTCAGTCTTATAACTTCGGACAAACCGTGCTTGACAGAATAATTGCGGCGAAGGGTGACGATTGGCTTTCGGAACGCATCAATGCCGCGCAGTATGCGACAAATTGGCCGTACAATACTTACGGTGACGCACAGTACATAGAACACGTTATGAGATATTATCATAATGATATTGATTACATAGGTGCAAAGGTAAGAATAGACGGTAAATTGCTTGCGTTTGACGACCAGTATCCGTTGCTTGAAACCATTGACGGTGAAACGTATACAATGATACCTGTAAGAGGTATATCAGAGGCTCTTAATGCAAAAGTGGACTGGAACGGTGACAAGCAGGAGATTACGGTTAAAAAGGGCGGCGACAAAGTCGTTATGTATCTTGACAGTGATGTTGCGTACATAAATGATACACCGATAACGCTTGATGCACCCGCAACGCTTATGAACAACAGAACAATGGTTCCGCTTAGATTTGTCATGGAAGCATTTAATGTTACTGTTGATTGGAACGGTGACACAAGAACTGTTGAAATAACAAAATAAAAGTTAGTGAATATGTACAAAAAAGTATCGTTTGATTTTTATAATCTGACGGTACTTTTTTTGTTATCTTTATATGATAATGTGGTATATATGTAATATACGAGGCTATAGCAAAGGACATACAAATTGATTAGTAGCCAAATAAAATGAACGAAAAATATTATATTAGGAGGGTCAATCAAATGAAAACGTATTCAATGGACGCAATTCGGAACATCGCCGTTATGGGACACGGTAAATGCGGTAAGACAACGCTTACAGAGGCAATGCTGTTCAATGCGAAAATGACCGACAGAATGGGCAAAGTCGCTGACGGCAACACTGTAACGGACTATGACGGTGAAGAAATCAAAAGACAATTCAGTATTTCAACCGCTCTTGCAACGGTAGAGTGGAAAGATATGAAATACAATATGATAGATACACCGGGCTTTTTTGATTTTGTCGGTGACGTTAAAGAGGGTATCCGTGCGGCTGATTCGGCACTTATTGTATTGAGCGGAAGAAGCGGTGTAAGCGTCGGTACGGAGAACGTGTTCAGATACGCAAAACAAAGAGGTGTGCCGATTATGTTCTTTGTCAACAAAATTGATGATGACAGAGCGGATTATCAAAAAACTCTTGAGGAAATGAAAGAAAAGTTCGGAAAATCAGTAACTCCGTTCGTTTATCCGATAAGAGAGGGTGACGAATTCAAAGGCTTTGTCGATATTGTCGATATGACGGCAAGAAGATATGAAGGACAGGACAGAGTGGATATTCCTGTACCCGACGGTATGGCGGAAATTGTCGCACCGCTTAGAGAAATGATTATGGAGGCTGTTGCCGAAACCGATGAGGCACTTATGGTTAAGTATTTCAACGGTGAAGAATTTACTTTTGACGAAATTAAGCAAGCTATAAGAAAAGGTGTTAAGGACGGTGTTATTTATCCTGTATACTGCGGCAGCGGTCAGGATAATATCGGTGTGCGTTCGCTTATGGACGGTATGGGTAAGTATTTGCCTGCTCCGTCGGAAATTGAGGAAATCGCGAGAGTTGCCGATACAGGTGAGCCTGTTGAGCTCGTACAGAGTGAAACGGAAACAACGGCGGCGGTTGTATTTAAAACAATCGCAGACCCTTATGTTGGTAAGATGTCGTTGTTCAGAGTTTATTCCGGTGAGGTAAAGGGTGACAGCACGCTTTACAATCCGAACAAGGACGTAAACGAAAAGATTGGCAAGGTATTTAATCTTTGCGGTAAAAAACAGCTTGACGCAAAGTCGATAAAAGCCGGTGACATCGGTGCGGTTGCAAAACTTGAAAGCACAAAAACAGGTGATACATTGTGTGAAAAGGGTAAGAATATCATACTTACCGGTATTGAATTTCCGCAGCCTGTTTTGTCTATGGCGATTAAACCGCAGACAAAGGGCGATGAAGAAAAGATTATAAGCGGTATTAACAAGCTTATGGAGGAGGATCCGACATTCACAATTACAAACAATACCGAAACAAAGCAGACTCTTATAAACGGTCAGGGCGAACAGCATATTGACGTTATTATAAGCAAATTAAAATCAAAATACGGTGTCGGCGCAGTTTTGGAAGACCCTATTGTTCC
Organism: Ructibacterium sp. SJQ-7; assembly: GCF_054696575.1. Lineage (NCBI taxonomy): Bacteria > Bacillati > Bacillota > Clostridia > Eubacteriales > Oscillospiraceae > Ructibacterium > Ructibacterium sp. SJQ-7. The sequence continues at coordinate 2,199,938 of NZ_CP195193.1, forward strand.
GTATCGCGAAACAATCAAGGGCAAGGCTACCGTTGAAGGCAAACACAAGAAACAATCGGGCGGTCACGGTCAGTACGGTCACGTTAAGATTGAATTTGAGCCGGGTGTGTCGGAAGATATGATTTTTGAAGAAAAAGTATTCGGCGGTTCTGTGCCTAAAAATTATTTCCCTGCCGTTGAAAAAGGCTTGCGTGATTCGTGCCAGAAAGGCGTGCTTGCAGGTTATCCTGTGGTAAACTTAAAAGCCACATTACTTGACGGTTCGTATCACCCTGTCGATTCGTCGGAAATGGCATTTAAGACGGCTGCGGCTATCGCGTACAAAGAGGGTTTGAAACAGGCTAACCCTGTCTTGCTTGAGCCTATCGGCTACTTGAAAGTATATATTCCTGAAAATATTATGGGCGATATTATCGGTGATATTAATAAACGCCGCGGCCAGATTATGGGTATGGGCGAAAGCGATAAAGAGGGACTTAATATGGTTGAGGCTGAAGTGCCTATGTCCGAAATGTTCCGTTATGCGACTGACTTGCGTTCTATGAGTCAGGGCAGAGGTATGTTCTCGTTTGAGTTTACCCGTTACGAGCAAGCTCCGTCAAATGTTGCCGAAAAAGTTATACAAAGCTCAAAAAATAAAGAGTAATCAAGCAAAATACTCCTTTTTGTCATATGATCAAAATATGTTTAGTTAATTTTACTAAAGAATAAAAAGTATTTTTGTGAATTATACGACTAACAATTTGTATTTAAATATGTTATCATATATATATCAAAAAGATGTATTATAAAGATAACAATACACTTAAACAAGCAGAATAAATGAAATCTGGTTTATTTTGTATAAAAATTTTTCTTGGACGAGAGGGGAACAATTAATTATGGCAGATTTACAATTAAAACACATTTACAAAAGATATGCAGGCGGCGTTACTGCTGTAAGTGACTTTACACTTGACATTGACGATAAGGAATTCATCATCCTTGTAGGTCCTTCAGGTTGTGGTAAGTCAACAACTCTAAGAATGGTTGCCGGTCTTGAAGAAATTTCAGAAGGTGAACTTTATATCGGCGGACGTCTTGTAAACGACGTTGCTCCTAAAGACAGAGATATTGCAATGGTTTTCCAAAACTACGCTCTATATCCTCATATGACAGTATTTGAAAATATGGCATTTGGTCTAAAGCTTAGAAAAACTCCAAAGGACGAAATCAAGAAGCGTGTTACAGAAGCTGCAAAGATTCTTGACATTGAGCATCTTCTTGACAGAAAGCCAAAGGCTCTTTCAGGCGGTCAAAGACAGCGTGTTGCTATGGGACGTGCAATCGTTCGTAATCCTAAGGTATTCCTTATGGACGAACCTCTATCAAACCTTGATGCAAAGCTAAGAGTTGCAATGAGAACTGAAATTAAGAAGTTACATAACAAACTTCAAACAACATTTATGTACGTTACTCATGACCAGACAGAGGCTATGACAATGGGTACTCGTATCGTTGTTATGAAGGACGGTGTTATTCAACAAGTTGATACACCTGCTAACCTTTATACAAAGCCTGATAACGTATTCGTTGCAGGATTTATCGGTTCACCGCAAATGAACTTTGTTACTGCTACACTATCAAAGGAAAACGGTAGCGTATACGCATCATTTGGCGATAACAAGATTATGATTCCTAACGGTAAGGTTACACCTGAACTTGAAGGTTATATCGGTAAGGAAGTAATCGTTGGTATCAGACCTGAAGATATTCACGATGACGAGGCATTCATTTCAAGCAGACCTGAGGCTGTATGTAATGCATACGTTGAAGTTACTGAAATGATGGGTGCTGAAACATATTTGTATCTTGAACTTGCAGGTGAACAGTTCACAGCAAGAGTTAATCAACGTTCAACAGCTAAGATTGGTGATACAATCAAGGTTGCATTTGAAACAAACAAAATTCATATCTTTGATAAGGATACAGAAATGGCTATCGTTCACTAATTCGATTAGACAATTTAATTGTAGACAAAACCCATATGGGTTTTGTCTACTTTGCTTTTATGAGGAATTACAGAGGAAAAGGAGTTTATATGTAATGGTTTTGATGATTTTATTTTTGGTGATAGGGTTTGTGCTTTTGGTTAAAGGTGCGGATTTGTTTGTTGACGGTGCGTGTGATTTGTCGGCAAAGTTGAGAATTCCGGCATATATAGTCGGACTTACGGTAGTGGCGTTCGGAACAAGTTTGCCCGAGGCGGCGGTTAGCATAACTGCGTCACTGCAAGGCAGTAATGAAATTGCAATCGGTAATATAATCGGATCAAATATATTTAATACGCTTGTTGTACTTGGTGCAAGTGCTTTGTTCGCACCTGTTGCTGTAAAAGGAAATATCCTAAAACGTGATTTTCCATTCTGTATCGGTATAACCGCTGTAATGATTGTGCTTTTAATGACATTAAATCATGGTGATATTGCATTGACAAGATTGGACGGTATTATACTTCTTGCATTGTTTGCGGTGTTTATGGTCGGTTCTGTTGTGATGGGTAAGAAAGAAAGTAAATTAATTGAAAGTGCGGAGGATAGCGAAAAGGCAGATTTGCCAATGTGGAAATGCCTATTGTTTATAATAATCGGCTTTGTCGGTGTTGTGGTCGGCGGTCAGCTTACTGTTAAAGGCGCAAAGGAACTTGCACTTATGGCGGGAATGAGTGAAAGAGTTGTCGGTCTTACCGTTGTGGCAATAGGTACATCACTTCCTGAACTTGTGACTTCGATTGTTGCCGCAAGAAAACAACAAAATGATATTGCGGTAGGTAACGTAATCGGCTCGAATATATTTAATTTGTTGTTCATTCTCGGAATATCGGCGACGATCGGTAAAATAGGTACTGACTTTAATGTGGTAATTGACGGTTGTGTGTTGATTGGAATATGCTTGTTTACTTATATTTTTGCACTTGCTAATAAAAAGATTAATCGCCCTTGCGGTGTGGTTATGATTTTTATGTATGTGGCATATACGGTGTATTTGTTGGTAAGATAAGGGGGTTTTATGAAAAAGTATTATATAGGCGGGCTGCTGACTTTGATTACGATTGCTTTTGCAACGGTAACTTTGGCTGTGAATAAAGATGTGATTGGTTATCGCAGATATATATATACACCGCCCACAAAAGCAGGTAGTATTGTGTTTGTTGCTTTTGCGATATACATAGCTGTTTTGTCAGTCGGTGCTTTGGTTTATGCGATTTACAGACACTTTCATAAAGATGAATAGTTGTGTAGTAGGGGCGACAGTTGGTCGCCCTTTTTGTGTGATTAAGTTTGCTATCGTTTATGAGAATTTCGGAGTGGCGACCGGTGGTCGCCAGTTTGCGTGATTGGAATTCGCTGTTGTTTGAGTGGAACGTGTTTAGGGGAGACCATTGGTCGCATGTTTGTGTGATTGAAATTCAATAGAGAGCCACCCTTCAGTCGACAGTGTCGACAGCTCCCCTTAAGGGGAGCCTTACGGGATTTTGCGGAGAATTGAAAGATTTTCGTTGAGAGGAAAAGGAAAGTCGAGAGCGCCGTTCTGTACGGAAAGAATATGATTAGGCGACATAGATGGGATTTAGATGAAAGACAGTAAAGCCACCCCTCGGTCGACAGTGTCGACAGCTCCCCTCAAGGGGAGCCTTACGGGATTTGGCGGAAAATAAAAAGCCTCCCATTGAGGGAGGTGGCACGAGGAACGAGTGACGGAGGGGTGGCTACTTGCAAAATCAAAAATAAAATATGGCTGCATACAAAATTGCAAACAAATGCGGTAGTGCTGTTATCTGAAAATTTGCAAACAAAAAGGCAGTCAATCGACTGCCTTTAAATTAACCTAAAATTTTACCTTCAAACTCAACACGCTTCTTAACTGTCTGCATAACATTGTCAAACTGCTGCGGAGTAAGTGATTGAGCACCGTCGCACAATGCTTTCTTTGGATTATTATGAACTTCAATCATAATACCGTCTGCACCTACTGCGATAGCCGCTTTTGTAAGCGGTTCAACCATCCACGGCAAACCTGTTGCGTGACTTGGGTCAACGATTACAGGCAAGTGTGAAATTGACTTTAGTGCCGGTATTGCCGAAAGGTCAAGAGTATTTCTTGTGAATGTTTCGTAAGTTCTTATACCTCTTTCGCAGAAAATAACCTGTTCGTTACCGCCTGCCATAATGTATTCCGCACTCATAACCCATTCTTCGATTGTGCTTGAAAGACCACGCTTTAAAAGTATAGGCTTATTGCATTTACCAAGTTCCTTTAAAAGTTCAAAGTTCTGCATATTTCTTGCACCGACTTGAATTATATCAACATCTTCAAACAAATCAAGATGTGCCTGATTCATAATTTCTGTAACTATCGGAAGTCCTGTTGCCTTCTTTGCTTCAAGAAGAATTTTAAGACCTTCGTCATGAAGTCCTTGGAATGAATAAGGTGATGTTCTCGGCTTGAATGCACCGCCTCTTAAAAATGAAGCACCGCTCTTTTTAACTGCTTCGGCTGTTTCTGTCATTTGCGGAATTGTTTCTACCGAACAAGGACCTGCAATTACGCTGAAATGACCTTCACCTACTGTTCTGCCGGCAATGTTGAAAATACTGCTATCCGGGTGGAACTTGCGGTTTGCAAGCTTGAAAGGCTCGGAAACTCTCTTAACGTCTGCGACTACGTCAATAGTCTTTAAATCGTCTGTGTCAAGAGTTGAAGTATCACCGATAATACCAACTATTGTGGAATTTTCGCCCTTACTGTAATGATGGTCAAAGCCCATGTCCTCCAGCTGTTTTAAAAGTGCGTTTACCTCGTTTTGTTCTGCGTTTTGTTTTAGAATTACAATCATTTTTCATATCTCCTTTTCTACCATACTACATCTTACCGACGATTGTATATCGGCAAGCAACAACCAACGCGGTTGCTTATCACATTTTACTACTATTTTTGACATATGTCAAGAGGTGTGATAAAATGAGTCTGTCGACAAAATGCCGACAGCTCCAAAAATCACATCTTGCGATGTAATTTTTGAGTATTTTCAGAGAAAAAATCATAAAGTTCCTCCGAAGTCGAAACTTTAGATTTTAAGCCATTTCTGCCGCGCATGTCGCCAGAAATGATTTTCGATGAGGTTGCACCTCAAATTCCCAAAAATAAAGTAGACAAAACCATTATGGTTTTGTCTATATGGTATATCTATTGAATGGAGAATTATATGGAAGAAAAATTTATGAAAGAGGCACTGAAGCAAGCAAAAAAAGCCGCGTCAATCGGTGAAACTCCAATCGGTGCGGTTATAGTGCGTGACGGTGAGATTATCGCAAGAGGATACAACAAGCGTGAAACCAAGAAAAATGCATTACTTCACGCAGAAATAATAGCGATAAACAAGGCTTGCAAAAAACTCGGCGGTTGGAGATTACCGCGGTGTGAAATGTATGTGACGCTTGAGCCTTGTCCGATGTGTGCAGGGGCGATTATCAATTCGCGTATTGAAAAGGTGTATTTCGGTGCGTATGACAAAAAGTCCGGTTGTGCCGGTTCGGTTATCAATTTATTTGAAAGCGGTATGTTCAATCACAATGTCAATGTGACAGGCGGTATAACGGAAGATAAATGTGCAAGCATATTGACTGAATTTTTTAGAGATTTAAGAAAAAAGAAATAGACTGTTTTTTATATTGCAATTTATTTACAGATGTAATATAATAAATTTTAAGGGGTGATTTTTAATGAAAATAAGAAAAATTATATCAGCTATACTTACTATGTCTGTTATGTCAGCTTGCATGATACCTATTGCAAAAGCAGACGGATTGTATTCGGAAAAATTTGATATGACGAAAGTAAAAGCAGACAAGACGGACGGTGTTACGAAAGAAGTGGAAGTGCCAGACGGTGACTACACTGTAACGGTAACAACCGGCGGAAAAACAGAAACAAATGCGAATATTTATATAAACGGCGGTGAACGTGTAAGAGCGTACACACTTGAGGCAGGCAAAACACAGGAAAATGAACAGCCTGTTGTGCCGAAAGACGGAAAAATCACCGTACAGGTTAAGGGTGACAACCCTAACGTGACGGAAATAGATATTGAACAGTTACCGACACGAGAAAAAGCCGAAAAACCTACTATATATATTGCAGGTGATTCAACGGCACAAACTTACAACTATACAAAGGTATACCCTCAAACAGGTTGGGGACAAGTTTTTGCCGATTATTTTAATGACGATATAATTATTGAAAACCGTGCAATGGGCGGAAGAAGTTCAAAGAGCTATGACAATGACGGCAGACTTGACAGAATACTTACGGAAATGCACCCGGGTGACTATGTGTTTATTCAGTTCGGTATAAATGACGGTGCTGAAAATAAACCGGAAAGATACATAAGCGTTGAGGACTACAAAAAGTTGATTACCGATAAATATATCGGTGAAGTTGAAAAACGCGGCGGAACACCGGTGCTTATGACTGCAAATGCGGCTGCTTGGTGGGACGAAGAAAACAACTGTTTTATGGAGTCGAGAAAAGATTACGCAGACCCTACGCGTGAAATCGCCGAAGAAACAGGTTGCAAATTTATTGATGAAAATAAAATCGTGACAGATGCGTGGAACAGTATGAGTAAGAATCGTGTTTTGTCGGGCTATTTTGTATGTGAACCGCTTGAAAGCAAGGCTTATCCGTCAGGTACGAACGACACCACCCATATGAAAGCCAAAGGCGCAAAGAGAGTTGCAAAGCTTATTGCAGACGCAATTCCTGAAAATGTGCCTGAACTGGCAAAGTATTTAAGGGGTGATGAAACATTTACGGATATACAAGGTCATTGGGCGGAAGATGTTATAAAAACACTTGCAGAGAATGACAAAGTATCGGGAGTCGGTGACGGCAAGTTTAACCCTGACGGAACTGTAACGCGTGCGGAATTTTTGAAGATGGCAATGGATTCGTTTGGTATAGTCGGTCACGCATATCGTGACGGCGAGTGCCTTGACGCAACAAATGATGATTGGTATTGCTACTATTTGCAAGGTGCGTTGGATAAGGATATTATTCCTAAAGAAATGATTGAGAACTGTGATTTTACAAATGTTACAAAAATGCTTAAAGAATCAACAGAGAAAGAAAAGGCTGTCAGAGCTAATGTAAATGTTTATACGGGTAAGTTTTACGGTGATAAGCCGATTACTCGTGAAGAAATGGCTGTAATTGCAACTCGTTGCAAAAATTATAAAATGAGAAACTGGAGAGATTGGGACAATGAAAGACGTTATCCTATTTTTTCGTTTAAGGACAGTGATGAAATTGACGAAAAATATATAAGTTATGTAGTAGAAGCTTATGATCTGAACTATATAGACGGTATGGAGGACGGTCGCTTTGCACCGAAAGAGAATTTGACGCGTGCACAGGCGGCGGTTGTAATGAATAATTTAAAATAGGAGAAATAGGAATGAATATGAAGAAAGTAGTCGCAGTAACATTGATATTGTCGTCAATGACGGCGGTATCGGCAAGTGCGGCGGAATTTAACGACATCAAAGGTCATTGGGCGGAAGATGTTATAAATGAACTTGCCGACAAAGATATTATACACGGTGTTTCTGACACGGAGTTTAATCCGGACGGAACTGTAACGCGTGCAGAATTTTTGAAGATGGCTTTGGGTACAGTCGGTATTGCCGATGTGCCGTACAGGAGTGGCGAATGTCTTGATGTTACCGCGTCCGATTGGTACGGCGGTTGTGTGCAAAGTGCGCTCGACAAAGGCTTGATACCTGAAGATATGATTGGCAACTATGCAGCAAAGATAACTGACGGCAAGGTTATTTACAGTGGCTTTTTTGACGGCGACAAGCCGATAAAACGTGAAGAAATGGCATATATGGTTTATATGCTGTATCAATACAGTTGTGATGAGGAGGAGTCCTATAATATACTTACTCCTGTCGATTTACAGTTTGATGATGTAAGCCAAATATCGCAATGGGCATTGGACGGTGTCAGATATGCGTATACAAACGGCTTAATATCGGGTATGGACGACGATACATTCAGACCGCAGCAAACCGCAACACGTGCGCAGGCTGCGTCTATTATAAGCAGATTACTTGATAAAACGGAATAGAGGTGTAAGAAATGTTTAGCAAAAAAACAATCAGAATTATTTGTCTTGTTACCGCAATAGCTATGGTTGTACCTATTTGTATAGGTATTATCAGTATGTTTGCAGGTGTTAATTAATGTTTTAAGGAGAAGTACATATGAAGAAAAAAATCATATGGTTATTTTATTTGTTGTTTGCAATATGTTTTACTTTTACTACAATAAATATAATATTGCATAATACATATTATAAAGCATTGCACTTGATTTGTGTCACAACATTATGCTTAGTCGGCTTGACAATAATATATAAAAACCTTTCCCAAAATGAGAAATTCATTGAGAAAAATTATAATAAGATACTTATCTCATTTGGTATAGGTATGTTTATAATAGAGATTGTATTGGGAATTGCATTAAGGTATGATCCGTTGTGGGATGTGGGCGCGATACATAAAGGTGCTATTGAATGGGTTGAAACAGGAACGTTTGAAAATTATTATGAATATTTCTATAGATTTCCTAACAATCTTGCGGCAATGGCATTTTTGCATTTGTTTTTCAAAATTGCATCAATATTTGGGATTAAAGACTATTTTGCGATTTCTGTCGTAATAAACAGTATTATGGTAAGCTGTACAACGGTAATAGTATCACTGATTTGCAAGAAAATAGCTGATGTGAAATATGCCGTTTTTGCATTGGTACTGTTTGGATTTAGTGTTCAATTCTATTTCTTGGGTGGTGCTGTGTATACTGATATGCTTTCTGTTATGTTCCCGGTATTATTTTTCTATTTATATCTGAACTCTAAAGAACAATCGGAAAAAAGAAAAATAATTACATATATATTAATGGGACTGACAATTACAATAGGAAGTTTGAATAAATTCACTGTAATCATAATTGCTATAGCAGTAGGCATTGATTTGCTCATAAACAGAAAATTCAAGGAGTTTGCAAAAATTCTTGTCAGCGTAGTGAGTATTATGATGATATTTAATGTAACATTTAATTTATATATGTATTCGTCTCATTTGGACAGACAAACGGCTAAGGGTGAAAATACACCGTATAATCATTGGGTCATGATGGGGCTTAAAGGTGATGGTGTATATAATCCTGAGGATTATGAGTTTACAAGAAAATATGATTATGATGAAAACAGAAACAGTAAGATAAATAAAGAGATTTTCGATAGAATAAAAAATCTGGGCTTTTGTGGCATATTTGATTTGGCAATGACAAAATCAACAGCAGATTTCGGAAACGGAACATATGGTGCTGAAGATTTTTATAATTGTAATCCTCAAACCGATACAAAGTTGCATGATTGGATTTTGCCCGAGGGGAAGAATTATAAAAAGTATGCAACATATGCAACATCAATGCATATTGCAATATTAATTTTTATGTTAACTGCTGCATGGGGATTTGTATGCTCTGATGATGAAAAACGTAAAAAGATGTTTTCATTGTATTTGACTATATTTGGAGTATATTTGTTTTTGCTTTGCTGGGAAACAAACCGAAGATATTTTTCAAATTTCGCACCTGTAATATTTATTTGCGGAACTTTGGGTATTGATAAATTTATAGAGGTTTGTTTGAAAACTAAAGAAAAAATTAAATGTGGTTTGAAATAGGCTGATAAAGGAACTGTAACGATTTGTTGCAGTTCTTTTTTATTGTAATCGACGCAAATAGTGTATATAATAAGAAATAATCCACAATATATAGTATAATGAAAAAAAGTTCAAAAAAAATGAAAAAAAGTGTTGACAAAAGGGGTAATAGAGTGTATAATAATCAAGTCGTCAGTTGAGAGGGCTAAAGAACACAGGAAGAGAAGTGTTCGGGGTTGAGAAGAGGTTAAAAATTTTTTCAAAAAACTTTTAAAAAAGTCTTGACAAACTGAAAACGATGTGATAGAATAAACAAGCTGTCGCAAGAGAGCATGTACATTGAAAGATAAATAGTGCAGGTTTTATGTCAAACATTTGCTTTGCAAATGTAAAACTATTGAGTTTTTTATGACAGAAATTCGGATAAAAATTACGAAGAGAAGTCAGTTAGTAATTAAGAGCTAACAAACAATCGAGTATATAAGAGCAGAGATGCTTTAATATAACCATTTAAACGAGAGTTTGATCCTGGCTCAGGACGAACGCTGGCGGCGTGCCTAACACATGCAAGTCGAACGAGAATCTTTGAACAGATCTTTTCGGAGTGACGTTTAAAGAGGAAAGTGGCGGACGGGCGAGTAACGCGTGAGTAACCTGCCCATAAGAGGGGGATAATCCATGGAAACGTGGACTAATACCGCATATTGTAGTCAAGTCGCATGACTAGATTATGAAAGATTTATCGCTTATGGATGGACTCGCGTCAGATTAGATAGTTGGTGAGGTAACGGCTCACCAAGTCAACGATCTGTAGCCGAACTGAGAGGTTGATCGGCCGCATTGGGACTGAGACACGGCCCAGACTCCTACGGGAGGCAGCAGTGGGGAATATTGCGCAATGGGGGCAACCCTGACGCAGCAACGCCGCGTGCAGGAAGAAGGTCTTCGGATTGTAAACTGTTGTCGCAAGGGAAGAAGACAGTGACGGTACCTTGTGAGAAAGTCACGGCTAACTACGTGCCAGCAGCCGCGGTAATACGTAGGTGACAAGCGTTGTCCGGATTTACTGGGTGTAAAGGGCGCGTAGGCGGACTGTCAAGTCAGTCGTGAAATACCGGGGCTTAACCCCGGGGCTGCGATTGAAACTGACAGCCTTGAGTATCGGAGAGGAAAGCGGAATTCCTAGTGTAGCGGTGAAATGCGTAGATATTAGGAGGAACACCAGTGGCGAAGGCGGCTTTCTGGACGACAACTGACGCTGAGGCGCGAAAGTGTGGGGAGCAAACAGGATTAGATACCCTGGTAGTCCACACCGTAAACGATGGATACTAGGTGTAGGAGGTATCGACCCCTTCTGTGCCGCAGTTAACACAATAAGTATCCCACCTGGGGAGTACGACCGCAAGGTTGAAACTCAAAGGAATTGACGGGGGCCCGCACAAGCAGTGGAGTATGTGGTTTAATTCGAAGCAACGCGAAGAACCTTACCTGGGCTTGACATCCCTGGAATCGAGTAGAGATACTTGAGTGCCTTCGGGAATCAGGTGACAGGTGGTGCATGGTTGTCGTCAGCTCGTGTCGTGAGATGTTGGGTTAAGTCCCGCAACGAGCGCAACCCCTATTGTCAGTTGCCATCATTAAGTTGGGCACTCTGGCGAGACTGCCGGTGACAAATCGGAGGAAGGTGGGGACGACGTCAAATCATCATGCCCCTTATGCCCAGGGCTACACACGTACTACAATGGCCGATAACAAAGTGCAGCGAAACCGTGAGGTGGAGCGAATCACAAAACTCGGTCTCAGTTCAGATTGCAGGCTGCAACTCGCCTGCATGAAGTTGGAATTGCTAGTAATCGCGGATCAGAATGCCGCGGTGAATACGTTCCCGGGCCTTGTACACACCGCCCGTCACACCATGAGAGTCGATAACACCCGAAGCCTGTGAGCTAACCTATTAGGAGGCAGCAGTCGAAGGTGGGGTTGATGATTGGGGTGAAGTCGTAACAAGGTAGCCGTATCGGAAGGTGCGGCTGGATCACCTCCTTTCTAAGGAGAACCGATTGAGCGAATAGCTTAGTCAAAATTCCTAAGGTCGAACGATAGAAATATCGTCAGAGACAGAACTTGTACTGTTTATCTTTGAATGTACATGTGAAAGCATGAACATTTAAAACACAAAATATTGATATAAGTGGGAAAAGGAAACTGAACCCAATAGAAACCCTGCATGGGCCTATAGCTCAGCCGGTTAGAGCGCACGCCTGATAAGCGTGAGGTCGGTGGTTCGAGTCCACTTAGGCCCACCAATTTTGCGAATTTCGAATTTTTTCTCGGTCTTGCGTACAATGAGTACGCGACGACGTCGAAGAAAATCCGAACTTCATCAAAATTAACCAAAGTAAAATTTGGGGGTGTAGCTCAGCTGGGAGAGCACCTGCCTTGCAAGCAGGGGGTCAGGAGTTCGATTCTCCTCATCTCCACCAATTCAAACAATTTCACGCACATTTCGCATTTTTTCTCAGTCTTGCGTACCGATGTACGCGACGACGTCGAAGAAAAAGCGAACTGCACGCAAACTTGTTTGAATTTAAAATCAATATAAAAGATTGTACCTTGAAAACTAAACAATGTAACAAACGATGATAGAGAGAAACGAGGAAATGACATAGTAATGTCAAACCCCGATAACTAAATTAGTTATCAAACTAATGTGGAAAGGTTTTTTCGATATACGAGAGTATATGGGTAAAAACTTCAATTTCAAAAACAAATCTCTAATTCTTATGTAATTCAAGAACCAAACCAAGTTGGTCAAGCTATAAAGAGCGTAGGGAGAATGACTTGGCATCAGGAGCCGAAGAAGGACGTGACAAGCTGCGAAAAGCTGCGGTTAGGAGCAAATATCCATAGACCCGCAGATATCCGAATGGGGAAACCCGGTACGGCAATACCGTATCACTGCATGGTAAATACATAGCCATGTGGAGGAAACCCTCTGAACTGAAACATCTAAGTAGGAGGAGGAAGAGAAAGAAACATCGATTTCCTAAGTAGCGGCGAGCGAAAGGGAAAGAGGCCAAACCAGAGATAGCAATATCTTTGGGGTTGCGGACTGCATAATTGATTTAACATCTTTAGCAGAAGTGTATGGGAAGACACACCATAGTAGGTAATAGTCCTGTAAGCGAAAGGGATGTTAACATGGCAGTATCCAGAGTACCACCGGACACGAGGAACCCGGTGGGAAGCCGGGGGGACCACCCCCCAAGCCTAAATACTACCTGATGACCGATAGTGAAAAGTACAGTGATGGAAAGTTGAAAAGAACCCCGGAAGGGGAGTGAAAAAGAATCTGAAACCCTATGTTTACAAGCTGCTAAAGCACTATATATGTGCGATAGCGTACTTTTTGTAGAACGGTCCGGCGAGTGTATGTTGCAAGCGAGGTTAAGGTGTTAAGCACTGAAGCCGAAGGGAGACCGAGTGTGAATAGCGCGTACAGTTTGCAGTATACGACCCGAAACCGGGTGACCTAACCATGGACAGGTTGAAGTGGAAGTAAAATTCCATGGAGGACCGAACCCACGTCTGTTGAAAAAGGCGGGGATGAGCTGTGGTTAGCGGTGAAATTCCAATCGAACTCGGATATAGCTGGTTCTCATCGAAATAGCTTTAGGGCTAGCCTCAGGATAGTTTAGCGGAGGTAAAGCACTGAATGGGCTAGGGGGCTTCACGGCTTACCGAACCCTATCAAACTCTGAATGCCGCATAAATGTTTCCTGGGAGTCAGACTGCGTGAGATAAGTTTCGTAGTCAAAAGGGAAAGAGCCCAGACCTACAGCTAAGGTCCCTAAATGAATTTAAGTGGAAAAGGATGTGCAGTTGCGTAGACAACTAGGACGTTGGCTTAGAAGCAGCCACTCATTTAAAGAGTGCGTAATAGCTCACTAGTCGAGTGATTGTGCGCCGAAAATGTAACGGGGCTAAAATTCATACCGAAGCTTAGGAATGATAGTAATATTGTTGGTAGATGAGCGTTGTGTAAGTCTGCGAAGCTACACCGAAAGGAGTAGTGGAGATATCACAAGTGAGAATGCCGGAATGAGTAGCGAGAATTATGTGAGAATCATAATGGTCGAAAATCTAAGGTTTCTTGAGGAAGGTTCGTCCGCTCAAGGTAAGCCGGGAGCTAAGGCGAGGCCGAGAGGCGTAGTCGATGCACATACGGTAAAGATTCCGTAGCCACCGAAGTCGTTAAATACAGGGACACAGGAACATAGCCTAACCCCACCGTTGGTTGAGTGGGGCGTAAGGGAGCGAAAATTAGTAGCGAAGTAGGTGATTGTACACTGGCGAGAAAAGCTGTATGGATTGACAAGGTGCCCGTACCGCAAACCGACACAGGTAGATGAGGAGAGAATCCTAAGACCAGCGGGAGAAGTGTTGTTAAGGAACTCGGCAAAATGACCCCGTAACTTCGGGATAAGGGGAGCCTACGCGAGTAGGCCGCAGAGAATAGTCTCAAGCGACTGTTTAGCAAAAACACAGGTCTATGCTAAATCGAAAGATGATGTATATGGGCTGACGCCTGCCCGGTGCTGGAAGGTTAAGGGGAAGTGTTAGAGCAATCGAAGCACTGAACTTAAGCCCCAGTAAACGGCGGCCGTAACTATAACGGTCCTAAGGTAGCGAAATTCCTTGTCAGGTAAGTTCTGACCCGCACGAATGGCGTAACGACTTGAGAGCTGTCTCAACAACATACCCGGCGAAATTGAAGTACTGGTAAAGATGCCAGTTACCCGTGATAAGACGGAAAGACCCCATGGAGCTTTACTGTAACTTGATATTGAATTTTTGTATTACATGTACAGGATAGGTGGGAGACAGAGAACTAATGCCGCCAGGTGTTAGGGAGTCGATGTTGGGATACCACTCTTGTAATATGAAGGTTCTAACCTGCACCCGTGAATCCGGGTGGGGGACACTGTCAGGTGGACAGTTTGACTGGGGCGGTCGCCTCCTAAAAGGTAACGGAGGCGTTCAAAGGTTGGTTCAGCACGGACGGAAATCGTGCAACGAGTGCAAACGCATAAACCAGCCTAACTGCGAGACCGACAAGTCGAGCAGTAACGAAAGTTGGAGTTAGTGATCCGGCGGTATGAGAGTGGAATTGCCGTCGCTCAACGGATAAAAGCTACCCTGGGGATAACAGGCTGATCTCCCCCAAGAGTCCACATCGACGGGGAGGTTTGGCACCTCGATGTCGGCTCATCGCATCCTGGAGCTGTAGTCGGTTCCAAGGGTTGGGCTGTTCGCCCATTAAAGCGGTACGCGAGCTGGGTTCAGAACGTCGCGAGACAGTTCGGTCCCTATCTATCACGGGCGTAGGAAATTTGAGGAGAGCTGACCTTAGTACGAGAGGACCGGGTTGGACGTACCGCTGGTGCACCTGTTGTTCTGCCAAGGGCATAGCAGGGTAGCTAAGTACGGACGGGATAAACGCTGAAGGCATCTAAGCGTGAAGCCCCCTTCGAGATAAGATTTCCCATAGCGTAGGCTAGTAAGGACCCATGAAGACTACATGGTTGATAGGCCGGAGGTGGAAGTGCAGTAATGTATGCAGCTGACCGGTACTAATAGTCCGAGGGCTTGACCAAGCATTTTAATCTGCGGAGCAGATAAAAATGCGAATATGTACGAAAGCAAAGGAGCAGAAGCAATTCAAAGAATTGCGAGGAGCGACTGGTTGCCGAAAGGCAATGCGAAGTACATACAAGCGTAAGCTTGAGCATAAAAAGCAAGAGCAGATTAAAATACAGATGTATCGCTACATCAAAGGTTAGGAACGAGAAAGATAAGAAATTAGAGAAAACGCATTGTGAAGTTATGTTGTTTAGTTTTGAGGGTATGACCTCAAAAGAGAAGATCCGGTGACGATAGCAAGGAGGAACCACCTGTTCCCATGCCGAACACAGAAGTTAAGCTCCTTAACGTCGATGATACTTGGTGGGTGACTGCCTGGGAAAGTAGAAAGTTGCCGGAACTCATGGCCCGTTGGTCAAGCGGTTAAGACACCGCCCTTTCACGGCGGTAACGCGGGTTCGATTCCCGCACGGGTCACCAACATTTTAAACAGCCTTTCTTGTAAAGGCTGTTTAATCTATTTAATATTATGGACCATTAGCTCAGTTGGTTAGAGCATCCGGCTCATAACCGGACGGCCCTAGGTTCGAGTCCTAGATGGTCCACCATAAAATAAATCGCATTTTATGCGGTTTATTTTTGTATATACACCTTTTTATACAAATGCTGATTGGATTTTATTGATGAGAAGGATAAAAATAATGAAAATATTAGATTTTTATTGGTCGTTAAATACCGATTGGTGGGAATGGAAACCAAATGGAATGAGAGTAATAAAGCCCGATGCCCCAAAGGAGGCACAAGAGAGTTACAAACATTATTTAGAACAGATATCCGGAGAACAGGGAAAATCATTATAAACATAAATATTGAGGTATTTTTATGAGTGAATTATTTGATAAATGGGAAGATGATATAAAAAAGTATTGTGAAATTAATAATTTAAGTTTTGAAAAAGCCAAGAATATGGCGAAATGTTGGGAAAAGATGATTTGATTTTACAATATTATGATAGTTCAAAAAATAATGGAAAAGGTTTAAATGATGAGATACCTCTGCCGATTGTGTTAAAAATTAAAAAGAAAGATAACGTATTGATATTTGAACAAACGGAATATACCAATAAATATTTATCTAAAAATTAATTACTATCAGTTTTTTGAATTTTAGTAAAAAAATATTGACAAAATATAATTTTACATATATTATGATAACAAATAATAGCAAGGGAGAAATAAATATGAAAAAATTAATTTGTTTGTTGGTGATATGTGCTAATTTAGTGGGAGTAGCAGTTAATGTATCGGCGTATTCGGATTATGATACAGAAGAAACAAGATTTTTAAGGGTTATGGACATTATGAACGGTTACGAGGACGGAACATTTAAACCTTATAATGTACTTACGCGCTCTGAAGCTATAAGAATAGTTGATGATATGATGGGATTCAACGATGAAACATCATATACAGGAAAAGAAAATTCAGATTTACCGTTTAGTGACATATCAAAGGATTCGTGGGATTGGAAGTATTGGAATTATGCGTACTGTAACAGTGTGATAAGTGGATTTGAAGATGGTACGGCACGACCGAATGATAATGTAACGTATGCACAATTTGTAAAAATGTTGGTTACATCAATAGGATATGACTTTTATTCAGAGGCAGTTGGAGGATATCCGAATGGTTACTTCAAATATGCTGAAAATTTTAATATTACAGATGATATAAATTTGAATTATGATGATGCTATTACTCGCGCATCAGCGGCATTATTAGCCCAAAGAACAATGAACACACCAATAATGGAGTTTATTTCTAAACCAATATCAACAATATTGTCGGAACAAAAAAGTGAATTTGTTGAAAGTAAAATCTATAACGGTACAGGTGCAGATTACAGAACACTTCTTACAAAAAAGAAATGTTATAATGCTGACGTAATCATTGAAAGCATATCGGGCGATATTACTACGGCGAAAATAGTCAATGCAAGAAATTTTTGCGACAAAGAATACAATGGTACGGAAAATTACAGTTTTGAGTTAAACACAAACGGATATGAATTATCAGAAAATGAAAAATACAATGTGGTTGTGGAATACGTTGATGATAAGTATATATTAAAATTTGTACAAACGATAGATTAAAATACTTATTTAAGGATTGATAATAGAAAAGGTAATAAATATCTATGCTATATAAATTTGATAATGATAAATATGAACTGTGCAAAAAATATATAATGGAAGTATATGATGGGAATAAAAAGAATGTTGAAATGTATGATGTATCCAAGAGTATTATAGTGAGTGAAAATTCAGTAAATGATTTCATGGATGCTGCAGATTATGCTATAATACATTTCGGTATGATAAATCAAGATTATTTGAGTGATTTAGGTTGCAAGTTACAATTTTTGTATGATGATATATACAGACAAACAAAGATTAATAAAAAGTCTGAATAGTATTTGATTAACAAAGGAGAAACAGATGGCATCGAGTAAAGAATTTTTAGAATACATATTAGAGCAATTATCGGAGGTAGAGGAAATAACGTACAGGGCGATGATGGGGGAGTACATTATTTACTACAAAGGCAGAATTGCCGGCGGAATATATGATGACCTACTGCTTATAAAATCTGTTAAATCGGCTATTGACTATGTTTCTGACATTCGATACGAAGTACCTTATG
Source organism: Ructibacterium sp. SJQ-7 (assembly GCF_054696575.1). Lineage (NCBI taxonomy): Bacteria > Bacillati > Bacillota > Clostridia > Eubacteriales > Oscillospiraceae > Ructibacterium > Ructibacterium sp. SJQ-7. Next base: position 2,218,056 of record NZ_CP195193.1, read on the forward strand.
AGGGTGCGAAAGAAATGATTTTAATAGAAGAAGTTGACAACAAAGAATATTTAACCGAATTATTTAAGGCGATATATGACGACTTACCGACACCGAAAAAGAAAAAATAACCAATATTGAAAACATCTCAATATTATGGTATAATTCATATAATGAGGTGAGAGAGATGAAAGTAAAGGAAATATGTGATTATTCGGGTTCGACATTGCTTGGAATGAACGGCGGAATGGTTGAGAGTCCCGATTCAAAAAGAATTATATATGCACGCAAAGCAGATTTGACAAAGTCTGAAACGGAAATATGGATATGCGACAGGGATTTTGAAAATCATCGCAAGGTATATGATGTACACTGCGGCAATCACAACGGCCCGTCAGCAACATTTATAACAAACAGCCTTATAGTTTTTCGTGATGTGGAATTTGAGGGCATAGCCGGCAAAGAGCCGTCTATATGTGTATTCCGTATACTCGATGTTGATACGGGTGAGGTTAAGTACAAAATTCACGGCAAAGAAAGTCATTGTGCGGAAAACGGCAAGTATCCGTTTTCAATATCGACAGAATATCTTGACAAAAATCCCGATTATCCCGAAATTAATTCGTGCGGAATTTACATACTTGATGTTGAAAGCGGAAAAATAACTCTTGTTGCAACAGAGGAAGATATTTTAAATATGGTAAGGGAACATGGTCTTACTCCGAACGAGCATACCGCGTCTGTCAGCCACGTTCAGCTAAATCCGTCCGCAACGGCAGTTATGATGCGCTTGGGCGTAAAGGACTGCCCTGTATTCGGTGCGTTGGGGTGTATAGATTTAGACACTAAAAAAACGCATATGATAGCGGACAAGCCTGTACATCAGCTTTGGTTTGACGATGACACATATATGGCTACACGTCAGTTTAATCAAGGCAGACACATTGAAATGGAAACAAGCTACATTGCACGTTTTTCAAAGGACGGAGAGGAATTAGAAGTGCTTGGCGGAATTTCAAATCATATGGACGGAAGTTTTGACAGAAAATATTTTGCCGGTGACAGATGTTATCCCGACTTTGCACCGAATGTTTATTTGTACAAGCGCGGTGACAAAAATCCGATTGCGACTTTTGAAATATCGCAGGACGAATACACCACATGGAAACTTCAGGTACATCCAAATCCGTCGTTTTCGCATGACGGAAAGCGTCTGTACTTTAATAAACAGTGCAAATGTTACAACGGAACATACAGAACGGTAGCTGTTTTTGCAGATGTTTCTGAAATTATTTAAAACTAACTTGCAAAAATTGTCCTTTTTTGCTATACTGTATATGTTGTAATTATTAAAGAAAGAATGTGAACATAAATGATTATTATTATGAAAGAATCCGCATCGGCAAAGGAAATCGAGAGTGTTGAAAAACTACTTGCCGAGTTCGGATTCCAAACGCACCCTATTCAAGGCGAAAAGAAAACAGTTATCGGCGCAATCGGCGACAAGCGTCTTTTAAGTATGAATCAAATTCTTACTATGGACGGTGTTGAAAACGTTGTTCCGATTATGAAACCATATAAACTTGCATCTAAGGAGCTTCACAAAGAACCGTCAGTTATCGAAATCGGTCACGGAATAACAGTCGGTGGCAAGCAACTTGCAGTATTTGCAGGCCCTTGCGCAATCGAAAGCCAGGAACAGTTCACAACTGTATCAAAGGCTGTTAAGGCCTCGGGTGCAAACATTCTTCGCGGCGGTGCGTTCAAGCCTCGTTCATCACCATATTCATTCCAAGGTCTTGAGGGTGACGGCTTGAAGATTATGTACAACAGCGGTCAGGAACTTAATATGCCTATCTGTACTGAAGTACTTGATACAAGAGATGTTGAACTTGTTGCAAAGTATGCTGATATTATGCAAATCGGTGCAAGAAATATGCAGAACTTCAAACTTCTTCGTGAAGTCGGTAAGTGCGACAAGCCTATACTTCTAAAGAGAGGTCTTGCTTGTACTATGGAAGAGTGGCTAATGGCTGCCGAATATATTATGTCTGAGGGTAATGAAAAGGTAATCCTTTGTGAAAGAGGTATCAGAACATACGAAACTGCTACAAGAAATACATTTGACCTTTCGGCAATTCCTGTTTCAAAGGAACTTTCTCATCTTCCTATTATTGCCGATCCGAGCCATGCAACAGGTACATATAAGTATGTTCCGGCTATTGCAAAGGGTGCTATTGCGGCAGGTGCTGACGGTCTTATGATTGAAGTACATAACTGCCCTGAAAAGGCTGCGTCAGACGGCGCACAATCTCTTACACCTGAAAAGTTTGACAAGCTTATGAAAGAGCTTGATCCAATCGCGAAGGCAGTAAATAAGATTCTATTATAAGAAATTTATAGGCTGGATGAAGTTGCCCACATTGTGTGAACAATTTTATTTCAGCCTTTCGTTTTATTGAAGGGAGTTATTGACTTAATATGTTAGGTTATCTTGGTCCGAACGGGACATTTTCACATCAGGCGGCTATGGAATGGTCTGAGGGTAAAGAAGAAATAAAGGAGTTTTCAACGATTTATTCTGTAATTTTGGCGGTTGAAAAAGGCGAAATTGACAGGGCAATCGTGCCGATTGAAAATTCTATTGACGGAAGTATCAACACAACTTTGGATACTCTTGCTTTTGATGTGGATTTATATATAACAGGTGAATACATTCTTCATATAAGCGAAAATCTTATGGTTAAAAAAGGTGTAAAGAAAGAGGATATAAAAATTATCACTTCCCACCCTCAACCGATAGGACAGTGTTCAAAATTATTGTCGCACGAATTTGCGGATGTGAAAATTGAATTTGCCGATTCAACTGCGTCTGCGGCAAAACGTGTAAAAGAATCGGACGGCTCTGTGGCGTGTATCGGCTCACCGAACAGTGCAAAAATTTATGACCTTGATATTTTGTGTCACGACTGCGGTGACGACGCAAATAATTCAACTCGATTTGTTATTATTGAAAAAACACCGAATAAGACAGTTACAGGTCACGATAAGTCATCAATCGTATTTGCGATTGATAATAAACCGGGAAGTTTGTACAGTGCGATTGAGCTTTTGGCGAAGTCCGGAATTAATATGACTAAAATTGAGTCACGTCCTATGAAAAAGGAACTCGGTAAGTATGTGTTCTTCATTGATATAGACGGCAATATTGATGATGCGTCAATTTACTTTGCACTTGATAAAGTAAGACAGAATACATTTTTCTATAAATTTCTTGGATCATACAATTACTAAAATGTGAAATATTAAAAAAGGAAGTTTTGAAAACTTCCTTTTTTAGTTTGAATTTATAATATCCATAATAGTTTTTTCGGCGAGTTTTACTTCCTGCAACAGTTCATTTGCGGAAAGTCGTGTCGCACCGTTGCCGAGAATGATAATTTGTTCAAGGTTATCCGAAGTGGCAACACGCACACGATGTTTTTTACCGATTTCATGTGTGATTTTTTCAATATACATATCGGCGGTTTCAGCCTCTTTTGTGTACACAACGTTTATATTGTGAATTTTTTCGGCACTGCCGACATTTCCTTTAACTTTATACGCATCAAAAACAAGTATTAAATTGCATTGCTTAAAGCCTTGATAATTGCAAAGAATATCAATCAGTCGGTCACGTGCCATATTAAGGTTATCTTTGGCGAGTTCTTTCAGTTCGTCCCACGCAAAGATTATATTGTAACCGTCTACAAGCAAATATTCGTCACCTAATTTAACAGGCTTTGATTTTTGATGTTTTTTCTGTTCGGTGGCGGATTTCTTTACAGTGTATGACGCTACTTTACGGCGTACAGGACCGTATGTACGTTCAAAAATCTGCATAAGCTCATTATCATCGGCAACCATATTGATGTAGTCGTTTGCACGCTGATAGACGTTTTCTTCTTCATCATCGTCTTGGTCAAGCTTTATGCCGTCAATGTGCATATGGTCGTAAACCTTATCCCACTTTACAACAAAGCCTGCACCGTGCGAACAGAAAACCGAATCGGCGGGATTTTCAATATCGGTTTCGCTGTCGTAACCGATTTCGGCAATCACTTCTTCGGTGTTGTGGCAAGGCTCATAACCGCTTAAAATACAGTTTAATCTGCCCTTACCGTGCGTGTAGCCTGTTACGTCCATTTGATAGTCACGCATTGTCGCAACGGGTGCAGAGCCTGAAATTCGCGTCATATCACCGATTGTTTCGGGTTGACTGAATGTACCGCCCATTTGCTGAATGTCGGTCATTGCACGTCCTACGTTTTCGGTAGGTATTTCAAGATGAAATTCGTACCACGGCTCAAGCAAAACACTTTCAGCCATTTTCAAGCCTTGACGTACTGCACGATAAGTAGCTTGACGAAAGTCGCCGCCCTCTGTATGTTTTTGGTGTGCACGTCCTGCGATAAGCGTTATCTTCATATCGGTAATCGGTGAGCCTGTCAGAACACCGATATGTGCTTTTTCTTTTAGATGGGTGAGAATAAGTCGTTGCCAGTTGCGGTCAAGACTGTCCTCACTGCAATTTACCGCAAACTGCATACCGCTGCCTTTTTCAGTCGGCTCCATAAGTAAATGCACTTCGGCATAATGCCTTAACGGCTCATAATGCCCGACACCCTCAACAGGTGCGGCTATTGTTTCACGATACGCAATACCGCCGTGACTGAATTCAATATCAATACCGAATCTCTCTTTTATAATTCGTTTTAAAACTTCAAGCTGAACTTCGCCCATAACTTGAACGTGAATTTCCTGCAACTGTTCGTTCCATATTATATGAAGCTGTGGGTCTTCGTCCTCCAAATGACGTAATTCGGTAAGTGCTGTATGCACGTCAATACCGTCCGTAAGTTCCATACGGTACGTCAAAACAGGCTCAAGAACGGCATTTTTTGAATCAGGCTCACAACCTATACCTTCACCGGAATATGTCTGTGTAAGACCTGTTACGGCACAAACCGTACCGGGGAATGCCTCGTCAACCGATTGGAATTTTGCACCGGAATAAATTCTGATTTGATTTACTTTTTCCGACCACTCATTTTTCTTGTTACCCTTTAAAAGTGTTTTTACCTTTAAAGTACCGCCGGTAATTTTCATATAAGTAAGACGTGTGCCTTGCTCATCTTCGGCAATTTTGAATACCTTTGCACCGAATTTGTCATCGTAAATAATTTGTCTTGTATACAGTTCAAGTCCTTCAAGAAATTCCGATACACCTTCCATTTTAAGTGCAGAGCCGAAATAGCATGGGAATATTTTTCTTTGTACAACGGCATTTCTTATGTCTTGATTTTTGACAGTACCGTCCGCAAGAAATGTATTCATTATAGATTCGTCACACATAGCGAGCGATTCTCTGAAATCTTCATTTTCATAATTTTGCGTAAAATCAATACAACCGTCCGAAAATCTTGTATGCAATTCATCAAGAACGGCGTTTCTGTCGGCGTTTAAGTCCATTTTGTTCACGAATATAAATGTAGGTACATTGTATCGTGCCAAAAGCCGCCATAGTGTTTCTGTATGATTTTGTATCCCGTCCGTACCGCTTATAACGAGGATTGCGTAATCAAGCACGCTCAAAGTACGCTCCATTTCGGTAGAAAAGTCAACGTGACCGGGAGTGTCAAGTAAAGTAAATTCGGTGTCACGAAAACGCATAACGGCTTGCTTTGAAAATATCGTAATGCCCTTGTCGCGTTCAATTTCGTGTGAATCGAGAAATGCGTCACCATGGTCAACACGACCGATTTTTCGTATTTCACCTGCACTGTATAACATTCCCTCAGATAGCGTAGTTTTACCCGAGTCAACGTGTGCAAGTATTCCAATTACAACTCTGTTCATATCATCTCTGCCTTTACAGTATATATTATTTTAATTATATCATAATAGAAATGTTTTGTCCAATCAGCGTATTTATTTTGTATTTGTGAAAAGAATAATTAGAGAGGTGCAAAACACAAGAAATAAAAAGTAAATAAATCATAAATAAAGCTAAGCGAAGCAACAAAAGCGAATAATAGTTAAAAAAGTGCATAGCAAACAAACCTAACGGCAAGGAACAAAAATATTTGGTTTTAAACATTGTCAGCTAAGTCGTTTTAAAGTTTTTACGCTGCGATAAGAAACGTCTTTCTTAGTAATAACGGCGGCAATTGCAATCGATAAAAGTGATATATGAGCAATTGTATTAAGATTTTTTACAGAATTGCCATTACGAACAAAAACTCTTTCACAGCCTGCTTGCTTAAATCGTGAATTGTATCTTTCGGCTTCGGTTCTGAGAGCATAAACGGATTTAAAGGCTATTGAGCTTCTATCGATAGAAAGCCTGTAATCATCGGGAAGAGTTATGTATTTAGTACAACCGCGATTTTTCTTGCCATTATTCCAACATTTGTGATTACAAGGGCAATTGCCATTTTTAGAGCGTTTCAACGGACAGCAGTATTTCTGACGTGTTCGACCGCTATCTGAAAACTTGCCGTCTTTATGCATTGCGAGTCCTGCTTCGCAAATGATATTCCCTGACGGTAACTTTTTAGGGCTTTTGGTATTTCGTTTGTTTAAGGCAATAAAGCAATCGCCATTGTATGTGTCATGCACAGTGTTGTAAATAGCCTTAACATCATAGGCTTTATCAGCTAAAAATGAGCATTCAGACATAGGAAGATAAGAATTTGCTCTTTTGAGTATTTCGAGTGTTACAGAACTGTCGGAAACATTGGCACCGGTTGTTAATTCACAAACGGGTAAGCCCGATATGCAGTCGACAAGAATATGATTTTTGTAACCCCAATAGAATTCATAATTCTTTTCGTTATGCTGATTTGAAGCAGTTTGAACACCAAGCCTACAATCTTTATCAGACTTTGGAGGAGAGGCTTTGGAGAACTTATTCTTTTTAAAGGACTTGGGATTGTTGTTTGAAACATTAGCCTTAACAGGAGTAGCATCCAAAGCGATAAAAGATGAATCAATCAAAGATAAATCGGCAGCTTTCAAGACCTGTGATTGCATAACAGTTTGAAGTATATCGTTATCAAATTCACGGATAAAGCGTGTGAATTTTGCATAAGAAGGTAATTCATGAGAAATGTCAAAGCCACAGTAATGGGCAATAATTAAGTTGTTTGACAGATAATCGTGTAAGTCCGAAATTTGAGAGAAACCTTCGCATTTCATAACGATAAAGGCACAAATCATAGAATGATTGCTATAACTTGCACGACCGAATTTTGAGTTTTGAGCCGGAATACAGCTTAAATCTAAATTAATGAATAGTTCATCGTAAAATTTAGCTTTTGGTTGTGAAGTGAAAAGACTGATGTCTTTTAAAATTTCTTGACGATAGATAAAAACCACTCTCCTTTGTGGGATTTTGATTTCAACTATATTATACCAAATCAGAGTGGTTTTTTCTATACATTAAATATTAAATTTATAGTGACAAAACGGATTTGCCACATCCGTAAAATTGCATAAACTCTATGTTTTTAGAGCTTTGCACGTGGCTAAAAAGAATAATAAAAAAGGAGGCGAAAAAATGGCTAAACAGGGTATGAGGAGAGAGCGATTTGGCGATATACACGGAACAAGAAAACCTGAGGACAGAATGCCGAAAAATGAAATGGAGCCTGTGTCTGAAATTCAAGGTAAGGCTAAAAAGACAAAACAGAAAGCAAATCCAATTATTAAATAAAAAATGGTGTTGCATTGCAACACCATTTTTGCTTTATTCTTCTACACCAAGAACAGCGATTTCGCTGATATGACAGTAATTCTTGTCAGGGTCTGTTGCACCGTCACCGTTGTAGCGGATATAACGTGCTTTTACCGTTTCAGGGAACATATACTTTTCAAATTCGCTTGATTCACCTGTGTTTTGAGTTTTTGGAAGTGCAGTTTCCCAAGTCTTGCCGTCAACCGAGTATTCGATTGTGAACGGATAAATTCTTTCGCTGCCTTTCCACATTGCGATTGCAACACCAGAAACGTCCTTTTCTTCGCCTAAATCAAGCGTAAGCGTACTCTTACCGTAACTTGACCAACGTGTGTTTATATCAAGGTCAACCGCACCTGTTTCAACGTTACCGTCATTGTCGCTTGCCTCAACGGCAAAAACGTCAAGTTGGTTAGGGTAATATTTTTGACCTGTTCCGTTTATTGCGACAACTTCAATTTTGTCAGGTACTTTTGCAGATGTGATTGTAGATTTTCTTGACATTGCGGAATCGTCCGACATATTTAAGTCAATATCGCTTATGCAGATATATTTATCATTGTAGTAAACAATCTTTCCGAGTGCTTCACCGATTGCACGAAGCGGAACCATTGTTCTGTCGTTGTTCAAAATCGGTGCAGTGTCCATTGTTTTTGTTTCGTTGTTTACAGTATAATCGTTGCTGCCGATTTTCATTGTAACGGCGTCACCGTTGATTTTGATTTCCTGTGTATCTGCCACCCATTCAACGTCTGCGCCGAATGACTCAGAAATAAATCTCAACGGAACAAGAGTTCTTTCGTTTTCGTCAAGGTATGGTACAACGTCCGTGCTGTCGTTATCAACACGTTTCGGAACACCGTTTGTAAGTGCTGTCGGTGTGTCAAGTACAAGCTCAACCTTTTCACCGCTGTATAAATCGTTTATATTCCAAGACTTCTTTGCAAGGTCGGGATTTTTTTCATTGTTGCCTACTGTATAAATCTGCGGTACAGGTACATTTTCAGTGTCAAAACCAAGATAATAGCTTAGGTGTGTAGGCTGATTGTAACAGTCGTTTTGATATGCAACGTGCATTCTGTATTGAATGTCGTGCATAAGTGTAGGAATTTTGTAGCTTGTCGGTGTAGTGGTTGTGTAAATTCTCAAAGCACTGCCGTCCTTTAGCGGATACATAACTTCTTCACGCCAATCGCCGAAAAGATCGGCGGTAAGTGACGGATTAGCTTTTGTACCGTTTACAGAAGTACAGCCGGAGGCTGTGAAGATAGTTTCAACCTTTTCTTTTTCAGGCTTCCACTTGCTGATGTAAATGTTGTCCTGAACTTCACGTCCTAAATCGCCGTCCCAATAGCATAGGAAGTTTGCCGGCATAGTGTATTTTGTTGAAATGACAGTACCGTCTGCGGCGGTAAGTATTCCTGCGGCTGACCAGCCTTCGCAACCCGGATAACGCGGGTCTATGTCGTCAGATGTGCCGCGACCGTTGTCACTGCCCATTTGTTCGCCGCCGACAAGTATTTCGCCTGTACGTGCGTCACGCATTTCAAAGCTGTATTTTGCTTGAGTTTCTTCGTGACAAGAGTAAACTTCAAGTCCCGGTCTTGACGTGTCAAGGTCACTGACGTGCTGTGCGTCACCGTGTCCCAAACCTGTCGAATACATAGGCTTGCCGTCGTTGTCTATTGCAAGCGCACCGTATATAAGCTCATCGCAACCGTCATAATCAACGTCTGCGGCACTCATTGAGTGGTTGCCCTGTCCTATATATTTATTGTTGTAATCCATTGTGTCAAAGCGCCATTTCTTAACAAGTTTGCCGTCTACAAGATCGTATGTTGCAATAACTGTTCTGCCGCCTGTTTCACCCTCAGGACCTGTGTAATAACCTCTTGCAAAAACCATGCTCGGTCTTGTGCCGTCAAGATATGCAACGGCGGCAAGGTATCTTTCGGAACGGTTTCCGAATGTATCGCCCCAAGAGCTTATATCCCATTTTTGACCGCTTGCGGTTTTGCCTGTGATTTGCGGGTCATAGTCAACTGTATCAATTACAGAGCCGTCCTCACCCTTGAATACTGTAAGATAAAGCGGACCTGTAAGGTTTTTACCGTTGCTTACAACGGCGTAGTTTTTGTTTGCGTCACCGATAACAGAGCCGTCACCTGCGATTGTGCCGTCAGCCGTACGGCAAGCAACTTCGGCTTTTCCGTCACAGTCATAGTCGTATACCATAAACTGCGTGTCGTGTGCACCTGCACGAATGTTAGGTCCCATATTTATACGCCATAGACGTGTGCCGTCAAGCTTGTACGCGTCAAGAATACATTCGCCTGTAAAACCTGCCTGTGCGGCATCTTTTGCGTTTGACGGATCCCATTTTAGTACGATTTCATACTCACCGTCACCGTCAAGGTCACCGACAGACGCGTCGCCCGGTGTATATGAATATTCTTCGCCGTTTACTTTGTTGTTTTCGGGCTTTTGGATTGGAATATCCATATAATTGTTATCCCAAGTTTGAGAAAATTCAGCCTTGTCTGCCTGTTCTTCACCGTTTACAACGGGTATAATGCAATACTGTGTGTTAGAATCGGCAGTAAACACATCGGTAAAGTTTGTTACATTTAATGGCTCTGTATTTAATTTTTGTCCGTAAGAGGACATCTCTTTTGAGCCGCGATAAATGTTATATCTCGTATCCGCACTTTCAGTACCGAGCCAACGCCACGAAATATATGTATAGCCGTCCATTCTTACGGCAACAGCACCTCTGTTTAGATTTTCCATAGGACGCTGAATATCAGGTCGTGAGTCGATTAATTTTTGTGTTTCGGCGGCGGATTCTGTGTAATCGCCGACTTTCAGGCTTTCGCCTACCTCTGTGGCAAGCACGGAAACAGCCGAACTTGCAAGCATTGCAACTGTAAGCATAGCCGAAATGATTTTCTTTTTATTCATAGTGTATTAAAATCCTCCTTTTCAAAGTATCTAAACTATATTTTATCATATTATAAAAAGAATTTGGGAAAATTTAATAATGAATTCTGATTTTTATAAATTAATATCTGATTTTTCAAGCGATTTGACAAATCAAGATTAAAAGGGTATAATATGAATATATGAACATATGACCGAAAAGAGGAGAAGATAAATGGATAAATGCAGTACCTGTCAATATAATCCGCAGATTTTAGATAGATTGAAAAATCAACTTCCCGATGAAGATGTAACGGATAAATTGTCGGAAATGTTTAAAGTGTTCGGCGACAGTACAAGAATAAGAATTTTATGGACGTTGTTTGATAAGGAATTGTGTGTGTATGATATAGCGAACGCACTCGGTATGAGCCAGTCGGCTATCAGTCATCAGCTTAAAACTTTAAAACAGGCAAGGCTTATAAAGTCACGCCGTGACGGTAAAAATGCCTTTTATTCGATTGATGACGACCACGTTAAAAAGATTATAGAACAAATGCTTATTCATATTGAGGAAAACTAAAAAACGGTGCAATTAATTTGCACCGTTTTTGATTGTTGTTTTATAATAAATAAAATAGAATACTGCCGAAATAACGGCGGCGATAGTCCAGCCGACAGGCCAAGAAAGCCATATTCCGACTTCCGAATTAAGTGCGTATGAGAAAACATACGCAAGAATAACTCTTAAAAGCAAGTCGGTAAACGTGCTTGCCATAAACGCCCTCATACGTCCCGCACCGCGAAGAATACCGTCAAATGTAAGCTTTGCGGAAATTACAAAATAGAACGGTGTGACGATTTTTAAAAATATTCTTCCTACGTCTATAATACCTGTCTCACTGCTTTTTACGAATATATTCATCATAGTATTCGGGAATACGAAATACGCAATGAAAAACGGCAGAGAAACAACGATAAGCATAACAATACCTGCTTTAAGTCCTTCAGGTATGCGGAGAAGCTTTCGTGCACCTGTGTTTTGTGCCGTATAGCTTGACATTGCATTTCCGAGCGTTGAAAAACTTGTTATAGCGAATGTATTCAGCTTTATAGCCGCACTGTAACCGGCGATAACGTCAGAGCCGAAACTGTTTACACGGCTTTGTATAAATAAATTTCCGACCGATACAAAACTTTGCTGCAAGATACTCGGTATTGCAATTCTTGAAATATGTCCGAGCATACGGATTGAAAATTTTTTATATGTCCCCGATTTTATACCGTGAACGCGTTTTAAAAGTACGGCGAATGCGAGCAGGGAAGATATACCCTGTGCAATAAATGTTGCCCAGCCGACTCCAGCCACGCCCATATTAAATACAATTACAAAAACAAGGTCAAGAATTATATTTCCGACTGACGACATAAGCAAAAAATACAACGGAGTTTTACTGTCCCCCATAGCGGTAAAAATACCTGTGCATATGTTGTACAGAAACAGAAAAATCAATCCGCCTATGTAAATATTAAGATATGTCATTGAGTCGGAAAAAATATTTTCGGGAGTGGATAACATTTTTAACATTCCCGAACAGAAAACAATTCCGAAGATTGTAAGAATTGCGGCAAGTACAGTCATTGAAATTATTGAAGTAAAAACGGAAGTTTTGAGTTTTTCAAAATTTTTCGCACCGAACAACTGCGAAATAATAACAGCCGCACCGACGTTTGCACCTGTGGCTATTGCCATAAAAATCATCGTAATCGGATAAGAGGCGCCCACAGCAGCTAATGCCTGGGCGCCTACAAATTTTCCGGCTACGATACTGTCTACTATATTATAGAGTTGCTGAAATACCACGCTCAAAAGCATAGGTATCGAAAAGCTCCATAATATTTTTGAGGGTTTGCCCTCTGTCAAGTCAGTAATCATTTACCTCATTCTTTCTTATTAAATTTTATCAGTCAACATCAACAGGATATTTACCCGAGAAACATCCGTCACAGAATTGACATTTTGCGTTAGGAATAATCTTTTTCAAAGAATTAACGCTTAAAAATCCGATACTGTCCGCACCGATAAGTTCTTTAATTCCGTCCATGGTGTAGTTACAGGCTACAAGCTGATCCTTTGACGGTACGTCTGTACCGAAGTAACAAGGGAACATAAACGGCGGAGCAGATGAACGAACATGAACTTCTGTTGCCCCGAAGTGACGTAAAAGGCTTACAATTCTCTTTGAAGTCGTACCTCTTACGATTGAGTCGTCAACCATAACGACACGTTTTCCCTCAACTGTGCTTTTCAGTACGTTAAGTTTAATTCTTACGGAATTCTCACGCATTGCCTGTGACGGTTGAATGAAAGTTCTGCCGATATATTTATTCTTTACAAAACCGATGTCGTAAGGAATTCCCGATTCCTTTGCATAACCCATTGCGGCACTTAGTCCCGAATCCGGTACACCGATTACAACGTCAGCCTCAACAGGAAATTCCTGTGCCAAGTATTTGCCTGCAAGCATACGTGAATCGTGTGCAGACTGTCCTTCAATAATACTGTCAGGACGTGCAAAATATAAGTATTCAAAGATACACATTGTATGTGGCTTTTTGCCGACGTGAGTTCTGATAGTGGAAATTTTACCGTCTTGAACGACAACAATTTCACCGGGCTCAATGTCGCGGACAAATTCCGCACCCACACTGTCAAGTGCACAAGTTTCCGAGGCAAAAACAATAGCGTCGCCTTTTTTACCCATACAGAGAGGTCTGAAACCCCAAGGGTCACGAGCGGCAATAAGTTTTTGCGGACTCATAACGATAAGTGAAAACGCACCTACAAGGTGATTTATTGTCTTTTCAACCGCCTCTTCAACGCTCTTTGAATTAAGACGTTCTTTGGCGATTGTGTAAGCAATCATTTCTGTGTCGGTTGTTGTTTGGAAGATAGCACCTGTAACGCTTAGTTCTTGTGCCAATTCGTCCTTGTTTACAAGGTTGCCATTGTGGGCAATGGCGATATTACCTTTTACATATCTAAGTACAAGCGGTTGAGCATTTTCACGCATACTTTCGCCTGTTGTCGAATAGCGAACGTGACCGACAGCCATTTTACCGTCAAGTTTTGTCAATATTTCGTCATTAAATACATCGTTGACAAGTCCCATATCCTTGTAATGAGTAATGTCACGATTGTTATTTACTGCAATACCGCAGCTTTCCTGACCTCTGTGCTGAAGTGCGTAAAGTCCGTAATAGGTCGTTCTTGCACAATCACCGTCAGGATCATAAATGGCGAATACACCACATTCTTCACCGATTCTGTTGTCATTTTGCATAATCTTTATCCTCTCTTAAAATACGCTTTGTATTAAAATTTTGATACATATTATATTATATACTGTTTTCCGATAAAATTCAACAGTTTTTATAAGTGAATTTGCATAGCGAGATTAAATATTGCTTTTTCGACAAAATAAAAAATCTCAAGAATATAGCTCTTGAGATTTTTCAGGTCATTTTGTGAATGCTTTTGTCAATAATTTACAACGATATTCGAATTAAAATTATTCTCCAAACAATTTTTTGTTTTCGTTATCAATTTCAATCTGTCTTTGCTTTTGTTCATCCGAATAGTTAGGGTGCATATTATGTTCTTTTTCAATCTTGTCTTTTAACTCATCTATAACTTCGGTATCTCTTTCGTTATCGACTTCCATAGAACTTATATAAGTATTGATAGTATTACTCGAACGTGAGTTTTCTGATTCTGATAGGTCGTATTTTCCTTGTCGCATACCTGTTAAAACATAATAGTCTTCATCGGTTGCAATGTCGCTGTCATCTCTTGAAAGGAATAATAAAACTTTTTCGTTAACTTCAAAGTCGGGATAACCGTCGGAAGAAACGATTGTGTTTTCATCTTCGCCTTTATCTATTCTTACTATAGCTTGATTATCGTCACGTTCGCCGAAAAGGTAATTATCAATGTTTACAACTATGTCTGTCTGAAGAACATTTCTGAAATTTTCACCTTTTTCATTATTGGGATTACTCCATTTACTGTCCATAATTTCTGAAACAGTACCCTCTATTATTAAGTCTGAACGTAAAATAAGCTCACTTTCAGATATTAACGGTATAATACCATCAACGACTATTTCTTCTTTTTTTGCATTATTTCCGCAAGATGTTGCAGTGAGCATTATTGTGAGACAACACATTAAACTGATTATATTTAAAATAGATTTTTTCATAATAATATTTCTCCTTTTTTATTTATTGTAAATAGCATTTATACCGTTTATATCATCTTCAAATAAAGATCTTTTTCGTTGCCCTTTAGCTTGAGGAGTAGACATAACAGAATATGTCGTTCTAGAATGTCCCAATCCTAAAAAATGCCCCAATTCATGTAAAAGTGCCGTTTCAGTATCATACGATGTGCTGGCAGTTCCAAAAGGATGTGAAACATTTATATCAATATCACCCTCATACGAAACATTTCCACTAATACCTCGTACCATACGGTGCTCCATTAAATAAGTGTTAATTCCTCGTTTTCCACTGGTGATTTGATTAGCTTTATTATTATAAAAAGCGGTAGTATTGGTATGGGATTTGCCCACATACAAAAAATTGCGATTACTATCAGCTGAATTCCATTCACTACAAGCATTTTTTAGTGCTTGTACAGTTTCGGTTGAAAAATCATAATAATATTCAATAGAGTCGGGTATTGGAGAATGTCCTTGTGAGTAATTAATATAATATGCGCTTGATGTTAAGTTCCCGTTAATACACAATGTGATAATAGCAGTTAAAGCTATAAATGATTTTATTTTTTTCATAAAAATTTTCCTTTCTGTTATGTATTCTTTTGTAAGCTTACTATTTGTATCAAATATTATTAGTATATGAGTATAAAACACTAATATGCAATTAATATAACATAAAAGATAGCATAGAGCTATAGGTGAGTAAGTTCACTAAACTGATGTTATTAAAAGTATTAATGCATAAAATAATTTACAAATATACCAATTATTTAGTACATTTTCATTTTACAAAAAAAAATCCTTTTTGTCAATATATTTTTATTGAATTGTAATTTAAACGGGAAAATTGGTATAATTTAATTCTAATCAGTAAATATATTATAAAAAAAGTGGCAGAAAAACTGCCACTTTTTTTATAATGATGTTTAGTTATCTGCAAGCATTCTGTTTACTGCCGAAATAAGTGCATAGATTGACGCGGTGTTAATATTTGCGTCAACGCCTGCACCCCAATAAGTTTTGTGGTGGTTGTGGTCGTTGATTTCAATATATGTTGCCGCTCTTGAATTTGATGAACGTGTTAGGGCGTGTTCTGTGTAGTTGCAGATTTCAAACTGCTGACCCAAGAATTGTCTTAAACCGTTGCAAAGTGCATCCAAAGGACCGTTACCTTTACCCTCGATAGAGGTAACTTTTCCGTCCTTTTCGATAGTAGCCGAAAGAATTGTACAGTCATCTTCCTCCGTTGAACGATAGAAACGGGTTTTAATAGGCTCTGCCACATTCACATATGTATCCTTGAATGCTTGATGTATTTCGTGATTTGTAAGTACGGTTTTCTTTTCGTCAGACATATCTGTGATAAGTGAAGAAAATTCCGCAAGCATTGGCTTTGGTAGGGTGTAGCCGTACTTGTTTTCCATAATATAGCTTACACCGCCTTTACCCGACTGGCTGTTGATAAGAATAGGCTCATATTTTCTGCCGATGTCGGTAGGGTCGATTGTAAGGTATGGGTTAGCCCATTTATTTGACGGACTTGAACCGAATTTATCCATACTCTTTTTGATTGCGTCCTGGTGAGAACCTGAGAATGCAACGTATGCCATTTCACCTGCGTATGGGTGTCTTGGGTTGATCGGCAAACGATTATACTTTTCGTATACTTCGATGATTTCATCAATATTTTCAAGATGAAGTTCAGGGTCGATACCTTGACAGAACATATTAAGTGCAACGGTGATAACGTCCGTGTTACCTGTTCTTTCGCCGTTACCGAATATTGTACCCTCAACTCTGTCCGCACCTGCAAGCAATGCAAGTTCGCTTGACGCAACGCCTGTACCTCTGTCGTTATGTGCGTGAACGCTGATAACAAGATGTTCACGATTGTTAAGGTGCTTGCACATATATTCGATTTGGTCGGCATATACGTTTGCTGTCGCAACTTCGATAGTTGACGGAAGATTTACGATAACTTTGTTTGTTTCAGACGGCTTGAATACATCAAGTACGGCATTTGTAACTTCTGCCGCGTAGTCCGGCTCTGTACAAGTGAAACTTTCAGGTGAATATTCAAAACGAATATTTCCGTCAAGCTGACCGTCAACAAGGCTCATTACAAGCTTTGCACCGTCAACGGCAAGTTGTTTGATTTCTTCCTTGCTCTTTCTGAAAACAACTTCACGTTGAAGTGTTGAAGTTGAGTTGTAAAGGTGGATAATTGCGTTTTTAGCACCCTTTAGAGCCTCAACGGTTTTCTTTATAATATGTTCTCTTGCCTGTGTAAGCACTTGAATTGTGACATCATCAGGAATAAGATTTTCGTCAATAAGACGGCGAACAAATTCAAATTCTGTATGCGACGCTGCCGGAAAACCTACTTCGATTTCTTTAAAACCGAGCTTTACAAGGAATTTGAAAAATTCGATTTTTTCTTCTGTCGTCATAGGTGAGTAAAGTGCCTGATTACCGTCACGAAGGTCAACACTGCACCAAATCGGAGCATGAGTTATTTCATTGTTCGGCCACTGACGATCCTCAAGCGGAATCGGATGGTACATTTTTTGATATTTTTTATAATTCATAATGAACACTGCCTTTCCGGCGAATACGCCTAAAATAATATATGAAATTTCTAACTAAAAAAGCTGAGCCACAATGTGACCCAGCATAATTTCAATACAGTTCAGTACAGAAAAACAAAACTGAAGACCACATTGTCGATTCAGCTTAGGAGTAGGAGGTTATTCAAATTTGCCTTTGAAAATTTATCCATAATTCCGTACCTCTTTCTATACTATATGGCTATTCTACAATAAAATCAAGGCTTTGTCAATATTTTTTTGAAAATTAATATATAGAATTTATAGCGTGAAATTGCGGATTATATAGTGATTTTTTATACATTAAAGGAATAGACGGAGCATATATTGGACGTAGGGGGATTGATTTATGGATATACTGTCTTTATTGTTCCTTGCTGCTGCACTTGCGATGGATGCATTTTCGGCGGCGGTTACGGACGGAATGATTGTGAAAAAAATACGATTTTATGACGCGATTAAAGTGGGATTGTTTTTCGGTGTGTTTCAGTTTCTGATGCCTTGTATCGGAAATTTGGTGTCGGGGTTTGCGACTGATATTGTGGAACGTTTTGACCATTGGATTGCGTTTGTGCTTTTGGGATTTTTGGGACTGCATATGATATGGGAGTCACGCACCGAACAGGAAATACCGAAAAATCCTTTAAAAAATTCATCGCTTTTGCTTGCGGCAATCGCAACAAGTATTGATGCACTTGCGGCGGGGGTTACGCTTGCGGCGGTTGATACACCGATTTTATTTTCGTCCGCGGTTATCGGAATTACAGCATTTTTGTTTTCGTTCGGCGGTGTTTTTATCGGTAAGAAGTTCGGAGGTTTTCTCGGCTCAAAGGCAGAATGTATCGGCGGAATTATTCTTATATTAATAGGCGTAAAAACACTTGTCGAGCATTTATATTGACTAAATTTGCAAAGTGGGATATAATGATATTCAGAGCTGTTGAAATTTTGTCGGCAGGCTCAATGATATGTATGAAGGGATATATAATATGGATTTAACTTCACCACGCACGATAAGAAATATTCAGGAACAATTCGGTTTTACGTTTAAAAAAGGTCTTGGACAGAATTTCCTGACTGCACGAAACATACTTGAAGAAATAGTTGACGCCGCAGAGATTGAAAGCGGTGTTATAGAGGTCGGACCGGGATTCGGCGTGCTTACGAGCGAGCTTGCGCAAAACAGCGATAAGGTCGTTACGATAGAAATAGACGAACGTTTGATTGATGTGCTTGACTACACACTTGCGGAATATGACAATGTAAAAATCATAAACGAAGATATTTTAAAACTTGATTTAAAAAAAGTTATTGACGATGAATTTAACGGCGAAAAGGTCAGTATAGCGGCAAATTTGCCGTATTACATCACTACACCGATTATCACTAAATTGCTTGAGGAAAAATTACCGATTAAAAATATAGTGGTTATGGTGCAGAAAGAGGTCGCCGAGCGTATGTCGGCAAAGCCGTCAACAAAGGATTACGGTGCGATAACGGTGCTTTGTCAGTATTATACGGAGCCGTCAATCGTGGCAAATGTTCCTGCGTCACTGTTCGTTCCGCCGCCAAAGGTGGACAGTGCGGTGTTAAAACTAAAGGTACTTGATAAACCGTCGGTGGAAGTAA
The DNA here is from genome assembly GCF_054696575.1 of Ructibacterium sp. SJQ-7. Taxonomy (NCBI): domain Bacteria; kingdom Bacillati; phylum Bacillota; class Clostridia; order Eubacteriales; family Oscillospiraceae; genus Ructibacterium; species Ructibacterium sp. SJQ-7. The sequence continues at coordinate 2,237,249 of NZ_CP195193.1, forward strand.
AGGACGAGGGAGTATTTTTCAGAGTGGTGAAAGCGGCATTTTCACAGCGAAGAAAAACTCTTTTAAATTGCCTTTCGGCAAATTTTCCTATTCCGAAAGATGAAATATCAACACTTCTTGAAAGTATAGGAATTGCACCGTCAAGACGCGGTGAAACACTTTCGCTTGAAGAATTTGCAAATATCGCCGATACATTATTACAAAAGATAAAATAGGAGGATTTTCAATGGAAATCTTTTCATTTGGTGAACGACTTATGATTTACCGTAAAAGAGCGGGACTTTCCAAAAAAGAACTTGCCAAAAGAGTAGGGATAAGTGTTTCGACACTTACCAAGTATGAAAATGACGAATCACAACCGAATGTCGATATGCTTACCGATTTGGCTATTGCACTTGACATATCTGTTATGAAACTGCTTTCAGGTTTCGGTGATCCGATTCGTGAAAAATACAGACAGGGACTTTTAAATATTTCGCTTGAAAAAATGAATGCTTTGCAAGAAAGGCATTTGCTATAAAAAAATAGGATTGCGATTAATGCAATCCTATTTTTATGTTATGTTTTTATTTCTTCTTGTTGCCTGCTTTTGCTCGAAGGCTTGTGCTTAGAATTTTCTTTCTCATTCTAAGGTGGTTTGGAGTTACTTCCAATAATTCATCATCAGCGATAAAGTCAAGACACTGTTCAAGGCTCATTTCTCTCGGAGGAACAAGTCTTAATGCGTCATCAGAACCTGATGAACGGGTATTTGTTGCGTGCTTTTTCTTACATACGTTAACAACAACGTCCTCAAGTCTTGCGTTTTCACCGACAATCATACCTTCGTAAACCTTAACGCCCGCACCTACGAACAAAGTACCTCTTTCCTGTGCGTTGTAAAGACCGTAAGTAATAGTTGTACCGTCCTCCCAAGCGATAAGAGTACCGCGGGTTCTGCCGTTAAAGTCGCCCTTGTACGGCTCGTACTTTTCAAGAATACTGTTTATGATACCCGTACCCTTTGTTGCGGTAAGAAGTTCACTTCTGTAACCGATAAGACCTCTTGACGGAATTAAAAATTCAAGTCTTGTATATCCCTGTGCAGTCGGTGCCATATTTGTCATTTCACCTTTACGGTTTATAACACCGTCCATTACAGTACCTGTGTATTCATCAGGAACGTCAACTGTAAGTCTTTCGATAGGTTCGCACTTAACGCCGTCAATTTCTTTATAAATAACAACAGGATTTGAAACTTGGAATTCATAACCTTCACGGCGCATATTTTCGATAAGTACTGAAAGGTGAAGTTCACCACGTCCCGAAACGATAAAGCTTTCTGTCGAATCTGTTTCGTCAACTCTAAGACTTACGTTTGAATCAAGTTCTCTGAACAATCTGTCACGAAGATGACGGGAAGTAACGAATTTACCGTCTTGACCTGCAAACGGACTGTCATTAACGCTGAACGTCATTGAAAGTACAGGGTCATCGATTTTTACGAACGGAAGTGCTTCGGGATTGTCAACGTCACAAACCGTTTCACCGATATTAATATCAGCGATACCCGAAATCGCAACAACGTCACCTGCACCGACTTCGTCTGTAGGAACTTTTTTAAGTCCTTCAAAAGTAAATAGCTTTGTAGCTTTTCCTCTTGTTACTTTACCGTCGTGACGGCAGATTGAAAGCGGCATATTAACTTTTATACTGCCTCTTTCGATTTTACCTACTGCGATACGGCCTGTATAATCATCATAGTCAATGTTTGAAACAAGCATTTGGAACGGTGCGTCGTCCTCGCATTTAGGGCAAGGAATTGAATTTACGATAAGTTCAAACAATTCAGTAAGGTCACTGTTCGGCTGTTCCGGATTGTATTCTGCGGTTGCCCAGCCATCACGTCCGGATGCGTATATAACAGGAGTGTCAAGCTGTTCTTCTGTTGCACCTAAATCAATAAACAGGTCAAGCACTTCATCAACAACTTCGTAAGGTCTTGCGTTCGGTCTGTCAACCTTGTTTACAACGATAACGGGCTTTAGGTCAAGTGCCAATGCCTTTGACAATACGAAACGTGTCTGTGGCATACAGCCTTCAAATGCGTCAACAAGCAAAAGTACGCCATCAACCATTTCCAGACCGCGTTCAACTTCACCGCCGAAATCGGCGTGTCCAGGTGTATCGATGATATTTATTTTAACACCCTTGTAGTAAAGAGAAGTGTTCTTTGCAAGGATTGTGATACCTCTTTCTCTTTCAAGGTCATTTGAGTCCATAACTCTTTCGTCCACTTGTTCGTTTTCACGGAATGTACCGCTCTGTGCAAGCATTGCGTCAACAAGAGTTGTCTTACCGTGGTCAACGTGGGCGATAATTGCGATATTTCTTATATTTTCACGTTTTATCATAATTAATCTCCTAATCTCCTCATTTAATTACTCTAACCTCTTTATTATATACCCGTTTTGCAATTATTACAATATTTTTGCCGAAAAAACAGAATAATGTACAAAACCGACCTTGCATAAACACTGTTTAAATGTTATAATAACAAGTGATTTAATAAATGAGGAGTAAAGATAATGGATTTTAAAGAACATATAATTGAAAAAATTGTTGATATAACAGGACTTGAAAGAGAAGTTGTGGAAAAATCCGTCGAAGTTCCGCCTGATGAAAAAATGGGTGACATTGCATTTCCGTGTTTTCCGCTTGCAAAGGTTATGAGAAAAGCACCTCCTATTATTGCACAGGAGCTTGCCGAAAAAATGTCGGGTGACGATATGATTGAAAAGGCACAGGCTGCCGGCGGTTATTTAAACTTCTTTTTAAACCGTGAAAAGTTTATTTCGGAAACTGTTTCTTCCGCACTTGACGCAGGCGAGGATTGGGGCAAGTCGGATATGGGTAAGGGCAAGACTGTGCTTGTCGAATATTCGTCACCGAATATAGCAAAGCCGTTCCATATCGGTCACCTTTTCTCAACAGCTGTCGGAAATTCGCTTTCAAAGATTTACAAGCACCTTGGATATGATGTTCAGTCGCTTAATCACCTTGGCGACTGGGGTACGCAGTTCGGTAAGCTTATATGTGCTTACAAGAGATGGGGTGTTAAAGAGGTTATCGAAAAAGACCCTATAAACGAGCTTTTAAAGATATATGTAAAATTCCACGAAGAAGCTGAAAAGCACCCGGAACTTGACGATGAGGCAAGAGGATACTTCAAAAAGCTTGAGGACGGTGACGAGGAAACAACGGCTCTATGGACTTATTTCAGAGATATAAGCCTTGTTGAGTTCAAGCGAGTATATGATATGCTTGGCGTTAAGTTTGATTCATATAACGGCGAAGCATTCTATTCGGATAAAATGGACGAAGTTGTCGATATACTTCGTGACAAAGGATTGCTTACCGAAAGTGACGGCGCACAGGTTGTTGACTTGTCAGAACTTAATATACCGCCTTGTATCGTGCTTAAATCGGACGGTGCGACAATTTACGCAACTCGTGATATTGCGGCGGCTCTATATCGTCACAGAACATATGATTTCTATAAAAATATATACGTTGTCGGTATTCCGCAGTCACTTCACTTTAAGCAGATATTTGCCGTAATGAAAAAAGCAGGCTGGGATTGGGCAGATGATTGTGTTCACGTTGGTTTCGGTCTTGTAAAACTTCCGGGTAAGAATATGTCAACACGTCACGGTGACGTTGTATTCCTTGAGGACGTTTTAAACGAATCAATCGAAAAGACTAAGGAAATTATCGAGAAAAACGGCTCAAATGTTGAGGATATCGAAGACGCGTCAAAGAAAATCGGTATCGGCGCAATACTTTATACATTCCTTAAAAATTCGCGTGAAAAGGATATTATATTCAGTTGGGATACTATGCTTGACTTTGAGGGTGAGTCTGCTCCGTATTGTCAGTACGGTTATGCGCGCGGCAGAAGTATTTTGAGAAAAGCAGAGGGGATTGATTACTCAAATGCAGACTTCTCAAAAGCGGCATCTGATGAGGCATATTCGCTTGTAAAGCAAATTAACGGATTCGGTGATGCGGTAAAAGATGCGGCAGACAAGAACGAGCCGTTCTATATAAACAGATACGTTACAAATCTTACAAAGTCATTCAACAAGTTCTATAACACAAATCCTATTATGAAAGACGATGTTGACGAAGAAACAAAGAAAGCACGTCTTGCAATAGTTGACGCAACAACAAAGGTTATAAAGACAGCATTGGGCTTGCTTGGAATTGAAACTGTTGAAAGTATGTAATTTATAAAAGGGTGTTGTATGTGCAATGATATATTCGCAAAATATAAATAAAGTGTGTGCCGTCTGTCAGATGGCACATAAAAAAAGCGAAGATGAAATGTATTGTGATATAAAAAAACAAGCGGTGTCCGTTACAGATACCGCTTGTGATAAATTCAAATACGATATTTTAAAACGTCATGTAAGACGTATGCGTAAATTGAAAACGAATTTTAATCCTGAGGATTTTTCACTGTAACAGTGCTTGACATGACATTTGTTAAGTGTTATAATTCAAATAGAGAGTAGGAGCAGTAAAACGATTGTTTCTACGTCATAATGTTATGTAAATGTAGATTACATTCTACACAACCGCCTTATGCCCGTAAGGCGGTTATTTCTTTATTACCCATACAATAAGCAAAATCAACAATAATTGTACCGTTGTTTCACTCATAGCTGAATCCTTTCCGAAACAACCGCCTACTGCTCAAACTCAATATCCGAGCCGTTAGGCTGTTTATAATATATCATATTTTGCGGTCATTTGCAAGCAAACCGCTTTTTTTAAAATTCTTTTCCGTTTAAAATTTCAACGTAATCTTTATAATTTTCCTCCAAAAGTTTTGGAGTGTCAAGTCCGTAAGGACATTTTGATTTACATTGATTACAGTGCAGACAATTTTCTATCTTTTTCATTTTAGCCTGAACAGCGGGAGTAAGCTGAAGTTCGGACGGTGAACGTCTTAGAAGAAGCGACATTCTTGCACAGTTATTTATTTCAATACCGACAGGACAAGGCATACAATATCCGCAACCGCGACAAAATTCGCCTGCAAGCATTTTTCTGTCATTATCAATAAGTTCCTTAATTTCACCTGTCACAGACGGTGGGTTTGTGTTGTAACTCAAAAATTCGTTAAGCTCACTCATACGCTGAACACCCCAAATAGGAAGTACATTATCATATTGTGCCATAAACGCATAAGCGGCGGCGGAATTTGTTATAAGACCGCCCGAAAGTCCTTTCATTGCTATAAAACCGAGATTATTTTTTTTGCAGTTTTCAACTATCGCAATATCTTTGTCCGTTGCAAGATAGCAGAACGGGAACTGAATTGTGTCGTAAAGTCCGGAGTCGATAGCCTCTTGTGCGACTGCAAGACGATGATTTGTAAGACCGATAAAACGAATTTTGCCTTGTGCTTTTGCCTCAAGCATTGCCTCATAAAGTCCTGTACCGTCATTCGGTTTCGGACAGAATGACGGATTGTGGAATTGGTAAATATCTATGTAATCCGTTTTCATATTGTTAAGACTTGTATTTAGGTCTTTCCAAAAATCATCGGCATTTTGTGCGGCGGTTTTTGTGGCAATGTATATTTTGTCACGAACGTCCGACAGCGCATAACCGATTTTTTCTTCACTGTCTGTGTAAAAACGTGCGGTGTCAAAAAAATTAATTCCGCTGTTATACGCATGAAGAAGTATTTCTTTTGCGGAATCAAAGCTTATACGTTGTATCGGCAATGCACCGAATCCGTTCTTACAGACTTTAATTTCTGTCCTTCCTAAAGTTACATAATCCATATATTTTCGCCTCTTTAAATCAAGTTTTCTTAAATTATATCATATAGATTTACCACATTCAATATAAAAAGCAATCTTTGCAATATAAAAGACAATTATTGAATAACAAAAATGTGTTTGATGTGGTAAAATAGAAATAACATTATAATGGAGGAATTTTGTTTATGAAAGAGGGTAAAGTTTTCTGTTTTCATCACGGCTGGCATTTTCTGCTTGCGGATGAGTTTCCTATGCAAAAAGCACTTGAAAAGCATAAGGATAAAAACGGACGCTGTTTTTATGAACTTGATTATATAGAAGAAAATTGGGAGAGAGTAACTCTTCCGCATACGTTTAACGATACCGATTTGTTTCGTGACAGAATAAAGGACGCCGGCAGCGGTCAAAAACGTACTGCGGTATTTTACAGAAATTATTTGACCGTTCCGAAAGAATATTGCGGTCAAAAGGTACTTATCGAATTTGAGGGAATACGTCAGACGTGCTATTTGTACGTAAACGGTAAAATGGTCGGATATGTCGAAAACGGTGTTGCACCGTTTGGGTTTGATTTGACTCCGTTTATCGATTACGATAAACCGAATTTAATCGCTGTTGCGACTGACAACACCGCCACGCGTGAAACGGATTTTTGTATTGCAGAAACACCGAACAAGCCTGACGTTATACCCGGTTCGTACTTGTTTCCGCAGGACAAAGAGGTCGATAAAGCGTGTGAGGGTGTGGGATATTTTTGGAATTGCAATGACTTCAATCCGTCTGTCGGCGGTATAACAAGACCTGTAAAAATTCATTTTAAATCGCAGATATATTTGACTTTGCCGCTTTACAGCAATCTTATGACAAAAGGTACATATATTTACGGCAGTGATTTTGATATACAAAACGGTACGTCGAAAATAAATGTTGAGTCGGAAATCAGAAACGAAAGCGGAAAAGATGTTAAGGCATATATTGAGATAATCGTAAAAAATATTGACGGCGAAGAAATAACGCGTTTTAAATCGGACGAATGTGTTGTAAATTCAACAAGTGCTAAAATACCGCCGTTGTCAATAACGCCGACAGACGCATATATTGCGGAGATTTTGCCTGATGGGAGAAAGCACTATACAGCGGTTAATGATGAAAGCAAACTCGGCGAAACAGTTACAAAGTCGCTTAACGTAACGGAAGTAAGCGCTGTTTCGGATACAACAAAGCTGAATTTTTGGAGCATATCCAATCCGTTTTTGTACAGAGCGGAAGTAAGACTTTTTGCGGACGGTGAATTGTGCGACGGTGAAGTTATCGAAACAGGTTTCAGAAAGGTCGGTTACGACAAGGATAGGGGTGTGCTGCTAAATGATGTTCCTGTTTGGCTTAGGGGTTACGCACAAAGGGCAACGAATGAATGGGCGGCAATCGGCATTGCACCCGAATGGCTGAAAGACGTTGACGCAATGCTTATAAAAGAAAGTAATGCAAACCATATTCGCTTTATGCACGTTGCAGGCTCAAAAGCAGATGTTCGTTCGTTTGACCGTCACGGTATTGTGTGTACACAACCGGCAGGTGACAAGGAACGTGAGAATTTCGGCAGACAGTGGAAACAAAGAGTTGAACTTATGCGTGATGTGATAATTGCGTTCAGGAACAGTCCGTCAATCCTGTTTTGGGAGGCGGGCAACAATTCGATAAACAAAGAGCATATGGCTGAGATGCGTGCGATTAAAGAAAAACTTGACCCAAGCGGCGGAAGATTTATGGGTTGCCGTACATTGAATACAGAGGACGTTATAGAAGAATCCGAATTTGTCGGAACTATGCTTAACCGCCATGCCGCAAGATTTACCGCAGAGCATGGACCGATTATGGAAACTGAATATTTGCGTGAAGAAGCACCGAGAAGAATTTGGGACGATTTTTCACCGCCTGATTTTGATTATAAGACAAAGTGGGGCGGAAAGGGCGGTCGTAAGCAGGTCGGTATTGATTTTTACGATATGACTTCGGAGGACTTGGCACTTGCTTCGGCTAAAGGCTATGGCGAATTTTTCAATGACAGAATAGGCGGTGCGTCAAAAAAGGATTATTACAGCGGTTGTGCGGCTTTGTGCTGGACAGATTCGGCACAACACGGCAGACAGGCGTACAGTGAAAACGCAAGAATGAGTGGCAGAGTTGACGCGGTGCGTAATAAAAAGCAGAGCTTCGACGTGTTTCGCGTTATGCAGTCACCGAAAAGTGCGATAAAAATTTTCGGTCACCGGAATTATCCTAAAGCGGACGGCGACAATTACAAATACAATGTGAAAAAGTTCAACGGCACATATTGGGAAGAAACAGGCGAAACGGATTTTCGTGACGCACATAATAAGACGGTGTATGTAATCGGCAGTTATGATATTGCGAAAATTGTTTTAAAAGTCAACGGCAGAGAAGTCGGGGTGTGCGATAAAACGATTTACACATTTGTGTTCCCGTTTCCGAATATCGACATAACCGAAAGCGGTGAGATAACCGCATACGGATATGACTGCGGCGGCAATCTTGTTGCAAATGACACGATTAAAACAGTCGGTAAACCGTCACAAATTCACTTAACACTTCACACCGATACAAACGGACTTAAAGCTGACGGCAATGACGTTGCATACGTTGATATTGAAGTAACCGATGAAAACGGCGATATTTGTCCGTTGTGTTATGATAAAATTGACTTTGAATTCAGCGGTGACGGTGTATTCTTGGGCGGATATAACAGCGGTAAATTTGATTTTGAAGATAAGCACGAGAGTGTTATACATAAAAATTACGTCTATGCCGAGTGCGGTACGAACAGAGTGTTTATTCGTTCGACAGAAAATGTCGGAAAGCTAAAGCTAAAGGCGAATATGAACGGCATAACGGCGGAAATTGAATTTGAAAGTGTTGAAACTAAAAATGATACTCTTACGGAATGTACGTTTGACGGAATATACGAAGATTGCAAAAATGACGCAGACAGAGCGGAATTTGAGGCGATAGAAGAAATCGATAAGATTAAGTACATTCCCGAATCCGAGCCTTACTGCAAAATACTTGTGAACGGTCAAGAGCCTGATACAAGGGGAGTAAGAAGCCTTAATAAAAACGGTCGTATATGGGGTGCGGTGATTTGTATTCTTGAACGTCTTAAAACTGAGTGGAGCGAACATTTCGACTTTGAATATAATTCGGACGAAAAAATACTTACACTAAAAAGCGGTGAATATGTCGTTACGGCAGAGTGCGGACGTACTCATTTACTTGTAAACGGAAATGAAAATCTTATGGACGGTGAGCCGTATATTTCGGACAGCGGACAATTCGTTATGGAAGTCAGCGCGATAGCGTCATATATTGACGGCGTAAGTGCGTGGTATGACGATAAAGTAGAAGTTTTCAGAATAGAAACCAAACAATAAAAGACTGTCGGCAAAAAATCGCCGACAGTCTTTTTTAATCATTATCATTATTGTTATTCTTCTTTAATTTTCTGCGGCCGTCTATAACGACCAAAAGCAGAAATATCACAATAAGAACAGTCAATACAATAGCTTTTGCAGACATAATTTATTCTCCTTATTTACAGAAAACGTGTTTTCCGATAGTTTTAATAATAGGTCTTGTACGGATCCATGAACTTGTTGCTGTGGATGGGTTGTAGTAATATATTGCACCGCCTGTCGGATCCCAGCCGTTCAAAGCGTCGCGCGCGGCATTATAGCAAGATGATTGTATCGCTTTGTTAATCTGTCCGTCATCAACGGCGGTAAATGCACCGGGTTGATATACAACTCCTGCGATTGTGTTCGGAAACGAGGAATGACGTACGCGGTTTAAAACAACAGCACCTACTGCCACTTGCCCCTCATAGCTTTCACCTCTTGCTTCACCGTTTATAACCATTGCAAGAAGTGTTGTATCATTAGAATATGAACTTGATGATGAGCCTGTCGGCAAACCTATTTTTGAAAGTGTTGCGGGACCTGAGATACCGTCGGCGGTAAGACCGTTCTTACGCTGAAATTCTTTCACCGCATTGGCGGTACGCCAACCGTATATTCCGTCAATACTTCCGCTGTAATATCCCCAAGACTTAAGCCTTGTTTGAATATTTGTGACTTCCTGACCTTGCGAGCCTATCTTTGACAATGCGAAAACGGTACTTTCGCAAAACACACAACATATTACTGTTGACAATAACATTACCGATATTCGTTTAGATATATGTTTCATAAGAAATCCTTTCTTTCTTGATGTAATATATATCTATTTTTAACGGATATTTTGTTTTTAATACGCAATTATAGGTAATTTTATTTGAACGTGAATTGCAAGCGTCAAAGCACATATTTGCTCAGCACCGTTATTCGCCAATTCTCTTGCACAAGACTGAGCGGTGTTCCCTGTGGTGTAAATATCGTCAAAAAGCAATATTTTCTTACCGTCACATTTTTCTGTGCATTTGAATGCACTCTGAACATTTGTAACACGTTCCGTTCGTACAAGTGAACTTTGCTTTTTAGTTGCTTTTGTGCGGATAAGCAAATCTGTACGCATAGGTATTTTTAAATACTCCGCAACTTCTTTTGCTATAAGTTCGGATTGATTGTAACCGCGTTCCTTTAAACGTTTCTTGTGCAGAGGAACCGGAACGATATAATCAAATGTATCCCATATATCATATGAATCAAGATAATTTTTCATCATATCGGCAAGTAATTTTGCATAGGCTTTGCAATTTGAGAATTTTAAATCAAGTATAACTTTACGCATACTTTTTGTGTATTCAAAGGGGGACATTGTGAAAGCGATATGTTCCGTACCTTGATAAGGTGAGGCGTATGCCGTTTTGTCAAGATTTTCAAAACAGTGACGGCATATGCCGATTTTACCGTTTATAAGGTGAGCGGTGTCGCTCTCTTTTCGTTCGTCACAAAATACACAAATATACTTACTCATATTACCACTTTTTCTTCGGACATTTGCCGTCCGATAATCTCGCTTTTACCTGCATAACACAGCCGCATACACCGCACGTTGAGCCGTACATAAAATCATCGCAGATTTGACAAATATCAAATCTGTTTTCATATACATCACTGCTTACAAGCCGTACACTTTTCATTGAAGTGACTTGCTCAACCATTTTTTGAATATCGTCTTCGGAAAGAACGGTTTTTAATCCGCACCGTTTACATTTTGCCATTACTTTAATGTTATTACACAAGCACTCATTTTAGGCAGCTTGAATGAAAGTTTACCGTTTTCAAGTGATACATCAAACTTTTTCGGCTCAACTGTGTTCGGTGCGTCAAATGTGTTGCAGTCGTTCATATGCTCCGATACAAGAATTTCTCCGTCAGCAACAGAAAATTCACCGTCACGCAAATCAAGCTCCATATCTTCGTCACTGTCAAGACTTGTGTTGCAGATTGAAACAGTCATTTCACCGTTTTTCTTTGAAGCGGAAATGCTGATTTTAGGGAACTTCAAGCCGTTGATTTCCTGTTCTTCGCAGTCATAGTCAACGTCAACTCTTTCGCCGTCCATATGACCTTTCATCATTCTGAACAAGTGATATGTAGGTGTAAGCACCATTTTTTCACCGTCCGTAAGAATCATTGCCTGAAGTACGTTCACCATCTGTGCAATGTTAGCCATCTTAACACGGTCGTTGTGCTTGTGGAAAACGTGAAGTATAAGCATACCGCTTATAACGTCACGCATAGTATTCTGCTGATATAAAAATCCCGGATTAGTTCCGATTTCAACATCAAACCAGTTGCCCCATTCGTCTACGATAAGGTCGATTTTCTTTTCCGGATCGTATCTGTCCATAATTGCAGTGTGAACGTTTATAACTTTGTCCATCTTCATAGCGTTAGCCATAAGCTTATACCAACCGTCATTGTCAAATTCGGTTGCACTGCCTTTGTTTTCCCAAGCACTTTCAAAAGTATAGTTGTGCAGAGAGATACCCTCTGTCATATGACGGATATTCTGCATTAATGTTTCCATCCAACGAGTATCGTCAACGTTCGGACCGCCTGCAATTTTGTAGATTGGCTCATCGCCGTAGTTTCTTATAAATGTTGCATATCTCTTGTATAGGTCGGCGTAATATTCGGGACGCATATTACCGCCGCAACCCCAGTTTTCATTGCCGACACCGAAGAATTTTAACTTCCAAGGCTTTTCGCGACCGTTTTTACGGCGTTCGTTTGCAAGCGGTGAATCACCGTCAAATGTCATATATTCAACCCAGTCACGCATTTCCTGTACAGTACCGCTGCCGACATTTCCGCATATGTACGGCTCTGTTCCGAGCTGTTCGCAAAGCTCAAAAAATTCGTGTGTACCGAAGTGGTTGTTTTCGACAACACCGCCCCAATTTGTATTAACCATATAAGGACGCTGTGATTTTTCGCCGATACCGTCACGCCAGTGATAGTCGTCCGCAAAACAACCGCCCGGCCAACGCAATACCGGTATTTCAAGCTCCTTTAAAGCGTTTACAACATCACAACGCATACCGTTTTTGTTAGGTATGTCCGAATTTTCATCAACATATAATCCTTCATATATACATCTGCCAAGATGTTCGGCAAATTGACCGTAAATATATTTGCTTATCTTTCCTTGATTTCTTGCTGTATTTATTATTGCTTTTGCCATTTCATTTCCTCTCTTTCACATACAAAAAATATCCGTTTTGATTATACTATGACCGAATTTCAAATGCAATATGTTAGAAAAAATACTCTGATATTTAATGTTTTTTTCTGATTTTTAAAGTACTTTTATGAATAAACCTTTCATAACGTCAAGCGATTTTTGATGTATTTCTTCGTCTGCCGCGGCGGTAAGAGATGAGTCGACAATTATTTCGGAATTCGGACAAGCCGATTTTGCCATAACGGCATTTGAAAGTACGCATATGTTGCTCACAAGTCCGCAAAGCTCTATTGTATCGAAGTCTTTGCCCTCAAGATACTTTGCCATTTCAAGCGACGGGAATGTATTTTTTTCAAAACATAGCTTGCCTTTTAAAGCGTCGGCTAATCCGCCGTAAAGCTTGTGACCGACGGTTCCTTTAATGCAATGGGGAACAGGCAGACTTTTACCCTCTGCTGTGGTGAGATAGTCGTCAAAATGAGTGTCTAAAGTATATATTATTTCGTCATTTTGGTATTCGGCGATTTTTTCTAAAATGCCTTTTTCAAGCTCTTTTGCCTTGTCAAAACCAAGACTTCCGCATACAAAATCGTTTTGGTAATCTACTACTATAAGTAATCGTTTCATATTCATTCACTCCTTTTTCATTATTATAACTTAAATCAAGGTATATGTAAATAAATTTCACCTTTATTGGTATAAAATCATACTATATATTACGGATATGTAAATCCGAATTTGAAAAAAGGAGTTGTTATAAATGTCAGAATCAAATAAACCGAGCTGCCCTTATCCGAAGTGCGGTTGTGTCGGCTACGGTTATGTTCCCGTGCAGGAAATGGAAGAAGTTTATGATGATTGTACAGGGCTTATGCAAGGTACGATATTCCCTGAACTTGATTTGAATATGTGTGAATACGGTAAGGTTTGTAAACAGTGGGGAGGCGGTATGTGATGGAATGTTCAAGAGTTGAAATGCTGAAAAAAATTCAGTGCAGTAATTTTGCCGCTTATGATATGCTTTTGTATCTTGATACCCATTCGGACGATAAAAAGGCATTCAGAATGTTTCAGGCGCTTGTTAAGAAAACCAAGGAATTGAAATGTGAATATGAAGAAAAATTCGGTCCGCTAAACCAGTTTTCAACCGCTATGCAGGATGAATTTAACTGGCTTGATAATCCGTGGCCGTGGGAAAAGGAGGCTAATAAGTAATGTTTAGTTATAATAAATTTCTCGAATTTCCGGTAAAGGTTTCAAAACCAAATCCACGTCTTGCAAATGTGGTTATAACTCAATACGGCGGTCCAAACGGTGAACTCGGCGCGTCACTTAGATATTTGTCGCAAAGATATACTATGCCCGATGAAGTTTCAAAGGGGTTGCTTACGGATATAGGCACTGAGGAGCTTGCTCATTTGGAAATTGTCGGCTCACTCGTTGCACAGCTTTCAAAAAATGCTCCGCCTAAAGAGTGGAGCGAAATGGGCTCGTGGGAGTATTATTCGGATAACGGTGCGTCAGTGTTCCCACAAAGCTCGCAAGGCTCACCTTTTAACGCCGCAAGCATCGCCGTAACCGGTGACCCGCTTACAAATCTCTATGAAGACTTGGCTGCGGAACAAAAAGCACGTGCCGTATATGATAACATACTTAAATTGTCAGATGACCCTGACGTTAATGAAGTAATTAAATTCTTGCGCCAGCGTGAAATAGTACATTTCCAAAGATTCGGTGAAGCAATTTTGACTCATTCAAACAGATTTGGGGGATATATAGCGTGTGTGAAAATGCAATTTATAGACATTGAAAATTATAAATTTTTGCTTGAAATATTATTATTGATAAATGTGAGTAGGAGGTGAGGACATATTCTTGGACTATTTTATGCTGATAATCCAAGGCTATATCGCACCCGAGTAGGGGGTGCGGACATATTCTTGGACTCCTAAAGGAGTAAAATAAATGTATACAAAAGAACAGATAGAAATTGCATTAAAAGAATATGAACGCTTAGGTTCTGTTCAAGCGGTCATAAATTTATTGGAATATCCATCAAGTAGTACCCTGTACCGATGGTATGAAAGAAAACTTGTAGAAAAAACAAATTATCATGGTTCGCTTGATAACCATATGTAATTAAGGAAAAAATCATTAATGCACCTAATCATCCTCGTATTCCTGATACAAGTTTAAAATTAGATGCAATTAAGCATTGCTTTTCTCTTGGCGAAGGTGTAGAATATGTATCAAGAGATATTGGTTACAGCCGTACCAGTATATATTCATGGTATCGAAAAATATGTACTGCAACCACCGTAGGAATTATAGGTAGTTCATTTATTACAGGACCAATGCATGCTGCAAGTGCTATTGGTGAATTTGCAAATGTAGTAGTATTAGTAAGGTTTAATGGTGATACACAAGGTGATAACGGCACTGGGTTTAATGAACCGTATAATAGCACCATAACAAATGCACCGAGAACATATTGGGAAAGTTTAATACGTAAGTTTAACGGTGTAAATGACACATTTGCTGGGGGTTCATTTAAAGAATATTTGAGAGATATGTCCGGTGGACAACATATGGTAGAGTCTGTATTTCCTCAGACAAATAGTAATGATGGTACAGTGTATTATTTAACTATGGATAAAACGGTTGATGAATACAAAGGTTCTGTACAGGAAATACAGCTTATTAAAGAAATTGCAAATCAGTTGAACACAAAGTATCCGAATCTTGACGGAAAGATGATAGATAAAGATAATGACGGTGTTGTAGATAATCTTATGATTATAGCATCGGTACAGTCTTATGGACATTTTGTAGCACATGCGACAAATGCAGGAAATGATACGAAACTCGCAGGAAAAGGAATAGGACCATATAATTTGATAGAAACAACATTTAGTGATACATCAGGTTATTATGGATTTAATATTCATACAGCGGCACATGAATCGTCCAAATGATACAAGTATTACAGCATCAGCAGGTTAAATTAGAAATGCACAGGTAGGATTGTCGCAATATCTTGCAACAAGGCAAGAAATAGGAAGTCTTGATTTGGATAAAACAATAACAGATAATGCTATCTGTTATTCAGACGGTCGAAATTCCGGTATACATATTAAAGTAACAGAGCAGACGGCGGATTCAATTAAATTTAGTATTGAATTTCCGGATTATGACAATATGGATATATGGCAATCAGTTTCAAATTCAGACGGAAGTAATCTATTGTCAAACATTATGGCATCGGAAGTAAAAACAACAGCGGATAAAAATAACATGTATGTACTTGCGCAGGACTTTTCATCATCAACTGTAGTAAAGTATAGTGGAGATAAGTGGACGAATCTTGGTAAGTGTTCAACGTCTGCCGGAAATGGAGCAATAGTGATATTTAACAATGAAGTATATGTACTCTTGTCGATTTCAAAGGAAAATGCGAACTGAAAAAATATTCAAATAATAAATGGAATACAGTGTCAACACTGAATATTGGATCAAATAAAATTCAAGCACTTTTATGGAATAACTTAGAGGATATTTCACCACTTTGCAAAGCGGCTGAAATATAAATGATTTATTATACAACAAGGATTTTATATGATTTTATTACAAATATATTATACGAAAGAAGGCGTAAAAATGAAAAATAAACAAATTAACAGAACTCTGTCTTTGCTGCTTTCTGTTGTTATGGTATTGAGCTTATGCCCTTTAATTGCTAAGGTGGAGGGAACAAAACCGAATATCAAAATTGGAGATTATATTAAACTAGGTACATATGAGAATGAACCAATTTTGTGGCGTTGTGTGGACATAGATGACAACGGTCCGCTAATGCTTATGGATAAGGTGTTGGGAAGTATGCCATATGATGCCAAAACCAGCGAGAACAGTGCGACAAGATCCCATAGCCGTAATAGTTTTAGAAGTAGTTACGGTTCCAACCACTGGAGGGATAGCAATATGCGTTCGTGGCTTAACTCAGATGCTGATGCAGGCAAGGTAGATTGGCTTTGTGGCAATCCACCGAAGAGTGATTACGTTGAATATGGAAGTGAATATGACGAAAAAGCCGGATTTTTAAATGGTTTCAGTAAAGCTGAAATAGCCGCTATCAAAACTGTGACACAGCGTTCTATTGTGTCTCATCCGGAGTATAGTGCTGGTTATATAGCAGGACCGGGATCTGATCTTCCGTATAATACAGATATTGCGTCAGTAGCATATGGCTTTGAGAAGGCGTATTATGAAAATATTATAGACAAGGTGTTTTTGCCTGATGTTAAACAACTAAACACAATTTATAATAACAGTAACATACTAGGAAATTACTATCTTGCGAAGAATAAGGATGGGATCAGTTGGACATATTGGCTACGTACTCCGATTACGAATTGTAATCATGATATGAGGTATGTAGAAACTAATGGAAATATTTATCGTGTTGCACCGTACTTTGGACATATCGGTGTTCGTCCTGCATTCTATCTCGATACAGATTATTATATCGTTTCGGAAGGAAATGGCGAAGTGAATTCACCCTATGTCGGTGATGCTGCAGATAAACCCGGAGATGACATTAGTATTTCAGGACCTGATGAGGAAGGTGGAGATGGAGACTGGGATATTGATACAGATCAGAGTATTCAACTAAATCTTGGCCCATGGTACTCATCGGATGGCGAGTATGCAAACTCGACCATACCAGTGCAAGTGATTCAAAAGACACGTAGCGATTTGGAAAACATGGTTATCGTCATTTGTGGTGAGGGCTACACTAAAGATCAGCAGCAGAAGTTTATAAATGATGTTAAGCGAATATGGGCAGGTGTTTTGAAACATGAGCCTTACCGTAGTATGGCAGATAGATTCAATGTTTATGCTCTCTGCACGGCATCAAAGACCAGTGGGTTTGCCAGTGAAAACACATTCTTTGATATAACAATGTCAACAACTAGTAGAAGCCCAATGATATCACTTTATAAGAGTGTGCTGAAAAACCAGATTCTCACACGTTGTATTGGACCTGCATTTATTGAAAAAATTCACGATGCACATATCAAAGAAAAAACAAATCCTAATGAAATAACAATAGGCGACGAATATGCTCCTTATTATTATGTCAATGAATACATCAGTCAGTTCGTTGTACTGTTAAACAGTGGACAATATGGAGGAGCATCAATGAATAATCTTGATGTTGGTCTACATTATGTTACTGCAACGGTAGATAATATACAATCTGAATATACTTTGGCTCACGAATTGGGCCATGGTCTGCTACATCTTGGCGATGAGTATAATGCATATGGTGGAGCATATACAATGCCAGAACAGCAAGATAAACAGTCGTTAAATATAGCAGGGCTAAGGGAAAGTCCTATAACAATAAAATGGAAAGATATGCTAGGCTTTCGAAAAACATATACCTGCCGCGATAGTAATACTTCGAACTCAAGTAACATGGTTAATTCTAGCTGGCAGTGTATGATGAGGACGCAAAATCAGGAACTGTGTGATGTGTGCCAGTTGCAGGGATTTAAAGTCATGAGCCAGTTGATTAAAGATACGGATGACATCTATATAGCAATCCCGGAGGTTAAGTTGTATACCGGCAATTACAAAAATCCTTTTGAGGATTATTCAGCTTATACTGAAGCTGAATATTATGGATATTTGGCCTATGCGAGCGATCGGGCACAACGTCTTTTGAGTGGAACAAGCAAAAATAAGTTTACCAAAGATATGAAAGGTCAGGAGGTTGAACTAAGGACAATCGCTCAGAATCTCTCGGGTATTGAAGAACAAGAGATTACACTACAACTGTGGGTGGAACATGAGGATGGGACAAGGGCCGTCACAGAAAATGGTGAGGAAATTTTAAAGGAGCAAACTTTTACCGTTCCTGTCTGGGATGAAAAGGAAAACTTCTACATCAAGGGGATGAGAAACTATAGTGGTACGGAATTTGATTCAGGTCTTATGAATTGCTCTCTTATATATAAGATTCCGGAAAATGCAGACTTGAAGGATGGGGACACTATTAAGTTTTCAGTAATAGACAAAATGGGTAAAACTTTGGCTGATGATAACA
Organism: Ructibacterium sp. SJQ-7; assembly: GCF_054696575.1. NCBI lineage: Bacteria > Bacillati > Bacillota > Clostridia > Eubacteriales > Oscillospiraceae > Ructibacterium > Ructibacterium sp. SJQ-7. The sequence continues at coordinate 2,255,882 of NZ_CP195193.1, forward strand.
CAGAGACACAGAATTATGCAAATGTTACAATTAGCTATCAGCTTGAGGATAGCAACGCAGTTCCAAATACACAGACTGCTGTAATCCCTGTTCCGATTGGTACAAAGATGGATATTGAACCGCCTGAGGAAATGTATGGATACAAATTTGTTAAGGCAGAAGGTTTGGGAAAGATTGTTGGTGATGATGGTCTGAACATTATTTGCTATTATGAGGATCCATCTGTCAAACTACCTGTTGAATATAAAGTGGAGTATGACTGGGGAACAGATTATCCAGATAGTGTGGTTTTGCCTAAAAACGACAAAACTTATCAGAGCGAGGCTAAAGCCTTAGCTGATAAGGATACTACATACACCGATCAGTCAACAATTACCGCTCAAAAAGATGGCAAAAAAGGTGAGTGGACATTCAGCGGTTGGACTGCAAAAGTGGAGGATGCTGTGGTGAAATTCACAGGTAAGTGGACTTTTACTGTATTTGTGGATGCAGCTATTCCTGCTGACATCAAATTGGTGAGTGCAGAATATGAGACGGGTTATAAAGCTAACGCGTTGAACGGAAAGACTACGGTCAGCGATAATGGTGTGCTATCTTATCAGTGGTATAAATCTGACGCTGTAGGCAATTTCAATGGAACAGCTATTACCGGACAAAACAGCGAGACATTTGTGCCGGATACGAGCAAAGAGGGAACCTATTACTATTATGTAATTGCTACTAACACCAAGGCAGATGCAACAGGTAAAAAAACTGCCAGTGTCACAAGCTCTATGGCAATTATCAATGTTAAGGAATCTGTCAAATACACCGTAGTTTATGATTGGGGAAGCGATTATCCAACAGATGTAACAGTGCCTAAAGATGATACAAAGTACGAAAACATAGAAAAAGCCAAAGAGGCGGTAAAAAATCAGAAATATGATGAGAACTCAACATCAACAGCTGAGAAGAACAGCAAGAGTGGCAAATGGTCATTCAGTGGATGGACTACAGCGGTAGAAGGAACAACGGTAAAGTTTACTGGTGTATGGACATTTACAGAGAATGCCATACCTGTAGTAACCAGAAAGCCAAGTTCAGGCGGTTCGGGGAGCTCTGGTAGTTCTACATATAATATCAAAGTGTCACCAGAGATTACAAATGGTTCTCTTTCAGTCAATCCAAGCCGTGCTTCAAATGGTAAGAAAGTGTCAGTCATTGTAAAGCCTAACAATGGTTATGTATTGAATTCTGTAATAGTCAAAGATAGTAATGATAAGGAATTTGCAGTTACAAAGCAGTCTGATGGCACTTATACTTTCATTATGCCATCTAGCAATGTAACGGTTTCGGCTAAGTTTGACACTGAGCTAGCGAAAGATGTTGTAACAGAAATTGAAAAATCAATCGAGTTTAAAGATGTAAAGAAGGGTGACTGGTACTTTGATGCCGTTCAGTGGGCAGTTAAGAATAACATAACAGAAGGTAGTGGAAAAGATACTTTCAGTCCTGATGTGATTTGCACACGCACACAGATGGTGACTTTCCTATGGCGAGTAGCAGGTAGTCCGGAACCAAAGATTACGAAGTGTGATTTCAGAGATGTGGATAACAGTGCATATTATTATAAAGCAGTTCTTTGGGCTGTTGAAAAAGGTGTCACAGTCGGTACAAGCGATACAACATTCTCACCAAATGAAAATGTAACTCGAGGACAGACGGTTGCGTTCCTATATCGTGAGGCAGGATCACCGTTTGAAACCGGAGAAGACGTTTTCAATGATGTAAATAGTAATGATTATTACTTTAAGGCTGTATCATGGGCGACGAAGAACGGTATCACAGTCGGTACAGGCAATGGAAAATTCGAGCCGGATATGGACTGCAATCGTGCTCAAATTGTAGCAATGCTATATCGTACCCAACGATAATTTTGCTAATTTGCTTTTCATTTATATTCGAAAGATGTGGAAGAAATGACTCATATCTTTCGATAATATGTTGGAATTGCAGTAGATATAGTTGTTAAATACTTAATACGATATATGATTTTTCAATATATAACATAATAAATAAAGAAATGGGCGTAGATTGATGAAAAAGTATGAATGTGAAGTATGTGCATACGTATATGACCCGGAACTGGGTGATCCTGATGGTGGCATTGCACCAGGTACAGCGTGGGAAGATTTGCCGGAAGATTGGGTTTGCCCATTATGTGCAGTCGGAAAAGAGCAGTTTCGGGAAGTTGAATAACTAAGTAATATTTCTGAACTGACAGTTGAAAGTGGAACAATAGAATTACAATCACTTACAGCTGCGAAAAACGGATTCAAGCTAAATGTTCATAATGGTGCTAAGCTAAATTTGAAAAATATATATAGACCTGTCGTATCTGATTTTAATGGTGGCGGAACAATCGTAATTTCAAATTCTGATATGTTGACTATTACAGGAAGTGTGACAGGAACAACTGCATTTGAAACAGCAGGAGGATTCGGAGGCGAGTCTGGAATTGCACAAGCAGGGCATACATATATAACAGCTCCTAATTCTAATGAAAATTCTGAAGAAGGAAACGGTTCGTTAATTGCTATAACGGATAGTACTGGAAATTCTGTAACAATGATAAATGCCGGCAGTTTTTCGGCTAAAGCAGTGATTCCAACCAAAACAAATAAATCAACTGTTATGATTGCAAAATACAATGGTGATGAGTTGAAGAAGATAAGAATATACAGCGCAAATGTAATAACAAATGAAAATTATACAGTAAAAGAAACAGATAGTATTTCAGTTTCTGAAAATAAAGTATCAAATGGAGTTAGGATAAAAGCATTTATATTTGAAAATTTAGAAAATGTAAAGCCATTATGCAAGCCAGAAGAGATTTAACATTATGAAATAGAAAGAAGGAAATAGTGATGTTAAAAATAAAAAATATTTTAACCTGTGCCATAAGCATTTCCTTGTTTTTAATGTCATCAACAGCTGCTGATGCAACACAAACAGCGGAGGATTTGCGAAATAGTGACATATCAAAACTAGTGAAACAATCAAAATTTGACTCGAGGGATTATGGCATTGTTACTCCGGTTAGAGATCAAGGGGATACTTCGCTTTGCTGGGCGTATTCTACAGCAAGTGCATCAGAGACATCAATACTTAGAAGTGGTATTGATAAAAGTGTAGATAAGAGTTCTCTATCACTTTCCCCGCAACAGATTGGATATGCAAGACATAATCGAGGAAGTGACCCTCTTAATAATACAACTGGTGAAATAACAAGCAGTTCAGGAAATTGGAGCTATGCAGGTGGAGGCACTAAATATGCCGCGGCTTTGCTTTCTACATGGTGTGGGCCTGTTAAATCCGATAAGGCGTATAATGTGAATGGTTGGAGTAATGCCGCCTATAAGTTGGAAAGTGCAATATCTGTTGATGGTAAGAATCTTAATAAGGATGCGGCGGCAAGAGAAAAAATGAAACGAGCTATAGTCAAATATGGTGCAGTTACATTTTCGTATAATAATGTGAGAGAAGCATATTATTATAATCCAAGCAAAGAAAGCGGAAGTTCACCGCATGCTTGTACTATAATCGGATGGGATGATACCATTCCGGCAGAAAATTTTTATCCGAGCAAAACAACAACTGACGGAGGATGGTTGGTCAAGAACAGCTATTCTTCGTTGCCTTACTTTTATCTGTCTTATGAAGTAACCTGTGAACAGATATATGCTTTTGATTATGTAATGAATGATAAGTATGATAATAACTATTTTTATGATGCGTCAGCAACTGATAGTGGCATAGGAAGTCTTTTGAAAATTAAACAGGCAGCCAATGTATTTAAAGTCAAAGGAGATACTGAAAATGAATGGATTAAGGCAGTAAGTGTAGGTATTGTTGGAGAAAATACTGATTGTACGGTTGAAGTTTATAGCGATGTACAAGACGGAAGTTTTAATCCTCAAAATGCAAAGCTTGAAACAACAAAGACAGTTTATCTTGAATATGGTGGATTTAATTGCATTGAACTTGATAAACCTGTAGAAGTAAAAAAAGGCAGTACATTTGCAGTTGTTGTTAAAGTCAATAACGCGTACATAACGCTAAGTGAAAATGAGGGGGAATCTTATGTATACCGCGGAGGTTGGACACCATCACAGGCAGTGAGAATAAAGGTATTTACCAAAAACGATGAAAAAAATCAGAATTCTATTGAGTTTATGGATGAAGGACAAGTTAAGGTAAGAGGAAATGGTGGTATAAAGCAGTTAATTATCACCATGTCCGAAAATGAAGAATTAAAAGATTTTTATGTTGAATCTATAAATTTTGATGAGAATAAAGAAAAAATAGTGACATTGCCATCAGGATGGATAAGGATAGAAAATATACGCTATAAAGCATTTCTATGGGATAATTTTGAGAATATATCTCCTGAGTGTTCAGAGATAGAATGGTAGAAAAAAGAAAGGTGGCAATATGATATTTCATCGCATAAATATTCCGACAGTTACAAATACGATAGGAGAACCTGGAAAACAAGATTCGACGCAGAATAGTTAAGACCATATTCAACAAAAACAAACTGATGAAAATAAAGAATTGAATATAACACTTGAACAGGCAAAAGATATAGCGTTACAGAAGGCAGGTGTATCTGAGCAAGTATATTTTAAAGAAGCAAAGTTGGATTTTGAAGATAGAAGATGGGAATATGAGATTGAATTTGTAAAAGACTATATAGAATATGAGGCAGAAATAGATGCTCGAACAGGTGTATTCTACAAATGGGAAATTGATAGAGATTAATAGAAATGGAGATGTATTATTATGATTAAGAAGGTAACTTTATTAACTACATTAGGGGCAATAACAATAGGTATTGCTATAGGAGTATCGGCAAATGGGATTGTACAAAAAGTACAATCGGAAATTAGAGGTGATTTTGTAATAAAGACAAATGGACAGATTCAAACATTAAAAAGTGTAGATGGTGAAACTGTATATCCTATGCTTTATGAAGGAACAACATATCTTCCGATTAGAGCTATTGCTGAACTGAACAACAAAGAAGTTGTATGGTATGAAGACACAAAAACTATAGATATTGTGGATAAAGCAAATTCTACAGTAACAGATGCTGATAAAATCGTAAATGGTGATATTAGTAAACAAACACCGGTACCAAGACAGACATCACAACCGTCACAAGGAGGATATGACATTACAAATAGCACGAAAATAACACTTGATAAAGCAATAGAAATTGTGGTAAACAAAGCTGGAGTTTCGGAAAACGACTTGTATTCAAAAAATGCAAATTATGATTATGATCATGGACAATATATCGTTGAAGTGGAAATAGATACAAAAAGCACAGAATATGATGCAAAAATAGATGCAGTGAGTGGAAATGTGCTTGAATGGAATTCGAAGAATGAAAGAGTAAATTCATATATTAATTTAAACGGAGTAATTTCTTTAGACAAGGCAATAGAAATTGTTGTTGCTGAAAAAAATATAGATACAAACAAGATTTTAGCGAAAAAAGCAAGTTACGATTATGAAAGAGGCAAAACAGTTATTGGTGTTGAAATCTATGTTGATGGCTTTGAATATGATGTAGAGCTTGATGCAATGACCGGTGCAGTGCAGAAATGGAATTGAGTAGCAAAATATAACTTTTGAAAAATAAATCTATGATAAGGAGATATAATGAAAATAAAAAGAATCATATTAAGCATTGTAGTGAGTTTGTTGTTGCTTTCAACAGTTGCTCTTGCAAAAACATCAGAATACAAATTGCAACTGTTTTTTCAACCGGCTATTATGGATGACATAACAGGAGATGTATTAACAGGCATAAACTTAAAAAATGTTGATTTAGCAATTCCAGAAGATAAAGGTAGTATATGTGGATTGAATTTTGATTTTGAATATGATGATAATGTATTTAATGTGCTTACTAACAATAACGGAGAGGTTGTTATAATTACTGATGAAAATACATTAATCAAGGACAGTTCTAAAATTCATGCAACAGTTGAAAATGGTGTAATACATATAAGTTACAACGATGATAAAGATTTAATTAAATATGATGGTACTTTATGCCGGTTTATACTAATTGCAAACAATGTTAATGCATTATGGAATTCATTTGACTATTATCCAATACGATTTGTGGAAGATTCTATTTCTGTAAATACATACAACGAAACAACAGAACAGTGTTATAATATTGAGGGGATAGATGGTAAAGTTGGAGCATATAATAAACCTCCTGTGTTGGAACAGGTATCAGTCAATAAGAGTATGGTATTTTCGCTCAGGAAGTCAGATGTTCAGGTGAATGGTGAAGTTATATCAACTGATGCTGTACCATTTGTTGTTGATGGAATGTGGATGTTACCGATGAGATACTTTGCAGAGGCGACAAACATGAAGGTAGAGTGGAATGCAGAAAAAGCCACTGCTTGTGCTTATGGTGAAAACAAAAATCTTAAAGTTTCTATTAAAGGTGATAAAATATATATAAATTCAGCATTGTGGAATGGAAAGGAGCATGCCATTGAAATGAATGGCAGAATATATATACCACTATCTTTAGTTCAAGAACTTTATCCAAACGTATCAACTAATGCATTGGAAAATGAAATATCAATATATGTGCCATAAGGAAGATGTGTAATTTTATGAAAAAGAGTGTTAAAAAATTATTGACAGGAATGATAATTTGTTCAATGTTGAGCAGTTCATTCAATGTTTTGGCGGCGAATAACGTAGAGATTAAGGGAATATCTGTATTGGAAAATGATAAGGTTGTTGCAACTTTTGAGCCGACAGACGGAAATATACAGCTTACTCCTGAACAAATGCTACAAGTAACAGTTTCGGTAAAGGGCGACGAAATGGAATCGGTATATGCTTCGTTTTTATCTAATTCAAATAATAAAGATATTAGTAATGCGACGGTGCAATATGTCGCACAAAAAGCAATAGGTGAAGATAATACTGCAACATTCAAGTTCAGACCGAGAAAGTCAGTAGGACAAGGATCTTTTATTGCAAAATCAGGTGCGACAGGCGCAGAAAAAGCGGCAACATTCAATTATATGGTCAAAGAAGAAGACAAGACAATGACATTGACTGGAAAGAATAATATCATAAAAGCTAACGAAATAGCGGATGCTACATTTGTTGTTACACCTACAAGTTTTACAGGAGAAGATTATACTGGATTTAGTGTTTATATTGATGACAGTTCGACGGCATTGGCAACAGATAAATATAAAATCGAGAAGGTTGAAAATGAACTGATACTTACAATAAAACACGAAAAGTTTGCTAATAAGGTATCAGGGGACAAAATAAAGGTAACAGTAAAACATAACGGATATATGGATGCAAGTGGTGAAATCACAATATTAGATGCTGTATATAATGTGACATTAAATACAAATGGAGGCGTTTTGGCAAACGAGAGTGATAATATAACTAATTATACACATGGAACAGTCGTAACACTTCCAACACCAACTAAAGTGGGTTATAAATTTGAAGGCTGGTATGAAAATAAAGATTTTACCGGCAATAAAGTTACAATGATTACGGCTGATTCAGAAGGTGATAAGGTATATTATGCGAAATGGATAGCTGAAACATATGCAATCAGTTATGAGCTTAATGATGGAATTATTGCAGATGGAGAAAATGTGACTAGCTACACATATGGAGTTGGTGCTACACTACCAACACCAACAAAAGCTCACTACAAATTTGGCGGTTGGTATGAAAAATCTGATTTTAGCGGTGAATCAGTGAAAACAATACGAACTAATGAAATCGGTGCTAAGACATATTATGCAAAGTGGATAGCGGATACATACAAAGTGACATTGAATACACAAGGTGGAACCATTGCAGATGATAAAAATATAACAAGTTATGAATATGGAACTACTGTCAAGCTCCCAACTAGTGAAGATATAACAAAGGCAGATTATCATTTTAATGGTTGGTATGATGATGCTGAATTTACAGGAACGCCAATAACAGAAATTACTATAAAAGAAGTTCCTGAAACAGGCAATAGCATGATATTCTATGCGAAATGGACTAAAAATGAGCCGGATAAGTATATGGTTACATTTGAAAATGCAGACGGAACAGTATTGCAAAGTGGAGACGTGGAAAAGGATACAATGCCAGTGTATGCAGGAGCAACTCCGACAAAGGAAGAAGACGACAGGTACACATATGTGTTTGATAAATGGGTTCCAGAATTGACAAGTGTAACAGGTCCGGCAACATATAAAGCGACATATACTTCGACTTCAAGAGTATATCGAGTAACACTGAATGTGAATGACGGTACTATCGGAGAAAATGTAACAGACTACACATATGGAACTGCTGTAACATTACCAGTGCCGACGAAGAAAGGATATAAATTTGAAGGTTGGTATGATAACGCTGAATTTACAGGTGTTACGGTTACTGAAATTTCTGCGGCGGCAACAGGAGATAAAACATACTATGCAAAATGGGTAGCAGAGCAATATACCATTACATTTAATACAGATGGTGGAGCATTTGTAGAAACACCTATTTCAAGTTACATATATGGAACAACCGCAACATTACCAGTGCCGACAAAGAATGGCTATAAGTTTGAAGGTTGGTATGATAATGCTAAATTTACAGGTACAGCTCTCACTGAAATTTCGGATAGAGCAATAGGAGATAAAGTTTTCTATGCTAAGTGGCGTAAAGAAAGTATTGTAGAAAACCTTGAGGTTTTGGACGCATTCAAAAATAAGGTAGATGTCACAAAACTTATTGATGAACAAGGCAATACAACAGTTACAGTCATGGCAAAAGAAAATGTTACAATGCCTGAATTAAAACTTTATCGTGCAATATACAAGGGCAATAAACTACTTGGAACATTGGAGGAAATGAAACCTAACATGGTAGGTGGAAACAGCGTATTCATATTTGCACCTTTGACACTTAAAGACGGTGAATCATCAAAGATAATGCTTTGGGATAAAAAAAATGCGCCTACAATAAATGCGATTATAAATCAATAAAAAAAGGATTGAGTATATTAAGATGGAAATAACAAAAGATATAAAATATGTGGGAGTAAATGACTATGATGAGTGCAGCAAGCAGCATTTCGTTTTCAAAAAGCTGTGTCCATTGTGAAAATTCAAGATTTGAGTCGGGGGTGCGGACATATTCTTGGACTATTTTATGCTGATAATAGTATTCTTCAAGTTTTGTGTAAATACAAAATAGTGTAGAAAAATTTATTTAAGTGGACGGAATTAAATTCCGTCCGCTTTTACATTATCAAAAAAATCAGCAATTGTCAATAGATGATTCTATCAGCGAAGAATACCTCCAACTGAGAATGAATCTCACCCCAAATCACGACGGCGACCGGTCCATTTTTTTGTGATGTCCATCATTGCAAGGTACAGCATCTTAAACAGGCTATCATCTGTAGGAAAAATCCCCTTGTTTTTAGTCACTTTTCGGAGCTGGCGATTGAATCCTTCTATCGTATTAGTTGTGTAGATAAGTGTACGTACTGCTTGAGGATACTTGAAATATGTGGATAAATGAACCCATTTATCTCGCCAGTTATCGGCAATTTTAGGGTATTTTCCTCCCCATATTTCATCAAATCGGTCTAATTCTTGTAGTGCTGTATCCTCATCAATCGCTGCATAAACACGCTTTAAATCTGCCATAAGTGCTTTAATATCCTTGTATGACACATATTTTGTTGTATTACGGATTTGATGGATTATGCATATACGGTATCTTAAAATAATCCAAATACTTTTTGAACTTATCCTGTGCCGTAAAGCAGGTATCGGTCAAATAACCTTTTTCATTGTTCCATTCGGACAGACCTCTGTAATAGAACATCTTCAAATCTTCATCAATTATAAACGGAACAATATTATTTTTCAGGCATTCTTTAAACATAATAAGTCTTCCTACTCTGCCGTTGCCGTCTTGAAACGGATGTATTGTTTCAAAAGTATAATGAAAGTCTATGATTTCTTCAAGCGTATGATCTTCTTTTTGATTATAGTCTTTTAAAAGTGCTTTAATCTTAGTTGCAACATCTTCTGGTTTTGCGGTTTCTTTTCCGCCGACTTCATTGGGGAACTTTTTATATTCGCCCACATTAAACCAATCTTTTCTTGAATCAGATGTACCGGATTTTAAAGTATAATGTAACTGTTTTATAAACTTTTCTGTGAGCTTATATTTTGCATTATCAATTATCATATCGATACATTTGAAATGATTTGCCGTTTCAATAATGTCATCGACATTAAGTGCATCATTTTCCACTCCGATTGTATTGGTTTCAAAAATATATCTCGTTTGGTCGTGGGTAAGTTTGCTTCCCTCAATGTGATTTGAATTATAGGTAAGTTCAATCTGTATTTTATGATATATTCCGCCGGAAATATAAGATGCTTTCTCTGATTTCAATCGTTCAAGCAATGTTTGATGCTCATTGCTTTTTTTATTTTTTCTTTTGGGTTTTTCTGCGTTTTCGGGAATATTCCAAGTCTTACCCGTTAGGAATGCACCAGGTATTTTATCCTCGGCACAGTATTTTCTAACACCACGCTCGGACATATTCCATTTTTTCGCCATTTGCGATACAGATAAATAGTTCATAAAATCACTCCTAACATCTATTTATATTATACCACATTACAGGAACAAAATCAATAAATTTAAAATTATTTTCAATACATTTGTGCCGATAACGGCATATTTGCAATTAATAAAACCATTATGAAGCCAAAGAATGGCATAGAGATAAATCATCTGTATCTCGTGAAATTAAGCGTAATACTGATACTGAAGGCATTTACTCGCCATCATACGCACATAAGCAATATGAAATTCGCAGACGCAAATGTGGTAGAAAACCATTGTTATTAAATGCTGATATTCATAAAACTGTTCAATTCTTGTTTCTTCAAAATCAATGGTCTTCGGAGCAAATTTCATTTCGTTTAAAACATGAGAAAAACCTTATACAAATTAGTTATGCTACAATTTATCGTGGAATATATCGAGGATTTTTAGAAGAAGGGAAATTATCCCCCGGGCAACGTGGAGTTGCAAGAAAGTTAAGACATAAAGGAAAAACCAGACATAAAAATGGTAGTATTGAAACGAGAGGTAAAATTAAAATTAGTCATCACATTTCAGAACGACCAGAACAAGCAAATCAACGAGAGAGAATAGGCGATTGGGAAGCTGATACTGTTGCAGGCGTAACAGGAAAAGCGTGTTTAGTAACGCTTGTTGACCGAAAGAGTCGTTATTTGTTGTGCGAAAAAGTAGCAAAAAAAGATTCTATCAGTGTAAAACAAGCGATAATTCATATGTTAAAAGATAGTCAACAAAAAACAATTACACCTGATAGGGGCAAAGAATTTTCACGACATGAAGAAATCAACAAAGCTCTAAATGATGTGCAATTCTATTTTCCTGAACCACATCAACCATGGCAAAGAGGTACTAATGAGAATACTAATGGACTTCTACGCGAATATTTTCCTAAAAAACAGGATTTAACAGAAATTAAACCATCATTAATTAGAGATAAAGCGCTTATTTTAAATCAGCGTCCACGCAAATGCTTGAACTGGAAATCGCCTTTTGAAGTTTATTTTAATATATCGTTGCATTTGACTTGACAATTCAAGGCAGATTAAAAAATGAAATGTTTTATGGACGCTCATGGATAGGCGTCACGATGGAAGATTTCATAAATGAGCTTAACAGCTATTAACACAAAACGAATAAAAATCTCTCGGATATATGAGCCGGGTAGAGTACAGACATAGCCTTGTACTATTTTATGCTGATAATCAAATATGTCCGTACTTCTATTTATTGCTCTATCTGATTATATCCGTTCATAATAAATTCAGTTATTTCCTTACTTCTGACACGCATCCCGACTGATTTTATAACTTTTAAAATAATTTCTTCTGTCAGAGGCGGAATATATTTTTTCAATCTGTTATCAAATTCAAGCAGTTCATTAAATAAACTTACCAATATATCATTTTTTCTCTTAATATTTTTAGGATAACCTCTTGATATAAGTGCCATATTATTATCAAAATTCGGTGCTAAACCCAAAACATCACCTGTATCAATATCACGCAGAATACCAAAATTAAATGTATGTCTATCAGGATTTGCACATATTGTATCAAGAAACAACATTTTCACATAATCGCCTATGCAATTAGGGCAAAGGTCTTTTAATGTCTCAAGAGTTTGTATATAGTCCTCGCAGTCATTCATAAAATTAAATGCAGGCTCAAAATTAACCATGGCATTATCGGTAAAATCCTTTGTTTTAATAACACCATTGCCACGTTTGTATGTAGCCATATTAAAGCCTAATTCCATTCCGAGTTGATATATGAAAAATTCTGAAAACATTTCATCGTGATTAGCCTTTTTGTACATCCACCATTCGCCGTTAATCAGTTTCCAACACTTTTCAAAGCTACCTATATTGGTAAGTTCGGGAGTTTTTGTTCTTTTGCTATGCGCCACTCGATTAAAACTGTCGTAACTGCCAGTTAAAGCAAGTGTGGCAAAATAGTCGTTGTCAAAACGAACATCGGCATAGCAAAGGTCGCTGTTAATCGGTTTTATCCAATAATTATCCGTAATGGTGACTGCATTTACCGATAAAACAGAGCCTATATCGTCACGTTCGGTAAGACGCAAAGCCTTTTTAAGAAGTCTTGAATTTGCTCTGTGTGAGTCGATAGCTCTTGTTTCAAGCCACTTCGGAACATTGCTTGTAAGTTCCAAATACATTGGAGTAAGTGACGGCTTAATCAGATTTAATTTGTTATCTATCCATTCTGCTACAACGGTATCTCTATTCATTATTAAAAAGTCCATGAATCTCACCTCTTTTGAAAATATTATAGCATATCGACAACACAAACGCAATATATAAAAATACCTATATATCCCATTCGCTTACTTTGTTTTCTTCTTTCCGATTTTTAGCGGAATATTGACAAAATAGATATACTTGTGATATGCTTTTTCAGTGTGTTTTTGGAAAAGATATTTAGGAGTAAAACCAATGATAGAAAAAATACTTATTCGTGGAGCAAAAGTCCACAATCTTAAAAATATAGATGTAGATATTCCGTTGGGGAAAATTGTAGGTATTGCAGGAGTGTCGGGTTCGGGTAAGTCCTCTCTTGCAATGGGTGTATTATATGCAGAGGGTTCTCGGCGCTATTTGGAAGCGCTGTCTACTTACACTCGCCGCCGAATGACACAGGCATCGAAAGCAAGTGTAGATGAGGTGCTTTATGTACCCGCCGCACTTGCATTACATCAGCGTCCCGGTATACCAGGAATACGCAGTACATTCGGAACGGGAACGGAGTTGCTAAACAGTTTGCGACTTATGTATTCACGTTTATCAAACCACCGTTGCCCAAACGGACATTACTTAAAACCGTCACTGGCGGTTGCCGCAGGGAAGGAATTAGTCTGCTCGGAATGTGGCGTTCACTTTTATGCACCGTCGGCAGAGGAGTTGGCATTCAATTCGCAAGGTGCTTGTCAAAAATGTGGTGGTACAGGAATTGTTCACACCGTTGATATGGCATCACTTGTGCCTGATGACTCTCTTACGATTGATGATGGTGCAGTTGCTCCGTGGAACAGCTTGATGTGGTCATTAATGACGGACGTTTGCCGTGAGATGGGGGTGCGTACAGATGTACCGTTCCGTGACTTGACGGAACAGGAAAAAGATATTGTCTATCACGGTCCGGCGGTAAAAAAACACCTTTTTTACAAATCTAAAAATACGGAAAATGCAGGTGAATTGGATTTTACATATTTTAATGCCGTTTACACGGTGGAGAATGCTCTTGCAAAAGTCAAAGATGAAAAAGGCATGAAGCGAGTAGAGAAATTTTTAAAAGAGGATATTTGTCCCGAATGTCACGGAACACGTCTTTCCGCCGCCGCCCGTGCACCAAAATTAAGAGGAATATCGCTTGATGAAGTTTGCAATATGACACTTTCCGAACTTGTGGATTGGGTGCGTGGTGTTCCGACAAGCCTGCCTGATGAGATGAAACCTATGGCTGAAAGTATCTGTGAAACTTTTGAAAGTATGGCGAAGAGGTTAATTGATTTAGGTCTTGGCTATCTGACTCTTGACCGTTCGGCAGCCACACTTTCGACAGGCGAACGTCAGCGTATGCAGCTTGCTCGTGCTGTGCGTAACCGTACCACAGGCGTTCTTTATGTGTTGGATGAGCCGTCAATCGGTCTGCACCCATCTAATATTGTCGGACTTACAGGTGTTATGCACGATCTTGTATCGGATGGCAATTCGGTTATTTTGGTAGACCATGACACGCAGATTTTGAAAGAGGCAGACTGGATTGTGGAAATGGGACCGGAAGCGGGGGCAAATGGAGGTCATGTGATTGCACAAGGTACAATCGCAGATGTGGAAGCAAACCCTGCTTCTCAAATAGGACCTTTTATATCCGGTAAAGCCGAAACAAAACTAAGGTCATGTGCCGCAAAGGAAGAAATGTTCGTAAACGGAAATATTCATTTGTCCACATCTCAAATACATACGGTCAAGCCGTTGGAAGTTGACATTCCCAAAGGCAGACTTACCGTTGTTACAGGAGTGTCGGGTTCGGGCAAGACGACTTTGGTGTTGGAAAGTTTAATTCCCGCACTTGACGCGAATATCAGCGGTCATGCGTTGCCGGAGCATATCAGAGATGTTAGCGCTGAGGATATACGACGTATCAAGCTGATTGACGCAACACCTATCGGAATTAATGTTCGTTCTACGGTGGCTACCTATGCAGGTGTTCACGATGAATTACGAAAACTTTACGCAAAATCCGAGGACGCAAAAAATAAAGGCTATAAGGCAAGAGATTTTTCGTACAATACAGGCTCATTACGTTGTTCGGGGTGCGACGGTACAGGCGTTGTCAGTCTTGACGTGCAATTTCTTCCCGATGTAAATATTCAATGTCCTGATTGTCATGGCTCACGTTACTCAAGAATTGCTTATGATGTGAAGCTTACAAATAAAGCGGGTGAAAGTGTTTCTCTTCCTGAACTTATGGATATGGATATAAACACAGCTGTTGAATTTTGCAAGGATATGAAAACCGTCAGCCAAAAGCTGAATACGCTAAAACAGTTGGGACTTGGTTATCTGACAATTGGCGAGGAAACACCGAGCCTATCCGGAGGTGAAGCACAACGATTGAAACTGGCAAGTGAGATTGGAAAGATACAGAGTGATTCTGTTTTCGTGTTTGATGAGCCGTCAATCGGTTTGCATCCGTTAGATGTACAGGTATTGCTCAAAGTTTTTCAGGCACTTTTGGATAACGGTGCAACCGTAATTGTCATTGAACACGACCTTGACGTAATTCGCAATGCCGATTATGTTATAGATATGGGACCGGGAGGCGGTGAAAATGGCGGTAAAATCATTGCAAGCGGAACACCGCAGGAAATAAAATTGAATAAAAAAAGTATAACAGGCAGATATTTATAAAATTAAGCACCTATTTTCATAATCGAAAATAGGTGCTTTTTATTATATATTCCATACTACTTCACAAGTGCCGTCTTCGCATATGAATATTTTATGTATAAGTACATTGCAAACGGCTTTGCGTTCGTCTGCGTTTGCGTTTTTCCACTTTTGTGATAGGTTTATAACACTGATTATTTCATTTTCTTCACTTTCAAGATCTTCGATTTTTTCTGTAATCGCCTTGCTTTCTTCGGACAACTTTTTGGCTTTTTCATTCAGAAGTGATTTCATATCCGATTTAAAACTGTCGTCCAGAAGCATATTAACAATCTTTTCTTGTGACTGTTTAATTTCGCTAAGCTGATTTTTCAGCAGATTAATCTTGTTTGAATTATCGGTTGAAATCTTTTTGCGAGAGCCTTTCAGTGACTGGAGTTTTTCGGCGATAAGGTTATATACCATATCTTCTAAGCTGTCGGCATACAGCGTCACTTTAGGACCGTTGCATATGCGATTATGCGACTTGCCTGTACAACTGAAATAACGTGTTTGTGTGCCGTCTTTTTTCTTACCGCCTTTTGTTACGGTCATTGTTCTGCCGCATTGCTTACAAGCAATTTTACCGCCGAGCCAACTTGTAGAGTTGTTGATGGAATTGCCGAGCTTTTTATTTTTCTCAATTTTCTTCTGACATTTTAGCCATAGGTCAGAATTTATAATACCATCATGCGGCATAACCACTATTTTAATATCCGACATATCATCCGCAGTATGCTTTGATTTGCCGTAGGTTTGTATTCCGTGCAAGCCGTCAAATTGATTGATGTCGCTCATGATGTTGGCATTGCGTTTTGAGTAGTATTCGTATATGGCGTTATCAGCCTTTACGTAGATTGGATTTTTTATGATATTTGACAGCTTTGCAGTAGACCAGCTTCCTGTGGTGGCTGAAATGTTGTTGTCAATCAAATTATCCATAAGCCGCCGCAGTGTTACATTCGGTACTGAATAATTTTCAAAAATATATTTTATCTGCTCAATTTCGTTTGTAACAGGCTCAAACATTTTTGTTTTGACGTTGTTTATAACAGTATCTTTTAAATTAAAACCGTACGGACGGCGACCGCCCATATACAGTCCCATTTCACTTCTGTAAGCGTATGCGTGCTTGACGCGTTCAATAATGCTTTTGCGTTCAAATTCGGCGAATACCATAAGTATTTTCACAATCATTTCACCGTACGGACTTGACGTGTCGAACGATTCTTGAGAGGAAACAAACTGAACATTGTGCTTTTTGAGCGTTTCCAAAATGCCTACAAAATCCGAAAGACTTCGGCTGATACGGTCAAGACGGTACACAATAACCTTGCTGATTTTATCGCGTTCAATTTGACGCATCATTTTCTGAAATCCGTCACGGTCAACATTGCCGCCCGAATATCCGTTGTCGATAAATTCAACGGTTTTCTCATTGCGCTCGTCGGGTTTGATTACCGATTTGCAGTATTCTATCTGTGTTTCGCATGAAATACTGTTTTCACGTTCTATTGATTTTCTTGCGTATAACGCAATCGCCATCTTTGCTTCCTCCTTTCAGATTTTATTGATATTATTTCTTATCAAAGATACGATATAATTCTTCTATTATTTCTTGCTTTTGCTGCTCCGCTTGAGAAGTATTCACAAGCGAACGCTGATGTATTTGATATGTATTGTTTCTTATATCCGTGTATTCCGACATTATGATTACCTCCGTTTTTAGTCTATTTTATGCTGTGTACTGTTTGTCTAAATACTCCCGCAAATCGGTAGGGGAGAATCGTTAAAGCCAAAACTGTCCTGCGTGATGATAACATCGGTAAAATCACAATTAAGCTCAGAATTGACTATTTTTAATATGTTGTAAAGACTAAAATCAAAAGTAATACTTGTCAGTCCTGACGGTGTTATGTATGCGTTGTTTCGATTGTATGTTCTGTCGCTGTAGTGACAATCTGTAATTGTTCCTTTGTTGCCGTTACGAACGATTTCAAGCAAAATCGACCTGTGAATACGATTTTTTAGTCTTGTTTTATATGTATTATTATCGTTTACAAGAATTAAAAATTTATATTTTGTTTTGACTTGTGTTTTTAATTTGATATATTCTTCTGTTGACAACTTGTTTTCGGTATCGGAAAATTCAATTCCGAAAAATGTTTTGTCAAGCTCATTTTTGAATACATCAATTAAACTATCACAAGTACAGTGTGAAGTATGAAATTTGCAGGGAACGGCATTATGTCCGTTCCTTGCATGTCTGTCGGTGTAAAAACAATCTGAAATGAAAATTTCGTTATTATTAATTTGTAGTTGTATGTATAACCGCCTCCCATGATTATTTTTGAATATGGCATGATATGTCTGCCCTTGTTTTTTGTCTAAATGTAAAATACTTTTCTGCATTGTGTTTTCCTCCTTATGAAAATACTAAATAAATGAAATAAGGGCAGTTACATATCGGTTTCAGCAATTACAAGTTATAAACTTGTTTGTGACTGCCATTCTCAAAGAAACTATACAAATTAGCATATAGCCTTTCGGAATTTCTTGATAATGAATCGCAACGAAGTTCTTCGCAATACTTATTTGGAATATCAGATAGGTATTCGTCAAATTTATCATAGTCCAGATGTTGTTTCTTAAAAGCTTGAACCATGATATATAGCAATGCTTTTGCACATTGTGAATATGCTTGTTCTTTCTTTGTTTTTACTGTTTTAAATGCACTGAGTGCTTGTTCTGAGCATAATATACAGTTGCTTTTGAGTATTTCTCGAATAGATTTAGCATTGTACCCATCGAAACTGAAAACGACTGCATAATGGCTGATGATTCTTAATTTCTTGTCGGTGTATGTTGTGATATGACCATGGTTTTTTAGCAGTATCCAAATATATGGATAAAATGCAGCTACACCTTGACTTATAAGATAAAATAAGTCTTGACAAATCTTAATTATTGCGTTATCATCAAGTAAATAAGCTTGATTTACCAGTTGTTTAAAATGATTATCAATTATTTCAAACGACTCGTTATTGTCTAAAATATTAATATTATTTAATACTGTTTTGATGAGCAGAGAATGAAATATTTCATCCTTTTCACCTAATAGTCCAAGAATTTTTACCTGTTCTGTTGGTGAGATATGGTTAGGATTTAGAAGAAGCGAAATTGCTTCTTCTGATTTATTCTCTCCCGAAAGGTTATCATAAATTTGTGCTATTAGTTGATCATTCTTTGTGTATAGATTTTCGCTTTCAGTACTCATAGTTTGATGTCCTCCTTATCATAAGTCAAATAACGGTTGATATTATTTCTTGGTAAACATATAACGGATTGCCTAAATTGTCCTTTTCGATATTCGTATGAACGACGGTTATCCTTTGTTATAAGTAATTTTTCACTTTCTAATTTTTGGTAAAGTTCTTGCCGAGATAAATCAAACGAAATGCCTTCATTTTGGCATGCAAGTTTGATTTTAGCAAAAACATTAACGCTTTCAATCCAAACATAGTTATCATCGTATAAAATATCTGTTTTTGGTGTGTCATTGGTGATTTTTGATGTATTTATTGTATGTAACTTGTTTTCGACACGTAATGATTCAAGTGTCTTGAAAAATATGAAGATGCTGTCGTTTTCAAGATAACGCTTGCTTTGCTCGGCGATGTAGTGACGAATGTTTGATGGAAAATCACTGATGTTGGCGAAAAATATATTTTTTGCAGTGCAATATTCGCAAAACATATCGTAAATTGCCAAAAACCAACAACACATTGATGTATAACGTGCGTGCCATTTCGGAGCTTCGTGATGCATAATGCTATCTCGATGATCCAAGAATGTTTGCCTCAATTTAATACAAAAGTCAATATCTAATGTGTATTGAATAAAATCAGCCAATGCACCTCTGAACTCAGCTTGTGAGGCCTGTAACTCCGTTAATGCCTGCAAATTGACTGCCTCTTGAAAGTCGATAATGAGCATACGCGGAATCGACGAAAATCGTACTTTTGGGATCTGTTCACCTGTGACAACCGTGATTGTATCAGACGATTCGGATACGATTTTTTTACCACTCATTTTTTTAGCAACTGATGATTTGTCACCGTTAAGGCGTATAATTTTTTCAAGCTTGGCAGTTATTTCTCTGTCAGTATTTGTATAAAAATCATCAACAATTGTGATCATATCACGCGACTGTTTTAAGGTTGCTACAATACTGGCAACTGTGTCTTCAAAAGAACAAACACTAAAATTTTCATTATTATATGGATTGAGTGTAGCTTGAACCGTAGAAGTTTTATAGCTACCTGTGCGACCTATAACAGCCAAAATAAATGACGGTCGATCAGTGCCTAAGTTACCCAATCGTGATATACAAGTGCTTAAAAGCAGGGTAAACAAAAAGATGAGACCCTCTGTCTGACTTTTGAAGCATGGAAGATACTTTTCAAAAAAGAAGTTTGCACTCGCATGTTCGATTGTACAAGGACTTCTAAAAAATACATTTTTAATAGTGTTTGTTGAAGTTGGCGAGATGATGTTATCACCAAAAATGTATTTGTTATCAAATTCACCAACAAAACCGTAAACACATTCCTCGTCAATATTCTCCGATAGCTTATGGTAAATTTTCTTGCAAATGTCCCATTCATCTTCTGATAGGCGACTTACACCTTTTGTACCAAACTTGTAAACAAGATTAGGATTTTCAATTTCAGCCGGCTGAATTGAAATTTTTTTAAATATTCTCTTTCTTGTCATCAGCTTTACATCAATTTCAAATGTATCATTTGCATTAAGGTTGACGGTTCTGTGTTGTTTCAATGGTATAATTACAGCTGAAGGAACGGTCAAATTGGTCTGCTCCTCAATATTATCAATAATATCCTGGATATTGTTAGTTTGTGAATAATTTGATAAATTCATTTGTTTCCTCCTATATTTCTAGATTGTTTATCTCGTTTCAAAAAGCGCTTTGTCATGCCGTTTGTGCCTGCGAAATTACGCCTAAAAAGTTTCGCAAAAGCTTCGCATATTAATGATTTTTTAGATTAATCTTTCAAGCTATCAGCTGATGTATATAATAATACACTTAAATAATCTGCAAATAAATAATAAAATACGCAATATAAAAATATTTTACAAAAAAATATTGCATAATCTGTGCCAAAATGATATAATTTTATAAAATAAGTTTGGAATGAATGAGGATATTGTAATTTGAAAAATTAATTGGCAAAAAAGGTGGATTGTGATGTGGAAGAAATTTTGTGAGCAGGATACGAATGAAGAAAACAAACTGCGTATGAAATATGAACGTAGATTTCGTTATCTACTGAGATGGAATATAACGAATGAAGAAGGATTGTTTAAAAAAGAGTTGTTTGACAAACAACACGCAATAAGTTTAACCCGATTAGGAAAATATTTATTTGGCTATATGTGTGCAACTTCGAATATACCATATAAGTATATTGGAGATTATTTATATGCGATAGAAAAAGAAAAGCCAATATCAAAGTGGAGAACTAAGGGGGAAACTTTGTTTAATTATTTGGTGGAGAATCCTGTTAAATTTAAGTTGGATAAAGAACCTATGACTGATATATCTGAAGAGTCGATTAAAGAAAATAATTCGATTATAGTATTTATAACTAAATTTGAAGCGGTTGATAGCGTGTGGGATAAGATGCTAAATGAGAACGATGAAGATAATTCCACTGAAACAATGAACGACACAGAATATAATCCCATAAATGATATGAAACAATACTTTGAAGGGATAATAGAAGGCATAGATGATAATTATTTAGGTAAGTATTATCGTAAGGAAAATATAAAGGGCGGATATATAAAGAAATATAAATTTAAAGACAGATATACAATATTTTCAATAATACTTCTATATTTTCTAAACATTATATTTTGTTTTTACATTGGTGAACAAGGATGGTTATTTGGAAGATTTACAAAAAAAGAAGACAGCGTTCGAATTGAAGATTTAAAAGACATTATGTTCATAATAAATAAAGACATGTATGGAGCATGGGGTACAGGTGAAGAAAATATGAATAATAAAAAAAATATACATGTTGAAAATCCACAAAAAGACATAGAACAACAAATGCGTAAATATATTATTGAAAAGTTTTTTCAACCAAATAAAAAATGCAATATTTCATTCAACAGACTTCCGTATATGAAATTCTTAATAATAAATAATAAATTTTCTGATTTTGTTGATGAACTAATCAAGGATATTGCTGTTTGGGTATATGAGAAAAATCATTGCGAAACGAAATACATAAACTGTGCGAAGATTATTATTGATGATATGAAAAATGCTTTTAGTAAAATCGTTCGAAACGTTTACTATGGGGAAAATTATAACTATAAAAATGAAGAAAACCTTATAGATCCCGAATTCTTTTGGGAAGAAGAGTCTGAAAAGATCATGCTTGATATATTATCTATATTCAGTATATTAACGAAAGAAGCAAATAATTACGGTATAAAATGCAAAGTACCGAAAACGGAGCGTACAGCAATAACCAAAGTTGATGGTGGCAAAGGGGAACTAATAAGCGGATTACGATTGTTTGTTGATAATATGTTGACCGATAAATGTTCTCAGTTCAGTAACAATGAGGGCTATAACAACATGATCAATAGTATTGGCGGATATGAATTTGAAAGATTATTTCAACCTATCAACTTTATATTGGATTCGATGATAAGTATTAAAATGGATGAAGATAAGAATTTGAAAAATAGGATTAAAAATATACGCCACTATAATAATGTGAATGACAAATATAAGTATATAGTTAATGTAACAAATTACAGTACATACCCTGTATTTTTGGGGACGTATTTGAAACGTATGTATCTTGAAACTGAGATAAACGTTGATAAATGGGTATTTTATTATATAAAGAATTATCGAGAGTGTTTTTGTGACATTTATAATTCTTATGAAGATGAAGAAGATGAAGAAGATGAACAAACATTGGAATTTTCTTGTGAATATGATAAAAAATACGTGGACCAGACGGTGGAATTCCTTTTAAAAGATAAAGAAACAGAAGATGAACAAACATCGGAATTTTCCTATAAAGATGAAGAAGATGAACAGACACAGGAATTTTCTTATAAAGATGAAGAAACAGAAGAGGAACAAGCACAAGAATTAGATGCATTTGCTGATGAAATAAAAGATATATTTCATCAAAATAGTTACGGCATGATGAATATAGAGAATAATTATATGGAAGCTATGTTATCCGAAACGTTTAGATATAAAGATATAGATAAAAATATTAGATTATCCGTGAGAGTGAAGGATGCATTTATAAAATACAATAGAGATAAGTGGTTAGAGAAGTTCAATGATGTAAATACTGAGTGGATAAATGAGTGTATTTGCTTGGGTGAATTTTTCGAAAATATAATGAAAGAAATGTCTGAATATTTGGAACAGATTTGCGAAAAAGAAGATATTATTGCTTGGAGCAGAAATGTTGTTGAGGAATGTAAAAAAGAAGATGATATAAATAAGCTTTCCGAACATCTGTATGGTATTTGGAATAGCGTCTATAATTATGCCATAGAAAATAAAATTGCAATAACCAAAGTGCGTAATGAATATTTTGAAAAATATTTCTCTTCGTTGAAAAATGAAAGAAGACAAGAGGAAGAAGAATTGATATAAGATTTAGTGAAATAGTTTTTATACAAATATTATTGGAATGTAGCAAGATATGTGATATAATAAAATATATAATTGAATCATCAGTTGAATTGTTCAGAATACGGAGGGGTGAAAATGGCACTTGAAAATAGATTAGGTATAACAGATTCTGCTGAACTTGCACGGACAGAAGAAAAAATAAGCAAGCAAAAGGCACTGAAACTGTTTGAAATAGGTATTCTTGATACATTGACACCCGGTACGTCTGAAACGCTTTGTGCTATTCATAAATATTTATTTGAAGATATTTACGACTTTGCGGGAAAAATCAGAGAAGTAAATATTGCAAAGGGGAACTTTCGTTTTGCTCCGTTGATGTATTTGTGTTCGGCACTTGAGAATATTGATAAAATGCCTCAATCCTCATTTGATGAAATTATCGAAAAATATGTTGAAATGAACATCGCTCATCCGTTCCGTGAGGGCAACGGCAGAGCAACTCGTATTTGGTTGAATTTGATTTTGAAAAAAGAAATCGGAAAGGTTGTTGACTGGAGCAAGGTTGACAAGGAAGATTACCTGCTTGCGATGGAGCGTAGTCCTATTCGTGATATTGAGATTAAATATGTTCTCAAAAATGCTTTGACAAACAAAATCAATGACCGTGAAGTGTATATGAAAGGCATTGACACGAGTTATTATTATGAGGGTTACACAACTTTTAAAACGGAAGATTTAAAGTAGGTGCAGAGTATGGATATATTTAATTATATTATTGCAAACTCTGATTTGCATGATGATAATTATGGACTTCTGTACGATAGTGAAAAATTTGAATTTAAGTCTGTATCACCGTGTTACGATCACAATGTTGCATTTCAAGAAGGATTTTTAGGGTTGTCAAGAACAACAATGGGTAATTCTGCATCTATCCCGTTAGATGACCTTTGCGAACATTTTATAGTCAATCATAAGGACATTGCTCAAAAACTTAAATCAATAGATTTAGACAAGGTTAAAGCATATCTTTCCGGAAGGCAGTTCAATGAGCTTAATGAATGAATTGCCGATGTAATTAACTAGAACAAATGACAAAATATTCTAAATCATATGTAAAATAAAAGTATAGTCTTGGACTAGTTTTAAAGGTAATCCAAGACTATACTTTTTACTCTCACACTTTTTTAGCATCAGCAAATTTATAAATTAACTCCGACAAATTGAACGGCTCAGGTAATGAACTTCTGCAAGGCAGAGGCTTTACCGATATACCAAGCTTGTGAAATTTCTTTAGTAATTTTTTATTTACAATGCTTTTGCTGCATGTATCGATTACTCGTTTTAATGATTTATGACTTGAAACCCATTCGACGAGCAGTAGCATGTCCAACTTGGTTTTAGCTTTAAAAGTTCCATTTTTTATAATACTTTCAATGGATTTTGACGAACGAAACATAACATCAAGTTTTAATTTCTTTAGCTGATATGCTATGACGTAGTTCCCAATTTCGATAGACTTTTCAAAAAAATCAGTGATGTTGTCTATATCAAATTTCTTATATAAGTCGTTAAGATAAGACTTGAAACATCTGAATTCGGCTCTAAGTATATCTTCATGCCATTCGTCGTTCAAATTCTCTTGTTGCAGTTGCAGTCTTTTATTGTAGAAACTGATTTCAACTCTTTTGGATTTGAAAAAGGTCGCTTCTGTTTTTGGGTATTTTGGTTTGTATGATTTCGTATGAAACATCATTTTCTGCGTATAACCTGAAGTTGGATCAAATGCTTGATTTATTAGTTTTATCGAATCCGTCACCTGTTGTTGACTTTCAAGTTTTATGTTGACGCAATAGTCAAAGCGAGATAGAGAGCATGTCTCAATATTAGGCAAATTCGGCGATATTTTATTTAAAAGTCGATTAGCCATTTGTGGAATATCTAACGCATTGTTGCAATGAAATACGTCCACATAATTGTCTTTGTTTCCCTCAATCATTCGTGTAGGATTTATTCTATAAATTAGCATGGGTACAAATGTTGATGGTGTTGTTTCTCTTAATATGATGTAAATTATAATCCCATATTGTGATAATGCAGTACAGACATATTTTTTTATTTTATCTGCCATCTTAGGCTTACTTTCAAAATAGGAACTGCCTAATTTTTTTAATTCCCTATGTAAGGTAGCAAAATCACTACCACTTAATGGATACTCACATTCAAATGTATGAAATGTCATAATAAGTATCTCCTCTCTAAAAATTATTTGCGAAAAATCGTATACGAATAGAAATCTTTGAATTCTTTTATCTATACGTTTATTCTCCGCTTAATTTAATGTTTTAAAGGAAAATAAAATTCTACATTTATTCTATTTTATATGACTATATAGACAGATTTGGAGTGATTTACACTGTGATAAACGGAGATGTGAATTTTCGTTAAAATAGTTTATAACCATTTATTTTGAGCTAACATTTATTTAAGAATTTTAATGAGAGGATGATTTTAATGTACTATAATGAGAATGAGCTTCCGGCAATATTAACATTTGCGGAAGCGGTTGAGTATTTATATATCGGTCGCAATACATTATTGAAGTTATTGCATAACGGAACTATAAAGGGATTCAAAGTGGGGAATCGTTGGAGAATAAAAAAAGAAGACTTGTTGGAATTTATGAATACAGATAGGGCTTGACAAAACAAGCCCTATAACGTTATTCTTTTTTGCCGAAAAGATACATCAAAGCAGTAATCGGCAACAGAGAAATCAGTATCCATTTACCCATTAAAAACACCTCCTCACCAAAGCATAAGCAATACTTTTTTAATTCCTTTTAGTATCGTTCGTATCATACAGAAAACCTCCTTTCGATTATTCAAGTAGATAATGTATAAATGGAATTTGATAATATACGATAAAAACCGTATTATGAAAGTTATGATTTATATAATATCTCTGTGTAATAAAATACACGGAGGTGAAATTTATATGTTCCAAAACGAACGATTTCGTACTTGCG
This sequence comes from Ructibacterium sp. SJQ-7, assembly GCF_054696575.1. NCBI lineage: Bacteria > Bacillati > Bacillota > Clostridia > Eubacteriales > Oscillospiraceae > Ructibacterium > Ructibacterium sp. SJQ-7. The sequence goes on from NZ_CP195193.1 coordinate 2,282,276, forward strand.
GAGTAAATGAGGAAGTCCCTATTGTATTACAATGTATGATGTGGAATATGGTTGATACAATGGAGGTTGAATCAAAGGATTACTTGCAAGTATTTGAACTGTCAGAGTATGAAGGTATGCAGAAAATCGTGCATTCACAAGAAATGCCGGAGTATAAAATGGAGTATCTTATTAAATTACAAGGTGCTCCTATTTTTGTGGGTAAAGTTTATGTGATTGACGATAAAACACATTCGACAATGCTGAAAGCAGAGGAGTATTAAGAGGAGGACGAAAGATGAAAGAGGAAAAACATACTTGTGACATATGTCACGAAGAACGTGATTTATCAGAACTAACATATTTTGATGAGTCGTATTTGTGTGAAGATTGTTTAAGACGTGAAACATTCATTTGTCGTGATTGTGGTGACAGACATTGGAATGATGATTCGGCGGATGGTGATTTGTGCCAAACTTGTTACGATGAAGATTACGTCAGATGTGAAAGATGTGATGCGGTAATTCATTATGATGACGCTTGTTATCATGAAGATGAAGAATATCATGACCATCCATATTGCAGAGATTGTTTTGACATGGACGAGATAATCCACGACTATTACTACAAGCCTGAACCGATATTCTACGGTGACGGTCCGAGATATTTGGGTGTGGAACTTGAACTTGATGACGGCGGTGAAAATGAGTTTTGTGCGAGCAAGCTGCTTGAAATAGCTAACAATGGATGTGAGCGTATGTACATCAAACATGACGGCTCACTTGATGATGGCTTTGAATGTGTAACACATCCGATGACGCTTGACTATCACATAAATCAAATGCCTTGGAGAGCGATTCTTAACAAAGCGGTAGCAAAAGGATACTTAAGTCACCAAGCCGGAACTTGCGGACTTCATGTACATATAAGCCGAAATGCACTTGGAGTGAATTACGAAGAACAAGAGGCAACAATAGCAAAGATTCTCTACTTCTACGAGAAGTTCTGGAATGAAATCTTAACATTTAGCAGAAGAACGGAATCACAAGCAGAACATTGGGCAAGACGTTACGGCGGCGGAATTATCAATCCGAAAGAAACACTAAAGCACGCTAAGAATTCACATATGGGACGATACGCGGCGGTCAATCTTGAAAATGAAGCGACAATAGAAATGAGAATATTCAGAGGTACTTTAAAGTACAGCACATTTATAGCAACCTTACAGATGGTAGATGAAATCTGTAAGGTTGCTATTTCTTTGTCCGATGAATTTATGCAGAGTTTGACTTGGCTTGATTTCGTAAAAGGAATAGCAGATGACAAACAAGAGCTGATTAATTATCTGAAAGAAAAAAGACTTTACGTCAATGAACCGATAAGAAATGAGGTGGAAATATAATGTGCGGAATATATGGAGTATTAAGTTACAAGGATAAGTTAAAAGATATGAATGAACTTGTGGATTTGCTCGGCATGGAGAGTGCGGAACGTGGCACAGATGCAACAGGTGTTGCATATTCGATTTTGGGTAATATGAAGATAAACAAAAGTGCGGTAAGTGCATATAAGTTTAATCCGAATATACCAAAATTCGTAAATGCAGTAATCGGTCACACAAGACACAGTACACAAGGGGACAAGAATAAAAACTACAACAATCACCCTTGGAGTGAAATGGTGAAGAACTGTCAATTTGCACTTGCTCATAATGGTGTACTGTTCAATGATAAAGAACTTCAGAAGAAGTATAACTTTAAAAGCAAAATTGAAACAGATTCATTCGTTGCAGTGCAACTGTTAAAATATAAAAATGCACTTAATTTTAAGTCGATAAAATTTATGGCTGAAAGTATAGAGGGAAGTTTTAGCTTTAATATACTTGATAATCATAACAACCTGTATCTCGTAAAAGGCGATAGCCCAATATCACTTATTCATTTTAAAGAAAAGGGTGTGTATGTGTTCGCCTCGACAAAACAGATATTGTGGAAAGCATTGATCGACTCGGAATTGTTTCAAGATTTGGAGAATGGTAAGTATGAACATATTGTTCTCAATGAGGGTGACATTCTGAAAATCAAGAGTAACGGCAAACGCGAAAGAGGTCACTTCAATTATACCGAATCATACGGTAGACATTGGTACGATTACGGTTGCGGCTGCTATATTGATACGGGGTATGATGATTACTATGCGGAAGAATATCTTGAAGATATAAAGACAGTTGCCGCAATGCACGGTGAGGATCCGGAAGTGATACAGGAATTATACAACACCGGATACACACTTGAAGAATTAGAAGAAATGATTTACACTTGATACTAAAACAGTGCCGTTAGAGTGGGTAAAACTTTTGGGACGTTCCAAAAGCCGAAAACCAACTCTAATGGCACTATTTTTTTATGTGTCAATAGGGTATGCCCTATTGGGATATGGTGTTTAAGGAATAGAATATTATTTTGCAAGTTTTTCATAAACCACTTTGTTTTGATGAATTAACTTTTTTGAAATATTCAAAACATCATCAGTTGATGTAATTATTTGTGTTTTATTCGTATTTTCAACAGAAGTTGTTATATTCGTCTTTTTATTCAAAATGGGCACCTCCATGATTAACATACAAATATCATACTCTAAATTGAAGTGAAAATCAACATGAAACTAAATAAAAAAGAAAGAAGTGATTACCGGTGAAAATAGGATATGTAAGAGTATCTACAAGTGAGCAGAATACGTTAAGGCAAGAAGTGATGATGAAAGAACTTGGCGTAGATGCAATATATATTGATAAAATGAGCGGTAAAAATACAAATCGTCCGCAGCTTAATGCAATGCTTGATTATGTGCGAAAAGGCGATACCGTTATTGTAAGTGAAATTTCAAGATTTGCAAGAAATACCAAGGACCTTTTGGAGTTGGTTGAGAAACTTCATATTAAAGAAGTAGAATTCGTAAGTAAAAAAGAAGCTATTGATACAACAACCCCAACAGGTAAATTTATGCTTACAATATTCGGTGCAGTAGCAGAACTTGAACGTGAATATATATTGCAAAGACAACGTGAGGGGATAGAAATTGCAAAGACACAAGGTAAGTATAAAGGCAGAAAGAAAAAGGAATATACCGATTTTGATGCAGTGGTGCAAAATTGGCGTGATAAAAACATTACCGCCGCACAAGCAATGAGAGAATTGGGTATGAGCAAAAGTACGTTTTATAGGAGAGTGGGAGATAGGACAGTTAAAAAAATTGAATGGTAAAAGCTCATCGTTAAAATTTGTTGTGGATTGAAATAAATCTATCGTAACAGAAAAAAGGGGACATAGGGAGGTGCGGACATATTCTTGGACTATTTTATGCTGTTAATCCAAGACTATGTCTGTACTCTGCCGGACTCATATAGCCCAGTGACTGCTTGATTCGTTTTGTATTATACCACTCGATATAGCTGTTAATTTCATTTATGAAATCGTCCATTGATACACCTACCCACGAGCGCCCATAAAACATTTCGTTCTTTAATCTCCCGAAAAATCCTTCGCAAGCTGCATTGTCCGGTGAACATCCTTTTTTTGACATAGAACGTGTTAACCCGGCAGCTTGCATACGTTCTATCCATCCCGTCCATCGATAATGACATCCTCTGTCTGTATGTACAAGAGGATGTTCTGACGGTAATAATGTACCAATAGCATCTTCAAGCATTTTGTTGACTAAGATAGAATCCGGTGTTGTTCCGATATTCCATTTGACAACCATACCGTCAAAACAATCAATAACAGGTGAAAGATATACCTTTCCTGCCGGAATAGCAAATTCGGTTATGTCCGTTAGCCATTTTGTGTTTGGTTGTTCTGCGTGAAAATCCCTGTTGATTATATTGTCTACCTCCGGTGTGATTTCACCTTTATATGAGCTGTATTTTTTCATACGTTTTGTCGGTACTGTTAAATGTTCCTCTTTCATAATTCGACGTACAATTTTTTCTGAAACAGTAATTCCTATTTTTTTGAGTTCGCCATGGATACGCCTGTATCCATAACAATTCCTGTTTTCTTGAAAGATTATTTTTATTCGTATACGGATTTCGGCATATTTATCAGACTGCTTCATTACAGCTCTCTGATAGTAGTAGCTGCTTTTTGCCATGCACAGGCATTTCAACAGCTGATGCAGTGAATACTTATCTTCTACGGCATCAATAATCACTGCTTTTTCGCGATTTTTCAGCTCCGTTATATTGATGCCGGGGTCTTTTTTTAGCAGATTTAATGCTTCTTTTAATACATCAACTTCCATTTGTAACTGCTTGATTTGCTCCTGCAATTCTGAAATTTCCTGTTGTTTTGAAGGTTCTGTATTAAAATCTATATTTTCTCTTTTTATTTGTTTCTTAGATGACATAAGCCCTGCAACTCCAAATTTCTGATATTTGCGGTACCATGAATATATACTGGCACGGCTGTAACCAATATCTCTTGATACATATTCTACACCTTCCCCAAGAGAAAAGCAACGTTTAATTGCATCTAACTTCAAATTCGCATCAGGATTACGAGGGTGATTGGGTGCATTGATATATTTTTGTTTAATTTGATATTCTTTATCAAGCGAACCGTGATAATCAGCAATATCTGCTATTTTATTTCTGTACCAGTCATACAAGGTATGTCTTGATGGGTAACCAAGAAGAGTTACTACTGCCTGTACTGAACCTAATCGTTCAAATTCCTTTAGTGCTCGCTCTTTCTGTTCTTTGGTATACATTTATCTTTACCCCTTTCGGAGTCCAAGAATATGTCCGCACCTCCCTCTCAAATAGTCCAAGAATATGTCCGCACCCCCTACTCCTATTGATTTTGCGGATACCAAAACAGGTCACACCCTTGGGGTATGACCTGTTTTGAGAGTTCAATACAAACAAATATTATATCTGACTACTCCAAATCCTTTTTTGTACTATGGTAAAATATATTCGTACCATCTTATAAGAAATTAGTTTTTTCTATCCGTCATAATATTGTAAGTTACATCTTTTATTGGTTCGTCCTGTGAATCAAAATAAATAATAATTCTAATATTATTTTCATCAAACTTTAAATCATAATTAGCATTAATTATTTTACCTATTTCCATTCCACCATAACTATATGTTCCACCGGCTATTGCATGATATGGCTCAACAAAAGTAGCTTTCTCCGGTGAAAATACAACTCCTCTTCCTGTCTTTTGATATTCAAATTCAAAATCAACTCCATCTGCTGATATTGATTTAATAGTTAAAACATCACATAAATCATTATATATTTTGCTGCTGCCGTTTAAAACAGCATATGTTCCTTGATATTTACTGTAATCAATTTTATTTGCTTTATTATCATATTTATAGTTATCTTTAGAAAGCTGAATAGTATTATTAAAGAAATCCACATCAAATCCGCCAACAACATTTGCAACATCACGAAGTTTAAAATATGTGCTTCCATCAATATTATATCCGTCAATAGAAACATTTTCTCCATTTAATTGAACTGGGAAAGTATTTTCTGTCGCAGTATAATACGATGCAAAAGCACCAACAGTACCAAATAGCAAAGCTCCACTTACAAAGCAAATAATATTATTTTTATCAATTTTCATACAAATTACCTCCTTTTATACATTATTATAACATATAATGCAAGAATAATCAATTACAAAATTACAATTAATTCAAAATTATCCCTATTCCTACTTATTGGTACATCAAATTCGACATGATACTCCCCAAAATGCTAAAATACCCAAACTGATATTTTTATTATATCAATTTGGGGATTACATCTTGAAGAATACTCGATAATATGTCCGTATTCCCCTTTTATATGATTAATAGTATAAAATGCGTTGAGATCATCAGTTTTTTTTATAAAAAATTGATTTTTATTACTTTATTTAATTTTGTCATAATATTTTGATTGGGAGCGTTAAATTTTATATTTTTCATTCCCAAAGCTTCATATTTGTGTTCTCCCATACCGTGATATGGAAGAAGTTCTATTTTTGATGGTTTATATGGAGCAAGAAAGTTTTTGATTTTTTGCATTTCTTCAACGGTGTCATTTACCCCGGATATTACAGGGATTCTTATACATACATTTGCACCGCGTTCAAACAACTTCTGTAAATTTTCTAAAATAAGTTCATTTGAAACTCCTGTATATTTACGATGAATATCGTTATTAAAAGCTTTTATATCATACAAAAATAAATCTGTATAGCACAAAATCTTTTCAAACACTTTCCAGCTTATATGTCCGGCTGTATCTATGGCAGTATGTACACCGGACTCCTTGCATTTCTTTAAAATATCGCAAAGAAAATCTGATTGCAACATACATTCACCGCCGGAAAATGTTACTCCGCCACCAGAAGTTTCATAAAAACGTTTATCGCATATGATTTTTTCAAAAATTTCATCAACAGAGTATTCTTCTCCGCAAATTTCTCGCGCGTCATGATAACATATGAAATCTGTATCGTTTCTGTCAACGTTTTTACATCTTCCACAACCGACGCATTTTTCTTTATATAACATTACTTGTTTTTCGAAAGACTGACTTTCGGGATTGTGACACCAGCTACACCTAAGATTACAACCTTTGAAAAAAACGTTGTTCTCATACCGGGACCATCTACAACGGAACCGTGCTGTATGTCAAATATTATTGCTTTATTCATATCAATGAAACCTTTCTTTGAGCAAATATTCTATATCTTGCTTGTCAAGAATAGTATTGCAGTTATCTATAACTTCTTTAAGACGTGATACATTTCTTGCAGAGATAAGAGGTATACTTTTCAAATCGCAGCCAAAATAAAATCCAAACAATGCTTGATGAGCGTTGATGTGTTTTACGTTGCAAATATTCTTCAGCCTGTTGAAAATTTCTTTGTTTTTTTCAGAAGAATCAGTGGGCACACTATCACCGTAGAAAAAACCGTAAGCTTGTGCTCCGAATCCAATAACAGGTATTCCGCTTTCACTGTAATATTTATAATCTTCAAGATTCATCTCGTGTATCAATTCTTTTTCGCCCCAACCCTTTGTTACTCTATCTTTCAGTGAAAAAGCAATTTCGCTGAATTCAAATTTGGCAAGCCCATGATTCTTGGCATATTTATTTGCTTCCTTAATTCTTTCGGCAGTCCAATTTGATGCACCTATATGCTTGACCATTCCGGATTTTACATACTTATTGAGTATCTCGATTAATACACCGGGATCAATTGTTGGATCATCTTTATGGAAAAAGTAGATGTCAATATAGTCAGTTTTTAATGCTTCCAAGCTTTTTGTAATATCTGCTTCAATATCGTCTGCAGTGACTCTGTTTCTAACATGCTCTCCGTTTTCGTATTCGGGATTTCCGCCTTTGGTGATGAGAATAATCTTATCACGCATGCCAGTTGACTGTAACCAATGACCTATACACATTTCACTTTCAGGTCTGTTGGGGTGTGTAACATCTTCTCCATAACAACGTGCAGTATCTATTATATTGCCGCCGCCTGCAACATACATATCAAGTATTTCAAAATTTGTTTTCTCGGTCTCAATATGAAATGTATGTGTTCCGAGTGCAATTTTACTTAATGTTTTCCCATCTGTAATAATTTCTGATTTTTGTATCATAACAGTTTCCTCTTTATAATTATTTATAAAAATTTCTTGTTAAAACTTCTTCTTGCCATTCAGGGGACAAGCTTGTAAATTTAGCTGAAAATCCACATACCCTCACAATTAAATCAGGATATTTATCAGGATGTTTTTGTGCATCAAGCAGTGTATCTCTTGATACGCAATTAAGCTGAAGTGCTTCCATAGCAGTATCAGCAGAGGTGCGTAAAAATGCTTCGCAGGTAGATAATGAGGTTGTACCGGGTAAAATAATATTTACAACACTGTTTCCTGCCATTTCAGTTTTATCAAGTGATGCAAGTGAGTTTACAACGCTGGTTACATATGGTATTTTTTTTAGCCTTGAAGGTGTAAGAACTTGAGCTATATAATCTCCATTATATCTTTCGTTAGGCGTTGCAAGTGTTTGTTCTCCCCAGAAACGAATTTTTGTATATGTAAGATAACCAAGGTTTATTTTTCCTCCGTACATACTTGTGTGTTTAGAGATATTTGGCAGACGGAATTGTCAGTATAGAAAATATTTTTCAGCCCGAAATAATTGCTATCGGCGGAGGTATAAGTAAAGAGGGCGACTATCTCATTGAGCCGATACGAGAATATGTGTATAATACAGGTTTTAATAAACATATGACAAAGACAAAGATTGTAGCGGCACAGCTTTTCAATGATGCGGGAATTATCGGTGCTGCAATGCTTGCAATATAAATTTATTATGTCCGACTTGAAAAATCTTTTTGCACCATATATAATATACTTATTGGAGTGATTTTTATGATAGTATTTTTTGATTTGGACGGTACACTTATATCTGATGACGAGGCATATATAATACCCGACAGTGCGGTAAATGCAATACATAAGGCACAGAAAAACGGACATTTGATGTATGTTGATACGGGCAGAACCGTTATGAACGTTGAACAGAGAATAAGAGATATAGGCTTTGACGGATATATATGTGGTTGCGGAATGTATATAGAATGTGATGGCAAAGTGATATATCAGCATACATTGTCATCGGAGCTTTGCAAAAATGTTGCTAAACTTGTGTTTGAATGTAATATGACACCAATGTATGAACATTCTAAGTCATTTTATTGTGATAAACGCAGTAGAAATTTAGACGGTTTTGTAAAACTGAAAAGACGTTTTGAAATGCAAGGTAAAGATTTGTCACCTGATGTCAGCGACGATGGTTTTGCTTTTGACAAATTCTTGGCTTGGTATGATGAAAAAAGCAATATAGAACGATTTAAAAGAGAAATCGAAAAAGATTTTGATTTTATTGTGCGTGGTGACGGCTTTTGTGAGATGACGGTAAAAGGATTTTCAAAGGGTACAGGAATAAAAAAAGTTCTTGAATACCATAATATTCCGATTGATAATGCGTATGCAATAGGCGACAGTATGAATGATTTGCCTATGCTTACGGCAGTGCCTAACAGTATCGTTATGGGTAATGGCAGTGAAGAACTTAAAAAGTCGGCATCTTTTGTGACAAAAGATTTGCTCGATAATGGCATAGAATACGCACTCAAACATTTTGGAATGATATAGCGATTAAATTTTAGAAGAAATTATTTATACTTTATAATAAAACAGTGTCGTTAGGTTGGTTTGAAAATCAACTCTAATGGCACTGTTTTTTTGCGTCAATAGGGTTATGGATAATGTTATGGCAAGTCAAGCTTTTAACAGCATATTTTACGATTTATATGACTTTTGTACCGAAAAACATGGTTGGTTTTAATAAATTTAACCGCACAGCTTAAAGTTTACCGCATTTTAATAAAAAAATTCCCGTGGTAAGATTAATAACAAGATATAGTTATTATGAGTAAAAGTATATAAAAACGGAAAGAGGGGAAAAAAATGAAAAAAATTATTTCATTGATGTTAGCTGTGACGATGATATGTGCATCTATCGGTTTGACGGCATTTGCGGCTACTACAACTACAGTAGAAGCGGAAGCGGACGGAGTATCAGCGTATACACTGCCAAGTTCAGACAAAAGTAATAGTAAAATATTAAAAAATACTGTAAGCAGTAAAGAAAGTGTCACTTATTATATACAAGCAAACAATACACCAAGAGCGACAATGTTTAAGTTGGCACAAGTAAATACCGGCGACAAGATTAATGTCGATATTAATTTTACATATCTTGATACTGCAACAATGGAATTGGAATATTGTCTTTTTGTTTCTGATAGCGAAATAACACTTACATCACACTCGCAGGATTTGGTAAAAGAGGAACTTGAAAAGCATACAGATGAAAGTAATATAAAAAACTGGTCAACAAACAAATCAAATATGAAGTATTCCCTGCCTAACGGAATTACGGCATCAAAGGATGGATTCGTATATTTATATATAGGCTGTGGAGATTTAAGTGAGGATAAAACTCAAGTCACTAAGAAAATACAGTGGTCTATTGACTCATTTGATGTGAATATAGACAGTGATGGAGGTGGCGAAACAGAGCCGGATACAACACCAACGCCAACCACAACAATCAATCCGGATGTGACACCAACGCCAACCCCAACGGCAAGTCCAACCCCAACGCCTACTCTTGAACCGGAGTTAACTTTGGATGCGGTGTACTCCTCAAACATGGTACTCCAGAGAAAAGAACCTATTACTATTACAGGTACAGGAAAATCGGGGAATACGGTTTCAGTAAATTTTAATGGGGCTGATGAGCAAACAACAATAGAACATGGTTTATGGGAGATAACCCTTCCTGCTATGGAAGCTGTAAAATCAGCAACTATGACAGTATCAAGCGGTGATAACATGATTACTCTCGATAATGTGGCTGTCGGTGATGTTATATTCTGTACGGGACAATCAAATATGTTTAATCGCCTTGAGACTTTTCCAACGTTGATGAACGAAGAATTAAGTGAAGCTTACGAAGACGTGAGATATATGAATTCATTTGACGAGATTTCAGAGTGGAAGGTTGCTACTATGGAAAATTCAAAGCAATTTTCTGCACTTGGATTCTTGATAGGCAAGAGGATGATAAAAAAAGATTCTGATGTTCCTATAGGTCTTATAAGTTCAAGTTTGGGTGGGTCGTCAATAATGCAGTGGATTCCGACATATTCAGTAAATTGGGATTCACAAGCAAAGAGAATGATGGCGGGAGCAAGCTCAAAAGGCGGACTATATACACAAAGACTTCTGCCGCTAAAGAATTTGAAAGCATCTGCTGTTGTATGGTATCAAGGAGAGGCAAATACTACCTTTGAAAGCGGCACAGTGTATGAGCAAGCATTGACTTCGCTTATTAACAACTGGAGAAAAACATTTAATGATGAGGACTTACCATTTGTAGTCATTCAACTTCCTACTGCGAATTTTGCAAAAATTTATTCGACAATACGCATTGGCACCGGAGTAAGAGCGGGACAATGGAATGTATCACAAAGAATGGATAACGTAAAAACAGTTGTGAGCAATGATACAGGAACTACAAATAATGTTCACCCAAATGATAAAGGACCTATTGCTGACAGAGCAGTTGCTTATATAGAAGATTTTATTAACAATACACAATCAAATGTTGAAAGCCCATCTTTTGATTATATGGAACGCAGTGGCGATAAACTTATTCTTCATTTCAAGAATACATACGGCTCTCTTTCAACCGATGATGGAGGTGTGCCGTTGGGCTTTGAACTTAAAGATGATGACGGAATATACAAAGATATTACACCGACAATTAACGGCGATACTATAGAAATAGATGTAACAGATATAACAAATCCACAGGTTAAGTATGCATGGTCAGATACTCCGGGTATTGCAAAGGATTTAGTTGAAGCACAAACTGACACCCCAGCCGTGATTAATACATTTAATGCTGCAGGCAGACCTATAGCACCGTTTATGACTGATTTGACAGAGAAATATGCTTCTAAAGCTGTAAATAAAGAGTTGTCAACGACAGAGTTCTATAATTATGCACCGTATATATCAAAAGTAGAGCAGTCAGGCGACGACATTGTAATAAGTGCTTATGACACAGATGGTGTTGTCAGTAAAGTTGAGGTATATATTGACGAGGGAGAAATCAAGGCGGGTGATGCTAAACAACGTGACGACGGTAAATGGGTATTTACACCTGATGTTACATCGGGTGTGCACAGTGTTTATGCAATTGCAACAGACAATGATAACATTAACAGTCTTACCTGTGTTGACTATACAACTTATAATATTATAAGACCTACAAGATATGATTATGTGAAGGGATATACAGAAAGTCCATCATCTGTTGAGTATAACAACGGCGATGATATGCTGGCAAAGGCAACGAATGACGTTAATGGGACAACAACGACGGTAACGTCGGCAATACCTACAGGAGAAACAACAAAGTCGTTGAAGTTGTCTGCCACCGGCAATAAGGCAACGGCTAATGCAACTATTCCTATAAGTAAGGCAGATAATCCGCAGAAAACATTAACAATAGAATACGACACGATGTTTGAAAGTGCTGATGATGCGATTGGTGCATCAAGAGGTATGTATGCTAAAACAAAGGAAGGAAATGAACTATGGCTTACATATTTCACCGCATCGTCACTCAGAACAGCTATTACTAATACGGGAGGAAACTGGTGCTATGAACAAGCAATGTCTATAAAGAATAACCAATGGCACCATATAAAACTTGAACTTCATCCAAACACAGGAATATTTTCAATATGGCTAGATGGAACAATGCTTCAAGATAATGTGAGTTTTGTAAAAGAAGGAAGTTCATTTGATACATGTAAAGGAGCCTTTGACACTTTAAAGGAAGGAATAACAGACTTGCGATTCTATCATACAGCTTCAAATAATATTGAAAATGCGACGTATATAGATAACGTTAAAGTAACAGAAGTATCATATTCGGAGGAGGAAATTATACCACCGGCAAAAATACAGGAAGCAACTCCACAGATAAGCATTGATTATATAAATGAAACACTTACCGGCTTTGAGTCACAGGAACCGTATACGATAAAGGTGGGTGAAGGTAATGCTAAAGATATAACGCTTGGCGAGGGCGTGACGACAATATCGCTTGATGATGAAAAAATTGGTTATGCCGGCAAATTATTGTCTATTGAAATTGTAAAAAAAGCACGCAATACCGAAATATATACCGACAGTGACGTGCAACAGTTGACAGTTAAAGCACGTCCTAAGGCACCTACAACCGTTCAAGGTGTAAATGCTACGGAAATAGGCGGCAAAGGTAAACTCACAGGTATGAATGGCATGCAGTACAAACTCAAGAGAACAGATGAATGGAGTAGTACGCAGTTGGTTGATACAGTTGAGGTTGATGCAGGCGAATACAATGTCCGCAAAGCTGCAACAGATACAGACTTTGCAAGTGAGAAGACAACAATTACAGTTGAAACGTTTATAGCTGAAAAGGAAATGACGCCTGAAATTGCAATTGATTATACAACAGAGGAACTTATAAACTTTGTTGAGGATGGAACATATACAATTAATGGTTTAGATGTTACATTAACAGATAACAAGTTATCATTAGCTAATTATATAACAAATGAACAGATAACGCTTTCGATAGTAAAGAAGGGTAATAATGTGACAACGGTTGCGAGTGAAGCACAGACTCTAATAGTTAAGGCACGTCCTGCAGCACCGACAAAATCGGAAATCATAGTAACACAACCGAGTGTGATTGGCGGCAAAGGTACTATTGCAGGTATCGCAGACACTATGGAATATAGTACGAATAATGGTATTAATTGGACTACGGGCGATGGAGATGATATAGGTGATATTGAGCCTGGAACCACATATAAAATCCGTTATAAAGCTGTAAGTGCAGACGAGGAAGCCGAAAGGCAGTTTAAGAGTGCAGAATATTCGGTTACAATTATTGCGTATGATGCAATGCCGGAAACGCAGCCTACAATCTCGATTAACTATGTAAACGAAAAGCTAACAGGCTTTACGGAAGGCTGTGACTATATAATAAAAATAGATGATGGCGTAGCGACGGATAAAGATAATGTAACAGAGGATATCGACATTGACAACACATATTTCGGTCATACCCTAAAAATCGTAAAAAAAGGTGATGGCATAAAAACAAGCAACAGTGAAGCGTTTGAACTTTCTATTCCTAAACGTTCATCCGCACCAAATGTAGCAGCGGTTGAAGAACAGACTTATCAAGGCAATGACGGCAAAATCACAGGTGTTGACACTACAATGGAATATAAATCATTGTCAGAACCTACATTCACATGGATGCAGTGTGCAGGCACGGAAATCACAAATCTTGCACCGGGGTCTTACATTGTTCGTGTGGCGGCAGTTGCAGATGAATCCTTTGCCAGTGAAGTTATGAGTGTGACAATTAATGCGGCAGCAAAGGATGAGCCTACAGAACCGACAGTGAATATAACGTATGATGATAAAAATGGAAATGTTAATGCTATATTTACCAATATAACAGAAGAAGGCATGGTTTATGTTGCAGAATATAATGAGAATGGTACATTGCTTTCGATAAAATCAGATGAAATTTCAGACAGTGTAATTATTCCATTTACTTGCGTAAATAAGAGTAAGGTGAAGGTCTTTATATGGAAAAATGATATGAAACCATTATTTAATAAAGTATTTACATTGAATTAAGATGAGCATATCGGGCATATTCTGTGATAGGATATGCCCGTTTAACTGACAAAAATTAAGACGGAGTGAATGTTATGTTTAATAAGAAATTTAACTTGTTGAAAGAAGCGACAGAATATGGATTTATGCCGTATATGGAAACGTATATTCTGGACGGTAAGAAACGTCCAATAGTTGTGATATTTCCCGGAGGTGGATATGGAATGGTATCTGAGCGTGAGGCAGAGCGTATTGCTATGGCATATAACGCAGCAGGATTCCATGCGGCAGTAGTGTATTATTGTGTTGAACCGCACACACATCCGCTTCCTATACAAAATGCAGCTAATGCAGTTGCCATGCTTAGAGAAAATGCAGAAAAATGGAATATAGATACGGATAAGGTAATTGTATGCGGATTTTCTGCCGGTGGACATCTTGCAGCATCACTAAGTGCCTTGTGGAATGATTCTGAAATATTCAGCGAGCGCGAGATTGAGTTAGCAATGCATAAGCCAAATGCTCAAATTTTAAGTTATCCGGTAATAACATCGGGTGAATTTGCTCATAAAGATTCATTTAAAAATCTTACAGGTACAGATGACGAGTCAAATCATCTATGGAGCAGTCTGTCGCTTGAGAGGCGTATTACGGATATAATTCCACCAACGTTTTTATGGCATACATATGAGGATATATGTGTTCCTGTTGAAAATACACTGATGTATGCAGCTGGCTTGAGGAGGGTTGGAGTACCGTTTGAATTACATATATTTGAGAAAGGCGAGCATGGTTTGTCAAGGGTGAGTGATGAGTTAATATGGTCCAAACGAAAGTTTGAAAGAGAGTATCCGTGGTTGAGTCTGTCAGTTGATTGGCTAAATCAGTTGTTTTAAAACGTGTATATTGATTAGGCAAGAGATGAGCCTATAAAAAGAGAATGAATAAAAGAATGGGAACTGTTATAAAATTTAAAGGGACGCTCTATTTTAAAGCGTCCTTTTAAATTGAAATATAAAAAATTTAACGCATTAATTAAAGATTCTCCCATTTAATATGCATAGACATATATGATATTATTGATACATATAAAAATGGGAGGAATGATTATGACGGATTTTAACATACTAAGAAAGCGATATTCTGATGTTTTATGCGGTAGAGGATACAACGGCAAAAAAACGGCTGATTGCATACTACAATCAGATGAACGCACAGAACAAAGGCTTGTACAGCTTGGTGGGCGTATAGAAAAGGCAATTACATCAAATGAGCCGGGAGTTATAAATGCAACACTGAAAGGAATACTGGACATTTCTATATCGTTTTCTCAAAATAACTCACAATTCTATCATAATAAAAATATAAAAAATGAAATATTTAATGCACTAAATACTTTAGAAAAAGTATATAATGACACTACTGTGCCTAAAGGTAACTGGTGGTACTGGGAAATAGGTATCCCTCTTAGTATCAACAGTATTTTTACCTTGATGTATGATTATACTGACAAATCACAACTCAAACGATATATGGCGGCGGAAAAACATTTTAATGATAGGATAAAGCTTACCGGTGCTAACAGAATTTGGGAGTCAGTTATTTTTGCTGTTCGTGGAATATTACTTTCAGACAACGATAGTATAAAGAATGCTATATCCGGTATACAGGATGTAATGGTTATAACAGACAGCGGTGACGGTTTTTATAAGGATGGTTCATTTATTCAACATGATAATATACCATATAATTGTGGTTACGGACGCTCGCTTATACAAGAACTTGCACCGATGTTATATATTTTTAAAGATACAGAATTTGAAAATAAAAATACAGATATAATTAATACATGGATTGAAAAATCCTATCTTCCTTTCATATATAATGGCAGAGCTATGGATATGGTACGTGGCAGAGAAATTTCACGTTATTATGAGCAGAGTGACCTTGCTTGTACGCACATACTTTCGGCAATGCTTATATTAAGTGAAATGCCTGAGTTTAATGAATTGAAGGGTACGATCAAGACACAGATTACAGATAATTTTTTTGAATATGCTTCAGTATTTACGGCAGAACTTGCGGAACATTTACAAGAAGATAATAATATTAAACCGAAAGAAATCAAGCCATATTTTATGGCATTTAACAGTATGGATAGAGTTGTTAAACACGGAAATGGTTATACGATAGGTCTTGCCATGCATTCAGAACGGACTGCAGCATATGAATCAATTAACGATGAAAATCAAAATGCTCATCATACCTCGGACGGTATGATGTACATTTATAAAAAAAATGAGCCAAAGTCGGACTTTTTTTGGCAAACAATAGATTTACAACGCCTACCAGGGACAACTGTTTTACGAGGCTCGACAGTAAAACCTAATATTAATGCCGCAGGTGATTTTACAGGAGGATGCGGCATAGGGGAAAACGGTGTATGCACAATGAAGTTGATTTCAAATGAAAATAGTCTGAAAGCGAATAAATCGTGGTTTTTCTTCGATAAAGAAGTGGTTTGTCTTGGAAGTTGTATAAACAGTGAAGAAGAAAGTGAAGTAGAAACGATAATTGAAAATCGACTTGTAACAGATAATTCGAGATTTACAGTACATGGTAATGAAGAAAGTGAAGGTTATATTATAAAAGGAGCTTATCTTGATGGTAGTCATGATGTGGGCTACTGTTTCCCGGAGGAACAGGAGGTAAATATTTTTCGAGAGATACGAAGCGGAGATTGGAATAATATGAGCATAAAATCAGATGGTAAGAGTTACAAGGGAAGGTATCTTACAATGTGGATTAAACACGGAAGAAAGGTAAAAGACGTTTCTTACGAATATATAGTTATTCCAAAATGCCATGAAGAAGAAATAAATGATTATTACAGAAAAAGTGGAATAAGGATAATTGAGAATTCTGATTCAATACAGTGTGTAAAAAAGAATGGAACAACCGGAGTGGTGTTTTTGAAAGATAAGACGCACAGTGCAGGGGGGATAAGTTGTGATAGGCGTTGTATTGTGATGACCACGCAGACTTGTGGAACGCTTGAACTTTCTATATCTGATATTACACAGAAACAAGATAAAATTTATATAGAGCTTGACTACAGTGCACAAGAAATAATAAGTAAGAGCGAACGAATTAATATAATACAACTTGTACCGTATGTATGTATGGAGATTGATACTTGTGCTGCAAGGGGCGAGGAACAACATATAAAATTTGGAGGTGTAAAAAATGTATGATGTAGCGGTAATCGGAGGTGGAATATCCGGTTGTATGGCAGCAATAGCAGCTGCAAGATATGGAGCAAGTGTTATATTGATTGAGAAATATGGCTTTTTAGGCGGTACACTTACAGCATGTGGTACGGGACCTATGATGACGTTTCATGCTGGTGATGTTCAAGTTGTTCGGGGTGTAACGAATGAACTTATAGAAAGATTAATGAATAAAGGGTTCTCTCCGGGGCATATTTTTGATACTACGGGCTATACATATACAGTTACTCCGTTTTCGGCTGAAGGAATGAAACTTGAACTTGAGGATATGATGGCAGAAGCCGGTGTTGAACTTCTCTATCATAGTGTGGTCTGTGATGTTGAATACGAAAATGCCGTAATAAACTCTGTTGAGGTATATGGGAAAAACGGTAAACGATGTATAGAGTCTAGAATGTTTGTTGATGCAAGCGGAGATTGTGACCTTGCTTTTCTTGCAGGGCTTGAAACAAACAAAGGTCGTGAGGCAGATGGAAAATGCCAGCCTATGACAATGAATTTTAAGGTTATTAATGTTGATACGGATAGAGTCAAGGAATATATAATGAATAATAATGATGAATTTCCTCGGCTTAAGAGTGATTTAAGCAAAGTTACCCGTGCTCCAAAGCTATCTATAGGCGGGTATGTAAATACATTGAAAAAAGCACAAAAGACAGGCAAGATTTCATTTCAGAGGGAGGATATTCTGTTTTTTGAAACAGACAGGGTAGGAGAGTTTATTGTAAATACCACACGCATAATTAATGCAGACCCCACCGAACCGAAGGATTTAACTCGTGCTGAAATTCTCGGAAGAAAGCAGGCTTGGGAAGTGCTTGAATTGCTTAAAACAGAGGTACAGGGCTTTGAAAATGCAGAGCTTGAGTTTACGGGTCCATTTATAGGCATACGAGGTTCACGTCAGCTGAAAGGTAGCTATGTGCTTACAGCTGAGGATATTATATCCTGTGTAGATTTTGATGATACCATTGCTTGCGGCGGTTATCCAATAGATATTCACGCTCCGGAGGGAAATGATACCCAAATGTATGAAAAAACAAAACTTTCGTTAGAATATGGGGATATATATCATATTCCGTACCGTTCGCTTATTTCTGACAATGTGAAAAATTTGATTACAGTCGGACGCTGCATCAGTGCAAATTTCGAGGCACAAGCGGCAATACGTGTATCACCTATTGCAGGAGCTATAGGTCATGGCGGAGGTGTTGCCGCCGGAATATGTGCTGTAAATAATATAAACGTGCAAGACATTGACATTGAAGAATTAAGAAAAGAACTTAAAAAGCAAGGTGCTTTTATATAAATATAATGAACGGTCAATTATTTTTGACATTCGTTACATTCTGTTGAATATAATCTCGGTATTGCCGGAACATGGCAAAGATAGCACTGTTATGAAAGATTCTTCATAACAGTGTGCAAAGCTGAATAAGCATTAAGTTTGCGGCAGTATTGAGTTATATTATTTTCGGTATTTGAATTGCAGTCAATCCTCATATACAAAATTATAAATCAATAGTTTTATATTCCGGTTCTTTTCGCTTTATTTTTATTGTGGCTGTTACACCGCCGGTTTCATTGGTTTTAAATGATAAGCCGCAGGTTTTATCAAAATATAACTGAATTCTCAGATTTACATTTGTAAGTCCATATTTTTCGATTGGTTCGTTGTAGTCCAATTCATGAGTAATAGCTTTATTTAACTCATTAGTGTCTGTGCCGCTACCATTATCAATAACATCAATAAATATATAATCATCTTCGGGATAGATACGAATTGTTATCATACCGCCTTCTTCAATTTCATCAAAACCATGGATGATAGAATTTTCAACAAGAGGCTGAATTGTTAATTTTACGATTGTACAGTGCAGAAGATTTTCGTCAATGTCATATACAACGTCAAATTTATCCTCAAAGCGTATCTTTTGTATAGATACATAGCTTGATATTTGATTTAATTCGTTTTCTATTGTAGTATATTCGTTGCCTTTATTAAGAGAATGGCGGAAAAAAGTTCCCAATGCGGACACCATTTTACTTATATCCGGTGCATGATGAGCACGTGCCATCCAATGAATTGAGTCAAGGGTATTGTATAAAAAGTGAGGGTTAATTTGAGCTTGCAAAGCCTTAAGTTCAAATATCTTTTGTTTTTTATATAAATCTTCAACATCGGTTATGAGAGAATCTATGGTGTTGAGCATAGAGTTGTAGGACTCACCCAGTTTGCCCATCTCGTCATGAGAGGTTATTTCTATCGGTATACGCTCATAGTTATTTTCAAAGCGTTCCATATGCTTTATAAGCTTTGTTATAGGAGCTGTAAGCCAACGTGTAAAAATAAAAATGAATATTAGAGCGACAAGTAATGCTATAATTCCTGTAGTTATCATTGATTTTTCGATTATATGTATATCACTGTTAAAATCATCAAGTTTTGAAGCACGTACAAGGATAAGAGAGCTGTCCTTGAGCCGGCTATGGTTTATAATATGTTTTTCTTTGTTTATCTGAACAAGCTGAGGCTTATCGGAATCAGCACTTATTGCTTTAAAAAATTCATTTTCGTTTACAAAGTTGTTTATGTAGCTATCATTCCACGTGTTTATTATGTGATTTTCATATACCAAAAAAAGCTTACCTGTATTGTTCATACTTATATGTGCAATATCATTTGTAAATTGCGAAAGATTAACATCTGCACGGATTATTCCGAGTATTTTATGGGTTCTCGTATCTATAAACGCACGAGCAACGCACAACAAGCCATTGGCATCAGAGGAATCCATAACGCACCAGTATGTGCTTCCGTTCAGTTCCTTTGTGTTTTTATACCATACCTCATTTTTGGAATAAACGGAAGCGGTCACATTCGAATCAAACGGAGATGGGTATGATGTACGGTTTTCAATATATAGACTAAGACGTGATACTGTTGCTTTTAAGGGGTCTATTTTTGAAAGTTCTTGTTCTATGGCGGCAATTTCTTCATAAGGAGACGGAGGATTGGACGCAGTCAGCATTTTTTCAATTGTCGAATTGGCTTGAACACTATACAGAATTTGCTCAATATTATTCATGGTATTTGTCATATTATTGACAGCGAGGCCTGTTATCTGTGCGTTATTGTCAGTTATTTCATTTTCAAATCTTCTTGAAATGCTCGAAAATACGGTTAAACCAAAAATAATGATACATAATATAATAACCGCAATATATGAAAGCAACAATTTTGTACGAAATGACATATTATTGAACTTTTCAGACATGACAAACACCTCCTTTTTATAATATAATAGCCATTACAAAATACTGAAAATATAAAGTTTATGAATTTTTATGGATATAGCTAATCCGTTTTATCATTATAAAGTTAAATTGGTATATATAAAAACACTTCTATGATATAATTATACCATAACCATATTAAATTTCAAGTCATAAAAATATTTGGCAGAGTAATACAAAAAAATATGCACTATTTAAAGTTTTCCGCTATTTACTAAATAAAGTATTTAGGGTATAATATTATTAGCAAGACTTATAAAGGAAGTGTTTTTAATGAAAAAATTACTTATTTTGTTTTTGCTTGCTTCTGTGATGTTATCAATGTGTTCAGGATGCACAGTGGAGAAAACAGTGGAATCCGCACAGGCTGTTACTGTTTTAAAAGTAATAAAACCAAACTATATCTCAGATTTCACGCAAAATATAGCTGAATTTAATGAAGCAAACCCAGATATTCAAGTAAAATTTATTGATGCACCCACTTCAACAGAAAAGAGGCATCAGCTATATGTTTCGGCGTTAAGTGGTAAAGACAGTTCGATCGATATATACTGGATTAATGATGAGTGGACTAAGGAGTTTGTTGAGCAGAAATACATAAAGGCTCTTGATGGAGAGATTTTATTAGATAATAGCAGATATATAATTGACGCACAGGAAAGATTTTCTGTTAATGATTCTTTTTATGCTATGCCTGTGGGAATGGATACTGATGTTATATTTTATAGGAGCGATAAGATTCATAACGTTCCTGAAACATGGGATGGAATTATAAATCTTTGCCGTAATTCTGATTTCGGACTACCTATTAAACTGGGACTGACTACCTCAGATATTCAAGATATGATGTATAATATTATAGAAATAAAAGAGGCGATGGGCATAAGCTATGCAGAAACGCTTAATCTATATAATGAATTTATTGAAGAATACAAAGATATTGAAAATTACACTGATACAATAGCCGCCTTTAAAATTGGCAGTGCAGCGATGTTGATGGGAAACAGCTCTTTATGGAAAAAGCTTAATGGTGATACTTCGGCAGTTAAGGGAAATATAATGGTAGCAAGTCTGCCTAATAAAAATCAATTTGTAAGAAGTTATGCCCTTGCAATAAACTCAAATTCAAAAAATCAAGAGGCAGCAATAAGGTTTCTTGATTTTATGAATGGAAAAGAGCAGCAGAGAAGACTATCAAGAGATACATCGCTTATCCCGATAATAAGAGAACTTTATGACGATGAAATGATATTAGATGCAAATCCACATGTGAAGGGAATAAAGCAAAGTGTACAAAATTCAAGCTCTTTTGCAACAGTAAGTATTAATGGAGAGAATCTAAAAAAGCTGGAGGAAGCACTTATTAAATTCTTTAATAATGAAGAAACGTCAATGAATACAGGAAAAATATTTGAGGATTTGATGCAATAAGAATAAACTAATGTGATATTTAACAGGAAAACCACCATAGCCGCAATGTCATTAGTTAATATGATATTGCTTGGCACAAAATGAGAAAATGGTTTGGAAACATGTAGGTATTGAACCGATTTCCAAAAGTTAGACCACAAATCTAACTTTTGGAGGTCGGTTTTTTTGTTGCAAAATATAGTTATGAATTTAAGTTAAAAGTTGTACGGATACTTAAATAGTGATTGTGGTTACAGTCTTAGATTATCATAATAAAATAGTTCGACCACACCATTGATTCGAGTTCACCTCAGTCAAGCACTTTTTTAATTATTTTAAATTCAAGTATATTTCTAAACTTAATTCTTTTTGTTTGACTTAAATTAATGACATTGAACGTAGTTGGTGTTTTTCCTATATGTCTTGAGGCATAGATGGATTGTGACTCGCTCTATACTGCGATGGAGTTTTACCACAGATACGCTGAAATAACTCGCTGAAATAGCGGGTGTTGTTGTATCCTACTTTTTCGGCAATATCATATATTTTTAAATCAGTTTTTTCAAGAAGTTCTTTGGCCTTTTCAATTCTTGTCTGTATGAGATAATTTTTGAAAGTTATATTAGTTTCTTTTTTAAATATAACGCTTAAATAGCAAGGTGAAATAAACACTTGCGAAGCAACCGTTTCAAGCGAGGCATCCCTTGCATAATTTTTTTCGACCAGAGCCTTTACTTGAGTGATTATATTTGCAGCCTTTTGTTTTTGAACACTTTCAATATATGATATTACAACATCTGTAATATTTTCAACAAAGGTTTTAAGTTCTGCAGGAGATTGAGTTTTTCTGATTAATGACCACGCATCCGTATTTTTAAAGAGGATTGTTGGATCGCAGTCAATATCATAGAGTGCATCTGAAATTGAAAGAATAAGTGACATACAGCGTCGCTGCTGATTATAAAGATTCATATCAGAACGTTCCATAACGTCGAAAAGTTCCTTGACGCTTTTTTTGCTTTGCTTTTCGTCGTTGTTTTTAAGTGCTTTTATGTAGGTTTCTATCAGTTTTGACTGATATGCCGAAAGCTGTGATTTTGGTTCAATATCATTAATATAAATAATGTTTCCTTGTCCAAGTCTGTCACTGTAATCGAGTGCTTGCAATGCAGAGGTATAGCTTGCCTCAAGTTCGGATATTTCCGAAGTAAAGATACCTATTCCTATATTATAATTAACGTTAAATTCAGTATCAATAAAGTCTCCCAAATTCTCACAACAAGAGAAAAGTTTTTGCTCGGATTCTCCTTCCGGTTCGTTAAAGCAGCAAATAAATACGAGGTCCGAATTACTAAAAAAGGGAATAAAGTTTATTGTTTTAGGAAGATGTTCGATTAGTGCCTCAAAAATCATAAAATTCATTCCGTAGTTGGTACTGTCTGTATCAAGACGTATTACAAATGTCGTCATTGCCGCAGCTTTTTTAGATATCTCAAATAGTTCAAAATCAAGAATACCGTACTGTGCACGATTAAATAAATAATTCAATAGAAAATAACGGCTATTTCTAAGCGTTTTGCGTAATTCAATTTCTTTTTCTGCTTTTTGTTGCTCAAGGTGTATTTCTTTTGTTAATTTGTCAACTATTTCATAAAGTTCAAATTCATCTATCGGTTTTAAAAGATATTGACATACGCCGTTATTAATAGCACTTTGTGCATATTCAAAATCATTGTATCCTGTAAGAAATATAATTTTTGTATTAGGTGAAATTTTATGAATTTGTTCTGAAAGCCATATGCCGTCTTTTGTTGGCATTTTTATATCTGATATAACAATATCGGGAAGCATTTTCTGAAAAAGCTCAAATGCTACCTCACCATTTTTTGCTGTTCCTACTACCTCAATACCTCTGGTATTCCAATCCAGTGAAGCAAGTCCTTCACGTATTATCTTCTCATCGTCACAAATTAACAACTTTACATTCATAATTCTCCATCCTATCTTATCTTTATATTAAACTATATAACATTTTAACATATTTTTATATTATTTCAAGTAGGAAATGATATAAATTTTATTAAAAAAATATGCACATTTTAAAGTTTATCGCTATTTATATTTGAAATACTATGGTGTATAATGTTAAATATAAAGAAAGACCAATATAAAATGTTCTGATAATGGGAAAGGACGAAACGTCTGAACCGTTATCAAAAAAGAAAGGAGATAAAATTATGAGAAAGAAAATTGCGGCATTATTGGCCATGCTAATGCTTGGAGGTGTGCTTACAGGCTGTGGCGGAGGAAACAAGGTTGCAACAGGCGGTGAAGATCCTAATGTTGTACCGGAGGATACATATGAAATCAACTGGTATATGCAAGGTATGCCACAGGAGGATGTTGCTTCCGTAGAGGCTGCTGTTAATGATTATCTTAAGGATAAAATTAACGCTACACTGAAAATGCACAGACTGGAATCAAATCAGTACAGCAAGCAGCTAAACACAATGATAGCGGCGGGTGAATATTTTGATATTGCATGGACAACACCCGGAGTTCTTACTTATACGGCAAATGCGAGAAACGGTGCATGGCTTGCACTTGATGATTACATTGACACATATATTCCAAAGACAATTGAGCAGCTTGGAGAAATAGCCGACAATGCAAGAGTGGACGGCAAGCTTTATGCGATACCGACATATAAGGAAATGGCAGATTCAAGAGGCTGGACATATCGCAAAGATATTGCCGAAAAATACAATATCAATATGGATAATATTAAGACATTTGACGAACTGTTACCGGTGCTTAAAATGATTAAGGAAAATGAACCAAATATGCAATATCCGATTGACTGGGGCAGTGACAGAACACCTGAAGCTCTTATGAAGTACGAGGAAATCGCAGGAACAGCCGTTATTTTCTACGATACAGACAAATATGACGGCAAGGTTGTAAATCTTGTAGAAACTCCGGAATATCTTGAAGCATGCAAATGGGCTAATAAGCTTTATAACGAAGGTCTTGTAAAGAAAGACATTATGACTGCTACGGATTTTGAGCAGAGATTAAAGGACGGAAAAACTTTCTGTTATGTGGACTTCTTAAAACCAGGTAAGGCCAAGGAAACTTCCGCTAAGTTTGATTTTGAACTTGACCAATCAACAGTATCGGATATATGGCAGGATAATGGAGCCGGAACAGGTTCGATGCTTGCTGTTTCAAGAACATCAAAGAATCCGGAAAGAGTTCTTCGTTTCCTTGAACTACTTAACACTGATGCAACTCTCAGCAACCTTATCAACTATGGTATTGAAGGAAAACATTACACCAAGATTGATGATAATACTATAACAATTCCGGATGATACATCGTATACGTTACAAGGTTATCAGTGGATGCAGGGAAATGTATTCCTAAATTATCTTACAGAAGGAGAAAGCCCTGATAAGGTTGAGGCTCTGAAAGCATTTAACGCAGAGGCTAAGAAACCTATCGATTATGGCTTTAAATTCGATAATACTGCGGTAGAAGCGGAAATAGCGGCATGTCAGACAGTTAAGAGCGAGTATCGTAAACAGGTAATTATGGGTTCAATGGACCCTGAGCCGATTATGAAAGAATATGCCGCTAAACTTAAGGCTGCCGGCATTGACAAAATTATTGAAGAAGCACAGAAACAGTATGATGAATTTCTTGCGAACAAGAACAAGCAATAACAAGAACAAATAATTAGGTATAAGTATAGCGGTCTTTGACCGCTATACTTATATGAGGGATATTTAGGAGATTTAGTTATGAAGAAATTAGTTTCATTAATTATCGCAATGTCAATATTTTTTTCAATAAACTGTGCTATCTTTGCGACAAACGTGTCATATATGGCTGATTTTGAGTCTGCAGATGCGAAATTTGGTAATAGCACAACATATAGCGGAACTAAAAACACAGCCGGCGATTATAGTGATTTTGTCAAACCAGAATGGGTAGCCGATGGTGGAAAGGAAAATTCAACAGGACTTCGCATAACCTACAAAGCTGCGACATGGTATGCAGGCGAGGTTTTCTTCCCAATTCCTGTAGCTTGGCAAAACGGTGCGGATGCTGAGTACCTTAATTTTGATTACAATGGCAAAGGTATTGTAAATATCAGCCTGTCAACAGGAAGTGCCGCAACAGACACTCTTACGAAAGGTACAAAGTACAGTTATAAACTTAATGCCGATACAAACGGTGAATGGCAAAGTATAAGTATTCCACTTTCGGAATTTAAAAATAACGGAAATCCTGTAACAATAGCCAATATAGGCTGCGTGACATTCCAAGCGGGCGAAAACGGCGGTTTGAGTAACAGTGCCTCTGAAACGAAAGCAATGACGGCAGCGGAGCTTGAAGCGAAAGCGAGAAACGGAAGTATAATCTTTGACAATATGGAGTTGTCCAATGTCGGAGAGAATGTTCTTAATCCAAATGCAACACCGGAACCTACAGAGAAACCGGATAATACAACAAGAACCATAGATTTTGATACTTATACTCTCAGTCATAAGCAGACCTGGGCAGGATTTAATAACAATGATAAGACCTACAGTGACAGTATAAAGTCAGAAATAACTGAAAACGGTAAAGAGGGTTGTGCTCTTGAACTGACTTACAAAGCTGCCACATGGTATGCCGGAGAGATATTTATGTCAATACCAAAGGAATGGGCAATAAATAAAAATTCAGAGTGTCTTGAATTTGATGCTAAGGGACAAGGAAAAATAAAAATATCTCTTGAAACGGGCGAGGTTGTAAACGGAATACGATATGGTCATACAGTGACTATAAACACAAATGATGAATGGCAAAAAATCAGTGTGCCACTTTCTGAATTTGTAAATAACGGTAATGAAGTGCCGTTGACAGATGTGGTAGGAATGGCTTTTTCTGCGGCAGAAAGTGGAAACCTCGATAACAATGCTGAAGAAACAAAGATGATGAGTGCAGATGAACTTGAAGAAAAAGCTGTAACAGGATGTGTAGTAATAGATAACATCACGCTTGCGGAACAGGATACAACTTCCCCGACAGCTGCTCCGGAAGCGACAACTCAACCGACAGAAATATCGTATGTTGCGGATTTTGAAACAGCGGATACTAAGTTCGCAAGCGGTAAGACATGGGGAGGATTCAAAAATAAGTCGAATGATTATCAAGACTATATAAAAGCAAAATGGCTGCAGGACGGCGGAGTTGATGGAAGTACGGCTTTCTGTGTTTACTATCAATCGGCAACTTATTATGCCGGCGAAATTTTTGTGCCGGCTCCTGCAGTGTGGACAAATAATGGTGCAAAGGGGGCTGAGTACCTAAACTTTGATTATAAGGGTAAAGGAGCTGTAAAAATAAGTTTTTCAACGGGCAACACTGTCGATGGAACGCTTACAAGTGGTACACGTTATACGAGGAGATTTGAACTTGATTCTCATGGCGATTGGGCGAAAATCAGTGTTCCGCTTTCGGAGTTTGTAAATGGTGAAAATATTGTTAATATGACGGAGATAGGCACTGTTACATTTCAAGCGGCTGAGAATGCCAATCTTGATAATAATTCAGACGACACAAAGGCAATGAGTGCAGATGAACTCAAAGAGATAGCGAGAACTGGTGAGATTATCTTTGATAATATGACACTGTCGGAAACAGAAGGAAAAACAACTCTGTTTTCATCTGTTAAAGTAACAGCGGAAATTGACGGAAAGGAAATCACTAATCTTACAAATGGAGATATAAAAATAAAAGCGATAGCATCTGATATTGAAAAAGATACAAATATGGTAATGATTGTAGCTGTGTATAAAGAAAACGGTGTGATTGATACAGTTCGTATGGCTGGGCAGAAAATAATCGGAGACGGTGAATTGATGCTTGACTTGAATGTTACAGATGCTGAGCATCAAACTATGAAAGTGTTTATATTTGATGATTTTACAAATCTTCACCCGATAATCAATGTGACAAACTTTTTATAAATTAAACCACCTAGCTTAAAGTTTACCTCATTTTAATGAAAAATAGTACATGTTATAATAATTGCAAGATAAAGAGATTTATATATCTCTTTATCTTGCAATTATTAAGTTTTTAAGGAGTGGATGAGACGTGAAAAAAAAGAAAAGCCTTATAAGAGATTTAAAAGAAAATGGTTCCTTGCTCTCAATGTGCATTCCAGGATTAATATTTTTTATACTGTTTAATTATTTGCCAATGTTTGGTATTATAATTGCGTTTAAGCAGTATCGTTATGATCTTGGAATATGGGCAAGCCCGTGGAATGGACTCAAAAATTTTGAGTTCATGTTTAGCAGTCCGGACGCATGGGTTATTACGAGAAATACGATAGCATATAATTTGTTGTTTATTTTCGGCGGTCTTGTATTTAATGTGGCAATGGCAATCGGACTTTCTGAATTGAGGAATAAAGCAGTTTCAAAGCTGTGCCAGACAGTAGTAATTATGCCGCATTTCTTATCATACGTAATTGTAAGCTTTCTTGTGCTGGCATTTCTTCACGTTGAGAACGGTCTGATAAATAGAAGTCTTATTCCGGCACTTGGATTAGAAGGTGTAGACTGGTACTCAAATCCGAAATACTGGCCATGGATTCTTGTTATAGTAAACTTTTGGAAAACAACGGGATATGGCAGTGTTGTATATCTTGCAGGTATAGCAGGAATTGACACCTCGCTTTATGAAGCCGCTAAGGTTGACGGAGCATCTCGATGGCAGCAAATACGATACATAACATTGCCGGCACTTGTTCCTCTTATGGTAGTTCTTACAATTTTAAATGTCGGAAAGATATTCAATTCCGATTTTGGTTTATTCTATCAAGTGCCGTTAAATACCGGTGCCCTTTATCCGGCTACAAATGTTATCAGTACATACGTATATAATATGTTGATGTCAGCGGGTACGGGAAGTGTAGGAATGGCTTCAGCGGCAGCTTTTTATCAATCAATTGTTGGATTTATACTTGTTATGACAACTAATTTTATTGTGAAGAAAATAAGCCCCGAAAACGCATTATTCTAAAAGGAGGTATAACAGTGAAGAAACAAGAAATTAATATCATAGATAGTATCAAACAGCCGGAAGTTAAAGCTCCGGCTAAGAAAAAAAGACGTAAAATCAAAGTTTCGGACATTATTCTTTATTTTATATTTTTTCTTATTGTAGTAGCTTGTGTTTATCCTTTGCTCGTGGTTCTTGGAGCATCGTTTACAAGTGAATCGGCAATTTCAGAGTTTGGTTTTCATGCTATTCCTAAAGAATGGAGTCTTGATGCTTATAGATATATAATTACATCTAAAGAAACGATTTTAAGAGCATATGGTGTAACTATTTTTGTTACGATTGTAGGAACTCTTATGAGTACATTGGTGGTTGCACTATATGCATATCCGCTTTCCAGAAAGGATTTTAAATACAGAAAACTGTTTACATTTATAGCGTTTTTTACAATGCTTTTCAGTGGTGGAACAGTGGCAGGATATATGGTGACAACAGGCATTCTTAATCTGAAGAACAGTATATGGGTACTTATTTTTCCTTATGTTATGAATGCATGGCACGTAATTGTAATGAGGTCATTCTATTCAATGTCAATACCGACTGCAATAATAGAGGCGGCGAAGATAGACGGGGCAAATGAGTATCAGATATATTTTAAGATTGTTCTGCACATATCTTTACCTGGATTGGCAACGATTGCACTGTTTGCAACACTTACTTACTGGAATGACTGGTGGCTTCCGCTTCTTTATATAACAGAGCCTCAAAAATATAATCTCCAGTATCTTCTACAAAGTATGATTTCAAATATTCAGAATTTGACCGAAAATTCAGCTCAGATGGGTTCGGCAAATCTTCTCGCTAATGTTCCTAAGGAAGGTGCGAGAATGGCACTTTGTATAATAGCGACTTTACCTATATTGTTTGTTTATCCGTTTTTCCAGAAATATTTTATTCAAGGATTGACGGTAGGTTCAGTAAAAGAATAATTTTATATTTATTCGGATAAGGAGTTTACTATGAAAATAAAAAGAGTTATCAGTTGCTTACTTGTTGCAGTTTTTAGCATGTCATTGTTGCTTGTACAGGAATCAGCACAAGCTAAAATTGGAACGGTACAAAAGATATTACCCTCGGAGCTTCATGTTGAAGGCAGATACATATATAATGCTGAAGGCGAAAAGGTTAGGCTTACCGGAGCGAATATTCCGGATTTGCAGTGGGCCACAGGCGGAGATAATGACCTTATGAAGAGAGTAGGACTTCTTTGTGACAGTTGGAATGCAAATTGTGTTCGTTTGTGCGTTCATTCTAAATTTTGGTTTGGACAAGAATGGTATCAGGGTAAGAGTTATGGTGATTACCGCAAAATGGTTGATAATGTAATTAATCAAATTACATCACGCGGAAAGTATGTAATACTTAATCTGCATGAATTTTATGCTATTACAGAACAGCAGAAGGATTTCTGGAATGATGCAGTAGAGGTTTATGGAAATAATCCGGGAGTTATATTCGGTTTGCTCAATGAACCTCATGATATTGACTGGGAAATGTGGCGTAACGGCGGTATGCTTGAAACTACCGACAGCTATGGAAAGAAAACACAGCGTGTATATGGTCATCAAGAAATTCTGGATATGATACGCAACAAGGGTGCAAAAAATATTGTAATTGCGGGCGGTCTTGATTGGTCATACTATTTTGACGGTCTGTGCGATGGATATAACGGCATGGAACATGGCTATAAATTAGAGGATAAAACGGGTAACGGTGTAATCTATGACACACACATTTATCCAATGAAGCCGGAATATAATCCGGTTGAAAAAGCCGTAGAGTGTCTTGTAGATGAAGCTCCTATACTTGTGGGTGAATATGGACACTGGGGAGAAAGACTTTTTGATTGGTATGACAATTATCTTTGCGAATATCCACATGTATGGATGAACGAAATCCATGATTTTATTGACCGTAATGAACTTAACTATACGGCATGGTCTTTTCACACGGGTGCAAATCCAAATATGTTTATGGACTATGACACATTTACACCATCAAATTATTCGGGTATATATATGAAATATAAAATGCTTCAAGAGCCTGAAACACGTCCGGAGGAAAAAGATAGACAGTATGTCGACCCATCACCACTTTCGACTTGGGAACATATTATTGATTTTGACGATAATACCGTGGACTTTAAAGTGTATGGCAAAGAAATAAGGACAGAACGAACAGATAGTGGTTATGAAGGCAGAGGTCAGCTTATTGATTTTGACAGAAGCTGTGTTGATAGTTGGGACAGTGCTGCGATTGCTGATTTTGATAAAGATACTGATTTGAGCGGTGCAAAATGGCTGGCCGTGAGAATAAAAGGCGACGGTGATATGCGTAAAATCGGAATTGGACTTGAGTTGAAAGATGGTAGATTATTTACAACTTATATGCAGATGGATTTACATGATAACTGGAAGGACTGGTTTTTTCCATTAAGCTTGTTTAAGAATGAGCAAGGGATACTTGATACAACACAAATTAAGTCTGTACTCTTTACATCTCTTGATGACGGTCCCGGCAGTTTTATAATTGATAATATAAAAGTGGGAGGACTGCCATACGAAGAAATAAAGCCTTTTACGGTATCGAGCGTTACCCAAAAGGAAAGTATGACATGGAAGGCATGGGAAGACGATGAAAACACAGAAACAGACTCGTTTACTGTTACTAATGCAGTTGAAGAAAGCAGGGGACAAGGCTCGAATCCTGTTATGTTTAGCTATAATTGCCCTGAAGGTTCGTATGGAGGGCAGGCGAGGGCAACAATCCCTAAGTCTTGGGATATAGGCGATGCTGAATATTTTACATTTTGGGCAAAGGGCGATGGTTCTAAGCAACGCTTTATACTGCGTTTTGAACAGGAAAAAGGTACAAATCAAAATGAACAGCGTTCAAATTTCAAGAAACGTGAGTTTGAAAGATTTTGTATCGCATTCGATGTCAACAGCACGGAATGGAAACAGTATAAATTTAGGATAAGCGACCTCGGTATGAGCGATATGCTTCATCTTAACAAGGTAAGATATATCAGTCTTTTTAATATGACACTAAACTCTTCGGGACGACTTTGGATTGACGATTTTGCTTTTACGAATATTGGTGATAAACTCACAGGACAATCAGTAAGCCATGCAACGCCGGTCAAATCGGAACCGATAGGTGAACTGGTTACAAAATATCCTGCAAACAAAGCAATTCAAATTCCAAAGACATTTGAGGTTGAGGCAGGAATTGAAGAACATATTTCAATTCATATTATGAATAAAACGGAGCATGAGCTAAATGGTGAACTAAAGGTTGAGGGATTGCCTGTTGACAATGTTGATAATGCACTTTACAAGGTTTATCCGAAATGGGTTTCATATCCGCATTGGCCGTGGAGAAATTATTCGTATAGTAACTTTAAATTTACCATTCCTAAGGATAAAAAGGGAGAATATACAATAACCGTATCGGATGTATCGAATAACGGTATTGAGCCGCAGACCTATAAACTGATAGTAAAATAGAATGGAGGCAGAGAATGAGGATGATTAAAAAAATCTGTTCGGTTATATGTGCCGCTGTAATTGCTCTTGGTGGTGTAAACATTGTTGTAACCGCACAGGATACAGAATCACAAATCAAATATAACTATAAGCTTTCAATGGAAAGTGACTCTGACTTTCGTATGGTCTACAGTTATAACGGAGGTACTATAAGCACTAAAAAAAGCTATGTATCAGGTAAGTATGGAAATGCTATGCAGATAACATATCCGGGACATGAGATTTCCGACCCGTCAAAAAGATACAATGGCTTTGTAATGCAGTTTAAGAGCGAGCCGATAGAACTTGCTAATGAAAGTATTTCAATGCTTGACCTTATGAGAGATACAAAAAATATTTCCATGTGGGTACATACACCTCAGACAGTTGACCACGGGAATGGTGCAGCAGAGCATCGTGTTCTTGAAATCGCCATGGAGTATTCAAGTACAGAGGGGAACAAGAAGTATTCAAAAAAGTTCCAACTTCCAAACAACGGCGAATGGGAATACATAACAATACCGACATCTGCGTTTAAGTCCGGGTCAGTAACGATGGACCAAGGAATACAGAGCGATATTTATACGGCACTTAATCAAATGACAATAATTTTCCCGTATAAAGATTATTTTGGTGCTAATCCGACTTCAGATACACTTGAAACACCGTGGGAAGAACCATTGAAGATTGACGAAATACTTTTTGACCGTTCTACAGATGAAGTAAAGGCAATAACCCCGCCGTCAACCGGAGAAGAAGCGTATTTTGAAAATGCAAATATTTCAGAAGTTTTTGTAAAGGGAGTAAAAGTCGAGGACTTTGACAAAAACGCGTCATCAAATAATATTCCTGTGCCGGCGTCATATACTGCGGAGGATATTAAGAAAAATGTAACCGTAGATGTTGAGACACCTACTATTCCAAAGACCAATACACGCCAAGAACTTACGGGTGCATCATATGAAATAACCGCTCCTGAGTCTGTTCCCGGAAACGGAATGATTACAATCACTTCAGGCAGCAGAAAAGTAAAGAACACATATAATGTAAACTTCACTGCCAGAAGCGGTATACAACCGGAAGTGAGCGATATTGAAGAAAACGGAAATAATATAAGTGTACCGGTGACAAATGAATCATCGAGTGTTTCCGTTGAAGCATGTGCTCTCGCAGTTGTAAAAAACAACGATGGAGTATGTACAAGTGCGTCTTTTGCTGAGCAACGCAGTATTGGTGCGGGTGATACAACAACATTTAATTTTAACATCAAAAAAGAAAGTGATAGTTCGGTAGAGATATACATTTTTAATAATGAAACCGATTATAAACTCTTATGCCCGCCTATAGAAGTGGGAAGCGGAGTAATGCAATACACTGCACCTTCCGGAACGATTTTTGAAAGTCATATAATAGCTTCTGACGGTGGTGAAACTATAAACATAAACGGAACCGTCACAGGAGATGGAACTGCATTTGTTGTGTTTAAAAAAGATGATAAGTATATAGGTGCGTATACTATTAATTCTGAAAATAATACAATAAACAGTGCTATTCATACCGGTGGAATGGCATATGGACAAATATATGCGGTTTTATCGTATGGAAATACAGTATCGAGAAAATTTTATAATGCCTCGCAGACAGAAATAAACTCATGTATAAGCGAGTATAAAACTCTCGGCACTACCGAATCTGATTGTGCAAATTATTTTGAAAAATATAAGGCAATAATAAATCTTGACAATTATTTGTCACAGGAATTAACATTGTCTGAAATTGCAAAAGCCGTGTCGGTTGCCGACAGAAACGTATCAGCAGTAAGCGATATACGAAAAAACATCGGTGAAGAACTTGTAGTTAAGCTTTTAAACAAAACAAATTCAATTCAAACTTTAAAAGAGATATATTCCTCATATAATGACTTGGCTGAACTTGATGGAGGAACCGATTATTTTAAAAAGTATATAACATCTGATAGTTTACTCAGCAATGTTCTTTCGGCTACGGCAAAAAATGATTATGATTCTATAGAATCGTTGAGAAGTGCATTTAATGAAAATGCTCTGCTTGTGGCTTTTGGATGCGTAAATGGTTATGGTGAGATTGGCAATCTTATTTCAGAAAATAAGAATATACTTGCACCTTATATCAGTTATAGCAGCCTTGAGGGACTTAGTGCCAGTAATCGTACAGGATATTATAAATATGTAACTGAAAAAAGAGTGGAGTCGTTGTCATCTTTAGGGACATTGCTTGATGAGTACATGAATTCTATCAGTAAAAATCCAAATAAAACGAACGGGATAGGCTCAGTATCAGGAAACGGTTCGGGAAAAGGCAGTACATCTATGATAGTTTCGCAAGTGACCGGAAATGATACTGTGTCATCTGAAAAAGACAATAAAATATTTACAGATGTAAATACGGACCATTGGGCGTATACTGCGATAAATTCATTAAAAAATCTTGGAGTTATCAGCGGACGCGGAGACGGAAGCTTTGGCACAGATAATTCCGTAACCCGTGAGGAGTTTGTTAAGATGCTTCTTGGAATTTTCGGAAAGGAAACGGAAAATGTTGATAATAAGTTCAGTGATGTGGATGAGAATAAGTGGTATGCTCCATATGTAAATACTGCTGCCGATATGGGTATCGTAAGTGGAATTGAGGAAGATATATTCGGTGTGGGAGAAAAAATTACACGTCAAGATATGTCAGTTCTTATAGTACGATATCTTAAGCAAGAAAACTGTGAATTGAACGGTGCTGCGATAGATAGCTTTACAGATGATGGTGATATTTCTGATTATGCTAAAGATAGCGTGTATGCACTAAAAAATCTTGGACTTATAAACGGTATGGGTGATGGAAGCTTTATGCCGAGGGCAAATGCAACAAGAGCACAGACTGCTCAGATACTTTACTCTGTATCTCTGTTTATGAAATCAAGAAACATATCGTATACGAATTTGACAGGCAGTGACAGATATATGCTTCTTGCCGGAAAGTTTATGGCACTGGATATAATTCCTTTTCCTAACGAGGAAAACGGTATTGTAACGAAAGGTCAGTTTGCAAAATATCTGGCAGGTTTTGTGAATGCTAAAAATTATGAGAAAAGCGATGACAAGACCATATTCAGTGATGTGGTGCCCGGAAGTACATATTACAATGAAATTCGATTTCTTTATGATAACGGTTATATTGATAAGAACAACTCAGTATTTGGGGCTGACAATCCGATAACTCTGGGTGAGGTTGCTATTATCATGTGCCGTGTACTGGGATATGATGTTTATGCTATCGAGAACGGCGGTAATATCAGTTCATACTACAGTGTAGCGGTAAGCAACGATATTATTCCGAATTTGAGAAAGACTATTGATGATACGCTTTCTTTTATGGATATATTGGAGATATTTGATTCGGCGTCCAAGGCATATATGGTTGTGGATGATTTGGATAAATCGTCAATATACTCTATTTCTGATATAACACCTTTGTATTATTATCATAGAATACTTACTCTTGATGATATAGTATATGTATGTGGAACTCGCACATTAGACGGAAGTGGAGGTCTTAGTGCAGATGAAGTGAGAATAGGTTCTTATAGTTTCAGTACGGATATAAAAGATGTATACAGATACCTTGGTTACAGAGTAAACGCTTTTTACGTTGAAGATGATGAAACTCTAAAATTTATTGAGCCGAACCAGAAAAATAATGTCCTTTCATTAGAGCAGGACTTGATTTCAGACTTTGATGGTTCTGTATTGAAATATTATAAAAATGAAACAACAAACTCGGAGAAGAAAGAAACACTTCCGAAGACAATAAATCGCTTGTATAATTACAATTATGTTGCTGAATATGATACAGAAGACATTAAAAACGCTGATGAGGTTATTCTGATAGACAGTAACAATGATGGAATGTATGATACAGTAAATGTAATCAGAGAAGCAATATACTGTATAAATCAGCTTACACCGTATGAAAATACATTATATGATTATTATAATCAGTCGTCGATAAAACTTAATGATTTGGAAACTGTAATTGTATATGACACTGACGAAAAGTTTACATCGATAGGAAATTTAAAGATTTATGATATTCTTTCAGTTATCGAGGATAAACAAAAAGAAAATGCTGTAATTTACATATCGAGGGAAGAAGCTGACGGAGTTGTTAAGAGGACTGCTCGAAACAACGGGAATTTAACAGTTAGTATTGATGATGCGGAGTATGACTTGACAGATATTCTTGCGGCACAAAATACAACATATTCATTATTGTCAGTAGGAAATGCTGTCAGTGTATTGCTTGACCATCGTGGCAGAATAGCATATGCCGAATTTGATGACAATGATGAGGTAAATAACTTTGCATATCTTGCACAAGCTTTTCCGGCAGAGCATAGCGATGGACCATACCTAAAAGTATATACTACATCCGGAAATATGGAAACATTAGAGTTCGCACGGAATGCAAAGGTAAATAACAAAAAAGTAAATGAATATACAGACATTGAAAAGCTATTCAAGGATGTAAATACAGACCCGGATTCAGTTAATCAGCTTATAAGATACAAGCTGAATAATAATGGTGAAATTCAGTCAGTAAAAACTGCACAATATGTAGATGCTGACGAGCTTTATACAACGGCAAGTGTATTCACCCGCAGCACAGACCTTTCTGACACATACTATAATGCAAACTATAGGAGTTTCCCGGGTTATGCAAGACTTTCGGAGAAGACAAAAATAATGTATGTTCCGGCGAGCAAATCATTAATGGACGACTCCCAATATTATGAGATAAAGCAATTTAAAGATTTGAAGTCTGCAACTTTTGGTACGGTGGAACTATATAATATGTCTAAGGACATGGTAGCGGGAATTGCCGTAATACGTTCGGATAATGCAGGAGGAAATGAGCTCACTTACAGTTCTGTTATGGCGGCGGTTAAGAATGTTTCGCTCACTTCTGTTGA
The DNA here is from genome assembly GCF_054696575.1 of Ructibacterium sp. SJQ-7. Taxonomy (NCBI): domain Bacteria; kingdom Bacillati; phylum Bacillota; class Clostridia; order Eubacteriales; family Oscillospiraceae; genus Ructibacterium; species Ructibacterium sp. SJQ-7. Next base: position 2,320,253 of record NZ_CP195193.1, read on the forward strand.
TGATGACGAGCGTTATTTACTAACTCTTTTATACAATGGTACAGAACAGGAATTTGTGACCGCTGAGGGAGTAGAACTTGAAAGACAGTATAATAGCAGCGAAGGACCTGTTACATCAACCATTGACGAGGGAGACCTTATAAGGATTGCAACGAATGCTAATAATGAAATTGTTGACTATCATAAAATATTTGATTTTGATAACAATGATAATCCCGATGTGGTAATCAGAGGCAATGAATACGGAGAAACAAAGTCATATATCGGTTCTGCAAAGACACTTATCGCATTTGATGACATGGCTGCTAATCCTGATACCGATGTTGTATCGGGACGTATATGGCAAGGCAAAAATCCATACTGGTTCACCGGTGTTCAATATTCAACGGAATTTGGCATTGTAAAATCAATAACAGGTTCATCAATGATTATACAGACATATCCGGGAACAGCAGGAAGCAACAGTCTGAAATGCGAAAGATACTTCAATCTTAAAAATAATCGTGTATATATTTTGGAGGACAGTCGCGAAGGAGTTCATTTGGGAAGTCTTGATGATATAATTCCATCTAATCTTGCAGGAGAGGCAAAAGCTTCGAGAGTGATTATTTCAAGACATAACGATGTGCCATCGATTGCGGCAATAGTAATACGATAAAGGGGGAAGTAACATGAATAAATTAAGAAAAATAATTGCGTTGATGCTTTCTCTGAGTGTAATATTTACAGCGGCAATATCAGTGTTTTCAGCTGAAAACTTTGATGATGACGGCAACAGAGATAATGATGCGGGACTAAGCGATGAGGAACAAAATGTTCTCATTCAAGACTCGCACCCTAAGCATGAACTGGATAACCCCGATGACGCATACATAGAGGATATTGAATATGATACGTACATTATGGGTAAGAATGAATATGATGAAACAGTAAAAAAGCTTACAGCTTTTGAAATGTGGGTTCCTATTGATGATGGTTCATATCTTCAGCCAATCAAGGCAGGTGAATTTTTTCTGTCAGTGTGCCGCTACATAAACTGTGACTCATTTTATGACGAAGATGCAAACAAAGAAGACATGTGGGAAAAAGCCCATGATATGCTTAAAAGTATGGGATATGTAGATTTCAATATAGATTGTACGGATGAAATAAGTTTTGATAATGCACTCAGAACACTTGTAAATGCTTTGGGGTATAAGCAGATTGCTTATATGTATGGAGGCAATGATAATGCGTATATACAAATTGCCGCAAATTATGATATAACAAAGAACTTTCTGGATAACCGAAGTGCTTCTATCAGAAGAACTGATGCGGCATCTCTTCTTAATGATTCTATAAAGGCCGATGTATACATTTCATATGGAAATAACGGTCATAAAAGCATTAATACTTTAGAGTATTTCAAGGATGCTTATAAAATCACCGGAGTTGTAGAATCTGTTTCAGAGCATGCAATAACGAGTGGTGATACAATATATAAAGGTATTAGAATAGGAGATTATCTTCTTGCCAGTGACCGCAGTGATTTATATGATTACCTTGCGTGTAAGGTGGAGGCATATTATCGAAAGGAAGATTCCGGAGGAAATACTCTTTTATATATCTCTTATCACAAAAATAACAGCATAATAACGATAGACGGCGAAGATATTAAAAGTGTTGAAAATAACATGATACGATACTATAGCGACAATAAAACAAAAAAAGTATCTCTTAATTCATCAGCGAAAGAGATACTTAACGGATTTTCGCCAAAATTGTTAGACGAGGAAGATTTTTATAACTGCGATTATATCAGATTAGTGGATAACGATAACAATGGTAAGTACGATGTTGTTTTTGTATACAAATATGACATAATGGTTGTAAAACGTATTGTAGAGTCGCAGGGAATGATTTATGGTCTGTACAATGATGACCCAAACGGGTCATTAAAGGTAAATTTTGCTGACTGCGACATGACTGACCGTATGGGCAATCCTGTTGATGCTTATTATATAACAGAGGATTCAATTCTATCAGTTGCTAAAGATATTGAAACAAACAAGACAAAGATTATAGTAAGCAATTTGATGTATACCGGTGTAGTAAAGAGCACTAATGGCACTAAAATTAAATTTGAGGACAGGACATATAAGTATTCAACAAATGCTGAATACTATAAAGACGCAAAAGCAATTAAAAATGGAAATAAATATACGGTGTATCTTGATTACCGAGGTAGGATAGCCGGTTATGATTTGCTTAAAACTGACGATATACAATATGGATTCTTAATACAGGCTTGGATTGAGGATAACAGGAGCGATGTGATAGCCAAACTACTTCCTTATACTGGTGATATGAATGAATTCAAACTTGCAAGAAGTACAAAAATTGATGGTTTAACCTGCAAAGGTGCAGAAAAAATAATAACTGCATTAAAAATAGCAGCGGATTATCAGAGGTCTACGCTTGCAACACTGGATTCGTCATATAAGATAATGGCTGATTATAGTGATGACAGTTATGTGTATGTAAGAGTCCCAATTATGTATAAGCTCAACGATGAGGGAGAGATTAAATATATCGATACTCCATATCATAGCGACAATGAAAATCCGGAGTGGAATGATGTATTCCATGACAATTCTATGACAATGTATAACGATTTTTCTAAAAGGACATCTTCCATAAAACCGGGAGGCATGTATCTTAGAAATACACTTGCATTTAATAGTGATAACGGAAATAATGTGGCGATAAATTCAAAGACAAAGGTTTTTGTAGTTCCCGTTTCAAACGATAGAGGGGATATCGGAGATGCATCACAGTATATTAAGACAAATTTAACCTATTTCGATGATTGGGTATATTATCCGCAGACCGGGACACAATACACAACCGAAAATCGCATTGAAGCATATAACGTGGATGAATCTCGGACAGCAGGTGTAATAGTATATTATACAAGTGACGTAATACCTGAGATAGATAAAAAAGTACCCCTTACAGTAGTGGACGAAGTAGTAAAGGCAGTTAATGATAATGATGAGAGTGTAACTCGAATAATCGGCTGGCAGGGTAATGCTCAAATGCAGGTTGACCTTGCAGAAGATGTCTATCTGAAACGTTACTATAATGGACCTAACGGTTCAAAAATTATGTCGGAAGTAAAGCATGGTGATATAATTCGTTATGTTACAAACAGTAAAGGCGAGCTTGTGGATTATGTTAAGGTATTCTCTTTGAAGGATGAAGACAATCCTGATTATGTAAAAACAGGGAATGAAGAAGGAAAAACTGTTGAGACGTCAACACTAAATAAAACAATGATTGCTGTGTCAGACGGAAAGTATGCTGAAAATGGCCATAATACATCACATATATACAATGCCATTGGTAGCTATAATTACGGTGCAATGTATAGATTGGTATATGGTACGTTGCTTTACAGAAACGGAACAAATCTTGTTCTGAAAACAAAGGTTGATACTGCTCTGGGACAGACAGACAAAATTGAAATAGCTGATTTCTCGGGATATAATGTGTTGTTTATTGATGAGACTACAAATAGAATATATGTTCCCACAGAGGATGATTTGCTCGCAGAGCAGAGTGCAGGAGAGGCAGCATCAAAGGTAATCCTTCATACCGAAGGCGGTAAACAGCGTCAACTAATTATAATAAAAAGGGCTGGATAAAAGCTCCTTTTATCTACTGCATAAATCGAACACAACAAATGAGAGACTGACTTATCTACAGACAGAAAATCTGAGGCGTGATACGTCAGAAATTGCACTTTCATTATATCAGTTTAAGCAACAAGATGGATATATACACGAATGACTGTCGTGTGATTTACGCATAAATTTATTATAGTAGGAGGAGTGATAAAAAGTGAATATTGATAAAGCGATTACATATGCGGAGAGCATCGTAAGAAAAAGCTTAAATTATTTCTATGATTGTTTTCCTACAGAACAAAGTGAAAATCTTGTGTTCAAAAAATTTGAGAACGTTTCATGGACTACCGGATTTTATGAGGGGATATTATGGCTTATGTATGAGCTTACAGGTGATAAAGCTTTTTATAATTCGGCAAAGCATCACAGTGAAATGTTTCATAAGAGGTTGGTTGATCGAGTTGAACTGGAGCATCATGATATGGGCTTTTTGTTTACACTTTCAAGCGTCGCCGATTATCGAATAACAGGAGATGAACAGGCGAAGCAGGATGGAATTGAGGCGGCAGAATGGCTTTTGAAGCGTTATCAGCCAAAAGGTAAATTTATTCAGGCGTGGGGTGCTATGGATGATTCGCAAAGTTATAGATTTATTGTTGACTGTATGTTAAATATTCCGCTTCTATTCTGGGCGAGCGAAGTGACAGGCTACAAAAAGTATTATGACGCCGCCTATAATCATATGCAGACATCAATCGCAAATATTATCCGTCCTGATGCGTCTTCATATCACACCTTTTTCTTTGATCCTGTAACCAATAAGCCGCTTCGGGGAGAAACTCATCAGGGATTTTCCGATGACAGCAGTTGGGCGAGAGGACAATCATGGGCAGTATATGGTCTTGCTCTATGTTACCACTATACTAAAGAGAAGTCGATTTTGCCGTTGTTTGAACGGGTTACGCATTATTTTATTGACCATCTTCCGGAGGATTCTGTTCCGTATTGGGATTTGATTTTCTCCGATGGTAGCGATGAACCACGGGATACCTCCGCAGCAGTGGTTGCGGTGTGCGGAATTCTTGAAATGGAAAAATATTATCACAATCAGGAATTCCTTGATGCGGCGGAAAAGATGATGACAAGTCTTTCGGAAAAGTACACGACAGTAGATTATCCTCAAAGCAACGGAATTATAAAAGACGGTATGTACAGCAGAAAACACGGTCATGAGCCGGAATGTACAAGTTGGGGAGACTACTTCTATCTTGAAGCATTAATGCGCATGAAAAAAAGCGATTGGAAAATTTATTGGTAAGGAGAACAAATATGAAATATGGATATTTTGACGATTTGAATAAGGAATATGTAATAGAGACTCCGAGAACGCCGCTTCCATGGATAAATTATCTTGGAACAAACGGATTTTTCTCATTAATTTCAAACACCTCCGGCGGCTATTGCTTCTACAAGGACGCAAAGCACAGAAGAATTCTGAGATACCGATACAACAATATCCCTGCGGATAACGGTGGACGCTATTTTTACATAAACGATAATGGCGATTGCTGGACACCCTCGTATATGCCGATGAAAAAAGAGCTTGATTTTTATGAGTGTCGTCACGGTATGGGTTACACAAAAATCACCGGCGAGCGAAACGGCGTCCGCGTTGAGCAGACAGCTTTTGTTCCTGTGGACGATAACTGCGAAATACATAGAATTAAGGTGACAAATACAAGCGGTGAGGCTAAAAACATAAATCTGTTTTCATTCGTTGAATTCTGTCTTTGGAACGCTCAGGACGATATGCTTAACTATCAGCGTAACCTCAATACGGGCGAGGTGGAAATTGACGGCAGCGCTATATACCATAAAACAGAATACCGTGAGAGAAGAAACCATTACGCTTTCTATTCAGTAAATACCGAAATAAGTGGTTTTGACACAGACAGAGACACTTTCCTTGGAGCCTTTAACGGTCTTGACACTCCTGACAAAGTAATAAATGGCAAGAGCGGCAATTCAGTAGCTTCGGGCTGGTATCCTATCGCATCTCATCAGATTGACGTGTCACTTGACGCGGGAGAAAGCCGCGAATACATATTTGTTCTTGGATATATTGAGAATGAAAAGGACGAGAAATTTGAAAGCCTTAATGTAATCAATAAGACAAAGGCAAAGGAAATGATTGCAAGATATGAATCATCAGCACAATGCGACGCGGAGCTTGATAAACTTAAATTGTACTGGGATAATCTCCTTTCGGTGTTTACTCTTGAGTCAAACGATGAAAAGCTTAACCGCATGGTAAACATATGGAATCCGTATCAGTGTATGGTGACCTTTAATATGTCAAGAAGTGCATCATATTACGAAAGCGGTATCGGCCGGGGAATGGGATTTCGCGATTCAAATCAGGATTTGCTTGGCTTTGTACATCAAATACCCGAAAGGGCGAGAGAGAGGATTATTGACGTTGCCTCAACGCAGTTTGAGGACGGAAGCGCGTATCATCAGTATCAGCCGCTTACAAAGCAGGGCAATAATGAAATCGGAGGCGGATTTAATGATGATCCGCTGTGGCTGATTTTAGGCACGGTTGCGTACATCAAGGAAACAGGCGACTACGGTATTTTAGACGAGCAGGTGCCGTTTGACTGTGACAAAAACAATACGGCAACGCTTTTAGAACATCTTAATCGCTCATTCGGACACGTTACAAACAACCTTGGCCCTCACGGGCTTCCGCTTATCGGACGTGCGGACTGGAACGATTGCTTGAATTTGAACTGCTTTTCCGAAATTCCTGACGAATCTTTCCAGACTACGGGAGACGATGACGGCAGAGTAGCAGAGTCTGTGCTTATTGCAGGAATGTTCGTGTATATTGGCAGAGAATTTGCAAGGCTTTATAAGACGCTCAACAATGATGAAATGTATAAATATATTTCGGATGAGGTTGAAAAAATGACCGAAGCAGTTTTAGAGTATGGCTATGACGGTGAGTGGTTCATAAGAGCTTACGACGCTAACGGCAATAAGGTTGGCTCTGACGAATGTGACGAGGGTAAAATCTTTATTGAATCGAACGGCTTCTGTGTAATGGCTGGGATAGGCAAGGAGGACGGCAGGGCGCAAAAAGCGCTTGACAGCGTTAAAAAATATCTTGAATGTGAATATGGCATTGTACTCAATTATCCGCCGTATTCGGGATACCGACTTGAGCTTGGCGAAATCTCGTCGTATCCGCCGGGGTATAAGGAAAATGCGGGAGTGTTCTGCCATAATAACCCATGGGTAATAATCGGTGAAACGGTAATGGGTAACGGCGAAAGAGCGTTTGAACTATATAAAAAGATTGCGCCGGCATATTTAGAGGAGATAAGTGAAATTCACAAAACCGAGCCGTATGTATATTCACAGATGATTGCTGGACGTGATGCGGTAAGAGCGGGAGAAGCGAAGAATTCATGGCTTACAGGCACGGCGGCGTGGAATTATTATACGGTGTCACAATATCTTTTGGGTATACGTCCTGATTTTGACGGACTTGTAATAGAGCCGTGTATTTCAAAAGATATATCTGAATTTAAGGTAACAAGAAAATTCAGAGGAAAAACATATAATATTTTAGTAAAGAACACAGGAGAGGGAACTGTTAAAATAACAGCCGACAACGGAACGGTAAACGGTACAACCGTTTCATCGGATGCGGAAATATGCAATGTAGAGGTGGTAATGTAATGAATTTCAATATACCCGATTTGGGAATTATAGACGGCAGCTCAGGATTTCGCAACCTTCCCTCCACTACAGACGGAAGATTTACCTCCGGTGAGGACGGAGTAAAACATATAGTATGCACAGGAGACGGAAAGGTTGAATTTGTGGCTTTTGAAAATCAGACTCTTGCCTATGTTAATTCAGCTCTTGGCTATGGTGCGTACTATCCGCTTCATCCTGTGAACAGAAACGGTAAAATCAAGGCTGTGCTTATGGATTTGGATGGAACATCGGTAAGAAGCGAGGAGTTCTGGATTTGGATAATCGAAAAAACAACCGCCAGTATGCTTGATGATGAAAGCTTCAAGCTTGAAGAGAGCGATATACCGTTTGTATCAGGTCATAGCGTATCGGAGCATTTACAGTATTGTATAGATAAATACTGTCCAGGTGAATCGCTTGACAAAGCGCGGAATTTCTATTTTGACCACGTTAATCGTGAAATGAAAGAAATTATGGAGGGCAGAGGCAGAAAAAATGCTTTTGTTCCGCAGGAGGGATTAAAAGAATTTTTGCTCGCACTAAAAGCCAAAGGGATTAAGATAGGACTTGTAACATCGGGATTATATGAAAAGGCGATGCCGGAAATACTTTCGGCGTTCAGAGCTCTTGATATGGGCGAGCCTACGGATTTTTACGACGCAATAATTTCAGCAGGATACCCGCTCCGCAAGGGTAGCGTTGGAACGCTCGGTGAGCTATCGCCGAAACCTCATCCGTGGCTTTATGCTGAAACCTGCGCGGTTGGACTCGGAGTTGGTTTTGATGAGCGCGGTAGCGTAATCGCTATTGAGGACAGCGGCGCAGGAGTATGCTCGGCAAGGATTGCCGGATATACAACAATAGGACTTGCGGGAGGCAATATAAAAGAAAGCGGAACGATGCCTATGTGTAGCCGCTACTGCAATAATCTTGCGGAAATACTTGATTACATAGAGGAGGAAGCGTAAATGGAGCGAAAAAATATAAAATGTCATTTTATATCCAATACCCACTGGGACAGGGAGTGGAAATTCAGCGCTCAAAGAACAAGACATATGCTTGTGACTGCGATTGATATGCTGCTCGATATTTTTGAGAAAGAGCCGGATTACAAACATTTTCATCTTGACTCGCAGACACTTCCCATTCAGGATTATCTCGAAATAAACCCTGAAAAGAAGGAAATTCTGAAAAAGTATATCAGTGAGGGAAAGCTTGCTGTGGGTCCGTGGTTTTGTTTGCCGGATGAGTTTTGCGTGGGTGGAGAGTCTCTTATAAGAAATCTTCTCCTGGGACATAAAATTGCAAATGAATTTGGCAAAGTTTCAAAGACAGGCTATTCGCCCTTTGGCTGGGGACAAATATCACAAATGCCACAGCTATATCATGGCTTCGGAATAGATTTTGCGTCCTTTTACAGAGGGATTAATACATATATGGCACCGAAATCGGAGTTCTACTGGGAGGGCGCCGACGGTACAACAATTTATGCTTCAAGACTGGGGCAGAGACCGAGATATAATATGTGGTATATAATGCAGCGCCCTGTGTTTTATGGCAAGCGTGACGGTGACAATCGTCGTGTTTCATGGGGAGCTGGAGATGGAATATTCCGTTTTGCGGATCCGGCAAGATGTGAATATGAATATCAGTATTCGCATAGAAAATATGAGTATCATGACGAATATATAGCTGAAAAGACGGAGCAGGCACTCTCTGAACAGGACGATGAGTGGACAACGCCTAACCGCTTCTGGTCGAACGGTCATGATTCATCAATACCGGATATGAGAGAATCAAGGCTTATCAAGGATGCTAATGCTGTTTATGAAGGTGTTGATGTTTTTCACAGTACAGTTTATGACTTTGAGCAGAGCGTGATCAGAGATTTTGATAAAAATTCACCTGTTTTAAAGGGCGAAATGCGCTATCCGTTTACAAAAGGCAGCGTAAGTGCGCTGTTTGGCTGGGTTCTTTCTGCAAGAATTAAGGTTAAGCAGGAGAACTTTGAAACAGAACGATTGCTCACATCATATGCTGAGCCGATGGCGGTTTTTGCGTCTGTATGCGGAGCTGTATATCCGCAGGCGTTTATTAATAAAGCCTATAACTATATGCTTCAAAACCACGGGCATGATTCGATTGGCGCGTGCGGCAGAGATGTTGTATATAAGGACGTAGAATATCGGTTCAGGCAGTCAAGAGAGATTGCAACCTGCGTGCTTGAAAGAGCTCTTATGGATTTGTCTGGCGACATTGACTTTGCGGGCTGGGATAAGAATGATATGGCGCTTGTAATGTTTAATCCGGCTCCGTTTAAAAGAAGTCTGACGGTTCCGTGTGAGCTTGAAATTCCTCTTGAGTGGGAGTGTGACAGCTTTGAGATTGTCGATGCTGAAGGTAATGTATGCCCACACCAGAACATATCGTCAATTAATCCTATGTATCAAATTGTTCAGGATTTGGCAGACGCGGTCGATGTTCTTCCTGTGTCAAGACATACAATAAGAATATTTGTTAAGGATATTCCGTCGATGGGCTATAAAACACTCAAGGTTGTACCTAAGTATCATACACGGGCTACAACGCCGGTTAATATGCTTTGCGGCATAAATACTATGGAGAATGAATATCTGAAGGTTAAGATAAATTCAAACGGTACGCTTAAGATTACTGAAAAGGAAACCGGCAGGGAATACGATAATATCGGATATTTTAAGGACACCGGTGAAAATGGCAGCCCGTGGGAACACAAGACACCGGAGCTTGATGAGGAATATACAACTGTTAATGAACGGGCGATTGTAAGCCTTGTATACAGCGGTGAGCTTGAAACTAAGTACAGAATAGTTCTTAATTGGGCAATTCCCGAAAATATAGTTGACGGCGGCAAGAAAAGAAGTTCCCGCCTCGCGCCTTACAGAATAGAAACGCTTGTAACACTCAGAAAAGGCGCAAGATGGGTTGAATTTGAAACGAAAATTAATAACAATGTTCCTAATCACTATCTTCAGGCTGCTTTCCCCACAGACGTGGATGCAGAGTTTGTATACGCTCAGGGACAGTTTGATGTGGTAAAGCGTCCGATTGCGAAACCGGATTATTCGAAGTATGACGAAATTCCGATGACAGAGCAGCCGATGAACTCGTTTGTTGATATATGCAATGAAAATGAAGGTGCGGCGATTTTGAATACGGGACTTAAAGCGTATGAATCGGATGATGATTATAACCATACTGTGTATTTGTCATTATTGCGCTGCTTTGAGCTTCGCATATATGTAACTCCCGAGGAGCAGAACTATTCGAGAATAGAGAACGGTTCACAGTCTTTTGGTGAACATACTTTCCGATATGCTTTTATGCCTCATAAGGGTGATTGGGAAGATGCTCAAGTATGGAAAGCTGCTGAAGATTTTAATATGGAAATACTAATTGGACAGACAGCACCAACAGAACATGGCAAGAACCCTCTTGAAAAGTCGTTTATTGAACTTGAAAATGAAAATCTACACATAAGTGCCGTAAAACGCAGTGAGGACGGCTTAGGGTGTGTGGTGAGATTATTTAATCCGTCAAGTGAAACAGTTAAAAATAGAATTAGATTTAATGGTGGCATAGCGGAGATATCAGATAAACAATCGCCAATAGAAAGACAGGTACACTCGTTTGAACTTCCGTGTACGGAAAATAGGAAGTGGGCAAGTGTTAAAAAAGTCACGCTTGAGGAACTTTCAGAGACAGAGCTTTCAGTGGATACAAATGGCTGGTGCGATGTTGAAGTTACTCCAAAACAAATTTATACATTAAAATATGAATAATGTGCCGAAAACATAATTAATCGGTAGTGAGAAAAAGTTTACCTCGTTTTTTGAGGTGAACTTTTCTTTTATAATGTTAATATAGTAAAGGACTGTTTAGAATAGGTGTTATTTATTGGACAATGGATACCTTCCAATATTCTCTCTCTTTCTCCCTACAAAAAAACAGTCCTTTTTATATAATTAAATCGAAAGGGTGATATTCATGAAAAAATTCTTAAGTCTTGTAACGGCTATTGTAATGACAGTGTCGCTTTGCATTATGCCTGTTTATGCACAGACATATGAGGAAGCTGCAGCAGACGCTCAAAATGCGGAAATTAACTATAATCGTTCTGTGCCTCTTGTGGTCAAGGGAAATAAAATAGTTAAGCAGGGAACAGATGAAATGGTAGTTCTTCGTGGTGTAAATGTTCCGAGTATGGACTGGGGTATGGCAGAACATCTATTTGAGTCTATGACAATGGTCTATGATAGCTGGGGAGCTAATCTGATACGTTTGCCAATAAATCCTAAATATTGGAAAAACGGCAGCATATGGGACGAAAAAAACTTAACAAAGGAACAATATCAGAAATATATTGATGATATGGTTAAAGCTGCACAGGCGAGAGGTAAGTATATAATTCTTGATTGTCACAGATATGTTATGCCACAACAAGACGATCTTGATATGTGGAAAGAACTTGCTGTTAAGTACGGCAATAACAGTGCGGTACTTTTCGGTCTTTTGAATGAACCACATGATATAAAACCGGTAGGAGTTGAAAAACCAACTACAGTGGAAAAATGGGACGTGTGGTATAATGGCGGACAAATTATAGTTGGCGGTGAAGAAGTAACTGCTATAGGTCATCAACAACTTCTAAACGAAATTCGCAAACAAGGTGCAAATAATATCTGTATAGCCGGCGGTCTGAACTGGGCATTTGATATAAGCGGTTTTGCTGATGGCTATAATGAACGCCCAAATGGATATAGACTAATAGATACGGCGGAAGGCCATGGCGTTATGTATGACTCTCACGCATATCCGGTTAAGGGTGCAAAAACCGCATGGGATACGATAATAGGTCCGGTAAGACGTGTTGCACCGGTGATTATAGGTGAATGGGGATGGGACTCATCCGACAAGAACATATCGGGCGGAGACTGCACAAGCGATATATGGATGAATCAGATTATGAACTGGATGGACGATACTGACAATCAGTATGACGGAATTCCTGTAAACTGGACAGCATGGAATCTGCATATGAGTTCATCGCCGAAAATGCTCTATTCATGGGATTATAAGACTACGGCATATAACGGTACTCATATAAAGAATCGCTTACTTTCATACAACACTGCACCGGAAAAGCTTGACGGTGTATATTCAACAGATTTCAGCACAGACGATGTATTCAGAAGCTATACTGCTCCATCGGGTAAGGCTTCGATTAAATATTCTGATGAAAGCGGAAATGTAGCGATAACACCTGCGGCGGCGAATTGGTATGCAACACTGAATTTCCCGTTTGATTGGGATTTAAATGGAATTCAGACAATAACAATGGATATTTCCGCAGCAACTGCTGGAAGTGTAAATATAGGTCTTTATGGTTCTGATATGGAAGTATGGACTAAAGCTGTAGATGTAAACACTGAAGTTCAAACAGTAACAATAGGCATAAATGAACTTGTGAAACAGGGTAATCCGCAGACTGACGGTAAGCTTGACGCCGCTCTTTCCGGCATATATTTTGGAGCCGCTACGGCAGATACGGGATCTATAACTATTGATAATGTAAAAATTGTAAAACTCGCTACACCTGTTTATACTGCCAATACATATCCTCATAAGGATATGGGAGAGGAAAGCTATATTGATATAGATACGACTGGCTTTAAAAAACAGACTACGGCGTGGAATTCCAAATTTACGGGAACAACAATGCAAATTACGGATGCGAATGTCTTAAACATAAATGGTGAGACAACAAAAACAAAATGTGTGACATATACAAGAGATGCAACTGATACTGAGGGTTGCAGAGCAAAATTTGACCTTAATACTGTTCCGTCTATGGATGCCAAGTATTTTACTATCGATATCAAAGGTAATGGTATTGCACAGAAGCTGACAGTAAGTTTAAGCGGACTGGCATATATTACTGTAAATATGGCAGAGGGCGATACCGATTGGCATCAATATATATACAGTTTAGAAGGTAATGTTGAATACCCTGAAGATATAACATATGTTCAGATTTCAGCAGACACGCGAACAACTGCCGAATTTTACATTGATAATATTGGCTTCTCAAACACAAAGCCGGAACGTCTGATTCCGTATCCGGAAAAGACATTTGTTTATGATTTTGCTACTTATAATAAGAACACCACAAAATATGAGGCAGCAATATCCACAGAATCCGGAAGTGAGGGAGATACAATCGTTGCGACTAAAGAAGAAGGCGGGCTTGGATTTGATTCAAAAGCACTTGAGGTGAAATATTCAAGAAACGGAAACACACCGTCAAAGGCAAAGGTGGTTTATTCACCGAATGATTTCTTTAAAGGAAATGTAAATGACGATGAGCGTACTGCTAACCGTGCTACTTTAAAAGCTGATATGGAATATATGACAGACTTTGTGTTTTATGGAAAATCTACAAGCGGCAAGAATGAAAAGATAAATGTTGGGGTGATTGACACAGCAAGTGCGATGACTACTTATACAGACACTAAGGAATTCACTTTGACGACGGAGTGGAAACAATTTCGAGTTCCGTTTGATGAGTTTAAGATACTTGATGGAGGAAGCAATCTTGATTGTGCACGCGTAAGAGGTTTTATATTTTCTTCTGCTGAAAACAGTGGGGAAGGTTCATTCATGATTGATAATATAACTCATACAAGCATAAAAGGTGATATAGAATGGGGCTTACCAACTCCTACTCCTGAACCGACGCCTACTCCGCTACCGGACCCTGTAACTGTTACAACGGCAGAGCAGCTTGCAGCGATTACAAGCACTGAGGGAAATATAATTCTTGGAGCAGATATAGACCTTGGCACAACAGGCTTTACGACAAAAAGTGTGACACATCTTGACCTTAACGGTCATACATTGACATCTTCGGGACCGTTCGTAGTGGACCCAAGACACGAAATAACGATTGTTGACACAGGAAGCACCAAAGGTGCCATTATAAATACAGGTACAACGCAAACCTCTTATGGAATAAGAGGTACAACAGAAGCAGCGACAATAAATATTGACGGTGCAGAAATTGATGCGGGAGGTCAAGCGATATTGATTAATGTTGCAGGACGAAAGTGCAATATAAAGGACGCAGTAATTAACGGGGGCAGCTATGCCATAAACGTAGGAACGAACGGCGGTGAGATTAATATTGATAATGCTCTTATAAATAATAAAGCGGATTATAAAGGCTACGCACTTTATTTGCAGGGCGGTATTGCCATTATAGATGACGGAACATTTGGCTATAACGGAACCACAAACACTCTTCTTGTAGCACGTTCAAGTGAGTTGACAATTAATGGCGGCACATTCACAAATCCAAACAGTGGAAGAGGTGCTATAGTTACAGATAAACAATTTGTAGGTACTGTTACGATTAATGGAGGTGTTTTTGAGAATACAAATGCCGGAGGGTACAGTATCCTCGATAGCAATGAGGGCTATCAGTCTATAGACGCAGAAACAAGTGAGATTATAGCGTCACCGGTAATAAATATTAATGATGGAACATTCAAATCGGCAATAGGAAAAACAAAGTCAACAAACTCATCAGCAACTGAAATATCTATAAAAGGTGGGCAGTTTGCCGCAGACCCGACTGTGCTGTATCCAAATTGTATAGATACAGATATATATAGTATCACAAAGGTTGCCGAAGGCAAGTATGTTGTGACGAAAAAAGGGGTGGAACCAACACCGGAACCGACACCGGAGCCGGTAGCAAAAATTGTATCGAGTATTGAGGAAATTAACACTCTTACAGCGTCTGATGATTATGTAAAGTTGGGTGCAGATATTGATTTGGGAACATCAAGTATAAAGACAAAGTGTGCAATGCGTCTTGACCTTAATGGACATACATTGAGTGGAGGCGGCTCAACGGTCATAGAAGCAATGTATAACCTTACAGTTGTTGATACAGGTACAACAAAAGGCACAATCAAGAATGTTAATACATCAACTTCTTATGGTATAAAATTTGCAGTAAAAGATGCAGTTCTTACCATTGACGGAGCAAAAGTTGAGGCAATGAGTCAAGCGATAATGTTAAGCGGTACGGGTTCAATACTTCATTTAAAAGATTCTGTAATTAACGGAAATAGCTATGCGGTAAACCTTTCAAACGGTATTATAAATATTGAAAATACCGTTATAAATGATGATTCTGAATATAAGGGCTATGCTCTGTCAGTTGCCAATGGTACCGCGGTGATAAATAGTGGAATATTCAATTATAACGGGAATATGAGCAGTATTACCTTCTCGGGTTCAAGCGAAATTACAATAAACGGCGGAACTTTTAAGAATTCTGTTAGTAAAAGAGGTGCGATTAACACTGTAAAGGGCTTTTCCGGAACTCTTACAATAAACGGAGGCACTTTTGAAAATACCGCAGAGAATAACGGTTACAGTATTCTTGATGGTGATGAAGCCACTACAGAAACAGTGCCGGTAATAAATATCACGGGCGGAACGTTTAAATCTACTATTGGTGCGACAAAGCCCGCTAACACAACAACGGTCATCACTATTTCCGGCGGAACATATTCATTTGACCCGACAAGCTATGTTACCGACACGGAAACATACAGAGTTATTGATAACGGCGATGGTACATACAAAGTAGCTCCGAATTCACAGGTGTATTCTGTCACACTTAATGCGTGCGGCGGAAGTGAAGTAATGGTTGAGGATTTTAAGGAAGAAAATATCCCTGATAATGGTATTGAACTTCCTATAGCAACAAAAGCCGGATACAAATTTGACGGCTGGTACACTGAAGAAAACAATGGCAGTCAGGTTAATGGGATAACAAAAGACAATCTGTCTGACATCTTTAGAAACGAAGCAACAGTCACATTATATGCACACTGGACTCTGTTAAATTATACGATAACTTACGAGGGACTTAATGATGCAACAAACACCAATCCGTCAAACTATACGGTTGAAACTGAGGCAATAACTCTTGCCGCTCCCGGTACAAGAAAGGGATATACATTTGGCGGTTGGTACACTGATGTTGAATACCAAAACAAGATAGAAATAATCGAACAAGGCACGACGGGAAATAAAATATTATATGCAAAATGGGATGAAATAGCGTCAGGAAGTATTACCGCAAGCTTTGTATCAACGGGAACAATTCCGTCAGATATAGTACAAGGTACGATAAATGTGACAGAAAAGGCATATGAAAATGATGAAGTTTCATTTATGGTTACGCTTCCTAAGGGATATACGTTGGAAAATGTTTTGTGTACTGCTGACGGAGAAAATTTAAACACTATTACAGAAGAAAATGGCAGCTATACATTCATAATGCCAGGTAAAAATGTTACGATAACAGTGAATGTACGTCCGATACAGTATACAATTAATCTGGATTTGCAAGAGGGTACAGGTACAACAACGACTATATACGGCAGTGTTGAAAATTTACCCGTTTTACCGAATGACAATCCGGAAAAACAAGGATATAACTTCAAGGGCTGGTTTGATGCACCGACAAAAGGAACTGTAATTACGATGGATAATCTTAATACCGCTTCAAATATGCTTGCACTGTTCGGAAATAATACAGAGCTTACAATTTATGCTCAGTATACAGAAGT
Organism: Ructibacterium sp. SJQ-7; assembly: GCF_054696575.1. Taxonomy (NCBI): domain Bacteria; kingdom Bacillati; phylum Bacillota; class Clostridia; order Eubacteriales; family Oscillospiraceae; genus Ructibacterium; species Ructibacterium sp. SJQ-7. Next base: position 2,337,378 of record NZ_CP195193.1, read on the forward strand.
GGGTAATTTTGTAGTTATATACTCTGCGGTAGGAGCGGATGAGGAAACAATTCCTACTGATAACACCCAATATAATATTGCGGAAACATCGATAATTAAAATTCCTAATCAAGAACCAAAAAAATTAGGATATACATTTGAAGGCTGGAAGACAGGCACTGATGACACGGTTTATAAATATGGTACACAGAATGACACATATACAGTCCCAAATGATATAAACGGTGCTATTACATTTATTGCACAATGGTCAATAAATGAATATGAGATTACATATGAGCTCAATGGCGGAATAAATGCCGAAAATGCTCCTGTATCGTATACTATTGAAACAGATACGATAACATTGCCAGTTCCGACAAAGGATGGCTATAACTTCGAGGGATGGTATACAGATGCTGCATTTGAAAATGCAGTTGCAGCTATTGCCAAGGGTTCCGTTGGTGATATGGTTTTATATGCAAAATGGTCGGAAAAAGATATGGCTGTATATAAGATAAACAACTATGAAAAAGGAAATGTAAGCGTAAGAAAGCGTACAGACACAGATGATAGCTCAAGCGTTGTAATAGTTGCATTTTATAAAACATTAAACAATAATTCTGTCTTGATTAAGACGTCAATAGCCGAAATAGGAGCTATTGAAAAAGGTGATGATATATCAAAGACAGTGGAAGAACCGGAGGACTATTCTTATGCAAAAGTATTTATGTGGAATGACTTAAATGGAATGATGCCACGTTGTAATTCGCCGAAGATGGATAAATAATATAACAAAACATCTAAATATTAATTTATAAACAGAACATATAACCGACTGTAAATTCTTATCTTAAAAAACGTTACCCATGTCAAACTAAATGGAATTTTGTGTCGTTTGTATGTTCTGTTTGTTATTTATTATAAAATAAATTAAAAACGTGCAAATATTATACCAAATCAGAGTGGTTTTTCTATATACCCAATATAATTTATAGTGACAAAACGGATTAGCCATATCCGTAAAAGTGTATAAACTCTATGTTTTTCAGTGTTTTGCACATGGCTATTATAAATATCAAAGGAGTGAAAATAGTGTCAGAACTTTATCCTGTTCGCCTTATTCCTGTTTTTAAGGATTATCTCTGGGGTGGAACAAAATTAAAAACTGTGTTTAATAAAAAATCAGAACTGAATATACTGGCAGAAAGTTGGGAACTATCGGCTAATAAGGACGGTCAAAGTATAATAGCCAATGGTAAATATCAAGGATATGGCTTGAAAGAGTACATAGATATAGTTGGAAAGGAAATTGTAGGTACAAAAGGTCTTGCCCTTGACGATTTTCCAATACTTATAAAGTTTATAGATGCAAAAAAGAATTTGTCTGTGCAGGTTCATCCCGATGACGAGTATGCCACTTGCCATGACGGTGCAAATGCTAAGACAGAAATGTGGTACATACTCGATTGCAATGTTGGTGCATATCTGTATTACGGATTTAAAAAAGATATTACAAAGCAGGAATATCAAGATGCAATCAGAAGCAATACAATAACAGATGTACTTAATAAGGTGCCTGTTCACAAAGGAGATGTATTTTTCATACCTGCGGGAACTGTACATGCGATAGGAGCGGGAATTCTTATATGTGAAATACAACAGAATTCCAATACGACTTATCGTGTATATGATTATGATAGACGCGATAAGGACGGGAATAAAAGAGAATTACATATTAGAGAAGCTCTTGAATCTTCAAATTTGAAAAAATCTACTTATTCAAATTCTGTGCTTGATGGTGATGATATTATTTTGACTCAATGTGATTATTTCACCGTTCGTCGACTGAAAGTACAAAATAGAGTGCAGCTTAGAATTGATAAAACAAGCTTTCATTCACTTATAATTACAGACGGAAGCGGGGAATTGTATATGGGTGGAGAGATTCTTAAACTGAATAAGGGAGATAGTATATTTATCCCCGCTCAAAATAATGAATATACTGTTAGCGGACCTTGTGAAATTATATTATCATTTTTATAAAATTTTAAACAAACTTAAGGAATGGAGTGATTTATAGATGAAGTATTATATAGGAATAGATTTAGGTGGAACTAACATCGCTGCAGGAATTGTTGATAAAACAGGAAAAATTATTGCAAAGGATAGTGTTCCTACTTTGAATACACGTCCGATAGAAGCGATAATGCTTGATATGACTAAATTGTGTAAAACACTTTTAGATAAGTCGCAGATGGACATTAATAAGATTGAAGCAGTGGGCATTGGGTGTCCGGGAACGGTGGACAATAAAAATGGTATAATATCGTATTCAAATAATATCCCGATGAAGAATGTGCCAATGCGTAAATTTATGGAGAAACAACTTAATATTTCAGTGAATCTTGAAAATGACGCAAATGCAGCTGCCTTGGGCGAATATACGGCAAATGGACATAATGCTTCAAGCTATATTCTAATAACACTTGGTACAGGTATAGGCGGTGGTGCAGTTATTAACAGTAAAATTTATAGAGGATTTAACGGTGTAGGAATAGAACCGGGACATATGACACTTATAAACGGTGGTGAAAGGTGTACTTGTGGGAAACACGGCTGCTGGGAAACATATGGTTCTGTAACTGCTCTCATAAATCAGACTAAATTAAAAATGACTGACAATCCGGACAGCTTAATGCATAAAATTTCGGGGAAATTCGGTGAAGTAAATGGCAGAGTGGCTTTTGAGGCGGCAAAAGCAGGTGATAAGGCAGGGTTGGAAGTGGTTGAGAAATATACAGAATATGTTGCTGACGGTATAACAAGTGTCATAAATATTTTTGAACCTGAGATTTTGGTTATTGGTGGCGGAATAAGCAAAGAAGGGGAATATCTTTTGAATCCAATCAGAAAATTTGTTGAAATAAATGAATTCAATAAATATAGACCAAAGACAAAAATTGAAATTGCATCTTTGAATAATGATGCAGGAATTATAGGTGCTGCCTTAAGTGCGAATAGATAAATAATATATAGTATAGAAGCAAATATTAATATTTGTACATAAAATATAGATAAATGTAGATAAATGTAGTGTATTTTGTATTAAAGAAAGTGCAGATAGACAGTTAAATACAAAAGAACCGACCTTTCAACTATGAAGGTCGGTTCTTTTATATTGCAATAATGCTATTGTATTAATTTGTTATTTCAACCGGTGTTAGGTTGTTATCCCAAAGGAATATTTTTATACTATCGTTTTCTGCTATGTTTAATGATGAAATATCAATGGTTGAAATTTCGTCAGCTTTAAGAGAACAATGCTCTTTTTTGATACCGTCAAGAGTTCCGTTTTCTGCGTATGATACTACATAACAGTCTACATCTGTATCATGGTTAGAATATATTTTTACCGTTTTTGATGCTTTGTTATAACTTGAACCGTATACCGAAAGAGTACCGTTTACATATTCAATGTTATAATTATTTTTAACACCCGATGTAAATGTACAATCTGTTGGAGTGATAACGTATGTGCCGACATCACTGTCTTTTGTGTACTCACATGAGAATATTGTATCAAGTGTGTCATCACCGACAAGACCCAATGAAGTAAATTTGTATGCAGGCACGACTGAATTTACGTTTGTATTCATATTTTCAGCGGCAATCGTAAGATTTGCTTTATTTATAGTAAAAGGAACTTCTGTCGAACCAACATATTCTAAGTTGTCACTCGGTACTTTTACAACAAGTTTGTAGTCGCCTGCGTTTTCGCCTGCGTTTATCGGAGCAGAGTCAAGTGCCGTACCACTGTCAGTCTGCCAGATGTAATCAAATTCACTGTCATAGTCTGTACTTTCTGCAGTGCCGCTATACTGAACTGCAACACCGTCATATGTCTTGCTTTCAACGGTTACACCGCTTATATCAATCTTTTGTGCTTCTTTTACGGTAAGAGTGCCGTTTACATATGTGATGTCATAGTTATCCTTGCTGCCCGATGTAAATGTACAATCGGTCGGAATAATAGCATAATCGCCAATCGGACTTTCGACAGTGTAGTCACATGAGTATGTAGCTGACAGTGTATCTCCGTCAACAAGTCCGTCAGCTTTGTATGTAAATTCCGGAGCGTTCATGCCGAAAGCAATAGATTTATTTTCAGCCGTAACTGTAAGAGTCGCTTTGTTTATCGTGAACGGAATTTTAACCGAGCCTGTGTGTGCGAAAGTTTCATCCGATACCTTTACGACAAGCTTGTAGCTGCCTGCGTTTATCGGTGTACTGTTAAGCACTGTTCCGTCTGCTGTTTCCCAAATATATTAATAGTCACCGCTGTAGTTATCGCTTGTCGGTGTGCCGCTGTATTCAATCGGCTTGCCGTCATATGTCTTACCTTCAACTGTTACGCCGCTTATCGAAACAGCTTCCGCTTCTTTGACTGTTACATCAAAAGTAGCGGAAAAACCTTTGTAGCTAACCGTTACAGTTTGTGTGCCGACCGTGTTTTTGTCGTAGCCGCTAAGTGTATAAGCCATAGTGGTTTGAGTTGATTCGTCCTCAAATGTTACGGTAACAACCATGCCGACTGTTTTCAAATCTTGTCCGACATAATATTCCGTAGTTGTCGGTGGGGTAGTGATTTCGATTTTCGTAATTTGAGGTTCTGCAACCGTAACGTCAAATGTAGCCGTTTGATTTCTGTATGTAACGGTTATTGTCTGCGTGCCCGATTTTGTCTTGTCGTAGCCGGTTACGGAATAACCCGATTTTATTACTTCGCTTTGATTATCGTCATATGTAGCTTTTACGCTCATGCCAGATGTATCAAGGCTTTCGCCGTATTTGTATTCAAGTTTTGTAGACTTTGTAAGTTCAATGCCCTTTACGGAAATTACATTGACTTCAAATTCTGTCGACAGACCTTGATATGTAACTGTGATTGTCTGTTTTCCTAATTTTGTCTTGTTAAAACCTCTTACAGAGTAACCGTCGGGAACGGTAATTCTTTGATTATCGGAGGTTACGGCTGTAACAACCATGCCGTCAGTGTTAAGGTCTTGACCTTCAAGGTATGTTGTCTTTGTAGGAGGTGTTACCTCAATAGACGATATACCGTTTACGGTAACGTCAAAGTTCGCCGAATAATCACCGTATGAAACGGTTACAGTCTGCTTACCGACTGTTGTTTTGTCATAACCGCTTACCGTATAAGCCGTTGTTCCGACAGACTTGTCGGAATAATTCAATTTTGCGACCATTCCTTCAAGGTTAAGTTCTTCGCCGAGTGCATATGATGTCTTTGTCGGAGGAGTAAGAGTCAGTGATGAAATTTTATCTTCATATATTTTCAGATTGTCAAGTTGTATATTACCCTTACCGCCGTAGAATACGAATTTTCCAAATTTATCGCCCGATGTTGTGACTTTTCTTGAGTCAAGGTCATTTCCCGACTTGTCGCTTATTGTTAAGAACAAGTCCTTTTTGTTGTTCACCGCAAGATGAATATTGACCCATTTGCCAACGGGTATATTTGCGTTTTTGTTTACGGATAAATATTGGTCGTATGTAAGCTTACCAGCTGCAGATGAGTTTGATAAATATGAATCGGTCATTCCGTAAAGCTGTACATTTGACGTATCGTTTTGATACAATGCGTCAAAGTCAAATACAAGGTATTTGTTTGCGGGAATGTTCGCAAATTCCGGCAAAGCTACGCTGTCGCCAAGCGTAATGCTCGGACCTCTTTCCGGATTTGCCGAGCCGCCGGTTGCTATTTCAAGTGATTTGTTGCCGTTATCCGTAAGTATTGCAAAGTGCGGGTATGAGTCTAATTTTTGTTTGTTTGTGCCCAATTTTAATTTAAACGGTCCTAAGTCTTGATTTTGTTCAGTTAATGTTTGACTCTTAATTGTTATTTGAGAATCGTCATAGCTTTCAAAGTCATCATTTACATAGGTCGTAAGTTCACTGCTTACTATTGTAACGGTGAATGTTGCCGTTTTTCCCTCGTATGAAACTGTTAAGGGGGTTGTACCGACTGTCTGATTATCAAAACCGCTTACGTCAAAGCCGTCCGTTATTGTTTTTGATGAGCCGTTCGCATAGTTTAGTTTTACGGATAAGCCACTTTTATCAAGCGGTTCGCCTGTAAAGTAGGTTGTTTTGTTTGGCTTTGAGGCTATTTCGATTGAGGAAAGCTCGCCCGCTGATACCGTAACGTCAAATGTATCCGTCATATCAAGGTAATGAACGGTTACGGTCTGCTTACCGACCTTTGTCGGGTCATAACCGCTTACCGTGTAATCGGTAATAGTTTTTGAGGTCTTGTCCGAATAGTATGCTTTTACAACCATACCGCTTAGGTCAAGATTATCGCCGTAGGTGTATGATGTTTTAGTAGGTTCGGTTGTTATGTCGATTGAGTCGAAAAGAGTTGTTGTCGAAAGTGACATATAGCCGATATCAATTTGTATGCCGTATGAGTAGAACTCAAATTTATCAATATATTTGCCAACCGTCATAAATGAATTTGTATAAAGCTGATTTCCGTCAAGGTCGGTCATTGTGATTGTTGCGTTGTTATTCTTGCCGTCATATTTTGATATTTCGATATTTACGTTAAACCATTCGTTAAGTGGAATACTATTGTTATTCTTATATGAAAGGTAAGGGTCGTAAATAGGTTGGCTGCTTGTGACTTTGGAGGAATTGGTTACGCCGTAAATTTGCATTGTATCTTTTTCTGAATGATAGTATGCGTCAAAGTTAAGTACGATTTTTTCGTTATCGGATAATTCCGTGAAGTTAGGTACATAGCTTTCTTCGTTGAATCTAAATGACGCACCACGGTCTACAGTGGCAGTACTACCACCGAAGCATGCCAAAAAGCTTTTGCCGTTTCTGTTTCCGATGAAGTAACCGCTTGTTTTATCACCGCCGCCATCGCGAGAACCGACAATTAAATCAAGACCGTCAAGCTTTTGCGATTGACTGACTGTATCTTGACGTGAAATTGTTATATCTGAAAGGTCGTTGTCTTGAAAATTGTCACTGTAATATGTTGTGCCGTTTGTGACGTTTACCTTAAAGGAAGCACTTGCGTTGCCCGATGAAACCGTAACAGTCTGTTCGCCGAGCTTGCTCGGGTCATAGCCGGTTGTTTCGTAATCGGTAAGTTCGCTGACTCTGCCGTTTTCGTATGTTGCTATAAGCTTTAAGCCCGTTGTATCAAGCTGTTCACCTTTTATGTAATTCTTCTTGACAGGCTCGTGTTCAATTCGGATATTTGTGACATTACCTCTCATTACCGCTTCACTCATGTACATACTTACATGAGGAGGCTGGTTATATGCTGACTGTTCCGAAGCAACACCGCTTCTGTACACGCTGTCAAACATAAGGCTCTTAATTTTATATTCACTTGGAATATTTGTTGTATATACTCGAAGTGCATCGTTTGTCGTAAGAGGGTAGATAACTTCCTCACGCCAGTCACAGAAGATGTCGGCTTGAAGTGCCGGGTTTGCTTTTGAGCCGTTTATGCTTGTACAGCCGTCTGCCGTGAAGATTGTGCTTCTTCCCGCACCGTTCCATGAAGCAATGCTTGTACCGCTAAGTTCCTCGTCATAAAGGTCACCGTCCCAGAAAACTCTAAAATTCTGCCCCATGCTTGCATTTACCTGTTTAAATACGTTGTTGCCGTATGCAACATATGTACCTGCATTAGAGGACATCTGATAATATCCGCCCATGCCATGTTTGCCATAAGACCGCGTCCGGTGTCGTGACTGTCGGAAACGTGGAATGCTTCTTCACCCGTTTTTGCGTCCATAAGTGTCATACCGAAGTCGCCGTGCTCATGAACGGAAAAGTATTCGAAATTATTGTTTGTAGGGTCGTAGTTGCCGATATGAAGTGCATCACCGTGTTGTCTGCCGCCGTACCACTTCGGCATAAGCTTGTCCTCGTCGTTTACCTCATAGCAAAGCGTTGCACTCATAAATTCATTATTACCGTCGTCGTCAACGTCTGCAACCGTCATATTATGGTTACCCTCGCCGACATATTTTTCGTTACCCGGAGTGTATGCGTCGGTATCTTTGCTGTATGTATCGAATTTGTATTTAGGGTTTAGAACGCCGTTTTCAAGACTGATACCGCATGCACCGTGACGCTGTCTGCCGTTTCTGCCCATGTAGTAACCTCTCCAGTAAACCGCATAAGGACGTTGACCGTCAAGCCATGCGACGCTTGCAACGTATCTGTCACAGCGGTTTCCGTTTGTATCACCCCAACTTTCGTAGTCAAGACGTGGGATAGGGTAGTATATTGTATCGATTGTTTTAACTGTTTCGCCGTCAAATGCGGTAAAGTATTCGTTACCGTCCAATATGTAGCCGTTTTGATTTACATAGCTGACGGTATTGTCATTGGCATTTCTGATTTCTTCAACGCTGCTTGTTTCCGAAACGTATTTGCCCGCACCGTCGATTGAACCCGGAGCTGTTTTGCAGGCAACTTCCGCTTTACCGTCCATATCGAAATCATAAACAAGGAATTGGGTATAGTGTGCACCCGCACGGATGTTTTTACCTAAATCAATACGCCATAATTTTTTGCCGTTAAGCTTGTATGCGTCAAGATAAACATTTCCCGTCAATCCCGCCTGTGAATTATCACGTGGAGCACAGTCCCATTTTACAACGAGTTCATATTCTCCGTCACCGTCAAGGTCACCGCATGAGGTATCACCGATAGTGTATTCATTTACCTTGGTTTCCTCTTTCCACTGATTTTCGGGTAATTCGTTCCCATTCTCATCAGTGGTTATTATAGTTGTTGTGGTAAGCGTTGTCTTCGGTCTGTCAACGGGAATGTCAAAGTAATTCGAACCGATTGCAAACGGAGCGACAGAATCACTTTTCTCTCCCTCAACACCGTTTACAATCGGTGCTACTTGATATGTGTCGCTACTCGTACCGTTAGGGTCGATATAGTTTGTCGAATATGTTTCGGTTGCAAGAAATGTACCGTTTTTGTATATATTAAATGGTACGTTATTTTGAGCCGTTCCGTATACCTCGTCCTCGTCAACCATAAGTCGCCAAGATAAGTAGTTACCGCCGTTCAATGCTTGAACGACAAGACCTCTGTTTAATGATTCCATAGGTCTGTCAGATGCATCGTGGCTGTATAGTACAGCACTTGTACCGTCTATGACATCGTTGACTTCGGCATTTGAAACAATCGGTAATGTTGCCGGAATCATTGTACACGCCATTAGAACGGCTAATGCTTTTGCAGTAAGTTTTTTCATTAGTTTACCTCCGTATTTGAAAAAATTCATTCACTGCATAATTATAAATCTGATTTATGTTAAAATCAAGATAAATATTAGTAATATCAATATTTTAAGAGTAATATATCAAAAGTATAAAATATATTTTATTAGTGACTTTAACTCTTGATTATGATATAATCAGTATAGAAGAAAATAAACGTTAGAGCGGTAGGTGGGGATATGTTATTGCGGCAAATAAAATATTTTTGTACGATTGTCGAGGAGGGCAGTTTTACGGAAGCGGCGGAGAAGTGTTTTATATCGCAATCGGCAATTTCACAGCAGATACAATCTCTTGAAAAAGAGTTAGGTGTTAAACTTATAAAAAGAGAAAATCGTCGATTTTCTCTTACGCATGCAGGTGAATATATGTATAGGCACGGAACGTCGCTTCTTTTAGAAACTGAACGTATATGCAAAGAAGTACAGCGTATAGGTCGAGATGACGAGTTGATATTAAAAATTGCTTATCCGAAACATTACAGCAGTATAGAATTGAATAACGCAATCGCATTATTTTCGGAAAAGTATCCTGAAGTGTCTATAAGTGTTATTACGGGAACACATGAGGAAATATATGACTTGTTACGTTCTGATGATATAGACATCGCAAATGACCAAAGACGTGCATTTTCGGACGAATTTGTAAATTTTGAACTTGGAAAAGCACGTTGTTATGCAGAGGTTTGTTTAAGAAACGATTTAAGCAAAAAAGAAAGTGTAAACGTTGATGATTTGAAAAATATGCCGTGTATTTTGATAACGTCAAAGGAACAACAAAAATCAGAACGTGAATTTTATCAGCAGGTACTTGGATTTGGCGGTAATTTTATTTATGCTCAAACTCTTGATGAGGGACAACTTATGGTTGCGGGTAATCGTGGATTTATGCCTGTTGAACGTATCGGCACATTTTGAAATATAAATCCCGCCGCAAAGCGTTTACCGCTGTTACGAGCCGGAAAACAGATACAACGTAATTACTGCGCCTTTTGGAAAGTTAAAAATTCAAATTATTACATAGAGGAATTTGCAAACGAATTAAAAGTACAACTAAATAAAAACTAAAATGCGCACATATTTGTGCGTGTTTTTTGTTTCACATAAGTTTAACTTATGAAAATGATTAAAATATTGATTTGATAATAATGGTTTGTTGTATTAAAATTAAATCATAAATTGAAAGTAAATGAGGTGTACGAAATGTCAAAGAATTTAATTATTTATTATTCAAGAAAAGGTCAGAATTATTGGAACGGAAGTATTAAAAATTTGGATAAAGGCAACACAGAGATTGTAGCAGAGTTTATTCAAAAATCTGTCGGCGGAGATTTATTTGAGATTGAAACGGTAAAGGAATATTCCGCCGATTATTATGAATGTATCGATGATGCAAAGCAAGAGCTTAACAGCGGCGCAAGACCTGAACTTAAAAAATATCTTTACAGCATTGATGAGTATGAAAATATATTTATATGCGGTCCATGTTGGTGGGGTACTTATCCTATGGCGGTATTTACACAGCTTGAAAGACTTGATTGGAACGGTAAAAAGGTAATTGCCGTAATGACGCATGAGGGTAGCGGTCTTGGCAGTGGTGAGCGAGATTTAAAGAAAATATGCACAGGAGCAATTTTTGAAAAAGGTTTTGCCGTTCACGGTGCAGACGCTTCAAAGTCAGAAAAGCTTGTTGCGGACCAGGCAAAACAAATAGTGAAATAATAAAAGGAGTAAGAAAGTGGCAATAACGAAATTTTCAAGAAATTATCATGAAAAAATGTTTCCGAAATACCATTCTGCTTTTTTGGAAACAGATCCCGAATTTATTGAGCGATTTGACAACTTTGCGTTTGACGAAGTTGTAAACAGTGATGACCTTGACGATAAAACAAGATTTATCGCAATTTTAGCCTCACTTTTAGGTTGTCAGGGTGTAGATGAATTTTCGGTAATGCTTGGTGCGGCAATGAACTTTGGCGTTACACCCGTTGAGATACGAGAGATTGTATATCAAGCAACGGCATATTTGGGAATAGGCAGAGTTTTTCCGTTTTTAAAGGTGATGAACAAAGTCTTTACTGAAAAAGGAATAAAACTCCCGCTTGAAAATCAAGCCACTACAACAACTGAAAATCGCCGTGAAGAAGGAACAAAGGCACAGGTTGAAATTTTTGGCGAGGGTATGCGTGACTTTTGGAAGTCCGGACCGGAAGAAAGCCGACATATAAATTTATTGCTTGCCGATAATTGTTTTGGCGATTATTACACTCGAAAAGGTCTTAACTACAAACAACGAGAAATGATTACATTTTGTTTCCTTGCGGCACAAGGCGGCTGTGAACCTCAGCTTACAAGTCATGCGGCGGCAAATATGCGTATAGGAAACGACAAAATATTTTTAATAAAAATTATATCGCAGTGTCTGCCATACATTGGCTATCCACGTTCATTAAACGCACTTAGATGTGTAAACAGTGCAGCGGAAAAGGAGGATTTTTAAAATGAGTAGAACATGGTTAATTACAGGAGTGTCAAGCGGTTTTGGATATGAAATGACAAAACAGTTGCTTGAAAAAGGTGATGTCGTAATCGGAACGGTTAGGAATACTGCAAAAGTTGAGGATTTAATACAAAAATATCCGGTAAATTTTGATTGTCGTATTCTTGATGTGACAGATGTAGCGGCAGTGCAACAGACAGTAAAAGAATCATTTGAAAAACACAGAAAAATCGACGTTGTTGTAAGTAATGCAGGATACGGCTTGTTTGGCTGTGCGGAGGAATTATCAGATGATGAAATCAATCACATTATTGCAACTAATTTGACAGGTTCAATTCAGCTTATAAAAACTTCACTTCCTTATTTAAGAAAACAAGGCGGTGGAAGAATTATTCAATTATCATCATACGGCGGTCAGGTTGCATATCCTGCAAATTCAATGTACCATGCCACAAAATTCGGTATTGAGGGATTTTGCGAAGCAGTTGCACAGGAAGTGGCACAGTTTAATATCGGAGTAACCATTGTAGAGCCGAGAGGCGCGAGAACAGAGTTCCGTTACGGCAGTGCAAAGGTCGCAAACCTTATGGACGAGTATGAAAGCTGTCATGGATTTTTGAATATGCTTGACGCGTCAAAGGGACTTGCACCGGGAGATCCGGCAAAAATGGCACAACGTATAATTGAAAGCGTTGATATGGAAAAAGCACCGCTTAGAATGGTGCTCGGTTCACAAGCACTATCAGCAACGATTGAAAGATTAAAAGAAAGAATTGCGGACTATGAAACACAAACGGAGCTTGCCGCTTCAACAGATATAAAAGGAAAGTAGTTAAACATTAGTCGGTTCAAATGTGCGAGATGAGGTTAATTCTTGGGTTGAAGGATTAAATAAATAATGATATAATAAAAGTGAATAATCAGCAAAATTAAGCGACTTTGCCGCAGAATGCGGCAAGCCGCCTTTTGTGCGTTGAAGGTGAATTTATGGAACAGAACGAAATCAAAAAATTATTGCAAAATGTTGCAAACGGAGATATTTCAGTTGATGACGCATTGCTTCATATAAAAAATGAGCCGTTTGAAGATTTGGGATATGCAAAACCGGATTTTCATAGAAAATCGCGTCAAGGTGTATCGGAAGTGATTTACGGTGCAGGGAAAACCGCCGAACAAATAATAGGCATTTCAAAATCTTTTGCGGAACATGGACAAAAAGATATTTTAATCACAAGACTTGACAAAGCAAAGGCAGAGAAAATCAACAAAGAAATTCCGCTTGATTATTACGATATGGCAAATATCGGCATTATAGGCTCTATGCCGAAAGAACGTGTCGGGAAAATTGTTATCGCAACAGGCGGGACAAGTGATATACCTGTTGCGGAGGAGGCGGCAATTACAGCTGAAATGCTTGGTAACAATACCGCACGTTTATATGATGTAGGCGTTGCCGGTATTCACAGATTACTTACGCATACGGAAGAAATAATGACCGCTCGTGTTGTTATTGCGATTGCGGGAATGGAGGGGGCACTTGCAAGTGTTATCGGCGGACTTGCGGATTGTCCTGTTATAGCCGTTCCGACAAGTGTGGGTTACGATGCGTCTTTCGGAGGTATAGCGGCACTTTTGTCGATGCTTAATTCATGTGCAAGCGGTGTAAGCGTTGTAAATATCGATAATGGTTTCGGAGCGGCATTTCAAGCAAGTATGATAAATCATATGGGAGGACTTAATGAATGAAAACTTTATATATTGAATGTAATATGGGTGCGGCAGGTGATATGTTGATGTCTGCATTGTTGGAGTTGCACCCGAATGCAGATGAATTTTTGAATAGGTTAAATAAACTTGGTATTCCGAATGTAACCGTAAGTAAGACGGCAAGTGTAAAGTGTGGCATAACGGGAACGCATATAGATGTAAGCGTAAATGGTGAACATGAGGACGAGCATATGCACGACCATCACCACGACCATCATCACCACCATCACCATACCGGTATGCACGAAATCGAACATATCATAGAACATTTTGATATTCCCGAAAAGGTACGCACAGATATATTGGCGGTGTATCATTTGATTGCGGAGGCTGAAAGCCACGCACATGGCTGTGAAATTGAACAAATACATTTTCACGAAGTTGGACAAATGGACGCCGTAGCGGATATTACAGGTGTCTGTATGCTGATACACGAGTTGGGTATTGATAAAATCATCGCTTCGCCAATTCATGTCGGTTGCGGTCAAGTGCAGTGTGCACACGGAATATTGCCCATTCCTGCACCGGCAACGGCATATATATTAAAGGATATTCCGATTTATGGAGGAAACGTTCAAGGTGAATTGTGTACGCCGACAGGTGCGGCACTTTTGGCACGTTTTGTAGACGAGTTCGGCAATATGCCTGTTATGCGTGTTTCAAAAATCGGTTACGGAATGGGTACAAAGGACTTTGATACGGCAAATTGTATTCGTGTTATGCTCGGTGAAACGGAAAGCGAAACACAACAAGTTTTAGAGTTAAAATGTAATATTGATGATATGACCGCAGAGGAAATCGGATATGCGACAGAGCAACTTCTGAAATTGGGAGCGGTTGACGTGTTTACTGTGCCAATCGGTATGAAAAAGAACCGCCCGGGAACTTTGCTTTCGTGTATATGTAAAACTTCGGACAAGGAAACAATGGTAAATGCAATATTCAGATACACTTCGACTATAGGTATAAGACAAAATATTTATGAGCGTTACATACTTGACAGAACAGAAAACACAGTAAAAACAAAGTACGGAGATGTTCGTGTTAAACAGTCGGAGGGGTATGGTGTAAAACGTGTAAAAGCCGAATATGACGACGTTGCAAGAATTGCGGATAAACTTGGTATTTCCATAAGCGAAACACGCAGATTGATAGGAGAGGAATTAGAGAAAAATGAATAGTAAGTACGAGAAAATGATAGAGAATTTGAAATCATTAGGCAGTGTTGCAGTAGCGTTTTCGGGCGGTGTAGATTCTACATTTTTGTTAAAGGCGGCGAAGGAAGCACTTGGAAATAATGCTCTTGCCGTTACGGTACGCTCATGTATAATTTCGAGTAATGAAATTTGCGAAGCGGAGGAATTTTGCAAAAGTGAAAATATCCGTCATATTATATGTGATGTTAACCCGCTTGATATAAACGGTTTTGCGGATAATCCGACAAATCGTTGTTATATCTGTAAAAAAGAAATATTCAGCCTTATAAAGCAAGTTGTCGCGGAAAACGGTGTAAATGTGGTTGCGGAAGGCTCAAACCTTGATGATAACGGTGACTATCGACCGGGTATGAAAGCAATTCATGAGTTGGGAGTATTAAGCCCTCTGCAAACGGCAGGGTTTACAAAACAGGAAATTCGAGATATGTCCGAAGAACTCGGACTTCCTACTTGGAATAAACCGTCTTTCGCTTGCCTTTCGTCACGATTTGTGTACGGCGAAAAAATCACCGCCGAAAAGCTTGAAAGAGTAGGAAAAGCGGAACAAATATTGAGAAATTCGGGCTTTAAACAGTTTAGAGTTCGTATTCACGGCGATATTGCACGAATAGAATTACTGCCGGAGGACTTTGAAAAAATGCTTAAAATGAGAGAAGAATTATATGCAAGTATAAAGGCTCTTGGATTTTCTTATGTGACTATGGACTTACAAGGCTATCGTACGGGTAGTATGAATGAAGTAATTGCGACTGATAAATAATAAATGAGCCTGTCGACAAAATAAGGAAAGATAAAATTGTTTGGAATATTACAAAGTTTAATATTCCGTGTAAAAAAATTTATGAGATTGATAAGCTCGTAAAAATATGCTATACTTGAACAGTAAAGGGGTGATTGATGTGAATTATAATGAGAAGAAATTCGGCAATAAAGAATTGGAGTTTGCTATTTTTTGTATCGAAAATGTTGCAGATAAGTTAAATATTGATGCCCCAAAAGTTTATTCAATGCTAACAGAACAAACAAATATTTTGAATGAATATATTATTCCTGAGTATGAGATTTTACACACGCAGAGTAAAGATTATATCGTTGATGATATAATTGAAGTTATGAAAGAAAGAGGTGTGGAAATATGATTTTATATCATGGTTCGTTTATAGAGATTAACAAGCCGGATTTAAAACATTCCAGACCTAATGTTGATTTTGGAAAAGGTTTTTATACTACTCCAATATACGAACAAGCGGTAAAGTGGTGCAGTAAATTTAAGAAACGTGGGAAGAATGGTATTGTTACACGTTATGAATTTGATGAAAACGATAATAAAGCACTTAAAATTTTGAAATTCGATTCCTATTCTGAAGAATGGCTTGATTTTATTTTGAATTGTCGCAGGGGAAAAGACAATACAGATTATGATATGGTTATTGGCGGTGTTGCCAATGATAAGGTATTCAACACGGTTGAGTTGTTCTTTGACGGATTGATAGATAAAACAGAAGCAATAGGCAGACTACGATATGAGAAACCGAATTTACAAATAGCTTTTCGTACAGATAAAGCATTAACCTATTTGCACTTTGAAGGGAGTGAACAACTATGAATGCTAATCCGATTTTGTTGCAAAAGAAATATGCTCGTGTGGTTGAGCTTTTTGCAAAGGAAAATGCAATCACTATTGAAAATGCGTTGGATATTTTTTATCATTCACAGTTGTATGAATTAATGAGTAACGGTGTATCTGATATGCATTGTATGAGCGATGAATATCTTGTACAGGAATTGATTAATGAACAAGAAGGAGTGAATGGTTGAAGAAAATAAAAATGTTATCAAGTCGCAATTTATATTTTACAATACAAAATCCCAACAAACCGCACTGTTAAGCTGTTTTGGTGCATTTGTTTGAAACAGAAAAAACGGTGAAGCGTTAGATAAAATGCAGGCGAATTTACAGCACAAAAAGATTTATGTGAACGGGATAAAGAAAGAGTGTGACTGCAAGTAGGGTTAAAACAGGCAAGCTGATGAACCGCCTCCAATTAGTTAGATTTTTGGTCTGACTTTTGGGGGCGGTTCAATAGAGCTTGTCTTTATTTATTGTTATATTAGATTACAATATATCATTTTATTTTGCGTATGACTTTCTGAGCATTTAAACAAATCATTAGGGGAGGAAATCAATAGCCATATCCCTAATGCCGTTCCTACGGCAGAGGGAGCGATTGAAATAGCGATTGCGGAAACACCTTTTACAATTCACGGAAGTAAAAGCCTTGTTTTAGGTTATGGTAAAATCGGAAAAATATTATCAAAGGATTTATATGCTCTGGGTGCTCAAACATATGTGGAGGCACGAAAATATGCCGATCTTGCTATGATTGAGGGACATGGATATGAGCCGTTGCCGCTTGATAACTTAAAAGACCACATACATGAGTTTGATATAATTTTTAACACCATACCTTCACTGATTTTGGACGATGAAATTTTAACAAAAGTCAAAAAAGACGCTCTTATTATCGACCTTGCCTCCAAACCCGGGGGGATTGATTTTGATGCCGCAAAATCATACGGCTTAAAAGTAATTTGGGCATTGTCGTTACCGGGTAAAATTGCTCCCGTTTCGTCCGGAGCAATTATCAAAGACACGATTATGAATATTATCAAAGAATTGGGGGTGTAATAAATGGATTGGGAAAATAAAACCATTGGTTTTGCAATGTGCGGTTCATTCTGCACTTTCAAAAAAGCAATGGGGGTACTTGAAAAGCTCACGCAAACCGGTGCGAATGTTATACCTATTATGAGTGAGATGTCTTACAACACCGACACGCGATTTGGCAAAGCAGAAGATTTTCGTACCAACATAACAAATCTAACCGGCAACAACATTATATGCTGTGTTAAAGACGCAGAGCCGATTGGACCGAAAAACTTACTCGACCTACTTGTCGTACTGCCATGCACGGGCAACACTCTTGCAAAAATTGCAAACGGAATTGCCGACACATCTGTTACCATGGCAGTAAAAGCTCATTTAAGAAACCAAAAGCCTGTACTTTTAGCCGTATCCACCAACGACGGACTCGGTACTGCCGCTAAAAATATAGGAACACTTCTAAACTGCAAAAATCTATATTTTCTGCCTTTCTCACAAGATGACTACATAAAAAAGCCTAACTCACTTGTAGCCGACTTTGAAAAATTACCCGATGCGGCAATCGCCGCCTTTGAGGGCAGACAGCTCCAGCCTGTGCTGGGCTTTTAATATAGATTCCGTATGACAAAAAATACCGACTTCTGTTTGAAGTCGGTATTTTAAATTAATCAATTTCTTTGATTTTTGCAATCAAATCCGTATACAGTCTTTCAACTGCATTATACAATTCGTCACAATTATCAATGACTCTGTTTCTGAGTTTTTCTGTAAGTTCATAGCTTGCCTCATACAGTCTTTCAAAACCCAAATTTGAGCAAACACCTTTTAGCGTATGTACTGCACAAAAAGCCTTTTCGGCGTCATTTTCTTTTAAGCCGTCTTTCAAATTATTAAAAGATGGATCTTCAGGAAACTTAAAAACAAACTTTTTAATCATATTTTCATCACAAAGTCTTTTGATAACGTCTTTATAATCTGAATCAATTTGCTCATAAAACTCTTTTAATGTCATTCTGTTTTTCTCCTTTGTTTTACAGTGTATTTATGTTCATATCTCGTTCTATTTCCTGAATGGTTTTCTTATATGTTTCCTTTTTCACAGAAACGCTGCTGTCAAGTTCGGTTTTTATTCTGTCTTGAATTTCAACCAAACATTCCAAAAGCAATGGATTAAATGCACCGCATTCGCCGTTTAAAATCATTTCCATAGCCTTTTCGTGTGAAAATGCTTTCTTATATACACGCTCACTCACAAGTGCGTCATATACATCTGCTATTGAAACAATTTGAGCCGATATAGGAATTTCATCACCCTTCAAGCCGTCGGGATAACCATTACCGTCATATCGTTCGTGATGCCAACGGCCTATCTCACAAGCCGTTTTTACCAACGGTTCGTCTTGATACAATTCAAGACTTTTCAACATTTTTTCACCTATCACGGTATGTTCTTTCATAATTTCATATTCTTCTTTTGTAAGCTTGCCGGGTTTATTCAATATTTCTTCGGGGATACCTATTTTTCCTATATCATGAAGTGCCGAACCGTTTGTTATATAAAAACGTTTCGACCATGAAAGATAATACTTATCCGTCTTTTGGACAATTTTTTCCAAAAGCATTCCTGTCAGTGTGCTTATATTTCTGACGTGCATACCGCTCTCGTTGTTTCTGAATTCAACGATTTGGCTCAGTATGTCTATCATCATTTTATTGTTTTTCTCTTTTTCATAAACTTGATCGGTTATCAAATTTATAAGCCGTCTTTGCTTAGCGTACAATTTTATTGTGTTTAAAACACGCTGATAAACGACCTTTGCGTCAAACGGTCTGCTTATATAATCCGACACGCCCATTTCATATGCGCGTCTTATATATTGATTGGAATCTTCGCTTGAAATCAGAATTACAGGAATATCTTCAATCCAATTATTGTTATTCATATAATTAAGCACTTCAAAGCCGTCCATACCCGGCATAACAATATCAAGCAAAATAATATCTATACCGGTGCCATACTTTTCGATTATTTCAAGACATTCTTCGCCGCTTGACGCGTTGATGATCTCATAATCCGATTTCAGTATTTCAGTCAAAATCATTCTGTTCATATATGAATCGTCAACCACAAGCACGCGTTGTCTGTCTTTTACTTCTGATTCATTGTCAATGACGCCAAACTCATTTTCTTCGGTTACAACCATACCTTTTTGATGGCTTTTCACCTGCAACATCAATTTGTCGGCACGATGCATAGCCGATTCAATCGTTTCGTTGTGAGTCATAACTCCGCCTATGCTGACAGACAAACGTATTTTTGAATATCCGTCAACCTTAACCTCTTTGATTCTTGTTCGTATCTGTTGAAGTTTTTTATTAAAGATATTGTTGTGTATACCAGGGAGTACAAGTAAAAATTCATCTCCGCCAAAACGAATAATCTTATCTGAACTTCTTATACATTTTTTGATTGCACTGACGATTGTTTCAAGCGCCATATCTCCTGCATTGTGACCGTAGGAATCATTATAAAGTTTGAAATCGTCTAAATCAATCATTGCCACACCGGCATTTTCATTCAAATCTTTAATATTATCTTCGTAATAACGTCTGTTGTAAACACCTGTCAGAGGGTCACGATAAAGCTCGTTTTTGTAACCGGTTAGGTTATCCATTAGAATTCTTCTGCCATCGTTATCTATAAGATTTTCATTGTCAAGACGGTGCACCATTTCCATAACGCAAGGTACTCCGTCAATCTCAAAATATTTCGCGATTATTTGATATATGTTATTTTCCAAACATTCAAGCTTTGTATATTGCTTTTTTTGGGTCAAAGCTTTTTCGGACACACAGTTTTCACATTGCTTGTCCTTGTTCCAAAAATCATAACATCTGCACATATTCTCATCAAGTTCCGGCTCTTGACCGCATTGCATTCTGCGAATATCTGTGGATTTTATAATTCGTACAACATCAAAAACTTCTCTGTAAATTTTCATTTTTTCTTCAGCCTGTTTAGTTGTCAATTTTATATTTGAATCCATTAATTTACCTCCTCGTTATAATATCAAACTAAACAATAACAAAATATACCAATTTAGGCTAAATGTTTTTGTAAAATTAATCCTTTTTTATGGAATTTAAAATTTCTTTTACTACTTTATTGTATAATAATATACGAAAAAAGTCAACATTTATAACTGCATTTATCGCCGTCTTTTGAACTTTTATGCGATTTTGCATAAAAAAAGCGACTACCAAAGTAATCGCTTTTTGATAATATTAGTCGTTAATTGATTCCCATTTCCAATTACGAACTTCAGGCAAGTCCTGACCGTATTCGGCAATGTATTGCTTATGTTCAACAAGTTTATCGCACATAAGTTGATTTAGGTATGCACCCTTATTGCCAAGCTGAGGCAAGCTTTCAACAGTTGCCTTAACAAGGTGGAAACGGTCGATTTCGTTTTGAACACGCATATCGAACGGAGTAGTGATTGTACCCTCTTCCATATAACCGAAAACGTGAAGATTTCTGTTATGTCTGTTATATGTAAGTTCGTGTACAAGTTTTCTGTAACCGTGGAACGCGAATATAATCGGCTTATCTTTTGTAAAGATTGAATCGTATTCAACGTCGCTAAGACCATGAGGGTGTTCAGACTGTGGCTGAAGCTTCATAAGGTCAACTACGTTTACGACACGAATCTTTAAATCAGGCATATTCTTATGAAGAATTGTAGCTGCCGCAAGAATTTCAAGTGTCGGTGTATCACCGCAGCAAGCAAGTACAACATCAGGTTCACAACCCTTATCGTTTGATGCCCAATCCCAAATACCGATACCTTGTGTACAGTGCTTAACAGCCTGTTCCATTGTAAGCCATTGCGGACGTGGGTGCTTTGATGTTACAAGAACGTTTACATAGTTCTTACTTCTGATACAGTGGTCAAAGCATGATAGCAAGCAGTTGGCATCCGGCGGAAGATAAATTCTTGCAACGTCTGCTTTCTTATTTGAAATATGGTCAAGGAATCCCGGGTCCTGGTGTGTAAAACCGTTATGGTCTTGCTGCCATACGTTTGATGACAAGATAAGATTTAGCGATGCAATCTTTTGACGCCATGGAAGTTCCGATGTAACCTTTAACCATTTAGCATGCTGTGCAGCCATTGAATCGATTATTCTGATAAATGCTTCGTAACTTGCAAAGAAACCGTGACGACCTGTCAAAATATAGCCCTCAAGCCAACCTTCACACATATGTTCCGAAAGCATTGAGTCCATAACTCTGCCGTCTGTTGCAAGAAATTCGTCATTATCGTATTTTTCACCGTTCCAGTCACGGTTTGTTTCTTCAAATACTTTGCCAAGTCTGTTTGACATAGTTTCGTCAGGACCAAATATACGGAAGTTTTTGCTTTCCTTGTTTAACTTGAATATGTCACGAACAAATCCGCCAAGTTCAATCATATCCTGTCCCTCGACAGAACCAGGGAACGGTACGTCAAATGCATAATCTCTGAAATCAGGCATACGTAAATCTCTTAAAAGCAAACCGCCATTTGCGTGTGGGTTAGCGCCCATTCTGTGATTGCCCTCAGGAGCAAGTGCGGCGATTTCAGGAACAAGTCTGCCGTTTTCGTCGAATAATTCTTCGGGTTTGTAGCTTAACATCCATTCTTTTAGTTGGTCAAGATGTTCCGGCTTTGACATATCCATAGGTACTTGGTGTGCTCTGAATGTACCTTCGATTTGATTTCCGTCAACAACCTTTGGACCTGTCCAGCCCTTTGGTGTACGAAGAACGATCATAGGCCACTTTGGACGTGACGCGTCATTGTTTTCGCGTGCATTCTTTTGGATTGCCTTAATCTTTTCGATTACTGTATCCATAGTTTCTGCCATTAGTTTGTGCATTGTCATAGGGTCATCGCCCTCAACAAAGTACGGTTCCCAACCACATCCCTTGAAGAATGATTCGATTTCTTCGTGTGATATACGCGAGAAAATTGTTGGGTTTGAAATTTTGTATCCGTTTAAGTGAAGTATAGGTAATACCGCACCGTCATTTATTGGGTTTAGGAATTTGTTTGATTGCCATGCTGTTGCAAGAGGACCTGTTTCGGCCTCACCGTCACCGACAACACAAGCAGTGATAAGATCGGGATTATCAAATACCGAACCGAATGCGTGTGCAAGTGAGTAACCAAGTTCACCGCCTTCGTTGATTGAACCAGGTGTTTCGGGTGCAACGTGGCTTGAAATACCGCCCGGGAATGAGAACTGCTTAAACAGTTTTTTCATACCCTCTGTATCTTGGCTTACGTTCGGATATACTTCCGAATAAGAGCCTTCCATATATGTATTTGCCACCATAAAGTTACCGCCGTGTCCCGGACCTGAAATGTAAATCATATCAAGGTCGTAACGCTTAATAACTCTGTTTAAGTGAGTGTAAACAAAGTTTTGACCCGGCACTGTACCCCAGTGACCTACTATTTTGTGCTTTACGTGTTCTCTTTTAAGAGGCTCTCTCAAAAGAGGGTTGTCAAGTAAGTAAAGTTGACCTGCCGCAAGATAGTTCGCAGCTCTCCACCATGCGTTCATTTTTGTAAGCATTTCGTCGCATAATGGCTGTTTTTCCAAACAATCATTTGAATTCATAAAAATTCTCCCTCCGTTTTTTTTACATGGCAATTTTATTCCCAAGCCGTAAAATTAAATGTCTAAAAATTGTCATACTACTCTCCAAGATTAAATTATACGCCTGTGTTAAATATTTGTCAATGTTTATTTTGACAAGATTAGCCTTTATTTTTTTGATATAACAGAAACTCTTATGGGTGTGGATTTGATTTTAATACCGATAGTGACTACAAAGCAAGAGTCTATGTATATATTTGAAAAGAAAATATGTGCACAAGTGTTTCAAAATTGTGTTGCGGTTGCAATGTGCAACAGAGTTGGAAGCGAGGGCAAAATGGATTTTGCAGGTGAGTCTTTGGCGGTTGACGCTAACGGACGCGTTATTGTCAAGACTGATGATACATAGCAGATTGTCTAGGCAGATGTGGATATTGAAATGGTCAGAAAGATTAGAAAAAGTAAAACTTATACATCACTTAGAAGAACAGAATTTTATTTATAAACGAAAGGTCGAGAATAAAATATCCTTGACAAGCTCATTAATCATTTTAAATTTTTTCAGTATCATCCGAACGTCGTATGCGTCATACGGGGCGTTTTTAGCGTAGCTTTTTTATTGCAAGGTGAACACAACTCGGGTTTATATGCAAAGGCAAAATCTAAACTATTTGTACAGTCGATATGTCCCGTTATAATAAGAGGGAACAATGAGATAAGGGATAAAACGGCATAGTGTAGAAATGCTGTGCTATTTTAATAAATAAATTAAAAAA
Organism: Ructibacterium sp. SJQ-7; assembly: GCF_054696575.1. Taxonomy (NCBI): domain Bacteria; kingdom Bacillati; phylum Bacillota; class Clostridia; order Eubacteriales; family Oscillospiraceae; genus Ructibacterium; species Ructibacterium sp. SJQ-7. The sequence goes on from NZ_CP195193.1 coordinate 2,361,280, forward strand.
ATGATAAAATATTTGACATATTCATTAATTTTTTGTATAATATTTGTATAATATAAGTATGAAAAGTAAAAAACGTCAAGGAATAAAATTTACATAAGAAAGAGGGGTAAAAATGAGAATATTATTTTCACCGGTAGGTGGAAGTGATCCGATTAAGCGTATGCTGGACGGACCTATGTTACATTGCTGTCGTGTATATAAGCCTGATATTGTGTGTTTGTATTTCACGCAGAGTATGCTTGAATATGAAAACAGAGATCAGCGATATACTTGGGCATTGGAAAAATTGGGCGAAAAACTAAATCACAAATTTGAGATTATTAAAATTGAACGAGAAGATTTAGTTGATGTACATAAGTTTTATATTTTTTATAACGATTTCGGAAAAATATTCGAGGAAATAGAAGAAAAATATCCCGACGCAGAATTTTATGTGAACACATCATCGGGTACTCCGGCAATGAAAAGTGCTATTGTAGATTTGGCGGCATTATCAGAAAAACGTATTAAAGCACTTCAAGTTTCAAGCGGTGAAGCGGGTCCTATGCACGACAGAGATAAGGACGAAACATATGATAAAAAAGAACAATGGGAATGCGATATGGACAATGGCGATTCTTTCAGAAATCGCACATTGTTAGTTGACAATGAACAATTTTTGGCAAATATAAAAAGACAGAACGTTATAAAGCTGATATCTTCTTATGATTATCCGGCGGCAAAACTTCTTGCGAACGAAATCAAGGATTATCTGACAGATGACGCAATGAAACTTCTTACTGCGGCGGAAGGCAGATGGAGATTGGATTATAACTGTGTCGCCAATGTATTAAAAGACGCCGATTATGATATAATACCCGTTAAGAAAAAAGAAGAAAGAGAAATAACAGAATATTTATTATGGCTCGGAATAATCTTGGGCAAAAGAGATTATTTGAGTTTTATCAGGGGTATCACTCCGGCGGCAATGATATTGCTTGAAAAGATTATGGAAACTTTGACCGAAGTCGGTGACATAAAAAAGTATTGCGAAAAAAGAAAAGACGCTTATTGGCTTACTCGTGATAAACTTGAACAGAGTAAAATCGGTAAGGAAGTTTTAGCTGTGTTAGACAAAAGATACGGCAAATTTACTGACTGCATCTATACAACAGCACATTTGGAACTTATAATTAAGGGATTTTGCTCAGATGATAAAATAAAATCACATTATTTGAAAATTATAAGAAAAACCGAAACCGAATTAAGAAATCCTATTGCACATACGATTGTTGCGGTGGATAACGGAATGATTAAGAACAGAATCGGCATAACGGCAGAAGAATTATATAATGACGTAATAAAAAAAGTAGCTGAAAGTGTCAGATTGATGAAAAAAAGCACTTGGAATTCATATGATGAAATGAATAAACTGCTGATAGAAAAAGTTCGTGAAGTAAAATAACAACACAAAAGCACAGCTATGATTTTAAAGCTGTGCTTTTTGTCATTGAGTGAAAGGATACATAATGAATGTTTATGAACGCATTTTTAATATTGTAAATTTGCTTAAAGAAGTTGAAACAGGTATATCCAAAACAACAAAGGTATAACGAAAAAGAGGTTGTTTAATGAATGGGTGTATAAGGAAGCAAAAAACAGCGAAACTGATAAAAGAAGAAAAATGTTGCAGGAGGACATCAATAAACTTGTAAGAAAAAAGATTTTAAGTATAGACAGCAACGGTGTTTTTCATTTGTCATTAGATGTTCCCGTAACTCGTAAAATAAAGAATGATATATTATTAAGAACGATATACAAAATCAGAGCAAAATGCCAAGGTGAAGCGTATCAATTAATATTAGAAAATATTATAAAGAAAATGATTGCCGATTATACATACAAATTAGAGGGTACTGTAGAGAATGATAATACGGAAATGCTTTTGTATGAGAGTAAGAATAATAAGCGGCATTATGATGTGTTGTCGTCAATTATGAATATAGATTATGCCAACAAAAAGATAGAGATTGATTACAGAACAAGACGAGGTGAAGTAATCAAAAGAAAAGTCAGTGTCGGTACAATTATTTTTGCGTGTGAGCGTGACAAAATGTATATAATAGCGTCGGAGGAATATAACGGAGCCGATAATATGACCGTCATAGATATGGAAAGTATTGAAAGTGCAACGGAAAGTGAGGATATAAATTATATATATCAAAGCGATGAAGTGCAAAAGATTATAGATGAAATGTTTATTGTGTCTGTCGATAATGCGGAGAATATTGAGGTTGAGTTTAAAGATTGTTTTAATATCAAAGAACGACTTGAAAAAATGGTGTCAAACAGAAAATTTGCTAAGCTTGATATATCGGAAGATAAAATTGTGTATAGAGATACGGTTCGCGGACTCAGTGATGTTGCAAGGTATTTAAGAGGATTCGGACGCTCGTGCAAGGTTAATAAGCCGGAAAAATTAAAACAGATGATGATTGAATCTAATGATAAGGTTATAGAAATGTATGAAGAATATTTGAATAAAAATACTTGAAAAATTTGTTTATGTATAGTATAATGATTTTAATGAGATACAAAGAAAAAATACAATAACTGTATATTTTCAGCCGCAAAGCCGAAAAACAAGGTAAAACCTACGTTTTTGGCTTGTGCGGAGAATGTAAATCAGCGGTTTCCAATCAAAAATAATTTTGCCCCGCAAAACGCATTTTGAGCTAAGTAATCATGCGGGTTTTGGAGGGTAGGATTAAAAAATGAATAACCCCTGTAAGGGACGGAAACTATATTAACCTTTTTTATGTTTATATTTACATCTTTATTAAAAAATGAATAACCCCTGTAAGGGACGGAAACTTGATGTTAATATTAACATCTTTAAACCTGCGAAAATCCATAAATTAAAAAATGAATAACCCCTGTAAGGGACGGAAACTCTATGGTTTATACCGTCAATAACTACTGTACTACTATATAATGATTAAAAAACGAATAATCCCTGTAAGGGACGGAAACTCATCATTGTTTATGATAAACTCAACTTTTTTACCTATGATTAAAAAACGAATAATCCCTGTAAGGGACGGAAACAACCGCCGGGAATTATACCGTAACGGTCAATGTATTTTCTACTAATTAAAAAACGAATAATCCCTGTAAGGGACGGAAACTTATAACTAAAATCTTTTTTTGGGTATGGTATACCACGTAATTAAAAAACGAATAATCCCTGTAAGGGACGGAAACGATTCAGTCAAGTACAATGCACTTTCAATGTTGTTATTAAAAAACGAATAATCCCTGTAAGGGACGGAAACCGCTTTAGCTATCTCTTTTTGTGATATATAACATTTATTTTTGATTAAAAAACGAATAATCCCTGTAAGGGACGGAAACTTTTCAGTTTTGAAACCACTATAATATGACCTGACACGAATTAAAAAACGAATAATCCCTGTAAGGGACGACAAGGCAATTTCACAAATACCTTGAACGAATTTGCGTTCAAGGTAATTTTTTTTATAAAAAATTAGAAATAAAATGCAGAAAAATGTTTAAAAGTAGAAAAAAGTGGTATATATAAAATGGTGATTAAATTTACAAACAGTAAAAGGGTACGGTGAAATGAATGTTATCAAAGTTTGAAATAGCCTTAAAGGACAGCGAAAATGACATAAACAGAAATATGGGGTCACTTTTTCACGGTGCGTTAATGGAAATGATGAGCAGAGATTACGGCGATTATTTACACGAAAATCATTTAAAACCGTTTTCGCAAAGCATATTTAAACGTGACGATGAATTTAAGTGGATTGTAAATTGCCTGGACAGGGAGAGCAGTGAGATATTTAACGATATTCTGATGAATCGGCTTGACAAAGTGGAGATAAAAAACAAAAACAAGACATTTGAAGTCATATCGAAAAATATGCAGACCATAACGTACAAAAATTTGATAGACAGTACATATTTCTCGGACAGTGCAAGAATATTTAAGGTGAATTTTTTATCACCCACAAGTTTCAAAATTGATGAAAAATATACATTGTTCCCAAACATTGAGGCGATATATAAGAATTTAATCAGAAAATTCGATTCGTTTTCGACCGAGTTCAGTATATATGATGAAGATATGTTAGAAAGTCTTATAGATAATACGGAAATTATCGGTTACAATTTAAGAAGTACGGTATATCATTTGGAGTCAATAAAAATTCCGTCATATATCGGAAATATTTGTATCAAAATACACGGAACACAGCAAATGACGCAAATAGTTAAGCTGTTACTGACATTTGCGGAGTATTCGGGAACAGGAATAAAAACCGCCTTGGGAATGGGTGCGGTTAAGACAGATGAGGTGAGAAAAATTGCAAGAAAGTAAATTGAAAGTTATCGCAGGCGCTTTATTACACGATATAGGAAAACCGGCATATCGCGGAGATAAAAGTAAAAATCACAGTATTTCGGGATATGAATTTTTGAATGATACCGTCGGAATAAAAGATACGGAAATTTTGGAACAAGTAAAGTATCATCACAAGAATATGATACAAAATTCTTCGATTGCCGATAATTCTCTTGCTTATATAACATACATTGCGGACAATATTGCGTCGGGTGCGGACAGAAGAAAAGTGGACGAAAATCAAGGCTTTGATATGGATATGCAGTTGGAATCCGTATTCAATATTTTGAACGGAAATAATCAGCATTACAAATACAAACCGCAAACTATGGAAAACGGAATTAATTATCCGATTGAAAATGAAATCTCTTTTTCAAAAGAGATATATAAAAAAATATGTGATGATATTGCGGATTGTTTAAAGGGGATAGATGAAAATAATTCGGAATATATAAATTCATTGCTTGAAGTGATGGAAGCGGATTGTTCGTTTGTTCCGTCATCAACGAGCAAAAACGAAATCGCAGATATTTCATTATACGACCATTGCAAAATCACAGCGGCAGTCGGCAGTTGTATTATAGATTATTTGGAACAAGAGGGTATAACAAATTATAAAGATGAGTTATACAACAACAGCAAACAGTTCTATTCTAAAAAAGCGTTTTTGATGTATTCGTTTGATATATCGGGTATTCAGGATTTTATTTACACGATAAGTGCAAAGGGGTCTTTGAAATTATTGCGTTCAAGGTCTTTTTATCTTGAAATGTTATGCGAACATTTGATTGATACGATTTTAAAACGACTTGAATATTCAAGAGCAAATCTGATATATTCGGGCGGCGGTCACGGATATGTTTTGCTTGCAAATACAAGTAAAAATAAATCTGCTTTAGATGAAATTAACAACGAAATAAATCATTGGTTTATCGATAATTTTAAAACAGCTTTGTATGTTGCAGACGCATATACAGAATGCAGTGCAGATGATTTAATGAACAGTAACGGTACATATGAAGATATTTTCCGAAATGTGTCTAAAATTTTATCGGACAAAAAGGGAAACAGATACACAGCCGAGCAGATTTTGACTATGAACAATAATCATCATCAAGACGGTGAAAGAGAGTGCAGAATATGCAAGCGTTCCGATACCTATATTGAAAATGATGTTTGCGGAATGTGTCAGAAACTTATTGATATGTCTGATGATATTTTGGAAAAGGATTTTTTTGTTGTTTTAAATACCGACAGCGGTTTGCCGTTGCCGTTCGGACAATCTCTTATTGCAACAAGTGCGGATACGTTAAAAACAAAGTGGATAACAGATGAATTATACGAACGCAGTTACAGCAAAAATAAGATGTATACAGGACGTAATTTATCAACGAAATTATGGGTAGGTGACTATCATACAGATAAGGAATTTAAGAAACTTGCTCAAAAGTCGGAAGGCATTGAACGAGTAGGAATAATCAGAGGTGACGTGGATAATTTGGGTAAAGCATTTGTAAGCGGTTTTGATAAAGAACGTGTATCATTGTCAAGAACTGCAGTGTTTTCAAGAAAACTATCAATATTCTTCAAGAAACACATCAATAAATTGTTAGAAGAAAATGATATAAACGGTCTGATTGTATATTCGGGCGGTGACGATATATTCCTTGTTTGTGCATGGTCGGACGCTATTAAGGCGGCAATGATTTTGAATGAGGCATTGCATAAATTCACGCAAAATACGCTTACAATTTCGGTAGGTATCGGAATATACAATCCGTCATATCCCGTTGCGTCAATGGCGTATGAAAGCGGTGACCTTGAAAGTAAATCAAAGTCAAGCGGCAGAAATAAAATAACACTTCTCAGTGTAAATAACACCGAGAATGAAAAGTATACATTTGAATGGGATGAACTTAAAAATAAAGTTATCGGTGAAAAGAAAAAATGTCTTGAGGAGTATTTCGTCGGTCAAGCGGAGCATGGTAAAAATCTGTTGTACAATTTACTGAATTATTTGAGAAATACAACCGACAAAATAAATATTGCACGATATGCGTATTTGTTGGCAAGGATAGAGCCTGAACGTGACGCTGATGAACGTATAAAAGAAAAATATAAAGCATTTTCAAGACAAATGTATAATTGGGCGATAAATAAAGAGGACAGATTACAGCTTATTATGGCAATTTATCTGTATGTATATGAAACGAGAGAGAAAAGCGAGGAGTGATAGATAATGGGATATGTAGAAGATGCGGAAAAGGTATTTAAAGACTGGTATTCGACAAGAGATAAAAAAATAACAACTTCAAAAATAAGAGGATTATTATCCGGAATGTCTGATATATATAATGATGTTGTCAGAGTGGAAGGCGAGGAGTTGCCTCAAGATATTGTTGACCGTATTCAGTATTTGAAAGTACAGTTTGTATATGAATATGGCAGAGATGATAAAAAAGACGGACCGGTAAGAAGATTTATAAATGAATCCAAAATTCTAAATAAAATCGACCAAATCGGAACGAGTAAGAAGAAATTTATTGAGATGGAACGATATATGGAAGCATTGGTGGCTTATCACAGATTTTACGGCGGAAAGGATGAATAAAAATGATTAGTAAAATAGAAATAACATCAGAATTGGAAGTGTTGACAGGTATGCACATCGGCGGTACAAATGAATTTGCCGCAATCGGTGCAATAGATTCGCCTGTTGTTCGTGACGTAATAAGCCGTTTGCCGATGATTCCGGGTTCTACATTGAAAGGTAAAATGAGAACTCTTATGTCACGTCAGTACAGCGAAAATTATATGCCGGTAGAAGTTAAAAATGATCCCGAGATTGTACAGAGATTATTCGGTTCGGCTGATAAAAAAGAATACAGAAATGCGAGATTACAATTTTCGGACAGTCTTTTAAGTAACATCGATGAAGTAAAGAGCAGAGGTGTCAGCAGACCGACTGAAGTTAAGTTTGAAAATACAATCAAGCGTTTGACGTCTGAAGCAAATCCAAGACAAATCGAAAGAGTTATTCCGGGGTGCAAATTCAATATTTCGATTATCTATAATATCAACAGTGACGCACAACTTGATGAAATGCAGATTGAGGAAGATTTCAAGGCAATAAAAAACGGTTTAAAATTGCTTGAATATGATTATATAGGCGGTCACGGTACAAGAGGATACGGAAAAGTTAAATTTAATAATGTTGAAGTAAACGATGTTTTCGGTGATGTAGACGATGATGTGATGAAGACGTGCAAGGGGATTTTGGAGGAATAGTATATGAGGTACACAATTTATAAATTGTCGTTCCCTAACGGTATACATATCGGAACAGGAAATTTATCAAGTACGGAAAAAGTTATTCATTCCGATACACTGTTCTCGGCTATGTGCATTGAGGCACTCAATATAGGCGGAGAAGAAAAACTTAACCGGTTTGTGCAAATGGCTAAGGATAATCAATTAAGAATTTCGGACGCAATGCCGTATATCGGAGATACAATGTATTTGCCGAAACCGATGATAAGGATTGAGGGAACGGACAAGGATTCGGCATTGAAAAAAGAATTTAAAAAACTTGCATATATTCCTGTTCAGTATATGGAAACGTATCTTTCCGGAAATGCCGAACCGACAAGCTTAAATAACGATTTTTCAAGTTTCGGAGAAGATACCCTTTATCAAAAGGTTGCATTGAAAAATAATGATGAGGACAATGACCTGTATTCTGTAAGAGTGTATAAGTTTAATGAAAATTGCGGATTGTATGTTGTTTTTGCAACAGAAACCGAGGACGCAGAAGATTTGGTTTTTGATATAATGGATTCGTTGCAGTATTCTGGAATAGGCGGTAAAAGAACAGCGGGATACGGTCGGTTTGAATGCAGAATAGCAGATATTCCGTCAAGTCTGGAAAAAATGCTTGAAGCTGATAACTGCGAAAATTATATGACTATATCAATGTGTATGCCGTCTGATGACGAACTTAGCAGTGTGCTTGACGGTGCGGTGTATAAACTGACAAAACGCGGTGGATTTGTGCAGTCAAGCACATATTCCGATACGCAACTGAAAAAACGTGATTTTTATATGTTTGCGTCGGGGGCAGTTTTTAAAAAGAAATTTGACGGTGATGTGTTTGATGTGGCAATACTAAAAGCACATCCGATATATAAATACGGTAAACCGATTTTGTTGGGATTATAGGAGAGGAAAAATGGAAAGTTATTTAAAACATTATAGAATGAAACTCAAAACTTTAGCACCTCTTTATATAGGCTCCGGTAAAGAGGTTACAAAGAAACAATACATATTTGCGAATAATAAGATATATGTGATTGATGTACCGAAATTCTTAAAATTTATCGCGGATAAAAATTTGACGGACAAGTATATGACTTTTTTACAAAATGATGATCCGAGAATTAAACTTAAGGATTTTCTCGAAAAATACGGTATACGAAATTATGATGATATTACGGCTTATGTATTAAAAGGTGTAGAAAATATTGATAATAAACGTAGCTTGAAAAATGTGTCGTTGTGCATTAAAAATGCGTATAACGAGCCGTATATTCCGGGCAGCAGTATCAAAGGTATGCTCAGAACGGTGATTTTGTGGAATATGATTTATGATACACCGGAAAATAACAGAAAACTGCAAGGAATAAAAAAAGACGCAAAGCACGAGGCGAAAACGTCGGACGGAAGAAGTATCAAAAGAAATTTGGGGAGAATATCGGATATTTTGGAAAAGAATTATTTGACTAAAAATATCGAAGAAAAAGACGTAAGTATAATGCGTGGATTGATTGTTGGGGACAGTAAACCTGTTTCGCTTGACAATATTGTGCTGTGTCAAAAAATCGATGTAAGTCCGAACGGAAAAGAAAAGACAATAAATACAATGCGTGAGTGCATACGCCCAAATGTTGATATTGAATTTGATTTGACAATCGACAGCAGTGTACTTGGATTTGATATTGAAACACTGTTAAAATATATAGAAAACTATTCAAAAGATTATTATGATCTAATGATGTATCCGTTTAAAAATGTTGAGGAAATTGACAATTCTATGTTTTTGGGCGGCGGAGCAGGGTATTTTTCAAAAACGGTGTCTTATATTCTTTTTGACGAAGAAAATGAGTATAACGGCGTTGATTTTACCCGTGATTTGTTGAAAAAGACAACTTCGTATAAACACAAACACGAAAAAGACAGAGATATTTCACCGCATATGCAAAAGTGTACAAGATGTAACGGTAAAATGTATGAAATGGGTAAGTGTCAGATTGAATTGGCATAGACTTTTCTGTTATGCCGGAAAGGAACATTATGAAGTTGAAGTAACTATAAAATACTTGAAAATATATTAAAATTATGCTATAATATTAATATGTTATTCATAACTTTAACCATTTAATGTATATTTTCAGCCGCAAAGCTGAAAAGCAAGGTAAAACCTACGTTTTTCGCAGGTGTGAATAATGTAAATCAGTAGTTTCCAATCAAAAATAATTTTGCCCCGCAAAACGTATTTTGAGCCCAGTAGCCATGCGGGCTTTCGAGGGTAGGATTAAAAAACGAATAACCCCTGTAAGGGACGGAAACTTAACAGCTATTTTGATTTTGTCCGGTTGGAATTCATTAAAAAACGAATAACCCCTGTAAGGGACGGAAACTTTCATCAGCTCAAAATTTTTAATTTTTTTGTCAACATTTATTAAAAAACGAATAACCCCTGTAAGGGACGGAAACTATCAGCTTCCCATTCTTTCGTATCTCTTTTTCGTGCATTAAAAAACGAATAACCCCTGTAAGGGACGGAAACTTAATTGCTCAACTTTTTCATTTGTGACCTTTGCAAGTGCAAATTAAAAAACGAATGACCCCTGTAAGGGACGGGACATGGAGAACAGATAATGGTAAAGTTATTGGCGATGATAGTTACGGTTATAATAGTCGTAATAGATATCAACAGAATGTAAAATTTGAAAATAAAAAATTCAGCTCCGTATTTGATATGCACCCCAAAAGTTAGACACTTTTGGAGGTGCATATTTTTATGGCAAAGAAAGGGCAAAAATATAGAAAACACTCGCCAGAATTCAAACTATCTGTTATAATGGATATGCGAGAAAACCATTTGGGTATAATGGAAACAGAGAGAAAATACGATGTTAAACATGATGTAATATCGAAATGGGAACGCATATTCTTGGAAGAAGGAGCCGAAGGTCTGATGAAAGAAAGACGAGGTAGAGCCAGTAAAGTAGATGGAATAGCAAAAGGTCGTCCACCCAAACTTGATAAGAAAATTGAAGAAGATTTAATTGCCGAAAATCAGCGATTAAGAATGGAGAATGAATACTTAAAAAAACTCAGTGCCTTAGTTCGGAAAAGAATGTTAAAAGAAGAGAAAAAGCAGCAATAGTCAATGAATTAAGGCAAAAATATCCGTTAAAAGACTTGCTGCAATTATCAGGTTTAGCCCGTAGTACCTTTTATTACTATATACAACATCCAATCAAAGATAAATACAAGAAAGAGAAACAAGAAATACTATATATATTTTTAGCTAATAAAGGCAGATACGGCTACCGCAGAATCTTAATTGTATTAAGACAAAAAGGATATACAATTAACCATAAAACTGTGTTGAAACTGATGAAAGAACTTAATCTCAAAGGAAAACAACGCAAAAACAGTAAATATCGTTCATACAAAGGAGAAATCGGCAAAATAGCCGACAACTTACTTAAAAGAGAATTTACAGCTACAAAACCTTTTGAAAAACTAGCAACTGATGTAACTGAATTTAAAGTGTGTAATGATAAAGTATATTTGTCACCTGTAATGGATTTGTATAATCGAGAAATTGTGTCATACTCAATTTCATTAAGTCCAAATTTGCAGCAAATTAGAGAAATGCTTGATGGTTTATTCAAAAAGCTGCCCGCTAATGCGAAACCATTATTCCATTCTGACCAAGGTTGGCAATACCAACATTCGGAATATCAACGTTTACTGTCAGAACACAATATTGTACAAAGTATGTCTAGAAAAGGAAATTGTATGGACAACGGTGCGATGGAAAACTTCTTCGGAAGATTGAAAGTTGAAATGTTTTATGGTGAAAAATTTGAAAGTGTCAAAGCTTTCATAGATGAATTAAAAAGATATATTGATTATTACAACAATGAAAGAATTTCTTTAAAGCTAAAAGGAATGAGTCCGGTACAATACCGAACTCATTCACAAGCAAGTTAATATTTAATTTTGTCTAAATTTTGGGGTTCACTTCAATTAACGGAGCTGAATTTTTTTATTATCTTTCACTTGACAATGGCAAAAATATTGTGCTACAATAGTACAAAATAGGACTATCTGAAATTGTACTAAACGGAGGCGGACTATGTCGGTTCAGAATTACACCAATCAATACTGTTCATACATACATGAATGGGACGCGGTATATGAGGAATATGCGAAGTCAGTGGGACTGTCATATACGGGGTTGATTGTTCTGTATGAGATTTATGAAATTGAAAACTGCACGCAAAAGAAATTGGGTGAGTATTGTTTTATTCCAAAGCAGACTGTTAATGCGGTGGTAACGTCTTTCTACAAAAAAGGTTGGATTACTTTAGAGGAAATGCCGCAGGACAGGCGAAACAAGACGATTCACCTAACCGAAAAGGGCAGAAAAGACACTGAAGAAATATTAGAAAAAGTCAAAGAAAACGAAAACAAAGCCATGGAACAGTTAAGCGAATCAGAGCGAGAAACATTGATGTCGCTTACAAAAAAGTATGTTACCTGTTTTAAAGATGCTATGTTGAAAGGATAAAAATGAGTAAAAATAATCAAGATGTTTTAAATCGTCCGATACATTTAAAAATGTTAATCGGATTTTCATTGCCGACGATTTTGTCGATGGTATTTATGAGTATTTACACGACTGTTGACGGACTGTTCGTGGCAAGGCTTGTTAATACAGACGCACTGTCGGCGGTTAATATCGTAATGCCGATGGTGTTTATCGCAACGGGAATAGGAACAATGTTCGGCAGCGGCGGTAATGCGTTGGTGGCGAAGAAAATAGGTGAGGGCAAAAAACAAGAGGCGCGAGAAGATTTTTCACTGTTGCTTTTTACGTCGTTTGTAGTGAGTTTGGTTATATCGGTTTTGTGCTTTGTATTTTTAAAACCGCTTTTGAGGTTGCTTGGCTCTGACGATAATTTAATGACATATTGTATAGAGTATATGTATCCGATTTTGATAGCAATGCCGTTTACGGTATTCGGTATGATGTTGTCAATGTCGTATATAACGGTCGGAAAAGCACATTTCGGACTGTGGATGTCGATACTTGGCGGTGTGCTGAATATCGTGCTTGATTGGTTGTTTATAGCGATATTCAAGTGGGGTATTGCCGGTGCGGCTATTGCCACTTCAATAGGTTATGTTACAACGTCGATTATCGGACTTGTGTACTTCTTTGTGAACAGAAAACACGAACTGTATATAGTTAAACCAAAATTGAGATGGCACACGATTATTAAAAGCTGTACAAACGGCTCGTCTGAAATGATTGGAGTGTTCGCAGGAAGTATCGTTGCAATTTTGTTTAATAATATTCTAATGCGTATGGCAGGATCGGACGGTGTTGCGTCAATCACGATTATGCTTTATGTGCAGGAGCTTTTTAACGCGGTGTATCGTGGATATGCAACAGGTATTGCACCTGTCATCAGCTATAATTTCGGCCGTGACGATTCGGTGAGGCTGAAGAAAATTCACTCAATCAGTACAAAGATTATATTGCTTGCGTCGTTTGTGCTGACGGGTGTGTGTATTGTGCTTGCACCGACTTTGGTTGAATTCTTTGCTGGTGATAATCAATCCGTTCTTGAAATGGCAGTGCATGGATTCAGAATTTTTGCGATAAGCTGTTTGTTTGTCGGAATTAATGTGTATTCATCATCACTGTTTACCGCATTGAATGACGGCAAAACGTCCGCAATATTGTCATTTTGTAGAACTGTTGTTTTCTTGGTAGTGCCTGTGCTTGTACTTCCTATGATAATCGGCTTGGACGGTGTATGGTGGTCAATGCCGATAGGTGAATTGCTGTCGTTTGCAATGAGCGTGTACTATTTTAGAAAATTGTATTTCAGAAAAGTAAAAGCATGATAAAAAGCTATGGCTAAGCCATAGCTTTTTACTATTTTATGTTAAAATACAATCCCCAATCTTGATCGCTTGCATATGGGTCGGCGTAGTTTGCGGATATACCGTTTATCGAGGTAGGGTAGACGTATGCACAAGTGGCGGTGCCGTCGGAGTTCAGCAGACTAAGCACGGAGCGGTGAGAATAATCCGCTCTTTTTTTATACTCGTTTGAGCCTATAATATCGCCGTAATCACTATACGCATTACCTGTAAGCGCACTCCAATAATGTGGGAAAGTATCGCCGTACAGTCGACATTTGCCGAACCAATAACCGTCCCAATGACGTATGGCGGTTTCATACAAATGACAGTCAGGCTGTAAGCCGTTAAAAAGTTCGAGTACATCAAGTTGAATTTTTGCAGCGTCAAGATACTTATTCTCATTTGTAACAATATATGTTTGAAGTAAAATATTCGTCGCCGGTGCGACTATGCTCTGCTCATAATTTACTTCGTGTGCGGGATAATCAAGTGCTGTTTCGGCGATATAATCGGCATGTTTTTTAAACCATGCAATCATATTATCCGCCATATCAGTCATACCGCTTTCTCTTAAACACTCAACAAGTTTTACAATCGGCACTTCAATAGCATAAAAATGCTCACCGCCTTGATTGTAAAAAAACAACATAATCTTATACGCAATTTCAAGCATATTTTTGTCCCCAAACAATTTGTAAAGTTCAATATAAAACAAGCTGAACCACGGATAATTGTAAAGGCGGGTAAAGGAATTATCGTAATTGTAGTCATTGAACACCTCGCCTGTTTCGATGCAAACAAGGTTGTTTTGTACGTATTTTATGTACTTTTTAAGACTATTTAAAAGCACTTCGTCATCGTGATTTTGCAGATATTTTGCAATAAGCACTCCCATACCGACACGCTCACGACCTCCGTTAAAGTCGTATTCACGATTATAATATATATGCTTTTCCTCATTGTCATAGATAAGATATGCACCGTCAAGCTTGCTTTTCGGATTGTTGTATTGCTGATTTTCAGCGATAAAATGACATCTGTTTTTAGCAAGTTCATCAAGACAAGGCAAGACCAAAATGTTGCAGTGAGTAACAACATCGTCAATATTTATCGAATATGAATACTTTCTCGGTGTATCGGCTTTTGTTGAAATGACAATTTCATTGTTTTCGATTTTGTAGTCAACAGATTTGTTATTTTCTTTGATTTGCACCTCAGAAAAATCAAAGTTAGGTGAAACGGTTATATTGATATTTTCACCGCTGAACAGTACGAAATTTTCAGCCGAAACATTGATAAAGCGATTGCATAGTTGATTAACTTTGCTGTAAAAATCGTTCTTGCCGTTATGCCAAAATAATTTCCATTCAATCGTAAAACTTTCATTCGGCACAAGTGCGACAGGTGACGGGTGAAGGATAAAATCACCTCTGTCGTTGCTGATTTTTTCAAAATCACGCTCGACACTGTAACCTGAAAGACTTCCCTCTGTCAGTACAAGTCCGAGGTGTGGAGCTTCGCCACCCATTCTAAGACACATAACATACGAAATATTTTCGCCACACCAAATATGTGTGTGACATTTTGTCGTCATACACGCTTTAGCACCGCAGGTGTAATCATCATTAAAAGGTGTGTATATCGAAATATCTTTCAGTGACGTAAAAATGTCCTTGTCGGTGGTGTTCATGAACGTGTATCGCTCTGTGATTATATCGCCTGATTGAGAGGAAGTCTTTTTTACGGAAATGCCTTTAGGGCATTTAACCGTACCCCATTCGGTGTTTCCCTCAATCCAATTCATTTTGTATTTATCGTTTGCGTTTATCAATTCTTTCATAAAATCAGCCCCTTACTCAATAATTTTTACTTCGTAACCGTCAAGTTTGATATTTGAAATCTCGGTTTTCGTATTATTAAAATTCATTACAAATTTATAGCTTTTATCGCCGTCTGTGCGTTCTTTTATCATCACACCTTCAACATATTTACTGTCAACAATTCTGCTTATTTTGCAATCATCTATAATATCGCCGTAGAAATCGTAAAGAAAATCGTTGTCTGTGCGTGAGGCGATATATACGGCAGTGCCGTTTTTGAAGTTGTGTTTTGTAACAATCGGCATACCGCGGTAAAAATCTTTTTCGTATGTAGATACAACTTCTGCCGTATCGGCGTGTAAAAGGTCGCAGGCATATGTAGCTTTGTAGGTTTTGCCGTTATATGTGAATTCGTTGTATTCACCGTCACAAAGTGCGTCGGTTTCTTCAACGCGTATGCCGAATACGTCATTTAACTTGTACGGTGACCATGACTCATACGCAAGGTCATTTTCGTTCACAAGTCCACTGTAAAACGTGTTTACAAATGTACCGCCGTCGGAAATGAATTTATGTATTTTTGCAACGGTTTCTTCGCTTGTCATATAAAGAATTGGCGCGACTATCAAATCGTATTTTGAAAAATCGTCATTGCAGTCGATTATATCAACCGAAACATAGTTTTTTATCAGCGATTCGTAATGTTCAAGTACAATATCGTCAAACGGCTTATACTTACTGTGCAAACTTTTCTGTTCCTCCAATGCACGCATATTGTCCCAATCGTAAATTACGGCAACATGGCTTTGCGTGTTTGAAATTTTTATGTGTTTGATATTTTGCAATCTCTCGCCGACTTCGGTAACGTCACGAAAAACGCGCGTGTCACTGCTGCCGTTGTGGGAAATTACCGCACCATGAAATTTCTCATACGCACCGCGACTTTTTCGCCACTGAAAATACTGCACTGAATTTGAGCCGCACGCAACTGCTTGTATTGAACTAAGCATATGAACGCCCGGACGTTTTAGTTTGCACGTTTCAAAACTGTTTGTTGTAGACGGTGTGCTTTCCATAAGCAGAAACGGTTTATTCTTCTGTGAACGGCAAATTTCGAAGCCGAAAGCGGCTTTAACTGCATTATTCCAATCACTTCCGCAGTGCCATCGCGGATAATTGTCCCACGAAATCACGTCTACAATATCCGCAAGACGTGTAAGATTTATTCCGCAGTTGAAGTGGAACATATTTGTCGTGACGGGAATAT
The DNA here is from genome assembly GCF_054696575.1 of Ructibacterium sp. SJQ-7. Lineage (NCBI taxonomy): Bacteria > Bacillati > Bacillota > Clostridia > Eubacteriales > Oscillospiraceae > Ructibacterium > Ructibacterium sp. SJQ-7. The sequence goes on from NZ_CP195193.1 coordinate 2,378,003, forward strand.
TCGGATTGTGTTTTTTCACCGTGTCAATTTCGGCTTGCAGAAAATCTATGCTCAAATCGGAGTAAAAACGCTTATAGTCAAGTGCAAGTGCATGTACAGATTTTTCGCCGTGCGGTGACGGTGACTCGATTTCTGAAAAGTCGGTATATTTGTGACTCCAAAATGTGCTCCAATATTGTTTGTTTAGGTTCTCAATAGTGCCGTACTTGTTTTTGAGCCATTTGCGGAAATTTTCCTGACAGTCGTTACAGTGACATTCGCCGTACATTTCGTTTGATATGTGCCACATAATAAGCGCAGGGTGGTGCGAATAACGTTCGGCAAGGAGCAAATCGATTTGATGTACTTTTTCACGAAATATTAAATTGCTGTTGCATTGATTTTCACGGTCACCGTATAAAAGACGTGTTCTGTCAGCATTTGTACGCATTATTTCGGGATACTTTTTAATCATCCAAGGCGGTTTGCCACCACTCGGAGTGGCAAGTATGACATAAATACCGTTGGCATATAAATCGTCCATAATTTTGTCGAGCCATTCAAAATGAAATTCGTTTTCTTTCGGCTCATACATACTCCACGAAAACACGCCGAGCGTAACAACATTGACGTGTGCCTTTTTCATAAGTCGTATATCCTCGGCTAAAATATCAGGGCGGTCAATCCATTGCTCGGCGTTGTAATCGCCGCCGTGTAAAAATTCGGTTATTTCATCATATCTCATTGCAATACCTCCGTTTATTCGTATTTCCACATCTGTACTTTGCGGCTTTGTTGCCTGAATTGATTAGGAGTGACTTCCTTCATATTCTTAAATACGCGGTTAAAATACTGACTGTTATCGTAACCGCACATTTTATAAATGTCGTGTATCGGAATTTTTGACTCGCATAAAAGCAGACAGGCACGTTGAATTTTGAGTGCATTTATATAGTGAGTAATCGTAATGCCTGTGTGTTCTTTGAATACACGGCAAAGATGACTTTTTGTTATGCCGAAATGCTCCGAAAGAGCGTCAAGTCCTTTGATTTCAAGGTAGTTTTTCTGTATGTAATTTCCGATTGTTGATAAATCGGAATCGAATGTGCGTTTGGCATTCGGATTGCTGAAAGGAATGTGCTTGTACAATATGTCAACTATTGCAAGCATACAGTCGTTACGCATATCAACGTTGTTGTAAGCAGTGAGCGAATATGTGCGGATAATCGGAAGTAAGTCGGGAGGGAGTGATATAAGCGGTGTTTTGAAACATTCCGTTATTTTGTCGTATTGCGATTTAGTAAAATGCTCTTTTATGTATGCGTCCGAAAATTCTATACATATTCCCGAAAAAGCACCATCCCCGAAACTTCTGTGCGGAGTTGAAGCAGGAATCATAAGTGCGTCACCAGTGCCGACTTTGTAAAGCACGTTGCCTAAATACATACGCCGTTCGCCGTTGCAGACAATATAAATTTCATAAGCGCCGTGCGATTCGTATATCGGATTGACGTTGCCATGCTCTCTGTCCTCAATCCAAAAATAAATGTTGTCGGCAGTGTTGGATTGTAATACCTCCATAAATTTTCCGCTCCTTTCAAGATGTTTTTCGATATTTTGATTGTATATTATGATAATCAAATTTTCAATAGCAATATCACATTTCAGAGCAATAAATATCAAAATAGTTTCATTTTTAAAATGGTTGAGTTTGGTTGACAAAACAGGTATCTTTTTGTATAATAAACTATAGTTATTATTTTTACTAATTTAAAACAAAAAACACAATTAAAATACATAAAATATTAACTGTTTATGACGAAAAACGCTGTATGCAGTAAAATAAGCCTTGCTTGCTGAGCAAGGACAGTTTTTGACCATATTGATAATATATAATATTTATAAAAAACAAAAGGAGTGGTACTAATGTTAAACAAAGAAAAATTCAATGAGGATATACAGGTATTGGACAATATGTCTAATAAATATTCTATTGCGACAATCGAAAATGACATTCAAACATGCAGACAAAATATCAGTGATTTTAATGTAAAGCTAATGTTTGTCGGAGGATTCAGTGCAGGAAAGAGTGCGTTGATAAATACGATTTTAGGCAGAGATTTGTTGGTCGAGGGACAGTTGCCGCAAACCGCTATTGCAACGGAATTGAAGTACAGTGACAGAGAGTATGCGGAACTTTTTAAAGACAATGTTTGCACGAAGATAAATTTAAACGAAATAGAACAATACGACCCTGATAAGTATGATTATGTTGTATGCCACATAAATAATGAAAAACTTAAGATGTTTAAAGATTTTGTTTTTGTTGATATGCCGGGATTTAATTCGGGAATAGAACGTCATAACAAAGCTATTTTAAGATATGCCGGTAAAGGTAATGCGTATGTATTGGTTATAGATTCCGATGACGGCGAAATAAAGGGCAGTATATCTGACTTTATATCGGAAATCAAAAATTACGACAATAATTTGGCGATTGCTATTTCTAAGTGCGATAAGAGAACAGAAAGCGAAATTTCCGAAATTGCCGATAAAATTCAGGAAACCGTTCAAAATTTATTCTTCAACGAAGTTAATATCGCAAAAGTATCGAAGATGAATCCAGAAGAAACAACGGCGGAAATGGTTGAGGTAATAAATAACTTTGATACTCAAAGTATATTCAATCAAACAGTGGCAGTTGACGTTGTGTCAATGATTGACAAGTGCTTGTCGGCTTTGAAAATAAAAAAATCGGGTTTGCAACTTGACAATGATGAAATAGAAAAGGCTATAAATGCAAAGAAACAGGCAAAAGAAAAACTTGAACACAAATTGCAGACTGAAACCGGAAGATTGAACAATAAAATGGACAACAGCCGTATGGAAATATATCAAAATGTGCAGAATGCGTTGAACAGCAATCTTAATGACCTTGCAGTTGCGGCACAAAGCGGCGGAGATGTGTTTAACAGTAAAGTTAATTCGATAATCAGACCTATTTTGATGACAAGTATTCAGGGTGCGGTTGAACAAAATTACAGTGAATTTATCGATGAATTGGATATAAATTCGATGATGGGCAACACAATCGATTTTGATAATATAAACGTTGTCAACGACTCATTGAACAATATAAAAGAAAATATGGAAGGTATGGATAAAGATAAATTCGGTACGGTATTTAAGAGCATAGCGTCTGTGCTTGCTATAGTTACTAATTTTGTATCACCGATATTGGAGCTTGCAGTTGTATTCTTGCCGGATATATTTAAGATATTCAGTGCATTCGGCAATTCGGAAGAAAAGAAGTTGGAGCAAATCAGAAATAAAATTCAAAGTGAGGCTATACCGCAAATTATGAGCAAGTTAGAGCCTGAAATCCGAAAAGAACTTGGTAATATTCAAAATGAAATGATGATACAAATTGAAAACAATGTCAAAGAATTGTTGGATGTTGAAACAGAGGCACTTGAAAAACTTGTTCAAGACAGAAATGAAAAGCAAAATACTTATGACAATGAAATGCAAGAGATTGCAAATGACATAAAGACAGTCGAAGATATAAGAAGAAAGTATATAGCATAGGAGGACATACATAATGGATTACAAAGGCTTTGAAGAAAAAGTAAGCAAAGTTAATGAACAAATACAAAAGTATAAAGAAGTAATTAACAGCGAATATCTTTCTAATTTTGAGACTTACATAAAACAGTACAAAGAAAGTATTGAAGAAAAGCTAAAAGAAGGAAGAATGTTAAGAATCGGTATTGTAGGTGAAGTTAAGGCGGGTAAATCGTCATTCTTAAATTCACTTATATTTGACGGTGATCAGGTATTGCCGAAAGCCGCTACACCTATGACAGCCGCACTTACAAAAATTAATTACAGTGAAAATCCTATTTCTAAAATACATTACTATACCAAAGACGACTGGGACGGTATATGCAGAATGGCTAAGTCGTATGACGAAGAAGTCCAAAAGGCGTATGACAAATATGTTGAAACATATAAGAAAGATAAGAAGAGAAATGCCGGTGGCGGTGGCATATTAGGCGGTATATTAACTGAAGAAAAGTCTAAAAAGCCTATGCCGAAAATGAAAACAAAAGAAGAATTTGAAAAGGCGAATAAATCTTCGTTCAATAAAAATTATGCCGGAAGTAAAGAATTGGTAAATATGGCGCAAAGAGTTTTGGATATACAACAATATTTGGGTACAACCGAAACAGTAAATCTTTCGGGAAACAAGAACGAATATTTTAATATTCTTAATGAATATGTCGGAGCAGACGGTAAAATGACGCCGCTTGTAAAATACACAGAAATTTCTCTTGAGAATGAGGCACTTAAAGATATTGAAATCGTAGATACTCCGGGACTTAATGACCCGATTATTTCAAGAGGTACTATAACTCAGGACTTTTTGGGAAAATGTGACGTTGTGTATTTGCTCAGCTACACAGGTCAATTTATAACAAAAGACGATATGGAGCTTATAAACAGAAGTATTCCGGACGAAGGTATAAATGAAGTTGTAGTTATAGGAAGTAAAGTGGATTCTGGTATTTTGGACTTTAATGCTAAGAACGCAACATTCAAACAGGCATATTATTACAGCCTTGAAAATTATAAAAAGCAGGCGAAAACCAATTTTGAAAAATCTATAGCCAATTCTAAAAATTCCGAGTTGCTCAGAGAGTTGGCTCAAAAAGAACCGATGTTTGTATCGGCTATGATGTATAACATAGCGAAAAAAATGAAGGCAAATGAAAGTCTTGATGATGCAGAGGCTAATATAATCGCACAATACAAAAAACGTTTCAGTGATTTCCAATATGACAATGCTGATTTTATAAAAGCATTTTCAAGCATTGATAAAGTCAGAAATAAGACATTTAAGGAAACAAAAGAAAAGAAAGACGTTATTATTCAGCAAAATACCGAGAATTTTATACATAGTCAAAAAAATAAATTTGCTAACCTTTTGGAAGACATAAACGCTCAATTATACAGTAATCAGAGAAAGCTTGAAAGCGAAGACCGTCAGAGCCTGAAAGAAGAACTTGAATTTATAAATCAACAAATGAATTCTATTCGAGGAAAGGTTAAGAATGTTTTTGCAGAGGCGGCTGCCGATACAAAAATCAGTATGAAAGATTTAAAGAGTGATATAGAATACGAAATGCGTAACTATGACGAGTTAAGCGTCGAACAGAAAACAGAAATAAAACATCGTTCAGATACAACCGGTCATCTTTTTTGGAAAAAGACTTATCATTGGGATGAAACTATTCATCATACGGAATCAACAGTGACAAGTGTAATAAGAAACTTGGACAAATACAGACTGCAATGTGAAAAATTAATTAATGAACGTATTAAATTCAGTATCAACATAAAAAGTATCGAAGAAAGAATTAAGCAGATTATTATAAATATATTTGATATTTCGGATGACAAATTTGATAAAGAAGAAATTTTAGGACCGGTCACAATCGCATTAAAAAGCTTACAGCTTGAAGATATTTCTATTGACCCTAAAAAGTTCAGAGAAAGTCTTGACGGTAAAATGACAGGTATAGCAGAAAATGACGTGGTAAAAGACGAAAACGTTCCGAAACTGAACAGAGCACAGGCAGATGTTATAAACGATTTGAAGAACGAAATTATAAGTCAGATTGATTTAATGACTACAAGATTGGCTAATCAGTTGGACGCAAATGCGTCAGGCTTTATCGATAATATATTATCAAAATTAGAAAAGCAAAATAAAATGTTGTCTGAACAAATCGAAAATAAAGATAAATATATCGTTCTGTATAAAGAATGTATATCTGTAATTGCGGAATGTAAACAGACAATTTCTGAATAAAGGAGATAAACAAATGAGCAGTGAAGGGAATTTTGAGGATTTCTTTGATTTTGACAAGCCACCCGAAAAACCTGTTATGGATGATGAGAACCCTTATCTTATGGAAAAAGATAAGGGTATTGAGCTTATATCAAGGTTAATGCCGATAAAAAAAGTTAATGAAAAAAGAAGTATGAAGAAGTTTGATCATATTGTGAACGAAAAGTTGCTTGAACATATTGCTTATCAGGACAGCACCACAGAAACTGCCGATTATATCGAATTTCAAAAGATATGCAGTAAAATCAAAGAACAAAGTGCACTGACAAAATTGATTGAGAAAACCGTTATCGGTGTCGGAGGACAATTCAGTGCCGGAAAATCAAAGTTTATTGATAATATCTTGAAAGAAGATATATTGCCTGACGCACAAAATCCGACGACGTCAATTCCTACTTTTGTATTGCATGGCGACAACAGAGAAATCGAGGCTTGTACATATGAAAATTATGTTACAGCATTAGATAAAGACGCTATGCAAGCTATTACGCACAAGTTTTATGAAAATTACAATATTGGATTTGCGAGTATAATCAAAAATATGGTTATTACCGTTCCTGAGTTTGAGTATCCGAATATTGCGATACTTGATACTCCCGGATATAACAAGGCAGATATGGATAAAAAGCAGGAGAAACTTACCGACGAAAAAAAGACTATGGAGCAAATTTCTGTTGCGGATTTTTTGATTTGGCTTGTTGACAGCGAGGGCGGAACAATAAAAGAAGATGATATAAAATTCTTTGGTAAAATAGGTATAAACACGCCTATATTATTCGTGTTCAACAAGGCTGACAAACGTACTGAAAACGATTTGAAACAGATATTGGAAAAGGCAAAGGAAACTTTGGACGACAGAGGAATTGAATATTTTGATATAATCGCATATTCGAGTTTTGAGGAAAAAGAATATTTCAATATAAACAATAAAGGACTGAAAGCATTTTTGGAATTTGCAAACGGTTACACAAACAATAAAGAAAATACAACGGCTCAACTAAATGCTATATTCAAAAATATTAAAACTACATATGACGAAGATATGTCAAAGCATGAGAAAATCATAGCCGATTGTAAAGATGTTGCCAAAGAACAGGCACATAATATAACTTCTGTTATGACAATTCTTTCGGACTCTTATATGAAGATGCAAAAATTCAAAAAGTCTGTAAGCGAAGTAAAAAAAGTAGAACGCGAAATAAAGTCAATATTATATCGTATGAAATCTAAATAAGTTGAGGAATGAATAAAATGAACGAGATAGAATCAGAAAGAGTCTTAGATACATTATCAAAGATGATGATAGATACAAAAGATTCAGAAGATGAAAACCATAAGGCAGAAAAGATATATGACGACATATACGGAAAAATAAACGGAGAGTATTATGCCGCATTGACAAAAATGCCGAGTAAAGAAAATTATAAAATCATCGACAATGTAAAAAATCTTTTGAAGTGTATGGAACTGTTATTGAAGTTCCCAAAACTTAAATATAAAAATATTATAGGTATAAAATGCAGTGATAAAAAAATCTATAAAGATGAATTGAGTAAGATTACCGATAAGCTGAACGGTCCTTATTACAACGGAAATGTGCCTATAATTTTATACGGAAGTGAAACTGACGAGGCATATGCCATAAATATTAACGGCAATAAATTTGAGTTTTCTATCGATAATATTGTCAGCGCAAATCAAAGTCTTAAAGGTGCAAATATTGCGGAAGAAAAGATAATCGATATGTACTGCGTCGGTACAAAATTGAGAAGTAAAAATATTGCGTATATAATATATCCTGTCAATAAAGATATTAACAATGAAAGATTATCGTATTTGGATATGCTTGTTGATATTTATGCCGTTGACGAAAATCTTATTAATGATGACGGGTTGAAAGATAAGACGGTTATAAAAGCAGATGCAAATTCGTACGATAAATACGATTATGCCGTTGATAATATTCACGTTTCGGAATATTTTAAATATGTAACTGCAAGTACGATTTTTAAGTTGACGGAAAAAATCAAATACAATAAGGATTTGATTGGTAAAATTAATACCGATATGATTTTTAAAGGTACGACTGACAGTGAAGATGTGTTGCAGAATATTAAAAGCGAGATTGGTGCAGAACAAAAGAGATATGAAGAATTGCTTAAACAAATCAACAGTGTTGTAAATGAGATAAGCGGTGATTTCTTAGAGTATGAGGAAACAATAAGCATAAGCCGGGCGAATTTTACACACACACATTTTGATTTAGACGAAATATATGCGGAATTGTTTATGCTTGCCATATCTGAAAAACATATTGATGTTGCAAAAGAATATCAAGAAAAATCAAAGGCGATAAATTCGTCATACAGTTACATATTCCCATTGTTCTTTATGAAAAAAGAAATGATTAACAGTACAGAACTTTCCAAAAAAATTCTGATGCAATTAAAGTCGGACGGCAGAACAAATAAACGACTGAATAAGATTAAATTGGAATTAAAGGATGAATTGAAACTTTCCGAGGATGAAATGTATAAAGCTGCATTGTGCATTGATGAATTGCAGACGGCTAACGAATATTTGGCGATGAGTTACGGAACTACATCGGAAAAAGATAAAAAACAGTATTTGATGACAGCCGTCGGAATGGGCAGTCAAGTGGCGGGTGAAATACTTTTCTCAACATATGATTTGTCAGACGATGATATGTACACTCTTGCAATGCAAATGAACGGACAGGCTTGTTATATAATCAGTCAGAAAGATAAATATGAGTCTGAATCGAAAATCTTCCTTAATATGAGTGCGGCTTTGGGGTATCCTAAGGCAATAAAGGCGGTTACGCATAGACAATATTCCGAATTTAATAAAATGAAGAAGGACGAGAAAAAAACATTCGGTCCTGAACTTATAAATATGTACGAAAAAATAATTGATATGGGTTATACCGAAGAAGATGTATATTTTGAACTTGGTACAATCTATTATGAAATAGGTAATTACAAAATGGCACTTGATACTTACAAAACCTGTACAGGTAAAGGTAAAGCTATGTATATAGTGGGGTGTATGTACAGAGACGGCAAGGGTACTGCTCAAAACGAAATTCGAGTCAATTTCAAGTATTGTGTAAACCTTCATTATGGTGTAGAATAGAAATACACTAAATGGAGGTTTTTAATTATGCCACGAAGAAAAAGAACACCGGAAGAAATTGCACGAAAAGAACGCACAAAAGCACTTATGAAAGAATTGAACATCAAAGATATGGACGATATTCAAGATTTGTTCAAATCTTTTGTTGCGGCTGCCTTAGAGGGCGGTCTTGAAGCAGAGCTTGACGAAGAATTAGGCTATTCCAAGTACGATTATCGCAACAAAGAAACCAATAACAGTCGCAATGGTTACAGTAAAAAGACCATGAAAACCAGTTTTGGAGACATGGATATAGATATTCCACGAGACCGCAATGGTGATTTTGAACCTAAGCTTATTCAAAAACATCAAACAACATTGTCGGGAGATATTGAAGAAAAAATCATATCAATGTACGCCAAAGGAATGACAGAAAATGATATAGCAGCACACATTGAAGAAATATATGGACTTGATGTGTCTGACAGTACCATAAGCCGTGTTACAGATAAAATTTTGCCAATAGCTAAGGAATGGCAATCACGTCCTTTGGAAGAAGTATATGCAGTTGTATTTATGGATGCAATACATTATCATGTGCGATACGAAGGACGTATAGTAAAAAAGGCTGTATACATAGCAATAGGTATAAATTTAGATGGCAGAAAAGATGTTCTTGGCATGTGGGTTGGTGAAAACGAGAGTGCAAAATTCTGGCTTTCTGTCTTAAACGGATTAAAAAATCGAGGAGTAAATGATATTTTAATTGCTTGTATTGACGGACTAAGCGGATTTACCAATGCGATTGAAGCAGTCTTTCCGCAAACAGAAATACAGCAATGCATAATCCATCAAATCCGTAATACAACAAAATATGTGTCATACAAAGATATTAAAGCACTTATGGCAGATTTAAAGCGTGTTTATGCAGCGATAGATGAGGATACCGCATTACAAGAATTAGACCGATTTGATGAAATATGGGGAGGAAAATACCCAAAAATCGCTGATAACTGGCGAGATAAATGGGTTCATTTATCCACATATTTCAAGTATCCCCAAGCAGTGCGTACACTTATCTACACAACCAATACGATAGAAGGATTCAATCGTCAACTTAGAAAAGTGACTAAAAACAAGGGGGTTTTTCCTACAGATGATAGCTTGTTTAAGATGCTGTACCTTGCAATGATGGACATCACGAAAAAATGGACAGGTCGACGTCGTGATTGGGGCGAGATTCATTCTCAGTTGGAGATATTCTTCGCTGATAGAATCAGCTATTGACAAGTGCTGATTTTTCTGATAATGTAAAAGCGGACGGAATTTAATTCCGTCCACTTAAATAAATTTTTCTGCACTATTTTGTATTTACACAAAACTTGAAGAATACTCGAAAATTCGGCATTGAAGTATTTGAAAAAAGCGGCGGATATGGATTATAATAAAGGCATGGTCGATTATGAAAAACTTAAAGGTAAAATTGCCGAGAGAGAGGAAAAGGAAAAATTCGATGCTCAAAAAGATTATTCTTCATATTCCACAACAAGCAATTCATCATACAGCGGCGGTTGCTTTATAACCACGGCTACTTGTACGGCTTTGAATAAGCCTGATGATTGTGAAGAATTGTTAGCTTTTAAGGCATACAGAGATAATCACCTTGTTTATGAACCTGACGGCAGAAAGCTTATACGAGAATATTATCGAATAGCACCCGGCATAGTAAGAATTATTGACGGTATGGAAAAATCGCTTGAATTTTATCAGAATTTGTGGGATCAATATATTATTGTTGGATATAAATATCTTCAAGAAAATAATCTTGCAAAGGCAAAAGAAACATACATAAATATGGTATTACATTTATGCAATTTATTTGATATTCAGACGGAAGTATAAGAAAGTTTCCTATGATGTTTAACATCATAGGAATTTTTTTGTGAAACAATTCTTGATTTACTTTAAATAAATGGTATAATTAAATTAATTATTTATTCGGAAAGGATTATGGTATTATGAAAGCAAAATTGACAAAGCCGCCTATGGGGTGGAACAGTTGGGATTGTTACGGTGCGAGCGTTACGGAGGAGGAAGTAATACGTAATGCGGAGTATATGGCGAAAAATTTAAAGGAGTTCGGTTGGGAGTATGTGGTTGTTGACATACAGTGGTTTGAGCCGAACGCAAAAAGTGCGGATTACAACAAAGACGCATCGCTTATAATGGATGAGTATTCACGTCTTATGCCTGCGGTAAATCGTTTTCCATCGGCAGAGGGCGGAAAGGGCTTTAAACCGCTTGCCGATTATATACACAGTCTTGGATTGAAATTCGGTATACATATTTTAAGAGGTATTCCGAAACAGGCGGTAAGACAGAACACAAAGATTTTGGGTACAACTCATACGGCGGCGGAAATAGCCGATTTCGGAAGTGTATGTGATTGGAACAGCGATATGTGCGGTGTTGATATGAGCCGTGACGGTGCACAGGAATATTATAATTCGATAATCAAAATGTACGCCGAATGGGGTGTTGATTTTATAAAGGTAGACGATATTGCAAGACCGTATCACAAGTCGGAAATTGAGGGTGTACAAAATGCGATACAGGCAAGCGGCCGTGATATAATTTTATCGCTTTCACCCGGTGAAGCACCGCTTAAAGAGGCGAAACACCTTAATGAATATGCACATATGTGGCGAATGACCGATGATTTTTGGGACGGTTGGGAACAGCTTAAAAAGATGTTTGACTATTGCCGTAATTGGTTTCCGTATGTGTGTGACGGCGGTTATCCCGACTGCGATATGCTGCCGCTCGGCAGAATAGGTATTCGTTCGCATGGCGGTGACAGAATGACTAATTTCACGCGTGACGAACAACGAATGATGATGACTCTTTGGAGTATGTTCCGTTCACCGTTGATGTTTGGCGGCGATATGGTGTATAACGATGAATTTACGCTGTCACTTATTACAAACAAAACGATTATCGAAATCGACCAAAACGGTTATGCCGGCAGAGAGGTTTACAGAAAAGGCAATGAAATCGTTTGGGCGGCAAACGGAAAAGACGGTAAATATTACGTTGCTCAATTCAATATCGGTGAAGAAGAAATTACCGCAAAAACCGATTTGGCGTTCGTGGGTATTATGCCGAACGAGAATGTAAAAATAACCGAAGTATGGGAAAATAAAAAGGCAGAACTAAACGATAATACAATCATTTCAACTGTTCCGCCGCACGGTGTGAAATTGTTTGAAATCGTGCTATAATGAGCATACGAAGTGTGCGATAATTGTACCTAACGCAATTCCGCCGATAATATCGGACGGATAGTGAATGTATAGATATAATCTTGAAAACGCAATGACACTTGCCAACAAAAATGCGGGATACGCAAACATTATATCAGTGTGCAACAAAACGGCTGCGGCAATGAATGATGACATAGTATGGCAAGACGGAAATGAATAGTCGTACGGTATCGGAATTAAAAGCGATACCGCACGGTTTATCCAACAAGGACGAGGACGGCAGATAATGTTTTTAAGTAAACAGTTGCCGATTAACACGCCCATAATAAGACCGACAAGTATGAGAACACCTGCTTGTCGGTATTTTTTATAACAGATTAATAGAAATGATATTGCTATCCAGATTATACCTCCGTCACCGAGTGATGAGCATTTTATCATTAACGAATCTAAGAATTTACAACGTAATTTATTTTGAATTAAGTCCAAAATCAGAAAATCAACTGTCTGTATCATAAAATCACACTTCTTTCTAAAATTCATTTGTTTTATAAGATGATTTTATCATACAAATGTAAAATCTGATAGCATATAAATCTAAAGAATTTTTAAAATTTTTATAAAGTGCGTTATTCTTGACAGCAAAATTTAACTAATATATAATGAAAATAAACAGCGAAAGGAGCGAGAAAAATGGGGTTTAGGACAACAAAATTAGGCGAGCGGGTATCGGTGGATACGAGGAAAATGTCAAACGGTGAAAGTGAACTTTTTGAATTTGACGAAGATACCAAGCCGTATTTTGTTGATTACACATTAACGGATTTTATTGTGAAAATGATAAATGAAAAACGCATAACAACGGCACAGATTGCGGATTTAAGTAATTTAGAGCCTAATTACATAAACAAACTGCGTATCGGGCAGATAAAGAAACCGTCACGAGATAAACTTTTGCAACTTGCGTTCGGATTATCGTTTACCGAAGACGAAACTCAACTGCTATTACGTTTGGCAGGACTTTGTGCATTGTATCCGAGATTTAAACGGGATTATATAATTATGACGTGTATAAGAGCAAACAAGAGTATTTGGGAATGTAATGACTATTTAATTGAAAACGGTGTAGATGGAGTGGTTACAGAAGAATGAAGATATTGACTTTTTATGTCAAAACAGGTATAATATTAATTAACTAAAACTATTTGGATATTCTATGCGATTAAGGGAGGTAAAAATGGGGGGCAAAAGGTCAATCATATCATTAATAATCGTCTGTCTTATAGGTTGTATGTTATGCGGCTGCGATAAAAAGCAGGATACAGAAAAAGAAATCGGCAAAAATGCACCTAAAATTGTGGTAGGCAGCGACAATTATCCTCCTTTCAATTATATGGACGAGAACGGAAATCCGACAGGTATTGATGTTGATATTGCTACCGAGGCTTTTAAAAGATTGGGCTACCGTGTCGAATTTGTAAATATTGAATGGGAAGATAAAAAGAATTTAGTTGAAAACGGCGATATAGATTGTATTTGGGGCTGTTTTTCAATCAAAGGACGTGAGAACGATTATAAGTGGACAAAACCGTATATGGTCAGCCGACAAGTGGTGGCGGTCAATAAAAGCAGTAATATATATTCTTTGAGTGACCTTGAAGGTAAAATTATTGCGGTTCAATCCACTACAAAGCCTGAGGAAATTTTTCTAAACCGTACCGACAGTAAAATTCCCGAAGTAAAAGAGGTGTTCAGTTTAGAGGACAGGGAGCAGATATACACATACTTGGGAAAAGGGTATGTTGACGCGATTTCGGCACACGAAACGGCGATAAGACAATATATGCAGGATTATGATATGGATTACAGAATTTTAGACGAGAGCATATTTGTTACGGGAATCGGTGCGGCATTTGCTATAAATGACGATAGAGGAATTGAAGAAAAATTATCCGAAAAGTTTGATGAAATGCAGAAAGACGGCACAATGGAGATTATCGTAAGCAAATATCTTTCCAATGCCTATAAGTATTTGGAGGTGGACAGCCTTGAATGATAAAAAGTTTGAAAATGTCCGCAGCGGTAAAAGTTTTTGGTATAAAGAAATTATATTCGGAATTATTTTTTTGATAATTGTATTTGTCGGTTCTGCACAGGTCGACAAAAAAGCAGCTAAATCTCAAGTCAATTCTACTATAAGCTATGTTAAAACTCAATGCTCAATATATGCAAGATACAATGACGCAACGGAAACAAAAACGCTTATGAGAGTTATAGTAAATACGCAACAGGTAAATCGAGATATAGAGTTTTGCGGTTCGGAGCTTGATGTGGAAGCGTTGAAAAAATATGCGTCTGAACAACGTCTGACAGGTATTATAGTAATGGACGAAAACGGCAAAGTCGAAGAAGAGTGCAGCAGTGACGGATTAAATTCCGAAAGCTTGAAAAAATATATACAAAAAACTGCAGTGCTTGACGTTGCAAAATATCCGAAAAAGACTTATACGGCACATATTGATTTTGCTGACGGTTCGTATGTCAACTTAGCGTCACAGGGAAGAATTGATAAAACAGGTGTGATAGTTGGATTTCATCATACTAACGCTGAGTATGCAAAAAATTATAACCTTACTGTGCAAAGCTTACTTTCGGGATATGATACATATCGTGACGGAATAATCGCAATAACAGACGGACACAAAATAGTGGCGTCTAACGATGAAAGTATGGTAGGTAAAAACGTTAAAGAAAACGAGGTTGTCAGAAAACTGAGAAATAACGGTAAAATCGGCAAATTGGTTAGAGTACAGAATAAGTTTGAAGGCTATTACGGCAGTATGGATAAGAGCAGAGATTACTATATATATGTGTATCTGCCGGAATGTACGGTTTTTGAAATTGTACCGAGAAATATACTCTATGCGCTTGCAATGTATATAACATTGCTTATTATTATCCAACTTATCAAGCAGAGTTCGGAAAGAAAGTACCTTGTTGAACAGAATAAACGTGAGAAGGAATACAAGGAAAAGCTTATGGAATCAGCGAAAAAGGCAGAACAGGCAAACACTGCAAAGACGGAATTTTTACAGCGAATGAGCCACGATATTCGCACGCCGATAAACGGTATACGCGGTATGATAGAGCTTGCGGATTATTACAGTGATGATTTGCAAAAACAGGAGGAATGTCGTAAAAAGATATGGGACGCGTCCGGATTGTTGCTTGAATTGATTAATGAAGTACTTGATATGGGTAAACTTGAATCCGGCGAAATTCTTCTTGAAGAACGTGAATTTAATTTAAAAAAGTTGCTTGGTGACATTGTTAATGTGGTCGAGAAACAGTCGAAAGAACATCAGCTTGAAATTGTTCAATGCGATTATCAGATTGAACATTGGAACTTGATCGGAAGTCCTATACATATAAAGCGTATGCTTATGAACATATTGAGCAATGCCGTTAAGTATAACAGGTACAATGGCAAGATTATACTTGATTGCCGAGAGGTGAGTTGTATCGGTAATGTGGCGCTGATTGAATTTATTTGTAAGGATACAGGTATCGGAATGAGTAAGGAATTTCAGGAACATATTTTTGAGCCGTTCGCACAGGAATTTAACAGTGCAAGAAGTTCGTTCGGCGGTACCGGTCTTGGTATGCCGATTGCGAAAAGCCTTGTTGAAACAATGGGTGGCAATATTGAATTTGAAAGTGAAAAAAATGTCGGAACTACTTTCAGATTGAAAATTCCGTTTAAGATTGATGATTGCGTTCATATCGAAGAACCGACAGAGGAAGAACATAATGTTTCCATAGAGGGAGTACGCGTGCTTGTTGCGGAAGATAATGACCTTAATATGGAGATTACGGAATTTGTGCTTTCATCAGTCGGCGCGGTGGTAATAAAAGCGTCAAACGGTCAAGAGGCAATAGAGATTTTTGAAAAATCTGAAGTCGGAGAAATTGACATTATATTGATGGACGTTATGATGCCGGGCGTTGACGGATTGGCTGCAACACGAATTATACGCTCAATGAGCAGAGAGGACGCAAAGACAATACCGATTATCGCAATGACTGCAAATGCGTTTTCGGAGGATCGTCTCAGAGCTGTTGAGGCAGGTATGAATGAACATCTTGCAAAACCGCTTGAATCGACTGTTATTATTAAAACGATTGCGAAATATTTGAAAGAAGAATAATAAAAAAGCAGATACTGTGTTGTATCTGCTTTTTTGTACATTATATACAAATAATTCCAATAAAAACTGTATAAAAGGTAAAAATTAACAAATGAGTATTTACAAATTAAGTAATATATGCTATTATATATACAGATAACAGGTAAAGTTATCCAAAAAATACTTAAATTATTTAATTTACAAAGGAGTGTGTTTACTATGTTAAAGAAAATTGTTTCAGGAATGTTGGCAGCGGGAATGATGTTGGCGAGTGTATCGGCATTTGCCTGTGATTGCGGATCGGAGTACAAAAAAACTTATGAGTATCCATACATCGGAAATGACAAGCACCAGGTAGCATACCGCTGCAGTAATCCGAATTGCGATGATCCGTTTACATTGGTAGGAACATACGATTGTACATACGAGTGGGTTGAATATGAAAATCCGGATACATGGTCAATTTCGTGGGTTCAAATGTGTACTGTTTGCGGACATATTAAAGATTAAAACAAAATAAATGCCACATCGAAAGATGTGGCATTTTTGATTGCAGATAAAGCCATAACTGTTTTATCTACAATTTGATATATGCTTTAATGTACAAAATATGATTAAGATTTTTGCACACAATTAACAAATTTGCCGAAAGGACTTTATTTTTTGTCTAAAATGTAGTAAAATATTCCTTGTAGCGTTGTAGAACAGTAGTCTGTAAAAAACAGAACAAAATTTTTATGTAAAACGGAAGGACGGAGAAAAATGGAACAAAATTTACATCAAACGCAAACTGTTACAGTTATTGCACTTATAATCTTTGCATTAATAATGATTGCAATAGGTATATTCAGTGCAAGAAAGACGAAAACAATGGACGGATTTCTGCTTGGCGGCAGAAAAATCGGTGCATGGGTAAGTGCTTTTGCATACGGTACGTCATATTTTTCGGCAGTTATTTTTGTAGGCTATGCGGGACAGCATGGCTGGAACATCGGTTTGGGCAGTATTTGGATAGGCATAGGTAATGCGATATTCGGCTGTCTGCTTGCGTGGATGCTTTTGGCAAAACGCACACGAACGATGACACATACTTTAAAATCAAAAACTATGCCTGAATTTTTTGAAGGGCGATTTAATTCAACAAAGATGAAAGTCTTTGCCGCGATTATTATATTCGTATTCCTTGTACCGTACAGTGCGGCGGTTTATAAAGGACTCGGCTCAATGTTCACAACGATTTTCCCAACGGTATCGGTTAATACATGGATGCTTGTTATAGCAGTTTTGACGGCGATTTATCTTGTTCTCGGCGGATATGTCGCAACGGCATACACCGACTTTGTACAAGGCATAATTATGATTGTCGGAGTATTTGCAATGGTAGTTGCTATTGTTAAAAATCCGAACGTAGGCGGTTTTTCACACTTCTTCTCAAATCTTGCGTCTGTTGCCGATAACGGTGACAAGATAACGGGCGCTCAGCTTACAAGCTGGTACGGCGGAGCAAATTGGAAATTCCTATGCGTAAATATTTTGCTTACAAGTTTCGGTACATGGGGACTTCCTCAAATGGTTAGCAAATATTATGCGGTTAAAGATATTAAATCAATTCATAAAGCGACTGTTATTTCAACAGTATTTGCACTTATAATCGGTGCGGGTGCATACTTTGTCGGCTCGCTTTCAAGACTTGTTTTGAATAACCAACTGCCTGAAGGCGGAGTTGACGCGGTTATTCCGAACACATTGCTTACAGCACTCGGTGACCCTAATATCGTAACAACAATCATTCTTGCGGTAATACTTATTCTTTTGTTGTCGGCGTCAATGTCAACGCTTTCATCAATCGTTTTGTCATCTGCATCGGCTATTTCGGTTGACTTAATTCCGGCAGTGAATAAGAATTACAGCGGAAAAAATCAAATGATTTTAACAAGAGCACTCTGTCTTTTGTTCGTTGCACTTTCATACATATTCGCAACGGGCAACATTACGATTATAGTAAATATTATGTCATTCAGTTGGGGCATAGTATCGGGCTGTTTTATCGGTCCTTACATATGGGGTATTTATTCAAAGAAAACAACAAAAGCAGGTGCCTGGGCAGGTATGATTCTTGGATTTTTGACTGTTGCGGTTACAACAATCGTGCTTACATCAATGAATACCGCAAGCTGTGATACTGTATACGAAGCATTCAAGCTTGCCGCAAAGAAAGCACCTGAAATGGGTGTTGCCGCAATGGCTGTGTCACTTTCAGCAGTGCCTGTTGTATCAATGTTTACAAAAAAATATGATGATAAATTCCTTGACGGAGTGTTTGCAAAGACAGCCGACGAGGATTAAAAAGGAGATATTATAAAAATGCCAATTACTGAACTACTTGAAAAAAACGCACAAATGTACGGTGATGAGGTAAGCCTTGTGGAGATTAATCCAAAGGCTATGGAACACGCAAAGGTTACATGGAGAGAATACTCTCTTATCGAAACAAACCCTATGGAGGCAGGTCGTACCGAGATAACTTGGAAAGAGTTTGACAAAAGGTCAAACCGATTTGCGAATTTGCTTCTAAGCCGTGGTATTAAAAAAGGCGACAAGGTTGCTATACTTCTTATGAACTGTCTTGAATGGCTGCCGATATACTTCGGTATATTGAAAGCCGGAGCAATCGCAGTGCCGTTAAATTACAGATATACGGCTGACGAGATTAAGTATTGTCTTGAACTTGCAGAGGCTGACGTGCTTGTATTCGGTCCTGAATTTATCGGCAGAGTTGAGGAAATAAGCGACAGAATACCGGGCGTAAAGCAGACGTTTTATGTGGGTGCGGAATGTCCTACATTTGCGGAGAGCTATGACTATCTTGTTAAATTTATGCGTAGTATTAAGCCTGATGTTGAAATAACTGATGACGATAATGCCGCAATATATTTTTCATCGGGAACAACAGGTTTTCCGAAAGCGATTTTACACGCACACAGAAGCCTTGTTCATTCCGCAAATGTTGAACAAAAACATCACGGACAAACTCATGATGATGTATTCTTGTGCATACCTCCGCTTTACCATACGGGTGCAAAAATGCACTGGTTCGGAAGTCTTATTTCGGGCGGTAAAGCCGTACTTCTAAAGGGTATAAAGCCCGAATGGATTTTACAGGCGGTGTCGGAAGAAGAATGTACAATAGTATGGCTTTTAGTGCCGTGGGCACAGGATATACTTGATGCGATTGAAAGCGGTGAAGTAAAACTTGACAAATACAAACTTGACCAATGGCGATTAATGCACATAGGTGCGCAACCTGTTCCGCCGAGTCTTATCAAGAGATGGAAGAAGTATTTTCCTAATCATCAGTATGATACAAACTACGGTCTTAGCGAATCAATCGGACCCGGTTGTGTACATCTTGGTGTTGAGAATATACATAAAGTCGGTGCAATCGGTAAAGCCGGTTACGGTTGGGAAGTTAAGATTGTCGATAAAGACGGCAATACCGTTAAGCAAGGCGAAGTCGGCGAACTTTGCGTAAAAGGTCCGGGCGTAATGCGTTGCTATTATAATGATAAAAAGGCTACCGATGAAGTGTTAAAGGACGGTTGGCTTTTGACAGGTGATGTTGCGAAAGAGGACGAGGACGGATTTATTTATCTTGTTGACAGAGCGAAAGACGTTATCATTTCGGGCGGTGAAAACTTGTATCCGGTACAGATTGAGGACTTTTTAAGAAAACATGATGCAATTAAGGACGTAGCCGTTATCGGTTTGCCTGATACGAGATTGGGCGAGATTGCGGCGGCAATTATTGAATTAAAGCCTGACCACGTCTGTACGGAGGCAGAAATCGAAGATTTCTGCAAGGAATTACCGAGATATAAAAGACCGCATAAGTTTATTTTTGCAGACGTTCCGAGAAATCCTACGGGTAAAATAGAGAAACCGAAACTTCGTGAAATTTATTGCGGTGAAAGCGTTGTCGCAAAACAAATTGAAAATTAAGATTAATTAAAGGAAGGTGTCGCTATGACACCTTTTTTGTTGCAAAATTTTTGAGTTTGTATTATACTGTCTGTAAATAATATGTGAAAAAGATGTGAGTTATAATGGTGAATTATGAAATTAAATATACAAATCGAAAAACACTTGCGATATACATAACTAAAGACGCAAGAGTGGAAGTGCGTTGTAACAAGCGTGTACGCAAAGCGGATATTGAACGGTTTATCTGTGAAAAAGAAAAGTGGATAAACGAAAAACTTGAATTAATGCGCAGTCGAAAAAGTGTGTTACTCGGCAACGGAAGTAAGATTTTGTACTTGGGTAAAGAATACGAAATTGTTGTTTCCGAAAGTAAAGAGGGTATGTGTGATGATAAATTTTTTGTACATCCGAGCAGTGACGAAAGATACGTTTATACCGTTTTAGAGAAGTTTTATAAACAAAAAGCAAAAGAAATAATAGCCGAACGACTGCACAAATATGAGCAGATTATGGGCTTGTATTCAACCAAATTCGGTATAACGTCCGCAAATACAAGATGGGGTTCGTGCAGCGGAAAGAACAGTATCAACTTCACTTGGAAACTTGTTATGGCGGATATTGATGTGATAGATTACGTTGTCGTGCACGAAATCGCACATATAAAAGAAAAAAATCACGGTAAGAATTTTTGGAACTTGGTCGGTAAATATTATCCGAATTATAAATCTGCAAGAGTGTATTTAAGAAATTTATCGGTAAGAATACAGCAAGATAACTGGATATAAAATTTTTTACAAAAAATTTTTTAAAAATGCAACGTTTTCCTTTGACCGTTTGTTTTATATATGAGGACCTCAAAAAAGTAAAAAATGCCGAACTTTTTCGGCATTTTTTTGTTTTCGCAACTTATTATCCTATATATTGGACTTAGGTTGTGATATAATTTAATCAAGTAAAAGTTTAAGTGGGGTGAAAAGTATGGATATATCAAGCAAAATGCAAAATGTGATAGAAGAACAATTAAAGGAAATTGAAGAAAAAGAAAATGTGAAGATAATTTATTGTGTTGAATCGGGAAGTCGTGCGTGGGGATTTGCGTCACCGGACAGTGATTATGATGTGAGATTTATATATGTACGCAATAAAGAGGATTATTTGAAATTGAATAAAAATCGTGATGTTATAGAGTGGCGACTTGATGATGTTCTTGACATAAACGGCTGGGATATACAAAAAGCGCTTAGGCTGTTGTACAAGTCCAACCCGACTTTGATTGAATGGAGTATGTCGCCGATAGTATACAAGACAACACCGCAATGGGAAAAGATTTCGGGAATTGTAAGTCAGTATTTTCTTGAAAAAACAGGTGT
This sequence comes from Ructibacterium sp. SJQ-7, assembly GCF_054696575.1. Taxonomy (NCBI): domain Bacteria; kingdom Bacillati; phylum Bacillota; class Clostridia; order Eubacteriales; family Oscillospiraceae; genus Ructibacterium; species Ructibacterium sp. SJQ-7. The sequence goes on from NZ_CP195193.1 coordinate 2,399,832, forward strand.
GTATCACTATTTGAGTATGGCAAAAGGGAATTACAGAGAATATTTGAAAACCGATGAAGTGAAATTAAAAAAATATTTTTATGTTATAAGACCTATTCTTGCATGTAAGTGGATTTTGGATAAGAAAACCGCACCGCCTATGTTATTTTCGGAATTGATGAATGAGTGCCTTGACGATGAATTGAAACCGGAAATAAATCGCTTGCTTGAAATAAAAAAACAAACTTCCGAACTCGGAAAAGGAAAAAGAATTGATGTTATAAACGACTATATCGAAAAAGAACTTGCGGAAATAGAAAAGAAAGCCGATATAATTGAAAATAAATATAACGATTGGGAGATTTTAAATAAAATATTTTTAGAAATATTAGAGCAGTAGGGGTGGAAATATGGCATACAGTGAGCTTATAAAGAATTTTGAAAATATTCGTGATTATATGAGTCAATTTTATGTGTACGGATTTAAAAGACGTAAAGATTATGACAAAAAAAGCAGCAGGAGTTATGATAATGAACGTCGAAGAATTGAAAGTTGGCTTGGGGAATATATGTGTTTCACAAATGAGTCGGACGGTAAAAGTACCTTTTTGTCACTTGACAGCAGAACTGTTTTGCATAATCCGCTATACAAGGCATTTAAGGCGAAAAGCTTTACCGATAAGGATATAATGCTGCATTTTTACATACTCGATATTTTGAAAAACAAAAGTCTTTCGTCAAGTGAAATTGCCGATGAAATAGCGAATGAATATTTCTCAATGTTTGAGAGTGTCAAGGAATGTGACGAGTCAACCATAAGAAAAAAGTTAAACGAATATGAAAAATTGGGGCTTATAAAAAGTGAAAAGCAGGGCAGAAAAAGAATATACAGTTTAAACGAATGTGATGTTGATTTGGATAAGTGGAGAGATGCGTTGTCATTTTTTACGGAGGTTAATCCTATCGGAGTTATCGGCTCGTATTTGCTTGACAAATTTGACAATGAAGAAAATTCGTTCAGATTTAAACATCACTATATATTCAACGCACTTGAAAGTGAAGTGCTGTATGATTTGCTTGATATAATGAACGGCAACTGTAATGCGGAAATAAAATTATTTTCAAACAATATGCAAAAAATAAAAACATATAAAGTTTTACCGCTTAAAATTTATGTCAGTACATATTACGGCAGACGGTATGTTTTGATGTGGAATTATATTTTTAAACGCTTTGCATTTTACAGGCTTGACAGAATAAAAGAGGTTTGTAAGTCAAATGAATGTACAAATAAAAATGAAATGATGATGAGAGCCGATACTGCTGTGCAAAAATTATGGGGAGTGTCGTTCGGAAAAGAAAACTACATCGAAAAACTTGAAATGACTGTCCGCATAGCAAAGGGAGAGGAATATATTTTAAAACGGCTTGAAAGAGAAAAAAGAAACGGAACTATCCAAAAACTTGCAAACGGTGATTACAAGTTTATGACGGAAGTATATGACGCATCGGAAATGGTACCGTGGATAAAAACATTTACAGGCAGAATAGTTGAAATAAAGTGCAGTAATGAACGTGTTGAAAAGCAAATAAAAGAAGATTTTGAAATGATGAAGAGGATATACGAGGTGCGGTAATGATATTCAGTGAAATTTACGGAGAATATTTTAATGCAGTGGCAAAAATTCTGGATACAGCAGTGCGTGGTGAGTTAAATGAAAATGATATAATCAGCATTGTCGGCAAAAGTGCATTCGGTGAAAGTATACTTAGTCTGCCGCAAAAAATAAAAAATGAGAAGTGGGGACTGTTAACGTCCGATTTGAAAACTCCGATAAAAAACAAACCGCAGATGCCGTTGACCGATATGGAAAAAAGATGGCTCAGAGCGGTTTTGAACGATTCGAGAGTGAAGTTGTTTGATGTGGACATAAAAGGTTTGGAGAATGCAGAGCCGTTATACAGTCAGGATATGTTTGTGTATTTTGACAGGTATAATGACGGTGATCCGTATAATGACGAACGATATATAAGGAATTTTAAAACTGTTTTAAAAGCCTTGCGTGAAAAACGTAAAGCAGTCGTTAAATTCAGAGGCAGAACAGGTAAAGTGCATAATAAATCGGTGATACCGTACAACATAGAATATTCACCGCAGGACGACAAATTCAGATTACAGGCATATGAAAGACATACTTTGTGGACGATTAATATTGCACGAATTGAAGATTGCAGGCTTGACGAAAAATTTGAAAAGACAGTTTCGTATAAAGTAAAAAAGGAAAAATTGGTAATTGAACTCATCGATGAAAGAAATGCACTTGAAAGAACAATGCTGCATTTTTCTCATCTTGAAAAGAAAACAGAAAAAGTTTCAAACGACAGGTATAAGATTACTTTGTATTATGATAAAGATGATGAAACGGAGCTTTTAATAAGAGTTTTGGCGTTCGGACCTGTAATGAAAGTCACGGAGCCGGAATCGTTTATTGAGCAGATAAAACAAAGACTTAGAATGCAAAATAATTTAAACAAATAGTATTTCGCAACTTTTTTTCCGTGAAAAGAACAACTCATATGTGTATAATTAAAATCAATAAAGGTGCTAACAGCAATCGGTTCTACAGAAGATTAACTGTTTTTGCTGACAGGTTTAGCGGGTTTGATTTCCGCACTGTTTACTAAAAAGCACCTTGTTTCTAAAGGTGCTTACAGCAAACGAAAACCTAACGATTAGTTCTACAGGAGAACACCTGTTTTGCAGACAGGGGGTTAGCGGGTTCGACTCCCGCATTGTTTATTAGAAGAGCACCTTGTATCTACATGAACAATTAAAGGTGCTAACAGCAATTTTTTTAGATGCAGAATGAGCTACGATGAAAGTCGGAACTCTATTTAACAAAAAGCACCTTGGCATAAAGGCACATACAGCAATGATTTTTTGAGCGATTCATATATTCAAAATGTGCCTTGTTTTTTTATTTTAATTATCAGGAGGGATTTTCAATGCTTGAATTATTAAAAGAGAAATCTAACAAAACATATACCGAAAACGGAGCGGTTACATACAAGGGAACAAAATCATATTGCCTTGATTTGTTTTCAACAATCGGTGCGTTAAGAAGTGCCGATGAAACAGAAATTGTAAAGCGATTTATCAGAGCATATAACGAAAATCCCGATATGGCAATGAAAATTTTGTTTTATGCAAGAGATGTTCGCGGCGGAATTGGCGAAAGACGTGTGTTTCGTATAATACTTAAATTCCTTGCATTATATAACAAGCAGTCGCTTATTAAAAATATAAAATATGTCGGCGAATACGGACGGTTTGACGATTTGCTTGTACTGCTGTATACCGATTGCAAAGAATATGTTATAAAATTTATAAAAGAACAGCTTGAACAAGACATTGATTTAATGGCAGAAGGTAAGAATATATCGCTTTTGGCAAAGTGGTTGCCGTCAGTAAATGCGTCAAATAAAGCGACTAAATACAATGCCCGAAAAATAGCCAAAGCACTCGAAATGGATAACTGTGAGTATCGAAAAATGCTTTCACGTTTGAGAAACTATATTAAAATAATCGAAAATAATCTTAGAGAAAAAGACTATACATTCGATTATTCATATCAACCGTCCAAAGCATTGATGAAATATCGAAAGGCATTTATACGAAACGATAAAGACAGGTATAGCGAGTTTTTGCAAGATGTACAATCTGGAAATGCGAAAATCAATACGGAAACTCTTACGCCATACGATATTATTGCTCCTATTATCAATGAAGATACAGAAATAAGTGATGAGGAAAGAAAAAGTCTTGATGTGACGTGGGATAATCAAGCTGATTACACAAATGATGAGAATGCTGTTGTTGTAGCTGATACGTCGGGTTCAATGTATTGGTGCAGTGCAACTCCGAAACCGATTTCGGTAGCGTTTTCACTCGCAATATATTTTGCGGAAAGAAACAGCGGTGATTTTAAAAATCACTTTATTACTTTTTCGTGTAATCCGCAGCTTATTGAAATTAAGGGTAAGGATATTTATGAAAAAGTGAAGTATAGCGAAACTTTTGCGGAATGTGCCAATACTGATATTCAAGCGGTGTTCGACCTTGTTTTAAGTACGGCGGTGAAAAATAAAACATTGCCTGAAGATATGCCGTCAAAATTGTATATAATATCGGATATGGAATTTGATTATTGTGCGGAAAATTCTGATGTTACAAATTTTGAATACGCAAAGGAAAAGTTTGAACAGAACGGATATACTTTGCCTAAGGTGGTGTTTTGGAATGTTGCAAGCCGCAATATGCAATCACCTGTAGAAATGAATGAGCAAGGTGTGACGCTTGTTTCCGGTTGCAATCCGAGAATTTTTTCAATGGTTACGGAAGATAAGTGTACTCCGTATGAGTATATGCTTGATGTGCTTAATCAAGAGAGATATGCTGATATTAAGGCATAAAAAAAGGCGAGATAGTTTTTGAACCGACCCCCAAAAGTTAGACCAAAAATCTAACTATTGGGAGGTCGGTTTTTTCATGGCAAAATATAGTTTTGAATTTAAAATGGAGGTTGTGCAGGCATATCTAAATGCTGAAGGTGGGTATAGATATTTAGCAAGTAAATATAACATTCCTGCAAAGAGGAGAATTGAAGAATGGGTACACGCATACAGAGAATTTGGTGAAGAAGGGTTAATGCGTTCGAGACAAAATAAGAAATATACTTTTCAATTTAAGCTTTCTATGGTAGAATTGTATCTATCAAGTGAGGTCTCATATCAGGAATTAGCACTATCACAAGGAATTAGTAATCCATCATTGATTGTAAAATGGGTCAATGATTTCAGAATTGCCGGACCTGATGCTTTGAGACCTAAAAAGAAAGGTCGTAAGAAAACATTGGATATAAGAGAATGTAAAAAGCCTTCTAAATATGACGGAGAAAAACCCGTGGATACAAGTGCCGAGCATGTCAAAGAACTTGAAGACGAACTACTTAAACTTAGAATAGAAAATGCATATTTAAAAGAATTGAGGAGACTGCGTTTAGAGGAGGAAACTCTTCTGAAAAAACAGCGAGAATTGTCCACAGTCTCCGAGGACAGTTCAAATTAAAAGACATTCTCGCAGTAGTCGGTTTTCCAAAGGCAACATATATGTATTGGCAAAAACGATTTGACAGAGAAAATCCTGATAAACAGTTGGAGGATGAAATCACTAAAATCCATATAGAAAACAAGGATTACGGTTACAGACGGGTATATAGAGAATTACGAAACAGAAAGATTTTTGTGAATAAAAAGAAAGTTCAAAGAATCATGCAAAAATTATGTTTCCAGGTCACATCATTTACTCGAAAAAGTCGCAGATATAATTCGTACAAAGGCAATGTTGGTAAAATAGCACCAAACAGAATTAACAGGCGATTTAATACATCTGTACCGCATCAAAAGATAACTACTGACACGACCGAATTTAAGTATTATGAGATTGACAACAAAGGCCGAATGGTAATTAAGAAATTGTATTTAGACCCATTTCTTGATATGTTTAATGGTGAAGTGTTAAGCTATGGTATAAGCAAAACTCCATCAGCGGCAAGTGTTTTATCGGCACAGAAACAAGCAATAGAAATAACATCTGATTGCCCATACAGAAGAACATTCCATTCAGACAGAGGTTGGGCATATCAAATGGGTGCATATTCCTCTGTTCTTAAAGAAAACAAAATATTTCAAAGTATGTCTCGGAAAGGAAATTGTTATGATAACTCTGTGATGGAAAATTTCTTTGGAATATTAAAGCAGGAAATGTATTATGGAACTACATATTACAGCTTTGAAGAGCTTAAAGATGCTATTGAAAGATATATAAAATATTACAACGAGAAAAGAATAAAAGAAAAACTTGGGTGGATGAGTCCGGTTGAGTATCGGCTCAACACCTTGGCTGCATAAAAATAGCGTAGCAGTCGTTAAAACTACTACGCTATAAAAAGTCTAACTTTTGGGGGTCACATCATTTTGCTGTCTCGCCTTAATTTTCGTATGGTGTGATTTGTTCGGAAATATCAGATGAACAGTGTGGTTTTAAATGTTTTAGTCGGTCATACATTCTGACGGCAGTGCCGGAATCGTTATCTTTCAGATAATCAAGAATGACGGTGGCGGCTTTGTCATAATCACCTTCAATCTCGTAAATTTGTGAATAAAGCACAATATCGGTAGAGCTTTTCTCTGTGTGAGAATCAAGTATTTTTCTTGCCCCGTCAATATTTCGGTCGGCGATAAGGTCGCATATATGCTCTTGCTCACGGTTGCTACGGACATAGCCGGTAGATTCTTGTATCGGATTAACCAGATTGTAACGTCTTATATCTGTATACATATGTATCATATTGTTAAGGTCAAAGAAAACAGTAATTATAGTTGGAAGGATAAATATTACACCAATCAGTATGTACAGATATATTTTGAAAGGGAACAGAAAATCATCAACTTTAATCATTGAAAGTTTAAATTTTAGTTTATCAACATTTTTGTATCTTGATGCTATTTCACTTTGCGTGCATTTCTTTATTATTTTGCCAAGCCTTCCGCGAATTTTTGATTTTTTATCGGTGGTATTTTTGGTAAGCATAAATTTCATAAGCATACCGATTGCGTAAATATCCGTTCGATTGTCGGATTGAGTTCCGACACCGCCTTGTTCGGGTGCCATAAAAATCGGCGTACCGGCAAAAACAGTATCTTTCGGTGTGTTGATTTTGTTCAATCTCGAATTGCCGAAGTCAATAAGATAAAATTTGTCCTCTATTTGCGAATACATCACGTTATTCGGAGAAATATCTCTGTGAATTAAGTTGTCGTTGTGAATCGGTTTTAAGATATTGCATAGTGCGGTTGCCATTTTGATAACAAACTTTTTGCTGAATTGAGTGCCTTTTTTAAACAGCTCATCTATCGTGTAGCCCTGTACACATTCTTCATATAATATGTATTTATCGTTTTCGGGACTGTAAAACAATTCTTTGATTTTAGGTACACCGTCATAATCCTTTTCTTGAATTATTTTGTATATTTCAAATTGTGGTCTGTCAAGTATTTTCTTAATGTATAATTTGTCATCTTCTGTACATTTTACTCTGAATGTAGTAAGATTGTCGTTTAACGGATATATAATTCTGTATTTTATCATAAATATTCCCCCTATATACTAAGTATACCATTAATTTCTTCATATATCAACAAGATATTTGTACAAAACACACAAACAAATTAACCCTGCCAGGAACTGCAAAAGCGATTGTAAGAGATTATAATGAAATTATCAAATTGATACGGGGAGTGTCAAACTTTAAGATTAACACTGACAGTCCGATACATTTGTGTCGCATTTTGATAAAATATAGAATAATATAATCTGGTAGGAGTGTGAAAAGTGTGGCAAAAAAAATGTCAGAATTGAAAACAGAGGAATTAACTGAAATATTAAAACAAACAACAGATATAGATGTTTTTTTAGATGACAATGAGTTACTTCCAAATGTATCTTTAGCAGAATATATTAATGAACTTGTGGAAGAAAAAAAGACTAAAATTGCGGATGTTGCAAGAAAGGCACATATGAGTTCGTCATATTTATATAAATTGGGTGAGGGGAAACGTAAGTCACCGACGCGAAATAAAGCCTTGCAGATTTGTTTCGGACTTGGACTGGATATAGATGAAAGTAATGAACTTTTGAAATTAGCGGGCGTAGGTGTGCTTTATTCAAAAATTGCACGCGACAGCATTATTATGTTTTGCTTGGAGAAAAAACACAGCATTTTAAAGTGTGAAGAATTGCTTGAAAAATACAAGGAACTGTCAATTATTAATGAGAAGTAATTATATGGGGTGAAATTATATGGACATTTTTAAAGTAATTAAATGTGACGGTAAAGATTGCGGAAACGACGTGTTTGTGTGGAAATTTCCGGGTGAGGATTTTAATACACTATCACAACTGATTGTACATGAGTCACAAGAGGCAATATTTTTTAAAGACGGACAAGCGCTTGATACGTTCGGACCGGGAAGATATACATTACATTCGCAGAATATACCGCTCATTCGCAGATTGGTTAATTTACCGTTTAACGGTGAATCGCCGTTCCATTGTGAAGTATATTTTATAAATAAAACCGTATCAATGAATATTCGTTGGGGTACACCGACGCCACTTCAAATTGAAGACGCAAAATATCGTATTATGATACCTGTAAGAATGTTCGGACAATTTGCAATACAGGTTGCGGAGAGTAAAAAGCTGCTGATTAAATTAGTAGGAACGACTCGTGAATTTAATCAGAAAACTTTATCCGATTGTTTTAAGGGGATTTTGCTTACAAACATAAGAGATTATGTTGCCAAAATGTTTGTGCAGAAAGAAATTTCAATTCTTGAAATACAATCATATTTGAAAGAAATATCAAACACAATAGCCGATGATTTGAGAGCGGAATTTACGGAATACGGATTGGAACTTGTCAATTTCAACGTAAATGAAATATCCGTTCCCGAAAACGACCCCGCGTATTTGGAACTTCGTAAGGCGAAGTCCGAAAGAGCAAAAATGGATATACTCGGATACAATTATCAGCAGGAAAGAATGTTCAACGTTCTTGACAGAGCTGCGTCAAACGAGGGTACTTCGTCAGCCGTGATGGGTGCCGGGATGGGACTCGGAATGGGTTTGAACGTCGGAAATGCAGTAGGCGGAGCAATGAATGAGGCAATCAACGACAATATAAAACCTCAAAATAATGAGCAGGAAAAACCAGAACAACCGCATGAGGATAACGGTATTGTTTGTGAAAACTGCGGTGCAAAGTTGCCGGAGGGAGCAAAATTCTGTTTAGGTTGCGGTCAGAAGATAGTTCCGAAAGGTAAAAAAATCTGCCCATCGTGCAATGCCGAATTGCCCGAAGAGGCAAAGTTCTGTTTTGTGTGCGGTGAAAAACTTGAAAAGACTTGTTTAAAATGTGGCGCTGTAATTCAACCGGGAGCAAAATTCTGCCTTGAATGCGGTGAAAAGGTACAGTAGGAGATGAAATGATATAATGGAAAATGTAATTTGTCCAAATTGCGGTTTTCAGTTTCCGCTTGATAAATCAAGAGATTTTTGTTTTTGTTTAAAATGCGGTACTAAAATAGAAGTGCCGAAATATGAAGAAATTCAACCGGAAGTACAAAAGGTAAAACCGACAGAACAACCGGAAGTAAAAAGTGAAACACCGAAGAATGAACCGAAAAGTAAGGTTGACAGTGCTTTGGAAGAGGTTGAATTTTATTACGATACAAGTTTTAATAAAAAGGAATATGCAGATACGGAAAATCAACCTACATATTATTTGAAAGCACAGGATTTACTTATTGACTTGTCTACGGAATTTGAAACAGATTGGCGTATATGGTGGGAAGTATCAAAGCCGATTGATTACAAGTGTACGGAATTTACGGAGGAGTGCCGTCCGTATACGGTAAATGATATGTATTTTCAAAGAGCGGTTGACTATGCACCGATTGAACAGAAGAAAGAGCTTATAAAACTCGGTGATGAATATAAAGAACGAAAAGAAAAGTTTTTCAAAAAGTTTGATGAGCAGGCTGAAAAAAGAAAAGCGGAAGAACAAGAACGAATTGAAAAAGAAAAAGCTGAAAAGGAACGATTAGAAAAAGAGAAAGCCGAAAAAGAAAAGGCTGAAAAGGATGATATGCACCCCAAAAGTTAGACACTTTTGGAGGTGCATATTTTTATGGCAAAGAAAGGGCAAAAATATAGAAAACACTCGCCAGAATTCAAACTATCTGTTATAATGGATATGCGAGAAAACCATTTGGGTATAATGGAAACAGAGAGAAAATACGATGTTAAACATGATGTAATATCGAAATGGGAACGCATATTCTTGGAAGAAGGAGCCGAAGGTCTGATGAAAGAAAGACGAGGTAGAGCCAGTAAAGTAGATGGAATAGCAAAAGGTCGTCCACCCAAACTTGATAAGAAAATTGAAGAAGATTTAATTGCCGAAAATCAGCGATTAAGAATGGAGAATGAATACTTAAAAAAACTCAGTGCCTTAGTTCGGAAAAGAATGTTAAAAGAAGAGAAAAAGCAGCAATAGTCAATGAATTAAGGCAAAAATATCCGTTAAAAGACTTGCTGCAATTATCAGGTTTAGCCCGTAGTACCTTTTATTACTATATACAACATCCAATCAAAGATAAATACAAGAAAGAGAAACAAGAAATACTATATATATTTTTAGCTAATAAAGGCAGATACGGCTACCGCAGAATCTTAATTGTATTAAGACAAAAAGGATATACAATTAACCATAAAACTGTGTTGAAACTGATGAAAGAACTTAATCTCAAAGGAAAACAACGCAAAAACAGTAAATATCGTTCATACAAAGGAGAAATCGGCAAAATAGCCGACAACTTACTTAAAAGAGAATTTACAGCTACAAAACCTTTTGAAAAACTAGCAACTGATGTAACTGAATTTAAAGTGTGTAATGATAAAGTATATTTGTCACCTGTAATGGATTTGTATAATCGAGAAATTGTGTCATACTCAATTTCATTAAGTCCAAATTTGCAGCAAATTAGAGAAATGCTTGATGGTTTATTCAAAAAGCTGCCCGCTAATGCGAAACCATTATTCCATTCTGACCAAGGTTGGCAATACCAACATTCGGAATATCAACGTTTACTGTCAGAACACAATATTGTACAAAGTATGTCTAGAAAAGGAAATTGTATGGACAACGGTGCGATGGAAAACTTCTTCGGAAGATTGAAAGTTGAAATGTTTTATGGTGAAAAATTTGAAAGTGTCAAAGCTTTCATAGATGAATTAAAAAGATATATTGATTATTACAACAATGAAAGAATTTCTTTAAAGCTAAAAGGAATGAGTCCGGTACAATACCGAACTCATTCACAAGCAAGTTAATATTTAATTTTGTCTAAATTTTGGGGTTCACTTCAGGAACGATTAGAGAAAGAGAAAGCCGAAAAAGAAAAGGCGGAGAAAGAGCGATTAGAGAAAGAGAAAGTCGAAAAAGCCGAGGCGGAAAAGAAAAAGGCGGAGGAAGAAAAGCAAAAGAAAGAGCAAGAAGAAAAACAAAAAGAAAAACAAAAAGAAGAGGGGACAAAGCAAATCGCTGTGTTAAATCCTCAATTATATGTTGAACTTGCAGGTAAAAATTATGATAAAGTTGACGGCGGATATTTTACAACCAACAATGCAAATGGTGAAAAAATTATTGTTGCATTGCGTGTTGTTTCAAAAATGATGTATCTAATCGGTTTTCGTGAGGCGGCAAGTAATAATGCATTATATTGTGATCAATCAATGACTGTGAAATTTAATGCACAAGGCGATATTGTTGATTTCGGAAACAGACCGATTATGTTTTTGCCGGATAACGGTAAGCTAAATATTTCTTATGTTTATACGGGTGACTTGAGCATTAATGATTATAAGCTGGACATAAATGCGGACTACGTTGACAAACTTATGAAAAATTCAAAAAAAGCATTTATAAAAAGTAAGATTTTCAAATAGGGGTGATTTTAAATGAGTGAAAGAGTTTGCCCACACTGCGGAGCACCGTTAGAGGGCGTGTCAATTTATGATGATACAATTTGCGAATACTGCGGAAGTGAAGTAAAGGGAGAGAAAAGACCAACTCCTCCGTCAAACAGTGGGAACAGACAACAAAGAGGTTCGGGCAGAACATATAAAATCACATGGATTGACACATATTTAACAAACAGCGATTATAAAAATCGTTCCAGATGCGTTGCTGTTCAAACGGGTGAAAAAAGAAAATTGAATATTGTAATATTTTATGATGAAATACCTGAAACAGTAACAGAAGAGGTTAAAATTGATTTCTACTCGTATACCGAACAAAAAATCGTATCAAGAGATTCTGTGAAATCTACATTTAAAAAAGGCGAGCAAAGTCATATATATATGAAACCTGTGGATCATTTTAAAACCGGTGAGTATTTATGTAGAATTGCAATAGGAGATTCGGAATTTTCGGAGGCAAGACTGATAATTGGAAATGCGCCTATAATAAAAGAATCATTTAATGAGGCAATAAACAGAGAAATATGCAAGCAAGCGGCTAAAAATATGTGCGAACGCAGAAAGCTTGTCAAACCTTGGATGATTAAAGTACCGTCAAATGTTATGGCTTTGGAGCATGGTATAAAATATAAAAAAGGGCTTGGTATACCAGAGGGTGTAGAAACTTATATGATTATTGAAATGTCTATACGGAGAGGTAAAAGAGGTATAGCAATTTGCGATAACGGATTATATATAAGCTCGGATTACGGAAAGGTGTATATGAGTTGGTTAGAGCTGTTGTTGTCATCAATCAGTGCTGAAAATGGTCTTTTAAGACTTGGTAAACACAAATTTTCGATTTGGTCGGAAGAAATGTCTGTAATGGCTGACCTACTTGCCGATATACAACGATTAATTATAAACGGTATAAAAGTTTAAGTAAGGAAGGATGTTAATAATATGAAGAAAAATTTGATTATATCTTCCGGTATAGTATTTATAATGCTTATTTTATCTACATTGACATTGTTTACGCGTACTATAAAAACACCGGCGTTTATTATAGGGTACATATTTTTGGACATTGCGATTGTATTGCAGATAATTCCTTGGGGAGTTTTGAAATTTAAAAACAATTTGGAATTTTTAAGAGTGCCTTATATCATTGTTTACGGAGTATATCTAATTATTCAGTTTATATTGTTTAAGATGGTTATCAGAATGACGCCAATGCTTACAATGAGTGTTGTTCTTTTGTGCTTGATGGGTATTGCTCAACTTATATTGTACGGTGCGTTTGGCAGTATAGAAAAAAATCAGACAAGCGGAGAATATAGTTTCTATACCGAAAGTCAACGTCATATAAATTTGATTTTGGTAAGCGTCAATGACGACAGTTTAAAAACTGAATTAAAAAAGGCAGTTGACAATATTAAATACGGTAATCGAAAAAGCAGTGTAAACAGTATGGAGCTTGAGGACAAGATTGAGGGTACTATTGAGGAAATCGGCAGATATGTTGAATCCAATGAAGTTGTCGAGGCGAAAAAACTTGTTTCTAAATTGAATTTATTTATTGAAAAAAGAAATGTAATGTGTTAGCGGAAGGGGAGAAAAAATAATGAATTTTGATATCAGTGCAATGAAATTGCGTGCAAAGAGTTTGGTAAAACAATGCGGTAACACACCGGCACTTATAGAGGCGCTGTTATGGTTGTTGAGAGTGATTGCTGTTATGTGTGGATCTTTGAGTACGCAGAATGGGTCAATAGGAGGCTATATCATATCGGGTGTTGCAACGTTGCTTTTGATATTTTTGCCTGTGGGAAGTGAATGGTATACTTTAAATGTGGCAAGAGAAGAAACGCCGGATTTTCAATCGGTTTTTGACGGCATTACCAAAATGCCGATTAAGGTGCTTTTAATTACGATAATAAGAAGTATTATGTGCTATGTATTTGCTATATTTTTAATTGTTCCGATAATATTCCCGATATATTGGTTCAGACCTGTTTTCTACATAGCAAAGGACAAACCGGGAATGTCGTTTATAAAAGTTATGGCTGAAAGTATTAAATTGATGAAAGGCAATAAAATGGCTTGGTTTAAACTTGATTTGTCATTCATCGGTTGGTATATATTAAATACAGTTACACTTGGTTTTGCAGGTTTTTATTCGTTGCCGATTATGAAAACAACGTATGCGGAATTTTATGACTTTATCAAGGGTAAGAATGAAATGTTCTGATTTTCGGAAAGGGGAATTTATTATGAAAAAAATAATTACATTAATTTTAGTAGGTTGTATGGCACTTTCAATAGGCGGTTGTGCAACAGAACAAGATGAACCAAAGTCATCATCTTTTATTGACTCAAATAATATGGATGAAACAAACAAAATAATAGCGGTGAAAGGCGGATATATTTATTCGTTTTCTGATGAAGTCCCGGTAGGTGTGGCGATTGATAGTTTTTTACATACAAACACTTGGAAATACTTTTTAAGTGAAGATAATATGGATGTTGTGCAATGTACGGGAAATTGCATGTATAATGATAAAAAAGTTGAGGCGAAAATTCAGTTTGTGGTAAATGATGACGATTCGTTTGAAGTCAACTCTTTATCATTAAACGATATTGATCAAGAGTTGACTAACATATTGGCATTTCTCGGAAAAGCATATGAGTATGCCGGAGTGACTGTTAATTGGGATGATGTTACGGACGAAATTGACGGCGGTGCACAAAATAACGCACCTCAAAACAGTACGGCACAAACATCTAATACAACCAGTCAAAACAGCGATATAGGCGAGATTGGTATTATAGATACCGATGATTACAATTTGGACGAATATTATATATCGGACACAATTCTTGATAAGCTTAGTCAAGACGAAGTCAGAACACTTTTAAATGCAATGTACGCACATTACGGCTATACATTCACTACCGAAAAATATGCACAGTTCTTTAGTTCAAAACCGTGGTATTCTTCAAGAGGTACATCAATGTCAGATTGTGAAAGTATGTTCAACGACTATGAAAGAAAGAACAAAGAAACCATAACCGCTTATGAATCAAGAAAAGGCTGGAGATAAATAACACCGTAGAGTCAACCGTAAAGGTTGGCTCTTTTTTGTATGCGATGGCAATACAGCTTATCCTTATTTATATACTGTATAAATGGGGTGGTTTAAGTGAAAGGGAAAATTAAAATCAATTATGAACTGAAAGCAAGTTACAGACGTGGAATTGTAAAGGAGATGTATTCAAGAAAAATGATAACGGAGCAACAGTACAAGAGATTGCTTATGAAATAGCGACAGCGGGGAGGTATCGGCGGTGCTTAAAGTGGCGGCATATGCGCGTGTTTCGACTGACAAGGAGGACCAAATAAATTCACTTACAAATCAGCGTGAGTATTTTGAAAGCTACATTAAATCAAAGGACGATTGGGAGTTTGTCAAGGTATATTTTGACGAGGGTATCACAGGCACTCAAACCAAGAAACGAAAAGGTTTTAACCGTATGATTGACGACTGTAAAAACGGAAAAATAGACTTGATTTTAACAAAGGAAGTCAGCCGTTTTGCAAGAAATACTGTTGACACGTTGAATTACACCCGTATGTTAAAGGAATATGATGTAGGTGTATTTTTCATCAACGATAATATTGATACACGTCAAAATGACGGTGAGTTTCGTTTGGCGATTATGGCATCTGTTGCACAGGAAGAAAGCCGAAAAATTTCAGAACGTGTGAAATGGGGACAAAGACGTGCTATGGAAAACGGTGTTGTGTTCGGAAATAACAGTATTGTCGGGTTTGATATTAATGACGGTGTATTGTCGATTAATGAAAGTGAGGCGGAAGTTGTCAAATTGATTTTTCATAAGTACGTAAATGAGGGTAAAGGTACGCATATTGTTGCACGGGAACTTTACGAAGAAGGTATAAAACCGCCTAAATCAAGTAAAGATTTTTGGAGCAGTACAATGATTTTAAATATATTGCGTAATGAAAAGTATGTAGGTGATTTACTGCAAAAAAAGTATGTCACGAAAGATTATCTTACACATCATAAGGTCATAAATGAAAGTGAGGACAAAATATATATTGAAAATCATCATGCGGGGATAATCAGCCGTAAAATGTGGAATATGGCACAGGCTGAACTGCAAAGGCGAAGTGTGGATAAAAGCACTAAGAAAAAGTATTCCAACAGATATTGGTGCAGTGGTAAGATAATTTGTTCCGAATGTGGTTCAAGGTTTGTGATACGCAAATCAAAAAAGAAAAGCGGTATCTACATAATGTGGGCTTGTCATGAGAGAACGGCGCACGGTAATAAAAAGCTTGATAAAAATAATAATCAGGTTGGCTGCAATATGCGTACCGTAAATAACAAGTCGCTTTTGACTTGTATGAAGTTTATAACCGAACAACTTGATGTGGATATTAATAATATTGCTGACGATATATTGAATGAGATTAATAACTCGGTTGATATGCCGGAGGATAATACGCAAAATCTGATGCTTAAGATACAGGATATACAAAATAAAAAAATGCGTATGCTTGACAGTTATTATAGCGGTGACATAAATAAAGACGAAATGACTGCTCTTAAAGATAAGTATGATAAAGAGATTGAGAAAATCAATGCTATTTTGCAGAAACAACAGAACAACCAAACCGCTATACAGAGAAGACAGAACAATATAGATGAGTTGCGGAAATTCATAATAAATGCGATTTGCTCCGAAAATGTGTATGGAGAGATTGTCGATAAAATTATTGTGTATGATGATTATATGCTTGTGAAACTGAAATACATAGATTTCGCTTTTAAAATTAAATACTCAACTCACGGTTATATGGAAAAGTACACGACAGTTATTGAAAGTTGTGAGATTGTTTCTTTTTGAGGAGGGTAGATGATGTTTATTGATAATAATATTAATGAGTTAATTGAATATATGACCTGTTTTTATATCCCCAAAATCAATACCTATATCACCAATGCCGTAGGGACGGCATTTTTTATTGAAAGTTCTTCGCGTTTAAGGTAGTCGCGATATGCGATATGGTTATCTTCGAGTGCTTTTTGCAAATTAGGTTGTATTTGTCCGCCGAACACCAAAGCGGACGGGTTTATTTCACTCAGAAAATCATCAATAATCATCGGTTCTTTTGCGTAAGGCGAGTTAATTGTATTGCCGTCAAAGGTTACGGGTACAGGCAAAATTACTATATCTGCACTCAAAACCAAATCTTTATCCGTTTCACATTCAAGTGTTTCAAGTTGTATATCTTTATCAAAGCCGTATAGAAAAACGTGATACCCTTCAGCTTTCAAAAGCTTTGCAACAGTAAGTTGTCTTAAATCACCGCCTATAACAGAAACATTTTCAAACATAGTGTATCCTCCTTATATAGTTTTCTCTGCTGTATATAATATGTAAGTTGAAGTTGTTTTGTTATTAACGCGTGCTATTTAAAAATTATCTTACACATTTAAGTTGGATTTTACAAACCGACTTTTTATTTTACATTTATTTAAGTATATTCAGATAGTGGATTTTACATAAGAGGTCTATAATAAAGTCATAAAGTAAAAAGGAGATAAGAAAAATGAAAAAGAGAAATTTATTGGCAGGAATATTAGTAGGCGTTATGGCTATGACAGCCCTTGCAGGTTGCGGAGAAACAACACAATCACCGCAGTCATCAACTTCGACAACATCATCGTCATCTGATTTTAAAGCAGACAGTGACATCACAGTTGTATCAAGAGAAAACGGCAGTGGTACAAGAGGCGCATTCATAGAGCTTATGGGAATAGAGGAAAAAGGTGCAGACGGCACAAAGACTGACAAGACAACAAATGAGGCAGTAATCGCAAACAAGACTGACGTTATGCTTACAAACGTTGCCGGTGACGAATACGGTATCGGTTATGTATCGCTTGGCTCACTTTCTTCAAGCGTCAAGGCAGTCAAAGTTGACGGAGTAGAGGCAACAGCCGAAAACGTAAAGAACGGTACATACAAGGTTGCAAGACCTTTTAATATAGCAACAAAATCTGATATTTCAGATGTTGCACAAGACTTTATCGACTATATCCTATCAAGTGAGGGACAGGAAATAGTTTCAGACGGATATATTAAAATCAACGATGATGCTCAACCGTATGCAGGTTCAAAGCCGACAGGCAAAATCGTTGTAGCAGGTTCATCTTCGGTATCACCTGTAATGGAAAAACTTAAAGAGGCTTATCTAAAAGTCAATACAAATGCAGAAATCGAACTTCAGACAAGTGACTCAACTGCCGGTATGACAGGTGCAATGGAGGGTACTTGCGACATCGGTATGGCGTCAAGAGAATTAAAAGACAGTGAAAGTGCTACATTGACAGCAACACCGATTGCACTTGACGGTATTGCGGTAATCGTAAACCCTCAAAATCCGACAGACGATATGTCAACAGAGGATATAAAGGACATCTTTACAGGTACAAAGACAATGTGGAGTGAAATAGCATGAGAAAATACAAAGAGAAGATAATGGGCGGCGTATTTTTCACCGCTGCCCTTACTTCAATACTTGCCGTATTGCTGATATGCGTATTCCTTTTTGCAAACGGAATACCTGCAATGGGTAAGGTAGGACTTTTCAAATTCCTTGCGGGTACTAACTGGGCTCCGACAGATAGTCCTGCGTCATTCGGAATCTTCCCGATGATTTTGGGAAGTATATATGTGACCGCCGGTGCAATCGTTATTGGTGTACCGGTAGGTATCCTGACATCAATATTTATGTCGAGATATTGTCCAAAACCCTTATATAAAATCCTCAAACCTGCTACGGAGCTTTTAGCAGGTATTCCTTCGATAGTTTACGGCTTTTTCGGACTTGTGGTACTTGTTCCGTTTGTGAAAACGGTTTTCGGCGGAAACGGAAACAGTATGCTTACAGCCTCAATTTTGCTTGGAATAATGATTTTGCCGACAATTATCGGTGTATCGGAAAGTGCGATAAGAAGTGTACCCGAAAGCTATTATGAGGGTGCGTTGGCACTCGGTGCAACAAAGGAAAGAAGTATATTTACAGTTATATTACCTGCGGCAAAATCGGGAATACTTGCAGGAGTTATTCTTGGTATAGGCCGTGCGATTGGTGAAACAATGGCGGTAATTATGGTTGCCGGTAATCAGGCGAGAATGCCGTCAAGCATTTTAAAAGGTGTCAGAACTTTGACTTCAAATATCGTAATCGAAATGGGTTATGCGGCAGATTTACACCGTGAAGTGCTTATTGCAACGGGGGTTGTGTTGTTTGTGTTTATACTTCTTATCAACATATCATTTTCAATAATAAAAGGAAGGAACAAAGCTTGAAAAATTGCCCGCAGCACCACTTTTTGTTCGGAGCGGTACACTCGTACAGCACCACGAACTGCAAAGCAGCACTGTGAACAATTTTGCTGACGCTTTGAATTTGGAGAGGAGTTAAGAAGTAGAACAATGAAACATTTAGGCTCAAAAATATTAAAGGGAACAGTAATCCTTGCAAGCTGTTTGACGTTCGGCGTATTACTGTTTTTAATTGCGTACATATTGATAAAAGGTGTGCCTAATCTAAGCCCCAAACTGTTCAGCTTACATTACACAACCGAAAACGTATCAATGTTACCGGCAATAATCAACACGATTGAAATGACGCTCTGTTCGCTTATAGTTGCAGTACCGCTCGGAATATGTACTGCTATATACCTTGTCGAATATGCGAAAAAGGGCAACAAGGTTGTAGGTATTATAAGGCTTACCGCTGAAACGCTTTCGGGAATACCGTCAATCGTATATGGTTTGTTCGGAATGTTGTTCTTTGTAACATATTTAAAGTGGGGATATTCAATACTTGCCGGTGCGGCAACGTTGGCAATAATGGTACTTCCGCTTATTATGAGAACAACAGAAGAGGCACTTCTTGCAGTATCCGATTCATATCGTGAAGCAAGTTTCGGAGTCGGCGCAGGCAAGCTTAGAACTGTGTTTAAAATTGTTCTTCCGGCGGCAATGCCGGGTATATTGTCAGGCGTTATCCTTGCAATAGGTAGAATTGTCGGTGAAACGGCGGCGCTTATTTATACGGCAGGTACTGTTGCGGAGGTTTCAAAAGGACTTCTGTCATCGGGACGTACACTTGCAATACATATGTATGTACTGTCAAGCGAGGGCTTGTACACAAATCAAGCATATGCAACGGCGGTTGTACTGTTGATATTTGTGTTGATAATTAACTTTATGTCATCACTTGTTGCAAAGAAGTTTGCGGCAAAGAATTGATGATATAGAAAGGAATGGAATTTTAAAGTGAAATTTGATATAAAGAATTTACATTTGCATTACGGTGATTTCCACGCTTTAAAAGGGATAGATATGCAGATTCCCGAAAATAAAGTTACGGCATTTATAGGCCCGTCGGGGTGTGGTAAGTCTACGTTTTTAAAAACGCTAAACAGAATGAATGACCTTGTAGAGGGTTGTAAGATTGACGGAACGGTTTTGCTTGACGGTAAAAATGTTTACGGCGATATTGAAGTGAATGAACTTCGCAGACGTGTAGGTATGGTGTTTCAAAAGCCTAATCCGTTTCCTATGAGTATATATGATAATATCGCATACGGTCCGAGAACGCACGGAATTAAGGCGAAAAGCAAGCTTGACGAAATAGTTGAGCGTTCGTTAAAACAGGCGGCTATATGGGACGAAACAAAGGATAGATTAAAGAAAAGTGCACTTGGTATGTCGGGAGGTCAGCAACAAAGACTTTGTATTGCAAGAGCACTTGCGGTAGAACCGGAAGTATTGCTTATGGATGAACCGACTTCGGCACTTGACCCTATATCCACATCTAAAATTGAGGACTTGGTGTGGGAGCTTAAGGATAAGTACACTATAATTATGGTTACGCACAATATGCAGCAAGCCGCAAGAGTTTCGGATAAAACAGCATTTTTCTTGCTTGGTGAGGCAGTGGAATTTGACGATACACAAAAGATTTTCTCAAAACCAAAAGATAAAAGAACCGAAGATTACATAACAGGGAGGTTTGGATAATGAGAGATGAATTTGAAAGACAGTTGGCACTTCTCAATGAAGAACTTACTACAATGGGCGGACTTATTGAAAGTGCAATCGCAAATGCGGTAAAGGCACTTGACGGTGACGAACATTCGATAAATAAGGCATATGACTATGAAAAATCGATAGATAATAAAGAACGAGAGATTGAAAGTCTTTGTTTGAAATTACTTTTGACTCAACAGCCTGTTGCAAGTGATTTAAGACTTATTTCGGCCGCACTTAAAATGATAACCGATATGGAACGTATCGGTGATCAGGCTGAGGATATAGCAGAAATTGCGTCAACCGCGAAAAAGAAGATGTTGAAAAAATCAAAGCATATTCAACGTATGGCGGCGGCAACTATTGATATGGTCAATAAGAGCGTTGAGGCGTTTATTAAAAAGGATTTGCTTGTCGCAGAAGAAGTTTCTCATAATGACGATGTTGTTGACGCATTGTTTGAAGAAATTGTCAATGACCTTGTGGATATTATTAAAAAAGATGAGGGAACGTCTGAAGTACTTGATATGCTTATGGTTGCAAAGTATTTTGAAAGAATCGGCGACCATGCGGTTAATATCGCCGAATGGGTGCAGTTCTCTATTACAGGCGAACATAAAAGACTATAATCTGTTTTCGGTTTTCCCATTCTCGCCGATTACAGTTTATATATAAAGTCGGGTAACCGACTTTTTTTCTTGTGCGGAAATATTAAAAGTGATATAATAATGCTAAGGAGTGGAATGTATGCACGAAGTAAATGTTAAAGGGATTTTATCGGCGAAAAACGGAATGAATATATACAGAGGTTGTTTGCATGGGTGTATTTATTGTGATTCAAGAAGTTTGTGTTATCAGATGAATCATAAATTTGAAGATATTGAAGTTAAGGCTAATGCGGTGGGATTGTTGGAAAATACACTCAGAAGAAAGAGAAACAAGTGTATGATTGGAACAGGTGCAATGTCTGATCCGTATATGCCAATAGAAGAAAAACTCGGTAATATGCGAAAGTGTCTTGAAGTGATTGAAAGGTATGGTTTCGGTGTGACAATGATTACTAAATCGACAAAAGTTCTTCGTGATCTTGATTTGTTAAAGAAGATAAATGAAAAATCAAAATGTGTCGTACAGATGACGCTTACCACATATGATGAGGATTTGTGCCGCATTGTTGAGCCGAATGTTGAAACTACATATGAGAGATTTCGTGCACTTGAAATATTGCATGATAACGGTATACCGACTGTTGTGTGGCTTTGCCCGATATTGCCTTTTATAAATGATACCGAAGAAAATATTAGGGGAATACTTGATTATTGTGTCAGAGCAAAAGTGAAGGGGATTATTAATTTTGATATGGGTGTTACGTTGCGTGACGGTAATAGAGAGTATTTCTATAAAAAACTCGATGAACATTTTCCGGGACTGAAAGAAAAATATATCAGAATGTACGGAAACAGCTATCAGCTTTCATCTCCGAACAGCAGACAACTTAATATGATTTATAAAAGCGAATGTATTAAAAACGGTATTATGTGTGATGTGAATGAATGCTTTGAGTATTTGAATAAGTATGAAGATAAATATGGTGGCGAACAAATCAGCTTGATATAAAGTTGTTTGCAGTGTTGACAAAATGAATGAATAGATATATAATAAATATAGAAAAAAGGTAAGACCTCAAACGGTTATACCCTGAAATTAGTTATTACAATAACCGCAATCTTGGTAGGAGGGCGGTTATTGTGCTTTTATAGAGAAAATTATCAAAAATATGATAATTTCTAAAATTGCTGTGAGCAATTTCTTCGCCATATGTAGCAATATGCTTACTTTTCATAAGCATTCCTCCTTTCATAAACTCAGCATAACAGCCTGTGAATATAAAAGAGAGTATAACCGCCGGTGAAAACACCGTTAAGAGGTCTTACCTATATCGGAATGATCCGACAGTGATATTATATAACAAAGAAATACAAAATTCCACAAAGTATACAAAACGAAATACAAATGTAAATGAGCGCACAAAAAAACGGCATTATCGAATGCCGTTTTTTGTATACTTAAAAACTTATCTTTGTACACGACCTGAGCCGTCGCCGCCTGCAAGAGTTTCAACTTCTTCTCTTGTAACAAGGTTAAAGTCACCAGGGATTGTGTGCTTAAGAGCTGATGCCGCAACACCGAATTCAAGAGCGTCCTTGAAGTTCTTACCGTCAACAAAACCGCAGATTGTACCGCCGGCAAAGCTATCGCCGCCGCCTACACGGTCAACGATTGGACGAATTCTGTATTCTCTTGAATGATAGAATTCATCATCTTCACTTGAGTAAATGCAAGCTGACCAACCGTTATCAGAAGCTGACTTAGAAACTCTAAGTGATGAAATAACATACTTAAATCCGAACTTAGCAACCATCTGCTTGAAAATGCTTTCGTAACCTGCAAGGTTAAGTTCACCGCTTGTTACGTCTGTGTTTTCAGGCTTGAAACCAAGAACTTTATCTGCATCTTCTTCGTTACCGATACAAACATCAACATATTGCATAAGGTTTGACATAACCTTTTGAGCCTTTTCGCTTGTCCAAAGCTTCTTTCTGAAGTTAAGGTCACAAGAAACTGTTACACCGTGAGCCTTAGCAGCTTTACAAGCAGCCTCTGTAAGTTCAGCGGCAGCGTCTGAAACAGCAGGTGTAATACCTGTGAAGTGGAACCAGTCAGCACCTTCAAAGATTTCGTCAAAATCGAAATCAGAAATGCTTGCTGTTGCGATTGATGAGTTAGCTCTGTCATATGTAACGTTTGAAGGTCTCATTGACGCACCTGTTTCAAGGAAGTAGATACCAAGTCTGTCGCCGCCCTTAGCAATGTGCTTTGTTTCAACACCGTATTTTCTTAGTGCCGCAACTGCGCAAGCGCCGATTGGGTTTTCAGGAACTTTTGTAACAAATTCAGCGTCGTGACCGTAGTTTGCAAGTGAAACTGCAACGTTTGCTTCGCCGCCGCCGTAGTTTATGTCAAACTGTGTAGCTTGAATATATTTTTGATTTCCAGGGGTTGAAAGTCTAAGCATGATTTCACCCATTGTAACAACTTTTGCCATTATATAAATCTCCTTTAATTATAAATTACTTGTTAAGTTCTGCTCTTGCAGCCTTGATATTTGCAATAAATTCTTTAGCTGTTTCGGTAATTGCGTTGTAGTCGCCTGTCTTAGCACCCTTTGTAAGTGATGAACCTGCACCTACTGCAACAACGCCTGCCTTAATCCAATCAGCAACGTTATCCTTGTCAACGCCGCCTGTAGGCATCATTTGAGCCTGAGGAAGAGGACCCTTAATATCCTTTATAATCTTAGGACCGTATAGATCTGCAGGGAATATCTTAACGATGTCAGCACCTGCCTCCATAGCTGTGATAACTTCTGTAATTGTAGCACAACCAGGCATATAAGGTACTCTGTAACGGTTACAAAGCTTAGCTGTTTCTGCATTGAAAGCAGGGCTTACGATAAAGTTTGCACCTGCCAAGATAGCCATTCTTGCTGTTTCAGGATCAAGAACAGTACCTGCACCAAGCATCATTTCGCCGTTTGAATATTTTTCAGCCAAAGCAGCAATAACCTTGTCGGCACCCGGAACTGTAAATGTAAGTTCGATACCTGTACAACCGCCTGCAAGGCAAGCGTCTGAAATTTTAATTGCTTCTTCAGCATTGTTAGCTCTTACAACTGCAACAAGACCGCAGTCAGTTAGCTTTTTAAGCACATCTTCTTTTAACATTGGAAAAAAACCTCCTAAAATATTTTACTGTATATAATTTTATCACAAACCTTTACGATTTGCAATATCTCAACATAAAAAAATACACTGTAACGGATAATTTTGCCGATACAGTGCAAATTGATTTAGACTTTTTGACTTTGAGTCGATTTTTCTTACATATTCCACAGCATAGTGTACATCACTTCTCCGTTATGTTCGTGGCGAAGTGCACCGTCAATGATAAAGCCGGTACGGGTTGCGAATGCAAGAGCCTTTCTGTTTCTTGCGTAAATAGGTATGTGGAGCATATTGTACTCCGATTTCAGGAAATTTATAAGTGCCGTTCCGATACCTTTGTTTTGATATTCTGGATCGACGAAAAGCCCAGTTATTCTGTTATCCTCCGTCACACCGGTAAAAGCGACAATCTTGCCGTCAATGATGTAAACAAAATTTTCTTTGCCGTTTATGTATTTTTCTTTTACAAAATCGTAATGTGTTTCCCAAAAGTTTTCTTCAACAAATGAATTTGAATGAATTGTTGTTCGCAGCCATAAATCCATTACTTCATACGTTTGAGAAGGTTTCATTCGTTCTATATTTTCCATATTATCAAGTCCTAAATATTATAAGTAAATTCTTCAGGCGTTACAGTGCCTTTTGCGATTGCCTCAGCTTTTAAATCAAAGTAAAGCTGAGTAAATGATGCCGATATATACGGCTCAAGGAACAAAAATCCTATACCGAATGTAATACAGCTTAGAATTATCCAACCGATAAACGAAAGTGAGAATAAAAATATTCTGCCTTTGTTTCCGTCGGTAAGCGATTTTGTAACTTCAAATGCTCTGCGTCTGTCCATAGCCGGATTTTCGGCAAGAATATAAGGAATCATTGAGTATTGGAATGATTTGATAATTCCCGGTATGATGAACAACAGCGACCACAAAAATGTATAAATCGCAACAAACACATTAATACCGATTACGTTGCCGAGATTGTTTTTATAAGGGAAAAACAAATCGTATACATTAGGTGCGTTGACAGTTGCCTTTATAAAAAATCTGCACGATCCCACGCTTAGAGGGAATGTGACAAAAAGAGTGATTAATATTTGAAGTACGGCTGATATTGATGTACCTGCCGAACCGGCGTCCGAATTAACCATATTAGTCACTGTAGCAACCGAAGTTCCGAGTGATGTGATAAGTGAAACCAATATACATACTCCGAATGAATACCAGTAGTTTGACTTTAAAACGTCTTTAGCTCTTGTTTTTAGTTCTGCAAAAGTAGTTTTATACATATTGCCAAGACCTCCTTTATATTTAAGATATATCGCATAAAGTATATCATATGCAAAATAATTTTTGTAGTAGGAAATTCATAATGTAAAGTAAACTTAATAAAATATACTTGTTTATACAAAGAAAATGTTATATAATAAAGGCGTATATATATTATTGTAATTTACAAAGGAGATATAGCGATGAGTAAGAGTGTCAATTTGTATGTAGTGGTACCGTGCTATAATGAAGAAGCTGTTTTGCACGAAACATCCAAGCAAATGCTTGAATTATTCGGTGAAATGAAAAATGACGGACTTATAAATGACAACAGCAGAATCGTTTTTGTAGATGACGGTTCTAAAGATAAAACATGGAGCATAATAGATGAACTGACTAAGGCTCATACAGAAATATCGGGAATAAAGCTTGCCAAGAATGCTGGACATCAAAATGCACTTTTCGGCGGTCTTATGACAGTTAAAGATGACTGCGACTGTGCAATATCCATTGATGCGGACTTGCAGGACGATATACACGTAATACCTGATATGGTGAGAAACTTCATTGACGGATATGACGTTGTTTACGGTGTAAGAAACAAACGTGATACCGATACATTCTTTAAACGCACAACGGCGGTAGGATTTTATAAATTAATGCAGTTTATGGGCGTTAATATTGTATTCAATCACGCGGATTACAGATTGATGAGCAAACGTGCGCTTGACGGATTGGCACAATTCCCTGAGAGAAATCTGTTCCTAAGAGGAATGGTTCCGCTTGTCGGCTATCGCTCAACGAATGTGTATTACGACAGAAACGAACGCTTTGCGGGCGAGTCAAAATATCCGTTAAAGAAAATGCTTTCATTTGCGTTTGACGGTATAACTTCATTCAGCATAAGCCCAATCAGAATGATTTCGGCATTCGGTGCGATTGTGTGCGTGTTTGCGTTCATTATGGCGATATACGCACTTGTGCAGAAAATTATAGGTCACACAGGTGCAGGCTGGGCGTCACTTATGGTTTCGATATGGTTTATAGGCGGTGTACAGCTTTTGTCTGTCGGACTTATAGGCGAGTATATCGGTAAATTGTATAAAGAAGTTAAACGCCGTCCAAGATATATTATTGAAGCATATGTAAATGAAAAAGAGAAAGAGGACGATAAATAATGATATATGATGTTGCAATAATCGGCGGAGGTCCTGCCGGAATGTCAGCTGCCATATATGCCGCAAGAGGCGGTATGAAAACGCTTGTAATCGAAAAAATCGCATACGGCGGTCAAGCAATAAAAACATATGAAATAGACAATTATCCGGGATTTGCAAACAATCCGACAGGTGAAGAACTTTCAAAAGCAATCGAAGAACACGCAAGAAAATTTGGCGCAACATTTGTTTCGGAAAATGTTAAGTCAATCGAAAATGCCGAATACGGCATAAAGGTTATTCACACAAGAAGAAATACTTATATGGTAAAGTCAATAATTTTTGCAACAGGTGCAGTACCAAAAACGCTCGGTGCGGACGGTGAAGAACAGTTTGCCGGTGCAGGTGTTTCGTATTGTGCGACTTGTGACGGTGCGTTTTTTAAGGATAAGGACGTGTGCGTTGTAGGCGGCGGAAATACGGCTATGGAGGACGCATTGTATCTTGCGGGATTTTGCCGTAAAGTCTATGTCCTAAACAGAAGCAAGAAGTTCAGAGCGGCGGCTACAATGGTTGAAAACGTAAAAAGAAACGGCAAAATAACCGTGCTTACAGATACCGTAGTTGATAAATTCGTAGGCTCAAATATGCTTGAGGGTGTTGATATTAGAAACACGGTAACAGGCGAAAAGAGTATTTTGAACGTATCGGGCGCTATCGTCGCAATAGGTGTAAAGCCGTCGTCCGATCTTGCAAAAGATTGCGGGGTTGAATGTTGTCAGCACGGATTTGTCAAGACGGATATGTACCTTGCGACTAACATAACAGGTATATTTGCGGCAGGTGACGTAAGAGTATCACCGTTAAGACAGGTTATAACAGCGGCGGCAGACGGTGCAATCGCCGCGACAAGTGCGGTTAATTATGTGAATGAACTTGGAATTAAAAGCATATAAAAGGTAAAAGGATAAAACTATGAAGACACTTATAAAAAATGCCGAAATAGTAACAATGACAGGCGAAAAGTACAAGAACGGCTGTATATTGTTTGATGAAAAAATACAGTATGTAGGTGAAGATAAAGCATTTGAGGCGGATAAGATTATTGACGCAGAGGGTAAAATCGTTATGCCCGGACTGATTGACGCACATTGTCATGTCGGAATGTTTGAAGATTCGCTTGGATTTGAGGGTGATGACGGTAACGAGGACAGCGACCCGATAATGCCGCACCTTCGTGCGATTGACGGAATAAATCCGTTTGACCGTGGGTTTAAAGACGCATATAACGCAGGTGTTACAACCGTTGTAACAGGACCCGGCAGTGCAAACCCTGTGGGCGGACAGTTTGCGGCGGTTAAGACGTACGGAATATGCGTAGATGATATGATTATTAAAACACCTGTTGCAATGAAATTTGCACTTGGTGAAAACCCAAAATGCGTGTACAATGAAAAGGACGAGGCACCTGTTACGCGTATGGGAACAATGGCATTGATACGCGAATTGCTTATAAAATCAAGAGATTATATGAATCAGCTTGACGCATATAATGAAAACAGCGAAGAACACGACAAGCCTGAATTCGACATAAAGCTTGACGCAATGATACCTGTACTCAAAAAACAGATACCTGTTAAAATTCACGCACACAGGGCAGACGATATTTGCAGTGCAATCAGATTGGGCAAAGAATTTGATATTTGCGTTACGCTTGAGCATTGCTCGGACGGTGACAGAATAGCACCGATTTTGGAACGTGAAAAATTACCTGTAATGCTTGGTCCGACACTTTCGGACAGAAGTAAACCGGAGCTTAAAAACTTAACCTTTGATACATATAAAAATCTTTCGGACAGAGGTATTGACGTTGCGATAATAACAGACCACCCCGAAATTACGATTGAAAATCTGTCGCTTTGTGCGGTTATGGCGGTTAAGCACGGTATGGACGAAGAAAAAGCACTGAAAGCGATAACCTCCACAGCGGCAAAAAACTGTTGGATTGACGACAGAGTAGGTACGCTTGAAGTCGGTAAAGATGCCGATATTGCAGTGTTTACCGATTTGCCGACAAGATTTGAGTCTGAATGTGTTATGACGTTTATAGACGGAAAATGTGTAACAGACATAAAGTAAGAATGGGACGATAAAACGTCCTTTTTCTTTTATACAAAAACATGGTTTTGAATTAATTTGTTTTGGGCAAAGTGACAAAATTTGTAGAAATAGACACAAAGTTATTTGTAAGTGTCGGAAAATAAACACCGATATGAAAATTGACTGTTGACGTACAAAGTGACGGAATTTATAATATGTATTGATGAGATTAATGTTTTCGGAGATGTAAATATATGAAGAAAAATGATGTGAAAAATGATAGTCGAAAAGACAATAATTTAATGGTAAAAATAGCAACTTTTATTGTTGATAAAAGACGTGCATTCTATTTAATATTTGCACTTGCACTTGTATTGTGCGTAATATCAATACCGAAAGTGCAGGTAAACAACGACATAAGTTCATATCTTCCCGAAGAAACGGAAACAAGACGCGGACTTACTTTAATGGACGATGAGTTTATTACATACGATACGGAAAAAATAATGGTTACGACCATAACGACCGAAACAGCGGAAAAGCTGAAAGATAAACTCGAAAAGGTTGACGGAGTAAAAGAGGTTGAGTTTGAAAATGACGACGACCACTATAAAGATTCTGCGGCATTGTTTACGGTTACGCTTAGCGTGCGTGACGATTTGGACAGGGAACTTGAAATTGTCAATGATTTGAAAGCACAGCTTGACGGATATGACTTCTATGCTTATTCCGACAGTATAGACGACAGTTCTAAACAGCTTGAAAAAGAAATGACCGTTATTTTGGGTATAGCACTTGTGATAATTATAGCGGTTTTGCTGTTCACGTCACAGAGCTTTATGGAAGTGCCGATATTCCTTATAGTATTCGGCGTGGCGGCACTTTTGAATATGGGTACGAACTATCTGCTCGGTGAAATTTCGTTTATTACAAAGTCGGTTGCGGTGGTGTTGCAGTTGGCTCTGGCGATTGACTATGCGATTATCCTTTCGCACAGATTTGCGGAGGAAAAGCAGACAAAGAATGCGTATGACGCGATAGTAACCGCACTTTCAAAGGCTATCCTTGAAATCAGTTCATCAAGTCTTACAACACTTGCAGGTCTTGCCGCACTTATGGTAATGCAGCTTAGAATCGGTATGGATATGGGTTTGGTACTTTGTAAAGGTATCATATGCAGTCTTGTTACGGTGTTCTTTATTATGCCCGGCTTGCTTTTGGCATTTTCGGATAAGATTGATAAAACAACTCACCGTTCTTTTGTGCCGAGTATCGAGAAATGGTGTAAGGTTGTTATTAAATTAAAGAACATTGTACCTTACATATTTATTGCGATTATAGCAGTCGGTGCGGTGCTTTCGTCAATGAGTAACTATGCTTTTGACGCCACAGCCGAACAGCTTAAAAAGCCGACCGAAAACTCAATCGCAAAACGAAAGGTTGACGAAATTTTCGGTACGGACCATCAGCTTGCTGTAATTGTTCCGTCCGGTGACTATGACAGAGAGGCGAAAGTTATATCGCTTGTCGAGGAAAATCCGAGCATAAATTCGGCTTTGGGGCTTGCAAATACGGAGCTTGACGACGACCACATACTTACCGAAAAAATCAACGCAAGAGAAACTTCAAAGCTTATGAATATTGATTATGATTTGTGTTGCCTTTTGTTCCAGGCATACGGCGCGGAACACGATGAATACAGTGCAATATTCGGTGATGTAAATGATTACGAAGTGCCTATAATCGACTTGTTTATGTATGTACACGAGAAGATGGATTTGGGTGTAATCAATCTTGACGAAGATCAAACGAATGATATTAACGACCTTTACGACAAGCTGACAGACGCGAAAGACCAGCTTGAAAGCGATAATTATTCAAGAATAATCTTTACATATAAATGTGACATTGAAAGTGACGAGGCATATCAAATGCTTAAAGACGTCAGAAGTGACGTTGAAAAGTATTATGACGAATGTTTGCTTGTCAGCGACAGCGTAAACAGCCGTGACTTGGGTGATTCGTTCGGCGGAGACAATAATAAGATTAATCTTATAACAATCTTGGCATTGCTTTTGATATTGATGTTCACATTCCGTTCGGCAGGTGTTCCGGTGCTTTTGGTACTTGCGATACAGGGAAGTGTGTGGATTAACTTCTCAATTCCGTTCCTTACAGGGCAGAGATTGTACTTCCTTGCATACTTGGTTGTAAGTTCAATTCAGATGGGTGCTACGATTGACTATGCTATCGTATTTACGAACAGATACCTTGAATTAAAGGAAACAATGGATAATAAACAGGCGGCGTCAACCGCACTTAACCAATCGTTCCCGACAATTCTTACATCAGGTTCAATCCTTACACTTGCGGGATTTTTAATAGGTATGATTTCGACAAATGCTATTATATCGGCACTCGGTACGGCACTTGGACGCGGAACGTTAATATCAATAGTTATAGTAATGATGGTACTTCCGCAAATTGTACTGTTGTGCGATAAGTTTATTGAAAAGACCGCATTCGGTAAAAAGGCAACAGATGACGACAAAGCGGCGAAGAGAGAAATGTCCGGAATTATGTTCGTCAACGGTCGTGTCAGAGGTCACGTTTCAGGCTTTATGGACGGTGTATTCTACGGCTTGGTAAAGGGTGATATAGACGCGAAAGTCGAACTTGGAAATCAACAGGATTTGTTGCTTACAGAGAGTAAGGAAGATAATATAAAAATAGATGAAAAGCAGGAGGATGAGGATAATGAGAACAACGAAGAAGAACAATAAAATCATATCTTTTCTGACTGCACTTGTTATAATGCTAAACATATTACCTATGTGCATTGTACAGGCAGACGACACTGTTGCAATATCGACAGTGAACGACCTTAAAGAATTTTTTGAAAAGTGCGTATATGACGAGTATTCAAAAAATAAGAAGTTCGTATTACAAAATGATATTGATTTAAACGGTGTGGAAATAAAAAGTGCGGAGGTATTCTGCGGAACTTTCGAGGGAGGCGGTCACAGTATAAAGAATGTCAAGCTTTCATTTGAGGGTTCAAATAAAGGACTTTTCTGTTCAGTGACAAAAGAAGGTCAGATCAGAGATTTGAACGTAACAGGAGATATAAAGGTTACAGTCGGAACCGATACGGAATCGGTTTTTAGACAAAAAGCCACCTCGATTTTGAGTAAGACTGATATAAATACTCAAAATTTTGATAAAGGCTCAAAAGGTGCAGGCGGACTTGTCGGCTATAACGAGGGTAAAATCGTAAACTGTTCATACGGCGGAAATATCAAAGGTCAGAAACAGGTCGGAGGACTTGTCGGCTACAATGCAATGACCGGTGTTGTTGATTCTTCCGCAAATTCGGCTACAGTTGTTGGTGACAGTGAAACAGGCGGTATAGTCGGTTACAATGAGGGCAGAATAAAGCTAAGTCGAAATGACGGAAAGGTATGCCCGGATGCAAACGAAAATACGGTAAACGCCGGCGGTATCTGCGGTAATAACGAGGGTGCGGTTGTTATTTGTACAAATAACGGCGCTGTCGGCGGCGAAAGCTTCGGCGACAATATCGGCGGTATAGTCGGTACACAAAGCGGTGAAGTAAGAGAATGTATCAATAATGCCGCTGTTCAGGGAAGAAGAAGTGTCGGCGGTGTAGTCGGTCGATTTGAACCGTATACAGATATTGACTTGTCTTATCAGAGTGCAAAAGCGGCAATAGAAAAAGATATAGATACATTCCAAAACGATGTTTCAAGTGCAAGAACAAAGTTGATTGAATACGGTTTGAAACTGTTGACAGGTTCAAATGATGTGTCGGGACTTATGTCGCTTTTAGGCTTGGGTGACGCAAAAAATAATACACGTTCAAGGCTTGACGTTCTTACGGATTCAGCCGTCAATATGATGGACAGTATAACAAATGCGGTAAATTCGGCGTCTGACAGTAATGTGACAGGTTCGCTGAAAGATACGCTTGACCAAGCAAGAGGAGATATATCTTCGTTTACAGACGAATCAAAGCAGTCAATCAGAGATGTAAGTAATTCGCTTAATACTTCTCTTGAATCGCTTGATGATTTCCTTGACGAATTTGACGGCAAGGGTGATGAATTGTCAGACCTTAT
Organism: Ructibacterium sp. SJQ-7; assembly: GCF_054696575.1. NCBI lineage: Bacteria > Bacillati > Bacillota > Clostridia > Eubacteriales > Oscillospiraceae > Ructibacterium > Ructibacterium sp. SJQ-7. The sequence continues at coordinate 2,433,042 of NZ_CP195193.1, forward strand.
CGACAATTTGAACGATTCGCTTGATAAGGGCAAAGATGATGTTGACGATTCAAAAGACAAACTTTCAAATCGTCTTGACAAGATGGAAAAAGATATTGATGATGTAATTGATAATCTTGACGATACAAATGAAGAATTGAAGAAACTTTTAAGACAGCTTAAATATGTATCGGGTGATGTCGGTGATTCGGTCAGTGATACAATGGAGGATCTTGACAACCTTGTTTTGAATATGAGCAAGGAATTGAAAGGCTTAAAAGATACAATTAAATCATTTAAAGACGTACTTGATAAGTTGGGTTCAACACTTCCTACATTAAAGCCGTTGCCTACATTAGGTCCTATGATAAGACCTACGGCAACGCCAAGCAATGGCGGTAGTGACAGTAGCGGAGGTAACAGCGGTGGAAGCGACAGCAATAATGATACTTCTTCGGAAAGTGTAAAATCTGAGGACGATATTGATCCGGGCTACAACGTAACACCTGACGGTGAGCTTGACAGCAGTTATGACGTTGAACCGTCTGTTGTCGGTATGCTAAAGGATATGTTGTTCACAACGGCTAAAGCGGCGGAAACAGATGATGAAAAAACTGCAATAAGTGATTTGAAAAGTACGGATATTTCATTGCCAAGACTTATCGGTGATGAAAATGCCGATACGGCACTTGTGAAATATTGTATAAATAACGGTACCGTAGACGGAACCGAATCGACAGGCGGTGTAGTCGGATGTGTCGGCTTTGAGTCGATAGTTCGTTCCGGCGAAAACTTTACTTTGCCTGACGGCACTAAAGTAAATTCCGATTCTGTTTTGAAAGCTGTAATTGATTCTTGTATAAGTTTCGGTAATGTAACCGCAGAATCGAAATATGCGGGCGGTATTTGCGGTAAGAGTGATATAGGCGATATAAAAAATTCGCTTACAACAGGCGAAATTACTGTAAATGACGGCAGTTACAGCGGTGGTACGGCAGGATATACAAGCGGAAATATAGATAATTGTATTGCGATAAATGATGTTGACGGTAACGACCATATCGGCGGTATTGCCGGCTCGGCTAAAAATATTAATACGTCATATTCGCTTCCGAGATTGGACGGTAAAAAAGATGATGCCGGTGCGATAGTGGGATTTGTTGACGGTGACGTTACGGGTTGTTATTTTATTGATGAGGGACTTTCAGGTATAAGCGGAATGAACCTTGAGGGCAGAGCAGAGGCTGTCAAGCCTGACGATATGACAACGTCTGACGGCAGTTTCCCGAGCCGTATGCCGCTTTTGGATAACGGTAATTTCTATATGGCGGACGGAGATAAATTCCTTCCGCAAATAAAGAGCTTGGCTCAAAATGACGCCGAGAGTATAGGTGCGATTTTGCAGTCAAAGTCAACAGAACTTTCAAGATTTCATTTCAATGTTATATTCAAGGATAAAGATAAAGAATTGAAGTCAATGACAGTTGATTACGGTACTGTATTAAATGACAGCGATATACCGAAGCTTACCGCTGACGGCAGTGAAGTTCCGATGTGGGATAAGGACGTGAAAAGTCCTATCATACGTCACACTACATTTTTGGCAGAATACAACAAGGCGACAACGACTATTTCATCAGGCGAAGAACCGCCGTTAATGCTTGCCGAAAGCGTATTTGCGGATAATACAACATTGTCGCTCAAAGAGGAAGATGTTGACCACGTTTTTGACGGCTACAAAAACGGTAAGGCATACTCATTTACATTAAGTAAAGATGCTTATGATGTTATAAAAGTACATATTCGTGATGATAAGAAAAAGGCTGCAAAGATTGCAGTACAGATTGACGGTAAATGGAGTATGGTTGATTGTACGATTGACGGCAGTTATGCGGTTTTTGAAACGGCAAAACCTTGTAAATATGTATTGCTTTATAAGAAAATATCGCCGATTGTACCGATTGCGATTTGTGGGGGAACGGCTGTTTTGCTGATGGCTGTGTTCATTGTGCTTAGGAGGATAAAAAAACATGGAAGAAGTAAAGAAAAAGAAAACGTATAGGAATTTTACACGTTCTGAAAAAGCGATTGTCCATGCGTATGTCGAACTTATGCAAAAGAATAAGAAGATAACCGTTACCGATATTGTCAATACGGCTGATCTTAACAGAAGTACATTTTACGCACATTTCAAAACAGCTGACGATGTTCGCGAAAAAATCCAGACGGACGTTATAAATGAACTGTTCGGTTCGATAAATAAAAACGCAATTAAGAGTGTTCTTGAAGATCCGTATGATATTATGAATCACGTTCGTGAATTTATTGAGGACGACGAGGAAATGTATAAAATGCTCTTGAATACAGACGGTGCGGATAAGTTCCTTAAAAGACTTCGCGATATAGTTATTGAAAAGTGTATGAGTGATGCGTCAGAAGCTTCGTATATCAGCGATAAAGAATCGTTTGAAATGAATTTGAGATTGTTTATCGGCGGTTATGTTTCGGTTATTGAGGATTGGGCGGCAGGCAGTATTGGTATGTCACTTAAAAAGTGTACCGAAATTATGAGCGAATCAATTAAAATTTGCATTCAAAAATATGTGAAAAGATAGCCACCACTCCGGCACTATGTGCCACCTCTCCTCAAGGAGAGGCGTTAGGCTCCCATAGAGGGGCTGTCGGCGTAGCCGACTGAGGGGTGGCAAATATGAAAAAGCATAAATCGTCTGTTTGCGTATACAATAAATCCGTAGGGGCGATCATTGGTCGCCCGAGTGAATATAAAATTAAAACCACCACTCCGGCACTATGTGCCACCTCTCCTCAAGGAGAGACTTTCGGCTCCCATAGAGGGGAGCTGTCGGCGTAGCCGACTGAGGGGTGGCAAATATAAAACACACGATATAACTTAAAATATCGGTATGGAAAAAATCATACCGATATTTTTTATTTATAATATTAAAATTTTTTGAATTTTTCACCAAAAGGGTATACTAAAAACGATTTTTTTGTTATACTGAATATATAGAAACAAAAAGCGAGGTAAATATGGAGTATAACGAGCAAAAACAGGAACGTGTAATTTTAGCGGGTGTACATCGCGGTATGCGTGACGCACTTTGGGATACAACTGAAGAATCAATACATGAGCTTGGCGAATTGGTAAAAACGGCAGGCGGTATTGTTGTGGGTGAAATGATTCAAAACAAGGCTGATTTGGAAAGTGCAACGTATATGGGCGAGGGTAAACTTGATGAACTCAAAATTGCCATAGAAACGCTTAATGCCGATATGGTTGTGTTTGATGATGAGCTTTCGCCTGTACAAATGAGAAATATAAGTGATTTTCTTGAAATAAAAGTGCTTGACCGTTCTATGCTTATACTTGATATTTTCGCAATGCGTGCAAAAAGCGGCGAGGGTAAACTTCAAGTTGAACTTGCACAGCTTAAATACCGCTTGCCGCGACTTCGCGGTTTCGGTGTGGAAATGAGCCGTACAGGGGCGGGAATAGGCACAAGAGGTCCGGGTGAAACGCGTCTTGAAAGTGACAGACGTCATATAAGACGAAGAATTTCGGCACTTGAAGAAGAAATCAAGGAACTGAAAAAACATCGCGGACTTATTCGGGACAGACGCAAGAAAGACGGTGTTATAACTGCGGCACTTGTGGGTTACACGAATGCAGGCAAATCAACGCTTTTAAACACGCTTACAGACGCACAGGTGTTTGCGGAAGATAAACTTTTCGCAACGCTTGACCCTACATCAAGAGCGATAACACTTGACGATAACAGAAAAATATTACTTGTTGATACTGTTGGTTTTATAAGAAAACTTCCGCACCATCTTATTGAGGCTTTTAAATCAACACTTGAAGAAGCGGTTGTGGCAGATGTGCTTTTACACGTTATTGATGCGTCGGGGGAAGAAATGGACAATCAAATCACAGTCGTGGAACAAGTTTTGTCTGATATCGGTGCGGTCGGTAAGCCGGTTGTGGCGGTGTTTAATAAGTGTGACAGACTTGAAGATTATCCGATAACGAATTTAAAGAGTGACAAGTGCGTATATATAAGTGCCAAGCACAGAACAAATATTGATAAATTGATTGAAGCGATAGCCGACACCGCACCCGGTAAAAAGCAGAAAGTTAAGGCTTGCATACCGTACAGTGCAGGTTCGCTTGTGAATGAACTTCATGAAAATCAAAAAGTAATATCAGAAGAATACGGCGAAAACGGCACTGTAATGGAGCTTATGGTAGACGCTCAAATGTATGATAAAATAAGGGAGTATATTTTGTAAAATGTCAAAAAAAGACGTATACAAAACGGTAAAAAAGCAGTCGCAGTCACTGCTTATAGAGAAAAAATCAAAATTTATTGCAAATGTAAAACCTGTTGACAATGAAGATGACGCACTTGCGTTTTTGAATGAAATGCGTTCAAAGTATTCAGATGCAACGCATAATGTTTACGCATATGTGATTGACGAAAATAATATTTTTCGTTACAGTGATGACGGCGAACCGTCGGGGACGGCAGGAATGCCCGTTCTTGACGCAATCCGTAAATCCGGGATAGTTGATGTGGTTGTGGTGGTTACGCGTTATTTCGGCGGTACACTTCTCGGAACGGGCGGACTTGTACATACTTACGGAGCATCGGCAAAACAGGGCCTGATTGAGTCGAAAATAGTTATAAGAAAGCTTTGCGATATAGTTTCTGTAAAAGTTGATTATTCTCTGCTCGGAAAAATGCAACATGAGATTATGACTAAAGGATATTTGCTTGAGGACACTATTTACGAAGATGAGGTTACTTTTATCATATCGTGTCCGATTGATACGACCGATAAAGTTATTGCGGAAATAATCAATATGACGAATGCAGGAGCGGTTTGTGAAAAGATTGATAAAAAATATGTTGATGTTAAGGAGGAAGAGGGATGAAGAAAGTAATTAAAGCGATATGCTGTATATTGGCTGCCGTTATACTTGTCGGTGGCGGATATGTGGCAGGTCAGAGAGCAAAACAAAGCAGTATCGTATCGGCACTGCCTAAAAATATTCTCGATATGCCGAAAGAGAGCAATGAGCCTTCGGAAAGTGCTAAACCTGAGAGTAAGCCTTCGGAAGATGTGCCTGAACCGAAAGAGGATGTAAGAATAATAAATAAATCGAATGAGTCAGCAGTTGATTCAACGTGGAGTACAGTTGAATCATCGAGCAACACAACCGATAACGGTGCACTTACATTATACACTTCCGCACAAAAAGACGGTGATGAATTTATTTGGGACGACAGTCAAAAGTGGGTGCTTGAAGTATCGGACGGTAACGGCGGATATTATACATTGTTTGACCAAAATGTAAGTAACGGAAGTGTTTATTACGATGTTGCCGAAACCGACAACGGTACGAAAAATATAAATGTATATGTTTTCACCGGTGCGGGAACAACAATAAAGCAATATACACACACCGAAACGGGATTTTCCGAAAAGAGCGTGTATGAATCCGGTGCTGTAAACAGAGTGTTTACAACAATCCCGTCATATAAATAACACAGTTCATAGAGGAGGAAATACAAATGGAAATCGAATTGACAAAGGAAAACTATGATGGTGAAGTTATAAAGTCAAATATGCCTGTGCTTGTTGACTTTTGGGCTTCTTGGTGCGGACCTTGCAAAATGGTTGCGCCTATAATCTCACAAATTGCAGAGGAATACAACGGTAAAGTTAAGGTGTGCAAGGTTAATGTTGACAATCAAGGCGAGCTTGCCGCTCAAAATGCTATTGTTTCAATACCGACTGTAATTTTATTTATAGACGGCAAACCTGTTAAGAAGATTGTCGGCGCACATTCTCTTGACGATTACGAGGACGCAATAGATGAATTTATATGATTAAAACTGATTAATTATTCAGTACAGTGCATAAATATTCATACGCAATGAATATTTATGCACTGTTTTTATATGATTTAAACTTTTTTGTCAAAAAGACTTGCATTTTTATTCAAAAAGGAGTATAATCATAAACGTATTTGAAATTTTGGAGGGTTAGTAATGCTTGATGAAGTTATACAATTAGATAAAAAATATTATTTGAATACTTTCGGCGACAGACTTCCTGTATGCTTTGAAAAGGGCGAGGGAATGAAACTGTTTGACGACAAGGGTAATACATATTACGATTTTCTCGGCGGAATTGCCGTAAATGCGTTGGGTCACGGACACAAAGATTTTATAAACGCACTTAAAAATCAACTTGATAAAGTAGTGCATACATCAAGTCTTTATTATATAGAAAATCAAGCAAAGCTTGCACAAAAGCTTGTTGAAAATACTTGTGCAGAAAAAGCGTTTTTCGCAAACAGCGGTGCAGAGGCCAATGAGGGTGCATTCAAACTTGCAAAGATTTATTATTATAAAAAAGGTTTGGATAAGTATGAGATAATCACGCTTGATAAGTCATTCCACGGCAGAACTCTTGCAACCGTTGCGGCTACAGGCCAGGAAAAATATCAAAAGCCGTACAGACCGTTGACACCGGGTTTCAAGCAGGTTGAGCCTAATAATTTTAAAGCGATTGAGGACGCGGTTACTGATAAAACTGCGGCAATTATGATTGAACTTATTCAAGGTGAAAGCGGAGTTCATCCGATGGATAAGGAATACGTTGAAAAGCTTAGAAAGCTATGCGACGAGAAAGATATTATTCTTATTTTTGACGAAGTACAGACCGGTATGGGCAGAACAGGTTATCTTTTTGCACATCAAATGTACGGCGTTGAACCGGATATTTTCACTTCGGCAAAGGCACTTGGCGGCGGTATTCCGATTGGCGCGGTATGTGCGGGCAAAAAGGTTGCGTCTGCATTTGAACCGGGTGACCACGGAACAACATTCGGCGGTAATCCGTTCGCAACGGCGGCAGGATTGGCTGTGTTTGATATTTTTGAAAAGGAACATCTTGTTGAAAATGCAGGTAAGATGGGTAAGTATTTTAAAGAAAAACTTACAGAACTTCAAAATAAATATTCGGATAAAATTACAGATGTCAGAAATGCAGGTCTTTTGATTGGTATTCAGTTGGAGGACAGCATAGCTAAGACTGTATTTAATAAGTTGTTTGAAAATAAAATGCTTACAAGCCTTTGCGGCGGCAACACAATCAGAATTGCACCGCCGTTAATTATAAAAGAAACAGACATCGACTTGTTTATTAATACATTAAGCAGTATATTGGAGGAATTATAAAATGAAAGATTTAATCAGTTTACACGATTTAACTTCAGAAGAAGTAAAAGGACTTTTGGAGCTTGGTTTAAAATTAAAAAAGGAACAGAAAAGCGGAATTGAACATCATATTTTAAAGGGTAAAACACTTGGTATGATATTCACAAAATCATCAACAAGAACAAGAGTATCATTTGAAGTGGGTATGACTCAACTTGGCGGTTATCCGTTGTTCTTATCGTCAAACGACATTCAGCTTGGACGCGGCGAATCAATTTACGATACTGCAAAGGTTTTGGAAAGAATGCTTGACGGTATTATGATTCGTACTTACGCACATCAAGATGTTTTGGACCTTGCAGAATATGCAAATATTCCTGTAATCAACGCACTTACAGACTTGCTTCACCCATGTCAAGTGCTTGCAGACCTTATGACAACATATGAGCATAAGGGTAAGCTTGAGGGCTTGAAACTTGCATATATCGGTGACGGTAATAATATGGCTCATTCGCTTATGTACGGCTGTGCAAAGGCAGGTATGGACTGTGCAATCGCAACACCTGAAAATTATCAGTGTGATGCGGAAGTGGTTGCAAACGCAAAGGACGACTTCAAGAAGTCGGGGAAAGAATTGATTTTGACAACAGACCCGGTTGAGGCAATTAAAAATGCAGATGTAGTTTATACAGATACATGGGTATCAATGGGACAAGAGGCTGAAAAGGCAGAAAGACAAAAGATATTTATGCCATATCAAGTAAACGGTGAATTGTTCAAGAATGCCGCAGATGACGCTGTATTTATGCACTGCTTGCCTGCATATCGCGGTTTTGAAGTTACAGAAGAAGTTATAGACGGACCTCAATCTGTTATTTTTGACGAGGCTGAAAACAGACTTCACGCTCAAAAGGCAGTTATGGCAACATTGATGGGATAATCGGAGGTTATAGTAATGGAAAGTGATTATCAGTCATTATTTCAAGTGCGTTTGGCTAATTATGACGATATACCCGCAATTATGAATATCACGCGTGAGGCATTTGTTAAATATCAGCAGATGTCAGGCGTTGAAAATCTTGCGGCACTTGAAGAATCGTATAATGATGTGAAAAAAGATATAGATACAAAAGTTGTATTGCTTGCATTGTCGGACGGCGAACCTGTCGGCAGTGTGAGAGTAGAGGTATTTCCGGATAAAACGGCATATTTGTCGCGTTTTGCGGTAAAGGTTACAAGTCAAAATAACGGTATCGGTAAATCAATAATGAATCTTGTTGATAAAATTATGGTTAAAAAGGGTGTAACTCAAATTCAGTTGCATACAGGCTCAAAGATTACATCGCTTATTCGTTTTTATTACGGCAGAGGATTTTATATTGATTCGACAGATAAGTCGCGAGGTTATGTTCGTGCATTGCTGATTAAGGAATATCAAAAGAAAGATTGTTAGGTAAAAGGGACACTAAAATTTAGTGTCCCTTTTGATATGCAGTAAATATAAATAAACCTTGTGGGCGGCCGATGACCGCCCCTACAAATAGGTAGTCGATAATTATTGAAATTCGTAGGGGCGACCGTTGGTTGTCCAAGTAGTATGGGACGGCGCACACGACCTCCGGTAAAAGCCACACCTCAGTCAACTGTGTTGACATCTCCCCTCGATGGGAGCCGAAAAGCCTCTCCTTGAGGAGAGGTGTCACGAAGTGACGGAGTGGTGGCGATAATAAAAATAGCATAGCCACACCACAGTTGGCATTACCGACAGCACCCCGCAATGGGAGCCAAAGAGCCTCTCCTTGAGGAGAGGTGTCACGAAGTGACGGAGTGGTGGCGATAATAAAAATAGCATAGCCACACCACAGTTGGCATTACCGACAGCACCCCACAATGGAAGCCGAAAAGCCTCTCCTTGAGGAGAGGTGTCACGAAGTGACGGAGTGGTGGCGATAAAAAATAAATTCGTAGGGGCGACCATTGGTCGCCTTGATTTTGCGGGGACACTAAACATTCTCTTGACAAAATCACTTATAAAATGTATACTAAACAAAAACACTTATGGAGATATTATATGAAATTATTGGCGGACTTAATATTAAACGGTGCAGAAACGATGAAAATGTCGGAGAACATAAAAAAGAATTTCGACAATCCCGAAAGAAACAACGGTGAATTGAGAGCAGATAAATTTAAAGGGTTTATAACAGATGAATGGAATGTGGACGGCTTTAATGTTATAACAGTAAGCAGCAAAAAAACAAACGGGGGACATGTTATATTTTTGCATGGCGGAGGATATGTCGCAGAGGCGACAGCATCTCACAGAAGAATTATTGAAGAACTTGTGAAGATGTACGGATTGAAAGTGACTTTTATAGACTATCCGCTTGCACCTGAGCATACATATGAAAAAACACACGAAATCGTAATGAAAGCATACAGAGAGATTACAATTAAAAATTACGGTGATGAATTTTATTTGTTCGGTGACAGTGCAGGCGGTGGATTGGCATTGGCAGTTTTGCAGATATTGCGTGATGAAAAAATAATACCGTTTCCGAAAAAGACAGTTTTAATGTCACCATGGGTTGACTTGACTATGAGCAATCCGAAAATAGGGGAGGCGGCGGAACGCGATCCGCTTTTGACGATGGATTGCCTGTACCACGCGGCGGAGAGATATATTGGAAATGGTGACGCTAAAAATGCTGTGCTTTCACCTATATTCGGAAGAATGGATAATCTCGGTAAAATATTTTTGTTGACAGGAACTCATGAAATTTTAAATCCCGATTGCAGAAAGTTAAAAACAAAGTTGATGGCGGCATACGGTACGGAGTTGGAATTTTATGAGGGTGAAAAAATGGTACACGACTGGATTTTGGCAACACCGTTTTATCTTGAGGCATTTAAAGCGATTGAAATGGTCGGAGAATTTTATGTGAACGGCTAATAAAAAAGCAAGCTGAAATCAGCTTGCTTTTTTGATATTATTCTGTAATATAAATTCTTGTATAGAACGGAATTGTATTTGCAATCCAGTTAATATCGCTTGGGTGAAGACGTACACAACCGTGAGAAATATTTACTCCGACACGTCCGTCATATTCTGTACCGTTATAGTAAAGCAATGTTGAATGAAGTGCATAACCGTTATAGAAACGAAGTACAGGGCCTACATAGTAGCTTGGATAATCCCATTCTGTACGTTCAATATATTCAAATTGACCTGTGATGGTAGGCGTATTCCATGCACCTAATGCACAAGGAAATTCTTTTTGAAGTTCCCAATTATATTGTGAGCCTTGATATACTCTTACTTTATATTCGTGCTTTGAAACCCATACAAGATAATTTGTACGGCTTGTAATACCGTTCTTGTTTACAGGTGTTCTGTTGCGATATTCTTTAACCATAGGAGATTCACCAATGATAATATCAAGGTGGTCGTCGAAATCAAGAACATCAAGACTTGAATTAAACGATTCGGCAAGCGTTCTTACAGGAACAAATAGAGAACCCTCGATATAAACCGTTGCGTGAGGCGCGTATGTATCGTTTCCGAAAATCGTTGTATATGCACTGTTTGCGTTAAAAATAACTTGGTCTGAACCGACGCTGCAAACTACGCTGTCATATTTAGGGTCGTATGTAACCTTTAATCCCATTGCCTCACCGATTGCGCGAACAGGCATCATTGCGATACCGTCAACTATTCTTGCACGAGGTGAAACATCTTGAAGAAAGTTACCGCTTACATACATACAAAGTTCTTTATCGTAATTCGGATTACCGTTCATTGCACAACCGTTATTTTGTACATATTCGCCGTTTTCGTTCAAATATCCGTACGTCTGAACTTCAAGAATGCCGTCAGGCTCAATCTTTTTATCGTAATATTTCAATGAACGAAGTCCCGAAACAAGCTTTACCTTGAATTTTTCGCCCATACGATATTGCGGAACGTTGAATATAAGATTTAGCGAAGAAGTATCTTGAGATACATTTTCGGTAATTGAGCCGAGTAATTCATCGGAACTGCTGTAAAGTTCGATAGTTACGTCATTAGGTATTATGTACTTATGTGATGTTATGTCAATATTAAGAACAAATTGTGTTGATAATTCGTTCACCGGTATTGTCGGCGTTGAAGTCGGCTTAACTGTCGGCTCTGCGGTCGGTGTTGCTGTTTCTGTCGGCTCAAATGTTGTTTCCGGTGAAACGGTAGGTTCTTCTGTTACTTGCGGTGTTTCTGTAGGTGCAGGTGACGCTGTTTCGGCGAATGCACCTATTCCGCTCAAAACGATTGATACGGCAAGAAACATTCCTAAAAATTTTTTCATATTTATCTCCCCTTAAACTATTATAAAATAATCATATCACACCGAATTATCAAAGTCAATAAACAATAAAAGCTAAACATAAATTCGGATTAATCACTAAAAAAACACATCAAATTTTAACTAAAATGATGTGCTTTTTTTACTTGACTTATTTTTCACGAATAAAAATTCTTTCAATGTCCGTACACAAACCGCTTTGTTCGTCAATGTCAAAAATACAACCGCAAAATTGTCCTTTTCCGTTCGCAATTTCAAACTTTTGAGGCATACCTGTAATAAATTTTTTTATTATTGCATTATTCTCTCTGCCGAGTATCGATATTTGAGGACCTGTCATTCCGAGGTCGGTTATATTTCCTGTACCTTTCGGAAGAATGACTTCATCGGCTGTTTGAACGTGTGTGTGCGTTCCGAATACGGCTGAAACTTTGCCGTCAAGGAAATATGCCATAGCAAGTTTTTCGCTTGTTGCCTCTGCATGAAAATCTACTATTATAATATTGGTTGATTTCTTTAATTTTGCAACCTCGCGTTCGGCAGCGTCGAAAGGGGAGTCGGCGGGGTCAAGATACGTTCTGCCGATAAGATTTACGACTCCGACTTTAACACCGTTTTTTGCGGTAAAAACGATACTTCCCTCACCCGGACACTTTTTATTGTAATTCGCCGGACGGATTACGTTTCCCTCGTTACGCATAATATCAACAACTTCTTTGGCGTCCCAAGTGTGATTACCCATAGTGATAACGTCAATTCCTGCACGAATAAGCTCGTCATATGCGTTGCGGGCAAGACCTCTGCCGTGGGTGGCATTTTCACCGTTTGCGATAACTAAGTCAATACCTTTCTGATATTTCATATCGTCAACATATTTAAAGAGCATATCGCGTCCTATACGGCTGACAATATCTCCGATACATAGAATTTTCATAATAAAATCCATAGCCTTTCTGCCCGCAGATTTATTTATAACACTGTCTTATCGTGGGCGGACAGGACGTGTAAAACTGTATAATATATCTAAAATTAAAATAAATTTTCGTTCAAAATAAATAAAAAAAGGAGTATTACAGAACGGGTAGAAGCTAAACATAAACGGCTTATACAGTGCCTTTATCGCAAAGTATCAAAGTCATAAATATTTACGCTCTGTAATAACCCCAAATTTTTCAAAGTAATGCAAGCTTATTTAGCGTAATCAACCGCTCTTGTTTCACGAATCATACTAACTTTAATCTGACCCGGATATTCAAGCTCGCTTTCAATACGTTTAACAATTTCTTTTGCTACAAGAATCATACCTTCATCGTTGACCTTTTCAGGTTTGACCATAATTCTGATTTCACGACCGGCTTGAATAGCAAATGACTTTTCAACGCTGTCGAAACTGTTTGCAATTTCTTCAAGGTTTTGTAAACGCTTGATGTAGGTTTCAAGATTTTCACGTCTTGCTCCCGGACGTGCTGCGGATATTGCATCGGCTGCCTGTACTAAAGAGGCAACGATTGTCTGCGCCTCGACGTCACCGTGGTGAGCCATAATAGCGTGTACAACATCCTTGTTTTCACGATACTTCTTTGCAATATCTGCGCCGATAGTAACGTGAGAGCCTTCGACTTCATGGTCAACTGCTTTACCGATGTCGTGAAGTAAACCTGCACGTTTTGCAAGTGCGACATCGACGCCCAGTTCACCTGCCATAACGCCCGCAAGATGCGAAACCTCAATGCTATGCTTTAGGACGTTCTGACCGTAACTTGTTCTGAATTTAAGTTTACCAAGCAATTTGATAAGCTCAGGGTGAAGACCGTGTACACCTGTTTCAAATGTAGCACTTTCGCCCTCTTGCTTGATGATTGATTCAACCTCTTTACGAGATTTTTCAACTGTTTCCTCAATGCGTGCCGGATGAATACGTCCGTCCACGATAAGCTTCTCAAGTGCAAGACGTGCAACTTCACGTCTGATAGGATCGAAACTTGAAACAATAACTGCCTCAGGAGTATCGTCGATGATTAAATCAACGCCTGTAAGAGTTTCAATGGTTCTGATGTTTCGTCCTTCACGACCGATTATACGGCCTTTCATTTCATCACTTGGAAGATTAACAACAGAAACGGTGGTTTCGGCAACGTGATCGGCGGCAACTTTTTGAATAGCCAAAGAAACTATGTTCTTTGCTTTCTTTTCCGCGTTCTCCTTTGCCTCTTGCTCAATTTCTTTAACCATCATGGCTGCCTCATGCTTTGTTTGATTTTCAACATCTTTTAATAAGATAGTCTTAGCCTCTTCGGCGGTAAGACCTGAAATCTTTTCAATAAGAGCCATTTGTTGTTCTTTGATTTCTGCTATTTCTTTTTCTTTAGATTCAAGTGACTTTAGTTTTTGACTTAAAGTCTGTTCTTTTTTCTCTAAATTATCTGTTTTCTTGTCTAAGTTTTCTTCTTTTTGGTTAATTCTGCGTTCCTGACGATTAAGTTCATTTCTGCGTTCCTTAACCTCTGCGTCAAAGTCTGCACGAAGTTTTTGATTTTCTTCTTTAGCCTCAAGCAACAGTTCACGCTTTTTGGCATCGGCAGCCTTTTCGGCATCCTTAACAATAGACTTGGCTTTTTCTTCGGCACTGCCGAATTCAGCCTCTGCAATTTTCTTTCTGTGTGCAACGCCTAAGTTGAAACCAACAATGACGCCTATAACACATAATACGATTGCAACGATTATCATTACAATTAATAATACTGTATTAATCAGTAACACCCCCATAAAAAGTTTACCAACGCTTAATAATGGGGGACTTCTTAAAATGACTGCGTCCTATACAACTGAATACTTCATAAACCTCTATGAAACAGATGCAGGTAAAGTACCATAGTGATTTGTAATCATACAAGAGCAGTCTACCTTAAGACGGCTCCATTTTAAGTATTGGGATTACATATAAAAGTATAGTATACAGAAAAATTTTATTTTTAAAGAATATTAAGCAATTATATTTTATACTATTTTGTGCATTCTGTCAAGGTGTATTATTAATATGAAAGTATTTTTTTCTGTAAAATAAGACTGGAAATTGCGTAAAAACGTCGTAAACGTAAATTTTATGTAAAATAGCACAAAAAAATTTAAAAAATTTATTCACTTATGGTCTTTACTAACAAAAATAAGTGTGATATAATAGTTGCAACAAGATAAATCAGTAAGGAAATATGTATATTTTAATTTACTGAAAAGGGAGGGAAATATATGACAGAAGAAAAGACCTGGGCGAATATAAGTCGTTTTCAAACGTACTTATTTAATTCCGGTGACAATTTTAAGTCATATGAAATGCTTGGATCACATAAAGTCAAAATAGACGGCGTTGACGGTTGGAGATTTGCCGTTTGGGCACCTAAAGCCGTAAGTGTTAGAGTCGTGGGCGATTTCAACGATTGGAACGGCTATGACAAAATGCTTGAAAGAATAGAAACAAGCGGAGTTTGGTATGGCTTTTTTACAGATATAGAAGAAGGAATGCTGTATAAGTATGCTATTGAGGCTGAGAACGGAGAAACTTATTACAAAGCCGATCCGTATGCTGTAAAGAGTGAACTGAGACCGGGTACTGCGTCCGTAACAAAGGATATTTCAAATAATTACAAATGGGGCGATAAGGCTTGGATAAGTGCACGCGGTAAAAACAGCACTTTGACGGAGCCTATGAATATATACGAAATCCACATCGGCTCATGGAAAATACATGATGACGGAAGTTTTTATACGTATCGTGAACTGGCGGACGAGCTTGTTCCTTATGTTAAGAAGATGGGTTACACGCATATAGAGCTTATGCCTATCACCGAATATCCGTTCGACGGCTCCTGGGGGTATCAGGTAACGGGATTTTTCTCAGCTACGACAAGATACGGCGAAAGTGAAGATTTGAAATATCTTATAGATAAGTGTCACAAAAATCATATCGGAATTATAATGGACTGGGTACCTGCTCATTTTCCGCGTGACGCACACGGACTGAGAATGTTTGACGGAACTCCTGTTTATGAATATGCCGATCCGCGATTGGGTGAGCATAAGGATTGGGGAACAATGGTTTTTGACTATTCAAAGAGCGAAGTTATTTCATTCCTTATTTCATCAGCGTATTTTTGGGCAGAACAGTATCACATTGACGGAATAAGAGTTGATGCGGTATCTTCAATGCTTTACCGTGATTATTCGAGAAATGACGGTGAGTGGGTTCCGAACGAATACGGCGGAAACGGTAATCTTGAGGCAGTTGATTTTCTTAAAAAGCTTAACAAGATTATGGGGACGGAATTCCCTAACTTTATGATGGTTGCGGAAGAATCTACGGCTTGGCCGCTTGTAACCGCACCGCCTGAAAATGACGGACTTGGTTTTAATTACAAGTGGAATATGGGCTGGATGAACGATACACTTCGTTATATGGGTATGGATCCGTATTTCCGTAAGGACAATCACAGTTTGCTTACATTTATGATGATGTATGCTTATTCCGAAAATTATATTTTGCCTTTGTCACATGATGAAGTGGTACACGGCAAGGGTTCTATGCTTAACAAGATGTTCGGTGAGTATGACGAAAAATTTGCGGCATACAGAACATTACTCGGCTATTATATGACAATGCCGGGAAAGAAAATGTTGTTTATGGGCGGTGAATTCGGTCAAATGCTTGAGTGGCGTTATGACGACCAACTTGAATGGAACGTACTTGAAATAAATAAGCATAAGAGATTGCATCAGTATGTAAAAGACCTTAACCATTTCTATATGGAAAACAAGGCTTTATGGGAACTTGATACAAGTTGGGACGGCTTCAGATGGGTTAATGAGGCTGACAGTGAAAACAGTGTTCTTTCCTATATAAGACGCGGCAGACACGCAGCTGATAATGTTGTAGTGGTTGCAAACTTCACACCTGTCGAAAGACCGATATATAAAATCGGTGTTCCGCTTGCGGGCGAATATGAAGTAGTATTCCATTCGAGTGCTGTCAAGTACGGCGGAAACAAACGTATTACAAAGAAAGTATACAAGACAAAGAATATGCAGTTTTCAGATATGATGTACACTATTGAAGTTGCTATCGACGGCAATTCGGTTATGTTCCTAAAGAAAAAGCCGGCGGACAAAACTGCGGCAAGCAAAAAGAAAACGACTGCATCAAAAACTGCTAAAAAACCAACAGATAAAACCGAAAGTGCAACGGCGAAAAAAGCGGCGGTTAAAAAAACAACCGCGACAAAGACCGCTGCGAAGAAAACATCAACAAGGACAAATAAATCGGCTAAATAGTCGGTTTTAATAAAAATCTAATCAGAAAAATTATAGGGAGATGATTTTATGGTATCAAAGGATTGCGTTGCAATGATACTTGCAGGCGGTCAAGGCTCAAGACTTGGTGCGTTGACAAAAAATGTTGCTAAGCCGGCAGTGCCTTTCGGCGGAAAGTACAGAATCATAGATTTTCCGCTTTCAAATTGTGTACATTCAGGAATTAATACGGTAGGTGTTCTTACACAGTACCAACCGTTGGAACTAAATAGATATATCGGTAACGGAAACCCTTGGGATTTGGACAGAAGTCATGGCGGTGTTTATGTACTTCCTCCATACCAAAGTGCAAAAGCGGGTGAATGGTATAAAGGTACGGCAAATGCCATTTATCAAAACTTAAGTTTTCTTGAAAGCTTTAAACCTGAAAACGTTCTTATACTTTCAGGCGACCATATCTATAAAATGCACTATGGCGAAATGCTGAAGGCACACAAGGAATCGGGTGCGGCTGTAACTATTGCCGTAATGCCTGTACCTTGGGAGGAGGCAAGCAGATTCGGTATAATGAACGTTGACGAAGAGGGTACTATCACAGACTTTGAAGAAAAACCGGCAGAACCTAAGAGCAATCTTGCGTCAATGGGTATTTACATATTTACATATGAAGTGCTTAAAAAGTATTTGGAGGCTGACGAACGTGACCCAAGTTCTGCAAATGACTTTGGTAAGAATATAATTCCTGCAATGCTTGAAAACGGCGAAAAGATGGTATCATTCAGATTTGAGGGCTATTGGAAAGATGTCGGCACAATCCATAGCTTGTGGGAGGCAAATATGGATCTTGTTGACCAACCTCCTAAGTTTGATCTAAACGACAGAAGTTGGAGTATCTATTCAAGAAATATGGCACTTGCCCCTCATTATGTCGGACAAAATGCTAAAATAACAAATTCAACCGTAACAGAGGGCTGCTTTATTGACGGCGAAATAAAGCATTCGGTTATTTTCGGCGGCGTTGAACTCGGAGAAGGCAGCGTTGTCAGTGATTCGGTAATTATGCCGGGTGCGAAAATCGGAAAGAATGTTGTAATTGAAAAAGCTGTTATAGGTGCAGACGCTGTTATAGGTGACGGTGCGAAAGTCGGAGTTAATTCTTCGGACGATAACAAATACGCATCAAAATTGTGTACCAATGATCTTGTTCTTATCGAAAGCGGTGCCGAAGTCGGCGTTGAAGAAGATATTTGCAAGGGCAGTATGGTAGAAGCATAGGAAAGGGGACAGAGCCAATGAGAAGAGATACTATGGGTATTATTCTGACAAGTAATGACAGAATACCTCCGATTACAGATATAAGAGCAAATTCAGCACTTCCTATCGCAGGAAGATACAGAATAATAGATTTCGTGCTTTCGTGTATGGCAAACTCGGGTATAACAAATATCGGTGTTGCGACAGAAGCGAATTACTCATCTTTGATGGATCACATTAAATCGGGTAAGCCTTGGGACCTTGACAGAAAGAATTGGGGACTTAATATACTTCCTCCAAATCTGGAAAAGGTATCATACGGTTCAATAAAGGGTAATATAGATATACTTGCAGGTATAAGCGATTTTATTCACAGAAGTCAGCAGACGTATGTAGTATTGTCGCTCGGTAACAGCATATACAATATTGACTTTGAAGAAGTTGTAAAAAATCATATCGAAAGTCAGGCAGACGTTACAATTCTTTATAAAGATATGAAAGGTATGCCTGAAAGAGAAATTTCAAGATTTACAACGCTTGAGCTTGACGAGGAAAATCGTATTACAGATATTGAGGTTCAGCCGTATTATCCAAAGTCGAGTATGGCAAGTATGGACGTTTACGTTATGGAAAAGGCTTTGCTTGAAAGTATTGTTGACGAATGCAGTGCAAGAGGCGACAGAGATTTCGTAAAGGACGCACTTGTCAAGAAAATGACAGGCCTTAGAATTTACGGATATGAGTATACGGGTTATACTGATAAGATTGATTCGCTTAAAGCATATTACAGAAATAATATGAATTTCTTGAATTCGGATATAAGACGTGAATTGTTTAATCCTAAAAACCCTATCTACACAAAGACAAAAGACCAGTCACCGACTAAATACGGAAGTGACGCATCTGTACAGAACAGCTTTATTTCAGACGGTTGTGTAATTGAGGGTACTGTAATTAACAGTGTACTTTCAAGAGGTGTAAAAGTCGCAAAGGGTGCGGTCATTAAAAATTCAATCATCATGCAGGATTCTGTGATTGAAGAGGACGTTGAACTTAGTCATGTTGTATTTGATAAGGAAGTTAATATAACAAAAGGAAGAAAACTTATAGGACAAGAGAGCTATCCTCTTGCAATATCAAAAGGAACGAAGATTTAATAATAAAGATTTTAATGACAAATATATAATAGAACTGTTCAAAATTTGAGCAGTTCTGTTGAAGTTTTACGGAATTTAAGAATATTTATTGACAAATAATTCTTATAGAGATAAGATTTAATCATATAGAAAGGAATAATTTGTTATGAAAGTTTTATTTGCTACTTCGGAGGCGGCACCTTTTGTTAAAACAGGAGGTCTTGGTGATGTAGCGGGTTCTTTGCCTGCAACGCTTAACGAAAAAGGCGTTGACGCAAGAGTAATTTTACCGCTGTACAACTGTATACCGCAAGAATATAAGGACAAGATGAAATATATTGACCATATCTATATCGATATGGCTTGGAGAAAACAGTATGTCGGTGTTTTCGAGTTGGAGTATAACGGATGTAAGTTTTATTTTATAGACAACGAGTTTTACTTTAACGGCGATAAGCCTTATGACTTTATACACCTTGATTGTGAAAAGTTTATATTCTTTTCAAAGGCTGTATTGTCAATTTTGCCGACAATAGATTTCAGACCGGACGTTATTAACTGTAACGACTGGCAGACAGGACCGATACCTGTATTCCTTGATACGTTCCAGGATAATCCGTTCTATCAGGGTATCAAGACTGTTATGACAATTCATAACTTGAAGTTCCAGGGAAGATGGGATTTCAACAAGATTAAGGACGCAATGGGTATAAGCGATTATTACTTCACTTCCGACAAGCTTGAATTCTACAAGGATGCAAACTTGTTAAAGGGCGGTATGGTTTATGCAAACAAGGTTTCTACGGTAAGTTCAACTTACGCAAACGAAATCACAACAGAAGAATACGGAGAGGGACTTCACAATCTTCTTCGTGCAAGACAGAACGACCTTTTGGGTATAGTAAACGGTATTTCTTATATTGACTGGGATCCGAATACAGATCAGTCTATTTATCAAAACTATACAGCAAAAACAGTTCACAAGAAAAAGGCTGAGAACAAGAAAAAGTTGCAGGAAGAATTAGGTCTTGAAGTGAATGCCGATAAGATGATGATTGGTATTGTATCACGTCTTACAGACCAAAAAGGTTTTGACCTTGTAGCTTACAAGATTGAGGAACTTTGCAACGGTGGCTGTCAAGTAGTTGTACTTGGTACAGGCGACGAAAAATATGAAAATCTTTTCAGACATTATGCTTGGAAGTATCCTGACAGATTCTCGGCACAAATTTACTTTTCAAATGATATGGCACGTAAAATTTATGCGGCAAGTGACGCATTTTTAATGCCGTCAAGATTTGAGCCTTGCGGTTTGTCACAACTTATCAGTATGAGATACGGTACTGTTCCGATTGTTCGTGAAACAGGCGGACTTAAAGACACTGTTATTCCATATAATGAATATACAGGCGAGGGAACCGGTTTCTCGTTCGCAAACTACAATGCAGACGAAATGATAAATATTATTTGGTATGCAATGCAGATTTACTATGACAGAAAAGACGAGTGGAAGAAAATCGTTGATAACGGTATGGCAGTAGATTACTCATGGAATGTATCGGCTGATAAATATATTCACTTGTATCAAGAACTTACAGGTATATATGATTTACCTGAAAAGAAAAAGCCTGCCAGAAAGACAGCCGCAAAAACTACAAAGAAACAAGAAAAAAAGGAAACTTTTGAGGACAGTATAAGGGCAGATGCCGAGGTGGCTGCAAAGGCTGCGGCAGACGGTGCAAAAGAGCCTGAAATAGTTGAAGTTAAAAATCCTTTTGAGGAGAAAAAAGCCCCTGCGGCAAAAAAGACAACAACGAAGAAAACAACAACAAGAAAAACAGCGGCTAAGAAAACAACAACTAGAAAAACAACGGCTAAGTCAACTGCAAAGAAAGCGGTAAAAGAAGAACCTGCAAAGGCTGAACCTGTAAAAGCTGAAAAGGCAGAGCCTGCAAAGACGGCAAAAACAGAAAAAACAGAGTCTGCAAAACCTGTAAAAGCCGAAACAACTAAAGCAGAGCCTAAAAAGGCTGAATCGGCTAAGTCGACGGCAAAGACAACGACTAAAGCCGAAACGGTTAAGGAAGGTGCAAAGGCGAAGACAACGGCATCAAAGAAAACGACACAAAAGAAGACTGTAAAATAAACCAATGATAAGAAATCTTCGCAAGAAATAAGAAGAATTTTAAAGGGGTGTAAAATAAATATGGCACAAGCTAAAAGTATGGCACAAAATAAAAACACAAAAACAACAGCAACAACAAAATTGACGGCGTCGGAAGAAGCATTGAAGAAGGAAATTGTAGGTAAGGTAAACAGACATTTCGGTAAAGTTATGGAGGATGCAACTCCTCATATGGTTTATACTGCATGCGCACTTACTGTTCGTGACAGAATTATGGAAAAGTGGGCCGTATCTCATCAGACTGTAAAGAAGATGGGTGCAAAAAAACTTTATTATTTATCATTTGAGTTCCTTATGGGCAGACTTCTTTGCACAAACATTTTAAACCTTATGCAGACTGAAGAATATCAGCACGTTTTAAATGATTTGGGTTACTCACTTCCTGAAATTGCCGAACTTGAAAATGACGCAGGTCTTGGTAACGGCGGTTTGGGACGTCTTGCAGCTTGCTTTATCGACTCACTTACAACATTGGATTTGCCTGCATACGGTTGTACAATCCGTTACGAATACGGCTTATTCAGACAAAAGATTGTTGACGGTTATCAGACAGAACTTCCTGATTCATGGCTTGATAACGGTAATGCGTGGGAAATCGCAAGACCTGAAGAAACTGTTGAAGTTAAATTTGGCGGTGAAGTTTATACTGATTGGGTAGACGGTAAATTTACTTGCCGTTACAACAACTCACATACAATTTTGGCTATGCCTTATGATGTACCTCTTTGCGGTTATGATTCAAAAATTGTAAATAAATTAAGATTGTGGAGTTCAAAATCTCCTGACCATATGAATATGCAGGAATTTAACAGCGGTAACTATGTTCGTGCCGTTGAAGAAAAGGAACTTGCAGAAGTTATTTCAAAGGTACTTTATCCGGAAGATAATCATACAGAGGGTAAGGAACTTAGATTAAAGCAACAATATTTCCTTGTTTCTGCAACATTGCAGTGGATTTTGAAAGAATTTGAAAACAGAAACGGTCAAGATTGGTCAAAATTGCCTGATAAGGTCGTTATTCATATCAATGATACACACCCTACAATGGCTATTCCTGAAATGATGCGTTTGTTGATGGACGAAAAAGGTCTTGGTTGGGATGAGGCATGGGACATCGTAACTCATGTATTCGCATACACAAACCATACAGTAATGAGCGAGGCTCTTGAAAAGTGGCCGCTTGATATGTTCAGAAAGATTCTTCCGCGTGTATATATGATCGTTGAAGAAATGAACAGACGTCTTATGATCAGACTTAACGAAGTTTATCCTAACGATTCGGCTAAGCATAAGTATATGGCAATTATTTCTGATAATCAGATATTTATGGCTAATATGTGTCTTGCAAGCTGTTTCGCAGTAAACGGTGTTTCAAAGTTGCATACAGATATTCTAAAGCAGGATATTTTTGCTGATTACTATAATATGAATAACGACCACTTCTATGCAATCACAAACGGTATTACATTCAGAAGATGGATTGCTAACTGTAACCCGGAACTTACTGAGCTTATTTCTTCAAAGATAGGTAAGAATTGGATCAAGGACGCTTCAGAACTTTCAAAGCTAAAGAAATATGCTAAAGATCCTGCATTCAAGAAGCAATTTGCTGAAATTAAGCGTAATAACAAGGTTAGACTTGCACAATATATTAAGGAACACAACGATATAGTTGTAAATCCTGATTCTATCTTTGACGTACAGTGTAAGAGATTGCACGAATATAAGCGTCAGATGATGAACGTACTTCATATTCTTGCAGAATACAACAGAATTCTTGAAGATAACGTATATGCTGAAAATTACTATCCAAAGACATATATATTCGGTGCAAAGGCTGCTCCGGGTTATAAAAGAGCAAAGCTTATTATCAAGCTTATTAACTCAGTCGGAGATATGATTAACAACGATCCGAGAGTTAAGGATAAGATTAAAGTTGTATTCCTTGAAAATTACAGCGTATCAATCGCTGAAAAACTTATCATTGCGGCTGATATTTCAGAACAAATTTCAACAGCTGGTAAGGAAGCTTCGGGTACAGGTAACATGAAGTTTATGCTTAACGGTGCACTTACAATCGGTACACTTGACGGCGCAAACGTTGAAATGCTTGAACAGGTCGGTGAAGACAATATATATATCTTCGGTCTAAAGGCTGACGAAGTTGCCGCAAGAGTTAAGTATGCGGGAACTGATGAAGTTAAGAATATCTACTCATCAAACGCAAGCCTAAGACACGCACTTGAACAGCTTGTTGACGGTTCAATCGTTCCGGGCAGCAACCAAATGTTCAGAGATTTGTATCAAACATTGTTGTTCGGTGACTACGGATTCCCTGACACATATATGGTAATCAGAGATTTTGAAGAATATATGAAGACTCAAGAAAAGATGTCTGCTGATTATCAAGACAGAGATAAGTGGATTGAAAAGGCAATCTTGAATACTGCAAGTGCAGGATTCTTCTCAAGTGACAGAACTATTGAAGATTACAATAAGAACATTTGGCACTTGACACCAATTAAATAATAAAAATAAAGAAGTGACTTAGGTCACTTCTTTTACGATAAAGGGGTAAATATGGATATAGAGCATAATTCCAGAAAAAAATTTTATAGATTTCCTTTCGGAGCGGTGACTTGCGGCGGTGAAGTCAGATTGCGTTTGGCTGTGTCGGGCGCAGGTATTCCGTCGGCGGTTCGTCTTGTCTATATGGAGGATGGCAAGGGCGAAGTCCGAAAGGATATGCCGTATATTTTTGATGTCGGTGACCACTGCATATATTCGGTGAACGTGAAAATGCCTGAAAAAGCAGGACTTGTTTGGTATTATTTTGAACTTGAAACCGAAAGAGGTATGGTTTATTACGGCAACAATTCAAAACAACTCGGCGGAATTGGTGAAATGTGTTTTAATTCACCGAGTAATTCGTATCAGATAACTGTTTATAACGAAGATTACAAAACTCCGGATTGGTTTAAAACTGGTATTGCGTATCAAATTTTTGTAGACAGATTTTGCAACGGCAACGAAAACGGAGAATTTTTAGGAAATCGTACAGATATAATAAAGCGTAATTGGGGCGAACAACCGTTTTATAAAGCCGAACAATTTGGCGGTGAGTATAAAGCAAATGACTTTTTCGGCGGTAATTTGAAAGGTGTAATTAAAAAATTGCCGTATTTAAAAGATTTGGGAATATCGGTAATTTACTTAAATCCGATATTCAAAGCATACTCAAACCATAAATATGATACGGGCGATTATGAAACAATCGATCCGATGTTTGGTGATGAGGAAACATTTAAAGAGCTTTGCTCAAAAGCAAAAGAAATGGGAATACGCATAATTCTTGACGGTGTATTTAACCATACGGGAAGTAACAGCCGTTATTTTAATAAATACGGCGAATATGACAGCGTAGGCGCTTATCAGTCGAAAGAATCACCGTATTACACTTGGTTTAGATTTATGGATTGGCCTGATGTGTATGAATCATGGTGGGGAATGACGACACTTCCGCAGATTGAAGAACACAGTGAAGAATGTCGTAAGTATTTGCTTTCGGACAAAGATGCAATCGTTAAAAGATGGATAAAGAACGGTGCGTCCGGTTGGCGACTTGATGTTGTCGATGAATTACCGGGATTTTTCGTTAAAGAACTTAGAGAAAACGTAAAGAAAGCCGATAAAGATGCAGTTATTATAGGTGAAGTTTGGGAAGACGCGTCAAATAAGTCCGCTTACGGTGAAAGACGTGAATATTTCTTGGGTAAGGAGCTTGACTCCGTTATGAATTACCCAATGCGCAGAGCGTTGATTGACGCGGTAAGCGGAAGAATTGACGTTGAAGAATTTGACGCACGTCTTATGAGCATTAAAGAAAATTACCCTGCACCTGCTTATTATTCGCTTTTGAATATAATAACAAGTCACGATGTCGAAAGAATAATGACCCGTATGGGTGATGCACCGTCAAGACACGAAATATCAAAAGATTTTCAGGCGAGCTTTAAACTTGACGGCTATGCACTTGAACTTGCTAAGGAAAAAGCAACTTTAGTAGTCGGACTGCAGATGATGCTTCCTGGTGTGCCTTGTATATATTACGGTGACGAAATCGGTATGCAGGGATATGGCGATCCGTTCTGCCGTCAGACATATCCATGGGATAATGTTGACGAAGTTGACAAGGACGGAAGAATCAGACAACGCTATAAGAATATGATTAAATTGAGAAACAGTTCAAAGGCATTCTCAATCGGCGATTTTGAATGTGTTCATAAAGTCGGACACGTGTACGGTTTTGTACGTTGTTATCATGATGAAAAATATCTTATTGTTGCCAATCTGGGTACAAGAGAAGAAAGAGCACGTGTAGATGTTGCGAGATACGGTATGAGAAAACTAAAATGTCAAACGAGTGACGATAACAGCTTGCTTGAATCGTCTGACGGTATTCATTTTATTGATATACCGAGATTATGGATAAAGGTTTACAAGGTGGAAAAATAATGCAAGGTAAATTTTCGGATTATTTGCTTGTTTCGGATATGGACGCAACGTTGCTTGATGACAATCACACCATATCTGAAGAAAACAGACAAGCGATAGATTATTTCATAAAAAACGGCGGACGGTTTACTGTCGCAACGGGAAGAATGGTTGAGGCAGTTCGTGCATATATGCCGAATTTGCACATAAATGCACCGGCGGTATTACATAACGGTGCGAAGATATATGACTATGAAAAAGATTGTGCGGTATTTGAACGATTTATTGAGGAAAACAGAAAACAGGCAATAAAGCGTGTATATGATGATTTTCCGCAAATAGGTTTGGAAGTGTACAGTGATGAAATTGTGTACGTTTACAGAGAATGTGAGGAAACAAAGCGATTTTTGACACGCAGCTATGAGGTTGTTTATAGTTTACCCGATGAAATTTGGCAAAGACCTTGGATAAAGGTGCTTTTGATTGGTGAAAGAGAATTGCTTGACAAGTACGAGCCGATATACAGAACCGAATATGATAACGGCTATGCGGTCAGAAGCGGTGACAAGTATCTTGACGTTGTTGCGAACGGAGTTTCAAAGGGTAAGGGAATGCTTGATATGGCGAAAAAAATCGGTATTGAGCAGAACAAAATTATAGCTGTCGGTGACAATATGAATGATATTTCAATGTTGGAAGTAGCGGGAATTTCGTATGCAGTTGAGAACGCAGAAGAAAGCGTGAAAAAAATTGCGGACAATTTAGCACCGTCTAACAACGGCGGTGCTATCGCATATATCATAAACAGACTTGAAAAAATTGTAAAAACACAGAATTAAGGCTTGAAATATCGGCAGTTTTATGTTAACATAACTCTATAAAAAGTATTTAAGGAGGTATTTATGTTTAACATATCACTGTTGCTTTCGGCGGCTGTTATTATAATTTGCGTACTTGCAAATAAGTTATCAAACAAAATCGGAATGCCTGTACTTATTGCGTTTATTGCACTTGGTATGGTGTTCGGTTCGGACGGAATACTTAAAATTCCTTTTGAAAATTATAGCTTTGCAGAACAGATTTGTTCTGTTGCGCTTGTATTTATTATGTTTTACGGAGGTTTCGGCACTAAATTAAGCGAGGCTAAACCTGTGGCAGTAAAGGCACTGTTGTTGTCGAGCGTGGGAGTTATTTTCACGGCGGCTCTTACAACAGTGTTTTGTTTTTTTGTTTTAAAAATAAAATTGCTCGAAAGTATGCTTATCGGTGCGGTTATGAGTTCTACTGACGCGGCGTCTGTGTTTTCGGTACTGCGTTCAAAAAATCTTAACTTGAAGTATAACACTGCGTCAATGCTTGAAATGGAAAGC
The DNA here is from genome assembly GCF_054696575.1 of Ructibacterium sp. SJQ-7. Lineage (NCBI taxonomy): Bacteria > Bacillati > Bacillota > Clostridia > Eubacteriales > Oscillospiraceae > Ructibacterium > Ructibacterium sp. SJQ-7. The sequence continues at coordinate 2,460,351 of NZ_CP195193.1, forward strand.
GGAAGTAATGACCCGTTTGCATATATGCTGACCGTTATAGTTCTGTCGTTTATGAAGGGTGAAAACAGTGTCGGACAGATGGTTTACAGTATCGCCGCACAAATTGTTTTCGGCGTTTTGATTGGCTTTCTTATTGCACTCGGTGCAGTATGGTTTATGAAACATTTCACTTTTAATACATCGGGTTTTGACGCGGCGTTTGTGCTTGGAGTGGCGGTGCTTGCGTACGCATTGCCGACATTGGTCGGCGGAAACGGTTATCTCAGTGCGTACATAGTAGGTATCGTTTTGGGAAATCAGAACATACATAATAAAAAATCACTTGTACATTTTTTTGACGGAATGACCGGACTTATGCAAATGCTTATATTTTTCCTTTTGGGACTTTTGTCGTTCCCGTCAAAAATATTAACTGTTTTGTTGCCGTCAATATTTATAGCACTGTTTATCACGTTCGTTGCAAGACCGTTGGCGGTTGCGACTGTGCTTGCACCGTTTAAAACAAAAATTTCACAATATCTTGTTGTGTCGTGGGCAGGTCTCAGAGGTGCGGCGTCAATCGTGTTCGCAATAATGGCTATGGTAGGCGGTGTGACAATGGAGCAGGACATTTTCCATATTGCATTTTGCGTTGTATTGTTTTCAATTACGCTGCAAGGGTCGCTTCTCCCGGTTGTCGCAAGTAAAACGAATATGATTGACAAGACCGGTTCTGTACTGAAAACGTTTAACGACTATTCGGACGAAACGGAAATTAATTTTATTCGCTTGAATATTGACAGCGGTAACAGATGGATTGACCGTGCGGTAAAGGATATTTCACTTCCGCCGCAAATGCTTTTTGCGGCGATTTACAGAAATGACGAAACGATTATTCCGAACGGTGAAACGGTAATATATGAGGGTGATACGATAATTCTCGGTGCACCGTCACACGGAATAAACGGTGATGTTCGTTTTAGGGAGATTTCGGCGAATGACAGAAAAAATTGGCGTGGAAAAAGTATGGCTGAAATTGAATTTCCCGACGGCTATCTTGTGATTATGATAAAACGCGGTGATGATGTCGTTATTCCTGTCGGAAGTACGATAATAGAAAAAAATGATGAGCTTGTGCTGGTTTCAAAATAAAAAAACATAATATTCAAAAAATCACATCATATGATGTGATTTTTTTTGTTAGCTTAAATATATGGTTTTGTTACAGGCAAAGGTTCAGAGCCGAGTGAACGCAGAAGTTGCATTCCTGCGGAACGTGCGTCTGTGACGGCGGTTTTAACCGCTGACGCTTCACCTGTGAAAATTATAATCACTTCATTTGAATGGCTTGTACCGCTGTCCGGACGAAGTGTTTTTATCAATTCGACACCGGCAGATTTTAACGCAATATCTGCGATTACCATACCAATCGGAGCAGGTGACGCACATACAAAGCCGAACGGTCTGCCTATCGGCACATCAAATGCCTTGTTGATAGCCTCACCGCACCTTGCACTGTACTGGAATTCCATGTGACCTGCTTCACTTATGTATATTTCGCCGGCATTTATGTCTATGTATTCAAGCGCTAATTCAACGGCTCTCTTAACATCGGCAGGTGTTTCACCGCCGATTATGATAAAGTTTCCGTGACCGCCCCAGCCTTTTGTATCACGCGGAATTTCGATAGAGATAACCTCTGTCGAAGTAGCTTTAACCGCATCGTCAACGGCTTGAATTTGTGCTCCCGCACCTGTACGGGAACCGATAAGACCGACCGCGTGGAACTTTTTCGGGATATTCATTTGTGTTCTTAAATCGTCATCAATATTGGCGATATAAAGACCGATTGTATCGCAAACGCCGACACCGACAAACTGTGTCATACCGCATTTTCCGAACATATCGTTATTCATAATATCCCTCCCTAAACCAGTCTTATATATATTATATCATTATTTTAACCTTTTTGCAATCCTAAAATGAATTGTTATACATCAAAATGTAGAAAATTTCAAATAAGTATTGATATTTAGGGCAATTTTTGATATTATATAGAGTATTGAAATAAAAATACATTAGGAGTTGAAGATATGCCTGCTTGGGTTGTTGATTTGTTAAACCGCTTGAACTCTACATTTGTGGTAGACGGACGTTGGCAGTGGTTTGTTAGTGGATTGGGATATACGCTTTTAATATCTCTTTTCTCGGTATTGTTGGGTTTGGTAATCGGTATTCTGATGGCACTTATGCGTCTGTCAAAAAGTAAGATTTTAAGAGCCGTTTCGGGAATTTATATTGATATTATCCGCGGTACGCCGACAATGGTGCAGCTGCTTATAATTTATTTTGTTATTTTTGCAAATGTGCATATTGATAAGTGGGTAGTCGGATTTATTGCATTCGGTATAAACAGCGGTGCGTATATTGCGGAAATCGTCAGAGGCGGTATATTGTCCGTAAATATCGGTCAGACTGAGGCGGGACGTTCGCTTGGTATGACGCATAAACAGACTATGGCAAGCATTGTTATGCCGCAGGCTATGAAAAATATTCTGCCGGCGCTTGGTAATGAATTTGTTGTATTGATAAAAGAAACAGCCGTAATCGGTATGATTGCGAATATCGACCTTGTCGGAGCGGCAAGAAAGGTACAGAGCCTTACATATGATTACCTTATACCGCTTTTGTCAATAGCAGTTATATATTATGTTGTTATAAAGATTATAAGTACGTTGCTTTCTAAAGTTGAAAAAGGTATGAGAAAGGCGGATAAGAGATGATAAAGGTTACCGGTTTAAAAAAGCATTTTGGAGATTTAGAAGTATTAAAGGGAATTGACCAGCACATAAAACAAGGCGAAAAGGTTGTTGTTATAGGTCCTTCGGGTTCGGGTAAATCAACATTTTTGAGATGTCTTAATTTGCTTGAAGTACCGACAGAGGGTGAAATTCTCATTGAGGGCGAAAGCATTACCGCTCCGAAAACAAATGTAAATAAAATTCGTGAAAAAATGGGTATGGTATTTCAGCAGTTTAATCTGTTTCCACACCTTACAGTGCTTGACAATATAACTCTTGCACCAATTAAGGTTAAGAAAATGCCGAAAGCAGAGGCTGAAAAGCTTGCACGTGAGCTTTTGAATAAAGTAGGTCTTGCGGACAAAGAGGACTCATATCCCGCACAGCTTTCGGGCGGTCAACAGCAGAGAATTGCAATAGCACGTGCACTTGCAATGCAGCCGGATATAATGTTGTTCGATGAACCTACATCGGCACTTGACCCTGAAATGGTCGGTGAAGTTCTTTCTGTTATGAAAGACCTTGCGGACGGTGGTATGACAATGGTTGTTGTAACTCACGAAATGGGATTTGCACGCGAAGTTGCGTCAAGAGTTTTGTTTATGGACGGCGGATATGTGCTTGAAGAAGGCACTCCTGACGAAGTGTTCAGCAATCCGAAAAACGAAAGAACAAAAGAATTTTTGAGCAAAGTTTTAAAGTAGTTATCTAACACAGAATGTGTTAAATATAAAAATAAGTGATTTTTTAGGAGGATACAAAAAATGAAAAAGGGTTTAATGAAAGTAGTAGCTTTGGCAGCTGCATCAGTTATGGCAGTGGCAGCACTTGCAGGTTGCGGAAGCAGTGATAAGTTGATTATGGGTACAAACGCAGCATTCCCACCGTTTGAATACACAACATCACAAGGTCTTGTAGGAGAATTTGACGGTATTGACGTTGCTATTGCAAATAAGATTGCCGAAAATGTAGGTAAGGAACTTCAAATTGAAGATATGGAATTTGACGGACTTGTTGCATCTGTAAGCACAGGTAAGGTTGATATGGTTGTTGCAGGTATGACTGCTACAGACGAAAGAAAGCAAAGTGTTGATTTCTCTGATCCATACTATGTTGCATCACAGGTTATCGTTGTTGCACCTGACAACACAGATATTACAAGTGCAGAAGATTTGAAGAATGATAAGACAGTCGGCGTTGTTCTTGGTTACACAGGCGACAATATCGTAACAAACGATTTACAGCTTGCAGAAGACAAGGTTACAAGAGCAAACAGAGGTATTGATATAGTTCAAGACGTTAAGAATGGTAAGCTTGACGCAGTAGTTATCGACTCTGCAACAGGTAAGGCTCTTGCTGAAAAGAACGGTCTAAAGATTGTTGAAGACCCACAGGCATTTGAAACAGAAGAATATGCAATCGCAGTTAAGAAGGGTAACACAGAACTTCTTGACAAGATTAACGAAACACTTTCAGAAATGAAAGCTTCAGGCGAAATTGAACAGCTTGCAATGGAATACGACGAAAAGCTTGCTGAAAACAATCAGTAATTGATAATTGAAAATTGAAGGACGGCTTTATTATGCCGTCCTTTTTGCTTAAGGAGTTATATATGCGTATAGATAAATATATTTCCGGCTGCGGATATGCAAGCAGAAAAGATGTGAAAAAACTAATAAAACAAGGTCTTGTGTTTATAGACGGTGAAGTGTGTAAAAAGCCGGAGGAACAGACTGATGAAAACAGTATTGTTGAGGTTGACGGCGAAAGATTGATTTATCGTGAATTTGTGTATTTAATGCTAAATAAACCGCAAGGCTGCGTAAGTGCTGTTTATGATAAGAAGTATCCCGTTGTAACCGAATTTGTTCCGGAGGAATACGCACATTTTGAGGTATATCCCGTAGGCAGACTTGATATAGATACTGAGGGCCTTTTGATCCTCACAAATGACGGTCAATTCGCTCATGAAATGACATCACCGAAAAAAGATGTGTATAAAAGATATTTCGCGGTGCTTGATAAACCTATGGAAGAAAAAGATGTTGAAATATTCGCAGGCGGTATGGAATTTAAAGAGTTTACCGCAAAAAGCGCAAAGCTTGAAATAACGGAAAATCCGAATGAGGTTTATATCGAAATTGCAGAGGGTAAATTTCATCAGGTAAAACGTATGTGCGAACGAGTCGGTAAAACGGTGACGTATCTGAAACGTGTCGCAATCGGCAATTTGAAACTTGATAAATCACTCGAAAAAGGCGAAGTCCGTGAATTGACAAAAGATGAACTTGATATGCTGTATAAGAAATAGCTTCAAACAATAATTCGTAGGGTGACGTTAAGGAAAGTTATAACAGCCGTTCACATCCGTAGGGGCGATCATTGATCGCCCATTTTGGTAGACTAAGATAATAGATAAAGAGAGCAGATAACGGCGCTCGCGACGTCCCGCAAAGCCACCCCTCAGGCGGCAATGCCGCCAGCTCCCATTGAGGGGAGCCTATAATGAGAGTAGGGGATGCTCCTAAAAAGCCACCACTCCGTCACTTCGTGCCACCTCTCCTCAAGGAGAGGCTTTCCGTAAGGCTCCCATTGAGGGGAGCCTATAATGGATAATGAGAGTAGGGGACGTCCCTAAAAAGCCACCACTCCGTCACTTCGTGCCACCTCTCCTCAAGGAGAGGCTTTCCGTATGGCTCCCATAGAGGGGAGCTGTCAACGAAGTTGACTGAGGGGTGGCAACCACAAAATATAAGGGCGGTCGATGACCGCCCTTATTACGTTATTCAAATTTAATTTTTCCGTTATCAAGTGCATAAATCACAGCCGCAACGGCACTGGAATTATTATCAACCGTTATAAAATCAGCGACTTCTTTTACTTCATCAACGGCGTTACTGACCGCAACACCGATATTTGCCATTCTAACAAGTGCAAGGTCGTTTTCGTTATCGCCGATACCGATTGTATTACTTCTGTCAACATTCATCAAATCGGCAAGGTGCATAAGCCCCTCACCCTTACTTGCGTTTTTAGGCAAAAGCTCATAGTACCAAGGACTGGACTGCACAAATTCATAATCATTAACAAACGGTGAATTTGCAATCGCATCTCTTATCTGCTGAATTTCATTTTCTTCAACCATAAACAATACTTTTACCCAATCTTCCTTTATATCGTGATAATCAAGAAAATTATCGGGTAAATCTTCAAGAACCTGATGTTCTCTTACTTTTTGATTAACTTTACAGAAATAAATTTTATCCGAAGTACAAACTTCAATTCCCACAAAGTCAAACATTTTATCCATATATTCAACGCATTTCAAAGCACCTTCATCAAGTGTGCTTGCCCATAAAAGTTTTTCGTCATTAAAATCATATATTGCCGCACCGTTAAAGCAAACCATAGGTGCATTTGGGTGAACGTAGTTTAGCATTAACTTTGCGCCTTGCGGCACACGTCCCGTTGCAAATGTGAAAAGTCCGCCCTCTGACTTGAAATATTCAATAGCTTTACTGTTTTCGTCCGATACACGTTTATCGGTTGTAAGAAGTGTATCGTCAAGGTCGGTACATAAAAGTATTCCGTCAAATTTTCCCATACTGTTCGTCCTTTCGTTTTTTTTCTACACGCATAATTTTAGCATATTATATGAATTTAATCCATTTGTATTTTATATAAAAATAATATTGTATCATAAGTTAAAATGTGCTATAATTATAAGATACAGAATGGGTGTACAATATTCAAAACGGGAAGGCTGTAAGGTATGAAAATAACAGATTCAATGATAAAAAAATCCTGCTCGGCGACTATTTACAAGCGTGGCTTGGAATACTTTAAAGAGGGCAGAGTTCATTTAAGAAAACGTGAGGATAATTTAATAACAGCCGTAGTTGACGGGGAAGAACTCTACAATGTGCAGGTAAGATTGTCTGAAAAAGGTGTAGAGGATTGTTTTTGTACCTGTCCTTATTTTGAAACGATGAATTCTGTTTGTAAACATATTGTTTCAACATTAAAGCAACGTCAAAAGGAACTTGACGAGGGTGCGGATTATGTTGATGAAAACGATAAGATTGCAAAAACGCTTTGCGGTGAATTTGCATCAAGAAAATACGAAAAACAGCCACTATATGCAAAGTTTACACTGCACATAAATAAGCACAATACAAACGGTGTATCGTATGCAATGTCTGTTGAAATCGGCGGTAATAAAGTACACGGTATTGAAAATTTTTTGGAATGTTATTTGAAAGGCAAGGAGTTTAAATTTGACAGATACACGTCATATAATCCCGCAGTAACGGAATTTCCGAAACATCAAGACGAGATAATAGCAATACTTGCGGAAACATACGAAAATCGTGCGGCAGATGTTCAGATGTATATGAAAGCGGCATATCAAACTGCTTTCGGCTCACTTGCGGCAAAGAGAATATTCCCTCTGCTGCAATATGTTGATTTTGCTGTTGTATTTGATGGGCTTTCTTTGGGCAATGTAAGAATAGAAGAAGACAATCCAGATATAATAATTGATGTTGACGCAGGTGACGGCGAAGTTGATATGTCTGTCAGTGACAGAGGTTTTGCACTGACGCATGACGGTGAGTGGTTCTTTTACGAGAACACGATATACCACACAAGCGAAGAATGGCGTGAGTATTTTATGCCGATATACCATGCACTTGCGACGGAGGGCAGAACGCAAATCAGTTTTAAAGGTGACAATACAATTTTGTTTGCCACTCACGTTTTACCCGATATACGCAGTAAGCACGGCGTTATAACACGCGGTATCGAAGATATGATTGTCGATGCGAAACCGACATTTGAAGTGTATTTTGACGCGGCACAAGGCGGTATAACTGCCGTTGTTAAGGCGAATTACGGAAGTATAGGATTACGTTTGCCGAACGATGTAAACGGTAACGGCAAAATCGTTGTGCGTGACTATGAGATTGAAAACGATTTGCTTTCGTCATTTAAGATGTTCAATTTACAAGATGGTACATTCATGTTGAAATCGGACAGAGAAATATATTTATTCCTATCGGACGAAATTCCTGTACTTAAAGAAAAAGCAAAGCTCTATTATTCCGACAGATTTGCCGGCTTGAAGATTATGGACCGAGTGGATATAAGTGCGTCTGTAACATATAACAGCGGTGTTGATTTGCTTGAGGCTGACTTTGAAAGTAATCTGTCATATGAACAGATCAGCGGAATTTTAAGTGCGGTTAAACTGAAAAAAAGATTTTACAGATTATCAAACGGCAGTTTTATCGACCTTGAAAACAGTAAGCAAAAGGATATTTTCAATTTGCTTGATCAACTTGATTTTTCTTTTGAAGATATTAAAAACGGTAAAAAAGTAATTCCAAAGTATCATGCACTTTACTTAAATTCTCTTTCATCTGTTGAAAAGAATGAAGAATTTAAAAAATATATTGAGGAAATAAAAAATATAGAGCCTGTAATTCCGAGTGAAGTCAGCGACATTTTGCGTGGCTATCAAAAAGACGGAATGGCATGGCTCAGCCAGCTTTCTTATCTTGGCTTCGGCGGTATATTGGCGGACGATATGGGTCTTGGTAAAACGCTGCAGGTTATTGCGTATATTCACGGAATAAAACCCGAAAAACCGACGCTTATCGTTGCACCGAGTGCACTTACTTATAACTGGCTCAGCGAAATAAATAAATTTACACCGAATGCCAAAACCATAATAGTTGACGGTGCAAAAGAGGACAGAGAAAAACTTATACAGACTATCGGCGAGTATGAATTTGTAATCACGTCATATCCGCTTTTAAGACGCGATATTGCACATTATAAAGAATTTGAATTTTCGTATTGCTTTATAGACGAGGCACAGCATATTAAAAATCCGAAAACTATGAATGCAAGAAGCGTCAAGAAAATAAATGCGGAGCATAAATTTGCCCTTACCGGTACACCGATAGAAAATTCGTTGCTTGAATTGTGGTCAATATTTGATTTTGTAATGCCGGGATATTTGTATTCGGCACACGAATTCAGAAACAGATATGAAATGCCGCTTGTAAAAGACGGTGACAAAATGACGGCGGACAGTTTCAGAGCGAGGATAAAGCCGTTTATGCTAAGACGTATGAAAAACGATGTTTTAAACGAGTTACCGGAAAAAATCGAGAACACAATGTATGCGGAGCTTACGGGTGAACAAAAGAAAATGTACACATCGTATCTTGCACTTGCGAAAAATCAGACGCTTGCGTTGCTTGGCGAGGGCGGTCAAGGTAAAATGCGTATTTTGACACTGCTTATGCGACTAAGACAGATTTGTTGTCACCCTACATTGTTTGACGAAAACTATGATAAGGACAGCGGTAAACTTGATTTGCTTATGGAACTTGTCACGAATGCGGTTGAGTCGGGACACAGAATACTTGTATTTTCACAGTTTACGTCAATGCTTTCAATTATAAGAGAGAGTCTGAAAAATGTGGGGATAGATTCGTTCTACCTTGACGGAAAAACTCCGTCTTACGAGAGAGCGGAGCTTTCCGACAGATTTAACGGCGGTGAAAACAACGTGTTCCTTATATCGCTTAAAGCAGGCGGTGTAGGTCTTAACCTGACGGGTGCGGATACCGTAATTCACTATGACCCATGGTGGAATCCTGCGGTTATGGAACAGGCTTCCGACCGTGCATACAGAATAGGACAAACAAAAGCGGTACAGGTTATACGTCTTGCCGCAAAGGGTACAATAGAAGAAAAAATACTTAAATTGCAGGAAAACAAGAAAAATCTTGCAGACGATATAGTCCGCGTTAATACGGACACATTTAAAAGTCTTTCTAACGAAGAAATACTTTCATTATTTAGCTAAACAGGAGGGCTGAGTCAGGTGAAATTCAGGGCGATTTTAAACGATAAGTATGACCTTGAAGAAATTGCACAACGCAAACAATCGGCAAGACCACATCATAAAACTTTGATTTATTTTGCGGTTGTATGGGCGGTGCTTAATATTTTGGCGATTATTTATATTACAAAAAATAATTATATATATTTTTGGGACGATTCGACGTATTGGGATATTGCAAGAAAAATTGCGTCGGGAGCGTTTAGTGAAGGCGGTTTTTGGCATAATGTCTATAATTCCGTTGCTGAGCAGGATTATAACTATATAGCGGGACTTCCGTCGGCGTTGATTGTAAAAATTTTCGGTGAGTCACGGCTTGCGTATATTTTGGGACTTGTCAATTTATATTTAGTGACGTCATTTGCAATGGTGTATGTGTTGGCGAAAAAAGTCAGTAAAGCACCTAAAATTGCAGCGGTGATTTCGCTTATGATATGTCCGTCTATGGTGTTTTTGACATTTAACGGATTTGTTGATATAGGAGGACTTTTAGGGTGTCTTGTATGCTTTAATTTGTATTTTGTAAAAGACAAAGATGATGACGCGATATGGCGGTATGCGGTAATCGGCGTACTGCTTGTCGCACTTATGCTTTGGAGAAGATGGTACGCGTTTTTCACGGTATCGTTTATAACCGCAATGCTTGCGGATTGCGTACTGTTTAAGAAAAAATGGTACAAACCGATTGTAACAATCGCAGTTGTCGGATTGATACTCGTTGTATTTTTCAGAGATTTCCTTGTGTATAAATTGATGAAAGATTACGGCAATCTTTATTCGGGATATAAGTTTTCGGTGGGAACTGATTTGAAACTTATAACAAGATATTTCGGTATAATATTCGTTGGAGTGCTTGCTGTTTCGTCAGTGGTTATGGCGGTTAAAAAGAAAGAAACAAGAACGCTGTTTATGTGGGTACAGATGATAGTGTGCCTGTTTATGTTCCTTTCAACTCAGACACACGGACAACAACATTTGCTTTTATACATTCCGTCACTTATAATGCTTACACTTATATCAATAAGACATATAACAAAAGAATGGGCTTTGGTCGGAATATCGCTTTTGGCGTTGGTACATTCGGTGAATGTATATATTCCACGCACACAACCGCATAATATACAGGAAATTAAGCATATGGCATTGATACCGAATTTTTCGATGCTGCCTGTATCAAGAGACGATACGGACGAAATTCTTGCGTTAAAGAAAAAACTCGACACAACCGTTTATGACGGTGATACGCTCGGCGTACTTGCGTCATCGTTTACGCTTAATGAGGATATACTTATAAATGCAGAACCGTCACTCGGAGTAAAGTCGATACGTGATAATTATATCGTGTCATTGCCACAGGTAGATTCGCGTGACAGGGATTTGACACCGTTGTATACCGTAAATTATGTCCTTGTCGCATCTCCTGCACAGACGCACTTGGCAGAGGGCAGTCAGACGGTTGTTGAGGAGGCTGTAAACAGTTTTATGAATTATGCGGATATTGCAACGGCATATGAGGAAGTTCCCGAATGTGAAACCGTTATAGACGGTATAACGATAAAATTATTCCACCGTGTCCGTGACGAACATCAGGCGGATATTAAAACATTTGAGGCACGACTGTATAAATAAGACGGGCGCCGTCAAAAGTATTCTGAAATAATTAACATTTTGTTTACACTTGGCACATTGACAACCATTTATTACAGGTTTATAATTTATATATACTTAAATTATGAAAGGGTGTATATATGAGAAGCTGTATATATTGCGGCAGAGAACTTGAAAAAGGCGAAGTTTGCGATTGTCCGCAGAGTGTTGCACACAGAGCGGGGAAACAGCAATCATCTGCCGAAAGAAAAAACGAAACAAAAACAGAAGACAAAAAATCGGATAAAAAACAAGAGAAAACACAGGCTAATTACAGTAATCCGTATAAAACCGAAACTTCTTACAAAACAGGCTATGCCGGAACGGAAAGTAAGTTTGAAAGAGCAAAGATAAAGCATAAGGCGAGAAAAGCGGCAAGGAAAGCTAAAGCAACAAGAACGTCAAATATCAATCCGAAAGGATTTTTCGGTGAGTTGGGAAGATATATCGTGAGATTTATAAAATCACCGATTGACACAATTTCCAATCCGCCACATCTCGGAAAAGCGGCAATAATGACTATTTCGGCACTTCAAGGCGTTGTATTGTGGCTGTGTATGTTCTTTATATTAAGAGGCGGCGGAGTAGGACCGCTTAAAATATTGACGTCACTTATGAATTTTAACGGCGGTGCAGGTTACAGTCTTGTATTGCAAATCATACTTTGTATGGTATCCGGTGCGATAAGCGGAGTGATTTTATTTTTCTTGTATTCGGGAATATTTTGGCTTATCAATAGATTTGTAATGCGTCTTAAAACGGCATATTGGGAATTTTCAATACGTCTTGCGTCAACGTGGATACCGTTTACGGTAATATGTGCAATCGGCGTAATTCTCAGTATGTTGTCACCTGTAACGCTTATGATATTGATTTTGTGCGGCGCGGTCAGCGTGGCTGTGCTTACCTATGAGGCACTGCGCACAGAATGGATTTCTAAATCACCAAGTCAGGTATTGTATGCAATGATGCTTGGATATTTCGTATTCTTCACTGTTGTATGCTATTTAATTACCATATAAATTTTATAAAACGAGAGGAATGGTACAAATGAAAGAAACAAAGACAAACAATGCTCCGGCTGCAATCGGACCTTATTCACAGGCAATAACTGTCGGAAATATGCTGTTCACATCGGGACAAATTCCGATTAACCCTGCAACAGGCGATATTCCTGAGGGCGTTGAGGCACAGGCAGAACAGGCACTTACAAATGTCAAGAACCTTATTGAGGCTGCCGGCGGAAGTATTGAAAATGTTGTAAAGACAACAGTATTTATTAAGGATATGAATGACTTTGCAAAGATTAACGAAGTATACGCTAAATATTTTACAGAGCCTTATCCGGCTCGTTCATGCGTGGAAGTCGCAAGACTTCCGAAGGACGTACTTCTTGAAGTTGAAACTATTGTAGAATTATAATAAAACAACAAATTAAAAGGTCTGTGGTAAAGCCACAGACCTTTTGTATTAATTTTTATTGAACACCGATTCTCGGTGAAATAGGTGAAGTAGGAGATACTGACGGAGCAGGTGAGCCTGACGGCAGTATCGGTTCAATCGTCGGCATAGCCTCAAGTTCTGCGTGAAGTGAATCTATTTCTTCCTGCAGTTGTGCAATCTGGTCGTTAAGTTCGTTTACCTTTAACTTTAATTCCGTATTTTCTTGAATTGCGTCGGCTATTTGGTTGGATTTGTCGTTGTTGCTTCCGACTGTAATACCTATATAAAATATAAATGCAAGTATTAAAACCGCAATACAAATCAAGGCGATAATAATTTTTTTACCTTTTCTGTTCTTATTTCTGTTTATATTCAAATTGCCGTAGTTTGACATTATATCACCTCAAAAAAATTTACTAATCTAATTTTACCACACTTTGCGGAGAAAATAAATACAAATATTTATCTTTTACAGATTTTTTTAAGATTTTTTCCATGGCACGTGCATAAAGAATTAATTGCTTTTCATATTTTTTTGCAACTGCAAGTTGTTCTGCTTTGGAAGTACATTTGTCGGTTTTGTAATCGACAAGGATTATATCACCGTTTTTATCCTCAAAGTATAAGTCAATAATACCTTGTAAAATAATCTGTTCGTTTCTGTACTCGTCCGGTAAAGTGTTGTCGTATTCATATGCCGGAATTGATATTTCAAAAGGACTTTCACGATATACTTTTTTGGCACTTAAAACTTCTTTACCCATATCGCTTTTCCAAAAGCTTGTGACATTTTTGCATATCATATCGGCTATATTTTTATCCGAAACAACATTGCTGTCAATCTGACCGTCATTTGTGACGCGGACAAGCTCGGATGCGACAAAGTCGGCGTAATTGTTTTCGGTAAGCGTCTTAATCTTTTCAATATCGAAAAATGCCATAAGCTGATGGTGCGCCGTACCGATTTGTGTACCGAGTTTTTCTGTACGCATAAAGTCAGGTTTTTGCATCATATAAATCGGCTCGTATTCAATGTCGCTTTTTCGTGTAAGTTCTTCTTCCGTCATTTCTTTTATTGCCGTTACGGATGTTTTTGTCGGAATGTTGCCGGATTGCGGACGTTCATAATGAAATTCAAGGAGCTTTTGCACTTTTTCACGCATTTCATCAATGTTTTTGACCTTTATCGTTTCTTGTTTTTCTTTGATGACGTCCGATACAGTGGTTTTGGCAAGAAATCTTGGTATGAAATTCCAGTGATTTAACGATATGCCTATTGACGGAATCAGCCAATCGGAATATTTTTTTGCTTTTGATGCGATGATGTACTTTGGCATTGTCTTTGCATTATATACTGCTTCTTGGATTTTTTGATTAAACTCATTTTCATCTTTGTATTTGTCGGACGAAACAATAATTAATTTTTCTTTTGCACGAGTCATTGCGACATACAAAAGACGCAATTCTTCCGAAAGAGTTTCGGATTGATTTTGTCGCTTTATATATTTTGTAAACATCAGCTTTTTTAAATATAAATTTTCATAATTTATATAATCAATGCCGATCCCCAAATCTTTGTGAAGTTGTATTCTGTGTTCCTCCGTAGGTTTTGCGGCAAGCATATTTTTAGTTGTGCGCATAATAAATACGACAGGAAATTCAAGACCTTTGCTTTTGTGTATTGTCATAATTCGTACAACATTGTGGTTTTCATTGATAAGCTGAGCACCGCTTAAATCTTCGTTTCTCTTTTCAATTCTTTCGATATATCGAATGAAGTTGAATATACCCTTAAAGCCCGATTCCTCATACTTTCTTGCACGTTCATATAAAAGTTTTAAATTTGCCTGTGCCTCGTCACCGCCTTCGAGAGCACCCATAAAGTCGTAAAAACCCGTTTCTTCATACAACGTCCAAATCAACGCGGCGATTGACTTCATCTTAACATATCCGCGCCAACGGTCAAGGTCTTTTAGAAAGCTCTTGCATTTTTTTGAAAGTTTCTGTTCTTCTTTCGTCAAATCATCGCAAGACGATTTATAATATTTTACGGCATTGTAAAAAGATGAGGCTCTGTTTTCAAGTCTGATTTTTGAAAGTTCGTTTTCGGTAAAATTACCTATCGGTGAACGCATAACGCTTACAAGCGGAATATCCTGAATGTGATTGTTGATAAGTGAAATAAGTGTAAGCATAAGCTTTATCTCACGTTTTTCAAAATATTCTTCCTTTTGCAAAAATGACGGTATGTTGTTTGATTCTAATATTTCCTGCAAAAGTTCGCCGTTTACTTTTGTCGAACGCATAAGAACGACTATATCGCTGTACTTCAAATCACGATATTTTCCGTTGCCGTCATAAACCTTGAAATGACTGTCAACAAGCTCTTTTATTCTGTTTGCCACGGTAACTGCCTCAAGATAATCGGAAGAAGATTCTTTTGAATCCTTCAATTTTCCGATACAGTAAAATTCGGATTTGTAGTCATTCCGGGCATTTTCGGCGGTGTTTATATAACATTCGCGGCTTTCTTCACGCTGCAAAGCGGCGATGTCGTTGTAATCAACGTCACCGACATCCTGCGACATATTAAATCTGAACACGTCATTTATACTGTCGATAACCTGCATACGACTTCTGAAGTTCTGTGAAAGGTGTATAATTTCGATTTCATCACTGTCAAGGCTGTATTTTTTCTTGAAAATAGTCGGGTCACCACCGCGGAAACGATATATACTTTGCTTTAAGTCGCCGACCATAAACATATTTTTATTATCTCTTGAAATAAGCGTGAAAATCGAATCCTGCAAGCCGTTTGTATCTTGATATTCATCTATAAGTATTTCGTTATATTTCAGCGAATATTCGTTTCTTATATTTTCATTTTCGCTGAAAAGACGATAGGCAAGATGTTCAATATCGGAGAATGTTTTGACGTTCTTTTTTGCTTTTGCATTCTCATAAAGTTCCGAGAACAAAACCGTTATCCAAACAATATCGTCAATCGTTTGTTTCAATTCTTCCGAGTGAACATACTTGTTAAATTGCTCGGCAGTGCCGTTAGGCAAGTAAGATGTACTGCTAAGTAAATCTTCACGCATAGAGTTATATTTGTTCGAGTAATACTGCCACTCTTCAATCGGCGATTCAGCTTTTTTGTATGCTCTTACGGCTGTTCCAAGCTTTGTTTTGGCGATGTAAGTATCGTATGCAGAGCCGACTTCGTCAAATGATTCAGCTGATTTTAATGCTTTTACACTGTCGGCGCATATACATATGTACTCCCACATCTTTCCCCAATATTGCTCACATTCAGGAATACAAACCGGCGGTACGGAAGTATCTGTATCGGGATATACTTTCTTTACAATCCCAATCATTTCTTTTATCAGCTTGTCCCAAAATTCGCCGTGATGTTTTAAAATGTTCTCTTTGTGGACTGATAAAAATATTTCCTTAAACCATACACTTTGCGACATATTATTGTCATACATAGCCGCTTTGTCGTAAAGCCATTTTATCGGATCGGGGAATGACTGTATAAAGTTGTAAAGTTTGCGTATAACTTTTTTCAATCCCTCATCATCGCGGTTTGATGCGTAAGTTGTTACAAGGTGTTGAAAACGATTTTTGTTTTCTTCGTTTTCTGTTTCGTAAAGTGCCGCGAATAAATCGGTTAATGTATCGTCAATGAGCATTTTGTCCTCGTTGGTGTCCATAATGCTGAAATTCGGATCAATACCTAAAACGTGAAAATTGTTTTTGACCACACGTAAACAAAATGCGTCGATTGTGTTAATATCCGCACCTGCTGTAAGGTGCATTTGTTCTTTTAAATATTTGCTTTGTGCAATATCACCGTTTTCAAGTGCCTCACGATATGATTTGTTAATTCTGTTTATAATTCTTTCTTTCATTTCGGTAGCCGCCGCCTCCGTAAACGTTGCTACCAATATACTGTCTATCGGAAAAGGGTTTTCGGAGTTGGTTATAAGATTTACGATACGTTCGACAAGTACCGCCGTTTTACCAGAGCCTGCGGCGGCGGAAACAAGTATGTTTTTCTTGCCTGACGGCTCATATATCGCTTTTTCTTGTTCTTTTGTCCAATTAGGCATCTTCGTCAACTCCTTTCGATTTGTTGTTTTTTAACGCCGCACCTTTTGTTTTTAATATCTCCCAAATATCTTCTTTTTTGACCGATGAATCCGCAATACGCGGTGTACAGTTATCCTTATCAAATTTGCAGACAGGGGAGTAGGAACAATAGTCACACACGCTTGTATTTGATGTGGTGTACGGACTAAGGCTTATTTTGCCGTTTCTGATATTGCTGTCCATTTCAATAATTGTATCAGCCACATATTTCATTAGACCGTTAATTTCATCTGTGGTGTGAACTTCTTTAAAACCTGTTTTTGTACCTGTTTTTATGTTTGTGAATGAAACTTGACCGCTTTCAAGGAATTTGTTA
This sequence comes from Ructibacterium sp. SJQ-7, assembly GCF_054696575.1. NCBI lineage: Bacteria > Bacillati > Bacillota > Clostridia > Eubacteriales > Oscillospiraceae > Ructibacterium > Ructibacterium sp. SJQ-7. The sequence goes on from NZ_CP195193.1 coordinate 2,477,611, forward strand.
TCCATATTGTAAAGCAGTTTTGTTTGAAGTTGTTCGTCTTCGTCAGTGAATGTTACACCGTCAAGTTTTAGTGCGCTTTTGTTGGACTCAACTATATTGTCCTCTGTAGTTGATGAGTTAAGCTCCTTTATTTCATCACGCACACCTGTGTAATAAATACCTGCCACATCAGTGTCGGCATGTTTAATTTTTGCGGCAATGGCATATATAACCATCTGCATATTATAGCCGTTGTAAATATTTTTTATATCGAAAACCGTTTTACCTGTTTTGTAGTCTATAATACGCAAATATGATTTGTCGCCGTCACGGCATATGTCGATACGGTCGATTTTGCCTTTTAATGCGACTGCATCGGAAATATCTTCTTCAAATTCGTATTCCATGCCATTCTCTGCAAAGTTGCCGGCAGAAAGTGTTTTTTGAACAAGTATTGCGGCATTTGAAATTGTTTTGCCCATACGGGTGAAAATATTCGCAGTACGTTCTTTGTCGCGAACGTCTGACGACAGCAGATTGCTGCACGATTCATTTATAATACCGCCTATAATATCGTCACGTTTTTCGTCACTCAAATTACGCCAACGGTCTATTTTATCTTCGTTTGTATTTGCACCGTCCTCAACGGTATCGCAGAATTGTCTGATAACTTCGTGAGCATATGTTCCGATATTTGAAGAATTGACTTCCCACACGTCACGCTCTTGTGCGTTAAGTCCGTATCTTAAAAAGTATTGGAACGGACAAGCGGCATAGGTGTTGATACGCGTTGCACTGTATGTGATTTTGCCGTCATACATCATATTTGATATATCGCTGTCAAGCATTACACCGCGTTCACTGTAATAATCGGCACGTTTCATAAGCGAAAGCATAGGTTTCCATTTTGTTTGGTGTTTGTACCAATCGTATACGATTTCCCATAACTGATTTTTACTGCCGTTAAATCTGTCGGACATATTGATAAGCATTCTGTGTATTGTTGCTTGCGGGGTGGAAATGTAAATTCCGTCTTTCAATGGGTCGTTTAAAAGGTTATCCGATACGGTCATTTTAGGAAATTTACGCATTATGTCATTTATCATATGCGACGGTGATTGTGACTTGCCTTCTTCATTTTGAATTGAATAGCTGAAATACAATTTTTCGCTTACCGCGCATAATGCTCTGTAAACCTTAAAATACTGTTCGTCAAGTTTCTTTTTAGTATCGGGTGCAAGAGTTACGCCGTATTCTTCCTGCAAAGTGCATCTGTCGCGGTTTGAAAGAAAACCCTCGGATGCAATACCCGTAGGAAAAGTACCGCTTTTTGCGCCGACAATAAACATTACCTTAACGCTTGTATGACTGCTCCTTTCCACACTTCCTACATACACTTGGTCAATACCCGATGGAATAGTGCGTATTTCGCATTGCGACAGACCTACCGTTATATATTCCGCAAATTCCGAAATGTTAATTTTGTCGCCGTCAAGTGCGATTGTGACTTGATTTAATATATCAAGAATAAGGTTCCATATTTTTGTAAATTGTTCGGATTCGTTCAGTTTGCCGTCTTTTTGGAATTTTGTGATGTCGGATTTTAATCCGCTATACAGGTTGATGTCCTCAAGGTATTCAAACAATGCCGTTGCAAATTCTACGGCCGTTTTTCTGCCTTTTGTTTTTTCTTTGAATGACGCAATCGGTGCGGCTATTTCGTGACGGAGTTTTTCTATAACTTCATTTGCATCTTCTTCAGACTCTGTTTGAAAAGCAGTGTCTACGATATTGTTTTCGCCAAGCCACTCTTTTTCACCGAGCCACTTTGAACCGCCTCTTATGCCGTGCTTCAACACGAAGTTTTCAAGTATATCTATTTCTTCTTGATTAATCGACTTGAAAAATTTTAACTTTCCGTGTTGTTCTTTTCTGTAAATAAAACCGGCACGAAGATAACGAAAAACAGAATCATAGCTCCAATCGTCTTCAAGAATACCGAATAAAGATAAAATCTGCATTGCGATAGGGTGGTCACTCAAAATGATTGTTCTGTCGGTGAAATACGGTATTTCGTATTCGGAGAAAACAGCCTCTATAAGATGTCTGTAATCATTTTCATCACCGCATAACAGTGCAATATCTTTAAAACGATAGCCGTCATCGCGGACAAGGTCAACGATTTTGCAGGCAATTCGTTCGATTTCACCGTAGGTGTCACGACTTTGAAAAAGTGCCGTATTTTTAGGCTTGTCGGGATATACAAAGTCCTCTGTCCAATATCTGAAAAGCTTGTATAGGTCGTCTTTGCCTTTTAAGTGACAAAGTCCGTCAGAGGCGGTGTATTCGTTTTCAAGACCGTATGTTTGCGACAGTTCGTAAACTTTTTGTACAGTCTTTTCGGTCTGAAGATAAATTTCGCGTTCGTTCTCGTATTCTGTAACAGGACAGCATACACTTATCGTCATATGTACGCCTTTTTTCAGAAGTGCCTCAAGTACGCAAATCTGCTGCGGCATAAATTTGTCAAAACGATTTACCCATATATAAGTGTTTTCGTCAAATTCGGTGCCGTTTTCGATACGGTTGGCAAGATAAAAAAGGTCGTCCTCGCTGTCGGTACAGCCACTTTCTTCGACGTAAGAAAGATATTTCTCCAATACGTTTGAAAGTGCAATCAGTTTGTTTTTTAAAGTCTTGTTGTCCGTTAATGCATTTGCCTTTTCAAAAAGTATTTCGGGTGTGATAAGGTAACGCTTCATTTCACTTATCAGTGACGACATAACGTCAAGAAAACCCTGCTGACGCATAGAGGTGATAAGTTTTATATCCATATCCTTTACGTTCAAAAGCTCGTCACACGCCGCCGAAACAGCCTTGTATATAAGCATCATTTTACCTGGTGCGGTAAGATGGTTTTGTTGTTTGGCACTTAAAAAGTTTATAGACATACGTCTTAGCGTAAGAACTTCAATATTGTTAAGTCCTATACCGCCGAAAAAATCAACAAATTTTCGTTCGGTTTCGTATGAATAATGGTCAGGGACAATCATTATACATTTTGAATCGGGATTTTTTTCGTGTATTTCACTTATTTGTTTAAGGCACATATCACTCTTGCCGGAGGAGATAGCGCCTCGTATAATACTGACTCCCATAATTTTAATCCTTTCGTAATATATATTAAGGTAATTATATCATATTTAAAGTACAAAAAAAAGTACATAAATACAGGAAATCGCGAAAATATACACGTGAAAAACAAAATAAAAGAAAAAATATGAAAAAATAGCTTGACTTATAATTGTAATAATGTTATAATAATTTTGCTCGAATAAAAGCTCTTTTTTTTATGCTTGAAAAGAGAGCTGAACATATATAAATGCGGAGGTGTAAAAAATGAGAGTAAAGGTTACATTAGCGTGCAGCGAATGCAAGCAGAGAAACTATAATACAATGAAGAATAAGAAGAATGACCCTGACAGACTTGAAATGAACAAGTATTGTAAGTTCTGCAGAAAGCACACTCTTCACAAGGAAACCAAGTAATTTTGATTGAGTAAGGATGTGTAAAAATGGCTGATACAAATTTATCTAAAGCAAATAAGCCAAGCTTTGGTACAAGAGTCAAGAGATTCTTTAAGGATACTAAGGCTGAGCTAAAAAAGGTCACATGGCCTGACAAGGAACAGCTTATTCATAACACAGGCGTAATTATTGTGTTTATCTTAATAATTACAATCATCTTGTCCGTACTTGATTTTGGTTTTGCAAAATTGTTCCAACTATTAACTAACATATTATAATTCATTAAAAGAATTGTTAGGGAAGGAGAACGGTTATGGCAGAAGAAGCAAAATGGTATGTGGCACACACATATTCGGGTTATGAAAACAAGGTAAAAGCCAATATTGAGAAATCTGTTGAAAACCGTGGTATGCAGGATTTAATTCTTGATGTCAAGGTGCCGACCGAAGAAGTCGTTGAGGAAAACGGTGATAAGAAGAAAGTAGTTCAGCACAAGATTTTCCCGGGCTATGTTATTATCAAGATGATAATGACTGATGAAAGCTGGTACATTGTCAGAAATACACGTGGTGTTACAGGATTCGTGGGACCGGGTTCAAAGCCTGTTCCGCTTTCGGACGAAGAAGTTGAACGCATGGGTGTTGAAGTTATTCGTATGAAAGATATTGATTTTACCGTAGGAGATCTTGTTTCAATTAAATCAGGCCCTATGGAAGGCTTTTCGGGTAAAGTTACGAGCATTAACAATGAAACACGTAAGATTAACGTCGCTGTTTCGATGTTCGGACGTGAAACCCCTGTTGAAATTGACTATACACAGGTTGAACATATGGAATAGTCAATCAAATTATTTTGATATAGACAGCAAATGTTGTTTATAATATCCCTCTGGTAACAGTGGGAGGGCTTTATGCCCGCAATTACCACATTCATATAGCGATATGCTATGAAAAATTCAAGGAGGTGGCCATTATGGCACAAAAAGTTGCAGGTTATATTAAATTACAAATTCCTGCCGGCAAAGCAACTCCGGCACCACCGGTTGGTCCTGCTCTAGGTCAACACGGCGTAAACATTATGCAGTTTGCAAAGGAATTTAACGAAAAAACAGCAAAGGACGCAGGTCTAATTATCCCTGTAGTTATTACAGTATATGCTGACCGTTCTTTCTCATTCGTAACAAAGACACCACCGGCTGCAGTTCTTATCAAGAAGGCTTGTAAGATCGAAAGCGGCTCAGGTGTTCCTAACAAGACAAAGGTAGCTACAATTTCAAAGGCAGATCTTCAAGCTATCGCAGAACAGAAGATGCCTGACCTTAACGCTGCAAGCGTAGAGGCTGCTATGAGCATGATCGCAGGTACTTGCAGAAGTATGGGCGTTCTAATCGGTGACTAATTTGTTAAGAGAAGTGGGAGAGATATAAAATCTCGTTTAACCACGAAGGAGGATACGAAATGTTTAGAGGAAAGAAATATCAAGATAGCGTAAAGCTTGTTGAAAAATCAAAGTTTTACGATACAAATGAGGCTATGGACCTTATTACAAAGACAGCTAAGGCTAAGTTTGATGAAACTGTAGAAGCTCACATCAGACTTGGTGTTGACTCAAGACACGCTGACCAACAGGTCAGAGGTGCTATTGTACTTCCGCATGGTACAGGTAAGACTTCAAAGGTTTTGGTATTCGCTAAGGGTCCTAAGGCTGACGAAGCAAAGGCTGCTGGTGCAGATTACGTTGGTGATGCTGACTTAGTAGCAAAAATCCAGGGTGAAAACTGGTTCGATTTCGACGTTGTTGTTGCAACTCCTGATATGATGGGCGTTGTTGGTCGTCTTGGTAAGGTACTTGGTCCTAAGGGACTTATGCCATCACCAAAGGCAGGCACAGTAACAATGGACGTTACAAAGGCTGTAAACGAAATTAAAGCAGGTAAGATTGAGTACAGACTTGATAAGACAAATATCATTCACTGCCCAATCGGTAAGGCATCATTCGGTGCTGAAAAACTTCAGGAAAACTTTAACGCACTAATGAGTGCAATCGTTAAGGCTAAGCCGGCTGCTGCTAAAGGTCAATACCTAAAGAGCGTTGTTGTAGCATCAACAATGGGACCTGGTATAAAGATTAATGCAGCTAAAATTGGCTAATTGATTTTAATAGCAATAAAAAACCGCTCACAATATGAGCGGTTTTTGCATTTTGTTAAAATTTTTTTAATGAAAATCAAAAAAACTATTGACAAGCTGTTTAAATTATGCTATACTATAAAAGTTGAAAATCCGTAGACAGTCGGCGGCTTGCAATGTACATTGCAGACATAAGTCCTACCGAGGGTGTTTTAGTAATGATTATTACAAAGCTCTTGGTCTATGACTGAGAGCTTTTTGTTTTATATGTAAGACATTGCTTTTGGATTTTCAAAGGTGATTATTCTTACAGGAGGTGAAACGAATTATGCCAAGTGAAAAGGTTTTAGAGGCTAAGAAAGCACAAGTTGCCGAAACAGTTGAAATTTTGAAGGCTGCTCAGACAGGTGTGCTTGTAGACTACCGTGGTTTGAACGTTGAAGAGGATACCGAACTTAGAAGAAAGCTTAGAGAAGCTAACGTTAAGTATTTCGTTATTAAGAATACACTTCTTCGTCTTGCTGCAAAGGAAGTTGGTCTTGATGCTCTTGATGAAGCACTTCACGGACCGACAGCTATCGCTGTTTCTTCAGAAGACGCAGTTGCACCTGCAAAGGTTATTGCTGATTTTGCTAAGGAAAACGATAAGCTTGAAATTAAGACAGGTTTCATGGACGGCGCTGTAATTTCTCTTGACGAGGTTAATAAGCTTGCAGCTACACCAAACATGGATACATTGATCGCAAAGATGATGGGAAGCTTGAACTCACCTATTTCTTCACTTGCAAGATTGCTTGCAACTATTGCTGACGGTGGCGAAGAAATCGCAGACCTAATAGCAAAGAAGAGCGCTGAGGAAGCTCCTGCAGCTGAAGAAGCTGCACCGGCTGAGGAAACTCCGGCTGAAGAAACAGCAGATGCTGAATAATTTATTTGAAAATTAGTTATAATTAATAGGAGGAAATTAAAATGGCAGATTTGAATGCAATTCTTGATTCAATTAAGGAATTAAAGCTACTTGAAGTTGCTGAATTAGTAAAAATGATGGAAGATGAGTTTGGCGTAAGCGCTGCTGCACCGGTTATGGTTGCAGGTGCTGCTGACGGTGCTGCTGCAGGCGGTGCTGAAAAGTCAGAATTTGATGTTGTACTTGCAGAAGCAGGCGCATCAAAGCTTGGCGTAATCAAAGTTGTTAGAGAACTTACAGGTCTTGGTCTTAAGGAAGCAAAGGCTCTTGTTGACGGTGCTCCTGGTACAATTAAGGAAGCTGTTGCTAAGGAAGATGCTGAAGCAATGAAAGCTAAGCTTGAAGAAGCAGGCGCTAAGGTAGAATTAAAGTAATTTTGCTCTGATTCGTATTTATCAAGGAGTATGTTATGACAATAGATGTATCAACAATTCTAAAGGAACTTGGCGGAAAGATTGATATTAACGGTGACGTTGAAATGTCTGATACCGATTTTCTTGGGGAAATGTATCATTTTAACGAGCCTGTTAAGGTTTCGGGCAGTGTTTCAAACAACGGAAAATCTTTGATATTAAAGGCTAACTGTACAGGTCATATGACTACGCAGTGTGCAAGATGTATGAAAGATATAGTAGTTGATATTGATTTCGACATTGACGAAAATCTTGCTCAGGACGACGGCAGTGTATCGTCAGATGATGATGTTATATTGTTTGAGGACGTTAAAATTGATATTGATGATATAGTAGCTAACAATTTTCTTATGAATGTTGAAGGTAAGTATTTGTGCAGTGAGGACTGTAAAGGTCTTTGTCAGCATTGCGGTGCGGACCTTAACGAAGGCGATTGCGGCTGCAGTCAGGAAAACATAGATCCGCGTTGGGCGGCTTTGGTAGATATTATGGAAAAAGATAAGTAAGATAAAGTCAGAGAGAATTATGGAGGTGTAATCATGGCAGTACCTAAGGGTAAAGTTTCAAAAGCCAGAAGAAATAAAAGACGTGCAAACTGGAAGCTAAGTGTGCCAAATATGGTTGAATGCCCACAGTGTCACGAATTTAAAATGCCTCATAAAGTTTGTAAGTCCTGCGGATATTACAACGGCAAGGAAGTTATAAAAAAAGTTGAGGATTAATTCGGCTTGTTAAATTAAAAGAGAATGTCTATGGCATTCTCTTTTTTTGCGTATTTTAATGATTCTGCTTTATGATTTCCGCTATATCAAAAAGCATTTTTTTCTGTTTATCGTTCATTGTATTTAAAAGATTTAAAAAGTCATTATTTAAGTAGTTTTTATTTTTTTCAGTTACATTGGAAAGAAATTCGGTGATATCACAATTTAACTCGTGCGAAATATTTGCGAGAGTATCCAAATTCGCATGAGCGATACCGCGTTCTATTTGACTGATATAACCGACGGAAACTCCTAACTTTTCGGCAAGTGTTTCTTGGGTTATTTGACATATTTTTCGTCTTTCTTTAATTCGCTTTCCGATGATTTTGTAATCAATACTCATATTAATACCTCTTGTTGTAATCTTATTAATATTATATAAATAAGATATGAAACAATACAGATAGTAATAACTAAATATTTAGCTATTACTATTGACAAAATGTTTTTGTTGAGATATAATAAATTTAGTAAAAATAAGGGAGGTGCATTGATATGAAGAAAAAATCGTTATTTAATTTGCTTATAATAATGGTGATAGTGGCGTTCGTAGGACTCGGATTGACAATAACTTTAGCTGTAATTATGGGTGGAAATGCAACAAATATTTTTGATATATCAGCCATGAATTTGTTTAATGTCGGAATTGTTCTTTTGATCGGTCTGATTTCTTTGTGTCTGATTTTAGCAGTTTTCTTGTTAATATTCGCAAAAATCGGTTTTGAAAATATTGTCGATTTTATAAAAAACAAAAAGTGGGAGGATTAAAAATGAATTGTACAAATCATGAAAATGTAGAGGCAAGCGGAATGTGTACATATTGCGGTAAACCGTTCTGTAAAGATTGTCTTGTGGAAGTTAAGGGAAAAATGTATTGTAAGAATGATTTGGATAAGGTATTTGATGAAAAGGAAAGTAAAAATGCCGCAGCTGCTATGCCGCAAATCAATATTACAAACACAAGCTCAAATGTAAACACAAATCAAAACGTAAACGGCGGTTTGCCGGTATCTCGAAAGAGTAAAGTTACAGCAATTATATTATGCATTTTGCTTGGCTGGCTCGGCGGACATAGATTTTATGTCGGTAAGGTCGGTACAGGGCTTTTGTACTTATTTACGGCAGGGTTGTTCGGAGTAGGTGTTTTAATTGACTTGATAATGCTTTTGCTTGGCAATTTCAGTGATAAATTCGGTTATCCGCTTATATAATGTGTGATTTTAAAGACTGTTATTTGAGATTAATTTCTTGAATAGCAGTTTTTTTATTTCAAAATTTTCTGTTCTAAACGTGTCCGAAAAGTAATATATATCAAATACAAAACACGAATGGAGGACAGGGAGATGTACATAGCAAACAATGAAACGGCTGTTTCTTCAAAAGGTATATTGAATTATATGCCACAGGGGATACGGCGATATATGTACGGCGTAAATCTTGACGGAGCTTGTGAAATACATATGAGGCTCGGCAAACCGCTTTGTATAAATTACGGTGACGGTCGGTTTTATCTTAACGCAAAAGGCAACTTGACGCCGATACCGAATTCAACGCTTAAAGTCACTCGTGAGCATATAGATGAAGCGATTGAAATTGCAACAAGTTCGTCTGTATATTCGGTGCGTGACCAAATAAAAAACGGTTACATAACAATAGCCGGCGGTCACAGAATCGGTATAACGGGTACGGCGGTTATAAAAGAGGACAAGGTTTCGTTTATAAAGGATATATCGGGACTGAATTACCGTCTTGCAGGTGAAGTTATAGGAGCGGCGGACGAGGCTGTACCGATGATATTAAAAGGCGGAGGAATAAAAAACACGCTTATAATATCACCGCCCGGAGCGGGAAAAACAACAATGCTCAGAGATATTGTACGTCAGCTTTCGTACAAGTCGTATCGTGTGAGTGTTGTGGACGAAAGAAGTGAAATTGCGGCACTTTGTGAGGGTAGAAGTGCATTCGATTTAGGCTTTTCAACCGATGTTCTTGAGGGCGTGGACAAGGCGGAGGGAATGCTTATGGTATTGCGTTCGATGAGTCCTGATGTAATTGTCACAGATGAAATAGGCAAGCAGTCGGACATTGACGCAATCGAACGAATAACAAACAGCGGAGCGGCTGTTATTGCAACGATACACGGAAGAAATATCGATATGATAAAAAGACGCGACGATTTAAAACGTATGCTGAAATTTTTCGATTTAATTATAACGTTAAGCAGGCGAAAGGGTATCGGAACGGTGGAGGAGGCTCTTACGGAATGGTGAAAATTCTCGGAGCGATAATGACAGGTTTTGCGTGTGGATATTTAGGGCTTAAAATAAGTTATGCAATGAAAATAAGGGCGGAAAGTTTAAATAATATAATCACTTCGCTTGAAATGCTCGAAAGTGAAATAAATTTCAGTATGAATAAGTTGAAACAAGCATTTATGCGTGTGGACAAATGTGGATTGTTTAAATTCGCCGCAGAAAATATGGATGAAAAAGGCGTAAAAACGGCTTGGACAAATGCGGTGAATGAATGCAGTACTAAACTGTCATTAAAAGACGCGGACAAAGATATACTTATGACACTTGGGAAAAACATAGGAAGAACGGATACTGATGACCAGATAAAGAATATAAAATATATAAAAAGTATGATAGCCGAGCAGGAAAAACAGGCACAGAGCGAATACCGCCATTTCGGAAAAATGTACAGAAACGGCGGTGTACTTGTCGGACTGTTGATTGTTATTATGCTGATATAATGGAGATATAGTTATGAATGTAGATTTGATATTTCAGATAGCCGGTGTCGGAATAATCGTAGCGGTATTGAATCAGCTTTTAACGCGAGCAGGACGTGACGAACAAGCTTTGCTTACAACGATAGCCGGACTTGTGGCAGTACTTTTTATACTGTCACAGCAAATCGGAGATTTGTTTGATACGGTGAAAAATATTTTTAGTCTTTAGGTGAGAAGAATGGATATATTTAAGATTATAGGAGTGGGGCTGATAGGCGGAATTTTGTCAATGACCGTAAAACAATACAAAAAAGAATATGCTTTGCTTGTTGCACTTGCGACAGTGACGGTGATATTGTTTTTTACGCTTGATACGCTTGAAACCGCAATTTCGCAGATTTCGCTTATAACCGAGAAAAGCGGTGTGGACACAAGATATTTTACGGCAGTTATGAAAGTGGTCGGTGTGGCATATATAACGCAGTTCGGAGCGGAAATATTGCGTGACGGCGGCGAGGGGGCGATTGCTTTAAAGGTAGAGCTTGCCGGAAAGGTGTTTATATTGGGACTGACTCTGCCGATAGTTACGGAATTTTTGGAGGTGTGTGTAAATGCACTTTCTGCTGTGTAAAATAATCATTATCCTTACGCTGATAATGCCGATAACCGCTTATGCGGACGTACCGACACTTGAGGGTGAGGATTTGTTTAATCAAACGGTGGAGAGGAGTATGACGGGTGATTTGTCGTTAAATCCGACTGATATATTAAATATGCTGTCGGACGACATTATGGGGGAGATAAGGGAATGTACCGATGATGTAATAATACTTTTTATAATAGCGGCGATTTCGGGGATTATAACAACTATTTCAACATCGTTCGGAAATAAATCGACAAGTGAGGCGGCGTTTTTCGCCTGCTTTACGCTCATGTCGGCGGCGGCGATAAAATGTTTCGGAACGGCTATGGAGTACGGAACAACAGTTGTTACGGCAATGACGGACTTTATAACGAAATTTTCACCGCTGTTGATGATTATGATTGCGACAAGCGGTAAGGTGGTATCGGCGTCAACTTTTCAGCCTGTTATGTCGGCGGCGGTGTATGTTGTGTCGATAATTATTGAGAAGTGCCTTGTACCGCTTATAGCGTTCAGCTCGGTGCTTGCGGTTGCAGGGAATATCAGTGACAAGGTACAGCTTTCGGGATTTTGTAAGGTGGTTAAGTCGATTTCAAAGTGGCTTATGGCGGCGATTATAACGATTTTTACCGGCATAAGTGCGATATACGGCTTTTCTTCTCCTGCACTTGACGCGGTAAGCGGTAAGGCGGTTAAGTTTGCGGTAGGAAGTCTTGTACCTGTTGTCGGTACGTTTTTATCCGATACGCTTGAAACGGTTGTGAGCGGAACAAGGCTTATGAAAAATGCGGTCGGAACATCGGGAATTATTGTGATGTGCGTTATATGCGTATTGCCGATACTTAAAATCGGCGTGATACAGTTAATGCTAAAACTCACATCATCAATAGCCGAACCGCTTACGGATAAGCGTGTTTCGTCTATGCTTTGGGAGGTGTCGGAGTCAGTTACAACGATATTTGCGGTAGTGGTTATGGTAGCGGTACTTTTTATGATTAATATAAGTATTATGTTAGCCGCCACTGGCATAGGAGGATAAGCGATGAAAGAATATATCATAACCATAATCGGTGCGACTTTGCTTTCAGCTATGGCTGGGATTATTGCACCTGAAAAGTGGCGCAGTTATGTACAGGTTATAACAGGTTTGGTTATAATAAGCTGTATCATTTCTCCTGTGACGGCTATCGTAAAAAGTGATGTATTCGACGGCTTTGACAGTGTACAGGAAAACATAGCCGACAGCAGTAATATGCAGACGGAACTTGTTATAGAAGAACTGAAAAACAGGATAAACGAGGATGTTAAGGCACGAATGGAAAAAGAGTTTAAATTATCGGTTACGGCGGAATGTGAAATAATGGTGAATGACGAAGGTGAGATTACGGGGGTAGACAGTGTACGCGTTTACGGGGATAAATTAACGGACCGTGCAAGGAGCAGAATATGCGAGGTATACGGTTTGAAACCTTATGAGGTGCATGATGAATAAGGAAGATTTACTTAAAATATTCAAAAATAAGAATAACAGACTGATATGCTTAATATTAATAATTGGAGTTGTACTTATGGCAGTGGCAAGTGTGGACAAAAATAAAAAAGCTGACGTACAACCTACGGCAGCCGTAACAAGTGTTGAAGATGAAGAAAAGCGTCTTGCGAACATTCTTTCACAGATTGACGGTGCCGGAGAGGTATCTGTTATGATAACCTATTATTCAAGTTCGGAAAAGAATATTGCTTACGAAACGAAAGTTTCATCAAGAGAAAAGGAAGAAAGCGAGGATAAAAAGGCTGTTATGACAGACGGTGAACCTATGGTGGTAAAAGAGGTGTATCCAAAAGTCAGAGGTGTTATCGTGACTGCCGACGGGGGCGGGAACAGCGCAGTCAGAAGTGCTGTTTCCGAGGCGGTTACAGCATCACTTGACGTGCCTGCACACAGAATATGTATATTTAAGAAGGAGGTAAAATAAAATGGTTTTGAAGAAGAAGGAGATAATAGCGGCATCGCTTGTGGTACTTATAGGAGTTGCCGGATACTTGAATTGGTCGTATCAAGATACAATAAGGGTACAGGACGGCGAAAGCTACGTTGAAACCGGCAAGAAACTAGGTGAGGCACAGTATGTTTCTTCCGATACGGTAGCGGAGGAAACATCAACGGACAACGCCGAACAAAACAACGGCGAGCAAGCGGAGGAAACGGCTGTAACGGAAGATAACGGCGAACAGGCAACGGACAGTCAGGAAAGCAATGTAACGGTAGAAACCGCGTCAGATTCGGGCAATTATTTTGAACAGGCAAAGATGAATAAAGAAACATCACGTTCAAAGTCACTTGAAATATTAAATCAAACTGCCGAAAACGAAAGCTTTGACGCCGATATTCGTAAAAAAGCCGGTGACAAAATTCTTGAAGAGGCAAACAACGTACAGAAAGAATCGGAAATCGAAAGTATCGCACAGTCAAAGGGCTACAGTGAAATATGTGTGTATGTAGACGGCAGTGAGGCAAATATTATGGTGCGAAAAGACGGATTTTCAGACGAAGATGTAGTAAAACTTACGTCAATCGCAACCGAACAACTTAAAATTTCAGCACAAAACATAAAAATAGTTGAAGTAAAGTGATTTATCTGTTATAATATACATATAATAATTTATTCGGAAAAATTTACGGAGGTAGCATTATGGATGAAGAAATTAAGAATGTTCAAAACGAAGACGGCATAAACGAAGAAACTGCCGAAGAAACAACTGCAAATGCAGAAGCTGAAGAAGAACCAATCGGAAATATAAAAATTTCAGTTGACGTTGTATCAACAATCGCAGGTATCGCAACAACAGAGATTGACGGTGTTGCGGGAATGTACGGAACATTTGCCGGCGGTATTGCCGAAATGTTCGGTGCAAAGAAAAATCCGTCAAAGGGCGTTAAGGTTGATATGAACGAAACAACTGCAACGATTGACCTTTATATTGTGGTGGATTACGGTGTAAGAATACCGGAACTTTCTTGGGAAATTCAAGAGAACGTTAAAAACAGCGTTGAAACAATGACAGGACTTGATGTTCAAAAGGTTAATATCCATATCGAAGGCGTAAGCTTTGAAAAGGAAAAAGAAGAAAAAATCGAACTTGACAGCAACGTAAACGAAACACCTTTACCGACTGTTGACACTGATGAAGATTCTATGGACGATGAGGATATTCAAGACTGAGAAAATAAATCAAGGATTGTGTCTTATAGGCATAAGCCTTGATTTTTTTATGTTATTGTGGTATAGTTTTAACATAGAATTTAAGTAGCCTTATTATTTTGGGAAAGGAATAAAAATATGAAAAAACAGACGAGAAGTCAAGCAAGGGACGCTGCTTTTACACAAGTGTTCCAAATGAATATGCACGAGGATGATATGGACGTAATTTTGGAGGAGCTTTTAAATGCGCGTCCCGAATGTGAAACAAATCTCGGTTATATAAGACAGATTATTGACGGAGTGAAAGAACACGAAAGCGAGCTTGAAGATACGGTTGCAAAGTATTTGAAAGCAGGTTGGACGCTTTCAAGAATTTCAAAAGCGTCACTTTCAATAATGAAGCTTGCAATATTTGAAATGAAGTATATGGACGACGTACCTCCGAAAGTTGCGATAAATGAGGCGGTTGAACTTGCAAAGCGTTACGGCGATGACGGTGACCCTACATTCGTAAACGGACTTTTGGGTAATGTATTTAAGGAGTTAGCGTGAGTACAATAGGCTTTGATACAAGCAATTACACAACGTCAACTGCGTGGACTGACGGAAAAACCGATATAAATGTACGACAGATTTTATACGTCAAAGACGGTGAAAGAGGAATACGTCAAAGTGACGGTGTTTTTCAGCATATGAAATTAATGCCGGTGATGTATGAAAAATTGTCGGAGCAGATTGATTTTAAAGATGTTAAGGCGGTTGGAGTCAGTACAAGACCGAGATGTGTAGAGGGATCATATATGCCCGTATTCCTTGCAGGTGAGGGGTATGCAAAGGTTGTCGCTGATACTTTGGGTGTGCCTTTGTATGAATTTTCGCATCAAGACGGACACATAATGGCGGGAATATATTCAAGCGGCTCTTTTGAATTGCTTGAAAACGATTTTATATCGGTACACCTTTCGGGCGGTACAACGGAAATTTTGAAAAGCCGTTACAACGGATTTAATTTTGACAATGAAATTGTCGGCGGAAGTAAGGATATAAGTGCCGGACAATTTATTGACAGAGTGGGCGTAAAAATGGGCTTGCATTTTCCTGCCGGTAAGGCTTTGGAACAGCTTGCTCTAAAGGCTGAAAAAAGTGAAAAACTTCCGATAGCCGTTGACGGTGCGTATATGAATTTTTCGGGTGTTGAAACAAAAGCGTCACGCATGGCGGAAAGTGGAAAATGCGATAAATCCGCTCTTGCACTCGGCGTACTTGAAAATGTTCGTGATACACTTGTTAAAACGATAAATAAGGCAATGACGGACACAAACACTCACCGCGTGTTGATTGTGGGCGGTGTTGCGTCAAACGGAATTATAAGAAACGGACTTACAAAAAAACTTGACGGTGATGTGTATTTCGCAAAAGCGGAATATTCAACCGATAATGCAGTCGGAACAGCATATCTTGCACATCTGGCACATAAGGAGGCATAGGCTTGGAACCTAAAATTGCTACCGTTTCACAGATAAACGGTTATGTAAAGAAAATACTTGACCATAATATAATACTTAATAATGTTTGGATAAAGGGCGAAATATCGAATTTTAAACATCATTATTCCGGACATCTTTATATAACGCTTAAAGACGAGGGCGGAGTGCTTAAAGCGGTAATGTTCAGAGGCAGTGCGCAGTCGCTTAACTTTGAACCGAGCGACGGTATGAAAGTCCTTGCACGAGGAAGAATAAGTGTGTATGAAGCAGGCGGTTCGTATCAGCTTTATATAGAGGAAATGATACCCGACGGCGTGGGTGAACTTTATATTGCATACGAACAATTAAAAAAACAGCTTGAAGAAGAAGGTCTTTTCCGTCCCGAATACAAAAAGCCTATTCCGAAATTCCCTAAACGTGTCGGAGTTGTTACCGCTTCGACAGGTGCGGCGGTAAGGGATATTATAAATGTTATAACAAGACGTTATCCTATGGCTGAAATTGTGATATATCCTGCACAGGTACAGGGTGTCGGTGCGGCGGAAAGCGTTGTTAAAGCGATTGAATACTTTAACGCAACAAATGAGGTTGATACGCTTATTGTCGGACGCGGAGGCGGCAGTATAGAGGACTTGTGGGCATTTAATGAGGAAATAACCGCAAGGGCTATATTTAATTCAAAAATACCGATTATATCGGCTGTCGGACACGAAACAGATTTTACGATTGCCGATTTCGTTGCGGATTTGAGAGCGCCTACTCCGTCAGCGGCGGCAGAAATAGCAGTACCGTCAATGATTGAACTCAGAAACAGAATAGATACCGATAAAAACCGTATTTCTCAAAATATAGTCAAGCGTATCGAAAGCTGTAAATTGCTTTTAAAACGATTTAAAATGCGTACTCCTAAGGATAGGATTGACGATTATTATTTGAAGATAGATTCGCTTGTTAAATCTATGGATAACTGCATTAAAATGAAAACTATGTCGCTAAGACGTCAGCTTGCGGAACAGGCGGCAAAACTTGACGCGTTAAGTCCTCTGCAAACTCTTTCAAGAGGATATTCGATTCCGACAAAAGAGGACGGAACTGTTATAAGAAGTGCGAATGATATGGAAAAGGGTATGGAATTTACGCTTAGAATGAAAGACGGACAGACAAATTGTGTAGTAAAGGGAGAATAGATATGGCAAAGACATTTGAACAGTCAATAGCTGAACTTGAAGAAATTGTTGAACAGCTTGAAAACGGTGACGTAACTCTTGACGAGTCGCTCGGACTTTTTGAAAAGGGAATAAAGTTATCGAAAAGCTGTCAGAAAATGCTTGATACGGCAGAAAAGAAAGTTTCTATACTGATGACAAATGATGACGGAGAAATAGTAAAAGAGGACTTTACAGGTGCGGACAATGAATAATATAAAGGAATTGCTGAAAGAGCAGATTGAATTTACAGACGGTTATCTTGATAAGTACCTTGCCGAAAAAGACAATCCGCAGAATATTATATACAAGGCAATGCGATACAGTGTTTTTGCGGGCGGTAAAAGACTTCGTCCGATACTTATGATGAATACTTGTAAAATGTGCGGCGGTGATGTGAATGAGGTTATTCCGTTTGCGTGTGCACTTGAAATGATACACACATATTCGCTTATTCACGACGATTTGCCCGCAATGGATAATGACGATTTACGACGCGGTATGCCGACCAGTCATATTAAATTCGGTGAGGCAACCGCTATTTTGGCAGGTGACGCACTTTTGAATAAGGCATTTGAAGTTGTGTCGCAGTACAACGGCAACAATCCTCAAAGGGCGATTAAAGCAATGAATATGCTCGCCGTATCGTCAGGTACAGAGGGTATGATAGGCGGTCAGATTGTCGATATGGAGAGTGAGGGCAAGGATATTACCCTTGATGAACTTAAATATCTTCACCTTAACAAGACTGGCGCAATTATAAGAAGTGCCTGTACAGTCGGCGCGTTGATGGGCGGTGCGAGTGACGGAGAAATAAAAGCTGTTGATGAATTTGCTCAAAATCTAGGTGTTGCGTTTCAGATACAGGACGATATTCTTGACGTTACAGGCGATGAAAAAGAGCTTGGTAAGCCTATCGGCTCGGATGCGGAAGAAAACAAAAATACATATGTAAAGCTTGTAGGGTTGGAAAAGTCAAAGGAATTGGCAAAGGAATATTCGGAAAAAGCAAAGAAGTCACTTGAAATGTTCGGTGAAAAAGCGGAATTTCTTATAAATCTTACAGATTACTTAATTGATAGAAAATTCTAAAGGAGATAGTTAATGTCATATTTACAACAGCTTATTTCAAATTCGGTGCTTATAACGGCTCTTATAGGTTGGTTTGCGGCACAGGTACTAAAGATGATACTCGTTTGGGATAAAAAGAAGTTTGATTTTAAGAGAATAATCGGTTCGGGCGGTATGCCGAGTTCACATTCATCTTTTGTAATGGCACTTACAATGTCTATCGGCTTTACGCAAGGCTTTGACAGTGTGGCTTTTGCAATATCGGCGGTTATGTCGTTTGTGGTTATGTATGATGCGGCAGGTGTCAGAAGAAGTGCAGGTCAGCAGGCTGCTATACTTAATAAATTGGTTGAGTCTGTTATGAATGCCGATTTTTCAAAAACAGAAAAACGTCTGAAAGAACTTTTGGGACATACTCCGATTGAAGTTTTTGCCGGTGCTATTTTGGGCGTAATAATTGCGATTATAAGGTATGTATGATGAAGATACTTGTTGATGCGGACGCGTGTCCTGTTAAAGAAATTATTGAAAAGGTTGCAAAACAGAAGAATATCGAAGTTGTTATGTATATTGATTCAAGTCATATTTTAAGTTCGGATTACAGTAAGATTGTAACGATAAGTAAGGGCAGGGACGCAGTTGACCTTGCACTGATAAACGACAGTGAAAAGGGTGACGTCATTGTTACACAGGATTACGGTGTTGCGTCGCTTGCACTCGGACGCAGTGCGTACGCAATCGGTAACAGCGGACTTATTTATGATAACGATAATATTGATAAACTTATGTTTGAAAGGTTTTTGGGACAGAAAGTACGCCGAGCCGGCAGAAAAGGCGGTAAGACGTTTAACCCGAAAAAGAGAACAAAAGAAGATGACGAACGGTTTGAACGAAATCTTTTGAAAATATTAAATAAAGCAACTTCGTAGCGGACGACCATTGGTCGTCCGTTTTTGTATTACGATTTAATTAACAAATAAAAAAGGAAGTACATCGTACTTCCTTTTTGTTGGCGACCCGGATGAGGCTCGAACTCACGACCTCCAGCGTGACAGGCTGGCGTTCTAACCAACTGAACTACCGGGCCAACTCTTGACTGCTTGACTATTATAACTTATATTTAGACAAATGTCAATAGTTTTTTTAAAAAAAATAAAAAAACTTTTCAAAAATATATTTTACACAAAAATCGGAATTAAAAATTGACACAAAGCAAAAATAAGGTTATACTATATATAGGACTAAAAATGATAGGAGTGATGAAAATGACAGCGTTGGCTAAGACAATCGAAACATTACTTGAAAACAAAAAATATTCATCACTTCGAGATGTACTTTCGTCAATGAATGAGGCGGATATAGCGGCAATGTTTTCAGAGGTTTCTTCGGACAGTTTACCGCTTTTATTTAGACTTTTGCCGAAAGATTTGGCGGCGGATACATTCGCACTTATGGACACCGATGAGCAAGAACTTTTGATACGCGGTTTTTCGGATAATGAAATCAAGGAAGTGTTTGATGAGCTTTACGTTGATGATGCGGCGGATATAGTTGAGGAAATGCCTGCAAATGTGGTGAAACGTATTCTTAAAAATACAGAGCCTGATATGCGTCAGATGATAAATGAGATATTGAAATATCCGGAGGACAGTGCCGGAAGTCTTATGACGACCGATTATATCAGTCTTAGACCGAAAATGACAATCAGTGACGCAATCAAACGTATAAGACGTACAATCAATGAGGCTGAAACGATTTATACTTGTTATGTCACTGATGACAACAGAAAACTGCTGGGATATTTGTCGGTAAAAAATCTTTTGCTTGCCGAGCCGAATGAAAAAGTATGCGATATAATGGATAAGACCATAATATGCGTGCATACTTTGAGCGATAAAGAGGACGTTGCAAAGGATATGAATAAATACGACTTTGTAACAATGCCTGTTGTTGACGACGAGGGCAGACTTGTCGGTATTGTAACATTTGATGACGCTATCGACGTTATGCAGGACGAGGCGACAGAGGATATCGAAAGAATGGCGGCTATCAATCCGACGGAGGAGTCGTATTTTAAAACGTCTGATTTTAAACACGCTAAAAACAGAATTTTTTGGCTGTTGATATTGATGTTGTCGGCGGCGATAACGGGAACTATTTTGACAAAATATGAGGACGCGTGTGCGGCGATACCTGCACTTGTATCGTTTATTCCTATGCTTATGAGCACGGGCGGTAACTGTGGTTCGCAAAGCTCAACAATGATAATTCGCGGAATGTCGGTTGACGAAATCAAACTGAAAGACTTCTTAAAAGTCATATTTACCGAATTCAGAATTTCGCTTGTAATATGCGTTATATTGGCAATCGTAAACGGTGTGCGAATATGGATAATGTCAGGTGATTTGCAAATTGCGACTGTGGTGAGTCTGTCGATTATATTTATAGTCATAATTTCGCAGTTTATAGGCTGTTCACTGCCTATGCTTGCAAAGCGTTGTAAGCTTGACCCCGCTGTTATGGCGGCACCGCTTATAACGACCATTGTCGATGCAACGAGTATTTTGATATTTTTCAATATCGCAACAAGATTTTTTAATTTATGATTTTGAAAAGTGTACAAAATAAACCAAGAAATTTATGCAAAAGGTAAATTTTTTGTAAAATAGGTTTAAATCATTGAAAAATTGAATATAAAGTGATATAATGTAGTTGTTAGATTGATAATAATTTAACAACTACTTTTTTCTTATTATTAGAGGAGGTTATTTATTATGGGAAGATTTACATTACCAAGAGATTTGTATTACGGAAAGGATTCACTTGAAAACCTAAAGAATATTGACGGTAAAAAAGCTATCGTCGTATCGGGCGGCAGTTCAATGCGTCGCGGCGGTTTTCTTGATAAAGTAGAAGCATATTTAAAAGAAGCAGGAATGGAAGTACAGTTGTTTGAAGGTGTTGAGCCTGACCCGTCAGTTGAAACTGTTATGAAGGGTGCAAAGGCTATGACAGATTTTCAGCCTGATGTAATCGTAGCAATCGGCGGCGGTTCACCGATTGACGCGGCTAAGGCTATGTGGGCATTCTATGAATATCCGGAGGTTACTTTTGAGCAACTCTGTACACCTTTCTCATTCCCGAAACTTCGCCAAAAGGCTAAATTTGTAGCTATTCCGTCAACATCGGGTACGGCTACTGAAGTGACTGCATTTTCGGTTATCACAGATTATGCAAAGGGTATCAAGTATCCTCTTGCAGACTTTGAGATTACACCGGACGTTGCAATCGTAGACCCACAGCTTGTTGAATCATTGCCGATAAAGCAAGTTGCATACACAGGTATGGACGCACTTACTCACGCAATCGAGGCATATGTATCAACGCTTAATTCACCGTTTACAGACCCTCTTGCAATTAAGGCAATAGAGATGGTGCTTGATTACTTACCGCAGTCGTATAAGTGCGATATGGACGCGAGAGAACAAATGCACTATGCACAATGTCTTGCAGGTCAGGCATTCTCAAATGCTTTGCTTGGTATAGTTCACTCAATGGCACATAAAACAGGTGCGGCATTCTCAACAGGTCATATTCCTCACGGATGTGCAAATGCAATTTATTTGCCGTATGTAATTAAGTACAACGCACACGAGCCAGAGGCTATGCACCGTTATGCAGATATTGCAAGACGTGTAGGACTTGGCGGAACATCTGAAAAGGCACAGGTAAATGCTCTAATCGCTAAGATTGAAGAATTTAACAGAGCTATGAATATCCCTAAGACATTGCAGGAATTCGGTGTTAAGGAAGATGAATTTAAAGAAAAATTGTCATCAATCGCCGAACTTGCAGTAGGTGATGCTTGCACAGGTTCAAACCCACGTTCAATTACTCCGGAACAGATGGAGAAATTGTTTGCTTGCACATACTACGGTACAGAAGTAGATTTCTAATGAAAAAGTTATTTGTATTACAAAAAGCACATCGTAAGATGTGCTTTTTGAGTGCATAAAAAATCCGATGGTTAATGCCATCGGATTTTATTAGTTATTTAATTGCAGCTTTCAATTCTTCAACTTTATCAAGTTTTTCCCAACTTACGCCTAAGTCTTCACGTCCCATATGACCGTAAGCGGCAAGGTTTTTGTAGATAGGCTTTCTCAAATCAAGTTGTTTGATAATTGCGTGCGGTCTTAAATCAAATACTTTTTCGATTGCCTGTTCAATCTTATCTTCATCAACTGTTGCAGTACCGAAAGTATCAACCATTATTGAAACAGGGTGTGCAACGCCGATTGCATATGCAAGCTGAACTTCGCACTTCTTTGCAAGTCCTGCCGCAACAACATTCTTTGCAACCCAACGAGATGCGTATGCGGCACTTCTGTCAACCTTTGTAGGGTCTTTACCCGAAAAAGCACCGCCGCCGTGTCTTGCATAACCGCCGTATGTGTCAACGATAAGTTTTCTTCCTGTTAAACCGCTGTCACCGTTAGGTCCGCCGACAACAAATCTGCCTGTCGGATTGATATAAAACTTAGTGTTTTCATCGATAAGTTCAGCCGGAACAGTTGTTAAAATAACTTCTCTCTTAATATCTTCACGAAGTTTTTGAATATCAACATCAGGAGAATGCTGGCTTGATACAACAACTGCGTCAACTCTTACAGGCTTATCGTCATCATATTCAACAGTAACTTGAGTTTTGCCGTCAGGGCGAAGATAATCAAGGATACCGTCTTTTCTTACTTGTGTAAGTTTCTTTGCCATTTTGTGTGCAAGAGAAATCGGCATTGGCATAAATTCGGGTGTTTCGTCACAAGCGTAACCGAACATCATACCCTGGTCGCCGGCACCTGTTGAATTTTCGTTGTCATTACCGCCTTGTTCACGGTTTTCATAACCGTCATTAACGCCTTGCGCAATATCAGGCGACTGTTCGTCAATAGCCGTAACAACGGCACAAGTTGTACCGTCAAAGCCATATTTAGCTCTGTCATAGCCGATGTCAAGAACAACCTGTCTTGCAACCTTAGGGAAATCAACATAGCAAGATGTTGTAATTTCACCCATAATTGAGATTATACCCGTTGTACAAGTAGTTTCGCAAGCGACTCTTGCCATCGGATCTTCTTTTAGTATTTCATCAAGAATTGCGTCAGAAATTTGGTCACAGATTTTATCGGGATGACCTTCTGTTACAGATTCCGAAGTAAATAATCTTTTACTCATTGGTTTTATTTCCTTTCCTATATTTACAATGTACCTATAATATACTATTATATATTGTATCGTAAATACACGAAAAAGTCAATATATTAAATTATACTGTCAAAATTCCTTCTTCCGATTCGATAAGCAGGAATATTTCTTCTTCACGACCGTTTTCGGCATTGACATAGATTAAAAAGTTTTTGCCGTTAAAAGCACCCTTAAATTCATAGCAAAGCACTTCTCTCATACTGTCCTTCGGAACAAGAGCAAGTTTTGTTGCGGTCACGTCAAGTCCTGTGGATATTTTTGATTTTGCGTCATCAACGGAAAGTGCAGGGGCTGATAAGTTTCTCTCTGCGTGATTCATAATATATCCGTTTGTTTCAAGACCTACAATTTCACCTGTATCGAGTGCAACACGAACTTTTACAAGGTCACTGTAACACGTTACGTTGTCCTGTACATATGCAAAGTTTATCGTTGCGATACCGCCTGATTTTTCATAATAACTGCTCTGCATACTGTAAAAACCGTTTTTCTGCAAAAATTCAGCCGCTTTGTCTGTTGCGGAATTAATGTCAAGACGTTCGCCGTCAATATTTCTGCTGTTCAGATATGAAAGAATATATCCGCCGTCTTTTGTTATACTTATTGAAATTTGATTTGAGTCGGTGTTTTTCACAAATGTGTATGACGGTATTGCGGTATTTTCCGAAAGACTTTCAAAAGCCAATCCTTTTGTACCGACAAATTTCTCAGCTGTGTTCAGTGCGTCCTCTTGTGAAATTGTGTGTGCGTTTTTCAAAAGTGCAGGCTCTCTGTTTTCAATATGCTCCGAGAACGGACCGTCATATATAAGTGACGGATATTCGTCAAACGATTTTTCTACGTTAGCCAAATCGTCAAGTACGTTTGAATCTGCCGCGTCTGCGACCGTTCCGCGCTGTCTTGTCCTTGACTGTGAAATGCGTACTTCTCCGTTGTAAATTTTTGTTTCTATTTCCGAAAGTGTATTTTTTAGTGTTGCGGCATATTCGTTCATTGACGCAAGATTGTCATATTCTTCTTGTGAAATTTCTTCACCGTTAATCATTGATTGCGAAAGCACATAGGTGTAATCGCCGACTTGTGAAAGAAATTTTGACGTGTTGTCAAGCTGTACCTCTGATGTGGGAAGCTGACCAAGACATGACTTTGCCTCTGCACTTTGTCGGAAAATATCGCTTGAAAGTTTTGCAAGCTGTGCGGGACTTTTTGTAAGCTGTGTTTTGCTCAAAAGAGTGTCTATATCGTCAACATAACCGACAAGCTCGTGGAACGCTCTGTTGTATTGATTTTCTGTGGTGACTTCAAGTGCTTTTGCATTTTTCGTTGCGGTAGCACCCCATATGACTGCGGCGATTATTCCTACAATAAGTATTGTATACAGCCAAACGTGTATGCTTTTTTTTCTCTCCATATTATTTTCCTCTCTCTCATATTATTTGCAAAATCTGTGTTTGCCGATGGTTTTTATAAGCGGTCTTGACCAAATCCAAGCATTTGTGGCGGTGTCGGGATTAAAATAGTATATCGCACCGCCGGACGGATCCCAACCGTTTAAAGCGTCATTGCAGGCTTTGTAAACCGTAGAATTTTCGTCGATAGGAACATTTATCTGTCCGTCACTGACCGCCGTAAATGCACCGGGCTGATAGATAACACCCGAAATTGTGTTAGGAAATGACGAATGACGTACACGATTTAAAATAACTGCCGCAACGGCAACTTGTCCTTCGTAAGGCTCGCCGCGTGCCTCGCCGTTTACCGCTCTTGCCAAAAGCTGTTTTTCGTTTGATGAGGCACTTACCGCATATGCGTTGTTTTCGTTAGTGTAATAAATGACGCCGCAAGTTATCAATGCAAATGCCAGAACGACAGATATTAATTTTTTCATATTACTTCCTCCTTGTGATTTTTCTTTAGTATTTCCATAAAATCGTAATAAATATGTATGCGAGATGAAAAATAGGTTAATAATTTCAATACAAGATTAAATCAGTGAGGTATGAATTATGAATAAGATAATAGCGGTATTTTTGGTGGCACTTTGTATGACGGTTTGTGTAACTGCATATTCGGACGGTGTACAGGCGGATTTGCAGGATAACTTGATAAGATTACATATTATCGCGGACAGTGACGATGATAACGACCAAGCAGTTAAATTAAAGGTGCGTGACGCAATTTTAAAAAATGTCGGCGACAGACTATCAAAAACGGACAAAAACGAATGTCGCGATGAGATAATAAATGATTTGAATGAATTTGAAGATATAGCGAATGACGTACTTCGCGAAAACGGTTTTTCATATACGGCACACGCCGAATACGGTAAATTTGAATTTCCCGAAAAAACATATAAGTCAATGGTTTTGCCGGCGGGCGAATATTACGGCGTAAGGATTGTTCTCGGCAGCGGTGAAGGACATAATTGGTGGTGCGTTATGTATCCGCCGTTGTGCTTTAAAGAGGGTGAGGAAGTTCGGCTCAGTAAAGAAAGCGAAAAAATTCTTCGCGAAAAACTTGATAAAGATACTTACGATATAATTACCAAAAACGATAAAGAAGTTGTTGTTAAATTTAAGTTGGTTGAAATAGTTCAGGAAATAAAGCAAAAGATAAACGGTGATTAAAAATGATTTTCATTTTTAATCACCGTTTTTGTGATTTGATTAAATTATGATAGTAAGTTTACTTTCAGAATGTCTTATTTCATTCTGCTTTCGTAATCAGCTATCATCTTTTTAACCATTTGACCGCCGATACTTCCGGCTTGCTTTGCTGTAAGGTCACCGTTGTAACCTTGCTTTAGGTTTACGCCTACTTCGTTAGCTGCTTCCATTTTGAACTGTTCCATAGCTTGCTTTGCCTCAGGAACTTGAATCTTGTTTTTACTCATTTTGTTTCCCTCCTTAAAACCAAAGTCTTAATCTATTTAAAATTTTGTGTCGAATTGTATCGACTACACTAATATTTTGTACATTGATGAAAATTATATTCAAAAATTTTATTAGTAATATTTAGAATATAAATATGTTGAAAAAAACGGCGTAAAATGATATAATTTAATATATTATAAAAAGAAACAGGGAGATAAATATGATAAAGGATATAGCGATTGAAAAAATGAAATCTGCGTCAAATTACGTTATTACGTTTTTGAAATGGGCGTTGATTTCAATAATAATCGGAGTGGTCGGTGGGTGCGTCGGCGCGTTGTTTCATATGAGTGTAAATTATGCGAATATTATTTTTACAATGCACGATTGGTTTGTACTGTTTCTTCCGATAGGCGGTATTATAATCGTGGCAATGTACAAAGCGTGTAAAATGCTTGAAAACAAGGGTACGGACAGTATTATTTCGTCAATAAGAAATGATGAAAAAGTACCTATTTCACTTGCACCGCTTATATTTGTAAGTACGGTTATAACGCATCTTTGCGGCGGCAGTGCCGGCAGAGAAGGTGCGGCACTTCAGCTTGGCGGAAGTATAGGAAGCAATATCGGCAGGCTTTTTAAGCTTGACGAAAAAGATATGCATATGGTTGTAATGTGCGGAATGAGTGCGGTGTTTTCGGCTCTGTTCGGTACACCGATAACGGCGGCTGTGTTTGCACTCGGTGTAACAAGCGTGGGAATTATGTATTATTCGGCACTTGTACCGTGTCTTATGTCGTCACTGGCGGCATTTTTGGTTACAAGATTTGCGGGACTTGAACCGACTCAGTTCGCAATCACCGTTATTCCGCAAACAGGCGTTATAACAATTTTACAGACAATACTTATTTCAGCATTGTGTGCGGAACTGAGCATAATATTCTGTACGACAATGCACTATACGGCAAGATATTTAAAAATATGGTTTAAAAATCCATATATAAGAGTAGTTGTCGGTGCGTTGGCGATAATCGCACTTACATATTTAACAGGCTCACGAGATTATAACGGTTCGGGAATGGATATAATCGAACACGCCGTTGTCGGCGGTCACGCAAAAGGTTGGGCGTGGGCATTGAAAATCGTGTTCACCGCAATAACAATCGGTGCGGGATTTAAAGGCGGAGAGATTGTTCCGACATTCTTTATCGGTGCGACATTCGGTTGTGTTGTCGGTCATTTGTTCGGTTTAAATCCGGGATTTGCGGCGGCGATCGGAATGATTGCAATGTTCTGCGGTGTGCTTAACTGTCCGATTGCGTCGATAGTTTTAAGTATTGAATTGTTCGGCTCAAAAGGCTTTATACTTTTTGCCATTGCGGCAGGCGTGAGTTATATGTTATCGGGATATTACGGATTATACAGCAGTCAAAAGATCATGTATTCAAAGTTGAAAGCGGAATACATCAACAAAGATACCAAATAATTATTATTAATGAAAGGAACAAACAAATGATATTAGGCTATTCAATTTATGAACTTTTATGGCTGTTCTTCATTTACGCATTTTTCGGTTGGTGTATCGAAGTGGTATTTTGCGGACTGAATGAAGGTCATTTTATAAACCGCGGTTTCCTAAACGGACCTGTTTGTCCGATATACGGTGTCGGAGGTGTGATAGTTGTATTATGTCTTACGCCGATAAAAGATAATTTATTTTTACTTTTCGTAGGCTCGGCGTTGCTTACGTCAATATTGGAACTGATTACAGGTTTTGCACTCGACAAAATATTCCACGCACGTTGGTGGGATTATACGGATATGCCGTTTAACATAGGCGGTTACATATGCCTTAAATTTTCGATATATTGGGGTTTTGTGTGTATCGCGCTTATGAAAGGTATTCACCCTGTTATACTCGGATTTGTAAGATTTATACCGCATATGTTGGGACTGGTTGCAGTTGTATTTTTTGCGGCAGTGTTTGTGGCTGACGTTATTATAACCGTTATAACCATTAATAATCTTACAAAACGTGTTAAACTTATGAATGATATTGCAAAGAAAATTCATAATGTTTCCGACGAAGTCGGCGAACATATTTATGACAGTGCCAACGATATTATGAAAAAGGGCATTGAGATATACAACAGTGAAAATGTACAGGAAATTCGTGAGAATTTGGACGATATGAAAGAGAAGTACGAGCATAAGAAAGAAGAAATCAAGTCAAAGCATAAGGACGATTTGGACGAACTTAAAGCGAAGTACGATAATCTTGTTAAAGAAACGCATATATTCCAAAAACGTATTATTAAAGCATTCCCGAATTTGACATCAAGACGATACGAAGAACAGCTTGCAAAACTTAAAGAAAAAACGTGGAAATTAAAAAAGAAAAATAAAAAATAATCAAAAAATCCGATGGTTTCAAACCATCGGATTTTTGTTTTTAGTTGTTGTCACTGTAAAGGTAAACCCACAAAACTGTAAGCAAGGCTATTGCAATACCGCCGCCCAAGCATACTGCCGGCAGACGGGTTGAACTCTTTAATGATTTCTCAATCTGAATAGTCGGTTCTTTTGTAGGTTCTGAAAGACCGTCGCTGTCATCATACTTTGATGTTTTTGAAAGCTTCAGAGTACCTTTTGATTTTTTATAAAGTAAAGTGTTTCTGTCGTAATCGGCTTTTATCTGTTTAAGTTCTCTGTCCGAAAGAGGTATACAGTCCGTTCTGACCTTCAAAATCTGATAACCGTTATCAGCCATATCACTTCTGCGCAAAAGTGCATAGTTGTAATATGAACGGTCGGTAGAGAAACGAACGTAATAAATCTCGTCACCAAGATTATATGCCTCTGAAATCAGATAAAATCTGTCACCGTTCGGTTCGACGTTAAGTGCGTTTTGATATTCGTCCATAGTAGTGTAGTTTGCAATATCAAAATCGGTATAGCTTACTACATTTTTAAGAACTTCTTCAATCTGATGTTCGTCCTCATCGCTCAAACGTTCCGCAATATCCTCATATGTAACACTGTCTGCGGCTGAGTTTTTCAGCTTGTCGAAAAAGTTGCCGATATTTTGGTTATAATGAGAAACGTCAACATTTGGGTGGAAATATTCCGAACTGAAGTCCATAACACCTGTTTCCGAAAGCACTTGCGGTGCGTTTACATATTCAAATGCATCACCGTCGATAACGGTGTAATAATCCGCGTGAACAAGTTCGTCACCTTCAAACACCTTGTATGTTATATAACGTTTTTCAGCGTTTGAACCGAGAGAAAATACACCTGATTGACCAAGCGGTATTTGATTGTAATTAACGTCTAAAATAGCGATACGTTCCGCATTTTCTGTTTCTTCGTCATATTTCCAAACGTGACATGAAGCGGTAGTGTATCCGCTGTCCGCAAGGAAAATAACAAGATACGGATTTTCATTTGCGTCAAAATTTACTATATCACTGTACACAACGCCGTTAGGTATATTGTCCTCCGAAATTGAAAGAGAATCACCTGCGTTTTCGGTGTGCATTGAACTGTAAGTGTACAAATAATTATTAAGTACATAAGCATATACCGCCGCCATCTTGCCGACAGGCTCATCAGCAACAGCAGTGCTGAACGTAAGACAGGACATTAAAATTACAATCGAACAGAAAACAGATAACAACCTGAATATTCTGTTTTTCAACATCACACCCCCCTATGTTTACATAATTCTTAATATTATACATTATACAAGGAAATCTGTGACAATTCAACTTGATTTTTGTTAAGAGCATATTACAATAATGTGGCATTTTACCCTTTACAAATTTCAAAATGTGTATTATAATTAATAAGATAGTAGCAAAAAATAGGGTAGTGCCTTATTTTTTATTTGGAAGGAAGGATACGAAATGATAAAAGCGGCAGTTCTCGGAGCAACGGGATATGCAGGTATTGAGCTTGTAAGATTATTAACATCACATCCGGAGGTAAGTATTGAAATACTCGGTTCGCACAGTTTTGCGGGACAGAAGATAAGTGATGTTTATAAGAACTTCAATCATGTACTTGAAAAGGAATGTGAAGAACTTGACCTTGATAAGGTCGGTGCTTGTGATGTGGCATTTACCGCACTTCCGCACGGTGCGTCAAAATCGGTAATTCCGTCATTACTTGAAAAAGGTCTTAAAGTTATCGACCTTAGCGGTGATTACAGATATGATGATGCGGCAGTGTATGAAAAGTGGTACGGTGAAAAACATTCATCACCGGAACTTTTAAAGGAGTCTGTTTACGGACTTCCCGAACTTCACAGAGATAAGATTAAGAATGCAAGACTTATCGGTAACCCCGGCTGTTACACAACTTGTTCAATACTCGGAACAGTTCCGCTTTTGGCAAATAAAATTGCTGAAACAAAGAATATTATTGTTGATGCAAAATCCGGTGTTACAGGTGCAGGACGCGGTCTTAAACTTCAAAACAGTTTCTGCGAATGTACTGAAAATATGAAAGCGTATAAGGTAGCAACTCACCGTCATACTTCTGAAATTGAGCAGGAGCTTAGCAATGTTGCCGGTGAAGAAATAATGATTTCGTTTACGCCACACCTTATTCCGCAAAAACGCGGAATACTTTCGACAATCTATGTAAATCTAAACAGAAAGTCAAGTGCGGAAGAACTGACGGAAATGTACAAGGAATTTTATAAAGACGAATTTTTTGTAAGAGTTAAGGAAGTGGGCGACTTGCCAGAAACAAAACACGTTGCAGGTTCAAACTTCGTTGATATAGGCGTGTGCTATGATGAAAGACTTCAAAGAGCCGTAGTCGTATCGTCACTTGACAATATTGTAAAGGGTGCTGCGGGACAAGCCGTTCAGAATATGAACTTATTATTCGGCTTGGACGAAAAGACAGCCCTTACAAATCCGGGATTTTATTTATAATAGAGGGTGGAAGTAATGCAAGAACTTATAAAAAAAGCGGGAATACTTATAGAGGCACTTCCGTATATACAGAAATTTTCCGGCAAAACCGTTGTTATCAAATACGGCGGTAATGCTATGATAAACGAAGAATTAAAGAACTCCGTAATGGAGGATATTACTCTTTTGAAGTTCATCGGACTTAATCCGATTGTCGTACACGGCGGAGGTCCCGATATTTCAAAGGCACTTAACGAACGCGGTGTAAAGAGTAAATTCGTAAACGGTTTGCGTGTGACGGACGATATTACAATGCAGACTGCTCAACAGGTACTTATAGGTAAAACAAATAAAGAAATTGTCGCACTTCTTAATACAAACGGCGGTCGTGCAGTCGGTATCAGCGGTATTGACGGCAGTTTTATCGAGTGTAAAAAGCAGTATACGGAAGTGGACGGCGAAAAGGTTGATATAGGTTATGTCGGCGATATTGTTCACGTTAAGCATTGCTTGATTGACTTATTGTCATCGGATCAATATATCCCTGTTATCGCTCCTATCGGTACAGATGAGGACGGTAACAGCTACAATATTAATGCAGATACGGTTGCGGCGGCAGTTGCGGCGTCTGTTGAGGCGGAAAAACTTATTTTGCTTACTGATGTTGAGGGTATTAAGGATAAAGACGGTAATGTTATTGCCGAAATACATAAAAATGAAATATACGAAATGATACATGACGGCAGCATCAGCGGCGGTATGATACCAAAGGTACTTGGCTGTCTTGAATCAATCGACGGCGGTGTTACGGGTGCGCATATCATTGACGGACGTATACCGCATTGCCTGTTACTTGAAATCTTTACAAAGACAGGTATTGGCACGCTTATTAAGAGTGATAAATATTAATAAAGAGAGGAATTTATATAATGAGAATGTCTAACTTGCTTATGCCGACGCTTAGAGAAGTACCGGCAGAGGCGGAAATAACAAGTCATAAATTAATGTTGAGAGCAGGTCTTATCAGAAAACTTGCGGCGGGTATATACTCATATCTTCCGCTTGGACTTCGCACTTTGCAAAAGGTTGAACAGATTGTCCGTGAAGAAATGGACAACGCTGGTGCACAGGAACTTTTGATGTCTGCACTTTTGCCGGCAGAGGCTTATCAGGCTTCGGGCAGATGGGAAGTGTTCGGACCGAGTATGTTCAAAATGAAAGACAGAAACGACCGTGATTTCTGTCTTGGTCCTACACACGAGGAACTTTTCACTCAAACTGTAATTGACAGTGTCCGTTCATATAAAGAATATCCAATGACTTTATATCAAATTCAGCATAAGTATCGTGACGAGGGACGTCCGAGATTCGGCATTATAAGAAGCCGTGAATTTATAATGAAGGACGCGTACAGCTTTGACCTTACGGAAGAAGGGCTTGATAAGTCATATCAAAAAATGTATGACGCATATTGCAGAATATTCAACCGTCTTGGACTTGATTTCACTATCGTTGACGCTGACAGCGGTGCTATGGGCGGCAGCGGAAGTCAGGAATTTATGGTTAAGTCGCCAATCGGTGAGGACGGTATTGCGTATTGTGACGATTGCGGATATGCGGCTAACTATGAAAAAGCTGAATGTATTCCTCAAGAAAAGCCGTCACCTGAGGGTGATTTTGATATGGAAAAAATCCATACTCCGAATGCTCATACAATCGAAGAACTTGTAAGTTTCTTAAATGCAGAGGCTTATAACTTTGCAAAGACTATAATATATAAGGCTGACGATAAGTATGTTGCCGCAATGGTAAGAGGTGACAGAGAAGTTAACGAAGTTAAGCTTAAAAATCTTGTCGGCTGCACAGACGATTTGGAACTTGCCGAGCCGTTTATGGTAAGACAGATTACAAATGCAGAAGTCGGTTTTGCAGGTCCTGTGGGACTTGATATTCCTGTATACGTTGATAAAGAAGTCGCAATGATGAAGAACTTTATTGTTGGTGCAAATGAAACAGATATGCACTACAAGAACGTAAATATCAATAAGGACTTCACACCGACAGAAGTTGCTGATATTCGTACAATCGAAACAGGCGACGTTTGCCCTAAGTGCGGTAAGCCTATAAAGACTGCTCAAGGTATCGAAGTAGGACATATATTCAAGCTTGGTACAAAGTATTCTGACGCACTTGGACTAAAGAGCCTTGACGAAACAGGAAAGAGCAAGACTGTTATTATGGGTTGCTACGGTATAGGCGTTACACGTTGTCTTGCAGCGGCTATCGAGCAAAACAATGACGAAAACGGTATTATCTGGCCCGTATCAATCGCACCGTATCACGCAATCGTTATCCCTGTAAATTCTAAGAATGAAGAACAGAGTGAAATTGCCGAAAAAGTATATAATGACCTAAAGGCAAAGGGAATAGAAGTATTGCTTGACGACAGAAACGAAAGAGCCGGCGTTAAGTTCAAAGACGCTGACCTTATCGGTATTCCTGTAAGAATTGTCATAGGTAAAAAATGCGGCGAGGGCGTTGTTGAATATAAGGAAAGAACAGCAGAAAATGCTGTTGAAAAGAATATTGATGACGCAGTTAATGACGTTGTTGAATTTATAAACAATAACAGATAATTCAAAAGGAGTGGCTAAGCCACTCCTTTATTTATGATAACTTTCATTATTATTAATTTTAAATGCACGGTAAATTTGTTCAAGAAGAACGACACGCATAAGCTGGTGGGGAAGTGTCATTTTACCGAAACTCAATCTTAATGCCGACTTTGATTTTACGGTATCGGACAGACCGAGTGAGCCGCCGATTATGAATGTAATATGACTTGAAGTCATTGAAATATCGGCGATTTTTTTCGCTAATTCTTCGGAAGAATGTTCCTTACCCTCAATACAAAGTGTAACGACAAACGAATTTTGCGGAAGTTTTGCAAGGATTTTATTTCCCTCTTTTTCTTTTATTTGCTCCATTTCTTTTTCTGATGCATTATCAGGTATCTTTTCATCGGCTACTTCGATTATATTTAATTTCGCAAACCTTGAAAGTCGCTTTGAATATTCGTCAATAGCGGCAGTGAAATATTTTTCTTTAATTTTGCCTACGGAAATAACAGTTATATTCATATTTTCCTCCGTTTAAAATAAAGTGGGCTTATATCTGTCGGCAACCTGCAAAGTCATATCTTTGCCGACATCAACACCCGACTGTGAAAGTAAATTGTATGTTTCGAGCATAGCTATTTCCGGACGGTTGTTTTCTTTGCTTAAATGACCGAGCATAATGTGTTCGGTGCCGTTCTGTACAAGGTGCAGAGCAACTTTTGAGGCGGTTTCGTTTGACAAGTGACCGTATTCACCCAATATTCTGCGTTTCAGCGGATACGGATATGTACCGCATTTCAGCATTTCAACGTCGTGATTTGATTCAAGCAATATTTTTTTACTGCCTGTTATCTTTTCTAAAATACTTTTTGTTATTTTACCTATATCTGTTGCAAGCGAATATTTTTCATCGCCAATCATAAAATTAAAACCGACAGGTTGTGCGGCGTCATGCGGAATTGCAAAAGGACATATTCCGATATTGCCTATTTCAAAATCTGTATCTTCGGTGATTATTTTAATATTTTCATCGGCGATATTGCCTATATCCATACTTGTATGAGTCCCTTGTGTGGTGTAAATAGGAATATTGTAGCGTCTTGAAATAACCCCTGCACCTTTTGTATGGTCAACGTGTTCGTGCGTTATTAGGAGTGCGTCAATGCTTTCTGGCATTACGTCAATAGCGTGAAGCGATTCTTTTAATTTTGCACCCGACATACCGCAATCTATAAGTAAATTTGTTTTGCCGTCCGAAACGAATGTCGCATTACCGGACGAACCGCTTATAAGTGAAACAAAAGTAGCCATTTTAACCTTCCTAAAATTAATTAAGCCTGCCGACAAAAGTCAAGCAGGCTTGTATTTTTGAATTAATCCAATAAATCATCAACGACTTGTACTCTTTCAATACTGCCGCCGAGTTTAACGAACTTTTCTTCAAAGTTTTCGTAACCTCTGTCAATATGATAGATGTCGGTGATTTCGGTAGTACCCTCAGCCATAAGACCGGCAATAATCATTGCCGCACCTGCACGAAGGTCTGTTGCCTTAACGTGTGCACCGATAAGCGAATTAACACCGTCAATAATAGCAAGTTTGCCCTCAACTCGAATATCAGCACCCATACGCTTTAATTCGTTTACATATCTGAAACGGTTGTCCCAAACACCTTCACGCGCCATACTTGTACCCTCGATTGTTGTAAGGAACGTTACAAGCTGAGGCTGCATATCGGTAGGAAATCCGGGATAAGGCATAGCGATAAAATTAATGTGTTTAAACTTTGTATCGTCATTAACCCAAACTCTTACGCTGTCTTCACCCTCTGAAATATTAACGCCTGCCTCGATAAGTTTTGCACTTATGATTTCAAGGTGACGCGGAATTACATTTTTAAGAACAACATCGCCTCTTGTAGCGGCTGCCGCTATCATAAATGTACCTGCTTCAATTTGGTCGGGGATAATTGTGTATGTTCCGCCGTGCAAATCTTTTGTACCTTTAATTTTAATTGTATCAGTTCCCGCACCTCTTATGTTTGCACCCATATTGTTAAGAAAATTCGCAAGATCAACAATATGAGGTTCTTTTGCGGCATTTTCGATAACGGTAATACCGTTTGCGGTTGTCGCCGCAAGCATAGCGTTGATTGTCGCTCCGACGGTTATAACGTCAAAGAAAATATTTCCGCCAGAAAGATTTTCGGCAGAACCTTCGATAACACCTTTTGATGTGTCAATGTCAGCACCGAGCGTTTCAAATGCTTTTATATGCTGATCGATAGGACGTGTACCAAAGTCACATCCGCCCGGCGGGTCAACAATAAAATTAGAAAAACGACCCAAAAGTGCGCCCATAAGATAGCTTGAACCACGCATTTTGCGTGTAAGGTCACCCAACGGACGATATGAATCAACATTTGTACAATCTATATCAACAGTATTTTTATCTATATATTTAACATCAGCATTAAGCTGTTCAAGTATTCGTAAAAATAATTTTACGTCTTTTATATCAGGCAGATTTTCAATTCTGCAATTACCTTTAACCAAAAGGCAAGCCGGCAATATTGCGACTGCGGCATTCTTTGCACCGCTTATAGTAACTTCGCCTTTAAGCTTGTTACCACCCTTGACTAAGAGTTTCTCCAATCCGATACACCCCTTCAAAATCTATTCTAAACTATTATAACAGAAAAACCAATAAAAAGCAATTTAATTTATAAAAAAATTGACTTATTTTTTGAAAATAAATTGCGGTATGTAATGAATAAAAGTAAGAAAAAAACAGCCTGCCTAAAAAATAGCAAGCTGTCTCTATCTAAAAAAGTAATCAAACAGCACGTTCTACCTTTCCGCTGCGTAGGCAACGAGTACAAACATGCATTGACTTAACTGAGCCGTTAACAACTGCTCTAACCTTTCTTACGTTTGGCTTCCAAGTTCTGTTAGATCTTCTGTGAGAGTGGCTGACCTTAATACCGAAAGCAACGCCTTTTCCGCAAACATCACATTTTGCCATTTCATTACACCTCCTGACACGTTTGTTAAAACATCAAGAAATATTTTAACACAAAATTTTTAATAATGCAAGACTTTTATTACTTTTTTATTAAATTTTTTTAAAATTATGCTTTTGCACATATTATGACCGTAAATACAGCTAAAAACTTATGTATTTTTTATTGAAAAATGTATCGGTATGGGTTATAATAATAGAATAGGATATTTATAAAAATGTCATGAAAGGCGGACGTTCCAAATGATGAATGTTGATGAATATAAGCTCCCGCTAAAAAAGGTTATTGAGGAGTTTGAACTTGAAAAGATTTACGAAACGGATGATCTTGATTCTGTAATGATAACAAATACAGACGTAAACCGACCGGGACTTCAAATGGTGGGATTTTTCGATTATTTTGACAATAATCGTATTCAGATTATGGGAAAGGTTGAATTTACTTACCTTGAACAGTTACATGCCGACGAGAGAGCGGAGAAGATTGAAAAACTTATGTCACAGCATATTCCTGCACTTATCGTCACAAGAGGACTTCAGATTTTCCCTGAAATGATTGAATTGGCTGAAAAGTATAATGTTCCGCTTTTGAGAAGTGAGAGCGGTACTTCGGCATTTATGAGTGCGCTTATCGCGTATCTTAATGTACAGCTTGCGCCAAGACGTACACGTCACGGTGTGCTTGTCGAAGTATACGGCGAGGGTATTCTTATTTTGGGTGAAAGCGGTGTCGGAAAGAGTGAAACGGCTATCGAGCTTGTTAAAAGAGGTCACAGACTTGTTGCCGATGACGCGGTTGAAATTAAGAGAGTTTCGGACAAGACTTTGGTTGGCTCGTCACCTGAAATTATACGTCACTTTGTTGAACTGCGCGGTATCGGTATTATTGACGTAAAGGAAATATTCGGTATAGGTGCGGTTAAAGACACTGAAAATATTGATATGATTATTCATCTTGAGCCTTGGGAAGAGGGCAAGCAATATGACAGACTCGGTATGGTGGACGAGTATACAAATATAATGGGTATAAACGTACCGTCACTTACGATACCTGTAAAACTTGGCAGAAACCTTGCGGTAATTGTCGAAGTTGCATCAATGAACAACAGACAGAAACGTATGGGATATAATGCGGCTGTTGAGCTTAACAACAGACTTATGAGCCAGATGGAAAGTCAGCTTGGTAATTTGTAAAGAGCCTGTCGACAAATGTTGACAGCTCCAAACTATTGTAATTTTTAGATAAGGAAGATATAACGTGAAGATATTATTGGACACACATACACATACATTGGCAAGTACACACGCATATTCAACGGTTCTTGAAATGGCAAAATATGCGTCGGAGGCTGGAATGGAGGCTATTGCGATAACAGACCATGCGCCTGCTATTCCCGACGGTGCACATCCTTGGCATTTTCAGAATTTGAAGGCCATTCCGCGTGAAATATACGGTGTAAAGATATTATACGGTGCGGAAGTGAATATACTTGACTTGGAGGGTAATATAGACCTTGCCGATGAGGTGCTTGAAAAACTTGACGTTGTAAATGCAAGCATACACGCACCTTGCTACAAGGACGGTGACGCGACAGATCATACGAGTGCATATTTGGCGATAGTCAACAACCCTCTTGTAGATGTTATATGTCACAGCGGTTCACCGGCGTTTGTGTATGATTATGAAAAAATCATAGACCTTGCAAAGAAAAATCATAAGCTAATAGAAATAAACAATCATTCGTTTGATGTCAGAAAAGCAAGTATTCCGAATTGCAGAAAAATTGCGGAAATATGCAAAGAAAAAGAAGTCGGAATAGTTGTAAGTTCTGACGCACACATTACGTTTGATTTGGGTAATTACAATAATGCGCTTGGTATGCTCAGTGAAATTTCATTCCCCGAAAAATTGGTTATAAACAGAGATTTAAAATCATTTGAAGCATATATGAAAGAAAAGGGAAAAGAACTGTTTAAGTGGCATATGTAATTACGGAAAGGCGGAATATATGTTAGACAGAGAAAGACTTTCGGCTATTACTGACAATGTTGTTTACGATGAACCTATGAGTAAGCATACAACATTCAGAATAGGCGGCACGGCAGACGCGTTTGTATCGCCTGAAAACGCACTTGAAATTGAAAAGATTATTCATTTTTGCAAAGATACCGATACACCGTATATGCTTATGGGCAACGGCTCAAATATGCTTGTCGGTGACGGCGGTATAAGAGGTGTTGTCATACACATCGGAAACGGTATGTCAAAGTGCAGAATTGAGGGTGAAGAAGTATATGCCGACGCAGGAATACTGATGTCAACGCTTTCAAAGAAAATTCTTGAGGCTAATCTTACCGGTTTTGAATTTGCCGGCGGAATACCGGGTACACTCGGCGGCGGTATATATATGAATGCAGGAGCGTACGGCGGTGAGCTTAAGGATATAATTGAAAACGTAACATTTATATGTCCTGACGGACTTATAAAAACCGAAACGGCAGATAAGCTTGATTTCGGTTATCGTCACAGTATGTTTGAAAACGGCGGTTATACTATTTTATCTTGTAAATTAAAACTTAAAAAAGGCAATTATGACGAAATTAAGGCATTGATGGCTGATTACAATAAAAGACGAAGTGATAAACAGCCTTTGTCACAGCCGTCAGCGGGAAGTACATTTAAACGTCCGGAGGGCTATTTTGCAGGTAAGCTGATACAGGACGCGGGACTTATGGGATATTCCGTAGGCGGTGCAATGGTCAGCGACAAGCACGCAGGCTTTGTTGTGAACAAAGGCGGTGCAACGGCTAAAGATGTTTTGGATTTAATTAAGTATGTACAAGATACCGTGGAAGAAAAATTCGGAGTAAAATTAGAGCCTGAAGTAAGGCTTATAGGGGAACAGTAAGGAGAAGAAATCGGATGCAATATACAATAGTAACAGGAATGTCGGGCAGCGGAAAGACTAAAGTAATAAGATATTTGGAGGATATGGGATATTTCTGTATAGATAATATGCCTCCTATGCTTATACCGAAGTTTTCGGAAATGCTGACTTCGGTAAACGGTAAATTTAATAATGTTGCGTTCGTTGTCGATACCCGTGTCGGCGATATGATAAATGAACTTTTGGCACAGATTGATGATTTAAAGCAAAAGGGATACGATTGCAAGCTTTTGTACATCAATGCGGATGATGAAACACTTGTAAAGAGATATAAAGAAACACGACGTATGCACCCTATTGAAAATACAAACGGGCTTTTGGCATCAATAAGACAGGAAAGAAAAATGCTTTCCGCTCTTTATGAGGCTTCGGACTATGTTATAGATACGTCACATCTTACGGCACAGGGACTTTTGCAGGAATTAAAAGAAATTTATGCGTCAGGCGATACAAAGCAGGGACTTGAAATTAATGTAATGGCATTCGGTTTTAAATACGGTATGCCGCTTGACGCCGACCTTGTGTTTGACGTAAGATGTTTTCCGAATCCGTTCTATATTGATGAATTAAAGCATAAAACAGGTAATGATAAAGAAGTTCAGGACTATGTTATGAGCTTTCCGAAATCGGTTACTTTTATGGAAAAGCTCGAAGATTTTATGGAATTTATGATACCTCTTTACATTGAGGAGGGAAAAATTTCTCTTACAATCGCAATCGGTTGTACAGGCGGTAAACACAGAAGTGTTACTATGACAAATAAACTTGCGGATTATTTAAAATCATGTGACTATACGGTTAATGTATCGTATCGTGATATGGGCAGGGAATAGTTTAAAAGGCGAATATTTCGCCGACGTTAGCTTTGTGAAAGGAGTTAATGGCAGATGATTTCAGATACAAAGGTTGTGGCGATAGGCGGAGGAACAGGTCTTTCGACTATGCTCAAGGGTCTAAAGCTACATACTCATAATATAACAGCGGTTGTAACGGTTGCCGATGACGGCGGTTCATCGGGAATACTCAGAAGTGACCTCGGTATGCTTGCACCCGGTGACGTGAGAAACTGCGTAAGTGCGTTGGCAGAGGTTGATCCCGTAATGGGCGAACTTTTGAATTTCAGATTTAAAGACGGAAGTTTAAAAGGTCACAGTCTCGGCAATCTTTTTTTGGCGGCACTTAATGAAACCTCGTCAAGCTTTGATGAGGCGGTAAAAAAATTCAGCCACCTTGCAGGCGTGGTAGGAACGGTGTATCCTGTTACGAATGAGTCTGTAACGTTAAGCGCATTGCTTGAGGACGGCAGACTGATTGAGGGTGAGTCGCATATCGGCGTACACCATGACGGCCCTAAAAACGGTATAGTCAAATTAATGGTTAATCCCGAAAAACCAAAGGCTGTTGACGGAGTTATAAAGGCTCTTGAAAAAGCCGATATAATTGTTTTAGGCCCGGGAAGTCTTTACACGAGTATTATACCTAATTTGCTTGTGGACGGTGTTGTTGACGCAATCAAAAAGAGTAATGCCGTAAAAATTTATGTGTGCAACATAATGAGCCAGGCAGGCGAAACGGAAAATTATACGGTGTCCGATCACCTTGCGGCGATTGAACGTCATTCGTATGAGGGTATTGCGGATATAGTTATTGCGAATAACGCAATAATTCCCGAAAGTCTTAGAATTAAGTACGCGTCCGAACATGCGCGTGAAGTTATGATTGACTCAATAAACGTTCTCAAAAGAGCGAAACTTGTGCAAGGTAATCTTTTGCTTGTACGAAACGATAAAATCCGTCACAATTTCAGCCGTTTGGCAAGAACTATTATGAGATTGGGCAGTGACGTAAATTATTTTGAAAATAAATAAGATAAAGATATGAGAGGATTATTTTAATGTCTTTTTCATCACAGATAAAAGAAAAGCTGTGTAAGAGTGAATACGGTTGTATGAACTGCGCTGCATATGAATTGTCCGGAGCATTGATGTTCGGCGGAAATATAGGCAGTGACAGCATTAAGTTTGCAACAGAAAACGAAAACATTGCAAAGAGAATAACAGCGGATATAAATACGGCTTACGGAATACAGGTGGAAACACAGGTTATTTCAAAAGTACAGCGTATCATTATAGATAATATATATCAGGTTGAAAATATCACAGGCGGTATATCGCAATCGGACGATATACCGTTTTCGTGTTGCAGAGCATCGTTTGTGCGAGGTGCGTTTTTGGGCGGCGGCTCTGTTACAGACCCTCAAAAAGGGTATCATATGGAATTTAATACGAAAAGCGATGAGCAGGCACTTCGTTTGCAGAAATTGCTTAAAAATGAGGGCTTTAATTCAAAAATAACATACCGTAAAGGGTATAATGTTGTTTATATCAAGGGTAGCGAAGAAATTGCGGATATACTCGGATATATGGGCGCGGCACAGGGAGCGTTTGAACTGTTTTCGGTACAGATTGAAAAAGAAATGCGTAACGAAGTCAACAGACGTGTAAATTGTGAAAATGCTAATACGAACAAAGCCGCGAAGGCGTCATCAAAGCATTTGTTTGCGATAAAAAAAATCAAGGACGCAAAACAATGGGACAAACTGCCAGATGTATTAAAGGAAATCGCGATTTTACGCGAAGAATATCCCGAGGACAGTTTGAAAGAATTGGGCGAAAAAACAAATCCGCCGATTGGCAAATCGGGTGTAAATCACAGACTGAGCAGATTGGTTGAATTAGCGGAAACGATATAAAGGAGGTTTGGGGCATATGCAGTTTTGCCATCTTCATACACATACTGAATACAGTCTTTTGGACGGCGAGGCAAGTATAAAAAAACTTGTTGCAAGAGTTAAAGAACTTGGCATGGATTCGTGTGCCATTACCGACCACGGCTCAATGTACGGTGTGGTTGACTTTTATCGTGAAGCAAAAGCACAGGGAATACACCCGATTATAGGCTGTGAGGTGTATATGGCACCGAGAAGTCGTTTTGATAAGGTACACGATATTGATAATAAAACAAGTCACCTTATTTTGCTTGCCGAAAATCAAAAGGGTTATAAAAATCTTATAAAACTTGTTTCGGCGGGATATATTGACGGATTTTATTATAAGCCGAGAATTGATTTTGAAATGCTTAAAGAGCATAGCGAGGGTATTATCGCACTGTCGGCTTGTATTGCGGGTGAAGTGCCGAAAGCATTGCTTAGAGGCGACTATGACGAGGCTAAAAAAATCGCTTTAAAATATGCGGAGGTTTTGGGTAAGGATAATTATTTCCTTGAAATTCAAGACCACGGACTCAGCGAACAAAAGAGAATAATTCCGGATATGTTGAGATTGTCGGAGGAAACGGGTATCGGACTTGTTGCGACAAACGATATACACTATTTGAAAAAAGAGGACGCAAAGTATCAAGACGTTTTGATGTGTATTCAAATGGAAAAAAAGGTTGACGATCCCGACAGAATGAAGTTTGAAACGGAAGAATTTTATATCAAGTCACCGGAAGAAATGATGTCGCTTTTTGAATATGTACCGCAAGCGATTGAGAATACGGAAAAAATCGCAAAGCGATGTAATGTTGATTTTGATTTCGGTACAAGGCACTTGCCTGCTTATGCGGTGCCGGACGGTAAGGACGCGTTTGAATATTTGCGTGAACTTTGTCAAAGCGGTCTTGAAAAACGATATTCACCGGTATCGGACGAATTACAGAAACGTCTTGATTACGAACTCGGTGTAATAAAAAGTATGGGGTTTG
This sequence comes from Ructibacterium sp. SJQ-7, assembly GCF_054696575.1. Classification (NCBI taxonomy): domain Bacteria; kingdom Bacillati; phylum Bacillota; class Clostridia; order Eubacteriales; family Oscillospiraceae; genus Ructibacterium; species Ructibacterium sp. SJQ-7. Next base: position 2,521,146 of record NZ_CP195193.1, read on the forward strand.
TGGACTACTTTCTTATTGTATGGGACTTCATACATTTTGCAAAAAATAACGGTGTTATGGTCGGACCGGGACGTGGAAGTGCGGCAGGCAGTATCGTTGCGTACAGTCTTGGCATAACTACGGTTGACCCGATAAAATACGGACTTATTTTTGAACGTTTCTTAAATCCCGAACGTGTAAGTATGCCGGATATTGATATAGACTTTGCGCCAAACGGCAGACAGAAGATTATAGATTACGTTGTTGAAAAATACGGTGAAGGACAAGTTGCACAGATAATTACATTCGGTACAATGAAAGCAAAACTTGCGATTCGCGATGTCGGACGTGCTCTTGATATACCGTATGCGGAGGTTGACAAAGTTGCGAAACTTGTGCCGTTTGATTTGAAAATGACGATAAGCAAAGCACTTGACATAAGTACGGAACTTCATGCACTTTATGAAAATGATCCCCAAATAAAGGAATTGCTTGATACGTCAATGGCACTTGAGGGACTTCCGCGTCACGCGTCAACGCACGCGGCAGGTGTGGTTATAACAAGTGAGCCGATAGTAAATTATGTGCCGTTGCAGTTAAACAGTGAAAATTTTATAACGACGCAGTTTACGAAAGATACGGTTGAAAATCTCGGTCTTTTGAAAATGGACTTTTTGGGACTTAGAAATCTTACCGTAATTGAAAACGCAGTAAAAATTATCAAGCGTACAAGGGGTATTGACCTCAATATGGACGAAATTGATTATGACTGTAAGGAAGTATATGAACTAATTTCAAGCGGTAATACAGACGGCGTATTTCAGCTTGAAAGTGCCGGAATGCAGTCGTTTATGCAGGAATTAAAGCCTGATACGCTTGAAGATGTTATAGCGGGTATTGCACTTTATCGACCGGGCCCGATGGAACAAATTCCGCGATATATAAAAAGTAAGAAAAATCCTGAAACAATTAAATATAAGCATCCTCTTTTGAAAAATATTCTTGACGTTACATACGGCTGTATGGTGTATCAGGAACAGGTGCTTGAAATTGTGCGTACACTTGCGGGATATTCGCTCGGTAAGGCTGACTCTATGAGAAGAGTTATAAGTAAGAAAAAAGCTGACCAAATGGTTATTGAACGTAAAAACTTTATTTACGGCAGTGACGACGGAGATATACCGGGTTGTATCAAAAACGGAATTGACGAACAGACGGCAATTTCGATATTTGACGAAATAAACGATTTCGCAAATTATGCTTTCAACAAATCACACGCGGCGGCATATGCATTTGTAACGTATCAGACCGCATATTTAAAGACGTTTTATCCCGTTGAATATATGGCGTCACTTATATCGAGTATTGATGACCTTGACAAGATAAACCACTATATCGCGAACTGCAAGGAAATGGGTATCGACCGTTTGCCGCCTGACGTAAATAAAAGTGAGGATACGTTTACTGTTGAAAATAACAGTATTCGTTTTGGATTGTCGGCGGTTAAAAATGTCGGTCGTGCGATGATTTTAAATCTTGTCAATGAGCGTAAAAATAACGGCGAATTTAAAACCTTTTCTGATTTTATCGACCGTATGGCAGGTCGGGATATGAATAAACGTGCGCTTGAGGGATTGATTTCATGCGGTGCGTTTGATTCCATGGGCGTTAAACGTTCACAGCTTTTGGCTGTTTACGAAAAAGCACTTGACGGTACGGCAAAAGCCGCAAGGGATAATGTTGCGGGTCAAATGTCGCTTTTTGATACAATAGAGGAACAAAGTGAAATGCAATTTCCGAATATTGACGAACTTGACAAAAAGACGATGTTAAAGATGGAAAAACAGTCTACCGGACTATATTTTTCCGGACATCCGATGGAGGAATATACGGATAAAATAAAAAAACTTACAAAATATAATATAAGCGATGTTTTAACCAGTGTGCATAAGGACGAGGACGGCAATTATCACGCGGTTGAGGGCGGACTTCAGGACGGCGATATGATGATTATATGCGCCGCCATAGCGTCAAGAAAAAATAAAACGACACGTTCAAATGCACAGATGGCTTTTCTTAATGTGGAGGACGTATACGGCTCTGTCGAATGTATAGTATTCCCTAAAGTTCTGAATGAATTTTCACCGCTTTTGCAGGAAGACAATCTGGTTGCGATAGCTTGCAGATTGTCGATAAGGGAAGACGAGGCTCCTAAAATATTAATGCAGTCCGTTCAGCTTTTAGACGAGGCACTTATGGCAAAAAAAGAGCCGAAAAGACTGTACATTCAGCTTGAAACGAGAAATGACGAAAATTTGAAAAACGTAGAAAAGTATCTGTCACCGTATCAAGGTGATATGGAAGTAAGACTTTTCTTTAAAGATACAAGAAAAATGTCGTCTGTACCGAGAAGATTATGGTTTAACGGTACAGAAAATGCAATTTATGACTTGAAAAATATCTTCGGAGAGGATAATGTTAAAATAAAGTAGCAATATTCACGAAAACATAAACTTGCATAATTAAAAATTTTATTGTATTTACTCTTGAAATATTTTGCGAAATGCTATATTATATTATAGATGTAGTATTTTGCAAAATTACCGAAACGAGGTATTAATTATGGATGAGTATATTGTAGTAAAAGCACTTGAAAACGGTGTGAATATTATAGGGCTTACAAGCGGCAAGGATACAAAGTTTCATCATACGGAGAAACTTGATAAGGGAGAGGTATTTCTTGCTCAATTCACAGATGTTACAACAGCAATAAAGATTAACGGTGCTGCTGAGATATACACGAAACATGGTAAGCTAATGTCAGATGCGAGATAAGGTTTGCCTTATCGGCAGGAGGTTTATTTTATGTGGACAGTAATTTATGTATCGCAGTCAATCGAAACAGCAAAAAAGCTTATAGATGTACTTTTGACGAATAAAGTAATTTCCAAATTAAGACGCACAAATAACTGCAATGGAAATGAGAGTAGTTGTTACGAGGTACTTGTACCGAGTACGGAGCTGGAAACAGCACAGGATTTAATTTTTGAAAACGAACTGTTTTAAAAATTCGTGGGAGGATTGACAAATTATGGAGAACAAAAATGTAAGAACAATAGGTGTTTTAACCAGTGGTGGTGACGCACCGGGAATGAATGCGGCAATTCGTTCGGTTGTCAGAGTAGGTTCATATTACGGACTTAAAGTCTTTGGCGTAAGACGTGGATATAACGGTCTTATAAACGGTGAATTGGAAGAAATGAATGCAAGATCTGTTTCTGAAATTCTTCAAAGAGGCGGAACTATTCTTCAAACAGCGCGTTGTCTTGAATTTAAGGAAGAGGCAGGCGTAAAGAAAGCTGTTGAGATTGCAAAGGTATTCGGTCTTGACGGTCTTGTTGTCGTCGGCGGTGACGGTTCATTCAGAGGTGCAAGAGATTTATGTGCGGCAGGTCTTCCGACTATCGCACTTCCGGGTACAATCGACAATGACATCAGTTGCAGTGAGTATACAGTTGGTTACGACACTTGTCTTAACACTGTTAAAGACGCAGTCGATAAAATCAGAGATACAGCACAGAGCCACGAAAGATGTTCAATCATCGAAGTAATGGGCAGAGCGGCAGGTTATATTGCTATTCAGGCAGGTATCGCTTGCGGTGCTGAGGTTATTCTTGTTCCTGAAAGAAAGTGGAGTTTTGACGAAGACGTACTTCGTCCTATTCTTGAGAGTAAATCAAGAGGAAGAAAGCACTCTATTATTATCGTTGCCGAAGGTATCGGCGGTGTTATTGAAATGGCTAAAGAAATCGAAGAAAAGACAGGCATTGAATCAAGAGCTACTATTCTTGGTCATGTTCAAAGAGGCGGCAGTCCGACAGTTCGTGACAGAGTTGTGGCAAGTGAAATGGGTTGTAAGGCAGTTGAGCTTTTACTTGAAGGTAAGCAGAACAGAATCGTATGTATGCAACAACATGAAATTGTTGATGTTGATATTGAAGAAGGTCTTGCAATGAAGAAAGAATTGCCTCAGAATTTAGTTGATTTAGCAAAGAAGTTAACAGTATAATATATGAGGCGGACATTTTTGTCCGCCTTTTGTTAGATAAGGGTAAAAAACAAACGGTTACGTTTGATATAAAAGAGAATGGGGTATAACACTTATTAAAGGAGTAGAATAGATTTATGAGAAGAACAAAAATTATTTGTACAATGGGTCCGGCGACCGACAACGAAGATGTGCTTAGGGATTTGATGCTTAACGGTATGGACGTTGCGCGTCTTAATTTTTCACACGGAAGTCATGAAGAAGCATTAGAAAGAATCAACAGAATTAAAAAGGTCAGAGATGAACTTAATATTCCTGTTGCAATTTTGCTTGACACAAAAGGCCCCGAAGTTCGTATAAAGGACTTTAAGGAAGGCAAGGTTGAACTTAAAGAAGGTCAAAAGTTCACTTTGTGCACAGATGACGTTGTGGGTGACGAAAATCAAGTTTCTATCACTTATGCAAATCTTCCGAATGACGTTAAGGTGGGAAGTAAAATTCTTATTGACGACGGTCTTATTGAGATGGAAGTTATCAGCGTAAAGAATAGCAAAATTCTTTGTAAGGTTAAAAACGGAGGAGTTGTTTCAAATAAAAAAGGTGTTAACGTCCCAAATGTCGCACTTTCAATGCCTTATATGAGCCAAAAAGATATTGACGATATTCTTTTCGGTATCGAACAGGACGTTGATTTTATTGCGGCGTCATTCGTAAGAACTGCCGATGATATAAGAGAAATTAAAACTCTTTTGAGAGATAACGGCGGAAGAGATATAAGAATAATCGCAAAGATTGAAAATGCCGAGGGCGTTGATAATATTGATGATATTATTCGTGAAACTCACGGTATAATGGTTGCGAGAGGTGATATGGGCGTTGAAATTGATATGCATGACTTGCCTGTGCTTCAAAAGAGCCTTATCAAGAAAACATACAGAGCAGGTAAGGTTGTTATTACGGCAACACAAATGCTTGATTCAATGATAAGAAACCCAAGACCGACAAGAGCGGAGGCAACTGACGTTGCAAATGCAATTTATGACGGTACAAGTGCGATTATGCTTTCGGGTGAAACGGCTATCGGAAAATATCCGGTTGAAACGGTCAAGACAATGGCAACAATCGCGGAAAGAACGGAAAATGATATTGACTATGTAAAACGTCTTGACAGAATGAATTTCGATTCGCGTATGGACGTTACAAACGCTATCAGCCATGCTACTTGTACAACGGCACATGATTTGCACGCGGCGGCTATAATTGCGTTGACATATTCGGGCGGTACTGCAATGCAGCTTTCAAAGTTCAGACCTACTTGTCCGATTATTGCACCGACATTGAGTGTAAAAGCAAGACGTCAGCTTAATCTTTCGTGGGGCGTTATCCCGATTATGAGTGAAACAAGAAAGAATACCGACGAACTTTTTGACCATGCGGTTGAATGTGCTCAAAAGACAGGTCTTATCAAAGACGGCGACCTTGTTGTTATAACAGGAGGTGCACCTATGGGCGTTGCGGGTACGACTAATATTATGAAAGTTCACCTTGTCGGTCATATACTTGTAAGCGGCCGCGGACTTGATTCGATTAATGCAACGGCTAATGTATGTGTTGCTACAAGCTATGAAGAACTTAAAAAGAGTTTCTGTGACGGCGATATTGTTGTAACAAACAACGTCACAAAGAATATGATACCTATTTTGAAAAAATCAGCAGGTATTATTTCTGAAGAAGTGGGCGAGGCGAATAATGCAAGCGTGCTTGCAGTTGCACTTGATATTCCTGTAATTGTTGCGGCGGCAGGTGCCACAAAAGTACTAAAGAGCGGCACGACCATTACTATGGACGCAAAACGCGGACTTGTTTATTCGGGAATGGAAGAGATAAACTGAGCTTGCCAGCAAAATGTCGACAGCTCCAAATAATATACATCGGAAAGGAAAAGAAAAATGGCATTTGTAAGTGAAACGCATTTGACAGTAAGATACGCAGAAACCGATATGATGGGAATTGTCCATCATTCGAGATATTATCCTTGGTTTGAAGTTGCGAGAACGGATTTTATCAAAAAAATCGGTATGAGCTATACCGAAATGGAGAAAATGGGGATAATGTTACCGCTTACCGAAACAGCTGCAAAGTATTATTACGGTTTAAAATATGAGGACGAAGTGCTTGTAACTTGTAAAATGACAAAGCTTACCGTTGCAAGATGTGAATTCACTTACGAAGTCTATAAACTTCCGGAAAAGAAGCTTATGACTGTCGGAAAGACCGGTCACGGATTTGTAAACCGTGAATTTGTACCGATAAATCTTAAAAAGCTATATCCTGAAATATGGAACAAAATGCACGACCTTTTGGAGGATTAAAATATGAAAATAGTAATCCTTGACGCAAAGACGCTTGGTGACGATATTGAATTTTCTGTGTTTAATAAGTTGGGTGATGTGAGCGTATATCAAACAACGTCATCTCTGCAGCTTAAAGACAGAATAAAGGACGCCGATATTATAATCGTAAACAAAATCAGACTTAACAAAGATAATTTGACCGACGCAAAAAAATTGAAATTGATATGCGTTACGGCAACAGGTTATGATAATATTGATATAAATTATTGTTGGCACAAGGGAATAGGTGTGTGCAACGTAAAAGGCTATTCAACCGATTCCGTTGCACAGATTACCGTTTCTATGGCATTGTCATTGGCAAGTCATTTGAATGAATTTAATAACTATGTCAAAAGCGGAAAGTATATGATAAGCGGTGTGCAAAACCACTTGAAACCGTATTTTAATGAGCTTAAAGGTAAGACTTGGGGTGTAATCGGACTTGGTAATATCGGTCAGAGAACGGCTGATATTGCTTATGCACTCGGTATGAAAATCGTGTCAAATTCACGCAGATACCATGAGGGTTATGAGTGGCTTGAACTTGATGAATTGTGTAAAGTTGCGGATATTATATCCGTTCATGTACCGCTTACAAGTCAAACTAAAGGTATGATAGACGAAAAACGCATTTCATTAATGAAAGACGGTGTTATATTTATTAATGTTTCACGCGGTGCTGTGGCAGATGAAAACGCACTTGTTACGGCGGTTGAAAACGGCAAAATAGGCGGACTGGGTGTTGATGTGTATTCGGTTGAGCCGATTACGAATGACAGCCCGTACAATCGGATTTTAGACCGCAGTAATGTTATATTAACTCCGCATATGGCATGGGGTGCGTATGAAGCGAGAGTCAGATGTATGAATGAGATTGTTAAGAATATAGAAACGTTTATGATGGGCGGTAAACGCAACAGAGTAGATATTGATATATAAACAAAAGTGTCTACACACCGGCAGAGGTCGAGAAATTAGTTCGGATTTTGTGAAAATGAACTCGTCGGCGTACGATGGTACGTTAGAGTTTATTTTCGCAAAAAGTGCACAGGCAAGCCGTATATCGAAGATAGGCTTGCCTGTTATTTGTTATAGCTATAAATTAAATTGTAAAATATAAAAAATAATATTTTGCACGTTCCGGACAATTTGTCGACAGTCTGCGGGGACACTAAATTTTAGTGTCCCTTCTTGCTAATTTGATTTAATTTCAGTTAATTTAATATCATCAGTCGCTTTGATTTTTTCTTTTTCGGAAAGTGTAAAGGAATACGAATTATTATAAGCAACAGCCAAATCTTCGCTTACACGAGCTTTACCGTTTGATGAATAAATTACAAGAGTTCCCGTACCTGTGGCGATGTATCGTCCGGCAGGGATTTCTGACGGGCAAGTATAGCTTTGGTCTTTCTTTAATGTATATGTTTTGCCTGTCTTTTCAGTTGTTTGTAATGACGAGTTTTGATTTTGCAGTTCCTCAATTTGTGAGTCGAGTTCAGATGACTTTTGATTTAATTCGGTAATGTCATTTTTTAATTTGTCGTTCTTTTTCTTTGCCTCCATAAAGTAATTGTTTACGGTGGTTTTTGTACTCAATTCCGAATTTAGGTCATTTATCTGACTTTCCAAATCATTTTTTGTATCGGTAAGTGATGATGTATTTTCTTCAAGTGCAGATATTTGAGTTTTCAGTTTTTCTGTTGCAAGAGAATTTGTGTCAAAATAGTTGCCGAGTGAAAAACAAACCACACCGATTATAATCGTGAAAAACGAAAGTATTATAACATATAATTTTTTTTGCGTCATAATCGTCATATCCTTTCATTATTTTATCGGAATAAATTGAGCCTTGCCCTTGATTTTTATTGTTTCATCATCGTTTAATACGTAATCTTTTCCGTCAGCGGTTAAATTCGAGTTTACTCTTGCTTTTCCTGATGACGAAATCGCAATACTTCCCGAACCCATAATTGTATATTTACCCGCTTTTATATTTTCACCTACTGTATAAGTGCCTGATGTCAAAGTCAAGGTTGATTGAGAAGTCGATGATACCCGGTTATTCAAGGAATCGAGTGTGCTTTGCTTTGTATTGACTGAATTTTGCAATTCCTCTTTTTCCTTTTCGAGTTTATCATTTTCGTCATTTATTTTTTCAAGACCGTTTTGCGACGTTGTAAATTCTTCATAGTTTTTTTTCTTATCGGCTAAATCCGAATTAAGAGTATTTATTTCATCGGAAAGCGATGAATAATTGTTTTGTGCCGTAATATATTCCGAATTTGTATTTTGTAATTTTTCAAGTCGTTTTGTTATTTTGTTATCGTTTTTCGGTATAAAAAAGCCGACAAAAAATACTCCCAAAACAATCACAATACATATTGCCGATGATATTTTTATAAACAGCGGTGATAAATCCTTTGCGAGATTATCCCAATATGCAAACTTGATTTTTTTGTTGTTTGTCGGTTGTTCGTCAATGATTACTTCTATAATATCCTTGTCTTTCTCCAAAAATAATCACCTCGTTTAATTTAAAACTTGCGTAAGAAATACGTCCTTAAACTGATAAGCAAAACTGTCGGCGGATTTTTTCGCCTTTTCAAAATTATCAAAAATGCCGAAAACAGTCGGACCTGAACCGCTCATAACGGCATTAACGGCACCGTTCATCATCATTTTGGTTTTGATACCGCCGACAATCGGATACATTTTAGCGGTCACGTTTTCCATAACATTGCAAAGCCTGTCTGCAACGCCGTAAAGGTCGTTATTATTTAAAGAGTCAATCATTCCGTCTGTGTCGGGACGAATTTCGATAGGTGCGTTGTCGATTTGTTCGTAAATAAGCGCCGTAGATACGTTGATAGGCGGTTTTACAAGTAAGATGTACGCATTCGGCATAGGAGAGAGCGGTTTTAAAATTTCACCGATACCCTCCGCAAGCTGTGTACCGCCGTCAAAACAGTACGGCACATCTGCACCGAGTGACGCACCGATATGCATAAGCTCATCATTAGAAAGAGGATTGCCGTGGAGCATATTCATTGCGGTAAGAACCGCCGCACAATTACCGCTGCCGCCGGCAAGCCCTGCGGCTACGGGTATATTTTTGTGAATTACAATCTTTGCACCGCCGCGAATACATGTCGCTTTGAAAAATGCGTCTGCCGCTTTATAGGCGATGTTTTTTTCATTGCAAGGCAAATACGGCAAATTTGTTGAAATAGAAATACCTTTGTGCGTTTTATCGACTAAAATAAGGTCAAATAGCGATACTGTCTGCATAATCATTTTAATGTCGTGATAACCGTTTTCACGTTTTGAAAGTACGTCAAGTGTAAGATTTATTTTTGCATATGAACGTGTTATCGCACGTCTGCCTGTTAAAACTGTATTTTCGGCAAGCATTTCTGTTCATTCCTTTCTTAAAGCAGATTGTGTGATTTATCTACTATTTCTTGTATTTTTTCATCTGTGATGTTATCCTCACATTCGGCTTTCTTCAAATATGCAAGATATTCAATGTTGCCCTCCGGACCTTTGATAGGTGAGAATGAAAGACCTGCAACGTGCAAATCAATACTTCGTGCGAAGTCAAGAATTTTCTTTATAACTTCATAGTGTACCTTTATGTCTTTTACAACACCTTTTTTACCGACCTGTTCACGTCCCGCCTCGAATTGTGGCTTTATAAGTGCGACAATTTCGCCGTTATCGGCAAGAAGTGTTTTTGCAACGGGAAGTACAAGTTTAAGCGAAATAAATGACACGTCAACAGACGCAAAATCAATTTCTTCGCCAATGTCCTCAGGTGTCACATAGCGGATATTGGTACGCTCCATATTTACGACTCTTTCGTCCTGACGTAATTTCCACGCGAACTGACCGTAGCCGACGTCAACGGCGAATACCTTAACAGCACCGTTTTGGAGCATACAATCGGTGAAACCGCCGGTTGACGCACCTATGTCCATTGTGGTTTTACCCTCAAGGGTAATCGGAAATTCCTGCATAGCTTTTTCAAGTTTTAATCCGCCGCGGCTTACATATTTTAAAGTTTCGCCGCGAATTTCCGCAACGGTTGTATCTTCGTCAACCATCTGTCCGGCTTTGTCGCATTTTTGGTTTTTTACATACACTTGTCCTGCCATAATTAGAGCCTTCGCTCTTTCACGGCTTTGTACCTGTCCGTTTTTGACAAGAAGTGCGTCAAGTCTTATTTTTCCCATAGTTCTTATCCTTTTAATCTATTTTTGATGCAATCGTCTTTGCATCAAGTCCGTATAATTTATCAAGTTCATCTATTGAGCCGTGCGTAATCGGTTGGTCGGGGAAAGCAAATATTTTAAATTTGCAGTCGATATGGTTTTCTTCAAGCAATGTGCCTATCATACTTCCCATACCGCCGATTTTTACGTTGTCCTCAATGGTTATAACGCTGCCTGTCTTTTTTGCCGACTCGATTATGCTCTTTGTATCAAGCGGTTTTATTGTAGGCATAGCTAAAATTTCAACGGATTTCGTTGTAAGTTTTGCAACTTCTTCGGCACGTTTAACCATTCTGCCTGTTGCGATAATTGTAACATCCGAGCCGTTTTGTATGCACTGTGCTTGTCCCAAAGTGAAAGCGGAAGGCACGTTTTCAGCCTCTGTTCCGCCGCGTGGGTAACGTATTGCAATCGGTGCATTGAATTTATTGATTGCAAAATCAAGCATATATTCAAGCTGATCGAGCGTGGCAGGTGAAAGAATTGTCATATTCGGCATATGTGATAAGTACGAAATATCGTATACACCCTGGTGTGTTTCACCGTCTGCACCGACTATACCGGCACGGTCGATAGGGAATACAACGTGAAGTTTTTGCAGACAGACGTCGTGCAAAGTTTGGTCGTATGCACGTTGCAAGAATGATGAATACAACGGTATAACAGGAGTGTATCCGACCGTTGCCAGTCCTGCTGAAAGCGTAACACCGTGCTGTTCGGCAATACCGACATCAAAAAATCTGTCTTTATATTGCTCTTGAAATTCGTCAAGTCCTGTGCCGTTAGGCATTGCGCCTGTGATTGCAACTATTTTCTTGTTGTTTTTCGCTAATCTGACAAGCGTATTGCCAAATCTTGCACTGTATGTTTCACTGCCTTTTTTCGTTTCACCCGTAGCTTTGTCAAAAGGTGATATGCCGTGGAATTTTTGCGGATTGTTTTCCGCCGGGGCATAACCTTTGCCCTTTTTCGTGTGGACGTGTATAAAGACAGGTCGTTTTTCTTCTTTTGCGTATTCAAGACATTGTATAATTTCTGTTAGATTGTGACCGTCAACAGGTCCCATATATATAAATCCCATATCGTCAAAAATCGTTGTAGGGATTACAAGCCTGCGGAAGAAACGTTTTATTTGCTTTAATATATTTGCGGTAGGTTTGCCTATTGTAGGCATTTTTTTTAAAAAATTTTCAACCGCGTGTTTTGAGCGAAAATAAAAAGGCGACATTCTGAGTGAACGCAAGTGTTTTGACACCGCACCGACATTTTTTGAAATAGACATTGCGTTGTCGTTCAAAATAAGTATAAGCGGTGTTTTTGAATGACCTGCGTCATTCATAGCCTCGTACATCATACCGCCCGTAAGAGCACCGTCACCGAATACTGAAATTACATTGTAATTGTCACCGGCAAGGTCACGCCCTCTGGCAATACCGAGTGCGGCTGAAATTGAAGTTGAACTGTGACCGGTATTAAATACGTCACAATCACTTTCACTTGTTTTCGGAAATCCCGACATTCCGCCGAACTGACGGAGCGACTTGAACCCGTCTTTTCTGCCGGTAAGAATTTTATGCACATAAGACTGATGACCTACGTCAAAGACAATCTTATCTTCAGGCACATTAAAAACAGTGTGAATAGCAACGGTCAATTCAACAATCCCCAAGTTTGAGGCGAGATGACCGCCGGTTTCCGATACACTGTCAATCAGAAACTCACGAATTTCACTGCAAAGAGTTTTCAATTCGTCTTTATTTAATTTTTTCAAATCATCGGGTGATTCGATTTTATTTAAAATTTTCTCCATCACCAATGCCCCATTAATGTTATTTGCAACGTTTAAAAACACTCATTATTTTTCCAACCGTAAAAACGATTGAGTTACCGTTATTCATAGAGATTCCCTTGGACATAGCTTTACCGCCGATAGTAAGAGAACTGACAATACCTGTAAGTATAAGACTCGGCAATATACCGCTCAGGTTAAATTTTGCGACAAGTTCCGAAACAATAAGAGTTGTCGTTGCACCGGAAATAATTCCGGCAATATCGCCGATTACGTCACAGCATAAGTTTGCAAGCTGAGGTGCGTGACGTATTACGGAAATACTTTCTCTTGCACCTTTGACTTTGCGTGCCGCAAGGGAATGAAAAGGCTTTTCTTCCGCAGACTGAACAGCCGTACCAATCATATCGAATAAAATATTTATTGCAATGATAGCGAACAAAACTATAAATGCAAAAAATAAATTGAGCGATTGCATTGCAACCGATGTTATAAGACTGAATACCAATGACAACACGAACGAAAGGAAGATTACGAAAATCGTCCATTTGTGTGAAGTCGAAACATTTGAATCAGGTTTTGGTACTTTAAATTTTTTTCGCCTGTGAGAGTCAGATTTATCCAAGTTTTTAAATCCCCTTTTCTATAATAATAAATCGGCAAAATGCCGATCAAGAATTTCAATATTTAAAATAGGGTAATGAACAGAGTAAAGTTTGCGGCATAGGTCCGGTTGGCTTTCCCATAAATCTGCTTAATCGTCGCCGAAAAAGCGGTTTCCCATTAAAGACTTATACTATTTTGTAGTTACCGGATTGCCACTGAGTCCGCACTGCAATCCCCTGTTCATTCAATTACGACAGCCTAGAAGTTTTCCCAAACAGCCTGAGCTTTCCGTATCCTCTTTTGCAAATATGGTTTCAAGACGCATTGCCTTTTTGCCACTGGCCGAGCGGCGAAAAAGTTTTGGGCGTCTATCCGCCATATCCACTCAAGGCTGGCTACGCTGCCCACAGCATTCATACCACGTCCCTTGTGAGGGCGTGAATTACTAACCGCAAAACAGGTTTTCCCCTATGCCGTAACGACTTGCTCCCTTAGGAGGTATGGGCCGCCACAGTCATAGGCCTCCACGGAAAAGGGGGTAAGGTTACCATGCCGTTGGAAACCGCCCCTAAACCTTAACTCCCAGCATCAGCCCCGAACTGGGCGTTCAAAGCAAAACACCAGAAACTTCATCGATGTGCCATTTGGCGGATTTTTAGGCCCGCTTTCCGAAGAGCCGTACTGACTAGGATACTGCACCACTATTAATTGTAATTTAATATAACATATTTTTTGTGAAAAGTCAACAAACCTAAAAAAAAATTTACAATTTATATATATTTATTTTTAAAAAATATATAAATAAAAGTTCGGATAAAAAAATTAATTACGTATTTTATTTGCTTTGAAGTGAGCTGACAATGTCTTCAAAATCATTTGTTTCGGCAGAACCGTAGAATACTTCGTCTTGTATAAGCGTGAATATATGAGCCGTTCCGTTATCGCAAGTTATATATACTGTTCCGTATGTTTTAGAATCGGACTTGCTTTTTGTCGTGAATGTAAAATAAGCATAACGTTTACCGTTTATTGAAGTGTATTCAATCTTTTTGTATATTTCGTTTCCCTCGTCTTGAGTTAAATGCTTTGAGTATGCATTTGCAACTGAAGAAAGGTTAGTTTGTTTGAACTCGGAATTGTTTTGGTAAGAATAAATAATTCCCGAAGTTGTGTATGTGTTTATATAAGAAATACCTTGATTTGACTTTGCAAACGGTTTCCATGATGCAGGGACGGAGAACTGATAATTGTCGACTTTTACCGTAGTTAAAGTATCTTCAGGGTCGTTTCTTATCAATTTACCGATTTTTGAAGAATCAAGTTCTTCTGCTTTTATACTGTTTAAAATTGTGTTAAGTTCCATTTCGTCATAATCTAAATTAGTCGTTACGGCAAAATTGTATACATAATCACCTTTTTCAAAGAAAGTATCAACCGTGTATAAATCGGAATTTGTTGAACCCGAAATGGTTTGAGTGTACTTGTATGAATTAGTATCTGTTTCTGATACAGGGGTAAGAGTAGAATATTTTGTACTTGCATATTTTTCTCTTATAGCGTGGTCATGTGTGGCAAGCGAATAAGCAGTCGTGTCGCCTGTTTTTGAATAAATGCTCAATGAGATATGCGCTTTTGATTCATTTTCAGGATCAAAGAATGTGAATTCATTTTCGGGATTATCTTCGTCCATTTGGTAATCGGCAGGTACATAGAAACTTACTTTATATGTATCGTCAGTGATTTCACGGTATTGTCTTGTACCTTCTGTTTTTACCGTAGAAAGATCATAAGTTTCATTATCTATTTTACCGATTTTAAATGAATCCACTAAAGAAAGTATCATATCTTTTGTTGATGTATCGTCATTAATTTTTATAAGTGACGAAACTAAATATTTGTAGTTCTTTGCATAGTATTCGTGTAAATCAACAATTTCCTCTTTATTTTTTGCTTGAAAGTGCATATGCTGTATTCCGTTTGATTCAGGTAACTTTTCTGCATTAACAAGTGTGAGTGAAGATAGAGAATCTTTTATAAATGAATATTCTTCGTCAAAATCAACAGTATCTTCTGTTATAGGACAAACATCTATATATATCGAACTTTCGTCATCGGCGACAAATTTTGTTGTCATTGCGTCAAGAGTTCTGTCAGCCATTTTCATTTGAGTAGGAGTGTCAATGCTCCATAAATAATAGCTGTCACCTGTTTTTGTCATATCGGTGATACCTGTAACGGTAGAAGAATTGTCCATATTTTCTTTTGTTACGAGTATTGCTTGAGTGTCGTTGTCATAACCTACTGTTGCACCGAATGTTTCGGAAATAAATCTTAGCGGAACCATTGTAACGCCGTTTTCGGAAAGTGCAGGTGATTCAAGAAGTGTTTCTGTATGGTCGTTTACAGTTGCAACGATATTGCCGATTTGAAGTTCAATATTTACGGCAGGGTATGTAAGAGTTATTTTTTGAGTATCGCCGTCCCAGTCAACTTTTGCACCAAAAGCCTCTGTTATTACTCTTAACGGTACCAATGTAGTGTTGTTTTCTGTTACATACGGTGTTTCAACTTCTGTTTCAATGCCGTTTATTTTCAGAATACTGTCACCCACGTTGAATGCGATTTCTACTTTGTCATTTGTGTTTTCGTCATTTTCAGCAAGAGCAAAAGGTGCTGCTGAAAGAGCTGTTGTTGCGGCAAGAATTGCAGCGATTAGTTTTTTGTTCATTTTAATACCCCCAATTTTATTATTTTAGATTAGGAACGATGTCCGTTGAAATTTGTTCACCGTTCCTTGTATAAATTACGTTGATACTTCCCGAAGAATATGTATCACGCAATGCTTTATTAAAGTCCACAATGCTGTGTACTTCAACGCCGTTGATAGAGTTTATAACGTCACCGTTTGAAAGTGAACTTGACGAAGATGTTTTTACGGTGACGCCTTTCTTTGTCGGCAGACCGATTCGCGCCTCCCATGAATTTTCAAGTGTAACGCCTAAATCCGGTCTTATGACTTTTCCGCTTTGCTCAAATTGATTAAGTACATAATTAATCGTGTCAAGCGGGATTGAAAAGTTAATTCCCTCAATTCCGACACCTGCATATTTTGAAGAATTAATACCTATAAGCTGACCTTTCATATTAAGAAGCGGTCCGCCGGAATTACCTGCATTGATAGCGGCGTCAGTTTGAATTAACGGATAATATGCACTCGGAGTGCTGACGTTAAGTCCGCTTACGATACCTTTTGATGCACTGTTTCGCATTGAAAGCGAAAGGGGAGTACCGATTGCAACAACGGACTGCCCTGCGAAGATACTGTCCGATTGCGCGAATGATATTGGTTTTAAACCAAGACGGCCAACCTTTACCAAAGCTAAGTCGGAATCTTTGTCGATTGCCTGAACTTGTCCGGCATAGCTTTCGCCGTCGGAGAAAACGACTGTTATGTTGTCAATATCGCTTACAACGTGTGCGTTTGTAAGGATAATACCGCCTGATTTGATAACTACACCTGTACCGTGAGCGGTAAGTTCGTTGTAATTTGAAACAGTCCCTGTCATATATTCGGGTTTGTAATTTCCTACTATTGCAACGACACTTGAACTTGCGTTTTCAATCACTTGAGCAGTGACTGTATCTTCATCGGAATCAATGTAAACACTTCTTGTATTTCCATCCCAGTTTACATTTGAACCGAGAGCCTCACTGACCGCTCTAAGTGGTATATACGTCGAATCATTCATAATGAAAGCACCTGTGTTTAAGGCATTTCCGTTTACGAATATGTTTATGTTGTCGGACGCATATGCGGTTGAAGAAATCGCTAACATCAGCGCAGTTGCCGCAATTATTTGTTTTTTCATCATTACCTCCCACAATGTTGTATAATATATAATAAAATTCACATTATTGTTATATGATACAATGAAAATTTTGTAAAGATATATTTATATAGTATCATAGAGAGTAAAAAAATGCAAGTAAAATTTTGAAGAATAAGGTAAGATAAAAATGACTTTACAAACAACCCATAAAGCGATATAATAGAAATAACTATATGCTTTATAGGAGGATGGCAATGAACGATATATTAAAGGACGTGTCTATGGCGCATAGGATTGTTGTCAAAGTCGGAACGTCTACGCTTACATATGAACACGGAACAATGAATTTAAAACTTATAGACAGACTGTCTATGGTGCTTTCTGATTTAAGAAATCAAGGCAAGGAGATAATTCTTGTTTCATCTGGTGCGCAGGGAATTGCACTCGGTAAACTCGGTTTGGCTGAAAAGCCGAAAGATACAAAGGGCAAACAAGCCATTGCGGCAGTCGGACAGTGCGAACTGATGTATCTTTACGACAAAATGTTTTCGGGTTACAACAACACCGTTGCACAGGTGCTTTTAACGCGTGAGGATATTGCAATTCCGCGCAGAAAGAGAAATATTCAAAATACTGTTACAACGCTTATTGAAATGGGGATAATTCCTGTTGTAAACGAAAATGATACGGTAAGTTATGACGAAATCGAAATCGGCGACAATGATAATTTATCGGCAGTCGTTGCCGACCTTGTTGACGCGGATTTACTTGTACTTTTCTCCGATATTGACGGCTTGTACGACGATGACCCACACAAGAATAAAAACGCAAAATTACTTCCTACAGTATACGATATTGACGAAGTGAGAGATGTTGCAGGCGGTGCGGGAACAAGCAGAGGTACGGGCGGTATGGTGACAAAGCTTGAGGCTGCCGAAAGAGCGACAAATGCCGGTATTCATATGATAATCGCAAACGGAAACAATGTTGATTCACTTTACGATATACTTGACGGAAAGCCTGTTGGAACATTGTTTGTGTCGAAGAATTTCGATAAGGAGGAAGAATAATGAGCGAGCTTTTGGAAAAATGCACTCTTGCAAAAGATGCAGGATATAAAATGGTTTCAGTAAGTACGGTTACAAAGGACAATGCACTTGAGGCTATTGCAAATGCACTTGTAGAACGTGCCGATGAAATTATTGCGGCAAACAACATTGACATAGAAAACGCAAAGAAAAACGGAACACGTCAAGCTATGATTGACAGACTTACTCTTACAAAAGAACGCATTGACGGAATTGCGGAGGGAGTAAGACAGGTCAAAGCACTTGCCGACCCAATCGGTGAAGTAATAAAAATGTGGAAAAGACCAAACGGATTGACTATCGGTCAAAAACGTGTGCCTATGGGCGTTATTGCAATAATTTACGAGGCAAGACCGAATGTAACGGTTGACGCGGCGGTACTTTGCCTTAAAACTTCAAACGCTTGCATTTTAAGAGGCGGAAGTGAAGCAATCAATTCAAACAAAGCTGTTATGAAAATTATGCAGGACGCGGCATACGGTGTCGGAATACCTGAGGGGACACTAAATATAATAGAAGATACTTCGCGTGAAACAGCAACTCAGCTTATGAAAATGAACGGATATGTAGATTTGTTAATCCCGCGCGGCGGTAAGGGACTTATTCGTTCGGTTGTTGAAAATGCGACAGTTCCCGTTGTTGAAACGGCGGCAGGCAACTGCCACGTTTTCGTTGATGCGGACGCGGATATTGATATGGCGGTTAAAATTGTGCTTAATGCGAAAGTACAACGTCCGTCTGTGTGCAATGCCGCCGAAACTTTGCTTATAGACAAAAAAATAGCGGATAAATTTATTCCTGTTATGTTCAAGGCACTGAAAGAAAAGAATGTTGAAATCAGAGCCGACCAAAATTCAAAAGCAATATTTGCAGATGTAAATGACGTGACAGACGAGGATTATTATACTGAATATAATGATTATATTATGGCGGTAAAAGTCGTTGACGGAATTGATGAGGCGATTGAGCATATTAATAAGTACAACACAAAACATTCTGAGGCGATTGTTACAAACAATTACGAACATTCGCAAAAGTTCTTGAATGAGGTTGATGCGGCGGCGGTTTATGTTAATGCGTCAACAAGATTTACGGACGGTTTTGAGTTCGGATTTGGTGCTGAAATAGGCATAAGTACACAAAAAATGCACGCAAGAGGTCCAATGGGACTTGAGGCATTGACTTCTATTAAATATATAATTTACGGTGACGGTCAGATAAGAGAATGATAGAGTGGATATTTTTCGATGTCGGTTCAACGCTTGTTGACGAAAGCAAGGCGTGGGAAAAACGCGTCAGCGATACGGTAAAAGGGAGCAACATAAGCGTAAGCGAGTTTTATAAATTAATGGACGACTGTGCTTTGAAAAATTTAATTCCGTATGATGACGCTGTTATTATATCGGGATTGAATAGGGCAGAATGGCACAGTGAGCTTGAAATGCCTTATGAATATTCTGAAAATGTTTTGTCACAACTGTATGGTAAGTACAAAATCGGAGTTATAGCCAATCAGCCGTTGGGGACACAAAAACGCCTTGAAAAGTACGGCTTGGCAAAGTATATCAGCCTTGTCATATCCTCTGCGGAGGAGGGTGTATCAAAACCCGATATAAGACTTTTTCAAAAAGCACTTGAGAAAGCCGACTGTAAAGGTGAAAATGCTGTGATGGTCGGTGACAGGGTGGATAATGACGTTGCACCGGCTAAAAAGTTGGGTATGAAAACCGTATGCGTAAAACAGGGTATTCACAAGTTAAACACACCTAAAAATGAATTTGAAGTGCCGGATTATACTGTGGATACAATAGAAGAATTATTAAACATATTAAAAGAGGGACACTAAACTGAAATTTAGTGTCCCTCTTTGACGATGGAAGAAAAAACTGTTAATTAAAACAGTTTTTCAAGCAATTTATTGGAGCGTTCGATAAACTTTGTCATTTGTTCTGCCGGCAAAGGACTGTGGCTTATTTTCGCTAAGTCGTAAACATGGTCAATAACAAGATTTGCGTCCTCGTCATTTAATGTATCTATTTTCTTGATAAGTGAGTTGTTTGAATTTAGTACAAGTGTAAATTCATCGTGGAACATATCAGCCATACCTGCCATTTGCTGACCGTAAGCCTTATACATCTCCTGCATACGTCTTGACTGCTCACCAAGCAAAATTACGGCAGGGATTGAATCGTCTTTAAGTGACTGCACTTCGATTTTCAATGTATCGTCCTTGATTTCATTCTTGAACTTTTCAATCAACTTTTCTTCTTGTTCTTTAGTTGAATCGTCTTTTTCTGTGTTGTCCGAAATGTCATTTATGGCGGAATCAATACGTTTGAATTTAACACCGGGCTGTTTCATTTCAACAAGTGAAATAAAATGTGTATCCATCATTGACGGAAGTACAACGGCATTAAGTCCTTGATTTTTGAACATATTGATATACTGCGATTGAGTTTGCGGATCAGAAACGTAATAAACGTCTTTTTCTTCCTTGCCGTCAAGGTATTCGTCCAACGTCAAATATTTACCGTCAATATCCTTATAAATAATTACATCCTTAACTTTTTCATAGAACTTTTCATCTCTTAAACAGCCGTATTTAATGAATATATTGATATAATCCCAATACTTTTCATAGTTTTCACGTTCGTTATTATAAATACTTGTAAGCTTGTCCGCAACTTTCTTTGTAATATGTGAAGAAATTTTCTTAACATAACCGTCATTCTGCAAGAAACTTCGTGATACGTTAAGCGGCAAGTCAGGACAGTCGATAACACCCTTCAAAAGCATTAGAAATTCGGGAATAACTTCCTTTACGTTGTCGGCAACAAATACTTGATTGTTGTATAACTTTATCTGTCCCTCTTGACCTGCAAATTCATGATTGATTTTAGGGAAGTACAAAATACCTTTTAAGTTGAACGGATAGTCTACGTTAAGGTGAATCCAGAAAAGCGGTTCGTTGAAGTCCATAAATACGTTTCTGTAAAATTCCTTGTATTCTTCGTCTGTACACTCCGACGGCTTTTTCATCCAAAGCGGTGTTGTGTTGTTGATAGGCTTTGGCTCTGACGGTGTATCGTCCTCGTGTTCATGATCATGATCGTGACCGCAGTCGCAGTGATCTTCGTGTTTGTCCTCAGGAACTTCAACATATATTTCAATAGGTAGGAATGCACAATACTTATGAAGAATTTGACGGATTTTGCTTTCTTCAAGAAATTCTTCCGAATCTTCGGCGATGTTAAGAGTTATTGAAGTACCTCTTTCTGTTCTGTCACCGTCTGTTAAGTCAAATTCCATACTTCCGTCACAAGTCCATTTTGCGGCCTTTGCACCGTCTTGATATGAAAGCGAATCAATTTCAACACTGTCGGCAACCATAAACGCACTGTAAAAACCAAGTCCGAAATGACCGATAATTTGAGAACCTTTGTCGTCCTCCTCTTTGTACTTTGAAAGGAAGTCGCTTGCACCCGAAAATGCTATTTGATTGATGTACTTGTCGATTTCTTCGGCAGTCATGCCGATACCGTTATCACTGATGACAAGCTTTTTAGCGTCCTTAAATATTGATACGGTAACTTTGAATTTTTCGTTTTCGTCAATTTGAGCTTCACCGATACTTGCAAGTTTCTTTAATTTTGTGACCGCGTCACAACCGTTTGAAACAAGTTCTCTAAGGAAAATATCCTTATCGGAATAAAGCCATTTTTTTATAATAGGGAAAAGATTTTCACTGTCAACTGAAATATTACCTTTTGCCATATAAATCACTCCTTGAAGTTTAATTAATTTACATAATATATATTAATACTCAAAGTAAGATTTGTCAATACAAAATTAGCACTCAACAGATGTGAGTGCTAACAATTTACAATTTATTCATAATATATCCGATTTTAGATGTAACCGTAGATACCTCTGACCGAAACTTCACCGGAAGTGACGTGAATAATACCGTTTTCGGTTTGTACGGCGAGTGAGCCGTTTTCGTCAACGTCAACAGCAGTTCCGCGAACCGTTTCGTTTTTGAAAATGACGTTTACTTCTCTGCCGAGCGTGACGCAACACTTTTTGTATTCATCAAGAATTGCATTGAGTCCACCGTCGAGAAACTTCTTATAATAATATTCAAATTCGTTTAACAATTTTGCGATTAATTCGTTTCGCACATATTTGTGACCGCTTTCGATAAACATCGAAGTAGCCTTGTCGGCAATGTCGGCATCGAATGATTCTGTGTTTACATTTACACCGATACCGCATACAACGTAGTTGACCATATTTATTTCAGCAGACATTTCGGTTAGAATACCGCAGATTTTTTTACCGTTAATAACAATGTCGTTAGGCCATTTAATCATTGAATTAAGACCGATAGCCTTGCAGACGGCAAGACCTGCGACAAGCGTTATTTGCGAAACTTCAAGCGGGGAGATTTCGGGCTTTAAAAGGATTGAATGCCAAATGCCTATCCCTCTTGGAGAAGTCCAACCGCGTCCGCGACTGCCTTTGCCGTGCGTTTGCACTTCGGCGATAAATACACTGCCGTCAGGCGAGGAATTGCTTTCCTTTGCACGATTGTTTGTCGTGTCGGTTTCATCATATATAAATAAGTTGTGACCGATAAAATCGGTGGTAAGTCCGCTTTTGATACCGCTTTCGGTTATGATGTCGGGCGAGGAAATAAGGCGGTAGCCTTTGTTCGTGACCGATTCGATTTTGTAACCGCTTTCGCGTAATGATTTAATGTGTTTCCATATTGCCGTTCGCGAAACATTCAACATTTCGCTTATGCGTTCGCCTGAAATATATCCGTCTGCATTTTTTAATATATCTAAAATTTCTTCTTTCAATTCAAATCAACCCTTTCGGGATAAATTATATAATTTTTTGGCAAAAAAATCAATCCTTTTAAATAATTTTGTGTTATTGATTGACAAAATAAAAAAAAGGTGATATAATACTTTATTATTGAATATTAAAAGCAATGATGGAACAAAGTAAGGTATATACCGCCTAAAGAGAGTATCGGTTATTGAGCTGTGAGCCGATACGGTAAGGATTTATTTGAAATTTCATTCCGGAGCTGCATAGGTGAAAGTGGTTTGCAAGTAGTCTGTGACGGGTAGTGCCGTTATACATAATTGAGTGCCGATATTTTATCGGAAGTCGGGTGGTACCGCGGAGTTTGAATTTACACACTTCGTCCCTTATGGGACGGAGTGTTTTTTAATTTATATTGAAAGGAATTTTGAAATGAGAGAAAAGTTAGAAGAAATCAAAAAAAATGCCCTTGATGTACTTCAAAAAGCAACTGACATTGATGCTCTTGAAGAAGCAAGAATAAAGTTTCTCGGTAAAAAGGGTGAACTTACTGCCGTACTAAAAGGTATGGGACAGTTAAGCAAAGAAGAAAGACCGCAAATCGGTGCGCTTGCAAACGAAATTCGCGGTGTAATCGAAAACCATATAGATACGAAGAAAGCGGAAATTTCAGAAAAGCTTGAAGAAATCAAGCTAAAGAGCGAAGTAATCGACGTTACAATGCCGGGTAAGGCACAAAAAACAGGTAAACTTCATCCGCTTACAAAAGTAATGAACAACATTAAAGACACATTTATCGGAATGGGTTTTGAAATCGCAGAAGGTCCGGAAGTTGAGCTTGACTACTACAACTTTGAAGCGCTTAACATTCCACCGAATCACCCTGCACGTGATACTCAGGACACATTCTATATAAACGAAAATACGGTTTTGAGAACACAAACTTCACCTATCCAAGTTCGTGTTATGGAAAAGAAGAAACCGCCTATCAGAATTATAGCACCCGGAAGAGTTTACAGAAGTGATGCGGTTGACGCGACTCACTCACCTGTATTCCACCAAATCGAAGGACTGGTAGTTGATAAAGGTGTTACAATGGCAGATTTAAAGGGTACTCTTGAAATGTTTATCCACCGTCTTTACGGCGAAAATACAAAAGTACGTTTCAGACCTCACCATTTCCCGTTTACAGAGCCGTCAGCCGAAGTTGACGTTTCGTGTTTCGCTTGCGGCGGTAAAGGCTGCAGCGTATGTAAAGGCGAGGGCTGGATTGAAGTTTTGGGCTGCGGTATGGTACACCCTAAGGTACTTGCAAACTGCGGTATTGACCCTGAAGTATATTCGGGATTTGCTTTCGGTATCGGTCTTGAAAGAATTGCAATGGGTAAGTATGATATTAACGACCTTAGACTTTTCTTTGAAAATGATTTGAGATTCTTAGACCAGTTTTAATATATTATTCGGAAATTGAAAGGAATGAAATATAATGAATTTACCTATGAGTTGGCTTAATGACTATATGGATATAGACGTTACGCCGAAAGAATATTCAGACAGACTTACAATGACAGGCTCTAAAGTTGAGGGTTGGGAGAATATGGGCGAATCTGTTCAGAATGTAGTTGCGGGTAAGGTGCTTACCTGTGAAGATCACCCTGACAGTGACCATCTTCATGTGTGTACGGTTGACGCGGGAACAGGCGAGATTTTGCAGATTGTCTGCGGTGCGCCGAATGTAAAAGCAGGTATAATCGTTCCCGTTGCACTTGTCGGTGCGGTACTTCCTGACGGAAAAATTAAAAAAGGCAAGCTTAGAGGCGTTGAATCTTACGGTATGCTTTGCTCACACGATGAACTTGGTATAACAGAGGATATGCTTGGTTATGAACCTGAATACGGTATTCTTATTCTTCCGGACGATACAAAAATCGGTACGGATATTAAGGATATATTCGGTATGAATGAAACTGTCGTTGAATTTGAAATCACTTCAAACAGACCTGATTGTTTCAGCATAATCGGTCTTGCACGTGAAACAGCGGCGTCATTTAATAAAAAGTTCACTATTCCTGAAGTTAAGTTTAACGAAAACAGTGAAAATATCGCCGATACAATCAGCGTTGATGTACAGGACAAGGATAAGTGTAAGAGATACTGTGCAAGAATGGTTAAAAACGTTAAAATCGGCCCGTCACCGAGTTGGATGCAGGAAAGACTTCGTGCGTGCGGTGTAAGACCTATCAACAATATTGTCGATATAACAAACTATGTACTTCTTGAATACGGTCAGCCTATGCACGCATTTGATTTGAGAGATTTACAGGATAACAAAATTATCGTAAGACGTGCAAATGACGGTGAAGTTATAAAGACTCTTGATGAACAGGACAGAACACTTACTTCAAACGACCTTGTAATCGCAGACGGCGGCAGAGCTGTTGCTATTGCAGGTGTTATGGGCGGATTTAACAGTGAAGTTAAGGATGATACAACAACTGTTATTTTTGAATCGGCTACATTTGACGGTGCGTCTGTAAGACTTACAGCACAAAGTGTCGGTCTTAGAACAGAATCATCATCAAGATATGAAAAGGGACTTGACTATAACAATACAGTTCCTGCCGTTGAAAGAGCGTGTCAGCTTGTAGAAAAACTTGGCTGTGGTGAAAATGTCGGCGGAATGATTGACGTTATGGGTAACGTAACAGATATGCAGCCGCTTGCTTTCAGACCTGATAAAATTAATGCGTTCCTTGGAACAGACATTCCGACAGAGGATATGGTTAAGTATTTTGACGCACTTGAAATCAAGGTTGACCTTGACAAGATGACTGTAACTCCTCCGTCATTCAGACCTGACCTTGAAGGTGAGGCGGATATTGCGGAAGAAGTTGCACGTTTCTACGGTTACGATAAAATACCTGTAACACTTCTTTCGGGCGAGGCTACTTGCGGAATGAAAACAGAACGTCAGCAGATACAGGACAGAGTGAACGAACTTCTTACAGCACAAGGTATGTACGAAATTTACACATACACATTCACAAGTCCGTCAATATTCGATAAACTGAATATTCCGAAAGACAGTGAAATGAGAAACGTTGTAAAAATTACAAATCCGCTTGGCGAGGACACATCGGTAATGCGTACAACTACTATCGCAAGTATGATGGATATATTGTCAAGAAACTATAATTACAGAAATCCGTCTGCCAAGTTGTTTGAAATAGGAAAGATATTTATTCCGACAACGGACGGTGAACTTCCGAACGAACCTGTTAAAATCACAATGGGTATGTACGGCGATAACGTAGATTTCTATGACATTAAGGGTATATGCGAAACAATGTTTGCACAACTTAACGTAAAGAATGTTAAGTATGAGGCCGTAACAGATAACCCGACATTCCACCCGGGAAGATGTGCAAAGATAAGTGCCGGCAATAAGGTAATCGGCATAATCGGTGAAATTCACCCTGCAGTAAGCAGAAAATACGGAATTGAAACTCCTGTATATATTGCCGAATTGGATTTTGAAAATGTATTCCTTAATATTAAGACTGATATTAAGTTTAAGGAACTTCCTAAGTATCCTGCCGTAACTCGTGATATAGCAATGCTTGTTGATAAGACAGTTCCTGTTGCGGATATTGAAAATGTAATCAAAAAGGCATCGGGTAAAATGCTTGAAAGCTTGCAGTTGTTTGACGTTTACGAGGGTAAACAGATACCTGAGGGCAAAAAGAGCGTTGCATACAGTGCTATATACAGAAGCGCAGACAGAAGTTTGACAGGTGATGAAGTACAGAAAGTATTTGATAAGGTTGTTAAAAATCTTGAAAATCAAATCGGTGCTCAATTAAGATAAGATATAAAAAAACTGCATTTTGATTTTATTCAAAATGCAGTTTTTGTTATTTTGTAGACAAAACCGTTATGGTTTTGTATGCTTTGTTTTTTGGAGTATGAGGTGCTAACCTCATTGGAAATCATTTCTGACGACATGTGCGGCAGAAATGGCTTAAAATCTAAAGTTTCGACTGTGGAGGAACTTTAGATTTTTTCACAAAAAATACTCAAAAATTACATCGCAAGATGTGATTTTTGGGCTGGCGACATTATGACGACAGCCTCTGTATTAGATATTGGTGATGTCTTTGTCAAGGTCGGCAAGCTCGGACGCTTTCGGAATGTTGACAAGACCGATTGTTTTTAAGTGTTCGATTTCTTTTGAATTTTGCGGTTTGACACTTGAATCGTGTTTCGGCATTTCGACGTTAATCATATCTTTTTTGATTAAGTCTGCTATCGGCTGAACGTTGTTTTTAATCATTTCGTTTGCAACAAATCGTGCAACGATGTTGCCGCCGATATCGTTTGTGTGGGTGTAATCGCGGTCAGTGCCGTTGCCCCAGAAATAATCCCAAGCTTTTACCGCTCCTGCCGCCTCAAAAAATTCGGTTGTGCGTGACCACAAGTCGATAAACGGTACATTCATTTCGTCACATACGTTTTTAACTGCTGTTCTGTAATCACCGAGCAAGTTAAGAAGTGTTCCGTCCTCTTGGAATATAATTCTGTTAATTGGTGAACATATTATCGGATTTGCACCTTTTTCGCGGACAAAGTTTACAAAATATTTTAAGTTTTCCGTGTATCCGCCGAACGCGTCAAGAGTATCTATTTTTTGGTCGTTGTGACCGAACTCGATAATCAGGAAATCACCCTTTTTGATTTTGTCTTTGAATGCGGTGAAATTCACATTTTTAAAATCTTCGGTTGTAGAACCTGATTGAGCGTGGTTTTCAACCGCAATGCCCGTGTTAAAAAATTGCGGAAACATTTGACCCCAACCGCAGTATGTAGAGGCAGCGTTGTACGGATATTCGGCAGGCTGGTCTGTGACGGTTGAGTCACCGGCGATGTAAACTGTCGGAATATTGACAGGCGATACTGCGGAAAGTGCGGTAAAATCACCGTCGCACATAATATCAATTTCAACTCCGTTTACGTTTGTGTAATCTTCGTTGTTTTTGTGGTAGTCACATACGCTTACATTGAAAGTAATGTCTGAGCTTTCTCCCTTGCCAAGATTTATATCTTGTGCCATAAAACGGCGTGACTGCGAAAGTATTGTGAAAATAATATCTTCGTGTGCGGTAACTGTGACAGTTACTTCATAAGTGCCGTTGGGTACGGATGTTGAAATATGCAGTGGTTCTTTTTCGTAATTCATTTGTGGATTTCCTCTCTTTATTTAATGTGTTTTTATTTTTCCTTTTAAATATGCGTCAACAAGTGCTTTTAAGTCGGTGATTTTTTTCGATAACGATTTACCTGCGTCAGTGTCCTCAACAAGTAAACGGTTCGGAGCAAGTTCAACAACGTCAAGCGTTGAGTGAATGTCTTTTTCTTCTTTTATGGCACTTTCGATAGATTCAAATGCGTCATGCGCACTTAAAAGCAAACCGTGTGAATTGAACAGCAATGTGTAACCCGCAAGTCCTGTGACTTTCTGATATGCCTTTGAAAGACCGCCGTCTATGACTAAAAGTTTGCCGTTTGCTTTAATTGGACTTTCGCCTTTCTTGATTTTTACGGGAACGTGACCGTTTATAATGTGAGAAAAATTATTCGGGTCAATTCCGAACTCACATAAAATTTTGTTGCATACACTCGGCTTTTCGATAAGGTGATAATATTCGTCTTTAATTTCCACCCATGTACTTTCATCATCAATAAAATATCGTTCAAACGAAGTCATTTTATTTTTGCCGTAAACAGGGGAGTAGCAACCGCACCATAAAAACCACAGAAAATCTTTGCCGTATTCTTTTTCTTCGGAACCGTTTTTGGCAAAATAACCGTCACGTGCAAGCTGTTCGGCTTTGTCCATGAGCGATTTGCCGCTTACCGTTTCACCGAAAAGTGTAACTTCCGTAAAAGTACCGTCACTGTTCATCGGTATACAGCCGTGATACAACAAATTGTTGTTGAATGTCAGATATATACTGCCTTTTTCGTATAAGAATTTGACGTGATTTTGAAGTTTTTCACTGCGTAAAAACGATGAACGCAATAAATTCATAAGCTCTTTTTCGGCGTCTGTAAGTTCAAACGGATTTTCGGGATTGATTGTAGGGAAGTTGGTATCTTTTAATTTGTATTCTTTGCCTTCAAGCATAATTGTTCCGTTTTCGTAATTGATTTTGTCAAGCATAAGGTGGTTGTCCATATTAAATTCAGGGTGACGTTTTATAATTTGTCCTTCTAACTTAAACTGAATTACAGATATAGCTTTATGTACCTTTGCCCAAAAGTTTTCGTCATGCTGAGAAATATAAACCATATTCGGATTTCGAGGTATAAAGCATTCGCACGGATCGTCCGCATAAGTTTCAAGTGCAAATACCGTAAGCGGACGCATATTAATTCCGTAACCGTCCTCAAGGCAGTCAAAGTTTGAATACTTGGTGGAAATAGCAAGTACATTTGCAATACAAGCCAAACTGCCCGCAGCGGCACCCATCCACTGAACATCATGGTTGCCCCATTGAATATCGACACTGTGGTACTTCGTCAGTGTGTCAAGAATTATATCGGCTCGCGGACCACGGTCAAAAATATCGCCGATAATATGCAGACGACCGATTGCAAGTGTTTGGATAAGTGTTGAAATTTCCACAATAAAATCATCGGCTTGTCCGAGTTCGACGATTGTTGAAATAGATTCGTTATAATATGTTTCTTTGTCCGAGCCGTAATCTGTATTTGCGTGTATAAGTTCGTCTATCGTACTGCCGAACGCCTCCGGCAAAAATTCTCTGATTTTTGCTCGTGTGTATTTTGACGCAACAACGCGGCATATTTCTATAAGGCGATATAAAGTGATTTTGTACCAATCATTAATATCGTCCACTTCGTCCTTGATATATTCAAGCTTTTGCTCCGGATAATAAATAAGAGTGGCGAGAACTTGTCTGTCACGTTCGGACAACGTACGACCGTAAATTTGCGTAATCTTGTCCTTGATTACACCGGAGGCATTTTTTAAAATGTGCAAAAAAGATTCGTATTCACCGTGAATATCACTCATAAAATGCTCTGTAAGTTTCGGCAGTTTTTGCCTTGACTGCAATCGAATAATTTCGGTTGATGCGGTTTTAACTGTCGGATACTGCTGTGAAAGCAGTGTCAGATAATCAATATCATAGCTCATAACATCCGTTCCTTTCTGATAATATAATATGTAAATTTAGGTGGTATATTACACAAAAAATCCGCTCACAAATGCAATCACAACAGACGTAACGGCGGCAGCCATAAGCCCCTTGTCGAAAAAGGCCATAAGCATAGCACCGACCAATCCGAGCGAGGCGGAGAAAACCGAGCCTGTCGAAAAAAATATAGCCGGAAACGTCATAGCGCCGAGTACGGCATACGGTATGTAATATAAAAACGATTTAAGCCATTTTGATTTTATTTCTTTTCTGAAAAGTGTTATAGGCAATGCACGAATTATGTACGTCACTATTGCCATAACAGCCATTAAAGCAATCATTTTCATTTTTCGCCCTCCTCATTGTGCGGAAAGAACGTCGCACCGAATGCCGACGCCAACACTGCCGTTATGATAACAGCCCAGCCCGATGATATAAAAGGAAGTGCGAAATACAGAACGCAACTCAATATAACTGCGGCGATAAGTACAAAAAGTACGTTTTTATCTCTCCTTGACGCAGGGATAATTATTGCGATAAACATTGCGTATAATGTTATTCCCATTGCGTCCGCAAGTGATGTCGGCAGCAGATTGTTTATAAAAGCACCGAGCACTGTGCCGAGTGTCCAGCCGATGTACGGTATTGCAATCAGTCCGAGCATAAACGGAAATGTAATGGCAATCGGTGTTGTTGACGCAACGGCGAATACTTCGTCTGTTATGCCGAATGCTGTGATAAGCCTTCTTGCAAGCGACATTTTACCGATTTTTTGTGACAGGGAAAGCGACATAAGCATATATCGAAGATTTATCACAAATGTCGTAATTGCCATTTCCCACATACCGCCGGCGGCGGAAATTATGTTCATACCGGCAAATTGTCCGGCAGAAGTAAGGTTAGTCATTGAAATTACTATTGCCGCCCAAGCGGGTATTCCGTTTTGTACGGCAAGCATACCGAATGAAAATGAAACGGGTATGTATCCGAGTGCAATAGGCATACCGAGCCTTGCACCTTTTAAAAATTGCGTTGCTTTACTCAAAATATTTTATCACTCCGAATTGTTTTATTACTTATTATTATAAGGGAAAAACGATATAAAATCAATATCTTATACAAATATAGGTAACAAATAATGTTTAAAAATCAGTGATAATATTTTAGTCGTAGAAATACTATTGAAAAAAAATAGTAAATGATGTATAATATAGCTATCATGTTGTATTATGCGATGGTTTGTCGTGTAAAAATCAGAAAGAGAGGGAGAAAGCACATGAGTAACAAAAAGAAAATATTGTCATTGGCAATCGCAGTGTCAATGATAACTTCTGCATTTACGAGCTTTGCGGCTCCTGTAAATTCAAAAGACAGTTTGTTCGATGTTTTTGACAACAGAATAACTATGTTTGACGCAGAAAATGCGGGAGATTCAACTGTTGCAACAACAGCACCTACTGCAACAGCGGAAGCGACAGAAGCAACAACAGCACCGACTGCAACAGCGGAAGCAACAGAGGCTACAACAGCACCGACTGCAACAGCGGAAGCAACAGAAGCAACAACAGCACCGACTGCAACAGCAGAAGCAACAGAGGCTACAACAGCGCCTACAGAGGCGCCTACAGCTGCTCCTACAGTTGACCCGTCATGGGACGGCAGTGTGGACATCAGCGAAAATTTTGACGGTGAAAGTGCTGTTGACGGTAACGGTTACAAATGGGATGTAGTTATCGGAAATGACTGGGGAGGTACAAACAAAGCACTATCTCTTACTGCTAATGACGGAAAGAGCATTCTTAAAGTTCCGAACGGAATGGGTAGTAAAACAAAAGATGTTAAAATGACATTTAAAGCAGGTTCGGTTAAGAGCTTTATGCAAAATACAGCAACTTGGGACATGGTATTTAAGTCAACTGACGGCACAGAATTGTTCAAATTCAGAGTCACAAGCGGTGGCAGTGATTGGGCAAGAAGAATAGCACTTGTAGTGGGTGATGAAGTTAAAGATGCAAGCTATTCGGCATTCTCAGACAGTAAATATACAGACATCAGCGCATATGTGACATTTAATGAAAATGGCGGAGAAGTTACATTGGGTAATACAACAGCTGAATTTGCCTCAGGCAGTAATATCGGCGAAATTGCTATTGAATATGATCAGAAAAAAGATTGGGACAGACCTTTCTTTATTGATGACTTTACAGCAAAAACAGTTGACAGAGAAAAGGTTACATTTAATGTAAAATCAAACAAAGACGGTGAATCGGTTGAAGGAGCAATTCTTACAATCGGCGATGATACATATACTGTTCCTGCAAGCGGTAAAGTAGAGGCATATTACCTTCCGGGTACATATGATTATACATTAAAACTTGCAAAGCACAAGGCTTTAACAGGCAAAGTGACTGTGGCAAAATCAGGCGAAACAAGCAGTGTTTATAAATTTGAAAATATTGCGTCGGATGTAAACAAAGCAACTCTTGTACACGCTTATTACAAGGCTGACAAAACTCTTGACAGCGTCACAACAACAGATGTAGATATTCAAAACGGTACATACACTGTTAAACCGGTTAAAAAAACAGGTTGCACAGAAAAGTATATGCTTTGGGATTCTACTCAAGGAATGAAACCTGTTTCAACTGCAAAATTGGAAACTACAGAAGTTACTAATGATAACGATTTAGTTCTTGAATATGTAGGTGAGGCAGTTGCAACAAGAGCAGAATTAGGCGGCGGAGAAGATTATATCTATCTTCCTACAAGCGGAACCGCAACTTCAAAAGCATTCACTGCAACAGTATATGATAATGCAGGTCTTGTAATGGATAACGCAGAAGTTGAATGGTCACTTCCTGGTCAGCCTGATACAATTTCAATCGGCAATGACGGTGTTATTACACTTACACCTCAATATCCTCTTACAGACGATAACGGTGTTGATGTAGTTGTAAGAGCAACTGTTAAGGGTACAAACGTAACAGATGAAAAAACAATCCATATTCATAACACAGCAAGAGCAACAACATGGGATATTGTCGGTCCGGCAGTTATTAAAGACGGAACGGCGGCAACATATTCTGTTGCAAATGTAAAAGATCAATACGGCAATGACTTCACAGGTGAAAATACATATACATTGACATCTGATGATGCAAAGGCCACAATAGAAGGATTGTCAATTACACCAAACGTTGGTACATCACGTACACAGGAAGTTAAGCTTACAGTAGCATCTGTGTCAAATCCTGCAATCAGCGCAGAAAGAACAGTTACTGTATACGGATACGATTTCTATGAACCGGGTACAGGTGAAGCAACATACGGTACACCGAGAATGGAAACAGTAAACGGTGTTAATTCAATAGTATGGCCGGCAAGTGTGGGCGGAAAGGCAACAACAGAAATTACATTGCCTACACCGGTTGAACTAAAAGCAGGCAGTGCAAAGATGATTACATTCGATAATATTATGACTGTAAAGAACATCAGTGCACAAGAAAGAAGCTTGAAGTTCCTTAACTCAGAAGGAACAGCGGTAATTGATATTGACTTTGCCGGTTCAAGTGTTGTCAAAGATTACTCTGTTGTAGACAAGTCATATACAGGTACTGAAATAGGTAAGATGGGTGAACTTGGCGAAAAATCAAGTGCTACATTTGTTCTAAAGACAGATGCAAAAGGCGTTACATCAGCAATTCTAAGCTACAACGGTACTACTTTGGCAGAATACGAGGTAGGTACAGTTAATGATATTGCTAAGATTGTAATGACAGGCGGTGCAGGTGTTCCGAACGAAAGATTGTGTACGCTTACAAATCTTGTTATTTCAGATTCTGATGTAGCAGAAGTTGAAATTGTCGGTGACAGTCAACTTGCTAAGGTTTCGGGTACTACAGCAACAAAGGCATTTAAGGGTTCAATCTTCTCACTTGCAGAAGGTGAAACATATACTTGGTCAGTAGCAGACGCAAGCGGTAGTCCGATTGACGGTGTAACAATCGACCAAAAGGGTGTCCTTTCAGTTGCGGATACAGTTGCGGCAGATACAGTTGCAGTTGTTTCTTACACAAGCAGTCTAAGCACAACAGAAACACCTAAGAAAGCAACTCATGAAGTTACAATTAAGGATTTTGCAGAAGTAAAATCATTTGATATTGAAGGTCCGGTAGCAGTCAATGCCGGTGACAAAGTAACATATCAGGCAAAGAATATCATTGACCAATACGGTGACGAATCACCGATGGCTGTTACATATGCTATAACAGACGGCAGTGATATTGCAACAATAGATTCAGCTACAGGCGTTGTAACAACAACAGGTAAACTTGGCAGCTACACAGTTTCAGTTACAGTAGGTAACCCTGGTAAGACAAAGACAGAAACTAAGACAGCAACAGTTGCTAAGTACAGTGAATCGGGCGAGGCAACAGGCAATGTTGACGTTGATGTAACAAAGCTTGCAAATTATGCGGCAGATACACAGTATCGTGTAACAACAGCAACAGCTGACGGCGTACTTGTTAATCAAACAGAAACAAAGTCAACAGACGGTAAAGTAACTGTTGATATGACAGGTGCTGCTAAGTATGAAGTATCTCCGATTTATTCATACACAAGTGTTGGTAATGTAGCGGCAGGTAAGACAATTCCTCTATGCGACGGTTTGTATGACTTTACATTTAAGAAGTCAAACGGTACAAGAGCCGATATATTCGTAAACGGTAATATGGTAGGTCAGAACGTTGACCAATACGGTAAGGGCAGAGCAACTTCGGGTTCTACTTACACAGCTAAGGACGTTAAGGTTGAAGGCGGCAGTGCGGTTGTAACAATGAAGGATAATGATTCAAATATGGATTCAATCGTTGTTAAGAAAGCACCTTCAATTATTCCGAGAAAGACTCATGTATATATCTTGGGTGACTCACTTGTATCAAACTACTACGGCACATTTGCCGACGAAGACGGTGACGGTATTCCGACAGCCGGTGACGCTCAAACAGGTTGGGGTCAAGTTATGGATAAGTTCATTTCATCAGACTTGAATGTAACTAACCTTGCAGAAAGCGGTAACTATGCAACAGGCTTGCAGGCAAGCACATTCCCTGGTGTATTGGCTAATGCAAAAGCCGGTGACTACATGATTATGGAATGTGGTTACAATGATGCAAACTACAGTAGTGAGGCTAAGATGGCAACTGCTCTTGAAGAAATTGCAGACGATTGTGAAAAAGCAGGTATCACATTGATTTTGTCAACACCAAACTTTGGTGCGGCTCGTGGTGATACAAATAAAGCAGACGTTAAGTTCGGTCCTAAGATTCTTGAAGTAGCTAAGGAAAAAGGCGTTTTAGGTGTAAACCTTTCAGGTCTTGGATATGCTGATTATACAGCATCAGGTTCAAATAAGGAATACTGGTCAAAGAACTTCAATGTTTACTTTAGCGGAGCACAGCAAGACGATCTTCACCTTTCATATTTCGGTGCTATGAAGAATGCGTCACTTGTTGCACAGGCAATCTATGATGCACAAAATGATACTGAAAATGCTGAATTGGCAGAAACACTAAAGGGCTTGAAGATTAATACACAAGCTTATCAAATGAAAGATTCAGAAGGTCAAACAGTAACACTTCAAGTTAAATAATCTTGAACAAATTAAAATACACACTCTGCGGAGTGTGTATTTTTTTTATGTATTCAATTTTTTATCGATTTCCCGTAATGTCAAAATTCTGCATAACTTCTTTACGTTTTTCGATTGCGTATTGAGTGTAGTATTTGTGGGTTACTTCAATATTTTTGTGTCCCATAAGCTCCGCAACCATTTTTATATCAATGCCGTCAGCGATAAGATTACAGGCGAATGTACGTCTTAATGCGTGCGGACGTGCCTTGTCGGGGTCGTATATACCGACAGTCGCACAATATTTTTTCAGTACCTTTTCAACACCTTGTGCGGTCATTCGTGTTCCGAGTCGGCTAATAAAAAGTGCGTCGTCTTTTGCTTTTTCGTTTTCAACACGTTCCTGCATATATGTAAACAATTCGTTTTCCACTTGGACAGGCATAAATATTTCCTGTTCGTCACCGCCCTTACGGGTGACAACGAATGACGAGGTATCAAAGCACACGTCACGAATATCAAGGTTGATAAGTTCACTCACACGACAGCCTGTACCGAGATATGCGGTAAAAAGTGCAATATCACGTTTTTTTCTGTTCTTGTATTCCGTAAGGTCACGACCTGTATAATATTTTTCACCGTTATATATCACGTCAAGAAGGTTGACGGTTTCTTGTGATGTAAGCGGACGTTTCATTTTTTGATGCAGTTTTTTAAAATCCAACTTATCCGTTACGTTTTGAGAAATCAAGTCGTTTTTGTAAAGATACGAAAACAGTCCGCGTATTCCCGAAAGTTTACGGTTTATGCCGTAAGCACTGTTGCGGCGGATTCGTTTAATGTGTTTGCCGTCAATCGAAACGGTGTCGGTTTCGTATTCTTTTAGATATGCCGTAAAAGCGTTTAAATCACGGAGCGTAACTTTCTCCATATCAGCTACCGTGAAATCTTCAATTTTTTCTATATAACTGAAATTGAATTTTTGCAGATATTCCAAAAATGTTTTAATATCTATACTGTAACCGATTTGTGTATTAATGCTTTCGCCGTTATACGCAATTTCGATATAGTCAAAAACAAAATCCGGCATACCCGAAAGAAAATTCATTAATTTTGAATGTTTGCTCATAATATATAACCTCTGATTTATCTCCCAAAATATTCAAGAATTACATCGCAAGATGCGATTTTTGGAGCCTCGGCAGGCTCCTTTTTATTATATAATTTATTTTAAGTCAATGCAAGTGCCTTTTTTTCAAAATGGTATTTACTATTTTTGAATTTTATAGTACAATAAAGATATATAGATATTTTGGATTATTTTGAGTTGAAAGGAATGAATAGAGCGATGGTACTTAAAACAAGTGGTGATTTAGGCGAGGTAACCATTTCAAACAACGTTATCTCTGAAATTGCGGGTGCGGTTGCGACAAAGTGTTACGGCGTTGTCGGAATGGCGTCGAGAAATAAAAAAGACGGAATTGTGAACCTCCTAAAGCCTGACAGTATGACTAAAGGTATCAGCATAACAGTTGAAGAAGGCGGAGTTATCGTAGAAATACATCTTATCGTTGAGTACGGCATAAATATTAATACAATATGTAAAAGTATTGTGAACAGAGTCAGATATACTATCGAAAATACAGTTGGAATTAAAGTGAACAGAATTAATGTTCGTGTTGAAGGTGTCCGTGTTGACTAAAACTAATTAGGGGTGATTAAAATTAATACGCTTAACGGAAACACATTTGCTCAAATGATTATAAGCGGAGCAAATAATTTATATAATAACAGAAAAACTGTTGATGAACTTAACGTTTTCCCGGTACCGGACGGCGATACAGGTACAAATATGTCGCTTACCGCAACGGCTATGGCGACTGAACTTTTGAAAAAAGGCGACACAACTCTTACAAAAGCGGCTGATACAATGTCATTCGCAACTCTAAGAGGTGCAAGAGGTAACTCCGGTGTTATCCTGTCACAGTTTTTCAGAGGTATATCAAAGAGCCTTAAAGGCAAAACAGAATGTAATGCGGAAGAACTTGCAGTTGCTTTAAAAGACGGTTCGGATGCGGCATATAAGGCGGTAATGAAGCCGACAGAGGGTACAATTCTTACAGTTTCGCGTGAAGTCGCAACAGGCGCTCAGCTTGCCGCAAATACAAACGAAAACATTATTGACGTAATGGAGAGTGCCATTGAAAGAGGTAACAAGGCACTTCAAAAGACAACTCAAATGCTACCTGCATTAAGACAGGCAGGCGTTGTTGACGCAGGCGGTCAAGGCTGGATGTTTGTGCTTGAGGGTGCACTGTCTTATTTAAAGAGCGGTAATGTTGTTGAAAGACAAGGCGAAGCACTTGAAACGCAGACTGCTCCTGTAAAGAAAAAGTCACAAGAGGCAATTAAGACAGAAGATATAAAGTTTAAATATTGTACGGAATTTATCGTTGAGAAAAAGCAAAAAGGTCTTAGTGTAAGTACGTTCAGAGATACTATTGCCCCAAAGGGTGACTGTATGCTTGTAATTGACGATGATGAAATCGTAAAGGTGCATATTCATACAAATCATCCGGGTTTTGTGCTTGAAGAGGCTATAAAACTCGGTGAAATGATTAATTTGAAAATAGATAATATGAAACATCAGCACAAGTCTATTATTGACGGAAGTAATGAACAGACTTCGGAAAATGCCGAAGTTAAAACAGCGGAAGTCAAGGCAGAGAAAAAGACTGAAAAGCCTAAAAAAGCTCCTAAACCGAAAGTACCTGTTGAATTAAAGGATTACGGTTTTGTAGCGGTATGTATGGGTAAGGGAATTACAAATATTCTTAAAGACCTTGGCGTTGACAGAGTTATTGAGGGCGGACAAACAATGAATCCGAGTACGGACGATATTTTGAAAGCTGTAAAACGTGTCAAGGCAAAGACGGTTTATGTGTTCCCGAACAATAAAAATATTATTATGGCCGCAAATCAAGCTGCAGAACTTGTTGAGGATAAGAAAATCGTTGTAATTCCGTCAAAGTCAGTTCCGCAGTGTATAAGCGCAATGGTGGAATTTAATGATAAAAAGTCGGCAGAGGCTAATGAAAAGGCTATGAATAAGGCTATCGGCAGAGTTACATCGGGTCAGCTTACTTATGCCGTTCGTGATACCGAAATCGACGGTATTGAAATTAAAAAAGATGATATTCTCGGAATGGTTGAGGGTAAAATCGTAACGGTAGGCAAGGATATTGACGATGTACTTAACCGGGTAGTTTCACAGATGGTTGACGAAGATACTGAATTTTTGAACGTATATTACGGTAAGGAAATCAAGAAACCGCAGGCTGATGTAATGCTTAAAGC
Source organism: Ructibacterium sp. SJQ-7 (assembly GCF_054696575.1). Taxonomy (NCBI): domain Bacteria; kingdom Bacillati; phylum Bacillota; class Clostridia; order Eubacteriales; family Oscillospiraceae; genus Ructibacterium; species Ructibacterium sp. SJQ-7. The sequence continues at coordinate 2,560,195 of NZ_CP195193.1, forward strand.
ACTTGAAACAAAGTATGCGGACGATGAAATCGAAGTTTCGTTTAAAAAAGGCGGTCAGCCGCTTTACTACTATATTATTTCCGCAGAATAATATTATGGAGTCAGAATATGCCTAAGGATATAAGATATTTGAAAGGTGTCGGCGAGAAAAGAGCCGAATTATTCGCAAAAAAAGGAATAAAGACAGTCGAAGATTTGCTTTACTATTTTCCGCGTTCTCATGAGGACAGAACGGAAAAGAAAGATATTGCCGACTGCATAGAGGGAGAAACGGTGTGCGTGAGCATTACCGTTTTTTCGCCTGTCAGAGAAACAAGAGTAAGACGAAATATGCTTATTTCAACAATGATTGTATCGGACGAATCCGGTGTTTTGAATGTGGTTTGGTACAATAACAAATATGTAAAAAATCAGTTTAAGACGGGCGATAAGTATGTTTTATACGGCAAGGTAACTAAGAACAGAGGTAAACTTGAAATGGTGAGTCCTGTTTGTGAACAAGAGGGTAAAGAGAGATTTACGGGCAAAATAGTACCGCTTTATCCGCTTACAAGCGGACTGACGCAGAAAATTTTACAGTCGACAATGGAGCTTGCAATAAAGGAAGTCGGACGAATGGAGGAATACATTCCGTCCGATATAAGAGAAAAATATCACATTGCAGAGCTTAATTTTGCAATGAAAAACATACATTTTCCCGAAAACTTTGAAAGCTACAACATTGCAAGAGAACGATTTGTATTTGAAGAACTGCTTGTGCTTCAGCTTGCGTTAAGCGGAAGAAAGGATATAAATACATCGCAGGACGGTATTGTGTTTGAAGATATAAATTGTGTGCGTGAATTTACGGATAATCTGCCGTTTTCGCTTACAAACGCACAAAAGAAAACGCTGAATGAAATTTTGAAGGATTGCAAGAGCGGTAAGATGATGAACAGACTTGTTCAAGGTGATGTCGGCAGCGGTAAAACGGCTGTTGCGGCGGCGGCAATTTATACCGCCGTAAAAAACGGTCATCAAGCCGCAATGATGGCACCGACTGAAATTCTTGCAACTCAGCACGCAGAAACATTGGCTGAATTTTTCAAAGGTACGGGTATAACGGTGGTAATGCTTACCGGAAGTATGCGAGCTGCGGAAAAAAGACGTGCATATGACTTGATTGCGACAGGTGTCGCAGACGTTATTGTCGGAACTCACGCGATAATTCAAGATGCGGTGGAGTTTTATGACCTTGCATTTGTGGTTGCCGACGAACAACACAGATTTGGCGTTGAACAAAGGGCAAAACTTGCGGCAAAGGGAAATAATCCGCATATGCTTATTATGTCGGCAACACCGATACCGCGAACCCTTGCACTTATTTTGTACGGCGATTTGGATATATCGGTTATTGATGAATTACCGCCGGGAAGAAAGCCCGTTAAGACGTACGCAGTCGGTGAAAGTATGCGAAAACGCATTTTTGCATTTTTACAAAAAAACGTAAGTGCCGGTATGCAGGCGTACGTTGTATGTCCGTTGATTGAGGAAACGGAAACGAGCGACTTGCAAAATGCCGAAATGCTTGCGGAAAAGTTGCAGGCAATATTTCCCGAGTTCAAAATCGGTCTTATGCACGGAAAAATGAAAGCAAAGCTGAAAGAGGAAGTAATGGACGAGTTTGTGCGCGGAGAGATTAACATACTTGTATCGACAACGGTAATTGAAGTCGGCGTAAACGTGCCGAACGCAAATATTATGGTTATCGAAAATGCCGAACGATTCGGACTGTCGCAACTTCATCAGCTTAGAGGACGTGTCGGACGTGGCAACGCACAGGCATTTTGCATATTATTTGCACACGGTAAAAATGAAGTGACAAAAAAACGTATGGAAACTATGTGTATTTCAAACGACGGTTTTTATATAAGTGAACAGGATTTGAAACTTCGCGGACCGGGTGATTTTTTCGGTACACGTCAACACGGTTTGCCTGAAATGAGAATTGCTAATCTGTTTGAGGACAGAGATATTCTTGCTATGTCACAGGAGGCGGCAAAAAAGATTATGGCTGAGGACAGACATTTGGAGTCCGAAAAGTACAGCGGACTTCGTAAACGTGCCGAAAGTATAATCAGTGACGACATTGTTATGAATTAGTAAAAATTGTATGTTTATATTTTCGTATTTTACATAAATTATGAATGAGTTAATTACTCACTTAAATACTTTATGTAAAGGAGAAATAATCATGTCAAAGAAAAGCAAAACAGCAGGATTGGAACAATTCAAAATGGAAGCGGCAAGAGAAGTAGGCGTAACACTTGGTCAAGGCTATAACGGTGAACTTACAGCAAAGCAAGCCGGCAGTGTAGGCGGTCAGATGGTTAAAAAGATGATTGAAAGCTACGAAAATCAAATGAAATAAACTAAAAGGGAGATACAACTGAACCGACCCCCAAAAGTTAGACCAAAAATCTAACTATTGGGAGGTCGGTTTTTTCATGGCAAAATATAGTTTTGAATTTAAAATGGAGGTTGTGCAGGCATATCTAAATGCTGAAGGTGGGTATAGATATTTAGCAAGTAAATATAACATTCCTGCAAAGAGGAGAATTGAAGAATGGGTACACGCATACAGAGAATTTGGTGAAGAAGGGTTAATGCGTTCGAGACAAAATAAGAAATATACTTTTCAATTTAAGCTTTCTATGGTAGAATTGTATCTATCAAGTGAGGTCTCATATCAGGAATTAGCACTATCACAAGGAATTAGTAATCCATCATTGATTGTAAAATGGGTCAATGATTTCAGAATTGCCGGACCTGATGCTTTGAGACCTAAAAAGAAAGGTCGTAAGAAAACATTGGATATAAGAGAATGTAAAAAGCCTTCTAAATATGACGGAGAAAAACCCGTGGATACAAGTGCCGAGCATGTCAAAGAACTTGAAGACGAACTACTTAAACTTAGAATAGAAAATGCATATTTAAAAGAATTGAGGAGACTGCGTTTAGAGGAGGAAACTCTTCTGAAAAAACAGCGAGAATTGTCCACAGTCTCCGAGGACAGTTCAAATTAAAAGACATTCTCGCAGTAGTCGGTTTTCCAAAGGCAACATATATGTATTGGCAAAAACGATTTGACAGAGAAAATCCTGATAAACAGTTGGAGGATGAAATCACTAAAATCCATATAGAAAACAAGGATTACGGTTACAGACGGGTATATAGAGAATTACGAAACAGAAAGATTTTTGTGAATAAAAAGAAAGTTCAAAGAATCATGCAAAAATTATGTTTCCAGGTCACATCATTTACTCGAAAAAGTCGCAGATATAATTCGTACAAAGGCAATGTTGGTAAAATAGCACCAAACAGAATTAACAGGCGATTTAATACATCTGTACCGCATCAAAAGATAACTACTGACACGACCGAATTTAAGTATTATGAGATTGACAACAAAGGCCGAATGGTAATTAAGAAATTGTATTTAGACCCATTTCTTGATATGTTTAATGGTGAAGTGTTAAGCTATGGTATAAGCAAAACTCCATCAGCGGCAAGTGTTTTATCGGCACAGAAACAAGCAATAGAAATAACATCTGATTGCCCATACAGAAGAACATTCCATTCAGACAGAGGTTGGGCATATCAAATGGGTGCATATTCCTCTGTTCTTAAAGAAAACAAAATATTTCAAAGTATGTCTCGGAAAGGAAATTGTTATGATAACTCTGTGATGGAAAATTTCTTTGGAATATTAAAGCAGGAAATGTATTATGGAACTACATATTACAGCTTTGAAGAGCTTAAAGATGCTATTGAAAGATATATAAAATATTACAACGAGAAAAGAATAAAAGAAAAACTTGGGTGGATGAGTCCGGTTGAGTATCGGCTCAACACCTTGGCTGCATAAAAATAGCGTAGCAGTCGTTAAAACTACTACGCTATAAAAAGTCTAACTTTTGGGGGTCACATCAAACAGATGTATCTCCCTTTTTTTAATTCATATTTTTTGGCGTCATACCTGTTTTTTTGACGTACTGTCTGTAAAAATGCGAATAATTATTAAAACCGGCATTGGTGCTTGCCTCAAGGAGTGACTGACCTTGCGTATGCAGTTCGCGTACAAGAAGTATGCGTTTATGATTGATATATTGACTTAGTGTGTATCCCGTATTTTTCTTGAACAGCTTACACAGGTGGTATTTATTTATAAAGAATTTTTCGGAAAGGAAGTCAAGTGTTATTGTTTCGGAAAGGTGTTCGTTTATGTACATAATTATGTCGCTTATTCGTTTGTCTTTTGATTTTGACGGTGAGATTGCCGATTTTGAAGTATTCAAAAGATAGAGAAATTCTATAATGACACCGTTTGCGGCGGTGAGTGAGCCGTTATGGATATACACGCTTATGCGGTTTATCGGGTTTAGCAAATCGTCCTTTACAATGTCGGACGGTATTAGGTTGCCCGTACCCGGCGGACGGTTTATGAAAATATCTTCAAATTCTTCACAACGGTTTTGCTTGAAATATTCTGTCGACAGATACAAAATAATCCTCTCATACGGCTTCGCACTCAAACAACGTATATGGTGCATTTCAAACGGACGCGTTATGAGCATATCGTAAGGCTTTAATTTGTACACATTTCCCTCTGCGTAAAATTCAGAATCACCGCTTAGAAACAGAACTATTTCATATACATCATCGTGATTGTGAAGCTTGAAATCATTGTTGTCGGGTACTTCATCGTAGCAGTGAGTTAAACCGAAATACATATTCGGAAATATCTTTACTGTTTTCTCTGTCATATCAATCTGCCTTTCTGTAAACAAAACCGTAACGGTTTGGTTTACCTTGTTTGGGGGAGCTTGAGGTGCTAACCTCATTAAAAATCATTTCTGGCGACATGTGCGGCAGAAATGGCTTAAAATATAAAGTTTCGACTTCGGAGGAACTTTATGATTTTTTCTCAGAAAATACTCAAAAATTACATCGTAAGATGTGATTTTTGGAGCTGTCGACATTTTGTCGACAGGCTCACTTTCATTATATCAGACAATACCAAGATAATCAATGTTTTAACCAATATATTAGATGAAAATATGATTAAATTGCTGTAATGTATAATTAGATTTTATGAAAAGGAGCAAAATCAATGAGCTTTTTGTTTAACCTGAATACGAAGATACATACCGAAACGGAAACAAAGCCTGTTATGAATGCGATTAATATTTTAAAGCGTGATATGGCAAAGGTTTTCGGTGCAAGTGATGAAAATGGAAATGATATTCATTTAAAAAAAGACGATACATTAGATGAGGAAAGTTATAAAATTGACATAGCGGAAAATATCGTGATAAGTGCGGCGGACGATTTGGGGTTTGTGTATGCACTTTTGAAAATAAGTGAAAAATATCTTGATATTAAGCCGTTTTGGTTTTGGCTTGACCAAAAAATCGAAAAGAAAGACAGTGTTAGAATAGAAAAATGTAAAATTAATTCACCGAAACCAAAGGTAAAATATCGCGGTTGGTTTTTCAATGATGAAGTGCTTATGATGAAATGGAAAATCAACGGTGACAAAAAAGAGCCTTGGAGAATGGCTTTTGAAACGCTTTTGCGTTGTGGCGGAAATATGACAATTCCGGGTACTGACAAAAATTCAAGACTGAACAGACAAATGGCGGCGGATATGGGATTATGGATTACTCATCACCATGCAGAACCGTTGGGTGCGGAGATTTTTGCAAGAGCATATCCGGGCGTTGAGGCGAATTTTATGGAAAAGTCGGAGCTTTTTTATAAACTTTGGGAAGACGCGGTAATTGAACAGAAAGACTGCAATGTTATTTGGAATTTGTGCTTTAGAGGACAGGGTGACTGCCCATTTTGGAGTAACGACACGAGCGGTCAATTTGACACTCCGCAAAAACGAGGTAAGCTGATAAGCAATATTATAAAAAAGCAATGCGATATTGTTAAGAAATACGTCAAAAATCCTGTTTTTTGTACCAACCTGTACGGCGAAATAATGGAACTTTACAAGGACGGTTATATAGAGCTTGACGACTGTATTATCAAGGTTAAAGCCGATAATGGTTACGGTAAAATGGTTACAAGACGACGTGACAATCATACGGCACGAGTGTCGTCAATGCCTGTCAAAGACGGCGGCAGACAGGGTATTTATTATCATGTTTCGTTTTACGATTTGCAAGCCGCAAACCACATAACAATGCTTCCGAATACGGTTGATTTTGTGAACAGAGAATTATCGGACGTACTTGAAAACGGCGGCGATGATTTTTGGGTTATCAACTGTTCAAATGTCAGACCGCATACATATTATCTTGATGCGGTGAGAAAAAAATGGTTCGGTGAAGATATATCGGACGAAAGTCACAGCAAGGAATTTGCGGACGATTATTTTAATTCGACTTATGACGTATCAAAATGCCTTGCGGAATATCCGAAGTCAACGATTAAATTCGGTAAAAATGAAGATGAACACGCAGGTGAACAGTTTTATACCGAGAATGTGCGTATTATTGCGAATAAGTTTGTGAAGAACGATAAAAACAGTATTGCTCCGCTTAATTGGCTTGTCGGAAAAGGCGGGTTTTACACGCAGGTGAGAGATTACAAAGTTATATGCGAAAGTGGTATTGACAAGATAAATTCATATTATGAAATGTGCAAAAAGACGAGTGAAAAACTAAGCGGAAACGAGAAACAGCTTTTTGACGAAACTGTATTGTTACAGGCGAAAATTCATTATTATTGTGCAAACGGCGTAATAAAATTTTGCAACGCTATAGAGGAATTTGAAAAGGAAAATTACAAAGAATCGTTTTTGCTTTGCGGTGACAGTGCGGTTTTATTTGACAAGGCGAATGAGGAAATGCGTAACAGTGAAAACGGAGTTTGGCAAGGCTTTTATCATAACGATTGTTTTGCGGATATTAAGCATACCGCGTATATGGCAAGAAAGGTAATGGGGGTTATCAGAGAGTTCGGCGATAATATCAGACATGACAAATGGTATCGCGAAACGATGTATGCGCCAGAGGACAGAGAGGTTATGCTGTTATTGGTATTGGATAATCATATGACGGACGAAGAACTATATAAAGCGATGCAAGAGTAAAATTGCCCACAGCACAATTTTTCGCTTGGGGCAGTATACACATACGGCACCGCAAGCTTTAAAATCGCACTGTGAACAATTTGTAGAAAGAGGGGAAAATAATGATATTTGGTGTAGACTATTATCCCGAACATTGGAACAGAGATGAGTGGGAAAGTCAAGCTAAACTTATGCAAGATGGCGGATTTAACACTGTAAGAATGGGCGAATTTGCTTGGAAACTTTTTGAGGAAAAAGAGGGTGAATTTGATTTTTCATTCCTTGATGACGCAATAGAGATACTTGCAAAATACGGTATAAAAACCATACTCGGAACACCGACTGCCGCACCGCCGAAGTGGCTTGCAGATAAATATGACATCGTGCAGAGGGACAAATACGGCAGAAAAAAGGATTGGGGTTCAAGACGTGAAGGCTGCGGAAACAATCCGAGCTACATAGAAAAGTCAAAAATCATAACCGAAAAAATGGCTGAACATTACAAGGACAATCCAAACGTCATAGCATGGCAGATTGATAATGAGTTCGGCTGTCACGTAAGTACAAGATGTTATTGCGAGCATTGTCGAAAGGCTTTTGCAAAATGGCTTGAGGAAAGGTATCAGACAATAGAGAACCTAAACGAAAAATGGGGGAGCGTATTCTGGAGCTTAAACTATGATTCTTTTGACGATATAATACTTCCGAAATATAATTCGTGCGAGGGTACATACGGCGATTTGTGGTCGCACAATCCCGCACTTGACTTGGAATTCAGACGTTTTTCTTCTGACACTTGGGTGAATTATCAGAAAATGCAGATTGATATTTTGAGAAAATATACCGATAATCCGATAACTCATAATTTGATGGGACATTTTTCGGATATAAACGCGTATGATTTGTCAAAAGACCTTGATTTTGTATCGTGGGACAATTATCCCGACAATCAATGGGGTACGTCCGAATATGAATATGTGTCTATGGCACACGAAAATATGCGTGGTGCGAAGAACAAAAACTTTGTTGTAATGGAGGAACAGGCAGGACCTGCCGGTTGGGATATTTTAGGCTCAACGCCACGCCCCAATCAGCTTAGATTATGGACATATCAGGCAATCGCACACGGCTGCGAGGGCGTTGTATATTTCAGATTCAGAACGGCTCTTTTCGGTATGGAGCAATATTGGTACGGTGTACTTGACCATGACGGTGTGCCGAGAAGACGTTTTTATGAAATTCAAAAGACAGGTCACGAACTTCAAAAACTTGAAAAATATATTGTCGGCTCAAAAAATAAGTATGATGCATTGCTTGTGAAGTCGTACGACAATGTATGGGGACATGATATAAAACGTCACGCACAAAACTATAATTATGAAAATCACTTGTATTCATTTTACAAGGCAAATTGTGATTTGAACATAAACACAGCCGTTTCAAACGGCAAATATGAAGATTATAAAATCGTGTATATGCCTGCGTACAACATAGTCACAGACGCAGAGACGGAGAAAATAAAGGAATACGTCAAAAACGGCGGTACACTTGTTTTGACGTTTAGGAGCGGTACGCGTGATGAATATAACAGAGTAAGACCTATGGCACTGCCGGGAGTGTTCAAGGAAATTGCGGGCATTGAGGCGGTTGAATTTGACGCACCGAGAAAACCTGTAAAAATATACGGTGAAGTAAGCGGAAGTGCGGAAATATGGTGTGATATAATAAAACCTGATACCGCAAAAACCATATGCACATACGGAAGTGAATACTATAAGGGTGAAAGTGCAGTGACAGTAAACGAATACGGCAAGGGCAGAGTTTATTATGTAGGCTGTGATTTGGACAATGACGCAATGAAAGAGCTTGTAAGAATTATAGCAAAGTCGGCGAATGTGGAAACAGTTGATACACCGAACGGTGTGGAGGTTGTTAAGCGAGATGACTGCACAATTATTTTAAATCACAATGAAAATGAAGTTGATACAAAAATTAAAGGAGTGTCGCTGTTTGATGGTTTGAAATTTGACGGAGTATTGGACGGCTACGGAGTACAATTTTTGGAGGGCAGTATATGATATATAAATTTAAAGAATTTAAAGATGAACCGCTTTTGATAAATCATTTGAATATGGGCGGTAAAAATCCGAAAGGTGAAGAAATTAACGTCACAAGCAGATATTTCACACGAAACGGAAAACCTTGGATAGGCGTTATGGGCGAGTTCCATTTTTCGAGATACGGCAGAGAGAATTGGCACAGAGAACTTGCAAAAATGAAAGCCGGCGGCATAACTATTGTTTCAACGTATCTGTTTTGGATATACCACGAAGAAATTGAGGGTAAAATGGATTTTGGCGGTGACAATGACATCAGAGCGTTTATCAAAGAATGTAAAGATGTCGGCTTGGACGTTGTAATTCGTATAGGCCCTTGGGCGCACGGCGAGTGCAGAAACGGCGCTTTCCCCGATTGGCTTTTGAAAAAGGATTATAAACTTCGTGACAACAATGAAGAATATCTGGCGGTTGTTAAGAAGTGGTATCAGAGCATATATAACGAAGTGAAAGGACTGTTCTACAAGGACGGCGGAAACATAATTGCGGTACAGATTGAAAATGAATTTGTCGACAATGCCGAGCATTTGGCAAAACTTAAAGAAATAGCCGTAGAATGTGGATTTATTGCACCTATATACACAGTTACGGGCTGGAACAGTGCATCGGGTGCGAAAATTCCCGTTGATGAGGTTGTGCCTGTATTCGGCGGTTATTGTGAGGCACCGTGGGAAAATCATATGAACAGACTGTCACCGTCACCGCACTATTTCTTTAACAGAATGAGAAACGATTCCGCAATCGGAACGGACCTTATCGCAAAAACTCAGAGTGACGGCTGGCAGCTGCCGTATGAGCGTTATCCGTTCGCAACGTGTGAGCTTGGCGGCGGTATAGAGGTTACACATCACCGCAGACCGATTATAAAGCCTATGGATATATATGCGGTGTCGCTTGTAAAGCTCGGTGACGGAAACAATCTTGTAGGCTATTATATGTATCACGGCGGTACGAACAAAATAGGCGAACTATCAACTTTTAACGAAACAAAGGCGACAGGCTATCCGAATGATTATCCGATACTTTCGTATGATTTTCAAGCACCGTTGTCGGAGTACGGAGAGGTCAGAGAACAGTACGGATTGCTTAATATGCTGCATATGTTTGTAAACGATTTCGGCGAAGAATTTGCACCGATGATTGCGGTTGATTCTGCAAATTCGGTGGCGGTAGATGATACAAATTCTTTGCGTTACGGTATGAGAACGAACGGCAAAAGTGGGTTTGTGTTTGTAAATCATTATCAGAGATTGACCGAACTTGCAGATATTGAAAATGCGGTGATAAGTGCGGAAAATGTTGAGTTTCCGCCGATTGACGTAAAGGGTGAAGTGAGTTTCTTTATGCCGTTTAATATGAAAATGGGCGACAGTGTGCTTGAATATGCGACAGCACAGCCGTTATGCAAGTGCGATGATACATATTTCTTTGCAGAAATACCGAATATCAAAGCGGAATACAAATTCAGCAAAGGCAGTGCGAATATTGTTACGGTGCCGTTTGAAAATGCTAAGTATATGCGTAAATTAAACGGAACGGTGTATATTTGCGGCGGTTGTAATTTGTATGAGGAAAACGGACAAATATATTCTGTCGAGGACGGCGAATATATTTGTCAAAAATGGAACGGCAGTGAATTTGAAACGCTTACAATCGTTCAGTCGGCAAAGCAATCAAATGTTGAAATTACAGGCGTGGAAAATGCACCGTTTGAGCCGAAGTATAAAGAAGAATTGTGCATTGGCGGAGAAAGAGAACTGACATGGAAGAAAATAAATGTTGACGGCAGATACGGATTTGCCGAGATTGACTATGTCGGTGACGTGGCGCAGATTTATGCGGATGGTGAACTTGTTGCAGATGATTACTATTACGGTAAGACGTGGCGAGTGCCTTGTAAATTGCTTTACGGCAAAGAATGTTATATGGTAATATCGGAAATGAAAGACGATTTTTATAAGGAATTTTAACAGGAGAGATAAAAATGGAAATGACATTACGTTGGTACGGTTCAAAATTTGATACCGTAACGTTAAAGCAAATACGACAAATACCGGGCGTTACGGGCGTTATAACAACGCTTTACGACACCGCACCTGGTGAAGTATGGAGCAGAGAAAGAATTAAAGAAATGAAAGATGAAGTCGAAAAAAGCGGACTTCATGTAAGCGGAATTGAAAGCGTAAATGTTCATGACGCAATTAAAGTCGGAACATCGGACAGAGATAAGTACATAGACAATTATATTGAAACGCTTGAAAATCTCGGAAAAGAGGACATTCATCTTGTGTGCTATAACTTTATGCCCGTATTCGACTGGACAAGAAGTGAGCTTGCAAGAAAACGTCCAGACGGTTCAACCGTGCTTGCATACAATCAAGATGATATTGATAAAATCGTTCCCGAGAAGATGTTTGAATCTATTTCAAAGGATATGAACGGCACTGTTATGCCGGGTTGGGAACCTGAGAGAATGGAAAAAGTAAAAGAGCTTTTTGAAATGTATAAGGATGTTGACGATGAAAAGCTTTTTGAAAATTTGAAGTATTTTCTTGAAAGAATAATGCCTGTATGTAATAAGTACGATATAAAAATGGCAATTCACCCCGACGACCCTGCTTGGAGCGTTTTCGGTTTGCCGAGAATTATAATTAATAAGCAGAATATACTTCGTATGATGAAAATGGTTGACGATGTGCATAACGGCGTTACTTTCTGTTCGGGGTCGTACGGAACAAACCTTGAAAACGATTTGCCGGATATGATTCGATCATTAAAGGGAAGAATACATTTTGCGCACGTCAGAAATCTTAAATTTAATTCACCGACCGATTTTGAGGAGGCGGCACACTTGTCAGCCGACGGTTCGTTTGATATGTACGAAATAATGAAAGCACTTTACGAAATCGGATTTGACGGTCCTATCCGCCCCGACCACGGAAGAATGATATGGGACGAAGTGGCTATGCCGGGTTACGGACTTTACGACAGAGCGTTGGGTGCGACATATCTAAACGGTTTGTGGGAGGCTATTGAAAAAAGCTCAAAATAACAAAAGTGAGGCTACTATAGCCCCACTTTTATTTTTCTTCGTAGTCATTATTGATAAAAGCTGAAATTTTGTCGATTGTTCTGATTGGTGCGTCTTGTGCGGTACCCCATTCCATATCTTTGTTGCGATAGTCGAATTTAAGTGTGAATTTATGTATGTCCTGCTGTATTCTTGAAAGTTCAGTCTCTTGCTTTTCAAATAGGCAGGCAAGAAATTGAGCTGCTTGTGAGTCTTTTAATGATTTCGGCACTGTATCAACAAGCAATTTCATATGTTTTAAGCATACACCTTTTGATTTATTGAATTTTTCTTTAAACTTTTCGTCATTTGCCCACATATACAAAAGCACATCGGCATATCTTTCCATAGTGTGATTGATTTTGTCACACACAACACAGCCGTCCGATATACCGTCCAGCTTTTCGGAAAGTGCTTTTGAAAAATCAGCCGAGCCTGTTTTCTTAAAAAGACCGCCTTTTTGATTTTTTAAAGCCGACGCGGATTTTTTCAGCGTATCAAGCTTTTTGCGTATTTCCTCTAAATGTGTGTCAAGCACAAGCGACAGTGTAAGTTTGTTTGACATACCGAAAAGCATTGAACAGTGATGGTTGCAAAAGCCTTTTTCGTTTGATTCCATACGAAATTCAGGCTCCATCATTGCCGCACCGAGTGCGTAGTCAAGCGTTTCTTTTTCAAGTTTTTTCTCAAGTTCACAAAGCGGACATTCGCAGTCTGTATCGTAAACTTCATTTACCGGTATTGTATAAATTTGTTCTTTCATAAGTAATAAATCTGCCTTTCAAATATCTATATTGCAGATAAAACCGCTGTGGTTTTGTCTGCAATGTTTTTTGGAGTGTGAGGTGCAACCTCACTGAAAATCATTTCCGGCGACCTGTGCGGCAGAAATGGCTTAAAATCTAAAGTTTCGACTTTGGAGGAACTTTGTGATTTTTTCTCTGAAAACACTCAAAAATTACATCTGCGATGTGATTTTTGGAGCTGTCGGCATTTTGTCGACAGACTCGGTTATATGGTTATTATAACACCTAAAAGACTGCCTTTCAAGGACAAAAACGAAAGTTGTATTCTGCAAATTCAAAAAGGTTATGATTTATTTGTGCAAAACGTCACATTTTTAACGAAAAAGTAACGTATTTCTGATAGTAAATGATAAAAAAATAAAAAAATCATTATAAATTCTTTAAAAAAAACAAAAAATATGTTATAATGCACTTGTCAATAAAATAGAAAACAATGTTACAAAATAACACTGTATAAAATTAAAAAATGTATTGGAGGATTTTTACCATGACAGAAAACAAGACAGTTCTTGCATGGCTTGAAGAAATGAAAGCTATGTGTCAACCTGACAATGTTGTTTGGATTGACGGAAGTGAAGAACAGCTTGAGGCTCTAAGAGCAGAGGCTGTTGCAACAGGTGAAATGATTAAACTAAATCAAGAAAAGCTTCCTGGATGTTACTATCACAGAACAGCTGAAAACGACGTAGCTCGTGTAGAAGACAGAACATTTATCTGTACTCCTACAGAAGAAGAAGCCGGCCCAATCAATAACTGGATGGCTCCTGACGAAATGTATGCAAAGCTAAAGAAACTATATACAGGTTCAATGAAGGGCAGAACAATGTACGTTATCCCTTATTCAATGGGTCCTATAGGTTCACCTTTCTCAAAGATCGGTATCGAGCTTTCAGACAGTATCTATGTTGTACTTAATATGGCTATTATGACAAGAATCGGTCAAAAGGTTCTTGATCAACTTGGAAATGACGAAAACGCTGAATTCATCAAGTGTCTACACGCTAAGAAAGACGTAAATCCTGATGACAGATACATCGTTCAATTCCCACAGGATAACACAATTTGGTCAATCAACTCGGCTTACGGCGGTAACGTTCTTCTTGGTAAGAAGTGTTTCGCTCTAAGAATTGCATCATATCTTGGTAAGAACCAAGGTTGGATGGCTGAGCATATGCTAATTCTTGGTCTTGAAAATCCTCAAGGCGAAGTTAAGTATATCTGTGCTGCATTCCCATCAGCTTGCGGTAAGACAAATCTTGCAATGCTTATCCCACCGGAATACCTAAAGAACCAAGGTTACAAAGTATGGACAGTCGGCGATGATATTTCATGGCTAAACATCGGTCCTGACGGCAGACTATATGCTATCAATCCTGAAGCAGGTTTCTTCGGTGTTGCTCCTGGTACATCAGTAAAGACAAACTTCAATGCTCTTGAATCAACAAAGAAGAATACAATCTTCACAAACGTTGCTCTTAACAATGCAGACAATACAGTTTGGTGGGAAGGTCTTGACAAGAATCCTCCTGTTGATGCAACAGAATGGAAGGGCTCAAAGGTTAACGGTCCTGAATACTCTGCAGCAGGTAACAATCTTGCTCACCCTAACTCAAGATTTACAGCTCCGGCTATCAACTGCCCATGTATCTCATCTGAATTCGAAAACCCACAGGGCGTTCCTGTAGAGGCTATTGTATTCGGTGGCAGACGTGCTAAGTGTGCTCCGCTTGTATATCAATCAAGAGATTGGCAGCACGGTACATTCGTTGGTGCTACAATGGCATCAGAAACAACAGCAGCAGCTGCAGGTGCAGTAGGTGTTGTTAGACGTGACCCAATGGCTATGAAACCGTTCGTAGGCTACAATATGGCTACTTACTGGGGTCACTGGCTTGAAATGGGTAAGAAGCTTGGCGACAAAGCTCCGAAAATCTTCCACGTTAACTGGTTCAGAAAAGATGACGAAGGACACTTCATGTGGCCTGGTTTCGGTGACAATATGCGTGTACTTCTTTGGATTCTTAACAGATGTGCAGGTAAGGTTGACGCCGTTGAAAGCGAAATCGGTTACCTACCAAAGCCTGAAGATATCGACCTAACAGGTCTTGAAGACGAAAATGTTGATATTAAGGGTCTTCTTACAATCGATAAGCAGGTATGGCTTGAAGACGTTGCAAATATCGAAGAATATTTTGCACAGTTCGGAGATAAACTTCCGAAGGAAATGGCTGACGAACTTGCTAAGTTAAAGGCTAACCTTTCTAAGTAATTTTAATTACAGTGTATTAAGAATTTAAAAGCAGACAAAATCCTTATGGTTTTGTCTGCTTTTTTTGTTGACATTTATAGACACATAGGTTAAAATGTAAGTGTATAATATATACAGATTATTTATAGAAAAGAGGAGAAAATATGAAGAAAAAAGGTGTAATTATCGGTGTTATAATAGCGGTAATCGTAATTATAGCGGTAAGCATTATAGGAAGTTACAACGGACTTATAAGTTTAGAAGAATCGACCAACACGGCATATTCCGATATACAGGTTCAACTTCAAAGACGTATGGATCTTGTACCGAACCTTGTTAATACGGTAAAGGGATATGCGGCACACGAAACAGAAGTGTTTACTGCCGTTTCTGACGCTCGTGCAAAACTTGCCGGTGCGGGAACGGTTGAGGAGGCAAGTGAGGCAAATGAAGAACTTTCATCGGCACTTAGCAGATTGATTGCAATCTCGGAATCATATCCGGAATTAAAGTCAAACGAAAACTTCTTGTCACTTCAAGATGAACTTGCAGGTACGGAAAATCGCATAGGTGTTGCAAGAAAGGATTATAATGACGCCGTTCAAAAATATAACGTAAAAATACGTTCATTCCCTACAAACATATTTGCAAATATGCTTGGTTTTGAAAAGAAACAACAGTTTGAGGCAGATAGTGCGGCTCAATCTGCTCCTTCTGTAAGTTTTGATTGATATGAGTAGGGGGAAGATACGTTTCGCGGCATTAATTTCCGCAATATTTGTTTTATTTATAAATATTTGTGCGTTTGCGAAGGTTGATATACCGAATCATACGGATAGATTTTTTATAAATGACTATGCGAATGTTATTGACAGTGAAACAGAGGATTATATATTTGAAAAAGGTAAGGCGTACAATGCTAACGGCGGACCGCAAGTTGTTGTTTTGACAATGGAAAGTATAGACGGAAACGACCTTGAAGACTTTTCGATTGAAACGGCGAGAAAATGGGGAATTGGCGATAAAGACGCGGATAACGGAGTTCTTATTCTCCTTGTTATGGATAGTCGTGACATTCGTATCGAAGTCGGCTACGGACTTGAGGGCGTTTTAAATGACGGTAAGTGCGGTCGATTTATCAGAAATGCAACAGATTCTTTGTCGGCAGGTGATTACAGCGAGGGTATTAAGCAGATTTATGATTCGGTAATCGGCGAACTCGAAGACCCGACACCCGATGAAGAAGATGATGATGACACTATGGTTGAAATAATGACATATGTAGTGTTTTTCATAGTTTTAGCGATTGTGGTATTTATCACTAATATCAAAGGACGTGGCGGACGTGGCGGCTATCATAGCGGCGGCGGTTACTATGGCGGCGGATTTTCCAGCGGAAGCAGCAGCGGAGGAGGCGGATTCTCCGGCGGCGGCGGAAGTTTCGGCGGCGGCGGTGCCAGCGGTAAATTTTAATATTGAATCAGATGTCGAGAAATTAGTTCGGATTTTGTGAAAATGAACTCATCGGCGTACGTTGGTACGTTAGAGTTTATTTTCGCAAAAAGTGCACAGGCAAGCCGTATATCGAAGATAGGCTTGCCTGTTATTTGTTATAGCTATAAATTAAGTTGTAAATATAAAAAAATAATGTTTTGCACGCTCCGGACAATTTGTCGACAGTCTGAAAGGGTATTAATATAACACCCTTTTGTGTTAATTAAAAAATCAAAAAATTTTTTTAATTTAATGCAACCTTTTGGTGTGCTGAAAAGTATTATATATGAAAGGAAAAATAATCCGATAAATTTAAAAAGGAGGAAAAAGTTATGAAAAAATTATTAGCGGTAGCGTCAGCGTTGGCTCTTACTGTATCGGCAGTATCACCGGCAGTTTTAGCCGCTGAAACGTTAGCCACACAGCAAACAGAAACATCTGCAAGAGAGAATATGCAGAAAATATTGGAAAGTGTTAAACAGAGAGTTGAAATTCCGAGTGAGTGCAGTGAATTTTCGAGCAGAACAGAGGAACAGTACGGCGAAAAAGTTTATAATTTTACATGGAATGAAAAAGACGGAAACAAGAGTGTTAATATAACTTGTACGGCAGACGGAGTTATAACCAACTATTCAATTTACGGTTTTGAATCTGATGATAAAAATAACACACCGAATTTACCGAAAATTAGCGAAAGTGATGCAAAAAAGACGGCGGAAAACTTCTTAAAACAAATTAATCCCGATTTTCCGTATGAAATAAAAATTTATGGAAGCAACGGCAGTATTTTTGGTAACGGATATACATTCTATATTAAAACGTATGTAAACGGTGTATTGTTCACGAACGGAAACGGCTCGGTTAATATTGACGGTACAGACGGATATGTAATGGGTTTTGATTTGGGCTATATACAAGCGGATTTTCCGTCAATCAATAATGCGATAAGCGTTGATGAGGCAAAAAAAGCGTACAGTGATAAACTCGGACTTGAGTTGGTTTATCGTACATATGTTGACGAGGACGGTAACGTGGTAGCTTATCCTGTATACACACAGGAATACGACTACGACAAATACATTAATGCACTTACGGGTGATGTGGTTGATGTTACAAATTACAGATATTTCACAGGCAACAAATTTGAAAGTGCAAAGGGTGATACAGCAGACAGTGGACTTACCGAACAGGAAATAAAAGAGCTTGACAATATAGACGGACTTATTTCAAGAACCGCTTTGGAAAATAAATTAAAGTCGAACAAGCTTTTGTCAATCCCTAAGAATATAAATACAGACAGCATTTCTTTATATAAAAATTATGACGATGAATATACATATGCTGTATCAATGTCAAATGACAAGTGCAACATATATACTTCTGTTGATGCTAAAACAGGTGAAATAAAGTATTATTCACGTTGGGGAGAAGATGACAGTGAGGTAAAAAATAATGATGATTCGGCTTTAAAGACACTTGCAGGTGATAAGGCAAAAGAATACAAATATGATGAAAATTCACATCAGTATATCAGATATGTCAACGGTATTAAGGTAACAGGCGACTATGCCAACGTGACAACAAACAACGGCGTACTTACTGATTTCAGTATGAATTATACCGACACCGAATTTCCGTCAATCGAAAATGCAATGAGCAAGGAAGATGCTGAAAATATTTTGTTTGACGCAAAAGATTACAGCATTGTATATATGCAGAATTATACTGACAACACAAGAGAGATTATCCCTGTATACACAATAGATACAGAAAATATCAATCCGTTTACAGGTAAGTTTGTTGACTATCAAAACAAAGAAATTACGGAGGATGCAAGCAGTAAACTTGAATATTCGGATATAGACGGTCACTATGCCGAAAAGTATATCAAAGAGCTTGCTTATTACGGAATAGGTTTTGAGGGCGGCGAATTTAAGCCTGACGAAAGGATTACTCAAAAGGATTTTCTTGCACTTTTGATGAGCATAAACGGTAACGATATAATCGTATTGAAAAATAATTTGGAACAGGCAAATTGGGTGTACAGAAATTCAACACAAAACAGTATTATTTCAGAAGATGAACGCGATGATGATGCGGAAGTAACTCGTGAGGAGGCTGCTGTGTATATGATTCGTGCAATCGGTGCTGAAAATTATGCGAAATATAACGATATTTACGTTACACCGTTCAATGATGTTACGGAAAATAAGGGATATATCGCATTGCTTTCGGCTATGGGCGTGTTAAGCGGTGACGGTAACGGTAATTTCAATCCAAACCGTGAAATGACAAGAGCGGAAAGTATAATTATGATTTATAATTATTTAACCAGATAAAAAATAAGAAGTGGCAAAATATTTTTGCCACTTCTTTAGTTATAATTCCTATTTGCTATTTTGATGACGGTGTCGGAAGATATGGGATAATTTTATTTGCAAATTCAGCCATATTCATTGTTTGCAAATATACCTTACCCGGACCGGTAAGCGTTGTAAGGAACAGTCCTTCACCGCCGAACAACATATTTTTAAAGCCCTTTACTGTTTCAACGTCATATTTGACGGTTGATTCAAAAATCGCAACACTGCCTGTATCGACTTTAAGTTTTTCGCCCGCAGCAAGGTCGATTTCTTTTACTGAACCGTCAAGCTCAATGAAAGCAGTACCGTTTCCGGAAAGCTTTTGAAGTACAAAGCCTTCACCGCCGAATAAGCCTTTCTTTATACCACTTGTCACATATGTTGAAAGTTCAACATTTTGCTCGGCACACAAAAAAGCTGATTTCTGACAAATAAATTCTTTGTCGGAAGAAATGTGAAGTTCTTTGATTTCTCCGGGAAAAGATGAGGCGATTGTGATAGATTGGTTTGGTGCCTCGGCGGTGTATGTAGCCATAAACAATGACTCACCGCTGAACATACGTCCAAGACCTTTCATAAATCCGCCTTTCATATTGGTGTCCATTTTTACTTTGTCCGACATCCATGTCATACCGCCCGATTCGGTATAAATGCTTTCGCCTTGTTCAAGGTCGATTGTTACGGCAGGAAGAATATCTCCCCAGATTGTAGTTTTCATAAAAATTACCTTTCCTTTCTGTATGAAATAGCTCTCTGACTTTATTGATATTCAAATTATATCATAATATTCCGATTTTAAATATATCTTTTTAATTACAATTACACAAAGCGAGTTTTGTAAAATTGTCGTTAAAACTTGCAAAAGTAACGAAAAAGTGATAAAATAGATTATATACATTATGTTGTAGTTTATATATTAAAAAAATACAAATTGTAGTTACGAATGGAGATAAAAATATGCTTAGATATTTCACAGCGGGAGAGACACACGGTAAGTGCCTTACAGTTATAATCGAAGGTATGCCGTCAGGTGTTGAGATAAGCCTTGATGAGATAAACGAACAGCTTGCAAAGCGTCAGCAGGGCTATGGCAGAGGCGGACGAATGAAGATTGAAAAAGATACTGCCGAAATTCTTTCTGGTGTGAGAGGCGGAGTGACTCTCGGAAGTCCTATCGCAATAAAAATCGAAAACAGAGATTGGGCGAATTGGGAAAGTATAATGGGTACTGAAACGGCGAATAACGAAAAGTCTGTCGAATGCCCAAGACCTGGACACGCAGACCTTACCGGAGGTATGAAGTACAATCACAGAGATTTGAGAAACGTGCTTGAAAGAGCAAGTGCCCGTGAAACTGCAGCAAGAGTGGCTGTCGGCGCACTTGTCAGACAGGTTTTAAAACCGTTTGGAATAGAATTTTTAAGCCATGTTAAGAGAATAGGCGAAGTTGAAGATACAGCCGATTTTACTGCGGCAGATTTCTTTGAAAAAGTACAAAATTCACCTGTTGGGTTCGGTGATGAAAATGCCGCTCAAAAGGCTATGGAATACATAGACAAAATCAAGTCAAGCGGTGAAAGCGTAGGCGGAATAGTGGAAACTATCGTAAAAGGTGTGCCTGCCGGGTTGGGAAGTTATGTTCATTACGACAGAAAACTTGACGCAAACCTTGCTTTCGGTGTTATGAGTGTACAGGCTATCAAGGGCGTTGAAATCGGTATGGGCTTCGGTGTGAGCGAAATACCGGGTTCAAAGGTACATGATGAAATCGAATATTCGGACGACTTCCACAGACTTACCAACAATGCCGGCGGTATTGAGGGCGGTATGTCAAACGGTGAGCCGATTATTGTTAAGGCGGCAATGAAACCGATACCTACTTTGTATAATCCGCTTAGAACAGTCAATATTGACGATAAATCGGAGCATAAGGCAACTGTCGAACGTTCCGATGTGTGTGCCGTACCGGCTTGTTCGGTTGTCGTTGAGGCGGTAATCGCATTTGAAATCGCAAAGGCGTTTTTGGATAAATTCAGCGGTGACTGTATGGCTGACGTAAAGGCATATTACGATGTATATATGAACAGAATTAAGAATTTCTAAAATCAAACGTAGGGCAAATAAACCATGAGAGGTGGTGAGGGATTTTTGACCGAAAATGATTTGATTAAAAAGTGTAAAAAAGGTAGCCGAGAAGCTTTTAATATATTAGTTTCAAATTACCAACAGCAAGTTATAAATATCGCTTACGGAAAGCTTTCAAATCAAGAGGACGCATATGACGCGGCACAGGAGGTATTCGTAAGGGTGTATAAAAGTATAGAGTCATTTAAGGAGCAATCTTCCTTTACCACGTGGCTTTATAGGATAACTACGAATGTTTGCTCTGATATTCTGAGAAAACGTCAGAAACATTCGGGTGTAATAAGTATTAATCAGGCGATTGACGAAAAGAAAGATATGGATATTAGGGACGAAAGTCCTACACCGGAAGAAAATATGGAAATATCGGAACGTCAGAGAGCTGTACGAGAGGCGATAAGCGAACTCAAAGAAGAATACAGAACTGTAATAACACTATGCGATATTGAGGGATTGAGTTACGATTACATAGCTGAGGTACTCGGAATACCGTCGGGAACGGTTAAGTCGCGAATTAATCGTGCGAGAAGTGCATTAAAGAAAAATTTAATGAATAAACGGGAACTTTTTTGATATTTCTTACGTCTAATATATTGTAAAAAGAAATTAATGAAAATTTAAAGAAAGGGGGAGTAAAAATGAATTGTGATAAATTTAACGAATGCTTGGACAACTATGAAAATTTGAGTGACGAAACAAAGCAGAAAATGGATAAACACGCATTGGAATGTGCAAATTGCAAAAGTGAACTTGAATTTATGCGTTCAATTATTTCAACGGCTAAATCTCTCCCTGACATAAATGTTCCTGTGGATTTTATGGAGAAATTAAATGTCCGCATAGATGAAGAGGAAAAGAAAAAAGCACGAATAACAAGACGTGTAATGCGTAATGTTCGCCGTAATTGGAAACAGTATACTGCGGCAGCGGCTTGCTTTGCGTTGGTAGCTGTTGTAACGGCTAACAGCAATATGTTCGTCGATAAGATGAACGGAAATGATGACGGTGTTATTCAAGAGGAAACAGTCGTGACTGACAGTGACGGAAATACTGCCGTAAGTACGACAGCACCGGCAGTGGCTGCTCAAGACAATGCGGAAGAAAATCAACCGACAGTATTTGAAGAAACGGTTGAAAACACTATTCCCGAAAATAAAACAGCGAAAAGTACATCATCGCTTGCAACGGCAAAGCCGCAAACAAGTGTGAGTACAAATTCGGTAAAAAGCAGTGTGGTTGCAAATAACAGTAAATCCACATCTGCTCCGTCTGTAAGTCCAAAGGTACAAAATAATGCGGTACCGTCTGTTTCTGCAGAACCTGCAAAGTCGGACGAAGGTGCGGTTTCGCAGAAAACAACTGCTGAGGTTGCTGATAATTCAAACGATATTCAAGCTTATTCACAAGATGACGGAATAGCGATTGCAAGTATTGATGTTCAGTCGGACGATCGTTCCGTATATGACGGAACTGATGACAATATCAATAATTCAAGAACAGTAAAATCAAGTGCTGAAGATGATTATTCGCTTGCGGGCGGAGCCCAAATCGCATACGGCAGATACTATAAGTTGGATAAAGACGGCAATCCGATTGAAGCCCCCGAAGAAAATAAACCTATCGGTTCAATCGTAATTTCCGCAAAAGACGCAGACGAGGCGTTAAGCGTTATAAGACAATATTCATACGATGAAGACGGTGAATTTTACACAACGAGTTCTGACAGATTGACGTCAATGCTTTCAGTATTATCCGTTCAGGGAATCGGTTACAGTAACTATACACCTGCTTATGAGGGTGAAGTAACATTTAAACTTGTTATAAGTTAATATAAATGCCTTTCACGACAGCATTATCTGTTGTGGAGGGCATTTTTGTTTGGAAAAACAGAACAAAAAAAATCGGACTGTCAGTCCGATTTTTTGATATGTCTAAGAAATAAGTTGTTTTAAAACGCCGAATGATAAAAGCGACATTATAAGTCCTGCAGTAAGTACACCTAAAAAGATAAACAAAAGTGATTTTTTAGGTTTCATACCGAATAATACTGCGATAAGACTTCCTGTCCAAGCACCTGTACCCGGCAGCGGAATGGCTACAAAAAGGAATAAGCCGAGATAGCCGTATTTTTCGATTTGAGCCGATTTTGAAAGTGCTTTCTTTTCAAGCCAATCGGGAATTTTGTGAAAGCGTTTACTTTTTTTCATCCACGCAAATATCTTTTCAATAAACAGCAATATGAACGGTATCGGGAGCATATTACCCAGTACTGCGGCAATGTATGATGGGAAGAAACTCATTTTCATAAGTCCTGCCGCAAGAATACTTCCTCTAAGCTCCAACAACGGTACCATTGATACAAGAAAAACAATTAATTCCTTTGATATTTTTCCTGAAAGTGCTGTGACAATAGATTGTACAATAGAATCCATAAAACTTCTCCTTAAAATAAAAATTACAGAATTCATTATACACTATATTTTTCTAAAATGCAATTATTACTATATCAAATTAATGTAAAATCTTTGAAATTTGTTTGTATAGTACGAATGTTATGATTGATAACAACAGTGCTTTTATTAAATTAAACGGAATTGCACCGTATAAAACATATCCCAAAGTGTTTGTTATAAGCGGATTAACCTTGCTGCAAAGCGATATAATTTGCTCCATAGGCATAACGTTTGTATAGAACGGTATCAAGATAAAGTAGTTTGCAAGTCCGCCTACGATTGCCATTGCTATTGCTCCGAGAACAAGACCTAAAACCGCACCTTTTCTTGTTTTGATACGCTTGTAAATAAGTGATGAAACAAGTACAAGTGAACCGCTTGCAAGGAAATCGGCAAGTTCACCGACACCGCCTGTGTCTGTTCTTAGCAGGTGTAGAGCCGCTTTGATGAATGCTATCGCAATACCCGTAACAGGACCGTATGCAAATCCGCCTATCAAAGCAGGTAAAGTTGAAAAATCAAACTTTAGAAACGGCGGCATAAACGGGATAGGAAATTCTAAAATCTGCATAAGTACAATAGATATACCCGACAGTATTCCTACACTTGCGATAAATTTCGGTGTAAACCTTGTTTTGTTTTGAACATTGTTGATTGCTTCCATAATTAAAAAGCCTCCTAAAAATTTATTTTGTATCTTTAGGAAAAGTTCTTCGCATAAATTTTGTCTTGACGCTATGAATGGGAAATAAAAAAAGCCCCATAGCATAGCTACAGGGCAAACCATACACAAAAAAACATCTTCTTCCGTCCGGACTTTAACCGTCGGTTTTGGAATTTCACCAAATCAGCCTACTGTACTGAGTAGGGTCGTGGACTTTAACCACCGGTAGGGAATTACACCCTGCCCTGAAGATACACTCATTTATATTATACACGTTTTTTTTAATTTTGCAACTGTTTTTTTAAAATTTATCAGTTTGTCTGCTCTGATAATACTCAAAAATCACATCATAAAATGTGATTTCGTGAGTTGCTGACAGATTATCGACAGGTTCAAACAGCAATGCTCTGTAACAAAAATGTAATGTCGAAAAGGAAGAAAAATACTCAAAAATTATTGCATCGTACATCAGTGTACGGTGTATAATTTAAGTATGAATAGATACATAAATATAATAAATTCTTTAGAAAATATTTTTGTGAGAATAATATAATTTTAGGAGGGAAAATCATGAAATCTAAAAAATTATTATCAATCATACTGGCGTTGGCAATGATGTTTTCTGTGTTGCCTGCAAGTACCGTTTTGGTACATGCCGAGGCAATTACGGAAACAATTTCCGCAGACACAACATGGAATGACGGTGATACGGTAGGCGGTGTTACAATATCAGGCGGAACCGTGACAATAAACGGTGATGTCGGTATCACGGCGGCAATTACTATCAAAGGCAATGTTACATTCACGGGCGGCGGAACGCTTAACAGAATGAGTCCATCGGGAAATTTGATAAAAGTTGAAAGCGGTAGTCTTACACTTAACAATGTTACAATAGACGGTAACAACGTGACAATTTCTGACAGTTGGACGGCAGCTGCGATCAATATGGCCGACGGTACTGTTATAATGAATGATGGGGCAAAGATTACAAATCATAAAAGAACCAGCGGTTATGGACCCGCAGTGTATATGGACGGCGGTAATTTTAAAATGAACGGTGGTACAATTTCAGGTTGTGAAAGCAGAAATTACGGTGGTGCTATATATTTAGATGGCGGTAGCTTTGAAATGAACGGCGGTATTATTGAAAATAATAAGACGACGTCAGATGCTTCCTCATATGGCGGCGGAGCATTTTATGTCAGAGCAGCTAAGCTTACTATAAACGGCGGTCTTATACAAAAAAATTCATCAAATTGCGGCGGTGCAATCTATAATACATCATACGGTACAACCATAATAAACGGCGGTGTGATAAAGAATAACACTACGTTAGGTGATACACCAAATGGTGCTGCGATTTTTCATAGTTGCAAACATGAAGCTAAGGCGTCATTGCGAATAGGCGGTAATGCAAATATTGATGTGGGAAATGATATTTATTTGATGTCAAATACATCTGCTACTAAATATGTTGAAATAACATCTTCAATAAAAAATCCGTTAATACTTACGGTAGAGGGCGAATCAGAAGGCAGAGTTATTGCTGATGCGGCAGAAGGCGTTGTGCTTACATACAATGATATGGCAAAGATTGGAGTTAGCAACAGCTCTTACGCATTGAAACTTGAGGATAATAAAATAAAGCTTACTCAAACATCAAGCGGAGTAACAACATTTCCTGTTTATCTCGGCTATGATGCAAACAATGGTACAAATGCACCGGACGGTAGCAGTGCCGAAATAGTTGCGGGCGACAGTGCAACTTTTACAATAAGTGACAGTGTGCCGACAAGAACAGGGTATGATTTTCTTGGTTGGGCGACAGATAAAGATGCAACATCAGCAGAATACCGTTCGGGTGGCAGTATTACAATAAGTTCCAATACAACACTATATGCAGTTTGGAAAAAAATATCGACTTTTGAAACAAATGAATTTACACAACCGCTTACAATAACAGGTTGGACATACGGTGAAACAGCAAATACACCGACAGCAGAAGCAAAATACGGAACAATAAAATATACATATTGACGGAACGTATACCGAAAAAGTCCCGACAAATGCAGGTACACATTATGTAAAAGCAACAGTCGAAGAAACAGCAGACTATTCGGGACTTGAAAGTAATGCTTTTGAATTTGTGATAGAAAAGAAAACACTTACAAATGACAACATAACAGACATTGCAGATCAAACATATACAGGGGGAGAAATAAAACCTGCTATTGAAGTTAAGGACGGAGATAAAACTCTTGTACTTGATACGGATTATACGGTAACATATGACAACAATACAGATGCGTCTGATGAGGCAAAAGTTATGGTTGAGATAATTTCAAACAACTATGCCGGAACACTTGAAAAAACATTTACAATATTACCGAAAACAATAAACACAGCAATAACACAACTAACTGCACCTGTTAAAAACGGAGTACCGCAGACAGAAATAGAAACAGACGAATATACAGCAACGGTAGTTTGGTCACCGGGAGTTACAGAAAAGTTTGTATATAATACGGTTTACACAGCAACAATAACAATCACACCGAAAACAAATTATACTGTAAAAGGAATTGCGAAAAACGGTTATACGGTAAGCGGTGCAGAAACAGTCACAAATGAGGCAGATTCCGTAACGGTAAAAGTAGTATATCCTGCAACAGAAAATAAAAACAGTAACGAATTTACACAACCGCTTACAATAACAGGTTGGACATACGGTGAAACAGCAAATACACCGACAGCAGTGGCAAAATACGGAACAATAAAATATACATATTCAAATACGGCAGACGGAACGTATACCGAAGAAGTTCCGACAGAGGCAGGTACACATTATGTAAAAGCAACAGTCGAAGAAACAGCGGACTATTCGGGACTTGAAAGTGATGCTTTTGAATTTGTAATAGGAAAGAAAACACTTACAAATGACAACATAACAGACATTGCAGATCAAACATATACAGGTGGAGAAATAAAACCTACTATTGAAGTTAAGGATGGAGATAAAACTCTTGTACTTGATACGGATTATACGGTAACATATGACAACAATACAAAAGCGTCTGATGAGGCAAAAGTTACGGTTGAGATAATTTCAAACAACTATGCCGGAACACTTGAAAAAACATTTACAATATTACCGAAAACAATAAATTCAGCAATAACACTGACTGCACCTGTTAAAAATGAAGTACCGCAGACAGAAATAACAACAGACGAATATACAGCAACAGTGTCTTGGTCACCGAAAGTTACAGACAAGTTTGTATATAATACGGTTTACACAGCAACAATAACAATCACACCAAAAGCAAATTATACTGTAAAAGGAATTGCAGAAAACGGTTATACCGTAAACGGTGCACAAACAGTTACAAATGAGGCAGATTCTGCTACAGTAACGGCAGTGTATTCTGCAACGGAAAACAAAAACAGTAACGAATTTACACAACCGCTTGCAATAACAGGTTGGACATACGGTGAAACAGCAAATAAACCAACTGCAAAGGCAAAATACGGAACAATAAAATATACATATTCAAATACGGCAGACGGAACGTATACCGAAGAAGTTCCGACAGAGGCAGGTACACATTATGTAAAAGCAACAGTCGAAGAAACAGCAGACTATTCGGGACTTGAAAGTAATGCAGTTGAATTTACAATATTGCCGAAAACAATAAACACAGCAATAACACAACTAACTGCACCTGTTAAAAATGAAGTACCGCAGACAGAAATAGAAACAGACGAATATACAGCAACGGTAGTTTGGTCACCGGAAGTTGAAGACAAATTCGGATATGATACCGTTTATACGGCAACAATAACAATTACACCGAAAGCAAATTATACTGTAAAAGGAATTGCAGAAAACGGTTATACCGTAAACGGTGCACAAACAGTTACAAATGAGGCAGATTCTGCTATAGTAACGGCAGTGTATTCTGCAACAGGTATTGATGACACAGTTGATACAAATGAATTTACCAAACCGCTTGAAATAGTCGGATGGACATATGGTGACACACCAAATGCACCGACAGCGTCGGTAAAATACGGAACACCTAAATATACATATTCAACGGCGGCAGACGGGGAATATAACGACATTGTTCCGACAGATGCGGGAACATATTATGTAAAAGCAACGGTTGAAGAAACAGATAAGTATACAGGACTTGAAAGTGACGCAGTTGAATTTGTAATAGGAAAGAAAATACTTACAAATGACAACATAACAAAAATAGCAGACCAAACATATACAGGTGAGGAGATTAAACCTGTTATTGAGGTCAAAGATGGGGATAAAGTTCTTGTACTTGATACAGATTATACAGTGGCATATGAAAAAAATATAAAAGCATCTGAAGAGGCAAAAGCTAAAGTTGAGATGATTTCAAATAATTATGAAGGAACACTTGAAAAATTATTTACAATATTGCCGAAAACAATAAATTCTGAAATAATACTGACTGCACCTGTTAAAAACGGAGTACCGCAGACAGAAATGGAAACAAACGAATATACAGCAACGGTAGCTTGGTCGCCGGAAGTTACGGATAAATTCGGATATAGTACGGTTTATACCGCAACAATAACAATTACACCGAAAGCAAATTATACTGTAAAAGGAATTGCAGAAAACGGTTATACCGTAAGCGATGCAGAAACAGTTACAAATGAGGCAGACTCTGCGAGAGTAACTGCTGTATATGCGGCAACCGGCAGTAAGAGCAGTGGCGGCAGCGGCAGTACAAAACGTTATACAGTTTCGTTTAACACAAACGGCGGTAATAAGATAACGAGTCAGACTGTTGCAAAAGATAATTCAGTCAAAGAACCGACTGCTCCGATAAAAGAAAACTTTGAATTTGCGGGATGGTATACTGATAAGGAACTTACAACAAAGTACGATTTTACGGAAAAAGTAACAAAAAGTTTTACACTTTACGCAAAGTGGACTGAACAGAAAAAGGAAAACGGCGGAAGTGGAGATGTCGTAAATAATAATAGCGGAAATGAAAATAAAGAAAGTTCAAATACAATAGTTTTGACAATCGATGAACATGACGCACTCGTTTACGGAACAACAAAGACAAATGATGTTGCTCCAAAGGTTGTGAATGACCGTACAATGTTGCCTGCTCGTTTTGTTGCGGAAAATCTTGGCGCAACAGTTGAATGGGACGGCGAAAAACAACTTGTAACAATCACAGGTAAGAACGAAAAACAAGAGGATGTGACAATTCTTATCACAATCGGCTCGGATTATGCAAAAGTAAACGGTGAGGAAGTTAAACTTGATAGCCCTGCTTTTGTTGAAAACGACCGTACATATACACCGATACGTTTTATCTCGGAAAATTTGGGTGCAACGGTTAAGTGGAATGAAACAGAACAAACTGTTACAATTCAAAGAGTTAAATAAATAAGAAATAGCAGCTGATTTTTCAGCTGCTATTTTAATGTTGAAATATCTTACAATGAATGAGGTGACAATGCAATGTCAAGCACTTGTTGAACAGTGAGTGCTTTTTGTATAAAATAAAAAAAGCGATAACCGAAGTTATCGCTTTAATTGGTGCAGATGAAGGGACTTGAACCCTTTTAAAATCGAGTAATACTGCCGTTTATAGCCTGTTTGACTAATGCTTGACTAACTGATATATCTATTTAGTTTTTCTCCTGTTTGTTCAAGATGATTTTTGCGAATGTGTGTATAGATATTTCGGGTCACTGATATATCACTGTGTCCTAATAAATACTGTGCGTCTTTTGCATCAATTTCCGCTTCAAATAGTATCGTTGCATATGTGTGACGCAACTGATGTGCGGTTATATTCAATCCTACTTCTTCTTTATATTTCTTCCACTTACGTTCAAATGTTGAATAAGCGAGAGGTTTTGTTCCGTCAACCGAAAATAAATATTCTTCTGCTTTGCCTTTCGTCAGTTTATCAGCCAACACGTCCGGCAGGAACACTTTACGTTCACCGCTTTCTGTTTTTGTACCCTTTATATGTGCTACACCACCTTTGTAGTAGATAGATTTAGAAACTGAAATCTCTTTATTATCAAAATCAATATCTTTATACTGTAGAGCAAGAGCTTCACCTTTTCGTAGCCCCGTATACATCAAGAAGTACGGAAACAATCCGAAAGGTTGATTAATATTGTCTTTTACAATTTCAACTTCTTCTTCAGTTAATGCTTGACGTTTGACGGGAGCTTTGCCTTTCGGTGGTGTTATGTATCTTGTGGGGTCAGTTGTAATATAGCCCTTAATACAAGCGTATTTACATACTAATCTTAACACAGACAAAGTATCTTTTATCGACTTCGAGGAATAATTACGACTGACAAAGTAGTTTAGATATTGTTCAACGTCAATCGGCTGAATATCTTTAATATAAATGTATTCAAATTCTTCGATTGCGTAATTCAACAAAACCTTGTAGCGTCTTGCAGTATTATACTCAATCTTCGGGAAATGTTCTTCTTCCCATTCTTCCGCCACATCACAAAATAGCTTGCCTTTTTCCTCTTGCTTTGTGTAAGAAAGTATTTGACGATTTATATCACGTTCAGCTTGCTGTTCTGTTGTCTTGCTACTATAAAAGTATAACCGTTTACCATTTATTGTGACGACTTTTAAGTATCTTCCGTCTTTTCTCTTTTTCATTTTAATACACTCCTTTTAAAATTAGGTATTGCAAAAACAGAGTGTATATGATACAATAATTTTGCGAATATGTGTATCATATGCAATACACTCTATATCTTATTCTCCGACTGTTGGTAGCGGTCGGGGGATTTTTTATTTGCAATTTATTAAAAATCGACTATTTTAATAAATTAATTACGATTTTGATACATTTTGTTACGTTTTTTGTATTTTTAATGCGATTTTAGAATGTTTTAAAATTTCCTTTTTATTGACCGAACCAATCCAAAAACCCGAATACGCAAAACATTTTCATTTTCAAAACGTCTGACAGGGTACATCGGATTTATCGAATGTAATTCAATAAAATTAGGACCGTATACGATTTTCTTAATAACGCCTTCTTCATCATCAATCAATACCACGGCATAACTGCCACTGTCTACCGACGACTGGCATCTGACAAGTACAAGGTCACCTTCTTCAAACTTCGGATACATACTGTCGCCCTTAACTGTTAAATATCTGTACTCTTGTCCGTCTTTTACGTCATCGTAGTCTGTCGGTTCATATCCGATAATTTCATTATCAGCAAGACAACCCGTTCCGGCTGCAACAGAACCAATAACAGGAACATTAACAAACTTTATATCATCTAACGGATATGTGTTTGATGGGGCAGGTGATTCAGCTTGCATTGGAACGTCATATCCCATAAGCCATGCTTCACTTACATTTAACGCTTTACCTAATATATATAGTTTATGTTGTCCAGGTTCTGATTTACCCGCCACATATTGACTTATATCGTTTCTGCCTAATCTCGTATTATTTTCTTTGCAATAAGGCTCTGCCAATCTTACTATATCAATCTGTTTTAAATTACGTTCTTTCATTAATTGTTTTAATCTAAGAGCAGTATTTGAATTTTTCAATTTTATCGCCTCCTCACACGATTATTGTAACAGTTCTTGAACAAAAAGTCAATAAGTTTTATAAAAAAGTTCATTTTTTTTGAACAAAAGTATTGACAAGTGGTGAAGAACATGGTATTATATAATTGTTCAAAGTTACTGAACAAAAAATAGAAAGGGGGTAAATAAATATGTCATTTAAGTACGCAAAGTTGTCGGGAAGAATTAAAGAAAAGTTCAAGACGCAAGAAAGATTTGCGGAGGCGATGAATATGTCACCACGCAGTATATCATTAAAATTAAACAACAAAAGAGAATGGAAACAAAACGAAATTGATAAAGCTTGTGAACTGTTGGAAATTCCAACTTCCGAAATTGGTGAATTTTTTTTTGCCAACATTGTTCAAAGCTCTGAACAAAAATCAGCGTAAATGAAAGGGGGTACATAATAATGAACGAAGAAAAAGTTACTATAAACATAGGTACAGACACAACGGAGCTTAATCAAAAACTTGATGAAAGCATAAAAAAAGCAACGGAGTTAATGGAATTGCTACAACAATTAGGAATAACTCCGTTACTAAAAATTAATACACCATATAATAATGCAAATAGGGTAAGAGGAGCGAAAATTACTCGCCGCAATTAGAAAGTTTTTCACTAATATCTTGTAACCATTTTGTATTACCGTTTATGCGAGAAATGGCGCATTCAGCTAATTCATCATCGTACCAAGCACATCGTGAAGAACAGGGTGCTTTATCGGTAGCAGTTGACATTAGTGGACAGATTTCGTAATTTGTAAAACTCATTATAATCACCTCGCTTTCTACGGTGATTATAACACAAATAACGGGGAAATACAATCAGCGTAAATGAAAGGGAGTGTTGAGCAATGGATATATGGGACTTTTTGATGAGTCACCCGTTGGTGGTAACGATTGTAGTTTCCATTATCTCAAGTGCAGTATTTTGTGTATTGTTTAACTGGTTGTTAAGTGCTGTCTTTCCCCAAATATAGCCGATAAGTGTTGCAATAGCAGTTTATAACACAAATAACTGGAAAAGTACAGAAGTATCAATAGGTTTAATCATATCTTGTATCTTTGAAAGTGATGGATATTGTGTTGAAAGTTGGTTTCATATCTGCAAGAACAAAAAAACGGCGTAAATGAAAGGGGGCGAGAAAATGAGTGAAGAAAAGATAAAAACGATTGCTGAAATGCTTTCGGGGTTAAAACGTTATGAGTGGTCGAGATTAAAAATCGCTATCGAACGTATGTATGATTCGGCATCTTGTAAATTGTCTTTGGGAGATGCCGAATCTATACAAAAAAATATCGCATTAGAAATGAAAGATATTAGTCATCTATAATTTGTATCATAGATGGGTGTAAGCGATAGTCGTGACCTTGATATTGAACGTGTATGTATCCGTATTTAAAACATTCGGCAACGGTAGAGCCTTCAAGAAATGTTAAGTTTTCCGTGAAATACGTTACAGGTTTTTGACAGTCGGCTACTGTGCCAGTTTCGGTTATGTCAGTCCAATTACCAAGCAGATTTGCGTAAATTCTCATATAATCACCTCCTTTGAGGTTGATTATAGCACAAATAGCAAGGAAATACAATCAGCGTAAATGAAAGTAGGTGAGAGAATGAACATTTATAAAGCGGCGAAGAAAGCAAGAAAACGTAAACGTTTTATAGCACGAAAAAAATACATAAGAACGGTGTTAGCCGGTGTAAAGATAAAACCTACAGACAGTGCAGAATGTTGTATAGTTTTCAAGAACAACAAGCCCTCTGCAAGTCGTTGGAATCCGTCCGCAGAGGATTTAGCCGCAAAAGATTGGATTATAGTAGATTAGAAGATAGAAAGTAGGTGATTAAAATGGCTTTAGAGAAACCATCATATAGAGATAATCTCGAAAGAATTAAGGAATTTTTTCCGACTAAAGAGTTATTAAAAGTTAAAGACGTTCAAAACTTCTGCGGTTTGAACAGAAAAACGGTAGAAAGACTGTTCAATTTTAAAGACGGATATATCTCGGTTGCAAAATTGGCACGAGAGATGTCGTAACAATTAAATCTCACAGGCAGACAAGGGCTGTCCGCGTGTTATCCGTAAAATAGTTAGACTTTCCCTAAGAGTTTTAATCCTTTTGCGGACGGCTCCTGTGTGCCTGTGAGGAAGTAAAGAGAGGTAAACAAATGAACACAATAGGAATTGCGCTGATTAGTTTCGGTGTGGGACTGATAATCAGCTTAAAGCTGATGAAAGAGGACGAGAAGAAACGAAAGCGGGGTAAAAGAGATGTTTAAGTTAATAAGAGAAATTCGCCGAAATATGTCAGTTATGAATATAGACGGTATAAGAATTTTAGCAGAAGTGGCAAGAGATATTGTATGTAATAAAAAATATCGTAAGGCGGATGGTGAATTAACACCGGAACAGTTCGACAGACAGGTTAAGCAAGTTTTGGACATCGTAAAAAGAAACGAGGTGTGCAATGTCTGAAAAAATTAAGTATGCTATATCGGTTGTTGTATTTAGTGCGATACTGATTATGACAGAATTTATAATGATGAATATGATTGGGAGGTGAAAGAGAATGAATAACTATTACATTACATTCGGCAGTGAGGGACAGCCATTTAAGGGTGGCTGGATAATCATCGAGGCGGAAACAATAGAGCAAGCGTGCAAGATTTTCAGAGCAATGTATCAATACAAGGAAACTGGCGATACACTATTAAAATTCTGTTCGATATACACAGAAGAAACCTTTAAGCAAACAGAAATGTACAAAAGCAATGATAATCTTGGAGCAGGTTGTCACTGCAAAATCAGCATAAAAAAAGAGACCGTATGAGGTGCAACTCGAAACGGTCAAAACTTAAATACAGATTTAATTATCTGTGTTTGTATTTTAACACATAGAAAGGAAAATGTCAAATGAACATATACGAAATAGACAATGCAATGTTTTCTTTAATTGACGAAGAAACAGGCGAAATAAAGGATTATGAGGCATTTGAAGAACTACAAATGCAAAAGGAAGAAAAAATCGAAAATACAGCGTTATGGTATAAAAATCTTGTAGCCGAGAGCAAAGCTATAAGAGAAGAAGAAAAAGCACTTGCGGAACGTCGTAAGTCGTTGGAAAACAAGGCTGAACAATTAAAGGACTATGTAAACCAAGCATTGCAAGGCAATAAGTTCAGTACATCAAAAGTGGCGATAAGCTACAGAAAATCAACAGCAGTAGAAGTTGATGACGAATTTATCGACTATGCAATAAAGAGTAACAGTGACTTACTGACATATAAGCAACCGGAGCCAAACAAAGCGGTCATTAAGGGAATGTTGCAGGGCGGTTTTGATATTCCGCATGCAGAGTTAGTCGAAAGAAATAATATGAGCATAAAATAAGGAGTGATACATATGGGAATACCGGTTTTAATTATGGGTGAAAGCGGTAGCGGAAAAAGTGCAAGCCTAAGAAATTTTAATGAAGATGATTTGGTAATATTTAATGTGGCAAGTAAGCCACTTCCGTTCCGCAAGAAGTTAAATTCAATCAAAAAGGCTACATACAACGTTATTGCCAAAGAATTAAGTAAAAAGCAGTATAAGCGATACGTTATAGACGACAGTCAATATCTGTTGGCGTTCGATTCGTTTAATCGTGCAAAAGAAACAGGCTATGCGAAGTTTACCGATATGGCGGTACGTTTTCAGAAGATGATTACATTTATTATTGAGGGATTGCCCGATGATACAATCGTATATTTTTTGCACCATTGCGAGCAGACCGAAAACGGTAAAATTAAAGCGAAAACAATCGGTAAAATGTTGGACAATCAGTTGACCGTTGAGGGACTGTTTTCAATCGTTTTGCTATGTCAAGCTGACGGTCAAAGTCATAGTTTCATAACGCAATCAGACGGACATACAACGTGTAAGTCGCCTATGGATATGTTTGATTTAGAGATTGATAACGATTTGAAAGCAGTTGACGAAAGAATAAGAGAATATTACGGACTGAATGAGGAGGATAAGAATAATGAATAAGATACAAGGATATGACGAGGCGCAAGCATACACAGGTGAGAGCAGAGCATTGCCGGCAGGCAAATATATCTGCGAAATCAAGGGTGCAAAAGAGGTTGAAACCAAAAACGGTAAGAAACAGTTGGTATTGCAACTGGATATTGCAGAGGGCGAATACAAGGATTTTTATAGCGACCAATTTTCAAAAACTATTAAAGAAAAGGGAACGGCGGCAAAGTGGAACAACGGAGGACTTTTCAGACAAGGATACGAGGGTAAACAATTACCGTTTTTTAAAGGTATGATTACTTGTATTGAAGAAAGTAATGAGGGCTATGAATGGAATTGGGACGAAAAAACGCTTAAGGGTAAGAAAATAGGTGTATTGTTTGGACGTGAACAATACCTGATGAACGGTCAAAAAAAATGGGCGACTAAGGCAAGAGCGGTAAGAAGTATCAAAGGATTGGAAATGTCCGAAATTCCACAGGATAAACTGCTTGACGGAAGTGCATCGGGATTTGATACAAGCGGATTTGATGATGAGAACGAATCGGAAGAAGATTTGCCGTTTTAATATAGGTTAAGGAATGGGTGCTATGGAGAATGAAAACAGAATAACGATACCCGATTTCAGTAAGGACGATTTTTTAATATCATCAAAACCGTTTCAATGGATAATAGACCAAGCTGACGGCAACGAGTTTATCAAAGGTCAGCTTGTGGCACAAATGGCGGACAAAGCGAAAGAACTTGATGTATCCAACTTTCGGACGCAATTCAAAAACTACGTCAGAGCGCAAAAAGGTCAAAGTATTGTTTACGGCAATGTAATGGAGTTCAGCGGTACGGCGATAATGTGGGACACAGGCGAATGGATTGCAACTGATGACGGAGTGTATAGGTTTAAAGGGCAGTTTAGTGAAAAAGTGACGGCGTGTCCACACCCGATATTTATGATAACAAGATATTCAAATGTAGATACTGATGTTGAAAGTGTGCAACTTGTTTACGGCAGACCGGGACGAAATTATAAAACTAAAATCGTCCCACGTTCTGACCTTGCAAGTGCGAATAAAATCGTAAAATTAGCTGAATACGGTGTCGGTGTAACATCAGAAAATGCAAAGGCACTTGTACAGTTTTTAAGTGATTTTGAAAGTATAAATTACGACAAAATAATCGAAAAGAAATCGTGCGATCATATGGGTTGGGTAGGCAGAGGATTTAAAGAATTTGCACCGTATATATCAGATTTGGAGTTTGAGGGACAGGACAGTTTCAGACAGTTATTTAATTCGGTAAGAGAGGTCGGCAGTTATGAAAAATGGCTTAAAACAATCAGAGATTACCGCAAAAACGGTAATATAGTTGTTCGCATGGTTATGGCGGCGAGTTTTGCGAGTGTACTGTTAAAACCGCTCGGAGCATTGCCGTTCTTCGTTCACCTATGGGGCGATACAGAAACGGGTAAATCGGTTGCGCTACTTGCGGCAGTGTCTGTATGGGCTGAGCCGGTTATTGGTAAATATGCCTATACATTCAATTCTACTGATGTAGGTAATGAATTATATGCGGCGTGTTTGAACTCACTGCCGTTATGTATGGACGAATTGCAGATACTGAATAAACGTTCTGATTTTGATGATATAATATACCGCCTGTGCGAGGGTACAGGACGTTTACGCGGTAAAAAAGACGGTGGTATACAAAATATTAAGACGTGGCGAAATTGTATTATAACCACAGGTGAACGTCCGATAACGTCAATGTCATCGGGTGGCGGTGCAGTCAATCGTGTTATTGAAATCGAATGTAACGGCGGTAAGTTCTTCAAAAATCCGAGAGAATTTTGCAGAACGATACAAGCGAATTACGGTCACGCCGGTAAAGAATTTGTTGATAATTTAACCGGAAATATCGCCGAAGCACGAGCATTGCACGAAAAGTATATTAAACTGTTGGAAGATAATACAGAGGCAACGGACAAACAAATTGCGTCAGCGGCGGCATTATTAACCGCTGATGAACTGTCTGAACGTTGGATATTTAATGACGGTGTACGAATCAGTATAGATGATATTAAACCATATTTGCAGACCAAGGATATGTTGAACGTCAACAGACGTGCGTATGATTATCTGCGTGAAGAAATTATCGCAAATCATAGCAATTTCACATCAAACGGCAATGAGTGTTGGGGAATAGAACAGGACGGCAATATATACATATTGAAAAATCGGTTTAATTCGATAATTACTGACGGCGGATTTAATCCGCAGTCAACACTTTCATGGATGATTCGTAACCATAAAATTGCACGTCACGAAAACGGCAGACGTGATATATCCAAGCGAATTAATGGCGCAAAAGCACATTGTATCTGTATCTATGTAGATGATATAGACGACTACGAGAACATTGAAAATGATGAAGATTTACCATTTTAATATAAAAAGTGTCCCCAAGTCCCCAACGTCCTCAACAAAACTATAATGTATATATAGTAATATTTATTTGATTAGTTATAAAAAATCAAAAAATATTGTTCTATATAGAGTAATAAAAAATGTGTGGACATTGGGGACATATACCGATAAATCGCATAGGTATCGCATTCGGTAGCCCCCAATTTTAAAAATACTGTTTGGGGGCGTGGGGACGCATATATAAGGAGTTAAACAATGAAATTATTTGATTATCAAGAAAAAGCACTTGCATTGACAAGTGATAAAGATAATTCGGCATTTTACTATGATATGGGATTAGGTAAGACGTTTATAGGCAGTGAACGATTACGATTATACGGTGAACGCGTGAATATAATTGTGTGTCAGAAGTCTAAAATCAAAGACTGGTGCGAGCATTTCAAAGAGCATTATACGGATTATGCAGTATTTGATTTGACGAATAAAAAGGATATGCAGGGATTTATGATATATCCGATATACAAATGTATCGGTATCATAAATTATGAATTGGCTTACAGACGTGAAGAACTAAGGAAACTAAAGGATTTCACTATGATGTTAGATGAAAGTTCAATGATAAAAAATGAAACTGCAAAACGTACGAAGTTCATATTATCGTTGAAACCGTCACATACAATATTGTTATCCGGTACACCGACAGACGGCAAGTATGAGTTCCTGTATTCGCAGTTACGATTGTTAGGTTGGAAGATTACAAAAACAGCATATTATAACCGATACATAAAAACGGAATTGCGAAGTTACGGCGGTCCAATGTTCAGAGTAGTTACAGGATACAAGAATGTAAGCGAATTAAAGGCAAAACTAAAGGAATACGGAGCGGTATTCGCTAAGGCGGAAGAAGTTATTAAGTTACCTGAAAAGAAGTTTATCAAGGAATATTCGACTGTTTCATCAGACTATAAAAAGTTTATGAAAGACCGAGTAATCAAGATAGACGATAAGGAATTGACAGGCGACAGTACATTGTCAAAAAGACTGTATGCAAGAATGTTATGCAGTGCATATAGCAAAGACAAAATATCGCGATTAATTGATTTAGTTAATTCTACA
Organism: Ructibacterium sp. SJQ-7; assembly: GCF_054696575.1. NCBI lineage: Bacteria > Bacillati > Bacillota > Clostridia > Eubacteriales > Oscillospiraceae > Ructibacterium > Ructibacterium sp. SJQ-7. The sequence goes on from NZ_CP195193.1 coordinate 2,599,870, forward strand.
TCTGACAGGGTTATTATATTCTACAATTTCAATACCGAACTTGAAGCATTAAGAAAAGTGCTGTTTGATAGACCGATAAGCATAGTAAACGGACAGATCAAGAACCTAAAGGCATACGAAAATAACGATAATTCAGTTACATTGATACAATATCAAGCCGGAGCTATGGGATTAAATTTGCAAAAGGCGAACAGAATTATATATTTTTCTCTGCCGGAACGTTCGGAACTGTTTGAGCAATCAAAAGCGAGAATATGCCGTATCGGTCAAGAAAAACAATGCTATTATCACATAATGATGTGCCATAAGAGCGTGGAAGAAAAGATATATGAGTGTCTGTTAATGCGAAAAGATTATACAGACGAATTATTCAGAAAGGAATTTGGCTGATGGCAGAGGAAAAGAATTTTGAAAATCGAGTTAAGCAATGGCTTAGAAGTAAAGGCTGTTATGTGGTTAAATATTATGGTTGCGGAGGTACAAGAGCGGGCGTTCCTGATTTGCTTGTATGTGCGAATGGTAAGTTTATAGGTGTTGAGATTAAAGCTGAACACGGTAAGTTGGCACCGTTGCAACGCAGTCATTTAGATAAAATATTAACTTCCGGCGGTGCGGTGACAGTCCTTAGACCGTCTGAATTTGACGGATTTAAAAAGTTCATTGAGGAAGTGCTGAATGATGATTGATAAAGCTACAAGAAATAAGCTGAAAGCTAAGGCAAACGAATTGTCGGATATATGTGTAACCGATGGCGAAAAGTTTGCAAAATGCTATGACGATATGTATAACAGTGGTGAATTTAATTGCGGGGAATGTTTCATCATAGCACGATTAGCTGATTTATATACTGCAATAAAACAGGGCATTATTGATAAAAATGACGGTGCTAAACAACAAAGTGAAATATTTAAGGTGATTGAATTGGAGGAACAAGAATGAAGTTTAGAACAAAACCGTGTGAAATTGAGGCGGTACAATGGGAAGGGCATAACCTTGATGAAATTATAAAATTTACAAATGGATTAGAAAAACATATTATCCGTGTAGAGGGCTTAGAGCCTGTTATATTTATATCAACATTAGAAGGCGATATGAAGGCAAGCGTCGGCGATTACATCATCAGAGGACTACGAGGGGAATATTACCCGTGTAAGCCTGATGTGTTCCACGCGAAGTACGAGCCGTGCGAATAAGAGGTGACGATATGAGAACTGAACAATTTGAAGAAGTTATAAATAACCGCATAGAAACGTGTAAAAGCGTTCTATGCAGTAAAGCGGAAGAATATGCAACCGATGATAGATTACACAATTTCAAAGTAGCAGGCGAATTGCAGAAATGTACACCTGTAAAAGCGTTAGGCGGTATGATGGCAAAGCATACTGTCAGCGTGTATGATTTGATTGACGATTACGAACAGGGCAAGGCAATATCAGAAGAAATGTGGGCTGAAAAGATAGGTGACAGTATAAATTATTTGCTGTTGCTTACGGCTCTGTTGGAGGAAGATAAAAATTTTGAGCCGATGAAAAGAGGAATGACATACGAACAAACAATAGAGGTTATTACAAATGCTATACGAAAAGACGAAATGACTGTCGAACAAGATATGGCATTGGCTATTGTACAAAAAACATTGAAAAAACAAATTCCCCAAAAAATAGGATTTGACGGCAATCAATTCATTTGTCCTAATTGCGGCAACGGTACAAAAGACATATTCGGCGATAAATATTGCGTTGAATGTGGACAACGTTTGAAATTGGAGTTTACAGAATGAGCAAAAAGTATAAGGGATTTAAGGGTAGCGGCTACAACAAAAAGCCGCTACCGAAACACACAAATAAAACGTTGCTGAAAATTATAAAAAAGGCAATGGCGAGCAAGTTGGAAATTGATTGTAAGTATTGAGGAGGATGCATAATGCGAGAGATACTATTCAGAGGTAAACGTATAGACAATGGAGAATGGATAACAGGCGGTATATTTCAGCAAAAAGCTGATGATGTAAAAGATGAAGTAGTGTATATAATTGATAATTCATCAAATGATGTTGACTGTGCACATAGGGTTATACCTGAAACAGTAGGACAATTTACAGGAGTTACCGACAAAAAAGGAAACCGAGTTTTTGAGGGAAGTATATTCCGATATGAACCGCATTTCACAACGGAGAAAGCGTGTTTAGGAATAGTTAAATACAGAAATACATACGACAGACAACGTGCGTGTAATGACTGCGGTTTTGTCATAGAGTGGCAACATGAGCCGTTAATGACGCTACGAGAAGATTTATTATACTGGTGCGGTGACGGGAAATCAGCCAGTGTTATAGGCAATATACACGATATGAATGATAATCCCGAATTGTTGGAGGAATAAGAAAATGACAGTCACAGATTTTTATGAAAAGTTCAAAGAATTAATGGAACAAGGATATGGTGAATATACGGTGTCAACTGACGCGGGACTTGCTCCGTTAGTGGCTGAAAAGGCAGAGATATGGGAAGATAGCAAAGAAGTGATTTTGTGATAAAGAAAGAGAGGAATAAAAATGAATTTGATAAAGAGGTTTAAGAAAAGAAAACAAGAAGAATTAAAAAACGAGTTTTATAACTATATAGAAAATGCAAAGCACAATATAAAAATAGCAATAAACAGTGATGTGGCGGAGTTTTGGTATGCAAAAGTGCTCGGAGCATTGGATTTAGCCGGAAACATAGGTATGATAGACTTTTACGAACAAATTAAGATAGGAAATGAGGTTAGGATTATACGGAGGAATAATAAATGAAAAGAAGATTTATAAAAATAATTGGAATATTGATGATGTTTTGCATAGCAGTAATGCTGACGGCGTGTTCGGAGGCGGAAATGGTAAACTACAATATGTCAAAACAGGCAGACTATTTTGAATGCGAACGAAAAATCACCGTTTACAATGCACGAACAGATAATATCGTGCTTGAGGCGGAGGGATATATGAGTATATCCAATAATACAACTAACGAATTGGTGATAACTGTTAAAACGGGTGAGAATTCGTATAAGAAAAACTATGTGTATTTAAATGAATACACAATGTATGCGGTTGAAGATATTACAGGGACACATACAGACCCATATCATTACAAATTGTATTGGCACACGCACGAGGGTGTGAGCGTTGAGGTGAAATAAAATTAAGGAGGAAAAGTAATGAAAGTAGAGTTGAAAGTGAACGATAAAAGCGTTCAGGCTGAAATACCTGAGGAACAGTTAAAAGAGACAGTATTGTTTGAACAGCTAAAAAAGCTGGGATTGATTGAGGATAAGCCTAAAACAGGATATGAGAGAAGAGAAGAATGTAACAATAAGAAGTATTATTTTGTCAATACTATAGATTTAGTAATAGAAAATGAGAATACCGTCCTATTTGACCAAAATCGTTATGATGTAGGCAATTATTACAGCGATAAAACCATTGCTGAGAACAATGCAAGAGCTGATAGGTTATTGCGTTGTTTAAGACAGTGGCAGGCACAAAATGACAAGGTTATTTCTGTGTCTGATTGGAAAAATGATAAAATCAATAAATATTGTTTTGCATATAATTATAGTTTAAATGAATTAAACATAGGAATAGAACGGAAATTAAGACGACCGAATGCTATATATTTCTCAACATCCCAAAAAACAGAGGAAGCTATTGAAGTATTCAAAGATGAACTGCTATGGTATTTTACCGAGTATGTTCAGCGATTAGATGAGGCGCAAAATGGTTAAAGAACAATTATGTTGGACGTGCCAGAATGCTTGCGGATGGTGTTCGTGGAGTAGTTGCTTTCAGCCTGTTGAGGGTTGGACCGCTGAAAAGGTACACCGCAAGACGTATGATTCGTATAGAATAACAAAGTGTCCGGAGTATGTACCGGATAAGAAAGCATAGGGGGAATTGATTTGACGATTAAAGAATGTAAAGAATGGCTTTCGAGAGCGAGAAAGACGGACGAGGAGATTAACGCACTTATTGCGGAGCAGGAGAGAGCATTGACAAACGCAACAAGCACTGTGGCTCAGTCGGGCAGTGAAAAGGTGCAGACGTCAAACGTGAATACTTCGGAGAATAAGTTTGTAAGCTATGCCGCTTATTCCGAATTGATAGATAAACGCATTGACAGACTGTACGAAATTAAAAAAGAGATTTTGGAAAACGTGAATAAACTCGATGACGCAACACTTCGAACTATATTAATTCTGCGTTATCTCAATTTTCAAACGTGGGAAATGATTGCTTGTAAAATGAATTACAGCTATATGCAAATATGCCGTCTGCACGGCAAGGCTTTGAATTTAATTAAAGATGTTATAGAATGTTATATTGCACCTGTGATATAGTATATCATGAAATAAGTAACATAAGCGGTGTATCATCGTGAGATGATGGGTGAATATCTCGTGTGATTGGTGGGAGTGGAGATATTAAAAAAACGGCAGATTGTATGTGTTAATCATATGCAGTCTGTTTTTATTTGGAGGAAATATGGATTTAAACGATATTAAGGATAAAGCCGAGAATGTTTACGGCGGAGAAAATACAACTGAATATAAAGAATTTGAAGATAAATTTAAACCGAAGAAAACGACTGATGATTGTTATACACCTGATAATATTTACGAAACGGTTGCGGATTATGTTGCAACACGATTTAAAGTGGATCGTAACAAGTTTGTACGTCCTTTTTATCCGGGTGGAGATTACGAGAAGTATAATTATATGTCTGATAGTATTGTTGTGGATAATCCGCCGTTTTCAATATTGGCACAGATAGTGAAATGGTATCAATCGCAAGGGATAAAATTTTTCTTGTTTGCACCGGGTTTAACTATTATTGGATTAACACGACACGCAAATATAATCTGCGTAGGGTATAGCGTGACATATGAAAACGGTGCAAAAGTTAATACATCGTTTGTAACAAATATGACAGATAATCTGATTGAAAGTAGTAGCAAATTATATAAGCGTTTAGAAAATGCAGATAAAGAAAATTTGCGAAAAATAAAAAAACAATTACCTAAGTATACTTATCCTGATAACATATTGACAGCATGCAGAATGAATACACTTTCGCGATATGGTGTTGATTTTGCGATAAAGCGAGAAAATGGATATTTTATGCGTGATTTAGATAGTCAGCGAAAATTCAAAAAAAGCATTTTCGGTAACGGTTATTTAATATCGGGCAAAAAAGCTGCAGAACTTAAAGCTGCAGAACTTAAAGCTGCAGAACTTAAAGCTGCAGAACATGTTTGGGAGCTGTCGGAACGAGAGAAAGAAATCATAAAGACTTTGAAATGAAAAATAAAAAAAGAAGTGGAAAGGTGAAAACAATGTTCGAAAGAATAAAGGCATATTGGCAAAAACGAAGATACGAACGAGAACGCAAGAAGTTCATACGCAAATGGAACGAGGATAATAAAAATTGGTGCGAGTGTAGGCACAAGCGCAAAGCGTTTAAACGTGCGATGATAAAAAACGGATATACGATGTAGTTAATCGGAAAATGCGAAAGTGAGGTGATAAGAGTGACTGAAAAACAAAAGTTATTTTGTGAGGAATATTTGATTGATTTGAATGCAACGCAAGCGGCGTTAAGAGCGGGATATTCGGAAAAGACAGCGTATTCGATTGGGAATGAGAACTTGAAGAAACCTGAAATTCAGGAATATATTCAAAAACGGCTGAAAGAGAAAGAGGACGCTCTTATTGCCAAACAAGATGAGGTATTGAAAACGCTTACGGCTGTTATGCGACGTGAGAAACCCGAAACGGTTGTTGTGACGTGCAAAGCACGTAAATCACACTATAACAACAAGGGCAAGAAAGTCACTGACGAGGCGGAGCAACCGATATGCGTTGAAATACCGACAAAGGTGTCTGACGTAAACAAAGCGGCGGAAATGTTGGGTAAATACTACGCATTGTTCACAGACAAATTAAACGTTGACGGTGATATGGACTACAGCATTAAGATTGATTACGGTGGTGAGGACGAATGAACAAAGTAACAGTACCGTTCAATCCGATATTCAAACCTGTACATCAATGTAAAAAGCGTTATGTTGTAATGAAAGGCAGTGCCGGAAGTGGCAAGAGCGTTGATACTGCACAACTGTACATATTGCGTTTAATGCGTGACAAGGGACGTAATCTTGTATGTGTGAGAAAGTCCGATATAACAAACCGTGACAGTACGTTTGCGGAGCTTGAAAGTGCCATAAACCGTATGGGCGTTGGCAGAGCGTGGCGAGTTACGCAAAGTCCGTTGTCGTTCACCTGTATAAACGGCAACAAGATTATATTTCGTGGTGTAAACGATAACAAGCAACGTGAAAAGCTGAAATCAATCACATTTGCAAACGGTAAATTGACAGATGTATGGATTGAAGAGGCTACGGAGCTTGTGCAACAGGATTTTGAAATTATAGATGACCGTTTGAGAGGTGAACTCCCCGACGGTCTTTTTTATCAGATAAAATTGACATTTAACCCTGTATCGTCAAGTCACTGGATAAAGAAAGTGTTTTTCGATATACAGGACGATAACGTCTTAACGCATCAAAGCACATATTTAACAAACCGATTTTGTGATGAGGCGTATCGACAACGTATGTTACGACGTAAAGAGGTTGACCCTGAGGGCTACAGGATTTACGGCTTGGGCGAATGGGGCGAAACAGGCGGATTGATATTCTCAAATTATCGCATTGAGGAATTTGAAACAGATATGAGCCGTTTTGACGCTATGGCGATAGGACAGGACTTCGGCTTTAATCACGCAAATGCTATATTGACGTTAGGCTATAAGGACGGCGATATTTACGTTTGTAATGAACTGTATGTACACGAAATGGATACGACCGAAATTATCACTAAGGCTGACGGTAAGTTCAGTAAAAGTCTTGCAATGTGGTGCGACAGTGCAGAGCCGGACCGTATAAAAATGTGGCGAAAGGCAGGCTATCGAGCAAGGGCAGTTGTTAAAAATCCGAACAGCATACAATCGCAGATTGACTGGTTAAAAGGCAGAAAGATACATATTCATCCGTCTTGCGTGAATGTAATCAAAGAGATACAGCAATGGCGTTGGCGAGTTGATGAAAAGTCGGGCGAATATACGGACGAACCTGTCAATGTATTTGATGACGCAATGGCGGCACTGAGATACGGCGTTGAGAGTTGGCGCAAGGATAAGAAAGCTAAAATCTATTCAAGAGAGGAGTACGGAATATGATAATTGATGAAGATATAGTCGCAGGCGGTGTGACACCGTTTATCATAACGAAATTGATTGAACGACACGAGCGAGAGCGACAGAGATACCGATTATTGCACGATTACTATATGGGCGACCACCGCATTTTAAACCGCAGAAAAAGGGGCAAAAACGTGGCAAACAACCGCATAATGTGTAATCACGCAAAGTACATAACGGATATGACACAGAGTTATCTTGTCGGCAATCCTGTAACGTATGCGGTGTCGGACGAATACGATATTGAGGCAATCAAAAACGAATATTTGGAACAGGATATGCCGAGTGTTGACAGTGAAATTGTAAAGAATATGAGCATTTACGGCAAAGCATATGAACTGATTTATGCAGACGAAAAAAGCAAGCCGAGAAGTGTCCGATTGGATCCGGAGCATACATTTGTATGTTACTCACAGTCGGCATTTGAAAAGCCGTTGTTTGCGGTGTATTACTACAAGAAATACGACCTTGACGGCTACTGTACAGGCAGTATTTGTCGTGTGTATGACGAATCGTTTATATATACATACACAGGTCTTGACAGCTATACGGCATTGTCATTGCAAAATGTTGAACCACATTACTTTTTCGATGTGCCGATTATTGAATACAGAAATAATACGGAAATGCAGGGCGATTTTGAACAGTTGATAACACAGATTGACGCATACAATGTGTTGATGTCAGATAGAATTAATGACAAAGAGCAATTTGTTAATTCGCTGTTGTTTTTGTGTAACTGCGACCTTGACACCGAACAGGCAAAAAAATTATTGGTAGAACGCATTTTGATGGGTGACGGCGACGCAAAAGCGGAGTATCTGTCAAAGGTGCTGAACGAGGCTGATACAAAGGTGTTGCGTGACGACATCAAGGACGATATACACCGTCTGTCACACGTTCCCGATTTGTCGGACGAAAGTTTCGGCAACAATTTGTCGGGTGTGGCGATAAAGTATAAGCTGTTGGGATTTGAACAGCACGTCAAGAACAAAGAACGTAATTTTGCTAAGACATTAAGAAAACGTTTAGAGATTTACAACAATTTCTTAGTGACATTAAACGCAATGAAAGAAGTGCCGTCGCACAGAGTTGATATAGGATTTACATATAACTTGCCTGCAAACGAACTTGAAATAGCACAGATGATTAATTACCTCAAAGGTCTTGCGTCTGACGAAACATTATTAGAGCGTTTGCCATTCATCACAGACGCAAAGGAAGAAGTTGAAATTGCACGCAGAGAGCAAGCGGAAAAGTCCGCCGAAGATATGCGTATCGCAGAAATTTCGGCAAGGAAAGTAAACTACAATGAAGAGTAAGGCATATTGGGTAAAACGTGCCGTTGAAGTTGAAACATATTTACAATCGCAAGCGGACAGCGTTAAGGACGGTGTAATTAAGGCATATGAGCGAGCAATCAAGAATGTAAACAATGATATTGAGAAAACGTTTAAAGCCTATATTTCAACCGATATACCCGAAAAAGAGGCACGTCGGCTGATGAGCATAGCTGACAGCGACAAGCAATATGAAGAACTGCTCGAACTGTACGACGAAACAGACGACAAGACGGTTAAAAAAGAAATTCTAAACCGCATAAATGCACAGTCATACGGTGCGAGAATTAGCCGATTAGAGGGATTGAAACGTAATGTGTACATCTATTTCAGACACGTTGCAAATGAGGCTATAAAAGAGCAAAAGAAACTGTATGACAGTGCGGTAAAGACGGCATATTATACAAACATATTTGATACCGCAAAGGGATTGAACTGCGGAATTGATTTTTCACTCGTTCCGCAAAGAGCGGTTAATATGGTGTTAAGAGAGCCGTGGCATGGTCACAACTACAGCGCGAGAGTGTGGATACATAACGACAGATTTATACAGGCAGTCGGACAGACGATTGAGGACGGTATTATCAGCGGTCACAGTGTAAGCCGTATGACCGACAAGCTGATTGATTACGTCAAAGATACTGCACCGGGCGGAATACGAACATCAGCCGAAACACTTGTGCGAAGTGAAACGGCGCATTTTATGAACCAAGGGCAGAGAATGGCATACGAGGAAATAGGTATAAAACAGTATCGTTTTGTTGCGGCGCTGTCTGAATTGACGTGTGACACTTGCGGTAATCTTGACGGTAGCGTGTTTGATACCGACAAAGCCGTTGAGGGCGAAAACTTCCCGCCGATACACCCGCGCTGTCGTTGTGTTACGGTTATGGCAGACGTGAATTTGTCAACTCGTATCGCCCGTGACCCGTTGACGGGCGAAAATTACAAGGTTGACGGCAGTATGACGTTTAATGAATGGAAAAACGGACTGTCGGACGAGCAAAGAAATGCGTTAAAATATGTTGCAAATAGTGAAAAACGTGGTATAATAAAGGTAGATAAAGATACATTGAAAGTATCTACGGGCGGAAGAAGAAACGAGAAAAATCTTTCACAGGAACAAATAGACAGCATTAAAGATTATGCGGTTTCTTTGGGTATGCCAAGAGAACGTATTTATTATGTTGATTATGATTGTACAGCATATGGCTCTTTAGCGGACGTTTTACGAATTGGAACTGATGTATATCCGTCAGAGAAAAAGCAATCCAATCCAAACAGTAATGTTTCTATGAAAGGTGCCATAGCTCACGAAATAATCGGACACCGTGCGGCATTTTTGAACGGAAAGACGCAAAGTGATGATATTTTAGAAGAAGTGCAGGCGAGTTTGAGGGCGGCAATATTAACACCCAATTTATCAAACAGCGAAAGAATGGTACTCGCAAGGGACGGGGTATATAGATTACATAAAACGGGTAAAAAATTAAAAGACGTACGAAATTTATTGTATTTGGAGTGATAGTTATGTGTGAAATAATAAATGTTCAAAAAATAAACAATCAATTTATTGTGGATTGCACTCCGTGCAAGGAAGATTTTACGAATGCGAAACTATTGCAAATCATCAATAAGCATAAGCAAGTATATACGACAAAAGAGTTTAAAGTTGAAAAAACAAGAGGGTGCTTTTCAAAAGGTGGCTCACCGTGGATTGTACTACAAAATATTCCTGATGGTTTTGTGGATAAAGGCAATGAGATAATTTTCAGATAAAAATAACTAAATATACGCAAAAGCACGTTTTCGGACGTGCTTTTTTGATACACTGAAAGGCGGTGATAGTGTGAGAGTAGGCACAACATACACATAGAAGAAAGGAATGGTGATCCGATTATCTCCCTGTTAGACGTGGGGTTATACGTCTTATTTTTATACAATTTTTCAGAAAGGAATGATTTGAATGGCAGATACAGCAGAGCAAACAGAAAATCAAGAGCAAGAGAAGTCCACAGAGCAGAAGTCCACAGAGCAGAAGTCAACCGAACAAAAAGACGGCGACAATCAAAAGGCGATTGACGAAGCGATAGCTAAGGCGAAAGCGGAGTGGGAAAAGGAACTTGAGCAAAAGCTAAAGGACGCTGAAAACGAGGGCATGAGAAAAGCCAAGTTGACAAACGAGCAAAGAAAAAAAGAGGACGACGACAAGGAACGAGAAGAATTTGAAAAAGCAAAGGCAGAGTTTGAACGTGAAAAAATCGTTGCATATGCCGAAACGGAACTTGCCAAAGTCGGACTGTCCGCCGAGATTGCAAAGTACATCATAGCAGAGGACAAGGATAGCACAAAGGCGGTTATTGACAAGATAAAAGAAAGCTATGACAAAGATGTACAAGCAGGTGTTACCGAGCGTTTAAAGGGAAAAACACCGAATTTAAACGGTGGCAGTGGCGGTCACAACACAGGCAGTTTTATGGACATAATCAGAGAAAATCAGAGATAAGGAGTGAAATAAATGGGTTATTTGAAAAATGAATTGACAGGCTTTGTGCCTGTCGAGCAAGCAACAGACATCATCAAAATGGTGACAAGGGGTTCAAGTGTTTTAAGAATGGCGAAAGTCGAGGAAATGAAACACGAGAAAAAGAAGTTTAACGTACTTACAGACGGTCCGGGTGCTTACTGGGTCGGTGAGGGTGAAAGAATTAAGACAAGCGGTGCTACTTGGATTCACCCTGAAATCGAGGCTAAGAAGTTAGCCGTTATTATTCCGGTAACAAAAGAAAAGTTGGAAGATACGACTATCAGCGTATTTGAAGAACTAAAGCCAGAAATCGCAGAGGCATTCTACAGAGCGATTGACGCGGCGTGCATTTTCGGTACAAATTCACCGTTCAAGACAAACATTATGAACGCTATCGACAGTAAGCATATGGTTGTTACAGACAACGCAAATATTGATATTGCTATGTCTGACGCAATGTCGATGATTGAAGAAAACGGCTATGACCCGTCGGGATTTATCGGTCGTATCGGTGTTAAGAATATGCTGAGAAAATTGCGTGACGCAAACGGCGCACCTGCATATGTCAACGGTACAACAGGCGGTGAGCTGTACGGTCAGCCTATCGAATTTGTACGTAACGGTGCGTGGGACAATAAACGTGCCGATATTATCACAGGTAACTTCAAGTATGCCGTTGTCGGTATGCGTGCAGGTATCAACTATGAAATTCTTACAGAGGCAACACTACAAGGCACTCTTGACAGTGACGGTAAACCGCTATCACTTGCCGAGCAAGATATGGTTGCAATCAAGGCTACTATGCGTTTAGGTTTCCTTGTTGTCAAGGACGACGCATTTGCCGCATTTAAGAACGGTGTTCCGACACTCGGCGAATTGACAGTTGAATCGGTTGCAGGCACAACAGGCAACACCGTTATTACGGTATCGCCAAAGCCTATCGGCGGTCACAAGTTGGTTTACAAGGCTGCCGCAAGCACCGCTCCAAGTGTTGCGTATGACGACGATTTGTCGAAGTGGACAGAGTTTAACAACGGTGACGAAATCACTGCGACAAACGGTCACAAGATTACAGTTGCGGAAGTTACCGCAGACGGCAAAGCGAGAAAGTCGGGCAGTGCCGACGTTGTAAGCGGTGAATAATATGGAGCATTTAGGGACACTGAAAATGTTGTTAGGAATAAAGGACGACGAGCAAGACGGCTTGTTGTCCTTTTTGATTAACGACACAATTAATATGATTATGTCTTACTGTCATATTGAGGTTTTGCCCCGTCAGCTTGAAAGTCTTGTTCCGAAGATTGCGGCGGATATGTATAGAATAAAAGGCTACGGGGACAGTAAAAGTCCCGAAGTAGTCAAGAGCGTAAGCGAGGGCGAACGTTCCGTAACATATGCCGAAAATGATAATGATGAGATTTTCAGCAATTATTATAAACGTCTTGACCCGTTCCGCAAACGAAAGGGGCGTGTTCCGAGTGATGTCGGTATTCAGTAGGTTTTATAATAAAGACGTCATAATTGCAGAATACGAGATTGACGACTATACAGGCAAAGCTGAAAAGACGGTATTATCCGAAATCAAAGCAGATATACAACCGTACAGTGGTGGCAGAGCAAGAGAAGAATACGGTCTTGATATAGAATGTCAAATGCGTATGTTCTGTGATATGTCGGACGATGTAAATGTCGGCAGTAAGGTTGAATATGACGGCGATATATACGATATAACATATGTGCAGAAATGGGACAGCGGTTTGGTAGCAATGCTTGAGAGGAGTAGGCTGAAATGAATTTTTCAATCGAGGGGATAGACGACGTTGTTGACAAGCTGACACAGTATGCGTCGGGCGATAAAATACAGCGAGGTTTGGCAATGGCGGGTGAAGTCGTAAGAGCGCACGCAGTGGCAAACTGTCCTGTTGCAACAGGGCGATTAAAAGGCAGTATCGTAAGCCAAGTGGACGGTGACAGTGTTGCAATCGGTCCGACTGCCGATTACGGTATTTATGTCGAATTCGGCACAGGCTCAAAGGGCGACAAATCTGTTTCGCATACGTCAAAAAGACACTGGACGTATTACAGTGGCGGTCGATTTTACACAACGTCGGGGCAAGCACCACAGCCGTTCCTCGTACCTGCACTGAAAAATAACATCAGCGAGATAATCGCAAAATTCAAGGAGGGGTACGGTGTTTGATATTGGTTTGGAATTACGGGATATTTTAAAGCAAATAGACGGTGTAAGTGTATGTTTTGCATATCCCGATAATTTTAATAAATTGCCTGCAATAGCATATTACACACTAACGGACAAAGGCTCAATGTCATATGACAATACGGTCGTTACGAATGATACGACTGTTCAGATTGATATTTACGCCGATTATCCGCAAACGTGTTTTGAATTGTCGGAGAGGGTATATAAATTGTTGACTGATAATGAATATTATCACGAAATGACAATGGACGTACCAAATCCCGATGATAAAAGCATAAAACATAGGACAATGAGATTTACGAAAGTAGTAGAAAGGAATGATTGATTTATGGCAAATACAGCAAAAAGAAAACCACTACCTACAATAGGTGTGGACAAGTACACATTTTTCGCAGTTTTAACAGACACATCAGAGGGCGCAACATATGGTGATCCGTACAATTTAAGAGGTACAGTCGAAATTGCACCGACAGACGCAGGCGGCAGTGATGTTTTTGACGCCGATAACGGTGCGTATGAAACATCAAACTACATTGAAAAATTAGGTCACGACATCACAAATGCCGATATTCCACCGGAAGTTGATTCAATGTGGCGTGGACTGACACAAAAAGACGGTGTAGTAGAGGTCGGCAACGATACAAAAACCGTTTATTTCGGTGTTGCGTGGAGAATTATGAAATCCGACGGCTCATACCGTTATGTAAGATATTACAAGGGTTCGTACAGCTTTGCGTCAAACGTAGGCGGCAAAACAAAAGCGTCAAGCGGTGCGCCTGAAAAGCAAACCGCAAAGGCTACATACACAGCCGTACAACGTGATTTTGACAACAACTATTACGCATACTTTGACGAAAGCGATTTGCCGGAGGGCGTTACAAAGACAGAACTTGAGGAAAACTGGTTTAAGGATATGAACTACTATCCAGTGAAGAAAGCACTGTAAGACAAGGCACGCCGAAAGGCGTGCTTTTTTCGTATAGAGAGGAGCGAGTAACAATGCAAAGAGTATTAACATTTGTACACAACAAAAAGAAGTATGTATCAAAACCGTGGTGTTTCGGTGCGGCAACGTTGGTTGAAAAAGAATATATGGACGTTGCAGAGGGGGAAAAAGTAACGGCTACGTCGGTATGTGCAGATGCCGTTGACTATCTGTTTGAGGGTACAGAGGCGACACAAGATATTTTGGACACGGCTGTTTCAGCAAAAATGAGAATGTGTCGTGAAGTTATGAAGTGGTTTATGGACGATTTTACGGGAAAAAACGAGGAAAGCCTGCCGGAGCAGGCAACCGAAAAGGAAGATTAAGCGATTTATACGGGACAATGCTGAAATATCACGGTATATTGCCGAATGATTTGGCAAAACAAGACCCAAGATTATTACTTGCAGTTATAATCGAGGACGAGGAAGAAGAATATACGGGAAATGACCCGTATTTAAAAATGTTTTATGGAATGTAGTGAGGTGATTTGTAGTGGCTGACGCGGCGGAATTAGTAGTAAGAATAAGAGGTGACGCGTCCGACTTAGAGGCGACAATTAGCAGTGTTGAAAGCGAATTGTCAAAATTGGAGCAGACGCAAAGCAAAAATAATAATACGAGTACAAAAGGTCTTACGGCATATAAAAAGCAAATGCAGGACGCACAAACTACCTTGCAAACAAGCCGTACGGCATTGACGAATACAAAAAAAGCGTATGAGGATAACGTCAAGTCTGTAAATAAAAATGTTACGGCACTGAAAGCACAGAAAACGGAATTAGATAAACAAATTTCTTTGCGTTCAAATGAAAAACGGTTGCTTACAGAGGCGAACAAAAGTCTTGACAAAAACAGTGTTGCATACAAAGACAACCAAAAGGCATTGAATTGGGTAAATACCGAGATTGAGGCATACAAAAAGCAAAGTCAAAGTATATCCGATTCTATTCGTACGCAAGAGGCGGCATTGTCAGGAAGTAAAAAGGCATATACCGACGCACAAGCAACCGTCAAAAAAGCAACAGAGCAATACGAGGAATATGAGAAAGGCTTAAAAGCCGCTGAACGTGCAGATGAGGCGCAGAACCTACAGAATACAGGTAAGCGGTGGAAAGAAGTCGGTGAGGGTATAGATACTGTAACTAAACCGTTACAGTATGCGGCGACTGCACTTGCCGCGGGCGGTGTTGCGAGTGCCAAGTTTGCGATAGATTTTGAGGATAGTTTTGCCGGAGTTAAAAAGACGGTTGACGCTACACCGGAACAGTTAGCCAAAATAAAGCAAGGCATTATTGATTTGTCAACAACAGGTATTGACGGCAGAGGCGCAATACCACAAACAACGACTGAACTAAACGAACTTGCGGCGGCGGGCGGTCAGTTGGGTATATCACAAGAAAACATTATCGACTTTACGGAGGTAATGGCACAAATGGGTTCAGCCACAAACCTTGTCGGCGAAGAGGGTGCCGCAACACTGGCACGTTTTCAGAATGTTATGGGTGTCGGTCAAAACGAAATCCGTAATATCGGCAGCGCAATCGTTGATTTGGGTAACCACAGTGCTACGACTGAATCGGAAATCGCGGAAATGGCATTGCGTATGGGTAAATACGGTTCATCTGTACGAATGTCAGCGGCGGACGTGTTGGGTTATTCTGCGGCACTGTCATCACTCGGCATTGAGGCACAAATGGGCGGTAGTGCGATAGGCAGAACGTGGCTATCTATCGAAAAAGCGGTTGCAAACGGCGGTGAAGGTTTAAAAGCATTTGCAAAGTACAGCGGTAAGAGTGCGGAAGAATTTAAAGAGCAGTGGAATACTGACAGCTCCGGTGCATTTAACGGACTATTAAAAGGCTTGCAGTCTGCCGAAAATCTAACTGTTGCGTTAGATGATTTAGGCATAAACAATACACAGGATATACAGGCTATGATGGCATTAGTCAACGGTTATGATTTAGTAACAGAGAGTGTCAATCGTTCAAACACCGCATACCAAGAAAATACGGCATTGCAAGAAGAATTTAATGCAAAGAATGAAACGACCGCATCAAAATTGGCGAACACAAAAAACAATATTATTGAGGCGGCAAGAAGTATCGGCGAAACAATGTTGCCGTCAATACAAGACGCAAGCACCACAGTAGCCGATTTTGCAAAAGGATTGTCGCAAATGGACGACGAACAAAAACGTGCTGTTGTTAATACGGGTGCGACAGTTATTGCGATAGGTGCTATTTCAAAAGTCAGTGCCGGAGCAATCAAAGGTGTTGGCGGAATTGTTGAGGCAGTCGGCAACATCAAAAAGGCATTTTCAGCAGGCGGAGCATTGGCGAAGTTTGCACCGACACTTGCGAGCATAGGTTCTGTTGCCGGACCGGCGGCGTTAGCTGTTGCGGGTATTGCTACGGCGGCGATAGGCGGAAAGGTTGCATATGACAAATGGTATCAATCGCAATACAGGTGGAGCGAGGGACTATCCAAGGGCAACGAAAAGGTCAAAGAAAGCTTTGAAAAATACAAATCGCTGAATGAAGTACAGGGGCAAATCAAATCGTTAAAAATGGTTATTGAAAGCCCCGAAAGCAGTCAAGAACAAGTTGACAATGCAAAAAGCAAGTTAGAAGAAATAAAGGAAATGCTATCGCAGGAATACAATCTTGTAATCAATTCCGATAATTCTAATTTGGACGACGCTGTTGAACAAGTAACCAAACTGTCTAAAAATGAATTGCAGTCTAATATCAATAAGCAACGTTCAGAACTATCAAATCTAATAAATAAAGACGCAAAATACAAAGAGGACCGCCAAATCGCGGAAGATAACTATAACAAAGAATTAGCATTACAGACGAAGTATTCAGAGGCTAAATCAAAAGTTAGTGACATAACTGCAAAAATTTCAAAAAATGAAATAACTGCGGCGGAGGGCTACAAAAAAGCACAAGAAATTTATAAAGAAGTTTCCGGACACGCATACGAAAACGGTACAACAGACCAATCAATGAAGAATGCGCAAGGCGTGTTATCGTCTATTGCGGCAAATTATTCGGTAGCAACAACAGAAGCCCAAAAGTATTACGACCAAGTACAGGCTCTGGACCAATCTCATAAAGAACTACGCGACGTATCAGAAGAACTGGCAAACTATGAAACTGAATTAATTAAAATATCTGCATTAAATCAAGACGGCGCCGGAATTGAACAATCCTTAAAGGATATGAAAGAATTTATCGACGTCGGTAAATTAGATATGAACAGCTATGCACAGTCGGCGGCGTTGGCTATGAACGGTGTTGAGAATTTGTCTGCTGCGTGGGAGCAGGCGGCAAACGGGGACGGTACCGCACTGAACAACATAATTAACGGCTATGTTCGTTCAATGACAGAGTTCGGAGCATCATCTGCGGAAACGGCGGTCGGTGTCAGTCTGTTAAATTCCGAATGTACGAATATGCAGGATGCAGTAAATAAGGGCAAAATTGATGATGTAGTTCAGAAAATGAATGAAACAGGTCAAACAATGGGATTGACGACCGAGGAAATCGTTGAGGGTACTGCTTTAATTAAAAACGGATTTGACAGCGTACGCCAAGCCGTTGAAAAAGGCGATATAAACGGCATATTAAAGGATATGATGTCCGAGGGAAGTCAGCAAGGTATTGATATGACAGCGGACAAGTTGACCGAAATGTCGCGTGCTATGGGACTGATACCGAATGAAAAACGTATCAAGATAACCGCAGACGGATTTGAAGTAGTTGATGATTTGACCGCCAAAGTTCGACAACTGGAGGGCAAAAAGTTTGTTGTAACTGTTGACACAGAGGGCAACACAGACGGTGTTGATAATGTCGAGAAAAAGACAAAACAACTTGACGGCAAACAGTGTGAGGTCATGTTTACAGCAGACGGAACACCCGCCATTGCAACAATAGATAATACAGAATACAAAATAGCCGAATATGACGGTACAACCGGAACGGCGAAACTAATTGCCGAAAACGGCGAGGCTATCGGTGTTATTGATTTAACCACAGGCAAAATAAATCTGATTCCTACAACACACGATACAGAAATCACAGCACAGGATAACACATCAGCAGGCGTTGAGAGTGCAAAGGCTAATTTAGATACCGTAAAAGATAAAACAGTAACACTGACCGTTCAGACGGTTCAAGTTGGTGGATTGAGTAATCAAAATGTTCCGGCGGCCAAGTTTGGCAGTTCGGGAATGTTCGTAAAAAAAGCCAAAAAAGCCAAAGGTACACAAAATTTTGAGGGCGGTTTGGCAATGGTTAATGATGAAAAGGGTATATCTGACCCACGAGAATTAATCGTTGACAAAGGACGTGCATTTATACCACAGGGCAAGGACGTAGTATTGCCGTTGTCAAAGGGTGCAAAGGTGTACACAGCGTCACAAACTAAGGCGATAATGAACGGTATGGGTATACCGCATTACGCAACAGGAAAAGACAATTCGGACGCGTTTACATCAGCCAAGGACGATTGGACGCATTACACCAAAACGCACGCAGTAACGACTGCACAAGAATTAGAGAAGTGGTTAGAATTTCAAGAGAAATTCAAGTCGAATGACAAGGATATTGCCGATATTGAGGAACAAATATTCAGTCTGACACAGAAACGCACGCAGGAGCTAAACAACCTGTCAAAGTCGTACATTGAAGAACGCGCGGCACTGAATGACTGGGACGACAACGGTGACAATCCTATCGACGCATTTGCCCGTATTCGTGACCGCAATATGGCGGAAGTCGAGGCAGGACGTATGACGTGGGAGGACTATACGACAGAAATGTCAAGTATAGGTTCAACGTTATACGAGAATATGACCGAATACAGTCGCGATTGGTTGGAACACCAAGAAAAATACAACGGTATGAGTGCCGCCGATTATATCGCAGGTATCGGCAGAATACAGACGTACACCGAACAAATGTACGCACAGGGTATAATCAGCCACAAAGAATATGTAGAGGCTAAAAACAAGCTGAATGAAGAATATTTAGATAAACGCAAAGAACAGATTGAACAAGAATACAACATATCTAAGGACTACATCAGCGAGCATACATATTTCAACGACTGGCAAGATAACGGCGATAATCCGCTTGATGCCTATAACCGAGTTATGGACAGGCACCGTGAGGAATTGGCGAACGGCGAGTTGACACAGGACGAGTTCGACAAGTATCAAAGTGAATTAGGTTCGGATATGTATTCGGAGCGTGTGGAGCAGTCAAAGAACTGGTTGGAAGAACAACGCAAGTATTACGGTATGACTGATGAAGAATATATCGCCGGTTTAAAACGTATTCAGCAGTATACACAGGAATACTATGATTTGGGGTTAATCAGCCGCAAAGAATACAACGAAAATATGACTGAACTAAATCACGATATGTTCGACCAAGCGGGCGAATCGTTTGACGATATGCTACAGCAACAGCAGGACTACATCAATAAACTGCGTGATGAATTTTCTGCACAGGAACAGGCATTACAGGACAGTTGGACGGTAGAGGACCGCAAGGCTGATATGTCCGAAACACAGGCACAGTTGGATATTTACGCAAATGCAGTAACAGACAGAGGACAGCAGAAGTACAAAGAACTGCAAGAGCAGATGAAACAACTGCAACGTGATGAGGAACTGTATCAACTGCAAGTCAAAAACAATGCCACGATTGAAAAACTGGAGGCAGAGTATGACGCGTTGGAAAACAGCAAGACTGATTTCATCAAGTCCATTGCAACCAACATTGACAGTATAGACGTTACGGGAATTGTGGCGGATATAACGCAGGAAGTCAGCGGCGGTAATGATAAGATAACCAAGACTTTGGGCGAGATTATAGAGGCTATTAAGGGCATTAAGATTGAACAGCAGAACTATAACAACAACAGTAAAATTACAATCAATACGACAGACAGCGCTGTTTTGGGTAGCTATGTATAACGTGCGGAGGTAGAAAATGCGAAACGGATTTTATTTTAAAAACAAACATTCAAACGATTTCGGCGTGACTGTACAAACGCAGTCACGTCCGATTAAACCGGAAATGAAAATACAGACATATGACAGCCCGTATATAGACGGTGAATATGATTTTTCAACGGCAAATGCGTACAACCGTGAATTTTATAAAAACCGTGTATTTAAAATGAATTTGCAAATATCGGCGGCGGATATGTCTGAACTGAACAGCAAAATCACAAAAATCACAACGTGGTTAATGGGACGCGGTGAGTTGATATTTGACGACACACCCAATGTCAAATGGAATGCGTCGGTTATTGAAACAATAGATTACAAACCCGAAAACTACGGACACAAAGCGGTCATTTCGGTGTCGTTCAAAGTGCAGACGTGGGCGGCGTTGGTATTTGATATTTTTGACGGTCCGATATTGGATAGCCAAAATATCAAATTAGATGATGAAATACCAATCGGACCGAATGAATATTACACGATTACAACGGCAGGCGACAGTACAATACATAACACAGGCGACCGCCCTGTCAGACCTGTTTTGCGTGTTACAAACGTCACAAAACCTACAACGATAACCTGTAACGGTATCAGTATTACGGTGTCGGAAAACTGCGTTATTGACTGCGACAAACAGTCGGTAACAGACGTAAACGGCAACAGTATTATGAAAAAAATCAAAGGTAGTTTTTTTGAACTGGAAACAGGGGCAAATACAATAAATTTATCCACGACGGCAACGGTCGAATTTTCATTTTATCCACAGTATGTGTGGAATACAGAAACGGAGGATATATACAAATGGGACAGATAACATTTATGCGATTGCACGACAGATATACAGACAGTTTTGAAACGGGCGAGGTGCTGAATAACGCCTATAACGTCAAGGAAACAAGGATATTGAACGATACGGGAAGTATTGAATTTGACTATCCATACGACGAAAAGGCGCGTCTAATCAGTCAAAATATGTTGGTTAGTGTAAACGGTCATATATACGAAATCAGCCGAACAACACGAAATACAAACGGTACAGACACATTGCACGTTTACGGTACACCGCATTTCGTATATGAGGCACAGAAAGCATTTATACCGACAATCGGTGATAATATCGGTAAAAGTTCAAGATATGTTCTAAAACAAGCGATTGATATTATATCAGAATTTAAAAAGTATGTCGGGGAAAGGTGCATTTTTCACATTATGACAGAGGCAGAGCTTACCGCCAAAGGAATGAAGTGGGTAGCAGATGACAAACTGTTAATTGATTTTTTCTCAACGGATAAAACTAATTTGTGGGACGTTATAAAAACGATAATAGAAAATTTGGGACGTGGCGAAATATATCACGAAACAGGCATTGACAGCAGTAACAACGTTGTATGTAACATAGCCATTGTTGAACGTATAGGTAAGGATAACGGTGTAAGACTGCGTTTAGAAAAGAATATGCAAAGCATATCAATAGAACGCAACGTAAGCGATATGATAACGCGTTTATGGGCGTTCGGAAGTGACGATTTAACGGTCAGCAGTGTAAACGGTGGCAAAGCATATATCGACAGTCCAAACATTGAAAAATACGGAGTACAAGAGGGGTACAAAGATTACAGCGACTATACGTCAGCAGAAAAGCTGTACCGAAATGCGAAGTGGGAATTTGACGAGGACAACGAAGATAGAATTGATGCACCGCAGTTGACAATCAGCGGTAAATTGATTGACCTATCCAAATTAGCTGAATACGGCGAAGCGGAAAAGTTGGAAATAGGCGATACGGTACACGTATTTGACATAGACGGTACGGAATATGTGCAGAGGGTAATTGAGTATCAGGCATATCCGTTGGAGCCGAAAGAGAGCAATATATCAATCGGGCATATCAGACGTGATTTTTTTATCGGACTATGGCAGACAGAACAGGCAACAAAGAAACATGCAAAGTGGCAGACAGCGAACAACAGTGTAAATATCCGAAAAGTACAAGGAACGGTGAACACAGACCGAAACGAAGTGCAGAGCGACAACGAGCTGTTGAAGATTGTCGGCGATTTGCTGACGATAAAGGACAGTCAAAGAGATAGAATACATATCGGTAATGATGAAGTTGATAATAAAAAACAATTTGTATTTCTGTTATATGACGTTGACGGAAACCCTGTAATATTTTTTGATGAAAAGGGTAACGGAATTTTCAGCGGTACAATAAGAGGTGCAAAGATTGAATCAGATACTGACATCAATGTAAATAAAGACGCGAGTGTAGGACAGTATTTAAGAGTTGGATATATCAGCTCATATGTAAACGACGAGGGCAAGACGATATATAAATGGTCTGATGAAAGCGGTATATTATTAAGCGGATATACAAGCATTAAGACTACAAACGGCGGTAATAACCTTGCAATCGGGGCAATGTCATCAATAGAGCTTAATGCTGCTAAAGTTATGCAGAACGGTAAACGATTATTGAATGAAGCTGATTTAGATAGTCTAAAAGCACAAATACACGAAATAGAAAAGAAAATTGCAGGTTTGGAAAGTTAGTAAAATAATAACTCCCTCAAAAAGGGAGTTATTAAGCTATCTCAAACTATTTATGACAGGTATGATTGTTGAAACATAATAATCATACGGAATTAAAGTAATATCATTCTCTGAATAAGGTATATTTTCAAGAACAGATATTCCGTCATGACGAGTTTTATCGTAGAAGTATGAGCCTGCAAATTCATAATTTCCTAAACCAATATCTTGGAGCATTTCTTCAATGTTTGATTTACGGACATATTGCACACCGTCAATAACTTCGATTGCGACTTCCGGCAAAGGTGACAAGTCAGTTGTGGACGGCTTTACAGTCGGTGTCGGTGTTGGTTGTGCGGCGGTATCGGTGTCAATAGTGATTGTATCGTTGCTGAAACCAACATTGAAACCGCCGACAGCGTCGGCAACGTCACGTAATTTGAAATATGTATTATCGTTGATATTGTAACCCTCTATCGCTGTTTCCGTACCGTTTACGGCAACAGGGAACGGGTTAGCCGTTACGGCATATTCTACGGCGAAACCTGTCGCGGTCGCACAGATTATACCGCCTGTTATAAAACCTAATATAAATTTTTTCATAGCTTGTAGCCTCCTTTTTGTTTTTAATATATAATAATTTGTGCATTTTGTCAATATTTGTTTGACAATACAGCATTAATATGGTAATATAAAAATAAAAAGAAAAAAATTCTAAAAAACTATTGCTTTTTTTAAGCAGATAGAATATAATATAACGCATGAGATAGGCCTCAACACGCCTCTTCGCAATGCGAATGCGTACCATGTTGAGGCTGCTTTTTTATTTTAGGAGTATTGTATGGAAATAAAAAGACCGACTACAATAGAAGAACAAATAAAAATTTTAGGTGGTAGAAAGTTAGTTATTGAAGATGTTGAATTCGCTCAAAATGTACTTTTATCGGTAAATTATTATAATTTTACTGGTTATTTACATACATATAAAAATGCAGATGACAATTACGAAAACATTTCTTTTAATCAAGCGTATAGAATATATCTATGCGATAGACGTATTAGGTCTACTATATTATACGCGATAGAGAGTATTGAACATAATTTAAAGACGAAAATCGCTTATGTAATAGCGATGAATACCTGTGCAACATCTTACTTAAACAAAGATATTTTCGTGGATGAAGAAGAACACCAAAAACTACTACAAAAATTTGGACAAGCAATAAATAGAAATAGTAAAATACCATTCGTAAAACATCACATAAAGAAATATGACAGAAGATTTCCTATTTGGGTAGCTATTGAAATTTTTACCTTAGGAATGGTGTGGAATTGTTATAAAAATTTAAAGACACCTCTAAAAAAGAAGATTGCATCAAAATTTAATATAGGTTCCGTTTATTTGGAGAGCTGGATTGAATGTATATCTTATTTACGAAATGTATGCGCACACTATATGAGGTTATATAGATTTAAGGTACAGAAGACACCTAAAAAGAGTAAAAAACATAGTATGAATAATATATCTCACTGCATATATGACATTATAAATGTAATGCGTTTTTTAATGCCAAGTAAAGATGAATGGAATAATTACATAATTTCTAATATTGCTCAAATCTTTGAAGAATATAAAGATGTTGTAAGTCCTGAAGATTATGGTTTTCCAAAGGACTGGGAAAAAACTTTAACATTATAATATTGAAATTAAGCACGTCTTACGGCGTGCTTTTTTCGTACCAAAAATGAGGTGACACAATGTACAGACGAATACCACCATAGCACGCTTACGGCGTGTTTTTTTAATGAAAAATCCCAATCGATTACGATTAGAAAGGAATGATAAAATGAAATTAAATTTTAATTTTAGCGGAAAAACGCTGTTAAAGGATTGGTGGAAAACTGTCCGTGATAATTTCACGACAATTCAAACCGACCACAACACACTGTCCGACAAATTGGACACAGAAATAACGCAACGCACCAATGCTGATGTAGGACTGTCGGACCAAATTACGGCAGAGAAAAAGGCGAGGGAAAGTACCGACAATACGTTACAAGGGAA
Organism: Ructibacterium sp. SJQ-7; assembly: GCF_054696575.1. NCBI lineage: Bacteria > Bacillati > Bacillota > Clostridia > Eubacteriales > Oscillospiraceae > Ructibacterium > Ructibacterium sp. SJQ-7. Next base: position 2,624,862 of record NZ_CP195193.1, read on the forward strand.
TATTGACGCAGAGGCGAAAAACAGGCGGGTCGGTGACAGTGAATTGCGAGAACAAATTTTAACCGAACAGACAAACAGAACAAACGCCGACGATATACTGAACGGCGAGAAAGCTGATAAAACCGATTTGTATGGCAAGGAAACAGATGTTGTCCATACAATAACGCACAGTTTGGAAAAATCAGATTTATCTATAGACATTAACACGTCATACGGTGACGGCACAATAACGATAAACAGTTTGGCGGTGCAGACTAAAATCTTTTTGGACGGGAATTCAGCGATACAAACAGAGCCGATTTCAGCTTCTTTTTCTGCGGAAAAGGGCGAAGAAGGCGAAAAGTGGGTTAATTTGCTCTATGACCAATATACAGGTAAACTCGGATTAGAAGTTACAGAGCAACCCGAAGCGGGAAATGTTGCAAAGATAGCGGTAACATATATGAAAGCCGAAGTTGCCGAAATGTATGCGGGTCAACTGAAGTTTGACGGTATCAAAGATTTGAGAGCATTAAAAACCGATAATAAAAATTCATTTTTGGCGGCGGTCAATGAAATTGCAACAAAACTGACAACTGAAATTTCAGACAGAGAGGACGTAGAATATTCACTGACTGAAAAAATCATTACTGAAATTTCAGACCGACAGGCGGCGGACAACGAGTTGAAAGCAAAAATATCAGATATAAATACAGAACTGACAACGGATAACCTGTTTTATGATTTATCTAAATACGTCAACAGTGACAACACATTAGTCACTGACGACAGCGGTGTACAGTATTTGTCATATTCGGGTTCGTTTGAAAACGGAACGTATTTGTATCACAATTTTGTTGTTGATAATTTCCACCGTAAACCGAAAACGGAAACCACATTAGAATTGACATTCAATGTGGCGTCACGTCATATAGCAGGGGACGGTTGCAACATCGGCGGTTTGAATATAGGTGAAACAGACGTATTGATTACATACACTGATACAACAACAGAAACATTCGGACAGTCATATTACACAGCAACCGATACAGGTGATAAAACAATCACGATAAACGGCACATCAGAAACGTATAAAACAACAAAATTTAAAATTGAAATCCCTGTAAAAAAAGAAATTAAATCAATTTCATTCCGAATTGTATCGGATAACTTTTATACAAACGGTGACCCGACGGGGAATGCGTGTAAACAGAAAACATTAATACAGTCGGCCGTTTGTTATGATGATGAATGTGTGGCGGTATTGCGTGATGATATTAACGCGAATACATCAAAAATTACTGCCAATACAACAAAACTGACAACTGAAATTTCGGACCGACAGGCGGCAGATGACGAATTGAAAGCAAAATTCACTGACCTAAAAACGGTAGCGTTTACAGGTTCATATACTGACCTATCCAACAAGCCTACATCAATGCAAAATCCTAATTCATTGACACTGACAATGAACGGCTCAGCAACGAGCTATAACGGTTCGGCAACGGCAAGCAAGTCGTGGTATGCGCCGACAAGTGCGGGAACGACCGGATATAATTTAATCAGCAACGGAAGCGGTGCTCCGATATGGCAACAACCGCCTTATGCAGTATGCCCCGACAGTCCATCAATAAGCGATAGAAGATTGAGCATTACTAATTTTAAACTACTAACAGGAGTGAGGGTTTTAGTAAGGTTTACTTATCCTTTCGCCGGAACACAAGGTAAAGTTACGCTAAATGTAAATTCAACAGGAGCAAAAGAAGTAAAGCTATTACGAGCAGACGGTTCATATGATGCTATAACTCAATACAATTCTTGGTCGACGAATGAAATTGTTGAATTTGTGTATGATGGTACATACTGGGTAGCACTATCATCTGATAAGCAGTTTGTTTCAGGTAAGCCATCTGTTATAACAGTCGGTTCATCGACGGTGACAAGGTACTGTGACTTTAAATGTTCGGGAACAGATGACGATATAGTTATTCAAAAAGCAATGGACTCTTTAACAGACGGGGGAAAAATTATCCTTTTAGAGGGGACATATAATTTGTCGAGCAGACTTCTGCAAAAGAAGAATGTTGTAATTGAGGGACAAGGTAGGGGTATTACTAAAGTCAACACAAGTTATATTTTTCTTATATCAAACCTTGTGGGTACAAGTCCAACATTACATCTTACAAATATGGATATAAATTTTTTATCCACAAGTAATATTAGTCCTAATGCAGGTGCTTTTAACGATTATGACGTACTGCAAATTGATAATTGTTCAATCAGTTATGCAAACACAATGCACAACACAGATTCAATATTCTTTAATTGTAAAGTGAAGTTAAAGAATAGTAGAATATCTGTAACATTGCCTGCAAAACGCTATGATAACAGCCATCCTTGTTGGTGGATATTTAGAGATTGTACTGCCGAAATTATTGACACAGATATAATATTTCCTACAACAAGTAATAACACACTTAGCAATGGTGTTTTTTACAGGTGTGAGGGTAGTATGGTTGGCGGTTTTATAAAGCATATAGGCACAACTGTTAGTAGCAATCATAGCTATATTGAGGACGACTCTACAATGAATATTATTGGCACACAAATTGAATGTAGGCGATTTAGTCAATCAGAAACGACAACAGGAAACTTTAACAGTCTTGCTAACTGCCGAATTAAGATACTTCAAGCAGAAGGCTATTTTAGTGCATCTCATATTAACCATTGTGACTTGTATATATCGGCGTCAGTGATTTTCTGTGCTTATTGTATGGCATCTAACTGTAAGTTATGGTTTTCGGCGGCGAGTTTGGCTACATTGAAAAATTATTGTTTCTTTGAGGCTTGCTATACAAATCAATCAACTTGGATAGGCACAAATGGTACGGGCACGTCAACAACAGATACTAAGACAGTTTCGGGAATGGCAGCACCGTCATTTAGAAGCGTAAGTTAATATGGAGGAAGACTATGAATATAAGTGAATTTTTTAGAATTACACCTAACAATATAGTACAGTGTGTAAATTATATAGTGACTTTGAAAACGTTAAAGTCAGTAAAATTTTTGGACGAAGGTTTTGATAATCCAGATAACTTTGACCTAACACTTGAGTATTTCTTGGACGAGGAAGAAGTAAACGGTTTTAAAACAAATTATGTTGACAAGCATAAATTGTTAAGTGTTCAGAATGTAGAAGAATTGGACAACCCATATAAATGGGCAGAGGGGATAGTGTTACGCACAGATGACCCATATACTGAATTAGCCGAAATAGTCAAGTATGGCAGTAAAGAAGCATATGAAGCGTCTTTGCCTGAATATACGGACGAGTTTATGCTTGATGTTGATGTGCGATTGTCAATGTTGGAAATGGGAATAACGGAATAGGAGGTATGAAATATGAATCACGGACGTTCATACGGATTGTGTAAGAAGATTGTAGCTGTTGGAAAGATGGGCAAAGAACAAATGCTTGAAAAATTTGATGTGCTTGTCTTATCTGGTGGATTAACAGAAGATGATTACACAGAGTTGGTTGCAGAAATCAATAAAAATTAGGAGGACATTATAGTGGAAACAGAAAATGAAAAAGAGTTATGGGAGAGACTGACTGCGGTAGAACAGTCCACAAAGTCGGCGCACCACCGTTTAGACAGCTTGGACAAGCTGACTGAAAGCGTCCACATCATAGCTACGGAAACTAAAGCAATGCGTGGGGACGTAAATGATATAACCGAACGTGTGGACGAAATAGAAAAACGTCCTACAAAGCGATACGAAACAGTCGTTACCGCCATTATTACGGCAATAGTGGGCGGTTTGATAGGTTATTTTGTTAAAATGTTAGGATTTTAGTATTTTAGGAGGTACATAAAAATGAAAGAATGGTTTAAATGTGCAGGTATTCGTGCAATAAAAACAGTTGCACAAACAGCAGTTGCCACTATTGGCACTGCTGTTGCATTGGGTGACGTCAACTGGGTAATGGTTGCGTCAGCGGCGGCATTGGCAGGTGTATTGTCGTTATTGACATCAGTTGCAACGGGATTGCCGGAAATGAATAACGAAAAGGGGGAATAAAATATGACGTTACAAGATACCGTTGCACTGATGAACAGTGCGGACTACAAGGAACGTTTCAAGGCAGAATATTATCAATTAGCCAATAGATTCAAAGGATTAAAGAAAATGTTGGAGGAATGGGACAGGGGAAAACTAAAATTTTCCCCAACGTGTCCACGCAGTACATATAACATACAACTAAACGCAATGGCTGACTATTTGGCAATTTTAGAGGCACGAGTAGTAATGGAAGATATTGAATTGAAAGAGGTGTAATAAAATATGACGGATAAAATTTTTATAAACGCAGTAAAAACATTAATCGCAAACTATTTCAACAACAATGTTGATGTGACAGACGGTAAGAAAATCACCACAGATGATGTGTATATCGTGTGGAGCTGTAAGACATTGCAGAATTTTAAAGCGTTGGCGTCAACAACTGTATCGGACGGAATGTATTACGAAATTACATATAACGGTGATAAAAATGAGATGTATTTTGACGCATATAAAAAATGGAAGAATATGACCGTAAAGGAGTGGTGATAATGTCGGCGATAGATAAATTGATACAAATAGCCAATGCAGAGGTTGGCTATTTGGAAAAGTCAAGTAATTCACAGTTAGACAGCAAGACAGCAAATGCCGGTACTGCCAACTACACAAAATATTGGCGAGATATTAAACCCGAATACCAAGGACAACCGTGGTGCGCGTGTTTTGTAACGTGGTGTTTTGTCAATGCGTTTGGAAAAAATAATGCACAAAAATTATTAAAACATTATCCGTATGTGTATTGTCCTACAATGGCAAATTTGTTCACATTAAATGCAAATCCAAAAGTAGGCGATATTGTTATATTCAAACACAACGGAACATTTACACATACGGGAATTGTTACAAGCGTAAACGGCGATTATTTTACAACAATCGAGGGCAACACAAACGGAGGTAGTACCATTATTGCAAATGGCGGCGGTGTTTGCCGAAAAGGTTATTATAACAGTAATTTACCGGGGACAAAATTCAGTACACCGGATTGGAGTATAGTCGAAGAAAGTGAGGATCTAACAATGTCACAGTACAATGAATTAAAAGAATTAATTGAAAAACAGTCGGCGGAAATTGCCGATTTAAAAAACATCAACCAACAGTTGGTGAATGTAGTTCAAACTACAATGGTATACGATTTCAATGATGATAATATGCCGTCGTGGGCGCGTCCTGCGGTGCAGGCGGCTATGGACTGCGGTGCGCTTGTCGGTGACGAGCAGGGTAGATTAGGTTTATCCTACAAGGATTTGCGTACAATCTGCAGGGAATACAGATGCGGTATGTATAATAAGTAGCTTTGAGGGTGGTGTATTACCACCCTTATTTTTTTACTTACGATTTACAATTTATTTACAAAATATCAAATAATATTGCAATTAATCGGCATATGTTGTAGTATGTTTTATATGGAAGATGTGGTTACAGATTTCATTATTTAATATAAAAAACAAGTCCGTTGTACTTACAAACGGGCTTGTTTTTTTATTGTATCACGCTCTGTTTTTGACTGAAATTTGACTAACATTTGACTAACAGACTAATAAAAAAGTATAATATTTTAACACTTTTTATAACATTTTATCACTTTGATTTTCTTCTTAAAAACATTAAAAAACCGCATAAACACTTGATATTCAAGCATTTATACGGTTTATAAGTTTTGGTGCAGATGAAGGGACTTGAACCCCCACGTCGGTGACACTAGATCCTAAGTCTAGCGCGTCTGCCAATTCCGCCACATCTGCAAACAACATAGTGAATTATATCAGATACACATACATTTGTCAACACTTTTTTTTAAAAAAATTATAAAAATATTTTTCAGATAAAAATTTTAGTGAAATTGTAAAAAAGGACTGTACAAAATTTAATTGTTATAGTATAATTATGTTATTAATGATTAGCGATCATCAAGCTAAGAGAGAGAGGAGAAAAGAAAATGGAGAAAAGAAAAAAATTGCTGTCTGCGATACTTTCTGTATCAATGATTGCAAGTGCGTTCACTGCATTGCCTTTATCAGCAAGCGCAGAGGGTGAACAAAATTCCGGTGAAGAAGTTACTGCGACTGTTTCACCAAGTACAACGGCTGGAGTTACTACAACAGACGAACCTGCTACAGCTGCAACTCCGGAGGCGGCAGGCGTTGTTTACGAAGATCAAAAAATCAAAATTACAAATGCTAAAGCTGACAAAGTAACAATCGTAATTTCAAAGTATTACGATAACAAAACTTTAGCAGGCGTAGAACTAAAGGAAAATGTTAAACTTGAAAACGGTAGCGGTGAAGTTGCTTACGATTTACAAGGTAAAGCGGCTAAAATTATGGTTTGGGATGATATAAAGACAATGACACCTTTATTTGCAACAACAAGTGTTGAAGGTACTGTTGATCCGGCACCTACTCTAAAGCCGACTGCACCTACAAGCCAGCCGGAAACAACACCGACGGCTGAGCCTACTGCAACACCGACAGTTAAGCCTACAGAAGTACCGAGAGAATATACAGAGATATATACTCAGGACTATGAAGATGTAGCAGATACATCTGCATTAAAGAATATTTGGGCATCAGCAAACTATGCAGACGGTATTACTTTGGGTACAGATAATACTAAATATGCACAGTACACTGACGCAGATAAGAATACAAGAAGTGCAACATCGGCATTTGATGTTGATTTGTCTTCTCAAGATAAGTATGCGGTAGAATTTGACCTTGCATTAACTAAGTCAAGCAAAGATGATGTACAATTTGTTGTAGCATCAGGAACTATGCCGACTGCAAACACAGGTATGACTTCAAATTATATCTTCAAGATAAATATGGCAGGTAATTCTAATAACTGTAAGATTAATGACGTTGACGCGGCAACCGTAACTCTTACAGACGCAGCTTGGTACCACTATACAATATTGGTTGACAAGAACGAAGGCTTGGCAACTGTCAATATCACAGATAAGAGCGGTGAAAAGGTTGTAGACAAGTTGATTGTTCCTACAAACGGCGTTAATGATAAGATTACGGGTATCTTATTCTTGTCAGGACGTTATCAGAGTGTTATGAAGTTGGATAACATTGTTGTTCGTACAACAGATAAGTATGATGAGTTTGGTCAAAAGGCAGAAGAAACTCTATCAAAAGTTGAATTTGCTTCTGAACTTAATACTACAATTAACCAGCCTAATGAAGGCGAGCCTGTACATAAGCCTATTGCAATTAAGGCAACAGGTATATATGGCGGCGACCTAACAAACAAGGAAGGTCTTAATGTAGAATGGACAGTTACAGGTCTTGATAAAGAAGACGGCTATATTTCACTTACAAAGGCAGAAGGTACAGGTGAGGGTACTGACGGTGAAAGCCCTAACGGAAATACCACTGCTTACTTCAATGTAAGAAACGGTGTTTCAAACTGGTTCGGTAAGGTTACTGCAAAGGTAACATATCTTGATGAATCATTTGAAATATCTACTCCGTTTGCCGTAATCGGTGCGAGCGGTTCAACTAATATAGCTCCGGATGCCGGTTATCCTGAAAACATGAGTTCATATGACGATTCTCTTGTAGGATACACAGCTACATCAAATACAATCAATTCAAAGGATCTTGTTCTTAACGGCTGGTCAATATACGGTTCAAACGGTGTAAGAACTCTAACACTTAAGAAGGATGAAGATAATACAAAGTATCTTCAATTTGCATCAAACGGTGGCGGCGGTTCAACTGTCGGTGTATATCAACTTGCAGAACAAGCGTCACAATATATCGTTGATATGAAGGTTAGATTTACAGGCGGTGCAATGGCATTCGGTCACTACGGTAATACACCGAATAATGCAACTAATAATCCTAACTGGACAGTATCATACGGAAGTGGTGCTTTGACGGTTGGCACTCAGTCAATTCCAGGTGTCAACAGTGAAGATTGGTACAGAGTAATTGTTTCTGCAGATGAAAGCGTAGGAACTTACTGGGTTAAGGTATATAATGACGCAGGTACTCTTGTAGGCGAAACAACAGCTGAAGCTATGAGTTCTACATATACAGAAACACAGAAATATTTCTGTTTCCAAGGTACATATCCTGTAGATTTGGCAAGCTTCAAAATTTACACACCTACAGCCTCAACAATGACTGTAAATACTGAGGCAGAAACTATCCAGGTTCCTGAAACAGGTGCAAACAGTGCAACAGCAGAATTAACTGCTATAGTTAAGGATACAGACGGATATAATATCTCAGGTGCCGTTACTTGGTCACTTGCTGATGAATACACAGGTGTAAGCATTGCAAGCAAGGATGCTCAGACAGCGACTTTGACAGTAACAGACGAGGCGGCTGCCGGAACTGTTACAGTAGTTGCAACTTACGGTTCAAAGAGAGTTGAAAAAGAAATTTCTCTATCAACAACAGGTAATGCAATCGCATTTACAAAGTCGTCTTCAAGCATAACAATTCCGTTTGAGGGTTCTGATGCCGTAACAGGTAACTTCGCGGCAGAAGTAAGAGACAAGGCAGGTCAACCTGTTGAGGGTGCAAACGTAACTCTATCACTTGTTGATGCTGCAGGCACACCGGTGACAAATGCGAAGGGAATTACATTCGATGCAACAACAGGCGTTTTGACAGTTCAGGCAGGTGCAGTATCAAAGGTTCTTTATGTTAAGGCGGTTGCAACTGTAGGTGACGAAACTTTGACATCAAGAGTTAAGGTTAATGTACACGGTTTGTCATTTGCATTCGGAAGTAATGATCCGTCAGACGACAGCTTTACAAAGGTAACAGCAGCTGACGCATATTCAGATAAAATTGGTTACGGTTTTGATGATACATCAGTAGTAACAAGTGAAGAATCAGATGTAAAGGGTACTGCGGCATACAGATTTAAGGCTAAAGTTCCTAACGGTAACTATGTTGTTAAGGTTACAACTTCATCTGCAACAATGACTTCTGAAGTAGTTGAAGGAGTTGCGGCAACAACAGGAATTACAAAGACAGGTACACAATTTAATGTAGCAGTTTGCGACGGTGTACTTGACCTTACATTTGAAAGCGGTTCAACATTGTCAGATTTGACAATTACACAAGCTGCAGCTAAGGCAGCACTTGCTAAACCGGCAGTATATGCTATCGGTGACTCAACAACAAATAATAATGCATCAGGTAACATTTCATGGGGTAACCGTGTAGGTAATGGTGTAGCAGTTCCTGATACATTCTCATCATTCAGCAATAACGGTATGGCAGGACGTGATTCTGTAAACTTCTATAACCAAGGCAGAGTTGAGACAGTTCTGTTGAGCGTTTGCCCTGGTGACTATGTAACTGTTAATATGGGTATCAACTCAAAAGAGGCAGGTGAATCTGCATCATACTACACATTGCTTAATAACTACTATGTAGAAGGTATTATTCAACGTGGTGCTATTCCTGTAATTGTTACAGCTACACCGCTTGGATTCAGTAGTTCACAGTATCCGTATAATGCATCAACAGGTAAGTTTACAGTAAATCGTGGTACAGGTGCTCATAACGGTGATTTGAGAAAAATTGCTCAATCACATAATTTGAACATTATTGAATTGGGTTACTATTTTGAAGATTACTTTAATAGTCTAACAGCTGAAGATGTTGCAGCTTATAACGCTGAAAACGGAACAAGCTTTACATCACAAGTTGAACTTGTAAAGAGCTGGTATGGTGACCACAACCACTATAAACAGTATCTTGCTGATAAGATTGGTTCATATATCCTTGACAGTGTGTCGAAGATTGCAGGCGGAAGTACAAACTTCAACCAGGCAAATGATACACACATCAATGAACAATAATCAACTTAAAAGAACTTCCCAAACGGGAAGTTCTTTTTTTGTGCCTGCTTCCATATACATAAACTAAAAAGGGGATTTGGGTGTGAAAAAAGTACTTTTAGTAGTTGTTATAATCATTTTTATTACGTTGCTTTTGCCGCTTGCGATAGTTTGGTTAATCGGTGGCAGTGGAGAAGGACAAAGTCCGATTGAGAGCGGAACGGTAAGTGTGTATGTGTCAGAAGAAGATTGTGTTAAAGATATGGATATTAATGAATATTTAAAATGCGTGGTGGCGGCGGAAATGCCTGCCGATTTTGAGGAAGAGGCATTAAAGGCACAATCCGTTGCGGCAAGAACTTATCTGTACTCACATATTGCCGAAAAAGACAAAGGCAACATTGCCGAAAGACACAACGGTGCGGTGATATGCACCGATTCAACGCACTGTCAGGCGTATATTTCGGAGGATAAGCGGAGAGAAAGCTGGGGTGCCGGTGCCGATGAAAATTGGAACAAAATAAGCACAGCGGTTGACGAAACTACAGGACAGATAATGATATACAACGATGAAATAATATCGGCGGTATTTCATTCAACTTCGTCGGGTATGACGGAATCGGCAGTTGACGTTTGGGGGGCGGACGTGCCGTATTTGCAAAGTGTTGCAAGTACGGGAGATGAAGAATCACCGAAGTATCACAGTGAATTGACATTGAGTGAACAGGAATTTAAAAATATTGCGGAAGAAAAAATTGACGGTGTGGATTGGAATAATGGACTTGTATCGAACATTAACCGCTCAAATGCAGGCGGTATTGTAACAATTGATGTAGGCGGAGTGAATATAAAAGGAACAGAATTTAGAAATATATTTTCACTGCGTTCCGCAAATGTTGAAATATCGCAAGAAAACGGCAATATAAAAATGAGCGTAAAAGGGTTCGGTCACGGCGTTGGTATGAGCCAGTATGGTGCAGATTACCTTGCGAGGCAGGGAAAGACATATGAGGAAATTTTAAAAACTTATTATACAGGTGTTGAAATAGAAAACAGGTAAAATTGCACAAAAAATGATACGAAAATTTGTGACTTAAAAAAAAATATGACTGTTTTTTATATTGAGAAATTCCGTAAAAAGTTATAAAATATTATTATAATTATTTTTGAGGGAGAGATTTAATAATGAACAGAAAAGTGATAAGTGCGGCGGTTGCAGTTGCAATGACCGCCACAATGAGCAGTTTTGCCTTACCGGCAAACGCCGCGGAAGTTAAAACTCCGCAATATCAAACAAACGCACGTCAAATGGAAAAGCTTAATCGTGGATTGATTGCTGTTAAGACAACGGCAGATACACGAGGTCAGGCAGTTAACGGTGTATATTTGAGTTGGAGATTGCTTGGTGACGAAAGTCTTGAAAATCAAGCATTCGATATTTATAAAAACGGTACAAAAATACATACAACAGGTGTACATGACGCTACAAACTGGATTGATACATCGGGTACTGCATCGGATAAATACAAGGTTGTAAAAGCGGGTGAGGACGCGTCTAAGGAAACTGAAGTTACACCTACTTCAAACAACAACTGTGCAAAGTCAAATGAAGTCGGAAATGGAAACAGTGAGAAAAATTCATTTACATATGTAGATATTCCTATTTCACGTCCTGATCCGGTAGAAAGAATGGGTGACGGCAAGATTTCAAATTATTACACTGTTGACAAAAGCCACGAAGGCGGTGCGAATGACGCGTCTGTCGGCGATCTTGACGGTGACGGCAATTATGAAATTGTATTAAAGTGGGACCCGACAGACTCAAAAGACAGTGCCGGTGCGGATTTTACAGGTAATGCATATATTGACGCATATAAGATTGATCCGAACAATGACGGTTATATGTGGCGTATTGATTTGGGTAAAAATGTTACATCAGGTGCACACTATACGCAATTTTTGGTGTATGACTTTGACGGTGACGGAAAGTCAGAAGTGGCAATGAAAACAGCACCCGGTACGGTTGATGGCACAGGTCATTACGTTACGGAAGTCGGTGATACTGACGAAATCAGAAATACCGACAATACAAAATCATATATAGGCACAAGCGGAAGATTAAAGGGTAAAAATCCGTTTACGCAGTATTTAACCATATTTGACGGCGAAACAGGTGCCGCACTTTATACAACGGACTATATTCCGTATGATGCGGCAGAAGATCAATATTGGGGCGACGGCAAGGCAAAGTATAACAGAAGTGAAAGATACCTTGCGGCAGTGGCTTATCTTGACGGTATTCATCCGAGTATCGTTATGTGCAGAGGTTATTATCACGACTCTGTAATTCGTGCATATACATGGGACGGTACTGAACTTACAATGCAGTGGGAGCATAAAGGTAAGAAGAGTGCAAGTTCAACGACACTGTACGGACAAGGAAATCATAATCTTTCTGTAGGCGATATTGACAATGACGGCAAGGACGAAATTGTTTACGGAAGTGCCGCACTTGATGATGACGGTAAAACAGTTCTCGGAAATACAGGTCTTGGACACGGTGACGCAATGCATATGAGCGACTTTAATAATGACGGCACTCAAGAAGTATTTTCGGTAAAAGAGGAGCAATTTAAAAAGTATGCCGAAGATTTAAGAGTCGCAAGCACAGGAAAGCATTTTTGGAGTTCCGGAAAACTTGTTACATCAGATGATAATGGCAGAGGCGTTATGGATAACATTGACGATGATTATGCAAAGACGCATCCAAATGCATTGGCAATAGGTTGGAGCAGCGGAATTGCAAATGCTCACGACTTAAACGGTGATGATGTTGCCGCAAAACCAGCTGGTGCGGGAAGCGGTACCTTTGATAATTTCCTTGTATATTGGGACGGCGATTTGAGCCGTGAGTTGCTTGACGCAAACATTATCCAAAAATATTATGCCGCAACAGGTACAACAAAGAGATTTTACGGTCCGTCAGACGGATACACACTTACAGGCGGTTCTACAAACAACTACTCAAAGAGAAATCCTTCACTTGTTGCCGATATTTGGGGCGACTGGCGTGAAGAAATTATAATGCCGGTAAACAAAGGCTCGGCAACGGATCAGGCATATTTGAGAATATATACCTCTACAATGCCTACAGATTACAGAATTACAACATTAATGCACGACTGTCAATACAGATTGTCAGTTGCGTGGCAGAATGTCGGATATAACCAACCGACACACGCAAGCTATTATATAGGTTCTGTGGCACTTGCAACAGACGAAAGCGGCAATACACTTAACTATCTTGCACCGGCAGTACCTTATACAAAGGTGACATATTCGGCACCGGAGCAAGTAGCGGTTACGGGAATGACTTTGGAGAAAAAGTCAATAGAAGTTGAGAAAGGCAAGACAGAAACAATCAATGCGATTATCACACCTGAAAATGCGACAAGAAAGGGTATAACTTGGACTTCGTCCAATACAAATGTGGCAACTGTTACAAACGGTGTTGTGAAAGGTATATCAGCCGGAACTGCAACTATAACGGCAACAACCAAAGACGGTAACTTTACAGATACTTGTGAAGTGACTGTTATGCAAAATGCAGTTACGGGCATAAGAATTTCAGAAAAACTAATTGATTTGGGAATGGAGAATAAAAAGCAAATTACCGCAACGGTAATGCCTGATGACGCTACGGATAAGTCTGTAGAATGGACATCGGAAAATCCTGAAATCGCAACAGTTTCGGACAACGGAACAATTACCGGTAAAAGCTACGGCAGAACAGTTGTAACCGCGACTACAACAGACGGCGGATATACCGCAAAGTGTGTGGTAAGAGTTAAACCGATAGATGTAGTTGACGCAACGGGTAACAATGAGTTTGTATCGGAAAACACTGATGCAAATACTTCATTTACAGGAAGTGCCAACAGTGCAATGATTTCGCAAACAGGTGCGTCTGACGGTGCGGAGGCACATAAAGATTTTGAAGTTTATGACAGCGGTAAGGTTGAGCTTGAATACAGACTTACAACAGGCGGTGTAAAGGTTGACGGTTCAAATTGGAACTGGACAGGACATGAATATACAATGGGGATGAAACTTCTTGACAGTGAGGGCAACAACATTGTGAATGTATATCAGCCGTATACTACAAAGGCTCAAAATTTGATGGCACAAACTTCTGCCGATTCTGCGGCAGCTGCTGTAACTGCATCAGGTTCGGGTTGGTCAAACAGCGGTAACGTTGTAGGTAATATTCAAGGTAGCTCAAAGCGTTGGAAAGTAAAAGTCACATTGGATTATGATAATGATAATTGCACTGTAAAGGTTACAGGTACAGACGGAACATGGGCAAATGATGACGGCGTAATGCAAAGAACATTTGCACTAAAGGGTGCTAAATTCAAGATATTAAGTTTGTATACACAAAAAATGGAAGATTATGATTCAGCTACCTTGACGGCTTCGCCGAAAATCGAAAATCTTTCATACAGTAAATCAACAACTGTTTCCGGTGCGACAGAAGAACTTTATAACAAAGGCGGAGATAGTAAGTTTACTGACAGTGATATAACAGATTGGACACAGACAGGCACAGATACGGCTACACTTACTTTAGACAGTGACAATAACCGTATTTTATACAATCCTGAAAAGCCGGGTGCTGAATATAGTGCAGAAAAGACTTTTGCCGTGAAAGATAATGCTATTGTAACTTATGATGTTGATTGGTATTTCGGAAGTGCAGTAGGCAGAGATGGTAACTTTGAATATCTTCAAATCGGTAATATCCGTCTTGGTTGGACAAACGGATATAAGGTGTTCCTAAGCAGTGACGGAGGTGCAACATGGCATGACAGTGACAGTGACGGCACAAATGACAGCATATTCAACGGTGCAAATCAAACATACACTAAGAATGTTAAAGTGACGGTTAATACTGCTACAGGTGTAGCATCACTTTGGTTTGACGGAACAAAAGTAGGCGATTATACTACAGAAAATGCGGTCAATGCTATTAAATTCGGATTTACTCGTGCCGGTGCGGCACCTAACTGGGCTGTTCCGAACGGTATCGACAGAATTAAAGTGTCACAATTTGTTCAAGGTGAAGAACCTCTTGAATTTTCAGAAGTGAAAGTAAGCGGAAAAGACGATAAGACTGCTACGGTAACATATGCGGTTGTTGATGAAGATGTTGATGACATTTCATTGATAGGTGCATTATATGACAAGGACGGTAAACTTGTTGAAATCAAGACAGTTCCTGTTGCCAATGTTGAAAAAGGCAAATATTTGAACAGTGAAATTGTTTTTGAAAACAGTATCAAAGAAAATAATTTGAAAGTATTTATGTGGAATTCGCTTGGCAGTATGACAGCACTTTGCGAAAATGCTCAATAACAAATTTAAAAACAAAAATCGCAGACTATAAGGTCTGCGATTTTTTTAATGTGTTATTCAGTATGTTTTCGAGTTCTATTGCTTTTGATACGACTTCGGGGTCGGAAAGACAATAATTTTTTTCAATTATAAGATTATCAAAATCTGTTTTCAGTTGTTTAATGTTGTTCATTTATGTATGCTCCTTTCGATTACACGGTTATATGTAAACCACTGTTTGTTGTATTTATTTTACAATATATGATAAAACTTGTCAATATATTGTGGTATAAAAGGAGCAACTTTCGTGTTGCAGAAAATGACACAATCGTTTACATTTCGCTCTCTTTCTTCGCTTTAACCTGTAAAACGACAAAAGCTGACACAGCGGCAATCATAAACAGTATTGCAACAAGCTGAGAAATGCCGAGAACATTTGGAATTACATATAATATATAATTCGGATTTCTCATACCTTCAAGAAACAGTCTGCCGAATGAATACCAGAAAATATAGAAACAAAATACTTGTCCGTTATTCTTTTTCTTGTCACGAATCAGAAGAAGTATCACAAGTCCGATAACATTCCATATCGATTCATATAAAAATAATGGGTGAACAGGTGTTGCACCGTTTATGGACATACCGAAAAGGCTGTTTGTTTCACCGCCGTACACTTCGACGTTTACAAAGTTTCCGAAACGTCCGATTGCTTGACCGATAAAAAGACCGGGTGCACATACGTCAAAGACTTTGGCGATATTCAGCTTTTTAACTTTGCAGTATATAACGGTTGAGATTATCGCACCGATAATACCGCCGTAAATAGCAAGTCCGCCGTTCCAGACTTTAAACATATCGGCTATCGAGTCAAATTCATCGAGTGCGAAAAGCACATAATATATTCTTGCGCTGATTATTCCGAAAATAAGTCCGAACAAGGCGATATCCCATACATTATCTTTTTTCACACCACGCTTTTCGCAGGTTTTATAAACGAAAAACAATCCTAAAAGAAAACCCGAAAGAATGATAAGCGCATACCAATAAATAGGCTTTGAACCTATTGAAAATGCGACAGGTGAAATGTTTAGAGAAATACCGAGTTTAGGAAAAGCAATGTTGTTCATAATCATACCTCCTTCATAGTAAGTGAAATACGTTTTTTCGGTACGTCAACTTCAAGTACACGAACTTTCACAACGTCACCGACTGAAAGTACGTCGGTTGGGTGCTTGATGTATCGGTCACATATTTGCGATATGTGTACAAGTCCGTCTTGATGAACACCTATATCGACAAATGCACCGAAATCTATAACGTTTCTCACCGTTCCCGTCAGTACCATATCCGGTTTTAAGTCCTCCATTGAGAGAATGTCGCTTCTTAAAACAGGTTGCGGCAATTCTTCACGCGGGTCGCGACCTTTTTTTATAATACTGTCGGCAATGTCTTTTAAAGTGATTTCACCTATTCCGAGTTCTTCGGCTAATTTATGTGTATTTTCTTTCGACAGACGTTGCTTTAAATCCGCAACTGTGCCGTCTTGAACGTCTTGTTCGGTATATCCCATATGTTTAAGCAGCTGCGCGGCGGCTTTGTAGCTTTCAGGGTGGACGGAGGTGTTGTCAAGGACGTTGTCACCGTCTGTTATACGCAAGAAACCTGCGCACTGCTCAAATGCTTTTGCACCGAGTTTGGGCACTTTCAAAAGTTCTTTTCTTGTATTGAATTTACCGTTTTCTTCGCGATATGTGATTATGTTTTTTGAAACGGTTTTGTTAATTCCGGCAACATATGAAAGCAGTGACGGAGAGGCGGTGTTAAGGTCAACACCGACACTGTTTACACAATTTTCAACCACTCCTCCGAGTGCCTCACCAAGTCGCTTTTGGTTCATATCGTGCTGATACTGTCCGACACCGATTGACTTAGGGTCAATTTTTACAAGCTCTGCAAGCGGGTCTTGCACACGTCTTGCTATTGAAACGGCACTTCTGAGTGCAACGTCATACTGCGGAAATTCTTCGGTTGCAAGCTTTGACGCACTGTAAACCGACGCACCTGCCTCGTTTGTCATAATGTAAAATACTTCTCGGTCAATTTCTTTTAAAAGGTCGGAAATAAATATTTCGCTTTCCTTTGAGGCTGTTCCGTTACCGATTGAAATTAAGTTTACGTTGTTTCTTAAAATCATATCCGTAAGAATTTTCTTAGCCTTGTCTTTGTCGTGGTTAGGTAATGTGCAGTAAACAACATTGGTGTCAAGGACTTTGCCTGTTTCGTCCACAACCGCGACTTTGCACCCTGTTCTGTAACCCGGGTCAAAGCCCATAACGATTTTATCCCTAATAGGCGGTTGCAATAAAAGTCCGGAAAGATTTTGATTGAATACCTTTATTGATGCCTCCTCGGCATTTTCCGTAAGCATATTGCGTATTTCTGTTGATATGGACGGCGCGATGAGTCGTTTATAACTGTCCTCAGCGGCAAGTTTGACGTACTTTGTAGACGGTGATTCGTGTTTTGGAGTAAGTCGTCTGAAAAGATAGTTTGTGATTTTTTCTTCGTCAATATCAATTTTTACCGATAAAAATCCTTCTTTTTCGCCACGATTTATCGCAAGCAATCTATGGTTTGCAAGTTTTTTTATTGGTTCGGCAAAATCATAGTAAAGACGGTATACACTGTCGTCTTCTGTTGACGCTTTTGAAACCAAAAGACCAAAGTCGATTGTTTTTTGACGAATATCTTTTCTGTATTCGGGGTTATCACTGACTTCTTCGGCGATTATATCCATAGCACCGGCTATTGCGTCATCACTGCTTTCAACATCTTTTTCGGTGTCGATAAAATCAAGCGAAATACTTTCTATATTATCATTCGGATTTTGTGCAAGGATAATTTCGGCAAGCGGTGCCAGTCCTTTCTCTTTTGCGATAGTCGCTCTTGTGCGGCGTTTCGGTCTGAACGGACGGTATATATCCTCAAGTTCCGATAATGTTACGGCATTTTCGATTGATTTTGCGATTTCATCGGTCAAATTTTCTTGCTCGTCAATCAAACGCAATATTTCTTCTTTTTTATCTTCAAGGTTACGTAAATATGACAGCCTGTCGTAAAAATCTCGTAATATTTCATCACTTAGAGAACCTGTTGCTTCTTTTCTGTAACGGGCGATGAAAGGAATTGTGTTTCCGTCATCAATCAGTTTTACTGTGTTTGTAACCTGTTCGGGACGCAGGTTAAATTCAGACGTAAGCTGATTTATAATTTTTTCTTCTGATTTTTCCATTATGTATATCCTCCAAAAAATAATGTTTTGTCTTGAAATTGTTCTGTAACAATTCTGCAAATGAATTTTAAAAATTCTATTCACAAACTGAAATATTTGTGATATAATAGTAACAACCACAATATATAGTGTGCAATTATGTAAACTCAACACCAAATATATATGTGATTAAAAATGCAGTTAAGCTAATTATATCCCATTTAGCTTAATTTTACAAGCAAAACAGTAAAATGAGTTAAAATGAGATGTACAAGCTGAAAAAAATACAAAAAACCTATTGCACTTTTGATTGATTTAAGGTAAAATGGAGTTAATGGGAGCGAATTGGAGCGTTTGGGGTGACAAACGGTCAAATTGGAGAGAGTAACCCATAAATCAATAAAAAGGCAGGTGACATTGAATATGGTAAATTTTGTTGACGAATATCCGCGTCAGCTTGACGAGCGCGGAAGAATTATCTTGCCTGCCAAAGTTAGAGAAAATATGTCCGAAACAGTGTACGTTACACGTTCAATGTCAGATAAATGCCTTCAATTATACACACAAGAGGAATGGGATAAGATTTCTGAAAAGATTAATCAACTCCCAACTGCCACAGACAGAAATGCTGCGGCTTTTGTACGTTTGTTTTTCGGTAAGGCTACTTCAGCCGTTATAGACAAGCAAGGCAGAGTGCCAATCGCAAAGCGTCTGATGGAATATGCTAATCTGAAAAAAGATGTTGTGCTTGTAGGTGCAAACACACGTCTTGAAATATGGGACAGTGAAGAATGGGATAGATACCAAGATGAACTTTCAGACGATATTATGATGGACGGAATATTAAATTACGGACTTAATATTTGATTTGAGGTTGTCGATAAAGTGTTGACGGTTCAAAAAATTAATTGAAAGGGAATCAAAATGAAATTTAAACATATTTCAGTATTGTTTGGGGAAAGTATTGACGCGCTGAATATTAAACCGAACGGTATATATGCAGACGGCACACTCGGCGGCGGCGGACATTCGCACGGTATTTTGTCAACAAACGATTCGTGCCGACTTATCGGTATAGACCAAGACAAAGAGGCTATTGCGGCGGCAAAGGAACGTCTTAAAGAATTTGACGGCAGAGTGACGTTCGTAAATCGCAATTTCAGCGAGATTAAGGATATTTTATCAGAACTTGATATTGATGAAATTGACGGTGCGGTACTTGATTTGGGCGTGAGTTCATATCAGCTCGATAATGCCGAAAGAGGTTTCAGCTATATGCACGATGCCGCTCTTGACATGAGAATGAATACGTCTTCGCCGAAATCGGCATATGACGTTGTAAATTCATATTCATGTGAGGAATTGATGCGTATTTTTTATGACTACGGCGAAGAAAAGTGGTCAAAGCGTATTGCGGAATTTATTTGTGAAAAACGTAAAACAAAGCCTGTTGAAACAACATTTGAACTTGTTGAAATCATAAAGGCGGCAATACCGAAAAAAGCCCGTATGGAAGGCGGACATCCTGCAAAGAGAGTGTTCCAGGCGATAAGAATTGAAGTCAATAACGAACTCGGAATATTGGAAAATGCTATTAAAGACTTTGTGTCAAGCATAAAATCTGGCGGGAGATTGGCGATTATAACGTTCCATTCACTTGAGGACAGAATTGTCAAAAAAACATTTCAGGATTTGGCAAGGGGTTGCACTTGTCCGAAAGAATTTCCGGTATGCGTATGCGGCAAGAAACCGGAAATTAAAATTATTTCAAGGAAACCGATTTTACCGTCGGAAGAAGAACTTGAATATAATTCACGTTCAAAAAGTGCAAAATTGAGAATTGCCGAAAAATTATAGGATAGGCTAAAGGATAATTAAGGGAGAGAATTATTGTGGAATACGGAAATTTGGCATATAAATTGCCGGAACAGTATGATGAACCGATAAAAAAGAGAAAACCACAAAAGAGAAAAGAGAAAGCAGTTAATACCACAGCAGTCAGTAACAAGAGGAATCATGAACAAATGCAGTATAAGAGAACAATTTTTCGTGGAATATGCGTGACAGTGCTTTTGGCTGTATCAGCAGGATTTATGATTTCAAAATTCGTTGCTGTGAATGAAATGAACCAGCAGGTTGCGTCACTTAAAAGTCAGCTTACAACGCTTGAATCAGCAACAAGTCAGATGGTTTTTGATCTTGAACAGAGTGTTGACCTTACAAAAATTGAAAAAGAGGCAACAACAAGATTGGGTATGCAAAGACCTGAAAAGTATCAGACAATATATGTAAACGTAAAGCAAGAGGATATGACAGAGAAAACTGCCGGTGAAGTAGAGGGGTTTGGACACGGTATTGTGTCTGTATTGAAAAAGATTGGTGGTAATATTGTACAATTTTTCAGCATAAAATAAAAATGGACTTCTATAATTATAAAATTATGAAAAATGTACATTTATTAAAGTATTAAAAGGAATTGATAAATTAATGAAACCATCATTAAATGAAATTAAAAAGAAAACGATATTTATGGTGTGTATCGTTGCTGTACTGCTTGCGTTGCTTGTTTTGCGAGTGGCATATTGGCAGATAATAAGAGGTGACGAGCTTTCGAGCAAGGCAAAGGCACAACAGCAGGGCAGCAGTATTGTTACAGCGTCAAGAGGAGACATTTACGACCGTAACGGTAAGGTGCTTGCGGAAAGTGCAACGGTAAACACACTTATTTGCAATCCTAAGGATATTGAGGCGGACGGTGACAGTGAAGTAATCGCCGCAAGATTGGCTCCTGTTTTGAATATGGATCAAAACGAAATCCTTAAGATTATAACAAAAAATTCAAGATACCAAGTTATAAAAAAACGTCTTACGAACGAACAGACCGAGGCGGTAAAAAAATTAAGAGATTCAGATGTTGACGCAACGATTGCAAAAGCATTTAAAGGGGTATATTTTGAAAATGATTCAAAGAGATATTATCCGTTCAACGTTGCACCGCATATTTTGGGATTTACGGGATATGACAATAACGGTTTGCAGGGAATTGAACTTACTTTCGACGATGAGCTTATGGGGCGTAACGGAAGTATAGAAACTAATCAGTCGGCAAAGGGTACAACACTTAAAGACCAACAAAATGAGTATTTGAACAGTTCTCAAAACGGTGATGACGTTGTGCTTACGATTGATGAAACAATCCAGCATTTCCTTGAAAAGCACCTTGAAGAAGCGGTTACGGAAAACAAGCTTAAAGAGGGTGCGGCAGGTATTATTATGAACCCGAAAACGGGCGAAATACTTGCAATGGCAACTAAGCCTGATTTTGACGTAAATAATCCGTATGATATTGACCAGTTTGAAAAATATGCGATAGATTTGGGATATGATACATCAGATGACACAAGTGACGATCCCGATGCAACACCGAAACCGACAGAAGATCCGAATAATTTAAGTGACGAGGCCATTGCGAAAATAAGAAATAAAATGTGGAGAAACAAGGTTATTTCGGATACATATGAACCGGGCTCGACATTTAAGATTATTACTGCGGCGGCGGCTTTGGAAGAACACGTTGTAGACCTTAATTCAACATTCTATTGTCCGGGATTTAAGATTGTTGCCGACAGAAAAATCGGTTGTGCAAACAAGAGCGGTCACGGCGCTCAAACATTTGTAGAGGGTGTAAGAAACTCTTGTAACCCTGTATTTATGGAATTGGGCGAAAGACTTGGGTATGAGAAATTTATGGAATATTTCACTGCATTCGGTCTTACCGAAAAGACAAACGTCGAACTTGTCGGCGAGGCGTCAAGTATTTATTACCACAATAAAATGAGTGAAGTCGATATTGCGACAAGTTCATTCGGTCAAGGTTTCCAAATAACACCGATTCAGCTTGTAACAGCCGTTTCGGCGGTTATCAACGGCGGTGAAAGAATGAAACCGCAGATTGTAAAGGAAATCAGAAACTCAAACGGAATTTTGAAAACGTATGAGCCGGAGGTTATAAGCCGAGTTATTTCGGAAGAAACATCTCAGCAAATGAGAGAAATTCTTGAATCGGTTGTATCGTTGCCGACATCAACAGGTAAAAATGCGTATGTAAAAGGTTGCCGTATCGGAGGTAAAACAGGTACTTCGGAAAAAGGTAACCGTGACGAAGAAAAACGTATTGCGTCATTTATCGGTTTTGCTCCTGCAAACGATCCGGAAATAGTGTGTCTTATAATGCTTGACGAACCACAGGTTGATAACAAATACGGCGGTACAATAGCCGCACCTTTGGCAGGTGAAGTTATTGAAGATGTACTAAACTATCTCGGTGTTGAAAAGCAGTACACAGAAAATGAAGAACCAGACGTTAAGCAGGAAATACCTGACGTTAGAACAATGGATTTGACAGAGGCGAAGAAAGCCGTTGTTGACAAAAAGTTGAATGTTCAAGTGAGAGGTGACGGAGATACGGTAGTTGACCAGCTTCCGAAACCGGGTACAATGCTTAACGAAGATTCAACGGTAATATTATATACAGAAGAAATTGACAAAACACATACGGTAACGGTACCTAATCTTAAAGGAATGTCCGTGGATAATGCGAAATATACTCTTGAAATGAGCGGATTGAACTTTGAGATTGTCGGTGCGGGACACAGTGAAGTGTCGAGTGCGTATGCGGTAAATCAGAGCATAGCGGCAGGCGAGGAGGTTACACCTGCAACAGTAATAGGCGTGGAATTCCGCCAAGTAACTTCAGACTAATAGGACAGGGGGAAATGTCAAATGTTAGCAAGTGAATTATTAGGCAGTAAATGGCTTGATGAGCATGAAGATATAGATATAACCGGAATAGCGTACGATTCAAGAAACGTACTTCCGGGAAACGTTTTTGTATGTATCAAAGGCTTTGAAACGGACGGACATAAATATGCAGAAATGGCAGTTAAAAACGGTGCGTCACTAATCGTTGCCGAAGATAAAATAGATGTAGATGTACCTGTTTGGTATGTTGAAAATTCGAGAGTTGAAATTGCGGAAATGGCTTGTAAGTATTACGGCAATCCGTCAAGCAAATTCAAACTTATCGGTATCACAGGCACAAACGGTAAGACTACAATAACATATTTAATAAAGAGTATAATCGAAACAGCCGGTATGAGAATCGGTGTTATCGGTACAAATCAAAATATTATCGGCGACAAGGTACTTGTTACGCAAAGTACAACACCTACAACACCGAACGCACTTGAACTTCAACAGCTGTTTGCGGAAATGGTTGACAGTGATGCGGAATGTGTTGTAATGGAAGTTTCGAGTCACGCACTTGAACTTGAAAGAGTACACGGTTGTCACTTTGACGTGGGTGTGTTCACAAATCTTACACGTGACCATCTTGATTTCCATAAAACTATGGAAAATTACTTAAATGCAAAGGCTAAGCTGTTTAAAATCAGCGATAAGGGTGTTGTTAATTTCGACGACGACGGCGGTAAGAAGATTGTTGCAAACAATGACTGCGATATATTAAAAGTCGGTCTTTCGGACGGTTGCGACCTTAAAGCGAAAAATATTGAAATTTCATCATCGGGTGCTGATTTTGATGTTGAATATGACGGTAAGACATATCGTGTCCATATAGTAATTCCGGGCAAGTTCAGCGTATATAATGCAATATGCGCTATGGGTGCGGCACTTCAGATGGGTATTGATATGGATACCATTATCAAAGGTCTTGAAAATGCAACAGGAGTTGTCGGACGTGTTGAGGTTGTTCCTACAAATACCGATTATACGGTTATAATCGACTATGCACACACACCGGACGGTCTTGAAAATATAATTAAAACCGTTAAAGATTTTGCAAAGGGTGAGGTTATAACATTGTTCGGCTGCGGCGGTGACAGAGATAATACGAAGCGACCGATTATGGGTGAAATCGCCGGAAAACTTTCGGATTACAGCATTATAACGTCAGACAATCCGCGTACGGAAGACCCTGTTTCTATTATAGAACAGATAGAAGTCGGAATGAAACGCACAGACGGAAAATATAAAGTAATAGTCGACAGACGAGAGGCTATCGCGTATGCTCTTGACCACGCAAAGAAAGATGATGTAATCATTCTTGCGGGTAAGGGACAGGAAACATATCAGATAATAGGTAAAGAGAAACACGACTTTGACGAACGTGTTGTTGTATATAAACACCTTAATAAATAATTGAAAAGGGCGGCTGAAAAACTACCGCCCTTATTTTTGAGCATAGGACAAAAAGAGAGAAAGGATTTAATTTATTATGCAGGCAATGACGATTGAAGATGTATTAAAAGCAACTGGGGGAACACTTTTAAGCGGTGACATACACCAAACTTTTAACGATGTAATCAGTGATTCGAGAAAGGTTACGGCAGGTGTGCTCTTTGTGCCGCTTGTCGGTGAAAAGTTTGACGGTCACGAATTTATAAAGGCGGCTTTCGACCTTGGTGCTTCGGCTGTTTTGACACAGAGAGATACCGAGCTTTTAGTAGATAAGACAATCGTAAAGGTTGAAGATACATTAAAAGCATTCGGCGACATTGCAAAGTATTACAAGCAAAAGTATAATGTTCCGACTGTTTCCGTTACGGGCAGTGTGGGAAAAACTACTACTAAAGATATGCTTGCATCAGTCCTTTCACAGAAGTATAATACACTTAAGACAATGGGCAACTTCAATAATGAAATAGGTTTGCCTATTACGATTTTCGGACTTGAAAAAGAACATGAGGCGGCTGTTCTTGAAATGGGAATGAACCATTTCGGTGAAATAGAACATCTTGCTGATATAGGCAGACCTGATGTTGCGGTTATAACAAACATCGGTCAGTCGCATATTGAAAATCTCGGCTCACGCGAAGGCATTTTCAAGGCGAAAATGGAAATGACAAAGCTGTTTACAAAGGATAATACACTTATAGTAAACGGTGATGACGATTACCTTTCAAAAACAAAGGGTATGGGTGAATACAAGGTAGTATATTACGGTATAACAAATCCCGAAAATGATGTTTACGCAAAGGATATTGAAAATAACGGACTTAACGGAATTAAATTCACCGCAGTTGTTGACGGCGGCGAATATCCTATTGAAGTAAATATTCCGGGTAAACATAATGTGTACAATGCACTTGCGGCAATATGCGTAGGACGTGAATTTGATGTGCCTATGGATAAGATTGCAGAGGGAATACGCAGTTTTGAACTTACAAAAATGAGATTGGCTGTTGAAGAATATAACGGTATTACGATAATCAATGACTGTTATAATGCGTCACCGGATTCGATTAAAGCGGCACTCGGAGTGCTTGCGGATACAGATAAAAACAGAAAAGTCGCAATTTTGGGCGACGTGCTTGAAATGGGCGATTTTGCAAAAGACGCACATTACAATCTCGGTAAGGTTGTCAAGGAGAACGGAGTGGACTTGCTTATAACAGCCGGTGAAAATATGAAATATCTTGCACAAGGTGCAAAGGATAACGGTGTAGAAAATATAGTGTCATTTGATAAAACTCTTGAAGTGTGCAACTATGTCAAAGATGAAATCAAGAGCGGTGACGCGGTGCTTATAAAGGCGTCAAGAGGAATGCACTTTGAAGAAGTATATAACACAATTAAAAATAAATAACGAGAGGAAAAGGATTAAAAAATGGAATTGATAAAAGAAATGTTAATGTCATCATTGCTTACACTTGTCGTTGCACTTGTTGTAACGCTTGTGTTCGGACCTGTGTTTATTCCGTGGCTCAGAAAACTTAAATTCGGTCAGGAAATAAGAGAAGAAGGTCCGAAGTGGCACCAGAAAAAATCGGGTACACCGACAATGGGCGGTATTATGTTCATAGTTGCAATGGCGATTGCGATACTTGTAACAACCGTCATTTTTGCAATGAACGGTAATTTTAACACGACATACGCAAGATGTATTGTATTGTTTGTAATTTCACTCGGTTTCGGTGTTATCGGTTTTGTGGACGATTACATTAAAGTAGTAAAAAAACGTAATCTCGGACTTACAGCACCGCAGAAATTCATAATGCAAGTTGTGCTTGCGGCAATTTATATTGCAGTGCTTTACTTCATAGGCGAGCTTGATACGGCGATTAAAATACCGTTTACAAGTATTGAATGGATAATGCCGATATGGCTTTACATACCGTTCGTAATGTTCGTTGTCGTAGGTGTTGTAAATGCTGTAAATCTTACAGACGGACTTGACGGTTTGGCATCAAGTATAACGACAATAGTTGGAATATTCTTTATGCTTGTGTCATATATCGTATTTAAAGAGTATGGCGTGACTGTATTTTCAGCGGCATTAATCGGCGGTTTGATAGGATTTTTGTGGTATAATAAATATCCTGCAAAGGTGTTTATGGGTGATACAGGCTCACTTTTCTTGGGTGCGTCGGTTGCACTTATGGCGATTGACCTAAAAATGCCTATACACCTTATATTGATAGGTTTTGTATACTTTATGGAAACACTTTCTGTAATTATGCAGACTGCATATTTCAAATATACAAAGAAGAAATACGGTGAGGGAAGAAGAATATTCAAGATGAGCCCTATTCACCACCATTTTGAAATGTGCGGTTGGAAAGAAAAGAAAATCGTTGCGGTATTTACATTGGTAACGGTAATTACTTGTGCTGTTGCATATTTTGCAATTTAAGACGAATTAATCGGAAGGAGATTTAGATATGGCAGGGACTGCATATCCTAAAAGAGCTATAAAACAGAATAGACGAACAACTCGTGCTAAAATAGGAAAACCGGTTAAGCTTGCACGAATGGGAGAGATAGACTATACATTTTTGTTTATAGTAATATTGTTGCTTTCATTCGGTTTGGTAATGCTGCTCTCGGCGTCTGCACCTGCCGGAAATACTTTACATAATAATTCGTACTACTTCTTTAATAAACAATTCCTTTGTGCAATATTGGGACTTATCGGAATGTGGGTTATTTCAAGGATTGATTACAATAAATATAAAAATACCGTTCCGAAGTTTATGATTGTATGTACAATACTTTTGGTCTGCGTTCTTATACCGGGTTTGGGCGTAAAATTGAACGGTTCGAGAAGATGGCTTAATACTCCGTTTCTTCAGCTTCAACCGTCGGAATTTATGAAACCCGTTATAGCGATGTATTTTGCACGACTTGTCGATTCGGGAAAATATAATTTGAAACATCTTAAGGGTAATTTGCCGTATATAGGAGTTATGCTTATAGTTGTCGGACTTATGCTTATGGAAACACACCTTAGCGGTGCGATAGTTATTGCCGGTATCGGTGTAAGCGTTATGATTGCAGGCGGTACACCGATTAAACCCGTACTTATCGGAGCACTTATTCTTTTGCCGATCGGCTTAATCGGCGTCCGCGCACTCAGCGGTGTAAGATGGGCACGCGTAACAAGTTTTATGAATCCGTTTGCGGATATTCGTGACGAAAGTTATCAGGTTGTGCAAGGACTTTATGCGATTGGCTCGGGCGGTATTTTCGGACTTGGCTTGGGACAGAGTGTACAGAAATATTCGTATTTGCCTGAACCGTATAATGACTTTATATTCGCGATTGTTTGTGAGGAACTTGGTCTTATCGGTGCGGCTGTTGTAATTTTGCTTTTTGCGGCGCTTATTATAAGAGCAATAAGAATTGCTATGAATGCACCCGATACATACGGCTCACTTGTTGCGGTGGGTATTGCGGCTCAGCTTGCTATTCAGACGATACTTAATATCGCCGTTGCAACGTCAAGCGTACCGAATACAGGTGTCGCATTGCCGTTTTTCAGTTACGGCGGTACGGCAATAATAACGCTTTTATGTGAAATGGGAGTATTGCTTAATATATCAAGACATTCCGTAAAAGATTAATGTGGAGGAAGATTTATGAGAGTATTATTTGCGGGCGGAGGAACAGGCGGACATATTAATCCGGCTATTTCAATCGCCGATTATGCAGCTAAACAGGATAAGGATTTTAAGGCTTTGTTTGTCGGTACAAAATCGGGACTTGAAACAAAACTTGTACCGAAAGCAGGATATGATATTGAATATATCGAAATACAAGGTTTTGACAGAAAGCATATTTTCAGAAATTTTGAAACGGTAAAAAAACTTATTTCCGCAAGAAGAAAGTGTAATAAGATTATAAAGGAATTTAAACCCGACTGTATCGTTTGTACGGGCGGATATGTAAGCGGCCCTGTTGCTATGGCATCAAAGAAAATGAAAGTGCCGTCGCTTATACATGAGCAAAATGTGTATCCGGGTATGACGGTAAAAGGCAGTGCAAATTATGTTACATATCTTGCACTCAGCTTTGAAGAAACAATTAATCATATGCAGCATAAGGAAAAATGTGTTGTAACAGGCAATCCGCTCAGAAGTGAAATACTTCATTCCGATTACAAAAAGTCAAGAGAAAAGCTCGGCATAAAAAAGCCGTTTGTGCTTATTTTCGGCGGCAGTTTGGGTGCGGACAGAATTAATGATACGGTAATCGGTATGCTTGACAGAATATCAAAGGACAATAAAATCGAATTGCTGTTCGGAACCGGTGACAGAAATTACGATAAAATAATGAATAAAATTAAGGAGAGCAGAATAACTCTTTCGGATAACATAAAGATTGTGTCATATATTGACAATATGGCGGAGTGTATGGCGGCGGCAGACGTTGTTGTATCAAGAGCAGGTGCGATAACCGTAAGCGAAATTGCTGCACTCGGTAAACCGTCAATACTTATTCCGTCACCGAATGTTGTCCGTAATCACCAAGAGCAGAATGCAAGAGAATTTGAAAATAAGAATGCGGCAGAATTAATTTTAGAAAAAGATTTGACGTCTGACGCATTATACGATAAAATAATGTCTATGGTAAGCGATAAGGAGAGATTGAAAGAAATGTCGGAAAATTTGAAACCGCTTGCCAAAGTAGACGCACTTGAAAAAATATATGAGCTTATGATAAAAATGGCAAAAGGAGATAGAAAATGAAAATCACAACAGTAAAAGGTACAAATGATTATCTTCCCGAAGAGGTCAGACTTAGAGATTATCTTCAAAATCAAATTTTAAATACATATCAGGACGCCGGCTTTGAACGTATTATGACGCCTGCAGTTGAAGATATTGAAAATCTTGATAAGAGTGACGGCGGTGATAATCTTAATTTGATATTTAAAATTTTAAAGCGTGGAGATAAGCTAAAGAAAGCAATGGACAGCGGTGATACAAATAAGCTTTGCGATATGGGACTTAGATATGACCTTACACTTCCGCTTTCAAGATATTATGCAAATAATCGTGAACAACTTGTTCTTCCTGCAAAGTGTATACAGATTGATAAGGTGTACAGAGCGGAAAGACCGCAAAAGGGCAGACTTCGTGAGTTTGTGCAGTGCGATATTGATATAATCGGTTCATCTTCTATAAGCTCTGAAATCGAGCTTATTCATACAACAGCAAAAGCACTTTTGTCGCTTGATATAAAAGACTTTACCGTAAAAATCAATGACAGAAGAATTTTAAGAGCATTGCTTAAAGGTGTAGGCTTTGAAGAAAGTCAGCTTGACAGCGTGTGTATTACATTTGATAAAATGGATAAAATCGGTACTGAGGGCGTTATCGGTGAGCTTACGGATAAAGGCTTTGACGGCGGTGCTATCGCAAAATTCGGTGAAGTCATCGCAAAACCACTTACTGTTGAAAGCGTAAAAGATGTTTGCGGTGAAGAATCTGCCGAAAGTATTGAAACAATAATTAATGCCGTTGAAAAACTTTCGGACGGTGCGTATAAGATTAAGTTCGATATTTCGCTTGTAAGAGGTCAGGGATATTATACAGGTACTGTTTTTGAAATCGTAAGCGATAAGTTTAAAGGCTCTATTGCCGGCGGCGGTCGTTATGATAACTTAATCGGTAAATTTACGGGTGAAAATATTCCTGCGGTAGGGTTTTCAATAGGTTTTGAAAGAATTTTCTCACTTCTTACAGAGGCAGGATATACAATTCCAGATACTAAAAAGAGAATTGCTTTACTTCACGATAAAGCAGACATTGTAAATGCTATAGAAGAGGCAGAAAAACTGCGTAAGGATTATGATGTTGTAATCTATGAAAAGCCAAAGAAATTGTCTAAATTCCTTGATAAAATTCAGGTAAAGGGTTACTTTGGTTTCTGCTTCCTTGGAGAAGAAATAAGAGAATTGAAGAAATAAGAATCAAAGCAAGCTATTTATAGCTTGCTTTTGTTGCTTATTTTGTTGTAGAAAGGGTGTTTAAGTTTATGAATTTGGGATTTTATATGCCTACAAAGGTTATTGTGGGAAAGAATTGTGTCAGAGAAAACAGCGATGTTTTCAAAATAGGAAAGAAAGCACTTATCGTAACAGGCAAAAATTCCGCAAAATTAAGCGGTGCACTTGACGATGTGAAATATGCACTTGAAAAGAATAATATTGAATATGTAATATTCGATAAGGTTATGAGTAATCCGACAGTTGAGTGTGTGTATGACGGTGCGGAAACGGCAATGGAGGAAGAAGTTGATTTTGTTATTGCCATAGGCGGCGGCTCGCCGATGGACTCGGCAAAGGCCATTGCATTGCTGGCAGTATCGGACATTGAAAGAAAGAATTTGTTTGACGGCAACATAGGCAATAAGGCACTTCCTATGATACATATTCCGACAACTGCCGGAACCGGTTCGGAGGTTACACCGTATGCGATTTTGACAAACCACGAAAAACAGACAAAAAAAAGTATTGCGTCACCATGCCTTTTCCCAACATACGCATTGCTTGACGCAAAATACACAAAAAATCTCGGACTTGCCACTACGGTCAATACCGCAATAGATTCACTTTCACATTCGGTTGAAGGAATGATGTCAAAGAGGGCGAATATAATGGCTGATGTAATCGCTAAAGAGGCTGTTAAAATTATTGCGTCAACATTTGATGATTTAATTAGCGGTGAACTTACGGAAGACGACAGAGAAAAACTGCTTTATGCGTCAATGCTTGGAGGTGTTGTTATATCGCAAACAAAAACAACGGCGGTACACGCAATGGGCTATTTGCTTACATATTTCAAAAATATCGACCACGGCAGAGCAAACGGATTGTTGCTCGGTGAGTTTACAAAGTATATTGAAAGAAATGATAAGGACAGAGTTAAGGAAATATTGTCTTGTATGAATTTAGACAGTGCAGAAGAATTTAAAAATATTCTCGTGAAAATTTTGGGTGATAAAGAAAAGTTTGAAAAAGAAGAACTTGAATTGTATGCAGAAATTGCTCAAAATGCAGGCGGTACACTAAACAGTATGTTCGTTCCGTCAAAAGATGAAATACTTCAAATATATGTTGAGTCATTGATGTAAAAACGGCGGTCTTTGACCGCTGTTTTTTTTTATGTGTGGAATGTTAAAGGGCGGCCAATGACCGCCCGTACGAATATGAATGGCAGATGACCGCTTATGTTAAACAATCGCTTATGTTAAACAATATTGTATGTAGGGGCGACCATTGGTCGCCCTTTTTATAGGATATTAAGGCAGTAGGGGACGGCGCCACGATGTCCCGAGAAGCCACCCCACAGTCGGCGTTGCCGACAGCTCCCCACAAGGGGAGCCAAAAAGCCTCTCCTTGAGGAGAGGTGTCACGAAGTGACGGAGTGGCAAAAATTAATCACCAGTCAAAAAATCTTTCGGCGATTTACCGGTAAGTTTTTTAAACGCTTTATAAAACGTGGAATAATCATTAAACCCACATTCATAGCAAAGCCCCATAATATCCGCACCTTCGGAAAGCACTTGTTTCGCCTTAGTGATTTTTCTTGTATTCATAAATTCTTTTATTGTAATACCGGTCTGTTTTTTAAATGTATGGCACATATAATACTTATTAATAAAAAATTTTTCTGCTAAAAAATCCAGTGTTATATCTGCGGAAATATTATCGGTAAGGTAATCTATTATATCGTCAATACGGTTATTATTTGTCGGTTTTATCGGCAAAACGGTGTTGTCAAGTGCATGATTTACCGCGACAAGAAACTGTAAAAAATACGATTTTATCATAGCGTCACTTTCGGGTACTCTGTTTAAAATGTAATGTTCAACATTTTTGAAATAATCGTAAAGTCCGAAAGACTGAACAATGTCTGACGGTATTCTGTTATTTTCGCCAATAGGTGAAGAATTTATTTTATCAAACAAATCAAATTCGGTGATAAAGTCGGGATGTATCTGCATAAAAATGCGCTCATACGGCTTTTCTGATTGAAAGAAAATCGTATGAAGTTCTCCGGGTTTTGTAAGCAAAATATCGCCGGGGTGAATTTTATATAGATTATCTTCGACTATGTACGTTGCATCACCCGATATAAAATATAGAAATTCATAATATTTATGAAGGTGCAAGTTAAGCTCCGGAGGCTTTGAACGGAAATAACTGTAAAGATATTCTTTCTGTTTATATGAAATTGCATCCATAAAATACACCTCCTACACAATTATTATAGCATAACAGGACAATATTTGCAATATTTTGGACAACAAATGCAATGGAATAAATTTAATTATTGTGTTATTATATAACCGTAAAATAAATCTCTCTCTCAGACAATCGTATTCTTATATAGATACGGTTGTTTTTTTATAATAAAATAGGTCGAAAAATATTTACTTGATACATTTTTTGTGATAGAATATTTATACCGATAATTTATAAAAAGGTTGAGGCAGTTGTAATGTTGAAAAAATATTTTAAGGACGAAAGCTATAATATAATGCCATGTGGCGTTGTTGCGTTTCAAAATGACAGTACGCTTAAAATTAT
Organism: Ructibacterium sp. SJQ-7; assembly: GCF_054696575.1. NCBI lineage: Bacteria > Bacillati > Bacillota > Clostridia > Eubacteriales > Oscillospiraceae > Ructibacterium > Ructibacterium sp. SJQ-7. The sequence goes on from NZ_CP195193.1 coordinate 2,658,342, forward strand.
TTCGGCGAATGATTACTATTATTCGACCTATGCGAACGGAAATTTTGAAAGTCTTAATATTTGCGAAGAAGACAAAAATATTATAGCTGATTTGAAAGATAAAAATGAAGTGGTATACAAATGTATTGTTTCGGACGGATCGATACGTTATATTTGTATGCATTTGACTAAATATAATGAAAATGATATTCTCGGTATTCTTATGGACGTTACGGAACAGCATACGAATCTTGTCAGGATGAAAGATGAGAGAAGATGTTTTACATTTGCTCTTAAAAGTTCAAAAAACATTGTTTTTGAACATAACGTAGCGGACGATAATATGACTTTATATATTCCGGTGAAAGGTCAAACCGAACTGAAAAAACTGTCTGTTCCCAATAATACGGAAGATGCTGTTTATGAGCTTGCGGATAAAAGAGATTACGGTTATCTTAAAGAAAACATATTCAATGAAAAAGTAGAAAATATAAGCGTCAGAATGAAGTTGCCGGGTAATAAGAATTATGAATGGCACCGCATTTTCAGAAATTTTGAACATGATGAAAAGGGTAATCTTAAAAGAATTTTCGGAACAATAACGAATATCGAGGACGAAAAACATCATGAAAAAGAATTAAAAGAAAAAATCGAGATTGACCCGGTACTTCATGTCTATAACAGAAATGCAGGCGTCGAGAGGATTAATGAGTATATAAAATCCAATCCCGAAAGCAGAGATTACGCACTGTTTGTTATTGATATTGATGATTTTAAAAATATAAATGACACATACGGACATTTATACGGTGATACCGTTATTGCCATGGTTGCGGAAATGCTGAACAAGGCAACCGATGATGACACTATTGTCGGAAGATACGGCGGTGATGAATTTTTCGTGTTTTTGAAAAGTAGCAGAATAGCAGAGAATGCCGACAGAGTTGTTGACAATGTATGTAAGATTAATATTTCAGACGATAAGAGAATAACGTGCAGTGTCGGAGTGGCAGACGGCAGAATATTTGAAGAAGTGCCTGATTATAAAGCGTTGTTCTCAAAAGCAGATAAGGCACTGTACAGTACAAAAAAGAATGGCAAGGCTCACTGGGAGATATACAATGAAAATATTGTGTACGACAATTCAAGCCATGCGATTGATTATGAAGCTGAGGACGCCGAAAACAGTACGGAATTATTTAAGACACGCGATATGATGAAAGTATTCCTTGAACTTTCTTCAAGTGCGAAAAACAGCGATGACGCAATGTATAAGATTATTCGGTATGTGGCTGAAAAGTTCGATATTGACTGGTTTCAGATAATGAAGGTCAATACCAAGGAAGATTTAATCACAATAAGCTATGAATGGTGCAGTGATCCGAAATTTCAGAATAATGCGGGAAAAAGAGGATATTATGCTCATTCTGACATTGAGCATTTCAAAGAATTTTTTGAAAAATATCCTGTATTTATTCTTTCAAATGAAAAAATAAACGGATTTTCGTTAAAGTTTCAACGTGAATTTGAAAAGAATAAAAAGAATGGTGAAGTGGTATATAATGCAAATATTACAACAGGAGATTCGTTCTTTATGTTTGTTTGTACGAGATTCGGATATGAAAATCCTTGGCAGATAGAAGAATGCGTTGAATTGAATATGGCGACTAAGCTTATGACGATGTACATTTCTCAAAGCGATAAGGAAACGGAAAATGAGAAAAAGCTTAGAAAAATAATTGATTATGACCGCAAAACCAGTTGTTATACTATTGCAAAGTTTTATGAACAGATAGGCAGACTGAGAAAATTTGCAGAGGAAAAAGACGAACAGGTTGCTCTGTTACATACCGATTTTTCGGGAATGCTTGATTTCAACGAACGGTTCGGTCAGATTGAGGGAGATAAGGTTTTTACAGAGTTTGTAAACTGTATTTTGCCAAGTGATAATGATTATAATATTATAACTCACATTGACGGTGCGGATATTTTTTTCAGTGCGTTCAGATTTAAAAATTTAGAAAGCTTTGATAAGATAGATGCGTTAAATAAACAATTCAGTAAAATGATTAATGAAAAATATCCCGGCGCGCATATTATTGTTAAAACAGGAATTTATGTGCTTAAAACAAATGAAGTTGTGGGAGTGGGGCTGGATAAGGCTTTGAAAGCTAAAAAGACTGTGAAAAATCCTACAGAATCATTTTGCATTGTCTATGACAAAGATAAACATGAAAATAGCTGTTGCTAATTGCAACAGCTGTTTTTTTTATTGAGTTTTCAATTTGTATAATCGGTCATAACTGTATTCATCGACAAGCTCGTAATTATTGTTGATTATATTCATAAACTGCTTACTGTTTACAATGTCGATATTGTGTATAACAACCCACTTAGGTTGTTTTTCAAGCATCATTTGATTAATTTGACGACCGAACTCGGGATACATTTCCGACCACCATTCCTGAAGAATAAATATCTTAAAGCAAGGCATAATGTCGGCTTGCAAAAGCCAAGTTGCCGAAATGTCGTAGCAGTATACGCTGTCTTTGTCTTCATCGGGAATTTGCGAGCTAAGCTGTTTTGCACTGTAATAAATATCCGAATATACGTCGCTTGTTTTGGCAGGGTGCCTTTGCGAATACAACTTCTTTGAGTAATGCACTATATTTGACTCTGATTGAACAAAGTAATTTGCCAACGGAAATGCCATTATTACGCAAAGTATTACTGCAAGAATGTTTATTTTATTTGATGTAATATAGAAGAATACAGCACAATAAATCGGTATTAAAGGTATAAGCGTTGTGTAATAATGCGTGTAACTGAAACCGAGTAATATAGGTATCAGTGCGAATATGGATATTGTTGTGATAAATGACGCAACCTTTGGACCAAGTCGTTTTGCGAAAAATGACGATATGAATATCATCATCAAGACAGGTGCAACCCATCGCAGAAGCAGTAATATGGCTGATGATGTCTTTTCTGATGAGCCTTCCGACGCGTATAGAAAGTTGAATACGAAAGTAGAAAACAACATATCCGACAGCGTCCCTTTAATAAGGAAGAAAAGGCATACAGGCACTGCCACTATCAATACACCGACTATAAAATACAGTATATTTTTAAATATTTCTTTGATATGCTCGTTTATAAAGTCGGTCATAATCGTAACGAATACAATACCGCAGATAATCAGTCCGTTGTTTACGCGGATAAATGCACAAATTCCAAAACATATTCCGTAAATAACCATATTTTTGTGAGGGTGAGGTGCTTTTGGGTGCTTTGTGATGAATTTTAATGCGGTGTAAATCGCTATCATACAGTAGAGAATACAGTATTCTTCCGTTAAGTTGCCGTCGCTGATTGTCGCACCGAATGCAAGAATGGTGATTATAACACAAATTACCGAGCGTATCGGTTTTGTGAAAAAACGTGCCGTTTTGTACATAAATATCGAAGATATTGAAAGGGATATACATTGTAGTATGAATACGCCTACTTTTGATTTTGTCAGGAAATATCCCAATGCATTTATGTAAAACAAAATCGGACCTTTGTGGTCAAAATAATCTCTGTATGCGTCCTTGCCGAGCGTTATCGCTTTTCCGAAGAATATGAAAATGCTTGAATCACCGTCGCATAAGTCCTTGTATAGCGGACTTGTGGACGCAGACAGAAGTAACAGAAATGCTATGCAGAATAATGTTAAAAATGCATAGATTATTAGATTTTTGCGTGTTTTTTTACTTTTTAAACTCACTGATATTTTTGTACCGATTTTTTTCGGATTGAGTTTTTCTTGTATATTGTCTTTTGTATTTTGTAAGAATTGCTTAAATTCAATTTTGTTCATTATATGCTCCTGTGTTTTGTGTATTGTTTATAATACTATTATAAACAATATGATTATATTTGTAAAGCAAATTTACAGTTGAAAAAAATAAAAATGTGATATAATAAAATTATGGTGTTATATATTATGGGGGTGTTGTGACATGAAATGGATTAAAAACTTAGAAAGTATAGCAATAACAAAAACAAGCGGAAAATGCCCGTATTGCGGGAGTGATAATACAGATTATACTTTTGTAGGAAATGTCGGAGGAGTCGGATATGGTGAAATATGGTGTAATGATTGTAAGTCAGCATATCATCTATCAAGAGTATTGATTACGGAAGAGTATAATTTGAATAAAGAAATTCCTAAAAATATCATATATAGATAAATATACAATAAAAAAGAATAATCGGTCTCCTCACAGAGCAGGGTTCGCTATAAAAATCCCCCTATCTGAATGTTCTTCTAAAATAAGTATACCGAATTTATTGTAATACTAATAAAAACCGTATAAACACTTGATATTCAAGCATTTATATGGTTTATACGTTTTGGCGGAGAAGGAGGGATTTGAACCCTCGCGCCAGTTTCCCGACCTACACCCTTAGCAGGGGCGCCTCTTCGGCCTCTTGAGTACTTCTCCATAAAAGAAAAGCATACAACAAGTTAAAATTGCTGCCGTTCTAAATAGCAATTAGCTTTGTATGCAGTACAAAATATAAAATTTTAAATGGAGGAGAGAGTGGGATTCGAACCCACGGACGGCGGAACCGTCACCGGTTTTCAAGACCGGCTCTTTCAACCACTCAGACATCTCTCCAGATGTTTGTTCATCAGCTCAACTGACAAAAATTATTATAGCAGAACATATACCTTTTGTCAACACTTTTTTTGAAAAAAATTAAACTTTTTTTAGTGAACTTTCAAAACCATAGGTTTTAAGCCATTTTTCATAACAAAAAACTGTCGATTTTTTTAATCGACAGTCAAAAATTACGCATTTTTATGAAAAACTTTTTTATAAAAAATCATACTGACACTGCAAGTTATAATTTCTGTAACCGGAAAAGTGAGCCATACATAATTAAGTCCTGCGAACGAAAATACCCAAGCAAGAGGAACAAGAAGTACAACTTGTCTTAGCACTGTTATAAAAATACTTTCCTTACCTTTTCCGATAGCCTGAAACAAAATAGGGAATGTAAGCGAGAGTGCGGCGGGTACAAAGCTTGCTCCGATTATTCGGAAAGCCACATTACCTATATTCAAAACTTCTGTATCATTTGAGAATATTCCGATTGACTGTTTGGGCAAAAGCACAAATATCGCCACGCCTAAAAGCATAAATGCGGCAGATACGGCAACAGTTTCCCAAAACACGCGTTTACATCTGTCTTTTCTGTTTATCGCATAATTAAAGCTCAATACAGGCACTATGCATACGCCGAGAGCATTAAGCGGAATAAAGAAGAAACTTTGAAGTTTATAATAAATACCGAGCACGGTTACGGATGCATCAGAGAATGACGCAAGAAGTACGTTCAGCCCGAGAATATATACAGTCCACAATGCTTGCATAATAATATTCGGCAGTCCTGCTGCATATATTTGTTTTACATACGGCAAAAATATATTTAATTTCGGCGGTTTATAAAATCCTTTAATACCTGTTATGACAGCGGCGAGCGACTGACCTATGACGGTTGCAACAGCAGCACCTGCGACACCCATCGGTTTAATTCCGAACATTCCGAAAATTAAAATAGGGTCGAGTACGATATTTGTCAATGCACCGACAATCTGAGCAATCATAGGTGTTTTCATATCTCCTTGCGATTGCAAAATCTTTGTCCAAGTGCTTTCAAGGAATATTCCCAAGCTGAAAATTCCGATTATTCTTCCGTACGTAATAGTGTACTCATGTACAATTTCAGATTCTGCCGAGATTAAGGCATACGGTTTTATGATGAAAAATGAAATTAAAGCGAATATGAACCAACTCACAACAGCCATAACAGTTCCTATTCCGGCGGTGTTAATCGCTTTGGAAGTTCGCTTTTGACCGTAAAACCGTGCCATAACGGTATTGACGCCAACACCTGTTCCGACTGCAACGGCACATATCAAAAGTTGCATAGGGTATATTACAGAAAGTGCCGTCAGTGCGTATCCTGAGAATTTACCGATGAAAAAACTGTCTACTATATTATATAAAGATTGAATAAGCTGTGCCAGCATAACGGGCGGCGCAAGCTTAAATAAAATTTTCATTGTTTTTTCAGTACCGAAATACTGATTATCCGATGGTGCTTTACTCATACATATGCTCCTTTGTATATTTTTTGCATATCAAGTATAGCACCTTTCAAAGTGAATTGCAATAAAAAAGCACCGAACAAAGTTTAATTTATTCAGTGCTTTTTTATTTCAGATGAAATCTTCGATAACATCTCTTAAATGATGTAATGAAAGTTCGTTTTTATTACAAACATTCACAAATTTTTCGGCGTCATCCTTACATGGAAAAACATCCGAAACAAAAGTTATTAGTTCGTGAGCCTGTGTAGTATAAGCACCTATACCATAGGTGATGTATTCCCCCATACATGAATCACACATTTTTTCTTCAATCACTCCGTAGTTTACCATTTTATACTTCTCCTTTTATCCTTTTGTATGATAAAATTATAGCATAAATAAGCGTAGAAATATGAATATATTGAAAATGAAGGTGTTTACGATGAATTTGACAAAAAATACATATTTGTGGTATAATTATGATAGAATAATTCCTTGTGAGGTGAACCTAAAAAATGGATATTGCAGTTTGTGATGACAATCTAAGTGATAGGGAAATAATCCGTCAGCAACTAAGTATCTATTTCTCAGATAGATTTATTGAATACAATATTGATAGCTATGAAAACGGCGTTAATTTAATTTATTCGATAGAAGATGGGGAGTATTATGATATAATATTTCTTGATATGTATATGGACAAGTTAAACGGAATACAAGTTGCGGAAAAACTTAGAAATATGAATTATAAAGGTAAGATTATATTTCTTACCACAACGTCAAAATATGCGGTTAAAAGTTATGACGTTGAGGCGAGCGGTTATTTGGTTAAGCCGCACGATATAGATAAAATCAGCATGGTACTTGACAGAGTGCTGAGCAATTATGAAAATATGCATACATACCAAATAAAAAAACGCAATTCCGTAATTCAAGTGTTGTACAGTGAGATTGAATATATTGAGAGCAGTAATTCAAAATGTATTCTTCATCGCACAGACGGAAACGAGTACACAATATATAAGAAACTTAATGATATTGAGGAAGAAATAAATCATAGAGCATTTTTGAGATGTCATCAGAGTTATCTTGTTAATATGAACAAGATAGAGAGTGTTGAGAATGATTTTACAATGAAATCGGGCGATGTTGTGCCGATAAGAACTCGAAATTTGAATGAAATTAAAAAAGAATACTATAATTATATTGAATACAGAGGTAATATTGCAGGAACGACCAAGAGACTGAAAGTTTTTTATGATAAAGTCGGCGGTGATTTTGAAGTAGTCAAAAGAAGACTCATTGATGAAAAATATGTTGTCCGCTTTGTACAGTGTTTCAAAAACGATACCGCTTTTAATGAATTGAAAAAGGCTTTGAATGAAGAATTGTATGAAAAAGCGTATCTTTGTGCGCATACTCTGAAAGGCTCGTCAGTAAGTCTTGATTTCGGAAAACTTTATAAGGCAAGTTCGGCTCTTACGGAAACCCTTTATAACATTAATCATAACGGAGAAGATTGTGATAAAATTTTGATTGATAAGCAATTTGGGGAAGTTGCAAAAGAATATAAAAATGTTATTAATAGTATGCAAATAATAGAAGAAGACTGACATTGTATTAAAATCTCGTTTAATGAACTCAATATAGTTCTGTATAAATATAGTTCTAAGAGGCTATATTTTGTTTTTGTACAAAAAAATATCCGAACTAAAGTTCGGATATTACAACTTGTGGTACGCGATCAGGGGTTCGAACCCTGGACACCCTGATTAAGAGTCAGGTGCTCTACCAACTGAGCTAATCACGCATATTCAGTTTTAATGTCTGACGACAAATAATATGATAGCACATTAAAATTATTTTGTCAATACTTTTTTGCAAAAAATATTGTTTTTTATAGAAAAACAAAAAAATATCCGAACCGAGGTTCGGATATTGTAACTTATGGTACGCCCGGAGGGATTCGAACCCACGACCTAACGGTTCGTAGCCGTTCACTCTATCCAACTGAGCTACGGACGCATATCTATTTAAGCTACGCATAATATATTACCATAAAGGTGTGGGTATTGTCAAGAACTTTTTTGTAAAAAAAGAAAAAAATTTGATTTATCTATTATATAGTATGAAATTTTTAACCGACAAATTTTGCATTGTTACATTGATATTAAGGGTATATTATTTTTATAAATTAACCCTTTAAAAATTTTTTGAAATGTGCTATAATAATAAGACTGTAACAGAATTATAGATATTTCGTATTATAATCATATGAGAATTATATTATAATGCGAGGTGTTTAAAGTGGGCAAACTTGTTATAGACGGCGGAAATAAGATAAGCGGTGAAATCGGTGTACAAGGTGCGAAAAATGCCGTACTGCCGATACTTGCAGCCACGGTTATGGCTGACGGAGTATGTACTTTGAAAAACTGTCCATATCTTCGTGATGTAGATAAAACAGATTTGGTACTTGAAAGATTGGGTTGCAGAGTACAAAGGGCAGGCAATACCGTAACGGTTGATACAAGAGATATGTGTGACTGTAAAATATGTGAAGATTTAATGCGCGAGATGCGTTCTTCAATTATATTTTTGGGAGCGATAATTTCAAGGTGCAAAAGAGCGGTTGTAAGTATGCCCGGCGGTTGTCCGATTGGTTTAAGACCGATTGATTTGCATTTAAAGGCTTTGCGTGAACTCGGTGTCGATATTCAGGAAGAACACGGCTATATAAAATGCAGTGCTGATAAGATTGTCGGCGGAAACATACATCTTGATTTTCCGAGCGTCGGAGCAACAGAAAATGCTATGCTTGCCGCAGTTTGTGCGGAGGGCTTTACCACTATTACAAATGCGGCGCGTGAACCGGAGATTGTTGATTTGGGTAACTTCCTGAATTGTATGGGTGCAAAAGTCCGCGGTATGGGCGGCAGTGTAATAAAAATAGAGGGAGTAAGCAAGCTTCACGGTGCGGAGTATACGATAATGCCCGATCGTATTGTTGCCGCAACATATCTTGCCGCATCTGCGATTACGGGCGGAGAGATATGTCTTAAAAATGTCAATCCACGCGATATGGGAGCAATGCTCCATGTGCTTTTGGATATGGGAGTACAGCTCAGAATAGAAAAAGATAAAATTATTCAGAAAGCTCCCAAGAAACTTGAAAGTATACATATAGTAAGAACAATGCCGTATCCGGGTTTTCCGACGGATATACAATCGCCGTTTATGGCGCTTGCAACTGTTGCAAGAGGAACAAGTGTATTTATAGAAAATATATTTGAAAACAGATTTCAGCATATTGATGAACTTACACGAATGGGTGCTGACATAAAAGTAGAAGGCAGAAGTGCCGTTGTAAGAGGCGTAAACACTTTGCAGGGTGCAAATGTTGTTGCAAGGGAACTGCGCGGAGGCGCATCACTTGTTGTTGCGGCACTTGCCGCAAACGGTACAACGACGATTAGCGGCACAGAATTTATAGACAGAGGTTATGAAAATATAGAAAAGTATCTGCTTGAATGCGGAGCGAAAATCAGACGAGAATAATTCAGGGTGATAGTATGGATGAAAATAATCGTAATATACGAGTCGTCAAAACAGGCGGTCGTAAGGTTACAAAAACTACAACTGAATATGATTGGAGCAGGTTAGAGAAAAGAACCTTGAAAGAACATAAAGATGTTCCCGAAAGAAGTGTTCGGCGTGAACCTACACAGCTTGAACGAAAAATTCGCTACCAAAAAAAACAAAAGCAACAGCGTCTTAAAATACAGCGTAGACGTGCATTGCTGGGATTTGTTTTGGCGGTGGTTCTTGTAAGCGTGCTCTTATTTATGACACCGATATTTAACATTCGTTCCGTATCGGTTGAGGGAAATGTTCTCGTAACAGCCGAACAGTTCCAAGAAAAGCTAAAACCGCTTGTCGGTCAAAATCTTTTCCGCAGTGGCAGACGAAAAATAAGGAATACGTTAAAAACAATACCATATATAGATACCGTTGATGTGCAGAAAAGGTTATTCCCACCGTCGGTAAAAGTTACGGTGACGGAATATACACCGTCTGCGTATATAAAAATTGACGGTAAGACATTGCTTGTAAATTCTGAATTGAGAGTTTTAACCGATACCGGCAACAACGGTGAAACATTACCGACAGTAACCGGATTGACGGTTACGGACTATAAATTGGGTGAAATTTTAAAAACCGACGAAAACGAAAAATTCGATATTACAAAAATTTTGCTGTCAACGCTTGAGGCAACGGGTATTCTTGATAAGGTTATCGAAATAAATGTTACCGATGTGACTGACATAACAATGAACTACGATAACCGAATAACCGTACAATGCGGTACGCAGTTGGATCTTGAACGTAAAATAAGACTGTTCAGAGAAACCGTTATGAGTAACAGTTTGACTGAAAATGCCCGCGGAACAATGGATTTAAGCGAGTCTGGAAAGGCGATATATACACCGTAAAAATAAAATTGCACAAAAATCGAAAATAAAACGACTATAATATTGTGTAAAAATTTTCGGCGTTTTGAAAATTTGTGGGAAAAAACTATTGAATAAGTTGAAAAAACATAGTAAAATAATATATATGTGGAGATTTCCCTGTTGGATTTGTTGGGGATAAACTACGAAGGAGGATATTTAGATGAGTGATATGCCTATCGGTTTGGAAGAAAACACTACAATAGACGGCGCAAGAATAAAGGTTATAGGTGTCGGCGGCGGCGGTAACAATGCTGTGGACCGTATGATCGAGGCCGGCGTTACAAAGGCAGAATTTATTTGCGTCAATACAGATGCACAGCAGCTTGCAAATGTAAAAGCACCGACTGTACTTAATATCGGCAGAAAGCTTACAAGCGGTTTGGGAGCAGGTGCAAAGCCTGAAATCGGCAGACAAGCGGCTGAAGAATCAAAAGATGAAATCAAGAATCTTGTAAAAGATACAGAAATGGTATTTGTAACAGCAGGTATGGGCGGCGGAACAGGTACAGGTGCCGCACCTATTATCGCAGAGGCTGCGAAATCTCTTGGCGTACTTACAGTTGCGGTAGTAACAAAGCCTTTCTTCTTTGAAGGACCTCAAAGAATGAGAAACGCTGAAGAAGGTATTAAGAACCTTGCAGAAAAGGTTGACGCTATTGTTACTATACCAAACGATCTTCTATTGAAGATTGCAGACAAAAAGGTTACAATTAAAGATTCATTCAAACTTGCAGATGATGTTCTTCGTCAAGGTGTTCAAGGTATCATTGAAGTAATTACTCAAAGAGGTATTATGAACTGTGACTTTGCCGATGTAAGAACAATTATGAAAGACAGCGGTGTCGCACATATGGGTATCGGTGTCGGCAAGGGTGAAAATGCCGCTCAGGACGCAGTTCGTGCGGCTATTGAAAGTCCGCTTCTTGAAACAAGCATTGAGGGTGCTGAAAACGTACTTCTTAATATCACAGGCGGAAGTGAATTCTCACTTGTTGATATGGGCGAAGTATCAAGCATTGTTCGTGACCTTGTAAGTGAAGAGGCAAATATTATTGTCGGTACTGCTATGGACGATAATCTTAAAGATGAAATTAAGGTTACTCTTATTGCAACAGGTCTTGACGGTTCATTAAGACGCGGTAAAGATAAAGCTAATGATGTAAAGAATATTACACCTAAGTTTGCAGGTTCTTCAACATCAAGCGACAGAAAGACTCCGTCTTATTCTTCATCAGTTTCTGATTATGATGATAATGCAATTTTCAAGAGAAAGTTAAAGCCGGGAATGGGTAGTATAGATGTTCCCGACTTCTTTAAACCAGGCAGATAATTTAAAAATTAAGTAATATAAAAGCCACGAGTTTACTCGTGGCTTCAGCGTGTAGACAAAAGTGTCTACACGCTGGCAGAGGTCGAGAAATCAGTTCGGATTTTGCGAAAATGAACTCGTCGGCGTACGTTTGTACGTTAGAGTTTATTTTCGCAAAAAGTGCACAGGCAAGCCGTATATCGAAGATAGGCTTGCCTGTTGCTTTTTATAGCTATAAATTAAACTTTAAAATATAAAAATAATATATTGCACGTTCCGGACAATTTGTCGACAGTCTGAAGCCACGAGTTTGCTCGTGGCTTTTTTGTGTGCTTAAAGAATAAATAATGTTTTTATCAAATATATTATAACATATCGTCAAAACTGTTGTTTTCGGATTTTTCAACACTGCGGAGTTTTCGCTCCATTGCACGCATTCTGACACCGATAAGTTTATCAAGTTCGTCATCTGTTTGGGTAATTCTTTTTTGTGCCGTTTCAAGAACTGAATAGAATTTTTCAAATTCACCCTTGACTTCGCCTAAGACTTGCCAAACTTCGCTTGAACGTTTTTCAAGTGCAAGTGTACGGAAACCCATTTGCAAAGAATTAAGCATAGCCGCCATAGTGCTTGGACCTGCTATATTTATTTTATATTCACGTTGCAAAACTTCGACAAGACCGAGATTAACTGCCTCGGCATAAAGTCCTTCTGTTGGGAGGAACATTATTGCAAAATCGGTTGTGTACGGCGGTTCAACGTATTTTGTGTGAATATCTTTTGCGAATTGCTTTATTCGCTGAACGAGTGCTTTTGAAGAACGGTTTATAATTTCGCTGTCGCCGGTATCATATGCGTTCAGTAAATCGTTGTAGGCGTCAAGTGGGAATTTTGAATCAATCGGAAGATATATAAATCCTTCGTCGTCGTGCGGAAGTTTAACCGCAAATTCAACAACTGCGGAACTGTTCGGTATGGTTGCAACATTGGTGTCGAATTGCTCCGGTGCAAGTATTTCGTCGAGGATTGCACCGAGTTGTATTTCACCGAGTATACCACGTGTTTTAACATTTGAAAGGACTTTTTTTAAATCACTTACACCTGATGAAAGAGCGGATATATCGGCGAAACCTTTGTACATATCGGCAAGGTGTTTTTCCATACTTTGACGCATACTTTTGATTTCGTTGTCCATTTGTGCAAAACGGTTTGTCTGCATATTGCCGATTACCTGTTGATTTTCCGATATTATGTCGGAAAACATTTTGACAGAACCGTTTATACGTTGTTCAAGTCCCGAATCAGACGGCTTTGAACTGTTTTTTAATGTAAAAATCAGAGTTATAAGTACACATATAATAAGTATAATTAAAAGAATAAGTATCACTGTTTGCATTATTAATCTCCATTCTGTATTACGATTTTATTAACATTATACTATTAAAATAGTGAACAATCAACAAAAATCCGATTTTTTTCGACGAAAATATTGATAAGACGAAAATATTGATAAATTATAAAAAATTAGGTATAATAAAAATGTAAAATATGTATAAAAGGAGATGGCGCGATAATTATGGGAAAATTAAAAAAGTTTATTATGAACAAAATAGAAAAAGTTAACGTGCAAGTTTCAATGCTGACTTGCGGACTTATCATATTTTCTTGCCTGGTTATATATCTCGTTACATCGGGCGTTATGATTTCGATGCTTGCCGACGCATACAATGAACGTGCAAATCTTACTTTTACAACCATAGAATCTCATTTTGACAGCAGACTTTTTACTGAAGATGTGCCTGACGGCGTATACGGTGCGGCACTGAGCTATTTATCCGCGGTAAAGGACAATATGGCGATTTCAGAAATATTTGTTGTGAGAAAAGATAAAAACGGCGATTTCCAATATATACTTGATACGAAAAATGACAAGATAAACACTGTTATAAATGACGAAAAGATAACAGGAAAGATTGAAAAAGAAATAAACGACTTGTATACAACACATTATGCCGATGTGGGCGCTTTTTATGCATCGTTGGACGGCTTTAGATATTTGAATTTTTATCCGATAATGGACGGCGGAACGGTGAAGGGCGTTGCTTGTATAGGAATTGACGCGAACAGGGTATATATTTTCAAGATTATACTTCGCGTTATAGTAATAATACTTATACTTTTGTGTTGCTTGATTTCAGTACGTTTTTCAATGGCGATATTCAAGAGAATTTCTAATCCTCTGTATCAGGATATGTCGAATACGGATACGCTTACAGGTTTGAAAAACAAGAACTCATTTACGGTTGATATGCACAACATAGAAAGCGGAAACCAATCGCGGTATGCTATTGTTACGGTAGACTTAAACGGATTAAAGAATATAAACGACAGCCGCGGACATCAAATGGGTGATATTTATATCCAAAACGGTGCCGACGCGATACGAAAAGCGATGGAAGGTACTGATTTTATCGGTTACAGAGTCGGCGGCGATGAATTTTCTGTTGTATTAAAAGACTGCGATATTGATATGGTTAAGAATTTTGCGGACAGAATCGCAAGAATGGCAGACAGTATTAATCGCGGAGGAATTAAGACTTCTATGTCAATCGGTTATGCCAAGTTCAACGCGGAAAAAGACAGAAACTTCTCTATGACAATGGAACGTGCCGACGCAATGATGTACGAAAACAAGCGTTTGTATTACAAAACTAAAAATTTAAAAAGACGAGAAGAATAAATAAAATAACCTCTGACAAATCATACTTGTTCAGAGGTTATTTTTTGTGCGATTTTACTTTACTTTTTCTGAAAATAATTATATAATATAATTATCTGTATTTAAGGAGAAAAAATATATGGTTGGTTTTAATTTAATAAACATAATAATCAATGTGCCTATAACGCTTATAGCGTTGACGGGACACGAATTTGCACACGGTTGGGTATCGACAAAACTTGGTGACCCGACACCCGAACGTGAGGGAAGATTGACTTTAAATCCGCTTGCACACCTTGACCCTGTCGGTACGTTGTTGATGATTTTGACAGGCTTCGGTTGGGCAAAACCTGTCGGTGTAAATCCGTCATATTATAAAGATACAAAAAAGGGTATGGCACTTACCGCGGCTGCAGGACCGCTTGCCAATTTGATTATGGCTTTTGCGGCATTGCTTATATATGCTATACTTCACGTTTTATGTATAAAGCTCGGTTTCGGTACAAGCGTTCTAAACGGTGTTGCAACTTTTGCACAGCTTTTTGCGATAAGAAATCTATGCTTTATGGTGTTTAACATAATTCCGATACCACCGCTTGACGGTGCAAAAGTACTTGGAATGTTTCTTACGAACAAAGCATATTACACTATGCTGAGATACGAAAGATATTCTATGCTTTTAATTATGGTGCTTTCGCTTACCGGCGTTCTGAACGGCATAATCGGAACAGGTGTGAATTTCTTCTTTAACGGAATTATCAACCTGTTAAACAGTGCGATTAACTTGATATTATAGGGTGAAAAATGGATAAGATATTATATAAGCTTGATACGTTTGAAGGTCCGCTTGATTTGCTTTTGACGCTTATACAGAAAAACAAGGTCAGTATATACGACATACCGATTGTTGAGATAACGGCGCAGTATCTTGAGGCGATTGACGGAATTGAAGAGGCTAATCTTGATAATACAAGCGAATTTCTTGTTATGGCGTCCAATCTTTTGTATATAAAATCGAAAATGTTACTTCCTAAAAATGAGGAAGAAGAGGACGAGGAAGATCCGAGAGAAGAACTTGCGCGTAGGTTGGCTGAATATCAGCAGTTTAAAGAGGCGTCAAAGGAGCTTAGGAAAAGTGAGTTTACAACAAAAGAAATGGTGTTTCGTGAGCCTGAAAAAATTAAATTTCCTATGCCCGAATACGATATAATGCACGATACAAAAGAACTGATTGATGCGTTTAACAACATATTTCAACGCAGACTTCGCAAGGCAAAACCAGAAAAACGTGCGTTTTCAAAAATTGTCGGCAGAGAAAAAGTTTCGGTTGACGATATGGTTGAAAAGATATGTAAAGTGTTAAAGCATAATAAACGTGTACAGTTTGAATCACTTTTTAAAGCGGACGATTCACGGCCTGAAATGATTGCAACGTTTTTGGCAGTACTTGAAATGATAAAGCTGAACAAGCTGTATGCGGACTATGACGAAAAGTCAGAATGACTTTATTCTTACAACGGAGAAAAAGAATGGATAATATTAAATATGCAATAGAGGGAATACTTTTTGCGGCAGGTGAGCCTGTTAAGGCGGCAAAATTGGCTGTTGTGCTTGATACGAGCGTTGACGAAGTAAATAAGGCGGTCGATGAACTGAAAAAAGAATACAGCGAAAATCACAGAGGATTTAATATAATTGATATTCTTGAGGGTTATCAAATTTGTTCAAGACCTGAATATTATACCTATATACAGGAAATATTAGGAGAACAGAGAAGGCAGCCGCTTTCAAATGCGGCAATGGAGGCACTTGCGATAATTGCCTACAAACAGCCTATAACGAAAGGTCAGATTGAACATATAAGAGGAGTAAATTCGGACGGCTGCGTAAACAGACTTTATGAACGCGGACTGATTGAAGAAAAGGGCAGACTGGACGCACCGGGCAGACCGATTTTATATGTAACGACAGACACGTTTTTAAGGTGTTTCGGACTTACAAAGCCTACCGATTTACCGCCGCTTGATTTGAGAAGTCTTAACCTTGAAACATCACAGGGACTGCAGCTTGAAATCGATGAGAACGGTGAAAATATTGTTGCGGAAAACGAAGAAAACACTGAACAATAAAAAAAGGAGGACAGCATATGACAGCTTTATATATAATATTAGCCGTCGTGGCTGTTATAATGTTACTTTTGCTTATACCGGCAGACTGTATTCTTGAGTTTTCGTATAATAATAAGGAAAATAACGGATCTGTAATTATAAAGTATGCGTTTTTGAAATTTAAGATTTTTCCGAATGACAAGGTTGAAGAAGAAGTTGAAAACGAAGAAGAAACGACCGACAAAGAAGAAAAGCAAGAAAAATCGGATATTTTAGGGATAATAACGCTCATAAAAGAAGTATATAAACAGTTAAAAAAAGATATATTAAATTTACTTGACTATATAATTTGTCACGCAATTAAGATAAAGGAACTGAATGTATCGTCAAAATTTGGTATGGGAAACCCAATGTATACGGGAATTGCGACGGGTGCGGTCAATGCGGGAGTATATAATATAGTAGGCTGGATTGACAGACGAAAGAAACTTGAAAAATGGGATGTGTCGCTTGACGCTGATTTTAATAATGCGTGCTTGGATATGGACATATATTGCAAACTTAGGACAAACTGTTTATATGTTTTGACAATAGGATTTAAAACGGTAAAAGTTGTTTTGAAAATACAGAAAATCAATAGGAGGATAAAAGAAAATGGCTAATAAAGTTAGTGAAATGTTTGAGGGATTAACAAATAATTTCAAAGGTATGATTGACGCAAATTCGGTCGTAGGTGAGCCGATAATAGTCAATGACGGAACGATGATTGTACCTATATCAAAGGTGTCGTTTGGTTTCGGCGGGGGCGGTTGTGAATTTGACAGAAAGAAAAACGATACTCAAAGCCTTGACGATAAAAACTTCGGAGGCGGTATGGGCGGCGGTGCGTCGGTTGACGCAATGGCGTTTCTTGTTATAAATAACGGTAACGTGCGTTTGATTCCTATGGAGGGCGGTTCTTCGCCTGTTGACAAACTAATCGACCTTGTACCCGAAGTTGTGGACAAGGTTAACGGATTTTTTGCGGAAAGACGCGAAAGAAAAGCACAGAAAAAAGCTGAAGAAAATGAATGTGCAGACGAAATAATTAATCAGGGAGAATAAAATGATAACAACAAGAGATAAGATACTGTCGGCAGTAATGAAACCGACAAGATATACGGGCGGAGAGCTTAACTCCGTCATAAAAAATCCTGCCGATGTTGACGTGAGATTTGGTTTTTGTTTTGCCGATACTTACGAAATAGCAATGTCGCACTTGGGGCTTAAAATTCTTTACCATACTTTAAACGACCGTGAGGACACATATTGTGAGCGTGTTTTTGCACCTTGGACGGATATGGAAGAAGAAATGAAAAAGCATGGAATGAAGTTGTTTGCACTTGAAACAGGTGACGAAATAACTCATTTTGATATGCTCGGATTTACTTTGCAGTATGAACTCAGTTATTCAAATATAGTGAATATGCTTATGCTTGCGGATATTCCGGTAAGAGCAAAGGACAGAGATGAGAGCTATCCTATTGTTTGCGGCGGCGGTCCTTGTGCGTATAACGCAGAACCTGTAGCGGATATATTTGATTTCTTTATGCTCGGCGAGGGTGAAGATTCGATACATGAGGTTGTTGAAGAGTACGTTAAGTGGAAAAAGAGCGGTAAGAAAAATAAACGTGATTATCTTGAAGCAATAGCCGAAATTGAGGGTATTTATGTGCCGTCATTCTATGATGTGGAATACAATGACGATAATACGGTAAAGAGTGTTACACCGAACAATCCTCATGCTAAACCGAAAGTAAGAAAGCGTATAATGAAAGATTTTAATGCTACATACGCACCGGAAACGATTATTGTACCGTTCGGTGAGGTTGTACACGACAGAGTTATGCTTGAAGTTATGCGCGGTTGCTTGAGAGGCTGCCGTTTCTGCCAGGCAGGCTATATATACAGACCGTTAAGAGAAAGAAAGCCGGAAAGACTTTTGGGTATTGCGGAAAACTTGCTTGCGTGCAGCGGATATGACGAAATATCACTGTCATCGCTTTCAACAAGTGATTTCAGCGGACTTCGTGACCTTACGGACGGACTGCTTAAAATAACCGAAGAAAAGAAAATCGGTTTGTCGCTTCCGTCACTTAGAATTGATAATTTCTCGCTTGAACTTATGGAGAAAGTGCAGAAAGTCAGAAAAACCGGTATTACTTTTGCACCGGAGGCAGGAACTCAAAGACTTCGTGATGTTATCAATAAAAATATAAATGAAGAAGATATTATAAATTCAACAAATATGCTTTTCAGAGGCGGTTGGACAAACGTAAAATTGTACTTTATGATTGGACTTCCTACTGAAACTATGGACGATGTTTGCGGTATAGCCGACCTTGCGCAAAAGGTGCTTGAGGTTTACTTTGCAATCCCGAAAGAGGAAAGAGCAAAGCAGATAAATATAACCGTAAGTACATCGAGTTTTGTGCCAAAGCCTTTTACTGCGTTCCAGTGGGCAAAACAGGATACACGTGATATGCTTATCGAAAAGCAGAATACATTAAAATCGGCTATCAAGTCAAAAAGAATACGTTATAATTGGCACGATAATAAGACAAGTTATCTTGAGGGAGTTTTTGCAAGAGGCGACAGACGTCTTAGCGAGGTTATAATTAAGGCTGTTGAAAATGGCTGTAAGTTTGACGGTTGGGGAGAGCATTTTAAGTTTGACGTATGGATGCAGACTTTTGACGAACTTGGAATTGACCCTAATTTCTATACGGCGCGTGAACGCAGTTATGAAGAAGTTCTTCCTTGGGACCATATCGACATAGGCGTTACAAAGAATTTCTTAATGCGTGAAAATGAAAAAGCAAAACAATCGGTAACAACACCGAACTGCCGTCAAAAATGTGCAGGCTGCGGTGTTAAATCATTCGGTACGGGGGTCTGTTATGAGTAATTATATATTGAAATATTCGCGAGATGAAAGAGTAAAATATATTTCTCACCTTGACTTTGTGCGTCTGTTCCACAGAACAGTACGTCGTACAGGTATGAATTTTATGTTTTCAAACGGATTTAATCCTCACCCGATTATGATGGTTGCACAGCCGTTGTCGGTAGGTGTGACTTCTGACTGCGAGTATATGAAAGTAGGATTTGACGGCGATTACAGCGAACAAGAACTTGTCGATACAATCAATAATGCTTTTCCGCCGGGATATAAAATCCTTGCCGCAAAAAAAGTTGAGGGCAAGGAAATTGACCTTACAAAACTTGACAGAGCGGTGTATACGGTTGAACTTGAATATGAGGGCAGTGCGGATATTGAAAAACTTCTTGCACAAAACGAACTCAAAGTAATGAAAAAATCAAAGAGCGGTGTAAAAGAGTCGGATATACGTCCGTATATATATCGCATTGAAAAAATAAGCGAAGATAACGGCATACTTGTGCTTAAAATGTGTATTTCTGTAGGCAGTGTGTATAATCTTAAACCGCAGAGTGTTATTGATGCAATGGAAAAATATTGCGATAATTTCAAAGGCGGTTTTATGAATGTGCACAGAAATTCAATGACAATCGGAGATAAAGAGATTTTGTAAAAATATTATATAAATCAGTTGAAATAATACAGAAAATATGCTATAATAGATATAGTTATTAATGTTAAATAGGAGTGGTTATAATGGTAAACGGTATTGAACACGTTGCTGTTGTTTCAAAGGACACAGCCGCACTTAAAGATTGGTATATGGAAATGTACGGCGGCAGAGTTGTTTATGACAACGGTAAGGGTACATATTTTCTTCAGTTTGCCGACGGCAGTATGATTGAGTTTGTTATGGCAACAGACGATAAAACCGCTGACGTTGAAAAACAGGCAGGTATCAGACACCTTGCTTTTTCTGTAACTCCGGCGGCTTTTGACGAAATCGTTGCAAAGCTAAAGGCTGATGAAAGAGTTGAAGAAGTACACGATGTATCTGAAAATGCAAAGGGATTAAAGACATATTGGTACAGAGATATTGAAGGCAATTTCTCACACCTTATCTATCGTCCCGAACCGTTAATGTAATTCTTTTTTAAGAATTATTAAATCAGTTAATATTTATATTAAATATAAAAATACAAGGAGGAAAAATTTAAGATGAGTGAGTATTTAAACTTTAGTCTTGAAGGTAAAGTTGCACTTGTAACAGGTGCATCATACGGTATCGGCTACGCTATTGCGTCAGCATATGCAAAGTCAGGTGCTAAGATTGTTTTCTGCGATATTAAGCAGGAATTTGTTGATAAGGGTATGGCTGCATATACAGCTGACGGTATCGACGCTAAGGGTTATGTTTGCGACGTAACTAACGAAGAAATGGTACAGGAAATGGTTAAGAAAATCGAGGCTGAAGTAGGCGTTATCGATATTCTTGTAAACAATGCAGGTATCATTAAGAGAATTCCTATGTGCGATATGACTGCTGACGAGTTCAGACAGGTTGTTGACGTTGACCTTAACGCTCCGTTTATCGTATCAAAGGCAGTTATTCCTTCAATGGTTAAGAAGGGTCACGGTAAGATTATAAACATCTGTTCAATGATGTCAGAGCTTGGCCGTGAAACTGTATCAGCTTATGCTGCTGCTAAGGGTGGTCTAAAGATGCTTACAAGAAACATCTGTTCAGAATACGGTGCTAACAACATTCAATGTAACGGTATCGGCCCTGGTTACATAGCTACACCTCAAACAGCTCCGCTAAGAGAAAAGCAAGCTGACGGATCAAGACATCCGTTCGACCAGTTTATCTGCGGCAGAACTCCTGCAGGCAGATGGCTACAAGCTGAAGAACTTACAGGTCCTGCTGTATTCCTTGCTTCAGATGCATCAAATGCTGTAAACGGTCACATTCTATATGTTGACGGCGGTATCCTTGCTTACATCGGTAAACAACCGTGATGACAGCTTAAATACGTTTTTAAACCGACGAAAATTTTTCGTCGGTTTTTTTATATAAAAATGAACCAAATGCCGCCCATGACTATCTAACTAATGTACAAACAAAAAGCGCTGATGTTTATACAGAAAGGTAAAATCCAATGGACAGAGAAAAATTTACACAAGAAGTTCTGAAATCAGAGAATACAATGTACCATATTGCAAAGGGTATGCTTAAAAGTGAAAGTGACTGTGAAGATGTTGTTTCGGAGGCTGTTTTAAAGGCATATACGAAAATTCACACTCTTAAAGAAGAAAAGTATTTCAAAACGTGGCTTATAAGAATTTTAATAAACGAATGTTATAAAAAGTTGCGTGAATATAAAAGGGTTGTTTCGATAGAGGACTGTAACAACAGTTTTGAATATAAGGACAATTCAAACTACACCGAGCTTTATAATGCGGTTAAAAAGCTGAAACACAAAATCAGAATAGTAATAATGCTACACTATATAGAAGGTTATTCTGTCGAAGAAGTAGGGAATATATTAAAAATTCCTGTCGGAACGGTTAAAAGCCGTCTGCATATCGGTCGTAAAAATTTAAAGGAGGAACTTGAAGATGAATAAATATGATTGGAAAAATGCCTTTCCGAAACCGAGTGAAAATTTTCATAATAAACTTTGTATGACGTTGGATAGTTTTGAAAAGGAGAATGTAAAAATGAAAAAAGTATCTTTTAAAAAGAGTATCATTATTGCGGCGGCAGTATTGGCTGTCGGCACAGTGGCATTTGCGTCAAAAGGTGCAGTCAATTATGTTATGGGAAGTACATCGTCAAAGCCGGATTATACAAACATTCCCGCTACGGAAACGCTTAATAAAAATGTGGGCTTTTCACCGAAGATTGTCGAACAATTTTCAAACGGCTATACATTTAAAGGCGGACATAACGGAAAAAATAAGTATGTTGACGAAGAAAACGGAACAGAAGAAAAGTATAAATCGTTTATGGCTGATTATGAAAAAGACGGTGACAAAGTTATGTTAAGCGCCGACACTTACGCGGACAGTCATAAAGACCGAGGCAACAGCGAAGTAAGCGATTATAACGGCATAGCAATAGCATATATATCGTATGTAAATAAGGTTGTTCCGGCTGATTATCAGCAGACTGAACAGGATATGAAAGACGAGGAAAGCGGTAAATATGTATTCAGCTACGGCGCGGAGAAGGTTGAAATTTCACAAGTGCAAGGCGTTGAGTGGGAACAGGACGGAATTTATTACAATATTACGGCAATAGATTCACCGCTTGATAAGCAGGGACTTATTAATATGGCTAAGGAAGTTATTGATAATTAATATGTATTTATAAATCAAAAAGGTGTTGCATATTGCAACACCTTTTGATTTAATTATTCTGTTTTTTGCCAAAAATCAACAGGAGTCATATCGTTCCAAATAAACACTTTATCAGGTTCAAATTGAAGTAAAACAGTAGATTGTCCGGTTGTTGTAGGCGTAATATCGGCTAAGTCTGTCAAAATACCGTTTGAATATTTTGCGGCATATCCTTTCATATCTGTCAGGCAACCGATGTTTAAAGCAACATTCTGACCGTTTACGGTTATTTCGCTTGTAGTGTAATATCTTGCATTTGCAAATTCAACACTTGATGTTGAGTTTGCGTTGGCTTGATTATAAATCTGAACGTATGTGATAGGTGAAGTCCTACCGGTTGCTGTGTCGGAGAAGTTTCTAAGATTAAGGCCACTCGCCGAGGCAACCGAATTACCTGTTGAATCAATAATATTCAACGTAACAGTTGCACTGTTTCCGTTACCGACATTTGTAAAGCTGTAGCGGAAAGTATATGTTTCGCCAAGCTTGATTGTGCCTACGGAAGACGCTCTTGTATTTTTCCAAAAAACATTCAATTCAGTATCAGATTTTTTTGTAAGATACCAACCGCCGCCTGTCTGCTTGTCAGCCATAAATCTTACGAAAAATCCTGCTGCACTGTTTTTGTCTTTGTTACCGTCTGCAGGGATTGAGTTGATTTTAACCGTGTGTTCAATCGTGAAATCGCCCGCATAACTGCCTATTTGAGCCGTTGTTAATTCTGATGCTGTGCTTGATGTTTCATATAGTTTATTAAGCGCGGCAATGTTTGCGTCCAATAACTGAATTGTTAAATATGCGGTTTTGTTTAAATACGTTACTGTAAGAGTTTGTTTACCAAGCGTGTTTCCAAAACCTGTCACTTCAAATTCGTTTGAGTTTAGCACCGATGAAGTACCGTCAGAGTAATATGCTGTAACTGTAATTGTGTTTTTGTCGATATTTTCACCGAGATAGTATGTTGATTTTGAAGTCTGTGCAGTAATTCTTGAAACAGATTTTACCGTTATTTTCAAATCGGTCGTTTTGCCTAAGTACGAAACAGTAAGTGTCTGTTCGCCGATTATATCTTTGTCGATTTCGGAAACTGTGTAAGTGTTTATTTCATCCGAAGTGCCGTCCGAATAATTAGCCTTTACAACCATACCTGTTCTGTCAAACGATTCGCCCGGAACATATGAAGTTTTTGTAGGCTGTGTTGTTACGACTATGCTTGTAAGTGTTCTTGTTTCAAACACTTCTTTACCCATATAGAAGCCGACGTGCGGAGGTTGATTGTATGCCGTTTGCTCCGCCGCAACACCGCTGCGGTATACAGGGTCTTGCATAAGTGTTTTTATTTTATAATCTGTCGTATCGGTTGTTGAGAATACTCGAAGAGCCGTTCCGTCAGAAGTAGGGTATATAACTTCTTCTCTCCAGTCACCGAAAAGGTCGGCTTGAAGTGACGGATTTGCCTTTGTACCGTTGATTGAAACACAATCATAATTTCCGGCACTGAATATATTG
Organism: Ructibacterium sp. SJQ-7; assembly: GCF_054696575.1. Taxonomy (NCBI): domain Bacteria; kingdom Bacillati; phylum Bacillota; class Clostridia; order Eubacteriales; family Oscillospiraceae; genus Ructibacterium; species Ructibacterium sp. SJQ-7. The sequence goes on from NZ_CP195193.1 coordinate 2,682,948, forward strand.
CTCATATTACGACCGTTCCAATCGGTGATATTTGCACCGTCAAGCAAGTTGTCGTATAAATCGCCGTCCCAGAAAATACGGAAATTCATTGAAGGTGTATTTCTGCCTGTAAGCGAAGTTGCAGTTGTGAAATCAGTGCCGCCGTTTGACTGTCTTGCAGAGTTTTTTGCACTCCAAATTTGATAGTATCCGCCGGCACCGACATTTGCCATAACACCGCGGCCTGTGTCGGCGGACGCACCTTCGTGGAACATAATATTGCCTGTTTCGGCGTCAATAACAGACATACCGAAATCCAGAGTTATGTCATTACCGCTAAGGCTGTTTGTTCCGCTGTCCTCGTGGACTGTGAAAAATTCAAAACCGGTATGTGTAGGGTCGTAGTTTCCTATATGAAGCGCGTCACCGTGCTGTAAATATGTACACCATTTAGGACGAAATTCATTGTCGTCATTGACTTCCATACACAATGCACCTGTGATAAATTCGTCTTTGCCGTCATTATCCACGTCGGCAACGGTACAGTTGTGGTTGCCGTTTCCGACATATTGATAAGCACCGTCGTAATATCCCTCTTGACCTTTTTGCGTATCAAAACGATAAGTAGGTGATAAAGCTGTACCGTCCCAGCTTATACCGGCAATACTTGTACGCTGTTTGCCGTTTCTGCCGAAATAGTAGCCCCTTAAATATATTGCATACGGCTTTTCGCCGTCAAGATAAGCAATGTCGGATACAAAACGGTTTGAACGGTTACCGAAATCGTCGCCGTAGTCTACACCGTTTTCACTTCCGCGAGTTGTCGGAAGATTAATAGTGTCCATTGCGACACCTGTTTCACCGTTGAATACTGTCAAAAATTCTTTACCTTCGGTAATTCTGCCGTAACCTCTGTAATCGGCAGTTGAATTTTCTTCATCTGTTATTGCTTTGATTTCTTCATCATTTTGTGCGGCATTTGAAACATATTTGCCTTGTCCGTCTTTTGAACCGAGTGAAGTTTGACACATTACTTCCGATTTGCCGTCGCCGTCAAAGTCATATACAAGGAACTGAACTGTGTGCGCACTTGAATATACGTTTTTGCCGAGTTCAATATCATTCTTCCAAAGCTTTGTGCCGTCTAATTTGTATGCGGCAAGATGTACCGTACCGGAATATGCAGGGTCACCCGGTGAACCGACGTCACGTTCGGAAGATGTCCATTTCACGATTATTTCATACTCTCCGTCGCCGTCAACGTCGCCCGTTGAACAGTCGGCAGGGAAGAATGAATATGTAGCAAGCTCATTGCCGGATGGGTCATAAATTGTTTCATCATCAGGTTTTGAAAGTGGTATGTCAAAATAGCTGTTGTTGTATACTGTTACGGCATCGCATTTCTCGCCCTCAACGCCGTTTATAACGGGTGCGACACTGTAATTTGTGCCAACGGTTGAATCAACATAATTTGTTTTGGTTGCGACTTCGCTTATTTTTTTGCCGTCACGATATACATTAAATGACACATTTTTATCGGCACTGCCGAAAATGTTGTCCTCACTGTCAAATAATCGCCAACTTAAATATACACCGCCGTCTGTTTTTATTGCGATAAGACCGCGGTCAAGCTTTTCCATTTGACGTGTGTGCACATTTTCATCGGTATATCCTGTAGAAGAATTATACCAATAGTTGTAGCTTACCTGTTGCGTGTTTGCACTGTCAGCATAAGCGGACGTATTTAAAGCCGCTGCCGATGACATAGCAAGCACTGTCGAAAGTACCGTGCATAAAAGTTTTTTCATAAAAATACCTCCAATTCTCCCTTAAATTTTATCATATCATAAATCGGTTAAAATTGATAATTAAATAACAGTGAATTTAGTTTAATATGACGATAAAATTTGTAACGAAAATATAATGAATTTTGTAAAGAATAATGGTTGAAAACTGTTAGCAATGTATGGTATAATGATAAACTGATATAGAGTATTTAAAGTCAGAAGGGATTTTTAATATGAAGAAAAAAATCATGGCGGCTGTTTTATGCACTTCAATGTTGTTTCCGACAGTGTGCGTCAATGCGGAAACAAGTGAAAGCGACATAAAAAGTGCTATAGAAAAAGCAATAGAATGGAAAGCAGATAAGGACAGTCCGTTTTACGGAATCGGATCATACAGTTCTGATTTTTATATTATGGCTTTGAACCGAATGGGTAAAAACTATGATTACAGCAGATATTTGGCCGGTCTTGACGGAGTTGCGGCAGGTTACGGCGAAGAACATAATGCCTCGTCTATGCAAAGAACAGTGCTTGCAACGATAGCGTCAGGCGGTGATCCGAGAAATGTCGGCGGACGTGACTTGGTTGCGGACGGTATTTATTACAGAGATAATGTTTCACCACTCGGAAAAGAGGGTGCAAACGGATATTCGTGGGGACTTATTGCTCTTGATTCAAAGAGTTTTGAAACTCCTGAATGGGCATTGTCAAACAGAAACGATATACTTGCCGGGATATTGTCACATCAAAATACGAACGGCAGTTTTGATGACAGCGTGTACAGTACCGCAGTTGCAATTACGGCACTTGCACCTTATTACGAAACAAGCGGTGCGTATACGATAACGCAAAATCAGACGGGTTATGTGATTGATTTAAGCCCTAAAGACGCGGTTGAGGACGCACTTAATTATTTGTCGGCAGAACAGGACAAAGACGGTGATTGGGGTGACCTTGAATCAACGGCAATGACTGTTATCGCACTTGATACTTTGGGTGTTAATGCTGACAGTGACGGCAGATTTGTTGCTAAAAACGGCAGTGCGGTAGACGGCTTAATGCAGTATCAGCAAAAAGACGGTGGATTTTCGACCGGTAAGGGAAAGAGTAACAGTGAGGCAACGTCTTTGGCAGTGTGCGCACTTACAAGCCATTTGAGAAAGTTGCAGAATAAAGCGACATTCTTTAATTTTGACGCGAATGATTCGGTTGTGTTTGAAACACCTGCACCGACGAAAGCACAATCTTCAAGCAATACATCAAATAAGACATCATCAAGTACATCAAAATCAAATACGACAACAAAGACAACAACGAAACCGAAAACAACAACAAAGCCTAAAACGACAACAAAACCAAAGACAACGACTAAGGTGACGGGAACGATGAAACCGACAAAAACGGCTTCGCCTATGGAATCATCATCACCAAAGCCGTCTCCGACACCAAGACCGACCAAAAAGCCGGCACTTGTAGGACCGGTTGAGATGCCTGGACCAATGCCGTCATTTGAACCGAATGAAGCACTTCCGCAGGAAGAGGGACATCACGACAGAAAGAGCGGAGGAGCGGCGGTTGCGATTGTAAGCATAGTAGCGGTACTTTGCTTGGCGGCAATAGCGGTTGTATTGTATCTCGGTAAAACAAAGAAATTTGAGGGTAAAGGTATATTTAAGTATCTTGCACCGAAAAAGAAAAAGAAGAACGAAATATATAAGGCAAAACAGCATAGAAGGACAGAACAACACAGACGTTATGAAGAACGTGAAAAGTTTAAAAAACGACGTAAATTTGATAAACGAAGAAGATAAATAAAAGGTGACTGCATTTTTGCAGTCACCTTTTACATTGCAGACAACCTTTTCAGCCTTCCATATGCTTGCCTAAAAAACCGGCAGCGGATTCTGCTAATTTTTCTTCGACTTCAGACGCAGTTTCACCCTCTTTTAAAATGAACAAAACAGAGCCGATCGTGTCACCCTCCGATACTATCGGAACAACAACGCCCGCATTGTATTTTTCAACACCGTCAGCGACTGAAACGGGTTTGCCGTCTTTGTAGCTTACAATGATTTTTTCGTTCATTACATTTTCAAGCTCACTGCTTACAGGCTTTTCGATAAGCTCTTTCTTCGGTAATCCCGATACTGCAATGACATTGTCACGGTCGGTTATACAAGCACCGTGTCCGCTTGCTTTGGCAAGTGTTTCAACATAATTAGCGGCAAAATCACCAAGCTCGCCGATTGGGGAGTATTTTTTAAAAATAACTTCACCGTCTTTTTCTGTATAAATTTCAAGAGGATCGCCCTCTCTGATCCGCATAGTGCGTCGTATTTCCTTTGGAATAACAACTCTTCCGAGATCATCTATTCTTCTTACAATTCCTGTTGCTTTCATCGCTTTTCCTCCAAAATAAATTTATATTTGTGTTAAATATTATTTGCATTGTTTTTTTGATTTATCCATAATTGATAAAAAAAACAAAAATTTTGGAGTTTTAAAAATTAATGTGTAATATTGCCACTGCTGTATGCCCCTTGAGGGGAGCAGTCGTGAAACGACAGAGGGGGCAAATGAGCAAAATAAAAGGGCGACCAATGGTCGCCCCTACGAAAGTACATTAAATAATCATATCATCAAGGATCGAGGTGGTGAATATCTCTTGGGAACAAGCTTGCCTCACGGATATTTGCAAGACCAAGCATTTTCATAACGACACGTTCAAGACCGATACCAAGTCCGCCGTGCGGTGGCATACCGTACTTAAATATATCGGTATATGCACCGAGGTCACCCTCCTCCATATGATAACGTTTCATTTTTTCAAGAAGTTCGTTATAATCGTGTATTCTCTGACCGCCTGTTGTGATTTCAAGACCTCTGAAAAGTAAGTCAAAACTTTCGGCAAGTTTAGGATCGTCTGCCGAATCCATTGCATAGAACGGACGTTTTAATCCCGGGAACTTTTCAACGAATATAAATTCACTGTCATAATTCTCTTTTGCGTATTCGCACAATTTAACTTCATCTGTAGGATCAAGGTCAAATTGATTATGTGACTTGCCGAGAATATCAAGTGCCTCAAAGAATGTTACCGAAGGAATTTCATTGATAACAGGCAATGTTGCACCCAAAAGTTCCAACTCGTCACTGTAATGTTTCGGCAAATACTCAACAACATATTTAAGCATAGCTGTTTCCATAGCCATAACATCATGCATATCGTTGATAAATCCCATTTCAAAATCAAGTCCGATATATTCGTTCAAATGACGTGTAGAGTTGTGTTTTTCGGCTCTGTAAACAGGAGCGATTTCAAACACTCTGTCAAAGAATGCTACGCAAGTCTGTTTGTAGAACTGCGGACTTTGTGCAAGATATGCGTCTTTATCAAAGTATTTCAATTTGAATATATTAGCACCGCCCTCAGCACCTGCCGCAACGATTTTTGGTGAATGTATTTCAGTAAAGTTATTGTTTAACATAAATTCACGAAATGCCGATACAACGCCCTCTGCAATTTTAAATACCGCTCTCTGTTCAGGGTGACGAAGTGCGACACTTCTGTGTGCCATTGAAGTTTCGATTGAACAGCCAAGCTTTTTGCTTGAAACGTGAAGAGGGTATTCCTCTGCAGGTTTTGAAAGTATTTCAAATGAAGAAAGAGTTATTTCATAGCCGTGATTAGCACGTTTTTCTTCTTTTACGTCACCTGTGATTTTGATATAAGTACCCTCACAAAGTAAGTCAAAATCACCTGTACATTTATCCTTTGAATAAACGGATTGAAGAATATATCTTCCCGTACGAAGTATTACAAATGAGAAACCGCTCATTTTTCTAAGCTTATGCACGCAAGCACAAAAGCTTATTGAACCGCCGACAGCTTTTTGCAAATCGTCAAGAGTGATTTCGCTTATAAGCTGTGAACCATCTATTTTCTGCATATTAATTCCACCTTTATTTTAATTTTTCAGTCAATAAGTCCTTAGCAAGTTTAGGGTTTGCACCTTTACCCGCTGTGCGTACCACTTGTCCCATAAGGAAACCGAAAATCTTTTGATTACCGTTTTTGTAGCTTTCAACACTGTCTGCGTTTTCAGCTATAATTTTATCAATAATTTCTTCAAGGCCCGATGTGTCATTGTCCATAATAAAGCCGTTTTCTTTGGCAATATCAATAGGCTTACCGCCGTTATTAAACATAATCTTCAAAATATCCTTAGCGGCATTTTTTGAAACAACGCCGTCTGTTGACATTTTAACAAGCTCTGCCAAATCCGCAGGGGAGAATGTTACATCTGAAATAGTCTTTTCAGAATCGTTAAGATTTCTGTTAAGTTCAACAAGCATTAGATTAGAAATTTGTTTGTAGTCCGGATTTATTTTTACAGACTCATCGTAAAAATCCGAAAATTCCTTGCTTGATATAATAAGATTAGCGTCATCTGTCGGAAGTCCGTACTTTTCCGTATAACGTACAAAACGGTCTTGCGGCATTTCCGGCATTGACTTTCTTATGTCCTCAATTTCTTCATCCGATAGGAATACCGGAGGAATATCCGGCTCAGGGAAGTAACGATAATCGTGTGCATCCTCTTTTGAACGTAATGCCTTTGTATCGCCGTGGTTGTCGTTGTAACGTCTTGTTTCCTGAATAACAGTACCGCCGTTATCAAGAATTTCCGCTTGACGGTTTATTTCATATTCAATCGCACGACCGATTGCTTTTAATGAGTTCAGATTTTTAAGTTCGGCACGGGTACCGAATTCGGTTGAGCCGACAGGCATAATTGAAATATTAACGTCAACACGCATTGAGCCTTGCTCCATTTTTGCGTCACACACGCCTGCATACTTTAAACGCAAAGCAAGTTTTTCAACAAAGTCTTGAACTTCTTCGATTGAACGGAAGTCCGGCTCTGTTACGATTTCAATAAGCGGTACACCGCAACGGTTATAGTCAGCCATTGAAATGCCCTCATAATCGTCATGCACAAGCTTACCCGCGTCCTCCTCAATGTGAATGTGGTTAATTCGGATGTCCTTACCGCCTGTGACGGTTATATAACCACCTGTACAGATCGGGTGGTCAAATTGTGTTATCTGATATGCTTTGGGCAAGTCGGGATAAAAATAATTCTTTCTGTCGAATGCACTGTAATTATTTACGGTACAGTCAAGTGCAAAACCTGCCTTTGCGGCAAGCCTTACCGCACCTTGATTTAAAAGGGGAAGTGTACCCGGAAGTCCCGAACATCTTGGACATACACGAGTGTTTTCGCTGCCGCCGAATTCATTCTGACAAGTACAGAATACTTTTGAATCTGTCAATAATTCCGCGTGAATTTCAAGTCCTATTACGGGTTGGTATCTCATAGTACAATCTCCTTTCGTTCAAAGTCTTTTTCAAATCTGTCGCATACTGCGATTATTGTCTTTTCGTCAAATGCTTTTCCGATAAGGCTCATACCGATAGGCAAACCTTTTGAATCGTAACCGCAGGTTGTGGAAATTGCGGGAAGTCCGGCAATGTTTACCGTTACTGTATAAATATCGGCAAGATACATTTTAACGGGATCGTTTTCCTGTTCACCGATTTTATAAGCCGTAGTCGGTGCGGTCGGTGTAAGCATAACATCGCACTTGCTGAATATATCGGCATATTCGTTTCTTATTTGCGTTCTTATACGCGTTGCGTTTTTATAATATGCGTCATAGTAACCCGAACATAGTGCGTAGTTGCCAAGCATAATTCTTCTTTTAACCTCTTGACCGAATCCTTCACGGCGTGAATTTTTAATAAGGTCGTTAAAGTCTTCGCCAAGACCGCTTCTAAGACCGTATTTGATACCGTCAAAACGTGAAAGGTTGCTTGCCGCCTCGGCTGATGAAATTAGGTAGTAAGCCGAAACCGCATATTCAAGACTCGGAAGTGAAACGTCAACTATTTCACAGCCAAGTTTTTTGTAATATTCAACGGCGTTTAAAACAGCCGTTTTAACTTCGTCATTTAGACCGTCACCGAAAAATTCTTTCGGTACACCGATTTTTAATTTGTTTACATCACTTCCGATAAGTGAATTATAGTTGCCCTCTGATTTTTTGCTTGATGTGGCGTCATTTTCATCATAGCCGTAAATGCCCTCAAGCATATAGCCTGTGTCTTCGGCAGACTTTGCGATAACGCCGATTTGGTCAAGTGAAGATGCGAATGCGATAAGTCCCCATCTTGAAACAGTGCCGTATGTCGGTTTAAGACCTGTAACACCGCAGAATGAAGCAGGCTGACGAACAGAACCGCCTGTATCCGAACCGAGTGCGGCGGCACAAAGGTCGGCACTTACGCTTGCTGCGGCACCGCCGGAAGAACCGCCTGTAACACGAGTTAAGTCGTAAGGGTTTTTAACACCGCCGAAATATGATGTTTGAGAAGAACCACCCATTGCAAATTCGTCCATATTTGTTTTGCCGAGCATAACGATGTTGTCTTTCTTTAATTTTTCCATTACCGTTGCGTTATACGGAGGAATGAAGTCATCAAGCATATGTGATGCACAGGTTGTCTTGACACCGAGTGTACATATGTTATCTTTAACCGAAATAGGCAATCCCGTAAATGCACCGCTGTTGCCACTGTCGATAACTTCCTGTGCTTTCTTTGCGTCCGCAAGTGCGTTTTCTTTGCACACTGTTATATAACTGTTTATTTCTTTATCTGAATTTTCTATTCTGTCAAAATATTGCTCGGTAAGTTCAACCGCACTGATCTCCTTACTGTCAAGCATTTCTCTCAGTTTTTTTAAAGCCACGTTAATCAAATCCTTTCTCTTGACTGTTAAACTACTTTAGGAACTACGAAACTGTTATTTTTAACATTCTTCGCATTCTTAACAATTTCTTCGGTAGGGTACGAATTTCGATGTTCGTCCGCCCTTAAATCTTTATAGTCAACCGCATCAAGTGCATAGGCAGGCTTTGATGTATCAAATTCACATACTTTATCCATGATAGCTATGATATTTGTCATATCAGCCGTCATTTGTTCTAGCTCTTCATCTGTAAATTCAAGCTTTGAAAGCTCTGCGAGGTGCTTTGTCAAATCTGAGTTAAACATATCAATTCTCCGTTCTTTAAATATTTTGTTTTTGTATAATGTTTTTATTATACAAAAAAAGACGTAATATAACAGAGTTTTCGCTCTGTTATACAACGTCTTTGCTGTAAGATTAATATTATAATACCATAATTTAAAAATGTTTGCAAGGGGTAAAATGAAAAAATATTAAGTTTTATATTATTTTCATTTATGCAATTTGCATTATGGCTCGTGCGGCATATATGTACTTGTATTAAGCGTATCGGTTGAGATAAGCTCACCGTTGACATATACATATCTTGTTGAATGAACAACGGTATTTTTGCCGGAAGTTGAAGAAGTGTTTGAAATTTTAACTTCTCTGTGAGGTTCCCAATCAGTACCGATAATGCTTACAGTGATTGTTGCACCGCTTGTGTAAGCCGAAACTTTAATCGGATAGTCGGTGTTGTTTTTAAATTTGAAATCAACTCCGCCGTCCGAAACGGTTGCGTCCTGACCGAGCGGAATATAACCTACGGTCATCATATGGTTAAGACGTTCAACAATCGAAAGGTCGGCATACAATACCGCCGAATAAAGGGTACTGCTGACTTGACAAGTACCGCCGCCGATACCGTCAACGCTCTTGCCGTCAACGTATTCTTTTGCGGTAGAGAAACCGTTTTCGATTGTGCGGTGACCGACTGTGTCGTTGAATGAGAATACATCACCCGGTGCAATTACTTTGCCGTTTATAAGGCTTGCCGCTCTTGCAACATTGGCACATCTGTTTGCGGTCGAACTGCCGTATGATGTTGAATAACTGCTCAATGTTGCCGAAAATAATTTTTCTCTTAATGTGTTTTCGTCAACGGTCGGATATGAAACGTAGAACGGCAATGTGACAGGTTCACAGCCTTCGTATACATTTCCTATAATTGCTGCAGCCTCATCTTTATTTATGTAACGTCCCGTATCGCCTGCAACTATGTTTACATCATTTCCGTTGACTTCGTATCTTGCGTCTGTCGGGTCTTTGTATACAAGTGCGTCAAGTGATTCAACAGTCATTTCGTCCGGTGGGGCAGAAGTGAATGTTACCGCGATGTTATTAAAAATTTCATTGCTAAGAGCGGTAATAACTTCTTGCTCGGCGGTTGATGGGTCTAAATTATAACCTGTCTTACCGGAATATATTGTAAGTGTACCGTCGTCGTTAAATTCAACGTAATGCTGTTTTCTTTCGCCAAGTGCAATGTTACCGAATTCGTTAAGTTTTGCGTCAAGCTGTTCGGTATCGACTTGTACGGCAGGAACGATTATGTGTGGCTTGAACATAAGTTCAATAGCGGCAAATGCATTTTTTAATGTGCTGTCCGATTTGCAGTAATCGAAAGCCTTTTTTGCGGTATCTTCCGCAATTGCTGTAAGTCCGATGTCTGAGCCGTTTATTTCGTATGTCTGACCGTTTGAAGTCAATGTGATTGCAGTATTCTGTAAAAGATATGTTGCGTTTATTGAATCAAGTGCCTCGTCATATGTAAGACCGCCAACGTCCAACTGCTCTATGTACACATTTTTCATAACCTTATCTTCTTCTATAGTAGAAAGGGAATATATGAAAAATGCAATGAAAGTACAAATCAGTACGATAACTGCGATTAAAGCGGGAACAGCCGCTTTTTTTAATCCTGCTTTGATTTTTTTTGTAAGTTCAGCTTTTCTCTGTTCTTTTTCAATATCTGTTTCTGTATCGTCGTCTGCATTGTCGTCTTGCTCAGACGGAGCTGTTTCGTCATTTTCTTCGGGAGAAATTGCAAAATCGTCTTCCTCATCGTCAAAACTGTAATTATCGGCTGTTTCTTCTTCACTGATTGTATTGGAAACATCAGACTCGTTATTTTCCGTCAATTCGCTTTCGGAAACATTTTCTTCACTGACAGGAGTAACATCTGTTTCTTCTGTATCATTTGTTTCTGTATTTTCGGAATTTTGCATTACATCGTTTGCGTCATTTTCGTTTAGAGTTTTCTTATTCTCGTTGTTATTTTCCTGCATTACAATTATATCCTTTCTGAATACTGTTTAATTATTTATAAAAACGCTTAAATTCATCTAAGTATTTTGAATATTCAACCATAAAGGCTTTAAATTGCTTGTTTTTCATAAGTAAAGAAAATGCCTTTTTAATATTTTTTATGAAAACCGCGTCAAAATCTTCAAGATAAAAACCTTTAGCCATAGGACAGACACCTTTTGCACGTGGGTCAACGATAATATCCATATGACCGTTTTTGTCAAGATACGGTGTAAGCGGAAAAATCCGACAGGCTAACGGACGTTGATATCTGTCACAATAACCTTGACACATAGCTATAGGCGTGGTATATGTTTTTCCGTTATAATCATATGTGAAGTCTGTCTTTTCAATTCGTACCCAATCGGGATTTAACAGATTAAAAACTTCTTTTTCGCCCGGAAAAAGAAACATTCCGCTGTCGTCACCTTTACAGCAAGCCTTGTCGCAAAGCTGACCGCAGTCAACCGGAACAGGTGTTATGTCGTCAAAAAGTTTATACAGCTGAAGATATATATATGCGGTATTCATAGTTAAAACCTCAAATCGTTAAAATTAATGTATTAATAAACTGTATATACATTGTATATACAGTATAATTTTAGCATAAAAAATGTCGTAAAACAATAGGAAAATAATTTTTTTACGCAATGTATCATTTTCTCTGTAATCATTTGGTTGTTTTATCAATGTTGAACAAATAATAAAGAAGTGTGTAACATTCATTTAATCTAAATGTTGCCTTACGGCGTTTGACAAAACAACCTATATAGTAGTATAATTAATAAGATATAATAGTATTTTTATAGCTGAAAGCGAAAATACACGAAAGGACGGTTAGTTTATGCCGAAAAAGAAACAGGAATACGGAAATGACAGCATAACAAGTCTAAAGGGTGCGGACAGAGTAAGAAAGCGTCCTGCTGTAATATTCGGTTCAGACGGTCTTGAAGGCTGTGAACATTCTTTTTTTGAAATATTATCAAATTCAATAGATGAAGCTCGTGAGGGCTACGGAAGTTTAATAGAAGTTACGCGTTTTATGGATAAATCCATAGAAGTAAAGGACCACGGCCGCGGAATACCTCTTGACTATAACGAGGGCGAGGGTAGATTTAACTGGGAGCTTGTATATTGTGAATTGTACGCGGGCGGTAAGTATGACAACAATAAAGGCGGAATGTATGAGTACAGTTTGGGTCTTAACGGTCTTGGCGCGTGTGCAACACAGTACAGCAGTGAATATATGGATGTAACCGTTGTGCGTGACAAAACGCAGTATACATTGCATTTTGAAAAAGGCGAAAACATCGGAGGACTTCAAAAGTCTGAAACAAGAAGCGTTCAGACGGGAACGGTACAAAAATGGAAACCTGACACAGAAGTTTTTACCGATATAAATATACCGATTGAATTTTTCCAAGACGTTTTAAACAAGCAGGCTATGGTAAATGCAGGCTTGAAATTCGTTCTTTACAACGAAACCGAAACAGGTATGGAAATGTTCGAGTATTATTACGAGAACGGTATTGTTGACTATGTTAAAGAAACTGTCGGCGATGACGGTTTTACAACTGTTGAAACGTGGGAAATGGAACGTGAGGGACGTGACAGGGCGGACAAAGAGGATTACAGAATGAAAATGCAAGTTGCATTCTGTTTCTCAAACAAAGTCAATATGCTTGAATATTATCACAATTCAAGTTACCTTGAACACGGCGGTTCACCCGATAAGGCGGTAAGAAACGCATTCGTATATGCGATTGACAGATATTTAAAACAGAATGACAAATATAATAAAAACGATTCAAAAATAACATTTGCGGACGTAGCGGACTGTTTGGCACTTGTTATAAACTCATTCTCAACTCAGACAAGTTACGAAAACCAAACAAAAAAAGCGATAAACAACAAGTTTATTCAAGACGCAATGACGGAATTCTTACGTCAACAGCTTGAAGTTTACTTTATAGAAAACAAAACAGACGCCGAAAAAATCGCAAATCAAGTTCTTGTCAATAAAAAGAGCCGTGAAAATGCCGAAAAGGCAAGAATTGATATAAAAAAGAAACTTACGGGTACAATGGATATAACGAACAGAGTTGAAAAGTTCGTTGATTGCAGAAGTAAGGACGTTTCACAGCGTGAAGTTTATATAGTGGAGGGCGACTCGGCTTTAGGTTCGTGTAAATTGGCGCGTGACCCGATGTTTCAGGCGATTATGCCGATTAGAGGTAAGATACTGAATTGTCTGAAAGCCGATTATCCGAGAATTTTTAAGAGCGATATTATAACCGACCTTGTAAAAGTGCTTGGCTGCGGTGTGGAGATTAAGTCTGCTCATAATAAAAATATTGAAAGTTTTAATCTTGACAATTTGCGTTGGGACAAGGTTATCATCTGTACAGATGCCGACGTTGACGGTTTCCAAATCAGAACGCTTGTTCTTACAATGATATACCGCCTTATGCCTACACTTATCGAAAAAGGCAAGGTGTATATTGCCGAATCACCGCTTTACGAAATAACGATTACAAAGACAAAGCGTAAGGGTGAAAAACATTTTGCGTATACAGACGGTGAAAAGGAAGAAATATTAAAGAAATTTACAGAGGACGGATTGTCGAAAGAACGTGACGAATACGACATTAAACGTTCAAAAGGTCTTGGTGAAAACGAGCCTGATATGATGAGTCTTACGACAATGCATCCGTCAACAAGACGGCTTATAAGAGTAACGCCGGAAAATGCGGAAAGCACATCGAGAATGTTTGACGTATTGCTTGGCGATAATATTACGGACAGAAAAGAATACATTGCCGACAATGGCGGAAAATATATGGAAATGCTTGACTTATCATAAAGGATAGGAGAATTTTATGGCAAGGAAGAAAAAGAAAGTAGAAGAAAAAGAGATTATATATGCTCCGATAGACGAACAGCCCATTACCGAAACACTTGAGCAGAACTATATGCCCTATGCGATGAGCGTTATCGTATCGAGAGCAATTCCCGAAATAGACGGACTTAAGCCTGCTCACAGAAAGCTTTTGTACACAATGTATACAATGGGACTTTTGGGAGGAAAACTTACAAAATCGGCTAACGTAGTCGGACAGACAATGAAATTAAATCCTCACGGTGACATTGCCATATATGAAACAATGGTACGTTTGACGCGTGGCAACGAGGCACTTTTGCACCCGCTTGTCGAGTCGCAGGGTAACTTCGGTAAGCAGTATTCGAGAGATATGGCATATGCGGCGTCAAGATATACGGAGGTAAGACTTGATCCGATATGTGCGGAACTGTTTAAGGATATTAATAAGAATACGGTTGAGTTTATAGACAGTTATGACGGTGAAATGAAAGAACCAACACTTTTGCCGGTTGCGTTTCCGAATATTCTTATAAATCCAAATCAAGGTATTGCCGTAGGTATGGCAAGTAATATTTGTTCATTCAATCTTAAAGAAGTTTGTGACGCAACTATCGCTTGTATGAAAAACGAAAATGCGGACGTGATTAAATATATGCCTGCACCTGACTTTTCAATGGGAGCGGACCTTATTTACTCTGAAAGCGAAATGCGTAAGATTTACGAAACAGGCCGCGGAAGTTTTAAACTTCGTGCAAAATATACTTACGACAAGGCAAATAACTGTATCGAAATCAACGAAATTCCTTATACAACAACAGTCGAAGCGATAATCGGCAAGATTATGGAGCTTGTAAAAGCGAACAAACTGAAAGAAATTTCAGACGCACGTGACGAAACAGGTCTTGACGGTTTTCAAATCGCACTTGATTTAAAACGAGGCGTTGATCCCGATATGCTTATGACAAAGCTTTATAAGCTGACACCGCTTGAGGACAGTTTTAGCTGTAACTTCAATATCTTGATTAATGCAAGACCTATGGTTCTGGGCGTTAAGCAGATTTTACAGCAGTGGATACTGTTCAGAATGAACTGTGTTAAAAACGGTATTAAATATGATATTGATAAAAAAAGCGAAAAACTTCACCTTTTAACAGGTCTTAAAAAGATTTTGCTTGATATTGACAAAGCGATTGCAATAATTCGTCATACGGAAAAAGATACCGATGTTGTTCCTAATCTTATGGAGGGTTTTGACATTGACGAAGTTCAAGCAGAGTATATTGCGGAAATCAAACTTCGCAGTTTGAACAAGGAATATATCATAAACAGAACCGCAGAGATTGAAAAACTTATGGAGGAACTTGAAGAACTGAACCGTATTTTGGGTGACGATAACGAGGTTAAGAATATTATCGCAGACCAGTTAAAGAAAATCGCAAAGAAATACGGTCAGGAAAGAAAGACGACTTTAATCAGCGGTGAGGAAATAACGGAGTATAACGAAACGGAAAATATAGACGATTATCCGCTTACAATTTTCGTAACAAGAGATAATTATATTAAGAAGATTTCAGCCGTATCACTTCGTTCAAGCACAACGGAGCATAAATTAAAGGAAACAGATGAAATTGTTCAGACAATGGAATCGACAAATAAATCCGAACTTATATTCTTCTCAAATAAGTGCGTTGCATATAAAATGAAAACATATGACCTTGCAGATGCAAAGGTAAGCACTATGGGCGAGTACCTGCCGGGAATACTTGGACTTGAAGAAGATGAAAAAATAGTGTATACTGTTGTAACAACGGATTATAAGGGCGAAATGCTGTTTACGTTTGAAAACGGTAAAATGGCGAAAGTTGCGCTTTCAAATTATGAAACTAAGACAAACCGTAAAAAACTTATCGGTGCATACGGAAATAAGTCGCCGATATGTGATATAAGACTTCTTGATGAAGATAAAGATGTTGTTCTGATGTCGGATAATAACAGAGTGTTATTGGTTAATACGGAAAAGATTCCGCTTAAAGCGACAAAGAGTACACAGGGTATACAGGTAATAACGTTGCGTAAAAAAGACGCAAAGGTTGTTAAGGTTGTAGACAAAGAACAATGCACAGTTGAGGACATTGAGCATTACAGACCGAAAAATATTCCGGCAGCCGGAGGAATTTTAAGGGGAGAGGACAATCAAATAAGTCTGATATAAATTTCAAGCTCTGATATAGCGGAGCGGAAGGGAAGTGGAGATATGTTAAAGGAAGAGGATAAAAAGAGATTACAAGAGAGATTTCAAGAAGAGGCATCAGATGTGTATCAGCCGTTTTCAAAGGAACTTTTTAAGCAGTACAGCGTTAAAAGAGGTTTGAGAAACGATGACGGTACAGGTGTAATGGCAGGGCTTACTTCTGTCGGTGCGGTTTTGGGTTACTATATTGATGACGGTGAAAAAATTCCTATGGAAGGTCATTTGAGATACCGTGGTTATGACCTTACAGATATAGTTAAAAACTGTGAAAAAGAGAAGAGATTTGGTTTTGAAGAAGTAGCATATCTGCTGTTATTCGGACATCTTCCGGATAAAAAGACTTTGGACGATTTTTCAAGACTTATCGGAAATCTTCGTGTATTGCCGGAAGGCTTTGCGGAAGATATGATTTTGAAAGCTCCTAGTAAGAATATAATGAATAAAATTGCCCGTTCCGTACTTGCGTCTTATTCGTATGACTCAAATCCGGATGATATTTCAACGGGTAATATCTTGCGTCAGTCAATAGAATTGATTGCAAGACTTCCTGTAATGGCGGCATACGGATATCAGGCAAAGAGCCATTATCATGACGGAAAAAGTCTGTATCTTCACACACCGCAGCCAAGATTGTCAACAGCTGAGAATCTGCTTTATATGATAAGACCCGATAATAAATATACTCGTGAAGAAGCGGAAATGCTTGATGTATTGCTTATGATACACGCTGAACACGGCGGCGGTAACAACTCGGCATTTACAACAAGAGTTGTTTCTTCATCGGATACTGATACATATTCTGCTATTGCGGCGGCTATCGGCTCACTTAAAGGTCCTAAGCACGGTGGTGCAAACGCAAAGGTTATGGGTATGATGGAAGAAATCAAGGCAAACGTTAAGCACTGGGAAGATGATGAGGAGGTTAAGGCATTCCTTGCAAAAATTCTTCGTAAAGAGGCTTTTGACGGTTCGGGACTTATATACGGTATGGGACACGCTATTTATACATACAGTGACCCAAGATGTATTTTGCTTAAAGAAAAAGCAGGTCAGCTTGTTTCAAATCACCCTGAATTTGAAAAGGAATTTAAACTGTATTGCAGTGTTGAACGTCTTACACCGGGTGTATTTGCGGAAGTTAAGAATAATCATAAGGTTATGTGTGCGAACGTTGATATGTATTCGGGCTTTGTTTATAAAATGCTTGGCATACCTACCGAAATGTATACACCGCTTTTCGCTATTTCAAGAATTGTCGGCTGGTGCGCACATAGACTTGAAGAAGTTATCGGCTGCGGCAGAATTATCAGACCGGCGTATAAGTCGATGGTACACAGTAAGGAATACACGAAAATAGATAATAGATAGTGTGTCCGGATTAAATCGCCCACAGCACTACTTTTTGCTTGAGGCGGTACAAACGTACAGCACTGCAAGCTGCAAAGCAGCACTGTGAACGATTTTCTCTCGGACAGGGGTAAGTAGGGGCGATCATTGGTCGCCCGAAAAAACCACCCCACAGACGGCAATGCCGACAGCTCCCCTCAATGGGAGCCGAAAAGCCTCTCCTTGAGGAGAGGTGTCACGAAGTGACGGAGTGGTGGCAAAAAAATATATTCAAAGCAAGGAGAAGAACATGGATAAAGTAAACATACTTGGTGTTCACGTTGACATGGTGAACATTTCACAGGCTACTGACTGCATTATGCGTTTTTTGGACGAAGATAAGTTTCATGCGGTATACACGCCTAATTCGGAAATAATTATGCTTGCATACAAAGACGAAAAATTTTGTAAACTTCTTAATAATGCTGACTTGCTTACTGCCGACGGCATAGGCGTTGTGCATGCGTCAAAGATTTTGAAAAAGCCTATAAGCGAACGTGCGGCAGGATATGACATTGCAAGACAGGTTTTGCAAAAAATGAACTACACAGACCACAAGCTGTTCCTTTTCGGAGGTAAGCCGGGTGTTGCGGAAGAGGCAAAGAAAAAGCTTTTGGAAGAATACACCGACCTTAATATTGTCGGTACAAGAAACGGATATTTCAAGCCTGAAGAAGAAGCTGAAATTGTTGAGGAAATCAACAATTCCGGTGCGGATATTGTTTTTGTATGCTTAGGCGCGCCTAAGCAGGAACAGTGGATTGAAAGAAACAGAGATGCACTTAAAGTACGCGTTGCGATGGGCATTGGCGGAAGTCTTGACGTATTTGCCGGAAAAGTTGAACGCGCACCTGAAATATTCTGTAAAACAGGTATGGAATGGTTTTACAGACTTTGCAAAGAACCTTGGCGTATAGGAAGAATGATGGAATTGCCTAAATTTGCGGCAACGGTAATTGCGAAAGGTAAAAAATACAAACAAGACTGATTTTAGGAGAAATTATGGGGATACTTATAGCGATTGACGGCGTTGACGCAAGCGGAAAGCAAACACAGACGGAACTTTTAAAAAAACGTCTTGAAAATGACGAATTAAAAATAAAGTCGGTGTCTTTTCCGGCGTATGACAACCCGTCGTCAACACTTGTAAAGATGTACCTAAACGGTGAATTCGGGGACAAGCCTTCAGATGTGAATGCGTATGCCACATCAACGTTTTTTGCGGCTGACAGATTTGCAACGTATAAAACCGATTGGGGAAAGGATTACGAAAACGGCACATTGATTTTAGCGGACAGATATGTGTCATCAAATCTTATACATCAAGCAAGCAAAATCGAAAATCAAGAAGAAAAAGACAAGTTTTTAACGTGGCTTGACGACCTTGAATACAATGTTTACGGACTTCCGCGTCCGAACGTTACGATATTTCTTGATATGCCGCCAAAGTACGGCATAGAATTAATGAAAGACAGGGCTAACAAGTCAAACGGCGGAGATAAAAAGGATATACACGAGAGTGATATATCTTATCTTCAAAAAAGCTATGATAATGCAGTATACGTATCAAAACGTTTCGGCTGGAAACATATTTCATGTGTTGAAAACGGAAAAATAAGAAGTGTCGAAGATATAAATGATGATATTTATGCTGTAATAAAGGAGCGATTATCTTGAAAAAACTGATTGCACTTTTGATAAGCGGAATAATTATGTTGCCGTGCGTAAATGCTTTTGCTAATGACGTTATAGAAGTATATATTGACGGCGAAAAATTGGAATGTGACGTTAATCCGAAGAATATTGACGAACGTGTGCTTGTACCGATGAGAGCGATATTTGAGGCCTTTGGTGCAAATGTGTCGTGGGACAATAACGGCAGAACGGTTTGGGCTGAAAGAAACGGCGAATTTATATGCGTGCCTGTTGATAATCAAATTATGAGTACGGGAGTATATAATTCAGACGGTTCGGCAATTTGGGTTGACCAAATTCAGCTTGACGTACCTGCTAAAATAATTGATGACAGAACATATGTTCCGGTAAGAGCGGTCTCCGAAACTTTAGGCGCAACTGTCGGTTGGGACGGTGAAAACAACAGAGTTGTTATAGACAGCCGTATAAACGAAAGTGGTACGGTATACTATGCGTCCGATTCTGACTATCAAAAGCTATATTCAGTAGACAAAAACAGTGCAAACAGACAGAAATTATCTGACAACAGCGTCTGTGAACTTGAAATGTATGACAATAATGTTTACTATTTGTCTAAAAATGACAGACACCTTTACCGAGCAAATGACATATCGGGTGAAGAGGAACTTATCAATAAAACGGTCAATAAAATTGCCGTTGATGATGGGTGGATATATTATCAGGAATCGGACGGCGGAAAAAAGAGCGGCGTTCTTTATCGTATGAATATTGACAGCGGTGACGTTGAACGACTTACGGACAATTCGGTCAGATACCCTAAAAAGTACAAGGATTACATATATTTCAACTTGGATAATGACAATATAATGTACGGAATTACTCTTGACGGAACGTCACTTGTAAAATTAAGCATGGGTGACAATGATGTTAAGCTGTATCCGTTTAACTGTTTTTATTACGGAGATTATCTGTTTGTCGAAAACGGTGTTTGGTACGGTAATTTGATGAGAATTAGCCGTGACGGAAGTGAAGTTAAGACCTTAAATCAAATTAATTCGCTTATTTGTAAAAAGCAAACGCCGACAGATAAAATTCTGTTTGTAAATCAAGATAACGGAAAAGATATTTATTGTATGAACATAGACGGAACAGATCAACATTTGGTCGTAAAGGGCGACGCGTCATGGATAAATATTGAACTTATTGCACAGTGGGGAGATACGATTTATTATAAAAACCCTTTCCGTGAGGAGGTTTACCGCGTAAATCTTGACGGCAGTGACAATAATTATGTTTGTTATGCAGACGATGTGAAGACTGCGGACGGCAGACTTATAACTTCATATAACGGACTTTATATAGGCAGTCTTGACGCAAGCGACTTGACGTGTATTTATGATAAAGCAGTAAAAAAATTCGATGTTGAAAATGATAAAATTTACTTTGTGGATAAAAAAAGCGGTAAGCTTTATACGTCTGATTTCTCCGGAAACGTAAATGTTGTAACAAACGAATCAGTCGGAGAATGGGTAAGTAATTAAGTCTGTCGACAGCTCCAAGAATCACATCTTGCGATGTGATTTTTGATTATTTTTAGAGAAAGGTATTGACAACACAGACTGGTTATGTTAAAATAATCCTCGCAATTTAATAATGCTTTGGTATATAATTGGAAACGACACATTGTGCTTAACGATGATAACGAACAACACGGATGTGTTGTTTTTTTGCGTAAATTTAAGAAAAGAGGGTAAAAATTTATGCCAAAGACAAAATTTCAAAACATTATTTTCACACTGATTATGGCTTTTATTATGGTGTACGCAATGATATGCTATAATATCAGCCTGAACAAGGGACAGATGAGCAATGAGGTGTTCTTGCTTGCATTTCACGAAATGGTTATAATGTGGCCTGCCGCATTCATACTGGAGTTTTTCGCAGTCGAAAAACTTGCGACAAAGCTTGCATTCAGATTTATAAGACCGGGAGTGGACAATCCGTTCTTTATCACGCTTGCGATTTCGTCAATGATTGTATGTATTATGTGTCCGACAATGAGTATGATTGCAACATTGTTGTTTAAAAATCCGGGTAAAGAAATTGTTGCGGTATGGTTGCAAACAACAGCTATGAATTTCCCAATGGCATTGTGCTGGCAAATATTTTTTGCAGGACCGCTTGCAAGATTAATTTTCAGAACAATATTCAAAAAACAACTTCAGCAATAATAAAAAGCAGTGTTAATCACTGCTTTTTTGATTTCTCTTTTAACATACGTCTGAATTTTTGCGGTGAAACATTGTACACTTGCTTGAAAATTCTTGATAAATGCGCACTTGACGAAAAGCCTGTACGAATAGCAATTTCGTTTAAGTTTAAATTTGTTTCGGCAAGCAGGGAATGGACATTTACAAGACGCACATTGTATAAATATTGCAGAAACGTTGCACCCGTTGCTTTGTGGAAAAGTCGTGAAAAATGATATTTGCTGATATGCACGACGTCGGTTATAATGTCAAGGTTTATGTCCTCTTTATAGTGGTTGTTTATGTAATCTATCGCCGTAACTATTTCGGGCGGAGTATTTTGACTTGTGATAATTTCGGCATTTTTTGAAAGGTCTTTAATTACAGAAACAAGCTGAAAAACACTGCTTAACGCAAGTTTTTCGGAAAGCAAACCTATTCTGTTTGAAAATGCGTCAATTTTTTTGAAGTAATCGAGAATAAGAGTAAATTGCTCATCATTAAGATGGAATACGCACGACTTGATGTTATCGAAAAGAATATCAGTTTCTGTTTTTGTCAAAATTCCGCTCAGCATATCACTGCTGAAATTCAAAACATATCTTTCGTAAAAATCAATGTCGCGGCTTTCCATATAGTGAATGTCAAACGGCTTTAAAATTACCAAATCGCCTTGCTTTAACGTGTAACAAATATCGTCAAGGAACAAGTATCTCTCACCGTCCGCCTGCAAATATATTTCATATGCGTCATGGTAGTGCTGTATCTTCATATCAAATTTTTCCGATGATTTAACGTGGTTTATATACATTTCCGAAAACGGAAAAAACACAGCATTTAACATATACAATATCCTTTCAAATTTATACTATACAGATATTTTAACATTAAATATCAAAATAATCAACAAAATACTTGCAGATTAAGTCAATTATAAGTTATAATAATTTTATATATGAAGGGAGAGCAGAAGATGAGTAAGATTTTAAATATGTTAATGGCATTTATTATGTCATTCGGAATATCGGGAAGCAATGTAAACCCGTCGGATATACCTGAAAATTCAAATTTTGAGGTGCATTTTATAGATGTAGGACAAGCCGATTCGGCGCTTATAGAATGTGACGGCGAAACGATGATGATAGACGGCGGAAATGTTGCGGACAGTAATGTGGTAGCGGCATATTTAAAGAAAGAAGATATTACGGAGCTTAATTATGTTGTGTGCTCTCATGCTCACGAGGACCACGTCGGCGGTTTGTCGGGCGCGTTGTCGGTAACAAAAGCGGACAACATATATGCACCGAAAACAGAGGCGAATACAAAAGCGTATAAAAATTTCAAGAAAAAAGCGGAAGAACAAAATGTTGAAATCAAGCACCCGAATGTCGGTGACGAAATTCAGCTTGGCAGCAGTACGGTTGAATTTTTAGGACCTGTTGACGAAAACGGCAAGGATTTAAACAGTACGTCAATAGTATTAAAAATCACATACGGAAACACATCATTCTTATTTACGGGTGACGCCGAAAGCGACGAGGAAGAAGAAATATTAAACAGCGGTGCGGATTTGAAATCAACGGTGCTTAAAGTCGGTCATCACGGTTCGAGAACGTCAACGTCATATCCGTTTTTGCGTGAAGTTATGCCACAGTATGCCGTGATAAGCGTAGAAAAAGGCAATTCATACGGTCACCCTAATGAAGAAACTTTAAGTAAACTAAGTGACGCGGGTGTGGAAGTGTATCGCACCGATGAAAGCGGCGATATTGTAATGACAAGTGACGGAAACAGTATAAGCATAACTACATCAAAGTAATACAAAAGGTTAGACGGAATTTCGTCTAACCTTTTTATATTATTTAAGTTTAACCGATATATCCTTATTTCTGTCACATACCAAAACACCGTCTTTAACTTCAAGTTCGGCAACTTGAATTGACGTTCTGCGTTCGTTTCCGATATTGTTTTCAAGCATATTTTTTTGTCTGTCAGGGTGAGTGAAGTAGAAAATATATGCGTTGTTGTCCGTTACATATACATCGGCGTGATTTGCGATAACTCCGTCATCTTCTCTTGTACCGCCTATGTCAAGAATACGACTGCTTTGCTTTGTCCAAGTCGTAAGGTCGTCCGAATAATAGACGTCCAAACCGCTCCAACAGTCGGTTATAAGCCAATACTTACCGCCAAATTCAAATACATTAGCGCCCTCGTGCGGAACATCATCGGCGGCACAGTCTTTAACTTCCCAATTATATAAGTCCTTGCTGTCGGCAAAATATGTATGAGAGCCGTTCCGCTCGTCCTTGTACCACATTCTGAAAATACCGTCTGGTAGCCTGAATACACAAGCGTCAATAATCTTTTCTGATGAAAGGTTAAGCTTGCTTTCAAAATTCCAATCAATTAAATTTTTTGAGGTGTAGTGAAGAATGTAACGCGGGTGATTCCAGTCGGCAGGAATTCCCGGAACATAGCTTACATACATATGATAAAGCTCGCCGAAACGTATAACCTCCGGTGCCCAATATGTATTTTTGCCTTCGCCGTATTCAAGGCCTTTGCATATACCTATATATTCCCATGAATTACCGTTGTCTTTACTTTCCGCAATTCCTATATCAGTACCGTGTACCCACATTACGCCTTCTTCTTCAACGTCTGCACGTCTTGCGGTGTAAAGCATATAATGAGTGCCTGTTTCTTCATTATATATAACGACAGGGTCAGCGGCTCCGTTATGAATAGGGTCTTTAAACAATGGTGCGTTTGCTGTTTTCATAATCTATAATCCTTTCTTTATTTATGAATATTTTTATGATATAATATAAAAATATAATAGTCAATACAAAATTTGATTTCCACTGATATTTTTATAAAATTAAGGTGTATTTAAGGTTTATACAGTATTATTTAAGAGGTGATAGAAATGGAATTTCATACAATAGAACCCATATACGATAAAAATTCAAAAATACTTATACTCGGCAGTTTCCCGTCTGTAAAATCACGTGAAGCAAACTTTTTCTACGGTCATCCGCAGAACAGGTTTTGGAAGGTGCTTGCGAATGTTATGAATGACGTCTGTCCGGGCACGACAGAGGAGAAAAAAGCATTTTTGATAAAACATAATATTGCGGTTTGGGATGTTATTGCAAGCTGTGACATAGAAGGTTCGTCCGACAGCTCTATAAAAAATGTTACGCCGAATGATTTAAGACGGATTTTACAAACGGCTGAAATTAAAAAAATCTTTACAAACGGAAATACCGCGTATAAATTGTTTGTAAAATACAATTCTGACTTAAATGCGGTAAAACTGCCGTCTACAAGCCCTGCAAACGCAATGTTTTCGCTTGAAAAATTAATCGAAAGCTGGCGAGTTTTAAAAGATTTTACATAAATTTAAGATAGGCTTGAATACAATTTTACATAGATTATATATAATTAGCTTAGAGGATTTTATAAAATATATAAATAAGGGGATAAAATTATGAACATTTTTGGCTTATTTTCATTGTTCGGAGGACTGGCGATGTTCCTTTACGGAATGAACGTAATGGGCAGCGGTCTTGAAAAGCTTGGCGGCGGTAAGTTTGAACAGATACTTGAAAAACTTACGTCAAATCCTATAAAAGGTGTTGTTTTGGGTGCTGCAGTTACGGCGGTTATACAGTCATCTTCAGCTACTACGGTTATGGTTGTAGGTTTTGTAAACTCAGGCATTATGAAACTCGGACAGGCTATAGGTATTATAATGGGTGCAAATATCGGTACGACTGTTACATCATGGATATTGAGCCTTTCCGGTATACAGGGGGACAGCTTTTGGATTCAACTCTGTAAGCCGGCTAACTTTACTCCGGTTTTAGCACTTATCGGTATTGTATTTACAATGGCTGCAAAGAGCGACTCTAAGAAGAATATCGGTAACATACTTCTTGGTTTTGCGGTACTTATGTTCGGTATGGAAACAATGTCGGCGGCTGTTGAGCCTTTAAAAGATGTTGAGGCATTTACAAACATACTTACAATGTTCCAAAATCCTATTTTAGGTGTGCTTGCAGGTGCTGTTTTAACGGCTGTTATACAATCGTCATCTGCATCTGTCGGTATACTTCAGGCACTTTCTTCTACGGGTAAAATAACGTTCGGTGCGGCAATTCCTATAATTATGGGACAAAATATAGGTACTTGTGTGACTGCACTTATATCATGTATCGGTGCAAGCAAAAACGCAAAACGTGCCGCAATGGTGCATTTGTATTTCAATATTATAGGTACGGTTTTATTCCTTGTATTATTCTATGCGGCAAATGCAATCTTCAATTTTGCATTTGTAAGCGATTCTGTTACACCGTTTAATATCGCAATAGTTCATACGATATTCAATGTTGTTGCAACGGCTGTATTGTTGCCGTTTAACAAGTTACTTGAAAAACTGGCAAGAATGACAATTAAAGAGGGTGCGGAAGAAAGCACATTCGGTTTGCTTGACGAAAGATTTTTACAAACTCCGTCATTCGCTGTTGAACAATGTATGACGCTTGCTACAAATATGGCATATATGGTAAAAGAGAGCTTTACCATGGCACAGGAATGTGTTGCAAAGTATTCAGAGTCGATAGATAGGAAAATTATAGAAACAGAAAATCTTGCCGATGAATATGAGGACGCACTCGGTGCATATCTTGTAAAGCTTTCGGCAAAGAGCTTGAATGAGTCGGATTCGCAGAAAGTTTCAATACTTCTTCACGCAATATCAGATTTTGAGAAAATGACGGACTATACCGCCGATTTGGTATTTACAGCGAGAGAAAAACGTGATAAAGACGTTCATTTCTCCGACAAGGCAAGACAGGAAATCACTATAATGGTTAATGCCGTCGGTGAAATTATCGACCTTACAATCAGTGCATTTTCAAAGGACGATGTTAAACTTGCTAATAAAGTTGAGCCTTTGGAGGACGTTATCGACAGACTTAGAAATGACCTTAAAAACCGTCATATAAAGCGTATGCAAGAGGGCAGATGCAGTGTAAATCAAGGTTTTGTATTTACCGATTACATTACCGCACTTGAAAAAATATCTGATCACTGTGCAAACGTTGCTGCAGCTATTATTGAACTCAATGACGAAAATTATGATGTGCATCACGTTATGAGTAACAGACGAAACAATCCTGAATATAAAGAATTGTGCGTTGAATTCGGTAAAAAGTATATATTGCCGTTTTCAGTATCGTCAGAAGTTGAATAATGTATAAATGGGGGATTGTTTTATGGATTTGATTTATTGCGTCGAAGATGATGAGGGAATAAGAGATTTAATAACGTATGCAGTGAAATCAGCAGGGTTTGAGGCAGAGGGCTTTGAAAGTGCCTCAGATTTTGAAAAACGACTTGGCGAGCGTTTGCCGTCAATGGTGCTTTTGGATATAATGCTGCCGGATAAAGACGGAATTGCTATACTGAAAGACATACGAAACAACGATACTACTAAAAATGTTCCTGTTATTATGATAACAGCCAAAGGTACTGAAAGTGACAAAGTCAAAGGCTTTGAATACGGAGCGGACGACTATGTAACAAAGCCTTTCGGCGTTATGGAACTTATTTCAAGAATTAAAGCAGTCCTTCGCAGGAGCGGTCCGCAAGCCAGTTCTGATATAATCGAATACAAGGGTATCATTTTGGACAACCAAAGCAGGAATGTAAAGGTTGACGGAAAGGATATTGCGATAACGTTTAAAGAATTTGAACTTCTTAAATATCTTCTGAAAAACAAAGGCACAGTTGTGCCGAGAGAGGTTTTGCTTGAAAAGATATGGGGTTATCACTTTGAGGGCGAAAGCAGAACGCTGGATGTTCATATAGGAAGTTTAAGACATAAACTCGGCGAAAAGGGTAAGTGTATCGAAACTATAAGAAATGTAGGATATAAGATATGAGAAAAGCTATAAACGGCACGCTGAAAATTCTTACAATATCATCAGTTATAGTAAGTATGCTGCTTATTTTGGTGGCATATTGTACACAGTATTCGATAAAGGAAAAATCAGATTTAAAATCAAGAACAAATATATTGGCACAATGCTTAGACGGTTATGACGAAAACAGTGAAATTAATATATTAACCAAAATGTATGATAATGTATCCGATATTCGAGTGACGCTTATCAAATCAGACGGTACGGTTATTTATGATAACGAGGCGGATACAACTACAATGGAAAACCATTTTGAACGACCGGAAGTTAAACAAGCCGTTACATACGGAAACGGGAGCAGTAGCCGTAATTCCGAAACGATTGGTGAAAAAATATATTATTATGCCGTAAAATTGAATAACGGCAGTATATTAAGAATGTCACAGCCGACAAAAGTAATAATGTATATGGTTTTGACCATAATGCCGATAGTTATTATTATTTTAATATGCGTTATTGCTGTTTCGTTTGTGAGTGCAAAGCATTTGACGAAATATATTTTAGATCCGATTAATGAAGTGGATATAAATAATATAGGCAAGGCAGAGATATATGACGAGTTGAAACCGTTTTTTGCAAGAATAGCAAATCAAAATGCGGAAAAAGAAAAGACGGAAAAAATCAGACGTGAATTTACCGCAAACGTTTCGCACGAGCTTAAAACACCGCTTACAACCATTTCGGGATATGCACAAATGATAAGCAACGGTATGGCAAAGGCGGAGGACATCAAGGAGTTTGGCAGAAAGATAGAAAAAGAGTCCGACCGACTTCTTACTCTTATAGATGATATAATAAATCTATCAAATATTGACGAACAGGGAAGTGTTGAAAATCCGGAAAATATCGACCTTTCGCTGGTTACGGAAGAGGCGATATGTGTTCTTGAAAAAGCCGCAAAAGAACGAGGTATTCAGATTTATTATACGAAGATACCGACATTCATAAAAGGTAACGTGACATTGGTGAGTGAGCTTGTATATAACTTGCTTGACAATGCGATAAAGTATAATAAGGATAACGGAAAAATAACCGTATTTGTCGGCGAGTCGGCAAAGGGCGTGGAACTGTCCGTAAAGGATACGGGTATAGGAATACCGCCCGAAGATACGGAAAGAATATTTGAACGTTTTTATCGCGTTGATAAAAGCCACTCAAAAAAAGTCGGCGGTACAGGCTTGGGACTTTCAATAGTAAAGCACGTTTGTGCCTGCCATAATGCGACTATACGCGTAAAGAGCAAAGTCGGCAAAGGTACAACTATTTATGTTACGTTTCCGAATAACGTGAACAATTAATGAACAAAATATGAACTTTGAAAAAGGTTTATTGACATTAATATTAATAATGTGTATAATATGTAGCGTACTACACAAAAAGTATAGTACGCTACATTTTTTTGCGAGGAGGTGTATTTGTGAAAAAGAAAGGTATAGGCTTTTATTTTAAGAGGATAGATGAGATTATGTCTATGGCGGCAAATGCACATCTGAAGAAATACGATATAACCTGTTCGCAGGCAAATATACTTTTTTATATGCTTGAAAAGGGCAAGAATGTTGTAATGCAAAAGGAGATTGAACAGGAATTTGGGTTAAGACATTCCACGATTATCGGACTTTTAAAGCGTATGGAGAAGAATAATTTTGTGCGTGTTGAGGTAAATCCGGAGGACCATAGATGCAGACAGGTTATTTTGTTTGACAAGGCTTTTGAGCTTGGCAGTGAAATGAAAGAACACAGAAAGTATATGGATTCGTTGATAACAGGTGCATTAAATGATGAGGAGGAAAAAGAACTCAAAAAACTTTTAACAAAGGTTTACGAACATATGTACCAAGACAATGATAAGTGTGAAAAATAGGGTATATTTTTACCTTAATATGTAGCGTACTACATTTTTAAAGGAGGAATTAGATGATAAAGACATTATTAAAAAGTGTAAGAGAGTATAAACGTGATTCGATTCTTGCACCGATTTTTGTTACTCTTGAAGTTATTATGGAAGTTGTAATACCGCTTCTTATGGCTATGCTTATTGACAAGGGTATTGACGCTGGAAATATGAATTACATATTGAAAATAGGTATCGCCCTTGCAATTTCATGTGTAATTTCATTGGTTTTCGGTGCATTGTCGGGTAAATTTGCGGCGAGTGCATCGGCAGGTTTTGCGAAGAATTTGAGAAAGGATATGTTCTATAATGTACAGAACTTCTCATTTTCAAATATTGATAAATTCTCTGCATCAAGTATCGTAACAAGACTTACAACTGATATAACGAACGTACAAAATGCTTATCAGATGATAGTCAGAATTGCGGTAAGAGGTCCGATAATGATTATATTCTCGCTTATTATGGCGTTTGGTATAAATCATAAACTTTCACTTGTATTCTTGCTTGCAATTCCTGTTTTGGGCGGCGGATTGTATTTTATAATGACTCACGCACACCCGATATTTGAACGAGTATTCAAGATATACGATAAACTTAACAACGTTGTACAGGAAAATTTGAGAGGTATAAGAGTTGTTAAATCATTTGTAAGAGAAGATTTCGAAGAAAAGAAATTTAAAAACGTTTCTGAAGATATATACGATGACTTTGTAAAAGCCGAAAAACTTTTGGCATTTAACGCACCGCTTATGCAGTTCGCGGCATACGGCTGTATGCTTTTCATATCGTGGTTCGGTGCAAAGCTTATCGTTGCGTCAACTATGACAACAGGTGAGCTTACAAGCCTTATTGCATATACAATGCAAATTCTTATGAACCTTATGATGCTTTCAATGGTGTTCGTAATGATTACAATGGCAAGAGCGTCATCTGAAAGAATCGTCGAAATACTTGACGAAAAGAGCGATCTTACAAATCCTGAAAATCCTGTATATGAAATTAAAAACGGCGATATTTCATTCAGAAATGTAAACTTCGGATATTCAAAGAAAAAGAGAAAACTCTGCCTTAAGAATATAAATCTTGATATTAAATCGGGTGAAACTGTCGGAATTATAGGCGGTACGGGAAGTTCAAAGTCAAGCCTTGTACAGCTTATCCCAAGACTTTACGATACAACCGACGGTGAAGTGATTGTCGGTGACAGAAACGTAAAGGAATATGATATTGAGTCATTGCGTGACGAGGTTGCAATGGTACTTCAGAAAAATGTGTTGTTCTCCGGAACAATCAAAGAAAACTTGCGTTGGGGTAATGACCACGCAACAGATGAAGAAATCGAAAGAGTATGTAAGCTTGCACAAGCCGATGAATTTATTCAGACATTCCCTGATAAGTATGATACTTATATCGAACAGGGCGGTTCAAATGTATCGGGCGGTCAGAAACAAAGACTTTGTATCGCAAGAGCTTTGTTAAAGAAACCGAAAATCCTTATTTTGGACGACAGTACAAGTGCGGTTGATACAAAGACAGATGCAAGTATCAGACGTGCGTTCCGTGAAGAAATACCGAATACAACAAAGATTATTATTGCACAGAGAATTTCATCTGTCGAAGACGCAGATAAGATAATTGTTATGGATAACGGTGAAATAAACGGAATAGGTACTCACGAAGAACTTTTGAAGAACAACGAAATATATAGTGAAGTATATAATTCACAGGTGAAAGGAGGCGGTGACGATGAATAAACACGGTGCACAAAATACCGGTAAGACAATCAAACGTATTCTTTCATATATGAAGAAATACAAATTCAGATTTATCTTTGTATTGATATGTATATTGCTGAGTGCCGTTGCAAACGTTGCCGGCTCAATGTTTATCGGTACGCTTATCGATGACTATATAACACCGCTTTTGGGCAGTACAAACCCTGTATTCACGGGCTTGCTTAAAGCAATCTGCGTAATGGGTATTGTGTATGCAGTGGGAATACTTGCTACATTGTTTTATAACAGAACTATGGTATCAATCGCACAGGGTGTGTTAAAGAAAATTCGTGACGATATGTTTACTCATATGCAGAAATTGCCGATTAAGTATTTCGATACACATACTCACGGCGATATAATGAGTTACTACACAAACGATACAGATACTCTAAGACAGATGATGGCACAGAGTATTCCGCAGATGTTTTCATCGGCAGTCACAATTATATCGGTAGTTGTTGCGATGTTTATATCGAATGTTTATCTTGCAATATTTGTGTTGGTGTTTGCGACCTGTATGATGTTTGTAACAAAGAAGATTGCAGGAGCGAGCGGAAGATTTTTTGTAAAACAACAGCAGTCCATCGGTAAGGTAAACGGTTATATCGAAGAAATGATTAACGGTCAGAAGGTCGTTAAGGTGTTCTGTCACGAAGAACATTCAAAAGAAGATTTTGATAAGATTAACGAAGAACTTTGTGAAAACGCAACAGAGGCTAATAAATACGCAAATATCCTAATGCCGATTATGGCTAATTTAGGTAACCTGCAGTATGTGCTTATAGCTATTATCGGCGGTGCACTTGCACTAAACGGAGTTGCGGGACTTACACTTGGCGTTATAGCGTCATTTCTGCAACTTTCAAAATCATTTACAATGCCGATAAACCAAATATCGCAACAGCTTAACTCAATCGTTATGGCACTTGCCGGAGCGGAAAGAATATTCAATCTTATGGATGAAGAAGTAGAACAGGACAACGGCGATGTTACACTTGTCAATGTTAAGTACGACAGAAACGACAATATAGTTGAAACGGAAGAAAAGACATATATGTGGGCTTGGAAAGAAGTTCAAAAGGACGGCAGTGTTAAATATACACGTCTTACGGGTGAAGTTAAATTCTTTGATGTTGATTTCGGATATAATCCCGAAAAAATTGTACTGCATGATATAACATTATATGCCGACCACGGCGAAAAGGTTGCGTTTGTTGGTGCGACAGGTGCGGGTAAAACTACAATTACCAACCTTATAAATCGTTTCTATGATATTGCCGACGGTACGATAACTTATGACGGAATTAATATTAACCGTATCAAAAAGAAAGATTTAAGACGTTCGCTCGGTATCGTTTTACAGGATACAAACTTGTTTACGGGTACAATTAAGGAAAATATCCGATACGGTAATCTTGACGCAACGGACGAAGAAGTTTATGCGGCGGCAAGACTTGCGAATGCGGATGAGTTTATAAATATGTTGCCTGAAGGATACGATACAGTTATTTCGGGTGACGGCGGCAGCTTGTCGCAAGGTCAAAGACAGCTTTTGTCAATCGCAAGAGCGGCGGTTGCAGACCCGCCCGTAATGATACTTGACGAGGCAACTTCAAGTATTGATACAAGAACAGAGGCGATAGTTCAAAGAGGTATGGACGCACTTATGACGGGACGTACAGTATTTGTTATCGCACACAGACTTTCAACGGTAAGAAATTCAGATGTAATTATGGTGCTTGAACTCGGAAGAATTATCGAACGCGGTAATCACGAACAGCTTATTGCACAAAAAGGTAAGTATTATCAACTTTACACAGGTGCATTTGAACTTGAATAAAAAGAACTGTCGATAAATTGTCCGTAACGTGCAAAATGTTATTTTTATGTTTATGAGTTGATTAAAAAATAAAACAAATAATAGTCAAGCCTATCTTTGATATACGGCTTGACTATGCACTTTTTGTGACAATAAACTCTAACGTACCAATGTACGCCGACGAGTTCATTTTCGCAAAAAACGAACTGATTTCTCAACAGTCCTTGATTGAAATACCCATTTGCTTAATGCAAATGGGTATTTTAATATGAAAGTATAATATATTTTGTTGCTTTTTTCTACAATGTACTTGACGATAGAGGCGAATTTTGTTAAAATTATAATAATGGTTAAATAACGAGGAGGATTACATGATGAAAAAGTTAATGCTTGGAAATGAAGCGGTTGCACGCGGTGCTTATGAGGCCGGTGTAAGCGTTGTTTCCTCATATCCCGGCACACCGAGTACCGAGATTACAGAAAATATAGTTAAATATGACGATATATACGTTGAATGGGCGCCGAATGAAAAGGTTGCGGCAGAAGTTGCAATCGGTGCGTCAATCGCCGGCGCAAGAAGTATGTCTTGTATGAAACACGTCGGTCTTAACGTAATGGCTGACCCTGTTTTCACTGCAAGCTATACAGGAGTAAACGGCGGTCTTGTATTGTGCGTTGCCGATGACCAAGGTATGCACTCATCACAGAATGAACAGGATTCACGTCACTATGCAAAGGCATCTAAAATACTTATGTTAGAGCCGTCTGACAGCGGAGAATGTAAGGAGTTCACAAAGACTGCATATGAACTTTCCGAAAAATACGATACACCTGTATTTTTAAGACTTTCAACAAGAGTTTCTCATTCACAGAGTCTTGTTGAGGAAGAAGAAAAGCAGGAAGTTGCATTAAAGGATTACGAGAAAAATCCGCAGAAGTATGTAATGATGCCGGGTAATGCGATAAAGCGTCACGTTGTCGTTGAGGACAGAATAAACGCACTAAAGGAAATGGCTGAAACATCACCTCTTAACAGAGTTGAAGAAAACGGCTCAAAAATCGGTATTATCGCAGGCGGTATCGCATATATGTATGCAAAAGAAGCACTTGGCGATAAGGCTGATTATTTGAAAATCGGTATAGTTTATCCGCTACCTGAAAAGAAGATAAAAGAATTTGCGTCAAAGTATGATAAAGTTTTCGTTATCGAAGAACTTGACCCTGTTATCGAAGATTTCTGTAAGAGCGTCGGAGTTGATGTAATAGGCAAGGACGTATTTACACTTCAAGGCGAATATACACCGTCAATGATAAAGAAAGCTGTTTTGGGTACAGACGCACCTGAATTTGACGTTATAGACGAGCCTACACCTGTTCGTCCTCCTGTAATGTGTGCAGGTTGTCCGCACAGAGGTACATTCTATGTACTAAAGAAACTCGGTCTTGTTGTTTCGGGCGATATAGGCTGTTATACACTTGGTGCAACACCTCCTCTGCAAAGCGTTGACACAACAATTTGTATGGGTGCTTCAATCAGTGCCGCACACGGTATGGCAAAAGCAAGAGGTGCTGAATTTAATAAGAAACTTGTATCAGTAATCGGTGATTCAACATTTATGCACTCGGGTATTACAGGTCTTGTTGACATTGTATACAACAAGGGTAACAATACTGTTATAATTCTTGACAACTCAATCACAGGTATGACAGGTCACCAGGATAACCCTACAACAGGTTACACAATCCGTAAGGAAGAAACAAAGCAAGTTAATTTGATAACACTTTGCAAGTCAATCGGTATTGAACACGTTGTCGTTGCAGATCCGTTTGACGTAAAGAATTTTGAAAAGGTCGTAAAAGAAGAAGTTGAAAGAGAAGAACCTTCGGTTATTATCGCACAAAGACCTTGCGCACTTCTTCCGAATATGCGTAAAAAGTATTCGGGTCACTGTCACATAACAGACAAGTGTAAGAAGTGTAAGATGTGTATGAAACTCGGCTGTCCTGCAATTTCATTAGACGGCGATACTGTTAAGATTGACACAACACAGTGTAACGGCTGCGGACTATGTACAAATGTCTGTCCGTTTGGTGCGATTGAAAAGGAGGAAAAGTAGAATGAACATAATGATAGTCGGTGTCGGCGGACAAGGTACACTTCTTGCAAGCCGTATACTTGGTAAGGTTGCAATTAAAGAGGGTTATGACGTTAAAGTCAGCGAGGTTCACGGTATGAGCCAACGCGGCGGCAGTGTTGTTACATATGTAAAGTACAGTGATAAGGTTTATTCACCTATTATAGACCGCGGTGAGGCGGATTTGATTTTGGCATTTGAAATGCTTGAGGCTATGCGTGCTTTGCCTTATTTGAAAAAAGGCGGTAAGATGATTGCCAATACTCAAAAAATGAATCCTATGCCTGTAATCACAGGTGCTATGGAATATCCTGAGAATATTGAAGAAAAACTTAGTGCAAAGATTAATTTGCAGGCTGTTGACGCACTTTCTCTTGCGGAAAAGGCAGGTACAATCAAGGCTGTAAACGTAGTTTTAATCGGACTTTTGGCAAAGAGTATGGACGTAGATAAAAATGTTTGGATTGACGTTATAAAGGAAACTGTTCCGGAAAAATTCCTTGATGTCAATATTAAAGCGTTTGAACTTGGATATGAACTTTAAGGAGTAAAAAGTGCAATTATTGATTAAAACTCTACATGATTTATTCACTACCTATATAGGTTGGACAGTCGCAATTATTGTTGTTTGGGCTGTTATAGCGGCAGTGCTTATAAGAAACAAAAAGAAAAAGTAAAGGAGATGTACCCAATGGGAATGTATCAGCCGGAAATTGAAACAATGGACAGAAACGAGCTTGAAAAACTTCAGCTTGAAAGACTTCAAAAACAAGTAAAGAATGTTTATGAAAATGTTCCGATGTACAGAGAAAGAATGGATAAAAAGGGTGTAAAGCCTGAGGATATAAAAGAACTTAAAGATCTTGCAAAGTTGCCTTTTACAACAAAGCAGGACTTGAGAGATTATTATCCGTTTGAGCTTTTTGCGGCAGACAAAAAGGATATTGTAAGAATACACGCATCGTCGGGTACAACAGGCAGACAGATTGTAGCCGGTTATACAAGAAACGACCTTGATATGTGGGCAGACTGTATGGCAAGACAGATTGCGGCGGCAGGCGGCGATGAAAATTCGGTTGTCCAGGTGTCATACGGTTATGGCTTGTTCACAGGCGGTTTGGGTGCACACGGCGGTTCTGAAAGAATCGGTGCTATGACAATCCCTACATCATCGGGTAACACCGAAAGACAAATCAGACTTATGATTGAACTCGGTGCAACTCACCTTTGCTGTACTCCGTCATACGCAATGTATCTTGGCGAAACAATAAACGAAATGGGCGTTAAAGACCAACTTAGTCTAAAAGCAGGTATATTCGGTGCAGAGCCTTGGACGGAAGATATGCGTCATCAGATTGAGCAGTCGCTTGGTATAAAGGCATATGACGTATACGGACTTACCGAAATCACAGGCCCTGGTGTATCTTATGAATGTTCTGCTCAAAATGGTATGCACGTTTGTGAAGATATGTTTATTCCTGAAATTATCGACCCTGATACGGAAGAAGTACTTCCTCCGGGCTCATTCGGCGAACTTGTTTTCACAACGATTACAAAAGAGGGTATGCCAATGATGCGTTACAGAACGCGTGACTTATGCGTACTTGATTATGAAAAATGCGAATGTGGAAGAACACTTGTAAGAATGAAGAAACCTGCAGGAAGAACCGACGATATGCTTATTATAAGAGGTGTAAACGTATTCCCGTCACAGATTGAAGAAGTACTTTTGAAAATCGGCGGCGATATTACTCCTAACTATCAGATTATTGTCGGCAGAGAAAATAACACAGATACTCTTGAAGTACAAGTTGAAATGTCGGAGGGCATGCTTTCTGATGATGTTAAGTCTGTTGCGGCGATTGAAAAGAATATCGTTGCAAAATTACGCAGTACGTTGGGACTTGGCGCAAAGGTAACGCTTGTTGAGCCGAAAACCATCACAAGAAGTGAGGGTAAGGCAAAGAGAGTTATAGATAACCGTAAACTTCACGATTAATAGGGAGGTAAAAGCTATGAAACTGATTAAACAAATATCTGTTTTTGTGGAAAATAAATCGGGCAGACTTTCGGATATACTTAATGTAATAGGAAAGAACGGTATCGACATCAGTGCATTGTCGATTGCGGATACTACTGATTTCGGTATTGTGAGAATGATTGTAAACGACCCGGATAAAGCGGCTGAAATTCTAAAGAGCAATAATCTTGTTGTAAAGGTTACGGACGTTATTGCACTTGCGGTTGCTGATAAACCGGGCGGACTTGCAGGTGAAATTGAAAAACTTAAAAATGCAGGTATTTCTATTGAATATATGTACGCATTTATCGGTAAGAGCGATAAGGGCGCACTTGTAATTGTTCGTGTTGAAAATCCCGAAAAGGCACTTGAAGTGCTTAAAGACGAAAATGTAACGGTTGTTTCACCTGAAGAAGTTTACAGAATGTAAAACAACTTTTGCAAAATAACGATATTTAAAGAGCAGTAATCTAGGGTTACTGCTCTTTTTGCATGTAAAAATGCACAAAAAATCAATATTAAAATATACAAGCTATACAGTTATCACAAAGAAAAGCAATTTTTGCAATATTTAAAACAAGATATGCAATTCTTTAATGTTTAAAATTTGATATAATTAAATCAATCATTAAAGCATATAAAAGAGGAGGAAATGAAAAATGAAGAAAAAAAATAAGTATTTTTGTTCACTGCTG
Organism: Ructibacterium sp. SJQ-7; assembly: GCF_054696575.1. NCBI lineage: Bacteria > Bacillati > Bacillota > Clostridia > Eubacteriales > Oscillospiraceae > Ructibacterium > Ructibacterium sp. SJQ-7. Next base: position 2,720,635 of record NZ_CP195193.1, read on the forward strand.
TTGGCATTACAGATGATGTTGTCATTAGCGGTAGTTCCGGTTTTTGCAGACGAAGAACTGACTTCTGCTGTATACGAAGAACCGGAAAGTCCGGCGGTTACATATAATATGAACGTCGACTGGAAGTTCAAAAAAGCGGCAGACGGAAGTGAATATCCGCTTGCTAAGGCATCGGCAAGCGTTGCAAAAGACGGAAAGAACTTTTACGATGCAGATTATGATGACAGCGATTGGGATACGGTCAGTGTACCGCATCCGATAAATGCGGAAGATTCATTTGACGGTGCTTGTTACGATGCCGGTGAGGCAGGACTTTACAGAGGTTTTATGTTTTACAGAAAGCATATAACAATCCCTGAATCAGATGCGGGAAAGAAATTTTTCCTTGAATTTGAGGCGGTAAGAAACTCTGTTTACCTATATGTAAACGGCGAAATGGTCGGTTACTATGAGGCAGGTATCGCGGCAACAGGCTTTGATATTACAGACTATGTTAAACCGGGTCAAGACAACCTTATAGCAGTTGCGACAGATAACGCGGCTGACAGAGGTCAGTCTGACACAACAAAGGTAACAAAAGAAACAAAACCGGGCAGTGAACCGGGTGCGGCAGACGGTAACGGTTATCAATGGAACACAAAAGACTTCAACGAAGTTCAAGGCGGTATCACAGGTGACGTAATTCTTTACGCAAAGGGTAAGACTTATCAGACTTTGCCGCTATACAATAATCTTAAAACAAAAGGTAACTATATTTATGCGACAGACTTTGATATAAGAGGAAAGTCGGCAACAATCACAGTTGAGGGCGAAGTAAGAAATGAAGATACGGATAAGGACGTTACTTTGGAAGTAAATGTCGTTGAAATGGTTGATCCTAACAAGGACTCAACAGACGCTGACGCAGACCATACAAAGCAACCTTATTTGAGATATTCATTTGAAAGCGACGCAACATCAGTTAAGACAGCAAAAGATACAGGTGCAGATTCTCACTTTATGACAACAGTACCTGACGACGCTTATGCCGATAGTCCTGAACCGACAAGCACAGAAACTGTTGACGTAACAAAAATTGTTGCAAGTGCAAAATGTGAAGATATGAAGTTTTGGAGTCCTGATTCTCCGAACTTATATGACGTATATACAGTCCTAAAGGACAGCGAAGGAAACGTACTTGATGTTCAAAAGACAACAACAGGTTTTCGTAAGGTTGAATATGATATTAACGACGGCGGTCTGAAGATTAACGACCAGCCTGTATGGCTTACAGGTTACGCACAGCGTTCAACAAATGAGTGGGCTGTAATCGGTGTGGCAAACGATTGGTTGCAAGACCTTGATATGCAATGGATAAAGGAATCAAATTCAAACTTTATCCGTTGGATGCACGTTGCGCCGAAGCCGTCACAAATTCGTTCGGGTGATAAGTACGGTGTAGTATCGGCGTGTCCGGCAGGTGATAAAGAGGCTGACGTTGACGGAAGATCATGGGATCAGCGTGTTGAGGCAATGCGTGACGCAATGATTTATTTCAGAAACTCGCCATCGGTAATTTTCTGGGAAACAGGTAACAACGCAGTTACAGCGGCGCACCAACAGGAAATGACAGACCTAAAGAATAATCTTGACCCTAACGGTGAAAGATTCTGCGGTTGCCGTACAATTTCATCAACAGACCAAATTCAAGCGGCTGATTATGTCGGCACAATGCTTAACAGACATGCAAGCAATGCAAAGGCATCTATGGCGGCTATAAAGAAGTACGTTCCTATTATGGAAACAGAATATGCCCGTGAAGAGGCCCCAAGACGTGTATGGGATGACTTCTCACCACCGGACTATGATTACAGAAACAAGTGGCTTGGTTCAGGTGCGTCAAAGACGGACGGTTACGATATACACGACCTTACATCGGAAGATTTCTCATTGGTAGACGCAAGAGCATATAACGAATTTTATTCAGACCGTGTAGGCGGCTCAACAGGTAATGATTATTATTCGGCTGCGGCTATGATGGTATGGTCAGACTCAAATATGCACAACAGAAACACAGGTACTGAAAACTGCCGTACATCAGGTAAGGTTGACCCTGTAAGAATAAAGAAAGACGTATTCTATACAATGCAGACAATTCAGTCAACGACACCTAAATTGCATATCGTAGGTCACTGGAATTATCCGCAGCTTAGCGACGATACATACAACTATCCGCTAAAGTCGTACAACGGTACATATTGGGAAGAAACAGGCGAATACGGCAAACGTGATCCTAAGAACAAGACAGTTTACGTTATCGGTTCGGCAGGTCTTTCAAAGGTTGAACTTTACGTTAATGATAAGCTAAAGGGTACATCAACAAAGCCTGACAGCACATTTATATATTCATTTTCAGGTATTGATGTAACAGAATCGGGTACAGTTAAGGCTGTTGCATATGACGCAAGAGATGAAGTTGTTGCAGAAGACTATATCTCAACAACAGGCGAGGCAACAACATTGAAGATTACTCCTGTTGCAGGCCCTGACGGACTTATCGCAGACGGCAGTGATATTGCATACTTTGACGTTGCAGTAGTAGATAAAGACGGAAACACTTGTCCGCTTGCATATGACAAGATTAATCTTTCATTAAACGGTGAAGGTGTTCTTCTTGGCGGTTACAACAGCGGTGTAGGCGACAAGATTACAACAAACAACACTGATTACTGCTATGCAGAATGTGGTACAAACAGAATATTTGTTCGTTCAACAAGAAATGCAGGTGCAATTACTCTATCAGCATCTCTTGAAGGTCAAGCGCCTGTAACGGCTACAATCAACTCAACAGATGACCTTGAAATGACAGGCGGTTTGACAACAAAAATGCAACGTTCATTTGCACAAGGCGACGTTGCACAGGTAATTCAACAAACAGTTCCGTCACTAAAGACGCTTGGCAGCAGTGCAACTGCTGATTTCTCAGATGACGGCAATACATACACAATCGACCCTGACGAAGACGTTGATAAGTATGAAATGAAGCTTAACGGCACAGCAATAACAGGATATACAAAATCACCGTACAGACCTGATACAACAACAGGCGTATTGTGTGACGCAATCAAGACTTTGGAGGCTTTAAAGAAAGTCAATCCGAATATTGAATACACAATTCAAACAGAGGGTGACGTTCCGTCATACACAGACGGCAGCTTGCCGATTGTTTCAATCACAGGCGGTTTGAAAGACGGTTACACACAAATTGATATTCAAAACGGTTCAACAACTTTGTTTGTAAACAAGGGTGTTGACAAGAACCTGTTAAATGCTCAGATTGAGTATAAAGACGGTGAACTTGTATCGGATATAGGTGCTGTACTTGGCTACCTTGACGGTGTAAGTTACAATATGAACACAAATACAAAGACTGCTAACGTAATATACAACGCAGAAAATGCTCCAAATGCAGTTCTTGAATATGCTAACGGCACAGCAAGAGTTACGGCTGTAGACGCTATTGAAAATGCAAACTTGATTTTCGCAAGCTATAACGCAGATAAAACTCTAAAGAGCATTGATACAAAGAAAGTTACACTTGATAAGAGCGGTGCGTATAATGATTATCCTGTATCATCAAGCTTTGTAACAACAGACAATATGAAGGTTATGCTATGGAAAAGCGATATGGCTACACCGATTTGCAAACCGGTTGTAATCGGCGAAAGCGAAAAAGCAGACACAACAGCATTGTTCAGCAAAGAAGATGACGGCGATAATGCACTTTTGAGCCTGTCAAGTGTTAAGAATTCAATCGTGGACGGCATTGTGGGATTGTTTGCGGACGATTCAACAGTAGGTACACCTCAAACACTTGATACTTTGGCAGCGTCAACGGATGGTGAATCAAGTACACTTACATCAATCACGGGTGATAAAGTTGTAGCCGCAACAATCGAAAATGGTGCTCCTGACGGAACAAAGTATATCAAGACAGGTTCATACGGCAATAATAAGTACGGTGAATATTGTCTTGAAAGTGAATGTGCATATCCTGCCAATACAAAGGCTGACGTAATGATTTCACTTGACGTAAGATTTGACGCAGACGGCGCAGGATTTACACCGGAAGATAAAGGTGATAAGAAAGTTGCAGGTGCGGTTGTATTCAGAAACGGTACAATTCAAATGCAAAGAGGCGGCAAGGATTATACAGATACAAAGATTGGTGCAGATACAAATACATGGTATCATATCGCACTTGTAGGACGTTACAGTGCATCTGACGCAAATGTTGATATGTATGTATGGAAGTACAGTTCAGACGGTACAAAGACTTTTGTACAAAAGGTTACGGGTATGCCTCTTAGAAATATGGCAGCATCTAACGGAAACGGTGTGTCACATCTAAACATACTTGCAAATACAAGTGTTGATAATATAGCACTGTACAATCTTGGCGCAGATACAATTTCACTTGACAGTTCAAGCGATACAATCAAAGCCGGTGAAACAATGTTGTTCACTTACGGTGCAACAAGACTTGACCAATACATCACAGCTCCTGCTGTAACATGGGCAGTATATAACGAGGCAAATGACGCAGTTCTGAACGATGAAAACATAACAATTTCAGAAAGCGGATTGCTTACAATCGGTGCAAATGCGTCAAAGCAAAAGATTACAGTTCGTGCAACAGCGGCAAACGGCGTATATGCGTCAAAGACTATTGATGTAGACGCAGTGGACACATCAACAGATACATACGATACACTTACTCTATCAGCTGATAAAGCAACAGTAAGAGTAGGTGAAAATACACAGATTACAGCAGTTGCATCACTTGACGGTGCTACAGTAACACCGGGTGACGGTGACTTGAAGTACATTGTTTGCAACGAGGCAAATCTGAGAGCATTAAACAACAAAAATATCACAATCACAAATGATGGCGTACTAAGCGTTACAGAAGACGCCGTACCTCAAACAATCACAGTAAGAGGTACAAATAAGTCGGGCAGTGTTCAAGGTACTGTTAAAGTACAGATACTTCCTGCAAATATGAACACAGGTAATGAAGATAAGTATACAGATACATACGTTTCATCAAACGCTTGTGAAGAATACGTTTCAGGTGTAACTCTTGAAGAAGGTTCATGGGACGGTTCGGCTTATTACAATGTAACAGCCGCTTATGATTTTGTAGGATTTCCTGCAAATACATCAGCAGACGTTATTTACTCGGCTGATATGAAGTTCGCAAAGGACGGTGCCGGCTGGACAGTATTCAGTAACGATAAGGGTAAGCTTGGCTTACAGCTTTCAAGTTCCGGCACAACATTGAATGCACTTGGTGCAAGTAACAAGACAGTCGGATCAATGACTGTTGATAAGGATTCTTGGTACAATGTACAGGTTATGTGTTCAACGGGTAACGCAAATGCTTATGCAGTAATGACAGTTTATAAGTATGACGAAAACGGTAAGAGAGTAAATCCTCAAACAGGTGCGGAAGGCACGCCGTACATCTTGACTTGTGCGCTTCGTAATCTTGCAGATAGCTCTGCAAATCATATCAACATCAGTGCAGGTACTTGCGTAGATAACGTAATGAGCTTTAACGTAGCTCCTGATAAGCTGACATTGTCAGTTGATGCACAGACAGTTCTTGCAGGCGGCAGCGCACAGGCATCAACAAAGGCGTCAAGAAAGGGTATTGAATTCCCTTACCTAAATTCAAACTTGATTAAGTATGATATTTATGACGCAGAGAACAAGTATCCTTTGGGCAGTGACAAGATTACTATTGACGCGTCAGGTAAGATTAGCATTGACGCAATGGCAGACGCTCAAGATGTATATGTAAGAGTGTCATCAACAAGCGGCGGTATGAATGACAGCAAGAAACTTACAATTAAGTCTTCGGATATATTTGAAATCAATAAGTTTGGTTTTGAAGATGAAGATATGACTAAGTTTAAGAGAATTGATGTTACAAAGAACTTTAACTACAGTGATGAAGTTACATTCGTTGCGGCAACATATAATAATCTCGGCGCACTTACATCAATCGCATTAAAGAAAGCATACGGCGATCAACTTACAATCGGTGCAAATAAGGTAACAATGTCTTTGGATTTACCGGATACATTTGATAAGGTGAATGATAAGTTCAACGCATTTGTTCTTACAAAGTTGTCATCAGATGGAGAAACAGCAGTTGATGAAAATATGACAGCGGCTAAGAACGGTACATCGGTAAATGTTGCAAACATTCCTGCATTCGATACAGGTGCAAAAGTTGTTGTTCTGGCACTGAAGAAAGATGCTGACGAAACAGATGTAAAGAGTGAAGATATTCTATACTTTACACAGATTACAGCGACAGATATTGCCGATAACGCATTGACAATTCCGGCTTATGAGGCAGGAATGCAGATTAAGCTGTCGGGTAACATAAACGGTGTTCACACAGTTGTAAAAACTGTTGCAGAATAATACAACACGACACGAAAAGAGGTACTCCTACGGAGTGCCTTTTTTCTTGATTTATTTAAAAAATTGAGGTATAATAATAATCATAAATTTTAAGGAGAAAATGTATGGCATTATATACTATTGCGGATTTACACCTTCCGCTCGGGATAGACAAGCCGATGGATATATTCGGTAAGGCTTGGGAAAATTACGTTGAACGTCTGGCGGATAATTGGCAGTCGGTCGTAAAGAAAAATGATGTTGTTGTTTTGCCGGGCGATTTTTCGTGGGCAACGTATCTTGAACAGAGTGTTAAAGATTTTGAATATTTGCATAAATTGAACGGTAAAAAGATTTTGCTTAAAGGCAATCATGATTATTGGTGGACGACAATGAATAAATTGCGTGAGTTTACCGCAGAGCATGGCTTTGATGATATAGAATTTTTACAGAATAATTCGTTTATGTATGAGGACGTTGCAATTTGCGGTACTCGCGGTTGGATAAATCCGGGTTGGGATAATTTCGGCGGTGAGGACAGAAAGATTTTTGACAGGGAAGTTTTAAGACTTGAATTGTCACTAAACAGCGTAAAGGAATGTAATGAAATATATGTGTTCACGCACTATCCGCCAATGCCTGTTTCGCTTAAGGAAAATGAATTTGTACAAATGATGAAAAAGTACCCTGTAACAAAGTGTATCTATGGTCATCTTCATGCGGCGGCTCACAGAAACGCGGTTGAGGGGACAATAAACGGAATTGAATATAAACTTGTTTCGGGCGATTACTTGGGATTTGATCCGATAAAATTACATGATTAGGAGAAATGAATTATGAAGTTAATGTTTGCGTCAGATATACACGGTTCGTACTACTATGCTCAAAAAACAGTTGAGGCATACAGAGAAGAAAAAGCAGAAAAGTTGATTTTGCTCGGCGATATACTCTATCACGGACCAAGAAACGATTTGCCAAAAGATTACGCACCGAAAAAGGTTATTGAACTTTTAAACGGCATTAAAAACGAGATACTTTGCGTAAGAGGTAACTGCGATACGGAAGTAGACCAAATGGTGCTTGAATTTCCCGTACTTGCCGATTATGCGGTTATATTCGTTGACGGAAAGACCTTGTATTTGACTCACGGACACAAATACAATCCGAATAATTTGCCTCCGATAAAAAAAGGAGATTACCTTGTGAACGGTCATACACATATCCTGGCAAATGATGATATGGGCGATTTTACATACTTAAATCCCGGTTCTGTTTCAATCCCGAAAGGCGGTAATCCGCATACATATATGATATACGAAAACGGTGAATTTAAAATTAAAGAATTGAAATAAGGGAGCAGAGAAAGTTGCTTGTATGGTAGATTATAACAGCATTCACTTCGTATGGGACAGTGCATTGAGTTCCAAAAAACGGGGCAAACATTGTTCGTAGGGGCGATCATCGGTCGCCCTTTTTTTGTGTGGTGTTGTAGGGGTGATCATCGGTCGCCCGAAAATCGCATTCACTTCATAAGGGACGGCACCACGACGTCCTTTTTGCCGCCATTCCGTCACTTCGTGCCACCTATCCTTAAGGAGAGGCTTTTAAGGCGCCCCTTGAGGGGAGCTGTCGTGAAACGACTGAGGGGTGGCTAACAACAATTTAACATCAAAAAAGCCGTCATTCATTGACGGCTTTCTTTGAATTTTTCTTTTGTTTCTTCTTATTCTTTTTACACTTCAAATGAGTATCGGGAGTAAGGTGGCCGATTTCCATTTCAAAACATTCCTCAACCTCATCAAGGTTCAAAAGACTGTAATCTTCAAGTATTCTAACCATAACCGCGGCACAGGCATATGCGTCATCATAAGCACGGTGATGATGAAAATGAATACCGAGTGCGTCACAAAGATTATTTAATTTATGACTCGGAAGTTCGGGATATGCTTTTTGCGACAATTTTACCGTACACAAATAATCAAAAGTCGGGAACGGTATATTAAAATGCTCCAAAGTCGCACAAAGTGCACCGACATCAAAACTTGCATTATGTGCAATAACTGTTTTGTGGTCAAGGTACGGCTTTAACTTAGCCCAATAATCCGCAAGTGTAGGTTTGTTCACAACCATATCGGGTGTAATTCCGTGAATTTTTATATTATAATCATTAAACTCAAACGGTTCGGGTTTAATAAGAATTTCTTTTCTGTCAGTTATCTTGTTGTTTTCCACCACACATATGCCAAGACTGCATACGCTTGTATAATTTGATGTGGCGGTTTCAAAGTCAATAGCTACAAAATCCATATAATCTCTCCTAACGTCATATCATTATACAACTTTTTTTGCCGAATGTCAAAGGATAAAGCAAAAAAGAGTAATTATTTGTACAGAACATAAATTGACAGGCAATTTTATTAGTTATATAATAGATAGAAAGTTAGGAGGAACATATATGCTTGTTGGAATAATAGGTGCAATGGACCTTGAGGTTCAGGCATTAAAAGGACTTATGGACAATGCAGTGGTGGAAACAATCAGCACCATTGATTTTTATAAAGGCAATATTAACGGCGTGGAAACGGTTGTTGCTGTTGCGGGAGTCGGCAAGGTAAATGCGGCGGTTTGTGCACAGACTATGATACTTAAGTATTCGCCTGACATTATGATAAATGTAGGTGTTGCCGGAGGACTTTCGGACGAATTTAAAATCGGCGACATAGCCGTTGCGGACAGCGTTGTTGAACACGATATGGACACATCACCGATAGGTGACCCTGTCGGCTTGATTTCCGGTATTAATCTTGTCAATATACCTTGTGACAAAAAGCTTGCCGATTTAATGGAGCAGGCAGTAAGCAAGGTAGGCACAATAACATCAAAAAGAGGTGTTATTGCTTCGGGCGACCAATTCATCAGCAAACAGGAACAAAGAGATAGAATAAAAGATAATTTCGGTGCTATTGCCGCTGAAATGGAGGGTGCAAGTATCGGACACGTTTGTTATATGAACGGTGTGCCTTTCGGCGTACTTCGTGCAATATCGGACGGCGCAAATGACGATTCACATATGGATTATCCCGAATTTGCCAAAATGGCGGCGGCAAATTCAATCAAGATTATACTTGAACTTTTAAACAGCATAAACGGAGGAAAATTACAGTGAATAAAATAAAGAGCTTTCAAGTTGACCACAGAAAACTCGGTGTGGGAATTTATGTATCAAGAGTTGATGTTGATATAGTGACATACGATTTACGTTTTTGTAAACCGAACAGCGGAACGGTGCTTGATAATGTGACAATGCACACGATCGAGCATATGCTTGCAACGTTCGTAAGAAATTCTGATATAAAGAATGAAGTGTTATATTTCGGTCCTATGGGCTGTCAAACAGGTTTTTACTTGCTTGTACGCGATGTGGTTCCGAAAGAAAAAGTTCTTGAAACGGTAAAAGATATTTTGGCAAAGACAATTAAACACGACGGCAAAGTTTTCGGAGCGAGTGAGATTGAGTGCGGAAATTATAAAACACTTAATCTTGATTGTGCAAAGAAAGCGTGCAGAGAATACCTTGAGGCTATTCGTGATATAAACGACATAATAACGTATGATGATGTAAACCAAAGGGGATGCTGATGAAGTATTCCTTTTTTATTTGAACACGGTAGGAGTGAATTTTTATGAAATACATTTATCAATTATTTATAATATTGGTTGTTACATTTGTCGGAGAATTGTTGCATTATTTTATACCTATTCCCGTACCTGCGAGCATATACGGACTTATAATAATGCTTATACTTTTGTGTACAAAGGTTGTAAAGCTTGAACACGTTGAAAGAACTTCGGACTTTCTTATTGAAATAATGCCGCTTATGTTTATTCCGGGCGGCGTCGGACTTGTAACTGCTTGGGGCGATTTGAAAGATATGATGTTGCCGGTTGTCGTTATAACAATCATATCGACAATCGTGGTTATGGCGGTTACGGGCAAAGCGACTGAATTGATTATGAAAACAGGCAAGAAGAAAGAGGGCAAAAAAGATGAATAATATAATGACAGACAGCATATTCTTCGGTGCGGTAATCAGCGTTGTGGGATATTTGATAGGAATATTTTTAAGAAAGAAAATTTCGGTTTTAAATCCGTTGCTTGTATCAATAATCTTTGTAATCGCGGTTATAAAGATATTTCACATTGATTATGAAACGTATAACAGCGGTGCAAAGTATATAAGCTATCTTTTAACACCTGCAACGGTCTGCCTTGCAATACCGCTATACCGTCAAATATCCGTGCTTAAAGAACACGCAAAGGAAGTGTTTATAGGCATACTTGCGGGAGTTTTGGCAAGTATGGGAAGTATACTTTTGATGTCGTATTTTTTCGGACTTACGCATGAACAGTATGTAACGCTTTTGCCGAAATCAATCACAACGGCAATAGGAATGGGCGTGAGTGAAGAACTCGGCGGAATACAGACAATAACCGTTGCGGTAATTATCATAACAGGAGTACTCGGCAATATAATCGCTGAGGCGGTTTTGAAAATTTTCAGAATAAAAGAGCCTGTTGCAAAAGGTCTTGCGATAGGAACTGCGTCCCACGCAATCGGTACAACAAAGGCTCTTGAAATCGGTGAAATCGAGGGCGCAATGAGCAGCCTTTCGGTTGCGGTTGCAGGACTTATGACTGTCATATCAGCGTCAATCTTCGCTAATATGATGTAATTCCTCGTTAAAAGCAGTAAGAATTGTTTCGTAAACGATATTCGGCTCATTCTTGAAATACACAGCCATACGTTCTGCCTCTTCACGCGAGCCGGCATATAGTGAAAGCTTTAAAAGGTTGGTGTCGTCATCGTCGTAAAGCTCACATTCGACGCTGTATTCGTTTTTGCGTATACGGGTAATCTTACTGCGTACGGAATTACGGACTTTTTCGGTATTGAAAAGCTCATTGATAGAATTATCAATAGGTTCTTTTATGTAAACAGGTATGTTTGGAGTGTAAAGGTCACTTGCATTCATACCTTTTTTTGTTATTTTATATTTTTCGTTGTGTTCACTTTCAAGAAAGGTTTTAACGTGATGTGTATGTTCGAGATTATCAAGTGCGACTTGAAAATCTTGAAAATTAATGTTACAATTATCAAGAACAAGGTTTATAAGATTATTGTACGGAACATAATCTTTTGCTTGATTTAATGTATAAAGAATAATAAATTGTATTAAAACGGGATCGTTAATTTCCCTTTGATACAACATAAAAAATCACCTCCGTGTATTTAATATCAGTATAACACATTTAATATTAAATTGGTAGAGGTAAATAGAAATCAGGAGAAAAAATATGCCGAGAAAGAAACTTACAGAGGAAGAAGAAATTGCACGCGTAAAGGCGATGTATGAGTATGAACATAATTGCCGCGATAACGGATATACGGTTGTTGCGGGAGTTGACGAGGCAGGAAGAGGTCCGCTTGCCGGCCCTGTATATGCGGCGGCGGTTATACTTCCGAATGACATTATAATCAAAGGAATAAATGATTCAAAAAAACTTTCCGAAAAAAAGAGAGAAGAATTGTTTGAAGAAATAACCGAAAAGGCAATCGCATATAATATATTCAGTGTGGACGAAAAACGAATTGACGAAATAAATATTTTAAACGCAACGTACGAGGCAATGAACGGTGCGGTAAACGGACTAAGCACTGCACCCGATTTTGTGCTTATAGACGGTAACAGAATAAGCGGAATGGAAATACCGCACGAAACGGTTGTAAAGGGTGACAGTAAGAGTATTTCAATAGCGGCGGCGTCTATTTTGGCAAAAGTGAGCCGTGACAGATTTATATGTCAAATGGCGGAAAAGTATCCCGAGTACGGCTTTGAAAAGCATAAGGGTTACGGCACAAAGGCACACAATGAGGCTATTTTAAAATACGGTCCGTGTCCGATACACAGAAGAACATTTTTAAGAAAATTATTGGGAGAATGATTATGACGACAAAGGAAATAGGAGATTTCGGAGAAAAGGCGGCAGAGGATTATCTTGTTGAAATGGATTACTTAATCCTTGAAAGAAATTACCGTTTGAAATTCGGCGAAATTGATATTATCGCCGCAAAGGACGGCGGACTTGTTTTTGTGGAAGTAAAGACGAGAAAGAGTAATTTATTCGGTGAGCCGAGCGAATATGTTGACCGCAAAAAGCAGGAACGGGTGAAAAAAGCCGCAATGGTTTATGCAGATGTGGAAAATACCGATATGCGATTTGATGTGATAGAAGTATTTTATGAGGAGAAAAACGGAGAATTATTTCTTGTTAAAGTTAATCATATTGAAAATGCTTTTTAATAAGGGGACACTAAAATGAATAGGGACACTAAAAACAACTATTCCGTATTTGACACACATTGCGATACATTGTGTTGCGTGCGTGATGACGGTAAAAGCCTTAATGAAAATGACTGTCATGTTGATTTAAAAAGAATGTCGGAATATAAAAGCTATACGCAAGTTTTTGCTTGCTTTATAGATCCGATATATAAGACGTGCGGTGCGGAGCGAACAATGAATTTAACAGATACATTCCACACGCACACGCAAAATCTACCGCAGAATGTTAAAGCTGTTTTAAGCCTTGAGGGCGGAGAGGGGATATATTCACTTTCGGCACTTCGCAATTATCACAGGCTCGGCGTAAAAATCGCGGCACTAACATGGAACTATTCAAACCATATTGCTTCGGGTGCGTTGGAAAGTGACGAAAACAGAGGATTGACCGATTTCGGAAAAACGGTTGTGGCGGAAATGAATAAAATCGGTATGCTTATAGACGTTTCACACCTTAACAGAAAGTCATTTTACGATATTGCAAAGGTAACAAAAATGCCGATTGTCGCAACACATTCTTGTTCGGACTTTATATGTCCCCATAAAAGAAATTTAACAGACGAACAATTTAAAATTATTAAAAACAGCGGCGGTTGCGTCGGAGTGAATTTTTATCCGCCGTTTTTAACGAACAGAGATAAATGCGGTATTGACGATATTGTAAATCATATTGAGCATTTTATGGAGCTTGGCGGTGAGGATAATATCGGTATCGGTGCGGATTTTGACGGTGTTGACTGTCTGCCCGAAGGTATAAGCGGTGTTGAAGATATGTATAAAATATTTGACAGACTGCTTGCAAGGGGTTATACTGAAGAACAAGCAGAGAAAATAAGTCATAGAAATTTTGAAAGGATTTTTGAAAATGCCTAAATTTTTTGTAACACAAGATAAAATATCAGATAATCAAATTATAATAGACAGCGAGGACGTAACGCATATTTCAAGGGTACTTCGTCTTGAAAAAGGCGATAACGTTACGGTGTGTGACGGACAGGGAACGGATTATGACGCTCAAATTGATACGATAGAGCCGAAGAAAATTCTTTTGAATATCATATCAAGACAAAAGAGCGAAACAGAGCCGAATATAAAGGTTACACTTTTTCAGGCACTTCCAAAAGCGTCCAAAATGGAGTACATCATTCAGAAAACAACTGAGCTTGGCATTTCTGAAATTGTGCCTGTGAAACTTTCAAGATGTGTTGTGAAAATAGACAATAAAAAGGACGAGAAAAAGAAAATCGACCGTTGGCAAAAGATTGCCGAATCGGCGGCGAAACAGTCGGGAAGGGGTATTGTTCCGACAGTGTCTGAATTTATGACTGTCAATGAAGTGATTGAAAAATCAAAAGAATTTGATTTGTTCTTTGTGCCGTACGAATGTGAAGAACAGAAAACACTGAAAGAAATTTTGACCTCAAAAAGTGACGTTAAGTCGGTGGGATTTGTCATAGGTCCGGAGGGCGGTTTTGATTTAAGCGAAACCGAAAAACTTCATTCAAGCGGTATAGATACAGTAACGCTCGGTAAGAGAATACTGCGTACGGAAACAGCCGGTGAGGCGGTTTTGGCAATGACAATGTATGAGATAGGCGATATAAACTGAGAGCATGTTTTAGGAGATGATTGCAATGACTTTACAAGAGATAATTGATTCAAGTGACAATATTGTATTTTTCGGCGGTGCAGGTGTGTCAACAGAAAGCGGTATACCGGATTTCAGAAGTGTTGACGGACTTTATAATATGAAATACGATTATCCGCCGGAAACAATTTTAAGTCATACGTTTTTTATGAATAATACGGAGGAATTTTACAAATTTTATCGTGACAAGCTGATTGTAAAAGGTGTTAAGCCGAACAAGGCACATATTGCACTTGCAAAACTTGAAGAAAAAGGAAAGTTAAAAGCGGTTATAACACAGAACATAGACGGACTTCATCAAATGGCAGGCAGTAAAAACGTGCTTGAACTTCACGGTTCGACTCTTAGAAACTACTGTATGGATTGCGGAAAATCGTACGATATTGATTATATTGAAAACAGCAAGGGCGTGCCGAAATGCGAATGTGGGGGTATAATCAAGCCTGATGTTGTGCTGTACGAAGAAATGTTAAATGACGATACAATCACAAAATCGGTGCAGTATATCAGTAATGCGGACGTACTTATAATCGGAGGTACATCGCTTAACGTATATCCTGCGGCAGGGTTTATAAATTACTTCAAAGGCAGTAAACTTGTTATTATCAATAAAGCCGCCACTTCTGCCGATAAAAATGCCGATCTTGTTATAAGCGAGCCGATAGGCGAAGTTTTGGGAAGTCTTAAAATATGAAAGTATATTATATGAACGTCAAAAGCATAAATGCCGATGATGAAAAATGGTTTAAGTATTTGTCGCAAAAACGAATTGAAAAAGTCAATAGGTTAAAAAAGACAAATAAAAAATCACAGTCAATAGGTGCGGAACTGCTGCTAAATTATGCGGTAAACGGTGATATAAAAAAAACGGTAAAGTGGGACACAGAAAACGGCGGAAAACTTTACTTAACGCAAAACAAGGATTTGTATGTAAATCTATCACATTCCGGCGGATATGCGGTATGTGCCGTACATAACAAAGATGTTGGCATTGACATACAGCACTTGCGAGAATGTGATATGAATTTGGCAAAACGATTTTTTACGGCGGAAGAAACCGAATATATAAATTGTTCAGCCGATAAAAACAATGCGTTTTTTGAGGTGTGGACAAAGAAAGAAAGCTTTGTCAAGGCAATCGGTACCGGACTTACAATTCCGCTGGACAGCTTTTCGGTGCTTTCCGATACAATCAGATATGACGGTAAAACGTATTGCTTTAAAGAGTATTCGGTCGGAGAAGACGATTATAAAATGTTTGTCTGCTATTTGTCGTAGTTGTATATGTTTGCACTTTCGGGTGAGTAGTTTATAATTTCGTCATAAGAGTCAAGCTGCTCTTCGCTGTTCGGTGCCCACGGAATAAGCCCGGTGCAGTCAGTTGCGGATATGGCATTGCATACGTCAAAGTCAAAATTACTGTTACGGAAAATAACGTGATTCGGATATTTTCTTTTCATAACATCAAAACCTTTCTGCTCAAATTTAGTTTGGAGCAGTATTAGTATTATAAAAATCCCGATGAATTATGTCATCGGGATTTTTGCTATTTTATCATATTTATGAAATATTTGTGAAAATCAAGATTTTTTGTAAGTTCGGGGTGGAACGAAGTTACAAGCATATTGTTTTCTCTTGCGGCAACTATATGACCGTTCAGCTTACACAAAATTTTTACGTTATCGCCGACACTGTCAATCCACGGCGCACGGATAAATACAAGCGGAAACGGTTTATCCGATACTTCGGGGATAACGACTTCTTCGGAAAAACTGTCGATTTGCTTGCCGTATGCGTTGCGTCTTACGGTAATATCCATAGTGCCTATGTGCGCCTGTTCGCCCTCAATATTTTTCGCAAGAACGATAAGTCCGGCACAAGTACCGAAAACAGGCATACCGTTTTCAATCATATTTTTAATCGGCTCATATAAATCGAGTTTGTGAAGAAGTTTGCCGATTACCGTACTTTCTCCGCCCGGGATAATAAGACCGTCAAACGGTTTTTCAATGTCTTTTTTTTGACGTATTTCAAATGATTCCACACCAAGTGCGTCAAGCGAATGTTTGTGTTCAATAAATGCACCTTGAAGTGCAAGTATACCGATTTTCATTATTTACCACGCTCCGCCATAAGTAGTGCAATTTCGTTTTCGTTTATGCCGACCATTGCTTCGCCAAGGTCCTCTGAAAGCTCTGCAAGAAGTTTGTCGTCAGTGTAATTTGTAACGGCTTGAACAATGGCAGACGCTCTCTTTGCAGGGTTGCCTGACTTGAATATACCCGAGCCTACGAATACACCCTCTGCACCGAGATGCATCATAAGTGCGGCGTCGGCAGGTGTTGCAACACCGCCTGCGGCAAAGTTTACAACAGGCAATTTACCGTTTTCGTGAACATATTCAACAAGGTTGTAAGGCACTTGAAGTTGCTTTGCAGCCTCATAAAGTTCGTCTTCTGACATATTTTGAATACGTCTGATTTCAGACATCATCATTCTCATATGACGTACTGCCTGAACAACGTCACCTGTACCCGGTTCGCCCTTTGTTCTTATCATAGCCGCACCTTCGTTTATACGTCTTAGCGCCTCACCCAAATCCTTAGCACCGCATACGAAAGGTACTTTAAAATCGTTCTTGTTGATGTGGTACTTGTCGTCGGCAGGTGAAAGCACTTCGCTTTCGTCTATGTAGTCAATTTTGATTGCTTGCAAAATTCTTGCCTCTGCAAAGTGACCGATACGGCACTTCGCCATAACAGGGATTGAAACTGCGTCTTGAATCCCCTTAATCATTTTAGGGTCGCTCATTCTCGACACACCGCCTGCGGCACGAATATCGGCAGGGATACGTTCAAGAGCCATTACAGCACAAGCGCCTGCCTCCTCGGCAATTTTTGCTTGTTCAGGTGTTGTTACGTCCATAATTACTCCGCCCTTTAGCATTTGGGCAAGGTTTCTGTTTAGTTCCATTTGTGTTGACATAGTTATTAACATTCCTTTCTGCTCGGCTTAAATAAATCAGCCGTCTGTTGACTTTTTCACTGGGATTGGTTATAATTATACCACCGATTGACACTATTAAAAGTGCCAAAATACAAGTTTTTTATGGGGTCAGATTATGTTTAACTTTATTTTTACAGCCGATAAAGCGTCAAAAAAACCGCTTTACGAACAGCTTTATTCGTATGTCGCAGATGAAATAAAAAATAAAAATATTAAAGAAAATGAGCGTATGCCGTCAAAAAAAGCGTTGGCAAAATATCTCGGAATAAGCGTAAATACCGTTGAAACAGCATATTCGATTTTGGTACAGGAGGGGTATTTAAGAGCAGTTGCAAGGAGCGGTTTTTATGTTTGCAAGGTTGATATTCCCGTTGGTGACAGAAACTTTGAATATGAAGAAGAACAAGAGAGTATAACGGCATATAAGGCGGATTTTAAGACAAATAAAGTCGATATAAATTCGTTTCCGTATTCGACTTGGATAAAGCTTTCAAAGGAGGTTATGTACTCAACACCGGAGTACCTTAATTCCGGAAATGTAAAGGGCGATTATGAATTGAGAGAGAGTATTGCAAAATATTTGCACGAATTTCGCGGAGTAAAATGTTCGCCTATGCAGATTGTGGTCGGTGCGGGTATTGAGTATTTGACAATGCTCCTTACAGAACTTTTTGACAGAGATAAAGTGTTTGCTGTTGAAAATCCCGGTTATAAAAAAATATCGGCAATACTCAGAAACAACAACAGAAAAATAAATTATATAGACGTAGATGAAAACGGACTTTGTACGGATTGTTTAAAACAAACAGATTCGGATATAGTGTATGTCACACCGTCACACCAATTCCCGACAGGTGCGGTAATGCCTGTATGGCGCAGAATGGAACTTCTTTCGTGGGCGGAAGAAGGGGAGGACAGATATATAATTGAGGACGATTATAACAGCGAGTTTAATTTTTCGATTAAGCCTGTTCCCGCAATGCAGGGACTTGCAAGCAGTGATAAAGTCGTGTATTTAAGCACGTTTTCAAGAGTTCTTGCGCCGTCAATCAGAATTGCGTATATGGTACTTCCGAAAAAATTGCTTGAAAAATTCGATAAGCATTTCGGTACATATTCGTCAACCGTTCCGCGTTTTGAACAGCATACGTTAAATAAATTTATTTCGGGAGGGTACTATTCAAGACATTTGAGCAGAGTGAAAAATATCTATAAAAAAAGACGCGATAAGATTATCCAGTCGCTCGGTAACGCAGATATAAGCGGTGAAAGAGTCGGACTTCATATAGTCGTTAAAACGGATAAGGCAAAGGAAATAATAGAGTATGCTCTAAAATGTTACGTGAAACTTTACGATATGGACGATTATTATATGACTGAAAATAAAAAAAGCAATTCAATCATCATAGGCTATGCCGGTGCGGAAGATGATGATATTGAATTACTGAAAAGTATATTTGATAAATTTATATAAATTAAAATATAAAAATAATATTTTGCACATTCTGAACACTTTATCAACAATATGAAAAAAGCTCCGATAAAATCGGAGCTTAAATGGAGCGGAAGACGAGATTCGAACTCGCGACGTTCACCTTGGCAAGGTGACGCTCTACCACTGAGCCACTCCCGCATTTCTTGACTGCTTTGTTATTATAGCACGGGAAATACGGTTTGTCAACTGTTTTTTGAAACTTTTTTTGATATTTTTTTTGAAACTGTTTTAAACAGCATATAAATCAGCACGGTTAAGCCGAAATCGAACGATATGTTAAACAGAAAAAGCTGTTTTGAAATATCAGCCGCACCGTTGCCGATATACGGCATAGGGAACTGAATAAGTCCCATAAGTATCACGAAAATAAACGGAACGGCATATCTGTTTTTCTTTTTCAACATCACAATACCAATCAGTAAAAATACCGCATAACTCGGTATTATAAAGAACAATGTTTTCGGCAAATGCTCACGGATATTTTCCCATAAATCAAAACGATATGAGGATGTATTCGGTGCATAGCCGTATTTTTTCTCAAATGTACCGAGGTTTATTTTGTTTGTAAAAGCATTTTGTGCGGTTGTTTCCATAACAGATACAAGACGCAGGGGGTGAGTGATGTAGAATTTTATAAGTTTTCCGTTACTCATTTTTGAATGAAACTTTTCATTCATAATATCACTTCGCGGCGGATATTTGTATTCTGATTTATCAAGGTATGCGTGCTTACCGCTGTCGGCCGCCATCTCTCCGTCAAGTCCCATATCGATTAAATCCTGTTTCGGATTGGGACTGTCTTTTAAAATACCGTAAAACACACTGTTATACTGCGTATCCAAATTAAGCTGACCGCCGTTTATAACGTATCCGCCGACTCCGTGCCAAAGTAAAACGATTGAACACACAATGCACAAATTTCGCTTGTTGCTTTTAAAACCGACATACAATACAGCGATAATAAGGAACGGTGTAAATACGGCACACTGCAATTTTGAACCGAGTAACAGGCAAGACGAAACAGTGAAAAATATTATTACGCTGTTTTTAGCATCGTGTACATTTTCAAACATATACAATCCGAAAAGCACGACAGTTGCAAACGATACAAGCATAACGCTTTGACCGTACAGACTGTTTAAAATCGTCAAATTAATTCCGTTAAAAAATACAACGATAAAAAACAACAGAAAAATACAATGCAAAAACTTATTTTCAATTTTAAATTTGCGTTGTATAAAAAAGCATACTGTTGCGTACCACAAAAACATAATAACCGCCAAAATTCGCATATCAAAAGCACCGAACGGCAGACATATAAGCCTTGCTGTTGCGGTAGGGAATATAAACGTCGTAGTCGGCACTAAAAACAGAAGTCTTGGCACATATAACAACAAGTCGACCGACGTAAATTTCATATTAAAAAATCTTACGGCATAATCGTAAAAAGAGTAGTCGGACGGAAAATCAAGTCCGCACGGACGCATAACTCTTTCAAAATCGCCTTGGTCCGCAATCGAATGGACAGGCGATACGAATACCGCGTATATAAACACAGCAATGATCGATATTATAAATATTATATCGTATGCGGAAAAAATCTTTTTCTTCAAGTAAAATCACTCCAAAATCAGTAATGTAAATTTATTATACAAAATAACGGAAGTATTTGCAATAAAAATTGTATGCGCAATCACAAAATCTTGTGCAATTAATGTTGATAAATCTTTTATTTTGTGATAGAATGAATATATATTGAGTTTAGTTTTAATATAAAGGAGTTAAATCATGGAAAACGTAAGAAGAATTTATGTTGAAAAGAAAAACGGATTTGACGTTGAGGCAAAGGGTGTACTTGCCGATCTTAAAGAAAACCTTTCTTTAAAAGGTCTTAAAGACGTCAGAATTATTAACAGATATGATGTTTCGGGCGTAAGCGATGAGGAATATCAAAAGGCGAGAAATCTTATTTTCTCAGAACCTCCTGTTGATAATGCTTATGATGAAGAAATTGAAATCAGTGAGGGCAAAGTGTTTGCGGTTGAATTTTTGCCGGGACAGTTTGACCAGAGAGCCGCGTCGGCTGAAGAATGTATTTCAATTCTTACGGAAAAGGAACGTCCGACTGTAAGAAGTGCAAAGGTATATGTTCTTATCGGCGATATTTCAGATGAAGAAACAGAGGCTGTTAAAAATTACGTTATAAACCCTGTTGAGGCAAGAGAGGCGAGCCTTGAAAAGCCGACTTCGCTTGTTATGGAAACAGTTGTTCCCGATGACGTTGCGACAGTTGACGGCTTTACCGAAATGGACGAGAGCAAAATGGAAGAATTTCTTTCAAAGATGGGCTTTGCAATGGATATGGACGACCTTGCATTCTGTCAGAAGTATTTTAAGGATACGGAAAAGCGTAATCCTACAATTACAGAACTTCGTATGATTGATACATATTGGTCTGACCACTGCCGTCATACTACGTTTTCCACTAAGATAAATGATGTTAAGATAAATAACGGCAAATATGCCGATGTCATTAAGGCTGCATATGATGAATATAAAGCTGCAAAAGCTGATTTGTATGCACCTGACAGAGATACTTGCCTTATGAATATGGCAACAATCATAGTTAAGCAGCTTAAAAAGCAAGGTCTTTTAAAAGAAATTGATGAATCGGAAGAAATCAATGCTTGTTCAATCGTTGTTGATGTTGACGTAAACGGCAAGGACGAGCCATGGCTAATTATGTTTAAAAACGAAACTCATAACCACCCGACAGAAATCGAGCCTTTCGGCGGTGCTGCGACTTGTCTTGGCGGTGCTATTCGTGACCCGCTTTCAGGAAGAAGTTATGTATATCAGGCTATGCGTGTAACAGGCAGCGGTGACCCGAGAGTATCACTAAAGGATACACACGCCGGAAAGCTTATGCAGAGAAAGATTACAACAGGTGCGTCGGCAGGTTACAGCTCATACGGTAACCAAATCGGTCTTGCAACAGGACAGGTTCAGGAAATATATGATGAAGGCTACGTTGCAAAGAGAATGGAAATCGGTGCGGTTATAGGTGCGGCACCAAAGAAGAACGTTATTCGTGAAGTGCCGTCAAAGGGCGACGTTATAATTCTTCTCGGAGGAAGAACAGGTCGTGACGGTATCGGCGGTGCAACAGGCTCTTCAAAGGCGCATAACGAAGAAAGCGTTGTTACTTGCGGAAGTGAAGTACAAAAGGGTAATCCGCCTGTTGAAAGAAAAATTCAAAGACTTTTCAGAGATGAAAAGGTTACTACACTTATAAAGAGATGTAACGACTTCGGTGCGGGCGGTGTATCGGTTGCTATCGGTGAGCTTGCGGACGGACTTGTTATTGACCTTGACAAAGTTCCTAAAAAGTATGAGGGACTTGACGGAACCGAACTTGCAATCAGCGAATCACAGGAAAGAATGGCTGTTGTTGTAAGAGCGGAGGACTCAGATAAGTTTATAGAATATTCAAATAACGAAAATCTTGAGGCAACAAAGGTTGCATATGTCACAGACGAAAACAGACTTGTTATGAACTGGAGAGGTAAGACAATCTGCGATATTTCAAGAGATTTTCTTAACACAAACGGTGCAACAAAGAATACGGATATTGAAGTTGTACTTCCTGATACTGAAAACAGTTTCTTTAAGCAAGAAGTTGTTACTGACGTAAAGGCAAAGTGGCTTGAAACACTTTCAGACTTAAACGTATGCTCACAAAAGGGACTATGCGAAAAGTTTGACTCAACAATCGGTGCAAACAGTGTACTTATGCCGTTCGGCGGTAAGTATCAGCTTACTCCGTCAGACGGTATGGCTGCAAAAGTTCCTGTACTTGGCGGCGAAACAAATACGGCAACCGTTATGACATTCGGCTATAATCCGAAACTTTCAAGCTGGAGCCAATATCACGGTTCAACATATGCAATCGTTGAATCTGTTTCAAAAGCGGTTGCGTTGGGTGCTGATTATAAGAAGATTTATCTTACATTCCAAGAGTACTTTGAAAGACTTGGAACCGATCCTAAGCGTTGGGGCAAGCCTTTTGCTTCATTGCTTGGCGCATATAAGACACAGCTTGCATTAGGTATTGCGGCAATCGGCGGTAAGGACTCAATGAGCGGTTCGTTCAACGACCTTGACGTACCTCCGACACTTACATCATTCGCCGTTGCACCTGTAAAGGCTGATAAGGTTATTTCACAGGAAATCAAGAAAGCAGGCTCAAAGCTTGTTATGTTCACAGTTAAACGTGACGAAAACGATTTACCTAAGTTTGACGAATTGAAGAAAATGTATGACACAGTTCATCAGCTTATTCTTGACGGCAAAGTATTGTCGGCAAGCGTTGTTAAGGGATTCGGTCTTGTTGAAACTGTTTCAAAAATGGCATTCGGTAATATGATCGGTGTTGAATTTGACAAGAACCTTACAAATGATATGCTATTCTATGCACCGCTTGGCTCAATCGTACTTGAAGTTGAAGAAGAAATTGACGGTGCCGTAACAGTCGGTACAACAGGCTCTGACGCATTTACAGTAGGCGGAGTAAATATTCCGCTTAGCGAGGCGGCTGAAGTATGGAAAAAACCGCTTGAAAAGGTATTCCCTACAAAAGCAGGTCACTTTACAAGTGAGCCTGAAACATTCAGCTATGATAAGAGAAATATAACTGTTGCAACAGAAAAATTTGCAAAACCGAGAGTATTTATTCCTGTATTCCCGGGTACAAACTGCGAATACGATACTGCAAGAGCATTTGAAAACGCAGGTGCTGTGGCAGATGTATTTGTTGTAAGAAACCTTACTGGTGACGACGTTGTTTACTCAATGAAAGAAATGCAAAAGAGAATAAACAATTCTCAAATCGTAATGATTCCGGGCGGTTTCTCAGGCGGTGACGAACCTGAGGGCAGCGGTAAATTTATCGCAACCGCATTCAGAAATCCGCTTGTTAAAGACGCGGTTATGAATATGCTTAAAAACCGTGACGGTCTAATGCTTGGTATCTGTAACGGTTTCCAGGCGCTTATAAAGCTTGGTCTTGTACCTTACGGAGAAATTCGTGACCTTGACAGTAATTCACCGACACTTACATTTAACACAATCGGCAGACACGTTTCTTGTATGGCAAGAACAAGAATTGCGTCAAACAAGTCACCATGGCTTGCAAATGTGAATACAGGCGATGTTCATACAATCGCACTTTCACACGGTGAAGGTAGATTTATCGCGTCGGAAGAACAGGTTAAGGAACTTGCGGCAAACGGACAGATTGCAACTCAATATGTAAACCTTGAAGATAAGGCAACATATGATATTGACTGGAATCCAAACGGTTCGGTATATGCTATTGAGGGTATAACAAGTCCTGACGGCAGAGTGCTTGGTAAAATGGGACACAGCGAACGTATCGGTAAGAACGTGTCGTTTAACGTTCCGGGTAACAAAGACCAAAAGCTGTTTGAGGCAGGCGTTAAATATTTTAAATAATACAAAAAGGCTGTCGGCAAATGTCGGCAGCCTGTTTTATCACGAGGAGAAAGATGTTATATGAAACCGAAAATTGGTGTTGTGTTTCCAAAGATAACGGATAAAGATATAGCCGATTTGGAAATAGAAAAAATAAGAGTTTCAAAAAACAGAAGAAAAATAGGTATTTTGCTTGGCTCTGACACGTCCGCTTATCAGCAGGCGAAGGTCGAAAGTGAAGTAAAAAAGGCTTGTAATCTTACGGAAGTAATCGTTAGGGTTGATAACAGAATTAAACAGCAAGATAAAAATGTAATGATTTACGAAGTCGAACCCGGTCATGAGGGGACTATGCAGTCTGCATCATCAGGCCCGAAAATCAAAGGTAAAGCCAATGTTTCGGATATGCTTTACGGCAGACCGATTAATGACGATATTATATCAATTCATTCGATTAACGATAATTCAGGCAGAGTTGTATTTTCAGGTAAGGTATTTTTTGTTGAGGACAGAGATATTAAATCTAAAAAAACAGGCAAGGAATTTCACCTTATAACAATGGATATTACCGATAACGAGGACTCAATATCGGCGAAAATGTTCGTTACAAAAACGGAAGATGACGAGCCGTTTAACAAGCTTTTTTCAAAATTGAAAAAGGGAGTCAAGGAGGGCGGTATATATATCGTTGCGCGCGGTAAGGCACAGTTCGACCAATACGCAGGTGAAACGATTGTGATGATTAACGACATTGCGGAAATTGAAAAACCGCCTGTTCGTATGGACGAGGCAGCGGAAAAACGTGTAGAACTTCACCTGCATACACAGATGTCGGCGATGGACGCGGTTTCGTCCGTAAATGATCTTATCAACAGAGCAATTTATTGGGGACATAAGGCGATTGCCGTTACCGACCACGGAGTTGTTCAGTCATTCCCGGACGCGATGAAAGCGTCAAATTTTAATGAAAAAATTAAAATTCTTTACGGTGTTGAGGGATATTTGATTGACGACAGCAAGAAGATTGTCTATAATGCGGAAAATCAGAATATCGACTCACCGTTTGTCGTGTTCGATATAGAAACAACCGGACTTCACAACGATAAAAACAATATCACCGAAATCGGTGCGGTAAAGGTTGTGAACGGTCAGATTGTCGATAAGTGGTCTACGTTCGTTAATCCATGTCAGCCGATACCCGAAAATATTGTGGAACTTACGGGTATTACGGACAGTATGGTGGCTGACGCACCGAAAATCGAAGAAATACTCGGTGAGTTTTTTGAGTTTTGTAAGGATTGCATACTTGTTGCACATAACGCGGCGTTCGATATAGGATTTATAAAAAAGGCGGCGGAGCGTCATAATTTTGAATTTAATTTCTGCTACCTTGATACGCTTATGCTTGCAAGATGTATGTATCCCGAACTTCCGAACTTTAAACTTGATACACTTACAAAACATCTTCACGTTATTCTTGAAAATCATCACCGTGCCGTGGACGACGCAAAGGCTACGGCTGATGTTTTCGTTAAGATGATAGAAAAACTTCGTGAAGAAGATAAGACGGAGCTTAAAACATTCAATGATATTTTTGATTTAAGAAGTGCGTCAAAGAAAAATAAAGCATATCACATTATCATACTTGCAAAAAATCAAATCGGTTTAAGACATATTTATGAAATGATTTCGGAATCGCATTTGAAATATTTCTTCAGAACACCGAGAATACCAAGAAGTTTGCTTGAAGAAAAACGCGAGGGACTTATACTCGGTTCGGCTTGTGAGGCTGGCGAACTTTTCAGAGCGATGATAGACGGTGACAGTGACGAGGAATTAAAGGAAATAGTTGATTTTTACGACTATCTTGAAATTCAGCCGATAGGCAATAATGCGTATATGAAAACCGATCCGAAACACCCTATGGTAAATACGGACGAAGATTTGCAAAATTTAAACAGACGTATTGTTGCACTTGGCGAAAAGTATAATAAACCCGTTGTCGCAACGTGTGACGTGCATTTTATGGATATGGAGGGCGCGGATTACAGAAAAATCCTTATGAATTACAAAGGATTTTCGGACGCTGACAATCAAGCACCGCTGTATTTCAGAACAACGGAAGAAATGCTTAAAGAATTTGAGTATTTGGGCAAGGAAAAGGCGTATGAGGTTGTTGTTAAAAACACAAACCTTGTAGCCGATATGATAGAGGACGTCAGACCGATTCCTGCGAAAAAGTGTCCGCCTGTAATTGAGGGTGCGAAAGAGGGTATCATAAACGACTCGACAACGAGAGCAAAGGAAATATACGGCGATCCGCTTCCTGAAATTGTGCAGAAACGTCTGGATAAGGAACTTCATTCGATTACGACTTACGGTTTTTCGGTTATGTACAGAATTGCACAGGAGCTTGTACGTCAT
Organism: Ructibacterium sp. SJQ-7; assembly: GCF_054696575.1. Lineage (NCBI taxonomy): Bacteria > Bacillati > Bacillota > Clostridia > Eubacteriales > Oscillospiraceae > Ructibacterium > Ructibacterium sp. SJQ-7. Next base: position 2,747,559 of record NZ_CP195193.1, read on the forward strand.
TCGCTTGCGGACGGATATTTGGTTGGCTCACGTGGTTCTGTCGGCTCGTCGCTTGTTGCGTATTTATCGGATATAACGGAGGTTAATTCACTTCAAGGTCACTATATTTGCCCGAATTGCAAAAACGTAGAGTTTATTGAGTCCGAAATCGGTTTGTCGGGGTGTGACTTGCCCGATAAGGTGTGTCCGAAGTGCGGAACGAAGTACAGAAAAGACGGCCACGATATTCCGTTTGAAACATTCCTTGGATTTAAGGGCGATAAAGAGCCTGATATTGACCTTAACTTTTCGGGCGTGTATCAGCCGGTAATCCATAAATACACCGAAACATTCTTCGGTAAGGGTAAGGTTTTCAAAGCCGGAACAATCGGTACTGTCGCGGAAAAAACCGCATTCGGTTATGTAAAGAAGTATTGCGAGGAGAGAAATCTTGTGATGCGTAATGCGGAGATGAAACGACTTGCAAAAGGCTGTGAGGGCGTAAAACGTACGTCGGGACAGCACCCGGGCGGAATTATCGTTGTACCGTTTGAAAATGATATACATGAATTTTGCCCTGTTCAGCACCCTGCGGACGATCCTAATTCGGATATTATTACGACTCACTTCGATTACCACAAAATCGACCAAAACCTTTTAAAACTTGATGAGCTTGGACACGATGATCCGACGGTTATAAGAATGCTTGAGGATATAACGGGACTGCACGCACGGGATATTCCGATAGGTGACCCCGAAACAATGAGTTTGTTTACGTCAAATAAAGCGTTGAAATTACTTCCGGGTAAGGATATAGGTACAAATTTGGGTACATACGGAATACCTGAGTTCGGTACAAAGTTTGTACGTCAAATGCTTGAAGATACAAAGCCGACAACATTCTCTGAACTTGTAAGAATTTCGGGACTTTCGCACGGTACTGACGTGTGGCTCGGTAATGCACAGGAATTAATCAGAGAGGGCAAGTGTGACCTGTCACACTCAATATGTGCCCGTGACGATATTATGATTTATCTTATTTCATGCGGTGTTGAAGAAGAACATTCGTTCAAAATAATGGAAATGGTGCGTAAAGGTAAAGGCCTGACGCCTGAATATGAACAGGAAATGCGTGATAATAATGTGCCTGATTGGTATATTGAGTCGTGTAAAAAAATCAAGTATATGTTCCCTAAGGCACACGCTGCCGCTTACGTTATGTCGGCATTCAGAATTGCGTATTTTAAAGTACATTATCCGGAGGCATTTTATATCGCATATTATACGGTGCGTGCGGACGATTTTGACGCATCTGTAATGGCGAGGGGAGAAGAACGCGTTCGTGAAGAAATGCGTTCAATCAACGCAAAGAAAAAGGACGGAACTGTTACTCCGAAAGAAGAAAACCTTATACCGATACTTGAAATTTGTATTGAAATGTACGCAAGAGGAATTAATTTCGTGCCTGTCGATTTGTACGAATCCCACGCAACAGATTTCAGACAGGTTGAGGGAGGTATTCTTCCTCCGCTTTCCGCACTTCCCGGACTTAGCGAAAACGATGCGATAAGCATTACGGAAGAAAGAAAGAACGGCGAATTTAGAAACGTCGAAGATTTAAGAATTCGTACCGGTATAGGTAAAAATCCGCTTAATATCCTTGAAGAAAACGGATGTTTCGATAATTTGCCCGATACCGACCAAGTGTCGTTGTTTGACTAATGATATAAGACCTTAGCAATATGTTAAGGTCTTTTTTGTATTAAGAAAACCCCCAGATAGTCTGGGGGTTCAGTGTAGCTTTAGCGATGAAAAATAAAAACTCCTTTTGATATAATATTATTGCGACTGCCAGAAGCAATAATATTTATATAAAAAGGAGAATTAAGCAATATGAAAAATAATGATATACACAGTTTATCACATACAAAATGGAATTGCAAGTATCATATAGTATTTGCACCGAAGTATAGAAGAAAGGTGTTTTACGGCGAAAAAAGAGCAGAAATAGGAAAAATATTAAGAGAATTATGCAATTGGAAGAAAGTAAATATAATTAATGCAGAAGTATGCCCAGATCATGTACATATGTTGGTAGAAATACCACCGAAATATAGTGTATCAAGCTTCATGGGATTTTTGAAAGGAAAGAGTAGCATAATGATATATGAAAAATGGGGAAATATGAAATACAAATATAGAAACAGAGAATTTTGGTGTAGAGGATATTATGTGGATACAGTAGGGAAAAATACTAAAGCGATAGATGCATATATAAGTAATCAGTTGAAAGAGGACAGACTGAATGGTCAATTAACATTTGAAGATGTAGAACCGTTCAAGAAATAAAGCCAAGTTTACTGGCAGCGAGTAACGAGCCCTTAGCAAGAGGCAGTCGTACTAATGCGCTTTCGCGCGTGGCTAGTAGAGTAGGGCTATGCCCGTTGATGAAAAGCCCCCGGCTATGCCGGGGGATATTTACTGTTTAGAAAACAGTACAATTAACATATAATCTTGAAAATTTTGTCTTTTTATGATATTATAAAAGAAATATTTAACATTTAATAAACTTTTTGCAACTTTTTGAGGTGTTGAAAAGTATTAATAGCGAAAGGAAAAATAGGAGGGACATAAAATGAAAAAGATGATACCGATAATATTGTCATTGACGGCGGTAATGTCAACGTCTACGGTGCTGGCAGAGGAAAACATAACAGTTATGCTAAACGGTCAAGCTATGGATTTTGACGTTGCACCGATAATACAGAACGACCGTGTTCTTGTACCGATGCGTGCGATATTTGAAGAACTTCATTGCAGTGTTGATTATACCGATATTGACGGCAGGCAGATTATAACTGCGAAACTCAATGAAAATAACTCAATCGGCTTAGTAATCGGCAGTGACGAAATGCAAATACATAACAAAAAAATAAAACTCGATACAGCACCCATAATCGTAAACGACCGCACACTTGTACCGCTTCGTGCAGTGTCGGAAGCATTTGACTATGATGTAAATTGGGACAGGGACACTAAAACTGTTACAATTTCAAAAGAAATTCCTAAAACGGAATACGATATTCTTTACGGCAGATTAAAAGTAAAAATTAAAAGTGACAGTAAAGTATACGATGGCTTTTGGGGTGACGATACTTGGTTGGAACTGAGTAATGAGGGTATAGATTTTGTGGCAAAAGAATTGGGATATATAACTGTCGGAGATTTGAAGAAAGATGCAGAGAATTTGGAATATGAAACCGTTGGCGATACGGTGACACAAAACGGTATTGAGTATATCGAATTGAAGTCGGAAAAGGAAAACAGAGTTGAATATCTTGTAAAATCAAGCGACGATTATTTGATATTATTGTATGCAAAAGCAAATGCAAAAACAGATAAAGATTTGTGGAAAACAAATGTACAAGAGATAATCGACACGTTGAGTGCAGGTGACAAAAAACTTGATACTTCGGCAAATTCTGTTCACAGTGATTATTTGACAATCACAAGACCGAATGGTTATTTTGTGAGATTGGACGGAGATGACAGATACGGTTGGCTAATAAAGAAAGTTACTAAAACCGATGAAAAAGGTGTGCCGCTGCTATACATTGATGAAATGCAATCTGATGTAGATGAACAAACAGATTTGTATAACGGCAATAAGGCATATAAGAAAGTTAAAAGCAAATTTTTAGGCAATGATGTTGAATGGTTGTTGTATAATGAAGATAACTATATGCAGACGTATGTAGAACACGACCAAGTCAGCTATCACATATACGCTTATGCGGAAAGCGTTGAAAAACAGCAGGACGTTATAAATTTTGTTTCGGGAATAAAGGAAAATTGTGCCGGTATAGGCGGAAAACCTGTTATATATCTGTATCCCGAAAAGGAACAAGAGGTAAATGTTAAACTTGACCTTGACGGTAAATTTACTTTCACATATCCCGAATACAACAATGGTTGGAATGTAACGGCGAAGCCTGACGGCACGATAATTTCAGACGGAAAAGAATATTCCTATCTTTTCTGGGAGGGGTTAATGCCGACATTTAAGCCCGATTTTAAAGAGGGATTTGTCGTAAAGGGCAGTGAAAGTGCCGAATTTTTGCGAGAAACACTTTCCCAAATGGGACTTACTCCAAAAGAATATAACGAATTTATAGTATATTGGGCGCCAAAATTGCAAGAAAACGAATATAATAAAATATATTTCGCCGAGGACGACTATACCGATAAGGCAAAACTTGAAATAAATCCAAAACCCGATTCGATTTTAAGAGTGTTTATGGTATACGAAAAAGCGGACGAAAATACTGTTTTACCGAAACAGGAGATAAAACCGTTTGAACGTAAAGGATTTACGGTTGTCGAATGGGGCGGATATTTAGCAGAGTAATGGTTAGGAGGGACATAAAATGAAAAAGATTATACCGATAATATTGTCATTGACGGTGGTAATGTCAGGGTGTACGACGTTAGCAGAGGAAAAAATAAAAGTTACGTTAGACGGTCAAGCAATGGATTTTGACGTTGCACCGATAATACAGAACGACCGTGTTCTTGTACCGATGCGTGCGATATTTGAAGAACTTCATTGCAGTGTTGATTATACCGACATTGACGGCAGGCAGATTATAACGGCGAAAAATGACGGCAACACAATCGGTTTGGAAATCGGCAGTAATGAAATGACGGTTAATGATGAAAAAGTAAGCCTTGACACAGCACCAGTAATTATAGACGACCGCACACTTGTGCCGCTTCGTGCGGTGTCGGAGGCGCTTGACTGTAATGTGGATTGGGATGGGGACACTAAAACCGTTGCAATAGCACCTCACAAGTACAATGAATACTACACGCAAAAACTTATGGAAAATCTGCCTAAGGACGAAAACTATGTTATATCTCCGTTTTCGCTTGAAATGGCAATGATGATGGCGTCAGAGGGGGCAGTAGGGGACACAAAACAAGAAATAACGCAAGCATTTGATTCACCGAATACAAGCCTATACAGCCAAATAATAACCGATAACAAAAATAAGGACATTGATATAGCAAATTCAATATGGTTTAACAAGGACAGCGGGGAAAATGCTTATTTCGCCGACGACTATCAAAAGAAAATACAAAGCGACTACCAAGGAACTGCTCAATCGGTTACGAACGATGACAGTATTGAAATGGTAAATGAATGGGTAGAAAAACAGACAAACGGCAAAATAACCAATATACTTTCTGAAGAAAACAGAGGTTATGTATGTGCACTTGCGAATGCGATTTATATGAAAGCGGATTGGGTAAATAAATTTGAAAAAGAGGGTACATATAAAGAAACTTTCACCGATATAAACGGTGATAAATCGGAAATTGATTTTATGCATCAAGCGGCAGATTTTCAATATTATGAGAACGGTGACACTAAAGCCGTGAAATTGCCATATGAAAACGGACTAAGTATGGTTGTTGTTTTAGGGGACACTAAAAATATTCTTAACGATATTCATAATGGGAAAATGACAAGCAAGTTGGTTGAGGTGACATTGCCGAAAATTAAAGCTGAATATTCGATAGACTACGTAAACATACTTAAAAATATGGGAATAGAAAAGGCTTTTGATTAGCAAAATGCTGATTTCAGCTTAATGCTTAAAAATTATCCCGAACGCATGATAATTGAGGCTATTCTGCAAAAAGCAATGATAGATGTTGATGAAAAGGGAACAGAGGCGGCTGCCGCAACTGTGATTATCACTAAAATATCAGGTTATCGGTCGGAAGAACCAATAGAATTTAAAGCCGATAAACCGTTTACATATTACATATTGGACGATAGCGGAAATGTATATTTTGCGGGACGGTATGTAAAAGCAGAATAACAAAAAAAGCACCGAAAGGTGCTTTTTTTATGTTACTTTTCTATTTTAACAGTTTCTCTGACTTCTGTTTTCTTTGGCATAACAGAGTCGTACATTTCGTCTTTTTTCATATTTTCAAAAGCGACTGCAAGCATAAGTTTAATACGGTTAAGCTGATTAACTTCACTTGCACCCGGGTCATAGTCAACCGCAACGATATTGGCTTGCGGGTACTGTCTGCGAAGTTCCTTAATCATACCCTTACCTGTAACGTGGTTAGGCAAGCAAGCAAACGGCTGAACACAAGCGATATTCGGAACACCCGAATTTATAAGCTCAATCATTTCGCCTGTCAGGAACCAACCCTCACCTGTGCAGTGACCAAGCTGTAAAACGTGCTTTGCACCCTCGGCAATATCCGCAATATGTTTCGGTGAACGCATACGGAACTTAGGATTGTTATTCATAACCTTTGCCATATGCTTTCTGAAACTTTCAATACCCCAAATTGCAAGATTGCAAAGTGCGGCGGTTGAACGCTTAGAACCAAGATTATCACGTTTGAAGTTATTGTTATACAAACAATAAAGCATAAAGTCCGCAAGTCCCGGCATAACTGCCTCACCGCCCTCCGACTCAATAACATCAATAATATTGTTATTTGCGTCAGGGTGGAACTTAACAAGAATTTCACCTACCACACCGACTTTTGGCTTTTTGACTGTTTCATCAATTTCGATTGCGTCAAAGTCTGCGATTATTTCATCAATAACCTTTTTAAGTTTAAGCTGTTTACGGTTATTATTAATAATATCGCTGTACAAACGCTTTTGCCACTTTTCGTGTACCGCATTTGTTTCGCCCTCATTTACCTCGTAAGGACGGATACGAAGTGTAACGGCAAGCAATAAGTCGCCCCAAGTACAAGCCTTTAAAAGACCGTCAACAAGTTTTGGAGTAATCTTAAATCCGGGATTGCCCTCAAGTCCCGACACGTTAAGCGAAATTACGGGAACATTCGGATAGCCTGCCTCTTTAAGCGCCTTACGAAGAAAGGCGATATAGTTGGTTGCACGACAGCCGCCGCCTGTTTGCGTAATCATAACGGAAGTGTTGTTCGGGTCGCATTTTCCGCTTGTAAACGCATTGACAAGCTGACCTGTTACCATAATTGACGGATAACAAGCGTCGTTATTAACGCTCTTTAAACCGGCCTCAACGTCCTCTGCCGTTGCGTGTTCAAGCACAAGTGCATTGTAACCGTTTGCACGCATAACCGCCTCGAAAAGTCCGAAGTGGGTAGGGCTCATTTGAGGGAAGATTATAGTATGCTTTTTGCGTTCTTCCTCTGTAAACTTAACTCTGTTAATTGTGTAATCATCAATTTTATGCGGAATAAAGTCGTTATCGTCACGTTCCTTGACCGCTGCTTTAAGCGAACGAACTCTTATTCTTGCAGTACCGAGATTTGAAACCTCATCTATTTTCAATGTCGTATAAATCTTTTCGTGTGACTGCAAAATTTCCTGTACTTGGTCGGTCGTAACTGCGTCAAGACCGCAACCGAACGAATTAAGCTGAATTAGCTCAAGACGCGGATTTTTGATAACCTGTGCCGCTGATTCGTAAAGTCTTGTATGGTATGCCCATTGGTCAACAACTCTTATATCGCGTTCAAGATGACCGAGATGTGCAACGCTGTCCTCTGTAAGAACGGCAAAGCCGAGTGATGTAATCATATCCGGAATACCGTGATTGATTTCAGGGTCGATATGATACGGTCTGCCGGCAAGTACGATAGCACGTTCATCGTGTTCGTCAAGCCACTTCAAAACTTCTTCACCCTTATTTCTGATGTCTTGCTTGTAATGCTGAAGTTCGGCAAAAGCCTTTTCAGACGCGTTGTCAATTTCTGTTTTTGTAAAGCTGTAATCGTGCAACGCTTTCATCATTTGACGTTTAAACGACGGCTTGTCGGCAAGGTTGATAAACGGATATAAGAAGTTAATATCGCTTTGACGTACAACGTCCATATTGTTGTAGATAACTTCCGGATAAGATGTTACCATAGGACAGTTGAAGTGATTGCCTGCGTCCGAATATTCTATCTGTTCATACGGAATACAAGGGTAAAAAATAGTTTTTATGCCCTTGTCGATAAGGTCTTGAATGTGACCGTGCACAAGTTTTGCAGGGTAGCAAGCACTTTCACTCGGTATCGAGTCGATACCTTTTTCGTAAAGGTCGTGCGTACTTCTGCCGGAAATTCTTACGGAGAAACCAAGCTCAGTAAAGAATGTAAACCATAGCGGATAGTTTTCATATATATTAAGTACACGCGGTATACCGATAACACCGTTTGGTGCATTCTCTGCCTTTAACGGCTTGTATGCAAATGCACGTTTGTATTTATAATCATAAAGATTAGGCATTTGCTTTTTGGCTTTTTCAAGTCCGGCACCGCGTTCACAACGGTTACCGGATACAAACTGACTTCCGTCAGAAAATTTTGTTATTGTAAGCTGACAGTGGTTGTTACACTTTTGACAACGTGTAAGTGAAGTATCGAATGTGAACGAATCAAGTTCATCAACACGAAGAATATCACATTCACCGCCGTTCCAACGCTCTTTTGCAATAAGCGCCGAGCCGAACGCACCCATAATACCTGCAATATCCGGACGGACAACATTTTTGCCTGTCAAAAGTTCAAAACAACGAAGTATAGCGTTGTTGTTGAAAGTACCGCCTTGAACAACGATATTAGTACCCATTTGTTCGGGGTCACGAAGTTTTATAACCTTGTAAAGAGCGTTTCTGACAACGGAATAGGAAAGACCCGCACTGATGTCACCGACAGTCGCACCCTCTTTTTGAGCTTGTTTAACACGCGAATTCATAAACACCGTACAACGCGTACCAAGGTCAACGGGATTGTCTGCCACAAGAGCCTCTTGTGAGAATGATATTGTATCAAGTCCCAAACTTTCCGCAAATGTCTGAATGAATGAACCGCAGCCCGATGAACAGGCCTCGTTAAGCATAATGCTGTCGATTACGCCGTTTCTGATTTTCATACATTTCATATCCTGACCGCCGATGTCGATGATAAAATCAACACCCGGTGAGAAATAATTTGCGGCTTTGTAGTGGGCGATAGTTTCGATTTCGCCTTCTTCAATTCTGAAAGCAGTCTTTAACAAAAGTTCGCCGTAACCTGTTGTACAGGCGTTTGCGATATAAGCCGATTTCGGCAATTTTGAATACAATTCACGAAGTATTTTTATACCGCAGGTAATAGGACTGCCTTCGTTTTTGCCGTAATAATCATAAAGAATATCGCCGTCCTCGTTAATAAGTGCGGCTTTGATAGTCGTTGAACCGACGTCAAGACCAAGGAATACAGGACCGTTTGCGGTTGAAATATCCTTACGTCTTGCAACGTCCTTGCCGTGTCTGTCGAAAAATTCCTTGCGTTCGTCCTCTGTTTCAAACAGCTTACGCATACGCGTAATTTCGGCGTCAACAGATTTTGCGTTTGCAAGCTGTGAAATAAGTGTGTCTATGTCGGAAGTCTTGTCTTCGTACATAAGTGCCGCACCGATTGCCACGAACAGCTGTGCGTTTTCAGGAGTTTTGAAAGACTTTGCATTGTCCTTTAAAGTTTCCTCAAACTGACGTCTTAGCTGAGGTAAGAAGTGCAAAGGACCTCCAAGAAATACGATATTGCCCTTTATAGGTCTGCCTTGTGCAAGACCGCTGATTGTCTGAGTTACAACGGCTTGAAGAATTGACGCGGCAATATCTTCACGTGCCGCACCCTCGTTTAAAAGCGGCTGAACGTCCGATTTTGCGAAAACACCGCAACGAGCGGCGATAGGGTAAATAATAGTGTGCTTTTCGGCAAGTGCATTAAGACCGTCTGCATCTGTTTTTAAAAGTATAGACATTTGGTCGATAAAAGAACCTGTACCGCCGGCACAAGTACCATTCATTCTTTGCTCAAGTCCGCCCGAAAGATAAAGGATTTTTGCGTCCTCACCGCCAAGTTCGATAACAACATCTGTTTCAGGCATAAATGTTTTTATAGCTGTTTTGTTTGCTATAACCTCCTGTACGAAAGGCAAATCAAGCATTTTTGAAAGTAAAAGACCGCCCGAACCTGTTATAACAACAGTGAACTGTTCGTTTTTGACAACCTCCTTGACTTCTGCAAAAAGGCCTTTAACGGTGCTTTTTATATCTGAAAAATGACGTCTGTATTCTGCAAATAAAGTATTATTGTTTTCATCAAGCACAACAACTTTAACTGTTGTTGAGCCTACATCAATACCCATATGTAGTCTACTCATCAATGTAACCCCCTCACATATTATAGAGTATAAAATTATTCTATTCTATTATACATTCTAATAAGAAATTAGTCAAGTAAAGTTTGATTATGTTCATAATGATTTTACATAAAATCGTATAATTAAAATTTGTTGAAAATATTGACAAATAAATTGGAAAATGATATTATATTTGTACAAAATAAATAAAATCGGAGGGGATGACAAATGAAAAGAAAAATAGTTTTTGCGTGCATGATTTCTGCATTGCTTTTGTTGCAAACTGCAATGGCGGCACCGAATGTTGAAGTGAACGGAACGCAGATAGATACTGACGCGGTAATAATCGATGACAAAACGTATGTACCGCTTAGAGGTGTTTTTGAGGCCGCCGGAGCAGAGGTTTCATGGAACGAGGAAACGCAGACAGCAGGCATTAATATATCAAATTCGCTTAGTGATGACGAATTAATTCCTTCGGTGATTGAATCGGTAAGTCCGTCAGTGGTCGGAATTATCGGACGTGGTAAGACAGAAAGCTATTACGGCTCGCAAGAGGGTATTATGAGCGGTTCGGGCGTCATAATAAAGACCGGCGGTGAAATTCTTACCAATGCGCATGTTGTAAAAAATATGAACACGATTTTGGTTGTGATGAATGACGGAAAAGGCTATGAGGCGCAACTGAAATATATAGATGAAGATACAGACCTTGCGGTTGTTAAAATAAAAAAGATTGGTTTGCCAGTTGTGAAATTCGCAAACAGTGAAGATATTGTTGTTGGTAAACAGGTTATAGCAATAGGAACACCGATAACGTTTTCATTGCGTAATTCCGCAACGGTAGGGCATATAAGCGGACTAAACAGAAGTGTCGGCGAGCCGTACAGACTTGTTCAGACAGATACGGCTATCACTCACGGAAATTCGGGCGGTGCACTTATTAATATGAACGGTGAGCTTGTTGGTATTACATCAAGCGGATATTCGGGTACAAATACTAATTTTGCAGTTCCTGTTGATACAGTTAAGTATGTACTTAATCAGTTTGAATTGTACGGAAAAGTCAGACATATATCATTTGGTGCAGAGTTCCAAGAGGACTGGCTTGCAGAACTGGGAGTTCCGTCAGAGGCAGGACTTACAATAAAAGGACTTGAAAAATCATCACCTCTTGCAAAGGCGTCGTTTAAGACCGGTGACGTGTTGGTTTCGGTCGATGATGTTGCGATAAACAGTATAGTTGAACTTAACGAATTGATGAAGAATTATCTTCCGGGCGATACTGTCAAAGTAGGTGTGAAAACCAACGGTGAAATCAAGTATGCGGATATAGTTCTTGACGAAAAAGCTAAAACGGAATAGGGGGGAGAATGATATGAAAAAGTTTATTTCTTTGATGATATGTGTGGCGATGATATTGTCGTCAGTCGGCGCTATGGCGGATAGTGACAGCCTTATAGTGAATACTGTTAAGGTGAACGTAAGTAGTGGCAGTGTTACGCTAAACGATGAGAAAATGTCTGTTTCAGCCACACCGTATGTCAATCAAAACGGTGATACAATGGTTGATATGTATGCGCTGGTAAATGCACTCGGCGGCGAAATAACCGAAAAAGACGGAGTTTATTCGGTGACTTATGATGATGTTGAAATTAAGTACACATTAAATTCAACGGAAGTTGACGTTGCAGGACAGACGTTGACTATGAGTTCAGCTGTTACAATCAGTGATAACGGAACTGTAATGGCACCGTTGAGATTTGTTTCGGAGGCGCTTGGTGCAGACGTAACATACAACAGCGAAAGCGGAGAAATTGTAATTGTTTCGGCAGGCGGTCTGGATTCGGGAGTGAATTACAAGCTGTTGTTTAAGTATACCGAGAAAGAAAAAATCGGTAATTCAAAGGAACATTGGCGCTTTACAAAGACAGATAATTTTGATATGTCCGAGAGCAGTTACGGCAGTAGTTACAGATTTTCAATGAATGATATATCATTCACATTAAGAAGTCAGAAAAACGACGGAACCAGTTCTTTAGAACAATATTATCTTTCAATGCAAAAATCATATTTATCAAGTTACAACCGAAATGTAATGTATGATAAAGGAAAGGGCGAGCATAACGGCGTTGAGTATGTGTATACAAAGTACAGAAGACTTGATACTGTGACAGAGGCATATGCTTATAAAACAGACGAGTATTTTTATTTTATAACAATACAGCGAAGTTTTGAAAACTTTGAAACTGCCAAAGAAAATACTGATGTTACCGCGTTTTTGGATTCGCTTGAATTTGATTATAAAGGCGGCGACGAAGAAAATACAGTTGATGTAGCCGAAATAGGTCTTGAAAAACAGCTTGCAGGAGAGGAAAAATCGGAATATGTAGACGGAAATTACAGATGGAGTATCAAATTAAATGAGGATTGGTCTGTAAACGAATACTACGGTTTTTACAATAAAGTGACAGTCATAAAACCGACAAGCATTGAAACGGACGATAATTTTAATTACAGCTATGGTTACAATTATGACGATATGTATTATTACAGTTCGTATTCAAGTGTAAGAGATCCTCTGATTATGATTTCTACATATTCTAATCCGAATAGGCAGTCTGCCGCAGATTGGGCAAAAAAGAACCGTGATGATTACGAAAAGACCGTTAATTCTGAAAAATATAAAATATCCGAAATAAAAGAAACTCAAATCGGACAGATTAAAGCATATTATTTTGAGGAGAATTATTCGGAGAACGAAAATGAGTATGTCGAAAAAACGTATTATATGAATTACGGTGATTTTAGATATAAAATTAATCTCGGATATGATAAGAGAGAAGAAGAGGCGGAGGGATTTAAGGAAAGTGCTGACGCGGTTATAAAGTCGTTTGTGCCTGGAGAAATAAATATAAATGAATTGGGCGACGCACTTGAAAGCGATAGTGATATTGACGCGTTGAACGTACTAAATGAATTTAAAGGCGATATTTTCAGTATCAATTATCCTTGCTTGTGGAATGTAAGCGAAACAGATACGGGATTACTGTTGGCAAAGGATCGTTCTAAGAATGGAATGGATACAACGGGATTACTGTCGGCGATTTTCCCTAACTTTTCTCTTATGTTAAGTGCGGCTGACGGCAGTTCATTGCGTGCAGAAAAGACGTCGTTGTCATATTACGACGATAAATTAAATAAAAGCACATATACTTTGGAAGAATATATGTATAAAAATATTGCAGGAATGCTTAACAGTTCAAGTTCATATTTGAATATTTCAATGCCGAATGAAATTGAAGAAGTAACATTGATGGGCAAAAAGGGATATAAAGCTGATCTTGTTTTAACGATTAATGGTGTTAATAATGTGTATTATACAATGTATTTTATCCCATATGACAGTGAAAATCTGATTACGGTAATAAAAGCGTGCAATGAAAGTGAAAAGAATACAGTTTACGAAAATGCTTTGGATAAGGCATTGAATAGCTTGAAACTTTCGTAATATACAAAAAATCCGATGAATTTAATTCATCGGATTTTTATTTACATAGTTTGTCTGCCCTCAAGCGCCTTTATAAGAGTAATCTTATCGGCATATTCGAGGTCGCTTCCTATCGGAATACCGTGTGCGATACGGGTAACTTTTACGTCAAACGGAGCAAGAAGTTTAGAGATATAGACTGCTGTTGCTGTGCCGTTTACGGTTGGGTTGGTAGCCATAATGACTTCCTTAACCGTACTGTCGCTGAGACGGAGTAAAAGCTCGTTAATCTTTATGTCATCGGGAGTTATACCGTCCATAGGGGACAATGACCCGTGAAGTACATGGTAAAGACCGTTAAATTCGTTTGTCGCCTCGATTGCCGAAACATCTTCGGGACTTTCGACAACACATATAACGGAATTATCGCGTTTCGGTGATGAACATATTTTACACGGTGATGTATCGGTCAGATTTTGACATACAGGGCAAAGTGTAATTTTTTCTTTCGCCTCTGTGATTATGTTAGACATTGAAACTGCGTCCTCTTTTGACATATGTTCAAGAATGTGAAAAGCAATTCTTTCTGCACTTTTTCTGCCGATACCGGGAAGTTGTTCAAATTTTTCGATTAAATTTTCAATGACTGTTGCGTGCATATTAGAATAAGCCCGGAATATTAATTCCGCCTGTAACGGCACTCATACCTTCAGCCATCATATCGTCAGCCTTTTTGACTGCATCGTTGACTGCGACCATAACAAGGTCCTCAAGTGTTTCAATATCTTCAGGGTCAACAGCGTCAGGACTGATTTTAAGTGAAAGAATTTCTTTCTTGCCGTTAGCGGTAGCTATAACTGCACCGCCGCCAGCTGTACCTTCAACAACCTTATCTTCAAGTTCTTCCTGAACCTTTTCCATTTCAGCCTGCATTTTTTGAGCTTGCTTGATAACGTTGCTCATATTCTTATTAGCGTTCATTCCTGAACCTGCAAAACCTTTGTATTTTCCCATTGTAATTTACCTCTTTCTTAGTTTTTAAAATTAATTATTATCATCCTCAGGGGATAATTCTTTGCCTTCCAAAAATTCTTCGGGAGCATTGTCATCATCTTCGCTATTGTTATCGTCAAGAGATGACTGTGAGAAGTTATCCTTAGAGGAATCATATTCCGTAAATTCGCTTTCGTCTACATTTTCGACGATTTCACCGAAATTCGCTACAAGATTGTCAAGGGGATCGTCGGATACTTTTGTCGGTTCATTTACTTCACCGTTGCCGCCGGGCAAGTTCCAAAAATCAACGAGTTCTTCTTGTATGTCGTTTTCGTATGCAACCTTTACCGCAAAGTCTGTACCGGACGCACGTTTAAAAATAACCTGCATTTTATCCTTGTACGCTGCCGCTATATTGTAAGCACCTTTCTCTTTGGGATTGAACAAAAGTATAATACCGTCTGAATCAATGGTTATATTTCTGTTCATCAAAGCGGCTTTTAAGTAACCTGCCGAGTTGCACATCGTTCGCGATATGTTGTCCCAATTCTTTGCAACCTTGACAATAGGATTGTCGGAGGTGAGTTCTTCTTTCGGAATTGGGTTATATAATCTGACCGAAGTTTTCTTCTTCTCGGTTACTTCTTTTTTTTTAACCGTTTCGGTCGGCTGCACCGTTACACCGTTTTTTACCTTTTCCTCAAGATTTGAAATTCTTTCGGATAGGGAAGAAGTATCGGTAACGGCACCGTTTTTAACTTTGCTTTCCAATGACGCAAGCCTGTCCATAACCGCTGACGGTGAATCGTCATATTCGGGTCTGGCAAGTTTGATAAGTGCCAACTCATATACTATACGAGGTGACTTCATCCATTTAGTATCGGCTTGTGCGTCGGACAGTACCGATGTTGCGTGAGAAATCTTCTCAAAAGACATTTTGTCTGATAACGCTTTTAATTTTACCATATCTTCTGCATTGTAGTCAAGCATTGCTGAAGAATCTTCTGTAATTTTACAAATAAGCATATCGCGAAAATTCTTTATAAGTGAGTCGATAAACACTCTTAAATCTTTACCGTCTGACATAATATTGTCAATTACGGAAATTATTTTATTTACATCGCCTTTTTCAATGGCGTCTGTAATCTGAAATATTGATTCGGCAGTTGAAATGCCGAGAGTTGCCGTTATATTTTCGGCGGTAATCGAATTACCGCAGGCGGAAACGACTCTTTCAAGTATGCTCAGTCCGTCACGCATTGAACCGTCCGCAAGATGTCCCAAAAGCTCATATGCGTCCTCCGATATGTTAAGCTTGTCGCCGTGTGCGATTTCTTTCATACGAAGTATAATATCCGACGGCTTTATGCGTTTAAAATCAAATCTTTGGCATCTTGATAAAATCGTTTGAGGTACTTTGTGAGCCTCAGTCGTTGCAAGAATAAATATAACGTGCTCAGGAGGTTCTTCAAGTGTTTTCAAAAGGGCATTAAACGCACCGGTTGAAAGCATATGCACCTCGTCTATGATGTAAACCGTGTATTTTGCGTTTGTGGAAACATAACGCACATCGTCACGGATTTCGCGGATATTGTCGACACCGTTGTTTGACGCCGCGTCAATTTCTTTAACGTCCAAAATACTGCCGTCCAAAATGCCTTTGCATACTTCACATTCATTGCAAGGACTTCCGTCATGCGGATTAAGACAGTTTACAGCACGCGACAAAACCTTTGCACAAGTTGTTTTACCTGTTCCGCGCGTTCCGCAGAATAGGTAAGCATGACCGATTTTGTCGTTTAAAATCTGATTTTTTAAAGTTTGTGTAATATGGCCTTGACCGACAATGTCCTCAAACACCATAGGACGCCATTTTCTGTAAATAGCTTGATGTGCCATATAATCTCCAATACCTTTCTTTATACGAAAAAACGCCATATAGGCGTTGTAATAATCAAAATAGGCTCCGACCGAGTTTACCGTAACACATTGAAAGCACCGCTTATTGCTGCTTGGTTCCCCATCTGACAAGGTTCACGGGTTTCAATCGCACGGGCTCGGCCGTCATCGCCAATCAAATCTTCAGTTAGCTATAATATTATAATACATTTTTTCAAAAACTGCAATACCTATTTTAAATTTTTTTTAGAATATTCAAAAATTTTTATGCATATAATGGTTAGGTGGCTTGGTTAGGAGGCATAAATATCAAAAAGACGGAGGAATTAATATGGATAATGAAATTTTGTACAAAAGTATAAAAAAGGAAAGTGAGGTTTACATTTGTTTGGATTATTATATTATACCCGAGAGCATATCGGCAGATTATTGTGATTTAAAGTGCTACGGAATTAAGATAGAAAAGACAACCGTGTATGCAGGCGGAGGTAAAATAGTAGAAAGCAAGCAGATAAATAATATTTTTTACCGATACAAAGACGCAACGGAATTTTCTGATACTATTATAAAGAAACGTATCGAACCGCAGGGACTTCGTGACATTGTGGAAAATTATATAATAGAAAGTATTGACAGAGCAAGACAAAGTGCATAAAATAAATATCGAAAAATAATTTACAAAGGGATATTGTTATGTACAAAATAAAAGAAACGATTGTTGTCGAGGGGATATATGACAAAATAAAGCTGTCACGTTTTATAGATGCGGTGATAATAGTGACAAACGGATTTTGCGTATTTTCCGATGACAGAATATTGGAAAGCATAAAAAAGATGGCGGACGAAACGGGAATTGTTATTTTGACCGATTCCGACAGTGCCGGCTTTAAAATAAGAAACTACATAAAACAGTCTTTGCCGAAAGAAAAGGTAAAACACGCTTATGTACCCGATGTTCACGGCAAGGAAAAACGCAAGAGAGAACCCGGAAAAGAGGGCCTTTTGGGTGTTGAGGGGATTAAGGACGATATAATCCTTGATTCCCTCAAAAAAGCGGGTTGCACGATTGACGGAAGTGCGACGGCGGTAAAAGCGGGACGCGAAATTACAAAAGCCGATTTGTATAAAGCAGGTCTTTCGGGGGGTATCGGCAGCGGTGAAAAGCGTAACGCACTTGCACATTCTCTCGGAATACCTATGAAAATTTCCGCGAATATGCTCCTTGATTTGCTCAACAGACTGCTTAATTACGATGAGTTTTGTGAAATTGTACAAAACATTGACGATTTGAAAGGTGAAATTTGATAAAAAATATATTGACAAACTGTCCGAAATCGTGTAAAATATCACCTGTAAATAAAAATAACTTTACAGGTGATGCAAATGGCAAAGGACTTGAATGTTACCATTTTGCTTGACGTATACGGTCAGTTGCTTACGGAAAAGCAACGTAATGCCATAGATATGTATTATAATGAGGACTTGTCGCTGTCGGAGATTGCCGATGTAATCGACATAAGCAGACAGGGCGTCAGAGAGTCGATTAAGCAAGGCGAAAAGCATTTGACGAATTATGAAGAAAAGCTCGGAATAGTCGAACGATTTCATAATATAAGTTCAAAGCTTGAAAAATTAAATGCGTTGCTTGAAAATACCGATTTTGACGGTAAAGACGAGTTTTACGGATTGATTGACGAAATATCAAAAGAAATATAGATATAGATTATTTGCGGAAAGGAGTCACAGCTTATGGCATTTGAAAGCCTTGGTGATAAGCTGCAGGGAGTTTTCAAAAAACTTCGCGGTAAAGGAAAGCTTAACGAAAAAGATATAAAAGACGCAATGCGTGAGATTAAGCTGGCTCTTTTGGAGGCAGATGTAAACTTCAAGGTTGTTAAGGAATTTGTGAACATAGTTTCCGAAAAGGCACTTGGTCAGGAGATTATGGAGTCGCTTACTCCGGCACAACAGCTTGTTAAAATAGTTAATGAAGAACTTACCCAAATGATAGGCGGTGAAGTTTCAAGACTTGAATTTTCGCAAAAACCGCCGACAGTCATTATGATGTGCGGTCTGCAAGGTGCAGGTAAGACAACTGCAACAGGTAAGCTTGCATTAAACCTTACAAAGAAAATGAATAAGCGTCCGCTTATGGTTGCTTGTGACGTGTACCGTCCGGCGGCTATAAAACAGCTTGAAGTTTTGGGTAAACAAATTCAAGTACCCGTATTTTCAATGGGTGCAGACGTAAATCCCGTTACTATCGCAAAAGAAGCGGTAGCACACGCAATAAAGCATGGAAACGACCCTGTTATCCTTGATACGGCAGGTCGACTTCATATAGATGAGCAGCTTATGGACGAGCTTGCGAACATCAAAGCGGAAGTAAATCCGACGGAAATACTTCTTGTTGTAGACGCAATGACAGGTCAGGACGCAGTAAACGTCGCAAAATCATTCAACGATCAGCTTGATATAACAGGTGTTATACTTTCAAAGCTTGACGGTGATACAAGAGGCGGTGCGGCACTTTCCGTAAAACAAGTTACGGGTAAGCCGATAAAATATGCGTCGGTCGGTGAAAAATTGAGCGACCTTGAACAGTTCCATCCGGACAGAATGGCGTCAAGAATTTTGGGTATGGGTGATGTGCTTACTCTTATTGATAAGGCACAGGAAACCATAGACGAAAAGAAAGCGCAGGAGCTTGAAGAAAAAATCCGTAAACAACAGTTTGACCTTGATGATTTCCTTGAACAGTTCAAGCAAATCAGAAAAATGGGTTCATTCTCACAAATACTCGGTATGTTGCCGGGAATAGATAAGAAAATGCTTGAAAGCGTTGACACTGAAGAAAATGAAAAGAAAATGCTTCATATTGAGGCGATAATTCAGTCAATGACACAGGAAGAACGCAGAAAGCCGAGTATAATCGGCGCAAGCAGAAAAGTCCGTATATCGAAAGGTAGCGGAACAAGAGTACAGGACGTAAATCAACTTTTGAAACAGTTTGAACAAATGCAAAAGATGATGAAACAGCTGTCAGGCGGACGTCAGGCAAAAATGCTTAAACGTCTCAGAAAACGTAAATAAGGTATGATAAATACTTTATGATATATTTATGCTTATAATTTATGGGAGGTGAAAGAACAATGGCAGTAAAAATCAGATTGAGAAGAATGGGTGCAAAGAAGGCTCCTTTTTATAGAGTAGTAGTTGCAGATTCAAGATACCCAAGAAACGGTAGATTTATTGAAGAAGTTGGCACATACAATCCTCTAACAGACCCTGCAACAGTTAATATTGACGCAGAGGCAGTTAAGAAGTGGATCTCAAACGGTGCTCAGCCAACTGATACTGTTAAGGCTCTTCTAAAGAAGTCTAACATTATCTAATTATGGAGGATAGGCTAATGAAAGAAGTATTGGAGATAATAGCCAAATCACTTGTTGACTATCCCGAACAGGTTGATGTTAAGGAAATTAACAACGAGGACCAGACAGTAACTTTGGAACTTAGAGTTGCTGAAAGCGATATGGGTAAGGTGATTGGTAAACAGGGTAGAATTGCTAAGGCAATCAGAACTGTTGTCAAAGCTGCCGCAAGTCGTGAAAATAAAAAAGTTGCGGTTGAAATCTTACAATAGGATAGTAGGGGCTTGCATTTGTGAGCCCTTTTTGTATTTTAATTTCCGATGTTGAAGAAAGGATTTAGTTATGGACTTGCTTGAGGTAGGAAAAATAGTTAATACACACGGTTTAAGAGGTGAAGTTAAGGTTGTTCCTTGGACCGATTATCCCGAAGTGTTTGAAGATATAGATTTTGTTTATGTAAAGAAAAAGTCTGAATATGAAAGACTTGACGTAAAGGGTATAAAGTATCAGAAGAATAATCTTATCGTGAGATTTTCTCAGATTACTGATATAAATATGGCTGAAAAGTATAAAAATCAAGTGATTTATGCCGAACGCGAGATTTTGGGCGAACTTCCTGAGGGCGTGTATTATATTGCCGACCTTATCGGTCTTGATATTGTTACGGAGGACGGCGAAAAAATCGGTACTGTAAGCGATGTTTTTAACACGGGCAGTAACGATATTTACGAAGTAAAGCGTGAGGGAAAGAAAAATCTTTTGTTGCCTGTTATAGATGACGTTGTTCTTAATATCGACGTTGACGGCGGTAAAATAACCGTCAGAATGATGGACGGCTTGGAGGACTTGGCGTGAAAAATCATATGAGATTTGATGTGCTTACATTGTTTCCGCAAATGTTTGAGGCGGTTTTGGGTGACAGTATAATCGGTCGTGCGAGAGAAAATAATATTCTTGAAATGAATTTTATTGATATTCGTGATTTTTCAACCAATAAACATAGAAAGGTTGACGATTATCCGTATAGCGGCGGAGGTGGTATGCTTATGAACGCACAGCCTGTGTATGACGCGTATATGTCTGTTGCGGAGGGACTTGATTATAAACCGTTTACGATATATATGTCGCCGCAGGGAAAGGTGTTTAATCAAGGTATCGCAATCGACCTTGCAAATTATGAGCATATCGTTTTGCTTTGCGGTCATTATGAGGGTATCGACCAAAGAGTTATAGATGAAATTGTGGATATGGAACTGTCCGTCGGTGACTTTGTTATGACAGGCGGCGAAATTCCGGCGATGACAGTTATTGATACTGTTTCAAGACTTGTTCCGGGAGTTTTGGCTGCTGAAACTTCGTATGAAAATGAGTCGCATTTTAACGGACTTTTGGAGTATCCGCAGTATACCCGTCCGGCAGTTTGGCACGATAAACCGATTCCCGATGTGCTTATTTCCGGTCATCACGCGAAAATCGAACAGTGGAAAAGGGAACAGTCACTCATTAATACACTCAAAAAGCGTCCCGATATGCTTGAAAAAGCCGAACTTACTAAGGAAGATATAAAATTTTTGAAAGAATATAAGTAGATTTTGGATTTGACTATTGAATTTTGAATGTACATTTGATATAATAGTTAAGTCGAGCGGATATGGCGGAATTGGCAGACGCGCATGATTCAGGTTCATGTGGGGCAACCCATGCAGGTTCAAGTCCTGTTATCCGCACCACGTCAGAGTAAGCGTTATATCGCTTACTCTGTTTTTTTGTAAAAAAGCAGAGTGCGCTTATACAACTACTCTTTCTTAGTAGCAAAAGGTCATGTTCACGTCGGCTACTTATTTGCAAGAACATTCGTAACGACTTTTGTTCGATGCTAACCTTTTTCAAGAATGTTTTCGGCACGTTTGAAAACATTATATGAAAAGTATATGATTTGCGTGTGTTTTGTAACGAGAAACTTGACAGAAAAATTGAGAACGGATATTGCTATTATCATTAGTATCGCGGCATTGGTAAATGTGTGTAAAAAATAATGCACGAAAAACAAAAAAGTATGCAGCTCAAAAAAGTATGAGGAAGTGTCTGTCAAAACACTAATTTCACTTTGACAATTTAGTCCAAGTGTGTGAATATAATAAAAGAAACGGAGTACAAAAATCTGTACTCCGTTCAGTCTGTATCACTAAGGGACAAAGCTGTTTTAATCAAGCGATATATCTTTTCCTTTTCAACATCTGTGCGGTTTGAAAGCATAACAGTAATACGGTTTAAAAATACATCATCATTGCTTGCGGGTTTGTGGTTTGAGAAAAATTCCGAAAGCGAAATGTTGAATACCGTACATAACTTTTCAATCGTCAGAATTGTAGGATTTTTTTCGTTCCGCTCTATTTGACCTAAATAGGCGGGAGTGATATTAGCGGCTAAAGCAGTTTGTTCCTGTGACAGACGTGCGGCTTTGCGTAAATTGTACAGCCTTAGTCCAATATTATAGCTCATAGCATTCACCAATTTGTATTTTATAGTATAGAATTTTTCTTTTCAAACTATTATAGTATATATGTTTTTAAAATAACTATCGTTTATGTCTTTGTGTAAAATTTATATAAACAAAAGTAAGCTGAGCGCTATTATTGCCATACCGAGTATGACGCCTATAATAGTGACTTTGCTTTTTTCATATTCACGTGCCATCGGTAAAAGTTCTTCTATTGAAATAAATACCATAATTCCGGCGATTATTCCGAATAAAATACCGAATACGACATCGTTGAAAAACGGACGTAAAATTAAATAACCGATTATAGCACCTAAAGGTTCCGTAATACCCGAAAAAAACGATACTATAAATGCTCTTTTTCTGCTGCCTGTTGAGTAGTATATCGGTACAGACGTAGCAATTCCTTCCGGAATATTATGGATTGCTATGGCGACAGCTATGGCAACAAGATACATAAGGCGGGTAAAAAGTTATTTATAATAGATTTTCAAGAAGATATCGCCCTCGGGAGCGGATTTTTCACGTTTATATTCAATTTTTTTCACAAAATTTTTAAGAATGGAATTTTTTTCTGTTGCTGAAAGAGAGTTATAATTAGTGAGAAGTTCACGCAAAAGGGGAAGTCGTTCTTCGATGGAAGATGTATCCACAAGTTTAAATTTTTCACGTTCCTGTGCTATCGTGGCATTAATTTTTTTTCTTCTATCTGAAATTGCGTTATTGCGTTCAAGGAAAAGTTCTTTTGTATAGACTTCCTGTTCGAGCAAGTCATACAGACGGAGTTGTTGTTTATCAAGTTTTTTTAATTCTGTTTCCAAAGTGGCTATTGTATCAAGACAAGAAAGTTTATCCTTATTATGCGATTGACGGATATTTTTTAAAGACAATTCAATATCTTTAAATTCCTTTGTAAGCACTTCAAATACCTTATCTTCTACAATACTTAATGCAGAGGCTTTATTACAACCAAGTGTACGGCAACAAAGACGGTATTTTTCAACGGTTTCGTTAGAAGTATTGATAACTATTGCCCGACCGCAATTAGCACACTTTAAAAGCCCTGCAAACGGATTTTGCAACGTGCCTGTACGCATAGGCGGTTTATATTTCAGATTTATAATATCTTGTGCTTTATTGAACGTGTTCTCGTCAATTATCGGCTCGTGCAGTCCGGGAACATATAACCAATCATCTTTACTCGTTTTTTCTTGCGTATTTTTGCCTTTAACAGACTTTGATTTGTTCCACACTATTTTACCTATGTAAGTATGATTTCGGAGCATACGGGCGATTGTGGTGGGGTGGAGCGGTGTATTTTTCTTGCTCAAGACACCCAAATTTGCAAGCTGACGGCTTATTGAAGTAATACCCATACTTTGATTTACATACATATCAAATATCATACGAACATATTTCGCCTCCGGTTCATATACTTCCAACGTGTGCTTTTTATTTATTACGGCATTTCGATAACCAAACGGAGCACCCGACACAAAACAACCGTCGTTGATTGATTTGATACGTCCTCTGTTCATTCTGCGAGTGATGAATTTAAGCTCCTTACGAGCCATAAACATCTCAAATTCACTGTAATCTTCGTCGTACTCGTTGTTGAGGTCATATATTTTTTTGAGTGTAATAATTTTCACGTCATTTTCTTTAAGAACGTCAAAGATTTTTTCACTGTCTGCGGCACTTCCGCGCCCTAAACGGTCAAGGTCAATACATAATACCGCATCATATATGTGCGAGGGAATAGCGTCAAGCAGTTTCAGCATTTCCGTTCTGTTGTATAACATTCCTCCGCTTATCACTTCTTCAAATATGTCAATGACCGTTAAATTATTGTCCTTTGCATAAGAAAGAAGAATTTCTTTGTGACGTTCAAGTGTTTCAAGCGGATTGTTTTCGTCCGCTCTCGATTTTCGTAAATACATGGCTACATTCATCGTAAATCTTCCTTTCTTGTGTTATATTTCAACTCACACACTCCGTGGGGAGCGTGACATATGTGTATAAATGCACTTTATTCTTTTTCCTCTGTCTGCTCCAACAGGCAGGGGAATTTTTTACGCGGCAGAATTTGTATAGTCAATAACTGCAATATCATTTATAATGTTTTCGAGTTTGTATACTATTTTTTCAATTTGCCCGAATACTTCATCGGAATAATAAACTTCGTTGCAATGCTCACAAACCATAGCCGGAACATTTTTTATAATAATAACGCAATTTTCAAGATTTGCAACATATGTTCTGTTTTTGTTAATGGTGTCATGACCACATTCGATACATTTCATAATTAATTCTCCTTTCTTGTTTTCAAATCATCATAAAATTTTATGGTATCGGGAATATATGCCGTTATAATATGGATATATTCGCCGTCAAAACTACATACGACGTGTAACGGCTTGTCAATACCTCTATATCCGAATACAAGACAACTTGCAAAGGGTTTGTCGCTTATATAATTTTCTATAATTTCGCCGTTTAAAATACATTGTATGACTTCATCTCTTAATATTTTTCTTTGCAATAGCCTTTGAGTAGCGTGTTCTTTCCAAATAATTTTTTTATTCTTACACGCATTTTTCAAATCGTTTATATTATATGGAAAATCGTTAATTGTTATCAATCCTTTCAATTTTTACTTACGTTTCTCTAATTATATATATAAAAACCTCTTTAATAATCTGAATTTTTCAAATAGTCCATATGTCTGCGATAACGTCTTGGGACGTTAATGGGCACGTCATAACCGATTTGTTTCAGAAATTCGGTTATAGCATCAACACCGTCATTAAAAAATTCCGTTATACGTTTTTCTTTATTAGCTATATTTTTATAATTAGGTGGGCATACAAAGGTCCAATCGGCACCCTCGTTATCAAAAATAATTCTGAAATATTCATCTATATTGTATTTGTCAAGAGCCTTTGCCAACAACAAATGATGTTCACAACCTTCATCAAGCAATGAAACAACAGCGTGTGAGCGGTCGTGTGCAATTACTGCCATTAACGGCTCACTGTCGTGATTGATAAACTCTGTTTTGGTTTCATCACTGCCGTAATATTTTATTATGTCCATAGTATCAATATCCTTTCTTGATAAACTTACATTTCTCTAATCAACAATTTCGGAACACCCATAACTCGGCAATGCTCTTTTTTACTAATTTATTAAAAAAGCCGATTCTTAATAAATTAATTATGTTTTTAATACAATTTGTTTCACTTTTTTACATTGCGATTGGTAACTTTTTTAATCTAAATGATGTCGCCTTTCCGTAATTGTCCCTTACAATTTCAAAGAATTTTTTGTTTTGTAGTTGTGTTAAAGATACGGATATTGGAGGAAGTTGCTTGTATAGTGGGCGTTGTTGAAGTTCGTTTTTATATTTATCAAGCACCTTTATCCGAATGTTTGCACATGGTTCTGAAATTCTACAAATCCTACATAAATGCGTAGATGATATCTCATTTGAATGTGCATAATAAAATTGAGAGGGGCAGATAATTAATCCGGCTCCTATTCTTGCTTCCTCGTCGTATTGTGCATAAGTAGGAGGGCTATATGATTGTTGGAATGCATTAAACGAGGGGTTTTTTGTATGTCCGAGCAAAATGTGCATACATTCTTCGCAAACTGTAAAACGTATTCGCTCAAGGGGTTTATTATCATTATAAGCTATTTTATGATATAATGTTCCGTTATGTTCATAAGCCATGACACAACCGTCTTCATTTCCCCAAATATCAAAAACATCTTTTATACGTAAATTGCTATGACGTACTATATCGGATAAAGTTACAAGTTCGGTGTTCAGCAAGCTGCAAAGTTTTTGCACTGAAATAGGAAAAACTTTTAAATTGTTGTCGATAATAAATTGAAAAACTGTATCATATACATAATGGCGTCTGTGCTTATCTATCATTCTTAAATGCCTCCGGATACATAAACTCTGCATATTTTCTAACATTTTTGGCTTGCTCTGGTGTCATTTTTTTGCCAGCACGTGCGATTTGACGTATGTCAGGATTTTCTACTTCAATAGAATTATTTGAATTTTGTTTAGAATCCTTCAACATCGCTTGATGTGCCTTATACGCCAATTCTGTATTTCCATCGGCTTCTTTTAGAATTTCTAACGGAATGTCACTTGTTATCGATGGATCATCGTAATTAATTGGGTCATCGGTCCAACCCATTAAATAATCCGGAGTAGTACATAAGGCTTCAGAAAAAGCTACAATTTTTGATTGGGTTAAGTCGTTTATATCAGCTTCTATCTTTGCGATAGAGGAACGAGATTTATATCCAAGCATAAGGGCTAAGTCCTCTTGAGATAAACCGAGCTCCTCTCTTCGTTTTTTTATTTTTTCACCTAAACTCATATTAATGCCTACTTTCTAAATTATAAATTTTTCTTTATATTTATATTATCACAGACGTGATTACTTGTCAACAAAATTTTAGAAAAACAAAAAAATGTGTTGACAAAAAAGAACTTGTGTGTTAATATAAATACAGTGATTTAAAATCACTGGAAAGGTGGTGAATTGTAATGACAGATACGCTTGAACTGGAATTAGCTATAAAACGCGCCAGAAAGACTAAACGTGAATATGCAAATTATTTAGGCATATCTGAAATGGCATTGTATAATAAAATACATAATACAGCCGAATTTAAAGGGAGTGAAATAGCTAAATCCGAAGTGTTTTTAAATTTAAGTCCAAGTTTAACTAAAAAAATTTTTTTGTCGGCTACGTGATTTGAAATCACACAACTATAAGTCATTAAACAGAAAGGAAAAAGAAGTATGGAAGAATTAAAGGTATTTGAAAATGCAGAGTTCGGCTCTGTAAGAACAACAACAGTAAACGGAGAGATTATGTTTGTCGGTAAGGATGTAGCGGAAATCCTCGGATACAGCAATCCAAGAAAGGCTATTATAGACCATATTGATGAAGAAGATAAGGGGGTAACGAAATGTGACACCCTTGGAGGAAAACAAGATTTGACAATGATTAATGAATCAGGTCTTTACAGCCTTATTCTATCAAGCAAAATGCCGAATGCGAAGAAGTTTAAGCATTGGGTTACGGCTGATGTATTACCGGCGATACGCAAAACGGGAATGTATGCAACCGACGAATTGTTGGATAATCCCGATTTAGCTATACAAGCGTTTACGGCATTAAAATTGGAGCGAGAGAAAAATAAGAAACTAAACACCACTGTTAAAGTTCAAGAACAGCAGATTATGGAACTTCAACCAAAGGCATCATATTATGATTTAGTTTTAAATTGTCCCGATTTATTATCTGTCACTGTAATAGCAAAGGATTACGGTAAGTCGGCAAAATGGTTAAACAATTTCTTAAAAGAACACAAGATACAGTTTAAGCAAGGCGGGATATGGCTATTGTATAAGGAATATGCTGAAAAAGGCTACACAAGTACAAAGACGCATACTGTAAACGGAAATGACGGCAAGCAACATTCTAAAGTAAATACATATTGGACACAAAAAGGCAGATTATTTATTTATGCATTGTTAAAGAACGAGGGTATACTTCCGATAATGGAACAGGAGCAGATTGCTTAATACAAAGTAATAGGACAAAAAATGAAATACATAGATTAAAGCAGGAGGTGGAGATTATGGAGGCGGAAAAGACCAAAAAGGCAAGAAAGCCGAGAAAGCAACCTAAAGTACACGTTGAAGTGGTAGGAAGTTGGCAAGACAGACCTGCTTATGAGCGTTTTCAGCATTGGAAACCTCATATAGAAAATATGTATCATATGCTTGGGTACGGTGATGTAACAGTTGAGGCGTCGCAGGAGATGATTGACGAGTACAATGCTATTCAAGCAAACAAAGAAAAAGGAGCTTAATGCTCCGATGATGGGACAAGCTCACAGGATAAAGAGAGGTAAACTAATGAACACAATAGGAATTGCGCTGATTAGTTTCGGTATCGGACTAATCATAAGTTGGAAATTGGCAGAAAGGGACAGGAAAAATGCTAAAAAGAAAACCAAAAACAGAGAATGAGAAAACGGAAGAATATTTTCACAGAGAAGTATTTCCGATGATTAACGCATTCGCTAAAGAGTGCAGAGGACACGCAAAACAGAAAATAACGGTGAAAGGAATATTTTCAAATGAACAAATATGTAGTAATGACGGGCAGAGATGATGTTGTGGTTTTAAATGCCGATGACAACAAGTCGGTTAAGGCATACATAGCAAAAGGATACGGGATAACAAATCGTATCAAGTCAAAGCACCCGCTTGAAATGAGTGTCGCAAAGATTATCAGCGGAGATAATTAAACGGCTATGACGAAATACGAATTTGACGATTTGGCGTGCATAGACGATGACTTTGCTTGTCGTGATGACGACTTCGCCTGTATTGATGATGATTGGGCGTGCATAGATGATGATGACGCAGTATGCGACGATGAACGCGACGGACTTACGGAAGAAGAAGCCGACGCATACGAAAAGGAAAAAGCGTGGTATGACCTATTCAAAGAGGTATTGCAGTATCCGTACAGTTACGGATTATCTTGGGGAATAGTTTTAGCATACAGACAACCTATAAAATATCAGAATTAGGAGGTGAGAAGAGTGGCAGATGAGAAGAAAATACTGAAAATGTATAACGATTTAACACTGAATGAAAAGCATTTGGTAGGTGTTTTCGTAAATGCGATGATACTTAGTCGCAATAAAAATGACCGTCAGAGCGGCAACTCAATAACGGTCAAATAACAAAAGTACATAGATTATTAATCTATACAAACATTATATCACAGAAAGGAATAAAAATCAATGCAAATTGTAATTAGGCTTGAACAGAAAGATTTTGAGGGTAACAAGGAAGTATTCGACCGAATGTACGGATTATGTTCGGTACTTAACAAAAAGACAGATAATACGGAGATGACAAAGGCGGACGTTGAGAAAGCGGCGAACGTTGTAAGAGAGGAACAGACGCCGGACGATACGCCGACAGAGGATAACACCGCCGAAGTACCGGCAGACAATACTCCGACAGAGGATAAAAACGCAGAAGTAACAACAACCGAATACGCAATAGAAGAAGTACGCAAGGCATTCGGTGAGTATGCGAAGTCGCAGGGCAGAGATAAGGCTAAGGGACTGCTTCAAGAAATGGGTTACGGCAAAGTAACGGAAATACCGCCTGAGCGATACGCAGAGGCGATGACAAGAATAGGAGATGTGAAGTAATGCCGGAAGAACACGCAAAACTTTCAGCGTCGGGGTCAAAGAAGTGGATAAACTGCCCTGCGTCAATCGCAATGGAAAGTAAATTCCCCGACGAAAGCAGTGAATATGCAAAAGAGGGAACTACCGCACATTCATTGGGTGAGGCAAAGCTGAAATTAGCTTTAAACCACATAACACGCGTGCAGTATCATAAGATGATACGTTCGCTTGACATAACAGAAGATATGGAAGAATACACGGACAGTTATCGTGATTTTGTATTGGAGCGATACAATGCGATTAAAAGTCAATGCAAGGACGCACAAATACATCTTGAACGCCGTTTAGATTTTTCGGAATGGGTACCCGACGGATTCGGTACAGGCGACACCGTTATTATCGGCGGTGGAATAATCGAGATAATAGACCTTAAATACGGACAGGGCGTAAAGGTATCGGCAGACAAGAACAGTCAGCTTAGGATATATGGCTTAGGAGCATTGAGCGAATACGACTACCTATACGACATACATAAGGTCAATTTAACGATATTCCAACCACGACTTGATAACATTGATACGGAAACGCTTACACGCGGTGAACTCATTAAGTGGGGCGAAGATTTAAAGCCTAAAGCCGTACTTGCGAACAGCGGTGACGGTGACTGTATAGCGGGACGTCATTGCGATGACGGATTTTGCAAAGCAAGAGCCGTATGCCGTGCGTATGCGGAGGAGAAAAACAGACTTGCGGCAATGGTTTTCAAACCGCCTTTGGAGCTTACCGAAGATGAAATTGCGGAGGTAATAGACCAAGCGGAAAACCTTGCGAAGTGGTCGAAACTCGTAAAGGACTATGCTTTGGAACAGGCACTTAATAACGGCGTTAAGTATCCGGGATTTAAAGTGGTTGAGGGAAGAAGTAACCGCAAATATGCGGAGGACGACAGCAAAATCGCCGATGTATTAATTAAAGCCGGTTATGACGAAAAGAACATATATAAGAAAGAAATACTCAACATCACCCAAATGGGAGCACTTTTAGGCAGAGCAAGATTTAACGAACTGCTCGGAGAATATGTAATAAAACCGCAGGGAAAGCCGACGCTTGTACGTTCGGAGGACAAACGTCCCGAATGGAATTCGGCAGAGAAAGCGGCAGAAGATTTTAAAGATATAAAGTAAAGGAGAAATAACAATGGAAAAAAGAAAGACACAGGTAATCACAGGAGAAGTAAGATTCAGTTATGCACACGTTTGGGAGCCGTCATCAATCAACGGCGGTGACGAAAAGTATTCGGTAAGTATCATCATTCCGAAAAGCGACACAAAGACAATCAAGGCTATAAACAACGCAATCGAGGCGGCAAAGCAAGAGGGCATTGCGAAGTTCGGCGGTAAAATTCCCGCAAATTTAAAGTTGCCGTTGCGTGACGGTGATACTGACAGAGAGGACGACGAAAACTATGCAAACAGCTATTTTGTCAACGCAAACTGCAAAACCGCACCGGGTATTGTGGACAAGTCACGTCAGCCGATAATCGACAAGACGGAATTTTACAGCGGTTGTTACGGTCATGCGTCAATTTCGTTTTACGCCTTTAACTCCAACGGCAATAAAGGTATTGCGTGCGGTCTTAATAATTTGATGAAAACAAGGGACGGAGAGCCTTTAGGCGGACGAAACACTGCGGAGGACGACTTTGCGGGACTGTATGACGATGACGACGATTTTCTTAATTAAAAGGTGACAAAATGAAATCACTCAGTATCGACATTGAAACATACGGAAGTGTTGATTTAATTAAATCGGGGGTATATGCTTATGCGAATGCCTCCGATTTTAAAATCCTGTTATTTGCGTATGCGTTTGATGATGAAGAAGTAAAAATAATTGACCTTGCACAAGGTGAGGCATTGCCGAAAGAAGTAATGAACGCACTGACGGACGAGGATATATTGAAAACGGCGTATAATGCGAACTTTGAAAGAACGTGTATCGGTAAGTATTTTAATATTGATTTGCCTGTAAATCAATGGCGTTGCAGTGCGGTACAAGCGTCAGAACTCGGACTTCCGCTTTCGCTTTCGGCTGTGGCGGTTGCGCTCGGTTTGGAGGAGCAAAAGGACAAACGCGGAAAAGCATTGATTGACTATTTCTCAAAACCGTGTAAGCCGACAAAGACGAACGGCGGACGTACAAGGAATTTACCAACGCACGCACCCGACAAGTGGGAGGTATTCAAAGAATACTGCATACAGGACGTTGAAGTGGAACGCGCGATAAAAAAGAAACTCGCCCAATTTCCGATATGCGACAGTGAACAAAAACTGTGGACGTATGACCAACGAATTAACGACAGAGGTGTAAGAGTTGACCGAAACTTTGTTGAAAATGCGATCAAATTCAATACGGAATACAGCGACAGGTGCTATGATGAGGCACAGAAAATAACGGGACTTGAAAATCCGAAATCGGTTGTGCAACTAAAGGCGTGGCTTGAAGAAGAAACAGGGCAGAAAATCGACAGCTTAAACAAGGAAAAATTAAAGGAGCTTATAGCTGATGAAAGCATATCGCTAAAGGCGAAAAGAGTGATATATCTGCGTTCAATGATGGCGAAAACGTCTGTAACAAAGTACGAGGCAATGGAGCGGAGCGTCTGCGATGACGGACGAATAAGAGGACTCTTGCAGTTTTACGGCGCAAACCGTACAGGACGTTGGGCAGGAAGAATTGTACAGGTGCAAAACCTACCGCAAAACCATTTGAAAGATATTGATTACGCAAGAGAATGTGTGGAAAACGGCGATTTTGAACTGTTTGAAATGCTTTACGAAAACGTTCCGCAAACGCTGTCGGAGCTTATACGAACAGCACTTGTACCGAGTGAGGACAGGCGATTTATAGTAGCGGACTTTTCGGCGATTGAGGCAAGAGTTATTGCATATCTTGCAGGCGAGCAGTGGCGACTTGAAGTATTTAAAACTCACGGAAAAATATACGAGGCATCGGCAAGTCAGATGTTCCATGTTCCGATTGAAAGTATTCACAAAGGCGATCCGCTACGTCAAAAAGGCAAGATTGCCGAACTTGCACTCGGTTACGGCGGAAGTGTCGGAGCTATGGTGAGTATGGGTGCTTTGAAAATGGGTATTGACGAAGAAGAACTTCAAGGTATCGTGGATAAGTGGCGGAGTTCAAATCCTGCCATAACGGCATTTTGGCGAACGGTCGAGAATGCGGCGATTAAGGCGGTTGAGGGTTATCCGGGCAAGATTAGACACGATATTTCTTTTTACAAACAGTCGAATATTCTTTTTATCGGTCTGCCGTCGGGAAGAAAAATCGCTTACGTTAAACCGAAAATCGAAGTAAACAGATTTGGAAAAAAAGCCGTTACATATATGGGTATGAATCAGACAACAAAAACTTGGAGCAGACTTGAAACATGGGGCGGTAAGCTTGTTGAAAACATAGTACAGGCGTTTGCGAGGGATTGCTTGGCTGAAAGCATAATTCGGCTTGAGGACAGAGGTTTTAAGATTAATTTCCACGTTCACGATGAGGTTATAGTTGACGTTCCGAAAGGCGTGTCGAGTGCAGAGGAGTTGGCGGCGATAATGTGTGAGCCGATTGAATGGGCGAAAGGACTTCCGCTTAATGCGGACGGATACGAATGTAATTTTTATATGAAAGATTAGGGGGTGTTATAAATTGGATTTAGTAATTGCTACGGGACAAAGCAGAAAATCAAAACTATGGAAAAATACAAAAATGTCGTGGGGAGATTTTGTCGAAAGGCTGAAAACGACAACAAGGACGAGCGAAACGCAAGGTGAATTTGCAAATATGCCGAAGTCACAACAGGATGATATAAAGGACGTCGGCGGTTTTGTGGGCGGTAAGGTGAAAAACGGCAAGCGACAGTCGGGAAGTATCGAAAACAGAATTTTGCTTACGCTTGACGCAGACTTTGCCGACAGTGATTTTTGCGATAATATTTCAATGTTTTACGACTTTACATATTGCATTTATTCAACGCATAAACACAGTGCCGAAAAACCGAGATTTCGTTTGGTGATACTTCTGTCAAGACCTTGTACGCCTGATGAATACGAAGCGGTTGCAAGAATGGTGGCGTATGATATTGGTATAGATATGTTTGACGACACAACGTATCAGCCGCACCGTTTAATGTATTGGCCGAGTACGAGCATTGACGGCGAGTATGTGTTTGAACACGAGGAAAATAAACCGCTTGACGTTGACAGGGTGCTTGCAAAATATGAAGATTGGCACGACGTATCGAGTTGGTACGTTTCGTCAAGAACAACAAAGGCGTTGGACAGACAGGTAAGAAAACAAGAGGATCCAACGCTTAAAAAAGGTGTTATCGGTGCGTTTTGCAGAACGTACGATATACATTCGTGCATAGAAAAATATCTTCCCGACGTGTATGAAAAATGTGCCGTAGGCGACAGATACACATACAGGGACGGCTCGAGTTCAAGCGGACTTGTAGTGTATGAGAACGGCAAATTTGCGTATTCAAATCACGCAACAGACCCTGCAAGCGGTAAGTTGTGCAACAGTTTTGACCTTGTTCGTATTCATAAATTCAGCGATACGGACGCAGACGCAAAGGACGGTACACCTGTATCGAAACTGCCGTCATATTCGGCAATGTGCAAGCTTATAGACGGTGACAGTGATGTTTCAATGCTTATGTTTAAGGAACGTCAAAAGAAAGCGGCGGAAGATTTCGGCGGTATCGAAAGCGAAGAAACGGACGATATGCAGTGGGCGTTAAAGTTGGAGAAAAACGAAAATACAGGCGCTTACGAAAAGACGCTTAACAATATTATTCTTATAATTGAGAACGATTCGCATTTAAAAGGCAAAATCAAAATGAACGATTTTACAGGCTATGCAGAGATTGACGGCATTATGCCTTGGGACAAGGACGCACCGGAAAAACGCGTTTGGCAGGATTCCGATACGGACGGATTGCAGTGGTATCTTGAATATGTGTACGGCATTAAAATGGGTAACGATAAGGTTTTTCGTGCGTTGTCAGTGTTTTACAGACGCGTTGCGTATGATCCGATTGTTGAGTATTTGGACGGTCTTGCGTGGGATAATACGGAACGACTTGACACATTGTTTGTCGATTATCTCGGTGCGGCGGATAACGAATATACAAGAGAAGTGACGCGTAAAATGTTCGTCGGAGCGGTCGCAAGAGCGTATGAGCCGGGAAGTAAAT
The DNA here is from genome assembly GCF_054696575.1 of Ructibacterium sp. SJQ-7. NCBI lineage: Bacteria > Bacillati > Bacillota > Clostridia > Eubacteriales > Oscillospiraceae > Ructibacterium > Ructibacterium sp. SJQ-7. Next base: position 2,782,518 of record NZ_CP195193.1, read on the forward strand.
TCGATAATATGCTTATTCTGTCGGGCAGGCAGGGCATAGGCAAGAGTACGATACTTCGCAAAGTCGGCTTTGACAGGTGGTTTACGTACGGCATAAAGACGTTCGAGGGTAAGGAATTGTGCGAGGTTATACAGGGTAAATGGATTGTAGAGATAAGCGAACTTGAGGCACTTAATAAGTTGGAAGTCGGCAGTGTTAAACAGATACTGTCGCAGACGTCGGACAGATACCGCGCGGCATACGGCAGAATTGTACAGGAACACCCGCGAAGATGTGTATTTTTCGGTACGAGCAATAACAGCGATTATCTTCGTGACCGTACCGGTAACAGAAGATTTTGGCCCGTTGATACGGAGATTGTGCCGATAAAAAAGAGCGTGTTTACCGATTTGACCGATGAGGAAATAAATCAAATTTGGGCGGAGGCAAAAGTGCGTTATACGCAGAATGAACCGCTTTATTTGTCAAAGGAAACGGAACAGCTTGCGAAACAAGTGCAGTCAGATCATAGGGAAGTGTCGGTTAAAGAGGGACTGATCCGTGATTTCCTTGATAAACGTGTTCCGTCGGATTGGAATAGTTGGGACTTATCAAAGCGTCGTGATTATTGGTCGGAGATTGTGAGTGTGCCAGAAGAAAAACTTGTCGAACGTGACAGAGTGTGTGCACTTGAAATATGGTGCGAACTCTTTAACGGCGATTTTAGGCAAATTCAACGTAGGGATTCGATAGAGATTAACAGTATCATTTCATCGTTTGACGATTGGGAAAAATACGACAAGGTTATTAAATTTAACAAGGATTACGGAGTGCAAAGAGGCTTTAAAATGGCGAGGAAATAACGTATAACATAAGGGTATAACTTTCTAACGGTTATGTAACATTAAATGTAACGTTGGTAAACTTATGTAACAGTTGAAAGTTATACCTAAAATGCAGTAAAGATAAAGGTTAAAGCGATATATAACAAAGGTAACTTTAATTCTATATATTATATACATATATATACTACAAATAGATATATACACACATAACGCGTATATACGCGTATAAGTATATGAAAACTGTTTTAGAGTTACCGCAGAAAGAACAGGTGAAAAATGATAGAAAAGGACATTGAAAAATATTTAGTAAGGCAAGTTAAGCAAATGGGAGGTTTGGCATTAAAATTTGTGTCGCCGAGTATGGCAGGTGTGCCGGATAGGATTGTTATGATTCCGAAAGGTGCGTTGTATTTCGTGGAACTGAAAAGACCGAGCGGTAAACCGAGAAGATTGCAGACTTCCGTACACAGACTTTTTGAAAAACTCGGTTTTCACGTTTATGTGATTGATACAAAGGATAAAGTTGACAAATTGTTAAGGGGTGAGAATTTTGAATTTTAGACCGCATAGGTACCAGCAGATTGCGTTGGACAAAATTATTTCTACACCGCGTGTCGGATTGTTCCTTGATATGGGACTTGGTAAAACGGTTGTAACGCTTACGGCGATTGACGAATTGATTTATAACTGTTACGAAATCGAAAAAGTGCTTGTCATAGCACCGCTTAGAGTGGCGGAAGATACTTGGAGTAGAGAGTGTGAAAAGTGGGACCACTTAAGGCATTTGAGAATATCGAAAATTCTCGGCACTCCGAGTCAAAGACGTAACGCACTTTTAAAGGACGCAGATATTTATATTATAAATCGTGAAAATGTTGCGTGGCTCACAAACGAATTGTCGAGCATAGGCAATGCGTGGGACTTTGATATGGTGGTTATTGATGAGCTGTCGAGCTTTAAGAGTTCAAAGTCGCAGAGATTTAAGGCACTGAAAAAATACATAACACTGTCTAAAAGAGTAGTCGGACTTACAGGCACACCTGCACCGAACGGACTTATTGATTTATGGAGTCAGATATATTTGCTTGACAGCGGCGAAAGACTCGGCAGAACGGTAAGCGGTTACAGGGAGAGATATTTTCTTCCCGATAAACGTAATCAGACCACGATTTTCAGTTACAAGCCGAAAGAGGAGTCCGAAAAGGCGATATATGATAAAATTTCGGATATATGCGTCAGTATGTCGGCAGAGGATTGGCTTGAAATGCCTGAAAGGATTGATACCGTTCAGCATATAAAGCTGTCAGATAAGGAGCTGAAACTGTACGAAGAATTTGAAAAGGAACAGTATTTGGAGTTCATAAACGGACAAGTTACCGCCGCAACCGCCGCCGCACTTACGAATAAACTTTTGCAGTTTTCAAACGGTGCAATGTATTTGGACGACGGAAGTTATAAGGTTACGAGCGATAAAAAACTTGAGGCGTTGGCGGAAATAGTCGATACCTCACAAGGTCAGCCGATTTTGTGCTTTTACAGCTATCGCCACGACTGCGAGAGAATACTTAGAAAGTTCAAGGGTGCAAAAAAGCTTGAAAGTGCTGATGATATAAGGGATTGGAATGACGGAAAAATACCGCTTTTACTGGCTCACCCCGCAGGTGCGGGACATGGACTCAATCTTCAAACAGGCGGTAATATAATAGTTTGGTTCGGTCTGACGTGGAGCTTGGAACTGTATCAGCAGGCAAATGCAAGATTGTATAGACAGGGACAGAAAAATTCTGTGATAATCCATCACCTTGTGACCGACGGAACAGTCGATAAACGTGTGCTTGACAGTTTGCAGGGTAAACGCGAGGTACAAGACGAATTGCTTGAAAGTTTGAAAGAAAAATACGGTGTATAAGGGGGAATTGATTTGACGATTAAAGAATGTAAAGAATGGCTTTCGAGAGCGAGAAAGACGGACGAGGAGATTAACGCATTGATTTTGGAGCAAGAGCGGGCATTGACAAACGCAACAAGCACTGTGGCTCGGTCGGGCAGTGAAAAGGTGCAGACGTCAAACGTGAATACTTCGGAGAATAAGTTCATAAGCTATGCCGCTTATTCCGAATTGATAGATAAACGCATTGACAGACTGTATGAGATTAAAAAAGAGATTTTGGAAAACGTGAATAAACTCGACGACGCAACACTTCGAACTATATTAATTCTGCGTTATCTCAATTTTCAAACGTGGGAAATGATTGCTTGTAAAATGAATTACGGATACAGACATATTTTGCGTTTACACGGTAATGCACTGATTGAAATTAAGAATGTCATTGAATGTCACATTGAACCTGTGATATAGTGTATCGTGGAATTAGTAACATAAGCGGTGTATCATCGTGAGATGATGGGTGAATATCTCGTGTAATTGGTGGGAATGGAGATATTAAAAAATTATTCTTCTAAAAAAGGAATTTTGTGTGATATTGTCGAATTATATACACAAATACAATTTTACGGAGGATAAAGAATGAAAGAACGTATATTAAAAACGAATAATGATGATGGAGAATATTTAAAATATCGTAAAGACTTAAAAAAGTTCTATGAAAACGAAACACTGGAATATTTAAAAAGTGAAAAATTGAGAATTGAAGTTCGTTATGAAGATAGAAAACAGAATGATGTGTATAGTAGATTGAGTTTTATTGTATCAATCATCGCATTATGTATGTCTATTTTGAATTTTTTAATATCTGAAAATGAAAGAGATTCCGTACTTTGGTATATAATTATGATTATTATTATCATACTTGGTGTAAGTTTTTTGCTAATACGCTATAATATTCATAAAAATGAAGAATTAATGCAATGCACCATAGCTTTACAAGTTTTAGATGAACTGATAGCCGAAAAAGAAGAAAGCAATACAAACAACGGATAAAAACAATACGATGTCACTGTTGTATCAAAATAAAATATAAGGCACTATCGCATAGGTAGTGCTTTTTCTATACCCAAAAACAGGAGGTGAAATTCATGGCAAGACCGAGAAAGATTACGAAAGAGACAGTCCAAAAACTCGAAGAGGGATTTTTAATGGGGTTAAGTGACCGAGAGGCTTGTATTTATGCGGATATAGCGGTAAGCACGTTATACAATTACTGCAAGAAACACAAGGAGTTTTCGGAGCGAAAAGAGCTACTTAAAGACAATATCAAAATGAAGTCGAAATTAAACGTTGCACACGGGATAAAAAAGGGTGATATTAATTTATCGTTATGGTATCTTGAACGCAAATGCAAAGATGAATTTTCACCAAAGCAAGAGATACAGCACAGTGGCACAATGGACATAAACAATCCTATGGCAAATCTTACGACCGACGAATTAAGGAAGGTGATAGGCGATGGATAAAAATTTAATAATGCTTGAGGCGAAGAAAGAACTTGCACGACGCGAGTTCTTTTATTTTTGCCACTTAACAGCACCGTCGTTTTACAAAACAGACAGAAAATTTCTTGTCAGACTATGCAACGAAATGCAATCGTTTTACGAAAGTGATGAAGACGCACTGATTATAAACTTACCGCCGCGTCACGGCAAGAGCCGTACTGCTTCAATGTTTGTTGAGTGGGTGCTCGGCAGAAATCAAAGCGAAAAAATAATGACCGGCTCATACAATGAAACGTTATCAACCACCTTTTCAAAAGCAGTGCGTAATGCGATACAGGAGGAAAAAGCCGATACGGATAAGATTATTTACAGTGACATATTCCCGAACGTGAAAATAAAGCAAGGCGACGGAGCGATGAATCTATGGAGCTTGGAGGGCGGTTACAACAACTATCTTGCAACATCGCCGTCGGGTACGGCAACAGGTTTCGGAGCAAGTTTATTAATTATCGACGACCTTATCAAAAATGCGGAAGAAGCATACAATGAAACAGTAAAAGAAAAGCATTGGGAATGGTTTACAAACACAATGTTTTCACGACTTGAAGAAAAAGGCAAGATAATTATTATAATGACACGTTGGGCGTCGGGCGACCTTGCGGGACGTGCGATTGAGTATTTCAGTGACAACAACATATCTCACAGAGTAATAATGATGAAAGCCGTATGTGATGACGGCAGTATGCTTTGTGATGAGATACTCTCACGATACAGTTATGATTTAAAGATAAAGGCAATGGGTGCGGACATAGCAAGTGCGAATTATCAGCAAGAGCCGATTGATTTGCAAGGCAAACTCTACACAACGCTTAAAACATACGACAGTTTACCGCCGATTACGCAAATACAATCATATTGCGATACCGCCGATACTGGTGCGGACTATCTCTGCAACATAATATACGGCATATACGGCAAAGAAGTATACGTCATAGACGTGTATTATACCGATGAGCCTATGGAGATTACAGAGGGTGAAACGGCACGCAGATTGTACGAGAATAACGTAAATCTTGCAAAGATTGAAAGCAATAACGGCGGACGTTCGTTCGCAAGACGTGTGCGTGAAATACTTGCCGAAAAATACGGCAGTAATTTTACAACGGTGAAATGGTTTCATCAAAGCAATAACAAAGAGGCAAGAATACTGTCAAACAGCACTTGGGTAATGGAGCATATATACTTTCCGTCGGATTGGCACATACGCTTTCCGGAATACTACAAGGCTATGACAACATATCAGCGTGAGGGCAAGAACAAGCACGACGACGCACCCGACGCAACAACGGGTATTGCGGAAATGATGAACAGGAAAAAAGGCGGACTGTCAATTTTAAAGTAGGTGATAAAAATGGATTTGGAAACAGTGAAAAAGCTGATAAAAAAATATATACCAGGACACGAGAATTTTATATCGAGAGTGCAGACGGCGGAAAGGTATTACTTAAACGACAACGATATTTTGCACATAAAGCATAGCGAGGACGAGAAGCCTTTGAGAAATGCCGATAACAGAATACCGTCCAACTTTCACGGCTTGCTTGTAGACCAAAAGTCCGCATATATGTTTACGTCACCGCCGTTATTTGATGTTGGAAATAAATCGGCGAATGAGAAAATAAGCAATATACTCGGCAGTCGATACACGAAAATATGTTCAAGACTTGCAATAAATGCGTCAAATGCGGGTGTGGGTTGGATTCACTACTGGGATAATGACGGATTTAAGTACGACGTTATAGACAGCAAGCAAGTTATACCGATATGGAGTGATACTTTGGAACACGAACTTACGGCGTGTTTCAGAACATATCAAGAGCTTGACGATAACGGTGACACTTATCATGTTTATGAGTATTGGACAGATAAGGAATGCAGTGTATTCCGTAAGAAGATTGGCGACGGTCTTGAACGGCTTGAAATGTATAATATGTTCAACGTGTACGACGTTGAAACAAACGGAACTGTATGTAACGTGTACAGTCATAACTTCGGACGTGTACCGTTTGTTCCGTTTTTCAATAACGGCTTTCATCGTGATGACCTTACACCGATAAAAGGACTTATTGATACATATGACAAGACATACAGCGGTTTTATAAACGACCTTGAAGATATACAGGAGATTATATTCGTGCTTAGCGGATATGAGGGTGAGAGCCTTTCGGAGTTTTTGACTCAACTAAAGAAGTATAAAACGATTAAGCTTGATTCGGAGGAAGGAGCAAGCGGAGGACTTTCGACTTTGACGATTGATATTCCGGTTGAGGCGAGAGAGAAAATGCTCCAAATGACACGCAAGAGTATTTTTGAACAGGGTAAAGGTATTGATCCCGATCCGCAGAACTTCGGTAATTCATCGGGTACGGCATTGAAATATTTGTATTCACTGCTTGAACTCAAAGCCGGTATGGCGGAAATGGAGTTTAGGAGTGGGTTTGAAGAACTCATCAAATCGATATGCGATTACAGCGGTATCGCTTGTGAAAATGTCACGCAGACGTGGACAAGGACAAGCGTTTCAAACGACACCGAACTTGCGGATATAGCACAAAAAAGCGTTGGTGTTATATCTCAACGCACGATTATCGAACGTCATCCGTTTGTTGAGGATGCAGATAAGGAAATGGAGAGAATTGCGGAAGAAAAGGACGACAGTGACGATATAATGGGTGGACATAATGAACGAGTATTGGAAGAAGAGGAACAGTGAGCTTTTAAAAATCCACGCACAGAAAGCCGATGATATAGAACGCGAACTTATAAAAGAGTATGAACGGTCCTTAAACGGCATAAAAAAAGAGATTGAAACGTTTTACGCAAGGTATGCGGGTGAAAACGGTATCAATATGGCAGAGGCACGAAAGCAGTTAAGTCGTGAAGAACTTAAAGGCTTTAAGATGTCGCTTGAGGAGTTTAGGGAAAAGGCACTCGATAACGCAGACGGCAAGTGGACGACAATGCTTGATAATGAGTATATGCGTTCAAGGGTAAGCCGTTTGGAGGCACTCAAATATCAAATGCGCGGAGAAGTCGAACTCTTGAAGCAAAAACAGGAGGATAAATTTTCAACGTCACTTGAAAAGGCGTACAGTGATACATATTATACAACACATAAACATATAGCCGATTCGCTTGACAGTGACGTAAATTTTGCTAAGTTTGACAGTGAAACCGTACGAAACGCAGTGTATGAAAAGTGGCTTGACGGAAGTAACTTCTCTGACCGAATATGGAACGATAAGCAGAAACTTTTAAGAGAACTTAATACAAATCTTGTACAGGGCATAACAAGGGGCGACAGTCCCGATAAAATGATTAAAAATATTTCTGCAAGAATGAATGTTTCAAAAAGCCGTGCCGCCGCATTGTATCAGACGGAATATACGCATATTATGGTTGACGCAAGATTGCAGTCGCTAAAGGACGCAGGCTTTGAAGAATACGAGATTGACGAGAATTTGGACAGTGATATTTGCAGTGAATGTGCAAGTATGCACGGTAAGCATTTTAAACTTTCCGAGTATCAACAAGGTATAACCGCTCCGCCGTTTCATACCCGTTGCAGAGGTACAATAACGGCATATTTTGCGGAAGATGAAAAACAAGATGACGATGCGGAAACACAACAAGATGACATTGATTATATGTCAAAGGCATTTGGCGGTGACAGAAATCCGAAAATCGGCACCGAAGTTAAACAAGCCGAAATAAGTATGAATAACGGTACAACGGAGAAAATCAAACTAAATCCGATTACAAACAGTCAGTTTGAAATGTTTGTTGATGATACGAATATTGCGAATAAAAAAGCAATTAAACTTGCCGAACGTAGTTTGAGTATTATACAGAAAACGATTGACGGAAAGGTAGAAATGCCAAAAGTAGCGATAGTTGATTTTGATTTGAATAATTTTGAACCGACTGCTATTGCGGGTTACGACAAACGCACGGATATAATGTACATAAACGGTAAATATATGACTGTTAAAGACATTATCAAGTATGTAAATGAACAAATGGGAATGTTTGCAAACAAAACAGAATTTGCACCATATTTACACGAGATAGGACACAAATATTTTGAAAATTGTGTAATTTCTATTGCCAAAAAGCATAATTTGAGTTATAATCAAAGTATAAATTTGATTAAGTCTAAAACGTCTGAATGTTTAAAGAGTTACTTGGAAAGCAATCCGAACTGTATAGAAAAACAAATTAGCGAGTATGCGAGTTTGAAGTATGGAAAGGGCAAGATACAAGAGTTATATGCGGAGTGCTTTTCAATAGTCGGTAATGATAATGAGTTGAAAAATTTATTGATTAATGTTATAAAGAGTTTGATGTAGAGAGGTGTTTGACATGATGTGGAATCCGTCTAAGGAAACAGCTGAATTGCTGAAAAAAGCTAATGAAGCTTATGAGGCAGGAGATTTAGAAGAATATAAAAGATTGCATGCCGAATTTACGGAACTATTTTCAAAAGAAATAGAAGAACACGAGAAGAATATGCCGAGTAGTTTTTGCTGATACAATAATATAAAAGCACGTCTTTGGGCGTGCTTTTTTGATACCAAAAAAGGAGAGTGGAACAAGTGAATATACGAGGTTTACCGCCTTAGCACCTATGAAACGGTGCTTTTTTTATACTCTTTTTTCAAGTGTTGCAGAGAATAAAGAACAATGCTTTTTACAGGAACGCACCTGAATAAAAAATTATGGAGGAGAAATAAGAATGGAATGGTTAAAGGCAATATTGGAAAAGGCGAAGATTGAGGACGGCAAGTTGGATATTGACGGAGTGATGTCGACTGTAAACTCTGAATTTCCGAAGTATGCAGTACCGAAAAATGTTTTCAATGACAAAGTTACGGAGCTTAAAACGGCGAATAAAACCATTGAGGACCTTAAACAATCAAATGCCGACAACGCGGAATTGCAGAACAAAATCAAAGAGTATGAAAGCGAGATTGAAACGCTTAAAACAGATGCGTTGAACACCGCAAAGACATACGCATTAAAGGAACAGCTTTCAAAAGCCGGTGTAACCGATGCCGACTATCTTATTTACAAGCAAGGCGGAATTGACAAGTTTACATTCGACAAAGACGGCAAGCCTGTCGGTGTGGACGATATTCTTAAACCGCTTAGGGAGGATAAGACGTACTCACACCTTTTTGCCGAAAAAGGAGGAGCATATACACCAAAAGGCGGAAGCGGAAGTTCAGACGTAAATCCTTGGGCAAAGGAAACATTCAATCTTACCAAACAGGGAGAAATTTATAAAAACGACCCTGCTAAAGCAAAAGTATTAATGCAAGAGGCAGGAATAACAGGAGGAATTTAATATGGGAACAACTTTATCAGATATTATCGTACCGGAACTGTTTAATCCGTACGTTATTCAAAAAACACTTGAAAAATCGGCACTTGTGCAGAGCGGTATAGTTCAAAACGACGCAGAGTTTGACAAGCTTGCGTCACAGGCAAGTCCGCTTGTAAATATGCCGTTTTTCTCTGACCTAACAGGTGAATCGGAAACGGTTATCGAGGGTGACGACCTCACCGCCGACAAAATCAGCAGTAAGAAAGACGTTGCGGTAATTTTAAGACGTGCAAAAATGTGGAGTGCGACAGACCTTTCCGCCGCAATGTCGGGTGCTGACCCTATGGCGGCGATTGCAAGTCTTGTATCTGACTTTTGGGTAAGAGATTTACAAAAGGAGCTTATCGCAGTGCTGAAAGGTATCTTCGGCACAATTCCGGCAGTCTCCGACGGTTCGCCTAAAGAGGCTGAAACAAGACTTGCGTCAAACATTCTTGATATGTCAAGCGCAAGCGGTAACGGTGCAAAATGGAGCGGAAGTGCTTTTATTGACGCACAACAGCTTTTAGGCGACAACAAAGCGGAACTTACCGCCGTTGTTATGCACAGTGCAGTTGAGGCGGCACTCAGAAAGCAAGACCTTATTGACGTAATTCAGCCGTCGGGGGCAAATCCGTTCAGTACATATATGGGTAAGAGAGTTATTATTGACGACGGCTGTCCTGTAACAGGTTCTGGTTCAAGTCAAGTATTTTCAACGTACCTTTTCGGCAACGGTGCGATTGCACTCGGTAACGGTACACCGGAAAAGTTTGTTGCAACAGAAACAGACAGAGATAAGAAAAAGGGTAGCGGTGTTGATTATCTTATCAATCGTAAGACGTATATTCTTCACCCACGCGGTGTTAAGTTTACGGACGCCGATGTCGCAAATACGGAAGGTCCTACGCGTACGGAACTTGCCAACGCAAAAAACTGGACACCCGTATATGACCCTAAGCAGATTAGAATTGTCGAAATGCGTCACAAGATTTGATGAGGTGACTTATGGACGAGTATATAACTGTTTTTACGGATATGTACGGCATAAGCGAAGATGACAGAGGAAAAGCCGAAAGGTGTATTGAAAGCACAATCGAATATATCAAGAATTATTGCCACATTGACAGTATTCCCGATGATTTAAAGCATACCGTTATACTTATGGCGGCGGACTTGTTCCGCTATGACGTGTCGTCATCATCGGGGCAATATGACAATGTAACGTCAATCAAAGAGGGCGATGTTACCGTATCGTACGGCAGTAATTCAAGCAGTATGTCGAGCGTGTTTAAAGACTACAAAGCAAGGCTTGCACGTTTCAGAAAGTTGGTGTGGTGATGAATATGGTAAGAGAGGCGATTGAAAGACTGTATAAAGGCTTATGTTCTGTCAAAGTGAAAGTTTCAAGCGTGAATGAGGAAACAGGCGAAACTGTATTTACCGAAAAGGCTGTTTTAACCGAACAGCCTTGCCGACTTTCGTTTCAGAGCCGAAATTCGGCGGCAAAGGACGACGGATACAGCACCGTATCGCAATCGGTTGTGCTTTTTATTGCGCCGGAGGTTGAAATACCGTCGGGCAGTAAAATAACCGTTACACAAAACGGAAAAACAACTGACTATTGCCGTAGCGGTGAAAGTGCGGTTTATACATCACACCAAGAAATTGCACTGGAATTATTCGAGGATTATGCGTAATGAATGAGATTGATTTTTCACAGCTTGAGAAATTACAAAAGCAAATGGAAAGTGTGGATTACACCAAAGCTTGTGCATCGGCTATGAATGTAATTTCACAGAGGGCATTAAAATACATCAGTAACGTAACAAAACCCGGATATTACAAGAACGGTAAAACGGGCGGTACACTGAAAAAGAGTTGGCAAGCAGAAAGAACAACTGTAAGCGGAAGTACGGTAAAAGGCGGAATATATACCGCACTTGAATATGCTCCTTATGTGGAGTTCGGACACCGTACAAGGCTCGGAAAGGGTACGTCCCCGAAGTACAAGCCTAAGAAAAACGGCAAAGCGTGGGTTGAGGGTAAAAAGTATCTTAACACCGTAGTACCGAAAGTTGAAAGGGATGCACCTAAAATACTTATGCAGAAAATGGAGGAAGTATTGAAATGACATCAAAAATAAAAAATGCAGTGACGAAAGCTATTCATAACCTGTTTGGCGATGATTATGCGGTATATACGGCATACACCGAACAAGGATTTTCAGAGCCTTGCTTTATCGTTGAAATGTTTCCGCTTAACGTACAGTCGACAAATTCATTTTTGGACGATGAAACGCAGACGGTACGAATAAGATATGTTCCGAAAGATATAAGTCAAGATGAATTTATTGATGTGGCTGAAAAATTAAGGGGCTTGTTTTTGTATAAACCGCTTGTACTGTCTGACGGTATGCGTGTAAGGTGCTTTGATATTAATTTCTCTATGGAAAATTATACGCTTGTGACGGAGCTTGTATACAATTACACCGTTAAGGTGAGAAACGAAAGTACATACGATAAGGCAGAAGATTTGATGTTAGGAGGAGATTTATAATGGGTTTACCTGAAATAAATATAGTGTTTCAGTCCAAAGCTGAAACGGCAATTAAACGAAGTGCAAACGGCATTGTTGCACTGATTTTGCGTGACGCAACCAAAAGCGATATTACATCATATTCGTATACAAATGAGAGAGAAGTTGTAAAATCTCATTGGACAACCGCAAATTATGATTACATAAGCAAGACGTTCCTCGGCGGACCGCAAAGGGTTATTGTTGAGAGAATAGGTGCGGAAGATACCTATGACGACGCGCTTGCACGATTAAAAAATAAAAAGTGGAATTACCTTGCAATACCGTCGATTGCCGATAACGAAAAAGATATTGCGGATTGGATTATCGCGCAGAGAAGTGCGAAAAAGACTTTTAAAGCCGTACTTCCGTATGCGGCGAATAATGAGGGTATTATAAACTTTGCAACCGATGATATAAAAGTCGGTACAAAGGTTTATACCACTGCCGAATACTGTTGCCGTATTGCAGGACTTTTGGCAGGATTGCCTATGACAGAGGGTGCAACATATCAGACTCTTGCGGAGGTTGAAAGCATAACGGAAAGTACAACTCCGGATGATGATATTGACGGCGGTAAGTTTATACTTATCAATGACGGTGAAAAGGTTAAAGTCGGCAGAGGTGTCAATTCGCTTGTAACATTGTCGGGCGATAAGACGGAGGATATGAAGAAAATCAAGATTATAGACAGCCTTGACCTCATAAGAGATGATATAAAAGCATCGTTTGAGGAAAATTATATTAACGTTGTAAACAGTCACGAAAATAAAATGCTGTTTATAGGTGCGGTTAATCAGTATTTTAAGTCGTTGCAGTCACAGGGCGTATTGTATGACGGTGCCGATTGCAGAGCGTATATTGACGTTCAGTCGCAACGTGAATGGCTTGCTCAAAAATATGACGTGTCGGATTGGACGGACAGCGAAGTCGAAGTAGCAAATACGGGAAGTATCATATTTGCGGGGGCTGATATTACAATACAGGATTGTATTGAAGATTTGAGTTTTAAAATAGGATTGGAGTGATAGATAATGGCTGAAAGTGTTAAACCGAGAGGTAATCAACTTTGTTCCGGTACATTCGGTAAACTTTGGATTGACGGAAGTCTTGCCTATGAAGTGTATAAGTTCGAGGCAAAGGAAAAGACAAATCGTGAGAGTGTAAGTTTTGCCGGCGATACAACGAACGATTCAAAGCTTATGGGCGTTGACTATGAATTTTCATATACCGTACGAAAGGTATATTCAAGAGGTAAAGAAATAGCCGACGGTCATAAAAAAGGTAAAGATACAAGACATACGTTGGTGGCAAGACTTGAAGATCCTGATAACGGCGGTTATGAAACAATTCAACTTGATAATTGTTGGTATAATGATGTGTCACTTATGAATTTTGAAAACGGTAAGATAGTTGAAGAAGAATTCAGCGGCGGTTTTACCGACTATGACCTTACATCTACAATGAATGCGTAATAACGGAGGTAAAAGATTATGGATAAGAATACAAAAATTACTCTTGCGGAACTTATTAAGCGTAAGGAGCAAGTGCTTGAGGCAAAGAAAAACGTAAAAAGAGCGAGAGTTTATGTAAAAAGCCTTGGTGGCGAGATTGTTATAAAAGCACCGACCAAATCGCTTGCAACAGAATCGGCGGAAATGGAAAAAGACGGTGACGCTCACCTTGTTTATGAGTGTGTTGCCGAACCGGATTTACATTCAAAAGAACTTCAGGAGGCATACGGCTGTACATATCCCGAAGAAATCGTAGAAAAGATTTTTGACGACGGCGAAATCTCACCGATTGCAATGGAGTGTATGAAACTTGCGGGATATATCGACAGTGTAAAACTTGTTGAAGAAGTAAAAAACTGATAGAGGCAGATGATGAACTCTATATGATACATCATTATCTGCAAAGAGGAATATTGCCCGAAAAGGTGCTTGCAAGACCGGAAATTGAAAAAATATTTTTCCTTGCAAGTGCCAAAAAGGCAAATGATGACGAGTACGCAAAGTGGAAGGCGTTGGGAGGTGAATAATTTTGCGGAGCAAAATTATAGCGAGCAAATGCCGTGCATTTGTGATAGCGTAGGGGGTGAATAGTTTTGCAGAATAAAAGTTCGATAGTTCTGAATATGAACCTTAATGCGAGTGGATTTGCCCGAGGGATAAAAAGTGTAATCGGCAGTGTCAAAAATATGAATGAGTCGATGAAAGACGCAACGAACAGCGCCTCAAAGATGTCTTCTGTAATGAAAGGTATAGGGAGCAGTGCCATAAAAGTCGGAAAAGGTTTAGCGGTGGCAGGAGCGGCCGCGGCGACTGCCGTAACGGCTTTGGTTTCAAAGTCTGTCGGTGCATTTGCCGATTATGAACAACTTACGGGCGGTGTAGAAACGTTGTTCGGAGCAAGCGGAAGAAGTGTTGAGGAATATGCACAGAGTGTCGGTAAAAGTGTTTCTGATATTCAAGGAAAATATGACAGTTTGATGAGTGCGCAAAATGCTGTATTAGAAAATGCAAATAAGGCATATATGACTGCCGGAATGTCGGCGAATGAATATATGGATACTGTTACGGGATTTTCAGCGTCATTAATATCAAGCTTAGGCGGAGATACAAACAAGGCGGCGGATTACGCAAATTCGGCATTGGTTGATATGTCCGATAATGCAAATAAAATGGGTACGGATATGGAGTCCATAAAAAATGCGTATCAGGGATTTGCAAAACAGAATTATACTATGCTTGACAACTTGAAGTTAGGTTACGGTGGCACACAAGCTGAAATGAAACGACTGCTTGGCGATGCACAGAAACTTACCGGACAAAAGTATGATATTTCATCATTTGCCGATATTACACAGGCTATTCATGCAATCCAAACGCAAATGGATATAACGGGAACAACGGCAAAAGAGGCAAGCACGACAATAAGCGGATCGTGGGGGTCACTGAAAGCGGCGTTTGAAAATACTCTTGTCGGTTTGACAACAGGCGGAGAAATGTTTGATCAGAGTTTGGATGCACTGGTTGATTCGGCTAAGACGTTCGGGCAGAATGTTATACCGGCAATAACGGGTGCGTTAAGTGGCGTAGGTTCGTTAATTGAGAGTTTGGCTCCTGTAATTGTAGCAGAACTTCCGTCAATGGTATCCGATATACTTCCACACCTTGTTTCAGCCACAAAGAGTTTGGTTACCGGTTTAATCAGCCAATTACCTGCATTGGGAAAGGCTGTTTTAGATGCAATACCATCAATTTTTGACGGTATGACAGATGTAATCGGTGAAAGTTCTGTAGGAAAGCTAAAAGGGTCGTTTGAGGGACTGAAAAATACCATAACTGATACATTTTCAAACATTGGACCAATGCTTAAAGATTTCTGTGAGGGAGGTATATCAACATTCTGTGACGCATTATCTACGGCTATGGATTTAGCCAGTGGAGCTATATCGGTAATTGAGGCATTATCTCCGGTAATAGGAGCAGTTGCAGGGGCGATAATCACATACAAAGGTGCAGTTTTGTTGTGGAATGCAGCTGAAACGGCTAAAAATGTTGTTATGGGTATTTCAACAGCCGCACAATGGGCGTTAAATGTAGCTATGACAGCAAATCCGATTGGTATTGTCATTGTGGCTATCGGTGCATTGGTAGGGGCGTTTATTGTATTGTGGAATAAGTCCGAAGGATTCCGAAATTTTTGGATCAACCTATGGGAAAAAGTTAAAGCGATTGTTACAAGTGCATGGGAAGGAATAAAAGCCGGATTTGAAAAGATAAAAAACGGAATATCAGCAGTCAAAGAAAAAGTGTCTACAATGTGGAACGGCGTCAAAGAAAAAACGTCAGAATTATGGGGCGGTGTAAAAAATGTTGTATCGGAAAAACTGAACAACATAAAAAGTACATATGACGCACACGGCAGAGGACTGAAAGGTGCTACATTTGCGGCAATAGAGGGTGTCAAGGAATACTACAGGACAGGCTATGACGCAATTAATCAATTAACAGGCGGTAAGCTTGGTGAAGTTGTCAACAAAGTCAGTGAGAAGATGGAAGCCGTAAAAGGTAAATTCAGCGAAGCGTTTGGCAATGTGAAAAACACCGTAATGACTATTTTTGAAAACATTAAAAATGGTATTACTGAAAAAATCAGTGCGGCGGTGAACAAAGTCAAGGAGATATTCGGCAGTATTGCCGAAAAGGTATCGGACGTTTGGGGTAAGATTAAAGGAATTATCAAAGCGCCTAAGATTGTACAAAAAGGTACGGTAAGTATAGCCGGTGTCAGTACACCGATTCCAAAACTTGGACTTGAATGGAATGCAAAAGGCGGTATTATGACACGTCCGACAGCGTTCGGATATGCAAACGGAAAAGTCCAAATGGGCGGAGAAGCCGGAGCAGAGGCAATACTTCCGCTTAGGACATTTTGGAACAATTTAAGTCAATACATAGCCGAAAGCAACAAAGGCGGCAATACTATAACGAATGAAATTAAGATAGTTATAAACGCCGACAACAAAACCGCCGATGAAATCGCCGACGACGTTATAAACGTAATAGTTCCTAAAATTCAAAAATATATGGCAAATATGTAGGAGGCAAAATGTTAGATTTCTATTTAAGCATAAACAACAGTGAAGAAGTTATACATATTCCTGTCACGCCGTCCGAATTTACCGTATCGAGTTCACAAGGTACGGAAACTTTTGAAACGGCAAATTACGGCTGGATAAAAATTATCGGAAATCCCGAGCTTAAAACTGTATCGTGGAGTAGTTTCTTACCGATGAACGACTATCCGTATTTAAGGGACAGAAGTATGAAAGGGCAGGAATACGCAGACAAGATTGAAAATTGGCGTAAACGTAAACTTCCGATAAGGCTTGTCATTACTTCCACGGGTATTTGCAATGTTGATATAAATACAGCGGCGGCAATAGATAAGTTTGATTACAGTGTAGGCGCAGGCGGCGATTTGAATTATTCAATCGAGCTTGGAGAAGTAAATCTTTTAAACGATGTACAGGAGGGGTTGACAGTGGCGCAGTATGATGAAATAATGGCGAGAATTGATAATATAGAAGAAAGGCTTAGCAGTGTTGAAAACACAATGATATATAACTATATGGACGATAATATGCCGTCTTGGGCTAAACCGACTATTCAAAAGCTGATGGACAGAGGTATTATAAGTGGTACAGACGATAACGAACTCGGTCTTACAATGGATATTATTCGTACACTTGTTATTATTGACAAAACAGACGGATTTGAAAATTATACGGTTGACATTATGCCGTCATGGGCAGAGGCGACTATTGAAAAGGTAAAAAGAAAAGGCTATCTAAACGGTGACGGAGAGGACGGATACGGTTTGACAAAGAGTATGATACGTTTGCTTGTTATTATGGATAATGCCGGTTGTTTCGGTGATTAAAAATGTTGCAATATTTTCCTTTTGTAATATAATAAAACAAAAGACAAATTAAAAATTTCAAATAAGGCTTAGAAAGTACATCGAATTTCGATGTACTTTTTTAGAAAAAACTCTTGACTTTTGTCGGGCAATAGTATATAATTATGCCAGACAAAAGAAAGGAGGATAGAATATGTCACCCAGAACAGGCAGACCAACTGATAATCCCAGACCTAATAAAATAAGTATTCGCATAAGTGATAAGGACAAAAATACTCTTGAAACTTATTGCGAGCAAGAAAGTGTAAATAAAACTGAGGCAATAAGTCGAGGAATACAGAAGTTGGAAAGTGATATAAAAAAATAAAAAAAACTCTTGACACTATCTTGATAGTATGATATTATGATAGCACAAAAAGGGGGTGAAGATATTAAACAAGTAGTAATTAGGTTGTCTGATGATGTTCATGCAAAACTTAAATTGAAAACGGTAAAAGAAAATACATCTATCCAAGATGTGGTTGAAAGATTTATTAAGTTTTATGTATCAAGCGATGAGCCTGTCAATATCAATTTTAAAACTACAGAAAGTGTAGAGAAAATTCATTCTGATAATGATAATAGAGTTTTGAAAATAGATGTCAATAAAGCGGATTACAAGCCAAAAACGACAGATGAAATATATGAAATAATTAATAAAGGCATCAATCAAATAGTGGAGCAAATTGTCTCGGACAACAAAAATGAAAAATAAAGACACCTCATTATGGGGTGTCTTTTGTGTTGGCTAACTACTTCGATATTATCGAAGTAGTTAAAGAAAAACGAATAAACCACGTGAATATTATTCACGTGGTTAGTGTTTTCAGATATATTTTGATACGAATTTATAAAAAGTTAGACGTTATCTTTTGACGTATCGGATTTGTTACGCATATATTTCAAAAATTGGATGTATTGATGTACTCGTTGTAATTCTGCATTTGAAAGATTTTCTATTTCTTTAAATAGCTTGTATTTTACTGGAATTTGGTCTAAAGGTATATTAATCGGTTCGCCATATATAATTTGAAATTCGCCGCTTTTTAACTTATCAATGGTATCTTCAGCGAATAAATCCGATACATCAACCGCAAAATAGTCTGCAATTTTATCCAAAACATCGATTCTTGGAATTTGCTCACCCGAACAATATCGAGATACTGATGCAGTGGTTAAATCTAATTCTTTAGCCAGCTGACTTTGGGTATCACCTTTATATTTTAATAAAAATTTTAAGTTATCAGCAAAAGTTGACATTATTTGCACCTCCTAAGTGATAAAATTATAGCCACGTGCAAAGCTCTAAAAACATAGAGTTTATGCAATTTTACGGATGTGGCAAATCCGTTTTGTCACTATAAATTTAATATTTAATGTATAGAAAAAACCACTCTGATTTGGTATAATATAGTTGAAATCAAAATCCCACAAAGGAGAGTGGTTTTTATCTATCGTCAAGAAATTTTAAAAGACATCAGTCTTTTCACTTCACAACCAAAAGCTAAATTTTACGATGAACTATTCATTAATTTAGATTTAAGCTGTATTCCGGCTCAAAACTCAAAATTCGGTCGTGCAAGTTATAGCAATCATTCTATGATTTGTGCCTTTATCGTTATGAAATGCGAAGGTTTCTCTCAAATTTCGGACTTACACGATTATCTGTCAAACAACTTAATTATTGCCCATTACTGTGGCTTTGACATTTCTCATGAATTACCTTCTTATGCAAAATTCACACGCTTTATCCGTGAATTTGATAACGATATACTTCAAACTGTTATGCAATCACAGGTCTTGAAAGCTGCCGATTTATCTTTGATTGATTCATCTTTTATCGCTTTGGATGCTACTCCTGTTAAGGCTAATGTTTCAAACAACAATCCCAAGTCCTTTAAAAAGAATAAGTTCTCCAAAGCCTCTCCTCCAAAGTCTGATAAAGATTGTAGGCTTGGTGTTCAAACTGCTTCAAATCAGCATAACGAAAAGAATTATGAATTCTATTGGGGTTACAAAAATCATATTCTTGTCGACTGCATATCGGGCTTACCCGTTTGTGAATTAACAACCGGTGCCAATGTTTCCGACAGTTCTGTAACACTCGAAATACTCAAAAGAGCAAATTCTTATCTTCCTATGTCTGAATGCTCATTTTTAGCTGATAAAGCCTATGATGTTAAGGCTATTTACAACACTGTGCATGACACATACAATGGCGATTGCTTTATTGCCTTAAACAAACGAAATACCAAAAGCCCTAAAAAGTTACCGTCAGGGAATATCATTTGCGAAGCAGGACTCGCAATGCATAAAGACGGCAAGTTTTCAGATAGCGGTCGAACACGTCAGAAATACTGCTGTCCGTTGAAACGCTCTAAAAATGGCAATTGCCCTTGTAATCACAAATGTTGGAATAATGGCAAGAAAAATCGCGGTTGTACTAAATACATAACTCTTCCCGATGATTACAGGCTTTCTATCGATAGAAGCTCAATAGCCTTTAAATCCGTTTATGCTCTCAGAACCGAAGCCGAAAGATACAATTCACGATTTAAGCAAGCAGGCTGTGAAAGAGTTTTTGTTCGTAATGGCAATTCTGTAAAAAATCTTAATACAATTGCTCATATATCACTTTTATCGATTGCAATTGCCGCCGTTATTACTAAGAAAGACGTTTCTTATCGCAGCGTAAAAACTTTAAAACGACTTAGCTGACAATGTTTAAAACCAAATATTTTTGTTCCTTGCCGTTAGGTTTGTTTGCTATGCACTTTTTTAACTATTATTCGCTTTTGTTGCTTCGCTTAGCTTTATTTATGATTTATTTACTTTTTATTTCTTGTGTTTTGCACCTCTCTAATAAAATTATTTTATTATTAACTTAATTATAACATAAATAACGTATATTATCAATAAAATAAATATAATTGATAAAAAAGTATTGACTTATTACTTTTAAAGTAGTATAATCTAAAATGTCAGGAGGTGAAAATGTGGGATATACAACAAAAAAACTAAGAGAATATCGTATGGAACAAGGCTTGTCAATGAATGAGTTGTCGTATAAGGCTAAAATTACGGCAAATCAAATATCGTTACTTGAAAAGCAAAAAATTAAAAGACCGCAAGCTGCAACCATACGAAAGCTTGCAGAGGCATTAGGCAGACCGATTACAGATTTCATTGAAAAGGAGGAAAACTAAGTATGAATGAGTTGCAAAAAGATAGGACGACTTGGTGTTTTGCTGACTTGTGTCATTATAGTATGCCACAGAACAATGCCAAAGAAACAAAAAAATAACGATAACACGCCAACCAAAGCAATCGTTATCGTTATCAGTACAAGGCGTTTCCGTCTACAAGATATTATATCATAGATTGAAACTCTTGTCAAAGCAAAATTTGAGAGGAGAAGTTTAATGAATAATTTACAGATTGTAAAATCAGCACAATTCGGAGAGGTACAATGTGATGTGTACTCAGACAATCAAGATATGTTTATGACAAGTGAACAACTCGGTAAATGCTTACAATATGCAAGTCCACGAGAAAGTATCAATAAGATTGTTTCAAGAAATGGTTATTTAAAAAGTGAAGAATTTTCTTCCGAAGTCATTTTGACTTCGGAAGCAGGACAGAGAAAAACAAGAGTTTTCACAGAAGACGGCATATATGAAGTTACATTTCTCGCAAAAACTGAAAAAGCAAAAGAGTTCAGAGCGTGGGTAAGAAAACTACTGAAATCTTTAAGAAAAGGCGAAACGGTTAATATTGCAACAGACCACTTAAAAGAAATTGAATTACAAGCAAAACGTGACAGAGCCACCGCAATGTTGCTTAATGCTCAAAATCGTATGATAAAAACGCTTTTATCGAACACTAAGGACAAAAACTTATCACAGATTGCGATTGATGTTATGGGTATTAAGGCGGTGGAGCAGATAACGGGTAAGAATATGAACCAGTATTTACTCGAATGTGAAAAGCTTTATTCAGCAACGGAAGTCGGTGGAATGTTCGGTGTATCGGCTATGAAAATTGGCAAGACTGCAAATGCAAGCGGACTTAAAAATGATACATACGGTAAAATGGTTATGAGTAAGTCAAAACATAGTTCTAAAGAAGTACAACAGTTTTTATACAATGAAAAAGGTGTACAAGCTTTAGGTAAGATTTTAGGCAAGACTGTTAAAACGGCATAGGAGGGAATTGTGATGAAAAGTGAATTAATAAATCAAATTTTTGTAGATGTTTCACAGTCATATGAATACGATTCAGCTGATGAAATTTTATATATGAATGATGTGCAGTCCGCTCAAGGAAAGGCAATAAATAAAGTTGTAGGTAATGAAACATATAAGAAAATAGAGGAATTAGTTTCATCATCCGAATGTGAAAGTGAGCGTTGCGGATTTATTATGGGTTTTAAATATGCAATGCGACTTATGCAAGAATGTTTCAATCCAACAGGACAGAATATATAAATTAGAATTAAGCACCTTTCGGGGTGCTTTTTCTATGCAATAAAATGAGGTGACATGATGTGCAGACGAATACCACCATAGTAAGATAGTGAAAAAAGTATACAAAAGTTTAAAAGGAGGTTTATATGGGTGTAATTGATAATGCAGTTCAATGGGCGACAGATATTGCAAATGACGACAGTCATTGGTACAGTCAAGACGTGAGATGGGGACCGCATTATGATTGTTCTTCTTTTGTTATAACGGCATATCAAAATGCAGGAGTGCCTGTTAAAGATAATGGTGCTACATATACGGAGGATATGTATAACGTTTTTATTTCGTGTGGATTTAAAGACGTAACGTCGTCCTGTAATCTGTCAAACGGAGCAGGTATGTTAAAAGGTGATGTACTTTTAAATAAAGCAGACCATACCGCTTTGGTACAGGCGGACGGCGGAACAACCGTTGAGGCAAGAGGAACATCATTCGGTATTGTTACCAACGTGCCTTACAGAAATTATCCGTGGGATTGTGTACTCAGATATACCAAAGACGGAGGCGGTTATATTGCAAACTGGGTTGAGAGAGAAATACCGAACATCGGAAAGTCGCTCGCAACTAAATCATATATGGCATACCAAACATATACGAACAGTCAAGCAAGCGGATATAAATACTTGTGGGGCAGTGACAGCAGTACGTCAAACGGCGGATTGCGAAAGTACAAAGATTTTATTTGTATGGCACTCGGTTCGTATTACGGACCGGACGGCACGTTTGTTAAGATTGAATTTGACGACGGTAAAGTGATATACGCAGTCAAAGGTGACGAAAAGAAAGATAGCGAAACCGACAGCCGACATATGTATCACACAGGCAGTGACGCAAATATGACGGAGTTTATCATTGACGGAAATGTTGTGACAGGCAATGAAAAATTCACATCTGCATTAGAGGCTGAAGGGATTAACCGCTCTGCCCGTGTTGTGAGAATTTGGACAAGCGATACAGAGCCGACATACGGAAGTACAGGAAGTACATCCGGTGAAAAAGAATATCATTTTGCGGATACCAACGAAAAAATACCTATCCACAATTCGATTTTCAAACAAGCACCTATGCTGTTAGACGGTGCTTTGAAAGTAGTGGTAAATGATACAGACGTATCAAAGCATATAGGAGATATATCGTGGACAAATACAAAAAATACACTTGCGACAACGATGTCTTTCAGCACTCCGAAACCTAAAGAAATGAAGTATATGAATATATACATACCAAAAATGGGTGATATTATGAGGTACAGCGGAGGAGATAAAGAAGATTTCAGAGGTGTAATAATCGAGGTTGACGACGGAGCAATGTATGAAAACAAATATACTGCCGTTGATGTAGGGTGGTATCTGAACAAAACTACCGACACATATCAGTTTACATCTATGCGAGCCGATGACTGCATAAAGAAAATATGCAACGATTTATACATTCCGATTGTGCTTATTCCCGAATTGAGTACGCTTATAACGCAAATATATATCGACAAGCCCGTATCGGACGTTATCAAGGATATTCTTGATAAGTGCGGAAACGGGTATAACTTTGACTTTGTACCCGACGGTATGCGTATATATTTGTGCAGTGATAAGGTGGTCGAGCCGAAGTTTAGAATATCGCCGAATACCGAACTCCAAAACTCAGTACAGTATATGGGTAATATTGAGCATAAAGGCAGTATTGAGAATATGAAGAACAGTGTTAAGGTGATAACAGATACGGACGTTATGACTACTCTGAAAGCCGAGGAGAGTATATCAAAATACGGCTTTCTACAAGAAGTGGTAAAAATGAATGACGGAAATAATGCATCGGACTTGGCAAAGAAAAATCTTGGCGAGCTGAATAAGGAAGATGAAACGTATTCCGGTGAAATAATCGAGGAGCTGACAAGCTATACACGGGCCGGAAGTACGATAGAAAAAGACGGTGTTAAATATGTGATTACAAGCAGTCAGCACAGTATAAAAAACGGTGTTCACTACAATAAAATTGATATGGAGAGATTAGTATGAAAAACGGAGTCGAAACACTTGCAAAGATGTTTAAGGACCGTGAAAACGCAACGAGTGATTTTGTCGTATTCGGTAAAATAATTGAGCTACCGAACCTTAAAATACAATTCACCTCTAAAATAATTCTGACTAAGGACCATATAAAAAGTCTTATTGATTTATACAAACAGGATATTGACGGACGATATGTTTATAAAGGCAGAGAAGTTGCAATGATTCCGTACAGAGGCAATAACAGATATTTGGTGTTGGGGGTGACGGAGAATGGCTGATTACACAAAAACAGAACCTGCATTTGATTTTCAAAAGGGCGATTTTATTATTATAAACGGTCGTCCGAAAATGACGGTCGGCAGGGAACGTATAAAAAATTGGGTGCAAAAAATACTCAATACGCAAAAGGGCAGATATAAAATTTATAACGGTACAGGATACGGTATAAATATAGAAGATACTTTTGTCGGAAAGAATTACAATCGTGACTACATCCGTTCGGAAGTCAAGCGTGAGATAACCGAAATGCTTACCGCAAATGAAGATATAGTGAGTATTGATAACTTTAATATGGAAGTAGACGGCTCACTGCTTACAGTATCTTTTACCGTAAACAGCGTGTACGGCGATATAAATGACGTTAAGGGGGCGATATAATGGCTGAAACTATTGATACAATACTTGAACGTATGCTTTTGCAGATACCGTCAAGATATGATACGTCATCGGGAACTTATACATACGATATAGAAAAATCAACGGCAACGGAGTTTGAGAATGTTTATGATATTATATCATCTCTTGACTCCTATTTTTATGCGTCAACCGCTACGGGTAAGTATCTTGATATGCGTGTAGGTGAGTTTGGATTGGAACGCAAAGAGGCAAGCTATGCAACAGGCTGTGTGACTGTAAGCGGTAACGTCGGAGCAAAAGTGTCTGTCGGTGAAAAGGTGGCGGCAGGTAATGTTATATTTAATATAACCGAAAATGCGATTATACCAAACGACGGAAGTGTAACGGTACGAATTGTGTGTGACAGCGCCGGAGTAAAAGGCAATGTTGAAAAAGGGAAAATAAACAGATTTCCGGTTACGATTCAAGGACTTATATCCGTAACAAATGAAATTTCAACCACAGGAGGCAGTGACAAAGAAAGTGATGTTGAACTGCGAAAGCGTTTTACCGAATATGTTTCGCATCCTATAACAAGCGGAAATAAGTGGCAGTATATCTCTTGGGCAAAATCAGTTGACGGAGTGGGTGACGCAAAATGCTTGCCGTTGTGGAACGGAGCAGGAACGGTTAAAGTGATAATCGTTGACAGTGAAAAACAACTTGCCGGAAGTGAGCTTATAAATAAGGTACAGAGTTATATAGATGAACAATGCCCGATAGGTGCAGATGTGACCGTTACCACTGCAACGGCAGTAAGTATAAATGTTACGTTTTCGGCAGATGTGGACGAAAGCACGATTGAAAGTATTAAATCGAATATCAGAAGTTATTTGCGTGATGTGTCTTTTGCAAACGGATATGTGTCATATGCAAAAATAGGTCAAACCATATTGAATACAGACGGTGTTGATGATTATTCAAATTTGAAAATCAATTCAAAAACAGAAAATATCGCAATATCCGAAACTGAAATTGCTGTTCTTGGGGGTGTTGCCGTTGGCTGATGTAGGACAGAATTTACCGTCGTACTATAAAAAGTCACGGTATATAAAAGCATTAAATACACCCGTCAATGCGGAATTTGAACGTTTGTATGAGTTGATAGAAATGTTTATGAAAAACAGATTTATTGACAGTGCCGATGAAGATGCCGTAAGAGAATATGAAAAAAGTTTGGGTATATCAGAAATTGCCGATACCATTGAAGTGAGAAAAAGTCTTATCAAAACAAGACTGCGCGGAACACAGACTTCGACAAGGGCAAATCTGAAAGCGGTGATTGAGAGTTACAGCATTTTGGCGGATATTTCCGAAGATATTCCGAATTATAGCTTTACGGTGATTTTTCATCAACCGAATGTGCCTGAAAGTGTGATTAAGAATATTATCGAGGATCTGAAACCCGCTCATCTGTCTGTAACATATTCGTATGAATATACAGGGACATTTGAATTTGCTGAAAGTGAAAATGAATATAATATCGGAGTCGGATTTGCCGATGGCAATGGTCATGGCGGATATTTGGGAAATATTTAAGGAGGGAATTGTATGAATTTTAATAATAAATTGCCCGAGTGGAAGAATAGCGGTACAGAACCGAGTGACAGTCTAAAAAACGACGGATTTAAAGCCGGATATAAACCGTCGGCAAATGTTTTTAATTGGTTTTGGAGTTTGGTAAGTAAGTGCATTACTGAAATTCAGTCAAAACTGTCAAGCGAGGAAACTGCAAGAACAGAGGCTGATAAGAATTTGCAACAACCGACATTTACAGAGGCAAGCACACGAGTAAATATAGCGAGTGGTGAAACGCTAAGCACATTGTTCGGAAAAATAAAGAAATTCTTTGCCGATTTAAAAACGGTAGCGTTTACAGGTTCATATACTGACCTGTCAAACAAACCAACGTCAATGCAAAATCCGAATTCATTGACACTGACAATGAACGGCTCGGCAACGAACTATAACGGTGCATCGTCAGCGAGTAAGTCGTGGTATGCTCCAACGAGTGCAGGAACGGCAGGATATAGCTTGATTAGTAATGGTAGTGGTGCTCCTGTATGGCAACAACCACCTTATGCAGTATGTAGCTCATCATCAGGAACGCGTGCAAAAACTGTTTCTATAACAAATTTTAAATTAGTTACAGGCACAAGAGTTTCTGTAAAATTTTCAAATAAAACAAGTACAACACCTATACTCAACGTAAGTAGTACAGGAGCAAAAGAAATAAAATTAGTACAAACGAATGGTACATATGTAAGTGTTAATAGCTATAATTCGTGGTCGGCAGGAGAAATTGTAGAGCTTATTTATGACGGTACTTACTGGGTGGCGGTTTCATCAAATATGTGTTTTGTTTCAGGTGCTCAATCTGCAACAGTAATTGTAGGTACAACTTATTCTTCGGGATATTGCGATTATAGATGTGACGGTTCTAATGATGTATCTATGATAACGGCAGCAATACAGGAAGCATATAGACGTTTGAGCACAAATGATAGCAGTTATACAAGTGTAGCCTATCCTGACTTTGGTGTAAAGGTATTTTTTAAAGCTGGAGTATATAAGGTGAATGGTAATATATACGCAGATAATACCTCTTGGGTTTCAAACGATATTTATATAACTTTAGAGGGTGAGAGTGAAAATGCAGTAACTTTTGTAAAGACAGCAGACAGTAATCATAGTCTTATAGATGCAACTGATATAAGTTTTGTATTTAAAAATATCAACTTTCATTTTGCTCAGGTTGCATCAACGGAAATTAAATGTTCAGGAGCTTCTTTTTGTGATTGCAATATAAGTCTTAGAACGGCAGGTTATTCGGGCGATAGTTTCACATTTATCGTAGCTCGAAATTCAGATAATGGTGTTGTAAGAATGAATGGTGGCTCGTTTACTTTCATAACAGTATCCGGTTGGACTCCATGTATAAAAGGTATTGATTGCTATGGAGTTGATATTCACAACTGTAATATACGACTTGCGAATGGAGCAAATTCAAATGATGTACCAAGTGGGGATAGTTTAGAATTGAATTTTATATACAAAACACAATCAACTGAGTCAAGAGGTACATATCCTAATGTAATGAGTCATTGCATATTTAGATGTTCGGGGAATACATCAATTATTGCAAGTACAGAAATAAGTATAACTGAAAGCGAAATTACTTTAGTTAATAATAGTAGTAAAATTTCTCATTATGCTACAACCAGTACACAGACTTTGAGAAACATATTTGCAAATAACAGAGTTCATTTAAGTAGCTCGTATTTATATATGAGGTTTGGTATAATATCAAATTGTACTTTTGGTAGGGCAGATACTTATGGCTCTGTTAGTTCATCTTATTCTTACCGTTTATACAATGAAGTTTGTTGTTCTATTACTGGTAATTTCTTTGTTGGTGTTTGGGGCTTATATTTGGGTTCAAGAAATGCTATTGTAACAGGTAATATGTACAAGGGTTCACTGTCAAAGTCAAGTACATCAACAGGTACGGTTACTATGGCTAATAATGTTGCTGCGAATTAGGGGTGATTTGAATGTTTGATATTAATAATTTCTATGATTTAGACGGTGTAATACATCTAAATAAGTATAAAATTGTAGTGAGATACTATGATAGTGTAGAAAAACAGACATATGAAGATGTAACGATGTTTTTGAATGATGAAGGCTTGAAAGATATGAAAGAACAACATATTGCTAAACATCAACTATTAGAGTTAATCTCGGAGGAAGTTATAGATACATCTGACTATGAGTGGATGGAAGGATTGCCAATTCAAAGTGATAATCCGATTAAAGAGATTGAGGAGATTTATAACTATGGCAGTAAAGAGGCTTATGAAGCGTCATTGTCTGAATATACGGACGAGTTTATGCTTGATATTGATGTAAGGGTAGCAATGTTGGAAATGGGGATAACGGAATAGGAGGTGCTAAATATGGAACACGGACGTTCATATGGATTGTGCAAGAAAATTGTAGCCGTTGGAAAAATGAGCAAAGAAAAAATGCTTGAAAAATTTGATGTACTTGTTTTGTCGGGGGGATTAACCGATAATGACTACAAAGAATTGGCGGAAGAAATCAATAAGAATGAGGAGGGCTAAGTAAGTGGAAGTTGACGATAAGGAATTATGGGAGCGATTGACCGTAGTGGAGCAGTCTACGAAGTCGGCACACCACAGAATTGACACGTTGGACAAGTTGACTGAAAGCGTCCACATCATAGCTACGGAAACAAAGGCTATGCGTGAGGACGTGAATGACATCACGGAACGTGTGGACGAAATCGAAAAGAAACCTAACAAACGATATGAAACAGTAGTTACTGCTGTTATTACGGCATTAGTCGGCGGTTTGATAGGTTATTTTGTTAAAATGTTAGGATTTTAGTATTTTAGGAGGTACATAAAAATGAAAGAATGGTTTAAAGCGGCAGGAATAAGAGCAATCAAGACGATTGCACAGACAGCGATTGCGACAATCGGTACGGCCGCCGTACTGGGTGACGTCAACTGGGTAATGGTTGCGTCAGCGGCGGCATTAGCAGGCGTACTGTCGTTGCTGACCTCGGTTGCCGGTTTGCCGGAAATTAAGAATTGAGGTATAAACAATGGATATTCAAATCAAACAAGGTCCGCAGTGCCACACGTCTAATTGCTACACATACAGGAATGGCGATATTAAATATATCGTCATTCATTTTACGTCAAATAACGGCGATACGGCATTGAACAACTGCAATTATTTCAGCGGCGCAAATCGTGGTGCGTCTGCACATTATTTTATCGGTGATGACGGAATATATCAATCTGTACCCGATAAATGGGCGGCGTGGGCTGTCGGTGGTACAAAAATTTACAAACACCCGTATTGCAGGAATATGAACAGTATTTCGATTGAAATGTGCAGTCGTATTGGTGCGGACGGTAAATACTATATTCGTGACGGGATTGTGGAACAGACGATTAAATTGACAAGATATTTAATGAATAAATACAATGTTCCGGTAGAAAACGTATTGCGCCATTATGATGTGTGGGATAAAAAGTGTCCTGAGCCGTTTGTACGTCAGCCGGAGCTATGGGAAGATTTTAAAAGACGATTAACAGGAAGTGAGGATTTAACTATGTCACAATATACAGAATTAAAAGAATTAATCGAAAAACAGGCGGCAGAAATTGCCGATTTAAAAAACATCAACAAACAGTTGGTGAATGTAGTTCAAACTACAATGATTTACGATTTCAATGATGACAATATGCCGTCGTGGGCAAGAACGGCAGTACAAGCCGCGCAAGATTACGGCGCATTGGTCGGTGACGAGCAAGGGAGATTAGGTCTGTCCTATAAGGACCTGCGAACTATTTGTAGGGAGTACAGATGTGGTATGTATGATAAGTAGTTTTGAGGGTGGTGTAATGCCACCCTTATTTTTTTTCGGCAATTTACAATTTATTTACAAAACATCAAACAATATTGTAATTTAGTGGCATATGTTGTATTATATAACATAGGATAAGAAAGGACTAAGATATAACTATGTATACAATTACGCAAGACAAAAAGAATATTGACGGAGTAGTAAAGACCACATACGGCATTAAGTGTGACGAAGTGTCTGTCAAAGATGTGTCGCCGAATAAGGAAGAAGTGGCGGAATTAATAGACAGGCTGAACAAATACGGATTGTCACCCTGTCATTTGCAAGATGTGATTGAAGATTTTATTCAAGAATAACCCATACAAATTAAGAAAGAACATAGGCAAAATGCTTATGTTCTTTTTAGTTATGTATCTTGTTGCTATCTATACAGCTATGGCAAGCCCGAGATGAGGGTCTTTTAGGGCGGAGGTGAAGGTTGCGAGGCCTTCGGGGAAGTTATGTATGCCGATTGCGAGGGCGGTCATAAATCCCATACGTTTTAGGGCAATCGAGCGGGTTTCGTTTTCGGTCAGATTACCTATATCACCCTCTGTTGACGGCACAAAGTAGTCTATAAGTCCGATAAGAAGTATTCCGACAAAGAATGATACTACCGCGATATAATATCCCACAGTGTCATTTGTAGCTGACGCAATATATGTACGTGACTTCTGAAAAATTTCAATCATTGAAACGTATATCATTACTCCGGCTGAAAATCCGAGTGAGCCGGCGAGAAATTTTGTATTTGTGGTTTTTGCAAACAATGCTATTATACTGCCGATTCCGGTTGCAAGTCCTGCCATAACCGTCAGCGACAGCGCGAACAGTACATTTGTTTCCACTAAAATCATCTCCTTAAAAGTTCTTATGGTATAATACGTTGCACGAATTTTTTTTGTTACTTAAATTAATTGTTGCCAATTTCAAAAAAAGGGTATATAATTAGTAGAAAATACTTATATAGAATAGATAAGGAAATGATTTATGTTAGAGATTACTTCTTCATCAAACAATAAATGCAAATATGTAAAATCGCTGTCGCAGAAAAAATCAAGGCAGAAATACGGTGAGTATACAATAGAAGGAATAAAATCGGTATCGGACGCATTAAATTCCGAAAGGGAGATAACGGCACTATATGTATCGGACAGTTTTTTTGAAAACGAGAATTTCAAATATCCGAAAGATATTTCATTATACAAGGTACAAGACGACGTATTTATGAAAATGTGCGATACAAAAGCACCGCAGGGCATACTTGCGGTTGTGAAAATCGAAGATGAAACCGATTTTACACCCAACACAGAAAAATCGTATATATATTGCGACTGTATAAATGACCCGGGTAATCTCGGAACGATAATCAGAACGGCTGATGCGGCAGGATTTGACGGAGTGTTGTTGTCGGATGGGTGCGTTGATTTGTACAGTCCGAAAACGGTGCGTTCAAGTATGGGTTCATTTTTCAATATGAGAGTTGTGACAGGTGTGTCATATGAAAAACTCAGCGAATACAAAAACAGCGGTTTTCAGCTTATCGGCGGTGCACTTGGTGACAATACAATAGATTACCGCAGTGCGGATATGAAAAAACCTACTATTATAATAGTAGGAAATGAGGCAAACGGAATATCGGAAGATGTTCAGAAAATGTGTCAATGCGTTAAAATTCCGATTTTGGGGAAAGCCGAATCGCTAAATGCGGGAGTTGCGGCGGCAATATTAATGTACGAACTTGTTCGCCAAAGGTCTTGACAATTTTTGAGATTTGTAGTAATGTAACAGATGTATTTTAGGTGGTGGATTGATGGAACATATACTTTATTGGTTATGGCTTACAACTAAATACGGTGTTACGCCATCAAAAATTAAAGTACTTTTAGAGTATTTTAAAACTGTTGAAGAAATATATTTTTCAAAAAACTTAAATAATATATACGGTTTGAGTGACAAAATAAAATCAAGTCTTGCAGACAAGGATTTATCCAAAGCAGAAAAAATACTTGAACAAACCGCAAAATTAAATCAGAAAATATTGGTTTACGACAGTGAAAGCTATCCGCAAATATTAAAGAATATATCAAGTCCGCCGTATGTCTTGTATGTACAGGGCAAGGTGTTGGAGCTTGATAAGGTGCTTACAATAGGCGTTGTGGGTACACGAAATTCGTCGGAATACGGACGTGTTGTGACGGACAGGATATGTCGCGAATTGGCACAATACGGTGCGATGACTGTCGGCGGACTGGCAAGAGGTATTGATACGGTCGGTGCGTGGGCAACACTTGATGTCGGCGGAGTGGCAGTCGGTGTTGTCGGCAGCGGACTTGATATAGTGTATCCGTCGGAAAATGTTGAACTTGTCAAAGCAATTACCGAAAAAGGTTGTATAATATCAGAATACGCACCCGGTACACCGCCTGTAAGAAATCATTTTCCTGCAAGGAACAGAATTATAGCGGGACTGTCACGCGGAATACTCGTAACGGAAGCACCGGAAAAGAGCGGCGCGCTTATAACAGCAAAATATGCACTTGAAAATGACAGAGATGTATTTGCGGTACCGAGAAATATTACAGATACAAATTCCTTGGGAACGAACAAAATCATTCAACAGGGTGCAAAACTGATAAACGGCGCAGCGGATATAATAAGCGAATATCCGTATGCCGAAAAAGTTATACCTAAAAAGGTAAAAAGTGAGCCGATACAAAAAACTGTTGATGACAGTAAATACAGCAAACTAAATGAATTTGAAAAACAGATAATAGATATATTAAAGAAAAGCGATATGCAGATAGATGAACTTTCAAGGGAACTGAAAAGAAACGTAAGCGAAATAAATACAAAGCTTATAATGCTTGAAGTCAAGGGATTGGTTAAGAAACTTCCCGGAAGTAAATATCAACTGAAATTATAGATACGGAGGAAATTATATGGCAACGAAAAAGCTGTTAATAGTGGAGTCACCGGCGAAAGCGGGGACAATAAAAAAATATCTTGGCAAGGACTATACAGTTATGGCGTCTATGGGGCATATAATCGACCTTCCGAAAAGTCAAATGGGTATAGACTTTGAAAATGATTACACACCGAAATATATAACAATACGCGGTAAAGGACAGCTGCTTACACAACTGAAAAAAGAGGCTAAAAAAGCAGATGTAGTTTATCTCGCAACTGACCCGGACCGCGAGGGTGAGGCAATAAGCTGGCATTTGGCGGAGGCACTTAAAATAGACCCTGAGTCAAATTGCCGTGTAACGTTTAACGAAATTACAAAAACAGCCGTTAAGGCGGCAATAAAACAGCCGAGAAAGATTGATATGGACCTTGTTGACGCACAACAGGCAAGACGTGTGCTTGACAGAATTGTGGGTTATACAATCAGTCCTATTCTTTGGGAAAAGGTTAAAAGAGGACTTAGTGCCGGCCGTGTACAGTCTGTTGCGACAAAGCTTATATGTGACAGGGAAGAAGAAATCGAAAACTTTACTCCTCAGGAATATTGGTCAATCGAAACGGTTTTGCATGATCCGAAAAGTAAAAAGGATTTTAATGCAAAATATTACGGTGAAAAGGGCAAAGAAGTAAAGCTAAACAATGCCGAAGAAACAAAGAAAGTTTCGGACGCAATAGCAAATGCCGATTTTGTTATAGAAAAGGTTAAAAGAGGTCAGCAAAAGCGTAATCCTCAACCGCCGTTTACGACAAGTACTCTGCAGCAGGACGCATCAAGAAAGTATAATTTCCAAGCGGCAAAAACAATGCAGATTGCACAAACTCTTTACGAAGGTATTAACCTCGGCGGAAAGATAGGAACAATAGGTCTTATAACGTATATGAGAACAGATTCGCTAAGAATTGCCGACGACGCACAAAAAGAGGCGGTTGCATATTTGACCGAAAATTACGGAAGCGAATATGTAAAGGCAAAGCAATACAAGACAAAAAAGAATGCACAGGACGCCCATGAGGCTATCAGACCGACTTCAATAAACATAAAGCCGATTGATATTAAGGATAAACTTACAAACGACCAATACAGACTTTATAAGCTTATTTGGGAACGATTTGCCGCAAGTCAGAATGACAAGTGCGGTATATGACACAATGCAGGTAACTATTGACGCAAACGGTCATACATTTAAGGCGAGCGGTTCAAACATAAAGTTTAAGGGTTATATGACGGTGTACGTTGAGTCAACGGACAACAAGGAAAAGAAAGAAAAAATGCTTCCTAACCTTGAAGAAAATCAAACCGTTGCACTTAAAAGTTCGGAGGAAAAGCAACACTTTACTCAACCTCCCGCAAGATATTCGGACGCTACACTTATCAAGGAGCTTGAAGAAAATGGCATAGGCAGACCGTCAACGTACGCACCGACTATTTCAACAATCGTGTCAAGAGGATATGTCGTAAGAAGTAAGAAACAGCTTGTTCCGACAGAGCTTGGATTTGTTACGTCGGAAATTATGAAAAATAACTTTTCGGATATTGTGGACGTTGAATTTACGGCTGATATGGAAAAAGAGCTTGACAGCGTTGAAGAAGGCGAATTGAATTGGAAAAAGCTGATTAACGATTTTTATCCGTCATTTAAGGATACACTTGAAAAGGCACAGAAGAACATCGAAAAAATTCAGATTAAAGACGAAGAATCGGATGTCGTATGTGAAAAGTGCGGAAGAAAAATGGTGTACAAGCTGAGTAAATTCGGTAAATTCTTGGCTTGTCCGGGTTATCCCGAATGTAAAAATACAAAGGCTATCCGTGAAGAAACAGGTGCGAAATGCCCTAAGTGCGGCGGTGAAATACTTGTTAAAAAGTCAAGGAGAGGTAAGGTTTACTACGGTTGTGAACATTCGCCGAAGTGTGACTTTATGGTATGGGATATGCCTGTTAAGGATGAGGCTTGTCCTCAGTGCGGCGGCTTGCTCCTTAAAAAGCAAGGCAGAAACGGTAAGATTTTCTGCTATAACGAAGATTGCAAATATGAGAGAAAGTTAAAGGAAGAAAAGAAGTGAAAGTAAAAGTTATAGGAGCCGGACTTGCCGGTTGTGAGGCGGTATGGCAGCTTGTAAAGCAGGGAATTGACGTTGACCTTTACGAAATGAAACCGGTAAAGTATTCACCGGCACATTCAAATGAAAATTTTTCGGAACTTGTGTGTTCAAACTCTTTGAAGGCTGACAGAATTGAAAATGCGTGCGGTCTTTTAAAAGAAGAAATGCGTATGTTTGATTCGGTTATGATGGAAGCGGCTGACATAAGCCGTGTACCCGCGGGCGGTGCTTTGGCGGTTGACAGAGATGTTTTTGCAAAGCATATAACGGAAAAAATTAAAAATCATCCGCGTGTAACCGTATTTAATGAAGAAGTTACGGAAATCAATCCCGATGAATATACAATAATCGCAACAGGTCCGCTTACTTCGGACGGACTTGCCGATGAAATAAAGAAAATTACAGGTTCGGACGAATTGTACTTTTATGACGCAGCCGCACCGATTGTGACGGAAGAAAGCATTGACAAAGAAAAAGTTTTCAAGGCGGCAAGATACGATAAAGGTACAGCCGATTATATTAACTGTCCGATGACAAAAGAGGAATACACCGCTTTTTATAACGAGCTTATCACGGCTGAAACAGCACCGCTTAAAGAATTTGAAAATCAAAAGGTTTTCGAGGGATGTATGCCTGTTGAGGTTATGGCAAAAAGAGGTGAACAGACGCTTGTGTTCGGACCGCTAAAACCTGTCGGTCTTGTAAATCCAAAGACTGGCAAGGACGACGCATATGCGGTTGTTCAGTTAAGACAGGATAATAAAGAGGGTACGCTCTATAACCTTGTCGGTTTTCAGACGAATTTGAAATGGGGAGAGCAAAAACGCGTGTTCTCAATGATTCCGGGACTTGAAAATGCCGAATTTGTGCGTTACGGAGTTATGCACAGAAACACTTATATAAATTCTCCGACGCTTTTAAATAAGTATTATCAAATGGAGAAGTACCCGAAAGTATTTTTTGCGGGACAGATAACAGGTGTCGAAGGTTATGTTGAGTCGGCGTCAAGCGGAATACTTGCCGGATATAATATGGCGGCTATGCTTAACGGAAAAGATATGTTTGAACCGGATTCAAAAACTTGTATCGGTGCATTACCGCTTTATATTTCAAATTCTGCAAATACAAAGTTCCAGCCGATGAATGCGAATTTCGGCATTATCGACGGACTTAACGAAAGAATAAGAAATAAAGCCGAACGCTATAATAAAATAGCAAATCGTGCTTTAGATATAATGAAAGATAAATTGAAAGGTGAGAATGATGATGAGTAAAAAGAAAATTATAGCATTGGCAATGTCAGCCGTTATGGCAGTCGGAATGATTGCAGGCTGCGGAAGTACAAATAATTCAGGCACAGACACGGCACAAACAGAAAGCACAGAAAAGGTAACTCCTACATTTATGTACTTTGTGGCAAATGCGGACGATAACTTTGACGCAACAAACACAATGTACACTGAACTTGAAAACGAATATAAGGACAAAATCAACTTTCAACTTGTAAATGTTGACGAAAATCCTGAGGCACTTGAAAACTTCTCATTGGTAAAAGACCAAACTCCTGCACTTATTATGCTTGATACATCAAACAATATTTCGGCTATTGAATTTAAGTGCAGTGATAAAGACAAGCTAAAAATAGACATAGACAATGCACTTGGAAAATAATCGAAAAGATGAGCGATACAACCGTATCGCTCTTTTTTGTATAATAATCTCTGTTTTTTCAAAAGATAGATGAAAAAAGGAGATTGTATAAATGCAGAATATAAGAACAGACTTGGCGGTGGAGGCACACGAACTCAGCAGACGTGAGGCGAAAAATGCAACGGAAATAGACGGTGTTATATCCGATGTGCGTACAGAGGACGGAATAACCGTTACGAATATAGAAATAACAAACGAAAACGGAAGTAAGGCACTCGGCAAGGCGATAGGCAATTATATAACGATTGAGTCGCCGAATTTGAAATACAGTATTGATATATACGAAAGGGTATGCACTCTTATTTCGGAGGAAATTCGTAAAATGGCCGATATAAAAAGTGACAGCCTTACACTTGTCGTAGGACTCGGAAACCGTGACATAACGCCTGACGCACTCGGTACGGAAGTGGTGTCAAGGCTGTTGGTGACACATCATATAAAACAGAATATGAAAGATTTTTTTGATGATAATATAAGCGGTGTATGTGCGTTGATACCCGGAGTTCTCGGAACGACAGGCATTGAGACTGCTGAGATTATCAAGGCGGTAAGCGAAAAGGTGAAACCGAATCTTATTATCGCCGTTGACGCAATGGCGGCGGCGGATATAAGACGTGTTTCGACCACTGTACAAATATCGGATACGGGTATTCAACCGGGTGCCGGTGTGGGAAATAACAGAGAATGTCTTAATGAAGAAACGATTGGTGCAAAGGTGATTGCGATAGGTGTACCGACCGTTATAGACGCCGCAACAATATCAAAGGTTGAAATACCAAAAGAGCTTGCACCGCTTATGGTTACGACAAAGGACATTGACCTTGTAATCGAAAGAACGGCTAAAACCGTTGCAAACGGAATTAATCTTGCACTGCACCGAGATATGACATTAAGGGATATAGAAAGCTATGTCTAAGTCCGTTGACAGTTCTAAAAATCACATCATAGATGTAATTTTTGAGGATTTTCGATGATTGACATATGGTTTGTTTTGGGGTAAAATATATTAAAAACAGTAAAGGAGAAACGGAATGGAAAGTATTAATATAAATTCAAATATAAATCTGTATTATATACCTATGACGAAATTGAAAACAACTACGATTGACGTATATATTCACAGAGATTTAAACGAAGAAGAATCGTCGCTTAACGCACTTTTGCCTTATGTGCTTAAAAGAGGCTGCAAACTTTGCAGTGACAGTGAGGCAATTTCAAAGTATCTTGAGAATCTGTACGGTGCCGGAGTCGGCGTCGGAGTTTTAAAACGCGGTGACGATCATATTTTGCACGTTGCATTTGAAACAATTTCCGATAAATATGCACCGAACGGTGAAAAACTTTGTGACAGCGTTATTGACCTTATGCTGTCAATAATGTTTGAATCAACTTCATTCAGCGATGAAATTGTCGAACAGGAAAAGAAAAACGCAAAAGACAGAATAATGGCAATGATGAACGATAAGCGTCAGTATGCTGTAGAACGCTGTATCGAAACAATGTTTGAGGGTGAAAATTATGCAATTTCAAAACTCGGTACACAAGAGGGTATTGATAAAATAACTGCCGACAATTTGAAAAAGCATTATGAAAATATTATTACATCATCTGTTATTGATATTTATATATGCGGTGATGCGGACGCAAATGCACTTGCCGAAAAAATAAAGAAATACACAGGCAAAATTGCGTTTAAGAATGCGGATATTCCTAAGACGGAAATATATGTTCCGAAGAACGAAGTTAAAAACGTTACTGATAAAATGGACGTTGTACAAGGCAAACTTTGTATGGGATTTTCAACAGGCATAAAGCCTACAGACAGTGATTATCCCGCATTGATGGTTGCAAACAGTATATTCGGCGGCGGCGCTCACTCGAAGTTGTTTAACAATGTGCGTGAAAAGCTTAGCTTGTGCTATTATGCCTCGGGCAGTCTTGACAAAAACAAAGGCGCTTTGTTTGTAAACGCAGGTATTGAATTTAAGAATTTCCAAAAGGCATATGATGAAATACTTGTTCAGCTTGAGAATGTTAAAAACGGCGAAATATCACAGCTTGAATATGAGTCAAGCATTAATGCAATTATAAATTCGCTTGAATCATACAAGGACGACCAAGATATGTTGCAGTCATTCTATTTGGGACAGAAAATAGTCGGAACTGATTATGATATAGACACGCTTAAAGAAAAGATAAGCAAGATAACGATGGAGGACGCTGCAAGAGTGTTTAAAAACGTTAAACTTGAAACAGTGTATTTCTTAACGGGAAAGGAGGATGCGTAATGGAATTGCAGTACAGAAAAAATGACAAAACAGGTGAGGAACTGTATTACACAACACATTCTTCAGGACTCGGAATATATATAATTCCTAAAAAAGATTACAGCAAAACGTATGCAATATTCGGTACAAGATACGGCTCTGTCGATTCAAAGTTTGTTGTACCGGGTGAGAGTGAGCTTACTGAAGTGCCTGACGGTATAGCACATTATCTTGAACATAAAATGTTCGACCAGCCGGACGGCAGTAATGTATTTGATAAATTTTCAAAGTACGGCGGCAATGCAAATGCGTTTACATCATTTAATATAACGGCGTATCTGTTCTCGGCAACGTCTAATATCGAAGAAAATATCGAAACGCTTATGGACTATGTTCAAAGTCCGTATTTTACGGAGGAAAGCGTACAAAAGGAACAGGGTATTATCGGACAGGAAATAAGAATGTATGACGACAGCGGAAGCTGGAAGTTGTTCTTTAATTTTCTGAACTGCCTGTACAAAGAACACCCTGTTAAAAAAGAAATTGCAGGTACGGTTGAAAGTATAAGCCATATAACGCCTGAATATTTGTATAAGTGCTACGATACATTTTATAACTTGTCAAATATGTCGATAGTTGTTGTCGGAAATGTTGACCCTGTTAAGATTTCTAAGGTTATTGAAAACGGTGTAAAGAAGAATGAGCCGTTTGAAGAGAAGATTAAAAAGGTATATCCGACAGAGCCTGATGAAGTGGCAAAACATTACGCAGAACAAAGTTTGAGCGTTGCAATGCCGTTGTTTATGACAGGTTTTAAAGATACAAATAACGGTTTCGGCGGTGATGAGCTTTTAAAGAAAAGTATAGAAACGAATATTATTTTAAAAATGCTTTTCGGAAGAAGTTCAAAGTTTTATAAGAGCCTTTACGAAAAAGGACTTATAAACAACAGATTTTCACTTGAATACACAATGCAGCCTGATTATGCGTATTCATCAATAGACGGTGAAAGCAGTGACCCTAAGGCAGTGTATGAGGCGGTTATAAACGAAGTTGAAGAAACAAGAAAGAACGGTCTTTCAAAAGAAGATTTTGAGAGAATTAAAAAGGTTGTTTGGGGCGAATATATCCGTTCACAGAATGATGTAGAAGATTATGCAGTGACATTTTTACAGATGTTGTTTATGGATATTGATTATTTCAATTTCTATGATGTGTATAAGACAATAACTTTTGAAGATGTTCAAAAACGTTTTGAAGAACATTTCGTCAAAGAACATTCGGCATTGTCGGTAATCAATCCTGTATAAAAAATATCGGTGACAAACAAAAATACACCTATGTTAAGAGGTGTATTTTTTTGTGCATAAAATTAAGTATTTTTACGAAAACTAACAAACAAGGAGATGATAATATGAATAACAGACTCGGACGGCAGACTGTTACGTTTGACAATCCGCCGATAATAATAGAAACCGCCTCGACAGTGGGTCAAAAAGAGGGAAAAGGACCGCTTAAAAGTACATTTGACGTAATACTTGACGATGATACTTTAGGTGAAAAGTCGTGGGAAAAATCGGAGAGTATGCTCCAAAAAAAGACCGCACTTTTAGCACTTGAAAAAGCAAAATTACAACAAAGCGATATAGA
This sequence comes from Ructibacterium sp. SJQ-7, assembly GCF_054696575.1. NCBI lineage: Bacteria > Bacillati > Bacillota > Clostridia > Eubacteriales > Oscillospiraceae > Ructibacterium > Ructibacterium sp. SJQ-7. The sequence continues at coordinate 2,823,556 of NZ_CP195193.1, forward strand.
TTACATTCTTGCAGGCGATTTGTTAAATCAGTGCGTGGGCGCACATTACAGCGTCAGAGATTTTGATATACCGTTTTTGGGATTGTACGGTGCGTGTTCAACTATGACTGAGAGTATGTCAATAGGAAGTATGATTGTCAGTGCCGGATTTGCGGATTATGCAATGTGCCTTACTTCAAGCCATTTTTGTTCGTCGGAAATTCAGTTCAGAAATCCGCTTGAATACGGCGGTCAGCGTACACCGTCGGCACAATGGACCGTTACGGGTGCAGGGTGTGCGATATTGTCATCAAAGGGAACAGGTCCGAAAATAACGCACGTCACAACGGGAAAAGTAATAGACAAAGGCGTAACGGATATAAGCAATATGGGTGCGGCTATGGCACCGGCGGCCATTGATACGCTTATCGCACATTTTAACGACACACACAGAACTCCCGATTATTACGATATGATACTTACGGGTGATTTGGGGGTTGTCGGCTCGGACATTCTTGTGGAGCTAATGCTGAAAGAAGGCTTTGACATACGAACAAAGCATAAGGACTGCGGTAAAATGATTTTCGATATTGAGGAACAGGACGTTCACGCAGGCGGCAGCGGTTGCGGTTGCTGCGGCAGTGTTTTTTGCGGATATGTGTACAGAGAACTTAAAAGACATAATCTAAGTAAGGTGCTTGTTATGGCGACCGGTGCGTTGATGAATCCTATGATTATAGAACAGGGCGAGAGTATTCCGGCAATCGCTCACGCAGTTGCAATAGAAATTTAGGAGGGAGAATAATGGACTATTTAAAGGCATTTATAGTAGGCGGTCTTATATGTGCGGTTGGTCAGATTTTGATAGATAAAACCAAATTGACTCCGGCAAGAATTTTGGTTACGTTTGTTGTGGTCGGTGTATTTTTACAGCTTATAAAAATATATCAGCCGTTGGTTGATTTTGCAGGAGCCGGTGCAACTGTTCCGCTGACCGGTTTTGGATATAATCTTTGCAAAGGCGTGGAAAAAGCCGTTTCGGAAAAAGGCTTTTTGGGAATATTCACAGGCGGTTTAACTGCAGCGTCGGGCGGTATTGCGGCGGCACTTGTGTTCGGTTTCTTGGTGTCGATTATTTTTAGGTCTAAATCGAAAAAATAGTCTATTCAAATTCATATAATTATGGTATAATACCATATATACTTTATGAATGGAGATAAAATAATGTTTGAAATAAACGGACACACAAAACAGCTTGGAATAATCGGATATCCTGTTGAGCATACGTTTTCACCTAATATGCACAACTTCATATCCGAAACCGTACATAACAACTATGTTTACGGAGCATGGTGCGTAAAACCCGAAGATTTGAAGGACGCAATAGGCGGTATGAGAGCACTCGGAATAAGCGGAATTAACGTCACAGCACCGCATAAGGTTGAAGTTATGAAGTACATAGATGTTGTAACTGACGGTGCAAAAAAGCTTGGCTCTGTAAATACGGTAGTAAATAGGGACGGTAAATTGTACGGCTATAATACAGATGCGGACGGTTTTTGTATGGCACTGGACAAAGCCGGTATTGAAATCGAAAACAGCAGAATACTTATAATCGGTGCCGGTGGTGTGGTTCGCCCTACGCTTATAAGATTAATTGACAATAAGCCGAAAAGCATAACTGTTGTGAACAGAACTAAGAGCAAGGCTAAGACACTTGCAGAGGATATTTTGAAGAGTACGGGATTTGAGGTTAATACTGAAATAGATAAGCTTGAATTTGATATAGTCATAAATACAACCTCGGCAGGTATGGAGCCGCAGGAAAACGTAATGCCGATTGACAATATTGAAGAAATCAATGATTTATCATTTATAAACGAAAATACGGCGGCTGTCGATATGATATACAATCCCGACAAAACATTGTTTTTGCAAGAGGCAGAAAAACGTGGCGCAAAAATCCTAAACGGACTTGGTATGCTAATATATCAAGGAATTATTGCATATGAATTATTTACAGACACAAAACTTCCTGACGATATGTGTGAGAGAATCAAAAAGGAGGTTTTCGGAAGATGAATATAGTGCTTACAGGTTTTATGGCTACGGGTAAAACCGAAATAAGCAAGGCTATTTCTGAAATTTCAAAGTATAATCTTGTTGATACGGACGATATGATTGTGGAACAAGAGGGAATTACAATTAACGAAATTTTCGATAAGTGCGGAGAAGAATATTTCAGAAAAACTGAATGTGAAGTTATAAAAAAAGCGGCGGAAATGAAAAATGTTGTTATCGCAACAGGCGGCGGCGTTGTACTAAATGAACAGAATATAGAAAATCTCAGAAAAACAGGTGTTATTTTTAATCTGTCGCCAGATTTTTCGGTTATACGGGAACGTCTTGAAGAAGCAAGAAAAACAAGACCGCTTTTAAAGCGGGACAGCATTGAAAACATCAAAAAAAGATTTGACGACAGAAAACCGTTTTATGATAACTGCGATTACAAAATCAAGGTTATACACGGCCGTACTCCGCGTTCGTATGCTATGGAAATATTAGAAATTATGGAGAGCAGTCAGGGGGCAGGAAAGCAATGAAAATAACGAGAGAGGCAGATTATGCACTTAGAATTATTGCTATGTTGGCTGATGAAAACAGACAGATAGAGGCAAAAGCGATTGCCGAAAAAAACGATATTCCGTACCGATTTACATTAAAAATTTTGCGAAAAATCGTTCAAGCCGGAATAATTAAATCGTACAGAGGCGTAAACGGCGGATATGTTTTGAATAAAAAGCCGTCGGAGATAACTCTTAAAGACGTGATTGAAACGATAGACGGTAAAATTGCGATAAATAAATGTATGGAAAATCCCGAGTCGTGCAAAAATAACGGCATATGTAAAGTACAGCGTAAGCTGTACAAAGTACAAAAAGTTTTGGCAGATGAAATGTCTAAAATAACTTTTCAAGACGTTTTGGACGGAAAATAATATGTGAGCAGATAAAGCATAGAAATGTTTTGTCTGCTCTGTTTTTGTGTATAACAATGCCGTTTATCACATATTAATGTATTATTCTTACTTGAAAGGTGAGGGGTAGTATGATATTTACAAGAAAACATATTGTGATAGCGGTATTATTTGCGGTTGTGGGTATTGTGATTGGTATAGGTATAAAACATTATGAAACATTGCAGACCTTTTCAAGTTCCGATATAAAGGTTGTGCTTGACGCCGGACACGGCGAGCCTGACGGTGGGGCGGTGGGTGTGAGCGGAGTGGTGGAAAAGGACATTAATCTTGCGATTGTTCAAAAATTGCAGGAAGTGCTTGAAAGCAAAGGTTTTGAAGTGATTTTAACACGCAGCGGCGACAGCGGGTTACAGGACGAAAATGCCGAGACTATTCGCAAAATGAAAGTATCGGATATGAACAAACGGTTAGATATTATGAAAAACAGTCACGCAGATATTTTTGTGAGCATACATATGAATTCGTTCGGTGACCAAAAAGTGAGCGGTCTGCACATATTTTACGACAAAAATCACCCCGAAATCGAGAGGCTTGCAAAAAGTATTCAAAATAAAATGAGCGAGGTGACGGGGGCGGAAATGCACGCGGTAAAGACCGCAGATGAACGATTATTTTTAATGAAAAATCCGCCTATGCCCGCAATACTTGTAGAATGTGGTTTTTTGTCAAATCCGGACGAGGAGAAAAAACTTGCAAGTGACGAATATCAGTCAAAAATTGCGTGGGCAATCGCAAGTGCAATAGAGAATTATACAAAGTGATGTAAAAATAAAGAGAAATTATGTTAAATTTTTATCGGAGTTTGGTCAATATGTATTGACGGAAATGGAATTTTGATATATAATAATAAGTATATTATATATATTGGAGGCTAAAAAAAATGAGTAGAGTTTATAACTTTTCAGCCGGACCATCAATGCTGCCTGAGGAAGTATTGAAGAAGGCGCAAACTGAAATGCTGGAGTACGGTACAAGCGGTATGTCCGTTATGGAAATGAGCCACCGATCTAAGGACTATCAAGATATTATCGACAGTGCTGAAGCTCTTGTAAGAGAACTTATGCACGTTCCTGATAATTACAAAGTATTGTTCTTGCAAGGCGGCGGTTCAACACAATTTGCTATGATTCCGCTAAATCTTGCGTCCAAGAATAAGAAAGCTGATTATGTTATAACAGGTCAGTGGGCGAAGAAAGCAGCTGCCGAGGCTGAAAGATACATTACAGTCAACAGAGTTGCATCTTCTGCCGATAAAACTTTTTCATACATACCAAAGCTTGATAAATCAAAATTTTCAAGCGATGCAGATTACTTCTATATCTGCTACAACAACACAATTTACGGAACAAGATATACAGAACTTCCACAGTGCGACGTTCCTCTTATCGCAGATATTTCATCATGCGTAATGTCAGAGGAAATCGACGTTTCAAAGTTCGGTTTACTGTTTGCCGGTGCACAGAAAAATCTTGGCCCTGCAGGTGTAACACTTGTAATCGTTCGTGAGGACCTTATAGGCGACGCAATGGATATTACTCCTACAATGCTTGACTATAAGACACATGCCGACAACGGCTCAATGTACAATACTCCTCCGACATACGGAATATATGTACTAAAGCTTGTTCTTGAATGGATAAAGGAACAAGGCGGAGTTAAGGCACTTCAGGAAATCAACGAAAAGAAAGCTAAAATTCTTTATGATTATCTTGATTTATCAAAGATGTTCAAGGGTACAGTAGTTCCGGAGGATCGTTCACTTATGAACGCACCGTTTGTAACAGGTAATGAAGAACTTGATGCTAAGTTCGTTGCAGAGGCAAAAGCTGCCGGTTTTGTAAACCTAAAGGGTCACAGAACAGTCGGCGGTATGAGAGCAAGCATTTACAATGCTATGCCTGTAGAGGGAGTAGAGAAATTAGTCGAATTTATGAAGAAATTCGAGTCAGAGAATATGTAATTATATTACACCCGAAGCTATTCGGGTGTTTTATATAAATGAAAAGGAGATTAGACAATGTTCAATATATTGACACTTAATAAGATAGCTAAATGTGGTCTTGACCAGCTTAACGATAATTATAAAATAACTGATGATGCCAATGTTGACGCAGACGGTATCATTCTTAGAAGTTTTAAAATGCACGATATGGAATTGCCTGAATCACTAAAGGCAGTTGCAAGAGCAGGTGCGGGAACAAACAATATTCCGATTGACAAGTGCAGTGAAAAGGGTATCGTAGTATTCAATACTCCGGGTGCAAACGCAAATGCTGTTAAGGAATTGGTTATTGCAGGTATGTTGTTGGCATCAAGAGATGTTATCGGCGGTGTCGCTTGGGCAAATACACTTACCGGCGATGACGTTGACAAGCAGGTTGAAAAGGGTAAGTCAAACTTCGCAGGCTGCGAAATTAAGGGCAAGACTCTTGGTATAATCGGTTTGGGTGCTATCGGTATTCTTGTTGCAAATGCGGCTTATGCTTTGGGTATGGAAGTTATCGGATATGACCCTTATTTGTCGGTTGACTCTGCTTTAAAACTTTCAAGACACGTTAAAAAGGCTAACAGCCCTGAAGAAGTTTATGCGGCAGCAGATTACATAACAATTCACGTTCCGCTAATGGATTCAACAAGAAATACAATTAACGCCGAAACAATCGCACAAATGAAAGACGGTGTTATAATTCTTAACTTTGCAAGAGGTGGTCTTGTAAATAATGCGGATATTAAAAAGGCTTTGGCTGACGGTAAGGTTGCTAAGTACGTTGTTGACTTTGCTGACAGTGAAACAGTCAACCAACCGGGTATTATAAACATTCCTCACCTTGGTGCGTCAACTGCCGAATCGGAAGATAACTGTGCAGTTATGGCTGCTCAGGAATTGGCTGATTACCTTGAAAACGGTAATATCCTAAATTCGGTAAACTTCCCGAATTGTTCACTTCCTGAAGACAATATCGGAAGAATTGCTATTGCACATAAAAATATTCCGAATGTTATCGCTAAGTTTACAGAGGCACTTTCAAGTGTGAATATCTCAGATATGATTAATAAGTCAAAGGGTGAGCTTGCATATACAATCATCAATACTGACCACGCAATCCCTGCAGAAGCTATTGAAAAGCTAAATCAAATTGACGCTGTTATAAGAGTCAGAGTTATTAAATAATTGAATTTATAGCTAAATATGAGCCGTACAGTTTAAAGCTGTACGGCTTTTTGTATGCGTAAAAGTTTTGGGTGTTATAATGAACAACAATACCCAATCGTTTTAATAGCAATAAAAAAGACGGAGCATATGCTCCGTCTTATATATTACTGTTTTCTGATACCTGCATGGATTCGCTGTTTAGCATTTTCAATGCGTTCGGCAGATGGGGGAGATATACTTTCCAATGAGTAAGGAATACCTAAGTTCTCCCACTTGAATTTACCAAGTGTATGATAAGGTAAAATCTCTACACGGTCTACATTTGAAAGTGTATCAATAAAATCACCCAAAGCGTCTAAATCTTCATCAAAATCGCTGTGTTCGGGAACAAGAACGTGTCTTATCCAAACAGGCTTATTGATTTCAGAAAGATACTTTGCCATTTCGATAATATTTGAATTATCAAAACCTGTTAAGTCTTTATGGCGAGCAGGGTTGATTTCTTTCAAATCAAGAAGCAGTAAATCGGTATATTTCATAAGTTCTTCAAACTTGCTGAAGAAAGGTTCTTCCTTTGTGAAAGGATTACCGGCAGTATCAATACAAGTATTAATACCAAGCTCTTTAGCTTTTTTGAACAATTCAATTACAAAATCAATTTGTAATAACGGTTCGCCGCCGCTTATGGTAATACCGCCGTCTTTGCCCCAATAAGGTTTAAAACGCAATGCACGTTTTAAAATCTCATCGGCAGTTACTTCATCTCCGCCGTCCATTTTCCAGGTATCCGGATTATGACAGTAGCGGCACCGCATATGGCAGCCTTGCATAAAGACTATAAATCTTACGCCGGGTCCGTCAGCGGCACCAAAACTTTCAGTTGAATGAATGTGTCCTATCATATCAAATTACATTGATGCGTGACAAGTTCTTGAGATAACGTCAAGCTGTTGCTCACGAGTAAGGTCAATGAACTTAACTGCATAACCTGATACACGGATTGTAAAGTTAGCGTATTCTTCCTTTTCAGGATGTTCCATAGCGTCGATAAGCTTTTCTTTACCGAATACGTTAACGTTTAGGTGGTGAGCACCTTGATCAAAGTAACCGTTAAGAACGTTTACAAGGTTTGTAACCTGTTCTGATTCTTCGTGACCAAGAGCGTCAGGGTTAATTGTTTGTGTATTTGAAATACCGTCAAGAGCGTACTCATATGGCAATTTAGCAACTGAGTTAAGTGATGCAACCAAACCGTTTTGTTCTGCACCATATGATGGGTTAGCACCCGGTGAAAGTGGTTCACCTGCTTTACGTCCGTCAGGAAGTGATGCAGTAGCCTTACCGTAAACAACGTTTGATGTGATTGTAAGGATTGATGTTGTAGGCTCTGAGTTACGATATGTGTGGCACTTCTTAATCTTAGCCATAAATGTCTTTAGTAGCCATACTGCGATTTCGTCAGCACGGTCATCATCGTTACCGTAACGAGGGAAGTCGCCTTCTGTTTCAAAGTCAACTACAACGCCGTTTTCGTCACGAACTGTCTTAACCTTAGCATACTTAATAGCTGAAAGTGAGTCAACAACGTGTGAGAAACCTGCGATACCTGTTGCGAATGTACGACGTACATCTGTATCGATAAGAGCCATTTCAGCTGCTTCATAGTAATACTTGTCGTGCATATAGTGAATTACGTTTAGTGTACGTACATAAACTCCTGCAAGCCAATCCATCATCTTGTCATACTTGTCAAGAACTTCGTCATAATCAAGATATTCAGAAGTGATTGGTCTGTATTCAGGACCGACTTGTACCTTTGTTCTTGCGTCTATACCGCCGTTGATAGCGTATAGAAGACACTTAGCAAGGTTAGCTCTTGCACCGAAGAATTGCATTTCTTTACCTGTCTGTGTTGCAGATACGCAGCAGCAGATAGCGTAGTCGTCACCCCAAGTAACACGCATAACGTCATCGTTTTCGTATTGAATTGAGCTTGTACGAACTGAAATAGCAGCAGCATAACGCTTGAATGCTTCAGGAAGCTTTGATGAGTAAAGAACTGTTAGGTTTGGTTCAGGTGAAGGACCCATGTTTTCCAATGTGTGAAGGAAACGGAAGTCGTTCTTTGTAACCATTGATCTGCCGTCAACACCTTTACCGCCGACATTAAGTGTAGCCCAAACCGGGTCACCTGAGAATAGTTCGTTGTATGATGGGATACGAGCGAACTTAACCATACGGAACTTCATAACCATATGGTCGATAAGTTCTTGAGCTTCTTCTTCTGTTAGAGTACCGTTGTCAAGGTCACGTTGGATATAAATATCAAGGAATGTTGATACTCTACCAACACTCATTGCAGCACCGTTCTGTGTTTTGATAGCTGCAAGATAACCGAAGTATAGCCATTGGCAAGCTTCTCTTGCGTCCTTAGCAGGCTTTGAAATGTCGAATCCGTATGATTCAGCCATTGTCTTCATTTCTTTAAGAGCGTTGATTTGCATTGTGATTTCTTCACGTTGACGAATTTCATCTTCAAACATTGATTCACTTTGGCATTCAACGAAATCTTCTTGTTTCTTTGCGATAAGCATATCGATACCGTAAAGAGCAACTCTACGATAGTCGCCTACGATTCTGCCACGGCCGTATGTGTCAGGTAGACCTGTAATAATCTTATTCTTACGAACTGCACGCATTTCAGGTGTGTATACATCAAAAACACCTTGGTTATGTGTCTTGTGATACTGAGTGAAAATCTTGTGAAGTTCAGGGTCCGGCTCATAACCGTATGTGCTGCAAGCTTCTTCTGCCATCTTAATACCGCCGAAAGGCATAAATGCACGCTTAAGAGGCTTGTCTGTCTGTAGACCTACGATCTTTTCAAGGTCTTTCATGCTTTCGTCAATATATCCTGGCTTATGAGCGTTGATACCTGTAACGATATGAGTATCCATATCAAGTACGCCGCCCTTAGCTCTTTCTTCCTTCTGAAGCTCTTGAAGTTTACCCCATAGCTTGTTTGTTGCGTCTGTTGGACCTGCAAGGAATGACTCGTCGCCATCATATGGTGTGTAGTTCTTCTGGATGAAATCACGAGTGTCGATATCATCGCACCATTTACCTTGTTCAAATCCTTTCCATTGTTCGAAATCTGTCATTTGTTTTGACCTCCCATAATATATTCAACTGTTTTGTAAACAGTTGTGAACTGATAGTGTTTTACAGTTAGCAAAAAGTTAGCTAAAAGTAAGTTTTTACTGTATGGTTAGCTGTTTCTAACCACGTTGATTATACCATATTAAACATACTTTTGTCAACGATTCATACTATATTGGTATGAGATTTGTCGAAGTACATTAATAAGCAGATAAAAGACAAAATAATTTAGATAATATTGCTAAAACAAATCATATATTTTCATTTGTGTGACTAAGAAAATATTCTTTGATTTTCTGAAAAGTAATATCACTTAAATCATGCTCTATTTTACAACTGTCATCATACGCGGTTTCTTCATCGACACCGAGGGCGATAAGAGCCTTGGCGATAACCTGGTGACGTTCATAGATTTTTTGAGCAATCTCCATACCTTTGTCGGTAAGGGTGATATTGCCGTCGGTATCAACGGTAACATAGCCTTCTTCACGAAAGGATTTCATTGCAACGGATACGCTCGGCTTTGTGAAGTTAAGGTGATGAGCAACATCAATACTGCGAACATAACCGTTTTTGTTCTTTAACATAAGTATGGCCTCCAAATAATTTTCAGCCGACTCTTTGATTATCATAGTTTAACACCTTTCTGTGTGAAAATGTGTACATATTGTAGTAGTAAAGATATTATATCACAATAAATTGCGATTGTCAAAAAATATATTGAATATTTTAAAAAAATTTTCGATAATTTTTTAAGTGAAAACAGTAAGTTTAGGCTAACAAATTTTAGGAACGAATAAAAAATGAGCAAACATAAGGAGAAATACAACATTTTGTGCAAAGTGAACAACAATTTTTAAAGTTGACGCGTAAAAAAGATATGACATATACACTTGACAAGAAAGGTTAGTTTTGATAAACTAACTAATGGTTAGAAAGTGCTAACCAAAAACTATATTCTTGGGGTTAGTTTTTATTTATACGAATGCTAACCAGAACGGAGGTAAATTTATGATGCCTTTAACACTGGTAGATGTTGATGAAGACAACATAATTAAAAAGATTGGCGGAAAGCCGGAAGTAAAAAAACATCTTGAAAATCTTGGTTTTGTTGTAGGAGGACACGTCAAGATAATCAGTAAACTTGGCGGAAACGTAATTGTAAATGTAAAAGAAACCAGAGTTGCAATCAGCAACGAACTGGCACAAAAAATTATGATTTAATTAAAGGGAGGTACAGCGCAAATGAAAACACTTAAACAGGCAGCAATCGGCGATACTGTAAAGGTAGTCAAATTGCACGGTGAAGGTGCGGTAAAACGCAGAATTATGGATATGGGTATCACAAGAGGTGCTGAAGTGCATATTCGTAAGGTTGCACCGCTTGGTGATCCGATTGAGGTCACAGTAAGAGGTTATGAGCTTTCATTGAGAAAAGCCGACGCAGAAATGATTGAAGTTGAATAATTTTGGTATATTCATTAATGTACTGAATTAAATTGTGAAAGAGAGGAATTTAAGAATGAATGTAAGAATTGCCCTTGCGGGTAACCCGAACTGCGGTAAGACAACACTATTTAATGCTCTTACAGGTTCTAATCAATTCGTAGGTAACTGGCCGGGTGTTACGGTCGAGAAAAAAGAAGGTAAATTAAAGAAACATGACGGTGTTGTCATTACTGACCTTCCGGGTATTTATTCACTTTCTCCATATACATTGGAAGAAGTTGTTGCAAGAAATTATCTTATCGGCGAAAGACCCGACGCAATACTTAATATTGTAGACGGTACAAACCTTGAAAGAAACTTGTATCTTACAACTCAGCTTACAGAATTGGGTATTCCGGTTGTTATCGCAGTCAATATGATGGATATTGTCAAGAAAAACGGCGATAAGATTAATATTCAGGAATTGTCCCGTCAGCTTGGATGTAAAGTTGTTGAAATATCTGCTCTAAAGGGTACAGGTATTATGGAGGCTGCCGAAGAAGCTGTTTCAGCCGCTAAAAACGGTAAGACAATTCCAAAGCACGAGTTTTCGGGCCCTGTTGAACACGCAATAGCACATATCGAAGAGGCTGTTCTTCATGATATGCCGGAAGAACAACAGAGATGGTATGCAATAAAGATTTTTGAACGTGACGAAAAGGTGCTTGCACAACTTAATATTCCGCAGGAAAAATTGTCACATATTGAAAATGATATTAAAGCGGCAGAGGATGAACTTGACGATGACGCAGAAAGTATCATAACAAACGACAGATATGTTTACATAGCAGAACTTATTAAGGGCTGTTATAAAAAGAAGAGTGCCGGTAAGCTTTCATCATCTGATAAGATTGACCGAATTGTTACAAACAGATGGTTGGGACTTCCGATATTCGCAGTTGTAATGTTCCTTGTATATTACATAGCAATGGTAACAGTAGGTTCAAGTGCTACAGACTGGGCAAACGATGGATTGTTCGGTGACGGCTGGCATTTGTTCGGTATTGGTTCTTCTGCTTACACAGAGGCTGCTGACGAATTCACAAGTGCGTCAGATATAGTAAACGGTTATATTGACGCTGCGAGCGAACAGGGCATTGATACAGACGCAGTTGCAGAGGTACTTGATACAGAATCAGAAGATTTTGATCCTGAAGTTGCTAAGACAGAACTTGCTGCATTTGTTGAAGATGTAAAAAACATTGATGAAATCGAATATACAGTAGTCGATGAAGAAACAATGGCTGATGAAGAAGATACTGCTACATATGATGATCTTCTTGACTCGGTTGACGTTTATGATAAGTACGAATGTGCAGAACCTGATCCTGCCGATTACGGTGTATGGGTACCGGGTATCCCTGTACTTGTTGAAAACGGACTTGACGCAATCAACTGTGCAGACTGGCTAAAGGGACTTATTCTTGACGGTATAGTTGCCGGTGTCGGTGCCGTACTTGGTTTCGTACCACAAATGCTTGTATTGTTCATCTTGCTTGCATTCCTTGAATCTTGCGGTTATATGGCTCGTATTGCATTCGTATTGGATAGAGTATTCCGTAAGTTCGGTCTTTCGGGTAAATCATTTATCCCTATTCTTATCGGTACAGGCTGCGGTGTTCCGGGTATTATGGCATCGAGAACTATCGAAAATGACCGTGACAGAAAAATGACTATAATAACAACAACATTTATACCTTGCGGTGCTAAGACTCCGTTTATTGCAATGATTGCCGGTGCTATCTTCGGCGGTTCGGCTTGGGTTGCTACATCAACATACTTCGTCGGTATGGCTGCAATTATCATTTCTGGTATTATGCTAAAGAAGACAAAGATGTTTGCGGGCGATCCTGCTCCGTTCGTTATGGAACTTCCTGCATACCATATGCCTACAGTTATAAACCTACTTCGTTCAATGTGGGAAAGAGGCTGGTCATTCATTAAGAAAGCCGGAACAATTATTCTTCTTTCAACAATCCTTGTATGGTTTACGACATACTTCGGTTTTGTAGACGGAGCATTCACAATGCTTACAGAAGACCAAATCGACTACTCAATTCTAGCAACAATCGGTAAAGCAATTTCTTGGATATTTGCTCCTCTTGGCTGGGGTAACTGGCAAGCAACAGTTGCATCAATTACAGGTCTTGTTGCTAAGGAAAATATCGTTGGTACATTGGGTATTCTTTACGGTGCAGGCGACGGTTCTGTTTATCAGAATATGGCTCAGAAATTTATCCCAATCAGCGGATATTCATTCCTTGTATTCAACCTGCTTTGCGCACCTTGTTTCGCCGCAATGGGAGCTATCAAGCGTGAAATGAATAACGCTAAGTGGACTGCATTCGCAATCGGCTATCAGTGTGTATTCGCTTACGCAATCGCACTTGTAATTTATCAAATAGGTTTGCTTGTTACAGGCAGTGTAAACGTAATCGGTCTTATATTTGCAATCGCAGTAATTGCATTTATCTGCTATATGCTGTTTAAGCCTTATAAAGAATCAAACACTTTAAAGACTCAAAGATCAGTATCAGCGTAAAACAATATAAGACAAATGATATAAGGAGGGTTTTAAAATGACATGGTTAATGAATAATTTATCTACAATAATTGTGTGTATTGCACTTGTTGCGGTAGTTGTACTTATCATCAATAAGATGATAAAAGATAAAAAGAAGGGCAAATCCTCCTGTGGCTGCGGTTGCAGCAACTGTGCCATGGCAGGTAAATGCCACGGCAAACACTAAAAAATTATGAAAATAACAGCACTTTTGATGTGCTGTTATTTTTTTTTATCAAAACCATAAAATATTCAGTAAACAGTATTGACATTACGGAGTGAAAGTCTATATTAAGACAACTAATTATTAATGGGGTTAATGATTAAATGGATGAAGAAATACAAAGATTTATAAGTATATTTGATCCTAATAAGCGAATAGATTTTACAAAAGTTTTGACAAACGACATAACAAGATCGGAATATGCGGTTCTTTGGATGTACAAAAATATGGCTCAAAATTCGGGTGTTGCGTATGTGTCGGATATTGTAAAAAAGTTTCCTGCGTCGGCACAGGCACTTTCAAAACATCTTAGAACGTGCGAAAACAAGGGATATATCGAACGTGTGAACGATAAAGTAAACAGACGTAACGTGATGATAAACTTAACGGACAAAGGCGAAAAGGTTTTTGAAATTACAACGCAGGAATTTGTGTTGTTGAAAAATAAAGTGTTTGAGAAAATTGATATATACGAATTTCGAGAGGCTATAAAAAAGATATTTGAATTTAGGGAGGTGTTGAGTGCAACGATAGATGAATTAAGCAAGAAAACAGGAGGCGGAGAAAATAATTGAGTAAATATATGAAGCTGTATTATCTCTGGCTTATAGTAGCGGTTGTAATGCTTTTTATACAGGCAATGTGTGATTTGGCACTTCCCGATTATATGTCTGATATTGTTAATGACGGTGTTATGGGCGGAAGTGTTCCGATTATAGCTAAGTACGGTTTGAAAATGATAGGCGTGACATTATTGGGTACTGTGGTATCTGTATTTGTCGGCTATCTTGCGGCAAATGTTGCGGCTAAGGTTTCGAGAGATATGCGAAAAGACGTGTATAAAAAGGTGGAACTGTTCTCAAATGCCGAATTTGATAAATTCTCTACCGCGTCACTTATAACGCGTACGACAAACGATATTACGCAAATTCAAAATTTGCTTGTTATGCTTATCAGGATGGTGTTTTATGCACCGATTTTGGGTGTCGGCGGTGCTGTTAAGGTTCTTGAAAACAGTAAGGAGCTTTCGTGGATAATCATTGTTTCACTGTCGGCAATAGTGATTTTGATAGTGTTTATATTCCTTGTGGCAATGCCTAAAATGACACTTATGCAAAAACTTGTTGATAAGCTTAACTTGGTCAGCCGTGAAAATATAGAAGGTATGCTTGTAACAAGAGCATTTAATTCGCAGAATTTTGAATTTAAACGATTTGACAAGGCTAACGGAGATTTAAAAGACACAGGTACTTAAGTTTAATGCCTATGTCGGCAAATACGTTGAGTCGGGTGAGATATTGAGACGTGTGGACGGCGGTCAGCATATTAAATCGCCGTCAAACGGAAAGTTCATAGAAGTTGACGCCGAGAGGGGTGACTATGTTCTTACAACCGATGTTATGGGTTATGTGGCAAATACATACGATATGTATATCGGTGCGAATATCGAAGAAACGGATATAACCAAAATAAAAGAAGGTCAGTCGGTCAAAGTAACGCTTGACGCATACGGTTCACAAAAATTTGATGGCATTGTAACGCAGGTGAACAGCATTACAAATAATGCACTTACGGGACAGACAACAAGTTTCTCAACTTCCGGTACATACACAAAAACAACTCAGCTTATACCGATTAAGATAAAGTTGGTAAATTCCGATATACCGCTTGAAAATATTATAGGAACAAATGCAACGGTTAATATCAAAGTGAAATAGTAAAAAAAGCATAGAGATAATTTGGGAAATAATTATCAACTATGCTTTTTCTATGGAAAAAATTTAGATTAAGCCGAATATTGATTGACAAGAAATTTGTGCCGTGATAAAATTATTGTAATTTTATAAGAGAAAATGAGAGAGGTGTTTGTATGGCAAAATTGAAACCTGCACAGATAGCGGAGGTAAAGGGAAAAGGCTTTTTGATTAACAGAGGTACTGAAAATTTTTCGGGAAGAATTGTACCGCGCGGAACTGTATTTTCTCCGGACGATTTAAAAACCGTATCGGAAATATCAAGTAAATTCGGTAACGGTAAAGTAATTCCTACAACACGTCTTGGGCTTGAAATTCAGGGTATTTCTTATGAAAACGTACAAGACGCGATTGATTATGCCGAAAGTCACGGACTTAAATTCGGCGGAACGGGAAATAAAATCCGTCCGATTACATCATGTAAAGGTACAACTTGTGTTTACGGCAATTATGACACTCACGCACTTGCCACAAAACTTTATGATGAATATTACATAGGCTGGGCTGATATAAAATTGCCGCATAAGTTTAAAATCGGTATAGGCGGCTGTCCGAACAGTTGCGTAAAGCCTGCGTTGAACGATTTTGGTATCGAGGGACACAGAATACCTAAGTACAATTCGGAAAATTGCAAAGGCTGTAAGGTTTGTATGATTGAAAAATCATGTCCGTCAAAAGCCGCTAAACTTGTTGACGGTAAAATGGTTATAGATGAAAATGTCTGTAAGACTTGCGGAGTGTGCAGTGAAAACAAATGTCCGTTTAAGGCAGTGAAACCGCATAATGAAGTCGTTTATCAAATATATGTAGGCGGTACATGGGGTAAAAAATCAAGAATGGGTACACCGCTTTCAAAGTTCGTTTCGGAAGAAGAAATTGCACCGATACTTGAAAAGACAATGATTTGGTTTAAACTTAACGCAAATCAAAAAGAACGTCTTGGCGTTGCGATAGACCGCTTGGGTGTTGAAAAGTTTGAAAAAGATGTTCTTGAAAATGATGAATTGTTAGAGAAGAAAGATATTTTGTTTGAGTAATAATAAAGAAAATGCACATCTGTCAGATGTGCATTTTTTATGCGTTTATATAATATTTTGAGCCGTCTTTCAATGTTATTCTCCATACGGGCTGAAGTTCGGTAGGGGAGGTGTCAAAATCAACGATATTATATCCGAGAGTAATATCACTTATTTCGATTTTGCCGTTGGGTTTATCTTTGCTTGCCGAAAATTCAAGCAGAGCGTCGGCAACGCTTTTTGCGTTGCGATATTCGCCGAGTGAATTTTGCGTAAACCATACACCGCTAAAACCTATAAGACCGTCGGAAGTTATATCAAATGTCATATAGTCATTAAAGACAGGTAAATTTTCTATTGTGTAAGTCATAAAAATATGATATTTTCCGTTGTCATCAGATGAAACAATCAAAGCGTTTTGGCTGTCGAAACCGTAATAAGCGGCGATTTTTTTACCTTTCTTTGAGGCATTAACCGCATCTATGCCGTGCGTTTCGGACAATGCAACAGGTGTTTTCGGTACAAAAGAAAACTTATTGCCGTCAAAAATAACTTGATTTCCATTTGCTATGTATGTTTCGCCATTTTTTGTTACTTCTTTTTTTGCTCCTAAAATATTTTTTGCAAAAGCATCTCTGTCTTCAATAAAATTTTGCAGTGTGGCAGAAGAAACTTTTTTTGTTTCTTTATCGATAATTGTCGGAGAAACGGTCATATCGTTTTTGTTCAAAAAAGTAACAAGATTGTTTACAACCTCTTCAGAATCGTTATCGGACATAGAAGTGGGGAATGTACAAATAACGGTCAGGTTTATTACTATAAACAATGAAAGTAAAATAACTTTTATAGGAAAACGTTTCACTTCAACAAGCCTCCTTATTCACTGACAGGAATAGTGATAGTTACTTCAGTTCCTTTGTGGAATTCACTTGATATTTTAATCTTACCGTTAAATGATGATTCAAGCGTTTGTTTTGCGATGGCAAGACCAAGACCTGTACCGCCTGTGTCACGCGAACGAGCCTTGTCTACACGGTAGAAACGGTCGAAAATGTGCGGAAGTTTATCTTCTTGTATTCCGATACCGTTATCGGCTACTTTGATACAAATGTCGTTATAAACCTTGCTTGAATATACTTCGATAGTACCGCCCTCGCGTGTGTATTTCATCGCGTTGCTGACGATATTTATAATAACGCGTTCCAAACCGTCGTGATCGCCGGATATAACAGGCACTTCATTAATAGGGTGATATGTTAAAGTCTGATTTTTCTTCTTTGCCGTAAGCGACATACGCTCAACGATTGATTCAAGCATTTGACGAATGTCGATCGGCTCCGGCGGTTTTGTGAATGTTTGGTTTTCGTCAAGCTCCGATAGGGTAAGCAGGTCGCTTATAATTCTTGCCATTCTGTCAGATTCGGACGCGATAACGTCAAGAAAACGTACTTGCAATTCTCTGTCAACATCGGGCATATCGGCAAGTGTTTCGGAGTAAGACTTGATTGTTGTAAGCGGTGTACGAAGTTCGTGCGACACGTTCGCAACAAAGTCACGACGTGACTGCTCAAGTTTTTCCTGCTTTGTAACATCGTGTATAACGACAATGATACCGCCGACTTTGTTATCAGCCTTGAACGGTGCAAAGTTTAAACGTAAATATTGGTTTGCAAGCTTGATTTCACGTTCGACAGAACCGTCGGGATTCATATAAAGCAAATCGCCAAGCGTGATGTTTGCATTGATTTCTTTAAAGAAACGGTCAAATCTAATATCGTCAAGATACTGGCGGTTAAGAAGTTTTTTTGCTTCACGGTTAAAATGGATTAGATTGCCTTTTAAGTCAAATGCGATAATACCGTCATTCATATTTTGAAGAATGGTTTCAACCTTAATTTTTTCGCCTTTTGCTTGGTCGGAGGACTGCTTTCTTGTGTGAGCAAGATTGATAAGCGAGTTTGTAAGGTCGGCAATTTCATCTTTTGAATCTGATTTTTGAAGTGCGTTTATATCACCTGCCGCAAGTTTTTTTGCCTGTACCGAAAGCTGTTTGATAGGGTCGGTGATAGACTTTGAAATAATACTTCCCGCGATTGATGATATAATAAGAGATACCAACAATAAAATCAAAAGAATTGTCACCATACTGTGAGTTACGCTGTTTTGCATTTGGCAAGTGTCTTTGATGTATATAACATACTTTACCGCGTCACCGTTGTGTAGCGGAAATGCGTAGTCCATATAGCTTTGAGTAAGCTTTGTTTCTTTCGATTCCGTACCGTTTAGGGCATTCATAAGTGACGGAGTTGCGTCGGTGGTTGTAGAGCCGTTTGATGAAAATAAAATCTCGCCCGATGAACCGTCAACAATATTGTAATATCTTGATGATGTAATTCCGAGTTTGCCTGAGTGGGAAGATAGGATATTGTTGATTAAATTAATATTGCTTTGGGAATTTTCTTCTATAACAATAGATGTATCCGTACTTTCGGCAGGAATACTTATTTCGTTTGCGGCGGCAAGAAGGTCGTTTTTAATATCTTCGGTGAATACCTCATTAATGCTGTTTGAAAAATCATCGTGATAATGTTTCATAACGCCTAAAATATTGAAACCGCCTATAAATAATTCCGTGGCGAGTACAAGAAGTACAAATATAACTGTTATTTTCCAACGTATACTTTTAAACATAAAATAAAAACCTTTCTATAATAAATACTTAAATACTTAAATACTACAAAACACCCAAAACAAATTAATGTTTCGGGTGTATGAGTTCAATATTATTTGTTAAAATAGTAGCCTACGCCACGTTTTGTGATAATGTATTTAGGCATACTCGGATCATCTTCGATTTTTTCTCTAAGACGTCTTACCGTAACATCGACAGTACGAACATCTCCGTAATATTCGTAACCCCATACATTTTCAAGCAATTTCTCACGTGAGAAAATTTTATCCGGCTGCATGGCAAGAAATTTAAGAAGTTCAAATTCGCGAAGTGTTATGTCGATAATTTCGCCGTTCTTAGCAACTTCGTATCTTTCAACATTGATTGAAAGCTCACCCGAATTAATTGTATTTTGATTTTCAGGTTCTTCCTCAACAACAGGCTGTGCCGTACTTCTTCTTAGGTTGGCTTTAACTCTTGCGGTAAGTTCACGCATTGAATACGGCTTTGTTATGTAGTCGTCCGCACCAAGCTCAAGACCTAAAACTTTGTCAACTTCGTCTTCACGGGCAGTAAGCATAATAATAGGAACTTGTGATTTTTCACGAACTTTTCGACATACTTCAAAACCGTCCATTCCGGGTAGCATTACGTCAAGTAAAATTAAGTCAGGGTTTTCTTTAAGTGCCATTTCAAGACCTTTTACGCCGTCAAATGCAGACAAAGTCTTATAACCGTCTTTGCCAAGTGAAAATGCAAGAATATCATTAATTTTCTGTTCGTCCTCAATAATGAGTATAGTTCTATCCATTATTAAATATCAATCCTTTCGATTATAGAATAATATTTAAACGAATAACATTCGTAAATATTATTACAAATTTTTCGTAACCATTACATATATTTTATCAGAATTTAACATACTGTGCAAGGGTATTTTACAAAAAAATTAAAAAATATTAAAAAAATGCGTTCAAATGCAAGAAAAAAATATTTTTATTTCATTATAATAGGAGATTTCTTTAAATCCGCATTGCCGATACGGTGTGTCGGTATGGGATTGCATAGCATTGCTATATTTGTGGCACGCACATCAAGATTAAATTGCGGACTTTGTTCTTTAAAGTCAGCTGTTTTTGTGATTATCGGAACTTTGCAGATGTCTTTTGCCTGTTTTAAAATCGTCATACCGACCTTATTCATACCGAGAATGCGGATATACTGTGGCATAGGGGAGTATATATCCTTTGTAAAGCCTATCAAAGCTGAGATTATCATACGTCTGATTTTGCTTGTGGTGTACCGCTTGTTTTTAACGTTTTCGACAAGGGTTTCAAAACTGTATGACATATTTGCACTGCTTAAAATTCTGTTTTCAATCCCCTCTGTAACTTCACTGATATTTTGCAATTCTTCAGCGGTCATAAGACGTAATTTTGAAATGATTGCACTGTCCAAATTCGATATGTCGTACGGAATGTCACAATTAATATCTTCTAATTTATATGGTATGAAGTCATTTATATTTTCATTGTTTCTTTTCATTTCACGAAGTTTTGTCGCACTTGCTATATTTTGATACAAATTTCTGTCGTGATAGCCTGCTTTGTGACGTTTGACGGTCATAGGCTTGATTTTGCTGTCAGAGCGGATTAATGCACGAATATATTCCGTTGCAAGAATGTTGTTTGGCTCAGACAATATATCTGACGGGATAAGTGCGGAATATGCTTTTGTGAGCGCGGTTGGATAACTCATACCGCCCATAACGTATTTTTTTATTTTTTCGGATATTTCGCTGTTTTCGTTTTCAAGCAATTCTGCGGCAGACATAAGTTCATCGATACTGCCTGATTCGGAGCCGAAACAAATGTTGTTGACAACACCGAGTGCGTTTAAAATATTAATACCGCCTGTCGCAAAATTCGGTGCGGCATTTAATGCATAACATACAGGAAGTTCAATAACAAGGTCAACACCGCCCAAAAGTGCCGTTTTTGCACGTGACCATTTATCCGTTATCGCAACGTCACCACGCTGTACAAAACTGCCGCTCATTACGGCAATCACTGCGTCCGAATGTTTTTTTATTTCGTCAATTTGATATTTGTGTCCGTTGTGAAAAATATTGTATTCTGTTATAATACCGGTAATGTTCATTTTTATCTCCTCAAAATTACATTGTTAATATATATTATATCTCAAAATAAGAAGTATAGCAATAAATAAAATTGGAATATTAAATAAAGCAATGATGTAAAACAGACATAAATTTTGTATAGAATAAAAGAAAGAAAATCTACAAAACCTATTGACAAAGTAGGAAATATAAAGTAAAATATGTTTGAACAGTTATTCAAATGTTCAACTTTAATACAGGAGATGATTTTAATGAATTCAGTATACATGGACAACAATGCTACTACAAGCCTTAAAAAAGAAGTTCTTAATGCAATGATGCCATATTATACAGATATATACGGCAATGCGTCATCGAAATTCTATAAAATAGGCAGAGATGCCGAACAGGCACTTTATAAGCTTAGAGAGAGCGTTGCAAAAAGTCTTAATGCAAAAAACGTAAACGAAATTTATTTTACGGGTTCCGGTTGCGAGGCTGACAACTGGGCGATAAAAGGTATTGCACTTGCAAACAAGTCGAAGGGCAACCACATTATAACAAGCAAAATCGAACATCACGCAATTTTAAGCACTTGCGAATATCTTGAAAAGCATGGCTTTGAAGTTACTTATCTTGATGTTGACGAATACGGTTTTGTAAGTCCGAAAGCTGTTGAGGACGCTATAAAGGACAATACAATACTTATTTCAATAATGACGGCTAACAATGAAATCGGAACAGTTGAGCCAATTAAGGAAATTGCGGAAATTGCAAAGAAACACAGAGTTATTTTCCATACGGACGCAGTACAGGCTATCGGACATATGAAGATAGATTTGCAGGATTTAGGCGTTGACTTGCTTTCACTTTCTGCACATAAGTTCCATGGTCCTAAGGGTGTCGGAATGTTGTACATCAGAAACGGTATAAGAATAGACAACCTTATTCACGGCGGAGGACAGGAAAGAGGAAAGAGAGCAGCAACGGAAAATCTTGCAGGTATAGCAGGTCTTGCAAAGGCACTTGAGCTTGCAACGGAAAACCTTGATGAAAATATCGAACACGCAAAGAAAATGCGTAACAGATTAATTGAGGGTATCAGAAAGAATATTCCTTATTGCCGTCTTAATGGTCCTGAGGACGAGGGCAGACTTTGCAATAACGTAAACTTCTCATTCCAGTATGTTGAGGGCGAATCAATATTGATGATGCTTGATATGAAAGGCGTTGCGGCGTCAAGCGGAAGTGCTTGTGCGTCAGGCTCGCTTGATCCGTCACACGTTCTTATTGCAATCGGTTTACCTCACGAAATTGCTCACGGTTCGCTAAGACTCAGTGTAGGCGATGAAACAACAGAGGAGGATGTTGACTACGTAGTAGAGGTACTTCCTCCGATTATACAAAGATTAAGAGATATGTCACCTTTATATGAGGGTGTAGAGAAAGGAGATAATTAATTATGTACAGTGAAAAAGTTATGGACCATTTCTCAAATCCAAGAAATGTAGGTCAGATAGACAACGCAAATGCAGTCGGTGAAGTCGGCAATGCAAAGTGCGGTGATATTATGAAGATATATATGGATATTCAAGACGATGTTATAAAAGACGTTAAGTTCAAGACATTCGGTTGCGGTGCGGCTATTGCAACAAGTTCAATGGCAACTGAAATGGTTAAGGGTAAGACTGTTGACGAGGCACTTGCTCTTACAAATAAAGCGGTTATGGAGGCACTTGACGGACTTCCGAAAGAAAAAATTCACTGCTCTGTTCTTGCTGAAGAGGCTATTCAGTCTGCAATCAACGATTACAGAAGCAAAAAGGGTGAAGCACCGCTTGAAAATAATTGTGACTTCTGTTACAAGAAATGTGACAATTCAGATAAATAATCCCATAAAATACAATATAAAAACAGACAAAACATTATTGTTTTGTCTGTTTTTGTGTTTATAATCATAAAAAAATGATGATTTACGGATACAATATGGTGTTAGTAGCAGGTGTTAAACAGACTGCACAGCACAATATTTTGTATCTATTGGGTAATTATGAACATATTAGAACAATATATTTAAACATATTGTACAATGTTTATGTTTATTTGCAAGAAAATATTGCAAAGTTATTAACGATAGTATATAATCATTGAGGTTATTGATTTAGTACCTACTACTAACAATAATTAATAAAATGTCGAAAAACATAGAAAGGAACGCTTGAAAGTGACAAGAACAATATTGAAAAAGAAACGTCATGAGTATTTGCTCAGAAAAATAAAACAAAATCCGTTTTTGAAAGACGAAGAACTTGCACAGGCTTGTAACGTGAGCGTGTCCACTATTCGTTTTGACAGAGCGGAACTTGGTATAGCAGAATATCGTGAAAGAATAAAGTCGGTGGCGGAAGAAGGTTTGGTAGCGGATACAGCGGTTGGCGAAGTGCTTGACCTTAACTTGTATCATGACGGAATATCGGTGCTTAAAACCGATGATACAATGACCTTTGACGGTACTGACATAATAAAAGGACAGTGTATATATGCTTTTGCAGAAAATTTGGCACTAAGCGTTATTGACGCGAAGGCGGCACTGGTGAAAGTAGCAAATGTGAAATATATGCACGAGGCACACGCAGGTGAAAGATTGATTGCCAAGTCGGACGTTATGAGAGTAAAAGACGGAGGATATATCGTTCGTGTTGTCATAAAGGCAAATATGAACGAAGTATTCAGAGGAAAATTCAGCCTTGTTATGACTGATGTGAAATAGTCGGAGGAAAGATGAAGATTATAGTAGATGCAATGGGTGGTGACAATGCTCCTATGGCACCTGTCGAGGCGGCTGTAAGAGCGGTAAAGGAACTTGATGTGGAAATAGTTCTTGTCGGCAAAAAAGAGGTTGTCGAAAAGGAACTTTCGGCATATGACTACCCTAATGATAAAATCAGTATAGCGAATGCTGATGAGGTGATAACAAACCACGAAGAACCGGCAAAGGCGGTAAGAAGTAAGAAAAATGCATCGGTGGTCGTTGCGGCAAATATGCTGAAAAAAGGCGAGGGTGATGCAATGCTTTCAATGGGTAATACAGGTGCGCTCTTAGCATCGGGATTGCTTATTGTCGGAAGAATAAAGGGAATTTTAAGACCTGCACTTGCAACACTTCTGCCGAGTGCAAAAGGACCGAAAATGCTCATAGACGCCGGTGCAAATACAAACTGCAAACCTGAAAATCTTGTTCAGTTCGGTATTATGGGCAGTATATATATGAAGAATGTACTCGGAATTGAAAGTCCGACTGTCGGACTTATGTCAAACGGTGAAGAAGAAGGCAAGGGCGATGAACTTACGAAGGAAACATTCCCGCTTTTGAAAAAAGCACCTATAAACTTTATCGGCAATATTGAGGGCAGAGATGTTATGGAAGGTACGGCTGACGTAATTACCTGTGACGGTTTTGTCGGAAATGTAATACTTAAAACCGTTGAGGGTATGGGACACGTCGTAAGTACGAAAGTAAAAAATATATTTATGAAAAACTTGTTTACAAAGCTCGGTGCAATATTTGTAATGGGTGGCTTGAATGAGTTTAAACAGTCTATGGATTACCGTGAATACGGCGGCGCACCGCTTTTGGGTACAAAAAGACCCGTTATAAAAGGACACGGCTCGTCAGACGGTAAAGCGGTATTTTCTGCAATCAGACAGGCAAAGAAATTTGTTGAAACAAACTTAATAGAAGAAATAGTTAATAATATAAACTGTATGGAGGAAAAGAGTAATGATTAATGCAAAGATAACAGGTGTAGGCGGATATGTTCCGGAAAAGGTATATGACAATGCGTATATGGAAAGTATTGTTGATACAAACGACGAATGGATAACAAGACGTACAGGCATAAAGGAAAGACATATTTCGGCCGACAACGAATATACAACGGATATGGCAACAATCGCCGCTAAGCGTGCTATTGAAAATGCAGGACTTACACCTGAGGATATTGACCTTATAATGCTTGCAACAGTTACACCTGATTACTTCACACCGGCTTGTGCTTGTGTTGTACAAAGCAATCTTGGCGCGGTAAATGCGGCGGCATTTGACTATAATGCGGCTTGCTCGGGATTTGTTACAGGTCTTACTATCGCAGAACAGTTTATAAAAGCAGGAACATACAAGCATATCGTTGTAGTATGTGCCGACACATTAAGCAAGGCTACAGATTATAAAGACAGAGCAACTTGCGTATTGTTCGGTGACGCGGCAGGTGCGGCAGTTGTGTCTGCAAGTGAAGAACAGGGTATTATCGCAACAGACATCGGTGCAGACGGCTCAAGCGGTCACGCTATAACAAGTCTTGCATACAGAAATGATGATGAAGAAACAGAAAAGAGAATAAGCCACAGAAAAGATACTATTTGGATGGCAGGACAAGCTGTTATGAAGTTTGCCGTCAAAGCAATGGCAGACGCAAGCGCAAGAGTTGTAAACAGTGCAGGATTGACTTGGGACGATATTGCACTTGTTGTACCTCACCAGGCTAACTACAGAATTGTTGAAAGTGCCGTAAAGAGAATGGGTATCACTGATGAAAAGGTATTTTTGAACCTTGAAAAGTACGGTAACACATCAGCGTCTTGTATCCCTGTTGCACTTACAGAGGCAGTTCAGCAAGGCAGAATTAAAAAAGGCGACAAGGTTGTACTTGTAGGCTTCGGCGGCGGACTTACATGGGGTGCGGCACTTATTGAGTGGTAAAACAAATACGTTAAATAAGAAAGGGAGAAGAGAAATGAAGACAAGATTATGTGAATTGCTTGGTATTGAATATCCTATTATTCAAGGCGGTATGGCGTGGGTAGCTACAGCCGAACTTGCGGCAGCTGTTTCAAACGGCGGCGGTATCGGACTTATCGCGGCAGGAAATGCACCGGCAGACGTTGTAAGAACGCAAATTCAAAAGGCAAAGTCACTGACAGATAAGCCTTTTGGCGTAAACGTAATGATGATGTCACCGTTCGTTGAAGAAGTTATGCAGGTTATTATAGAAGAAAAGCCGGCAGTAGTTGCAACAGGTGCCGGTAATCCGGGTAAATACATACCGTCACTTAAAGAGGCAGGAATTAAGATTATGCCGGTTGTTGCAAGTGTTGCAATGGCAAAGAAGATGGAAAAAGACGGTGCAGACGCAATTATCGCAGAGGGTACAGAGGCAGGCGGACATATCGGTGAGCTTACAACAATGGTACTTGTACCGCAGGTTGTTGACGCGGTAAGTATTCCGGTTGTAGCGGCAGGCGGTATAGCTGACAGCAGAGGTGCTGTTGCGGCATTTGCACTTGGCGCAGACGGTATTCAAGTCGGTACAAGATTTATCTGCTCAACAGAGTGTATCGCACACGATAACTATAAGCAAGCCGTTATAAAGGCAAAAGACAGAGATGCGGTTGTTACGGGCAGATCAACAGGTGCGCCTGTAAGAGCACTTAAAAACAAACTTACTCGTGAATATGACAAACTTGAAAAGCAAGGTGCGTCCTTTGAAGAAATAGAAGCACTTGGCGTTGGCGGTCTAAGACGTGCATTTGAAGAAGGTGACACACAAACCGGTTCACTTATGGCTGGTCAATCAGCCGCTATGGTACACGAAATTCAACCTTGTGCAGACATAATCAAGAGTTATTTTGACGGTACAGAGGCAGTTATTGAAACAATTACTTCTAAACTTAAATAAGAATTTCTTATTAGATAAATTAAGAAAGGAAAATAAATATAATGGGTAAATTAGCATTTGTATTTGCAGGACAAGGCGCACAAGCTGTCGGAATGGGTAAGGAACTTGCCGAAAACTTCCCGATTGCAGATAAGACATTTGACGAGGCAAGTGAGGCACTTGGCTTTGATATAAAGGATATGATTTGGAACGGCGACAGTGAAACTCTTATGATTACAGAGAACACGCAGCCGACAATCGTTACAATGAGTGTTGCGGCACTTAGAGTATTGCAAGAAAAAGGTGTTAAGCCTGACATTGTTGCCGGACTTAGCCTTGGTGAATATACTGCACACATTGCGTCGGGTTCAATGGAATTTGCCGACGGTGTAAGACTTGTAAAAAAACGCGGTAAGTATATGCAGGAGGAAGTGCCTGTAGGAAAAGGCGCTATGGCGGCTATTATCGCACTTTCCGCAGAGGACGTTATCGCTTGCTGCGAAGAGGCATCAAAAGTCGGTATTTGTTCACCTGCAAACTTTAACTGTCCTGGTCAAATCGTTGTATCAGGGGAAGTTGAGGCAGTGGATAAGTGTTGTGAATTGGCAAAGGAAAAGGGCGCAAAACGTGCTTTAAAACTTCCTGTTTCAGCTCCGTTCCATTGTGCTATGCTTATAGGCGCAGGCGAAAAACTTGCAAAAGAACTTGAAAATGTAGAAGTTAAGGATATGCAAATTCCTGTAATCACAAACGTAACTGCTGATTACGTTTCTTCAAAGGAAGATATTAAACCGCTTTTAATCAAGCAAGTATCTTCATCTGTTAAATGGGAAGAAACTATCAGAAGAATGATAGCAGACGGAGTTGATACATTCGTTGAAGTCGGACCGGGTAAGGCACTTAGCGGATTTATAAAGAAAGTTTCAAGAGATGTAAAGGTGTTTAACGTAGAGGACATGGCGTCACTTGAAAAGACTCTTGAAGGTCTTAACGCATAACAGAGAGGAGATAAAGAAATGTTAAAAGGTAAAACAGCGGTAATTACAGGCTCAGGCAGAGGTATAGGTAAATCAATCGCCCTAAAACTTGCGTCACACGGTGCAAATATCGTTATAAACGATATTCCTTCATCGGATTATGCAGACGAAACTTGTGAAGAAGTTAAAAAGCTTGGTGTAGAATGTATAGTTGTTAAAGGCGATGTAAGAAATACCGAAGATGTTCAGAAACTTGTATCGGAAACTATGGATAAATTCGGTCATATCGACATATTTGTTAATAACGCAGGTATTACAAGAGACGGTCTTATGATTAGAATGTCAGAAGATGATTGGGATCTTGTTATGGATATAAATCTAAAGGGTGCATTTAATTGTATCAAGGCAGTTGCAAGACCTATGATGAAACAAAGAAGCGGTGCTATAATTAATATGGCGTCAATCGTAGGTGTTATGGGTAATCCGGGTCAGGCGAACTATGTTGCTTCAAAAGCAGGTCTTATCGGTCTTACAAAGACAACAGCAAAGGAATTTGCATCAAGAGGTATCAGATGTAACGCAGTAGCACCTGGCTTTATCCGTTCTGCTATGACAGACGTATTGTCTGACGATGTAAAGAAGAAATATCTTGACTCAATTCCGCTTGGGGAATTCGGAGAAACTGAAAATATTGCAGATGTTGTTGCATTTTTGGCATCTGATATGTCAAAATACGTTACAGGTCAAGTAATAAATGTTGACGGCGGACTTGTTATGTAATATAATATGTATATAATTCGTTTAGAATTTATATAGACATTACTGAAAGGGGGTGCAAGTGAATAATGGAATTTGAAAGAGTAAAGAACGTTATCGTTGACCAACTAAGTGTTGATGCAGATGAAGTAACTTTGGAAGCATCATTCGTTGACGATTTGGGTGCAGACTCATTGGACGTTGTTGAACTTATCATGGGTCTTGAAACAGAATTTGATATCGAAATCCCTGATGAAGATGCTGAAAAGATCAGCACAGTAGGCGACGCAGTTGAATATATTAAGAGTCATGCGTAAGATACGAAGTCGTGCCTTGTATCAATACTCTTGGTGCAAGGCATGAAATTTTTTTGAAAAAAGAAATTAATTTTATTATATAGATAAGGATAAACAATAGGAGGTAACTAAATGAGAAGAGTTGTTGTAACAGGCTTAGGTGCTGTAACCCCTATAGGAAATAACGTTGAAGAATTTTGGAACGGTATCAAAGCAGGTAAATGCGGTATTGATAAAGTAACACTTTTTGACGCAACTGATTTTAAGACACAGATTGCCGGTGAAGTTAAGAATTTTGAGCCGACTGATTTTATCGAGAAGAAAGACGCTCGTAAAATGGACAGATATACTCAGCTTGCAATGGTAGCGGCTGATGAGGCTGTTAAGGATTCGGGTCTTAATATGGAAGACGAAGACCCTTGGAAAGTCGGAGTTATAACAGGTTCGGGTATCGGCGGTATCCATACTCTTGAGGAACAGCATAAGTCACTTCTTGACAGAGGTCCGGGACGTGTAAGTCCGTTCTTTATTCCTATGATGATAGGTAATATGGGCGCTGCACAGATTGCAATTAAGTACGGAGCAAGAGGTGTAAATGAAAATATCGTTACAGCTTGTGCTTCGGGTACAAACGCTATCGGTGACGCTTTAAGACACATTCAGCACGGTGCTAACGATGTTATCATCGCAGGCGGTGCAGAGGCGGCTGTAAGTCCGCTTGCATTTGCAGGCTTCTGTAATATGAAAGCTATGTCAACAAGAAATGACGATCCTAAAACAGCGTCAAGACCGTTTGACGCAGAACGTGACGGATTTGTTCTAAGTGAAGGTGCAGGCTTTATAGTTATAGAAGAACTTGAACACGCAAAGAAGAGAGGAGCTCATATTTATTGTGAACTTGTCGGCTACGGTGCAACTGATGATGCTTACCACATCACAAGCCCTATTCCGGGCGGTGTCGGCGGTGCAAAGGCTATGTCACTTGCAATCGAAGATGCAGGTTTAAAGCCTGAAGATGTAACATACATCAACGCTCACGGTACATCAACAAAGTACAATGACGAGTTTGAAACACAAGCCATAAAAGAGGCTCTTGGCGAGGCGGCTAAGAACGTTGCAGTAAGCTCAACAAAGTCAATGACAGGTCACCTTTTGGGTGCGGCAGGCGGTGTCGAGGCAATCGTTTGTGCATTGGCTATCAAGGACAGTTACATTCCTGCAACAATCAATTACAATACACCTGATCCTGCTTGTGATTTGGATATAGTTCCGAATAAGGGCAGAGAACAGGAAGTTAAAGTTGCAATGTCAAATTCACTTGGATTTGGCGGTCATAATGCAACTATCGTAATGAAAAAGTACGAAGATTAATTAAATAAACTTAAACAATAGAGGATGTCTTTTTAAGGCACCCTCTACTGTTATGTGGATTGCTCTAAGCGGTGAACGGTTCACTCTTTAGAGCAGTGTATGTACAGAGAAAGGAAAGCTGTTATGAAAAACGTACAAGAGAAAATCGGTTACACATTTAAAAATGTTAATCTTTTAGAAACGGCACTTACGCACAGCTCATATGCGAATGAGTGTAAAAAAGAAAATAACGAACGTCTTGAATTTTTGGGCGATTCTGTTTTGAGTGTTATAATCAGTGACTATATATTCAGACGTTTGCCGAATGTTGACGAGGGTTGGCTTTCAAAATATCGTGCAACGCTTGTCTGCGAACAGTCGCTTAACGAAATATCTAAGAAAATTTCGCTTAGCAAATTTATATTGCTCGGTAAGGGTGAAGAAATGACAGGCGGACGTCAGAGAGCGTCTATCGTTTCGGACGCATTTGAGGCGGTTTTGGCGGCAATTTATCTTGACGGCGGTATGGAAACGGCAAGAAAATGGGTAATCGACCTTATGCGTGAGGCGATTAACGAAGTTGTGACAGGTCACGGATATGCCGACTATAAAACAATGCTGCAAGAGGCACTTCAAAAAGGTACACAGGGCAAAGTCACATACAGAACAATCGGCGAATCTGGTTTGGACCACAACAAAGTGTTTGAAGTTGAAGTGCTTGTCGATGATGTTCCTAAAAATAAAGGAACAGGTCACAGCAAAAAAGAGGCTGAACAAAATGCGGCACATACTTTGCTTAAATCAATGGGAAAAGTACAGTGACTATGAAAACGTATAATATACCGATATTTGTACCGCACAGAGGTTGTCCGTTTGATTGTGTTTTTTGCAATCAAAAACGTATAACGGGGACACAAAAAGAAGTCAAGGCTGATGATGTTCATAATATTATAGGTGAATATCTTCAAACATTACCGAGTAAAAACAGACGTATCGAGGCGGCGTTTTTCGGCGGCAGTTTTACCGGTATACCGATTAACGAACAAAGCGAACTTTTAGCCGCCGCGAATGAATATCTTAAAAAAGGAGATATTGACGGAATACGTCTTTCAACCAGACCCGATTATATAGACAAAGAAATACTTGACAATTTGCTTAAATACGGAGTTACAACGATTGAACTCGGTGTACAGTCTATGGACGACAGTGTTTTGAAATCGTCAAACAGGGGACACACAAGAGAAGATGTCATAAATGCGGTAAAGCTGATAAAGGAATATCCGTTCACACTCGGACTTCAGATGATGACAGGCTTGCCGGGGGATACCGATGAAAAATCGCTTTATACGGCAGACGAAATAATAAAGCTGAAACCTGATATTGTACGCATATATCCGACGCTTACCATAAAGGACACATTCCTTGAAAAAATGTATTTGACGGGTAAATATAAACCGCAGTCGGTTGATGAGGCGGTTAATCTTGCCAAACAGCTTTTATTGAAATTTGAAAAGAATAGTATAACCGTTATAAGAGTGGGTTTGCAGTCAACCGATGAAATAAGCGAGAACGGTTCTGTTGTTGCAGGACCTGTACACAGCTCATTTCGTGAACTTGTCGAAAGCAGTATTTATTATGACATTATATGCGGTAAATTGAAAGACGACTGTAAAAGAGCAGATGTTTATGTAAATCCGAGAGAAGTTTCAAAAGCGGTCGGTAATAAGCGTTGCAATATAATTAAATTAAAACAAGAGAAAAATATTGATGTAAAGATATGTACAGATGAAAATTTGGGAAAAAGAGAGGTGAGATGTACTTGCTATTAAAAAGACTTGAACTGCAAGGTTTTAAATCGTTTGCCGATAAAACAATTCTTGAATTTGTCGAAGGCTCAACGGCGGTCGTAGGTCCGAACGGCAGCGGAAAAAGTAATATTTCCGACGCTATTCGTTGGGTTATCGGTGAAATGAGTGCAAAATCTCTCAGAGGTTCTAATATGCAAGATGTCATTTTTGCAGGTACAGAAACGAGAAAGCCTGTCAATTTTGCGGAAGTGAGTCTTGTACTTGATAACAGCAGTCATTTGTTTGATATAAATTATGATGAAGTTGTTGTAACAAGACGACTTTTCAGAAGCGGTGAAAGTGTGTATCAGATTAATCGCTCAAACTGTCGTTTGAAAGATATACATGAGCTGTTTATGGATACGGGTCTTGGACGTGACGGTTATTCTATTATCGGACAGGGTAATGTGTCGCAGATATTGTCAACCAAAGCCGAGGACAGAAGAAGTCTGTTTGAGGAGGCTGCAGGTATATCAAAATACAAGTACAGACGTGAAGAGGCGGAACGAAAGCTAAAGGGTGTTGAAGAAAACCTTGTAAGAATTTCCGATATAACGACTGAACTTGAAGGTCAGCGAGGACCTCTTAAACGTCAGTCGGAAAAAGCGAGAAAGTATTTGACATACTATGAAGAATATAAAGGACTTGACGTAAATTTAAGCATTATAACGATAGACAAAAACCGACTTGCCGCCAAAGAGGCAGACAGGCTTTATAACAGTGTTGAAGAAGAACTTGCCGAGCTCAGAGCAACGGAATCGGAAACAGAACAAAAAATCACATCGCTTTATAATGAAAGTGAACAAGCCGATACCGAAATAGCGGAACAGAACAAACTTCTTCGTGAGGCTGAGTCAAAGAATATGGAAACCAAAAATCATATTTCTTTATTTGAAAACAACATAAAGAATAATGAGCTTATGCTTAAAAGAATTGATAACGAAATTCAAAGCATAAAAGATAAAAATATTGAACGCGAAAACAGTATAGAAAAGCAAAAGGCAGAGATTGAAGAAAAGAATAAAGATGCTGAAGAAATGCTTACTGCGTTCGATTCTATGAAAGAGGAACAGGATGAAATTGCAAAGCAGAAAGATACTCTTTCAAAAGAAATCGACAGTCTGCAGGGCGATATTATCGAAAAGCAGAATTTGATTGCGACAAAGCGTGCACAAATAAACGGTGTTGAAAATTTGAGGAGCAGTTTTATAGAACGACGAGAAGTGGTTGAAACCGAAATAAAGACCTTTAACGAGGGCGTTTCAAACACAAAACAGGAGATAGAAAACTGCAAAAAGGAAATATCGGAAAAGTCTGAAAAGTGCGGCAAAATGAAAGAAACCATAAACCGCCATAACGAAAACATAAATAAGTTAAAATCCGAAAACGATAAACTTACATCAAGTCTTAACAATATGAATGTCGAGTATAATTCAAAATCTTCAAAGAAGAAAATTCTTGAGGGTATGGAAAACGATTATGCCGGATATTCAAAGAGCGTAAAGGCGGTGCTTAAAGCCGAAGAACTGAAAAAAATCAGAATTTACGGTACTGTATCGGGACTTGTGGACGTAAAAAAGGAATACGTTACGGCTATTGAAATCGCACTTGGCGGAGCGTTGCAGAATATTATAGTAGAGAGCGAAGAGGACGCAAAGACGGCGATTAATTATCTTCGCAGAAATAATGCAGGTCGTGCAACATTTTTGCCGGTGTCGGCTGTAAAAGGAAGAGAACTTGATAATGTTGGCGAAATAAGTAAGCAAAAAGGCTTTATCGGACTTGGAAGTAAACTTATAAAGTATAACAGTAAGTACGACGGTATTATAAAAAGCTTGCTCGGCAGAGTTGTTGTGGTTGATAATGTAGATAATGCCATTGCTATGAGCCGACATTTCGGATACAAATTCAGAGTTGTAACACTTGAGGGCGAAATATTGAACGCAGGCGGTTCGATGTCGGGCGGTAGTGTAAATAAGCAAAGTGGATTTTTGTCGAGAGCTACTGAAATAAAAACGCTTACATCGGAATTAAACGATTTGTCAGTTAAAATAAAAGAGTTTGGTGACAAAAAACAGCAGATTGAAAATGATATGAGAACTATAAATAATCAGTTGTCGTCATATGTTCCGCTTGTGAGAGAGTATGAGGACGAGATACTTCGTCTGGAAAATACGCAAAAACATCTTGAAGAAAAGATTGAATCGGGAAGTAATACAGAGAAAAACTATAAAGCAGAGCTTGAACAGATTGAAAAGCAACTGTCGGAATCTTCGGATGATATTGCCGAGCTTTTGCAGAATGTCAGAAATCTTGAAAAGGAAAGTAATGACTTACAGAGCAAAGCGGAAAAACTGAATGAAGAATTTAATCGAATTTCAGAGGAAAAAGACGAGAAGTCACAAAGCTTGATGGATAACACAATGAAGCTTGCAGATATGCAAAGGGACATTAAAGTTATCGAAAAAGATATTGAAACAAAGAAGAATGATATTGCAAATTCCGTAAAAGATATAGCACAAAAAGAGCAGGATAAAACAAGAATATGTGCTGAAAACGAAAGTTTAAAACAGCAGATTGAGGACAAAAACAAGCTGACGGAAGAAATCGCAAAGAGTACGGCGGATATAAATGATTATATCGAGAGTATTCAGAAGAAGAAAAGCGATATTTCAACGTCACTTCAAAATATCCAAAATTCAAATAAGGATTTAACGGATAAATTGCTGAACTTGCAACAGGAACTTTCAAGACTTGAAAACAGACGTGAAAAACTCAATAACGATATTGAAAATATTATAGGCAGATTGTGGGAGGACTACGAACTGACTTATAACAGTGCGTGCGAAATTAAGACAGAAGTTGAAAATGAGAAAGAATCGTTTGCAAGGTTGTCGGAATTGAAGTCGCAGATAAAATCACTCGGCAGTGTAAACGTCGATTCTATCGAAGAATATAAAGCGGTAGAGGAGAGGTTTGTGTTCTTGACAGAGCAAAAGAGCGATCTTGAAAAGTCGAAAAACGAACTTAACGGAATAATAGAGTCAATGGAAGAATTGATGAAAGAGCATTTCGGGAAACAATTTCAGGAAATCAATGAGAGTTTTAGTCTGGTGTTCAGTGAACTTTTCGGAGGCGGTAAAGGTGAATTGACTTTGTCTGACCCAAGCAATGTTCTTGAAAGCGGTATTGAAATTATCGCACAGCTTCCGGGTAAAGGTTCGCAGAATATCAATCTGTATTCGGGCGGTGAAAAGTCGTTTATTGCTATTGCACTTCTGTTTGCAATACTTCGAGTAAAGCCGGCTCCGTTCTGTATTTTGGACGAGATTGACGCGGCACTTGACGATGTAAACGTTTCGAGATTTGCAACATATTTAAAAAATTATATTGAACAGACACAATTCATTGTTATCACTCACAGACGTGGTACAATGGAGGCGGCAAATATTTTATACGGCGTAACAATGCAGGAAAAAGGCGTTTCTAAGTTGTTGTCACTTCATATAGATGATGTCGCAGACGATATGGTCAGTTAGGAGTAGTATATGGGATTCTTTGATAAGTTAAAAAACGGTTTGACAAAAACCCGTGAATCAATCGCAAAACAAGTTAATAATGTATTCAGTGTGTTCGTAAAAGTTGACGACGAACTTTTTGAAAATCTTGAAGAGGCACTTATTATGGCAGATATAGGTGTAGAAACTTCAACATACATTATTGAAAAACTTCGTGATAATGTTAAACACAAGCATATCACAGACGGAAACCTTGTAAAAGAGGAATTAAAGAGCATAATAAGCGAAATACTCAGTGCGCTTGATACAACGGTGAATACGTCAACAACACCGTCTGTTATTTTGGTGATTGGCGTAAACGGTGTCGGAAAAACAACAAGTATCGGAAAAATCGCATCACATTATAAGTCGATGGGTAAAAAGGTACTTCTTGCGGCGGCTGACACATTCAGAGCGGCGGCGATAGACCAGCTTGACATATGGGCGCAGAGAAGCGGTTGTGATATAATCAAGCACCAAGAAAACAGTGATCCGGCGGCAGTTGTGTTTGACGCTTGTACGGCGGCAAAGGCGCGTGGTGCTGATATTCTTATATGTGATACAGCCGGCAGACTTCATAATAAGAAAAATCTTATGGCGGAGCTTGCGAAGATTAACCGTGTAATTGAACGTGAACTGCCTGATTCGGCAAGAGAAACATTGCTTGTCCTTGACGCGACAACAGGTCAAAATGCGGTAAGTCAGGCAAAATTATTCTCCGAGGCGGCGGATATTACGGGAATTATCCTTACAAAGCTTGACGGTACGGCAAAAGGCGGTATTGTAATATCAATAGCAAAAGAACAGAATGTTCCGGTTAAATTTGTCGGCGTCGGTGAAGGTATCGACGACTTGCAGGAATTTAACAGCGATGATTTTGCAAAGGCTATATTTGAAGAATAAATAATATAAACTCTGACAGTCAAAAAAATGGCGGTCAGAGTTTTTTTGTACAGTTTTTTGGACATAGGTGAATGTATAATTTAAGTAGAAAAGGAGATGGGAGAAATGAAAAATTCGGTTTTAGTCACAATAACGGGACTTGCTCATTATTACGGAACGAAGCCGTTCAAAGTCGGAGCGGTAATAAAATTGAAAAAGGAATATGATAACAAATATGATGACGAGGCGATAAGAGCACAACTGCCGTATATCGGTACAGTCGGTTACATCGCAAACAGTACATATACGGTTTATTCTGGTACATACAGTGCGGGACGTTTATATGATAAAATAGGCGAATGTGCGTGTGCGAAAATTATTTTAATAACACATTCAAGCGCTGTTGCGGAAGTAATAGAGGGCTGTCCGTCAGAGAATATGGGCGAATGTGTATTTGAATAAAAATAAAAAAGTTATCCATAAAGGATAACTTTTTTTGTGGCTGCGGATCCAGGATTCGAACCCGGACAGAACGAGTCAGAGTCGTTAGTGCTACCTTTACACAAATCCGCAACGATAACTGACAAATGATATAATACCATATAATCTAACTTTTGTCAACAGTTTTTTTAAAAAGTTTTTTTGCTGTTGATAAATATAATTTTATATGATAGAATATATATTATTAATTAATCTAAAAAAATGGTGCGAGGGACCGGACTTGAACCGGCACGGTTAAACCACACGCCCCTCAAACGTGCGCGTCTGCCTATTCCGCCACCCTCGCATTAACGTGATTTATTATACCAATAAAAAAGAGTTTTGTCAATTAAAATAAATATTTTTTGTGGAGATGTTTTTTAATGAAAAAAATTTTGGCACTTGTTATTATGACTATAATTACTTTTTCACAGTTAAGTGCTTTTGCAATGGCGGAATCTGCCGAGTGTGCGTGCGTTATAAATGCGTTGACGGGTGATGTTGTATTTTCAAAAAATATGAACCAAAAACATGCAATGGCAAGCACAACTAAAATAATGACAGCCATTGTTGCTATTGAACGTTGTAATATGGACGAAATTGTTGGTGTGAGTGCGACGGCGGCAAATCAAGAGGGTTCGGCGGCATACATATCTGAGGGAAATCAATATTATATGAAAGATTTGCTTTACGGTTTAATGCTTAATTCCGGAAATGACGCGGCGGTAGCGATAGCCGAACATGTGGCGGGAAGTGAGGAATCATTTGCGGAGCTGATGAATGAAAAAGCGGAAGAACTCGGACTCGGCAATACGCATTTTATGAATCCGAGCGGACTTGACAATCCGGAACATTACACAACGGTTTACAATCTTGCACTTATTGCAAGATATGCAATGACGCTGCCGCAGTTTCGGGAAATAGTCGCAACGCAGACTGCGCAAGTACAGGCATTAAATTCAGATGAAATACTTTATTTTTCAAACCACAATAAAATGCTAAGTCTGTATGAGGGAGCAAACGGCATAAAAACAGGCTTTACAAAGTCAACGGGCAGATGTCTTGTATCGT
The DNA here is from genome assembly GCF_054696575.1 of Ructibacterium sp. SJQ-7. Classification (NCBI taxonomy): domain Bacteria; kingdom Bacillati; phylum Bacillota; class Clostridia; order Eubacteriales; family Oscillospiraceae; genus Ructibacterium; species Ructibacterium sp. SJQ-7. Next base: position 2,861,652 of record NZ_CP195193.1, read on the forward strand.
CTGCACAGAGGGACGGAATGGAGTTTATAGCGGTGACTTTGAATGATCCGAACGATTGGAATGACCACGCGAAAATGCTTGATTACGCATTTTCGGAACATTATCCGAAAAAACTTATAGAGCAGGGCGATACAGTAAAGGTTACGAATATTGACGGAAAAGATTATTCAATGGTTGCGGCGAGTGACTTTACAATACCGTTTAAAGAACATCAGAAAACGCAGGTAGAAGTTATATCGCATATATCAAATGACTTACAAGCACCTATAAATCAAGGCGAAAAAGTGGGGTGGCTTGAAATTGTGTGTGACGGAGTGAGCATCGGTGAAGTTGATATTATTTCGGAAAACGATATTTACGGAGTAAGCAATATAAGATTGAAAAACAGTTTTTTCAGCAGTTTTATAAGAGTTGCGAAAATATTGTTGGTATAAATGAAAGGAGAAAAAATGGGAGAGATAGTAAGATTACAAAAATATATAGCAATGAGCGGTGTTGCGTCAAGACGTGCCGCAGAAACTATGATACAAGAGGGCAGAGTTAAGGTAAACGGCAAGAAAATAACGGAACAAGGCGTAAAAATCGAAATCGGTGCAGACAATGTATCCGTTGACGATAAGCCGATAAAGCTTAAAAACAAGAAGTATTATATAATGCTTAATAAGCCTGTCGGATATGTTTCAACCGCAAAAGACCAATTTGACCGACCGACTGTTGTTGACCTTATAAAAGAAGATTTGGGTGACGTAAGAATTTTTCCTGTCGGACGACTTGACTATGAAACCGAGGGATTGCTTTTGCTTACAAATGACGGTGACTTCACATACAAAGTCACGCACCCTAAGTTCCATACCGATAAGACTTATATTGCAACGATAAAGGGCGGTATAACGATAAGCGGTATCAATAAGCTGAGAAACGGTGTTTATATTGATGATTTCAAAACATCACCGGCGGAGGCTGAAATACTTGACGCGGTAGACGGACACACATATATTAAAATAACAATTCACGAGGGTAAAAACAGACAGGTTCGTAAAATGTTTGCGGCAATCGGCTGTACGGTTGTCGGCTTGCAGAGAATTAAGATAGGCAACGTGGAACTCGGTAATCTTCCGCTTGGAAGATGGCGTCATCTGACAAGTCACGAAGTAAATTATTTGATGAATTCTTAAAAAGAGGCTGTTGACATTTTGTCAACAGCCTCTTTTGTGTATCATATACAAATTTAAGGGGATATTTGTCGATATTTTTTGAAAGCTAACTTGTGAAAAAAGAAATAAAAATGATTGAAAAAAAATTGCGGTTAAGGTATAATATACTTTAGGTATATTTTTTTAAAATTTATCTCTAATCTACAAACAATGGAGGTTAAAACATGGGAACAGTTGATAAATTGACTGAACTTCAATACCGCAGAAGTGTAATAAATAACGGCGGCGGAGAAGTAAAAATCAAAAAGCAGCATGATTCCGGAAAGCTGACAGCAAGAGAGAGAATTAATGCTCTTTTGGATGAAGGCAGTTTCGTTGAAATTGATGCTTTTGTAACTCACAGATGTACCGAGTTCGGTATGGATTGTGTTGAGGCTCCGGGTGAAGGAGTTGTTACAGGTTACGGTACGGTTGACGGACGTCTTGTTTACGTTTACGCTCAAGACTTTACAGTAATCGGTGGCTCACTTGGAGAAATGCACGCAAAGAAAATTTGCAAAGTCATGGATATGGCGGCAAAGATGGGTGCTCCGATAATCGGAATGAACGATTCGGGCGGAGCAAGAATTCAAGAAGGTATAGACGCTCTTTCAGGTTTCGGAGATATATTCTTCAGAAACACTGTAAACAGCGGTGTAATTCCTCAGATTTCTGTAATTATGGGACCATGTGCAGGCGGTGCTGTTTATTCACCGGCTATTACAGACTTTATCTTTATGGTTGAAAAGACAAGTCAGATGTTTATAACAGGTCCGCAGGTAATCAGTTCTGTTACAGGTGAAAATGTAACAAGCGAAGAACTTGGCGGCGCTGATACACATACTTCAAAGTCGGGTGTTGCACACTTTAAGGCGGCAAATGACGAAGAATGTATCGCAAAAATCAGAAAGTTGCTTTCATACTTACCTGCAAACAATCTTGAAGAGGCTCCTTACGAACCTACAAATGACGAAATTAATCGTCTTTCAGAAAAACTTACAACAATCGTTCCTGACGATTCGGGTAAGGCTTATGACGTTAAGGAAGTTATCGCCGAACTTGTTGATAACGGCGACTTCTTTGAAGTACAGGAAGGCTTTGCAAAGAATATTGTAATAGGTTTTGCAAGAATGAACGGACAGGTTATCGGTATCGTTGCAAATCAGCCTAAGGTTATGGCAGGTTCACTTGATGTTAACTCATCAGACAAAGCAGCAAGATTTGTACGTTTCTGCGACAGCTTTAATATTCCTCTTGTTACTCTTACAGACGTACCGGGTTATTTCCCTGGCGTTGAACAGGAACAAAACGGTATTATCAGACACGGTGCTAAGTTGCTTTACGCATTCTCAGAGGCTACAGTTCCAAAGATTAACGTAATCTTGAGAAAAGCTTACGGCGGTGCATACATAGCAATGAATTCAAAACATCTTGGTGCTGATATAGTAATGGCATGGCCGACGGCAGAAATCGCTGTTATGGGTCCTGAAGGTGCAGCTAACATCATTTTCAAGAATGATATTAAGGAAAGCTCTGATCCTGTTACTACAAGAAATGAAAAGATTCAGGAATACAGAAATAAGTTTGCATCACCTTACGAGGCTGCAAAGCGTGGTTATGTTGACGATGTAATCGAACCTGATTCAACAAGACCGAGAATAATCGCCGCACTTGAAATGCTTGCATCAAAGCGTGATTCAAGACCGGCTAAAAAGCATGGAAATCTTCCTGTTTAATTGTGAAAGGAGATTTTTAGTATGTATTCAGAAGCATTATTGACAGGTCAGAACCTGTCATTAAGTGAAGCGTTGGCAATGGGAGGACAAACAACAGTTATAGGTTTGGCAATAGTTTTCGCCGTACTTATCATACTTATGATAGTGCTTTCGCTTTTCAAGGTTATATTCTATAAAAAGCCTAAAACACAGGCAGCTCCTGCTGCAGCACCGGCTCAAGCCGCACCTGTAGAGGAAGAAACGGCAGACGATACAGACGAAGAAGAACTTATCGCAGTATTGACAGCCGCAGTTGCCGCAAGTCTAAATACTTCAACGTATAACCTAAGAATTAAGTCATACAGAAGAACAGACAATAAAATGCCTGCTTGGAATAAGGCGGGTGTAACCGAAACAATTAATAATAGATTCTAAAGGAGGCAAAACCTAAATGAGAAAATTTAATATTTCAGTAAATGGAAAATCATACGAAGTTGACGTAGAAGAAGTAGGCGGAGTATCAACTCCTGCACCGGCTCCTGTTCAAACAGCCGCTCCTGCACCAAAAGCTGCACCGGCTCCAAAGGCTGCACCGAAAGCTGCTCCTGTTGCAGGTGCTAAGCAAGTAACTGCTCCAATGCCTGGTACAATCGTATCTGTAAAGGTAAACGTTGGTGATAAAGTTGAGGCCGGAACACTTGTTGCCGTACTTGAGGCAATGAAGATGGAAAACGAAATTTTCGCCGGTGTAGACGGAACAGTTGCAGGTATCAGCGTATCAGCAGGTGACAGTGTAAACAGCGGTGACGTAATAGTTTCAGTAAACTAATACAGTCACGACTAAATTATAGAAAGTGGTGACAATAAAGTGTTAGAAAGTTTTGCAAACTTTTTGCAGAATACAGGTCTTTACGCACTTATTTCAAGCGGTGGCATTGACGCCGTTAAGACAATTATAATGATTGCGATAGCTTGCGTACTTCTGTATCTTGCAATAGTAAAAAAATTCGAGCCGTTATTGCTACTTCCGATTGCGTTCGGTATGCTTTTGTCAAACTTACCGATGATTAAGGATTCAAGTGCTATTATGATGCACACGGAATTTTTTACGAATCCGGAGTATATGACGGACGGAAAATATATTAATGTCGGATATATCTGTCAGCATGGCGGTCTGCTTGACCTATTGTATCTCGGAGTTAAGCTTGGTATTTATCCTCCGCTTATTTTCGTCGGTATCGGTTGTATGACAGACTTCGGTCCGCTAATTGCCAATCCAAAGAGTATTCTTCTTGGTGCGGCTGCGCAGTTCGGTGTATTCTTTACATTTGTAGGTGCTCTTGTTCTAAGCGCTCTTGTACCGTCAATCAATTTCGGTATCAAAGAAGCGGCATCAATAGGTATCATCGGTGGTGCCGACGGTCCTACGGCTATTTACGTTACAAAATCACTTGCACCGGCATTGCTGCCGGCAATCGCCGTTGCGGCATATTCATATATGGCATTGATTCCTGTAATTCAACCGCCTATTATGAAACTTATGACTCGTAAAAAAGACAGAATGATTGTTATGGAACAATTAAGACCTGTTTCAAAAACAGAAAAAATCTTGTTCCCAATCATCGTTACAATTATCGTTGCACTTATAATCCCTGACGCAGTGTCACTTGTAGGTTGTCTAATGCTTGGTAACCTTATGAAAGAATCAGGCGTTGTTGAAAGACTTACAAAGATGGCACAGAACGAACTTATGAATATCATAACTTTGTTCCTTGGTGTTACAGTAGGTGCTACTGCAACAGCGTCAAGCTTCCTATCAGCACAGACAATCGGTATTATCGTACTTGGACTTATCGCATTCTGTTTCTCAACAGTAGGCGGCTTGTTCTTGGGTGATATTATGTGCTGGGTAACAAAAGGTAAGGTTAATCCGCTTATCGGAAGTGCCGGCGTTTCAGCCGTTCCTATGGCTGCCCGTGTATCTCAAACAGTAGGACAGAAGGAAAATCCTTCTAACTTCCTTTTGATGCACGCTATGGGTCCTAACGTTGCCGGAGTTATCGGTTCTGCCGTTGCGGCAGGTGTATTCCTTGCAATGTTCGGAAATCTTTAATTAAACAGATAATAAAGGAGTGAAATATAAATGGCAAAGGGAAAGAAAGCTGTAGAAATTACAGAAACAGTCCTAAGAGATGCTCATCAGTCACTTATTGCTACAAGAATGACAACAGAGCAGATTCTTCCTATTGTAGAAAAGCTTGATAACATCGGTTATCATTCGCTTGAGGCATGGGGAGGAGCTACATTCGATGCCTGCCTAAGATTCCTTAACGAGGATCCTTGGGAAAGATTGAGAAAGATTAAGGATAGAGCTAAAAAGACCCCTATCCAAATGCTTTTCAGAGGACAAAACATACTTGGTTACAGACACTATGCTGATGATATAGTTGAATATTTTGTTCAAAAGTCAATCGCAAACGGTGTTGATATACTAAGAATTTTTGACGCTCTTAACGACGTCAGAAACCTTGAATGTGCTATCAAGGCTTGTAAGAAAGAAAAAGGTCATGTACAGGCTACAGTTTGTTACACAACAAGTGAATTCCATACAAACGAAAAGTTCGTTAAAATGGCTAAGCAGCTTGAAGAAATGGGTGCAGACTCAATCTGTATCAAGGATATGGCAGGTCTTTTAAGACCATATGTAACATATGACCTTGTAAAGATGATGAAAGAAGAAGTTAAGATTCCTATTCAACTTCATACTCACTACACAAGCGGTGAGGCTTCAATGGTTTACCTAAAGGCTATTGAGGCAGGTGTAGACGTAATCGACTGTGCTATGTCACCGTTGGCTATGGGTACATCACAACCGCCTACAGAGCCTATGGTTGCGGCTCTTCAAGGTACAGAGTACGATACAGGTTACGATTTGGATAAGCTTATCGAAATCTGCGACTACTTCAAGCCGCTAAGAGAAGAATACATTAAGAGCGGTCTTATGAACACTAAGGTTATGGGTGTTGACGTTAATACTCTTAAGTATCAAGTTCCGGGCGGTATGCTTTCAAACCTTGTATCACAGCTTAAGCAACAGGGCAGAGAAGACGCATATGATGAAGTGCTTAAAGAAGTACCTCGTGTTCGTGCAGACTTCGGTTATCCTCCGCTTGTTACACCGTCATCACAGATTGTCGGTACACAGGCAGTACTTAACGTGCTTATGGGTGAAAGATACAAAATGGTTTCTAAGGAATCAAAAGGTCTTGTAAGAGGCGAATATGGTAAGTGCCCTGCTGAAATCTCTGACGAAATCGTTAAGAAGATTATCGGCGACGAAAAGAGAATTACTTGTCGTCCGGCTGACCTATTAAAGCCTGAGCTTGAACAGATGAAGAAAGAATGTGCAGAATGGATTGAACAGCCTGAAGACGTATTGTCATATGCATTGTTCGGTCAAGTTGCCGTTAAATTCTTTGAATATAGACGTGCTCAGAAATATAAAATTGATGCAGATTTAGTGGATATGGAAAATAAGACATATCCGGTTTAATTGCGTGTTTAAGTACCGGACGAAATATTTCGTCCGGTATTTTTTATAAAAATTTTTAAATACAGGAGGATATTATGATTTTTGGATTTATAGGCAGCGGAAATATGGGCGGTGCTATAATCGGCGGAATTATTAATTCTGATATAGCAAGTCCTGAAAACGTAATTGTTTCGGATAAAAATGAGCAGGCATTAAAGAATATTAATGAAAAATACGGTGTTAAAGTGACATCGGACAATAAAGAAACGGCAGATAAAGCTGATGTATTGTTTTTGTGTGTAAAACCGCAGTTTTTATATGGTGTGATTGATGAAATCAAAAACAGTGTTTCAGATAATACAGTAATCGTTTCAATAGTCGCAGGACAGGCGATAGAAACGATTGAAAAGGCTTTTGAACATAATATTAAACTTGTGCGTGTAATGCCTAATACACCGGCTTTAGTCGGCGAGGGAATGGCGGCATTGACACCGAACAGCAATGTTACAAAAGAAGAAACAGATGTAGTTGTAAACGTGTTTAACAGCTTTGGTAAAGGTGAAGTAGTATCGGAAAATCTTATGGACGCCGTAACGGCTGTCAGCGGTTCGTCACCTGCTTATGTGTTTATGATGATTGAGGCAATGGCAGACGCAGCTGTTATAGGCGGTATGCCGAGAAGTCAGGCATATACATTCGCCGCACAAGCAGTACTTGGAAGTGCAAAGATGGTACTTGAAACAGGCAAACACCCGGGTGAATTGAAAGATATGGTTTGCTCACCTGCCGGAACTACAATAGACGCAGTTGCAATACTTGAAAAAGACGGGTTCAGAAACAGTATCATTGACGCAATGGTAGGTTGTATGAATAAGTCAAAAGAACTTGGGAAAAAATAAGATAAAACAATAACGCCACCGATTTTATTATCGGTGGCGTTATTGTATATGAACGTAACATTGTATTCAAACAATGTTAAATATATTATACACTATTAATTGTAAAAATTCAATAGAAAAATAAAATCTTTTTAAAAATATCTCTGATTTTTAAACATTATCGAAGTATGATATATATTTTACGGGTGCTTGTTTATTAAATAAATACTCATATAAGTCGATAAAATAGTCGTCTGTCATACTTGCGATATAATCCGTCACAATATCATTAAAATCACTGTTTTTTGTATATTCGTATCCCGAAAATCTGTTTGAGTAGTCGATTAATTCAATATGATGTTTGAATATCGGCGATGATTTTATGTCATTTTTTAAATCATAAAGCAACTTATTGTATATTTCCTCAAACATCGGTTCAATAGTTTTGTCGTATACGTCAGAAATTTTGCTGTTTTGATATATAACGCGGAAATTGTCTTTTTTACTGTTTTTTAGTGCTTGATAGTGCTTTTCGTCAAGTTGTATAAAATCTTTGCCGTAACTGTTTTCAACGATATTTACAATAAGATTATTTATAATAGCCGCATTGTATTTGCCTATTTCACTTTCGGCAAAAACACTTTCACTGTCAATCAGCTTGGTTTTTATAGCGTCTTGGCGGTCTTTTCCGATATAAGCAATCATATCCGAAATTCTGACAACACAACCTTCAAGCGTAGACGGTACAAGTCGGTCTATTGCGGATTGGTCAATATAACATTCTTCAACCTTTGCGTCAAAATCCTTGAAATTATCAAGCTTTGACGGACGGTATTCTTTGCACTCGAACTCACCGTTGTGACAAAGTATTCCGTCAAGTGTTTGAAGGCTGATGTTGAGGTTAAATATTTTATCAAGCACACGCACACTGTGTACGTTGTGATTGAAATATCGTCCTGTATTTGCATGATATGATTCGTTTAAGAATTTTTCGCCCGCGTGACCGAACGGTGTGTGACCTATGTCATGACCGAGTGCGACAGCCTCTATTAAATCAAGGTCAAGACCAAGCATTCTGCCTATATTTCGCGCAATTCTTGAAACAAGCTGAACGTGCAGAGCACGGTGCGAAATATCATCGTTTTTATAGAAAGAAAATACCTGTGTTTTGTCGGCATAGCGGTTGTAATACGGACTGTGCATAATTTTTTCAACGTCACGCACAAACGCAGGCCGCCAAAGAGTGGCTCTGTCGTGTTCCTTGTCAATACGTCGGATTGCGTTATCCTTAAAACCGTTGCCGTCAAAAAGTTCTGTATTTATTTTGTTTTGTAATTCATCGGAAAGTTTTTCGTAATTTGAATCTGAACTCATTTTATACCTCCTCGTTTTAATTGATTATACCATAAAATGCGGAATATAACAATATTCGTAACAATAAATTAACAATTACAGTAGTGACAATTAAAAAAGAATGTGATATACTATATGTAGTATGAAGAAAATATTAAAGTAAATATAAGGAGCGAGAATTATGAAAAAAGTGCTTTCGGGTATGATTGCGGCAGTTATGACAATATGTATGTCGGTATCTGTATTTGCGTCACCAAATTCAAGCGTATCTATAAAAAATAATGACAGTAAGTCAACCCCTGTTACATATGAATATGCACCCGATCAGTTGGGCGAAACTGTGAGATCGATAAAGCCGTTGATGACAAAACTTGACGATTTGTCTAAACAGTCGTCTGTTGTTCAGACTCTTACAATATCAAGCGAAAGTGCAGAGGGTGATCCGGTAGATTTTAAATTGAGATTGTCTATGTCGGAAAAAACGTCAAACGATGTAAAACCTGAGGCGTTAAAAACACCGTCACCTGACGAATACAACGCTTTGAATTATTATAATATAAAAGTAACGGATTCAAACAATAAGCTTATTTATTCGTATGCGAATGACGACTCTAAAACGGATAACGGTACATATAAAGATATTCCGTTGGGAACAATGAACAGTTCTGCGAATACTGAAAACAAAATTATAAATGTAACGGTATCGGTAAATAAGTCCTTGAAAAATTCTGACGCGGCACAATATGCTGAAAAACTTGATTGGAGCATTGTTTCAAGCGTGAAAAAAACAGAGACTGCCGAGACACCAAAGGCTACAGAAGAAGTTGCAAAAGAAACAACTGCACCGACAACGGAAGTAACAGCAAAGGAAACAACTAATCCGTCTGTAAAAGAGGATAAAAACGGTGTTGTTACATTGGCACAGGGCGAATATATTTGCGGTGAAGATATTGACCCGGGCAGATATACTATGACAGGTAACGGAAAAGTTCATGTTTACACAGAAAACGGTGAATTAAAATCAACAATCGCATTAAAGGATAAAAATTCATCTGCAAATGGGGTTGAGGAATATCTTATAAATTTGACAGACGGTGAAAAGATAAAGGTTGAATCTGAAACTAAATTCACACCGTATACTGCAACTGCGACCGCAAAACCGAAAGCAACCTCAACAGCAAGTTCATCGACAAAAGCTACAACAAAGCCGACAGCCACACCGAAAACAACGGCTAAACCGTCAAAGAACAATCCTAAGACAGGGGACAACACTCCTATCGTAGCATTGGTTTCAGTTGGTATTCTTGCGGCAGGTGCTTTTGTGTTTATCGAAATTAAAAAGAGAAAAAACAACTAAACTAAAGTGAAAGGGCGTGTATGATAGTGAAAAAACGACTTACTGTCATACAGGTCCTTTTAATTTTGATATTTGTAGGGTGCTGCGGTTATCTCGGAAAATATTTTTATGATTCACATAAGGCTGAAAGCGGTTTTGATGAATTGAAAAAAGTGGTTGAGAAAACGGAACGTGCAGACGCAACGGACGGTTATATTGATAAACGTGCAGATAACGGTATGCTTGAATGTTATTACTCGTTATATCAGCAGAATAATGATATGGCAGGGTGGATAAAAATTCCCGATACACCTGTCGATTATCCTGTGGTAAAGTATAGCGACAATGAATTTTATTTGCATAAGAATTTTAATAAGGAATATCAATTCAGCGGTATACCTTTTCTTGATTATCAGTCGAATGACGAATCGGTGAATAAAATTATTTATGCACATAATATGAAGAACGGTACAATGTTTGCGTCACTTGCCGATTATGAGGATAAAAGCTTTTATGACGCTCATAAAAATATAATGTATGATACTTTGTACGATAAGGGCGAATATGAGATTGTGTCCGCGTTTACGACTAAAGTCGGTGCAAGTAATGAATTTAAGTATTACGATTATGCGGATATAGAGTCGGAGGAGCGATTTAATGAATATGTCACTCAGGCAAAGTCACGTTCGTTTTATGATACAGGCGTAAATACAGTGTACGGCGATAGCCTTATAACACTTTCAACGTGTGCGTATCATACGTCAAATGAAAGATTTGTCGTGATTGCAAGAAAGAAATAAGAAAATACTTGAAATCGGCTTTGAAATATTATATAATATATTGGTATGTTAATAGTGTTTTGCTCTCGTAGTTAAGTGGATATAATAAACCCCTCCTAAGGGTTAGTCACCAGTTCGACTCTGGTCGGGAGTACCACATCGGAATGGACTACGCTCCATTCCGATTTTTCTATGTAGAAAAATCAGTCATAACACTGCGTCATTCCTCCTTAGTCGCAAAAACGCCCGCTCGGTTCACCTGTTCGCTTGTAAACGCACTCACGACGGCTCACAGTCGCTACCACCTTTTTTGCGAGAAAGTGACTGTGGCACAAATGGTTCAAAATGGACTACGCTCCATTCCGATTTTTTTATTTCCCAATAATAGATTGTTCCCAAATTTGTTTTTGACGCCAGGTGGTAGGGGGAACACCGAATTGTTTTTTGAAAGTTTTGTTAAAGATATGAGTATCATAGTAGCCCACGCTTTGGGCAGTTTCGGTCACGGACGCGTTTGTGTTTTTTAAATACAATGCCGCGGTATTCATTTTAAGTGAAATAATATAGTTTTGCGGACTTGTTTTTTTATATTCATTAAAAAGTCTTGTCAGATAACTTCTGTCAATTCCGATATATTTTGCGACATCCGAAACGGATATTTTTTTATGAACATTTGTTTTTATAAATGTTTCTGCTTTTTGAATATATTCTTCGGCATTGCTGACGGTATTAATTTGTTCGCCGTCTGTAAGGCAGTAAATGAAATTCCAAAATTTTTGCATGAGCAATTCAAAACACATTTCTCCGGACGAAATAATATTACAGAGTGCATTGCCGACCGAATTATTCTCATCATCGGTATAAATCGGTGTGCTTTCATTAAGACTGACAGACTTTAAAATTGACTGCGACATACTTCCGTTAAATTCAATCCATCGATACAACCAAGGGTCGCTGTCATCGGCTTTATAATATGTAAGCTGATTTGGCGATATAAGGAACATCTGCCCTTTATGAAGATGATATGTGTTATTTTCTGTTTGAAAAATACCTTTACCGCTGTAAACATAATGCAACAGATAGTTACTTCGTACACATGGTCCGAACGAATGATTTCTATTGCATTGTTCTTCGCCGTATTGTACGGGATAAATATCGGTAGGAATAAACTTTGTATATGCGTAATATGTATTTATAAAACAATTCATTTTACTCAACTCCTATTTGTAGAATATCACATTTAGACACATACTGTCAACACTTTGATATTCTGTTTTCGTAAATAAAGTGATATTATAATATCACAAAAAACACAGGAGGATATAAAAATGATTGTCAGAAACGGAAAAACAACGCACCTTATCGGCAGAGATATAAGTTATATAATGTTTGAAAACGAGGACGGAGACCTTTTGAATTTTCATTTCGGAAAAAAGATAACGGATATTGATTATTCGCAAATGAAAGAAGAATGGGAAGAAAAGTGGGGGTTTGTTTCAAACAGATTTTGTCTTGACAATTATCCGCAGGAATATCCGTCTTACGGCTATTCTGACTTGAGAAATCCGGCATATCAAGTTGTAAATAAATTCGGAAATGCAGTTTCAAGACTTGCGGTGAAAGACTATATAATTCATAACGAATGTGCGGTTCAAACCGACGGTATGCCTTGTCTTTTCAATAAGAATAAAAAAGCTGATACGCTTGAAGTTGTATTATATGATGAAATTATCGACTTGGAAGTGCATTTGTATTATACGGTATTTGACGAGTACAATATAATCGCCAGACATACTGTAATTATAAATAAATCAGACAGCGATATTAAGCTTTTGAGTGCGTATTCGGCAAGTATTGATTTACCTATGGACGACTATGAAATGATACATTTTGCAGGTTCGTGGGGACGTGAGAGAGCAATGCACAGAACAAAGCTTGAAATGGGAATGAAAGCTGAAGTCGAAAATGCAAGAGGCGGAAGCGGACATCAGTTAAATCCGTTTTCAATGATTACTTCGGTTGGCGCGGACGAAACACATGGCGAAGTTTACGGATTTTCACTTGTATACAGCGGTAATCATTCCACAGTCGCAAAAATAGACCAATTCGGCAATTTAAGAGTACAACAGGGAATTAATCCGCATCAGTTTGAATGGATTTTAGAACCGAACGAAAGCTTTTGTACACCGCAGTCTGTAATTTGTTATTCCGACAGCGGTATCGGTGCTATGACAAGAGAGTATCACGACGTTTTCAGAAACAATTTGATGAGAAGTAAATGGGTAAACAAAAAACGTCCTATCCTTATAAATAATTGGGAGGGTACATACTTTGATTTTACCGAAGAAAAGTTACTTCAAATGGCTGAAAAGGCTCATCAGGCGGGTGTTGAGCTGTTCGTGCTTGATGATGGTTGGTTCGGAAAGAGGAACAATGATACGTGCAGTCTGGGCGATTGGAAAGTTAATTATGATAAATTACCGTCGGGTATAGACGGATTGGCGGAAAAAATAAATAAAATCGGTATGAAATTCGGTTTGTGGTTTGAACCTGAAATGATAAGTCCGGATTCGGATTTATACAGAGAACATCCCGATTGGGCAATTCATATTGACGAAAGAGAAGGAGTTCAGTCAAGAAATCAAATGGTGCTTGATTTGAGCAGAGATGAGGTTTGCGAATATGTTATAAATGCGGTGAGCGATATACTTGCAAATGCAAATATTGAGTATGTGAAGTGGGATATGAACAGACAGCTTACAGATATGCCGAGATTGGGATATAATCACGAATACACGCTCGGTTACTATAAAATAATGTCCGCAATAACCGAAAAATTCCCTAATATTTTATTTGAGGGCTGCAGTGCCGGCGGCGGTAGATTTGACGCGGGAGTGCTTGCATATATGCCGCAAATATGGACGAGTGACAATTCGGACGCAATAGCAAGACTTAAAATGCAGTATTCGACTTCAATGTGTTATCCTGTTTACAGCATATCTTCTCATGTAACAGCGTCGCCAAATCATCAATGCGGACGTGATACGTCTTTAAAAACAAGGGCAGATGTTGCATATTGCGGAACATTCGGATATGAGCTTGACGTTACAAAGATGTCCGATGAAGAATTTGAAGAAATCAAAGCACAGATTAAATTTGAAAAGAGAATACAAGACCTTATGTGTAACGGTGACTTGTACAGATTGATAAATCCGTATGAAACGAATTATTGCAGTTGGGAAGTGGTTTCAAAGGATAAAAAGCATATATTTGTTATGGCTTGCAAAGTGCTTGCGGTTGCACAAACAAAGAGTGAAAAAGTTAAATTACAGGGACTTGATACGAATAAACAATATAGAAATACATTTACAGGTAAAGTTTACAGCGGTGATTTTCTGATGTATCACGGTATAAGAGCCAATTATGAAATGAAAGATTTTTCAACTGTTGTATTTGAATTTGCAGAGATATAAAATAAAGGCTGATGACAAAAATGATATGCACCCCAAAAGTTAGACACTTTTGGAGGTGCATATTTTTATGGCAAAGAAAGGGCAAAAATATAGAAAACACTCGCCAGAATTCAAACTATCTGTTATAATGGATATGCGAGAAAACCATTTGGGTATAATGGAAACAGAGAGAAAATACGATGTTAAACATGATGTAATATCGAAATGGGAACGCATATTCTTGGAAGAAGGAGCCGAAGGTCTGATGAAAGAAAGACGAGGTAGAGCCAGTAAAGTAGATGGAATAGCAAAAGGTCGTCCACCCAAACTTGATAAGAAAATTGAAGAAGATTTAATTGCCGAAAATCAGCGATTAAGAATGGAGAATGAATACTTAAAAAAACTCAGTGCCTTAGTTCGGAAAAGAATGTTAAAAGAAGAGAAAAAGCAGCAATAGTCAATGAATTAAGGCAAAAATATCCGTTAAAAGACTTGCTGCAATTATCAGGTTTAGCCCGTAGTACCTTTTATTACTATATACAACATCCAATCAAAGATAAATACAAGAAAGAGAAACAAGAAATACTATATATATTTTTAGCTAATAAAGGCAGATACGGCTACCGCAGAATCTTAATTGTATTAAGACAAAAAGGATATACAATTAACCATAAAACTGTGTTGAAACTGATGAAAGAACTTAATCTCAAAGGAAAACAACGCAAAAACAGTAAATATCGTTCATACAAAGGAGAAATCGGCAAAATAGCCGACAACTTACTTAAAAGAGAATTTACAGCTACAAAACCTTTTGAAAAACTAGCAACTGATGTAACTGAATTTAAAGTGTGTAATGATAAAGTATATTTGTCACCTGTAATGGATTTGTATAATCGAGAAATTGTGTCATACTCAATTTCATTAAGTCCAAATTTGCAGCAAATTAGAGAAATGCTTGATGGTTTATTCAAAAAGCTGCCCGCTAATGCGAAACCATTATTCCATTCTGACCAAGGTTGGCAATACCAACATTCGGAATATCAACGTTTACTGTCAGAACACAATATTGTACAAAGTATGTCTAGAAAAGGAAATTGTATGGACAACGGTGCGATGGAAAACTTCTTCGGAAGATTGAAAGTTGAAATGTTTTATGGTGAAAAATTTGAAAGTGTCAAAGCTTTCATAGATGAATTAAAAAGATATATTGATTATTACAACAATGAAAGAATTTCTTTAAAGCTAAAAGGAATGAGTCCGGTACAATACCGAGAGAGTGTGAGAAAAAGTCTGTAAAAAATAATCCTTCTATGATAGAATATAAATAAATCATAGGAGGAATTTTTTTATGGCAAGACGTAGACGAGAAAGAATGAGTGAAGGAAAGAAGAATATCATTGCCGGATTGATTCAGGAATACAACATCAAGACAGCAGAAGATATTCAAGAGGCACTAAAGGATCTGTTAGGCGGTACTATTCAGGAAATGATGGAAGCTGAACTGGATGAACATTTAGGCTATGACGAATATGAACGCAGTGACAATCCGAATTATCGAAATGGAGTAAAACACAAAAAACTTCGTAGTTCTTATGGCGAGATACCTATTGATGTTCCACAAGACCGTGACGGTGATTTTGAACCGCAGATAGTCCCTAAACGAAAGAAGGACATATCAGCAATAGAACAAAAAATCATTGCTATGTCTGCAAAGGGCATGACAACAAGACAAATTTCTGATATTGTGGAAGATATATATGGTTTTGAGGTAAGCGAAAGTATGGTAACCGCAGTTACAAATAAAATATTACCTCAAATAGAAGAATGGCAACAACGCCCTTTATCAGCTGTGTATCCGATAGTTTTCATTGATGCAATCCACTTTTCGGTTCGTGATGAGCATATAGTGAAAAAGATAGCTGCATACATAATTCTTGGTGTAAATGACGAGGGTAAGAAGGAAGTTTTAAGCATAACCATTGGCGAAAATGAGAGTGCGAAATATTGGCTGGGAGTTTTAAATGAACTCAAAAATCGTGGTGTTAGAGATATATTAATATTATGTGCAGACGGTTTATCAGGGATAAAGGAATCAATAGCAGCAGCCTATCCAAATACGGAGTATCAGCGTTGCATTGTCCATCAAGTGCGCAATACATTGAAATATGTAGCGGAAAAAGACAAAAAAGCATTTGCAAATGATTTAAAGAGTATATACCATGCACCGAACGAAGAAAGCGGATACGAACGTATGCAGAGTGTCACAAAAAAATGGCAAGAAAAGTATCCTAATGCGATGAGAAGATGGGAAGAAAATTGGGATGTTTTATCACCGATGTTCAAATTTTCAGCAGAAGTCAGAAAAGTTATGTATACAACAAATGCAATAGAAAGCCTTAATAGCGTACTTCGTCGATTGAATAGCCAAAGGAGCGTATTTCCGAGCGATACAGCCCTTTTAAAGGCACTGTATTTGGCAACCTTTGAAGCAACAAAGAAGTGGACAATGCCACTTAGAAATTGGGGCAGAGTTTACGGAGAACTGTCAATTATGTATGATGGACGACTTGTTTAGCATATATTTTTATATTTATATAGTGTAAAAAATACGGTCTTTTACAAGACCGCTCTTGACGCGGAAGAAAATCCGTGCTATATTACAAAAAGGCAGATAAGCTGAATTTTGCTTATCTGCCAAAATAAAACTAAGTATTTTATCATAGAAAAATTAAATTTACAGAAATAATCTCACACACTCAAATTTACAGAAATAATCTCACACACTCAATACCGAACTCATTCACAAGCAAGTTAATATTTAATTTTGTCTAAATTTTGGGGTTCACTTCAAAATCATCAGCCTTTTACTATTCAACTATTTTTCCGATAACAATTCCGTTTTCGTTTCTTTCAAGAAGAACATTTCTGAATTGGTCGTTTAAATCTATATCGGACGGTGCGTGGACTGTAATGTAATTATCTGTTTTACCCTCAAAAAGTCCGTCTTTTGCAGGTTGTTCAAAAAGTACACGCATTGTTTTGCCTATAAAACGATTTATAAATTCATCACGCGTTTTCTGTGTTTCGGCGATTATTATTTTACTTCGCTTTTCTTTTACGTCAGGTGAAATTTGGTTTGGACGTTTTGCGGCAGGTGTTCCGCGACGTTGCGAATATTGGAAAACATGGGCGTCGGCAAATTTTATATTGCGTACAAATTCAACTGTTTTATTAAATTCTTCATCACTTTCATCAGGAAAACCGACCATTATATCGGTAGTGATTGCAACATCGTTAAATGCCTCTCTTAAACCGTCCACAATGCCTTTAAATTGAGCTGTTGTATACTTTCTGTTCATACGTTTTAATGTTTCGTCACAACCGGATTGGAGCGATATATGGAAGTGGTGGCACAGCTTTTTAGAATCCTTAATACTGTCTATAAATTCCTGATTTAAAGTCATCGGCTCAATAGAAGAAAGACGTATACGCTCAACGCCGTCAATCTTGTCAACGTCCATAATTAAACTTTCAAGAGTTGTGTTGCCGAGATCGACACCATATGACGCAACATGAATACCGACAAGGATAATCTCTTTAAAGCCGTTGTGTGCAAGCTCCTTGATTTCTCTTACAACATCATCTTTTGCTCTACTGCGAACAGGACCTCTGGCATATGGGATAATGCAGTAAGAACAAAACTGATTGCAGCCCTCTTGAATTTTAATAAATGCACGGGTTCTGTTTGAATATTGCTTTATTTGAAGTTCTTCAAATTCGTGGTTACTCATTATATCCGAAACGTGATTAATGTTTGATTCGGTGTTAAGTTCTTCAACAAGCGTAACAATGTTCTTTCTGTCTTTTGTGCCGAGTACAAGATTAACACCCTCAATGGCAAGAACTTCGTCAGGCGCGGTTTGAGCATAACAGCCCGTAACGGCTATAACTGCATTCGGATTAAGTTTTTTTGCACGACGAATAATTTGACGTGATTTTCTGTCACCCATATTTGTTACGGAACAGGTGTTTATAACATACACGTCCGCAACTTCGGTAAATTCTTTTATTTCATAGCCGCTATCGGCAAATAATTCCGCCATAGCCTCTGTTTCATATTGATTAACCTTGCAACCAAGTGTATAAAATGCTGCTTTTTTCATCTTTTCAACCTTTCAAGTATATCTTTTGACAATATCGTTAAAAATACCTTAACGACATTAGTATTATTATATAAAATTTTTTTTAAAAACGCAATAGCTATTGACTTTTTCAGAAAAAAATTGTATTATAGGTAATGTAAGAGATTACATATACAAATAGGCTTCACGCATGAAATAAGGAGGAATAAAATTATGAAAACATTTGATTTATTACTAAGCTCTATTAATGACGTAAAAGATTTCGTGAATATCGTAAGTAAGTATGACTTCGATGTAGACTTGACATCAGGTAGATATGTCGTTGATGCAAAATCTATCATGGGTATCTTCAGCTTGGATTTGTCTAAGCCTATTAAGGTTGAAGTACATTCTGATGACTGCGATAAGTTTATGGAAGAACTTGATAAGTTTATCATTAAATAATGTAGCTTGAAAATTAAGCGTCCTTTAAGAAAAAGGGCGTTTTTCTTTTGAAAACAAATTTTAAGAGGAACGTTTTTGATGCGTTCCTCTTTTTCGTTTATTCCTGTTCATTTAATTGTGACGGAGTTTCAAGGGTTATGTGACCGATTTTTGCACCGCGCAGTTCGTCAAGTACCATATTTGCGGCACGCTCCATATCAATTTCACCGCCCGAAATAACAAAGCCGCGTTTTTTACCGATTTTCTCCAACACTTCATATCCCTTAAGCCCCTCGACCGTATCAAGTTTGTATCGTGTACAAAGTTCGTTCGGATAATTGTCACGTAGATAATCGCATAGGGAATAGGCAAGAAGTTCAGTGTTCATTATTTCGTCTTTTATAGCGCCTGTGTAAGCAAGTTTTACGGCAACTGTTTGGTCCTCGAATTTCGGCGGAAGAATACCGGGAGTATCAAGAAGTTCCGCGTCACCTTTAATTCTAAGCCACTGCTTACCGCGTGTAACACCCGGTTTGTCGCCTGTTTTTGTGCTTGCCTTACCGATAAGACGGTTTATAAGACTTGATTTTCCTACATTCGGAATACCGACCATCATTATTTTTAAAGTTCGGTTTCGGCCTCTTTCTCTTTCACGGTCAATTTTATCCTGTATAAGTGCGCGAGCCTCTGCAAGCACCGTATTAATGCCCATACCTGTCGTACAGCTTATCGGAATAACCTTAAGACCTTGCTCTGCATACCAATCAATCCACAGTTTTGTTCTGTTTTTATCTGCAAGGTCGGCTTTGTTTAAAACAAGCAGTCTCGGTTTGTTTTTTATAATATCGTCAAAATGCGGATTACGTCCCGAAAAGGGAATACGTGCGTCCAATATTTCAACAACAACGTCAATTAATTTAAGATTTGCCTCAATCAAACGGCGTGTTTTCGCCATATGACCGGGATACCATTGTAAATTCTGCATAAGTACCTCGTTAATTATTTAGTAAGACCTATATCCGATAAAGGCCATATTCTGACTTGTGACTTACCTAAAATTGCTTTGAAAGGAACTTGACCGAGTTCTGATGAACGGCTGTCCTTACTGCGGGTTCTGTTGTCACCCATAACAAATACACAGTCATCGTCCACGGTGATAGGATATTCAACGGTAGGATCTATTGAAGTTGTCAAACCGTCATAATAAGGCTCGTCAAGCATTTCACCGTCAACATATACTTTACCGTCAACCAAGTCTATTGTTTGACCCGGCATGGCGATTATTCTCTTAACATAATACTTTTTCTTAAGATTTGAAGGCATACTGCCTTGTGCAAAGAATTTTTCAAATGAAGAAAGTTCTTCTTTGTCTTTTGATTCAGCCAATCTGTCAAAGTATTCTTCACGGTTTTTGTATTCACTGTCAAGAATGATAATATCACCTTGTTTCGGAGTGTAGCCGAGTTTTGTAACTATAAGTCTGTCGTTATCTACAAGTGTAGGGAACATACTTGAACCGTCTACACGTACAATGTCAAATATAAAGCCTTTGATAAGCATAGCAATTACTATTGCGATAGCAAGTGTATATACCCATTCCCAAATTTCTCTTGCAAGGCTTGTCTTTTTATCGTCCTTAGCAGTTGTTTTTGTTACGTTTTCGTTCTTTCCTTCTTGTTCACTCATTTTTTCTTCCTCCTGACATACTATATAAAATGATTATACTACATTTATATTCAAGTTACAATGAATAAAATGTTAATTTTTAAAGACAAAAAAGGGGACACCGAAATGCCCCTTTTCGTATTATAAGGAAATTAGATTCTTTCCTTAACTTTTGCTGCTTTACCAACTCTGTCACGAAGATAGAATAGTCTTGCACGTCTAACTTTACCTTTTCTTGAAACTTCAATCTTTTCAATGTTAGGTGAGTTAACAGGCCATGTCTTTTCAACGCCTACGCCGTAAGAAACTCTTCTTACTGTGAAAGTTTGAGCGATACCGCCGCCCTGTACTTTGATGATTGTACCTTCAAACATCTGAGTTCTTGTACGAGAACCTTCGACGATTCTTTGGTAAACCTTTACGTTGTTACCAACTACAAGTTCAGGTAAATCTGTTCTGATTTGGTCTTTTGTCAAAGCGTTAATGATTTCTTGTGTGTTCATCATTAAATCCTCCTTAATAATCTGGGACATTCGTGCCGACCGAGGCAGAGGACTATCCGTAATAACTACAAAATTATACCACAGTTTAAGCGTAATTGCAAGCTTTTTTTGAAAATTTTTTCGACATATTTAAAAAAATCTTGCGTATTTATAAAATAGCACTCTATGAAAGGGATAAAATTATGAAATTTAAAACTGTTGTTATAACAAAAAAGAAACTTATCATAGCCGTAGTGGGTATTTTGTTTTTAGGAGGTATTATTACGGCGGTGAGCTTAATTCCTCCCAAAACGGCGAATGTGTTTAATTATCAAAATGAAATATATGAAGATATACTTGCCGAGGGCCTGCCGAATAATAATGAAAAGACATTCAGCTTAAAGGATTTTGCAAAGAAAATATTAGGGTTTGATATTGAAAATCCGGAAACAATAATAAGTGAATATTCATCGGTATTTGACGGGACAACCTCACAGACGGAGCAGGAGAATACAAGTGAAGAATTTGCGGAAGACAGTACGGAGCAGGGAGAAGAACAAACGGAGGAAACACCTGACACAGTACAGGAAGAAGTAACAATGCCCGACAAATCACAAATTTGTACGGCGAATAATTTAAAGCTGAACAATGCAACAACATATAATGTGGACGTAAATGCCTTGTGCGCAGAGGAGTTTTCAATAAACACAGATACAGACGGACCGAAAGTTCTTGTTGTACATACGCATACAACGGAATGTTATGACGGCGACCAGATGAACGGTGAAACAGAAAGAAATACGGACGCGAGTATGAACGTGGTTGCGGTAGGTGACGAGATATGCAGGGTGCTTGAAGAAAACGGTATAAAGACGGTACACGACACAACTTATCACGATTATCCGTCATATCAAGGCTCTTATACAAGGGCGTTGTCAACGATAGAAACACAGCTTAAAAACAATCCGACAATAGAAATTGTACTTGACGTACATCGTGACGCATTTATTTATTCGGACGGCTCAAAACTTGCGGTTACGTGTGAAGAAAACGGAATATCGACTGCACAGGTTATGCTTGTTGTCGGTACGAACAGTATGGGATTGTGGCACGAAAATTGGCAGGAGAATTTGAAGTTTGCGGCTAAAATTCAAAATGCGGCTGAAATAATGTATCCCGGAGTTATGCGACCTATTAATCTAAGAAAAGAACGATTTAACGAGCATATGACTAAAGGAAGTTTGATTTTAGAGGTAGGAAGTAACGGAAATACTCTTGCACAGGCGAAAGAGGGCGGAAAAGATGTTGCAAGAGCGATTGCGGCAGTGCTTAATGCAAAATAATCGTTGCACAGACAGGCGATTTGTGATATAATAAAAAATAATTATCGAATATTTTAGGAGAGAAAATATGTCAAACGAAAGACAGAGTAAAATCAGAAATTTTTGTATAGTAGCACATATAGATCACGGTAAGTCAACACTTGCCGACAGATTGCTTGAACTTACGGGAGAAGTTTCGGAACGTGATATGGAGGAACAGCTCCTTGATAATATGGATTTGGAGCGTGAGAGAGGTATCACGATTAAGGCACACGCCGTTACACTAAAGTATAAGCGTGATGACGGAGAAATTTATACTCTTAACTTAATTGACACACCGGGACACGTTGACTTTAACTATGAAGTTTCACGTTCGCTTGCGGCGTGTGAGGGAGCGATACTTATTGTTGACGCGTCACAGGGTATCGAGGCACAAACACTTGCAAACACATATCTTGCAATCGACCATGACCTTGAGGTTGTACCGGTAATCAACAAAATAGACTTGCCGTCTGCACAACCCGAGATGGTAATAAACGAAATCGAGGATGTTATAGGAATCCCTGCGGAGGACGCGCCTCAAGTATCGGCAAAGACAGGTCTTAACGTGGAATCTGTACTTGAAGAAATTGTCGAAAAAATTCCGTCACCGACAGGTGATGAAAATGCACCGCTAAAGGCACTTATATTTGACTCTTATTATGACAGCTATAAAGGCGTTATTGTTTATGTAAGAATTAAAGAGGGAACAGTTAAACCCGGTGACAGAATAAGAATGATGGCGACAGGTGCTGAATTTGACGTTGTTGAAGTCGGCGTTATGCACCCTGCCGGACTTGTGCCTAATAAGGGATTGGCGGCAGGCGATGTCGGATATATTGCGGCAAGTATTAAAAATATTCAAGATACGCGTGTCGGTGATACGATTACAACTGTTAAAAATGCGGCGGCAGAGCCGTTGCCGGGATATAAAAAGGTTAATCCTATGGTGTACAGCGGTATCTATCCTGCCGACGGTGCACAGTATGAAGATTTAAAGGACGCATTGTCTAAACTACAGCTTAATGATGCGGCACTTATGTTTGAACCGGAAACATCTGTTGCACTTGGTTTTGGTTTCAGATGCGGATTTTTGGGACTTCTTCATATGGAGATTATACAGGAAAGACTTGAAAGAGAATATAATCTTGATCTTGTAACAACAGCACCGAGCGTTATATATAAGGTTTATAAAACGAACGGTGAAATGGTGTGGGTGGATAACCCTACAAATCTTCCCGATCCTGCAGAGATTGATTATATGGAAGAACCTATGGTTAAGGCTACGATTATGGTACCTAAAGACTATGTCGGCAATGTAATGGAATTATGTCAGGAAAGACGCGGAATATATAAGGATATGACGTATATGGACGCGTCAAGAGCGGAGATATTCTATGAACTTCCGCTTAATGAAATTATATACGATTTTTTTGACGCGTTAAAATCAAGAACTAAAGGTTATGCGTCATTTGACTATGAACTTTGCGGATATACACGCAGTAACCTTGTTAAACTTGATATTCTGCTTAACGGTGAAATGGTTGATGCACTTTCGTTTATTGTTCATAAGGACAGTGCATATTCACGCGGCAGAAAAATGGCTGAAAAACTTAAAGAGGCAATACCGCGTCAGCTTTTTGAAGTACCTATTCAAGCGGCAGTCGGTTCAAAGATTATCGCTCGTGAAACTGTTAGAGCAATGCGTAAGGACGTGCTTGCAAAATGTTACGGCGGTGATATTACGCGTAAAAAGAAACTTCTTGAAAAACAAAAAGAAGGTAAAAAACGTATGCGTCAAGTCGGTAGTGTAGAAGTACCGCAAGAGGCGTTTATGTCTGTATTGAAATTGGATGACTAATGCGAAAACAAGCGACAATGAAAAAGTCGCTTGTTTTTTTTATAAGATAAAATGTAAAGCATACTTGACTTTTTACAAAATAATGATATAATAAAAATGTAAAGCAAACTATACATAAAGGAGTGGTAATTTGAATAATAGAATAAAAGAACTGCGAAAACAAAAGAAAATAACGCAGGATGAATTGGCAAAAGCGGTTGAAGTAACACGGCAAACGATTATATCGCTTGAAAACGGCAAATATAACGCGTCACTTCAGCTGGCGTACAAAATATCAAGGTATTTCGGAACCAATATTGAAGATGTATTTATTTTTGAGGAGGAATAGTGATGAAATTTAAAAATAAGCTGAAAATGCGATTAGGTATAGCAATTTTTTATGTAATTATCGGTGTATTATTTGTAGTTTTAACAAGTATCGGAATAATAAAAAATGAAGTGATGCTTGCTTTCGGAACGGCATTCGGTGCTTGCGGTTTGGTGATGATAGTAAAGAATATCAGAATTTTTAAGAGTACAGAGAACTTCATAGAGAAAGAGATTGCAGAAAAAGACGAACGTAATATAATGATTTGGACAAAGGCGAGGAGTTTGACATTTAGCGTGTATGCAGTTATAGCCGGTATTGCGATTATAGTATTGTATGCAGTGAATATGGAATATGCGGCACAAGTGATTGCGTATAATTTGTGCGGCGTTCTGGTTATATATTGGATTTGCTATTTTATAATAAGAAATAAATATTAAATATGGACAAATTCAAAGAAATTTGGTATAATATGTTTAAATAATTATTCGATAGTGGGGGATAAGATATGTATTGTAATAATTGCGGAACAAAAGTACCTGATGATGCGACTTTTTGTCCTAATTGCGGAAACAATATGCAATCACAAAAACAGTTAAACGGTATTAAAAATGATTTTTCTAAAAATACAAACGGTAATAAACATTCAAAAAAGAATAACAATAACACTGCGTTGATAGTTGCGATTATAGTTGCAACATTGATTGTATTCATATCAGCCGGCTTGATAATGTTTAATGTGATGTCAGGGAGCAGTCCTTTTGCACCGAAAGCAACATCAACTCCTATGCCGACACCGATGCCGTTGCCGACTGCGACACCGACACAAATGCCGGAGGTTACACCGCAAATTGTATATGTGACACAGGAGCCGCAACAAGCTAATGTACCGCCTAAACAGCCAAGACAGGATACAGGTGTTGTAGCACATCCAAGTTATACTATGTATAACAGCAGTGCATATGGTTTTAAGTGCAGTTATCCGTCGCATTTTGTAGTATACAATGACGGAAAAGCAGAAACACTTTATTCTGTGGAAGCACCCGACGGCTCGGCAAGAGAAATTATAGCAACAAAGTCGGCGGCAGATACCTCGGTAGGAAACGAATTGAATTTCTATATTCAAAATCACGCAGGAAATGTGACGTATAAAACATCGGGAGCGGATTATTTTGCGGTAACGGTTAATGACGGTATAACGGAATATTATAAGTATTGTAAGTTTAGAAACGGTAATATGTATTGGTTTGAATTTATATCACCTCACGCATATCACGATATTTATGATGTCTATATAAATGATATTTACGGTACGTTTAAAGTAAATTAATAAAAAATGCAAGCTGATTTAACAGCTTGCATTTTGTTTTTATTGCTGTGCTAAAAATTCTTTTGCGTCAGCGATTGCTTTTTCGACAACTTCTTTTGCCGGACCGCCTATGACTTTTCTGTCATTTACGCAAGTTTCCATGCTGATAGCATTATAAATATCATCCTCGATAATATCCGAAAATTCTTTAAATTCATCCATTGTAAGGTCATCAAGTGCTTTATCGTGTTCGATTGAATAGAATACCATTCTTCCGACAACTGCGTGTGCCTCTCTGAAAGGTAAGCCTTTCTTTACAAGATAATCGGCAACATCGGTTGCGTTTGTAAATCCGCCCTTTGAGCCTTTTAGCATATTATCCTTTTTAACTGTCATTGTTGCAATCATATCGCAGAATACAGGCAAGCAAAGTTTAACTGTATCAATACTGTCAAAAATAGGCTCTTTGTCTTCCTGCATATCCTTGTTGTATGCAAGCGGAATACCTTTCATTGTAGTAAGCAAGCCCATAAGATGACCGTAAACACGACCTGCCTTACCGCGAATAAGTTCCGCAACATCGGGATTTTTCTTTTGTGGCATAATAGATGAGCCTGTTGAAAAAGCGTCGTCCATTTCTACGAATGAAAATTCATTGCTTGACCATAGAATAAGTTCCTCACAGAAACGGCTAAGGTGCATCATAACAAGAGCAAGACAGTTTGCAAGTTCAATAACAAAATCTCTGTCGGAAACACCGTCAAGCGAGTTCATTGTAACTGCGTCAAAACCAAGTTCGCTTGCTACAAATTCTCTGTCAAGAGGGTAGGTAGTACCTGCAAGCGCACCGCTACCCAAAGGCATAACATTTGTACGTTTTCTGCAATCACGAAGTCTTGAAAGGTCGCGTTTGAACATTTCAAAGTAAGCCATTAGGTGATGTGCAAAGGTAACAGGTTGTGCCTTTTGAAGGTGTGTGTAACCCGGCATAATTGTTTCGGTGTGGTCTGAAGCAAGGTCAACAAGTACGTTAAGTGTGTGTATAAGCATTTCTTCAATATCGGCAGTTTCGTCCATAAGATACATACGAATGTCAAGAGCGACTTGGTCGTTACGGCTTCTGCCGGTGTGAAGTCTTTTACCTGCATCACCGATACGCTCAATCAAAATCTTTTCAATATTCATATGAATATCTTCTGCGTCAATTTCAAATTCAACTTTGCCGTCCTCAATATCCTTTAGAATATTCTTTAATTCGGCAACGATTTTGTCACTGTCCTCTTTTGGAATGATGTTTTGTCTGCCAAGCATTGTAGCGTGTGCGACAGAACCTTTTATATCTTGTTTGTACATACGTTTGTCAAAACGTATTGATGAATTGAAATCGTCAACTTTTTTGTCGGTGCTTTTCTGAAAGCGACCGCCCCATAATTTAGCCATATATTTTTTCTCCTTTGTCTATTAACTCATATACTTTTATTATATAATAAAAAAATGAAAATGTAAACGATTTATAAGAATTTTTCGGAAAAGAAAAAGAGGATACCCAAAAGTATCCTCAATATAATATACGATTATTATTTATCCAAACCGTTCTTTTTCTTCATCATAGCACGAACCTTTAGCGGTAGACCGAATAGGTTGATGAAACCTTCACTGTCTTTGTGGCTGTAAAGCTCATGGCTGTCACCGAATGATGCAATATCTTCATTATATAGTGAATATGGTGACTTAGCACCTGCAGGAGTTACGCTGCCTTTGTAAAGCTTAAGTCTGACTTCACCTGTAACAGTTTCGTCCATAACGTCAAACATAGCTGACATTGATTCACGAAGCGGTGTAAACCATTTACCGTCATATACAAGTTCAGCAAACTTAATAGCTGACTGACGCTTGAATGCCTGAGTATCTCTGTCAAGGCAAAGGTATTCAAGTTCCTGAATAGCAGTATAAAGAATTGTACCGCCCGGAGTTTCATAAACACCTCTTGACTTCATACCTACAAGTCTGTCCTCAACGATGTCTGCAATACCTACACCGTAAGCACCGCCAAGCTTGTTAAGTTCTTCAACAAGCGGTCTTGGGTCTAACTTCTTGCCGTCAAGTGAAACAGGTTCACCCTTTTCAAAACCGATTGTTATGTACTTTGGCTCATTAGGAGCTTTTTCAGGTGAAACGCCAAGCTTTAACAAGCTGTCAAGCTGCGGTTCGTTTGCAGGATCTTCAAGGTCCATACCTTCGTGGCTGATGTGCCAAATGTTTCTGTCACGAGAATACAAATCTTTCTTTGTAACAGGGATTTCAATGTTGTGAGCCTCTGCATAGTCAACAGCGTCTTCACGTGATTTAATATCCCAAATTCTCCAAGGAGCGATTATCTTTAGTGATGGGTCAAGAGCCTTTATACCAAGTTCAAAACGTACTTGGTCGTTACCCTTACCTGTAGCACCGTGGCATATTGCAACAGCACCTTCCTTATGAGCGATTTCAACAAGTCTTTTTGCAATGATAGGTCTTGCGTGAGAAGTACCTAAAAGATAC
The DNA here is from genome assembly GCF_054696575.1 of Ructibacterium sp. SJQ-7. Taxonomy (NCBI): domain Bacteria; kingdom Bacillati; phylum Bacillota; class Clostridia; order Eubacteriales; family Oscillospiraceae; genus Ructibacterium; species Ructibacterium sp. SJQ-7. Next base: position 2,889,981 of record NZ_CP195193.1, read on the forward strand.
TTGCCTTCATATACAGCACCTGCTTTTAAAGTAGGGAATATATAATCCTTTACATAATCATCTCTAAGGTCTTCGATATAAAGCTTAGATGCGCCTGCCTTTTTTGCTCTTTCTTCAAGACCGTCTGTTTCTTTACCTTGTCCGACGTCACCGCATACAGCGATTACATCGTAATCGTAATTTTCCTTTAGCCAAGGAATAATGATTGAGGTATCAAGTCCGCCTGAGTAGGCTAAAACAACTTTTTCTTTTGCCATGGTTGCAATTCCTCCTAAAATATTATAAAATATCATTTATTGATGATTTATATTATACACCAATATTTATATATATTCAATAGCAAAATTGACGAAAATAAAGGAGTTAGAAATAAAATGATTATAATAGGTATAGACCCCGGATATGCAATAGTCGGAATAGGAGTGGTTGAGTATGTCGGAAACAAGTTCAGAACGCTTGAATACAACGCAATCACAACACCTGCAGGAATGCCGACTGTCGAACGTTTAAAAAAGATATATACGGAGATGACGATGTATATAGATAAGTATAAACCCGACGCGGTGGCGATAGAAGAATTGTTCTTCAATTCAAACCAAAAGACCGCGATTAACGTTGCACAGGCAAGAGGTGTATTGCTTGTAGCGGTGGCAAACAAGAATGTACCGATAAGCGAGTATACACCGCTTCAGGTTAAGCAGTCCGTTACAGGTTACGGACGTGCGGATAAAAAACAAATACAATCTATGGTGAAAATGATTTTGGGATTGAATGTTATACCTAAACCCGATGATGCCGCAGATGCTCTTGCACTTGCAATTTGTCACGCACATTCCAATAAAATGAATAACATGCTCGGAATGAACGGTGTAAGGTAAGCATATATGTAGTGAAAAAATGAATTAATATACAACATATAGTATGTAATGTTACAGAATTGTAACAATACTGAAAAGTTTGTGAAATATAATAATTTTGGATAAAATATATAATAAAATCAATACAGAATAATATTAGTATGGTTAAATTATACATATAAAAGAACGATAAGTTAAAAATAAATTAAAAAACAGAATGATATTTAATAATTTTGTAACAAATTGCAAGTTGACATAATTGTAATGTTATTGTATTATATATGTACGAGGTAAGAAAGAATGTATTATTATATAAAAGGTACGTTGGTACAAAAGAGCGATAATTACATAGTTGTAGACGCAAACGGAGTGGGATATATGATTTACACTTCGCTAAACAGTATGCAAAATGCCGGTGAAGTCGGTAAAAAAATTACAATATATACATATTTACACGTCAGAGAGGACGTAATGGATTTATTCGGTTTTACAACTATAGAAGAAAAGAATATGTTTATGCAACTTATATCTGTTTCGGGTGTAGGTCCTAAAGCGGCACTTTCGATTTTGTCGGTAACAACTCCGGCTAAATTCGCGGTGGCTGTTATAACGAATGACGTTAAGACGATTACAAAAGCATCGGGCGTAGGTCCTAAAATGGCTCAAAGAGTTATATTGGAGCTTAAAGATAAGATGAAAACGGACGAGCTTGAAATTGATTTGGAAGACGAAAGTGACAATATACTTTCAGATAACAGAAGTGAGGCAATAAGTGCGCTTGTTGTTTTGGGTTACAGTTTAAACGATGCACAAAAAGCCGTTAAGGGTATAGACGGAACATTGAGTGTTGAAGAAATAATAAAGAAAGCACTTGCAGGATTATTATAATAGGAGATTATATGGGGAGGTAAAATCATTGTTTGATGAGGACGAAAGATTTGTCACAAGTGATTTTATAAGTGAAGATGCGGAGATTGAGGTCGGTTTAAGACCGAGAAATCTTTCTGAATATATAGGCCAGGAAAAAGCTAAAAACAATCTTGAAATATACATAAAAGCGGCACTTGAAAGACGTGAGGCTTTGGACCATGTTTTGCTTTACGGTCCGCCGGGATTGGGTAAAACCACATTGGCAAGTATTATTGCCAATGAGATGGGTGTTAATATAAGAATAACTTCCGGTCCTGCGATTGAAAAAGCGGGTGACTTGGCGGCTATTCTTACAAACCTGTCGGAACACGATATACTGTTTATTGACGAAATACACCGTATGTCAAGAACGGTTGAAGAAATACTTTATCCGGCTATGGAGGACTATGCACTTGATATTATTATAGGTAAAGGTCCGGCGGCGAAATCTATAAGAATTGATTTGCCGAAATTTACACTTATAGGAGCGACAACAAGAGCAGGACTTTTGACAGCACCGTTAAGAGACAGATTTGGTGTTATAAGCCGACTTGAACTTTATACTGTTGAAGAAATCAAGGAAATAGTCAAAAGAAGTGCGGGTTTGCTTGATGTGGAAATAGACGATGAGGGTGCGGCGGAAATCGCGTCACGTTCAAGAGGTACTCCAAGAATTGCAAACCGATTTTTAAAGCGTGTGCGTGACTTTGCACAGGTAAAGTATGACGGTAAAATTGATTATAAGGTTGCGGCAGATGCTTTAAAGAGTATGGAAGTCGATGAACTCGGTCTTGATATAATTGACAGCCGAATGATTAAGACTATGATTGAAAACTTCGGCGGCGGACCTGTCGGTCTTGACACTTTGGCGGCGACAATAGGCGAAGAACCGAATACTATTGAGGACGTATATGAGCCGTATTTGTTGCAGCTTGGCTTTATATCAAGAACACCGAGAGGAAGAATTGCGACAAAGGCTGCGTATGACCATTTTGACATTCCGTTTGCGGAATGATTGAAATAGAAAAAATGTGTAGGATAAAAAAGAAAAGGAGATGATGTGCAAAATGAGAAAATTAAGAGTATCACTTATAGCGATAGTAATGTTTTTGTTTTGCAGTGTAGGTTTCGCATCGGCACAGACTATGATGCTTGAATATGACGGTGGAACACACGAGTATAAAGGAGAGATTTATGCGCTTGTTGTAAACAATCAGCTAATCAATCCGCCGCTTTCGCCGATTATATTTAATGACAGAGCACTTGTACCGGTAAGAGAAATATTTGAGGAAGTGGGTGCAACGGTAAATTACATTAATGACACTCAAACCATTGAAGTTTCAAGTGATGAATATGATGTGGTTATGAGAATTAATGATAATGTTGCGTACATAAACGGTGAAAAAACCAATATACCCGACAATGTAGTACCAAAGCTTATCTCAAAGGTAGGCGGTGAAACAAAAACAATGGTTCCCGTAAGATTTATAAGTGAAACGATAGGTCTTGATGTAAAATTTGATTCGGAGGACGGAGCGATTTTGATTGATTCGGACGGATATGTTATTTCGGACGAAAATCAAGAACCGAGTATTGACGATGTAGTTCCTCAGCCTGATAATTCGGATGATAGTGCAAGTTATACACCGTCGGTTGAAACAAAAATAACAAACGTTTCATATGACATTACAGGCGATAACAGCATTAAAGTTACAGTTACATCTAATGCCGATATTTCAAGTTATTCCGATTTTACATTAAGTTCACCGGAAAGAGTTGTTGTGGATTTTGCAGGAATGAAGTTTGACGGCGTAGGTGATACACTAAGCGTTAACAAAGCAGGTGTGACATCTGTAAGAATGGGCGACAATGACGAAAGAGCAAGAGTTGTTGTAGATATTTCAAATTTAAAAAAATACAATATTGAAAAAACATCAAACAATACTGTTGTTATAAATGTTGAAACAAAGGCGGCCGCACCGACACCGAAGCCGACTGTAAACAACGGAAATTCAAACAACAATTCGACAATTACTGCCGATTCAAGCAAATTGATTGTGCTTGACGCAGGTCATGGAGGAAGTGACTCAGGCGCGGTTGGTTATTCTAACGGTAATGTGGTACTTGAAAAGAATTTGACTCTTGAAATAACGTACAAAGTAAAAGAAATTCTTGAAAACGCCGGTTATACCGTTTCAATGACAAGAACAGGCGATACGTTGCCGTCATTGGTTGAACGTCCTACTCAAGCAAATGCTGAAAATGCTGCTGTTTTTGTAAGTATACATATCAATTCCGTTGACAATGCACCGAATGCTAACGGAACTGAAGTATATTATGCAGATTCAAATAACGGTAACGCTTACGGCACAACAAGCGAAAAGCTTGCAACCAATATATTAAACAGGATGCTTTATTATATGGGTTCAACAAACAGAGGCGTTAAAACTGCCGAACACGCAGTTACAAAACGCTGTAAAATGCCTGCGGCACTTACCGAAGTTGGCTTTATAACAAATCCTACGGAAGTTTATAATATGACTACCGACGAATATCAATATAAAGCTGCTCAAGGTATTGCCGAGGGAATAATGATAACATTAAAAGATATTAATGTTCCGCAATAATTTTGTCTTTAAAATGAACTGTCTTTCCTATTTGGGAAAGGCAGTTTTTTTTATTATAATGTTTCGACTAAAATATGTCGAAACATTTTTTTTATTCGACAACCGACTTTGACATTTTTCTTACAGTATATGGAGTATAATACTTTTTAGAGGTGAGCAATATGGAGATATATGCCGATGTAATATTTTTTGTTAATTTCATATTTTCATATGTGCTGTTATACATTCTCGGCAAGTTCGTTAATACGGTGAAAATAAAAAAGCTGCGTTTAGCCGTTGCGGCGGTAATCGGCGGAATAAGTTCGGCGATTATATTTTGTATAGAAATGCCGATGTGGATTTCGTATGTGCTGAGATGCGTGGCGATGTTTTTGATGATAACAACAGCCTATTTTGAAAAACGCAAAAACATACTAAATCAGATGTTATGGTTTGTAATGCTCGGCGGTATAATGATGTTTGTAATGATAATGCTTGTATCGCTTACGGGTAAAACAATCGGTATGGCAATCAACAACGGCATTGTATATTTTGATATTAATTCAAAGGTGTTTGCCGTATCGCTTGGAATATCGTGCATTATGATGATTTTCTTTGTAAAGATGTTTAAAAACAGAAAAAATAAAAAATACTATATACTGAATGTGACACATAATGACAGAACTATAACTGTTTCTGCATTGTTTGACAGCGGTAATTTACTTAAAGAGCCTATAACGGGTAAGTATGTAAGCATACTTGAATGGGAAGCTGCAAAAGAACTGTTTGATACCGAAATAGAATTTTCGGATATTGAAAATTATATCGAAGATATGAAATTGTGGGCAGTACCGTTTAAGTCGTTGGGAAATTCGTCCGATGTTCTGTTTGCTTTTTTGGCAGATGAGATAAACATACCGGAAGAAAATAAAACAATAGATAAAACATTTATAGGTTTGTACGGCAGCAGACTTTCAAATAATGAAGAATATCACGCATTGATTAATGCAGGCTTACTATGAAGGAGTTAAAGGAAATGGAATTATTAAGAAAAATCAGTTCAAAATTTATTTGTATCGGCTCAAATCCTCTGAAAAATGCGGAAGTCTTTTATATCGGAGGCAGTGACACATTGCCGCCGCCATTGAAAAAAGACGAGGAAGAAGCACTTATGAAAAAGCTTGCAAACGGTGATATGAGTGTTAAGGCTACATTGATTGAAAGAAATTTAAGGCTTGTTGTTTATATTGCAAGAAAGTTTGAAAATACGGGGATATATGTTGAGGACTTAATCTCAATCGGTACGATTGGTTTGATAAAAGCGATAAATACATTTAATCCGCTTAAAAATATAAAGCTTGCAACGTATGCGTCAAGGTGCATTGAAAATGAAATATTAATGTATCTTCGTAAAAATTCAAATATGCGCAGTGAGGTTTCTATTGATGAGCCGCTTAATGTGGATTGGGACGGAAATGAACTTTTGCTTTCTGATATACTCGGAACGGATAATGATGTTATCTGTAAAAATATAGAGGACGAGGTTGACAAGGCACTACTTATTGACGCGATGAAAAAACTGTCTGTAAGGGAGCAACAGATAATGCGGTTACGATTCGGACTCGGTAACGGAAAGGAAAAAACGCAAAAGGAAGTTGCAGATATGCTTGGTATATCGCAATCATATATTTCCAGACTTGAAAAAAGAATAATAGGCAGATTGAAAAAAGAAATAGCCAAAATGTGCTGAATATACATATTATCGTCATATCTTGTACATAACCGCAATAAAGCGGTTTTCAATCAAGGAGGAAAAAGATATGACGAACAAAGTGGAAATCTGCGGGGTGAATACGTCAAAACTCCCTGTTCTTTCAAGAGAGGAAAAGAATAAGTTATTTATAAAAATCAAGAACGGCGATTTACAGGCGCGTGAAACTTTTGTAAAGGGCAATTTAAGACTTGTACTGAGCGTTATACAAAGATTTAATAATAGAGGTGAAAACGTTGACGATTTGTTTCAAGTCGGATGTATAGGACTGATAAAGGCGATAGATAATTTCGATTTAAGTCAGAATGTGCAATTCTCAACGTATGCCGTGCCGATGATTATCGGTGAAATAAGAAGATATTTGCGTGACAATAATTCTATCCGCGTGAGCCGTTCTCTTAAAGACATAGCATATAAAGCAATGCACGTCAAGGAACGGCTTATAAGTAAAAATTCAAAAGAGCCGACCATATCGGAAATAGCAAAAGAGCTTGACTTGCCGAAAGAGGACGTTGTGTTTGCACTTGACGCAATAGCCGATCCGGTATCACTGTTTGAACCGATATATCACGACGGAGGCGAGGCTATTTATGTAATGGATCAGGTTAAAGACACTAAAAATGTTGACGAAAACTGGCTTGAAAATATTGCGTTGAGTGAAGCAATGAAACATCTTGACGAAAGGGAAAAGCATATTTTGAATTTAAGATTTTTTCAAAGCCGTACACAAATGGAGGTTGCGGAAGAAATCGGTATATCGCAGGCTCAAGTTTCCAGACTTGAAAAGAGTGCTTTAAAACAGCTTAGAAAATATGTATAATGCAGAATACAAAAATCGGGGCAAAAAGCCTCGATTTTTGTGATTAAATCTGAAAATTAATAAAAAAATTGCCGTCTGCTATTGCATTTTTGACATATTTCGTGTATAATAATAGAAGAATATAATAGCATAATTTGTATTTATAAATAAACAAATTGGAGGAATGAAAATGATAAGCAAGGCATTTCAAAATATTGTAACGCAAATGGCTGATGTTTTTCCAAAGAAATTCGGTATTGTGGATTCGCATGGCTTGGTTTTGGCAAATAACGGCGGTGAACCGACAGGCGATATTATAGAAAATCTTGTATATGCGGCTACAAACAATGATAAATTACTTTTTAAGGACGGATATACAGTTCGTTCAATGTCAAATAAACCGTATGCCGAATATGTTGTATATGTTGAAGGCACTGATGAAGTATCAAAGTATTGTTGTAATTCCATTGTTGTTGCAGCAAATAATGTACGTCATTATTATGACGAAAAATATGACAAGAACAATTTTATGCAAAATATCATTTTCGATAATCTTCTTTCTTTTGATTTACACCAAAAAGCAAGAGAACTTCATGTTGATATAGATATTCCGAGAGCAGTTTTCTATATAAAGGTGCTTGACGAGGGTGAAGTAGGTATTTACGATGTGCTTAGAAATATGTTCCCGGATAAAGAGAGAGATTTTGTTATCAATATAGATACAAAAAATCTTGTGCTTATAAAGGAACTTAAGGAAGTTGAAAATTCTCAAAAACTTGAAGAAACGGCACAAGCTATTGTTGATACGGTAAATGCGGAAACAATGCTTACAGTATGCGTTGGTTTAAGTACGGTTGCTTATAATATCGACCAGATTAATAATGCATACAAAGAGGCACAGATTGCACTTGAAGTAGGTAAAGTGTTTGATGAAGAAAAGTATATTCTGAATTATGATAATTTGGGTATCGGCAGACTTATTTATCAGTTGCCTATAAAACTTTGTGAATTGTTCTTGCAAGAGGTGTTTAAGAAGGGGGATATATCAACTCTTGATGACGAAACAATTTTGACAATAAATAAGTTCTTTGAAAATGACCTTAATGTCAGCGAAACATCAAGACAGCTTTTCGTACACAGAAATACTCTTGTATACAGACTTGAAAAGATTTATAAACTGACAGGTCTTGATTTGAGAAAGTTTGACCAGGCTATCGTATTTAAAGTGGCAATGATGGTGCATAAGTATCTTGAATCAAATTCAATGAAAATCTGATAATGATTTTTTGGGGGTGTGTAAACCACACCCCTATATTTTTGTTTTTAAGGAGCAATGAAATATGTCTGATAAGAAAAAAATAGTTTTGACGGCATTGATAACAGCTGTTGTTACTGCTTTTATCAGCGTCAATTTAACATCGTTTGTAAAGGACAGAATTGCGATATATCTTCCGAGCAAGGACGAGAATAAGGCCTTTTCAAATAAAATGACGGCAGTTGAAAATATGCTTAGCAGTAACTATTTGTATGATTTTGACAAAACAAAACTTCGAGATGATGCGATTAAAGCATATGTTGACGGACTTGACGAGCCGTATACGCATTACTACACTCAAAGCGAGTTTTCTTCATATATAGACAATATCCAAGACGGCTATGTCGGGATAGGAGTAATAGTCGGAGTGAATGACGATAATCAAATAGAAGTTGTCGCACCGTTTGAGGGCAGTCCGGCATATAACGCGGGAATACAGCCAAGCGATATTATAAAGGCGATAGACGGTGTGGAATACAGCGGCGATAAGCTTTCAGAAGCGGTTGACAATATCAAAAACGGAGAGATAGGAACGACTGTTGATATTAAAATTCTTCGCGGTGAAGAAGAACTTGACATAACGGTTACAAGAGATGATATTGCAACCGATTCCGTAGACGGTGAAATGCTTAACGACAATATAGGTTATATCCGTGTGACAGGTTTCAATACAACATCGGATAACGGTGAAAAGAGTACATTCAGCGAATTTAAAGATAAGATTACTGAACTTCAGTCAAGCGGTATGAGCAAAATGATTATTGACTTGCGTGATAATCCGGGCGGTGTGCTTGACGAGGCTTGCAATATGGCAGATATGATTTTACCGGAGGGTATTATAACATACACCGAAACAAAATCCGGCAAGAGAACTGATTATAATTCGGATGCGGAAAATCTTGATATTCCGATAGTGATACTTATAAACGAAAACAGCGCAAGTGCGTCTGAAGTGTTTACGGGTGCGTTAAAGGACTACGGCAAGGCAACAGTTGTAGGTAAAAAGAGTTACGGTAAGGGAATAGTGCAAAGCGTACTTCCGTTCTATGACGGCTCGGGAATGTCGCTTACCGTTGCAAAATATTATACACCTAACGGCACTTGCATACACGGAATAGGCATTGAGCCTGATGTTGAGGTTGATATGCCTGACGAATATAAAGATATGTATGCGTCAATGGTTGAGCATGATAAAGATACTCAACTTCAAAAAGCGATTGAGATTATAAAGGAAAAATAGTTATATTTTCACGCTTGAATAAATATATAGCATATGTTACAATAGAAAAAAATAATTTGTGATGGAGAATTAATAATGATTTCATTTGGTAAATGGCCGCGTGTTTTATTTGCGAGCGTGCTGGCAATGGCTTTATGGACGTTTATAAGCGTAAATACAAACATTTTCAGCGTAGACGGAAAGTTTGACGGATTTATGTATTTCACGTCATATATATTGGTGATAGGAGTATGGGCACTTGTCGCTGTTAAAATAAATGTATCGGATAAGTTTTATAAAGCAATTTCGATATTCATATTTGCTCTGACACCGTTTTTCTGTATGCAGGTGGGAATGATATTGTCGGGGGCGGCAGAGTATTCGTTTGGAATATACTTTATAAATATTATGTTCTATGTCGCGATTATGGCGATACTTCTTGCGATTACAAGAAGTATGAAATGGACGGCAATAGTAACAAATCTTGTTGCGTACTTATTCAACTTGTCAAGCTTCGTTGTAAATATTTTAAGAGGCACACCGATAATTCCAAGTGACTTTCTTGCAATCGGTACGGCGGCACAGGTAGCGGAAAATTACACATTTCAGCTGAGATACCCGATTGTTGTTGCAACGGTTATAGTGGTGTTGGTTATAACATTAATCGCTAAATTTTCGTTTAAACCGCAGTTTAAGCATAAAAATCTTATATTTTCTTTAAGCGGCGGTGCAGTTGCACTTGCATTTATAATAACAATGTCATGTATAGATTTTACTGATTCATCAATGGATGTGTACGACCAGTATCACGCCAATAATACGCATGGCTCGTTATACAGTTTCTATATTAACGTAAGAAAAATGATGCTTAGCAAGCCTAAAGGATATAAGGAAGAGGACGTACAGGCACTTTTGAGTAATGCCGACAGTGAGGAACAAACGACTGTTGACAAAGAAGAAATGCCGAATATCATTGCGATAATGAATGAGAGCTTTTCGGATTTGAACGTTGTCGGTGACCTTCAGACGAGTGAAGATTATATGCCGTTTATACACAGTATGACTAAGAATACGATAAAAGGTCAACTGTTGGTGTCACCGTTCGGCGGATATACTTGTAATACCGAATTTGAATTTTTGACGGGACTTTCAATGGGCGTGTTGCCGAGAGGTTCGGTCCCATATCTTCAATATGTGTCAAAACAATATCCGTTCTCACTTCCGTCACATCTTGATGAACTCGGATATAAGAGCGTAGCCGTTCATCCGTATTTGGGAAGATGTTGGAACAGACAAAAGATTTATGAGCTTATGGGCTTTGATGAATTCATAAGTTTTGATAATATCAAAAAATATATGGACGAAGATGATATTGAGTATGTTCGTTATTATGTGAGCGACAGAACTTCATTTAAACTTGTAACAGACCGGCTTGAAAATAAAAAGCCGGGCGAAAAGATGTTCTTATTCAATGTTACAATGCAAAATCACGGCGGATACACATATGACGGCGGAGAATTCCCGACTGTAACAATTTCAAATTTGCAAGGTCATTACAAAGAGGCGGAACAGTATTTGTCACTTATAAAAGAAAGTGACAAAGCGTTTGAAGAATTAGTCAGATATTTAAAAAATTATGACGAGCCGACAATCGTTGTAATGTTCGGTGACCATCAGCCTGCTGTTGAACAGGAATTTTATGAGGAACTTTACGGAAAAAGCTTGTCAAAATTATCAACTGAGGAATTGCAACAAAGATATAAAATTCCGTTCGTTATATGGGCGAATTACGATATAGAAAGTCAGGATGATTTAAAGACAAGTCCTAACTATTTGTCAGACTTGTTGCTTGATACGGCGAATGTTCCGAAGAATGAAATTGAAAACTTTACATCAGAGGTAAGAAATGATGTACCGCAAATAAATGCAATGGGACATTACGACAGTGACGGCAACTGGGTAAGCAGAGATGAAGATACTTCAAATGCTCTTGATAAGTATGAAGCGGTAGAGTATTATATGCTTACAAGAAAAGAGAGTAAAGACGCAAAAGAGAATAAAGACGATAAGTAATAAAATTAAGCAAGGCTTTGCCTTGCTTAATTTTTTAGTCTATACCCATTTTTGCAAAAAAGTCAGCGGTGGAAATACCGCTTGGACGGTTATATCTTTTTAGCATAAACAATGAATCGGCATCGGTTATATGATTAATTCCTTCGTTACAAGTTAAACTCATCTTAAATCCCATTGATTTTAACATATCAGTGGTTTCTTCACTGTAAGCACCGAAAGGGTATGTATATATAATCGGTGCAAAGCCTGTTTTTGTCATAAATCTGTCTTGGGCTTTTTGCGTGTCGCCAACAAATATATTCTTGTATGTATCTTCGCTTTCTCCACTGTTACGCTTTGAACCGTTTCTGCCATGATTATTTGAATGAAAATCGTAGGAATGATTGCCGACTTCAACACGCTTGTCAATAAACATATCATAAACCTCGCTCCAACGTACATAACCGTATGTCATATTTGCGATATTGCTTTTGGAATATTCATCGGTATAACTTCCCACAACAGAAATAACCGCTTTTGCGTCATACTCTGAAAGTATAGGCATAACGTAACCGTAGTTGTTATAAAAACCGTCGTCAAATGTGAGCATAACGGGTTTGTCGGGAAGTTTGGACGTGCCGTTAGTATAGTCGATTAATTCTTGCGCAGAAACAAAGGTGTAGCCTTTATTTTTCAAAAAATTAATATCGTTTTTCAATGTGTCGGGAGTGACAATGTATTTCCCTGATAAATCGGTGTCTTTCAATACGCTGTGGTACATAATAATAGGCATATCAACACCGTCGGAAATATTCACCGAAAGAACGGGAACGCTTGAAACGGAATTGAAAACAATTCCGAGAATACCGCAGTAAAGCAGAGAAACGAATATTACAACCGAGAAAATTTTTAACTTTTTAATCATAAAAATACACCCCTTATCAAATAGTATGATAAGGGGTGTTTGTTCATTACTAAAATTATGCTTTGTTGATTGAACCGAAAAGTTCCATCTTTTCTTTAACAATAACTTTAATAGCCTCAAAACCCGGAGCAAGAAGTTTTCTTGGGTCAAAACCTTTACCTTCAAGGTCTTTGCCTTCTTCGATATACTTTCTTGTAGCCTCTTGGAAGTATAGCTGACACTCTGTATTAACATTGATTTTTGCAACTCCAAGTGAAATTGCCTTTTGAATCATATCTGCAGGAATACCTGTACCGCCGTGAAGAACAAGCGGAAGGTCACCGATAAGTTCCTTTGTTTTTGCAAGAGCGTCAAAGTCAAGACCTTTCCAGTTTGCAGGGTACTTACCGTGAATGTTACCGATACCTGCTGCAAGAAAGTCAACGCCAAGATCAGCGATTTTCTTACATTCGTTAGGGTCAGCAATTTCGCCTGCACCTACAACGCCGTCTTCTTCGCCGCCGATTGAACCGACTTCAGCCTCGATTGAAAGACCTTTTTCGTGGCAAACCTTTACAAGCTCAGATGTCTTTGCGATATTTTCTTCGATAGGGAAGTGTGAACCGTCAAACATTACTGATGAGAAACCTGCTTCGATACACTTGTAGCAGCCTTCGTATGTTCCGTGGTCAAGATGAAGAGCAACAGGAACAGTGATGTTAAGTTCTTCAACCATTGCCTTAACCATTGCCGCAACAGTCTTAAAACCTGTCATGTACTTACCTGCACCCTCAGATACACCAAGAATTACAGGTGAGTTGTTTTCCTGAGCTGTTAGAAGTATAGCCTTTGTCCATTCAAGATTGTTGATGTTGAACTGACCTACGGCATACTTGCCTTCAACTGCCTTTTTTAGCATTTCAGTTGCTGAAACTATCATTTTAAAGTCCTCCTTAAAATAAATAAAATAAATATATAAATTTAATTTATATTCAAAATTATTTGCCGATTATAATTGCTTTTGCATTTAATAATCGTGTTAAAGTTTCTTCTGTTGTCTCGATGGCTTTTGATTTTTTGCACTGCAGACACGTCAGAATAATGTTGCCGTTTATAATGTTTAATTCAATATCTTCACTTCCGCATGCACATGAAATATTGTGTGATTCCTGCAAGGCGTGCAGACGTTCGATAATTGCATAAATCAAGTTAAAAGAAATATCACTGTCGTCGTCATCGAATTCATCGAGAATGTCTGAAAACATATCAGTGTTTTCGTTAAGCATATTTTCAACCAAATCTTTTTCGCCGGCAAAAAATACATCTATTCCCGCAACGGGACATTTGTATGTTAACAGCGGTTTGTTCCAAAAGTTTTCTTTCGTCGTTGTGTACGAATGGTTGTCACCGCATATCGGACATTCGATGTCAAATTTGTATTTATCGTGTTTTTCGGCTATTGTAACACAGGTTTCGTGACAGCCGTGAGTAGGGCATATAAGCTGAACCTTGTCTTTACCCGAAAAATTAAATATTGAAAGTGATTTTGACGACATATTTGAACAGAAAGGACATATATATGCTACTATTCTTTTTAAATCTACTAACACTCTGAAATTCAAATCCTTTCCGCCCACGATATACTTGTCTTAAAATCACTTTTAATGTGGGCTGAAAAGTGATTATTCAGTGCCGATTTTGTTTTCTCTTGCATAGAAGAATAGATATTGCTGAGCAAAACCGCCTATATCGCCGAAATGCTTTTCGGCAAATGCGGATATTGCAGGTATGCTTTGTTCACCGTCAAAATAACAGTATTCCATTATGCGTTTAATCCAAACGTCAACGGGGAATGAGTCGACTCTGCCAAGACCGAATAAAAGTATACAGTCGCTGACCTTGTTGCCGACACCGTTAATAGTCATTAATGCTTTTTTGGCATCCGGAGTTGACAGTGATTTTATATATTCTTCCGTAAGAGTGCCGCTCTTGAATTTGTCTGCGGCGTCCATTATATATTTGTCACGAAAACCGGAACGGATAACCGATAAATCTTCTTTTGAAAGAGAATATATCGTATCGGTATCGGGGAACGTGTAATACGTTTTGCCCATATAACTTATTTGTTTTCCGAAGTTTTCGCAAAGTCTTTCTATAATGCCTTTGATTCGCGGAATATTGTTGCTTGCCGAAATGATGAAAGAAATAACAGCCTCCCATAAATCCTGGTTAAGTATACGAATACCGTCACCGTATGAAACAGCTTCTTTCATAATCGGGTCATTGGATAATCTGCTCTTGATTTCGCTGTAGTCGCGGTTTAAATCAAAGTAATCATACCAAATATTCTTAAAATCGTCTTCAGTTGTATCGTAAAATATAACTTCATCATCATTTTGCGATATTAAAAGCGCCTTGTTCTTTGCAATGCCGAAATATGAATTTTCGCTTACTGCATTAAAACGAAAGCATTGACCGCAATCAAATATATGGTGTAAGTTAAAATCTTTTAAACCTGTGACAATAAGATTATTGTCTTTTTTATTAATATCCATATTAGATATTATATCACGTTGTTATAAATTTATCAAGTGACAAAATCCATATTTATCTGCATAATTGCATACTTGACAGAGTTGCACAGAGCATAACTTTTTTATATATTACATTATGGTCAAAATGCACGGAATTAAAACAAATAAGAAAAAATATGAAATAAGAAATTCGTTTCATATAGACTATTTTTTGTATTTGTGGTATAATGAGTGTCAATAATAAAAATAAATGACGTCTTATTCGTCCGCAATAAGTCGTGTATATTATTTTTATCAGCGGACAGAAAGGTTATGATTTATATGACAGATAAAGAGTTATTTAATGAATTATCATACAAAAGAAAAAATGTGTATGAGAATTTGAGCGAACAGGAATATAAGGAAATGTTTGAACTTTGCGACGAATATCGCGAATTTCTTGATGAGGGAAAGACAGAACGTGAATGCGTTGAAAAGTCGATAAAAATGGCTGAACTTCACGGATTTAAGAATATTAATTCAGTAAAGCAGTTAAAGGCGGGAGATAAGGTTTATAAGATTAACAGAAACAAAAATATTTTACTTGCGGTTATCGGCAGTGAAGATATTAAAAACGGTGTAAATCTTGTCGGAGCACATATCGATTCACCAAGACTTGACTTAAAGCAAAATCCGCTATATGAAAGCAATGATATGGCACTTTTGAAAACGCATTATTACGGCGGTATTAAGAAGTATCAATGGACCGCAATTCCTCTTGCTATGCACGGTGTTATCTTTACAAAAGAGGGTAAGAAGGTGACATTAAATATAGGTGAAAATGAAAACGATCCTGTATTTTGCGTGACAGACCTTTTGCCGCATTTGGCTAAAGACCAAATGACAAAGAAAATGATTGACGGAATAGAGGGAGAAAATCTTAATATTCTTATAGGCGGTATGCCTGTTAAATCGGAAGATGTAAGCGAAAAGGTTAAGTTTGCGATTTTGAAACATCTTAACGAAAAATACGGCATAACAGAAAGAGATTTCTTAAGTGCCGAAATTGAAATTGTACCTGCTTTCAAGGCTAAGAATGTCGGACTTGACGAAAGCTTTGTCGGTGCATACGGTCAAGATGACAGAGTGTGTGCATTTACTACATTAAAGGGTATATTCGCTGTTCAAAATCCTAAAAAGACAGCACTTGCAATCCTTGTTGATAAAGAAGAAATCGGTTCAACGGGTAATACGGGTATGCTTAGCGCATTTTTTGAAATGACTCTTGCGGAAATTCTTGAAAAGATTAACGGCAACTGCACAATTACCGATTATAATACAACAATAGAAAATTCAGCTTGCTTGTCATCGGACGTCGGTGCGGCAGTTGATCCGAACTATGAATCCGTATACGAAAAACGTAATGCGGCATTTGCAGGCTGCGGTATGGTGCTTATGAAGTATACGGGTGCAAGAGGTAAGTCGGAATCTTCTGACGCGTCTGCCGAATTTGTTTATGAAATAGGTAAGATACTTGACGATAACGGAGTTATTTGGCAGACAAGCGAACTCGGTAAGGTTGATCAAGGCGGCGGCGGTACAATCGCACAGTACGTTGCTAATCTTAATATGGACGTTATTGACTGCGGTGTTCCTGTACTTTCAATGCACGCACCGTTTGAAGTTACAGCAAAGAGTGACGTATATATGGCATATAAATCTTATGTTGCATTTTATAATAACAGATAGTAGAAATGAGCCTGTCGACAAAATGTCGATGATGTGACCCCAAAAAGTTAGACTTTTTATAGCGTAGTAGTTTTAACGACTGCTACGCTATTTTTATGCAGCCAAGGTGTTGAGCCGATACTCAACCGGACTCATCCACCCAAGTTTTTCTTTTATTCTTTTCTCGTTGTAATATTTTATATATCTTTCAATAGCATCTTTAAGCTCTTCAAAGCTGTAATATGTAGTTCCATAATACATTTCCTGCTTTAATATTCCAAAGAAATTTTCCATCACAGAGTTATCATAACAATTTCCTTTCCGAGACATACTTTGAAATATTTTGTTTTCTTTAAGAACAGAGGAATATGCACCCATTTGATATGCCCAACCTCTGTCTGAATGGAATGTTCTTCTGTATGGGCAATCAGATGTTATTTCTATTGCTTGTTTCTGTGCCGATAAAACACTTGCCGCTGATGGAGTTTTGCTTATACCATAGCTTAACACTTCACCATTAAACATATCAAGAAATGGGTCTAAATACAATTTCTTAATTACCATTCGGCCTTTGTTGTCAATCTCATAATACTTAAATTCGGTCGTGTCAGTAGTTATCTTTTGATGCGGTACAGATGTATTAAATCGCCTGTTAATTCTGTTTGGTGCTATTTTACCAACATTGCCTTTGTACGAATTATATCTGCGACTTTTTCGAGTAAATGATGTGACCTGGAAACATAATTTTTGCATGATTCTTTGAACTTTCTTTTTATTCACAAAAATCTTTCTGTTTCGTAATTCTCTATATACCCGTCTGTAACCGTAATCCTTGTTTTCTATATGGATTTTAGTGATTTCATCCTCCAACTGTTTATCAGGATTTTCTCTGTCAAATCGTTTTTGCCAATACATATATGTTGCCTTTGGAAAACCGACTACTGCGAGAATGTCTTTTAATTTGAACTGTCCTCGGAGACTGTGGACAATTCTCGCTGTTTTTTCAGAAGAGTTTCCTCCTCTAAACGCAGTCTCCTCAATTCTTTTAAATATGCATTTTCTATTCTAAGTTTAAGTAGTTCGTCTTCAAGTTCTTTGACATGCTCGGCACTTGTATCCACGGGTTTTTCTCCGTCATATTTAGAAGGCTTTTTACATTCTCTTATATCCAATGTTTTCTTACGACCTTTCTTTTTAGGTCTCAAAGCATCAGGTCCGGCAATTCTGAAATCATTGACCCATTTTACAATCAATGATGGATTACTAATTCCTTGTGATAGTGCTAATTCCTGATATGAGACCTCACTTGATAGATACAATTCTACCATAGAAAGCTTAAATTGAAAAGTATATTTCTTATTTTGTCTCGAACGCATTAACCCTTCTTCACCAAATTCTCTGTATGCGTGTACCCATTCTTCAATTCTCCTCTTTGCAGGAATGTTATATTTACTTGCTAAATATCTATACCCACCTTCAGCATTTAGATATGCCTGCACAACCTCCATTTTAAATTCAAAACTATATTTTGCCATGAAAAAACCGACCTCCCAATAGTTAGATTTTTGGTCTAACTTTTGGGGGTCGGTTCACGACAGGCTCATTTTGCTTTTATTGTTGAGGAAGGTAGTCGGTTGGGTTTACCAAAACTCCGTCTTTTGACATTTCAAAGTGAATATGCGGATCGGTCACATTTTCACCGGTACATTTACCTGACGTTCCGATAACTTCGCCTGATTTTATTTCTTTACCTACAGTAAGATTTTCAATGTTTTCAAGTCCCATATATTTTGTTATAAATCCTGCGGCGTGAGATATTATTACATATTCGCCCATTGCGTCTTTGCCTGTTTCGTCAATAACGCCGTCAGCGACGGCTTGTACACTGCAACCTGTGTTGGCGGCAATGTCAATGCCGTTGTGGGTACGCCAATCGGAAAGCTGTTCGTTGTATTTTAATTTGTCCGAATATCCTTCAAGTGTATTTCCGTTTACAGGCATAATAAATGCAGGTTGTTCGGATGATACGATAACTGCGGTTTGGTCGACGTCGGGATTGTTGACTGCATAGTCCTCGACAGGTACTTGTTGCTCGGACATAACAGGTATATCGGTTTGAGTGTCGGTACTTTGAGCGGTTTCGGTATCAGATACAACTTCCGAACTCTCTTCTACATTTGCTGATGACGCCTCTTGAGTTTCATCTTCTGAAACGTTCAGAGCGGAAGATGTGAATTTGTCGGTTGAATCCGAAAAAACTTCGCTGCCACTGTTATCGGCTATCTCATTGCTTAGCATACTTGATGAGTCTGAATTGTGTCTTTCGGTAAAATAACCGGCTATACCGATTGCCAATACACAGCAACAAAGTGCTATGTAAAAGCTTGGTAGCTTTCTTGTTTCCTTTTTTTGTTGTTGATTCATTTTGTGTTCCTCCATATACATTGTAGTATTTAGTATTGTTTCCTTAATTTTCTGTATTATACATTTTGCTAAATAAAAATTTTACATAAATATAGAAATTTGTTTGTAAGTGTGATAAAATAGAGGTAATAAGAATTATAAAGGAAGACATTAAATGTTTATAAATTTTTCAAATCATCCGAGTAAAAATTGGAGTAAAGAGCAGACAGAACAGGCACAACAGTATGGCAAAATATTAGATATACCGTTTCCGAATGTTCCGCCAACTTATACAAAAAGCCAAATATCGACTATGGCAAAAAAATGTGTTGGTGATATTTTAGAAAAAAATCCGAAGTGTGTTTTATGCCAGGGTGAATTTTCACTTGCATATACAGTAATTAACTTGCTGAAGGAACGTGATATAAAAGTTGTTACTGCGTGCAGTGAAAGAAATGTTACGGAAATAATTACTGATGGGAAATACAGTAAACAAGTTGTATTTGAATTTGTGGGATTCAGAGAATATTAAAAGGCAGCTGACTATAATGTCGGCTGCCTTTTGTGTTTAATTCTCAGATAAATTTGATATAAAATCTATAGAACTTTTCATATCCTTAATAAGTGAATTAACTGTAAAGTTTGTTGTGTAAAATTCACTGTAATAAGCTTTTTGATCATCTGAAAGCGTGTCATTGTCACTTGCGTGATTTATTTCGTTACGAATTGACTTGAAGAAGAAGTAATCACGCACAATTCTTTGCATATCTTTAGCACTTATGCTGTAATTATAACCTTTTTCTTTTGTTAATTCGATGAAAGTATCAAAGTTTGTGACAAAGCGGAATTTCTTTTTAGAAGTAGTTTCTTTTTTTTCAGAAGTTGTTTTGTCTGCTGTGGTATAGCCAAGTAACAAATTTATAAAATCATAAGAATTGCATTGATCCCAATTAACAATACTTTTATGTTTGCGTAAATATTCCCAAGCCGCTTTGCACTGTTTAGGCGGCTGATAAAAAATATCGCTTTGTTTATATCTTATAGTTTTGTTTTCCATACTTTTATATAGCAATTCAAAATTTTCAATTCCCTTTATAATGTTTATATTTTTCTTTTTATATTTTTGAACAATTTTATGACCTTTATCTAAGTTCTTGCGATCCGAATATTCGCAGATAAATTTATACATATCATTATATTGGTTATCTTCGGCAATAGGTTCCATAAAATCGCTGTAAAATATGTAATAAGCTAATCCGTAACCGTCTAATTTTGTTTTTGCTAAATCTTTTTTTCTTTCATCAGTAACTGAAAGTATATTTTTATTGAAAAGATAGTCAGGAATTTTTTCGGTATAAAGGGTTAAAGCTTGTTGGATAAGGTTGTTATCCAAACACCAAGTTATAATTGACAAATAGTCTATTTCTTTTCCGGAGAAGAATTTAGATTGAATAGTATCAGTCATATATAACAATATTTGTTCTGTTGATGTAGTTTGTTTTGATTGTTTGAATTCCTCTATATTATTTTTAAATGTGCGCAAAATTTCTTCAAGTTTTGTGGTTTTACCCAATATTATAGCATTTGTAAAACTTTGCATTGATTGAATGAGTGCATTTAATTCTGAATTTTCGGAGTTTTTAAAATAATTGGCGAGATTTGTTACACTTCCGAAAGAAATAAATTCGCTCATACTGTTTAAAAGGTCAAGAATTCGGAAATTCGCCGAGAAGTCTTTTATAATAGCGGGATTTTGCTGAGCATATATAACTTGTTTGACAGGGATGTTGTTAAATTCACAAAAACGACCTATCAATGTTACGGTATAGACGGTATCACGCATACCGCCGGTTATATCGATATATATTTTGTTGTCGGAAGAGTCGTCATTTATCAGTTCCATTATTTTGGTGACATCGTTTGTGCTGTCAGATGTAGAAACAGATGTTTCAATAATTTCCATATCGGAAATAGTATCTTTTAAATACTCAATCGTGGTTTTGTTGTCAAAATTCGGTAATGTTTTTTCTAAAACAGATTGAGTGCATAAAGCTATTATTTTGTCTAATTTTTCATTTTTATCAGCAAGTGATTTTTGAAGATATTTTATTCCTGCCTCATTCGTAAGAATACCGGTTATTTTCTGATTTTTTAAAGGACCGTCGTCTATTGTGTATTCTGTTACAGAATCTTTTGTAAGGTGTGAGCCCATTTGACTTATGTAAGTAATTAATATATTTGCCATTTTTAACTCCTTTCGTCACATGTATTAATGATAACAATAAAAATATCTAAAGTCAATATTAATCGACAAAAAATGTAAAAACAATGTGGAGTACATCGTTTTTTGTTTTGATACCCGTGTGGGTGAGAGTTCGTTCATGAATGAGCATTATAGAATATTAATATCGTAATAGTTTCAATACCCGTGAGGGTGAGAGGTGGTTCTGTTATTAGACTGACGTGGAATGACGTTGCAAAGTTTCAATACCCGTGAGGGTGTGAGGTGGTTCGAATATATGAATTTATGATTAAAGGTTGGGAATAGTTTCAATACCCGTGTGGGTGTGAGGTGGTTCCGAGGTAATGGTTATGTATTGTTCGGTAATGTTTGGGGGTTTCAATACCCGTGTGGGTGTGAGGTGGTTCCGCCAGCTAAGACAGTGGCAGGCGTTAAACGACAGTTTCAATACCCGTGTGGGTGTGAGGTGGTTCCAGTACATAAAACGTCAACATACAAATTTCCCGGGTTTCAATACCCGTGTGGGTGTGAGGTGGTTCATTAAAAATAAACAATCAAAGTTTTTTATTATTCTAATTATAATACATTATCTACAAAAATTCATACAACTGAATACAGAGCCAAAATGATTTTATACAGAACAATATAAAAATGTTGATTATTTATCGGCGAACCTATAAAAAAACGTATTATTTATTAAGCGATTTCGGACTGGTTCGCCAAACATAGTTATTTTAATTTATTATATATGAATATACAAGTATTGTCAATGAGATAATTATACAAAAAAATGCAAGAATATTATTCAAAACACACAAAACGTTAAAAGGGTATTGAAAAATATTTAGTCATATAGTATAATAATGTCAAATTATGAAACAGAAAAAGTTAAAACAGTGAAAATATAGATTTGATTTTAAAGAAGGTGATTGATAAATGAGCAATGACAACAAATACAAAAATCAACTTGAAAATTGCTACAAAATAATAGGTGCATCAGATAGTTCTTCTAAAATTGTTCTGCTCAAAGGCGGAAGTTACAAGATTAAGCAATATTATTTAGAGGACAACGTTCCGCGTGATATTCGCGGAGCAAGTATGAATTTGGCATATGTAGAAGAAAAGGTTATTCCTAATTATATAGAAAAACATTTCAGTCGTGATTGCATTATGTATAACGGCGGCGGAAACATTTTCTGCATTTTACCGGAAAGTGTTGACGAAAATTTTGCTATGGAATTGGAAAATGAGGCTGAAAAGTACCTTGTAAGTGCAAATACTGCATATGTAACGCTGTGCATAACGCGTGGCGAGTTTGAAAATGACTACAAGAAAGTTATAAGAGAGCTTGAACGAAAACTTTCAAGTCGAAAAAAATTGAAAATATTTAATCCGATTATTTCTGAAAGTGCTTTTGCACCGCAAGGATTTATGGATTGGAACGGTTCAACTATTAAACTTTCAAACGAAAAATGTGAACCTACAAGCTGTCAGCTTTGCAAAAGTCGTATTGCCTCTTATATATATGAAGACAAGAAAGTCTGTGCAAGTTGTATGCATAAAGCTGCCGTAGGTAAATCCTCAAGAAAGGATTATTTGGAAGAGTACAAAAAACGCGTCGGAAAAGATGCGGTTGTCTGTGACAGCTTTACCAATATAGACAGTGACCACATAGCTGTCGTATACGGTGACGGAAATAATATGGGACAAATTATCCGTAATTTTAAATTTATTACTGATATGATGAAATTCAGTGATGAAGTTAAAGAGGCGGCAACAGGTTCGGTATATGATACGATGAAATCTTTGGGGATTGACCGTTTTGAAGTTGTCGGTCTTGGCGGTGATGATATATTTGTTATTGTCAGCGGAAAGGTCGCATTGAAGTTTGCAACCGGACTTATTAAAGAATACAATAATAAGTTCAAAAAACAAAACGTAGCCGAAAATGAAAATATGTATGAATCAACAATGTCTGTCGGAGTCTGCATTGCCAAAAGCAATACTCCGCTTCGCATTATGCTTGAAGTGGCGGAAGACAAGCTTGCAGAGGCGAAAGAATTGGCTAAACTAAACAATACAAAAGGAAAAGATACAGGTACAATATCGTATGCTGTTTTAGATGACCCTACGGAAACAACCGAATCATCAGAAACTTTATATCATTTAAAATCAACTCTTTCACCGTATACCACAGAGGGTATGGATGATTTAATTGAGTACATAGAAAAACTGAAAAGAAATAAAAATGCAAAATCGGCATTGAGAAATATATATGATGCTTATACTAATTCGGACTGTTTGGAAGAGGCATATTTATTCTTTAATTATCGTAATGCAAAAGATAAAAAAATGAAGATATATGCACCGGAAATAGACGGTTGGGAAAACAAAAACGGCAAGTATTCTCGTAACGGTACAGAGGCTTTTGTATGGAGAGATATTTTGGAACTATATAATTATGTTGAGGAAAATTAGGTATGAAAAAAGTATATAATATTAGATTAAAATTAAAAACGCCTTTGCATATAAATGCCGGCAGCGGAAGTGACGGAAGACGTTTCTTTGTCAGTGACAAAATAGGAGCATACATTCCGGCAACTTTGATAAAAGGGATTTTGAGAAACAGAATGGAAATGAATATTAAAGCGATAGATCCCGATTATAAATGTGTCGGCAAAGAAAAAGCGGAATCCGAATGTAAATGTGTTATGTGCAGATTGTTTGGAAAGGCGGGATTTATGCCGTCAAGAGTTATTATAGATAATCTTCTTCCGCTCAGTGATGTGAAAAGAGAAATAAGAACTAACGTATCTATAAACAGATATACTAAAAAAGGTTTGGACGGTGCGCTTGTTTCAAGCAATGTGATTTCGGCGGCTGACAATCAGGAATTTGTCGGAAATATGACTGTTTATTATACTCCGTCTTTGATTAAGTATGAAAAAGCTTTGATTGAATCGTTTAAAATGATTGATTCGATAGGTTCATCTAAAAGTCGAGGATTGGGCTTGGTGGAAATTGAGGTGACAGAAAAATGATGAAAAAAATCGTGTTTGAACTTTGTTCCGATGTGATAAGTTGCGGAATAAATTCTGATTACAATTTCCTTAACAGTTTGGATTATATTCCCGGCTCGGTTTTAAGAGCCGGTTTTGCAAAGGATATTTATCTTGGTTGTGAAATTGAAGAACGTAACAACTGGATTGAACTTAAAGGTGATAAATGCAGTGAATGTTCGCGTAAAAAGATTTGTGAGAATTTTTCAAATATGAAGTTTTCTTTCGCATTTCCGGAGAATACAGTACCGTCACCTTTGACGACAAAAAAATGTAAGATTAAACCGAGCGAACACCCTATAAAAGATTCAATGCTGAATAACGGCATTTTGGAATGTGATGAATGTAAAAAAATCTCCGAAAGAGCAGGACGTATGGAAGATGCAAAGGGGTACATTGATATTAAAAATATGTGTTCGACTAAGGTCCTAAAAAATACGTTGACTCATACTGCAATTAATTATAACTCTCGTACTGCATTGGACGGAAGTTTATATTCTACAAATTCAATAGCAAGAGGACAAGTGTTTGAGGCATATATAGATGATTGCGATACAGAAATGATTAAAATAGGAACGGTCGTTTATGTCGGAAAATATTCTTCAAACGGTTATGGCAAGCTGATGGTTAAAGACATAATTGATGTTGAACCTCGAAACGATTTGAAGGAGAAAATAGAAGAATTTACGAAGGAATATTGTTCTGATAAAGTAGAATATAAAGATGAAAACAGATTTTATATTCCGATATTGCTTTTGTCGGACGCAAGATTAGGCATAAAGCCTAACACCGCAGTTAAGACAACGGAAGAATATAAAAATATGTGGCACAAACTTGTTTTCGATGATGAAGATTATATCAAAATTGAAAATGTTTTTGCAAATAACAGAATTTATGCGGGATATGACACAAGACAAAAATGGGGTGAATGGAAAAAAGACCCGCAAGTTGAAACGATAAAGGGGTCGAGCTTTTTAATATCTGTAGAAAAAGATAAGATTGATAATACAATTTCGTTGCTTGAAAAATTGCTTGCAAACGGAATTGGTTCAGATACTGAAAACGGCTATGGCAGAATTGATGTGTGTAATGAAATTCATATGTTAGGGGTGAATGCAGATGCAAATAGATAAGAAATGGCTTATTGCATTAGTAAATGAAGTCAAAAATGAGATAAATCCTGAAGAGGCAATTCAAGATGAAGAAAATAAAAATGATAGAAATAAAAACGGAGTAGGTACAAACCAATTCAGATCATTAGCGGCGTTATGTTCAAATGCTGAAAATTATGATGAAATAAAACTTTTGGTACAGTATAAAACTGCTAAAATAAAAAAGATCGAGTCATGGAAAATAGAAAAGAACGGTAAAAGATTTGGTGATGTTATAATTGAAAAATTAGAAAAAATCAAAAAGGAATATAAAGAAGATACTGTTGTACTTGAAGCAATACGATTGTTTTTTGGTTATTTGTATCAAAGTGCAAGAGTATGGAGAAATGAAATTTTGACATCTGCAAATAATGGTGGAGAAAATCAGAAGAAAAATTACAATAAGAATGATACGAGAAAAAATTACAAAAATAATTATAGATAATCCTAAAGAAAGGAGATATTTTGTCAATGTTATTTGATAAATTTGATAATAAGACTATTATTAACGGAGTTATTACAGCGGTAGATCCTTTGTATATAGGTTCGGCAGGGGCGGAAACACTTGATCCGACTCAGGTTGACGGTTCTGTTTTAAAGGATTCAAACGGACTTCCTGTAATTCCGGGTTCATCAATAAAAGGTGTTGTGAGAAGTAATTTTGAGGCGATTATGCGCAGTGTAGGTAAAAGGGTTTGTAATTGCTTTGATGACAAGGATGAAAACTGTATTACAAAAAATGCTTTGAGAAATATAAATGACAGTAAAGACAGTCAATTAGAAAAAGCTGAACGGGCATATGAAGAGAGCTGTGAAGTGTGTAAACTTTTCGGCGGCAGAGGTACTGCCTCAAAATTGCAATTTAAGGATTGTAATTTTATAGGCGAAAAGTGTATATATGAATATCGTGACGGTGTAGGAATTGACAGAAAAACCGGAGCCGCAAAAAGTGGAGTAAAGTACAACTTTGAAATAATTCCGAAAGGTTCAAAATTTAATTTTATTTTGATTGCCGAAAATCTTGATGAACCGCAGAAAAAATATCTTGACTATATTATAAAAACACTTGAAAGCGGTGAACTTTCGGTAGGCGGTAAAACAAGTCGTGGATTGGGACGTATTTCGCTTGAAGTGACAGAAAAAAATGAGATGAATGCTGATTCTCTTAAAGCTTTGTTGGGATTATAAGAGGTGAGTATATGTTTACAAGAATAGACAGAAAAGCGATTGCTGAATTTGATTTGTGTGCCGTAGGACCGGTAATTGTAGGCAGTGGCAGAAGTAATGAATTAGATCCGACATTGCCCGATACGACATTTCTGTCAGGCAATAACGGTGAAGAAGAAACATTTGTAATTCCGGGAAGTACAATAAAAGGTGTAATAAGACATTACATAGGAAAAAAGATAAACGATTCAGATGCTGAAGAATTTTTATTCGGAAAGTTAGGCAGAAAGGGCAGAATTGCTTTTTATGACGCCTATGCGGATATGCAAACAGTTAAAACATCGGAGAGAAATCAAACAGCAATCGATCCAATATTGCAATCAGCTAAAAACGCAAGCTTGAGAAATATTCAAGCAGTGGAAAAAGGTGCTTTTAAAGCGGGATTTTCTATTGTAAATCCTACAGATAAAGAACTTAATAATATTGCTGACGCGTTGAAAGCGGTGCAACAAGGTATTATACGTTTTGGCGGCAGTACAAGCCGTGGATTTGGGTTGATGAATATTGGAAATTTTAAACTCACTATTACCAAAGGCTTTGATGATGAACTGAATGCTATAGCAGAAAAACAATACAATTCATTTGATGAGTTCTATAAGGGGGTGTCTTGATATGAATATTGAATATGAAGATAATTCTGATTTTGCGGAATTTAATACGCCTCGAATATATTTAGAAGAAAATAAATATGTAGACAAATCTGCTGCAAAAAATAGCGGGTATATTGATTTGAAAATTTTAACTGTATCTAATTTAGCTGTTGGAAATGGAATGTTTTCAAAAGATAAAGTAGGATTATATAAAGATATAATGACAAACGGAGAATATCCTATTATTCCGGGCTCTTCATTGAAAGGTGCAGTACGACATATAGCTAATATTGTTTCGGACGGTTGTATAAAAGCAAAGAGCGGACGCAAATACATTATTGATGTGCCAAATGCAAACTTGAAATGTGATGTCAAAAATAAATGTATTATCTGTGATATGTTCGGAATGATGAAAGTAAAAAGTAAATTGACGTTTTCAGATGCGGTATCAAAGAGTGCAAAAACCAAAGTTTTTAACGTAAACTGCCAACATTCTCCCAAATTAACAGTTGCAAAATATTGTAATGTGGAAAAAGGACCAAGAAATAATGTTGGTAAACTTAAGGGATATAAGCTGTACTGTAATAAGGTAAAAAAATATGATGCGTATAAAAAAATCAGAATAAAAGCAATTCTTCCGGGAGCTGAATTTAATACAAGGATATTTTTTAATGATTTGACCGATAAAGAACTTGAACTTTTATGTTTTGCTTTAGGGTGCACTAAAACTTTTAATTTAAAACTTGGTGGGTTCAAAAACGAAGGATATGGTCAGGTTGAAATAAGCGGCAATGTGATAATGGACGGAAAATCAGTAGACGCAAAATTATATGCGGAAAATTACAAAAATAAGTATAAAGAATTTTCACGTTCAATCACTGATGTTGAAGAAATAATGTATCCGTACATTGATGGGGTGAAGAAATGAATAAGAGAGAATTACTGAATACAGCATATGGATTACATTGTTTAAAAAAAGAAGAAAAATTTTATCAATTTGCAAAGAAATATTTGTCGAGTAATGATGAAAATACTGTCCATGATTTTTTTGATATAGTAGAGAAATTTTATAAAAAGCCGAAGAAAGAGGAAACACGCAATGCTTTGGGAGTCACAGGAAAGGGAAGTGCAGATGATATATCGGCTTGGTGCAAGTTGATTTTGACAAATTCTTCATTAAAACAACTGGATAAGAATGAATTAGCATATGTTATGGGATATTGTGCACGAATAGCTAAAATCAAGGAGATAGAAAAATGATGCAAAGGATGGTTATTCGTCTTAGATCCGAAAATTTAGATGACATACATTCAGATTTGGGTGTTAAGATTCATGGATATATAATGTCGATTATTGACAGCGATTATGCGGAAAAATTACATACAGAAGCACTCAATCCTTTTTCAATTAATGTGGTTAGGGATGGCTCAGAATTAATATTAACAATCAATGCCCTAGCTGATGAGGCGATGCAGATTATAAACGCATTGAAAGCGGTTGATAAAATTATAGTAAAAGGTGCGCCGGCTCTTAAAGTGTTGGATTACAGTATTGAAAATCCTGTTGGATATAATGATTATGTGGATAATATAAAAAAATATCAATTCAATATAATAACACCGGCATTGTGCAAAAAACAGGGTACATTATATTTTGGTACAGAGATTTCACAGTATTTTAAATCTGTTGCGTTGAAATTGAATGAATTTGAGAATGAAAACATTTCAGAAGAGGACATAAAAAAAGCATTTGACTGTATGAAAATTGTTGGATATAAATTTTTTAGTAAAAGCTACAAAATTGATCCGAAAAAATTGACGGGTATGATGGGAAGTGTATCTTTTAAAATTCACGGTGACTATAGCAACTGCGAATTATTAAAGAAGTTAATTCATTATTCATGTTATTCCGGTATAGGAAGTCGTACGGCACTCGGTATGGGTGGTGCGGAACTCAATATGTTTTTGGTATAATAGAAAAAGTGAAAGTAATATTATATAGACTTTCGCTTTTTTTTCTCTATATTGATATTTTACTAAAAAATATACGATTCACAATATATTTTGTAAAAAATAGAATTGATAAATATATAAATCAAATGTATAATTATGTATGAATAAATACAAAGGGAGTTTATAGTGAAGAAACTAAAGAAAATGATAGTTGCTGTAATCACAATGGTTATGATGTCAACTTCATTTATAGGACTTGCAATTCAAGCGAGTGCAGAAAACGCAACAGAGGCGACAGCAGTACCAACGTCAGTACCGACAGCTACACTGATAACGACTGTAATACCGACGCAGGTGGCAACAACAGAACCAACAACAGAACCGACGATAGAGTCTACAACAGAACTGAAACATATCCTAATGCACATTATACATTCTATACAGACGACTTGAGAAGTTCATATGAATTTCTTATGGTGAATTATAACAGAATAATAAATTATGATATAGTTATTGAAAGTGACGGAACGGCGTCATATACATATGTAAAATCAAATTTGTATCCGAATGTAGATGCGTCTAATACTGAAGAGGCATTGAAAGCGGTAAAGACAAGTCTTGCGGATAAAGATTTCAGATATTCTTCATTCAAAAATCAAACGAAGAATAAACACGTTCAAGATGCATTCTTAAGCAATAACGGTGCTGTATCTGACTGTATGTGGTCTTTGGGTCAACAAGACAATGCACAATAGAACTTGTTGGTTCGGCAGTAAGCTGACTTAATGATTATTTGACAAATGATTACGGTGTTAATTTTGTTAAGAAAGTACATAATGAAATGTACGCATCTTTGACTGAGGATTCAAAGAAGGCATTTATGAATGAAGTGTTGAGTGCGGCAATGGAAAGTGACTATTCGAAAGATACTGATTTTAAGGCATTGTACGATAATACATATTTCCCTGGATATGTTGACGGAAGTAAGAAATATATGATTATATCAGGTACTTCGCCAAGCGGAGAAGGTAGTTCGGCTGCATTTGAAGAACGTGTAAATAATGTAATGAATTATTTTGGTGATGAGTATATAATCCAATTCATTGATATTATTTTTTTAGACATATATATCGCTACTTTCTTCGCTTTCTATAATATATTTAACGAAAATTTTTATTAAAATCAATACATTATAGCAGATTATTATAATGCATTAGAACAATATGCGGTTAATGGAAACCTAATATCATTTGCAAATTTTGCTGCTGATTTGGAAGAGAAACAGTTGGATGAGTATTTAAAGTTGATTTAATAATATCAAAAGAGTATAAGAATGACACAAGAAGAATAAAATCATTTAAAATGCAAAATGCAGATTAATATGACTTGATAAGTTCCATTGTCAGAACGCAAATGATACTGAATTTTATAAACAAATAACGTCTAATTTGGAGAGATATAAGAATGTAGAATTTGCGGTATTAGTGTCGTATTGATAGAGGTTAGTAGAAATAATCGTGTTGATTAGTGCAAAAAAATAATAAAAATTCATTGATTTTTACACGAATATTTGTTATAATATATTCAAGTATATTTAGGGAGGGCTGATTATGTATAGAAAGATTATGGGTTTCTTGAAAGCGTGGAAAGAAAACAAACATCGAAAACCTCTTATCCTACAAGGGGCGAGACAGGTTGGAAAGACTTATTCAATTCTTGAGTTTGGGCGTACTCATTATGAAAATGTGGCGTACTTTAATTTTGAAACCAACCCAAAGCTAAACGAAACTTTTGAGGAAAATATCAGTCCCGATTATCTGATACCGATTTTATCACATATCGCAGGTCAGACTATTGTAAAAGAAAAAACGCTGATAGTATTTGATGAAGTACAGCTTTGCGAAAGAGCATTGACTTCACTCAAATACTTTTGTGAGGACGCTCCGGATTATCATATCGTTGTTGCAGGCAGTTTGCTTGGGGTTGCTGTCAACAGAGCTAAATTCTCTTTTCCTGTCGGGAAGGTCGATATGAAAACACTTTATCCTATGGATATGGAAGAATTTATGTTGGCTCTTGGTGAGGATGATTTAGTGGAGCAGATAAAAAAATGTTTCAGTACCGATACACCGCTACCGTCTGCTCTGCATGATGCCGCAATGCAACTTTACCGTAAGTATCTTGTAGTTGGCGGTATGCCGGAGTGCGTGGTGCAATTTGCTGAAACAAAGGATTATATTCTTGTCCGCCATACTCAGGACACGATACTTGCAAGTTATCTTAATGATATGAGCAAGTATAACAACTTGAATGAAATCAAGAAAACCAGGCTTGCCTATGATAATATAACCGTTCAACTTTCAAAGAAGAATACCCGTTTCCAATATAAGTTGATTAAGAAAGGTGGACGGGCTTCTGAATTTGAAAATGCGATTGAATGGCTTTGTTTGTCCGGTATCGTGTCACAGGTTTACAAGGTTGAGCAAATCAAAAAGCCGTTGGAAAACTACCGTAATATTGATGCTTTCAAAATTTATGTGTCTGATTTAGGGCTTCTTTGTGCCAAGAAAGATTTAGTCGCCAATGATATTCTATATATGGTCGAGGAAATTAATGATTTTAAGGGTGGTATGGCGGAGAACTATGTCAATGTGCAGCTTTCTATTAATGGATACCACACCTACTATTGGGAGTCTGAACGTGGCGCTGAAATTGATTTTATAATTCAGCGTGACGGTCAGCTTATTCCGATTGAGGTCAAGTCCGCCGACAACACCAGAGCCAAGAGCTTAAAGGTTTATATGGATAAATACAAGCCTGCTTATGCTATAAAACTTTCTGCCAAAAACTTCGGGTTTGAGAATAACAAAAAGATTGTTCCACTCTATGCTGCATTTTGTATTTAAAACAAGTATCGCAAGCGGCTCAAATAGTTACACAGGATGCTGAAATTATGGGTAGGTTGTCAATATAATCAGCATTGTAGTTATTTGATTGCAGAAATAAGAGAACATTGAAATGAAATCTGATGTGACCCCCAAAAGTTAGACTTTTTATAGCGTAGTAGTTTTAACGACTGCTACGCTATTTTTATGCAGCCAAGGTGTTGAGCCGATACTCAACCGGACTCATCCACCCAAGTTTTTCTTTTATTCTTTTCTCGTTGTAATATTTTATATATCTTTCAATAGCATCTTTAAGCTCTTCAAAGCTGTAATATGTAGTTCCATAATACATTTCCTGCTTTAATATTCCAAAGAAATTTTCCATCACAGAGTTATCATAACAATTTCCTTTCCGAGACATACTTTGAAATATTTTGTTTTCTTTAAGAACAGAGGAATATGCACCCATTTGATATGCCCAACCTCTGTCTGAATGGAATGTTCTTCTGTATGGGCAATCAGATGTTATTTCTATTGCTTGTTTCTGTGCCGATAAAACACTTGCCGCTGATGGAGTTTTGCTTATACCATAGCTTAACACTTCACCATTAAACATATCAAGAAATGGGTCTAAATACAATTTCTTAATTACCATTCGGCCTTTGTTGTCAATCTCATAATACTTAAATTCGGTCGTGTCAGTAGTTATCTTTTGATGCGGTACAGATGTATTAAATCGCCTGTTAATTCTGTTTGGTGCTATTTTACCAACATTGCCTTTGTACGAATTATATCTGCGACTTTTTCGAGTAAATGATGTGACCTGGAAACATAATTTTTGCATGATTCTTTGAACTTTCTTTTTATTCACAAAAATCTTTCTGTTTCGTAATTCTCTATATACCCGTCTGTAACCGTAATCCTTGTTTTCTATATGGATTTTAGTGATTTCATCCTCCAACTGTTTATCAGGATTTTCTCTGTCAAATCGTTTTTGCCAATACATATATGTTGCCTTTGGAAAACCGACTACTGCGAGAATGTCTTTTAATTTGAACTGTCCTCGGAGACTGTGGACAATTCTCGCTGTTTTTTCAGAAGAGTTTCCTCCTCTAAACGCAGTCTCCTCAATTCTTTTAAATATGCATTTTCTATTCTAAGTTTAAGTAGTTCGTCTTCAAGTTCTTTGACATGCTCGGCACTTGTATCCACGGGTTTTTCTCCGTCATATTTAGAAGGCTTTTTACATTCTCTTATATCCAATGTTTTCTTACGACCTTTCTTTTTAGGTCTCAAAGCATCAGGTCCGGCAATTCTGAAATCATTGACCCATTTTACAATCAATGATGGATTACTAATTCCTTGTGATAGTGCTAATTCCTGATATGAGACCTCACTTGATAGATACAATTCTACCATAGAAAGCTTAAATTGAAAAGTATATTTCTTATTTTGTCTCGAACGCATTAACCCTTCTTCACCAAATTCTCTGTATGCGTGTACCCATTCTTCAATTCTCCTCTTTGCAGGAATGTTATATTTACTTGCTAAATATCTATACCCACCTTCAGCATTTAGATATGCCTGCACAACCTCCATTTTAAATTCAAAACTATATTTTGCCATGAAAAAACCGACCTCCCAATAGTTAGATTTTTGGTCTAACTTTTGGGGGTCGGTTCAATCAATGTTCTCTTATTT